>NZ_CP175770.1:0-2542568 GCF_046097255.1 Corynebacterium tuberculostearicum
CCCCGCTTCCTAGAGGTTTAGGAAGCGGGGCGCTGGCGTGCGTCAGTTAGTTGATGACGGCGATGAGGTCGCCGCCTTCCACCTTGGTGGCCTGGCCGATGGCCACGCGCTCGACCACGCCATCCTTGGTAGCGGAGATGGAGGCTTCCATCTTCATTGCCTCAATGACGGCGATTTGATCGCCGGCCTTAACCTCGTCGCCAGGCTTGGCGGTGGGGTTGACCACGCCGGCGAATGGTGCGGCGACATGGCCCTCGTTGGAAGGGTCGGCCTTTTCGACGGTAGCGACCGTGGATTCGGCGTTCTCGTCGCGGACCTTCATCGGGCGGATCTGACCGTTGACGTTGAGAACCACGTTACGCATGCCCTTTTCGTCCGGCTCACCCACGGCGTCGAGGCGCACCACGACCTGCTTGAGGTCAGCGCGATCGGTGGAGTCCTCTGGGAAATAGTGGACGACCTTTTCTTCGCCTTCGGTAAGACCGTAGAAGAAGGTGGTATCCGTCAGCGCCTCAGTGTTGCCGTACTTGCGGCGGAACTCGTTGAATTCCTCGAACTGCTTCGGGAACAGGAGGCGGTTCAGGCTGGCGCGGCGCTCATCTGAATTATCGGATTCCAGATGCGGCTGTTCTTCCGCAGGGACCTCGCTCACCTGGGCGCCGGTTTCCTCGCGGCCATCGAGCACCTTATCGCGCAGCTCCGGCCAACCGCCCGGAGGGGTACCGAGCTGGCCGCGGAGGAACTGGTTGACCGAGTCCGGAATATCGAACTTGGTCGGGTTGGCAGCGAAGTCCTTCGGGTCTACGCCTGCACCGACAAGGTGAAGGGCGAGGTCGCCCACGACCTTGGAGGATGGGGTGACCTTGGTCGGGCGACCCAGCATCTCATTGACTGCTGCGTAGGTGTCCTCGATGACCTCGAATCGGTCCGCCAAGCCAAGGGCAGCGGCTTGGGCACGCAGGTTGGACAGCTGGCCGCCTGGAATCTCGTGCTTGTACACGCGACCGGTCGGGCCAGGGATACCGTTTTCAAACGGGGCGTAGAGCTGACGCACGGCCTCCCAGTAGGGCTCGAGATCCGATACGGCCTGCAGGTCGATACCGGTATCGCGCTTGGACTGGGAGAACGCTGCGATGAGGGCGGACAACGACGGTTGCGAGGTGGTACCGGCCAGCGGCGCGGAGGCGCCGTCGACAATGTCGGCACCGGAGAGAGCAGCCGCATAGTAGGTAGCCATCTGGCCGCCCGCGGTATCGTGCGTGTGCACGTGCACCGGCAGGTCGAATTCCTTGCGCAGCGCCATAACCAGCTTGGAAGCGGCCTCAGGGCGGAGCAGACCAGCCATATCCTTGATGGCAAGGATATGGGCTCCGGACTCTACAATCTGCTCGGCCAGCTTGAGGTAGTAATCCAGCGTGTACAGGTTCTCGCTCGGAGAGGAAAGGTCACCGGAGTACGCCATGGCCACCTCAGCAACGGTGGTATTGGTCTCGAGGACGGCATCGATGGCGGGGCGCATCTGGGAGACGTCGTTAAGTGCATCGAAAATACGGAAGACGTCCACGCCGGACTTGGCTGCTTCCTGGACAAAGCCGCGGCAGACCGAGTCTGGGTACGGGGTATAGCCCACGGTATTGCGTCCGCGCAGGAGCATCTGGATGTTCTGGTTTGGCATGGCCTCGCGCAGCATATCCAAGCGGACCCAAGGGTCCTCGTGGAGGAAGCGCATGGCGACGTCATAAGTCGCACCACCCCATGCCTCGACCGAGAACAGGTTCGGGGTCATGCGGGCTACGGCCTCGGCCGCAGAAACCAGGGCGGTACTACGCACGCGGGTAGCCAGCAGGGACTGGTGGGCGTCGCGGAAGGTGGTATCCGTAACCATCAGCGCATTCTGCTGGCGGATCTTCTCCGCCCACTTTTGCGGGCCAAACTCGAGCAGGTCATCGCGGGAACCGCGCGGGAGCGGCTCGGAAAGGTCCAGCTCAGGGAGCTTATCAAAGGGGCGCAGAGCCGTCGGACGCTTACCGTTGGGCTTATTAACGGTGGTCTCCGCGATGTATTCGAGGATGCGACCAGATTCGTCGACTGCCGGCGGAGCCTTGAGCAGGTGCGGGTGTGCGTTGATGAATCCGGTGTCCACGCGCGTCTGAGTAAAGTCCGGCTCGCGCAGCAGGGCGCGCAGGAAGCCGATATTGGTGGCCACGCCGGAAACGGTGAACTCGTTGAGCGCACGCTGGGCGCGCTGCACAGCCTGTTCGAAAGTGGCTCCGCGGCAGGTCATCTTCACCAGCAGGGAGTCGAAGTTGGGCGAAACCTCTGCACCCACGGAAGTTGCACCGTCCAGGCGCACGCCGGCGCCGCCCGGCGAACGATACGCGGTCAGCGTGCCGGTATCCGGACGGAAGCCGTTATTCGGGTCCTCGGTGGTGATGCGGCACTGCAGGGCCGAACCGGTGATGGAAATCTTGTCCTGAGCGAGGTGAATATCTTCCAGCGAAGCACCGGCCGCGATATTCATCTGGGCCTTGACGATGTCTACGCCGGTGATTTCCTCGGTCACGGTGTGCTCCACCTGCACACGCGGGTTCATCTCGATGAAGACGTGGTTGCCGCGCTCATCGACGAGGAATTCCACGGTGCCCGCGCCCTCGTAATTGATGTGCTCACAGAACTTCACCGCATCCTGGCAGATGCGGTCACGCAGCTCGGAATCCAGCGACGGTGCCGGCGCAATCTCTACCACCTTCTGGTGGCGGCGCTGCACCGAGCAATCACGCTCGAAGAGGTGCACCACATTGCCCTGGCTATCGGCCAGAATCTGCACCTCGATGTGCTGCGGCTTAATCACCGCAGTCTCTAGGTACACGCTGCCGTCACCGAACGCCGCCTCCGCCTCGCGCGAAGCCTCGGCCGCCTTTTCGCGCAGCTGATCCTCGGATTCCACGAAGCGCATGCCGCGCCCGCCGCCACCGGCGACAGCCTTAACGAAGACGGGGAAGTTAAAGTCCTTGGAATATTCGACCAGCTTATCGACGTCCGTCGATGGCTCCGAGTCCTGCAACGTCGGCAACCCAGCTTCCTTCGCCGCACTAACCGCAGCCGCCTTATCGCCGGTGAGATCCAAGGTCGCTGGGGTTGGGCCAATGAACTTAATGCCATTGTCCTCACACGCACGGGCTAAATCTGCGCGCTCCGAAAGGAATCCGTAGCCGGGGTAAATGGCATCCGCTTCGGCCTTCTTGGCGGCGCGGATAATCTCATCAATGTCCAAGTATGCCTTGACCGGCTGCCCCTCGGCGCCGATGCGGACGGCCTCATCCGCGAAGGCGCGGTGGAAGGAGTTTCGGTCTTCGCGAGGATAGACCGCGACGGTCTTTGCCCCGGTCTCGAAGGCAGCACGGAATGCACGCACGGCGATTTCGCCACGGTTGGCTACCAGAATCTTTTTGAACGATGGAAGCGCGGGATTAGCCACTTCTGTGTTCCTTTCAACTCGGAAGGTACTGCGATACAGCACCTCCTCTTGGGTGATCCGTATCTCAGTTTAGAGATCGAAACCTTCCTTGTCTGCCCATTTTCAAGCGGAGTTTGCCACACTATCCAGCGCTTAAACCGTTGAATGGGTGGTTTCTGCAGTCCGACCAGTAATAACAGGGTTAGCCGGTCTGTAAATCTTGCAAATTTTCGCCTCAGCAAAATATACAGCGGGGACACCCTTGGATTCACTAAGTGTTCATTTTCACTTCATACTAATTTTTCTTTAATTAATGCATATTTATATGCAAGGTGTTACTTTCGTTTTGCGCACCCAGCGCACGTCCCGCCAATCTCTAACAAGGAGAGAAAATGAGAATAAAAAACTCGCTACAGCCAGCGTAGCTATCGCAGCACTGAGCGGAATCGCTGTACCAGCAGCCAGTGCCTCCGCAGGTGAATGCAGTGGAGGCCTTGTGTGCATTTTCAACGAAGCTAACTTCAGCGGATTCCTAGGTTCCCGGGGCCCTGGAATCGGAATCATGAACGTTTCGCGCAACGCCAATGACAAGATGTCATCGTGGATCAATAACACTGGAGGCCATGCTGCTTGGTACCAGCACGCCAATGGTGGCGGCAAGTGTCACACCATGACTCCATTTTCCAATAACAATTATGTGGGCTGGTGGAGCAACGACACCCTTACCTCGTGGCGCACTAATCGGGGCTGCTAAGTAGACATCCGTTAGCTGGGAAGAAGGATGACAATCATCTTTCTTCCCAGCTTCAATATTTCAGAACTAAATGACCCAAATTCACATTCACCAAGTTCATAAAACACTCGGCGTTGGCCCTAAGGCGACTCACGCACTCAAGGGAGTTTCATTAAAAGCCGCACAGGGAGACTTCATTGCAATCTCCGGCAAAAGCGGTTCAGGGAAAACCACTTTTTTGGACATGCTTTCCGGCTTAATCTCCATAGACTCGGGCTCAGTCACGGTTAGCGGGGTCAAAGTAGATACCGCTTCTGAAAAGGAATTGCTTCGTCTGCGCAGGGAGATTATTGGCATTGTCCACCAATCCGATCTCATCATTCCCGAGCTGACCGCCGCCGAAAACGTGCAACTCGTCCTATCAGCAGCAGGATACAAGCCTGTAGATTCTCGAACGGCGGCTGAATCCCTCTTAGAACAAGTAGGTCTCGAGGGACTAGAGACCCGATATCCCGACGAATTGTCCCGCGGCCAATGCCAGCGGGTCGGTATTGCCCGTGCGTTGAGCGGAAACCGGTCGATCCTACTAGCAGACGAGCCTTCTGCCGCTTTGGATCAACAAAACTCGCGAAGCGTGTTTGCACTGTTTAGAAAACTCGCCAGTCAGGGAACAACCATCATCACTGCTTCCCATGACCCGATCGTTCTGGACTATTGCACCCGATCTTTCACCTTGATCGACGGCCTTCTACACAATGCAGAGGAGGCGGAGGAATCACTTGGTTAGCCAACTTCTATCCAAAATCATTAAAGGACAGCCCAAAGTGCGTCTCATGTACGCACTAGCTGCTCTCAGCATTCTCCTCCTTGCCGCTACAGCCACGAGTGCGATGCTTATGACAATGTCCGCCGAACAACACGTCGCATCGAACCTAGGCGATAACCACCAGCGAGCAGACGCGCCCTGTTCACTTTCCTTAGGCGACGATATCGACGATTGCCTATCCGCACCGTCAGATCCCAAGCGGTTCTCCCGTGAACTTGTATCGCAAGACTTCTACGTGGATACTGACCCCGATCACCGAATGACATATTCGGAGGGTGATTGGGAAAGCCAAGGGCCCAGCTACGGTTTAATTTTGGAATCAGGTCGGTGGCCAACCTCTCCGGGGGAAATTATCGCAACCACAGCTAGCGGTCTTTCCGAGGAATCAGGGGTCAGTGCCTTTAGTAGCAACCTGGAGATTAACGTGGTCGGCACCGTTACCAGTAAATATGTACCGACCGCAACCGCCGTGTACGCAGCGCCTGGCACATGGGATCTCAGCACCACTCCTTCATCCCCATCTAGTGCTGGGGCGCGCCCAATGCTTTTAGATAACCAGTCTTCGGACCAAGAAGAACTAGAAAAGACAATGGATCGCATTGCTCACGTAGACAATGCCGAGTTCAGCGCCAGAGAAGCAGTGAAACTGTCCTACCTCTCAAGGCAATCGCTGGAGAATCAGCCTCCCAAAAGCCTTCTTGATGAATACTCGTTTTTCTTCGGAATTTTTGCGTTTCTCTTACCTCTATTTTTCTCAG
The DNA here is from genome assembly GCF_046097255.1 of Corynebacterium tuberculostearicum. GTDB lineage: Bacteria > Actinomycetota > Actinomycetes > Mycobacteriales > Mycobacteriaceae > Corynebacterium > Corynebacterium tuberculostearicum_J. The sequence continues at coordinate 5,775 of NZ_CP175770.1, forward strand.
CCTTCCTAACTGCCATGCAAAGGCGCGCGCTCGAAGCCCCGGCCAACGCTCTACATCAACTCGGAATATCCAGGAAGAAGTTGTGGGCTATCTTCCACGTACAGATCCTTTTTCTAGTCCTTTCAATTTCAGTGTGCGCTATTGTCACCGGTACGCTTTTCCCTCACCTCTTTAGAACCCATCTAGCAGAGTTGGGGTCCGTGCCTGGGCGGGATTTCGTCCTCCCCTGGAAATGGTGCGGGTTGCTTTTAGCGTCCGCCTTACTTCCCCCGATCTTCAGCGCACTGACAACTGCATTACCAATCCGGTTCCAAAAAGCCCAAACTGCGGAACATCAACTTTCTGCTAAATGGAAGCGGGTTTCAGCCGGGGCTATCCCGGCACTGTGCGCCATAGCACTAGCAACCGTATTGTTCGCTGGGGTAGTCGGCCCGGAAATTTTCACAACTCTTGCTCCAATCCCTACGTTAGCGCTCGCGATAGCGTTGACGCTCGCTGTAACTATTTCTATTAAAAGCGATTCCCCAACGTCACCGAGTCACCTGGCCCGTCGCTTTCTAAGTTCGCACCGTTTTCTCCCGCTAATTGGAGTAGCCCTATTGTCCAGTACAGCAGGGATAGCAATCTTCAGCAGCAACCTGGCCGCTAGTATGACTGCCTCAGAAGCTGAATCCTACGCACCAATTGTCGCACCCGACCAAGCAATCTTGACCCTGCCAGATGAAATGGATTCTGCGAGAGAATCTGCACAGAATTCATTAGTATCCCAAGGTGACTTGCCCGAACCCATTTCTGCACAGCAGCTTTCCGCAGGATTGCCGATGACTCCTGATGTATCGGGAACTTTTGGCATTCTTTCCGTCCAGGATGCCAAGAGTTGGGAGAAGCTCACGGACGAAAAGCTTACTTCCGACGAAAGGCAAACCCTGGAAAGCGGTGGTGTTCTTGTCCGCGACAAGAAACTTATGGATGCCTCTCACACACAGATCACCGATTCAAACGAAAAGTCGCACACGCTCGAGGCCCAAGAGGGTTCTTTTGGAAACTATTGGGAGAAACAAGTCGGCGGTGTGGTGCTAAACAGCACCGCACAAAGTCTTGAAATTCCTAGCATTTCAACCCAATGGATATTCGACGGCTTATCCGCCCAAAAGGCAGAACGAGTGCCAGAAATCGCTAACCATCTTGGTATACCACCTGAGGATATCCAGCTTTCCAAAGGCTACGAAACCGAGACCCCCTTATCGTTCTATATCAGCCTTACAGCAGCTCTGCTTTCTGCAATCGCCATATCTTTTGCGATTGCGCGCGGCCTAAATACCAGTATGAACACACTGCACACCACCTTTTTCCACTTGGGTCTTCGCCGTGATTGGAGCTTCAAATCGTTTTCGTGGGCCATAGCGATTATCTGCCTGAGTTCCCTAATCATCGGAGTCTTCAGCGGTCTCGCCCCGTTAGCAGCATATAGCTTCTTGCTCGGTGATGGCTTTCTGTTCGCAGTCGATTGGAACGCAATAGGCTTCACCATCACTTCAGTCCTAGCGGGCACCCTAATCGGAGCATTCATTCAACAAAGACGCCTTCACTAGCCCTAAACACCACTCCACTCGGCCCGCGGTCACAAATCATGTTGATCGCGGGCCCCTTTCGCTATATGGTTACCCACATAGGTGGTAAACCCATACACCAGGGAAGGAATCACATGCCACATACACGAGAGGCCGCACCATGAGCGATACTCGGCCTATTTATCAACAGCTGGCAGGAGGAATCAGAGACATGATTATTTCCGGCGAACTCCCCGAGGGAGAACGCGCCCCTAGTACCAATGAGCTTTCAGCTTTCCATTCCGTCAACCCCACTACCTCCGCAAAGGCACTAACCGTCCTCTTCGAGGAAGGTCTGCTGGAAAAGCGACGCGGCCTGGGCATGTTTGTGCGTGAAGGCGCGCGCGACAAGGTACGCCACCAACGCCAAGAGGCGCTCAGGGAAGACTTCATCGTGCCTCTCCTCAAGGAAGGAGCCGCGCTGGGCTTAAGCGCCAGCGATATCGCCGACCTCATCGAAGCCGAAGGAGACCATCATGACGCACCTTAAAATGCACAATGTCAGCTGCAAGCGCCGCCTGCACGTGCCACACCTGGAGCTCACCGCCGGCATGTATGGGCTAATCGGTCCCAATGGCGCGGGCAAGACCACGCTCCTGCGCGCGATAGCGGGATTCCTCCCTACCAAGGGCAGCATCGATACCCCACAGGTGGCGATTGCACGCACCGGCGCCGATATTTCGCTCTCCGGTTCCACCGTGGCCCAGCACCTGCGCGCCGCACAGCATGTGCGCGAGGGTTTCGACGTGGGGTATGCGGAGGAGCTGTTGGATAAGGTGGGCGTCGACAAGCGCAGCAAGAACCGCTCTTTAAGCACCGGCCAGCGCCACCTGGTTGCCTGTGCCACTGCCCTGGCAGCGCGCACGCCGGTTACCCTCCTCGATGAGCCCTTCAATGGCTTGGATGCACCGACTCGCACGCGCCTGCGCGAGCTCATTATCGCCCACGCCTCCGGTACCCCGGACTGGCTGCTGGTGCTTTCTTCTCACCGCGCCGAAGACCTCGTCGGCCTGGTTGACCAGGTCATTACCGTGCACGACGGCACGGTCAATAAACCCACCGACCTGGAATCCCAACGGCCGCACTACCCCGTCATTAGCGGCAGCACCAAGGACGTGGAGCAAGCACTCGCGCTTGCCGACGCCCTCCCTCTCCACCACTCCTCCCTTGGCTCCACCTCCAAGGTGCACGCGTGGTGCCCGGCCCCGTTCCCGGCCGATACCGCAGCCGCCGCCCAAATCACCGTCTCCTACCTTGACGACGGCCAGCTCATCGATTTCCTTGTCTCCCGCGCCCATGAATCCGCCCGCACCCCACAAGAGGAGTTCTAGTCATGAAGCTACTGAAGACCTTCAACCTCAATGCCAAGAAATCGCTAATCTCCGTGAGCATTATCATCGTATTGCTCTGGACCGTTCCGTATTTTCTACCGTCTGATCCCGAGACGATCATCAACCCTGCGGGTTGGAGTTTCTTCGCCGTATTCATTTGGGGAATTTATTGCGCCTTTGCCGCTACTGAGTACCGCCCGCTTCGTGGCTTAGGGCTTCCCTCAACAAAGTGGCTAACCAGTATGCACGCAACGCTTTGGGTAGCTGCGCTGGTTTTCGGAGCTATTGCTTGGCTGACTTACTATGCTGCCCTACGCGCCGGCGTAGCTATGTATTCTTCGTGGGTCATTGCCCCTGGAAATATTGATGCCGCTCCCATTTTCGCTCGCATCGCGACCTTCGGCAGCTTCACTTGCGGTCACCTCATGACCGGTTATATCGGTACGCTCATAGGCCTCATATTCAGCTCTGCTTCTTCTCATTCTTGGGCTTCACGCCTGCTCATAATTGCTGGAATCATCGCGGGCATTGTTCTAGTAGACTTCGCACTCACACTAATTTTCCAATACGTCGGCGCCCCAGAAATTGATGCCCCGTGGCCGGGATTGTTCTTTTTTGCAGGACTCAGCATTATTGTCTGCTCCATAGTCACTTACCTACTCGCACGACGTATCCAGCCATAACCCGACCTTAGAAAAGCCACGACAAATATGTCAGCTCCCCCACTCCGGCCAACGTGACGGTGCCGGAATGTGGGGGAGTTGACACGTTTTAGAAGGACTTTGGCGGGACCGAACGCTGTTCCTCGCCGTTATATGCGGATAGCGGACGAATAAGCGAGTTATTCTCGTTCTGCTCCACAATGTGCGCGGTCCAACCGGTAATGCGGGCCATGACAAAGATTGGCGTGAAGAATTCAATGTCGAAACCCAAGATGTGATAGGCAGGGCCAGCGGGAAAATCGAGGTTAGGCTTGATCTTGATGGAGGTATTATCCTCCATCGTCTTGGCCATTATGTCGTACATTTCAATCCATTGGGTCTGGTCGTGTTGTTCGGCCAGCTCCTTAAAGGCGGCCTCCATGGTGGGAACTCGGGAATCGCCGTTTTTGTAAACGCGGTGGCCAAAGCCCATGACCAGTTCCTTGTTGGCCAGCTTCTTCTTGGTCCATTCTTCGGCCTTGGCAGGATCGCCAACCTTCAGGAAGTTCTTCATAACTGCCTCGTTGGCACCGCCATGCAATGGCCCCTTGAGAGCGCCGATAGCCGCGACGATAGCGGAATACGTATCGGACATAGTGGAGGTCACCACGCGGGCAGCGAAGGTGGAGGCGTTAAATGAGTGCTCGGCGTAGAGAATGAGGGACTTATCAAAGGCCTCGATATCGGCGCGGTTGGTAGCTGGGGAGCCTTCCTCATCACCGTAGACCATCCACAGGAAGTTCTCCGCAAAGCCCTTCTTGCGAGAAGGTTGGATGTAGCCTTCACCGCGACGGCGTCGGATATCGAGGGCAATGATGGTGGGGATCTTGGCCATCAGCTCAAGCGCGGTACGACGGATATGTTCAGAGTCTTTGGTGTATTCCTCTGGGTCTTGGGAACCGATATAGGAAATGGCGGTACGCAGGACGTCCATTGGGTGGCACGACAGCGGCATGGACATGATGAGGTCAATGACATGGCGCTCCAAATGGCGCAGGGCTTTCTCGCGGGCAGAGAAGCGGATGAGGGATTCCTGCCCCGGCAGCTTGCCGTTCCACAGCAGATAGGCCACTTCCTCGAAGGAGCAATAGCGGGCGAGCTCTTGGACGGGATAGCCGCGGTAAGTCAGCGAGTTGGTCTCAGGGACGACCTTGGACACGGCAGTCTCATCGACGACGACGCCATACAGGCCCTTGCGGATTTCGGGGGTCTGGTTCTTATCGGACATGGTGTAAATTCTCCTTAGCTTTCGAAGGTGGGTCGGTAGGTGTCTTTGGAATAGGTGAATACGGATTGGTCGAAGTCGTTGTATTCCTCGTAACGCACCAGCTCATAAAGGCGGGAACGGTGTTGCATGCGCTCGAGCCAGTCGGTTTGCAAGCCGGTTTCATGCATATCCCGCAGGAAATCTTCGGTAGCGCCCATAGCCACGCGGAAGGTGGAGACAGGCCAGATGACTGCGTTATAGCCGAGGTCTTCTAGCTGTTGCGCTGAAAGCAACTCGGTTTTACCGAATTCGGTCATATTTGCCAGCAACGGGGTGTCGACAGCGGCCCGGAATTTTTCAAAGTCTGCTGGCTGGTACAACGCTTCAGTGAAGATAAGGTCCGCGCCGGCATCGGCGTAAGCCTTTGCACGGTCGATGGCGTCATCAATGCCATTGACTCCTGCGGCATCGGTGCGGGCACAAACAATGAAGTTAGGGTCGCGCCGCTCGTTGACCGCGGCGCTAATACGGCGGAGCATAATATCTGTGTCCACCACTTCTTTGCCGTCGAGGTGGCCGCAGCGCTTCGGGTTGACCTGGTCTTCAAGGTGGCATCCGGCCAGGCCTGAGTCTTCGAGCGCGGCTATGGTGCGGGCGGCGGACATGGGTTCACCGAAGCCAGTGTCGGCGTCGACAAGCAAGGGCAGGTCCGTCGCGCGGGCAATCTGGCCCGAGCGCTGTGCCACCTCAGTCAAAGTAGTCAGGCCAATATCGGGAAGGCCTAAATCATTGGCCAGCACCGCGCCGGAGACATAGACGCCGCCGAAACCACCGATATCCTGAATTAGCCGCGCGGTCAGGGGATTGAACGCGCCCGGCAATCGGGTAATGGTGCCGGATTCGAGGTCGGCGCGGAATTGCTGACGCTTTTCCGCAGGAGTTTTCAAAGAGCCAAATAGTCCAGCCATTAGAAGAGTCCTTCCGGTTTCTGGGGTGCGGCGGCGAGGTGAGCATCGGTCACCCGCACGTTTAACTCGGTAAGGTCAGTGAGATTTTCCAAGTTTTGGACCGCGTTGAGGAAGCGCTCTTGTTCGGCTTCGTCCACGATGCCGTTTGCGAGTTTTCTGAACTTCTCTATGTATTGCTCGCGCCCAAAGGGTCGGGCGCCAAGCGGGTGGGCGTCAGCAACGGCGCGCTCATCTTCTACCACCGTGCCGTCTTTGAAAGTGATCACAGCTTTGCCGCCAAAGGCCTTTTCAGAAAGGTCGTTGGAGTGATAACGGCGGGTCCACTCGGGGTCCTCGACGGTGGAAATCTTGTGCCAAAGTTCGATGGTCTCTGGGCGGGTGGCACGCTCGGGAGCGTAAGAAGCCTCGTGGTCCCACTCGCCGTCCTCGAGGGCGACGGCAAAGATGTACATGATGGAGTGATCCAGCGTCTCCCGGGAGGCAGAGGGATCCATCTTTTGCGGATCATTGGCACCGGTACCGATGACATAGTGCGTGTGGTGCGAGGTCTGCAGAACGATGGATTCGATATCCGCTGTCCTCAGGCCCTTTTCTGCCAGGGTTTTCTTCAATGCAAAGGCCATATCGATGGGAGCTTGGGCCTGGTATTCGGCCGAGTGTTCTTTGGTGTAGGTATCCAAGATGGCTCGTTTTGGCTCGCCGTCCTCCGGCAGCGGGACGGAGTAGGTGCGCTCCGGCGAGTGCAGCATCCACGCGATGAATCCATCCTCGCCTTCCCAGATGGGCGCCGGTGCGCCTTCGCCATGCATCGCTCGGTCGACGGCCTCAATGGCCATTTTTCCCGCGAAGGCTGGGGCATAGGCCTTCCAGGAAGAAATCAATCCCTTGCGGGATTGGCGGGTGGCGGTCGTGGTGTGCAACGCCTGCCCCACCGCCTGGTAGATCGTGTCCCTATCCAAACCGAGCATGGTACCGATGCCGGCGGCCACGGAGGGCCCGAGGTGCGCTACATGGTCAATCTTGTGCTCGTGCAGGCAAATTCCCTTAACGAGGTTGACCTGGATTTCATAGCCGGTAGCGATGCCGCGGATAAGATCACGGCCGCTAAGGCCCTTGTGCTGCGCGGTAGCAAGAAGCGGCGGAATATTGTCCCCTGGGTGCGAGTATTCAGCGGCGAGGAAGGTGTCGTGATAGTCCAGCTCACGGACCGCTGTGCCGTTGGCCAGGGCGGCCCATTCGGCCGAGTAGGCTCCATCCACACCAAATACAGTGGAACCTCCCTCGCTTACCGGGTGTGCCTGGGCCATGGTGCGGGCGGAGGTTACAGACCCCCGCGCCACGGAGGCCATAGCCACAGCTGCGTTGTCGATAATGCGGTTAATAATCATGTCGGTGGTCTCAGCTGGGACCTCTACGGGGTCCGCGGCTACTTCTGCCACCTTGTATGCCAAGTGTTCCTCATAGGGAAATTCCTCGGCGGATTTATGGGTGCGTACCTCGTGCTTCTTCACTAGATGGGTCCTCCTTCACTCTGCGGTGCGTTTCACATCACACTAAATGCTTGAATGTGCTCTGCGCTATAAGTAGGGTGTGTGTAATCTAGCGGAACGATTCAGTGGAATCTGCAAACCTTGTGGTTTCCACTGTTCACTGCGGCGAAAGGTGACCGAACTAGCGATGACCAAGCATTATGCGGGGGCACGAATCCATGCACTGCGCAAGCAGCGGGGGCTAACACAGGTAGCGATGGCCAAACAGTTGGGACTATCAACCAGCTACCTCAACCAGCTCGAAAACGATCAACGCCCGCTTACCGTCACCGTGCTCATGCAGCTGACCCAGCGCTTCGACGTGGATCCCGGATATTTCGCCGACGACCGCGATACGCGCACCATCACCGACCTACGCCGCATCTTTCCCGACGCTGCCGAAGACTCCTTGGCCGACCTAGCCTCGCGCTTTCCGGAGCTCATGCCCCGCTTCGTCGACGTCGCCACCCGCGCTCCAGCGCGGGAGCGCTCCCCCTTTGAGCTCGTCCGTGAATTTTTCTACGACGCCCATAACTACATCCACGAGCTCGATATCCTAGCTGAAGAGCTCGCCGGCCAACTCGGTGACCGGGTGCTACGCCGCGGCCGTTTAGCGTCCCGCATGCACGAGGATCTCGGCGTTACTGTCCGCTTTTCCCGGCCGGGACCTCGCCGCGACTTCGATCCGGACACCCGGGAGCTTGCGCTTCGTGACGGCCTTTCTGAAGCCCAATTGGTCTTTGAAATGGCGCTCCAATACTGCCTGCTCGCCTACCGCGATGTCTGCGATAACCTCGTCTCCGAGCTTCCTGCCGGCGAGGCGCAAGAACTAGCTACCTTAGGGCTTGCACAGTACTTCGCGGCCGCTGTCACCATGCCCTACCAACCGTTCCTGTCGATGGCTGAGGAGACCCGCTACGATATCGACCTTTTGTGCAACTACTTTGGCACCGGTTTCGAAACCACCGCACAACGCCTGGCCACCCTCCAGCGCCCAGGCCTTACCGGCGTGCCCTTTTCCTTCATCCGCACCGACCGCGCTGGGAATATCTCCAAGCGCCAATCCTCCACCGCCTTCCACTTCGCCCGCTCGGGCGGGTCATGCCCTTTATGGGTAGTCCATCGCGCGTTTGAGACGCCCAATCGCATCACCCGCCAGGTAGCCGCCATGCCGGACGGCCACGCCTACTTGTGGATAGGTCGCTTTGTGCAAGGAACCGCAAAATCTTGGGGAACCCCTCGCAAAGAATTCGCCGTGGGCTTAGGCTGCGATATCTCTGAGGCCGAACGCATTGTCTACGCCGATGCGCTTAATCTAGACGCATCCGCTGCCACCCCTATCGGCCCTGGTTGTACCGCTTGCCCGCGCGAGCATTGTCCCCAGCGTGCTCTTCCTCAAGCAGATCGCCCCATCCAGGTTTCACTCAATCGCACCGCCGAGCATTCTTACTCCACCTTTTAGCGGCGCATGAAAAAGCGCCCGATCTCGACTGATTATCGAGTGCGGGCGCGAAGAGAGGAATTGGTTTCGTTTACTCCAGATCGTCGTGGGCAACGAGGCGTCGCGCAGCCTCGGTGATGGTGCCCGACAGGGACGGGTATACGGCGAAGGAATCGGCCAGCTGGTTCACGGTGAGCTGGTTGGTTACGGCCATGGCGATGGGCAGGATGAGCTCGGAGGCGGTCGGCGCGACGATGACGCCGCCGATAACGCGGCCCGAGGTAGCGCGGCAGAAGAGCTTGACAAAGCCGTGCTGCAGGGAACGCATCTTGGCGCGCGGGTTGGTATTAAGCGGCATGGTGATGGTGCGGGCGGCGACTTCGCCGGCCTCAATCTCTGCCTGGGTGAAACCGACGGCGGCGATTTCCGGACGGGTGAAGACGGCGTTGGCCACGGTCTTCAAGCGCAGCGGGGACACGCCCTCGCCAAGTGCGTGATACATGGCTACGCGGCCCTGCATTGCGGCGACGGAAGCCAGCGGGAAGAGGTCAGAGCAGTCGCCCGCGGCGTAGATGCCGGCAATATTGGTGCGGGAGACGCGGTCAACCTGAATATGGCCAGACTTGGCGGTTTCTACGCCCACGTTCTCCAGCTTCAAGTCCTGAGTATTCGGGATGGAGCCGATAGACATAATGACATGGGAACCGGTAATCTCGCGGCCGTCCTGAGTGGTCACCAGCACGTTGCCGTCCTCAGTGCGGTTGACGGTTTCCACGCGGCAGTTCTTTTCCAGCTCAACGCCGCGCTCGCTAAGCACGGTCTCGAGGACGTCGGCCGCGTCGGCGTCGTCATGCGGCAAAATGCGGTCACGGGAGGCAACCATGGTGACCTTAACGCCTAGCTCCGCAAAGGCAGAGACGAACTCCGCACCGGTCACACCAGAACCGACGACGATGAGGTGCTCCGGCAGCTCGGTGAGGTTATAAACCTGCTGCCAGGTAAGGATGCGCTCACCATCCGGCTGAGCGCCAGGGAGAATGCGAGGGGTGGCGCCGGTAGCTACCAAGACGAGGTCTGCGTTAATGGTTTCTTCGTGGCCGTCCTCGTTGAATACGGCAGTGACCTTATGGCCGCCGAAGGCATCGGCTTCCTGATCCTCTGGGAAGTAGCCGCGGCCATCGATAACGCGGGCGCCCAAGGATTCCACGGTGGCGCGAATATCGGAAGACTGCTTGCTTGCCAGGTCCTGCACGCGCTTATTGAGCGCGGTCAGGGATAGGTCGGCCTGGCCAATGCCCTGGTTAAGTTCCATGTCCTCGGCACGGCGCAGGTCGGTCTTAATATTGGCGCCGGCGATGAAAGACTTGGAAGGAACGCAGTCCAAGATAACGCTGTTACCGCCCATGCCTTGGTCTTCAATAATGGTGATTTCTGCACCATATTTGGCGCCTGCCAACGCGGCCTCATAGCCGGCCGGGCCGCCGCCGATGATGACGATTCGCTTGGTCTGGTTCAACACGCACTTGCTCCTTTATCGGCTCCACTTTAAAAGTCGATTACGAGTTTAACGTGTAGAACCTTTAGATGCGTTAGTCTGTCTCCGCGTTCTCCCCTATGAACTGCTCAACCACGGCGCCGAAGAGTTTGATGCCCACGCCGATGGCCCGCTCGTCCACGATGAGATCACCCATGTGCAGGTCATGCTGCTCGCCTTCGCCGGACCAGCAGCCCAACCGCGCCATGGAACCGGGGACCTTTTCCAGGTACCAGGAAAAGTCTTCGCCGCCGGAGGACTGCGGGGCCTGAACCACGGCCTGCGGGTCGATGGATTGGGCGGCGGAGGCAAGCAGGGCGGTGGCGACGTCGTCGTTAAGCACCGGCGGAACGCCGCGGTTATAGGTCAGCTCGTGCTCTACGCCTACCGGCGCCAGAATCTGCTCCACCAGCTCGGTAAAGAGACTTTGCATATCGCGCCAGATGCCAATATCGGCCGTGCGCATGGTGCCGGTCAAGCTGCCAGTCTCCGGAATGGCATTGGGCGCATAGCCGGAATTGACCTGGCCAAAGACCAAAACGGTGCCGGTGCGCGGGTCAACGCGGCGCGAGAGCAGCGCGGGCAGTTCGGTAATGACCTTTCCTAGGGCATACACAACGTCGGCCGACAGGTGCGGCCGGGAGGTATGCCCGCCTGGGCCCTTGATATTGAGCTCCACGACGTCGGTAGCAGAAGTGATAGCCCCGGCGCGGATACCGATGCGCCCCACGCGCAGCTTGGGCTCGGCGTGGATGGCAAAAATGGAATGCACGCCTTCCAGCGCACCCCATTCAATAACGTCGGTCGCACCGCCGACCCATACTTCCTCGGCCGGTTGGAAGATGACCCGAATACCCAATGGCAGGTCGTGGACGCGCTGAAAATCCGCCACCGCGCAGGCTAGGCCGAGCGCCACGGTGGTGTGCACATCGTGGCCGCACGCATGCATCTTGCCGGGCACCTCAGAGGTATATTCCAGGCCGGTGACTTCGGTGACTGGCAGGGCATCGATATCCGCACGGAAAGCTAAGCGGCCTAGTTCCGTATCGGGGCCGATGTCTACCATGAGGCCGGTCTGGGGGAAGCGCTGTGGCTCCAGACCGTAGTCCTGCAGGATAGAAGCGAGGAAGTTGGTGGTTTCTACCTCTTGGTTCGCGGTTTCCGGGTGGCGGTGAATATGGCGCCGCCACGCGATGACCTCCGCACGGTGGGCATTGAACCACTCGTTGATGAATTCCGAGATCATCCGCGTGCCTTCCCTGTCGTTGAAATACGTCTGGGTGCAAAGTCTACAACTAGACCATGCGGTTCAGTAACTCAGGTGGTGATGCGGGGTGCTCTAGCTCAAGGCGCCATTCCACGTGGCGGCAAACCGACGCCGATCCACATAGCCTTGTGGGAAGGGCGCGACGTCCTCGGCGGCGGCCACCGCGGAATCGGTCAAATGCCCTTCGACCACGTCCCCGCCGGCCGGCAGCAGTACCGCCGGCGGGATTTCTAGAGCCAAGGCCAGCTTATATACCGTAGACAGCTGCGGATCAGCCATGGCGTGCACGCCATTTTCGTTGCGCTCCAGATTAGAAATTTGGCTGCGAGATACCCCAGAAATCTCCGCCAGCGCCTGCTGCGAAATCCCCCGACGCTGTCGCACCCGCCGCAATTGTTGCGAAAATCCGTGGCCGTAGCTCGACCACATTAGATGAATGAAACTCATATTCTCCCCCTGGAAAGTGCGGTCGCCTTTCCAGGAAGAAGATTACCTTAAAGGTCGATATTGCGCGGACCGTAGAGGCGGTCGCCGGCATCGCCCAAGCCCGGCACGATATAAGCATCCTCGTTGAGCGAAGGATCGATAGCGGCGGTGACTAGGCGCACCGGCAGATCGGAGTCAGCCAGCGCATCCACACCCGGCTGCGCCGAGACCATGCAGATGGCGGTGATATCGGTGGCGCCACGATCGGCAAGCAGGCGCAATGCGTGCAGCAGGGAACCACCGGTGGCCAGCATCGGATCCACCACGAACACCGTGCGGCCAGTCAGGTCCTCCGGCAATGCCTCTAGGTACGGCACCGGTTCGTGGGTCTCTTCATTGCGGGCCATGCCAATGAAGCCCACCTGGGCATCCGGAATCATGGACAGGGCTGGGTCCACCATGCCCAGCCCGGCGCGGATGATCGGCACGATAATGGGCGGGTCCTGCAGGCGCGTGCCCTGTGCGGTAGAAACCGGGGTGGCACAGTCGAAGTTCTCCACGGCAAGACCGCGGGATGCTTCGTATACGAGCATGGCGCCCAAGTCTTTCAGTGCGGCGCGGAAAGCGGAGTTATCGCTGCGCGCATCGCGCATGAGGGTAAGGCGGGAGGCGGCAAGCGGGTGGTCTACTACGTGGATGTCCATGACCACCACTTTAAACTTTTTGGGAACCAAATGGGCCATCGGGCAGTCCAATAGGGCATGAGACCTTTCACGATCGATACTGACTATGCCCGCCACCTCGCCCGCGACCTGCACGCCCAGTCCCAAGGGGAGAATCCGCCCCACCCCGTTTTGCCTGAAGATTCCGCATTCACCGCTTTCAACGAGGCGGTGCATGCCGCGCTCGATAATGTGGGCGCGCGTTTAAGCGTGCTGCGCAACGATATGGGGCAGGTTGCCCACTCCGGTTTCCAGATGTCGCGCGAGGCGGAAGACACCGATGCCTCGCTAGGCCAGCACCTTGGGGCGGCGATGTAGATGCTCGATACCGCGCTCAAGCAGATTGCCACCATGCAACCGGCGCAGCTTCCGGAGGTTGAGCTTCCCCGCGTGCCGGATCTCTCCGCCGCCGAGCCTTTGGCCGCCATCGCCCACGGCAACCCCGCTCCCCTACTCGAGTCGGCGAAAAATATCGATCTCGATAATGCAACCATCTCTGCTGCGCTCAGCCAGGCTCGCACCTTGGTGGCGGGCACCATCCGGGATCTGGTGGGCATCGCCACGCAGCTGGTGCGCCAGGCCCTGCCCACCGCGCTGGGTTTCCTATCGCTGGATCCATCGGCGCGTGCCGCCGCTCTGGCTCAGCTTCGCGCGCTTATCTCCCAGCACCTGGGTATGGCCACTGCCCGCGTGCAGCGCCTGATGGGTGATCTCAGCGCGGCCGCTCAGTCCTTGCAGCCGGTAGCGCAGCGGCCGGTGCACTCCGCGCTTGCCGACGCCCCCGTAAGCCCCACCGGTGCCCAGCACTCCACCGCTCTTCCAGAACAATCCGCCGCGGGCGCTGATGCCGGCGCCGACGCCACCGCACACGAGGTATCTTCTCCCCCGCCCGCACCAGAGCCTTCTGCCGAGGGCGGTTCGGCCGCCGGGCAGGCCGCGGTCGCTGCGGCGAAGAGCCAAGTGGGCCAGCCCTACGTATGGGGCGGCACCGGAAACGGTGGCTTTGATTGCTCGGGCCTTACCCAATGGGCTTATTCACAGGCCGGAGTGGACTTGCCCCGCACGGCGGACCAGCAGACGGTTGGTCAGCAGGTTAGCGCGGATCAATTGCAGCCCGGTGACCTGGTGGTATGGGATGGGCACGTGGCAATGTATTCCGGCAATGGCGAAATCGTGGAGGCCGGAGACCCGGTGCAAACCAACCCGCTGCGCACCACAAATATGGGTATGCAATTCAAAGGCTTTTGGCGGCCCACGGCCTAAGGCCGGTGCGGCCTCGCGCGCTGCTTAGGGCGTTGGGTAGACTAAAACGCCATGAGCACCCGCGCAATTGTACCTGTAAAGCTCTCGCTGACCGAGGGCGATTTTTATACCCTCTGGGCACCCAAGTGGCGCCAACATGGCTCCGAGTGGCAGGCCTTTCTGGGCGATGACGAGGCCGTCCTAGCCTTTAACTCACCCGCCGAGCTGCTGTGCTTCGTGGAGTCTGGCACTAAGCATGATTTGCTGGACCACCCGCACTGGGACCAGTTTGCCGGCCGCGATGCGGACCGCGTTACCCCGGCGGAGCGCGATGAGTATGACCTCATCGGCATGCCGGAGGCGCTGGCTGGTCGCCCGAGCCACCGGAACGTATCCACGGTGGCCCGCAACCTGGAGATGGCCTCCGCGCTTGCCGACGTCGCCGGTGCAGAGCACACCACCATCTTCTTCGCCTCCCACTCCATCCTGCGCAACGTCTCCCGCGGCGCCGACCACTACTCCGGCGAACAGGGCATGAGCGAGTGGTCCGGCGTGGGCCACGTCATCGCCGGCAACTGGAAGAAGGTCATCGAGGACCTGGATGAGCACGTCCGCGTGGTCTCCAGCGATGACTTTGATGCGGCCAAGGTCTCCGATGCCAAGGAGCGCATCTCTTCTGCTGCTGCCGCCTCCGCTGCAGCGGCCAAGGAAGCCGAGGAAAAGCGCAAGGCTGCCGCCGAGGCCGCTGACCCGTACGATAACTCCCCGTGGGCCGCCGCCGGCATCGATCCCATCAAGATCACCGCGCAGTCCAAGTCCGTCTACACCCTGCGCACCTACCTGGACGGCAAGCCCATCTTCTTGGGCAAGTGGGGCGAGATTTTCACCTTCGATTCCCCGAAGACCCTCGTGCGCTGGATCATGGACAACGATGACCACGACCTAGCCCGCGTATCCACCTGGGAAGAGGTTGTCGCCGCCGCTAATGCCGGCGAGCTAGAAATTCAGGTCCACCCGGATAACCAGTACTCCTTCAACGGCATCGTGCGCGATATCGAAAAGGGCCCAGAGGCCGTCGATTCCGATCAGATGGCGCGCTGCTATGAGGTATGCGCCGATGCCGCTGACTGGGCAGGCGACGATTCCATTAACTCTTATATGCTGGCTCACCCGCGCCTGCAGGACTACTTGGGCTACATGCTCGGCTCCACCGAGCACGCCGGCTACGTACCGTCCAAGCCATATAACGAGCACGCTGAGTCCTGGAAGGGCTTGGAAGATATGCTCATCAAGCGCTTCTCCAAGTTCTAAACCCGTACCAGGTCGCGCGGCCCCGGCCGCGCGTGGCATCCGCCGCCCCGCGCCTTTGCCCCGCTGCACAGCAGCTGGGCGGAGCGGGGCGGCTTTTGCGTTTAATCGCCCGCTGCTTCTTGCTCCTAGCGTCGGCTCCGGGTCCGGTCGCGCATGTATTTGTCGAAAATCAGCCACACGACAAAGGCGCTGAGGCCAACAATGGATCGGCCCAGGGTTCCTATCCCAAAGACCCCGCCCAGAATCAGGCCGAGCACAATAAGGCTGATGAAAGTTACGACCCACGACACGTGCGTGTTGTATTTCATCGCTCGTCCTCCCTTAGTACGTGACTTTAGAGGTGGCGGCGAAGGTGGTCAATGAGGGCGTCGATAAGCTCGCGCGATTGCGGCGCCTTGGGTTTAATCTGGTCAAACCCGTGATAGGCGCCGGCCCACACGTCGAGGGTGGTGTCCACGCCGGCTGCGTCGAGGGCTTGGGCAAAGGCCACGGATTCATCGCAGAAAAGGTCGATGCCGCCCACCCCGATCCACGTGGGCGGCAGGCCGGAAAGATCACTGCGCGTGGCCGGCGAAGCATAGGGCGGCAGGTCAACATCCAGGTGGTCGTCTCCCAGGTACATCGACCACGCGCCGCGGTTCGGGCCCGCCGTCCAGATGAATTGGCCCACCGCACCGGACTTATCCGTGGTGCGGTGATCCAGCATGGGATAGACCAAGCCGAGCGCGCGGACCGGATGGCCCTCATCCAAGGCCCGCTGGACCAAGCCCGCGGCAAGGCCACCGCCGGCGCTATCGCCGGCGACGGCGATGCGCGAGGTATCCCCGCCCAGCTTATCGCCGTGTTCTTGCACCCAGCGCAGCGCGGCGTAACACTCATCATGATCCGCGGGGAACGGCTCTTGGGTGGATTTGTGGTAGCGCGGGGCTACCACGATGGCACCGAGCTCGGACGCCATGCGGGCATTCTGCGGGTCATACATGGCCGGGCCACCGATGAGATGGCCGCCGCCGTGCGTCCATACGACCACGGGGCGCGGCCCAGCGGTGGCTGCGCCCTGGGCATCGCCGCGTGGGGTAAGCACGCGGGCACTAAAGGCGTGGCCATCGAAGGAAGCGGAAAACTCCGTAATATCCACCGCGTGCCGCACCGGACGGGAGAAATCGATGCTGGCAAAGAAGCGGCTGGCGCGGGCAAAGGTGGCGTCGGCAAGCAGGTGCATAGGCAGGTACAAAATCGGGCTGCGCAGCCCCGGTGCCACCTCACGCAGGTACGGCCGGCGGCTGAGTGCATACGCCGCCATGCCCGCTGCCCCGACCACACCGGTCAGGGCTGCCCCGGCCTTGAGGACTCGCGAAACGCACATTTAGAAATCGCGCAGAATACGCTGTGCCAGCGGCTCAGAGGAAGCCGGGTTCTGGCCGGTGTACAGGTTGCGATCCACGATGACGTTCGGGGACATCGGATCGGTCTCCTGGTAATCCGCGCCGAGCTCGCGCAGGCGGGTCTCCAGCGCCCACTTGGCGGCCGCGATGACGTCCTCGCCCTCCTCAGCGTTGCTAAAAGCAGTCATCTTGTAGCCCTTGAACGGCCAGTTCTCGTTATCCACGGCCAACATCGCTGCCGGGGCGTGGCAGAGCAAGGCAAGCTTGCGGCCGGAATCCATGCGAGCCTGCAGAAGCTTCGCGGAATCCTGGTCATAGGCCAGATCCTCCATCGGGCCATGGCCGCCTGGGTAGAAAATGAGGTCATAGTCTTCCTCATTGACATCGGCCAGGCTCATCGGGTTCTCCAGCGCTACGCCCAACTCTGCCAGGTAGTTTTCCTGCGCCATGCGCACGTTATCGGGCAGAACCTCAAGGCTGTACTCGTCTACCACGGGAGCTTTCGCACCCGGGGTGGCGAAGTGGATATCCCAGCCCGCGCCCTGGAAGGCGCGGTGCGGGGCGATAAGCTCCTCGGCCCAGTAACCGGTCGGGCGCTTGGTGCCATCGGCCAGGGTCCATTCCTCAGCGGCGGTAACAACAAAAAGTACGGAAGGCATGTAATTCTCCTTTAGTCAGTAGTTTCTTCAGCGGCGTCTGCCAAAGACTCTTCAGTGTCTGGGCCTGCCAGCTCGGGGTCTGAAAGTTCCTCGTATGCTGGCAGGATAACCGTTTCTAGCAGATGCTGCCGTAATTCCTGGTCAGCGAAGGAATTCTCCACCGCTTTGACGGTGAGATCGAAAAATTCCTCTAGCCCATAGCCAAAGGTCTCACTGAGCGCGAGGAACTGCTTGGTCAAGGTGGTCTCGCCCGAGGAAATGGTGCAGGTAAAACCCAGCTGCTGCAGCAGTGGTAGTGGGTGGTCGGTCAGATCCTCGGCTTCCTCCAGTGGGGTAAAGACCAGGGGGATATGGCGGTCGCGGATGTAGCCAGAGGCCTTACCCGGCACGATGCCTTCGATATTCGCAGTGAAGTCATCGATCATATTCACCGGGTGGATTAGGCGGTTCACGCCGGCCTGGGCGGCGCGCTCAACTTCCGCGAAGTCCTCGCCCACGTGAATCTGGGTGGGTAGGTAGGCGGCGCGGAAGTCCGCGGCCGCGCCCGCCTCGTCCTGCGGGAGGTTATAGCCCACCACGGGGGCGTCGTCAGGCACTGCTGCCTCAGGGGCCGTGCCGGCCAGGACGAGGCGGGAGTCCAGGGAAGGAATGCGGGCTGCAACGGCGGCTTCAACAACCGCGGCAGCGTCCAGGCCAATCGCTGCTGGATCCAAGTGCAGTTCCGCGTAGACCACGCCGTCTGCGGCTAGGGCTTCGTAGCGCTCACGGATGGTCGCGGTGAGTTCCTCCGGCGTAGCGGCCGTGGAGTTAATGGGCTCAAAGAGGGAGACCTTAGGCAGCTTGGCCACCACGTCGGCGGCGGAGTCCTTGTTTTCAGGGCTAATCAAAGGCGCGTCATGCATGCGTCCCATCGTAGGCACGGGCCTAAGATGTGTCATGTCATGAAAAGAATTATAGCTAGTTCCCTCGTTACCGTCCTGCTCAGCGGCGCACCGCTCGCGCTGGCGGAAGAGCCGGAAACTCCTACCACCATGCGCACCACCGCCCCGGATACCGATAAGTGCCCGCACGCCGAGCGCCCGGAAAAGGCCACCACCACCTCGGAGCGCCTCGCTCCTGGGCAGGCCTCACCCACCCCGCTGCCGCCGGTGGAAAGCAATGAGGCCTGTGGCACCACCCTGCCCGAAGGGTTCAAGGTGGATAAGGATGTGGTGGCCGCGGCGTGGATGGTCTCCGATATCGATTCCGGCGAAATCATCGCAATGAAGGACCCTAACGGCCGCTACCGGCCGGCCTCCATCATCAAGGCACTGCTGGCGCTGGTGGTTATCGACGAACTGGATCTGCACCAGAAGGTCGAGGTGGGCGAAGAATCGGCACAGATTGACGGCTCAGCGGTCGGCATCGGCCCAGGCGGCACGTACACGGTGGAACAGCTTTTGCAGGGCTTGCTCATGGCCTCTGGCAACGATGCCGCGCACGCCCTGGCACAGGAATTGGGCGGCGACGAGGCCACGCTGCGCAAGGTCAATGAGAAGGCGGCCGAGATCGGCACAAATTCCACCTACGCGGCCAGCTACTCTGGGCTCGATGCCCCGGGCATGTCTACCTCGGCCGAGGATATTTCCCGCATTTACCGCGCGGCCTTCCATAACCCGACCTTCGCGCGGATTGTGGATACGGAGTCCGTGGACTTTCCCGGCTGGGGCGACCTTGACGGTTACCAATTAGGCAACGATAACGGGCTCTTCCTCAATGATCCGGATGGCATTGGTGGCAAGACGGGCTTTACCGATGACGCACACCATACCTTCGTCGGCGCGCTTGACCGCCATGGCCGGCGTCTGCAAGCGGTGCTGCTCGATACCACCGTGGAGCACGGCCCGCGCGCGTGGGAGCAGGCCCAGAAGCTACTGCACGAGGCCTATAAGGTGCATCCCGGTGATGGTGTAGGGCAATTGCTTGCCGACGCCCATTCCGACGCCAACTCCCCTGCGTCCCCTGCAGCCACCACGGCACCCGATACCCAGGCGCAATCCGCGAACTCCTCCTTGGCCGGAGTGCAGGGCTGGCTCGGCTGGGTTATCGCCGGCGTCGTAGTGCTGCTGGCTATTTGCGTGGGTGCTTTTTCACTACTTCGGCGTTAGCCCACTCATCGTGGGTGCCGCGGCGATTATTCTTCTCCGAAATAGTGCAGGCGTGCACGCCGGCGCCCACCCAGCTGGCGAACGTACCGGGGCCCGGCACGATATTGACTAGGCGCCACCACTGGCGCTTAGCGGACTGGGTAAGGGTGAGCCGCTCTTTGGTGTCGACGTCGCGCACCGTGTAGCCCATCAGCAGCTTGGCCGGGCTGGCGCCGAGCCAACACTCGGTGCCCAAAACATAGAGCAGCAAGAGAATGGCGCCGCCAATAAACGTCGAAAGCTCATCCACACCGCCGGAGAGCAGCGCGACGCCGAAGCTACCGCTGATGAGTGAGAAAAAGAATAGGTCCAAAATGGCCATGCCGATGCGCGCATCTTGACCGGCGCGCTGGCTAATTTCGGCCGCTGGGTGTTGTAGCAGCGGTGCGGGGACGGCCGCGTTCGCCGTTGCCGGCGGGAATGGATTGTGCTGCGGGTCAAAGGGATTACGCGAATAGGGCGACCCATAGGGGCTCGCGGTCTGCGCAGATCGTGGTTCTTGCTGAGCATGACGGCCTGGCGCCGCCGCCTGACCGGGCTGGAATGACTGAGCTTGCTGCTGGGACTGCTGTGGCCGCGGGTTCCACTGTCCTACCGCGCCCAGCTGTCCTAGGTCTCCCCAGGTGGGGCGCACTCCCGCCGCGCACGCCTTATCGTATTCGACTCGCTTTGCAGCAGAGCCTAAGACGCTGGCAGCGATGCGCAGCTGCGCGCGCCGCGGATGTTCAATGTCGTGGCCTTGCTGCTGTAGCAGCACATCCTTGGACTCCAGCAAGACTAAGAGCTCGTGCTCGCCATCGCGGCGATCTAGTCCCCATTCCTCATAAAGATTCGGTGCGATGTCATTGGCGTTCATAATGCTCTATCTTAAAGCCCACCGGCAGCGGCGGCCTCACCCCTAAGGAGGAGATTTACTTACGGCGCAACAAGCTCCACGCGCCCACGGCCGCGGCGCCTACAGCGGCGCCAACGCCGAAGGTCGCACCTGCAGGCGCGCCTTCCTTGACCTCGTTGCGGACGCGAATAACGGCCGGCTCTGGGACCGGCGGGTGAGCGTACTTCAGGGACTCGGCGGTGGTGGCGGTCCACGCGGAGATGTACAGCACCACGCGCCAAATCAGATACATGACCACCATGAGCACGATGACTGGGCCGAAGACCGCGCCGGCCGGGCTGCCGGTAGCAGAGGACATGATGACCGTAGACAGCTGCTTAAGCAGCTCGAAGGCCACCGCACCAATGGCTGCGCCGATAAGGCCGGACTTCTTCGGCACCTTGGTGCGCGGCAGGATCATAATCAGCCACCACATGACAATGAAGTTGGCCAGAAGGCCCACAGCCAAGCCGACAAAGAAAATCACCAAGTCCATGCCCGAGAAGGACTCGATTCCTACGCGCTCAAAGATCTTCTGGGTAAGGCCGGAGGACCCGGCAGCGGTCACGCCAAAGGCGATGAGGAACGCCACGATAAGGCCAATGAGGCCCACCAGGTCAGACAACTTCTTCTTCAAGAAGGAACCGCCCTCGTTGGCATCGATGCCCCACATGGCCGAGATACCGATGCGCAGGTTATTCATCCATCCCAGGCCGGACCACAGGGTGGTCAAACCACCGATACCGAACATGGCGCCGCGTTGGTCAATGGCGGTATCGAGGATTTTGTTAACCGTATCGCCCATATCGCCATCGATAGAACTGGTGATATGGGATTGCAGATCATTGAGCAGGTCCTCGCGGTTAGCCAAGACGGCGGCGACGGTGGCCACGATCAGCATGGCAAGCGGGAAGATGGAGAGCACCGAATAATAGGTGATGCCGGCGGCAAACTGGTTGCCGCCTTCGGCACCGTAGCGCTCGTTCATGCGCATGAGGTGGTCAACGAATCCGGACTTGGAGCGAATCTTATCTACCGCACCGGGATCGTCGGCATTGGCGCGTTCGATGCCGTAGTGGTCCGTCTTCTTCGAGGAGGATTGCGTGGTGGTAGGCACGTGCTTCCCTTCTTGCTCGCACAGTTTTTATCTCACCTAGAGTAACTGGCAGATGCCCACTTGTCCCTTTGTGGGGTGGGGTGCGGGGGAAGCGGCTGCTTGCTACTTGCGCAGGCGGGGAAGGAAGCCGACCTTTTCATAGACGGCGTCGACAAGCGGCTGGGCAATCTCCTGCGCCGTCTCCGCGCCCTGCGCCAGGATGCGCTCGAGCTCGCCGCGGTCCGCCATCAACTCGTCATAGCGCGCCTTGAGCGGAGTGGTAAATTCCTGCAGCGCGTCGGCGGTATCGACTTTGAGGTGGCCGTAGCCCTGGCCGGCGTACTTTTCCACCAAGGAATCGATGGATTCACCGGTGAGCGCAGACTGGATGACCAGCAGGTTGGACACACCCGGCTGGTTATCGCGGTCGAAGGCCACCGATCCCAAATCATCCGTCACGGCGGACTTGATGCGCTTAGCCGAGGTCTTCGGTGCATCAAGCAGGTTGACCAGGCCCTTCGGGTTGGCGCCGGACTTAGACATCTTGGAGGTCGGCTCTTGTAGGTCATAAATCTTTGCCGCACCCTCCGGGATGAACGGCTCCGGTACCTTGAAGGTCTCGCCATACTTATTGTTGAAACGCTCGGCAAGATTGCGGGTCAGCTCCAGGTGCTGGCGCTGGTCCTCGCCCACCGGCACATAATCCGGCGAGTAGAGCAAGATATCGGAGGCCATGAGGATCGGGTAGGTAAATAGGCCCACCGAGGTGCGGTCCGAGCCCTGCTTGGCAGATTTATCCTTGAACTGGGTCATACGGGAGGCCTCGCCAAAACCGGTAAGGCACTGCAGTACCCAGGTCAGCTCCGCGTGGGCGGGCACGTGCGACTGCACGAAGAGCGTGGACTTTTCCGGATCAATGCCCAAGGCAATGAGCTGTGCGGCACCCGCGATGGTGCGGTTGCGCAGCTCCTCCGGATTTTGCTCCACGGTGATCGCGTGCAGGTCAGGAATGAAGTAGAAGGCGTCATAGCCGTCCTGCAGGTCAATCCACTGCTTCAGCGCTCCCAGGTAATTACCCAGGTGATAGGAATCAGCGGTGGGTTGGATACCGGACAGGACACGGGAAACGGTGGAATTGTCTGCAGTCATGGTGCCTTATCCTACCCCCTAGCCTCGCCGCGCGGTTCACATCCTTCCCCGGCGCCGCCTGAGCGAAGGATCGAAAAATCCCCTGCCCGATTAGGCAGGGGATGCGGCGCAAGGATGTTAGAGCTTGCGGGAGGTGGGGCTGACTACGTCCATCAGGATGGCCCAACCGGATACCATCAGCGCGCCGCCCACGCCCATGAGCACGATGGGGCCGAGGAAAGCGAAGGACGGACCAACAACGGTCCACCACCAGATGCTCAGGCCGAGGATTACAGCGCCGAGGACGAAAGAAATAATTGCGCGAGCCATGAACTTTCTCCGTTGCAGATTACTGAATTTTTTGACCTGCCCATAATAGCACTACTGCTTGTGTTTGGGTGCCTTGCGCTTGCCGACGTCCCCCTTATTAAAGCTCCACTGCTGCTCCACGTCTACTCCCCTCGCCCCTGGCGAGTGCCGGCCGCTCGGCCGCGTAATCGACTGCCGCTTCGGCCGGCGCGCGATGCGGTTGCTCGACATATCGCTGTAGTCCGTTCCTTCGGTCGCGGTAGAAAACGCTCGAGACTTGTTCCTGAAGGTGCGGCTCAAGGGTCGGCTAAGCGGCCGGGTCAGCGGGCGCGTGATCGGGCTGGCATAGCGCGTGGCCGCCCCTGCCTTGCGCTTGGCTTTGCGGGCGCCATCGCGCACGATGCGTGCGGACAAACGCAAACGCGGGTCCATCTGCTGTTCGGCGTCGCGGTATTCGAAGACGGGCAGGCCCTTCTTGAAGTAGATCGCGGCCAAGCGGGCGATAAAGCACACTGCGGCGGTGATAATCGCGGTCGGTTCCTCGGCCAGGCCACTGTGGTACAGAGCCATAAATAGCGCCGCGGCGAGCAGCGAGATAGCGGCGTAGAACTCGCCGGAAAAGACCAACGGGATGCGGTCTGAAAGCAGGTCACGCAGCACGCCGCCAAAGACGCCAGAAATCACTGCGGAAACCGAGGCAATAATGAACCCGTGACCTAGGTGGACCGCGATTTGGGTGCCGAGCACCGAAAAGACTGCAAGCCCCAGGGCATCCAAGATCAGGAAGAGGTGGCGGAAGTAGTGCATGAGGAAAGACATGCCCACCGTCACCACGGCCGCCACGATGACGATCACCAAATAAATGGGGTGCTCAACCCAGGTAAAGGGAGGGTCATCGAGGATCATATCGCGCACCGTGCCGCCGCCCAGCGCCGTCATGGAGGCGATCATGGTGACGCCAAAAAGATCGAGCTTTTGGCGGCCGGCGGACAAGGCGGCGGTCATGGACTCGGCCGTAATACCAACTACATACAGGACGCTAAATAGTGGCGTCATCAGCGGTACTCCACCAGCAGTGGGGAATGGTCGGACCAGCGCTGCTCCACGGTAGGAGCTTTATCCACCCAGGTGCGCTGCGCGCGCTCCAGCATCGGGCGGGTGGCCGCCTGGTAATCGATGCGCCACCCGGCGTTGTTATTAAACGCCTGGCCGCGGTAGGTCCACCAGGTATAAGGACCGTCTTCTTCTGGGTGCAGGCGGCGGGCGACATCGAACCACTGCGGATCTGCGGCCGGGGACCACGGCTCGCCGCCGGCGTACTCGACCACACCCTGCCACTGCCCCAGGTTCTTCTTCTCCTGCGGCTTGTCATCCGGGAACGCGCCAAAGACATGGTCCATAAAGGCGCGCTCTTCCGGCAGGTGCCCGGCCTTTTTTTCGTTGGCCTTATTATTTTTCAGGTCCTGGGCGCGGTGGCAGATATTCCAGTCGCCGCCGATGACCATGTCGGCCGGGCTGCCATCAGAATTCGTGTGCGCCGCGTTCTTCGCCAGCACCTCCTGGAACTCGTCCAAGAAGCGGTACTTTTCATCCAACTTCGGCGAACCGGTATCGCCGGAAGGCAGGTACAGCGAGGCGACGCGAATATCGCGGGTGGTAGCCGCAATCCAGCGGCCGGCGTCGGTAAAGGAGCCGAAGCCCACTTCGACGTCGGCAAGCGGGGTGCGAGACAGGATACCCACGCCGGCGCGGCCCTTTGCGGCGGCGTCGGCAAGAGCTAAGTGCCACCCCGCCTCTAAGGCTGGGGCCAGGGCCTTTTCGGCCTGCTCCGGGGTTGCGCGCACCTCCTGCATGAGCACGATATCGGCCGGAGTCTCCTCTAGCCAGGCGTTCATTCCGGGGTTATTTTCGTTGCGCTGCTTGCACGCAGCGCGGATTCCGTTGACATTAACGCTCGCGATGGTAAGGGTCATGCCAACAGCATATCGGTAAGCCTAGGCGCGGCGAGAAAGGCGCTTTTTATCCCACATCGTCGCAGCCCATACCAGGCAACCCGCAGCCGCTAGGGCCGCACCGGCCAGCGCCGGGGCGGAGTAGCCCAAGCCGGCACCCACCACGGCGCCGCCAATGGTCGCACCGGCCGCGTTTGCGATGTTCAGCGCGGACTGGTTCAGGGCTGCGGCCAGAGTCTGGGCGTCGCCAGCCACATGCACCAAGCGCAGCTGCAGCGAAGGAACCAAGGTGGAGCCCATAAACGCCACGCAGCCAAAGCACAAGGTAGCGGGGATGGCATGGCCGGAGAGGAAGTAGAAGGCCGTCAGGATAACGATGAGGCAGGCCAAGGCAAAGATAATGCCAAACTCCAGGTTGCGGTCAGCCAGCCAGCCGCCAAAGGCATTGCCGATGGTCATGCCGATGCCATAGGCCATGAGCACCACCCAGATGAGGCTCTGGTCCATGCCGGCGACCTCGGTCATGGTCCACGAAATATAGGTATAGACGGAGAACATGCCGCCAAAGCCGACCACGCCCATGATGATGGTGAACCACACCTGGCTGTTTTTGAACGCACCAAATTCGGTGCGGATATCGGTCTGCTTCATCTCCGTCATGTGCGGCATCAGGAAGAACAACGCAATGGCGGTGACAATGCCCAAGGCCACGACCACCAGGTAGGCCGCCTGCCAGCCCAGCGCGGAGCCGAGGGCTTGGGCGGCCGGCACACCAATCACCGTGGCGATGGCCAGGCCCATGCCCACATAAGCCATGGCTTTGCCGCGGCCGCCTGGGGGCGCCATGGATGCGGCAGAAAGGTTAGCCACGGAGAAATAAGCGCCGTGCGGCATGCCCGCAATAAAGCGCGCGACCATGAGGATGGCGTAGTTCGGTGCCAAGACCGAAAGGAGGTTACCCACCACGAGGAAGCCGATGAGCAGCAGGATGAGCCGGCGGCGCGGCAGCTTGCCGGTAAAAGCCGCAATCAACGGGGCACCGACCACCACGCCCATCGCATAGATGGTGATGAGCGTGGAGGCGTTTTCTTCCGAAACGCCAAAATCATCTGCAATAAGCGGCAGCAGGCCCATAGACACGAACTCCGTCGTGCCGATGGCAAACGCGCCCAGGGCCATGGCCACCATGACGATGGCGCGGCGACGGGCGGTAATCTCCGTTTGCAACGGCAGCGGGCGGCGGCGAACGCGGTGTTCGCGTGCGCTGCGCGGGCTGAGCTCATCGATGATTTTCATGGAGAGTGAGGGTACACCCCGTCTGCGCCTGCAGCATGCCCGCAGCGGGGGCTCGTGAATATCTCCACCCCTCCCGCGCATGGGTGACAGCGGCCACGCAACCCTTTTCAAGGGGCGGCAAATGGGGGATCACTTTCAGCAAACTGGCCCACATGCCGCCCACAAAATCGGTAATCTGGGCACTTGAACAATTTTCCAACGTTAATTAGGAGAATCATGGCAAAGATTACGTGGACCCGTACCGATGAGGCGCCGCTGCTGGCGACCTACTCCCTCAAGCCCATCGTGGAGGCCTTCGCTTCCACCGCTGGCATCGACGTGGAAACCCGCGATATCTCGCTGGCCGCCCGCATCGCCGCGCAGTTCCCAGAGCGCCTCACCGAGGAGCAGAAGGTCGAAGACGCCCTAGCGGAGCTGGGCAAGATGGCCAAGACCCCGGAAGCAAATATCATCAAGCTGCCGAATATTTCCGCTTCCCTGGTGCAGCTGAAGAAGGCCATCGCCGAGCTGCAGGCCGCAGGTTACGATCTGCCTGATTACCCGGATAATCCTTCCACCGAGGAAGAAAAGGACATCGCCGCCCGCTATGACTCCGTCAAGGGCTCCGCTGTTAACCCGGTGCTGCGCGAGGGCAACTCCGACCGCCGCGCACCGGAGGCCGTAAAGAACTTTGTGAAGAAGCACCCGCACCGCATGGGCGAGTGGTCCAAGGACTCCAAGACCAACGTTGCCACCATGGCGGACAACGACTTCCGCCACAATGAGAAGTCCGTCATTCTGGAAAACGAGGACACCCTGTCCATCGTCCTCAAGACCGCCGATGGCGAGCAGACCCTGCTGCCGGAGCTGCCGGTTCTCAAGGGCGAGGTCATCGACGGCACCTTCATGTCCGCCAAGGCCCTGGATGAGTTCCTCCTCGCACAGGTCAAGCGCGCTCAGGAAGAGGGCGTTCTCTTCTCCACCCACCTGAAGGCCACCATGATGAAGGTCTCTGACCCCATCCTGTTCGGCCACGTCGTCCGCGCCTTCTTCGCCGATGTATATGACAAGTACGGCGAGGAGCTGCTGGCTGCCGGTCTCAACGGCGAGAACGGCCTGGGCGCTATCTACGAGGGCCTGAAGAACCTGGACAACGGCGAAGAAATCAAGGCTGCTTTCGACGCCGCGCTTTCCGACGGCCCCGACCTCGCCATGGTCAACTCCCACAAGGGCATCACCAACCTGCACGTGCCTTCCGACGTCATTATTGACGCCTCCATGCCAGCCATGATCCGCACCTCTGGCCGCATGTGGAATAAGAACGACGAGGAGCAGGACACCCTCGCCGTCATCCCGGATTCCTCCTACGCCGGCGTTTACCAGGCCGTTATCGAGGACTGCAAGGAAAACGGCGCCTTCGACCCGACCACCATGGGTACCGTGCCGAACGTTGGCCTGATGGCGCAGAAGGCCGAGGAGTACGGCTCCCACAATAAGACCTTCAAGATCCCGGCCGCGGGCACCGTCGAGGTTCGCAACTCCCAGGGCGAGGTCCTCATCTCCCACGACGTGGAGGAAGGCGATATCTGGCGCGCCTGCCAGACCAAGGACGCTCCGATCCAGGACTGGGTCAAGCTCGCCGTCAATCGCGCTCGCCTGTCCGGCATGAAGACCATCTTCTGGCTCGACCCAGAGCGCGGCCACGACCGCAATATCAAGTCCCTGGTGGAAAAGTACCTTAAGGACCACGACACCGAGGGCCTGGACATCTCCATCGAGGATCCGGTCACCGCTACCAAGACCTCCATCGAGCGCATCCGCCGCGGCGAAGACACCATCTCCGTGACCGGCAACGTGCTGCGTGACTACAACACGGACCTCTTCCCCATCCTCGAGCTGGGTACCTCCGCCAAGATGCTGTCTGTAGTTCCACTCATGGCAGGCGGCGGCCTCTTCGAGACCGGTGCCGGCGGCTCCGCCCCGAAGCACGTCCAGCAGGTCGAGGAAGAAAACCACCTGCGCTGGGATTCCCTCGGCGAGTTCTTGGCCCTGGCCGAGTCCTTCCGCCACGAGAAGCAGACCAACGGCAACGAGAAGGCCGGCGTCTTGGCCGCCACCTTGGACAAGGCCACCGAGCGCCTGCTCAATGAGGGCAAGTCCCCGTCCCGCAAGGCTGGCGAAATCGACAACCGCGGTTCCCACTTCTTCCTGGCCACCTTCTGGGCCGAGGAGCTGGCTAACCAGACCGATGATGCCGATCTTGCCGCTGCGTTCAAGGACGTGGCTTCCCAGCTGTCCTCCCAGGCAGACGAGATTGCCCAGGCGCTTGTCGACGCCCAGGGCAACCCCGCCGACCTCGGCGGCTACTACTGGCCAAATGACGAGAAGACCTCTGCCGTCATGCGCCCAGTTGCTCAGTTCAACGAGATTATCGACGGCCTGAAGAAGTAATTCTTCCCAGGCAAAAGCCGCCCCGCAGCGTTCATTTTGAACTGCTCCCCATTAGTTGGACTGAGAAATCAGTTGCCAACAACTAGTGGGGAGCATTTTCTTTGAGAGCACGTAGTTCGCTGAGTGAAGTTCAGCGTGAGCAGTTAGTGGAGCTTTTCGAGCAGGGAATGGGTTGCCGAGCCGCTGCTCGTGTTGTCGGTGTCTCGAGAGACGCAACGCGTAGACTTTATCGCCGTTTCCAACTGCGTGGCAGACTATGTCTCGTGGAGAAACCAAACAAGCAGCACTACTCCTTCGAGGCGAAGAAGGAAGTTGTAGAACGTCATCTTGCGGGTGAGTCGATGATGGATCTTGCCCGAGAGTTCAATCTTTCATCCGACCACCTCGTCAAGGACTGGGTGGCTAAGTGGCGCAGAGGCGGCGACGAGGCTCTGCGCCCGAAGCCGAAGGGCAGGCCCAAAGGATCGGCTGCGCCGAAACGCCTCACGGAAGAGGAAAAGCTTCGCCGCCAGGTTGAGCGGCTGGAAGCGGAAAACGCCTACTTAAAAAAATTGCGAGACTTGAGGAACCAGGGACACGCCTGAAAGCCCAGGCAATCGTCATCCTCAAGTCACACCACCGCTTGGACTACCTCCTGGATGCGGCCGGCATGGCACGCTCGACATTCTTCTACCACCAAAAACGACTCACCGCACCGGATAAACATGCCGAGCTCAAACAAGCGATCCGGGACAGTTTTCAGCGCAACAAACACCGCTACGGCTACCGGCGGGTACTGCTCGACCTGCGTAACCAGGGCTGGGTGGTCAACCACAAACTTGTCTACAAGCTCATGCGCGCCATGGGCTTGAAAGCCAAGATCCGCCAGCGCAGGCCCTACATCTCCTACACTGGCACAATCAGCTACATCGCTGAGAACACACTCGAGCGCAACTTCACCCCCGATAGGCTCAACACTGTCTTCGTCAGCGACGTCACCGAGTTCAAAGTCGCTGGCCGCAAGGTGTATCTCTCACCGGTGATGGACCTGTTCGACCGCTCAATCGTCGCCCACACAGTGGCCACATCGCCGTCTACGGCGTTTACCTCGGCTTCGTTGGCGCAGGCGATCAAAGCGTGTGCTCCAGAGCCGGGCTGGATGATCCACACCGATCAAGGATTCCAATACAAGCACTCATCATGGCGCACCCTGATTAGCCAGCACCAGGGAGTCCAATCGATGTCACGCAAAGGCAACTGCTACGACAACGCGGTCATGGAGAACTTCTTCGGCCACCTGAAAACCGAGATGTACCACGGAGAAGCCTTCGACACCGTCGCAGAGTTCAACCAGGCAATCGACGAGTACATCCGGTGGTACAACACCGAACGCATCCAACAACGACTCAAGGGTCTAACCCCGATGCAATATCGAAATCAGACCCTTGAAGCCCTAACCGCCTAGAATTAAACCAGTCCAACTTTCGGGGGGCAGTTCATCGCTGCGGGGCGGCTTTGGTGTGCGTGCCTAGAAGCTGTCGAGCCAGGCGGCGTGCACGCGGGCGTCGCCATTTTCTTCTGGGTGAAAGCTCAGCGCTGTCACGCGGCCTTGGCGCACGCCGACCACCGCGTCGCCGTCCTCGCCCGGCACCGTCGCGATGACCTCGACGCCATCGCCCACGCGGGTGACCAGCGGGGCACGAATGAAACTCGCCTCAATGTCGAGCGTTTCCTCGCCCGCCGTCACAGGAACCGTGCGCTCTTCGGAAAAGCGCTGGTTGCCAAAGGCATTACGCCGCACGGTCACGTCCAACAGCCCCAGGGTTTGCTGCCCCGGCGCGGGGTTTTCCAGCTCGCGGGCGCAATAAATGAGCCCCGCGCAGGTCGCGAGCACCGGCAATCCTGCGGCCGCGGCGTCGCGCAGCGGCTCGGCCAGCCCGAAGCTGCGCGCCAGCTTGTCGATGACACTCGACTCGCCGCCCGGAATCACCAACCCGTCGAGCCCGTCCAAGTCGCGCGGCACCCGCACCCGGCGCGTCGCCACACCGAGCCCGTCCAGAATGCGCTGATGCTCCTCGACGCCGCCCTGCAGCGCCAGCACCCCGACGGTGGCTACCATCCGCGCTCGGCCAGGCGGTGCGGTGCAGGCACATCGTTGACGTTGATGCCCACCATGGCCTCGCCCAGGCCGCGGGAAAGCTTGGCGAGTTCTGCGGGGTCGTCGTACAGCGTGGCGGCCTTCACGATGGCCTCCGCGCGCGCCGCCGGGTTGCCGGACTTGAAGATGCCGGATCCGACAAAGACGCCTTCGGCACCCATCTGGCGGACAAGGGCGGCGTCGGCAGGCGTGGCCACGCCACCGGCAACGAAGAGCACAACCGGGAGCTTGCCGGTCTCCGCAACCTCTGCAACCAGGTCATACGGCGCCTGCAGTTCCTTGGCCGCGACGTAGAGCTCGTCTCGGTCCAGGTGGCGCAGTCGGGCAATCTCGGCCTTAATGGTGCGCAGGTGCTTCACGGCCTCGGAGACGTCGCCGGTGCCGGCCTCGCCCTTGGATCGAATCATGGCCGCGCCTTCGGTGATGCGGCGCAGCGCCTCGCCCAGGTTGGTCGCACCACACACGAACGGCACGTCGAAGTCCCACTTATTGATGTGGTTGACGTAATCGGCCGGGCTGAGCACCTCGGACTCGTCGATGAAGTCCACGCCCAGCTCGCCCAGGATCTGCGCCTCTACAAAGTGGCCGATGCGGGCCTTAGCCATGACCGGGATGTCCACGGCCTCGACGATGCCCTCGATAAGCTCTGGGTCAGACATGCGGGCCACGCCGCCCTGCGCGCGGATATCGGCCGGCACGCGCTCCAGCGCCATCACGGCCGACGCGCCCGCGTCCTCCGCAATGCGCGCCTGCTCCGGGGTCACGACGTCCATGATGACGCCGCCCTTCAACATATCGGCTAGTCCTCGCTTCACGCGCGTGGTAGCGCGTCCTTGTTCATTTACCTGTTCAGTCATAGGTGCCATAGTGGCCCACATAATTGGTACAAGACAAGAGCCATTTTCAGCGTGTTGGATTAGACCACTTATGATGGGTCCGTGCCCCTTCGCCTCGATCCCTCTGATACGCGGCCGCTGCCCGTGCAAGTAGCCGCAGCCCTACGCGCCCAGGTCGCCGCCGGCGTCCTCCTGCCAGGCGAGCGCGTTCCTTCGACCCGCCACTTGGCTTCGCAGCTCGGCATTTCCCGAGGCAGCGTGGTCACCGCCTACGACCAACTCACGGCCGAGGGCTACCTCACCGCGGAGGTCGGGTCGGGCACCGTTATCAACCCGCGCCTCCCCCACGCCCGGACTCCACAGCCTCAACCCGCGCCGCACCCCGCCCCTACCCCGAAACACATCGAGCTCACCCCAGGCCTTCCGGACACCGCCGGGATCCTCACCCCCGAATGGAGGGCAGCGTGGCGTCAGGCAGCGGTGGACCCCTCCGGCGATCTCCCTCGCGAGGTAGCCGGGCACCTGCGTCACATGCGTGGACTCACCGTCGATCCGGCCTACGTGGTGGTGACCGCCGGCGCCCGCGATGGTTTATCGGTGCTACTACACGCGCTGGGCGGGCAGCTTCGAGTGGGCGTAGAGTCGCCGGGCTACCCCAGCCTGCGCCGCGTGCCCCAGGCATTAGGACATACGCTTGTCGACGTCCCCACCGACGCCGAGGGCGTCACCGTCCCCACCGTGGACCTCGACGTTCTCATCGTTACTCCTTCCCACCAGCACCCCTATGGAGGATCCTTGCCAGCGGCGCGGCGCGCGGAGCTCGTCGAATGGGCCCGCGCACACGACGCCCTCCTCATCGAGGACGACTTTGACTCCGAACTGCGCTATGTCGGCCAGCCGCTGCCCGCCCTTGCCGCGCTCGCTCCAGAGCACACCGTACTGCTGGGCACCTTTTCCTCGGTCATCTCCCCCTCCATTGCCTGTGGCTACCTTGTTGTCCCGCCGCGCCTGCGCCCGGCCGTTGACCGCGTGCGCGAGGTCTTCGGCCAACCCGTCGGCGCCATTCCCCAAGCCGCGCTCGCCCACTACCTTGCCAGCGGCGCTTTACGACGCCACACCGGCCGCATGCGCCGCACCTATAAACGCCGCCGCAACCTAGTGGCCGAAACGCTGGGCGCCATCGATGGCGCCCAGCTCCTCCCCATCCACGGCGGCCTCCACGCGGTCCTTCTGTGCAATCCCGCCGTTGCTCCTCGCGCCGCCGCCCGCGGCATCAAGCTCACCCCGCTGCGCGATTATTGGGGAGGCGCCGACGCCGAAGACGGCGTCGTCCTCGGCTTCGGCCACCTTAGCGACACCGAACTGCGCACGAGCCTGTCCGCGGTCGCGGCCGCCCTACGCGAGTGATACCGTAATGCCAACGTTCATAAACGAAAGGCAATATATGTCCCTCGGCCCATTTGAATTCCTGCTCATACTCATTCCGTTTCTTATCCTCGCCGGAATCATCGCCATCGTGGTCAAGCTCGTGCGCAATAGCAACGAAACTCGCGCAAACACCCGCCGCATTGCCGAACAGCTCGAGAAACAAGACCGTCACCGCTAAGCAAGGCACCCCACCAGACCAAGCACACACTGACCGCTTGGTCTATTTTTATTCTCGTTTCTGCCAGCGGGTTTTCCAAAACCCGTTCGCAAGACATACCGCTTGGTCTAGTCTTGCCAAGCATGACGACGAAATACGATAACTCCAACTCCAACTGGTCCTTCGCTACCCGCTCCGTACACACGGGCCAAAACCTCGACGGGCACCACAACGCCCGCAACGTGCCGATTTACCAGACCACTTCCTACGTCTTTAACGACGCCGAGCACGCGGCCAACCGCTTCAATCTTTCCGACGCCGGCCCCATTTACACCCGCCTGACCAACCCCATCCAGGACGCGTTAGAAGAGCGACTCGCCTCCCTCGAGGGCGGCGTCGCGGCCGTCGCCTTCGCTTCGGGCCAAGCCGCCGAGACCGCGGCCATTTTGAACCTCGCCTCGGCCGGCGACCACATCGTGACCTCCCCGCGCCTCTACGGCGGCACCTCCACCCTCTTTACCGTCACGCTCAAGCGCCTAGGCATCGACGTCACCTTCGTCGAGGACCCGGATGACCCGCAATCCTGGCAGGACGCCGTCCAGCCAAATACCAAGGCCTTCTACGGCGAGACCTTCGGCAACCCCGTGGCCGATGTCCTCGATATCCCGGCCATCGCCGAGGTCGCCCACAACAACCAGGTCCCGCTCATCGTAGATAACACCATCGCCACCGCCGCCCTCGCCCGGCCGCTGGACCTCGGCGCGGACATCGTCGTGGTTTCCACCACCAAATTCTACACCGGCAATGGCTCGGCCATCGGCGGCGCGATTATCGACGGCGGCTCTTTCGACTGGACCGTCACCCGCAACGGCGAGCCCGTCTTCCCCTACTTCGTCACCCCAGACGAGGCCTACCACGGCCTGAAGTACGCCGATCTCGGAGCCCCAGCCTTCGCACTCAAGGCCCGCGCCGGCCTGCTACGCGATACCGGCGCCGCCATCTCCCCCTTCAACGCCTGGCTGACGCTGAATGGAATTGAGACGGTGGGACTGCGCGTCGAAAAGCACAATGCCAACGCCCAGGCCGTTGCCGAGTGCCTGGAAGGCCACGCCAAGGTCACCAAGGTCAACTACGCCGGCCTGGATTCCTCGCCGTATAAGGCCACCAAGGAAAAGCTCGGCTACGCCTACACCGGCTCCGTGCTCTCCTTCGACATCGACGGCGGCCGCGAGGAAGCCTGGGCGTTTATCGACGCCCTCAAGCTCCACTCCAATCTCGCCAATATCGGCGATACCCGCTCCCTGGCCGTGCACCCGGCAACCACTACGCACTCCCAGTCCGACGAGCCTGCGCTTGCCGCGGCCGGCATCACCCAGTCCACCATCCGTCTGTCCGTTGGCATCGAGCACATCGATGACATCATCGCGGACCTCGAGCTGGGCTTTAGCGCGCTGGCATGAAGCTAGTTAGCATCGGCGACTTTCACACCGAAGCCGGCGCCACGCTTGCCGACGCCCACATTGCCTACCACCGCTTCGGCCACCTCCGCGGCGATCCCCACGGCCGCAATAACGTCATTGTGGTTGAACACGCCCTAACCGGTGATTCGAATGTGGCCGAGTGGTGGGCCGATCTAGTCGGCCCTGGCAAGGCGCTAGACACGACGAAGTGGTGCGTTATCGCCACCAACGCACTGGGCGGCTGCGGCGGCTCCACCGGCCCCGCCTCCCCGCACCCAGACGACGGCCGTGCCTGGGGCTCGCGCTTCCCCGCGCTGTCCGTGCGTGACCTCGTTACGGCCGAGCGTGCCGCGCTCCGCGAGCTCGGCATCACCCACGTCCACGCCATCATTGGCGGTTCGATGGGCGGCGCGCGCACGCTGGAGTGGACGCTGATGCACCCCGAGGCCGTTGATGCGGCCTGCGTCATTGCCGTATCGGCCCGCGCTTCCGCCTGGCAGATAGGCATCCAGTCGGCGCAAATCGCGGCCATTGAGCAGGATTCCTTCTGGCACGGCGGCGATTACTACGCCTCCGCCCAGCGCCCGCGCGAGGGGCTGGCGGCCGCGCGTCGCATTGCGCACCTGACGTATCGCGGCGAGCAGGAAATCGACGAGCGCTTCGGTGTCCAGGCCCAGACCGGCGAGGACCCGCTCGGGCCCTACCGCCGCCGCAATGAGCGCTTTGCCGTCAACTCCTACCTGGACTATCAGGGCATCAAGCTGGCCGATCGCTTTGACGCCGGCTCCTACGTCACCCTCACCGAGGCGCTCAACCGCCACGATATCGGCCGCGGCCGCGGCGGCCTTAACCGCGCGCTGAGCTCATCCGAGATACCGACCATGGTCGTCGGCGTGGACACGGACATCTTGTACCCGTACCACCAGCAGGAACACATCTCGCGCAACCTCGGCAACCTGCTGGCGATGGCGAAGATTGTCTCCCCT
Organism: Corynebacterium tuberculostearicum; assembly: GCF_046097255.1. GTDB lineage: Bacteria > Actinomycetota > Actinomycetes > Mycobacteriales > Mycobacteriaceae > Corynebacterium > Corynebacterium tuberculostearicum_J. The sequence goes on from NZ_CP175770.1 coordinate 41,383, forward strand.
GTAGGCCACGACGCTTTTCTTACCGAGTCACGCCAGATGGATCGCATCCTGCGCAATTTCCTCACGCTTTCCCAACCGGACCCGGGCATCGATTCTGCGGCGGGCGATCCCACCGAGTACTCGATTTAAAGGCTCGCTGCATCCGCGATCGCCGAAGCCGCGCAGCGCGCACTAACTATAAGCGGTGCGGCACGCTGCGCTGGTCCTATGGCCAGTCGTGGCGAGCAGAGGCGGGACGGGGCTCAGCAGTCTTCGGGCGGTGTGGCCCAGGGCGGGCGCCAGACGATACCTTCACCGGGGCGGCGCTCGAGCCGGCCGCGGCGCGGCGGCGCATTGGGGTCATCATCATTGACCCCGTTGTGATACTTGCAGGCCATGGTGAGATTCTCGGGATTCGTGTCCCCACCGAGCAACCACGGGGTGAGGTGGTGGACCTGGCATTCATCCGCCGGCGTATGGCAGTCGGGCCACGGACACACAGGGTTTTCCGCCATCGCCATCTGGCGTTGCTTCCATGTAGCCCGGCGCCGCGATTGATAGAGGTTTACGGGGCCGGTGACAGGGTGGATGAGGGTGATAAGGCCGACGTCGGCAAGCGCACGGCGGGCAAGGTCCGCACCGGAGATTTGCGCGCCATTGGTTAGCTGCAAGGTGACGTCCTCGCCGTGGATGACCTTGACCATCTCATTGAGGGTGAGCACCACATTGGTGGTGATTGTGGAAGCGGCGGCGCCCTGGGAAAAGACGCGGCGGGCATCGGCGACGGTGGAGACATGGTTATTAATCTCTGCCACCAGTTCGGACTCGGCGGTAATGGTCAGCGTCCACAGGTCGTCGCGGCGGCGGGTCAGGCGCACGCCCTCGGAGCGCTTGGTGGTGCGCTCCTCGCGCACCAGGCGGCGGGCGCGCTTTTCAATCTCGCTGGTAGCCACACGCAGGGCGCAGAGTTCCTCGCGCAGCGCCCAGGCCGCGCGCTGGGTTTTCATCTTTTGGGCGTAATGCTCGATGATTTTTAGCGCGTCGAGCGGCAGCGTAGTGCGGCGGGCGGTACGCTGTTTGGCGCGAAAGGAGGTGCGGCCGAAGTAGGTATCGGCAAGGCGGGCGAACTCGGCGGCTTCGCGGTCGCTAAAGCCCTTATCGACGAGCTCTTCTACCGACAGCCCAGCACACTCCTCGATGAGCACCATCGGGGAGTTCACGGCAGCCAGGTAGTTCGAAATCATGGCCCCGAGCCTAAGCCGGCCGCGCATGCCGACGCGCGGTGGCGGGCGGTGACCTGTGGATAACCGCCCGAACTACACCATTTAGGGCCGAGTTGGGTGATGGCTCTACAAAAACCTGTGGACAACTAGCTGCCGAGCGAGTCCACCGAGAAGGCCAGAAAGGCCATCGTGGCGCCGAGCAGGCCGGTAAAGCAGGCATCGAAGCGGCGCGAGCGCACTGCCAGCACGCCGACGCGACTGGAATCACACGTCAGGCGGACCACGGTGAGCCACAGCAAGGCCAGGCCGAGGAGGAACGTGGCCCGGCGCCAGTATTCGAAGACGGCATAGCCGCCGGAGACGACCACGCCGGCCACGAAGAGGCCGATTGCTGCCCACTGCGCGGCGGGCGGCAGCGGGGAGGGCGCGAGGCCGGCGTCGTGCGGATTATCTAGATTCACGCCAACTTTTCCGCGCGCTCGACGATATTGCGCACCAAGAAGGCACGGGTCAGCGGGCCGACGCCGCCAGGGTTCGGCGAGACGAATCCGGCCTTGTCCCAACAATCTGGGTGGATGTCGCCGGTGAGCTTGCCGTCGACGCGGGAGACTCCGACGTCGAGAAGCGCGGCGCCTTCCTTAATCATGTCCGCGGTGAGCATGTGGGGCTGGCCAGCGGCGGCAATGACGATATCGGCCTCGCGGGTCTCAGCGGCCAGGTCTTTGGTGCCGGTGTGGCACAGGGTGACGGTGGAGTTCTCGCTGCGGCGGGTAAGCATCAGGCCAATAGGGCGGCCAACGGTCACACCGCGGCCGATGACCACGGTCTTGGCGCCGTTGAGCTCAACGCCGAAGCGGCGCAAAAGGTGCAGGCAGCCATTCGGGGTACACGGCAGGGGTGCGTCCTCGTTGAGCACGAGCTTGCCCAGGTTAACCGGGTGCAGGCCATCGGCATCCTTGGCGGGGTCGATTCGCTCGAGGATGGCGTTTTCATCTAGGTGCTTCGGCAGCGGGAGCTGGACGATGTAGCCGGTGCAGGCATCATCAGCGTTGAGCTCATCGATAACGGCCTCAAGTTCTTCCTGCGTGATATCGGCCGACAGGTCCTTGCGGATGGAGTTGATGCCGAGCTTTTCACAGTCGCGGTGCTTCATCTTCACATAGGACTGGGAGCCGGGGTCCTCGCCCACGAGGACGGTGGCGAGGCCGGGGGTAATCCCCTTCTCCTTCAGCGCGGCCACGCGCTGGGCGAGGTCGGAAAAAATCTCATCGCGGTACAGTGTGCCATCTAGTTTGGTAGCGCTCATAGCCACCATCCTAGACTGAAGGCATGAGCCAGCTGCACATTGTCTTTGATAACCCGGTCATTCCTACTAATACGGGCAACGCCATCCGCACGGCCGCGGTGACGGGCGCGAGCCTGCACCTGATTGAGCCGCTGGGTTTCAATTTCGACGATAAGCACTTAAAGCGCGCCGGACTGGATTATCACGATCTGGCCGATGTGCAGATCCACAAGGATTTTCAGGCCTGCATGGACGCGCTGCCGGGGGCACGCGTCTTCGCGTTTACCACACATACGGATAAGTGGTTTACGGATATCGAATACCAGGAAGGCGATGTCCTGCTCTTTGGCACGGAGCCGACCGGCCTGCCGGAGGAGCATATTAACCATCCGCGCGTGACGGATCGTGTGCGCATTCCTATGGTGCCGGCTAGGCGCTCGATGAACCTGTCGAATTCGGCGTCGACGGCCGTATTCGAGGCTTGGCGCCAGCTGGGCTTTAACGGGGCGGTTTAAAATCCGGCAGTTGGCGGGAGCGTAGCTGGGTAAGGAGTGCGGTGGCGTCGGCAAGCGTGAGGTTGCGCGCATCCATGCGCACCGGGCCTTGGACTAGGTCGAGGCCGACGGTGGCTAGGCCGAGCGCCTGGGAAATCGGCCCGCGGCGATAGGTCAGCTCCTGGATATGGGAGGTGTGGATGGCCTTGACGCGGCGGTTGAGCCGGCCGTTGCGCACTATGACGTAGTCGCCGGTGAGCGCGACGGTTTGTTGGCGGTAGTCCAGCGGGGAGACCCACTTGGCGCGGGCTGGCGAGGCGTAGGTGGGTGCGGCGTCGGCCGGCAGGAATTGCCGGGCTTGGGCGAGGGTGCCCACCGGAAGGATGCGAGTGGAGCCAGAAGCCTTGCCGCTTGCCGACGCCCCATACCCCGCCACCGAAACCCTCACCTCGTACCAGCCCAAGGGCCGCCAGAGGAAGGGCTGGGTTATCTGCACGGCGTGGATGCGGTCGAGGCGAATGCTTTGGCGGCGGCGATCGGCCAGGCCGTAGGTGATATTGAGCACCTCGCCGTCGGTGCGGGCGGTATAGCGCCAGGAAGAATCGAGCACGTTCCACACATTCGGGATAAGACCGACGAGAATGGGCAGCGCGGTCGAGAGCGGCAACCGCGTAACCACCACAAGGATGAGGAAGCCGACGAGGAAAAGCGTGGACGTACGCAACGCGGCCGCAATCAGGGAGCGCGCGATCGGGATTTCGGGCACGAGGGCCGGTTCTTCGGCCGTCGCGGCGGGTGTGTGGGCGCTGGTCGCGTCGGCGGCGGTTGCGTCGATGTCAGTGTCGGTGGCGGCTGGTGTGGGTGCGCCATGGACGCGGGCGAGGATGTCATCGCGTAGGGCCTCGGCGTCGGACTTTTTTAGGTAGGCGATTTCGATGACGGATGACTGGCCGCCGGCTGTTTCCACGCGCACGGCCGCGAGGCGAAAGAGTCGGGCGATGACGGGCTCGACGACGTCAACGGCCTGCGTGCGGTCATAGCGTGCGGTGCGCAGCTGGACAGATAATAGGCCGCGGCGCAAAGAAAGCTCTTCTGCGCCGAGCCGATAGCCCATGCGGCGCCACCATAGGCCGGAGACGAGCCACACCACCGCGCAGACCGCGATGAAACCGGCGAGGGCGAGGGCGGTATCACGCAAGGCCTCGCCGCGGTGTTCGCCGGTGATGAAGGCGAAGATATCGCGCAGGGCCGCCATGTTGACGTTGAGGGCGAAGGCCGCGATAAGCGCCAGGATTACCGACCACAGGCGCAGCAGCGGGGTGAGCCGGTGGACGCGTTGATACTGCGGTGTGGTGCTGGACTGATCACTCATAGTCCGCTCATCCGTTCGCGGGCTTGGTGGGCAAGGCGGGTACGGAGGGCGTCGGCAAGCGGGGCTTCAAGGCCCTTAATGGTGGCGTCCGTGCTGGCCGAGGCCGTATGGAGCTGCAACTTTTTCAACCCGAGCGCGCGGTCGATGGGCCCGGAGGTGACGTCGACGAATTGGATGCGGCCGTAGGGCACCACGGTGAAGGAATGCCAGAGCTTGCCGCGGGTGATAAGTAGCTCATCGTCGGTTTCGAGCCAGCCCATATTGCGCACTTGGGCGGGGATGAGCCAGAGCAGCCAGAAGAAAAGGGCGACGAAAATTCCGGCCGCCCAATAAAACCACGGGGTCCACCAAAAGCCTGCAGCAGCGGCGGCCGCGGCGAGCAGAAACATCCAGCTCAGGTGGTGGATATAGCGCGAGGTCACCAGGCGTGGCGAGACGGGATTCATTTCTTCGCTCATAGTTATTGACTGTATCAATCGGGCCACACCCTTGCGCCACTTATCGTTACTCGATATTATCGACTTACGACAACATCGAAAGTCGATAAGTTATCGGCGGAAAGGATTGTCATGACCACCCCACAACCCGCCCCCAAGGCCGAGCGCCGCGAAATTAATGCGGCAGCCGGTCTCGCCCTCCTCACCATCATCATCCTCGGCCCCACCTACCTGCACGACCTTGCCACCGGCCACTTTTCCACCGCACTGAGCGCAGCCATCCCAGAAGGCCTAAGCAAACACAACCTCGACGGCGGACCATTCTGGATGCTCACTGCGGCGCTCGTTGCCAAGATTGCAGCAATCTTGATTATCGCGTTCTTTGCCTACCGTCTGGTCAAGCCAATGCTTCGCGGGCAGGTTTTTAATACGAAAAATATCCGCCTCCTGAACGGAATGACCACCGGCATCCTCGTCTGGTTTATCGGACGGTTCGTACTCGAAGGCCTGGGCAATAACTGGGCCTCCTCACAGCTTGGAATCGACTGGTGGGCCAGCCAGGACGGAACGTCTCTGGGCGAGCTTGCCCTGCCCTACCTCTTCGTCTGCACCTTGCAGCTCTTCTCAGCTGCCATCAAGCGCGGCTGCAAGCTGGAGGAGGAGGTCGAAGGTCTTGTCTGAGACACATGAACCCCAAGTAATCTGCCACCTCGACCGCATCATGGAAGAGCGCGGCGTTACCGGCGCAGCGCTCGCTAGAGAAGTAGGAATCACCCCAGTTAACCTCTCCGTCCTAAAGAATAATCGCGCCAAGGCCGTACGCTTTAGCACCCTGGCAGCACTGTGCACGGCATTGGATTGTCAGCCGGGGGATATCTTCGGCGTCGAGTAACAACCCTTGCCAGGGTGTTGGGTTTATGCAATACTTTGACTCATGTCCCCAAAGAAGAAGCCCTCCGCACCCATTTATAACCGGGTACGCGTGCTGCGCGCCGAGCGGGACATGTCGCGCGCGCAGCTGGCTGAGGCCATCGACGTCAATCCCCAGACCGTCGGAGCCCTCGAGCGCGGGGACCACTCCCCCAGCCTGGACCTAGCCTTTCGCGTCTGCGAAGTCTTTGACCTTCCGGTGGAGGCTATCTTTTCCCGCCAGGAATTTGCCCCTATGTCCACTGAAATCTATAGGAAGAATTCCTAATGGCTACCACAATTCCCGCCTCTGTTTCCCGCCGCAAGCGCTTGATCCTAGCCGGCGACATTTTTCTCGGCCTGGCCATCGTGGCGGCGGCCCTGCACTTCTTCGCGCTTGGCTTGTCTAATCTGCTGTGGCCGATAGCTGGCATTGCGGCGACCATGTGCACCACGTGGCTGCGCCAGTCCATTCGGCACCTCGACGTTCCCACTACGGAAATGGATGAGTACGAGCTGCGCCTGCATACCGACGCCCGCAACAAAGGCCTGAAAACCGCATTGGCCACGGCCATAGTGCTCTTCCTCGTCGCCGGCGCCACCGCTTTTGGGCTGCGCTTCTTCGGCGCGGAGCACGTTGCGGTGGAGCAGGCGACCTCGGGGGCCAATATCGCCATCTTCTTTGCCAAGCTCATCTATATCCAGCTGCTGTGGATTCCGTTTGCGGTAGCCAAGGAATTGGCCAATAAGCTCAACGCGGACGAGCTGCGCAGCGGCGGCAACTAGCGGAAGTCGCGGGAGCCGCGGGAGAGGAATTCGCCAAAGTCCAACGGCTCGAGCTTATCCGCGACCACGCTGACCGCGCCGGTGGCATTTTGCACGATGCCGCGGATGATCATCGCGCGGGCGGTGCGGGCTAGGACTTTATGCCGCGACCACAATCCGGGTGAGACCATCACGTTCATCAGGCCGGTTTCATCCTCCACACCCAAAAAGGTCAGGCCAGAAGCAGTGCGCGGGCGCTGGCGGTGAGTAATAATGCCGGCGATGCGCACGCGGGTGCCATCGGGGACATGGGGGAGCTGGGAGGCAGGAAGGACGTCGGCAAGCGAGGCACGCACCAGCTCCATCGGCTGCTGATTATGGGTCACGCCGGTAGCGGCGACGTCGGTAGCCATGAGCTCAAACGCGGACATACCGGGCAGGTGCGGCGAGGCCAGGGCGGACGTACCGGGCAACATGCCCTCACGCTCGGTGGCGGCGACGCCAGCCTGCCACAGCGCTTGGCGACGTTCCATTCCCAGACACTCCAACGCCCCGGCCGCAGCCAGCGCCTCCACCTGCTCCACGCTGAGATCCGCCCGGCGCGAAAGATCAGACACGCTAGTAAAAGGCGCGGCCGCCTCCACGCGCTCGGCGGCAGACTCCCCCAGCCCCTTGATGAGGTTAAGGCCCAAACGGATCTCGGACGACCCCGTCGCACGGGCCTGGGCGCCGGAGTCATTAATGCTTACCGGCAGCACCTGCACGCCGTGACGCCGAGCATCCTGGATGAGCGACTGCGGGGAATAGAAACCCATCGGCTGCGCACGCAGCAATCCCACGCAGAATTCCGCCGGGTAGTGGTATTTAAACCACGCGGAAAAATACACCAGCGAGGCAAAGGACTGCGAGTGCGATTCCGGAAAACCATAGGCGGCGAAGGCCACGATTTTTGCCCACAGCTTTTCTGCCACCTCACCCTCGATACCGTTGGTCTCGTGCAGGCCGGCAAAGAAGCGGCTGCGCAGCGCGGCCATCTTTTCCGGGGAGTGCTTCGAGCCCATGGCGCGGCGCAGGTCATCGGCCTCGGCGCCGGAAAACCGGCGGCGTCGACCGCGATTTGCATCAACTGCTCCTGAAAAAGCGGGATGCCCAGCGTCTTGCCCAGAGATTTTTCCAGCACCGGATGGTCATAGGTCACCTCTTCAAGGCCATCGCGGCGGCGCAGGTAGGGGTGCACGGACCCGCCCTGGATGGGGCCGGGGCGAATGAGCGCGACCTCGACCACCAAGTCAAAGAAGCGGCGCGGCTTCAGGCGCGGCAGCGTGGCTAGCTGCGCACGGGATTCCACTTGGAAGACGCCCACCGCATCGGCGCGGCAGAGCATGTCATAGACCTCCGGCTCGGCAAGGTCGAGCTCCCACAGGTGCACCTCGCGGCCGGTGGTGGCGCGCACAGCATCGATCATATGGTGCAGCGCCTCCAGCATGCCTAGGCCCAAGAGATCGAATTTCACCAGGCCGGCGGCCGCGCAATCGTCCTTATCCCACTGCAATACGGAACGATTTTCCATGCGCGCCCATTCCATAGGAACGACGTCCGCAATGGGCCGATCACATAGCACCATGCCACCGGAGTGGATGCCTAGGTGGCGGGGCTGGCCGAGGAATTGCTCGGCTAATGAGGAGACGTCGGCAGGCGGCTCAGAGGTACCTTTCGACCACGCATCGGCCGAGCCCTGCGGGTAGCCCAACGCGCGGGCGGCATCGCGCGTAGCTCCCTTGCGGCGATAGGTAATGACATTGGCCACCTGCGCGGCGCGATCGCGGCCGTGGGTGCGGTAGACATACTGAATAACTTCCTCGCGGCGGCCGGACTCGATGTCGATATCAATATCGGGCGGGCCATCGCGGTCCGGGGAGAGAAAGCGCTCGAAGAGCAGCTGCGCGGAGATGGGCTCGGCGTTGGTAATGCCCAGCGCAAAGCACACCGCGGAGTTGGCGGCCGAGCCGCGGCCTTGGCACAGAATATTCTCGCGGCGGCAAAAATCCACCAGGTCGCACACAATCAGGAAGTAGCCGGGGAAGCCCAGCTGCTTGATGACGCCCAGCTCATGCCGAATCTGTTTCCTTGCCGCCTGCCTGATCTCGGCCGGGCGCGAAGCATAGCGGTCCTTAGCGCGGCGCCAGACCTCATGCTCCAGCCAGCTCATTTCGGTATACCCCTCCGGCACCGGAAAATGCGGCAGGTTGGGAGCGAGCGCGTCCCAGGTAAAGGAACACTCTCGGGCGAGCGCCACGGTTTCGGCGATGAGCTCCGGCCGATCCGGCAAGAGTTGCGCCATCTGCTCGCCGGATCGCAGCCAGCCAGCACCCATGGGGTGGGCGTGCGGCGCGGCGGCCGCAAGGGATTCGCGCCGGGCTAGGGCACGCTTGGCGGCGGCGAGCCGAGCTTGGTCGCGGGTCGCGGCCGCGGGCCGTGCGGTTGCGATGGCCCGCAGGTTATTGTATTTATCGAGGAAACGGTGCTGATCCGCATCCTCGGGGGACATGCTGCACGAATATTCGAGAACTATGCTGTCTATTTTTATTCTTTCGAGCAGGTTATCGATTTCCGCTAGCGCCTCCGGCCCCACCAGAAAGAAGCACTCCCCTTCCAGTTCGCGTGCCACCTCATCTAACGGCGGATAAGCTACGCGATCCTTCTCCCCAGCCTCCATTCGGGCGCGCGCGATGAGGCGCGACAGGCGGCGATAGCCCTCCGGAGTGCGTGCCAGCACGGTCACCGGGGCCTCCGCAAGCGATAGCTCCGCACCATATACGGCGGGAAGTCCTGCTTTAGCTGCGGCTTCAGCAAATTTCATCAGGCCATAAAAGCCATCGCAGTCTACAATGGCCAGCCCCTCAAGGCCCAGCTCTACAGCTCGGGCCACCAGTTCCTCCGGCTCGGCGGCGCCGTCAAGAAAGCTATAGGAACTTACCGCGTGCAACTCCGCGAAGGGGACGGCGGAGTGACCACGCCGAGCAGAATCCGCTGGCCCATGAAGGTGATTAACCGACACGGGCGCAGCAGATTCACGGCCGGAGAGGATACGCTCCACCCGCGACCACGACAGCGCCTTTCCGCCATTAAATTTCACCCCACACAGCGTAATATCGAATCATTGTTCTAGACAAGCCGGTGAGACGTGATGCCCGCAATAGACAAAGCGGTTCGCTGATTGCTAAGTTGCTAAACAAGCAAATTATTTCAACTCCTACAAGAAGGGGATTCCCCATGCAGATCCGTCGCGTAGTGGCTGCTACCGCCGCCGTAACCATCGCTGCCACCAGCCTAGTGGCATGCTCTTCCGACTCCGATGACTCCAAGACCATCAAAGTCGGCACCACCGATGACGCAAAGAAGGCTTGGGTAGCGTTCGAGCAGGAAGCAAAGAACGCAGGCTATGACATCGATATCCAGCCTTTCGCGGATTACAACACCCCGAACCAGGCCCTGGACCAGGGCGAGCTGGACACCAATAACTTCCAGCACCTGAAGTTCTTGGCGGAGTATAACCACGGCAACGGCACCAACCTGGTGCCTATCGTGGCTACCGAGATCGTGCCGCTGGCACTGTTCTGGAAGGACCACGACTCCCTCGACGGCATCGAGGGCGAAGAGGTCGCCATCCCGAATGACTCCACCAACCAGGCTCGCGCCATCAACGTGCTGGTTCAGGCCGGCCTTCTCACCCTGAAGGACAAGGACAACTTGGAGCCCACCCCGCTGGACATCGATGAGAAGAAGTCCAAGGTCAAGGTCACCCCGGTAGACGCGGCACAGACCACGTCCGCACACGGCGAGGGCACCCCGGCGATTATCAATAACTCCTTCCTGGAGCGCGCCGGCATCGACCCAGCCACCGCCATCTTCCAGGACGACCCGAACTCTGAAGAGGCAGAGCCGTACATCAATGTCTTCGCCGTTCGCGAGGAAGATGCCGATAACGAGGACATCAAGAAGCTCGCCGAGCTATGGCACAGCGACGCCGTTCAGGAGGGCGTCGACGAAGACTCTGCCGGTACCTCTGTTGAGGTGGAGCGCAGCCAGGAGGATCTGCAGAAGATCCTGGATAAGCTCGAAGCAGATCTGGACTAATCACCCTTGCTTTTACCCCGCCGGAGCCCCCGGCGGGGTTTGGCACTTTCCTAGCTAAGGACGCAAACACGTGGCAGATTCCACCCACCGCGGCACCCGCATTGAGTTCCGCGAGATCACCAAGATCTTTAAGCAGAAAAAAGCGCGAATTAAGGCGCTCGACCATGTCTCCATGACCATCGAGCCTGGCGAAATCGTCGGCATCATTGGTTATTCCGGCGCCGGCAAGTCCACCCTCGTGCGCATGATCAACGGCCTGGACACCCCATCCTCTGGCGAGCTACTGCTCGACGAGACCAATATCGTTGGCATGTCCGAGCGGAAACTGCGTGGCATTCGCCGCAATATCGGCATGATCTTCCAGCAGTTCAACCTGATGAGCTCGCGCACCGCGGCCGGCAATATTGAATACCCGCTGCAGCTGCAGGGCGTCGGCAAGCAAGAGCGCGCCCAGCGCGTGCAAGAGCTGCTGGACTTCGTCGGCCTGGGAGACAAGGGCAAGAGCTACCCGGAGCAACTTTCCGGTGGCCAGAAGCAGCGCGTTGGCATTGCCCGTGCGCTGGCCACCAACCCTTCGCTGCTGCTTGCCGACGAAGCCACTTCCGCCCTCGACCCCACCACCACGCAGGAAGTCCTCGACCTGCTGCGCCGGGTGAACAAGGAACTCGGCATCACCATCGTGGTTATTACCCACGAGATGGAAGTCGTTCGCTCCATCGCCGATAAGGTCGCCGTGATGGAAAACGGCCGCGTAGTAGAGCAAGGCAGCGTCTATGAGGTCTTCTCCAACCCGCAGACCTCCGTGGCCGCCAAGTTCGTGGCCACCTCGCTGCGCAACGAACCCGACGTCGTCGAAACCGACGACCTGCTTGCGCACGAAGGCCGTCTGTTTACCATCAACCTCACCGAGGAATCCGGCTTCTTCACCGCCGCCGCTCGGCTTAAAGAGGCCGGCGTGTCCATCGCCGTCGTGCACGGCGGTATTACCACGTTGCAGCAGCATTCCTTTGGCAAGCTGACCGTGCGGCTTAGCGGCGATAATAACGCCATCGAAGAGTTCTACCGCACGCTTTCTACCACCACCCAGATTGAGGAGATTGCACGATGACCGTCACCAACCTCGCCCAAGCCAACTGGGACCGCCTCGGCCCTTCGCTCGCCGATGCCATCGTCGATACCCTCATCATGGTGTCGACCACCCTCATTGTCTCCGGCATCCTCGGCCTTGGCCTAGGCATGCTGCTCTATACCACCCGCACGGGCGGCATCCTGCAAAACAGGTTTGTCTACGTCATTGTGAACCTGCTGGTGAACTTCGTCCGCCCCATCCCGTTCATCATCTTGCTGGCCTTTGCCCAGCCGTTGACCGTCGCTGTAATGGGCGGCTCCATCGGCCGCGGCCCGGCCACCTTCGTCATGGTGATCGCCGCAACCTTCTCCGTGGCCCGCGTGGTGGAGCAAAACCTCGTGGCCATCGATCCCGGTGTTATCGAGGCCGCCCGCTCCATGGGTGCCTCGCCGTGGAAGATCATTACCTCCGTCATCGTTCCGGAGGCCCTCGGCCCGCTGATTCTGGGCTACACCTTCCTGTTCATCGCCATCGTGGATATGTCCGCCATGGCCGGCTACGTCGGCGGCGGCGGCTTGGGTGACTTTGCCATCGTCTACGGCTACCGCGCCTTCGAGTGGGAAGTCACCGTCGTGGCTACGCTCATCATCATCGTGCTGGTGCAGGCCGCCCAGTTCCTCGGCAACTGGCTCTCTTCCAAGGTCATGCGCCGCTAGCCCCCGCTTGCCGACGCCGCCCCCGCCCCGCGCAGCCTACTCCGCGACCGGCTCCACGCCGGTCGCTACGATGGCTTGGCCTTTCTTCGGCGCATCGCCGCAGGAGGAGACCACGCCTTCTACCTCGCGCTCCTCGAGCGCCACGCGCCAGCGCCGGCCGTCAGTGTGGCTGACCTCGCCGCCGTCGGTGGCGGTGAGCTGGCCATAGGAGAGGTCCTCGCCGGCGTCGATAAGCGAGCGGGCCACCGCCAACTCCGCCACCTGGCCGCGCGGGCCGAAAATACCGCGCCCGCGATTTACCGGGTAGAAATACTTCCCCTTCGCCGCCGCCGCAATCATCTGCGCGGCGGCTTCTTTATTCATGCGGCCAAAGGAATAGGCCCATGGCATAAGCATGACCGACGGCGCGAACCGGTGCCCCTTCGTGTGCGAGGTCTCCCACACCATATCCGGGTAATCCGCCACCAGCTCCGCGGCCAGCGGCCGGCCCTTGACCGCACAGCACGTATCGCGCTTCGCATGCGTGCACACCAGCACCAGCGGCGTATCCAAAGCGCCGCCCCCATTGCGGCCAGGCCCGGTCAGATCCAGATCGAGGATTTTCTCTGGGCCCGTCAGCAGCACGAGTTCCATCACGCCCTGTTCGGCCCACACCAGGTAGCAGCGGTGCATCTTGCCCACCTGGCGACCGTTGCGGCCCGGCCGGCGAATAAGCTGCAGCCCCGCCGCGCCCTTCAGCTTGGACTTAAGCTGCGCTGTGAGCTCCGGCCCAAAGGTATCGCCATCAAGCACGTCTCGCGACCATCCACCCGGCCACTCGAAAAGCACATAGACGGATTCCTTCTTCGCCGTGCCCGGCAGCGGCTCTACCTGGATATCTGAACAGAACTCGGTCATATACCTAAGCCTAACCTTTCTGCATTCCAGCTCACACCCTTGGCAACAATTCGGCCACGAAGTACCCCCTCAGCTATACAGTTCACGGCCGAAAATATAACCTAGGGGACATGTTGAAAGTCCGTCTCGCCGCAACGCTTCTCGTCGCTGCTTCTCTCAGCGGCTGCGCCGCCCACGAGACGGACCGCACCACCATGGCCGCGTCTGCGGATAACTCCCAGCTCAATCCGCTAGGCCAGGCCAATATGGAGATGAAAACCCTCCGGCCGCAGGCGCCCTCCGAGCTCACGGTGACCGACGTGCGCATCGGCCGGCACGAGGGTTTTGAGCGCGTCGTCTTCGAGCTCGACGGCGGCGGCACTCCCGGCTGGTTCGTGGACTATGCCGACACGCCCACGCAGCAGGGCTCCGGCAAGACCATTGACCACTCCGGCGAGACCGCACTCAACGTCAATATCGACGGCGTGGTCTACCCCTTCGAGGCAGGCAAGGACGATCCCCGCATCGGCGTGGTGGATGCCCCTACGGAAGGAATTGTCACCCAAGTGGTCAATGGCGGCACCTACGAGGGCCGCTGCCAATTTGTCATCGGCATGACCTCTCGCAAGCCTTATTCCGTGCAGGTGCTCGATAACCCCACCCGCCTCGTGGTCGATATTCGCGATTAATAGGTCGCCTCAACCCGCCAGCGACCGCCGGACCATACCAACAGCCAGGCCCGCTGATGCTCTTCGTGGTCGGATTGGCCCACCACCTGCAGGCGCGCTACGTGTTGCGGGGTATCGGTCCACCACTGCGTATCCACCGGCCACGGCCCGGCCCAGCCCAGCACGCGGAAGCGATGCGCGCCCCAGCCCAAGGCCACCGGCACCCCGGACAAGAGGGCCTCGGCGGTAACGAAGACGGGGCGCCCGGCGGCGTCGATAAGCCGAATGCGCGCGGCCGGGTGGTTCGGCCCACCGCCCAGCCGCGCGGGCAGGGGCGCGGGAATGCGGCCGGGCCACTCGCCGTCCGGCGGGGCGTCGCGCTGCTCGCCATAGGGCACATACTCGATGCGCTCGGCCACCCCACGGCCGCCCACCGCCCGCGGCTGCAGCACACGATCCACCCCCAGCTGCGATTGCACGCGGGCGATCACGCGCTTGACCTGCTCCTGCGAGCTCTCCCCGCCCCAGAGACCTGCAGCGGACGGGGCGGCGACCTCCACCGGCTCCAGCGCTAGGCGGCGAATGGCCGCGCCCTCACCAGTAGCGCGCGTGAGCCAGCCATCGAGCTGCCAACGCACGCGGTCCGCGGTGGCCTGTTCCGTCAGCGCTTCCTGTGTGCGCCATACCCGCGCCAGCTCCTCACCGGTGCCAAACTCCGCCACCACGCGCAGCCGCAGGCACACCTTGCCGGCCTCTTCCAAGCGGGCATGCAGCCGGGCCGCTAACTGGCGAGCTGCGAAGGCGGCCGCGTCCACACGCTCGATGCGCTCTTCCATTTCCACGGCCAGGTCTGGGCGCGCCAACTCTGGGGCCACGCGCCTATCCGCACGGGCCTGGGCCAGTTCGTGGGCGCGCCGGCCAGGCTCGCCAAACCGGGTGGCTACCTGCTTAAACGGCAGCGCGGCTAAGTCGCCCAGGCGTCGCACGCCCAGCTTGTCCAGCTGTGCGATAAACCCAGCCTCAAAGCCCAAGGCCTCATCGGCCGCCAGCACGCCTATGGGCTGGGTAGCCAAAAACTCCCGCGAGCCGCCCTCTGGCACCACCGCGCCCACGCCGCAGTACCGGGCTGCGATGACGGCCGTGGCAATCTCATCGGCGACGCCGAGGGTGGAGTCGAAGCCGGCGTACGATGAGGCGTCGACAAGCATCTCTAGTGCTTTCTCTCCGTGGTAGCGCAGCGCCGCGCCCGCATCCACAATCGCCAGGCCCGGGCGCAGCACCTCCACCGAAGACGCCACCGCATCTAAGCCGGCCGCAACCTCCGCAAACGCCGCACCATCCCGATCCGGATTGGCCTCCACCACTGCGGCCTCGGGGCACAGCGCTTGGGCCTGGCGCAGGCGCATCCCCCGCCGCACCCCCGCCCGGCGCGCCTCCTTATCGCACACCGCCACCGCGTGATTGCGCGCAATAACCATAGGGCCCTGCCCGCCGGCGGCCTGGATGGGCCAATCCGGAAACCAGACGGCCGCTACCCTCATACGGCCTCCAACCGGCGACGCTCACCCACCGTGAGCACCCCGCGCGAGGCCCCCTGCTTCGAGGTCACCTGCACGTCCATGTCCACGCCGCGAATGCGCCCACTGCCCTTGCCGACGCCCCGGTAAGCACTCACCCGTGCCCCTATCCCCACCGCCGTGCCCGGCAGCCGGGTGCCGACCGTAAGCACCGCCGCGCGCCCGCTGCGCACCTTCGCCAGCACCGGCCGCGCCTTGGTAGGGCTCACCTCGCCGGGCGGCCCATGGTGGACAACAAGGTCCAGCCCTTCCGCCAATACTCCCGTCACCATCCAGGATTCCAGGCCCGGATCCGGCACGGTTACCACGCGTTCGATAGCGCCTTCCTCGGCCACTTGTGCGAGTAGCAAATCCGGCCACCCCACCACTCCCACATACCCGCCACGGGCGGTGAGGTGACAGATAAGCTCCACCACCAGCGCCGGGCAGCTCGCACAGTGCACCACCTGCCGGCGCGCCAGGCCACCTGCGGGAAGCAAGCGTGCCAGGCCAGGGAGCGTATCTACCAGCTCTTCTTCCGGACCGCACTCCATAGCGCGCATGCGGGTACGCAGCATCGCCACGCGGTCCGACCTACTTAGCCCGGCCACCGCTTTCTCTAGGCGAACGCTCGTTTGACTCACCCGAATAGTATGAACCCTCACCCGGACACATGCAAGTATATGTTCGAATGGTAGCCTTAGCGGCATGAACTTCAACGCTGCCTACGGCGCCATGCGCGAGCACACCACTCCCATCCCTACTCCGCCATGGGTGCGCTTGGGCTCGTCCATCCTCATCGGTGCGGCCGTGGCACTCTTGGCAAGCCGCGCGCATATCTTTGCCGCACTGGTTGGGGCGCTCGTATGCCTCGTGGCGGCCTTCGTCCTCGTCTTTGCCCACCCCTACCGCCGCGCGATGCGTTCCTATGCCAACAAGCGCAATGTCGCTCTAGTTCCTACCATCGCACAGCTCGTGCCACTGATGATTCTGTGGCTTATGGTGATGCTCGCACCCATCGTGGCCCTGCCCGCGTGGGGCGCCGGGCTGGTGTGGCTCGTGGTCTTTGGGCTGAGCTTTTTCGTCTTCCCCCACGTGGATGGCACGCGCCGGCTCGCGTTTGCCTAATCTATACGACACTTTTCGAGGTTATCCACAGCTTTTTCGGCCCACGGCGGGTATGCGGGCCGGGTTATCCACAGAATCGGCCGTAGCGGTTGCGCCGGCCCTGCGCCGGTATGGGTGCGCGCCGTAGCGTTGCAGGCATGAACGCACTCGAGACCTACCTCACCGCCTTGGGCCCTGGCATGGACATCATCGCTGGGTGCCAAGGCATGTCCGGGTCCGAGCTTATGGACCGCGGCGCGCCCGATGCCATCGCCGCCGATCTGCTGCTTTTGTGCGAAAGCTACTTCGGCCGCACCAAATTTACGCGCCTGCAGCGCCGCGCTATTGCCGACGCCCGCCGCAACACCCACTCCATCGCCACCCTTACCGCCCTAGAACGCATTGTTAACCGCGCGCCCAGCAAGAAGCAGGCCTGGCAGCTGCGCGCGGAATGCTGTGCGATGGCCGGCTCGATGAGCCACATCCTTAAACACGCCCGACGGCGCCTGCGGGAGATGAAAGACGACACCGTAAGCCCAGGCGTGCGCACTTACCGACGCCCCAATGATTACTGGACGCTTGCTATCACCGGAACCTCTAGTTTCATCGCGGATCTCAACGCCGCACTGGCCGCGACCGGAAAGCAATCGCTCGAGGCGGTAGAAAAGATCTTCTTTGACCAAGCTGCGGCCGCGCGGGCAGAAGTGGTGACCAATGCCATCGTGCCGTTAGACAAATTCATCCGCATCCGCGACGGCCGCGGCGATGATATCGAGCTCGATCTGACCAATGGCGCCACCATCACCGGCACCGAATATCTGCGCCGCGTGCTCAACGACGTCGGCTTTGCTGGCGACAAAGAAACCGGCTACGTCACGCTCGTGCACCCCGAAGAAGGTCCAGTCAATCTCTACCGCACGGCGCGCGTGGCCAATGACAAGCAGCGCATTATGGCCGCCGCAGAAAACCCACGCTGCGCCTGGCCGGGCTGCAACCAACCGGCCGACCTCTCCCAAGTCCACCACCTCAAGGCGTGGAGCAATGGCGGGGAGACGAATATGAAAAACCTGGTCATGTGCTGCGCTTACCATAATGGCGTCAACGACGATGACCCCAACGCCCCACCTCGGCGCGGCCGCCTCGAGCGGGTGGGCGGGCGCATTGTGTGGCGGCCACCGTTTACCCCACGCGAGTAAGCGCCGCCCGCTAAAACGAGCGAGAAGGCGCTCAGCACTAAACTGAGCGCCTTCTACGCATGCCGTTTTACTCCCACTCGATGGTTCCTGGTGGCTTGGAGGTGCAGTCCAAGACCACGCGGTTGACGTCCTTCACCTCGTTGGTGATGCGGGTAGAAATCTTCTCCAGCACCTCATAAGGCAAGCGAGTCCAGTCTGCGGTCATGGCGTCCTCCGAGGACACCGGGCGCAGCACAATCGGGTGGCCATAGGTACGGCCGTCGCCCTGCACGCCAACGGAGCGGACATCGGCCAGCAGTACCACCGGGCACTGCCAAATCTGGTCATCCAGGCCGGCATTGGTCAGCTCGGTGCGAGCAATAAGGTCTGCCTCACGCAGGGTTTCCAAGCGCTCCTCGGTCACCTCACCGATGATGCGGATACCCAAGCCCGGGCCAGGGAATGGCTGGCGGCTAACGATCTCTTCTGGCAAGCCTAGCTCGCGGCCGACGGCACGTACCTCGTCCTTAAACAGCAGGCGCAACGGCTCGACCAGTTCGAACTCCACGTCATCCGGCAAACCGCCGACATTGTGGTGAGACTTAATATTCGCCGTGCCATCGCCGCCGCCAGACTCGACAACGTCCGGGTACAGAGTGCCCTGGACGAGGTAGTCGACGGTGGAGCCTGCAGGGGCGTCGTCAAGCACGCCTGCAACCGCGCGCTCAAAGGAACGGATAAACTCCGCGCCGATGGCCTTGCGCTTGGCTTCTGGGTCGCTAACTCCTGCCAGCTTTTCCAAGAAAGCAGCGCGCTCATCTGCGGTCACCAGCTTCGCTCCAGTGGAGGCAACGAAGTCCTTTTCTACCTGCTCGCGCTCGCCGGCACGCAGCAAGCCGTGGTCAACGAAGACACAGGTGAGGCGATCGCCAATGGCACGCTGCACCAACGCGGCCGCTACAGCGGAGTCCACACCGCCGGACAGGCCGCAAATGGCGCGACCTTCCTCACCCACCTGTGCGCGGACATCCGCGATGAGCTGCTCGGCGATATTATCGGCCGTCCAATTCTGCTCTAGGCCAGCGATCTCGGTAAGGAAACGGGTAAGCACCTCTTGGCCGTGCGGCGAGTGGAGGACCTCAGGGTGGTACTGCACGCCGGCCATCTGCTTGGCTGGGCACTCCATAGCGGCAACGGGAGCACCGGCCGAGGTAGCAGTAACCTCAAAGCCTTCGGGAGCGGCAGATACGGCATCGCCGTGGGACATCCACACTTTGTGGGTAGCCTCCAGGCCTTCGTGAAGTACACCGCCCTTAACATTCATATCGGTACGGCCGTATTCACGCTCGCCGGTGGAAGAGACAGTGCCACCAAGCGCATGGTTCATGGCCTGGAAGCCGTAGCAAATGCCGAAAACCGGAATGCCGAGCTCAAGTAGCTCCGGCTTGAGGGCCGGGGCACCATCGGCATATACGGAAGATGGTCCACCCGACAAAATGAGAGCGGCTGGATCCTTTGCTTTGATTTCCTCCACAGACGCGGAGTTGGGGACAACCTCGGAGTAAATCTTGGCCTCGCGCACGCGGCGGGCAATAAGCTGCGCGTACTGAGCGCCAAAGTCCACAACGAGGACGGGGCGCGGGGTAGTATTTGGCTTAGTCACGCCCCATAGTCTAACCCACTAAACTGATAGCTTATGAAGCGCTTGGCTATTGTGCTCGCCGCGAGCCTGCTGTTGTGCGGTTGTGACACCACCCCGACTACGGCCGAGGTGACGTCTGCGCTGGATGAACAAGGCCCGCAACAGGTAACACTTCCGGCCGCGGAAATCTTTGGAAGCGAGTGGGATGAGTGGGTTCCATTGTGCGGCACGCAGCAGGCAGAGCGCGTGGGGCATCCAGAAGTAGCGCAAAATTCGGTGGTTCTACGCGCGAGCAGCGAAGAGAAGGTTGTAGAGCTCAATCCCTCGGGAGTACGCGTGTGCCCAGTCCACAACTCAGGGCAATGGCGGCCAACGACGGACAAGACCACGTGGAGGCGTGAGGGCGGCTGGCAATTGGTTTCCTAAACCACTCTCCTACCTCGCCAACTGGTATCTGTTCGGCGACGAAGGAAGCCCTGAGACAAAGAAACGCGGCTGCGCCAAGAAGGCACAGCCGCGTCAGGACTCTCGCGCGGATTAGTAGCGAACGGCGAGTTCGACCTTCTGGAAGGACTTCAGGTCGGTGTAGCCACACTTGGCCATGGAACGGCGCAGCGCGCCGACCAGGTTGGTGCGGCCAAAGGGCTCGCTGGAGGGACCGTGCAGCACGGTTTCCAGCGACGGGGCGGCCGATTCTTCTGTGGCTTCGGCCGGGGTACCGGTGGTGAGGAAATCGACGTCCAAGTCGGTATCGGCCCCGGAGAACTGGACGAAACCGCGTGGGAAACGCGGGTGGCCGGCCGTGGCAGGCCAGTACCAGCCTTTGCCGCCGGCCTCGCGGGCCTGAGCAAGCAGTGGTCCGAGAACAACACCATCAGCGCCGCAGGCAAAGGCCTTGGCAATATTGCCGGAGTTTTCAAACTCGGTATCGGCGATGATGTGTACGTAGCGGCCGCCGGTCTCGTCGAGGTAGTCGCGGCGGGCTGCGGCGGCGTCGGCAATCGCGGTGCCCATGGCCGAGTCAATGCCTACGGTCTCGGCGTTAGTGGTCACGCCTGCGCCAACGATGACGCCGGCAGCACCGGTGCGCATCAGGTGTAGCGCAGTGGTGTAGTCGGTAACTCCGCCGGCGATGACGGGAACGTCAAGGGAGCCAATGAACTCCTTGAGGTTCAGCGGCTCACCGCCGGTAGCCACGTGCTCGGCCGAGACCAGGGTGCCCTGGATAAACAGCAACTCGGCACCGGCCGCGATGACCTTCGGGGCCATCTCGCGAGCATTTTGCGGAGAAACGCGCACAGCAACGGTAACTCCGGAGTCGCGGACTTGGGAGATGCGCTCGGTAAGGAGGGCATCGTCAAGCGGGGCGGCGTGCAGCTCCTGGATGATGGAGTTATCGCCCGGCTGCGAGTAAATGCGGGCCAGGGCGCCCTCGAGGTCCTTGTGGCGACCCCACAGGCCCTCGGCATTAATGACGCCCAGGCCGCCCTGCTTGCCCATCTCGATGATGAACTCGGGGGTGGCGAGCGCATCGGTGGGGTGGGAAACGAAGGGGATGTCGAAGGTATAGGCGTCGATGTGCCAGGTGGTGTCCACGTCCTTGGAAGAACGGGTACGACGCTGCGGCACGATGGATAGTTGCTCTAGATCGAAGGTGCGGCGGGCCTCGCGGCCGATGCCAATTTCGGCGTATTCACGCATGATATTCCTAGCGGTAGTTTGGTGCTTCTGCGATTTGCTGCAGGTGGTGCGGGTGGGATTCCTTCAAGCCCGCGGCGGTGATTTGGACGAAGCGCTTGGTCTTCAGCTCGGCCAGGGTGGCGGAGCCGGTATAGCCCATGGAAGCGCGCAGGCCGCCGATAATCTGGTGCACGATGGCATCGATATCGCCGCGGAAGGGCACGCGGCCCTCGACGCCTTCCGGAACCAGCTTGTCTTCGCTGCGGACATCGGCCTGGAAATAGCGGTCCTTGGAGTAGGAGCGCTTCTCACCGGAGAGGCCGCGGCCCTGCATGGCGCCCATGGAGCCCATGCCGCGGTAGCGCTTGTACTGCTTGCCCTGGTAGACCACGATGTCACCGGGGGCTTCGGTGGTGCCGGCAAACATGGAGCCCAGCATGACGGTATCGGCGCCGGCCGCCAGGGCCTTGGCGACGTCGCCAGAGTACTGCATGCCACCATCGCCGATAACCGGCACACCGGCCGGGCCAGCTACTGCGGCGGCCTCCATCAGGGCCGTAATCTGCGGTGCGCCCACGCCGGCGACGACGCGGGTGGTGCAAATGGAGCCCGGGCCGATGCCGACCTTGATGGCGTCGGCGCCGGCATCGATCATTGCCTGCGCGGCCTCGCGGGTGGCAAGGTTACCGCCGATGACATCGACCTTGGAACCGAAATCCTTTTGCACGCGGGAGACCATTTCCAGCACGCGGTTGTTGTGGGCGTGGGCGGAGTCGACGACGAGGGCGTCCACGCCGGCGTCGACAAGCGCGGCGGCGCGCTGGTAGGACTCTTCCCCGGTACCGATGCCGGCCGCAACCAACAGGCGGCCGGCCGAGTCCTTGGACGCGTTAGGGTACTGCTCGGTCTTGACAAAGTCCTTGACGGTAATCAGGCCGGTGAGCTTATTATCCGCATCGACGATGGGCAGCTTTTCCACCTTATTGGCCGAAAGCAGTTCGAGGGCTTCCTTCTTGGATACGCCCTCGCGCGCAACGACGAGCGGCATGGCCGTCATGACCTCGCTGACCTTGCGGTCAAAGTCAGGCTCGAAGCGCATATCACGGTTGGTACAAATGCCCACCAGGGTGCCGTACTCGTCTACCACCGGCAGGCCGGAGATGCGGTAGCGGGCACACAGCGCGTCTACTTCCCCGATGGTCATATCCGGGCGGGCGGTGATGGGGTCGGTAACCATGCCGGACTCGGAGCGCTTCACAATCTCTACCTGCTCGGCCTGGTCCTCGGTGGACAGGTTGCGGTGCAGCACGCCGATGCCGCCCTGACGGGCCATGGCAATGGCCATACGCGCCTCGGTCACGGTATCCATGGCGGCCGAGGCAAGCGGGACGCCGAGGCGGATATTGCGGGTAAACTGCGCGCCGGTATCGACCTCGGAGGGCACGATATTGGATTCGGCGGGCAAAAGGAGCACATCATCAAAGGTCAGGCCGCGCAGGGCTACCTTGTTCGGGTCATCTCCACCAGTATGAATACGGTTCTCGCTCATCGAGGTCTCTCCTTAACAGGTTTAGCGGCTAACCCAACTGTAGTGCGTTGCCGGCCGACGACACCATTTGGGCAGGGGGTAAATTGCCTCGGGAGGGTAAGTTCAATAGGCTCGCAGGCGTGAACTTCTTCGCCAATATGCCCCGCGATCCTTTCGCCGATGATCCGAATGACCCCGCCTCCTTCCTAGAGGAAGACGAGCAGGTCATGCCGCTTACCGACGACGACCGGATCGCCATCATCCACGACCTCGCGCTGGTGCAGAAATTCGCGTCCATCCTCGGCCCGCGTGGCATCGATGGCATCTTCTTCCTGTGCGAGGATTGCCAGGAAAACCACTTCTACGAGTGGGACATTATGGCCGCTAATATGCGCGCCACCCTTGAAGGCGAGCTAGCGCCGGTGCATGAGCCAGGCGCCGAGCCGGATCCCTCCCGCTACGTGCCTTGGGACTACGCCTTGGGTTACTTGGATGGCCTAGAGGGCCGCTAGCTTCTACTGCTGCTGGCCCAACTCGATGGTGGTCGTCGGCTCATCCTCAACGTTGGGGTTGGGCTGCGGGTTTGGCTGCACTTGTTCCGTGACCACCACGGTTTCGGTGGCGTATTGAGTTTCGGTCACGGTGACCTGCTCCGGCTGTTGCTCCGGTTGCGAAGCTTCTTCCGCCACGGTTTCGGTGGCAGTCTCCGTCACGGTGTGCGGGGTGGGCTTCGGGTGCGCAGAGCGTTTTTGATCGGCCTCACGGTTGGCGGCGATGGCCTTTTCTTCTTTGCCTTCGGCCTCATCCAGCTTGGCGCGGGCGTCCTTCATCAGTTCGCGAGCGCCTTCAATATCACCTTCGGCCGCGCGAGATTCCATCTCTTCCAGCGTGCCGGCCAGCTCTACGTTGCGGGTCTTATCGCCCTTATCAAAGGTTCCGGCGTGCAGCATGGCTCCACCGGCTCCAGCGATGACTAGCGTTGCGGCCGCCGCACCGATGAGTCCATGCACGAACGGGCCGCCGCGGCGGCGCTTGCGGGCCTGGCCTAGGTCGATGACCTCAGGCTCAGCTTCGGCGCCTTCTACTAGCGGGGCTGGAGGCATCTGCTTATCGACGTCCCCCTTTAACTCCAGCAGCAGCTCCGCCAGGTCATCCTGGCCGTCGGAAGGGTTAGTTCCCTTCGAAAGCTCGGTGAGGAATGCATCATCATCTACCAAGGGCTGGAGCTGGTCTGCAAGGCCGTCATTATCGCCGTGGTGCTTCGGTGCCATGATGGTGTCTCTCCCCCTTCCTTTCTGTTAAGAGATATCTGCTGTAAGAGTCGGCCGCTAGGCCCTTAGCGCGCAGTTTCCTGGGCGGCTTGGAGGGTCTTTCGCAATTGAGCGAGTGCTCGGTGTTGTGCGACACGAACCGCACCTGGGGTGGAACCCACAATTTCCGCGGTCTCTTCTGCCGACAAACCGTTGAACACGCGCAGAATAACGATGTTTTTCGCCTTGTCACTTAACGTATCGAGCAAGGCGCGCATTCTGTTACTACCGTCGGCCTCCAATGCCCACTCTTCAGGGGTGGCGTCATTCGCGGAGTCTTCTGGAATTTCTTCGGTAGGGGTGGACTTATCGCGCCCCATCGCACGATGGGCATCGGTGACCTTATTGAACGCTATGCCGTAGACATAGGCCATAAACGGACGTCCCTTGTCCTCGAAGGAGCCAATAGAGGTGGCCACTGCAAGACAGATCTCCTGGGCTACGTCCTCCGCGGTAGGTTGACGGCCGCCGCCGATGCGGGCGCGGCAGTAGCGCAGCACCTGCGGGTGAATGATCCGCAGAACTTCTTGCAGCGCTCGACGGCTGCCGTCGACGGCATGCGGGACGAGATCCGCTAGCTCCTGTTCCTTATCACTCACGTATGCACCCTCTGACATGTTTTAAACCGGTAACTAACCATATTGGCACAGGGGAAGTTTATGCAAAGGCAACGCGCGGCCCCAGCACGTGCGCAACCCGAGCGGAAGAAAATTCACAAACCGTTAACCTTTGCTGTTTCCGCTGGTAAACCGCGGTGCCGGAGGGGTGATCAAAGGAAGAATACCTAAAAGTCAAAAATAGGTAACCCATCGTTAACCCACGCGCGAAACACTACGTGAGGTTGCTTCCCGCGACACTGCGGAAGCCGCACTAGAATTCTCGCCCTTACAAAGGAGCTAAGTAACGTGTCTCAGCCTCATTTGCTTCCCGGTCCCACCGCTGACCTGTGGGATTGGCAGCTACAAGGCGCCTGCCGCGGAGAAAACTCGGACGTGTTTTATCACCCAGATGGCGAGCGCGGCCGTGCCCGCGCCCAGCGCGAGAACCGCGCCAAGGCCATCTGCAATTCCTGCCCGGTCATTGATCTGTGCCGCGAGCATGCCCTGCAATCCGCCGAGCCCTACGGCGTCTGGGGCGGAATGAGCGAATCCGAGCGCGTCGTTGCGCTGCGCCAGCGCCGCCGCGCCGCCGCGCCGGTCAACGCTTAAGGCAGAAGATTAGGGGGAGACGAGGGCGTCGGCAAGAAAGCGCCCCGTCACCGAGTCTTTCTGCTCGGCTAACTCGGCTGGGGTGCCACGAAAGACCAGCTGGCCGCCGGCCGAACCGGCGCCGGGGACCAAGTCGATGGCGTGATCCGCATGCGCGAGAACAGCCAGATTGTGGTCGATGCAGATGACGGTGTGGCCGGAGTCCACCCGCTCATCACGCCTTGCTCCACGTAGACCGCACCCACACCGCTGCGCTTGGAGCAGGCACCCTCGGAATGCGCGGAAAAGAGTGCGGGTTTGATGCCATTGGCCTTGGCGAAGGCCTTGCGAATGGGGTCGGTATCAGCGGTGCCTTGATGTATTCCACGGCCCTAGCTAGGTACAACAAAACCCGCCACGCGGGGAATGAACTGCTCCCCATTAGTTGGACTGAGAAATCAGTTGCCAACAACTAGTGGGGAGCATTTTCTTTGAGAGCACGTAGTTCGCTGAGTGAAGTTCAGCGTGAGCAGTTAGTGGAGCTTTTCGAGCAGGGAATGGGTTGCCGAGCCGCTGCTCGTGTTGTCGGTGTCTCGAGAGACGCAACGCGTAGACTTTATCGCCGTTTCCAACTGCGTGGCAGACTATGTCTCGTGGAGAAACCAAACAAGCAGCACTACTCCTTCGAGGCGAAGAAGGAAGTTGTAGAACGTCATCTTGCGGGTGAGTCGATGATGGATTCTTGCCCGAGAGTTCAATCTTTCATCCGACCACCTCGTCAAGGACTGGGTGGCTAAGTGGCGCAGAGGCGGCGACGAGGCTCTGCGCCCGAAGCCGAAGGGCAGGCCCAAAGGATCGGCTGCGCCGAAACGCCTCACGGAAGAGGAAAAGCTTCGCCGCCAGGTTGAGCGGCTGGAAGCGGAAAACGCCTACTTAAAAAAATTGCGAGACTTGAGGAACCAGGGACACGCCTGAAAGCCCAGGCAATCGTCATCCTCAAGTCACACCACCGCTTGGACTACCTCCTGGATGCGGCCGGCATGGCACGCTCGACATTCTTCTACCACCAAAAACGACTCACCGCACCGGATAAACATGCCGAGCTCAAACAAGCGATCCGGGACAGTTTTCAGCGCAACAAACACCGCTACGGCTACCGGCGGGTACTGCTCGACCTGCGTAACCAGGGCTGGGTGGTCAACCACAAACTTGTCTACAAGCTCATGCGCGCCATGGGCTTGAAAGCCAAGATCCGCCAGCGCAGGCCCTACATCTCCTACACTGGCACAATCAGCTACATCGCTGAGAACACACTCGAGCGCAACTTCACCCCCGATAGGCTCAACACTGTCTTCGTCAGCGACGTCACCGAGTTCAAAGTCGCTGGCCGCAAGGTGTATCTCTCACCGGTGATGGACCTGTTCGACCGCTCAATCGTCGCCCACACAGTGGCCACATCGCCGTCTACGGCGTTTACCTCGGCTTCGTTGGCGCAGGCGATCAAAGCGTGTGCTCCAGAGCCGGGCTGGATGATCCACACCGATCAAGGATTCCAATACAAGCACTCATCATGGCGCACCCTGATTAGCCAGCACCAGGGAGTCCAATCGATGTCACGCAAAGGCAACTGCTACGACAACGCGGTCATGGAGAACTTCTTCGGCCACCTGAAAACCGAGATGTACCACGGAGAAGCCTTCGACACCGTCGCAGAGTTCAACCAGGCAATCGACGAGTACATCCGGTGGTACAACACCGAACGCATCCAACAACGACTCAAGGGTCTAACCCCGATGCAATATCGAAATCAGACCCTTGAAGCCCTAACCGCCTAGAATTAAACCAGTCCAACTTTCGGGGGGCAGTTCAGAAGCGGGGCGGGTTTTGTTGGTAGCCGTTTAGTGCTGGTGGCCGTGGCCGGCGTCAGCAGGCTGCTCTTCCTGTGGCTTTTCCACCACGGAGGCCTCGGTGGTCAGAACCATGCGGGCCACGGAGGTGGCGTTGACCACGGCGGAGTGGGTGACCTTCACCGGGTCGATGATGCCGTTATCGATGAGGTTGCCGTACTCGAGAGTATTGGCGTTGAAGCCCTCACCGTTGGACATCTCGGCGACGCGGGAGACGACGACGGCGCCGTCGAGGCCAGCGTTTTCGGCGATCCAGAACGCCGGGCGGGTCAGGGCGCGGGCGACGGCGAGAACGCCGACCTTAGCCTCGCCCTCGAAGCCCTCGGCAAAGGACTCGAGTTCCTTGGAAATCTGGACCAGCACGGAGCCGCCGCCGGCGATAACGCCTTCTTCGACGGCCGCGCGGGCCGCGTTGATGGCGTCTTCGACGCGCAGCTTGCGCTCGTTGACCTCGGTCTCGGTAGCCGCACCGACGCGGATGACGGCCACGCCGCCGGAGAGCTTAGCCAGGCGCTCCTCGAGCTTTTCCTTATCCCAGGTGGAATCGGTGCGCTCGATGTCGCGGCGAATGTGCTCGCGGCGCTCCTCTACTGCTTCAGCGGTGCCGCCGCCATCGACGATGACGGTGTCATCCTTGGTGATGGTCACGCGGCGAGCGGAACCGAGCACGTCGAGGCCAGCCTCGTTGAGGTTGACGCCCACCTCTGGGTCGATGACGGTAGCGCCGGTAACGACGGCCAGGTCATCCATGAATCCCTTGCGACGCTCGCCAAAGTACGGAGCCTTCACGGCCGCGACCTTGAGCACCTTGCGGATGGAGTTGACGACGAGCGCCTGCAGCGGCTCGCCCTCGATGTCCTCCGCGATGATGAGGGTCGGGCGGTTGGTCTCGGCGATCTTCTCCAGCAGCGGCAGGAAGTCCGGCAGGGAGGAGATCTTGTTGCGGACGAGCAATACTGCGGCGTCATCCAGCACGGCGTGGTAGGTCTCTTCCTCCGTAGCGAAGTACGGGGAAAGGTAGCCCTTGTCAAAGGAAATACCCTCGGTGACATCGACGGCGGAGTCGATGGTCTGGGATTCCTCGACGGTGACCACACCGTCCTTGCCCACCTTGTCCATGGCGCCGGCAACCATCTCGCCGACCTCCGGGTCGCGGGAGGAGACGGTGGCTACCTGGGCGATTTCAGAGGAGGAGTTGACCGCGGTGGCGCGGGCCTTAAGCTCCTCGACGGCCTTTTCGGCCGCCGCCGCGATGCCGCGGTTGAGCTCGATCGGGTTGGCGCCGGCCGCCACGTTGCGCAGGCCCTCGAAGATGAGCGCCTGGGCCAGCAAGGTAGCGGTGGTGGTGCCGTCACCAGCGGTGTCATTGGTCTTGACCGCAACGGACTTGACCAGCTGCGCGCCGAGGTTCTCGAACGGCTCCTCGATGTCGATATCGCGGGCGATGGTCACGCCGTCATTGGTGACGGTGGGGCCACCGAAGGCCTTGGACAGCACGACGTTGCGGCCGCGCGGGCCGAGGGTGACCTTGACGGCATCAGCCAGCGTATCGACGCCGCGCTGGATTCCCTCGCGGGCTTCTTGGTCGAATGCAATGAGCTTTGCCATAAGTGGGCCTACTTCTCGATGACGGCGAGCAGGTCACGGGAGGACAGCAGCAGGTACTCCTCGCCGTTGTACTTCAGCTCGGTGCCGCCGTACTTGGAAAAGACCACGGTATCGCCCTCGTTGACGCCTACCGGGGTGACCTCACCCTTGTCGTTGGTGCGGCCTGGGCCTACGGCAACGACGGTAGCTTCCTGCGGCTTTTCCTTGGCGGAATCCGGGATAACCAGGCCGGAAGCGGTGGTGGTTTCAGCTTCTACGATCTGTACGAGGACGCGGTCCTCGAGAGGCTTAATGTTTGCCATGATGTTTCCTCCGTAGTGTTCGTATGCGCGCCGGTATGGCGCGCGCGTGCCGGTTGTGGATGTCCAGCACAGCCGTCGTCGCGGGTGAACAACTGTGGGTCAAACAACCTGATTAGCACTCTACCCTCGTGACTGCTAACCCTCAACAATGACCCGGCCCACATTCCGACCCCCTCAGCGATCCCTTCAGCGCTCTCGTTGCCCGGCGCGGACAAAGCCGGCCAGCGCCAGCTTGACGACGCCCACGGCGATAAACATGGCACCAAAAATCACGGCGAAGGCCGGCCACCACAGCTCGTCTACCAGCGTTCGGCCGAAGGAAACCTGTGGGGTGAGCAGGTGGTGGAGTGGGAGGAGCGTCGCCAAGCACAGCGCCCAGACCACGCCGGCCGCAGTCAGGGTGAGGCACGCCGCCTCCCCTACTTGCACGCGCGCCCAGGCCGAGGGAGTGGCGCCAGCCAGCGTGAGGCCGCGGATATCGGAGGCGATGCGCCCGCGCATGAGCAGTGAGGTAAGCACGGCGCCCACGATGCTGGGGGCAAAGACCGGCCCTAAAAGGGCGACAAAGACCTGCCACGAGGACAAGGTGCCGCCGACGCCTGCATCGTTTCCAAAGCGCAGGCCCGAGCCGACGGCGACGATAAAGCCGCCGAGGAGCACCCACGGCACGATGTGTGGGGTGGAAAAGTGCCGGCGCACCCGCACGTTGGCCCCAGCGATGCCGGCCGCGCGGGTCCATTGGTCGATACCGGGCATGAGCCAAGGTAAGAAGAGGGCGACGAGGATGACGAGCCCCATCTCGGCCGACAAGAGGTCACCCGGGTCATCGATGTGCAGGCACCCGTAGACCGTGCCGCCGATAGCCGCGGCCGCAAGCAGGAATTTCACCAGAAGCCACATCGGGTGTGCGGGAGTACGCGGCCGGAACACGCGGCGCAGCGGAGGCAGCGCACCAACCAGGGCCGCGGACGTGCAGACGGATACCGCAATGGCGGTGACCTGGCCGGTAACGGCGATATCCGGCATGGGGATGCCGTCGCTGCGCAGGGCGCGCACGCACGGGTCAAGCAGAGGTCGGGCCGGCAGCACGCCGAGAAATCCGGCAGCCGCGCTGACCGCTGCGACTTGGCCCAGAATGAAGGCAACAATCATCCACCCGGGCATGCCCACCATGCGCCAAGAACGGTAGACCGGCTCGCGCTCGGCGATGATAAGGCGCATCTGCGATAGCGTCACCAACACCACCACGCACAGGGCCATGCCCAGCACCGTGCCACCCAGCGGGCCGGCGGGATTTTCTTCGGCCCCGGAGGAGGCAACCAGCATGGCCAGCGCCAGGGTGCACGAGGTGGAAGACACCACCAGGGTCAGCGCCACGGCCAGCCACGATAGCCAATTGGACTGTAAGTCCTTAAGCCACACCAGCATGGGCCACCTCCTCTAAGGAGATGATCCTGTCGGCCGCCTCAGCGGCGAGGTGCGAGTGGGTCACCATGACCACGCTGGCGCCATCGCGGGCGGCGGCGCGCAGGTGGGAAAGGACGGTGGATGCGGTGGCGTCGTCAAGCGCGCCCGTAGGCTCGTCGGCGAAGATATAGGGCGCCTGGGCCAGCAATGCCCGGGCGACGGCCACGCGTTGCTGCTGCCCGCCGGAAAGCTGCGCGGGCAGGCGGCGCTCCAGCCCAGCAAGGCCGAGCGAGTCAAAGACCTCCGCCACCTTGCCGCGTGTAGGGCGCCGGCCGGAAAAGCGCGCGGTCAAGGTGGCATTGCGCTGCGCGTTGAGGGATTCCAGCAGATTATAGTCCTGAAACACAAAGGCCCGCTGCGTGCGCCCCGGCGCGTTAACTCGGCCGGAGGTGGGCTTATCTAGCCCGGATAGCAGGTTCAGGAGCGTGGTTTTTCCGCTGCCGGAAGGTCCCATGATGGCGACGAATTCTCCTGGGGCGATGGACACATTGACGCGATTGAGCACGGTGTGGCGGCCGTAGCGCTTGCTGAGGTTGTCTGCTTTTAACATGCCTTTGATTCCACTCGGCCGCGCAGAAGAAAGACATGGGGCGGGCCGCCCAGAAAATGGTAGAGCTAGCTCTACTGCCCCACCCTGGGTAAGGCGGCTAGGCTCATGGGTTATGCGAACCCTCAAAGCCTGCGCGTGGAGCCTCGTCCTCGGCGCGCTATTTATCCCGGCGTTGGTGGTTTCGGTGCTGATGCTGCCGTGGATTCCGCTGGTGGGACGAGCCGCGGAATTTGTCGGCCGGTTGGGTGCGCAGTGGATGGGTGTGCAGATCCCACCCCGGCGCGCGGGCCGCTGGTTTGATTGGCAGCAGTTTTATCACCTTATTGTGCAGCTATTGATTTCGGCTGCCTGCTTTGCCGCGTGGACCGCCGTGGGCTTTTCGGCGGGCGTGCTGGCAATTGCGCCGTTCGTGCCAAAGACCGAATTCTACTTTGGCGAGTGGTCCACCACCAACCGGCCGCTCATTTTCTTCACCTGCTGGCTCACCGCGGCGCTGCTGGTGGCTTTATTGGTGGGGCTCAACCGTCTGTTGGTCTTGGCGTCTACCTCGCTGACCCGGCTGGCGTTGAGCCCCTCGGCCGAGGAGTTGGCGGCCTCGCGCGCCACGCTTATCGATGCCTTTTCCGGCGAGCGCCGCCGCATCGAACGCGAGCTGCACGATGGCCCACAGCAGTACCTCACCGCACTCAAGCTCAACCTGGCCGCGGCGAAATTGCAGGCCCCTCCCGAGGCGCAACCGGCCCTGGCCGATGCGGAACATAATGCCTCATTGGCCTTGGCCTCCCTGCGGGCGACGGTGCGCGGCATTGCCCCGCAGGTGCTTTTCGACGCCGGATTAATCCCCGCCCTCGACGAGCTACTCGCCCACTCCGGACTGGAGACCGAACTACACGTCGAAGGTGCTGAGCGCTCCGTGGATGAAACCACTGCCCTGCTGGCTTACCACGCGGTGGCCGAGGCGCTTACCAATGCTTCCAAGCATGGCGCGGCCACCCAGGCGACGGTAACGGTTGCTTTCGGGCAGACGTTGCGCCTAGACATCGTTGATAATGGCACCGGACCCTGCCCCGGCCCCGGAGCTGACTTCGGCCCCGCAGCCAAGAAGCCAGGTGAGCCGGGCACCGGTCTCGCCGGGCTGCGCGAACGCGCCGCCGCACTGGGCGGAACGGTGAACTTTTCGGCAGCAGATGACGCGGCTGCGCGCGAACGCGGTGGCCGACTGCAGGTCGAATTACCGCTGAAGGAGGCCGAATGAAACTACTACTAGCGGAAGATTCCGCGCTGCTGCGCGCGGGGCTCGAGCAGCTACTTAGCACCTTGGGCCACAGCGTTACGGCGGCCACGGATGCCGAAGAACTGCGCGCTATTGCCGGGCAGGAAGATTTTGACCTGATTATCAGCGATGTACGCATGCCACCGACCATGACCGACGATGGCTTGCGCGCCGTGCATGACCTGCGAGCAGCCAATCCCACCCAGCCGGTGGTGGTGTTGAGCCAATACGTAGCGGCAAGCTACCTCGACCAACTCTTGGAGCACGGCGGCTTTGGCTACCTGCTCAAGGAGCGCGTTTCTGATGTGGAAGAATTCGTGCGCACGCTAGACGAGGTCGCCCGCGGCGGCACCGTGGTGGACCCCGAGGTGGTCACAGCGTTACTGTCGGCGCGGCGTACTGGTTTAGCCCAGCTCACCGCCCGCGAGCGGGAGGTACTGGGGCTTATGGCCCAAGGATTGAGCAATAAAGAAATTGAAGACACGCTCGTTCTTACCGCCGGAGCGGTAAGCAAGCATGTCTCCAATGTGTTTATGAAACTCGGGTTTCGGCCCGAGGACGCCAACCGACGGGTCAAGGCCGTATTGGCGTGGCTGCGCCATACAGAGCGCTAGCCGCTGAGGAGACGCTCGCTACTTTTTCGAGCTGAGCCCGCCGAAAATATCGCTGGAGCTCAGGGAGCTGCCGCCCTCCGGATCCTTGGGCACCTCTGGGGTGTCTGGGTCGGTGGACTCGGTGGAGTCGGCGGGGTCGGTGGCGTCGTCGGCAGGCGCAGCGCCGCGATCCTTCTTCTTGAGGGAAACCTTGTCCACCAGCGTGTTATCGCCTTCGTTGAAGGTGGTGAAGGTGAGCTTGTCATCGGAGACGTCCACGCGCATGTAGTCCTCGGTGTAGTCCTGGCGCCACATGGCGGTGGACTCGTGGGCAAGCTTTGGATCGATGGTCTCCATGCGCGCGCCCTTGTGCTTTTTGTTATTCACGTCGGTGAAGTCGTAGTACTTGCCACCGCCCGCGGTGGTGGTGGTCAAGTACAGCGCCTCGCCATCCTTGGGCTCGAGAACGTCGCCGCGCTGCGGCTTCTTTTCAGGCAGGACCGGCTTATTGTTCTTCATCAGGTGGCTGCGGGTGTAGATGTGGTCGTGGCCGGAGAGCACGGCATCGACATTGAGTTCAGACAGCACCGGGGTGAGCTTCTCGCGCAGGTTGGTGACGTCCTTATCAAAGTGATGCGAGCC
Organism: Corynebacterium tuberculostearicum; assembly: GCF_046097255.1. Classification (GTDB taxonomy): domain Bacteria; phylum Actinomycetota; class Actinomycetes; order Mycobacteriales; family Mycobacteriaceae; genus Corynebacterium; species Corynebacterium tuberculostearicum_J. The sequence continues at coordinate 74,840 of NZ_CP175770.1, forward strand.
CTGGGAGTACGGGCCGTGGTGCATGCCGACGACGATCCAGTCATTATCCGCGCCGCGGGATTCGATGGCCTCGCGCAGGAACTGCTCGTGGCGGGCGATATCGGCGTCGGAAGAAGCATTGGAGTCCAGGCCGATGAAGAGTACGTTATTGCGCTCGAAGTAGTGGTCGCGGATATCGTCCGCCTGATGCGGGTTGGAGAAATGCTCATCATGATGCTTCATGGTAAGGTTATAAGTCTCGTGATTGCCCGGGACCGTGTTGGTGGGGATGTGACGAATCTCCGGGGCGGAGAAGTACGCATCGTACTGCGGTACCTGCGCACCCCAGCCCTCAACCTGGTCACCCAGCGACCAGATCATGCTGGCATTCGGCACGTGGGAGGCCGCGTGACCAATGGTCTTGCGCCACTGTTCGGCTTGGTCATCCACCTTGAGGTCCACGCCGATCTGCGGGTCGGCGACGGTAAGGAAGGACCAGTCATCGCCATTGGAGCCGGTGTTGAAGGTCTCTGGTTCGGACCAGCCGCCTTCCTCGGAACCAACGCGGTAGGAGTACTCAGTATCCGGCTGCAGGTCGGTGGCGGTGGCGAACTGGGACTTGTACAGCAAGGCGCCAAAGTCGCGCTCGTCGGCCTGGAAGGTGGTGGTGCCTTCTGGGCCGGTAACCTCGAGGACCTCGTCTGCCTTGGACTTGGTGCGCCAGGTGACCATGACCTGGGATTCATCCTCGCCCGGTTGCAGGATGGTGCGGTAGATGGGCGAGTCAGCGGCCAGCGCCGGGGTGGCGGGCACGATGGCGGCGCCACCCACGGCGAGGGCGGTGGCGAAGGAGGCGACGAAGCGCGATGAACGAAGCATACAGTTTTCACCTTTGGAGTCTTAGAAGAAGCGGTACGGCTCCCTAGAACACCATAAGAATGTGAACACCGTATTACGAGCGCGCGAAAAGCGTTTGAACCCTACCTGTGAGGGGCTGGGGTTTAGAGGCTCTTATCGGAGTTGATAACGGCCGCGCGCCAGAGGGTGTATTCCTCCGGGTTATCTTCGCGGTAGTTCTTCACTGCGCGAATGCCCTGTTCCACGGACTCGATGACGGCATCGATGGTGGTGTCTTCGCCCTCAGCATCGACAAAAATGACGGGGCCGCAGATGGAGCGGATGGGATCCTGCAGGAAAGCGGCGTTTCCAGTGGCAGCCGCGTTGCGCGCCAGGGAGGCTACCGGGTTCGGCTCGGCGCCCTCGGCCTTGGCTTCGGGGTTGTAGAGCGCGGCGTAGGTGGTGCCATCTTCCTGGAATACAACGGAGACGCGGTCCTCGGTGGTGCCGCCCAGGAACTGGTTGGCGTGTTCCAGCTCGAACTCGAGCTTGCGGCGGGTGAGATCAGGGTTGACAAGGAAACCGACGGTCATGAGAGAAAGCTCCTTCAGAAAGCCAAGAGGGCATGAACGCTCTTTAGAGTACCGGCCCACTGCCCCGCCTGCAGCGCGAGCGAGAAGAACTTTAGGTTAACTGCGGCTCTTCTACATCCAGCTGGGTATCGGTGCCTACGCCGAGACCAGAGGGCTGGGCGCCTTCGTGGATGAGCTGCGCGCCGATGGCCGCGATCATCACGCCGTTATCGGTGCACAGGGAAAAGCGCGGCACGCGCAGTTCCACCCCGGCGGCGGCGCAGCGCTCGGCGGCCAGCTCGCGCAGGCGGGAATTAGCGGCCACGCCGCCTCCCAATAACAGCACGCGGGCGCCGGTGTCCTCGCAGGCACGCACGGCCTTGGCAGTCAGGACATCGGCCACGGCTTCTTGGAAACTGGCGCATACATCTTCCACGCTGATGGTCTCCCCTGCCTTTTCGGCGCGTTCCACGTAGCGGGCCACGGAGGTCTTGAGCCCGGAGAAGGAAAAGTCGTGGCGGTGTGGGCCGCGCAGATCCTCGGCGCGGGACATGCCGCGTGGGAAGTCGATGGTGGCCTCGCCGCGGGCAGCGAGCTTATCAATCACCGGGCCGCCCGGGTAGCCCAAACCAAGGAGGCGGGAGACTTTGTCGTAGGCTTCACCGGCGGCGTCGTCAAGCGTAGAGCCCAACTCGCGCATGGGCTTGCCGACGGCCTCTACCTCCAACAGCTGCGTATGCCCGCCCGAGACCAAGAGGGCCACCGAGTGCGGCAGCTCTTCGCCTTCCAGGTTGGCCACCGCAACGTGGCCGCCGAGGTGGTTAACGCCGTAGAAAGGCACGCCCCAGGCCGCGGCATAGGCCTTGGCGGCCGAGGCTCCCACCAGCAAGGCACCGGCCAGGCCAGGTCCCACGGTGGCGGCGATGGCATCCGGCTTTTCGATGCCCGCCTCATTCAGCGCCGCTTGCATGACCTGCGGCATGGCCTCAAGGTGGGCACGGGAGGCGATTTCCGGGACGACGCCGCCGAAACGCGCATGCTGCTCCATGGAGGAAGCAACGGCGTTAGCGATGATCTCCATGTGGCCGTCCTCGCGCAGCTCGACGATGCCCACGCCGGTTTCATCGCAGGAGGACTCGATACCCATGATCTTCATGACTGCTCCTTAATCTTCTGGGCGATCGGACTGACGCGGGCGCACCATCACGTGCGCATCCGCCCCGGAAGGTTGGTAATAGTTCTTGCGGATCCCCTGCTTGGCAAAGCCGTAGCGCTCATACAGGCCAATAGCGGGATCATTGCCCACGCGAACCTCGAGGAAGACCGGGGCGTCCTTGAGATCCGCGATATGGCAGATATTGTCCATCATCATCCGCGCGATGCCGCGGCGCTGCGCGGCGGGGTCGACGCCAATGGTGTGGATTTCAAACTCCGGGTCCGCGGCCGGGCCCATCATGCCGATGCCCGCATAGCCCAACAGCTTTACGGGCGTTGGTTCCTCGATCGCGCCTTCCACCCCGAGATAGAAGTTGAAGGGCTGGGCCATTTCTTCCCGGAAGATCCGGCTGGACCACGGAGTTTCGCCTGGAAAAAGGACCTCTTCCAGCTCGGCGCACCGGGGTGCATCGGCCGGGGTTAGCTCGCGCAGCCTCACAGCTCGACCTTCGGGATGGCGGCAGAAAGCTGTTGCTGCTTTGGCGGGACCGCATCTGGGCGGCGTAGGTACAGCGGCACGACGGGGGCCGGTTCTGCCTCGAGGTCGGCCGCGGCAACGAGGGCCGACGCGGTCGGATGGGCCGCGCGGTGCGGGAGGGCGGCGAATCGCTCGGGAAGTTGCCCAGCAAGGCGGTCAGGAATGATGACCTCGGCGGTGGAGGCAAGTTCCACCTCGAGTTCGGCCGGTTTCGTCACCGCAGGACCAGAAATGCGCTGCACGCCGGAGTCGGTAGCGCGGTAAGTGGCCCAGTAGATCTCTTTGCGGCGGGCGTCGGTAGCCACCAAGGCGGTCGCCTCGTCGGCCGCGGCGGCAGGTTCTACGTGGAGGTCGGCGGCGGCCGCGATGGCATCGTGGGTACAGATGCCGTGGAGGGGGATAGAAAGGGCGTCGGCAAGCGCGGAGGCCGTCGCCATACCCACGCGCAACCCGGTAAATGGTCCCGGGCCCACGCCGGTGACCACCGCATCGAGGTCGGAATATTCCATGCCCGCCTCTGCGAGGACCTCGGTGATGGTAGGAATGAGCAGCTCATTATGCGCGCGGGTATCCTCCAACACGCGCCCGGTGGTCTGCCCGGTGACGGTATCCACCACCCCGGTAACCAGGGCGGTGGTGGCCGTGTCGATCGCGAGGACGCGCATTAGGCAACCATCTTCCAGGTGCCATCCTCGCGCTGGAAGCCCAGCGGCTGGGTGCCCTGGATCATGGGAACGCCGCCATCAAGGCTCTGGCCCTGCTGCTCCATGGCCTTGACCTGCATGTCAATCATCTCGCACACCTCCACCTTTTTCGGATCCAGCTCTTCGATGAAGGGCTTAGCGCTCTGGGAAATGGCTACCGCGTAGCTCTTGCCTTCCGGCACCGCACCATCTTCAAAGGTGATGTTCTCGGTATCGATCTGTGCCTCTTTGACCTTGTCTTCGCGCATGCCCGGGCAGATGAAACCAATGGCGGGGTACTCCTCGCCATAGACATCGGTAGGCATGACGGTCATGACCTCCAAGTTATTTGGCGCCTTGGCCAGCGTGGAGGAGAGGTTGCCCTCCAGGTGGTTTTCCTCGCGCAGCGTGGAGGAGGCAAGAAGAACCATCATGACAACGATAAAGATGGCGATGATGACGGCAGTGAGGTTGCGAGCGAATTTAGTCATGGGGTGAGTATGGCTCCTTGAAAAATGTTTAAGTTTCAGGCGGGCGGCGGTAATTCTGGCAACCGATGCTACCTGGTTCACCGCAACACAAAACCCACAGGGTAGTGCCTGCCAGTGTAGGCGGGCGACCCTGTGGGTGAGTAATTAACGCGAGATATTGCCGCTATAGCAACAGCAAGAGCAATACCTGCGAGGCAATAATCTTGCCGATAATTGTGGTGGGATAGACCGTGGCCCATCCGCGGCCGGCCAACTCGGTGCCGGTTTGATCACGAATGTAGGCAAAGACTGCGGGGTTGGTGGTCATGCCGGCCGCACAACCCATGGCCTCGTCCCACTTCAGCTTGAGCACCAGCATGCCGATGACGCCGATCAAGATGGCGGAGACTAGGGTGATGATAAGGCCCACGCCCATGATGGTCAGGGAGGATGGATCCGTCAGGGCATCGCGGAAGGAGGCGCCGGCCGAGGTGCCCACGCCGGCCAGGAACAAGGTAAGGCCCATATTGGACAAGGTCTCACGGGTGTGGAATGGCATCTGCCAGTTCAACGGGCCGGTACGGTTGAGGTAGCCCAAGAGCAGGCCGACAACGACGGGGCCGCCACCGAAGCCCAGCTGCAGAGTAGAACCGCCCGGCATCGGAATCGGAATGAGGCCAAGCAGCATACCCAAGGTCAGTCCGATGGCCAGGGACAGCAGGTCAGCGTTGCCCAATGCGGCCTCAGAGTCACCGAGGTACTTGCGCACATACGGCAGGCGGCTCGGGCTGGTGACCACGCGAACGCGATCCGAGTAGTTGAGCACAGTGTCCGGGTGCGGGACGAGGTCCTTATCGCCCTTACGGATACGAGCGATAATAAAGCCGTGGTCGAGGGCCTTGATCTCGCGGATGGACTTACCGGCAATTTCCGGGTTGGACACGGTAACGCGGGTGTATTTAAGCCCAGCGTCCTCGGTCAGCTCCACTGGGTGTTCTTCACCCAAGATCTCAATGGCCTTATCGACGGCCTCTTCGGAGCCGTTGAGCAGGTAGGCCTCCCCCTCGCACAGTGGCATTTCGGGGACGGCGAGGCGGTGGCGCTCTTCATCGGAGATGATACGAGTAGCCACTACGGTCTGGCCGGTAACGCGGTAGATATGGCCAGCGGTGTCATTGAAGTTCTTGGTCAGGCGCACGCCTTTGGCTACGAGCTCGGCGGGAATCATGCCCTCTGCGCGGGCATCTTCCTCATGGTTGGCTTTGACAACCTTGGCGCCAATGGCGGCAACGAGAATCGCGCCAATCACCGCGCCTGGGTAGGCCAAGGAGTAACCGACGACCGGGGTGGAATCGCCCACCATTTCCACCACGGCAGCCATGCCCGGCGTGGAGGAGAGCGAACCGGCGAACATACCGACGGCCTCTGGCACGCTCATGCCAAAGGCACGGATAAGGCCATAGCCAACGGCGACCAAAATAACCAGCATGCCCAGCATAAAGACGGTGAGCTTCCAGCCGCGGGTTTTAAACTCACGGACAAAGGAAGGCCCGAAGTTGAGGCCAATGGCATAAACGAAGATCGCCAGGCCAAATTGATAGACCAGCGGCGGAATTTGGATTTCCGGATTGGCAGTAGACAGACCAAGTGCCACAAACATCGCGGCCGCGGCACCGAGAGAGATGCCGAAGATCTTGATCTTGCCAATCGCTAGACCCACCGCCATGATGACGAAGAGAGATAGCAAAGGACTTGAGGCGAGAAAATTCAACACCTTAATAGAATTACGTAGTGGTTATACCCGGATCAAGTTTGCTTTCTGGGATATTCATCACTTAATCCCCCTTAAGGTCAAGATATGTGCTATACAACACCTTGCCAAGACCATGTGAAGCGGCGAACATCCTCTTCTGCGCCGGCATAGTCCACCGGCTCGCGGTCAATGCTGATAAATAGGTAGCGCTCCGCAATCTGTTCCACGAGTCCCCCGCCCCATTCGGCAATAACCACGGCGTCCTCTAGCTCCGTGTCCAGATCCAGCGCGTCGAGCTCCCCTAGCGGGTCCCCGGAATTAGCACCGCCTTCATCGAGCAGGCGGTAGGCATCCACGTGCACAAGGTCCGGCCCGCCCACAGTAGAGCGGTGCACGCGGGCGATAACGAAGGTTGGCGAGGTAACGCGACCTTTAACTTGCATGCCCTTGGCGACGCCCTGCGTCAGCGTCGTCTTTCCAGCCCCCAACGGCCCATCCAAGATCACTACATCGCCGGCTTCAAGCGCCGCACCCAGCTCTTCACCAAAGGCATGGGTTTCTTCCACCGTGGATAGGTCGCGGCTGCCGGATTCGGGAAAGCTACTGCGCATCTTCTTCTCCTATATATTCGCGTTCGGTGCGGCCATCGGGCAGGCACACCACCTCATAGTTGATGGTGCCTGCTGCTGCGGCGAGATCCGTGGCCGATACTCCCCCGTTGCCAAAGATCACGGCATCTTGCCCCGTGTCCACGCCATGCGGGTTCTCACCTAAGTCCACCACGATCTGATCCATGCAGATTCTTCCTACTTGCGGGTAGAGGTGCCCACCAATGCCCACGTGCAAGTCGCCCTGATAGCCGCGCGGCAGGCCATCGGCATAGCCACAGTCCACCGTGGCCAAAAATCCCGGCTTATCCGCCTTCCATGTGAGTCCATAGCACGTGCCCTCACCCGCTTGAATGGGCTTGACGTTAAAAATCTGACCGGACCAGGTCATGGCCGGGCGCAGGCCATGCTCGCGCCCCTCGATGGGCTCCAAGCCATAGCAAGCGGCGCCGACGCGCACCTGCTCGAAATAAGAGGACGGACGTGTCAGCACTGCGGGCGAATTGGCCAGGTGATTGACCGGGCATTCCAAGCCAATCTCACGCGCGAGCTGCAGGGCCGTGCGGAACGCTTCCTCTTGGGCGTCATTGTGCGGATTATCCGGCTCATCGGCGCACGCAAAGTGGGACATGAGCCCAAGCACCTTGATGTGTGGGGCATCGCGCAGCACCTTAAAGGTCTCTGCCCAATCCCCTTCGTCCACACCGGAGCGGTGCATGCCGGTTTCCACCTTGACGTATACCTCGGCAGGAAAATCGGCCTTGACCAGCTTATGCGCCTGCTCAAGGGAGTTGACCGCTACCTCGATTCCATTGGCCAAGGCTTCTTCGAGGATTTCATCTGTTTGCCAAATCCACGCCACGATGGGCGCATCCACGCCCGCGCGGCGCAGGTTCACGGCTTCCCGCAGGGTGGCCACGCCAAAGCAATCCGCGCCGGCGCGCGCCATCACCGGCACAACCTTGGCCGCGCCGTGCCCATAAGCATCGGCCTTGACCACGCACATCAGCTTGACCTCCGGACCCACCTTTTCCTTGATGAGGCGGACGTTGTGCGCAATGGCGGAGAGATCAATCGTGGTTTTCAGCATGCCCACCATTGTGCCACTGCTCACCCTTGGGCTGAATTCGGGCAAGGTGTGCCGCACTGACTCGCGATACCTCCACCTTGGAGTCGGCTCATCCAATGTCCTCTATAGAAACTTGCCTCGTAAGTTTGATCCGCGAGCAGAAATCTTCATCATGGCTAACCACTAGCAATGCGCCCCGATAGTTTTTCAAAACTGAGACCAACCAATCAACAGTTGAAATATCAATGTTGTTAGTCGGCTCATCGAGCATTAGCAATTGCGGCGCCGGATCCGCTAAGAGCACTCTGGCGAATTCCGCCCTAAATCTTTCGCCTCCCGAGAGGGTCCCTGTCAACGCATGAACCGAGTCAGATTGAAACAACAACTGAGCTAGCTGATCACGGATGAACTGCGGATCCTCTCGTGGATTCGCGTTGGTAACCACGTCCCATACGCTTAGAGAAGGATCTAATCCAATTCGTTGACGCAAATACCCCGAGTTGCCGATCACGTAGCCCGCCTCACCGGAGTTAATTCGGTTTAAGAGCGTGGTCTTGCCACTTCCATTTGGTCCTGACAAGCGCACCCGTTCTGGGCCGACAATCGTCAGCCCAGGAATCGAAATAACCCGCTTTCCTTCCGGCAGCTCAGTTTGTGGCAGCTCGATATAGACCGAATCATCATCTCGTATGTTTCGCTCAGCTCGAGCTAAAGAGCGTTGGGCCGCTTCAACTGCGCCTGAATGGATCTGCGCTCTGCGCGATGCCGTCTTTTCGGATCGCTGCTTATCAAGCTTCATCGTCATGCCTGGTTTGCGCTTCGACTCCGCGAACTTCTTTCCACGGCGCGCATCACGCGCAATTCGTGTTTGCATTGCTTGTTGTTCGCGGAGTTGCTGCTTATAAGTCGCCTTGGCGGTAGATACTGCTTTTTGAGCTACTTCCTGTTCTGCATTAATCGTGGCTAGGTAGTCGGAATAGTTGCCTTGGAAGAAGCGTAGGTTCCCATCCCTTAATTCCGCTACCTCGGAAACTACATCCAACAGGTCTTTGTCATGGCTTACCACTAGCACCGGCGCCGCGGCATTTACCAACATATCTTTCAGATGCTTCTTAGCAGTTCCGTCGAGGTTATTGGTCGGTTCATCGAGGATAATGAAATCCGGCTCAGACAAGAACACCGCCACCAAAGCGACGCGGACCGCTTCACCTCCAGAGAGGCTTTTGATAGGGCGGTCCAACGGGATATCCAATCCGGCGGCGGAAAGGGCAGCGGCAATGCGCTCGCCGACGTCCCATTGCTCCCCAATTAACTCATAGAGTTCTGGTTCATACTCACCGGCTTCGACTGCGGAAATCGCCGTGAGCACTTGGGTGACACCGAAGATGTCTGCTACTACATCATTTTCATTCCAAGCAAGGTCTTGTGGCAGGTACGCTATCGATTCCGGCTTTTCCACCGTTCCAGCAGTAGGTAAGATTTTGCCAAGGATGACGTTTAACAGAGTTGTCTTTCCTGCACCATTATCCCCAATCAGCGCAGTTAAAGGGCCAGAAAAGGCACCGTTTAGGCCACTGAAGCAGGTTGTACCATCGGGCCATACTAGGGAAAGGTCGTTCAATAAAATAGGCATGCTTAAATCCGTTCTTTCTTTAGTGTTTTACGCAAAAACACGACGGATGAGCACTGCCTACTCCTTTCACCGACAACAATTGCTCCCAATAGCATAACAGATTCAAGCTTGATTTCTAGCGGTCGTGGAAACACCTGACATGGGTTGGGTGATTGTGTGGAGTCGAAATGGGTTCCGGATTCTGTTGTCGTGGCGCGGTTTGCGTCGTTGGTTCGGGCTGGTAGTTCAATACGGGCGGCTGCTGGTGTGGTTGGTTTACCGCGGTCGGTGGCTTATCGGCTTGCTGGTGAGTTGGACTTGCCGCACAAGCGCCGCAGGCGTATTAGCTCGGCTGACAGTCAGAAAATAGCTCGCCTGTGGCTTGAAGGTGTGGCACCAATGGATATTGCGCGCCAGCTTTCTATAGGCTCTACTCCGGTATATCGAATCGGTATTGAGCTTGGTTTGTGGAAACGCAATCCGTACGGCCGCAAAGCTGCGGCAACAATTCGCCGGTGTAGTTATCTGCAACTGCGTGTAAATGCTTTAGGACGCAAAGATGCCGCTTTAGCCTGTGGCATTCATCCGCGTAATGCTGCTGATATAGACAAAGGCGTCATTAAGCTTTCCACCGGGCGTGTGCCTTTTGTCCCGGATGGCCCGGATGTGGCGCTGTATAACAGGCTTATGCAGGTACTCGAGTACGTTGATGGTCGCCAAGCAGTTCCAGTCCAGGTTATTTCCCAACAGCGTATCGATAGGCGTATTTCTTCGCGCTATCTATCGATAGAAGAGCGCGAGCTCATCTTTGATCTTGACCGGCAAGGCAAAGGTGTACGTGAGATAGCTCGGCGTCTTCAGCGCTCTGCTGGAACTATCAGCAAGGAACTTAAACGCAACCGGGATGAGTTTGGGGTATATCTTCCCACGTATGCGCACCGTAAATCGGTGTTGCGTAGGTTTAGACCGAAAAAGCGCAAGATTGATACCAATCCACGCTTGCGTGAGGTGGTTTGGGAAATGGTGAAAGACAGGTACTCGCCAGAGCAGATTTCTGGGCGGTTGCGCAGTTGCTACCCCGGTGATGAGACTATGTACGTGTGTCCTGAAACGATTTATCAATCTCTGTATTTCCAGGCTAAAGGCGAGTTGAAAAAAGAAATCGCTGCTGCACTGCGTCGCGGTCACGCCCAACGTCGACCTCGTGGCACGCGCAGCGCCCGTAAGCGGTTTGTTGACCCTATAGTGATGATTTCCGACCGGCCAGCAGAAGTAGATGACCGAGCCGTACCAGGTCATTGGGAAGGCGACCTCATTTTAGGCGCGGGCAATAAGTCTGCAATTGGAACTCTCGTAGAACGAACCACGCGCTATGTCATCTTGCTGCATCTACCTAATGGGCATAATGCTACCGAAGTAAATGCAGCACTTACTAAAGCGATCGCTGGCTTGCCAGATCATCTCAAAGGCTCACTTACCTGGGACCAGGGAAGTGAAATGGCCTGCCATAAGGCCTTTTCTGTAGCGACAAACTGTCCCGTGTTCTTTTGCGATCCTGGCTCGCCGTGGCAGCGGGGCACCAATGAAAACACCAACGGACTACTTAGGCAGTACTTCCCCAAAGGAACAGACCTAAGCCTCCACAGTGCAGCGGACCTAGAATTCGTCGCCATGCAACTCAACCGCCGCCCCCGCAAAACCCTGGGCTTTCAAACACCAGCCGAGAAAATGGCAGCACTGATAAACTCAACCGAAACATAGGAAGTGTTTCCACGACCACTAGAATCCGCCAAGCTTCAAAGAAATGCCAAAGCCCCCTTACCTCCCACGCAAGAAACGCGGCAAGTAAGGGGGCTTAACTAGTACCGTTCGGCGTGGATTACTCCACGGTCACGGACTTGGCCAGGTTACGTGGCTGGTCAACGTCGTAGCCCTTGGACTTTGCTACATGGGCGGCAAAGATCTGCAGCGGCACGGTGGCCAGCAGCGGCTGCATGAGGGTCGGCGCCTTCGGGATGCGGATGACGTGGTTAGCGTAATCCTCCACGGCGGTATCGCCTTCTTCCGCAATCACGATGGTGATGGCACCGCGGGCGCGGATCTCCTGGATATTGGAAACGACCTTGGAGTGCAGGGAGTCGCGGCCGCGCGGGGACGGCACGATGACGAAGACCGGCTGGCCTTCCTCAATCAGTGCAATCGGGCCGTGCTTGAGCTCGCCGGCGGCAAAGCCCTCGGCGTGCAGGTAGGCGATCTCCTTGAGCTTGAGCGCGCCCTCAAGAGCTACAGGGAAGCCGACGTGGCGTCCCAAGAAGAGCACGGATTCCGCATCCTTCATGGAGTTGGCCAGGTTGGCCACCTGGTCCTCTTCGTCGATGACGTTTTGGACCTTGTCCGGCATGTGGCGCAGCTCAGCCAGAACGCTCTGGATTTCATCGGCGAACATGTTGCCGCGCAGCTGAGCCAGGTAGAGGCCGAGCAGATAGGTAGCGGTAATCTGCGCCAGGAAGGCCTTGGTGGAGGCCACGGCGATTTCCGGACCGGCGTGGGTGTAGAGCGCGGCATCGGATTCGCGCGGGATGGACGAGCCCTGGGTATTGCAGATGGCAATAACCTTGGCGCCCTGCTGACGGGCGTGACGCACGGCCATCAGGGTATCCATGGTCTCACCGGACTGGGACAGCGCGACGACGAGGGTCTTCTCGTTCACGATCGGATCGCGGTAACGGAACTCGTGGGCGAGCTCGACCTCGGTAGGAATGCGGCACCAGTGCTCGATGGCATAGCGCGCCACGTGGCCGGCGTAGGCGGCGGTACCGCAAGCGATGACGATGATCTTGTCGATGGACTTCAACACGGTCTCATCGATGCGCAGATCATCGAGGGTCAGCTGGCTCTGTTCGTCGAAGCGGCCGAGCAGGGTATCGCGCACAGCGGCGGGCTGGTCGTGGATTTCCTTTTCCATGAAGGAATCGAAGCCGCCCTTTTCGGCAGCGGCGGCATCCCACTTGATTTCAAAAGGCTTGCCCTGTGCAGGGTTGCCCGCATAATCGGTGATCTCTACCTCGTCGGCGGTGATGGTCACGACCTGGTCGTTGTCCATCTCCACGGCGGACTTGGTGTAATCGATGAAGCCGGATACGTCAGAACCGAGGAAGTTCTCGCCCTCGCCCAAGCCGATAACCAGCGGCGAGTCACGGCGAGCGGCAACGATGCGATCGGCCTGCTCGGCGTGGATGGCCAGCAGGGTGAACGCGCCCTCCAGGCGGGAGCAGGTCAGCTGCATTGCCTTGGTGAGGTCCCCAGCGGCCTCGTTGTGGAAGACATCGCCCAGCAACGTAGCGGCAACCTCAGTGTCGGTCTCGGAAACGAAGTTGTAGCCCTTGTTCAAAAGCTCGGACTTGAGCTCGGCAAAGTTCTCAATGATGCCGTTGTGCACCACGGCCAGCTTGCCGCCATCGACCACGTGCGGGTGCGCATTCAGGTCGGTAGGGCCACCATGGGTAGCCCAGCGGGTATGGCCAATGCCCAGCACGGAGTCTGGCAGCGGGCGGGCCTCAATCTCAGCATCCAGCGCAGCGACCTTACCGGCCTTCTTGCGCCAGCTGATGTCCCCATCGGCGTACATTGCTACGCCAGCGGAGTCATAGCCGCGGTATTCCAAACGGCGCAGACCTTCTAGAACTACGTCGAGGGCGAAGTAATCACGGTCACCACCAGCGTGACCAATATATCCAACAATTCCACACATGGTTGCTGATTTTACAGCACGGGGAAGAAACCTCTAGGCGGACGGGGCGTCGACAAGCGGGGCATAGTGCCCCACCCGCTAGTGCGCTGGGAAAACTAGCGCGTCGCCTGCTCCAAAAGTTCCAGAATGTGGTGATAATCCTCGCCGGTAGCTCGGGTCAAGCCGAGCTCGCAGGTGCGGTTGGTCGAGGAGTGATACTGCGCCCCGATTTCCTTGACTTGCGCTGCTTCGGCGCGCGTTGCGGCGTCGGTTAGCTCCGGATGCAGCATGCCGCGATCGCCGGCATAGCCACAGCAACTCCAGTCAGTGGGAATGTGTACCTCGGCCGCGGCGGCGCGGGCTACCTTCTCCACATCTTCCATCATGCCCAGCTGGAAGGCAGAGCAGGTGGGGTGCACGGTCACGGAAGCCGCGGGGTTCTTGACCGCAAGCTGCGGCAGGAGGGTATCGGCCGTAAAGCTAATGGCGTCAAGAACGGTAATGCCTACCGACTCCAGCATGTCCTTAAATCCGGCGGTGCAGCTGCTGGCGTCCACGATGACCGGCAGGCGCGCACCATCGGTGGCCTCCATGACGATATCGCGCACGCGCTGCTCCATCGCATCGTGGCCGGCCTGCATGCCCTTGGACGCCCATGGGGTGCCACAGCAGAGCTTGTCGATGCCCTCCGGAACCTCCAGCGCTACCCCGGCGCGCTCCAAGAGAACCACGAAGGAATCGGTCGTACCCTTGCCACCACCCTGCGGGCCAAACATGGTGTTTACGCAGGCAGGAAGGTAAATGCCGGTGGTCTGCGCGTAGCGGTCACCCACGCGCCCGGCCAAGCGGCCGCGGGACTTGCCGCCCTTGCCCAGCTCCGGCTGGTACTGCGGCAGGTTATCGGTGCCGATGAGGCTGCGGCCCACGTCGGTGACCTTCTTGACCAACTCAGTGGGCAGTAGGTGCGCGCCGGTAAGCGCCAGCCCGGCTCCTTGGCTAACGACCTGCCAATTCTTGGCGGCAGCGCCCCACAGCTTCTGCTGCGCTGGTTGGGCCTCCTCACGGCGCAGGCGCTTGATGAACTTGCCGGTATCGATACCTACCGGGCAGGCGGTGCGGCACATGGAATCCACCGCGCAGGTCTCGATGCCCATGTATTCATAGGCCTCATCCAGCTCGGCTACGAGCTGGCTATCGCCGGCTTCTTCCGCGCGCTTGCGGGCGCGGCGCACCACAATGCGTTGGCGTGGGGTAAGCGTGAGATCGCGCGACGGGCAGACCGGCTCGCAGTAGCCGCACTCCACGCAGCGGTCCACTTCCTCTTCCACGGTGGGGTTGAGCTTGATGTTCTTGATGTGCGCATCGGGGTCATCGTCCAAGATGACGCCCGGGTTCATCGTGTTGCTGGGATCGCAGGCCCGCTTGAGTTCTTGCATAACCGCGTAGAGCTCGTCGCCATACTGGCGGCGTACATACGGCGCCATGGCGCGGCCGGTGCCGTGCTCGGCCTTGAGGTTGCCCTCGGCCGAGAGAACCAAGTCCACCATGCCCTCGTTGAAGTCGTTATAGCGGCCGATGGCATCATCGCCTTCAAAGCGGTCCGTGAGCAGGAAGTGGATATTGCCGTCCTTTGCGTGGCCGAAGATAACGGCGTCGTCATAGCCATAGCGGGCAAAGAGTTCCTGCAGGGAAGAGCAGGTATCAGCCAAATCCCCCACGGGCACGACGATATCTTCCAAAAGCGCGGTTGTACCGGACGGGCGCGCCTCAGCGACCTGGGCATACAGGCCCTTGCGGAAGCTCCATGCGGTATTGCGCGAAGCGGCATCGGCCGAGAAGGCAGCCGGCGATTGCAGCGGCAGCTCGCGCAGGAGCTGCGAGCCCTTGCCTTCCTTCTCGCGCAGTTCTTCTTCCGCGTCAGCGTGGTACTCAATGAGCAGTGCGGCCTGCTTGTCCACGTCGAAACCGGTGATGGCCTGCGGAACCTTGTCAAAGCCTTGGCCCACGCGAATGGAGGCAGAGTCCATCAGCTCCAGGGTGGCCGCCCCGGTATCTAGCAGGGCCGGCAGGGACTTGGTGGCGGCGGTGAGGTCATCAAAGACAGCCACCGTGGTGGTGGTCAGCTTGGAAATGGGCACCGTGCGGAATACCGCTTCTGCAATGAAGGCCAGGGTTCCCTCCGAGCCGATGAGCAGGTGCTCAAAGAACTTGACCGGGCTATCAAAATCTAGGAAGGAATTGAGTCCATAGCCCATCGTGTTTTTCAGCTGGAAGTGGCGGCGGATGATGTCCACGGACTCCTGGTTATCGCGCACGCGGCGCTGCAGGCGGGTGAGCGTTTCCACCAGCTCCGGTTCCTGCTCTTGGAACTGCCGGTCTGCATCCGCATCGGCGGTATTGATCACGGTGCCGGTAGGCAGCACGAAGGTTAGCGATTCCAGAGTGTTATACGTATTGAGCTCGGTACCGCAGGCCATGCCGGAGGAGTTATTGGCCACCACGCCACCGATGGTGCAGGCAGATTCACTGGCCGGATCCGGGCCGAGCTTGCGGTTGCGCAGGCCTAGGCGGGCGTTGACCTGGCGCACCGTGGCGCCGGGCTGGACGCGCACGCGCTTGCCCTCATCCAGCACCTCGATGCCGCGGAAGTGCTTGCGCACGTCCACCAGGTAACCATCGCCGGAAGCCTGGCCGGCAAGGGAGGTACCGCCGGAGCGCAGGGTGACCGGAACATTCTGCTGCCGGCCCGCGCGGAAGATGGCGGCCACGTGCTCGGCCGAGCGGGCCTCAATGACTGCCTTAGGGGTGTACAGGTAGTGCGAGGCATCGGAGGCATGTGCCACGCGGTCAATAACCTCGGTCTTTACCTCCATCCCATAACGAGTAGAAAGTTCTTCTACATCAACGACGCCGGTAGTCATGTACCGCAGCCCGCCTTCCCAGAAATAAATAGAGTATGTAGTTGCCCACACATTGCACTCCTCTGCGCAAAGGCGCGCAAGTTAGGAGGGGCTTAGGAAAGCCTTTCCACCACACCCGCGGCTCGGCTGGGTACTACGCAGACATTTCTCAGATAAACCCGCACCCTTTCCCGCCTAGCGGGTGATCTTCATCTATCCTTGAATGCGTGTCTGCGAATTTGAATAAACATCTAGCAACGTTGTCGAAGCGCGGTCGCAACCGAGTTTTGGTTGGCGACCTTGACTATGCCGGAGTCACCGGCAAGGTTTATACCCCTGCGGAGGGCCAAAGCCTGCCCGCCGTGGCCTTTGGCCATGACTGGATGCACAAGATTAAGGATTACCACGCCACCCTGCGCCACCTGGCTAGCTGGGGCATCGTCGTGGTAGCCCCCGATTCCGAGACCGGCCCCTTCCCTAACCACCGCAACCTGGCCGCGGATATGGAATCCGCGCTGCAGATTGCCGCTGGGGTAAAGCTTGGCGCTGGCAATATTACGGTCTCCCCGGGCAAGCTCGGCATGATTGGCCACGGCATGGGTGGTGGCACGGCCGTGCTTGGCGCCTTGGATAACCAGAAGGTCGCCGCCGTCGCCGCGATTTACCCTTCCATCACCGCGCCGTCTGCGGTGCAGGCAGCCCGCCGCATTACTACCCCGGGCTTGGTCATTGGCGCCGGCCAGGAAGACATTTTCAATGCCGGCAACCCCGCCAAGCTGGCCCATAACTGGAATGGCCCAGTCTGCTTCCGCGCCATCGACAAGGGCAGCCACGCCGGCTTTACCGAAGATCGCCTGCGCAAGCTGGCCATCGGCACCGCCGCCTTCCAGTCCGGCCCTACCGAAATCGCCCGCGGCTTGCTCACCGGCTTCCTGCTGGCCACCCTCAATGGCGATTCCACCTATGACGCCTTTGCGGATCCAGAGGCGAGCGCCAAGAAGGTCGAAAGCCTCGTAGGCGAGGACTTGGCCGAGCGCGCCGGCGTCACCCGCGACGCCTAAGGTATTAGCCCCGCCGCAGCACAGATTGCACCTGCCCCGACGCGTTCCTTGAGCGCGCCGGGGCAGCGCCATATCGGGGCCTTGGCATCGCCGCCGCTTGCCGACGCCCCACCTGCCCCTTCTCCCTTCGCGCCTCCTGCATGGCTTTATCCGCGGACTTTTCTAGCTCGTCTTGCGCTTTCGCCAGCGCTTTTTCAAATTCCAGCAGGCGTTTAGCGGTCCTTTCCCGAAAGCCCTGCGCAAATTCTGCGAAGTCGTTATTCATTACCACTGACCTGCCTTTCGTGCCTTAATGGTTGGTTCTTCTGGCGCGGGTGCCGCCTCCTGCTGCGGCGCTGGTGCCGGTGCCGGTGCTTCTTCTGGAGCCGGCTGCGGTGCCGGGGCCGGTTCCGGTGCCGGTGCTGGTTCAGGAGCCGGAGCTGGGGCTGGTGACGGTGCCTCTGCTGGACCGGCCGCCTGGAGGTGTGCCACCTTTTCTGGTGGCGGCGTTGGCTCCTCTACCTGAGACAGCTCAGGAGGCGGCGCCATAACGCCATCATCACTAGCTGGCTCGGGTTCGGGGCATGGCTCCGGCTCCGGCTCGGGTTCGGGCTCAGGTTCCGGGCAGGGATCAGGTTCTGGTTCTGGCTCAGGTTCAGGGACGGGGTCCGGTTCGGGCTCTTGCACCGGACAATCCGCCTCGGACATGTGCTCCAGGCACTGCGCGGCGCCTTCCACAATGAGGCCCACGCCTACTAAAGCGATTCCGGCCCCTACCAGGCCGAGGCTGCCGCTGCAGGAGGATTCAATTTCACAGCCTTCTGAGCTGGTTTGGGTCGTTTCCACACATTCTTCGGTACTTTCCGCGGTGTTTTCCGGGCAGAGCGTTTCCTCGCCTGCGCCCGATCCAGAAGCGGGTTCCGTATCCATGTCTGGTTTAGGTTTCGGCTCTGGCTGAGATTCAGGTTCCGGGCACAGTTCTTCTACTTGCTGTGGCTGTTCTGGCGGCTCCTGCGGCGGAATGATCTCCGCCTGCGCCGGCCTGGTGATCTCTACGTCGCGCTGGGACTGTGATGGACGCTCGGTAAATGGTTGCTCGGTGCACTGATTGCAGTGGCAGCCCGCGCCGTGTTCTGCAGTGGTCTCCGTGTGCACTTCCGTCTTGGATGATTGCTCCGGCTCGGGCTCGGGGCATTCCTTTGGCGGAACAGGTGGTGGCGAAGGAGGCGTCGGCTGTGGCGGCGCGGAAGTCGTCTGGCTCGATTCTCGCTTTGAGTCAGGCTCCGGCATGGGCTTGGGCTCTGGTGGGCACTCCACCTGGGCCGGCTCGGTGGGCTGCGAGGGCGGGGGCGGGCACTCTTCCTTCGGCATCGGCTTAGTGGGAGTAGGAGTCTCCGGGCATTGTTCTACCGGTGCGGGGCAGGCGTCATCTGTAGGTTTAGCTGGCGTCGGGCATTCTTCCGGCATTGGGCGCTCACAGACGCATTCGCAGCGCGATTCAAACTCGTTATAGCAGGACTCAATCGCATCATCGCGGTCACGGCAGGTGCTAGCGATATTGTGATTCGTCTCTTCGATAACGCGCCCGCCGATGGTGGAAAGAATCGGGATGATAAACCTGGCCAGCGGGTGCTTGGTAGCCACCATGGACAAGATATTCAGCAGTGGGATGACCGCAGAGATGAGCTCGGTAAGGGCGGTGTCGGAAACATCGACGACGTCGGCAATAGCGCCCGAGCACTGCTCCGCCGAACTGGTGAGATGGGCGGCATCCTGGCGGTCAATGTCGAAGTCTTCCTGCACGCCGCACAGGTGCTCGCGCATGGCGCCTTGAGCAACCTCGGAATCATCTTGCTGCAAATAGCCCGCTAGTCCAGCACCGCCTCCCTTCGGGCGGTTACCGCCTACGGCCGCAACGGTGTTTTTCACCAGGTTTTCGGGCGCGATGCCATCCACCGCACCGACTAGCTCTCCCAGTAGGTTCATCGGCATGCTGGGGCCCGAGTAGCTTCCCAAGCATGCGAACTGGAATTGGGAAATCGCGTTGGAATAGTCCCCCAACAGGGATTTTGTCAGCGTACTCACTTGCTGTCCGCCTCCCCGCCGCGTGCAAAGGAGCTGCCGAAGGACTCATCAAAATCAGCAATGGCGCGCACCTGTTCATGGGCGGCGTGGGCGGTGGCGGATAAATTATCCAACCTCTGCCCGCCGCGCTCATGGATGCGCACCAAGACATCGCGAATGCGCTCACCGTGGCCGCCAAAGTTGCGTCCCGCTGCGGCCACCGGAAAATCCGGTACCTCGGCCCGGTGGGCATCGCGTTGTTCGTCGTTATCGGCTACGACCTGCCGTAGTGCGGACATCGCCTCCGAGGGGCGAAGAAAAACCTCAGACACTGGTGTATTCCCCCAAATCCATATGCGGTAAAAGTTCTCACCTTCATTGGACTGGGGATTGCGCCAAATGGTTCCCTAGGATGCCAAAATTCTTCCGCACCCGGCGGTTGCGCTAGACCGAGGAAACGATGGCGGAAAGCCTGCCGGCAACCTTGCGGGCCTGCTCCTTATCGGCGGCCTCCACCATGACGCGGAAAACCTCCTCAGTGCCGGAGGGGCGCAACAGAACACGGCCGGTTTCGCCGAGTTCTTCCTCGGCCTGGGCAATGGCTTCTTGTACCTCGGGGGCGTCCATGATGACGCCCTTATCAGAAACCGGCACGTTAATGAGCACCTGTGGCAGCACGGTCATTACCGATGCCAATTCCTTTAGGGACTTCCCGGACTTGGCCATGCGCGCCATGATGGACAGGCCAGTAAGCGTGCCGTCGCCAGTCGTGCAATCATCTGGCAACACGACGTGACCAGACTGCTCGCCGCCCAAGGAGAAATCGCCGCGGTTGAGCTCTTCCAGTACGTAGCGGTCGCCTACTGCGGTATGGCGCACTTCGATGCCTTGCTCCTGCATGGCTAGCTTCAGGCCCAGGTTAGACATGACGGTTGCTACCAGAGTGTTGTAGCGCAGGTCATTATCCTCCTTCATGCCTACGGCCAGCAGGGCCATAATCTGGTCACCGTCCACAACATTGCCCTCGGCATCCACAGCCAGGCAACGGTCGGCGTCGCCATCGTGTGCCAGGCCTAGATCGGCGCCATGCTCGACGACGGCCGCCTGTGCCTTTTCAATGTGTGTCGAACCGCAGTCCTCATTAATATTGAAGGCATTCGGCTTGTTGTGGATAGCAATAACCTCTGCACCAGCCGCCTCGTAAGCGATCGGAGCAACCTTGGAGGCCGCACCATTGGCGGTGTCTACGACCACCTTGATGCCGCCCAGGTCGGTGGAGACCACTTCCTTCAAGTGGTTGAGGTAGCGCTCGCGTCCGTCCGGAGCCTCCGAGATGATGCGGCCCAACTTGGTGCCGGTCGGGCCATCCTCGGTGAGGTTTTCCATGGTGGCCTGAATCTGATCTTCTACCTCGTCTGGTAGCTTCTTACCACCTGCGGAGAAGAACTTGATGCCGTTGTCTGGCATCGGGTTGTGGGAGGCGGAAATCATCACGCCCAAATCCGCACCATAGTCATCCGTCAGGTAGGCAATCGCCGGCGTCGGCAGCACGCCCACGCGCACCACGTCCACGCCGCGGGAAGCCAGCCCGGACGCAATCGCTGCATCCAGCATCTCGCCAGAAACACGCGGGTCGCGGCCAATAATGGCCAGCGGCTGGCGCTCGTAGGATTCACGCTTGGCGGTAAATACCTCCGCAGCGGCCTGGCCTAGTTGCAAGGCCAGAATTGGGGTCAGCTTCTTGTTCGCGAGGCCGCGAACGCCATCGGTTCCAAAAAGTCGAGTCATGCAGTCAATTATGCACTCCTGTGCCCATCGATTGCATGTTGGGGCGGTTTAGGCGGAGGCGAGCTTCTGGTTTATCAAGGCATTGAGTGAAATTCCTTCCGTCCTTGCTTCCATCACTAGCTTGCGATGCAGCGACGGAGAGGTTCGAACGTTGAATTTTCCCGAATATGACCGAGCCCCCAGCGGTTGTGGGATGACTTCCCCTGAAACCTGCATATCTTCTACTACTTCCGCGACCAACTTCAGAAGTTCCTGCTCTGCACAGCTACGATCAGAATCCAGCCACGATAGTGAAGGAAACTCGGCAACCGTCGCCACGAACTCATTGTCCTCTTCAGACCAGAAGACTTGATAGGTGTATTTGCTGACGTCCATTTTTATCTTCCTTCTTGCTCGGTTTGAAGCATTTGTACAGCTTGAAGAAGTTCCGAAAAGGTGGCTTTTGCTGGACTTCTTTTCTTGTTGGCCAAGATTTCTTCTACGCTGCTACCCACAACTAATCAGTACCGCATATGGTACTACCATGCAGAGGTGTCGTTCTCCCCTGCCGAAGCTCAAAACGACGAAAGCCGCCGCCTCCCAAAGGAAGCAGCGGCTTTGCGTTGCGCTTGCGCGCGCAGTAGAAGCGAGATTAACGCTTGGAGTACTGCGGTGCGCGACGTGCCTTGTGCAGACCAGCCTTCTTACGCTCAACTGCACGAGCATCTCGGGTGAGCAGACCAGCCTTCTTGAGGGCGGTGCGGTCAGCCGGGTTGTAGATGTTCAGTGCACGAGCGATAGCCAGACGCAGGGCGCCAGCCTGACCGGTTGGGCCGCCGCCGTTAACGGTGACCTTGAGGTCGAACTGGTTCTCGCGCTCCAGCAGGGTCAGCGGAGTGAGGATATCCTGCTGGTGCAGCTTGTTCGGGAAGTACTCGCCGAACTCGCGGCCGTTAACCACGATCTGGCCGGAGCCAGCAACGAGGCGAACACGGGCGACGGCGCGCTTACGGCGACCGACGGTCTGGATCGGGCCCTCGTGTACCGGAGCGGCAGCCTCGACCTCTTCGGTCTCGGCCGGTGCGATGGAATCACCGATGGTGTTGGTGAACTCTTCGGTAGCGGCGCTTGCTGCAGCGATGTCAGCAGCGTCGGCTACGTTGTTGTCGATGTTCTGCTCAGACATTACTGTGCCACCTGCTTAAACTCGAAGGTTTCCGGCTTCTGGCCGGCGTACGGGTGCTCTTCGCCTGCGAAGACGTGCAGCTTCTTGATGGAAGCGCGGGAGAGCTTGTTGTGCGGCATCATGCCGGCAACGGATTCTTCGATAACGCGAACCGGGTTGGCGTCCAAAGACTGACCCAGGGTCATGGACTTCAGGCCGCCCGGGTAACCGGAGTGACGGTAGCGCATCTCGCGGCCGCGCTTGGTGGAAGAAACGTGGATCTTGTCAGCGTTGATGATGATGACGTGGTCACCAGCATCAACGTTCGGTGCGAACTGTGGCTTGTGCTTGCCGCGCAGCAGGTCTGCAACGGTGGAAGCGAGCTTGCCCAGCACCACATCAGTAGCGTCGATGACGTACCACTTGCGGGTGATGTCACCGCTCTTTGGGTGGAAAGTAGACAATTTGACTCCTTGAAAGTCTGTCTCGGAACTGCCGGCCAGCGCTAAGCATCCATTCACTCCCGTACAGCGGCCGGTGGAGACCTGCAGGGAGCGCTTCGCCAGCTGCTTGCCGACGAGCGAACACATAGGTTTCCTACCCTACTTGCTCACCTGCCCAAAGACCAAAACACCGAAACCGGCACCTTCCGCCGCTCAAACGGGAGGTGCCGGCTCGTGGGTACGGACTAGAAAAAGGAATAGCCACGCTGGTTTCTTGGCCAAGGCTGCGGCTGCGTCCGCCTCCTGCCACGCGGGTGTGGTCAGTGTGGCACCGCAGCCCCGACGGGGACAGCGTGGAACTGTGCAAACAGGGTGTGGTTTTAACCCCAGCTTGCGGCGGCGCGACGGTTGACGTCGCTCATTGCATCGTTGCCTTGCGAAACGGTCTTGGAGATGGTGGCCAGCACGGTGTTGAGTTCCTGGGACGCCTTATCCCACTTGGCCTGCGCTTGGTTATAAGCCACGGCGGACTCGCCCTCCCAGGTGCTTACCATCGGCTGCAGGCGCGCCTTCAGGTCTGCCAGAGTGCTGTTGATGCGGCCAGAGGTGGCGTTGATATCGGCTGCGGCGGAAGAAATGGCACCGAATTCGTACTTGATCTCGGACATGTGGTGGTGGATTCCCTTCTGTGAATCTATAGCTTTGAGGCTGCGGACTAGTGAAGTGTGCGGTGCGGTTTAGAGGGCGAGGCCGCCGCCCACGTTGGAGAAGGCCTGGGTGTTTTCGGCTTCCACGTTGTCGAAGTTGTGGGCGTTGCTGCGGATATTGTCAGAGATTGAGGCCAAGGCCTCGCGCAGCTGCTGTGCAGAGGTGTTGTAGCGCTGCATCAGGTCATCGAAGGAGACCTGGGCCTGGCCAACCCAGCTGCCGCGGACGGAGTCGACGACGCCCTGCAGGCGGGTGAGCTCGCCTTGGACTTCATCGTTGGTGTTATCGACTTTGCCAGCGGTGGCAACCATGACATCGGCTTGTGTCTTGAAAGTCTGAGACATAAGAGTGCGCCCCTCCTTAGGGCGGATGAGATTGTGTGTATTTCCCCCGAAAAAGCAGCTGTGCTTCGCATCTGTGCTTTCTCACCTTTATTGGACTGAACTTTCCGCCAAACGGTTCCTGGCTGAGGCAAAGTTTTTGAGACTATTTTTTAACCAGACTTTCCGTGGCCATGCGGCAGGCAGCCTTTTGAACGGCGTTGGAGTTATGCCGGGTATGGCACCCCACGGACATCTGGTGGCCTCGGTCTTCCCAAGTGGTCCATTCCACCAAGGAGCCGTCCCCGGGGTCTTCGGTATAGGTCAGGCGCCCTGCCTCATCGGTGGCATCGCGAAGCGTCGGATCTTCGTCGACCTGCGCGTGAATTTCTTTGAACAGGGCATCCGCCGGCACGTTAAACATCTCATCCGCCGCCAGCAGGATGCGTAGGTTCGGGTCTTTCCCGGTGGCGGTGACCAGACCATCTTCTACCTTGGTGTGGAACCCACTGGGGACTACTACTGACATTCCTTCCACGTCTAAGCGCTTTTCGCCTGGGTTCAATTCGTCGCTGCCGGATTCCGGCGCATCCGTCGTACCCGGTGGCGGCGAGGCCGGCGCGGACTCCGCCGCACCATCGCCGCTTGGCTCGGCAGCGCGGGGTTGCGGGCGCGCTGTATCCGAAGCGGCGTCGTCATCGTCTGAAGCTTGGGCACCGATAGCCCACCAGGAAGCTCCGGCTACGGCGATGATGACCACGGCAATTGCGACATGAAAGATATCGATGGCTCCGAGCCAACCGCGCAGGCGGTCGGTCCAGCGTGGCGTTACCGGCTCGTCATAGGCAGGCGTCTCCATCACCGTAGTGGGAGGTGCCGAATCAGTGGCTTCAGTAGCCGGGTGAGGAGGCGGACCGAGTGGGTCCGGGGCCGCTAGCGGGGAGACGGTTGGTTCTGGGTCGATGAGGCGCACCCCGGTGACTTCCAATTGCCGGCAGATGATAGAGGTGGCTTCCTGCGCAATTCCCGTGCCGGAAGAGTCTGCCACCACGCAAGCTTCCACGTCGGGCCAAGACGGTCCCGCCATCTTGGATATCTGATCCATGACTTGGCCCAAGGCCCAGCCTTCCACAATGCCGGTTCCCGGCAGGTCGTAGCGGTACACCGTTTCGGGCCCTTCAAAGATGGTGGCCGCGTCCAAGATGGTGACGGTAATGGGGACGGCGGTGGTCTCCCCACCAGTAGGGATAGGGGTCTCGGTTGGCGTATGCGCGCTGAGATTGGTGGTCATTTACTTCTCTCCTTCTAGGTACACCGCTTGGGCGACGCCGAGGTTTTCACCGCGGATGCTCCACTGACCGCGGCCGGGTGGTTGGTGGCAGGGCTTGAGGCCGAAGATGGTTCCTTCGTCGCGGTCGGCGTCGAAAAGCAGCAGCGCCGGCTGCAGATCGCGCACCGCGGAAAAGAATTGGCCAAAGAGGGCACGGCCGATGCCGCCGGATTTGCGAGCGATAACAAGGTGCAATCCAATGTCGCGGGCATGTGGGAGCAATTCCAGCAGTGGCGAGAGAGCAATATCGCTCAGCAGGTCCGCATCATCGATGACTAGGTAAATGTCTGGGCCCTGCCACCAATCTCGTGCGGCGAGCTGCGCCGGGGTAATATCCGGGCCAGGCAGGCGAGATTCCAGGGTCCGGACTGTATCGACAATGGTCTCTTGCGCACTCGACTGCGTCGCAGCGTAGGCAGCAACCATGTTCTCGTCCAAGGTTCCCAGATGGGCTCGGCGCTGGTCGATGACCACGAGCCGGGCGTCTTCCCGCGCAAAGGCGCTAATGCCGCGCATGATCTGCGCCAGGAAGGTGGACTTGCCACAACCCTGCGCCCCGATTGCCACCAGGTGCGGCTCACGAGACGGATTCCAGGTCAGCGTATCGAGGTCGCGCCCGCCAATGCCCCAGGCGATCTCGCCGGTGGGCACACCCCCTTGAGCCGCAAGTGCGGACGGGGTAAGCACGGCGGGCAGCATCTTGAGCTGAGGAACCGGCTGAGCCTCCGCATGAACGCGGCAGATGTGAGCGATGTCCTGGTTAGAGGTGCGAGCTAAGAGCATATTCTCACCCGTCAAGGTGAGCCCGCGGCCCGGCGCGCAGGGAAGCTTTTGCTGTAGTTTGCGGTCGATGAGCGAATCCAAGGCCTCGCCTAGGCGCAGCTCGAGGCGGTTGGCAATGAGATCGCGGATAGCGGGGCGCATCGTGGTCCACCGCGAAGTGGCAATGATGACGTGCACGTGGGCGGAGGCGCCATCGGCGACGATCTCGGTAACCTTCTCCGCTATGTCTTCAAACTCCGCATTCGAGGTACCGATGTGGTGCCAGCCATCAATGACAAGGAAGGTTGCGCACCGTTCTGGACGGCGGATAAACCCAGCTACTTCGTCGACGATGCGCCGTACCTTTTCGCCCTCCTCGCGCCCGGCAACTCCGGCCACGTGGGGCAGTCGCTCCAGGGATGCTAGCTGACCGCCGCCAAGATCGATGACGTAGAAGCGTGCCGCCTGCGGATCATGCCGTAGAGCCAGCGCAGAGACGATCGTGCGCAGCGCACTCGATTTACCGGACTGTGGACCGCCACACAGGGCCATGTGTCCGCCGTGCTGGGTGAAATCAATAATCAGCTCGTCCTGGCGTTGGTAGTACGGCCTATCGATAATGCCGATGGGCGCGCGCAGCGACCCTTGGTCCACTGCGGGCGAGACTGCACCCGCGTCATCTGCACCGGAAAGCCCCGGCAACGCGGATAGCTCAATGACCGGCGGTAGCGGCGGCAGCCAGATGCGGTGCGCCGATTGATCGCGCAGGTGGGCCTCTTCCGCCGCGGCGCGCACGACCTCGGTAAGCACAGTGGTGGAGTCATCGAGAACCACCGCAGCGCTAGTATTGTCCTCTTCCTGGGACCAGCCATGAAAGAGCTGCACGCGGCCGTGGGAGGCTGCGGGGTGGTCCGGGGAGGCGTCGGCAAGCGCCCGGCGCGGCAGGGGCCCGGACACGTAGGAAGCTTGGAAGCGGGTCAAGGCCTCGGCATCGGATTTGAGGTAGCCCGCGCCGGGCTGGCCGGGCAGGTGGTAGGCATCGGTCACGCCCAATACCTGGCGGGATTCCGCTGAGGAGAAGGTTTTCAGGCCGATTCGGTAGGACAAGTGGGAATCGAGCCCCCGCAAGCGGCCTTCTTCGAGTCTTTGGGAGGCCAAAAGCAGGTGCACGTGGAGACTGCGCCCCAAGCGGCCGACGGCGACAAAAAGTTCCGCGAAATCCGGGTGCTGGCCCAAAAGCTCCGAGAACTCATCGACCACAATGACCAAGGCCGGCAGAGGCCCGTGCTCACGCACCGCGGTGGCAGAGGCGTTGTACTCGCCGACATTGGCAAAGTTTCCGGCGGTACGCAGCAGTTCTTGGCGGCGGTTCATCTCGCCGGAGATGGCATCATACATGCGCTCTACCAGCGTAGATTCCTCCTCCAGGTTGGTAATCACCGCGGAGGTATGCGGCAGGCGGTCGCATCCTAAGAATGTCGCGCCGCCCTTGAAATCCACGAGCACGAGGTTAAGCTCGTCCGGGCTATGGGTAGCCGCCAACGCGGTGACAAGGGTGCGCAGCAGCTCCGACTTGCCGCTGCCGGTCGCACCGATGCACAAGCCATGCGGCCCCATTCCGCCGTGAGCAGATTCCTTGAGGTCCACCGTGACGGGCTGGCCCACCGTATCGATACCGATGGGCACCATAAGACGTGCCGAGCCCTCCCGGCCATGCCACATGCCACTGGCCGCTAGCTCTTCCACATCGCGATAGCCCAGAAGGCCCATAAGGTCACTGCCGCACCGGCCAGAAGTGCTATCGGGGCGGCGGTAGGAGGCCATACTGCGCGCGAGCAACGTCGCGCCGGCCGCACTCATTCCATCGGGAGAACCAAGGTCTTCCACCCCTGCCGCGGTGACCACCTGCAGCTGCTCCCCTGCCACGAGGCTTAGCCCTTCGTGCTCGGCGCGTACCCCCAGCGCCGAAGACGGCGCCCCACCAACCTCAATGATGGTGGTATAGGAATCATCGTGGAAGAAGTCTTCGGTGCCCGTGGTCAGCACGCCATCGACTATGAGGATGCGAAAGCGCGCCTTTTCCGGTGTGCGCGCATGGGGCAGCCACTTCAGCCACTCCCACTGGCCACCGATGGCCTCGATACCGCAGGTTTCCGGGCCATGCGCCAACGCCATCTGCAGCACCATTGCGCGCACCATATCGCGGGAGGGATCTGCGGGCTCTTCGCCCCGAGTCGACGCCATTCCGGACACGGACAAGAAGCGAAAGGCCTGCAGTTGGATAACCACTGGCATATCGGGAACGGTGCCCACCGCCTTAATGGTCTGGCGCATGCTCACCGCACATACCGGGTCTAGGTCTTCCGTGGCGCCCGAATCCGGCACGTTGATAGGGGTGCACAAAGTCGTTGGTCCAGTTCCCACGCGTACCTCGAGGGCGTCCGAGTCATCCGGGCCACGCTCCCACATGCGGCGCGAGCCGACTAGAGTGCTAAGTTCCACCGGTGCCGGGTGGCGATAGCTTTCATGTGCACGCTGCGCCGAGGCATTGCGCAGCGCCTTTTCCCGCAAGGCTTTGATGTGGCGCAGGTAGGTACGCCGGGTTTCATCCGGATCCTGCCCACTATTATTGGGCCCAAACATCATGGCCATACTCGCCAGCATCATCAATGGAAACATCAAGGCCATCGGGCTAATCTGCCGGGAATCCCCAGCGCCTAACACCATGAGGGCGACCATGCCGAGCATCGCCGCAATCATCACCACCGGCAGCAGCAGCCGCACCAGCGGCACCGGTTGTGGACGCACCGCCTCTGGGACCTCCTCGGCCTCGATGCTGCCGGTGGGCAGCGGCGGCGCAGCATCCCGTAGTGGCATGGTCAACGGCTCAATGACGCGGGTATCCCCGATCCCAAGCATGCCTAAATAACCTCCCCCGAGCCACGCGCCAAGCGCCCTTGGCCCCCTGCCAAGATTCCCCGCGCTGCGGTGGACACGTCGCCACTAGTAAGCCACAATATGTGGCATTGGGCAAGGGGGACGCCCACAATCCATACATTTTTCGGGGGACATCATGACTACTGCAACGGCGCATCATCTGCGCCTTACCGTTCGCATTCATGCCGGCACCTTCCACAAGGAGGCGGACGTGGCGCTACCGCTAAGCTCCAGCGTGGGCGAGCTTTTGGCGGAAATCACTGACTTGGTGGATGCGCCCACCATTTCTGAGCCTTGGCGCGCGAGCACAGCCTCCGGCCGCGCCATCGATCTCACCGCCCCATTGGCTGCCACTGCGCTCACGGAAGGCTCCATCCTGGTTATTAGTCCGCGCGAGCGCCGGCCTGCACCGGTGATTCGGGATGCGGCGGAATCGCTCGCCGCCGCGGCTGAGGAAGATACTACCGCCGCCCTTCCCACCGTCTGGGCATGGGCAGGAATGCTTGCCGCCTTCGCCCTCGTGTGGGTTAGCACCCTTCCCCTCGCGGCGTGGGCGGCGTTGACCGCTGGAGCCCTGTTGCTCGCCTTGTGGACCCGGGCCTTATCGCTGGTACACCTTAGCCTGGTAGCCGGCATGGCGTGTGGCTGGGTGGTGATTTCGCCCTCGCTTGGCGAAGCCCCCTTTGCCGCACTCACCGCCTGCGTCGCCCTCCTCATCGTGCTGCTTGCCTGCCACGTCACCGGGTTGAGCACGGTTCGCACTACCGCCGTGGCACTCACCGTCTCGGTGCTGTTGTTGGTCGCGGCTTTGGGCTACCTGCTACCCGGACCAGGGACGGGTCTCCAGGGCAGCCACGGTACGGCGGCAGCAGCCTGCGTGGTGATCACCGGAATTCTCCTGTTGGCCGCAGCTCCTGCGCTGACCGTTGCCACCGCTGGACTCAAAGTCCCGCAGCTGCCCACGGCCGGCCAAGACCTCGCGGTTTCGGATGCCGTCCAGCCGGATGTCGATATCCGTGCCCGGCGCGCCGGCAGCGCCTATGAGGGAATGTGCTGTGGGCTGGCGCTCTGTCTCATTCCGGCTCTTTTCGCCCTCTCGCTGACGGGCAGTGGTCCGGCCTTGGCGCCGACGAGCGGCGCCCCTGATTCTCTCGCCGAGTACGTTGCGGTGCTCTTTGGTGCTGAGCACACCGGCGCGGGCTTCGTCCAAGCACTCTGCGTGACCACCGCGGGTGCCGTCGTTATGCATGCCGCCCGGCACGGTCGTGCGTTGGCTAGCTGGGCCCTGATGCTGCTGGCGATGACCGCCTGTCTCGCTACATGCTTGTGCGCTACCCACGCGGTGGCGGATTCCGGCCTTGCCGATGCCTGGGCGCCAATCCTTGTTGCCTGCCTGGTTCTCCTCGCCATGCTGAGCGCCCCGCTGTGGGCACCCAAGGTGGCTGGGCTCGAGCCCACCACCATCGCGTGGTTTGAGCGCATAGAATCTCTGGCCATTGCCGCTAGTTTGCCGCTGGCCGCGCACCTTGCCGGTGTCTTCGTGCTCATTAGGGGGCTTGGATAATGCGCGTGCTACCTGCCGCTTTAGTAGTTGCATTCGCTGCAGGACTGACTGCTGCACCCTACGCGGCCGCGCGCGAGCCGGACCGCGAATGCGCCGCCGCGCATTCCTCACCGCTTTCGCCCCAACCGAGCGAGGAGCAGCTAGACTACCGGGCCCGTTTACATTCCTTTGCTACCGGGGAAGGCGTCAAAGTAGCCGTTATCGATACTGGCGTGGCCCGTCACGACCAACTGCGGCATCTCAGCAGTGGCGCGGACCTTGTCGCGCCAGAGGATCCAGAGCCGCATCGCGATTGCGACCTGCACGGCACCGTCGTGGCCGGTGTCATTGCCGGACACGATATCGGTATCGCCCCGCGAGCAGAGATTTACGCTGTGCGCCAGACCAGTGCGCACTACCGTCAGGAAGCCGAGGACAGTACCACCGGCTCGCTGGACACCTTGGCCCGCGCCATTGATGACGCCGCCGCTGCCGGTGCCCGCGTCATCAACATTTCGGTTGTCTCCTGTGTCCCGCCGGATGTGGCCGCGCAGGTCGATACTTCCCGATTGGACCGTGCTTTGGCGCATGCGGAAGACTCCGGCGCCGTGGTGATTGCAGCATCCGGCAATGCGTCCTCTGGCAGCTGTGAGATGGGTGACCGCGTCTTTCCGGCGGATTCGCCCACGGTGCTCTCGGTGAGCGCCCAAGCGGATTCGCACGAACTCGCTGACTACTCTCTGAATTCGGCCGATGGCCCCCAGCTTGCTGCGCAAGGATTCATTCCGCTAGCGCTCAACCCCGCGGGTGGATGGGCCGATGGTAAGGAAGGCACGGACGGAACGGCGCAGTTCCATGGCACCTCCTTTGCCGCGCCGGTGGTCAGCGGCACCGCTGCCCTCTTGGCACAGCGCTTTCCAGACGATAGCCCGGCCGCCCTCCGCAAACGCTTGGAGGACGCCGCGGAGCCAGGACACGGCTTCATCGACCCGCTCACCGTGCTCACCCACGTGGAAGCGGGCCCGGGCGTCGATACCCGAGCTATGACCATCCACCCCGCCGACGAAGTCGACTCGCGCGCCCCCACACGCAGTGCCTGGGTGCTGGGTGGGTTAGCGCTGGCGCTTGCTGCGTGGGCGGTGTGGCGCGGGCTGCGGCCTAAGAACTAACCTGCAGCGCCTGCTCACGGTTGAGCGCGGAGCCTTCCGGCAGCAACCGCAGGATCTCCCACGGCACCTGCGCGCCCACTCCGGTGCCAAGGGCTTCCAAAGTCTCTTTGTCCTTGACCTCGTGCCGCTGCCCCGTGGGTGAGACCACGTGATAGCCATGGCCGCTGTCTACGCCTACGCCACCAGCGTTGAGCCCACCAAAGCGATGGGCCACCGACTCACCTGCCAAGGCGACAGTGCCCGCTTGGGCAGGTACCACTACCCCGCCGCCCTCGTTAGCAGCACACATCCAGCCATCGTCCGGGGTTAAGAAGCGGAAGGACGTGGAGGGAAGGTTGAGGTTTAAGGGGGCGTCGGCAAGCGCGGCAATCTCCTGCGGTGTAGCAGTTGTCTCCTTGGCTCCGACGCCAGTGAGCATCTCCGCCTGCGTAGGCGTGAGCTCAGCTACGCCCTCGGACGTACGCGCCCACAAACCTTGGCCGGTATCGACGACCTCGGGTGGTTCGGCCGGAAAGTTCAGCGGTGGCAGCTCCGCAAAGGCATTGAGCAGCTCGGGTGGCACGGGCCAAGTGTGGGTACTATCGTCCACGCCCACCGCCCGACGCACGACACGCCCTTCGGTGCTGGAGGGATCTGGCAGCGCCACGCGGCCTTCCTGGGTGACAAGCCACTGCGTGCCCTCGGATTCCACCAGTGCGGCGCGCTCCTCACCGAGGCTTTTCTGCTCGGGCTCGGCAAGGACAATAACCTCCTGCGACGCTACCTGGTGACCGCCAATGCTGGTCGGGTTATCTGTAGACGGTGCCTCATCCTTGCCGGCCAAACACGCTGCCCATCGCTGCTGAGGAGTCTCGCCCGCCGCCGCGAGGTACCCCGGGGCGTCCGAGATACCCACCGGTGAGCCCAGTAGCGCTTCTTGCAGGTGCTCATCCCCAATGGTCTGCGCCTCGGCCGCCTGCCCGGCGATAATGCGCGCCGAAGCCAGGTTGAATACCGGGTGGTAGGTGTCATTGACATCCACAAAGAGCTGGCCCTGCTCCGAGCGAACAATCGGCGCATCGCCCGGCTGCGGGCTCGGCTGCAGCCATGCCAACATGCCGGACCCCACCGCAAGGAAGGCGACGCCGACCCCGCCGAAAAGGAGCGCTTTGCGGCGCCTAGCCAATGGATCGTGAATCATGCGGATATCGCCTAAAACAAGCCCATGCTCGACGCGGCGGCGCAAGAATTTATGGCCCGATACCTGGGCCTTGGTAGTAGGCAGCGGACGTGCCATGATTTTCCCCCGAAAAGTCTGTGTACACCCAGCACACAGGCTATCCCAGGTAGGCGACCGCTGCCACTTGGGCGCTAGTCGACGCTGCGCCTTTCGCGGGTGACCTCGGCGCGGGCGGCTAGCTGGTCCGCCGCCGGGTAATCAACGGCGACGAGCGAGAGCCCCTTTGCCGGGGCCACGGGGATGCTGGAAGAGCGCTTCGTCTCCTGCAGCAGTGCCGCGGCGAAATCGGCATCGCGCCGCCCCTCCCCCACGCGCAGGCAACAGCCCACCAGCGAGCGCACCATCGACCAGCAAAAAGCATCGGCGCTTACGCGGGCCTCAAAAAGCTCCGGTTCTTCCGGCGTGGAAACGTCGCGCCAGGAAAATTCCTGCAACTCACGGATGGTCGTGGCATTCGGCTTGGCCTTACAAAAAGCCGCAAAATCATGCAGGCCCACCAGGGCGGTCGCGGCTTCTTGCATGGCATCGATATCCACCGGCTTAATCCACTCGGCCGTATCCCGCGCACGGGTTGGCAGCGCGCCGCGCGGGTTGGTGGTAATCCGATAGACGTAGTGGCGCCGCAGCGCCGAAAATCGCGCGTCAAATCCCGCGGGTGCGAACTCGCACCCGTGTACCCGAACGTCTTCTGGCAGAAGCTTTGCTAGCCGACGCACCAGCTTTCCCGGCTCCCCCGCCACCGAGCGCTGCGCCAGCATCTCAGTGGGAACGTCCACGTGCGCCACCTGGCCACGAGCGTGAACGCCGGCATCCGTGCGCCCAGCTACGGTAAGCGGCACCTCCGTGCGCGCAATCATCGCGAGCTTCTCTTCGAGGACGCCTTGCACCGTGCGCAGACCGCCCTTCTGCTTGGCCCAGCCATGAAAGTCCGTGCCGTCATAAGCCAAGTCCAAGCGCAGGCGAACAAACCCGTCCGCCGGCCCTTCGGGGGAAGTCGATGCTGCATCTGTCATAGTGGGCTTCATGCTACCGGAGGGTTTACTGCCCGCCGGCGCTGGGTCTGGGGCGTTCGAGCGGTGAGTCCCTGTTGGGTGCGGACATGAAAAAGCCGCCGCCCCTCCCACAGATGGGGAAAGGCGGCGGCGAAGCGCCAGGGCCGAAGGGGAATTACTTCTCCTCGGACTCCTCAGCTGCGGTCTCCTCGGCAGGTGCCTCGGTCTCAGCAGCCTCGTCTGCCTTAGCTTCCTCAGCCTCAGCGGCCTTGGATGCGGCAGCGCGGGTAGCGCGGTTAGCCTCGGAGGTCACGGTCTCCTCGAGAACGAGGGAGATCTGGGACATCGGGGCGTTGTCACCGGCGCGGTTGTCCAGCTTGATGGTGCGGGTGTAGCCACCCTCACGGTTCTCAAACTTCGGGGCAACCTCGTCGAACAGGTAGGAAACAACATCCTTGCGCGGGATGAGCTTCAGAACTGCGCGGCGGTCAGCAATGGTGCCGGACTTAGCCTTGGTGATGATCTTCTCGATGTACGGGCGAAGAACCTTCGCCTTGGCATCGGTGGTCTTGATAGCGCCGTGCTCGATCAGGCTGGCTGCCAAGTTGCTCAGCATGTGAGCCTGCTGCTTGGCGGAGCCGCCGAGACGGGCACCCTTCTTAGGGGTTGGCATTGTGTACTCCTCGTATGCGGTAAAAGTTGAGCGCGCGGCAATTAGGTTATTGCCGCAAGTCAGCGGGGTTCTTTACTCGGAATCCTCGGCAGCCGGATCCTTGAAGTCACCGGTTTCTGCGTCGTAGCCCTCGAGCTGGGTCGGGTCGAAGTCCTCAGGGGTGTCCTTGAGAGCCAGGCCCAGGTTAGCCAGCTTGATCTTTACCTCATTGATCGACTTCTGGCCGAAGTTGCGGATATCCAGCAGGTCGGACTCGGTGCATTCAGCGAGCTCGCCCACGGTGTGGATCTCCTGACGCTTCAGGCAGTTATAAGAGCGGACGGAGAAGTTCAGGTCCTCGATCGGCATGCCATAAGCAGCGATGTACTCGGTCTCCTGCGGGGAGGGTCCGATCTCGATGCCTTCGGCAGCGTTGTTCAGCTCGCGAGCCAAGCCGAAAAGCTCGACCAGGGTGCCGCCGGCGGAAGCCAGGGCGTCGCGTGCAGAAATCGAGTTCTTGGTTTCGACGTCGATGGTCAGCTTGTCAAAGTCGGTGCGCTGCTCAACACGAGTTGCCTCGACCTTGTAGGAGACCTTGAGAACCGGGGAGTAAATCTGGTCGACCGGGATACGGCCAATCTCACCGGAGGTAGGAGCGGCTGGGACATAGCCACGGCCGCGCTCGACGACGAGCTCAATGTCCAGCTTGGCGGTGTCATTCAGGGAAGCGATGTGCAGATCCGGGTTGTGGATCTCCACACCAGCCGGAGGCTGGATATCGCCCGCGGTGACATCGCCCGGGCCTTCCTTGCTCAGGTACATAACAACCGGCTCATCGGAGTCGGAAGAAAGCACCATGCTCTTGATGTTCAAGATGATCTCGGAAACGTCTTCCTTCACACCGTTGATGGTGGTGAACTCGTGGAGAACACCATCAATCTTGATGGAGGTTACCGCTGCACCCGGAATGGAGGACAGCAGGGTACGACGCAGCGAGTTACCGAGGGTGTAGCCAAAGCCCGGCTCGAGCGGTTCGATGACGAACTTGGAACGAGACGAGTCGATGAATTCCTCGGTGAGCTGAGGACGCTGGGAAATGAGCATTGAAATTCTCCTTTTCGGCGACCGCTATTTGACGCCGGTAGAGGGGTAAAAATCTTCGGGATTGAAGATTCCTGGTTATCCGCCAGGCCAATACAGGCCGTGCGGTATAACAGTTTACTTCGAGTAAAGCTCGACGATGAGCTGCTCCTGCAGCGGAATGTCGATCTGAGCGCGCTCGGGCAGCTGGTGCACGAGGATGCGCAGGGTATCAGGAACAACCTGCAGCCATGCCGGTACGTTGGCATCGATGAGGGCGTCCTGAGCATCTTCGAACCATTCCATCTTCTTGGAGCGGTCACGGACATCGATGATGTCGTACTGGGTGACCTTGTAGGAAGGAACGTTGATGTTCTTGCCGTTCACGGTGAAGTGACCGTGGGAGACAAGCTGGCGAGCCTGGCGGCGGGTGCGTGCCAGACCTGCACGGTAAACTACGTTGTCCAGGCGGGACTCGAGCAGGATAACCAGGTTATCGCCGGTCTTGCCCGGGAGGCGGTTAGCCTCCGCGTAGTAGCGACGGAACTGACGCTCCAGCACACCGTAGGTGTACTTTGCCTTCTGCTTCTCCTGGAGCTGCAGCAGGTACTCAGATTCCTTGATGCGGTTGCGGCCAGCCTGTCCCGGTGGGTACGGGCGGCGCTCGAATGCCATATCGCCGCCGACCAAGTCGACGCGAAGACGGCGGGATACGCGGGTAGCGGGGCCAGTGTAACGAGCCATTTTCTTACCTCTTCCTTTCCCTTAAACCTTGCGGCGCTTGGTCGGACGGCAGCCGTTGTGCGGCTGTGGGGTTGCATCCGTGATCGAGGAAACCTCGAGGCCTGCAGCCTGCAGGGAACGGATGGCGGTCTCGCGGCCGGAGCCCGGACCCTTGACGAATACGTCAACCTTCTTCATGCCGTGATCCATTGCCTTGCGTGCAGCGTTCTCGGCTGCCATCTGAGCGGCGAACGGAGTCGACTTACGGGAACCCTTGAAGCCAACGTGGCCGGAGGATGCCCAAGAGATAACAGCACCGGTCTGATCGGTGATCGAGACGATGGTGTTATTGAAGGTGGACTTGATGTATGCGTGGCCGAGGGCCACATTCTTCTTTACGACGCGACGGCCGGAACGGCGCGCGCCGGAACGAGTCTTTGGAGGCATGAATTACTTCTTCTTTCCTGCGATCGTCTTCTTCGGACCCTTACGAGTGCGCGCATTGGTCTTGGTGCGCTGGCCACGTACAGGCAGGCCACGGCGGTGGCGCAGACCCTTGTAGCTTCCGATTTCAATCTTGCGGCGGATATCAGCCTGAACCTGACGGCGGAGGTCACCCTCAACCTTCCAGGTAGCCTCAATTGCGTCACGGAGCGCCGACAGCTGGTCATCATCCAGGTTGTCAGTGCGCAGGTCAGGAGAAATGCCAGTCTTTTCTAGCAGTTCCTTGGCACGGGTTGGACCGATGCCGTAGATGTAGGTGAGAGCGACCTCCATGCGCTTATTGCGGGGAAGGTCAACACCAGCTAGACGTGCCATATGGCGTGTCCTTTCGGGTTGTTACGGCGGTTTTCTCCCCATCCGTCCCGCTCCATGCAACGCTTCGCCCGGACCGTGCCGGGAATCCTTGGGTTGCTTACCAGTGCGGGCTCAGGCCACCGTAGCCTGAGGTGGACAGGGTGAACCTACAGGTTCACCCTTGGGTGAGGAGGCTTACTGTCTTTACTTGTAGCGGTAGACGATGCGTCCGCGGGTCAGGTCATAAGGAGACAGCTCTACAACCACGCGATCCTCTGGGAGGATGCGAATGTAGTGCTGACGCATCTTGCCAGAAATGTGTGCAAGAACCTTGTGTCCATTGTCGAGCTCGACACGGAACATTGCGTTGGGCAAAGGCTCGATAATGCGGCCTTCTACCTCGATTGCGCCTTCCTTAGCCATAACCTCTACTTTTCTGGCGACGGACAAGTGCGCCGTCACCTGCATGTTTGTTGTCTACTGCGGTGGCGTATCCGCGCCAGCCTCGCTGACGCTATACACCGACTTAACAGCATACGCTGCAGCGACACGTTTTCCAAACCGCTGCGCTTTCCGACGCCCCGCTCACTCGCCCGCCACTCACCCTAAGCCAGCAAAATCCCCCGAACCAGGTCTCCTTCTCGGGAGCCGGTTCGGGGGATGAGGCTTTCGCTTAAGCGCGGGCCTTAGTAGATGAAGACCTTATCGCCAACCTGTACATTATCCCAGTAGCGCTTTGCAGCGTCTGGCGGAAGGTGAACGCAGCCATTGGAATCAACGGCCGGGTCATCCAGGTGGAAGGCGTGACCGTTATTGGTGAAGTAGATGGAGTACGGCATCGGTGCGTTATTGAACTCGCGGGAAATCTCATGCTCTACCTTGCGGGTCACATGGAAAGTACCGCGTGGGGTTTCCTGACCGCGCATGCCGGCGGACATTGCCGGGGACACGTAGGACACCTTGCCGCCATCCTGCAGCCAGGTGCGTCGGCCATTGAGGTCGACACAAACCTTCGCATCGGCCGGGCACGGGCCACGGTCGAACTGGTTAGCACGACGCTGTGCTTCCGCCTTGCGTGCCGCAGCCTCAGAACGAGCCTTCTCAGCAGCGACGCGCTCAGCGTTGGCGCGAGCAGCGGCCTCGCGGGCCTTGCGTGCTTCCTCATTCTTCTGGGCGATCAAGCCTGGGAAGAGGAATTCTACGGCGCCGTCCACAGCGGTCTGAACGCTAGGTGCCAGCTCCGGGGAGAACTTCTCTGCTTGGTCCAGGATCTGGTTACGGGTATTCCAGGCCTGCTCGCGGCTCTGGCCGTAGAAGTTATCCAGCTGCTTCTTTGCCTCAGCGGTGAGCTGGTCCAGTCCGGACTGGGAAGAGAACTGAGCGAGGTCGGAATTTGCCTTGGAGCTGAGCTGATCCAGGTTCGGAATCTCCTGGGCGGAAGCGGCAGGAGCCGAAACGGTGGTGCTCAAGGCCATCACGCCAGCGACTGCGGGCGCTGCAACCGTGGCACGGATCTTGCGGAAGCTAAATTTAGACATGGCTGTGAGTATAAACCTTTCAGGGGCGTATGCCTAGTGCAACAGGCAATATTGGGGAATAAATGTCAGTAGCGGCGGGTAAGAATACGGGGACCATCGGCGGTCGCGGCCACCGTATGCTCCCAGTGAGCGGCAAAGGAGCCATCGAGGGTAACGACCGTCCAGTCATCCTCTAGCACGGCGGAATCCTCTGTGCCCAAAGTTAGCATGGGTTCAATGGCCAGCACAGAGCCTTCTTGGATCAGCGGGCCACGGCCCGGGCGTCCCTCATTGGCCAGGTAAGGATCCTCGTGCATGGTTCGCCCGATGCCGTGACCGCCGTAGCCATCCACGATGAAGAGATCCACGCCGAACTTCTGCTCGGCCCGGCGGGTGGCTTGCTCTAGGGCATGGGAGACGTCGGTAAGCAGATTGCCCGGAACCATAGCCTGCATGCCCTCCATAAGGACATACTCGGTGGCCTTGTTGAGGGCCGCGACATCAGCATCCAGCTCGCCTACTGCAAAGGACCAGGCACTATCGCCTACCCAACCGTCCAGCGTGGCACCGCAATCGATGGACACCAAGTCGCCTTCTGCCAGGATGGTTTCCTTATCCGGAATGCCGTGCACGATGACGTCATTAACGGAAGCACAAATGGAGCCCGGGAAGCCCTCGTACCCCTTGAAGGTGGGATAGGCGCCGGAATCGCGAATGGTCTGCTCAGCCACCGCATCCAGTTCGAGGGTAGATACGCCAGACGCCGCAGCAGCGCGGACTTCCTGCAGTGCCTTGCCAACAATCTCGCCGGCGGCCTGCATGGCGTCTAGCTCGCCCGGGGTGCGGGCGGGGATGCGCTTACTGCGGCGTCGAAAAGCCATGCTTACTTACCCAGTGCTTCCATCGCACGGGCGTTGATTTCCTCCACGGTGCCTTCGGCCTTGATGGAGATGATGGCATCGCCGTAGTGCTCGATAAGCGGGAAGGTTTCCTCGCGGTAGACACCGAGGCGGGTGCGGATGGTCTCCTCGTTGTCGTCGGCGCGGCCACGGGCCATCATGCGCTCAACCACAACATCCTCAGAGACCTCGAAGTTGAGAACTCCGTCGAGCTTCTCGCCCTTCTTAGCCAGCAGCTCCTCCAAGATGTCTGCTTGCTCGGTGGTACGTGGGAAGCCGTCCAGCAGGAAGCCATTCTTGGCGTCATCCTGGTTAAGGCGGTCCTCGACCATGCGGGCAGTGACGTCGGTAGGTACCAGCTTGCCTGCATCGATGTAGGACTTTGCCTCTACACCCAACGGGGTGCCCTCGCCGATATTGGCGCGGAACAGGTCGCCGGTGGAGATGTGCGGAACGTTTAGCTTCTCGCTGAGGATAGCTGCCTGGGTGCCCTTGCCGGCACCGGGAGGTCCTAGAAGTACAAGACGCATTACTTAAGTAGTCCTTCGTAGTTGGATTGCAGTAGCTGGGACTCGATCTGCTTGACCGTAGTCAAAGCGACGGAGACCATAATCAGGATGGCCGTACCACCAAAGGCGGACGTGCCGCTGGCGGAGGAGCGGCCCACGCCGAGATCCAAGAGGATATTCGGCAGGATGGCAATAACTGCCAGGTACAGGGCGCCCACGCACAGCAGACGGTTCATCACATAACCAAGGTACTCCGCGGTCGGACGGCCCGGGCGAATACCCGGAATAAAGCCGCCGTACTTCTTCATATTATCCGCCTGCTCTGCCGGATCGTACTGAACCGAGACATAGAAGTAAGCGAAGAAGATGGTCAGGACGAAGTACAGCACGATGTACTGCCAGGAGGAAGGTGCCTGCAGGTGCGCGATGACATTGCGCTGCCACCAGTTATCTGGGGTGCCGGGAGAGCCAGAGTTCACAATCTGGGTAATGAGGACCGGCATGTAGATAAGGGAGGAAGCGAAGATGACCGGGATAACGCCGGCCTGGTTGACCTTCAGCGGCAGGTAGGTAGAGGAACCACCGTACTGGCGGCGGCCGACCATGCGCTTTGCGTACTGAACCGGAATGCGGCGCTGGCCCTGCTCGATGAAGGTAATGCCAACAACCAGGATGACCAAGCCGGCTACGACCATGGCGAAGACGAGTCCACCATTGTTCTGCAGGATGCTTACACCATCGGTTGGCAGGCGGGTTGCGATACCAGCGAAGATGAGCAGGGACATACCGTTACCGATACCCTTTTCGGTGATGAGCTCACCCATCCACATCACCAGCACAGCGCCGGAGGTCATGGTGATGACCAAGACGATGAGGGTAAAGAAGTTACGATCAGCTGCCAGGACCTGTACGCCCTGACCCAGCAGCTGCTCGCGGTCTGCCAGCGCGACAATGCCGGAGGATTGCAGCAACGCCAACGCGAGGGTCAAGTAGCGGGTGTACTGGGTCATCTTGGCCTGACCGGATTGGCCCTCCTTCTTCAATTCCTCAAAGCGGGGAATGACCACGGTCAGCAGCTGCACAATAATCGACGCCGTAATGTACGGCATGATGCCGATGGCGAAGATCGACAGCTGCAGCAGCGCACCACCCGAGAAGAGGTTGATGACGGAGTAAAGGTCACCGGACTGCTCGGTCAACTGGCGCAAGCGGCCAGCAATAGACGCATAGTCAACACCCGGGGACGGGATCTGTGCACCGACGCGGTACGCGATGATCATCACGATGGTGAAGATGATCTTCTTACGTAGGTCGGCATCCTTAAAAGCCTGGACAATGGCGGACACTACAAAATCCTCCTGGCCTACCGCTGCCGAACGCGAAATCTAGGGAGGGTTTCGCATTCATTCACGGAGGTGGAAACTCATCTACCCCTAGGAAACCGCACCCCCCTGCGCCAGAAAGCTTAGGGGAAATTCAGGTTTCCTTCAGGGACGGTTGAACACTTATGACCCCATTACCCTACCAGCCTTGCTCCGCATAGCCACATTAAGCCCCAATAGTGTGACCATGATTGCTTGTCCTTTCGCGCGTTTTGCATCCGGGGTTTACCATGAGGGGGTATTGCGCACACGCAATTCTCCTGAAATATCTCCGACCTCACAGCGCTATGCGCTCCGAGGCCGTTATTGGTGTGAACCAAATGTTTCGAAAGAAGTACTTATGAGCAAGAAATTCACGCCGATGACCGTTGCTGAGATCATCGACGTTTTTGTCCCTAGCCCCAACCCCTTCCGCTGGGAGGCCTTCGATGGGTCCGCGACCGGACCGGAAGACGCCCAGTACAAGGTGACTATTAATAGTCTCGAGGGCCTCTCCTTTATCGCTACCCACCCCGGCGACGTGGGATTTGCGCGCGCTTATGTCACGGACGGCATTACGGTGCATGGCGATCACCCGGCCCACCCCTATGGCATTTTTGACGCGCTGCATGCCATGTATGACAAATTCCAAAAGCCGGACGCCAAGACCCTGGCCCGCGTCGTTCGTTCCCTAGCGTCCATGGGCGCCTTCCAGATCCAGCCGGTCCCTGAGGTGGAGCGGGCTTCCTGGTTGCGCCGCAAGCTACACGACGGCCTATCCAAGCACTCGAAACAGCGCGATGCTGATGTCATTTCTGATCACTATGACGTTGGCAATGATTTCTACGAGCTTTTCTTGGGCGATTCGATGACCTATACCTGCGCCTACTACCCCTCCCCGGACGCCACGCTAGAGGAAGCGCAGGAGAATAAGTACCGCCTCATCTTTGACAAACTCCGCCTCAAGGAAGGCGACCGCCACTTGGATGTGGGCTGTGGCTGGGGCGGTATGGTGCGCTACGCGGCGCGCCGCGGCGTGAAGTCCATCGGCGTCACCTTGTCCAAAGAACAGGCCGAGTGGGGCCAGCGCAAGATTGAGGAGGAAGGCCTCCAAGACCTCGCGGAAGTTCGCTTCATGGATTACCGCGATATCACCGAAGAGGGCTTCGATGCTATCTCCGCCATCGGCATTATCGAGCACATTGGCGTGAAGAACTACAACGACTTCTTCAAGTTCCTCCACGGCAAATTGAAGGTCGGCGGCCTCATGCTCAACCACAACATCACCTACCCGGATAACCACAAGACGCCCAAGGGCGGCTTCATTGACCGCTATATCTTCCCGGACGGCGAGCTCACCGGATCCGGCAACGTCACCAAGGCGATGCAAGACAATGGCTTCGAAGTCATCCACACCGAGTCCCTCCGTTTTGATTACATGCGCACGCTGCATGACTGGTGCGAGAACCTAAAGGACAATTGGGATGAGGCCTGCGCCACCGTGGGCCTGCCCACCGCTCGCCTCTATGGCATTTATATGGCCGGATCTGAGTGGGGCTTTGAGCGAAATATCATCAACCTGTATCACTTCCTCGGCGTCAAGCTGGGCGAGGCCGGCTCCCGCGCCGGTGTGCCCGAGCGCCGCTGGTGGGAAGATAGCCGCTTTTAAGGAGGGGTGCCATGACTCTCATTGATAATCTGCGCGAACGCCTCGCCGCTGCCCAGCCGCGGCCGGTGGATGCCATGCCCATTGAGCCGGTGGGATGGACGGCGCACCAAGAGGGCGTCGACAAGCTGCTGGCGAGCTTCCGTGCTGTCCCGGCCGAAAAACGCGTGCGCCTCGCCAAGAAGTCCTCCAATCTCTTCCGTAGCCGCAGCGAGGAGCAGGAAGGCCTCGATGTATCCGGCCTTAGCGGCGTCATTGAGGTCGATCCAGTCGCCCGCACGGCCGATGTGCAAGGCATGTGCACCTATGAGGACCTCGTGGATGCCACCCTGCCCCATGGCCTGATGCCCTTCGTCGTACCGCAGCTTAAGACCATTACCTTGGGTGGTGCGGTTACTGGCATGGGCGTGGAATCCACCAGCTTCCGCAACGGCCTCCCCCACGAGTCCGTGCTGGAGATGGATGTCCTTACCGGCACCGGCGAGATTCTCACCTGCTCCCGCGAGGAGAATGTGGATCTCTTCCGCCTGTTCCCCAACTCCTATGGCTCGCTGGGCTACGCGGTGCGCCTCAAGATTGAGCTGGAACCCGTGCCCGCCTTTGTAGAGCTCCGCGAAGAGCGTTTCCACACCGTGGAGGAAGCAAGCCGCGTGCTTGCCGACGTCGCCTCTTCCCACACCCACCGCGGCGAGCCCGTCCACGGCCTCGACGGCGTGGTCTTTTCCGAAGATGAGGCCTACCTCGTCTTCGCCCGCTTTACCGATGAAGAGGGCCCAACCTCCGATTACACGCGGGACAAGATTTACTACCGCAGCCTTCAGCACGCCTCTGGTATCCGCCGCGATCGCCTCACCATCCGCGATTACATCTGGCGCTGGGATACCGACTGGTTCTGGTGCTCGCGCGCTTTTGGTGCGCAGAACCCGAAGGTGCGTAAGGTGTGGCCGCGCGAGCTTCGCCGCAGCTCTTTCTACTGGAAGCTGGTCCGCCTCGACCGCAAGTACGAGCTGGAATATAACTTCATCAAAAAGCCGCACGGCAAGCCGCGCGCCGAGCGCGTGGTGCAGGATATTGAGGTCACACCGGAGAACCTGCCGGAATTCCTCCACTGGTTCTTTAACGCCTCCGATATTCAACCGGTGTGGCTGTGCCCCATCCGTCTGCGCGATGGCGTGGACGAGCTCGTAGGCACCGGCGACATTGCCTCTGACTCCGGCGACCCATGGCCCCTCTACCCGCTGCGCCCCGGACAAACCTGGGTCAACGTCGGCTTCTGGTCCGGCGTGGACGGCGACCACGTCAATCCATCCGCGCCGAATAATGGCGCCTTCAACAAAGTTATCGAATCCAAGGTCAACGAGCTAGGCGGGCACAAATCCCTCTACTCCGAGGCCTTCTATTCCCGGGAGAAGTTCGAAGAGCTCTACGGTGGCAGCCTTCCTTCGACTATTAAGGCGGTTACCGACCCAGATGACCGCTTCCCTGGCCTATACGAAAAGACCGTGGACGAGGCCTAGCCCCCCCACCCCGCACGGCCTGATACGCACAGAGGGTGGAACGCCTTTCCCAGGCGTTCCACCCTCTTCTTTGCCTTTATCTAGGATTCCCGCGCTTTAGTAGGCAGCGGTGATGTTCTCGAAA
Organism: Corynebacterium tuberculostearicum; assembly: GCF_046097255.1. GTDB lineage: Bacteria > Actinomycetota > Actinomycetes > Mycobacteriales > Mycobacteriaceae > Corynebacterium > Corynebacterium tuberculostearicum_J. The sequence goes on from NZ_CP175770.1 coordinate 119,051, forward strand.
CCGTTAACCTTCAGCGCATCCATGACGCGCTGCACAGCGGCCTCATCCTTGTCCGGGTTATAGGTCTCCGGGAAGGTCAAGTGGGCGGAGTGATCGTCCTTGAACTCAATATTCATGAACTCGTGGCCGGCCTCCTGGGTAGCAAGTGCCAGCTCGCGCTGCACGGCTAGCTTGCCGCTCTGCAGGTTGCCGCCGTTGAACCCTGGATCGACCTCTTCGGTGCCCTCTGCGTCACCGTTGATGACATCTTCCTTGTCACCGGTAATACGACCCTTCTCAGCGTGCGCACCCGGCTGCTGGTCCTGAGCGGTCTGCTCGCCAGCCTCGGCCGGTGCGGTTTGAGCGTTTTCCGCAGGATCCGGCTGGGACAGCTGGTCTTGGGCATCGACCGGTCCGGTGGAGCCCGCAAACGGCATAATCGCAGCAATTGTGGTAGCGAGCAGGGAAGAAATAGACGACATAAGAGTCTCCTTAACGTTTGATGATTTTCAACTAAGGGAGACTCTAACATTCGTGAATATAAATCTCTATACACGCAGCCTTATTTATTAATAAAGGTTTCCTGTCAACTATTTATGGCGGCAATTGCTGACATTTGCCCGCCCCCACTATTCGCTCCGACCCCAGTGTGCCCGCCAAGAAGCGCAAAAATCCCCCTGCCCCGCGTGTGCGGAGAGGGGGATGAAATCTACCTAGAGGAGATTACTTGGTGTTGGCGGAACCGCCAGCAGCCTCGATCTTCTCTACAGCAGACTTGGAGAATTTGTCAGCGGTGACGTTCAACTTAACGTTGATGTCGCCGTTGCCCAGAACCTTGACCGGCTTGTTAGCGCGGACCAGGCCAGCAGCTGCGATGTCAGCAACGGTGATGTCGCCGCCATCTGCGAACTTCTCAGCCAGGTCAGCAACGTTAACTACCTGGTACTCAACATGGTTCGGGTTCTTGAAGCCCTTCAACTTAGGCAGACGCATGTGGATCGGCATCTGGCCACCCTCGAAAGCAGCGGAAACCTGCTTACGAGCACCGGTGCCCTTGGTACCGCGACCAGCGGTCTTACCCTTGGATGCCTCACCGCGGCCGACGCGGGTCTTAGGCTTGTTTGCTCCTGCGGTTGGGCGCAGGTCGTGCAGCTTGATGATATCAGCCATGGTTTACTCCCCTGCCACTTCTTCGACGGTGACCAGGTGGCGAACCTTGTGAACCATACCGCGAACGACCGGGGTGTCCTGCTTGACTACGGACTGACCGATGCGCTTGAGGCCGAGAGCCTCAATGTTCTTGCGGTGGTTCGGCTTGGTGCCCACCAGGCCCTTTACCTGTGTAATCTTCAGAGCCATTGCTTATGCCTCCTGACCTGCGCGCTTGCGCAGCATACGGGCCGGGGTGACCTCTTCGATGGACTTGCCACGACGTGCGGCAACCTCTTCAGGGCGGACCAGCTGCTTGAGGCCGTCCACGGTAGCGCGGACGACGTTGAGTGCGTTGTCGGAGCCCAGGGACTTCGACAGGATGTCCTGCACGCCAGCGCATTCGAGCACTGGACGAGCAGCACCACCAGCGATAACACCGGTACCAGGTGCGGCAGGCTTCATCATGACGATGCCAGCTGCGTCGCGACCCTCAACCGGGTGGGTGATGGTGCCGGCAATCATCGGAACGCGGAAGAAGTTCTTGCGAGCCTCTTCAGCGCCCTTCTGGATTGCGGCTGGGACTTCCTTGGCCTTGCCGTAGCCAACGCCAACCTGACCCTGGCCATCACCGACGACGACGAGGGCGGTGAAGGACATGTTGCGGCCACCCTTAACGGTCTTGGAGACGCGGTTGATGGTCACAACGCGCTCGATGTACTTATCGCGCTCGTTGTCCTGCTGGTTACGACGATCGTTGCGGCGGCCGTTGCCACCGCGGTTGTTCTTGTTGTTCTCGGCGGAGCGTCCGCCGTCACGCTGTTCACGGTCCGACATTAGGCGTTCCTTCCGTTGATGTTTCCGTTGACGATGATCATTAGAACTTCAGACCACCTTCACGTGCGGCGTCAGCCAGCGCAGCGACGCGGCCGTGGTACTTGTAGCCTGCGCGGTCAAATACGACGTGCTCGATGCCAGCGGCCTTAGCGCGCTCGGCAACCAGCTCGCCTACCTTGGCAGCCTTGGCCTTCTTATCGCCCTCGAGTGCACGAACGTCCGCCTCCATGGAGGATGCGGAGACCAGGGTGTGGCCTGCCAGGTCATCGATGACCTGGACGTGCATGTGACGGGAGGAGCGGTGAAGAACCAGACGCGGTGCCTCAGGGGTGCCACGCAGGGTCTTACGGATACGGAAGTGACGGCGTGCGCGTGCTTCGCGACGACGGGAGGAGATGTCCTTGCCGACTGGAGTGCGCTTGGTGTTTTCAGTGTTTGCCATTGCTTACTTACCCGTCTTTCCGACCTTGCGACGGATCTGCTCGCCCTCGTAGCGAATACCCTTGCCCTTGTAAGGATCGTCCTTACGCAGACGACGGATATTAGCGGCGATCTGTCCGACTAGTTGCTTGTCAATACCGGTAATGGACAGCTTGGTTGCGCCGTCCACTGCGAAGGTAATTCCCTCCGGAGCCTCGATGAGGATCGGGTGGGAGTAGCCCAGGCTGAATTCCAGGTCCTTACCCTTCTGCTGGACACGGTAGCCGACACCGAAGATTTCCATCTTGATGGTGTAGCCCTCGGTCACGCCAACAACGGCGTTGTTCAGCAGGGAGCGGGACAGACCGTGCAGAGCACGGTGCTTGCGGTGGTCATCAGGGCGGGAGACGGACAGTACGCCGTCTTCCAGGTTGATGGCGATAGGCTCTGGAACGTTAACGCTCTGGGTGCCCTTAGGGCCCTTAACCTCAACGTCTTGGCCGTTGATCTTGATTTCGACGCCGTTCGGTACGGCGATTGGTGCTAGACCGACTCGAGACATGTGTCAAACCTCCCTTTACCAGACGTAGGCGAGAACTTCTCCGCCTACGCCCTTCTCCTCAGCCTGACGGTCAGTCAGCACGCCGTGGGACGTGGAAATGATAGCCACGCCCAGGCCGCCCAAGACCTGTGGCAGTTCGGTGGACTTTGCGTACACACGCAGACCCGGCTTAGACACGCGACGCAGGCCAGACAGGGAGCGCTCGCGGTTGTTGTACTTCAGCTCGAGGGACAGGGTGTGGCCCTCGACGGTGTAGTCAGCGATGTAGCCTTCCTGCTTCAAGATGTCGGCAATGTTTGCCTTCAGCTTGGAGGTAGGCATCGACACGGTGTCATGGTGCGCATTACTTGCGTTGCGCACGCGCGACAGCATGTCGGCAATAGGATCAGTCATAGTCATATGAGTGACCGTGTACCTTTCTCGTTGCGGTTCCCGTGCTCACCAAAGCGTTCTCCGTGTGATTTCGGGCTACTCACGCTCCCTACGGTCAATACCGTAAGGCGCTCGCCACCCTTTGATTCAGACAACGGTCCGCTATCTACGGCGAGGGGCCTACAACAAAGTTGATGTTCAGTTCTTGCATCGGCTCGGCGCTTTCTGCAGCTCAGCGCGCCAAAATCCGCATTGATTGGGGCACGCTGACGCCTCGGCGCAAGCACGAGGTACTATGCTACGCCATAACCTGCGGTTTTCCAAATAATCTAGCGCCTTCATTAGAGTCGAGACCAGCACGAACGTATATAAGGAGATGGTGATGAGCCAAACACACGAGGACCCCATCCAATCCGCACACGAGTGGCTCGAAGAAGCCGCCCGTCACCTCGGCCTCGATCCTCAGGAGGCAACCGCACTCACCCGCGAGATCCTGGACCTCACCAAGGACGTTGCGCACAATCGCTCCCGCCCCGCGGCCCCACTTACTGCCTTCCTCGTGGGTCTAGCCTCCAGCAATGTAGAGGAAGCCCGCAGCAATATCGATGTCTTGAAGCAGGAGCTGCAGTAATGGCCGGCCGCAAGAACTCTACCTTTGCCGTCACCAAGGTCCGCCTGGGAGATGGCCTGCAGGTCGATACCCGCGCCGATACCGTCGCCGGCGAGGAGCCCCTCGAGATCCGCGCGGGTGGTCAGACCATCACCACCACCATGCGCACCCCTGGCCATGACATTGAGCTGGCGCATGGGTTCTTGCATTCAGAGGGCCATATTGCTTCGCTTAGCGACGTCACCGAGGCCCGCTACTGCGCCGGCGCCACCGTCAACGGCATGAATACCTACAACCTGCTCGACATCGATCTGGCGAAGAAGAACGTACTGGACCTGAGCGATCTGCGGCTAACCACCACCACTTCCGCCTGCGGCGTATGCGGCACCTCTTCTATCGAGGCTTTGGCTAAGCAGACCCGCTACCCGATTCCGCATATACCAGTGGACCCCTATGTCGTCGCCAAGCTGCCAGACAAGCTCCGGGCCGAGCAGAAGCAATTTAAAAAGACCGGCGGCATTCACGCCGCCGGTGCCTTCACCTTGGACGGTGAACCGGTAGTCATACGCGAGGATATCGGCCGCCACAATGCCGCGGATAAGGTCATCGGCCACCTCCTATTAGAAGACCGACTCCCCGCAGATGACCTCATTTTGGTGATGAGCTCCCGCGCCAGCTTCGAGCTCGTCCAAAAGGCCGCGATGGCCGGATTCGGCATGCTCGTTGCCGTCAGCGCCGCCTCCTCCCTGGCCGTAGAGACGGCCCGCGAAACCGGGATGGCGCTCGTCGGCTTCGCTCGCGGCGACCGCTTTAATCTGTATTCCGGCGAGCTCGCCTAGTCGCGGTAAGCCTCCGGCCCACGGTTAAGCCAGGCGTATACGCCGCCAATCAGCAGACCGCCGCCAATCAAATTGCCGATCCACACCAGGATCCAATTGAGCGCCACGTTGCCGGCCGTCAAAGCTGCCGGAACCGGGTCGGAGGCGAATAGCGTGATGCTAAACAGGCAGAAGTTCGCAATAACGTGCTCCAAGCCCAACGCTACGAAGGCACCGATAATCGGGATAATGACAAAGAACTTCGACGCCGCGTCTTTGGCAAAGACGGCTCCGACGATGCCCATATTGACCACGAAGTTTGCCGCGATGGCCTCTACCAGCATGCCTTGTGGGGACTTGGTGAGTTTTCCTTCAGAAACCGTAACCAACAGGTGCGAGGGATCCAGGTCTGCAAATTTGGCGGACATAGCCATGATGGCGGCAAAGATGATCGCGCCTACCAGGTTAAAAATGGTGGTAATGAGCAGCAAGTAGAGCGCTTTACCCCACGACACATGCTTATTGCTGGCGGCATAGACCATGTACATCATGTTGCCGGTAGCCAGCTCCGCGCCTAAGAGCAAGATGGCGAACAGGCCCACACCGAAGAACAAGGAAAATGCCACTGCGCCCATCCCTGGCGCTACTCCATTGACGGCCTGGCCAACCACACCGGCGAAGGCGGTACCAATGCACAGGTACACACCCGCCAACGTGGAGCGCACCGCAAAGCGAGAGAAAGATTCATCCAACAAGGTGACCTTTTTGACAGCTGCCGCCTTGGCAGCATCATTGAGAGACAATTTTTACCTCATTAATCAGAGCGAATTCAATCCCTCTAATCCTATCCTGACCACCTGTTTCCGAGCCAATTCACGGTACGCGCGTCCTTTCGTTGTAAGCTAAGGCTTTCCCCTAGCCCCTAATCTTCTCTTCGGAGGTCGCATGGATTCCCACTACCGGCCGCGGAGGGAACCGAATCGGCTTCCCACTAACGGGCGCCGGCACGTTCCATCGCGTTCCCAGCACACAGATGCGGATCGCGAGTGGCGCCAGGCCGAGTCGCGCACCCGCCAACAACAACGCCGCCGCCCGCCGCGCCGCATCGAGGACACCTCCCTCCCTCGCCAGCGCCGCAAGCCCACCCTGTGGCACCGCATCAAAGAAGCATGGAAAACCTCTGGCATCCTACGCGTCGTTGTGGGAATCGTCGCCACGATAGCGATCGCCAGCACCATCAATCGCGTGGTCAATCCGCCCGAAGGCCTGGAGACCAACGAGGTCACTGCCCAAGAGGCGCCTGCTATCGACCCTTCCCCCGCGGTAGAGCTCTTCATCCCCGCCATCGAGGTACACGCGGAGTTTGAGGATGGTTCCTGCCGCGTGGTCAATGGCGCTATCAATCCAGACACCATGAATAAGGCCTGTACCTACACTGCCGATGATCGCCCTTACTCGCTGCCAGGCACCACGGCCCAAGACGTCGTCGTCATCGCCGGACATACCGGGGCGGGCGTGCCAGGCGTGTTCAATAATCTCTACGATGGCTCTGCCAATGAGCACAAAGTTCATCTGGGAGACAAGCTCTACGTGCGCACCGCCAATTCCGGACAGAACTGGCTCATCTACACCGCAACCGATCTGCACGACCCGGATAAGCAAGGGCTTTCCGACGACGCCTCTATCTGGGGCGATGGCCCCATGCCCGGCCGCCTGCTCACCATTAGCTGCATCCAACCTGCCAACCCTTTGGAGCCAGCGGTACGCAACGCGGTCGTCGGCTGGCAGTACGAGGGCACCACGCACACGGAAGCCGAAAGCGCCTAAGCCGGCTATCACCATCGCCTCCGCCCCGCCGACCGCCAGCACTGCTCAAAACCAAAAAATCCCAACGCCCCTTTCGGGGAGTTGGGATTCTTAGCGCTCTATTTACTTGAACGGGAAGCCGAGCTCGCGCAGGAGCTTGCGGCCCTCGTCGTCGTTAGTAGCGGTGGTAACGACGGTGATGTCCATACCACGAGGGCGATCGATCTTGTCGATGTCGATCTCGTAGAACATGGACTGCTCGGACAGGCCGAAGGTGTAGTTGCCGTGGCCGTCGAACTGCTGATCAGACAGACCGCGGAAGTCACGAATACGTGGCAGCGCGATGGTCAGCAGGCGGTCCAGGAACTCCCACATACGGTCGCCGCGCAGGGTAACGCGTGCGCCGATAGGCATGCCCTCACGAAGCTTGAAGTTCGCGATGGACTTCTTAGCGCGACGCAGCTGCGGCTTCTGACCGGTAATAGCGGTCAGGTCCTCGAGTGCGCCGTTGATGACCTTGGAGTCACGTGCAGCTTCGCCAACACCCATGTTGACAACAACCTTGGTGACACCAGGGATCTGCATGACGTTGTCGTAGTTGAACTCGTCATTCAGGGACTTGCGGATTTCCTCGCGGTAGCGAGTCTTCAGACGCGGGGTGTAGTTCTCGCTCATTTTTAGATGTCCTTCCCGTTGCTACGCGCGATACGGACCTTCTTGCCGTTCTCGTCGAAACGGTAGCCCACGCGGGTCGGGTTGCCTTCGGAGTCAACGATCGCAACGTTGGACACGTGGATCGGAGCTTCCTGGGTAACGATTCCGCCGGACTCGGCGCCACGCTCGGTAGCGGAGTTAGCGACGTGCTTCTTGATGCGGTTAACGCCCTCAACGAGGACCTTGTCACGCTTTGGGTATGCCTCGATGACCTTGCCCTTCGCGCCCTTATCTGGGCCCGAAATGACGATCACCATATCTCCCTTATGGATCTTCATAAGACTAGATCACCTCCGGTGCGAGAGAAACGATCTTCATGAAACGCTTGTCACGAAGTTCGCGAGCAACCGGTCCGAAGATACGGGTACCACGGGGCTCGCTATCGCCCTTGAGAACAACTGCAGCGTTCTCGTCGAAGCGAATGTAGGAGCCGTCCGGACGACGGGTCTCCTTCTTGGCGCGGACGATAACGGCCTTAACTACGTCGCCTTCCTTGACGTTGCCGCCTGGAACGGCGTCCTTGACAGTCGCGACGATGACGTCGCCGATGCCAGCGGAGCGTCGGACAGAGCCGCCGAGAACGCGGATGCACAGCAGTTCACGTGCACCAGAGTTGTCGGCGACGCGCAGACGCGATTCTTGCTGAATCACTATAGGTCTCCTGACCTGGATTGATGTGCGGTAAGATTTCCGTCCTTGCCGCACGCGGTCTACAAACTTGCGATGCTCAAGCCTTGACAACGGACTATGCCGAAGGGTCTCGGACCGGCGGTTCGGAAACGCACCGCTACGGGCCGACCAGCTTTTGCAACCTATACATTCAACCACACGCCAGCGCCTATACCAAAACACCGCTTAGCACTTGCCGACACCCCCTCCCCTCCCAATTTATTTTCGCCAACACCCCCGCCTACCCCTTGGTCCCTAAATTCGAATGCAATGACACGCATACATGGAGAAGTTAACCGCATTATCTGCAGATTTACCCAACACCCTAAAGGTTTTTAGTGCAATTTCAGCCGCACACCCGTTCCATTTTGTCCGGTTTCCCACACCTGCAACGCATGAAAATTACAGTTATCTAATGTTTCCAGCGTGACAACTGTGAATTCTGTGACTATCGTGATTGGCGTCGAGAACGACTCATATCTTTTGGCGCGTACCTCCACCGGATGCGCGTAACAACACATTCCCTTAAGGAGAACCACATGAAGCGTTTGCCACAGACTCTGACCGCTGCAGCACTGACTGGCGCACTCGCCTTCGGCGGCGCAGCTGTTGCCCAGGCTCAGATGCCACTACCAGCTTCCATCGAAGCCGATGGTATTACCTACGACAAGCAGTCCGACGGCAGCTACGCACCACGCGACCGCTTTGAGAACCCAGCCGGCGAGAAGTCCGCGCCTATCCTCACTGAAGATCAGGCTCGCGCTATCTGGGAGCGTCAGCAGTCCGAGGATGGCGAAAACACTGATTCTGAAGCCCCTGGAACCGAGACCGATACTGAAGGCGCAGCCGACGCCGAGGGTACAGACTCCGAGGGCTCCGAAGAAGAGGGCATCCCTGCCCCAGCCACCAAGAAAGACGCAGAGGGCAACGAGTGGTACCAGAGCCTGAAGGATCCGGCTATCTACGTTAACGACCCAGCTAAGGTGAACGAAGAGATCACCGACGAGATGCGCGACGCTTACGCCAAGGCATTCCCGTCTGAGGATCCGAAGCCTGGCTTCGACAAGAAGAAGCTGGCTTGGTTGGCTCTTCCGGCTGCCCTGGTTATCGGTGGCATCACCTGGTACCTGTCCCAGGACGGCAAGACCTACGTTAAGGACGAGGCACGCAAGGGCCAGGAGCCAACCGCTGAGGAGAAGGCTGCTTCCGAGCAGATGCTGAACGCCAACAAGGATGAGGTTGTTGCTCAGGGCGGCAAGCTGGCCGAGGGTGACGCCGCACAGGCTGGCGCACCTGCTGCACCGGCTGCTGGCGAGGGCACCGATTCCGTTCGCGGCATGGCCGCTGAGACCGGCTCCAACTCCGTTGCACAGGCTCTGGCTGCTCTGGCCGTAGCTGCAATGGTTGCTGCTGGCGCCTTCGCTGCGCGCCGCAAGTTCTTCGCTTAAGAAAGAACTCCCCTACTGAGTAGGGTCTGAAACTGAGACTGGCTGTGCCGGTCGGACTACGGTCCGGCCGGCACAGCTTTTTGTATGCCTGACTAAAACTGCGTTCACGCAGAATCAAGGGCCCATCCGATTTAAGGCCGATCTGATCAGGCTTAATTGAGGTAGAAAAAGCCGATCTGAGGAGTGGTTTTCCTCAGATCGGCCTGATCACTATGGACCTAATGGGATGGCCCTAATGTGATGGGCTCGAGAGCCCACCGTTGGCTTTTAAGGATGCGGATTAAGACGCGGATTCGGAAGCCGGCGAGGCTGTCTGCGCAGGTACTGCGGCGGGCTTGGGATCCACGGTAAAGATATCGGTGCCGGAGCCAATGAGCTCGCCGGGGCGGAAGGCCTCGGTAGGAATAACAGGGCCGGTCTTCTTGGAGTTGGAGACCACCACTGGGGTGGTTACCGGGAGGCCGGCGGCCTTGATGGCGTCGATATCGAATTCGGCAAGGACATCTCCCCTCTTTACTTCATCACCCTTGGTGACGTGGGAGGTGAAGTGTTCGCCTTTGAGGTTTACCGTATCGAAACCAATGTGCATGAGGATATCGATATTTCCCACCGCCGGGTCCTTGGTGCGGATGGCGTAGGCGTGATGAGAGGAGAAGGTGACGGTGATTTTGCCGTCGGCAGGCGCAACCAGCTTGCCCACGGTCGGCTCGATTGCTACACCCTGGCCCAGCTTGCCGCCAGCAAACATGGGGTCGCTGACCTGAGACAGTGGTACAGCGGTGCCTTCCAGCGGGGAGAAGATGGTGCACGCATCGTCGGCAGCTACCGCAGCCGGGGTGGCTGCGGCGGCCTGTGCCTCGGCTGCGGGAGGGTTGACCTCATCCGGGTCGATGGAGCCATTCTTGCGAATGAGCACGCGGCCGTAGAGGTACGCACCCACAAAGGCAACCACGAAGGAGATAACGCCGCACAACAGGAAGGTCGGGACGAAACGGGGGACGGAGACGAAGCCGATGAAGCCGGCGGCACCGAGGGCGTCGGCAAGCACGCCAAAGATGGCGATGAAGGCAGAAGAAATAGCAGATGCTGCCATGCCGATATAGAACGGCCAGCGCAGGCGGAGGTTCACGCCGAAGATGGCGGGCTCGGTAATGCCAAAGAGGGCAGAAATACCGGACGCACCGGCCAGGCCCTTGAGCTTTTCGGAGCGGGCCAGGAAGTACACGGCGAGCGCGACGCCACCCTGGGCAATATTGGCCATGGAGGCAATCGGGAAGACGAAGGAGCCGCCCTCGTTCCACAGCATCGTCTCAATCGGCGGGAAGGATTGGTGCAGGCCGGTAATCACAATCGGCGAGTAGACGAGGCCGAAGAGGAAGCCAGCGACGGGACCGGCAAAGTCATAGAGGTTGGCCAGGCCCATGCCCAGCCACTCACCGGCCGTGCGCAGGATGGGACCCAAGCCCATGAAGGTCAGGAAGCCAGTAATCAACAGGGTGAGCAGTGGGGTGAGCATGAAGTCCACCGTGCCCTTGAGGTGTTTGTGCAGGAATTTCTCTAAGGTGGCGAGAATCCACGAAATCACCAGGATGGGCAGGATGGAGCCCTGGTAGCCGGCCTGGGCGACGTCGAAGCCGAAGATGTTCCAGTAGGACATCTCACCGTTTTCAATCGCCTCGGCCACGCTGTAGCCGTTGACCAAATCGGGCATGACCATCGCCATGGCCATACCGGCGCCGAGGAACTCGTTTCCGCCGAAGCGCTTCGTCGCGGTAAAGCCGACGAGGATGGGCAGGAAGGCAAACGGCGCAGAGGCGAGCAGGTTCACTAGGCCGGCAAAGCCTTCCCAGGCGGGGAACATCTGGATGAGGGATTGGTCACCAAAGAGCCCTTCGGCCGTCAAGACGTTGTTGAGCGCCATGAGCAGACCGCCGCCAAGCAAGATCGGGATGAGCGGAACGAAGATATCCGCAAGCACCTTGACCGCACGGCTGAACCAATTGCCGGATTCGGCAGCGATGTCTTTCAGGCGGTCGGTGGATACGGCCACGTCCTTAGAAATGAGGCTGGTCATTTCCTGGAAGACGATATTGACGTCGCCGGGGCCGACGATGACCTGGAACATGCCGCCGGCCTCAAAGGTGCCCTTGAGGTCGGGGTCATTATCCAACGCGGCGGTGTCTACCTTGTCAGAATCTTGCAGCACCATGCGCAGGCGCGTGGCGCAGTGCGCGAGTGCGATGATGTTGTCTTCGCCGCCCAGTGCTTTTAGCGTGCGGGCGGCTACTTCCTTGTGATCCATAGAAGAGCCCTTCAGTGTAATGGCTCACATCCAATTGCCGAACGTGACTGCTTATTTCCATTACAGCCGGGATTCGGGCCTAAGTCCACACATTCGGGCGGAGTGTTGGCAACTTCACCGGTTCCGGGTACACCTACCCGCGCGGCTCCCACCCCTGCCAGGGGGACTCGCCAAACACGGCGAAGGACGCGGCGATGCGACCGCCACCGGCATAGACCTCAACGGCGCAGCCATCAGCAATCAAGCGCATCTCCCCATCCGGGCAGTCGATGGGATCGCCGCCGTTAAAGGCGATGGTCCCGTCGCGTTGGGTGACGCGGAAGGCTTCGTCCCCGGCGGCGTCGATAAGAGCAAAGGAGCCTTCGCCCTTGATGTCGATGGTGGAGCCAAAGCCTTCTCGCCCGTGGGTCTCCGGCAGGGCGGACCACAGCGGCTCTTGATGCAGGTAGTTATCCTCCAGCCAGATGCGGCGCGGCAGCGTCAAGGTATGGACCCAGCCTTCCGTTGGGGTGTCATCCTGGGCGGGCATGCCCATCCACCCCAGTAGGATGCCGTCCTCGGTGGCCTGGGGCGCATAGAACTGGGTGCCATGGTCAAGGAGGGTAAAACCGCGCTCAATATGGAAATTCAGGCCATCGAGCGTGCCCACGATATATCCGCACCGATCCGTTTCTGCCTGGGGGCAGAAGATGAGGACCTGCTTATCGCCCAAGGTGAGGAGGTTGGGGCACTCCCACATGTAGCCCCCAGGCAGTTGCGAAGGATCGTCGAAGGAAATCTCGCCCTGGAATTCCCATTGGGCCAGGTCCTGCGATCGGTACAGCACAATGGTGCCGCGCTCGTCTTCGGTCTGGGCACCGATGACCATCCGCCAGCCATCGCCATCGCGGGTGATCTGTGGATCCCGGAAGTGCCCGGTATAGCCCTCCGGGGAGTCCGGAATCAGGGGATTATTCTCGTCGCGAAGGTAGATGCCGCCCTCCGGGCCCGAAGGGTCTATGGCACGCACGCGGTTCTGGGACGGAATGCGACGGCCATCATCTTTCAAATTGCCCGTATAAAACAGCCAGACGTCGGTGCCATCAACCACCGCCCCACCCGAGTAGCAGCCATCCTTGTCATAGGGCAGGTCCGGGTATAAGGCATCGGGGTGGTGCTGCCACGGCGTAGGCGCCGATACGCTCACCGTCGCATGCCCCCAGCCCGTACGCTTGGGCTTGCGGGGAAACGCCGGGTCGTGCTGGTAGAACACGTGCAGGGTATCGCCATCCACAAAGACGCCATTGGGATCATTGAGGCGGCCTTGCGGCGGGGCGAGGTGAAAATTGGGACGGTAGTTCATATCCCCGATACTATGGAAACATGACTATTCATGTGTGCGGTGAAGGCCTCGTGGACCTCGTTCCAGTGGCCCCTGGCAGCTTGAACGACCACACGCCGGCGCTGGGCGGCGGGCCATTTAACGTGGCCATCGCGGCGGCGCGACTGGGCGCCGCTGTGGAATTCCAGTCCCGCATCTCCACCGATGGTTTTGGACAAGAACTTGTCGGCCGCCTCACGGCCGAGGGTGTCACCACCACTCACCTGCAGCGCGGCGACGAACCCACCACTTTGGCCGTGACAACCATCCACGAGGATGGCTCGGCCTCCTATAACTTCTATATCGAAGGCACGGCCGACCGCCTGGTCGAGCCACAGCTGGTCCCGGCCGATATCGCGTGCTTCGGCACGGTCTCCCTCGCCCTTGAACCTGGTGCCTCCCGCTATGCGCAACTGCTGAAGGATTTTGCCGCCCAAGGCACGTTAGTCGCCCTGGATCCGAATATCCGGCCGTTCTACGCCACCCAACAGCACCGAGAATTCCTAGCGGATCTACTCCCCCACGTCACCTTGCTTAAGCTTTCTGATGAAGAGGTCGAGTTCCTGGGCGACGACCTCATTTCGCAGGTGCCCATCGTAGTGGTCACCCGCGGCAGCGAGGGCCTGAGCGTTCGCGCGGGCGATACCACTCTCACGGTGCCGGCCGCGCAAGTAACCGTCTCCGATACCATCGGTGCCGGCGACACTATCATGGCCGCCCTGCTGACCCAGATTGATGAACGCGGGCTGGACGCCGCCGCCCTTACCACCCTGGATCCGGCGCAGTGGAAAGACATTTTGTCCTTTGCCGTGGCTGCCGCTGGCATCACCGTCTCCCGCAAGGGCGCCAATCCCCCGCGCCGCGAGGAAGTAGAGTCATCGCTATGACCTACACCAAGCGCACCCTGTGGTTGCACGCCGCGCTCTTTATCCTCGCGTTTCTCGCGTTTATCCTGCCCGTAGTCTTTGGCGCCTCCGCTCTACTTCCTGTCTGGTTGACCGGCGGGCTGAGTCTGGGGCTTGCAGCTTGCGCGCTTGTCGACGCCGCCTATAAGTTCTTCGCACCTACCTCCCCTCGTAGCCTCCGCCTGCTCTCCGGTCTCGCCGGGCTCGTACTCCTTATTGGCTGGGGAATCTGGGTCTATATCTACGGCAATATGGCCGCCGTAGGCACAGGCTCCTATCGAATCGGCACCTTTTTGCTCGGCGCGGGAAGCGTGCTCAATCTTTTTGTAGTGGCAATTTCTTTTCTAGATGTACAACGAAAGGTCAAGTAAAGCGTCTAGCACACAGCCACTATTGGCAGCTCTCCACTAATGCGCCGCTACGACGCGGCGGGGAACGATAATGGGGGCATCGCCAAGCGGATCCTCCCAGGCCTCAGCCTCGATGCCATAGGCCTGCGCCAATACCTTCGGCGACAGCGCTTGTTTCGGTGCCCCACGAGCGATGATATCGCCGGATTTCATCACCACCATGGAATCAGAATAGTGGCCCGCCAGCATGAGATCGTGTAGGACTACAACCACTGTCTTTCCCGCCTGCGCCTGTGCGCGGGCCAACTCCAGCATGCGCATGGCATGGGCAGGGTCGAGGAAGGTCGTGGGTTCATCGAGAAGCAGCACGGGCGTATCTTGTGCCAGGGCCAACGCCAGCCAAACGCGCTGGCGCTGCCCGCCCGATAGCGAAGCGATATCACGATCGAGGAAGTCCACAATGTCGGTAGCCTCGCAAGCCTGCGCAATGATCTCCCGGTCCGTAGCGGAAAGGCCGCGCATCCTTCCTTGATGGGGATGACGCCCGCGCGCGACCAACTCCCCCACCCGCAGCCCATCGGGGGCCACGGGGTGCTGTGGCAGTAGCGCCACCTGCCGCGCGGCATCCTTCGCGGACATGGCGTGTAGGTCAACTTCCCCCACCATGACGCTGCCCTGCCGCGGGGCCAGGATTTTCGAGAGAGTTTTCAGCAGCGTGGACTTGCCGCAGCCATTCGGCCCAATGAGCGTGGTAACTTCGCCGGCGCGGGCGTGCAGATCAACGCCGGCAAGGATATCCTCGCCATCCTTATATCCCGCATGAATGCCGGTGGCGTGGAGGCTGCACCGAGGCTTCGGGCTCGTGGTCTGTTTAGGCTGATTAGGCTGATTATCCTTCATTTCTTTTCCTTCATCCACGTCTGACTGTCTAGCACCATCCGGCGCGATGCTTGTCCGTTTCCCCTGCTGTGCCGCGGCACAACGTTTAGCTGCGCCCGGCCGCATTCCACACCACTATCACCAAGGCGCAGCCGCCGATGACCGAGGAAACCGCACCCACCGGTGCATTTACCGGGATAGCACCGGCGATCACAGCACACACGGTCAGCAATGCTGCGCCCGCGGCCGCTGATGCCAACGGTGATGGCGTGGGGGTGCGCGCCACCATCCGCGCCAGGTGCGGCGCCAACAGCGCGATAAACCCAATGGGCCCGACCACCGAGACCACCACGGCACTGATACCGGTTGCCGCAATAAGCAGGAGGGCTCGCTGGCGGGAGATGTTTACGCCCAGGGTGGTTGCGGAGGAATCATCATGGGCAAGCAGCGGCAGCTCCCGCGCGCACCAGATACCTATGGCGAGAAACGGCGCTAATGCCGCCAAGAGGGGGAAGATGACCTCCATGTGCACAAATCCAGTCGATCCCGCGAGCCAAGTCTGCGCCTCCGCAGCACGCAGGATCTGGGCGCTGCGCATTAAATACGCGACGAGGGCGTTAAACATCAGCGATAACGCAATACCGATGATGACGATGCGGTTGCTCGTACCGATGCCACCCAGAACAGCGAGGAGGATGACAACGAGGAGGGCGCCGATCATCGCCAAGCATGCCCGCCACCAAAACTCCGGGATACCCTCGGCGAAACTGGGGCGCGAATGCACGGTGCCCAAGACCACCAGCACCGACGCCCCGCCGGTAACGCCTAAAATATCCGGGGAGGCCAGCGGGTTACGAGCCATGGTTTGCGTCCAAGAACCGGCCAAGCCGAGGGCGGCACCCACGATAACGGTGGCGATGGCAACCGGCAGGCGCAAGTCCCACACCACCCTGATGTGGTTCTTGCTGCCGCCTCCGGTGAGGACATCGATAACCTGCCGCGGACTCAATGCCATGGGACCTTGCCCCAGTAACACTAGGTACGCACTAAGGGCGATGAGGATGAATGCCAGCGTGGAAGCGAGCACGCGCACGTGCCGGCGGCGTTGTTGAGCTTTTAAGATAGTGCTGATTGCGGTCATGCTTTATTGCCCCCATGCTCTGCCCACGCCGCGGTGAGCACCCCAAATGAGGAAAGGTGCGCCCACTATCGCGAGGACGATCGACATCTCCAGCTCCGAGTTCCCCGCAATGAGGCGGCCGGTGATATCAGCGACAAGCACGGCACAACCGCCCAAGAGCGCAGAGGGCAAAAGCAAGGTGGCAACGCTAGGGCCCACCACCCGCCGCACGATGTGGGGAATGGCAAAACCGACGAAGGCAATGGGACCCGTTGCTGCCGTTGCGCTGCCAGCCAACACCACGACGCTGAGCGCCGCGCCCGCCCGCGCGGTAGTGGGGGACCCACCCAAGGCGAGGGAGGACTCCTCCCCCATGGCCAAAAGGTCGAGGGGTCTAGCCACCATCGCCGCGCACGCTACGCCAATAACTAGCCCTATGCCCGCGATCGCGACATCTTCTGGGCCGCGGCCAAAGGTCGAGCCGATAGTCCACCGCCGCATGCTATCGAGGACGTCCGTGGAATATAGACCGATGATCGTCGCGCCCGATCCCAAAGCTGCGGAGACGCCGGCGCCCACCAGAATGAGCGTCAGGGGATCCTCAAACCGCCGCGATACGGCTAAGACCAAAAGCGTAGTAATACCCGCGCCAACGAGCGCGAGGGCGGTCCGCATACTGGTGGAGGTAGCAATGCCAATGGCCGTGCCTAAGGCAACGAAGAAGGACGCGCCCGCGGTAACACCAATAAATCCTGGATCCGCTAGCGGGTTTCTGGTCCACGATTGCGCCAGCACACCTGCCACAGCAAGGGCCGCGCCGGCGAAATAAGCCAAGAAGGTGCGCGGCATGCGCAGGTTCCACACGATATCGCGGATATCCTGCTCCCCTGCCCCGTGCAAGGCAGCAATAACCTCCCCGGGCGGAATCGAGCGGGATCCCACCGCCAAAGACGCCACCGCCAACACCAGGCTGGCGAGGATGAAGACGACAAGGAGCATCTTATGCCCCTGTGCCCGCGCTAATACCGGTGTGGTAGTAGGACTACCTGCTGTGGAAACCGGCAGGATTTTTTGGCCGTCTTTCGTGGTTGCTAACAATTATAGCTTCTCTTCAAATTTATCTACTGCCCAGGGGATGGTCACCGGATTGGGCATACTCATGGCATTGCCGGTATCGGTATCCAAGTAGCGCACGCGACCCTCCTTGACAACATCGAGGCCTTGGAAGGTCTTATCCTTCTTCAAGGCATCTGAGGAGCCGTTGTAGTCCAGGACAAAGAGGTAATCAACCTGGTTAAGCTTCGCGTAGTTTTCTGGGGCAATGTCGACGAAGAAGCTGCCGCCATCGCCCTGCAATGCATCGGGGATCTCCATGCCAAGGTCCTCGATAAATTGTCCACGCCCATCCTCCTCGGTGTATAGGCCAATTTTGCCGTCATAAGGCATGACGATGGCCGCAGACTTATCCTGCAATTCCGCGTGCTCGTGGCGGAATTCCTCGAAGGCCTTTTCGGTGTCATCGATAAGCTTATCGCCTTCGTCTTCTTTGCCCACCGCATCCGCGATGGTCTCTACCTGCTTTTCCCAGGGCACCTGCCAGTCTTCATAGCCGTTCGGCTTGACGGTGGTAGGCGCGATTTCTTCCAGGGATCCCTTCGTGCGTGCATCCACCGCCTGGTTCACCGCAATGATCTGGGTGGGGTCCGCCGCGGTGACCTGCTCAAAGGTATCCGCCGTAAATCCGGTTGCGGTATTATAAATCACCTCAGGCTTCGCCTCGCCCAAAAGTTCCTCTGCCCAGGGGCCGACGCCAGAAGGGTCGCCATCGCCCTCAGCACCCCACGGGGCCACCGTTACGGGAGTGATCCCCAGGGCAAGCAGCGTGTCGGCATCACCTAGACCCAGACTAGCCACGCGCTGCTCGCTGGCAGCGTCGGTCGCCTGAGCTGTTTCATCGCCCTCACCACGCGAGCAACCGCCTAAAGCTAAGGCTCCGGCGGAAAGCATTGCTACTGCGCCCATGGTGCGACGGCCGAAAATCCTCATGAGGTTAAGCCTTTCAATAAAGGAGGAAAATAACCTTGCTTACCCTATAACGCATAGGGTCAATTAGGCAAGGCTAAACTAAAATAGTAATTTAGTAGACGCATGAACCCTTCTCTACAATCGGCCCCAATGTCTGCGCACGAACTCATCCCCGTTACTTTGACCGCCAATAAACGGATCCGTCCGCGCTTGCACCGGCTCACGTTCTACGCCGAGGCTTTCCGGACATACACCCTCTCCGGTCCCGATGAATTCTTCGGACTCGTCATGCCCCGAGCTGAACAGGAGTTTACACCCTTCCCCGTCGACGGAATAAACCTCCGCTCGGCTGTGAGCGCGATCGACGAGGAGAGGCGGCCGGACCTGCGCTGGTACACCATCCGCGCGCTCCACTCGGAGGAGGCCACAGTCGATGTCGACGTGGTGACACACGGCGATTCAGGACCTGGCTCGCGGTGGATTCGCCGCGCACAAGCCGGGGATACAGCGGGATTCTTCACCTGCAACGACCTGTGGCGGCCAACCGAGAAGCCACAACTTCTAGTCGCCGACGCATCCGCCCTGCCCGCCCTGCGGCACATTTTGGCCTACCAAGAAGACCATAACCCGGAAATGCTTCGGGCCACCGACGTTATGGCCGTCGTTACCAGCAACGACGAGGTAGAACCAGGCCTCGCAGCTAGATGGGAGGCGAGCGTACGCAGCCTGCGAATTATTCATACCCAAGCGCACGAGGAGGCGGAGGCTGTCGTTGCCGCCCTGAGAGCGGACTATGCCGGTGCGCCGGGTCCAGGGTACGTATGGGCTTCCGGCGAGGGGAGCCTAGCAAAAAGCGTGCGAGGCCTCGCAGTGAATGAATGGGGCCTAGATACCACCGACGTCACATGGGTTCCCTACTGGTTTTATGGCAGGGCCCGGCCGTAAAGAAGTCCTAAAACGGCGAAGCCCCCGCTCCGAACTCTAGGTTCGGTAGCGGGGGCTTCGTGCTGGCTAGTTTTTACTTAGCCTTCTCGATGATCTCAACGAGACGGAAGTGCTTGTCCTTGGACAGCGGGCGGGTCTCAGCGATGCGTACGAGATCGCCGATGCCTGCGGTTTCTTCCTCGTCGTGCGCCTTAACCTTCTTGTTAGAGCGCATGATCTTGCCGTACAGGGCGTGCTGCTTGCGGTCTTCCAGCTCGACAACGATGGTCTTGGTCATCTTGTCGGATACTACGTAGCCGGTGCGAACCTTAGGAGCGCCCTTGACCTTCTCCTTCTTCGGAGTAGGTGCCTTCTTGGAATCAGTCACGTTAGCCTCACTCATGATTAAGCCTCAGCTCCCGGAGCAACGGACAGGCCCAGCTTCGCGCTCGCGCAGAACGGTGTAGATGCGGGCAATGTCGCGCTTAACCGTGCCGATGCGGCGGTTGTTGGTCAGCTGGCCGGTGGCCTTCTGGAAGCGGAGGTTGAACAGCTCTTCCTTCGCATCCTTCAGGCGGGACTGCAGCTCAGCGTTGTCGAGCTCACGGAACTCGTGGGCGGGGGTACCGGTTGCCATTAGAACTGGTCCTCCTTCTTGATGATGCGGACCTTGCAAGGAAGCTTCTGGCCTGCGCGGCGCAGAGCCTCAATAGCAACGGCCTCGGTTGGGTAGCTCATCTCGAAAAGTACGCGGCCTGGCTTAACGTTAGCCACCCACTTCTCGACCGGGCCCTTACCGGAACCCATACGAACGCCGAGCGGCTTCTGGGTCAACGGACGGTCCGGGAAGATGTTGATCCACACCTTGCCACCACGCTTGACGTGGCGGTTGATGGCAATACGTGCGGCCTCAATCTGACGGTTGGTGATGTACGCCGGCTCGAGAGCCTGGATTGCGTAATCGCCGAAGTTGATGCGGTTACCGCCCTTGGACACGCCGCGACGGTTCGGGCGGTGCTGACGGCGGTACTTAACACGCTTAGGAATCAGCATGGATTAGCCCTCCTGCTTCTGCTGTGCACGCTGGCGGCGCTGGCCACCGCGGCGGGAGCGACCATTGCGGTCACGGCCACGGCCCTGTGCCGGAGCGTTCAGTTCGGACTCGCGTACGCCACCGACGACGTCACCCTTGTAGATCCACACCTTGATGCCGATGCGGCCGAAGGTGGTGTGGGCCTCTGCGGTGCCGTAGTCGATTTCGGCGCGAAGAGTGTGCAGCGGAACGCGACCCTCGTGGTAGCGCTCAACGCGGGACATTTCTGCACCGCCCAGGCGGCCGGACAGCAGGATCTTGATGCCCTTAACCTGTGGCTGGCGCATAGCAGACTGGATAGCCTTGCGCATTGCACGACGGAATGCGACACGGTTAACCAGCTGCTCCGCGATGGAGTGAGCAACCAGGGTTGCGTTTGCGTCTACCTGCTTGACCTCGAGGATGTTGAGGGCAACCATCTTGCCGGTGAGCTTTTCCAGCTCACGGCGGATGCGGTCAGCCTCAGCACCGCGGCGGCCAATCACGATGCCCGGGCGGGCGGTGTGAATGTCGACGCGGACGCGGTCACGGGTGCGCTCGATGACGACGTCGGCAATGCCGGCGCGGTCGAGGCCCTTGTTGAGGTAGTTACGAATCTTGATGTCTTCGGCTACGTAGTTCGCGTAGTCCTTATCGGCGAACCAGTGGGTCTTCCAGTCGGAAGTGATGCCCAAACGTAGGCCGTGAGGATGGATCTTCTGGCCCATTACTTGGCCCCTTCCTGCTGGCTTTCGACAACCACGGTGATGTGGCTGGTGCGCTTACGAATCATGAATGCACGACCCTGTGCACGCGGCTGGAAACGACGCATGGTCGGACCCTCGTTGGCATATGCCTCGGAGATGACCAGGGTGCGTGGGTCGAGGCCGAAGTTGTTCTCAGCGTTAGCGGCTGCAGAAGCAACGACCTTGGCAACTGGCTTGGAAGCACCCTGCGGTGCGTACTTCAGGATAGCCAGGGCTTCGCTTACGGACTTGCCGCGGACCAGATCGAGCACGCGACGTGCCTTCATCGGGGTGACGCGGACGTAGCGGGCCGTGGCGGATGCGGAGGTGATGGTCTCACTCATCGCTTATCGACGTCCCTTCTTGTCATCCTTGACGTGACCCTTAAAGGTCTTGGTTGGTGCAAACTCGCCCAGCTTGTGGCCGACCATGGAATCCTCGATGAAAACCGGCACGTGCTTGCGGCCGTCATGGACGGCGAAGGTGTGACCGATGAAATCGGGGAGAATGGTCGAGCGGCGAGACCAGGTCTTGATGACCTGCTTGGTGCCTGCATCGTTCTGAGCATCCACCTTGTTGAGGAGGTGCTCATCGACAAACGGGCCCTTCTTAAGGCTGCGTGGCATTGTTTACCTCCTCTTAGCGCTTCTTGTTCGGGCGACGACGGCGCACGATCATGTTGTTGGAGTAACGGTTCGGGTTGCGGGTGCGACCCTCCTTGTGGCCCCATGGGGACACAGGGTGGCGACCACCCGAGGTCTTACCCTCACCACCACCGTGTGGGTGGTCAACCGGGTTCATAACGACACCGCGGACGGTCGGGCGTACGCCCTTCCAGCGCATACGGCCGGCCTTGCCCCAGCGGATGTTCATCTGCTCGGCGTTGCCAACCTCACCAACGGTCGCGCGGCAGCGGATGTCCACACGGCGGATTTCGGAAGACGGCATACGCAGAACTGCGTACTTGCCTTCCTTACCCAGCAGCTGGATGGAAGCACCAGCGGAGCGAGCCAGCTTAGCGCCAGCGCCCGGCTTGAGCTCCACAGCGTGGATGGTGGAACCGGTCGGGATGTTACGCAGCGGCAGGTTGTTGCCAACCTTGATATCTGCGTTCGCGCCGGACTCAACGATGGTGCCCTGCTTCAGGCCCTTAGGGGCGATGATGTAGCGCTTCTCGCCATCAACGTAGTGAAGCAGTGCGATGTTTGCGGTGCGGTTCGGGTCGTACTCGATGTGAGCGACCTTTGCCGGGATGCCGTCCTTGTCGTTACGACGGAAGTCGATCAGACGGTAACGGCGCTTGTGGCCACCGCCGATGTGGCGGGTGGTGATGCGGCCGTAGTTGTTACGGCCACCAGTCTTGCTCAGCGGGCGCAGCAGGGACTTCTCCGGAGTAGAACGAGTGATCTCGTCAAACTCAGAAACGGAGGATGCGCGGCGACCCGGAGTTGTCGGCTTGTACTTACGAATAGCCATAATTCTTCCTTTTCCTTTCGGCTCTCCGGTGGCGCTTAAGCGCCGCCGCCGAAGACGTCGATGGAGTCGCTGCCTTCACGGAGCGTCACGTATGCACGCTTGGTGGACTTACGCTGGCCGTAACCGGTGCGGGTGCGCTTACGCTTACCTGCACGGTTCACGGTGTTCACGGAGTCAACCTTTACGTCAAAGATCTGCTCTACGGCATCTTTAATCTGGGACTTGTTGGAGTCCGTGGAGACGTAGAACGTGTATACGTTCTGCTCCATCAGACCGTAGGACTTCTCGGATACAACCGGAGCGATGATGATATCGCGTGGGTTAGAAATCTTAGCCATTAGTTCTCCTCCTTATCCGCGCCGGTTGCGCGGTTGATGAAGGTGTGTAGCGCCTCAACGGAGAACACAACGTCATCGGAGTAGAGAACGTCGTAGGTGTTGAGCTGGCCAGCGTCCAGGATCTGGACGTTAGGCAGGTTATTAGCGCTACGACGAGCATTGATGTCCTCGCGGCCGATGACCAGCAGCACGTTCTTGCGCTCGGTCAGGGACTCGAGGAAGGCCTTGGCCGACTTGGTGGACGGCTTCTGGCCCGGTACGAGCTCTTCGATGACGTGGATGCGCTCGTTGCGAGCACGGTCAGACAGTGCACCGAAGAGAGCAGCCTTGATCATCTTCTTAGGGGTGCGCTGTGCGTAGTCGCGTGGCTGTGGGCCATGGACAGTGCCGCCACCGGTGTAGTGCGGTGCGCGGATGGAGCCCTGGCGTGCACGGCCGGTGCCCTTCTGACGGAAAGGCTTGCGACCACCACCGCGGACGTCGCCGCGGGTCTTGGTTGCGTGGGTGCCCTGGCGTGCAGCAGCAAGCTGAGCGTTAACAACCTGGTGCATCAAAGCAATGGATGCCTCGGTGTCAAAGATTTCAGCTGGCAGGTCTACAGAGCCGTTGGTCTTACCCTCGGAAGTGTGGACGTCTAGCTTGAGGTTGCTCATGCGTGTGCACCGCCCTTCACTGCGGTCTTAACGGTGACGAGGCCGCCGCGCGCACCAGGGATAGCACCCTTGATGAGCAGCAGGTTGGACTCGGCATCGATTTTCTGAATCTTCAGGTTCTGGGTGGTCACGCGGTCGTGGCCCATACGGCCAGCCATGCGCTTGCCCTTGAAGACGCGGCCCGGGGTAGCAGCGCCGCCGATGCCGCCAACGCGGCGGTGAGCGGCCTGGTTACCGTGAGCTGCGCCCTGGCCTGCGAAGCCGTGGCGCTTCATGGCGCCGGCGTAGCCGTGGC
Organism: Corynebacterium tuberculostearicum; assembly: GCF_046097255.1. GTDB lineage: Bacteria > Actinomycetota > Actinomycetes > Mycobacteriales > Mycobacteriaceae > Corynebacterium > Corynebacterium tuberculostearicum_J. Next base: position 142,880 of record NZ_CP175770.1, read on the forward strand.
CCTTGGTCTTGCCGGTGACGTCAACGAAGGTGATGCCCTCGAAGATGTCAACCTTGACCTCTTGGCCAACCTCGTATGCAGAGGTGTCGTCCATGCGGATTTCCGCAACGTGACGGCGCGGGGTTACGCCAGCCTTCTTGAAGTGTCCACCAACCGGCTTGTTTGCCTTGCGTGGGTCGATTTCGCCAAAGGCGATCTGGATGGCGCTGTAGCCATCGGTTTCGGGGGTGCGAATCTGGGTGACAACGCATGGCCCTGCCTCGACGACGGTAACCGGCACAACGCGGTTGTCCTCGTCGAAGACCTGGGTCATGCCGAGCTTCTTGCCCAGAATGCCCTTGATCTCGTTTTCACTCATTATTTGTTCTCCACCAAAGTCGCTTACTGGATGTTCACGTCGACGCTTGCCGGAAGATCGATGCGCATAAGAGCATCAACGGTCTTCGGGGTTGGGTCGAGAATGTCGATCAGGCGCTTGTGAGTGCGCATCTCGAAGTGCTCGCGAGAGTCCTTGTACTTGTGCGGAGAACGAATAACTGCGTATACGTTCTTCTCGGTTGGGAGCGGCACTGGGCCAACTACACGAGCACCGGTACGGGTAACGGTCTCGACGATCTTCTTTGCAGAAGCGTCGATAGCCTCGTGGTCATAGGCCTTCAGCCGAATGCGGATTTTTTGTCCCGCCACGCTTATCCTCTTCCTCGCTTCCCCACTTTCACATTCCCGGCGTTTCCGGGGCGTGAAGCGGTGGGAAATTGCTTCTCGATTTCTCTATAACGTTGTCCGGGCTTGGGGCCTGACACAACGCCAGTGGTCTGACTGTCATGACGACCAAGAGTTGCGGTACATGGCAAGTGCCAGGACGCAGTGCTCTCGACGGGGTACAAGACCCGTAGTCAAAGTATTGTGAAGAGGACGGTTTTCACGCATTACACGTGGAGAGTGTCCAATTCGTCTACTGCCGCTGTTTATTTGCCATGCCCCTTCTCCGGTCCATCTTCTCGGGGTGTCACTGCTCTAACGCGGACCTAGCCCGATTGGATGACCTTCCAGTCAATGCTTCAGGTTTCCCTGAACCATGGCGACAACGAAGGTGTCATGTTCGCTTTACCAGCTCAGCGTCTCCCCGAGACTCATGCTTGGCGACGTCCGCCGCCATCACCGAACCTCGGTTCTCGCTGCCCTGTTAAAGCAACCTTTGTATTTAAGCATGTTGGGCTGCGGTTTTTCAAGCCGCGTATTAAACCGTGCCAAAAATCACGTTTTGGAAAAATTTGTTACCTCGCACCCCACACTGGGCTGAGAAGTATCTAAGCTCGGAGGTAATGGCTGTGGACTCTTTGTCCTGCCTAGATAGTTGAATATCGCGTTCATGCATCACCCAATAGAGAAAGGCTCACTCGCCCATGTCTGAAAACAAGACCCCTGCACAAAACTCCGACAACCAGGTTCCTGCTTCCGAGGAGCGCGAGGTCAATAACAACCTGGAAACCCAGTACGGCACCACCACCATCGATGATGTCGTGGTCTCCAAGATCGCCGGCATCGCTGCTCGCGAGGTTTCCGGCGTGGATGCCCTAGGTGGCGGCGGAGCCCGCATGATCGGCAATATCCGCGAGTCCTTCGGTGCTTCTGAGGACGTCCGCCAGGGTGTGGACGTAGAGGTAGCGGACGGCACCGCTCGCATCGACATTGCCATCACCGCTGAGTACGGCGTGGCCATCCACGAGCTCGCCGAGGCCATCCGCCGCAACATCATGAATGCCGTTGAGCGCATGACCGGCCTGAGCGTCGAGCGCGTCAACGTTGTTGTTCACGACGTAAAGCTGCCAAAGGATGAGTCCGAGGCAGAAGACCAGGCTGCTTTGAACCAGGGTCAGGCTTAAGCCCAATGCCTGAGCCCCGAGCACGTTTCGAGCTCGAGGTAAGCCACGCCCGCGCTATTGCAGAGGCAGTCCGGAAGGTACGCGGTGTCGCCGCGCTCGACGGCGGTTCGTTCGGTTCGGTGAGTTTATACCTCCCCGGCGAGCGCATCGTCGGCATGCGGCGGCCCGACCCGCGCGATGATCGCCACCTGCAGATCAACATTCGCGTTGATATCAGCGCCGCGCCGGACCTGTATGCCTTGGCAGAAGATATTCGGTCCGCCGCCCGTGGGGCTTGTCCCGAACTGCAGCGCATTGACGTTGAGTTTTCTGACGCCGTAGATGGCTTATCCGCTGCTCCATCGAAGGAATAGATATGAAGAATTACACCACTTTGGGCATCATTTCCGGCCTTATTCTTGCCTTCTTTTTGTACCTAGGCTGGGGTCCTACTTTGCTCGCCGTACTCCTTGCCGCAATCGGCGGCATTGTGGGAGCACACTTTGATGGCCGTATCGATCTCACTTCTGTGTGGAATGGCCTCATTGGTAAGGAGAAAGGCCAAGGTTAATGACAGATAGTTCCACTCAGGGCCACACGCGTATCTCGCTGCGGACCATGGAACGCATCGTTACCGCCGCGATTGCTAGCGTGCCCGGCACCAAGGCTATAGAGGCCAAGCTAGCGGGCATCGGCGGCCGCGGTTTTCCACGGGTCTCGGTCCAGATGGACTCAGAGCGTGAGGTAGCGGCCGTTAACGCCACTATCGGCGTGGTATGGCCCTCGCCGGTTACTACGGTGGCGGAGCATACTCGTGCCGCCATCTCGGAGGCCATCGCGGCGCACACCGGTTATTCCACAACTCGCGTCAATGTCACCGTCGGCGGTTCCGTTCCGGGCGAGCGCGTGACTGCCGCAGAGGTGGAGCAGCGCCAGGTCGCTGCTGCCGTTGCGCCGCACACCAAGCCCTCGCCGGTATGGCAGCCGGTCACTGCAGAGTCGGTGAATGTACGCAGCATTGCCACACCGCAGGAGGCACCGGTGCGCACCATCGCTGCGCCGGCCGCCGGCGTCGCAGTGCAGTCCGTGGATACCCCGCGCGAGACCGAGGTACGCAACATTTCCGCTGACCTTCCAGACCACCAGCTGCGTGAGATTTCGTCCCCGAACGACCACACGGTGCGGCCGATCAGAGAGCCCAAGCCGGTCCGCGTGCAGAGCGTGGCTGCGCCTCGCCCAGCCAGGTTGGCCCCTAGTGGGCAGGTTCGTCCACTGGCACGGAAGATTCAGGTAACAACTCCTCGTCCGCAGCCGCTGCGCGAGATTGAGATTCGCCACGAGTGGTCTCCGCGCCGTGTACAGGCTCCCAAGTCTGCTCCTGCGCGCACGGTAAAGGCCCCGCGGCCGCAACCGCTCAAGCGCATTGAGGTCACGCCGGCAAATCCTCGGCCGTTGCACGTGAATGCGCCGCGTCCCGAGCCGTTGCGCGCCATTTCCATTAACCCGTATCGCCCACAAGGAGGCAATAATGGCTGATCAGCACATGCCTGAACACTTTGGGCAGCAGCCGAAGGCTTCTCCGGCGGCGCGTACTTGGGCCGTAATCCTTGGGCTCCTACTGCTCGCCGCGGGCGTCGTCGGCGTGCGCGAGACGTGGCTGGTAGGGTCCGGCTCCGATGCCCAGTCCTGGGTACAGCCGGTACTTAATCTCATTGCTACTGAAGAGCTGCAGACCTGGATGATCTGGGCCGGCGTTGCTTCCATCGTCGTAGGCCTGATTTTCCTCTTCGCCGCAGTGAAGACGCGCCGCACCACGCACATGCAGCTTGCCTCCGATACCGCGTCCATGTGGATGCGGCCGGTGGATATCGCCCGCCTCTCGTCGGCTACTGCTCGCCGGGTTCCGGGCGTGGCCTCGGCGCAGACCTCCGCGGATAGCAAGAAGGCCAAGGTCACCGTCAATGGCGATACGGACGATGCGGAGCTACAAGGCCGGGTAGAGACGGCGGTAACGCGCTGCCTGGCTCATCTCAAGAACCCGCCGCAGGTCACCGTGGCTGTAGAGAAGATTCCGGAGTTGGATAACAATGTCTAGAAAACTTGCTACCTTTGACCGCATTCTGCTGGGCCTGCTGGGAATCATCCTCATCGCTTTGGGCGTGTGGCCCATCTTGATCCACTTCAACGTGGAATTTGCCAAATACTTAGCCCTGTGGGTGGACCACGATACGTGGAAGAGCTTGGCGGACAATGACTGGTGGGTGTGGGCGCTGGCCGGTGGCTCCGCACTGCTCCTTATTCTGGGGTTGTGGATTGTGGTGGCTAACCTGCGCCACCGCCGCTTTAATAACGTGGAGTCCGCTTCTTCCGATGACAAGGGCTCTATCACGACGTCGATGAACGCTATCGCCGGCGCCGTGGCCCAAGATTTGGATGGAGTCAAGGGCGTAGATCACGTAGAGCGCCTCGTGGCTTATGACCGCGCGCGGCCCACGCTGCAGTACACGGTGACGGCAAATCCGGACACTCCGGTGGAGCGCCTTACCGGTGCGGTTGAAACCAATGAGCGCGATTTCCGCGCAGCGTTTCCTGACGCCGATTTGGACACCATCTACAAGCTGCAGTTCAGCAAGGTAGGTCCGATGAAGGACCTATCCGAATAGCGGGTTCGGAGTCTCCGCCACCAAGACTTCCTGAACGGCCCCAAGGCGGGCCGACTCGCCGCCCCCGAGGATCACTTCCAGTTCCTCGCCGGGGCGGCATTTTTCTAGGCGCTGCCACGAGTAGTCCTGGCGAGTTACGCGGCGGTTTTCCTTAGCGAATAGGTGCAGCCCATGATCAAGCACACCGATGGCCGCTGCGAAGCGAAGGACGAAGACGAAATCACCCAAATCCTGCCGCTTCAGGCCATTAAGGTCTGGGCGCTCGGCACTCAACCGCATAAGGCTTGAGACCACGCCAAAGCGGTGTTCAAAGCCCTCGGTATCCCGAATAGTAAATGGGCGACCGGGGCCCGTGGGACGAATGGACTCATAGGCCCACACCACGGGCTGGGTATCGGGGCGGCGCACGATGATGCGGGTAGGGGTGGCGGTGATGCGGTAGGAGGGGGCGTCGGCAAGCACGAGCCATTCCCCTGCCGCAATGCGGCCGCCCTCCAAGGGAAGCAAGGGCGGATGCACGCCCGCCTGGCGCTCCAATTCCGCAACGAGTTCGGTGTCGGTGGCGCCCCATCCAATGCCTTGATTAGCCAGCATGGCAAAGAAAGTGGGAAGGCTAAGGTCGGGCTGGCCCTCCCAGGCGCGGCGGAGGGACTCAAGCGTGGGATCGATGCGGGTGGGGTCATCCATATCCGCCAAGATTACCCAGCACCCGCGCCGGCCAGACAGCCGGGGCCGAGAGGAAAATTTTCACCCCCGAGTTAATTTCATTCAATTAAATAAATACTATAAGTGTTCAACAATCTCGAGCCACATATCGCCTGCTCACAATGTATTTATTGCAGATTTTTCCACCCTAGCTACGTTCAGTAATACCTGTCGTATTATTGGGGATTTATGTCACGGGGTTAATTTGATTGTGTTCTGGATAACAGATTATTAGATTAGTCACATACAACGATTCGCTCGTTGGATACACCTTGCACCCCGTTTCCTGCTTAACCGCGCACGGAGAATCTCTATGACTAAATATCTGATCAAAAAGACCTTGGGCTGGTTACTCATGATCTTTTTGGCTACCAACCTCGCCTATCTCTTGGCGGCCAGCTTCCTGGACCCACGGTCCAACTACACCGGCCGCCGCCCACCGCTTTCACCGGAGGAAATCAATAGCCTCCTCGAACCCTATAACCTCAGCCCCGATACTCCGCTGATACAACGCTGGTGGACCTGGCTGACCAATATCCTCACCAAATGGGACTGGGGCCAATCCCCGGTGGGCGAAGTGGTGAATTCAGAAATTAGCTACCGCATCTGGGTTTCCGCGCAGCTACTCCTACTGTCCACCATTTTGTCCATTCTCATCGGCGTGGCAGTGGGCGTTTACACCGCTTCGCGCCAGTACAAGACCGGTGACCGCATCTGGCAGGGCATTTCCATCATCGCGATGAATACCCACGTGGTAGTGGCGTCCATCGCCGTGGTGTGGGGCGCACTGAAAATCAACGAGCTCAGCGGCAAGAAGATTTTCTATGTGGTCGGCTCCCATTCGCTGGACGTGGAAGGATTCTTTCCCAAGCTGGTGGACTCCGCACAGCACTTGATCCTTCCCACCATTTCATTGGTCTTCATTAGCTACGCCAGCTACCACATGACCCAGCGCACCTTGCTGCTGGATAACTTGGATGCGGACTATGTGCGCACCGCCCGCGCTAAGGGCTTGACCCGCCAACAGGCGATTCGCAAGCACGCACTGCGCACCTCCATCATCCCGGTGGCAACCTCGGTGGCCTTTTCCATCCCCGGCATCTTCACCGGTGCGGTGATGACCGAGCGCATCTTTGGCTGGAACGGCATGGGCCAGTACTTCATCGAGACCATTAGCAAGAACGACGTCAACGGTGCAGCGGCTGTCGCTGCCTTTGGCGCCGCCATGACGGCCATCTCCGCGGTATTGGCGGACCTGGTTGTCGTCGCGCTTGATCCACGAGTGAGGGTGAGTTAAATGACCCCATCTAAAGACCGCAACTATTTCAAGCAGGAACCGCGCGGGGAGATCACTGCACACAGCGAGGTCACTTCGGGAGACCCCTTCTCCCCCGCCGAGGCCGAGCAGGTAGCCACCTTGGAGCAGATGCCGCGTGGCACCTCGCGCTACAAACTTTACCTGCGCCGCTTCTTTCGCAATAAGCTGGCCACCTTGGGCCTTATAATCTTGGCTTTCTTGGTCTTTGCAGCGCTTTTTGGCGGCTTCTTTGCCAAGTGGGACTACACCGAGCCGGACTTCCTTGCACTATCGGAGCCGCCGAGCCCCGAGCACTGGTTTGGCACGAATGACACCGGCAATGACCTCTATGCCCAGACCATTCACGGTTTAGGCAGGTCCCTGACCATCGCCATCGTGGTATCCCTAGCCACCTTGGTCATCTCCGCGTTCATTGGATCCGCTGCAGCCTTGTGGGGCGGTGTAGCCGAAAAGGCGGTGCTGGCCGTCATTCACTTCCTGCTCTCCATCCCTACCTTCCTGCTCATCGCACTGGTAGTGGCGGATTCCGGCGGCGATTGGAAGCTGCTTATCGTCGTGCTCATCCTCTTTGGCTGGATGTACCAGGCCCGCGTGATTTGGTCGCTGGCGCTTACGGTGCGCGAGCAAGACTACGTCCGCGCGGCGAGCTACATGGGTGTGTCCAAGCTGCGCACCATCGTGCGCCACGTCATTCCCAATATTGGTTCGCTACTTATCATCCAGTTCGTCTTCGGCGTGGTGGGCACCGTGGGCTCCGAGACGGCCCTGTCCTTCCTGGGGTTGGGCGTCAAGCTTCCCGACGTCTCCCTCGGCACCCTCCTGCAGGGCGGCACCGCCGCCGTGCAATCCTCCCCGTGGCTGTTCTACTTCCCTGCCGCAACCCTGACCTTGCTCACCGTGTCCATGGCTTTCATTGGCGATGGCCTGCGCGATGCGCTCGACCCCAACTCGAATTCCGGAGGTAAAGCATGACCTCGCCCGTCTTATCCGTCAAAGACCTGCGCGTTAACTTCCCGTCCGAAGCCGGATCCGTCTCCGCGGTCCGTGGCGTAGATTTTGATCTCTACCCTGGCCGCACGCTCGGCATCGTGGGCGAATCCGGTTCCGGTAAGTCCGTGACCTCCATGTCCATCATGGGGCTCCTGCCGGACTACGCGAAGATCACCGGGTCCGTAAAGTTCGACGGCCGCGAGCTGCTCGGTCTCAGCGATAAGCAGATGTCCGAGATCCGTGGCAATGGCATTGGCATGATCTTCCAGGATCCGCTCTCCGCGCTCACCCCGGTCTTCGATATTGGATCGCAGCTGGTGGAGGCAATTCAGGCCCATAGGGACGTCGGAAAGAAGCAGGCCCTCAAAGAGGCCACGGAGTTGCTCGATCTCGTGGGCATCCCCGATCCGCACCTGCGCCTGAAGTCTTTCCCGCACGAGTTCTCGGGCGGCATGCGCCAGCGCGTGGTCATTGCCATCGCAATCGCCAATAATCCGCGCGTACTCATCGCCGATGAGCCCACGACCGCGCTGGATGTGACCATTCAGGCGCAGATTCTGGAGGTCATTAAGCTCGCCCAGCGCGAAACCGGCGCCGCCACCATCATGATTACCCATGACATGGGCGTGATGGCAGAAACGGCCGATGATGTCATGGTCATGTACGCCGGCCGACCCGTGGAGCGCGGCGATGTGGATACCATCTTCTCCCAACCCCGCATGCCCTATACCGTGGGCCTGCTCGGCTCTACGCCCCGCCCGGACGTGTCCGCAGAAGAGCCGCTCACACCCATCGTGGGCAGCCCGCCGGTGCTGGTGGACCTCAAGCAGCGCTGCCAGTTTGCCCCGCGCTGCCCCGTGGCGCAGCCCGCCTGCTCCGATGGTGAGCCGCCGCTTATCCCGCTTGACGACGCCCCCACACACCAGAGTGCCTGCCTGCGCGCGCCCGAGATCCACGACCGCAAAATCGGCGGCGAGCTCATGTTCAAGCCCCCGCAGCTCGCGGAGGACGTCATGGCCGGTATCCCCCGCGAGGAGCGTCCCACCACCCTGGAGGTCACGGACCTGCGCAAGGAATTCCCACTTACCAAGGGCGCGCTGGTCAAGCGCCGGGTGGGCACGGTCAAGGCAGTGGACGGCCTCACCTTTGATATTCGCAAGGGCGAATGCATGGCCATCGTAGGCGAGTCCGGCTGTGGCAAGACCACCACCCTGCTAGAAATCATGGACTTAAAGCCTGAAAACGGCGCAGTGGTGCTCAACGGGAAGGACGCGGCCGGAATGAGCAATTCCGAGCGCCGCGAGGCCCGCAAGGACATCCAAATTGTCTTCCAGGACCCGATGAGCTCCCTCAACCCGCGCCTAACCGTGCGCGAGGTCATCGCCGAACCACTCAACTCCCTAGGCTATGACGGCGACGTGGATGCCCGCGTGAACGAGCTCATGGGCCTTGTAGGTTTGGACTCCTCCCAGCTGGATCGCTTCCCCAGCCACTTTTCCGGCGGACAGCGCCAGCGCATCGGCCTCGCCCGCGCGCTGGCCACCAACCCCTCGGTCTTAGTGCTGGATGAGCCCGTCTCCGCACTCGACGTCTCCATCCAGGCCGGCGTCATCAACTTGCTCGAGGATCTCAAGCGCAAGCTGGGCCTGTCCTATCTCTTCGTGGCTCATGACCTTTCCGTGGTGCGCCACCTCTCCGATAGGTTGGCTGTCATGTATAAGGGCCAATTTGTGGAATCCGGGCCGACCGATGACATCTTCGAAAACCCCCAAGCGGACTACACCAAGAAGCTCCTGGATGCCATTCCGATTCCGGATCCGGAGGCTGCCCGCAGGCGACGCAACCCCGGTCCAGCGAATGCCTCACCAATTTCCCAAAAGTGACCCGCCACACATCGCGCGTTATATATAGTAAACCTCACACCTGAAGTGCTGCGGCAGCTTACCCCCCGCTACCGCAACCTTCACTTTCCTCTCACTCAAGGAGAAACCCCACCATGAAAAAGTTCACCCGCTTCCGGATCGCAACCGTAGCCACCCTCTCCGCCGCAGCGCTCGCCCTTACCGGCTGCGCCGCCAACTCGGACGGCGACTCCACCAAGGCAGTCGGCGGCCTCGACATCGAGGTTAATCCGGCCGGCGACTACAACGAAAAGTCCCGCGACGAGCTCAAGGACGACGGCGAGCTCACCCTCGCCCTCAACGAACTCACTGAGCAGCAAAACATGTTCCACGCCAACATGACCACCGATACCCGCTCGGTCTGGGGCTGGTACAACCCACAGCTTGCGCTGTATGACGGCGAGGGAAACTACACCCCAAACCCCGACTACATCGATGATGTCAAGGAAGATAAGAAGGGCGAGAACACCGTCGTCACTTTCAAGGTCAACAAGGACGCCACCTTCAACGACGGCACTCCTATCGATTGGAAGGCCTTTGAAAATACTTGGCGCTTCAACAACGGTAAGGATGAAGACGTCCAGGTAAACGCCACCGATGGCTACGAGCGCATTACCTCCGTGGAAAAGGGCGCTACTGACAAGGACGTCGTTGTCACTTTCGACGGCCCCTACCCGTGGTGGCAGGGCCTCTTCAATCAACTGCTCCACCCCGCTATTGATAGCCCAGAAAAGTTTGACAAGGCCTACCTGGGCAAGCTGAACCCGCAATACGGCGCCGGCCCATTCAAGGTCGACAACGTGGACTTCAAGGGTGGCACCCTCAGCCTCGTGCCCAACGAAAAGTGGTGGGGCGATAAGCCAAAGATGAAGAAGGTAAGCTTCCGCGTCATGGAATCCCAGGCCACCATCAACGCCTTCCAAGCCGGCGAAATCGACGCCGCCGGTGTGGCCGATAAGAACAGCCTCACCATTGCCGGCGAGATGGGCGATGACATCGACATCCGTGCCGCACTGCGCCCCGCCAACGTCATCTTCACCCTCAATTCCAAGGCGCCACAGCTCAAGGATGAGGACGTGCGCCACGCCGTCTTCTCCGCCATCGACCGCGATCAGCTGGCCGAAATCCGCTATAACGGCCTGGGCTACGAAGAGGAAATGCCGGGATCCCTTACCCTCTACTCCACTCAGGAGGGCTACAAGGACAACATCAAGGACGTCATCAAGTTCGATCCCGAGCAGTCCAAGAAGCTGCTCGAGGACGCCGGCTACCAGCAGGGCGATGATGGTATGTACGCTAAGGACGGCGAGAAGCTCTCCCTCCGCTACATCCTCATCGGTGACGATGAAGTGTCGAAGTCCCTCGCCGCAGCGGTGCAAAAGATGCTCAAGGACGTCGGCGTTGACCTCAAGATTGAAGAGCGCCCTTCGTCCGAGTTCTCCAAGGTAACCTCGGAGCGAGATTTCGACCTCTTCCTTTCCGCGTTTACCTCCTCTGACCCGTTTGGCGTCGCATACTTTGGCCAGACCTACGCCAGCGATTCCACGCTGAACATGTCGAGCACCGGCACCAAGGAATTCGATAAGAAGATTGAGGAGCTGCAGAACCTGCCAACCAAGGACGAGCAGATTGACCGCGTCAATGAACTCGAGTCGGAGGCCTTCGGTCACTACGGCATCCTCCCCTTTGCCAACGGCCCACAGATGGTCGGCGTGAAGAAGGGCCTGGCCAACTATGGCGCCAACGGCTTCGCCATCCTCCCCAAGGAAGATATCGGCTGGGAGAAGTAAAAGCACTAAAAGCCTCTAGCGCGATGCGCTAAAGCCTCCCGCGGCATTCCGAACAGACGATGCCGCGGGAGGCTTCATTTTGCCCGTAAAGTCCACGCATACGGCATCAACCACTAGCGGTTGCTCCGCGCGCAGCTTTGGTGGCCAAAGATCAAAAAATCCGCCTCACCCTAAGGTGAAGCGGACTCTTTAAAGCTCTACTGAGCGGTTACGGGGTGTCGATTACTCGACAACCTTGGTAACGCGGCCAGCGCCGACGGTGCGGGAGCCCTCGCGGATAGCGAAGCGCAGGCCCTCGTCCATAGCGACCGGCTGGATGAGCTCAACGGACATCTCAACGTTGTCGCCAGGCATAACCATCTCGGTGCCCTCTGGCAGGTGAACAACACCGGTAACGTCAGTGGTACGGAAGTAGAACTGCGGACGGTAGTTGTTCATGAACGGGGTGTGGCGGCCGCCCTCTTCCTTCTTCAGGACGTAGACGGAACCCTCGAACTTGGTGTGCGGGGTGTAAGCGCCCGGCTTGATAACAACCTGGCCACGCTCAACGTCCTCACGCTTGGTACCACGCAGAAGCAGACCACAGTTGTCGCCAGCCTCGGTGTAGTCCATCATCTTGCGGAACATCTCGATACCGGTAACAGTGGTGGTCTGGGACTTCTCCTGGATACCGATGATCTCAACGTCCTCGTTGACGTTCAGACGGCCACGCTCAACACGGCCGGTAACAACGGTACCGCGGCCGGTAATGGTGAAGATGTCCTCGATAGGCATCAGGAACGGCTGGTCGGTAGCGCGCTCCGGATCCGGGATGGAGTTGTCGCAGGCTTCCATCAGGTCAACGACGGACTGTACCCACTTGTCGTCGCCCTCGAGAGCCTTGAGAGCGGAGATGTGAACGATAGGAGCTTCCTCATCGTAGTCCTGCTCTGCGAGCAGCTCACGGATCTCCATCTCAACGAGCTCGATGATTTCCTCATCATCAACCATGTCGCACTTGTTCAGTGCAACGAGGATGTAAGGAACGCCAACCTGGCGAGCAAGCAGAACGTGCTCGCGGGTCTGCGGCATCGGGCCATCGGTTGCAGCAACAACCAGGATAGCGCCGTCCATCTGAGCAGCGCCGGTAATCATGTTCTTGATGTAGTCGGCGTGGCCCGGAGCGTCAACGTGTGCGTAGTGGCGCTTCGGGGTGGAGTACTCAACGTGGGAGATGTTGATGGTAATACCGCGCTCCTTCTCCTCAGGAGCCTTGTCGATCATGTCGAACGCGAATGCCTCGTTCTCCTCAGGGTACTGGTCAGCCAGAACCTTGGTGATCGCTGCGGTGGTGGTGGTCTTGCCGTGGTCGACGTGTCCGATGGTGCCGATGTTCACATGCGGCTTCGTACGCTCGAACTTCTCCTTTGCCACTGTATGTCCTCCTGGACTATATGGTGGCTACGACCTTCGCAGCCACGTGGTTGACAGTTGTCATTGGCACCCGACCCACAGTATGTGGGGCAAAGCGCTAATGACGCTTTCTTTACGTGCCAGTTACACGATCCTAGATTTATGTCGCGGTTTTTTCAAACCGCCGTTATAGGAGGTAACCCCGCGAAAAATCGCGGCCATTTCCCTCGACAAGAATCTTTGAAAAGGATCCTGGGAGGGTAACGGCCGGCTCAATTCACAACTTAGAGGCCTAAGCTGCAAACTCAGCCCGCCGCTACCCTGGCCCAGTTGTCCCGCCCCGCGGCGGGTCTGGCATCTACTGGCGAAGAGTACCAGCCCGACTAAACCGCGGAGAAGACGGGGGCTAGCGCTTAGTTAGCGCCGCCGGTGCGCTCCTCGATGATCTCCTGTGCCACGGAGGAAGGAACCTCTGCGTAGGAATCGAAGACCATGGTGAAGTTTGCGCGGCCTGCGGTGGAAGAACGCAGGTCACCGATGTAACCGAACATCTCGGACAGCGGCACCTTAGCCTTGACAACCTTCGCACCGGAGCGGTCTTCCATAGCGAAGACCTGGCCACGACGGGAGGAGATGTCACCGTTAACGGTACCCATGTACTCCTCAGGGGTAACAACCTCAACGGCCATCATCGGCTCGAGCAGAACCGGCTTAGCCTTGGCCATTGCTTCCTTGAAGACCTGGGAGCCAGCCAGCTTGAAGGCCATCTCGGAGGAGTCAACGTCGTGGTAAGCGCCGTCTTCCAGGGTGGCCTTGATGTTGACCATCGGGAAGCCTGCGAGGTAGCCGTACTGCATAGCGTCCTGGATACCAGCGTCAACGGAAGGAATGTATTCCTTCGGAACGCGGCCACCGGTAACGGCATTGTCGAACTTGTAGGTTGCGGACTCGCCCTCTTCCAGGGTCTCTGGGTCCGGGTTGTACGGCTCGATGGTGCAGATAACCTTTGCGAACTGGCCGGAACCACCGGTCTGCTTCTTGTGGGTGTATTCCATGGACTCAACCTTCTTGCGGATGGTCTCACGGTAAGCAACCTGCGGGTTACCGATGTTGGCCTCAACCTTGAATTCGCGCTTCATGCGGTCCACCATAACGTCGAGGTGGAGCTCGCCCATGCCGCCGATAACGGTCTGGCCGGTCTCTTCATCCAATTCAACGGTGAAGGTTGGGTCCTCAGCAGCGAGCTTCTGGATAGCGGTACCCAGCTTCTCCTGGTCAGCCTTGGTCTTTGGCTCAATGGAAACCTTAATAACTGGATCCGGGAAGTCCATGGACTCGAGGATGATCTGGTCATCCTTGTCACACAGGGTGTCACCGGTGGTGGTTTCCTTCAGGCCGATAACCGCGTAGATGTTGCCGGCGTCTGCCTGCTCAACAGGGTTCTCCTTGTTGGCGTGCATCTGGAACAGCTTGCCGATGCGCTCCTTCTTACCCTTGGTGGAGTTCATAACCTCGGTGCCCGGCAGAACCTGACCAGAGTAAACGCGGACGAAGTTGAGCTGCCCGAAGAACGGGTGTGCAGCAACCTTGAAGGACAGTGCAGAGAACGGGGACTCAACGGAAGGCTTACGCGTAACCTGCTCATCCTCGTCGCCGACAGCGTGGCCGACAACCTCGCCAACATCGAGTGGGTTCGGGAGGAAGTCAACGACAGCGTCAAGAAGCGGCTGGACGCCCTTGTTGCGGTATGCGGTACCGCAGTAAACCGGGTAAACCTCGGTGTTGATGGTCAGTTTGCGGATGCCGGCCTTGAGCTCGTCAATGGTCAGCTCCTCGCCGCCGAAGTACTTTTCCATGAGTTCTTCGTCGGACTCAGCAACGGTCTCAACCAGCTTCTCACGGTACTCTGCAGCCTTGTCCTTGAGGTCTTCTGGGATTTCCTCGTAGGTAGGCTCGGCACCGGTCTCAACCTTGCCGCGCCAGGTGATGGCCTGCATGTTCAGCAGGTCAACGACGCCGTCGAAGTCATCCTCAGCGCCGATAGGCAGCTGCATAACCAACGGCTTAGCGCCCAGGCGGTCAACGATGGTGGAAACAGTGTAGTAGAAGTCTGCGCCCAGCTTGTCCATCTTGTTGACGAAGCAGATACGCGGAACGTCGTACTTAGCAGCCTGACGCCACACCTGCTCGGACTGCGGCTCAACGCCTTCCTTACCGTCGAAGACTGCGACGGCGCCATCGAGAACACGGAGGGAACGCTCGACCTCAATGGTGAAGTCAACGTGACCCGGGGTGTCGATGATGTTGATCTGGTTGTTGTCCCAGAAGCAGGTCACGGCAGCGGAGGTAATGGTGATGCCGCGTTCCTTCTCCTGTGCCATCCAGTCAGTGGTGGAAGCACCGTCGTGGGTCTCGCCCACCTTACGGTTGATACCGGTGTAGAAGAGAATACGCTCGGTGGTCGTCGTCTTACCAGCATCGATGTGGGCCATGATGCCGATGTTGCGGACCTTGTTCAGGTCCTTAAGCACTTCTTGTGCCACGTTTATACCCCAACTTAATAGTCGTCGACGCCGTGACCAGGTTTCTGGCTATGACGCCTGCATGGATAAGGTCATGTAAATTTTTGCCACTATTTGGCCGTCCTCGGAGCAGCCTGCCCCTAGACTTCCATCGCTTCAGTGTACTGGACACTCCACGATGCCGCTGGACTGGGCAGGTATACCGCCCAGAGATCACACCCATTAGGGCAAAAAATGACCCAAGCAAGAGATATGGAGTTTTGTGTTGCCGCGGCGGGAAAACTGCCGACAGCCAGCGCGAAACTTGTTTCTCGTTGCTTGGGCCATTGATGTGGGTGCTGAAATTACCAGCGGTAGTGGGCGAAGGCGCGGTTAGCCTCTGCCATCTTGTGAGTATCCTCACGACGCTTAACGGAAGCGCCGAGGCCGTTGGAGGCATCCAGGATCTCGTTTGCGAGACGCTCGATCATGGAGTTCTCGCGACGCTGGCGGGTGAAGGTCACCATCCAGCGCAGTGCCAGGGTGTTAGCGCGGTCAGGGCGGACCTCAACCGGCACCTGGTAGGTAGCGCCACCGACACGGCGGGAGCGAACCTCGAGGTCTGGGCGGATGTTGCCCAGTGCCTTCTCCAGGGTGCCAACCGGATCGGTACCGGTCTTCTCACGGCAAGCCTCGAGAGCGCCGTAGACGATGCGCTCTGCGGTGGACTTCTTGCCGTCCTGGAGGATCTTGTTGACGAGCATGGTGACCTGCTCGGAGTTGTATACCGGGTCCTTGACTACAGGACGCTTCGGAGCAGCATTCTTACGCATTGTTTATTACTGTCCCTTCTTTGCGCCGTAACGGGAACGTGCCTGCTTACGGTCCTTGACACCCTGGGTATCCAGAGCGCCGCGGATGATCTTGTAACGAACACCAGGAAGGTCCTTCACACGGCCGCCGCGAACGAGGACCATGGAGTGCTCCTGCAGGTTGTGGCCCTCGCCCGGAATGTAGGCGGAAACCTCAATACCGGTGGTCAGGCGAACACGAGCGACCTTACGCAGTGCGGAGTTCGGCTTCTTAGGGGTGGTGGTGTACACGCGGGTGCACACACCGCGACGCTGCGGGGAACCCTTCAGCGCAGCGGTGGAAACCTCTTTACGCTTATCGTGGCGGCCCTTGCGGACCAGCTGCTGAATAGTTGGCATTTAACAGTCTTTCTGTCGAATTGCACCGAAACCAAAAGAAAGGAACCAAACATGCAAAAATGGGCGCTCTTTCCCGGGGCGCTGCCGCATGTCCAGAACTCTTTCCAAGGCCGGTGCCTTGTTAAGGATCAGACTCTTCACCGCGCGCCATCATGGCACGCATAGTGAACTGACGTTTAGAGTAGCAAACCGACCGCGCTTTATACAAAACGCGATCGGCGGCTTCCTCCTGCTAGGACCATTCCCAGACCAGGTCGGCCTCGGCGGCCTTGGTGGCAAAGTAGTTCTTTTCCTGTTCTTCCCACGTTTCAAACCACGGCTCGTAACCAGGCTCGCGGGCGATGGCGCGTTCGCGGCGTTGGTCACGGGGGCCGTCGATAAGCACGCTTACTACCGCTCCCCTTTCCTTGGCCGCAGCAATATTGGCGGCGGTTACGGAACCCACGCCTTCCACGATGAGATCATCGCGCACATCCAAGCTGGCCCAGTCCCCCGGGGCACCTGCTTCCCAATCCCAGCGCCAGTAGCCGGGGTTCATGGTGCGCAATACCTGCTCGGCCACCATATCCGAGCCCTTATCCAGGCCATGCCAGCCGGGGTAAAACTCATCGAGGTGCACCACCCGCCAGTTGGTGCGCTCGGCCAGCGCGGCAGAAGTCCAGGTTTTGCCGGCGCCCGAGGGGCCGTCGATAAGCACGGTCACCGGCTTGAAGGCGCGCTTTCTGGCTGCGGCCAGCTTGACGATGTCCTCTAAAAGGCGCTCTTGTTGGCTATCAAAGTCCATGGTCGCTCAATCACTGCTTTCGCGGTTTATAGGCCGAAGAATCTCCAGGCCCCAGTGAGTACCGAAACTACCACCGGTACGAAAGCAAGGACGGCGCCGCAGGCCATAATCCACCCATCGCGGGCCCGCAGCCGCGACTCACGCGCCCACGAGCGCTTCCCACCGCCAGGCGGGGTACGGCCGAAACCGCGCGCCTCCATGGCCGTTGCCAACTTGCCACCGCGGCGCAGCGCAATTACCAGAAGGCCAAAGGACATGGTCAGCAAATGCTGCAGCTTGCCGACGTCCGTCAGCCCCCTCGCCCTGCGCGCCATACCCAGCGACTGCCAGTCAGATTGAAATAGCGTCATCATACGCACCCCGGCGACCGCACCAATAACAAAGCGCGAGGGCAGCTTGAGGATCTGCGAGAGAGCATCGCCTAATTCGGTCGGATCAATATCACGGGCTAGGACCACCATGGGCAGCGCCACGGCAAAAACGCGCAGCGTAATGGCGATCGCGAGGGTCAGGGAATTTTCGGTGACCTGCACCAGCCACCAACTGAAGTACTCCGTGCCACCAGGCTCGCCATACAACAGCATGGAAATGCCCGAAATCGGCGCAATGAGAAACAGGAACCAACCGGCCTTAAATAGCCGCACCCACGACACTCCGCAGAGCGGGGCGAAGGTCAGCGTCAACGCCAGCGACACCGCAGCCGAGACCCAGTCAATGGAGGCCAATAGTGGGGTAACCCAGATAAACATCAAAAAGATGCGGCTTAGCGGGTTAGCCCCGCGCAAAAGATTAGGCACCGTGAACCTCCACTCGGTGATCCCCCAAGGCCTGGATAAATAGCGGGTCATGGGTAATAGAGGCGATGGTGGTGCCATCATCTGCCAATTGCCGCAGCAAGCGCACCAGCTCCACAAAGGTCTGGGGGTCTTGCCCAAAGGTGGGCTCATCCAAGAGCAGCACCGACGGCGCCGTCACCAAGGCAGTAGCCACCGATAGGCGCCGTTTCTCGCCGCCCGAGAGCGTAAACGGGTTGGCCTCCAAGAGATGCTCCAGCCGCAGTGATTCCACCAGCTGCGCGATCCTTTCCTCCGGCGGGTCCACGCGCATTACCTTGGGCGCAACCCGCAGCTCCTCGGCCACCGTGCGGGCGACGAATTGGTGCTCCGGATTCTGGAAGACAAAACC
Source organism: Corynebacterium tuberculostearicum (assembly GCF_046097255.1). GTDB lineage: Bacteria > Actinomycetota > Actinomycetes > Mycobacteriales > Mycobacteriaceae > Corynebacterium > Corynebacterium tuberculostearicum_J. The sequence continues at coordinate 161,185 of NZ_CP175770.1, forward strand.
AATGCGGTCCGCCAACTCGCGCGATTTCCAGCGCAGTGGCGACCCCTTGACCCCGCGACGCACGAAATCAGCCACCCCAATCTCACCGGATTTTGCCGGCAGCAACCCGGCCATGGTCATCAACCAGGTGGACTTACCCGCGCCATTCGGCCCGGTAATGACCGTGGAGGCTCCCGCCGGCAGCGCAATCGTACGCGGCGGGCCATAGCGGGTGACGAGGTCGGTGCTCCATAGCGCGGCGTCGCGCTGCGCAAGCTCGGCCTCGCCAAGGCGGCGCGCCTGCGGCAGGCCGGAGACCTGGCGGCGCTGGGCCACCTCCGCGAAGGAAGTATCGGCCACGATGCGCCCGCGATCCAGCTCCACTGCGCGGTCGAGCACGCCGTCCCACGCCGCGTGCTGATGCTCTACCACCACCAGCGTCGCGCCGGTTTCTTCCACCAGCCTAGCCACGGCGCGCACCACATCGCGCGCGCCGGCGGGGTCAAGGTTGGCCGTGGGTTCATCAAGAAGCACTACGCCCGCACCCATAGCGATGACTCCGGCGAGCGCCAAGCGCTGCTTCTGCCCACCGGAGAGCCGCTCAGTGGGAAAATCCAGATCCACGAAAGGGCCAACCAGTTCCTTAGCGGCGGCCACGCGGCGCCAGATTTCCTCGCGCGGATAGGCCAGGTTTTCGCAGCCGAAGGCAATGTCATCGCCTACGCGCGCGGAGATCACCTGCGAATCCGGGTCCTGGAGCACCAGCCCCACCGGGATGGTGTGCCCCGGCTCCTCCACCAGGCCGCTGGAATCCTCCAAGAGAAGCTCACCCGTGCGGGTTCCTTCCTCATCGGAGCCCAACACCCCGGCCATCGCTGCAAGGAAGGTGGACTTGCCCGATCCGGAGTCACCGCAGAGAAGCACGCGTTCGCCTGGCTCGATAACTACGTCAATATCGGACAGGGCCGGCTCGCTGCGCCCGGCATGGGTCCAGCCGAATCCGCGGGCCGTTATCTTGGTGGCGTTTCCCGCCAATGATGCACAATCAGACACGTACGCAACACGCCCTAAGCGCGCTGTTCACGGCCTGCGGCAAAGCGATCCAAGCCACCGGTCTTGGCCAGGGCCTTCACCAGGAAGAAGCCCAGCGCACCGGCCAAGATAGCGCCGGAGATACTCAAGGTAACCAAGTAGATGAGGTTGAACTCAAATGAGCGAGCCAGGTTGCCGGAGGTAAACAGCTCCAGGATAAAGGCACCCCAGCCCGCTGCCATGCCAGCCAGAATAGATACCCCCAGGCCAAACTTGCGGTATAGGAAGATCGCCAGGATGATTTCCACGCCGATACCCTGCGCCAAGCCCGAGTACAGGGTGCTAATGCCCCACTGGGAGCCCAGCACCGCCGATACGGTGGCGGCCAAAACCTCAACATAGATGGCCGCACCCGGCTTGCGAATAATCAGGCCACCCAGCACACCACCGATAAGCCAAATACCAGTAGCAATGCCTCCCAGGCCCGGGGTCACAGCGTCCATGGCTTCAAACCAGGCATAACCCACTGCATTCCAAACCAGGAATAAAACTCCGCAGGCCACGCCCAAAACGGACGCCACCACAATATCGACCACGCGCCAGTTCAGGCTGCGCTTCGGGGCAGCGGACACACGTGTATTAGTAGTCATAATTTCCTCCCTCTCGCCGGCATTACCCGGATCAGGTTCTACGGTTCACCGCGCTAACCGGCGGCATCTCAGCCTGTCGACGCTCCCCGTCTAAAGAGCGGACAAGCACCCGTGAGTTGTGTAATTTTCCTTCGCTATAACACAAGGAACATAAACCCCTGGCTATAAGCTGCATTCATCCTAGCAAGCTTCGCAGCACACCCCGACATTAGTTTCCACTGCGGCTACCCCAAACTCCCCACAGGCGGGAAATCCTCCCCAGTCACCGCGGCTCTCACACAGCGGGACATAAACGCTGTGCTTGACGACGCCCCCTCTCTACCCCTCCTCTCCCCCATCACTGGCAAAACTGAACCCCGCCGCGGCCTCTTACTTCCGCGACGGGGTTCCCTGGATCCTCACGTCATAGGTTTTAAGGAAAGGAAAATACCTCACAAGAATCCAAGCTCAGTGAAATCGCTAAACCGTAGGGACGGCTTAACACTCTCAGCATAATCTTAACATAGAGGTTTACGCCAGAAACTTTTGAAGGCTTTAGCCAGCTCCAGAACTAAACACAGGGGACAAACCCCGAAGGTAAAAGAAACTGCGGGAATTTAACTTTTTGTAGTTCATGCGCATAACGAGTTCCGGCCCGTATCTTTTCCAGCGACCAACTTGCGCAGCCGTGCGCAACTGCCATGGGGCGATCCGAGGCCTGGGCATAAGACAACACCCCGCCCTCCTGATTAGTTCAGGACAGCGGGGTGTCTGATGCGCTCTATTTAGCGCCTAACCCTCCATGCTTAGAAGGTGAAGTCCTCATCCAGCGGGACAGATGCACCGGTGAATTCACCGAAGCCGTCATCGCCGTAGATGGAATCGCCATAAGTCGGGATCGAGTATGCAGCGTTGCGCGCAGCCTCGGTCGGCTTGACGGAGATATTGCGGTAGCGGGAGATACCGGTACCGGCCGGGATGAGCTTACCGATGATGACGTTCTCCTTGAGACCGATGAGCTTATCGGAGCGCTTGTTAATAGCGGCGTCGGTAAGCACGCGAGTGGTCTCCTGGAACGATGCAGCGGACAACCAGGACTCAGTAGCCAAGGAAGCCTTGGTAATACCCATAATCTCCGAGCGCAGCTGAGCTGGCTCGCCGCCCTCTGCGACCTGGGCAGCGTTGAGCTGCTTGGCCTCAGAGAGGTCAATGAGATTACCCGGCAGCAAGTCCGTGGTACCGGCATCGATGACGGTGCCGCGGCGCAGCATCTGGCGGATGATGATCTCGATGTGCTTATCGTGGATAGCCACACCCTGGGTACGGTACACAGCCTGAACCTCATTGATGAGGTGCTGCTCCACGCCACGGCGGCCGAGAACCTCGAGCACGTCGTGCGGGTCAGCCGCACCACGCATCAGGCGGTCACCCGTCTCAACATGGTCGCCGTCCTTGAGGGAACGCTCAATCATGGCGTCTGGGTTGGACTCCATCGGGCGACGAACCTGAGCCAGGCCCTGACGCTTGGAGAGCTTCTCATAGACCACGTCATCAGAGCCGTCATCCGGGGTGATGGTCAAGGTCCAGAAGTTGCCCTCATCGGACAGGGAAACGGTGCCGTCAACGGAGGCGATAGGAGCGCGGTTCTTCGGGTTACGGGCCTCGAAGAGCTCCTGAACACGCGGCAGACCGCCGGTAATATCGCCACCGACACCACCCTGGTGGAACGTACGCATGGTCAGCTGGGTACCCGGCTCACCAATGGACTGTGCAGCCACGATGCCGACGGCCTCGCCGATATCGACGAGCTGGCCGGAAGCCATGGACTTGCCGTAGCACTTAGCACAAACGCCGGCCGGGGTCTGGCAGGTCAGCACGGAGCGAACCTTGACCTCGGTGACCTTAGCGTCAAGCAGCTTCTGGGTGAGCTCCTCGGTGAGGTCGGAGCCGGCCTCGGCCACAACCTCGCCGTTGGCGTCTTTGACGTCGGTCGCGATAACGCGGCCGGATGCGGAGGTCTCCCACAGCTCGGAGAGAACAACCTTGTCGCCGGACTCCTCGCCGATTGGGACGCGGACGCCCTGGCGGGTGCCACAGTCCTCTTCGCGGACGATGACGTCCTGGGCCACGTCCACCAGACGACGGGTGAGGTAGCCGGAGTCAGCGGTACGCAGTGCGGTATCGGCCAGGCCCTTACGGGAACCGTGGGAGTTGTTGAAGTACTCCAGCACGGACAGGCCTTCGCGGAAGGAGGTCTTAATCGGACGGGTGATGTAATCACCGTGCGAGTTCACAACCATGCCCTTCATACCGGCCAGCGTCCAGATCTGACGCATGTTACCGGCAGCACCAGACTTCACAATCATCGGAATCGGGTTGTGGTCCGGGTACATGTTCTCGACGGCCTCACCGACGGTATCGGTAGCGTCCTTCCACAGCTCAACCAGGCGGTCGTAGCGCTCGCGCTCGGTCAGGGCGCCCTGCTCCCAGTACTTGCGCTCGATGCGCTCTGCTTCCTTCTCATAAGACTCGAGGATCTCGGTCTTATTCGGCAGAACCAGAACGTCAGACATGGTGATGGTCACGCCGGAACGGGTTGCCCAGTAGAAGCCGGCATCCTTCATGTTGTCCAGCACCTGAGCAACGGTGATCATCGGGTACTTATTGGCCAAGTCATTGACCACGTCACCGATGAGGACCTTGTTGCCGGAGCCGCCGCCCTTACGGACCATGATGCCCTCGAGGTACGGGTAGTTCCATGGCAGCAGCTCGTTGAACATGACGCGGCCGATGGTGGTGTAGCCCATCCATGCCTGGCCCTTGGTCCAGCCATCCGGGAACTGCTCTTCCTCGATCTCCTTCGGCGGGCGAAGGTGATCGATGCGGACCTTGATCGGAGCCTGCAGGCCAACGGTGCCGCGGTCATAGGCCATGAGGGCCTCAGCGTAGGAGGAGAAGACGCCGGTAGCTGGCTTGTCCTCCTCTGCCTCGCGGAAGCGACCATTGCCGCCGATCTCGTCCTCGGACTTGTCCATGGTCAGGTAGTACAGGCCGGTAACCATGTCCAGACGTGGCATGGCCAGCGGCTTACCGGATGCCGGGGACAGAATGTTGTTGGACGCCAGCATCAGGACGCGGGCCTCAGCCTGTGCCTCAGCGGACAGCGGCAGGTGGACTGCCATCTGGTCACCGTCGAAGTCGGCGTTGAACGCCTCACAAGCCAGCGGGTGCAGCTGAATAGCCTTACCCTCAACCAGCTTCGGCTCGAAGGCCTGAATACCCAGGCGGTGCAGCGTAGGTGCACGGTTGAGCATCACTGGGTGCTCAGAAATGGCCTGCTCCAGAACGTCCCACACCTCTGGGCGCTGGCGCTCAACCATGCGCTTGGCGGACTTGATGTTCTGAGCGTAGTCGTTTTCTACCAGGCGCTTCATGACGAACGGCTTGAACAGCTCGAGCGCCATGAGCTTCGGCAGACCACACTCGTGCAGCTTCAGCTGCGGACCAACGATAATAACGGAACGACCGGAATAGTCCACACGCTTACCCAGCAGGTTCTGGCGGAAGCGGCCCTGCTTGCCCTTGAGCAAGTCAGACAGGGACTTCAGCGGACGGTTGCCCGGGCCGGTAACCGGACGGCCACGGCGGCCGTTATCGAAGAGCGCGTCTACAGACTCCTGCAGCATGCGCTTCTCGTTGTTCACGATGATCTCTGGAGCGCCCAGGTCGATCATGCGCTTCAAACGGTTATTGCGGTTGATTACGCGGCGGTAGAGGTCGTTCAGGTCGGAGGTAGCGAAGCGGCCACCGTCCAGCTGCACCATCGGGCGCAGCTCTGGCGGGATAACCGGGATGGCGTCCAGCACCATGCCTGCCGGATCGTTGCCGGAGCGCAGGAAGGCAGCAACGACCTTCAGGCGCTTCAGGGCACGCATCTTCTTCTGGCCCTTGCCGTTGTTGATGATCTCGCGCAGTTCCTCGGCCTCAGCCTCGAGGTCGAAGTTGCGGACCAGGGTCTGGATGGCTTCTGCACCCATGCCGCCGGTGAAGTAATCCTCGTAGCGGTCAACCAGCTCTTCGTAGATGGTCTCATCAATGATCATCTGCTTCGGAGCCAGCTTGATGAAGGTGTTCCAGATTTCATCCAGGCGGGCGATTTCGCGCTCGCCGCGCTCACGGATGTGCTGCATCTCCTTATCGGCAGCGTTTTGTACCTTCTTGCGGGCATCTGCCTTGGCGCCGGCTGCTTCCAACTCAGCCAAGTCAGACTCCAGCTTGGAGGCGCGCTCTGCGATCTCGGACTCGGTATCGTCCTCAACGTCCTTCTTCTCCAGAAGCATCTCTGCTTCCAGAGTGGACTGGTCGTTGTGGCGGGCCTCTTCATCCACGGAGGTGATGATGTTGGCCGCGAAGTAGATGATGCGCTCGAGATCCTTCGGAGCCAGGTCCAGCAGGTAGCCCAAGCGGGAAGGAACGCCCTTGAAGTACCAGATGTGGGTTACCGGAGCAGCCAGCTCGATGTGGCCCATGCGCTCGCGGCGAACCTTGGACTTGGTCACCTCAACGCCACAGCGCTCACAGATGATGCCCTTGTAGCGGACGCGCTTGTACTTGCCACAAGCGCACTCCCAGTCACGGGTGGGGCCGAAGATGCGCTCGCAGAAGAGGCCGTCCTTCTCCGGCTTCAGGGTGCGGTAGTTAATGGTCTCGGGCTTTTTGACCTCGCCCTTGGACCAGCGACGAATATCGTCTGCGGTGGCCAGACCGATGCGGAGCTCGTCGAAGAGATTTACGTCAAACACGTAATGTCTCCCTTTCATCCTCGTTGTCGAGGAATTGATGGCTTTTTATGAATGAAACGTTTATGCCCTGCCGCGGGGATTTTCCCCGCGGTGGACCAAGAAACTAACTAGGCGATGTCAGCGGAAGAACCCTCATCGCGGGACAGGTTAATGCCAAGCGATGGGCTATCCATGTCATCGTCATCAGAGCCAGACAGCTCCATCGGCGTGCCGTCGGTGGAGAGAACCTCCACGTTCAGGCACAGGGACTGCAGCTCCTTGAGCAACACCTTGAAGGACTCAGGGATGCCCGGATCTGGAATATTGTCGCCCTTAACAATGGCTTCGTAGACCTTCACACGGCCGACGACGTCATCGGACTTGATGGTCAGCAGCTCCTGCAGGGTGTAGGCAGCGCCGTATGCCTGCATTGCCCACACCTCCATCTCGCCGAAGCGCTGGCCACCGAACTGGGCCTTACCACCCAGCGGCTGCTGGGTAATCATGGAGTAAGGACCGGTGGAACGGGCGTGAATCTTCTCATCGACCAAGTGGTGCAGCTTGAGCATGTACATGTAGCCGACAGAGATCGGGTACTTGTATGGCTCGCCCGAGCGGCCGTCGAAAAGCGTGGCCTTGCCATGCTCATCCACCAGCACATCGCCGTCGCGGTTAGGACGGGAAGAAGCCAGCAGGCGCTCGATCTCATGGTTGGTAGCACCGTCGAAGACCGGGGTCGCCGTCAAGGAATCCGCAGGAACGTCATAGAGCTCTTCCGGCAGGGTCTTGAGCAGCTCGGCGTTCTTTGGATCCTCGGTATCGACCTTCCAGCCAGCGTGTGCCAGCCAGCCCAAGTGAACCTCAAGGACCTGGCCAATGTTCATACGACGCGGCACACCGTGGGTGTTCAGCAGGATGTCGACCGGGGTGCCGTCTTCCATGAACGGCATATCCTCTGGCGGTAGAATCTTGCCCACAACACCCTTGTTGCCGTGGCGGCCGGCCATCTTATCGCCGTCCTGGATCTTGCGCTTCTGGGCAACGTAGACACGAATCATCTCGTTGACGCCAGGGGCCAGATCGTCATCATCGTCGCGGGAGAAGCGAGCAACGCCAATGACCTTGCCTACCTCACCGTGCGGCACCTTCATGGAGGTATCGCGGACCTCGCGGGCCTTCTCGCCGAAGATGGCGCGCAGCAGGCGCTCCTCCGGGGTCAGCTCGGTCTCGCCCTTCGGGGTGACCTTACCCACCAGGATGTCGCCGGCGCGGACGTCGGCACCGATGCGGATGATGCCGCGCTCGTCCAGGTCGCTCAGGACGTCCTCGGAGACGTTCGGGATCTCGCGGGTAATTTCCTCGGCGCCCAACTTGGTATCGCGAGCATCGATCTCGTGCTCCTCGATGTGGACGGAGGTCAGGATGTCCTCTTCCACGATGCGCTGGTTGAGGATGATGGCGTCCTCGTAGTTGTGGCCTTCCCACGGCATGAAGGCAACCAGCAGGTTGCGGCCGAGGGACATCTCACCGTTGTGGGTACCCGGGCCATCGGCCAGAACCTGGCCGGCCTCTACGCGCTCGCCCATGGAAACCAGCGGGGTCTGGTTGTAGTTGGTGCCCTGGTTGGTGCGCTCGAACTTACGCAGGATGTAGGTATCGCGCTGGCCCTCATCATCCATGATGGTGATGACATCAGCGGTGACGTTTTCGACCACACCGGCCTTCGGGGTGATGACAACGTCGCCAGCGTCGTACGCAGCGCGCTGCTCCATGCCGGTACCAACCAGCGGGGCCTCGGAGCGCACCAGCGGCACTGCCTGCTTCTGCATGTTCGCACCCATCAGGGCACGGTTAGCATCGTCGTGCTCCAAGAACGGAATCATGGCGGTACCCACGGAAACCATCTGGCGCGGGGAGACGTCAACGTAGTCCACACCGGCGGCGTCGGTAAGCCCGATGTCGCCGTCCTTCAGGCGGACCTCAATACGCTCGCCGGTGAGGTTGCCCTCTGCGTCCTGCTCGACCTCGGCCTGAGCAATAGCGAAGCGGTCCTCTTCATCGGCGGTGAGGTACTCCACCTGGTCGGTGATCTTGCCGTCCACAACCTTGCGGTACGGAGTCTCAATGAAGCCGAAAGCATTCACGCGGGCGTAGGACGCCAGCGCACCAATCAGGCCAATGTTCGGGCCCTCAGGGGTCTCGATCGGGCACATACGGCCGTAGTGAGAAGCGTGAACGTCTCGCACCTCAATGCCGGCGCGCTCACGAGACAGACCGCCCGGGCCCAGCGCGGACAGGCGGCGCTTGTGGGTCAGGCCGGACAACGAGTTGTTGTGGTCCATGAACTGGGACAGCTGCGAGGTACCGAAGAACTCGCGGATAGCAGCAGAGACCGGGCGCACGTTAATCAGGGAGGTCGGAGTGATGGACTCCGCGTCCTGGGTGGTCATGCGCTCGCGCACAACGCGCTCCATACGGGACAGGCCGACGCGGACCTGGTTCTGGATGAGCTCACCCACGGTACGCAGGCGACGGTTACCAAAGTGGTCGATGTCGTCTGTGTGCAGGGCGATCATCTCACCGTTCGGTGCCTTCATCTCGCGCTCGCCTACGTGCAGGCGGACCAGGTACTCGAGGGTGACGGCAATGTCTTCCTCGGTCAGGGTCATCAGACCATCGTGGTCGCCGCCGAGCCCCAGCTTGCGGTTGACCTTGTAGCGGCCGACCTTAGCCAGGTCGTAACGCTTTGCACGGAAGAAGGAGTTATCCAGCAGGGACTGAGCCAGCTCACGGGTGGGCTGCTCACCTGGGCGCTGCTTGCGGTAAATCTCCAGCAGTGCCTCGTCGGTGTTTGCTACACCGTCGGACTCCAGGGTGGACATCATGAGCTCGGAGAAGCCGAAGCGATCCTTGATCTGCTCCTCGCTCCAGCCCAGTGCCTTAAGCAGCACGGTTACCGGCTGGCGGCGCTTGCGGTCAATGCGTACGCCGACGGTGTCGCGCTTGTCGACGTCGAACTCCAACCATGCACCGCGGGAAGGAATAACCTTCACGGAGTGCAGCGGGCGCTCGGTCGACTTATCGATCGAGCGATCGAAGTACACGCCCGGGGAGCGCACCAGCTGAGAGACGACGACGCGCTCGGTACCGTTCACGATGAACGTGCCCATATCCGTCATGATCGGGAAATCGCCGATGAAGACGGTCTGCGACTTAATCTCTTGGGTGTCGTTATTAATAAACTCTGCGGTCACGTACAGCGGCGCGGAGTAGTTGATGTCCTTTTCCTTGCACTCATCCACGGTGTTCTTCACCGGTTCAAAGCGCGGCTCCGACAAGGACAGGGACATATTGCCCGAGTAGTCCTCAATCGGCGAGAGCTCTTCGAGGATGTCCTCGAGGCCGCTCGTCACGCGGGCGTCATCGCCGCGCTCAGCCTGCTCGCGCTCGCGCCACTCCGGCGCGCCAACGAGCCAATCAAAGGAATCAAGTTGTACGTCAAGGAGACCCGGCAGGGCGATAGGCTCGCTGATTTTTGCAAACGAGTATCGCTTCGGGGCTCCGGGGATATTGGCCACTGACTTGGTCTGGCGGGAGACTGCCAAGATGGGTCCTTCCAGCACCTCACGCGGATTGCCTGCTCGCCCTGGCCGACGAGCCGCAAAACCGCTGGTAATTCTAGCATTCGGTCTGCTGTGGAGTGTCTGGGTTCAGAATGCACAAAATCACCTTGTCAAGTCGGTTTTGCCATCACCGGCCTGAAAGGCTAAATGTGCACCGAAGATCCAGATTCCAGCGCAACGAAACAGCTTATAGGAAAAGACCTGCCATGTAAAGACACACCACTCTTGGGGCGTGTCGCTACCGCGCTAGGGGGCAAGCTCGTGCTCGCCGCGGCGCTAACGCGTCCATGCCGCGCGACTGTGCGCGACAACCACCGAGCACCCTACCACTAAATTCTCGCCACACCGCAAACCTGGTGGCGAATTAGTTTCTTAACTGCGCTTTTAGCGGCTGGCCGGAACCGCGTTGCCGCCGATGCGTCCGCGGTTATGGCGCGAGCGGGCATGCTTGTTCTTGCCGCCAAATAGGCCGAGTGCGCCAATGATTCCGAGCAGGGCTAAAAGTGCGCCGAGGCCGATGGCAACCCACCGCACGATCTCCGCCACGCGGTCGCGCGGGAAATCTGCCGCCTCTTTGAGCAGCGCCTGCTGGTCCTCTTCAGAGGTAGAGCCATTAAAGACGAAGGCGCGCTCGCGGCCCACGCCCTCGCGGTCCGCGTAATAATCATCGATATCCATCTCCATGCCCACCACGAGGCCGGTTTGTTGGTCCACATAGAAGTCTCGGCTGCCGGAGTGGGTTAGGTAGCCCTGCTCCTCGCCGCCGTCTTTCTTGGGCAGGCTGGTGGTATTGCCATCGGCCGCAAAAAGCTGCGCGACGTTCGTCGGCTCAATTTCTTGGTGGTAGCGGTAGACCGTGCGGCCGTCCATCGTGGTTTCTTCTTCAAAGACTGCATCGACGGCCTTGCGCAGGGTCGGGTCAAAGACCGGATAGTTAGTCTTCTCTGCGTCTGCTGGGAACTTAAGCCAGTAGCCATCCACCGTGACTTTATCCGAAGGCGTCGCAAGCGTATGGCTAAGCGACGCCTCCCCCGCGGCCTCGCCGCTCAGGCGGTCCACGGGATAGGTCCACACTTGGGCCTGGCTTAGGTCATTGAGGCCCTCCCCTTCGCCACGCATGCGGGTCTCACCGATGCGCACGGTGGCCTTCTCCTCGTCCGAGGGCTCCTGGATATCCATGTTGATTTGGTACGTCATAGGGCCCGAATACGGCGTGGTGCCGTCCTTGGACAGCTGCTGCGAATCCGCAGAATCATCGTGCAGTGTCCACGTACTGTTTTTCAGGTTCAGCGGCAGCCGCGGGGAGAAATCCAAAAACGCCGGCGCCACAATACCGGCGGCGATGAGCGCGACGCCGAGGCCTAGGAGCAGGACGGAAAAAATGCGGGACTTGGGCAGCATGGGGGCTAATTCTACAGCCCGTGGCGGCGATTCCTTGTTTCTACAGGCCACCCCGCCACACCGGATTGGCTTTAAGCCGTCTGCGCATTCCAAGCGATGATGCTGCTGGTATCCGTGGTCTGCCGCGCGCACCAGAGATCAAACTCTTCTTGCAGCCCCAGCCAAAACTTTGCCGAATTGCCAAAATAGGCGGAAAGACGGAGCGCCATTTCCGCACTAATCCCAATGCGCCCACGCACCAGCTTGGAAATTTGAGACTTGGAGCTAAAAATATCCTTGGCTAAGCGGTATTGAGTCAGTCCGAGCGGCTCCAGAAATTCCTCGCGCAGAACCTCTCCAGGGTGTGGAACGGGGACGATATCCGAGGATTCTTCCCCCTTATTTGTGATAATCGATGAAGTCAACGTCCACAGCTCCTTTCCCTGTCCACCGGAAGGCTACTCTCCACTGCGCATTAACACGGATGGAATAAAATCCGTCCCACTGCCCTTCAGCCTTTCTAAGTGATTCGCTGGTGGAATCCTCAAATCGGCAAGAGAGGCCGCTCGGTCAATCATGATGAGTTTGCGGCGCAGTATTCTTCGCAGTTCAGGGGGCACGTACTTTGGCGCCTTACCATCTGTGTGAAAGCGCTCTAAGCTACCCCTCCTGAACTCCACAATGCCATAGTGTCACACTTTGACACTACTGGCCATTGCTGTACTACCCGCATAGCGCCCGGGCGGATTCTAGTGGTCGTGGAAACACGTCTTATGTTTCGGTTGAGTTTATCAGTGCGGCCATTTTCTCGGCTGGTGTTTGAAAGCCCAGGGTTTTGCGGGGGCGGCGGTTGAGTTGCATGGCGACGAATTCTAGGTCCGCTGCACTGTGGAGGCTTAGGTCTGTTCCTTTGGGGAAGTACTGCCTAAGTAGTCCGTTGGTGTTTTCATTGGTGCCCCGCTGCCACGGCGAGCCAGGATCGCAAAAGAACACGGGACAGTTTGTCGCTACAGAAAAGGCCTTATGGCAGGCCATTTCACTTCCCTGGTCCCAGGTAAGTGAGCCTTTGAGATGATCTGGCAAGCCAGCGATCGCTTTAGTAAGTGCTGCATTTACTTCGGTAGCATTATGCCCATGAGGTAGATGCAGCAAGATGACATAGCGCGTGGTTCGTTCTACGAGAGTTCCAATTGCAGACTTATTGCCCGCGCCTAAAATGAGGTCGCCTTCCCAATGACCTGGTACGGCTCGGTCATCTACTTCTGCTGGCCGGTCGGAAATCATCACTATAGGGTCAACAAACCGCTTACGGGCGCTGCGCGTGCCACGAGGTCGACGTTGGGCGTGACCGCGACGCAGTGCAGCAGCGATTTCTTTTTTCAACTCGCCTTTAGCCTGGAAATACAGAGATTGATAAATCGTTTCAGGACACACGTACATAGTCTCATCACCGGGGTAGCAACTGCGCAACCGCCCAGAAATCTGCTCTGGCGAGTACCTGTCTTTCACCATTTCCCAAACCACCTCACGCAAGCGTGGATTGGTATCAATCTTGCGCTTTTTCGGTCTAAACCTACGCAACACCGATTTACGGTGCGCATACGTGGGAAGATATACCCCAAACTCATCCCGGTTGCGTTTAAGTTCCTTGCTGATAGTTCCAGCAGAGCGCTGAAGACGCCGAGCTATCTCACGTACACCTTTGCCTTGCCGGTCAAGATCAAAGATGAGCTCGCGCTCTTCTATCGATAGATAGCGCGAAGAAATACGCCTATCGATACGCTGTTGGGAAATAACCTGGACTGGAACTGCTTGGCGACCATCAACGTACTCGAGTACCTGCATAAGCCTGTTATACAGCGCCACATCCGGGCCATCCGGGACAAAAGGCACACGCCCGGTGGAAAGCTTAATGACGCCTTTGTCTATATCAGCAGCATTACGCGGATGAATGCCACAGGCTAAAGCGGCATCTTTGCGTCCTAAAGCATTTACACGCAGTTGCAGATAACTACACCGGCGAATTGTTGCCGCAGCTTTGCGGCCGTACGGATTGCGTTTCCACAAACCAAGCTCAATACCGATTCGATATACCGGAGTAGAGCCTATAGAAAGCTGGCGCGCAATATCCATTGGTGCCACACCTTCAAGCCACAGGCGAGCTATTTTCTGACTGTCAGCCGAGCTAATACGCCTGCGGCGCTTGTGCGGCAAGTCCAACTCACCAGCAAGCCGATAAGCCACCGACCGCGGTAAACCAACCACACCAGCAGCCGCCCGTATTGAACTACCAGCCCGAACCAACGACGCAAACCGCGCCACGACAACAGAATCCGGAACCCATTTCGACTCCACACAATCACCTAACCCATGTCAGGTGTTTCCACGACCGCTAGAAATCAAGCCGCGAGCATAAAACGAGGAAACCCCCAGCTCCCACCGCGCGCGGCGGTAAGAGTGGGGGTTTGAAAGCGTAAAGCTCAGTGAAATTACTTGAGCTCGACGGAAGCGCCAGCCTCTTCCAGCTTAGCCTTAGCAGCCTCAGCGTCGTCCTTGGAAGCGCCCTCGAGGATAGCCTTAGGAGCACCCTCGACCATTTCCTTAGCTTCCTTCAGGCCCAGGCCGGAGACGATCTCGCGGACAGCCTTAATAACGCCAATCTTCTTAGCGCCAGCGTCGGTCAGAACGACGTCGAACTCGGTCTTCTCCTCAGCGGCACCAGCGCCGCCCTCAGCCGGAGCGCCAGCTGCAACAGCAGCAACCGGAGCAGCAGCCTCAACGTCGAATACCTCTTCAAATTCCTTAACGAACTCGGACAGTTCGATGAGGGTCATTTCCTTGAAAGCTTCAATGAGCTCGTCCTTGGTGAGCTTAGCCATGATGGCAAGTCCTTTCTGTGTTGTGTGTGCGCTGCGCGTATTTTATGCCGCGCACACGGTGTTGTAATTGTGCGTCTTTTGTGACGACTTAAGCTTCTGCTTCCTTCTTGTCCTGCAGGGCTGCGACGGTGCGTACAGCCTTGGTTGCAGGAGCGTTGAAGAGAGCGGCTGCCTTCGCCATAGAACCCTTCATAGCGCCAGCCAGCTTTGCGAGGGTGGTCTCGCGGTTATCCAGCTTGGCGATGGCCTCAACCTGGTCGGCAGACAGTGCGTTGCCGTCCATGTAGCCACCCTTGATGATGAGTGCCTTGTTGTCATCAGCGAACTTGGTGATGACCTTCGCAGCATCCACTGCCTCGCCCTTGATGAACGCAATTGCGGTCGGGCCAGTCAGCAAATCATCAAGACCTTCGATGCCAGCTTCCTTGGCAGCGATCTTGAAAAGGGTGTTCTTGGCGACGGAGTATTCAACGTCAAAGCCCAGATCATTACGCAGCTCCTGCAACTGGGATACGGTCAGGCCGCGGTACTCGGTCAATACAACAGAGTTAGCGCCAGCCAGCTTCTCCTTCAGCTCTGCCAGGTCTGCAGTGTTCTTTGGGTTTGCCATTGTCTCTCGCCTCCTTCCAAAACATCTCTTTTATTATTCCGCCGGGACCTTCCTCGCTTCGGTTGCCCGAAACAACAAAAGCCCCGTGCAAGAGCACAGGGCGCGCGACATAAGAGAATGCCGCGAATAATCGCAAAGTGTCTCCTGCGTGGGCCGCCTCCTAGGATGGAGAACCTTCGATCCAAATGGATGACCAACGGTCTTCGGTGAACTTTGACTCGGCCGTGAAGTGGCCGTTCAAACTTCGTGGAAAACACTACCTCCCCACCCGCGGTTTCTCCAAATCGCCGTTTCCGCCGCGTAGGATGGCCGCCATGACCAGCCTCATGTGGTTCCGCGATGACCTGCGCCTGCACGATAACCAGGCCCTTTCCCGCGCGGCCGAGGCCGCCTCGCTTGGCGACGCCCCCTTGGTCGCCGTCGTCCTCGACGAACCTGCCTATCCCGGCACCCGCCCGCTGGGCGGCGCGACCACGTGGTGGCGCGAACGTTCCCTCTATGCCCTCGCTAGCGACCTTGCCGACTACGGCGTAGAACTCATTCGCGCCGCCGGCGATGCCCGCGCGGAAATCCCCCGCCTCGCCACCGAGCTGGGCGCCACCACCGTCACGTGGACCCGCCGCTACCATGGACCACTGCGCGAGGTCGATGCGAGCGTCAAGGAAACCCTAACCTCCCAGGGCACTACTGCCACCTCCTTGCCCGGCTTCACCTTGGTCGAACCCTGGGAGGTCACCAATGGCCAAGGCCAGCCCTATAAGGTCTTTACTCCCTTCTCCAAGGCCGCCGCCTCCCAGGTGGCGGGAGATGAACCGGAGGGGGTGCCGGAGATGGGGGCGTCGGCAAGCAGTGCATCTGCCTGGCCCCAGCCCACCGAACCGGCATGGGCGGCATCGCTGGCCGAGCACTGGACGCCCGGCGAGGCCGGCGCGCGCGAGCGACTAGCCCAGCTGGACCTAGCCAACTATGCCGAGGAGCGCGATATCCCCGCGCTCAATGCCACCTCCCTACTCTCGCCCCACCTGCGCTTTGGCGAAGTCTCCCCGCGCGAGGTGTGGTTCGCCGCGGCCGAGGAGCCAGAGGCCGCCAAGTTCCACTCCGAGCTGCTGTGGCGCGACTTTGCCTGGCACCGCCTCTACTACCTGCCCAATCTCGCGACCGAAAACGTGCGGGAGAAATTCGACCGCTTCGACTGGTCCTGGGATGACCCGCGACTCAAGGACTGGCAGGCCGGCGCTACCGGCATTCCGCTTGTCGACGCCGGAATGCGCGAACTATGGGCCACCGGGTACATGCACAATCGCGTGCGCATGGTGGTGGGCTCCTTCCTCACCAAGAACCTGGGCATCCACTGGCGCCTGGGCGAGGAATGGTTCTGGGACACGTTGGTGGACGCCGATGCCGCCTCCAACCCGTTTAATTGGCAGTGGGTGGCCGGCTGCGGCGATGACGCCGCGCCCTTCTTCCGCATCTTCAACCCCGAAACGCAGGCCCAGCGCTTCGACCCCGACGGCGAGTACGTGCGCCGCTGGGCACCGGCGCTGTCCGCCCCGCCCATCGTGGACCTGCAGGAATCGCGCCAAGCTGCCCTCGATGCCTATGCGGAGATCAAGGACTAAGCCGGCGGAAAAGGTGGACGTAAAGGTCTACCATGGGGCCAATGATGAGCCCTAGGATTCATTCTCAAGCGCATCCGCCCATTGGCAACACCCCACTCATGCGTGTGGAGGCGATTAGTCCCCGGCCGGATGTCCACCTTTATCTCAAACTCGAACAATTCAACCTCGGCGGTTCTGCAAAAGACCGGACGGCACGAGCCCTTATCCAGGCGGCGCTTGCAGCCGGCGATATCCGCCCGGGTTCGACGCTGGTGGAATCTTCCTCCGGCAACCTGGGCATGGCTCTAGCTCGCCAGGCCCCGCTGCAAGGAATGAAGTTCCATTGCGTGGTGGATCCGCGGGTCAACGCCTCCACGGTGGCTACCATGCGGGCCTACGGCGCACACGTGGAATTGCTCGACCACCCCGATCCAGAAACCGGCGATTGGCTCACCGCCCGCCGCACCCGCGTGGCCGAGCTTTTGGAAGAGATCCCTGATTCTTTCAACCTCAACCAGTACTCCAATGAAGCCGCCTTCCACGCCCACGCGGAGGGCACTATGGCGGAGATTCTGGACCAGCTCGGCCAGGCGCCCAGCCACCTGCTCGTGGCTATGAGCACCACCGGAACCCTTGGCGGCTGCGTACGCAAGCTCACCGAGTTGGGCGCCGACACCCACACAATCGGCGTTGATGCGGAAGGCTCCGTGCTTTTTGGTGGTGAGCGTGGCACCCGCATGTTGCCCGGCTACGGTGCAGGTATCGTGACCGAGCTATCCACCAAGTTCTCGCCTTCTTCCGTGGAGCGGGTTCCGGACCTCGATGCCATCGTTGCCGCCCGACAGCTCGCCCAAGCCGAGGGCCTGCTGCCTGGCGCTTCCGGCGGTGCCGTCATCGCCGCCTTCCAACGCCTCGCGCCCTCCCTGCCGGCAGGGGCCGAAGTGGTTGCCGTGCTGCACGACGCCGGCCAGCCTTACCTCGACACCATCTATAACGATTCCTGGGTGTGCGAAAACTTCGACATTTCGCCCGCTGAACTCGCCGCGCGCATCGAGAGGTCGGCGCAGTGACTTCTGCTAACTCTGCCCGCCGCATTGCCATCATTGGAGGTGGCCCGCGCGGCCTGTGGGCCGTCGAGGAGCTCATCGAGCGCGCCCGCGTTCCGCTCGATGTCACCGTTTTTGACCCCTACCCCGCCGGTGCGGGCGCCGTCTACCGTCCGCAGCAGCCACCGCAGTGGCGCCTCAACGTCAACTGCGCCATCGTCACCACGGCCCACGATAGTTTCAACGCGTGGCGCACCCGCCGCGGCGAAGACACCACCGATGCCTTCCCGCCGCGGGCCCAGGTGGGCCAATTCCTCGCCGATACCTGGTCCGCAGCAGTGCGCCGCGCGCCGGCCCACGTTCGCATCCGGCACCTGCCGCACCGCGTGACCGCGGTAAGCGCCGACGGAGAAGGTTTCATGGTCGATGGCTCCCCCTTCGACGAGGTCCTAGTCTGTACCGGCCACGACCATCTCCACGCTGGTTCTTTGGCCTATGAGGCCTCCTGCGTACCGGTCACCGGTCTCTACTTCGGTGCCGATCTACCGAGCTCCGCACGGCGAATCGGCGTACGCGGTGCCGCCCTAAGCTTCATCGATGTGTGCCTACTGTATGGCGATACCGCCGAAACCATCTACCCGGTTAGCCGCAGCGGGCGCTTCATGGAGGTAAAACCCTCCCCGCAGACACCGCTGCCGGAGGTGTCACCGCGGTGGCGGCAGGCCTGCGCGCACATCGACAACGCCGCGGAGCTGCGTGAAATCCTCATTGGGGCCGCAGGCGAATTCGGTGACTTCTCAACAGCGGACCTCGCCGCCGTTATCGACGGTCAGGATTTCACTGGCGATGCCGTCGCTGAGCTCGAGGCTTCCCTACGTGCGGCCGAAGGTACCGGTCCGCTCATCCCGGCCGCGGCCGTGGGCGCAGCGTTTCGTGGGGTATTCCAAGAATGCGTCGATTGGCACAAGGCACATGGCCCCATGCCCGGCTTTCGCGAGCTTTCACGCACCCTTGAGCGCGTGGCTTTTGGTCCGCCACCGGTCACAGCTAGGCGTCTGCTCGAGCTGATCCACTCCGGCGTGGTGAATACCGACTACCTAGGCACACCTGGGCGGATAGATTCCTGGCGGGAAGAGGGCGGCGTGGACCTGCTTATTGACGCCACCGTTGCTCCCCAAGCCACCCCCTCCCCCTTCCACGACGTTGCTGGCGTGGTGGAAATTGGCCGGATGAATGAGCTCTCCCTGCCCGGCCATGACTCCCTTAACCGTTCCGTGCACGATGACATCCCCCGCTGGGCGGAGAAAGTAGGAAACCCATGACCACCACCCCTGCAGAACCCCTACCCGTCCACGGCACCGTCCCCTTGCGCGCCCGGTGGGAACGATGGATGCGTGAGCTCGTCGAAAACCCGCAGCACGTCAGCGCATTGACCTCGCGCTACGGTTCGCCGGTGAACGTGTTGAATCCCGCGCCGCTGCGCCACAATGCCCAAGAGCTGCTCGACGCGGGCGCTTCCCACGGCGTGGAGACTCAGGTGTTTTTCGCACGCAAAGCCAATAAGGCGCTTTGTTTTGTCGATGCTGCACGCGATGCCGGGCTCGGGGTTGATGTAGCTAGCGAGAACGAGCTCTGCCAAGTGCTCGACCGCGGTGTCGCCCCAGAGCGCATCATCCTCAGCGCCGCTATCAAAACAGATGGCTTGCTCCGCCTCGCGGTTTCGCGAGGCGTCACTATCTCTTGTGATTCTCGCGCCGAATCCCGCCGCATCGCCGCCATCGCGAAGGATTTAGACACCACTGCCCACGTGGCACCACGCCTGGCTCCAGATCCAAACTGCCTACCTCCCACCCGCTTCGGGGAGAGCCTGCCGGCATGGCGGCAAGCCGAGTGGCCACAGGAACTTCGTGTTGTGGGCGTCCACGTGCACCTGCATGGCTATAGCGAGGCCGACCGCCGAACCGCCCTTGCAGAGGCAATTGCCTTGGTCGAGCACGTACGCACATTGGGCCAGCCCGCAGATTTCATCGATATCGGCGGCGGCGTGCCTATGAGCTACCTAGAATCCCGCGAGCAGTGGGAGAATTACCTCGAGCGCATCGCCTCCCAACGCGCAGGTACCGGTGAACCATTCACGTGGAAATCGGATCCGCTGTCCAATACTTACCCCTTCTGGCAGGAGCCGACCCGCGGTCAGTGGCTGGACCAGCTCCTCTCCGGTGAGGTCCGCGGCTACGGCACCGCTGGCGAGGCGCTGCGTGAGCGGGACATCGCACTTCACCTGGAGCCCGGCCGCAGCCTCCTCGACGGCTGTGGAGTCATCCTCACCGAGGTGAGCTTCCTCAAAGAACGCTCTGATGGCCTGCCCCTTATCGGCGTGGCGATGAATCGCACCCAATGCCGGACCGCCGCAGATGACATCCTGCTCGACCCCCTCCTGGTACCTACGGCCGGCCCGGTAAAGGAAATCTCCCGCGAGCCACGCACCGGCTTTGTGGTGGGTGCCTACTGCATTGAAGACGAGGTTATCCTCCGCCGCGAACTGGACTTCCCGGATGGCATTGCTGTAGAAGATACCCTCGCCATTCCGAATACAGCCGGATATTTTATGCACATCCTGGAGTCTGCTTCGCACCAAATTCCTTTGGCACGCAACGTCTACTACGACGGCGGCGATTGGGTGCCAGACGATATTGACGCCGTGTAGCTGTAGGCGGGCTAAGACATAGAAAAAGGGCTTCGAGGAATTCCTCGAAGCCCTTTAGCTTTAAGCGCGGTGCGCTAAACCGACTTACTCGGTGTAGCCCTTAACCACGGAACCGTCAACCGGGATGCCCGGGCCGGAGGTGGTGGAGATGGTAGCGCACTTGATGTAGATGCCCTTAGCGGAAGAAGGCTTCAGGCGCTGGATCTCGTCCATGAGGGCGCCGTAGTTCTCAGCCAGCTTCTCAGCGTCGAAGGATGCCTTGCCGATGATGGCGTGCAGGTTAGCAGCCTTATCAACGCGGAAGGAGATCTTGCCGCCCTTAACCTCAGAGATTGCCTTAGCAACGTCTGCGGTAACGGTGCCGGTCTTCGGGTTCGGCATCAGACCACGCGGGCCCAGGACGCGAGCAACGCGGCCAACCTTGGCCATCTGATCCGGGGTAGCGATAGCAACGTCGAAATCGATGTTGCCCTCGTTGATCTGCTCGATCAGTTCAGCGGTGCCAACGATGTCAGCGCCAGCTTCCTGAGCGGCGGTAGCCTTCTCGCCCTCAGCGAAGACAGCAACGCGAACGTCCTTACCGGTGCCGTTAGGCAGGGAAACGGTGCCGCGAACCAGCTGGTCAGCCTTGCGTGGGTCAACGCCCAGGCGGAAGACAACGTCAACGGTGGCGTCGAAGTTCTTGGAGGAGGTCTCCTTGGCCAGCTTGGTAGCCTCGATAGGACGGTACAGGCGGGACTTATCTACCAGTTCCGCAGCGGCCTTATAAGCCTTAGACTTGGTGCTCATTTAACAATTCCTTTTCTGGATTGGTGTGGTGTTCGGCGGGCCGTAGCTGGCCCTACCACATAAAGTTTTTACTTCTCCGGTGCGCCATCAACGGTGATGCCCATGGAGCGGGCGGTACCGGCGATGATGCGAGCGCCGTTCTCGATGTCACGTGCGTTCAGGTCCGCAAACTTGGTCTCTGCGATTTCCTTGCACTGATCCCAAGACACAGAGCCGACCTTGTCGGTGTGTGGGACGCCGGAGCCCTTCTTGATGCCAGCGGCCTTGAGCAGCAGCTTAGCTGCCGGCGGGGTCTTCAGCTTGAAGTCGAAGGAACGGTCCTCGTAGACGGTGATCTCAACCGGAACCACGTTGCCACGCTGGTTCTCGGTAGCGGCGTTATAAGCCTTGCAGAACTCCATGATGTTGACGCCGTGGGCACCCAGTGCCGGGCCAACTGGCGGTGCCGGGTTAGCGGCGCCTGCCTCGATCTGCAGCTTGATGAAGCCGGATACCTTCTTCTTAGGAGCCATCGAATTACCTCTTTCCTGTGTTACCGGGATGTCCGCCACGATGAATAACGGGATCCCGTCCGGATGCTCACCTTCAGTGGGCCACCGGAGGATGAAACGTTTTCTTATACGCACGCCAAAGGCGCACGGCGTTCCAGTTTAGAACACCGTGCGCCCTGCACAAAATCACTTTTTAGGAGATGCGCTCGATCTCGGTCGGCGACAGCTCCACCGGGGTCTCGCGGCCGAAGATGGATACCAAGCCCTGCATCTTGCCGGTCTCCGGGTCGATCTCGGAAATGGTCGCAGATACGGCGGCCAGCGGGCCGGACAGGATGGTCACGGCCTCGCCCACCTCGAAATCGTGCGCGTACTTCTTGGCCACTTCCTTCTCCGGCATAGCCACAACCTGCTCGCCCTCTGCCTCGTTCGGGGCAGCATCGCCCTTGGTGGACGGAGCCTCGTTGGGCATGAGGAACTTTGCCACGTCGCGGGTCTTGACTGGGGTGGCGTTGCCTTCGTTGCCCACGAAGGAGGTCACGCCTGGGGTTTCGCGGATGACGGACCATGCGGCGTCGTTAAGCTCAGCGCGAACCAGGACGTAGCCCGGTAGCAGCTTGCGCTTCACGATCTTCTTCTTGCCGTCCTTGGTCTCTAGGACCTGCTCAATAGGAACTACGACCTCGAAGATGGAATCTTCTACCTCGAGGGTCTGGGCACGCATGTCCAGGTTGGTCTTTACCTTGTTTTCGTAGCCGGAGTAGCACTGGATGATGTACCACTGGCCCGGCTGCTTCTTCAGTTCGCGGGTAAAGGCGCGCAGGCGCTTGCGGTAGGCGGCATCCTCGGACTCGTCTTCGCTGGCCTCAGGGGCTGCACCCTCGGCCTCTGCTTCGGTCGCTGCCGGTTCCGCTGCGTCGGCGGACTCGCCTGCAGCCTCGGTGGACTCAGCCGTTCCTTCAGCTTCCTCCGCTGCCGGAGCGGCTGGGGTAGCGTCTTCCTGTTGTGCTTCTTCCACGGAGCTAGCGTGCTCTGCCGCCTGCTCCTGCACGTTGGACTGCATTGCCTCTTCCAGGGAGGTGCCTACGGTTTCGACGTTGTTCTCGTCGCTCATAATTCTTACTCCAAAAAATTCCTCGGCGCGTTGCGTAGGACCAGCCTACCCGCCCGCGTATGGGCAAAAAGTATCCCGCCGTTCCTTTAAGCGGAAACAGCGGGATAAAAGACTATGCGCTTATCTTACTAATCTGAGAGAACCTGCTCAACTCCGAGACCAGCCAGGGTGTCAACGCCCCAGACCAAAATGGTCAGCACGATAAGGAACGCAAAGGTAATGAGGGTGTACTGCAGCATCTCCTTAGCGGTAGGCCACACCACCTTCTTCATCTCGGATACGACCTCGCCTGGGAAGGCGGCTACGCCACCACCTGGGGTGTCATCGTGGTTCTTATCCTCGACGCGGACGACGTGCTTATCGGCGTAGTCCGCGGAGGACGTGGTAGCCGCACCAGAGAGCTGACGCTTACCGGTCGGGCGCGATGCACCCGAATTCTTCGGCTGCTGCTCATCGCTCACAGCTAACCCTCCTTGGGAACTAAATCTAATAGGGCGCTTAGCGCGCACCTCCATAACTTTGTCAACCCTAGCAAAGCTTGCACAGCATGAAAAGCTGACCACGGCATTTGCAAGGCGTGGCTTTGATAACAAGTGGGCGGGGGTTAAGCGACAAAATGTGTGTCCGGAATCGTTGATTTTCATGCTCTGAACTCCGCGTTTGCGGAAAATATATGCTCCAAAAGCATATATTGGCCCTCTCTTGCGAAAATCCCCGGTGTGGCTGCCATGGTGTGCTACGGAGCGGTGGTTCGGTTGCCCAATGCCAAAGAACCGACCACGCTGCCATTGTGGCGGCGATATGAAACGAAACGGCACCACCAGCAACGGGACGACCCGGTGGCGGTGCAAAATCTGCGGTGCTTCACTGACCAAGCAGCGCAGCGATATCACCAACGCAGCCCTATTTCGTGCGTTCATCCAGCACCTGACCGCCGGGACCAGTCTTGCGGCGATCGCCGGCAACATGAGCTGCTCGACACGTACGCTGCAGCGCAAATTCGATGCCTTTTGGCTGGTTGACGTGCCTGACCCGACCATCGGCCATACAGGCAGGGTCTACGACCAGATCTTCATCGACGGCACCTACACCGCAGGTGGCTGTCTGATCGTGGCGGCAACGCTCGACCACGTCATCGCCTGGCACTGGTGCAAACAAGAAACCACACACGACTACAAGCGCCTGCTCGAGCGCATCGAAGCACCGTTGATCGCTGTGATCGACGGTGGCCGAGGAGCCACAAGCGCAATTAAAACGTGCTGGCCAAACACCAAAATCCAACGCTGCCTCGTGCACGCCCAACGCAGAGTACGCCGCTACACCACCTCACGACCACGCACTGATGCTGGCCGCACCATCTACCGACTCGCGCTGAAACTCACCCGCATCACCACCCTGGACGAGGCTGCACAATGGGGTGCACAACTGCAAGAGTTTCACACGCTCTACAAGGATTGGCTCAACGAAAAGACACAGGTCAAAGACCCGAAAACAGCAAAAGACACACTCGTGTGGACCCATGTCAACGTGCGCAAGGCCTACAACAGTCTCAACCACCTGTGGCGCAATGACCTGCTGTTTGTCTACCTCAAGCCCCCGAAAGGTGTGCTCGAGCCGCACCGGATCAAATCCACCACCAACAGTCTTGAAGGCGGCATCAACGCCCAGCTGAAGCTCCTTGCAAGAACTCATCGCGGCAGACGCGGTGAGCACCAACGCAAAATGCTGGATTGGTGGCTGTATCTGAAAACGGAACTGCCTGGCGATCCAATAGAAATCGCCAGACAGTCCAACTGGGGCCAGAACCAACTCGCCAAAGTTACAACCCTGACCCGAAACGAGAACCAAGCCGACTATGAAACAGGACAACCAGCCCTCTACGACAACGGTATCGATACCGAGTACACACACTCAATCGGCATCCAAAAAGGCCACATCTAACCCCGCGACACGCCGATAGCAGACACACATTTTGTCGCTTAACCCGTGGGCGGGCCAAGCGCCGAGAGGAAAATAGGGCATGAAGAAACCCCGCCACCTAATGCCAGATGACGGGGTTCACTGTGCAGGGGCGACAGGACTCGAACCTGCAACCTACGGTTTTGGAGACCGTTGCGCTACCAATTGCGCCACGCCCCTATTCTTTTATTCCTCAATGCCTCAGCATCAAGCGTTGAAGACCTTACCAGAGCCATAGTTCCAATCCGAAACTAGGCACCGCCTGGACTGCCTTCAGCGCGGTAATAAAAAAGCGCCCTGCGGGCGCCTTTCTTTCCCGGTAGCGATGGCGAGAATTGAACTCGCGACACAGCGATTATGAGTCGCTTGCTCTACCACTGAGCTACACCGCCATATTCACCTTGGAGGAATTCCTTGCTCCAAACATGAATGGAGCCCCCTGACAGAATCGAACTGTCGACCTTTTCCTTACCATGGAAACGCTCTGCCGACTGAGCTAAGGGGGCACATCCTAGCGTTGAACACATCGCTATTTCGTTGTGCTCTCCGTTGCGGACTCCAATAATCTAACCCGCTTTCAACGTTTTACACAAATCGCCACGTCAGAACGTAAAAATGCTTATCTCCTGTGACACCTTTTCGCGCCTTTTGAAGGCAGTTGGAGAACCGGCATGGCAGATCACCCCTGCGGGCCGCTCGGCCACTCCCCCTCCCGTGCGTCGGCAGCCGTGCGGAGGCACGTGGATTGGCAGGTGGGGAAAAGGGGGCGTCGGCAAGCGTGGCAATGCTCACCGCGGGCAGTGACCTCGGCACGGACGCTGGTGGCTGAGTCCAGTGAGGCTCTCCACAGTTGTTGACCACCCGCAAATACGGCCATTGACTCGGGGTCCTGAGGGTTTAAGCTTGGTCTGTAAATCCCCCCACCCCATGCCAAGGAGCGAAGATATGTCCGCTACCGATATTGCCACCCCACACATCAATCCGCAGGGCGCACCCATTGCGGAAACCATCCTCCTGCCCGGTGACCCGCTGCGGGCGAAGTTCATCGCCGAGAACTTCCTGGAAGATACCGTCCAGTTCAACGGCGTGCGCAATATGCTGGGGTTTACCGGCACTTTTAACGGCAAGCCCATCTCCGTGATGGGCTCCGGCATGGGCATTCCCTCCATCGGCATCTACTCCTGGGAGCTCATCCACAACTACGGCGTAAAGAAGCTCATCCGTGTCGGCTCCATTGGCGCCATGCAGGAAGACATTGAGCTGCACGATGTCATCGTTGCTTCGTCCGCCTCCACTGATTCCAACTTCTTGAGCCAGTACAACCTGCCGGGCAGCTACGCCCCCACCGCCTCGTGGAAGCTCCTCAAGGCTTTGGTGGATCAGGCCGAAAAGCAGCAGGCCCACATCCACGTAGGCAATATCTTGAGCTCGGATATCTTCTACAACTTTGACCAGAACGTGAACGAGCGCTGGGCGCACATGGGTGTGCTCGGCGTAGAGATGGAATCCGCAGCGCTTTATGCCACCGCGGCTGAGGCCGGCGTCGACGCGCTGGGACTTTTCACCGTCTCCGACAACCTGGTGCACGATACCCACCTCTCCGCGGAAGAGCGCCAGACCGCCTTCCGCACCATGATTGAACTCGCGCTTCCGCTCAACGCGCTCGACTAAAAGGACCCTCTCCCCCGTGACTTCCACCCACCCCACCGCTTCCCCGCAGGACAAGCGGACAGGCTCCGCGGTAAACCCCAAGGTTGCCGTACCTATCCTGC
This sequence comes from Corynebacterium tuberculostearicum, assembly GCF_046097255.1. Taxonomy (GTDB): domain Bacteria; phylum Actinomycetota; class Actinomycetes; order Mycobacteriales; family Mycobacteriaceae; genus Corynebacterium; species Corynebacterium tuberculostearicum_J. The sequence goes on from NZ_CP175770.1 coordinate 187,574, forward strand.
TCTTTGTCTTCGTCTTCTCGCTGGTTATTGATAACGGCTTTAAGACGATGACCATGCCGATCGCCCAGGCGCTGGACATCTCCGTTAAAACCGCCTCCCTCCAGGCTTCCCTCGCCGGCGTAATCATCGGCATCGGCGCCGTGGTCTACGCCGCGCTGGCGGATTCCATCTCCATCCGCAAGCTCATACTCACCGGCGTTGTCCTCATCGCCGTGGGCTCGCTTTTGGCCTTCGCCTTTTCCAGCTTCTGGCCCATGGTGCTTACCGGCCGCCTCATCCAAACCGCCGGCCTTGCTGCCGCGGAGACGCTGTATGTCATTTACGTGACCAAGCACTTGAGCGAGGCCGACCAAAAGACCTACCTCGGCTTTTCCACCGCAGCCTTCCAGGCGGGCCTGCTCATTGGCGCGTTGACCTCCGGCTTTATTTCCACCTATGTCTCATGGACGGCGATGTTTCTCATCCCGCTCGTCCTCATCCTGGCCATCCCGCCGATCATCAAGCTGGTGCCAGAAGATGAGGCCGTGGAAGGCCACCTCGACGCCTTGGGCCTGTTATTCATCGCTGTCTTCGCCACCGGCCTGACCATGTTCATGCAGGAATTCAACTGGGCATGGCTCATCTTTGCTTTCCTTGGCGTCGTAGGCTTCATCATCCACATCGGCGACGCCAAACACCCCGTGGTCACCCCAGAGTTCTTTACTAACGGCCGCTACGTGTGGACCATCCTCATGGTCTTCTTTGTCTACTCCACCCAGATGGGTTTTATCTTCCTGCTGCCATTTGCCGCACATGACCTGCACGGCATGAACATCGATAAGGCCTCCCTGCTGATGATCCCGGGCTATATTTGCGCCATCCTCATCGGCATTTTCTCCGGCAAGATCGGTGCCGTTTTGTCCTCTCGCGCCACCATCTACACCGCCTTCGGTCTGGTTGCCGGCGCGCTGGTGGCGGCCGCACTCTTTGTGCAGCTTCACGTCGCCGTACTCATTCTCGCCATCGTGGCCTTTGCCTCCGGCTTTGCGCTGATGTACGCCCCGCTGGTCGATACCGCGCTGCGCAATATCACCGCCGCCAAGTCCGGCATCGCCATCGGCTTTTATAACCTGACCATCAATATCGCCATCCCGCTGGGAATTGCCTATACGGCAAAGCTGCAGGACCTCACCGGCTATAACACCGTGCTGTGGATCCTCGCGGCCGTCGCCGCCATCGGTATTGCCCTGTACGTCGTCTCTGACCTCAAGATGGCCCGTTCCGAATCCCGCCTAACCCGCTAAGGAGAACAATTATGACTTCCCGCACCGACGTTGCTTCCATCATCGACCACACCCTGCTCAAGCCGGAGGCCACCCCGGATCAGTTCCGCGCCTTGGTGAATGAGGCGGCCGAGCTGGGCACCTACTCCGTCTGCGTTTCCCCGTCCGCCCTGCCCATCGAGGTTCCTGATTCGCTGCACATTGCCACCGTCGTGGGCTTTCCTTCCGGCGCCGTGAAGCCGGAGATTAAGGCCGCTGAGGCGGCCCGCGCGGTTGCCGATGGCGCCGAAGAGGTGGACATGGTCATCAATATCCCACTGGCCATCGAGGGCCGCGCCGAGGATCTGCAGGCCGAAATCCAGGCCGTGCGCGATGCCATCCCAGGCAAGGTGCTCAAGGTCATCATCGAGTCTGCCGCGCTTTCCGACGACGCCATTGTCCTCGCCTGCAAGGCCGCCGCAGCCGCCCGGGCGGACTTTGTCAAGACCTCCACTGGTTTCCATCCGGCCGGCGGCGCCTCCGTTCACGCCGTTAAGCTCATGCGCGAGACCGTAGGCGACAAGCTAGGAGTCAAGGCCTCTGGCGGCATCCGCACCGCCAAGGATGCCTTGGCCATGATTGAGGCCGGCGCAACCCGCCTGGGCCTGTCTTCCTCCGCCAAGATCCTCGAGGAGCTCTAAGCCATGTCAAAGGCCGCCACCGTGGATTATGACTACGCCCGCACCTGGGCCGAGCACGACCCCGATCCGGACACCGCCCGCCAGGTGATGACCTGGATTGAAGAGAGCAATAACGACGAGCTCGCCGCCGCCTTCGCCGGTCCCCTCGCCTTCGGCACCGCAGGCCTGCGCGCCGCCGTGGGCCCGGGCGAGTCTCGCATGAATCGCGCCGTAGTCATCCGCACCACCTACGGACTTATCTCCTGGCTCAAACAGCACGTGGACACCCCAGTGGTAGCCATTGGTTGCGATGCCCGCCACGGCTCCGCGCAGTTCCAGCGCGATGCCGCACAGGTCATCTCCGCGGCCGGTGGCAAGGCCTTGGTTCTGCCAGCGCAGAACCCCACTCCGCTGACCGCCTTCACGGTCCGCTCGCTCAAGGCGGATGCCGGCATTATGGTCACTGCCTCGCATAACCCGCCGGCCGATAATGGCTACAAGGTCTACCTGGGCGGCCGCATCGCCACCGGCCCGGCAGAAGGCGTACAGCTGGTTTCGCCCACCGATGCCGAAATCGCCGCCGCCATCGCCGCGGCACCCCATGCCGATGACATTCCACTTTCCACCGAGAACATCGCGGATGTCGATACCCGCGCCGAGTATCTCGACCGCGCAGCGCAGCTCGTGGGCGCTCATACCGATGTCACCATCGCGCTGACCGCCATGCACGGCGTCGGTGCGGCCTTGGGCGAAAAGCTCCTGACCCGCTGCGGGTTCGGCGTCTCGCTGGTTCCTGAGCAGGCCCAACCGGATCCCGATTTCCCCACCGTCTCTTTCCCCAACCCGGAAGAGCCTGGCGCCCTCGACTTGGGCATCCGCCACGCTGAGGAGATCGGCGCCGATATTCTTATCGCTTATGACCCGGATGCGGATCGCTGCGCCGCCGCTGTGCCCACGTCCTCAGGCACGTGGCGCCAGCTCACCGGCGATGAAACCGGCGCCCTCTTGGGCGACTATCTGGCCCGCCAGGGTGCGACAGGCAACTTCGCCAACTCGCTCGTCTCCTCCCGCCTGCTCGAGCGCATCGCCGCCCACTACGGCCTCGGCCACGAAGAGACGCTCACCGGTTTCAAGTGGATTGCCCGCACCCCGGACCTCTCCTTTGGTTATGAGGAAGCCATTGGTTTCTGCCCCGACCCCACCGCTGTCCGCGACAAGGACGGCATTGCTACCTCCGTAGTCCTCGCCAGCCTCGCGGCCGAGTGCAAGGCCGCAGGAACCACCTTGCTAGAGCGCCTAGAAGGCATCTACGCCGCCGTGGGTGCCCTCTATACCCAGCCGCTGACCTTCCGCGTCGATGACCTCAGCATCATCGCCCAGGCGATGGACAAGGTCGCTTCCACCCCGCCCACGGAACTGGCCGGTTCCCCCGTGGCAAAGGTGGAGAAGTTCGCCCAAGGCTCCAAGTTCTTCACCGACAACGATGACCGCGTCATCGTGCGCCCTTCCGGCACCGAGCCGAAGCTGAAGTGCTACCTCGAATCCCCCGACGCCGACCGCCTCGATGCTATTGCGGCCGACCTGCGCGCCTACTTCGGGATTTAAACCCCTCCCCGCTCCGCGCTCTCTAACTGGTCCTTCTGAGATTGCTTAGGGCCAATGAGGATGCGGACTAGAGGGCTTGCTGCCGCCAGGCCCACCGCCGCAGTACCAACTATGGATTCCGGTGGGTCAAAAAGAACGAGTATCGCCGGTATAAGGATCAGCGCGCCGAAAATGACACCTACGGTTGTAAAGAGCCGTACTTTTGATTCAAATATCGCGTACTCGAAAGATTCTGCTGTAACTTTCCTATCGAGGACAATATCTGCATGAGCGTCCTCCATAATCCGATCGCCTGCGCCCGGCTGAATGTCATTGTGCTGTTTGATTATCTGTGGATGCGGAGTTGGCCCCTGAAGCGCCCACACAGCAATTTGGTCATCAAGGTTAGAAAGCCTATTTACGCCAGGGAGCGCTCCTCCAACTGGTGGGAAATCGCTACGTTTATTTTCCGGTGCGCCCGATAACTGCGAGTCCGATTGCGCAGATGCGCTTGCTGCGCTGCCTGCGCTACTCGCTGGCTTTGAAATAGGTGAATCTCGTTTACCCCGTCCAGCATCGTTCGGATCTTCTTCATATCCCATATCCTATCGCTTAACCCCGTACCTTCATCTCTACAGTGACTTTCTGTGCCTGATGGTATGGCTACCGAGCACGCCTGTTTGTACACAGCGCCTTAGAAAGGTGTAGTTTGCTGGTCCTGAAGGCCAAAATGAGAGGAGTTAAAGATTAAAGGACCCCACCATTCATCCTTAACAGTTTTGCTAAAGATTGCAGTTGGTATTTCATCATTGCTCTGCCTCGGCTATTTCATTGGCGGTTTGAATGCGGTATACGTTGCCAAGACCCTGGCGGGATCGGATTCCACCTCATTGCCAGATATTTCTCGCAGGCTAGGAAATGGCTTTTTCTACTTCAAGCCCGTTGCCACAACATCCAGGAGTCCAATTGTTTCATGCCGATTTAGAGCACTACTTAGCCATTGTTGAGCGGGTTTATGTTGCGGTGCAGCGGAGTGGAAGGCATAAACGAGAATGTTGACATCAGGAATGATCATCGAGTACCGCCCACACAGCTTCTTTGTTGCTGAGATCAACTAGAGCCGGTCCGCCGCAATCGAAGGAGGGCAGGTTAACGGGGGTGTCTTCGGTACTGATGCGGGCTTCCTTCTTGAGGGCAGCGCGGACCGCCTCTTCGACGTATGAGCTCAAAGTGACATTGTTGGCTTTGGCTTGGATCTTCGTTTCTTCAAGGAGTTTCGGCGGGAGGTTTATCGTCGTGCGCATACCTTTAGGGTAGAAAGCATCAAGTCATCATTCAAGAGGTGCAATGATGTATCTGCCTTCAGGAAGCCGTGAAAGGTTGACTGGTGTCTTAATTCAGTGCGAGCGTCAGGATCAGTACTCCGATGGAGAATGCGAGCATGCCTAAGCAGTTGATCCAGAATGCGCTACCGAGGAAGTGGGCGCGGACATGGGCTGCTGCGGCCGCGCAGAAATAGGCGATGACTCCAATCATGGCTGTGATTCCTACGCCGGGGAACCAGAGGCCGGCAATGAGTCCTACGGCGGCGAGGCACTTGATGACAATGAGCGCCCACCACCAGTCCTTGGGGAGTTTGACGCCGCTGAGGCAGGCTTCGATGAAGGGGACTGGTTTGAGGGAGAGGGCGGCGTCGCCAAGCAGAATGGCTGCTAGTAGAAGGGAGGGCCAGGCTGGGGAAGATTCTAGGATCATTGGGTTACTCCGAATGCGGTGTTGAGGCGTTCGATCGATGAGGCGGCTTGGGATGTGAGGTGCTCGGTGTCGTAGATTCCGGCGGCCCAGCCGATGAGTAAGCCGAGGTAGACGTTGTACAGCAGGTCGGCGTACTCGGCCGCATCGGCGCTGCTGAGCCTGGTGCCGAGTCGCAGGGTGATTTCATCGGTCAGGAGCGTTTTGAGTGCGGTGAGCGCTTCGCCTTGATTGCCTTGTTGGATGAGTGCTGCGCCAAAGGCGCGGGAGAGCTCTTCGTGGCCGGTAAACATCTGGAGGAAAGGTCTCAGGACATCGAGAAGGCTATCGGATTGTCCCCGGATGTCATCGTGGAGTTCTGAAATGTGTTGGCCAATGGTGCGGATGAGCAGCGTTTGTTTGTCGCCGACTCCCATGACGGTTCCCACGCTAACGCCAGCTTCGGATGCGATAGTCCGGATGCTGGTGGTGGCGTAGCCCTGAGTGAGGAAGAGTTCGTAGGCGGTGGCTAGGACCTTGCTGACGGTGCCAGCTTTGGCGGCCGAGCGCGATGAGTGAACGTGTTCAGTGAACATGTTCAAAAGGGTAGCTCTTGATGGTTTCGAGGTCAATGACGCCGAAGTGTTGACAGTTGGCGCTAGGCCAGCGTGGGGAAGACGCGGTCGCGCAGCAGGTGTGCAAGCTCGCGGTCGGGGGCTGCTGGGTTGACCCAGGCGGTGTCGCCGATTTCGGCGGCGGCATGGGGTTCGTCGGCGGTGACGGTGCGGGTGTAGGTGAAGATGGTGCCGACGACGACCTCGCCCGGTTCGTTGGCGGCGGGAGCGTCGAAGGTGCCGAGTTTGTTGAGGCTCTCGGCGTCGAGGGTGAGGCCTACTTCTTCGGCAACTTCGCGCAGGGCGGCGTCGACAAGCGCCTCGCCCGCCTCGGGCTTGCCGCCGGGCAGTTGGTACTTGGTGGAGGACTTCTTGCGCACGGTAAGCACGTGGCCTTGTGGGTTGCGGATGACGACGGCTGCTACTTCAATCATGGCTGCTGATTGTAGGCGGCCTAGAGCAGCGGCAGGAGCACGAGGGCGAGATTGAGTGCGATGACCAGCGCGGCAAGCGTCCAGCCCACGGCCATAGACCAGGGTTTCGCGGCGAACTCACCCATGACGTCCCGGGAGCCGGCATAGCGGAAAAGCGGGATGATGGCGAAGGGGATGCCCAGGGAAAGAAGTGCCTGGCTGACCACCAGTGCCATAGTGGGGTCGACCCCGCAGCCGATGATGACCAGCGCCGGGATGAGCGTGACCAGGCGGCGGACTAGTAGGGGGACCTTGATGTGAAGCAGGCCGTCCATGATTTCGGAGCCGGCGTAGGCGCCCACTGACGTCGAGGCGAGGCCGCTGGCCAGCAGGCCGATGGCGAAGAGAACGCCGGCCAGCGGGCCGAGGTGGCTGGCAATCGCCGTGTGGGCCCCGGAGATGGTCTCTGTGCCGTCCACGCCGTAGAGGGCCGAGCCCGCCAGGACCAGCAGGCCCACGTTGACGAGCCCGGCGATGGACAGCGCCACGGCGATGTCCGCGCGGGTGCCGGCCAGCACGTGGGGGATTTCCAGGTCGGGGTAGCGCTGCTTGGTCAGGGAGGAGTGTAGGTAAATGGCGTGCGGCATGACGGTGGCGCCCAACATGGAGGCGGCCAGCAGGATGCTGTCCTTGCCCTCTAGGCGGGGGATGAGGCCGCCGGCCACGTCGGCGGGGTCGGGCGGGGCGATGGCGAGGCCGGCAAGGAAGCCGATGCAGATGACCAGGAGCAGGCCGATGACAAGCCCCTCGAACCACTGGTTCTTCTTCTGGAAGATGAGGAGAATGATGGAGACCGCGCCGATGATGAGCGCGCCCGCGAACAGGGGGAGGTTGAAGAGGAGTTGCAGGGCAATGGCGCCGCCGATGACTTCGGCGAGGTCGGTGGCCGCGGCGATGAGCTCGGCCTGGGCCCACATGCCTAGGCGCGCGCGGCGGGAGAGACGCTCGCCCATGATTTTCGGCAGGGAGCGGTGGGTGACTAGGCCCAGTTTGGCGGAGTGGTACTGGATGAACATGGCCATGAGGTTGGCCACGACGAGTACCCACACCAGGAGGTAGCCGTAGTGGGAGCCGGCGCTGATGTTGGCGGCTACGTTGCCGGGGTCGACGTAAGCCACTGCAGCAACGAAGGCGGGGCCGGTGAGGCTGATTAAGGTCTTACGCATAGGCATCTCCATACCAAAAGTTCAACTACTTGAAGTCTAGTTTTCATCGCCATATGTTCAAGCCAGGGGATCGCTGGGGTTTTCTTAGTTGTTTTCCTCGCCAGTGCTTATGCGGTGTGGCACAAGGCTAAAAGCTCCCGCACCCAGGAGCCCAGCGAGTAGATCCCGCCTCACAGCTGCAGGTACGCTTGAAACCCCGCAAGCTTTTGCTTGCGGGGTTTCATTCTGTGCCAGGTAGAAGATTCGAACTTCTGAAGGCAATGCCGGCGGATTTACAGTCCGCTCCCTTTGGCCGCTCGGGCAACCTGGCATGCACTGTGTGGTGCGAGTAAGTACTTTACTACGAACCACCCTCCCACCTACAAATCGCCAGCGTAGTAGGGGCGAATGGGGCTATAGAGAGGGGCTTAACCAAGCAGCTAGCCCACGCGGCGCACCGTGTAATCCGCCAATTGACGCAAGGCCTGGCTCGCGGAGTTCTCCGGTAGCACGGCGAGTTGCTCCTCCACCGTGCGCAGGTAAGCATTGATGTCCTCCAGCGCCTTCTGACGGCCACCAGACTGGTGCAGGAGCTCGATGGCGCGCTCCACCTCGGCGTCGGAATGCAGCGGGCCAGTAAGCAGCTCACGCAGCTTGTCGCCCACTTCGCCCTCTTCCTCCAAGGCGTAGAGAACCGGCAAGGTAAATACGCCCTCGCGCAGGTCCGTTCCCGGGGTCTTGCCGGACTCCTTAGGGTCAGAGAAGATGTCGATGACATCGTCCACAATCTGGAAGATCATGCCGATGGCACCACCAATGCGGTGCAGGGCTGCGGCATGCTCGGCCGAGGCGCCGGAGTGGTAGGCGCCCAGGTAACCAGCAGAGGCGATGAGCACCGCGGTCTTTTCACGGATAACGGCCGTGTAATGCTCCACGGCATTGGCCTCGCCCGCGCCGATGGTCTCGCGCATCTGGCCGGTCACCAGCTCTTCAAAGGTATCGGCAAAGTGGCCCACGGTGTGGGTATCCAGCTCACTCATCAGGCGGGAGGCATGCGCCAAGAGCGCATCGCCGGCGAGGATGGCCACGGAATTACTCCACCGCGAATTGGCGGATTCCACGCCGCGGCGGCGGTCCGCCTCATCCATGACATCGTCATGATAAAGGGTGGCGACGTGCACCATCTCCACGACGGTGGCCGCCTTAACAACCTCTTCGCAGCCCGGACGCGGACCATACTCGGAGGCCAGCAGCGCCATCATGGGGCGAAAGCGCTTGCCACCGGCCTTAGACAAGTGGCTGACCTTGTCCTTCAAGAAGTCCTGGCCGCGGTCGATTTCACTGCGCAGCTTGTCTTCTACTGCTTCCATGCCCGCACCAATGCGCTCGTTGAGCTGCGGATCACCAAGATCCACGTGCGTGGCATGCGATTGACCGTGAGTCATTAAATAGTGTTCCTTGCAACTAAAAGCCAGAGATAATCGATTACCTACCGTAGTCCAAACCGCGCCCCTAAACACACTCGAGGGGTCGAACTCATGCAATGATAGTCCTCATGTCGGAGCAGATCGATTCCCAAACCTATGTCGAGGTCGCCATCATTGGCGCTGGGCCTGCCGGAGCCGCCGCCGCGATCCATGCCGCACGCGCCGGCTATAACACCCTCCTTATTGATTCCGCGACGTTTCCCCGCGATAAAACCTGCGGCGACGGGCTTACCCCGCGCGCGATGCACCAGCTTGCTGAGCTTGGCATTGCGGTCAACGCCTCCTATCGCAATCGCGGACTGAAGCTGCACGGCTACGGCGGCGATATTACCGCGCCTTGGCCGGAGACCTATCCTTCCCAGGTGGGCACGGCCCTGCCGCGCTTCCGCTTCGATGCCCTGCTTGCCGACGCCGCCCGGGAAGCCGGCGCCACCCTCCTCACCGGTACCCCCGCCACCGGTCCCGTGCTCGAGGGCAACCGCGTGACCTCCTTCCGCGTGGGCGAGGCCACCGTGCATGCCAAGTGGGTCATCGTGGCCGATGGCGTGCGCTCTACCTTTGGCAAGAAGCTCGGCCGCACCTGGCACCGCGAAGAAGTCTATGGCATTGCCGCACGCTCCTATGCTTCCTCCACGCATGCCACCGAGCCCTGGATGCACTCCCACGTTGAGCTCAAGGACGAAGAAGGCGAGGTGCAGCCCGGCTACGGCTGGATTTTCCCGCTCGGCCCCGAGCTTGGCCAAGTCAACATCGGCCTCGGCGCGCTCTCAACCGCGCAGCGCCCCGCCAAGATCAACACCAAGAAGCTGCTCGAGTTCTACGCCGCCCAACAGCGCCCCGAGTGGGGACTCGGGGAAATTGAGCACGTTACCTCTGCCTTACTGCCCATGGGCGGCGCGGTGTCTAACGTGGCCGGCGCCAATTGGATGATCATTGGTGATGCCGCGGCCTGCATCAACCCCCTCAACGGCGAGGGCATCGATTATGGCTTGGAGACCGCCGCGCTGGCCGTAGGCCTGCTCGGCCCGAAGGATTTCACCCTGGCCTGGCCGGCCGTCTTGCGCGAGCACTACGGCGAGTCCTTCCTCTTGGCCCGCACGGCCGCGCGCTTGCTTACTTATCCGCAGTTCCTACCGCTGGCCGGTCCACTGGCCCTGCGCGGGCCCATCGGCCGCATGCTCATGCCGGCCGCCGCGCGCCTGATGGGCAACCTCATTACTGACGATGACCGCGACCTCATCGCACGCACCTGGCGCGCCGCCGGCCGCACGGTCTCGTCCCTTCGCCGCGATACGCCCCTCTGGGATTCGACCGCGGCTTAACCCCTGCTCCCCCAGGCACGGGCGGAGCAGCGCCTAGGCTGGCTTTACCGCCGAGTGCAGCGCCACGATGCCGAAGGTAAGGTTCTGCCAACCGGCCTCGGCCCAGCCATTGCGATTGATAACCGCGGCGAGCTCCTCCTGCCCAGGCCACGCGCGAATGGATTCTGCGAGGTAGATATATGCCTCCGGGTTAGAAGAGACCAGGCGCGCTACCGGCGGGAGCAGACGCATCAAGTATTCCTTGTACACGGTGCCAAAAATCGGCACCACCGGGGTGGAAAACTCCGCCACCGCAAGGCGCCCGCCCGGCTTGGTCACGCGCGCCATTTCGCGCAGGCCGAGCTCAAAGTCGTGGATATTGCGCAGGCCATAAGAAATGGTCACGGCATCAAAGGTGTTATCCGCAAACGGCAGCTTCATGCCATCGCCAGCCACCTTGGGCACGTCGCGCTCACGCCCGGCGGCCAGCATGCCACGGGAGAAATCACACGCCACGCACCACGCACCGGACTTGGAAAGTTCCACGGTGGACACAGCGGTACCCGCTGCAAGGTCGAGGACCTTCTCGCCCGGTTTAAGGTTCAAACGCTCGCGGGTGCGCTTGCGCCAGTGCGCGTCCTGCCCAAAGGACAGCACGGTATTGGTGAGGTCGTATTTCTCGCCCACGGCGTCAAACATGCGCGCCACATCGAAGGGCTTTTTATCCAGATCTGCCTTAGACACAAATGATCAGTCTAGGCTACGCGGGCGCCAAGGACACGAGCCGCCCATCGCGGCAGCTCCGGACGCTGGCCCAAAATGGTCAGCGGCACCCGGCGAGTATCCTCCAGTACCTCTTCGTAATAGCCCACGAGCTGCTCACACAGCGCCTTCCACGTCTTGGAGGAAATGGACTCGCGGGCATTATCACGCATCTCCTGATGGATCTCTGGGTTGAGCAGCGCATCCACCGCATTGGGGAGGTCTTCCACAAAGGTCTGTACATCCAGCAGCAGTCCGTTATAGCCCTCATCGATGAGATCTACCGGGCCACCTGCCCGCGGCCCGATGGTCGGTACGCCGGAAGCCTGCGCCTCCTGGATGGACTGGCAGAAGGTCTCGAACTCGCCGGCGTGGACAAAGACGTCCAAGGAAGCATAGGCGGCGGCGAGGTCTTCGCCAGAAAGGGCACCGGTAAAGACGGCGCCGGGAAGCTGCGCCTCCAACAGCGGCCGCTCCGGGCCATCGCCCACGATGACCAGTTGGATATCCTCGCGCCCGTTGAGCGCCGAGAGGCGGTGCACGCCCTTTTCCGCGGCGAGGCGACCAACGAATCCCACCACATTCTTGGTGCCGCTCGGATCCCAGCTGCGGCGCAGCTCCTCAGAGCGCTTGGAGGGGTGGAAAAGTTCTGCGTTCACGCCACGACCCCAGTGACGCACGTTTTTAATGTGGTGCTTTTCCAAGTCCCGGATGGTCAGCGAGGACGGTGCCAGCGTCATCTGGCAGGAGTTATGAATCGTGCGCAGCCACTCCCACACGCCATAGGCCAGCGCGGAGGCATGGTACTTGGTGGCAAATCCGGCAACATCGGTCTGGTACAACGCCACGGCCGGCACGCGCTGCTGGCGGGCGGAGAAAGCGCCCGCCGCGCCGAGTACGAAGGGGCTGGCCAGGTGGATGATATCCGGCTTGAAGTCGCGCAAGGCCTCATCGACCGCCGTGGTAGGCACGCCCACCGGCAGCGAATCCACCAGCGGCACGCGCACGGTGGGCACGCGGTAGATGGGAAATCCTAGGTAGTCCGGAATCTCTTCTTGTCCCTCACGGGCGCCCGGCGCGATGACGATGGCCTCTTGGCCGGTCTCGTGCAGGTGCTCTAAAACGCGCAGCACGGAGTTGGTCACACCATTGACATTAGGAAGGAAGGATTCAGCCACGATCGCAACACGCATGCCACCATCATGGCCCATCTTCTTAAGTTTATGGTGAAGCCAGCGGAAAATCTTGGTTAATTATTTCTCCGCGCGGCGGGTAAAGAAGCTAATCAGCTTCCACAGCACGGCCGCGATGAGCGTGGCAACCACCCCTACCGAAAGCGCTGGGATGATGGCCAGCGTCCATTCGCGGCCTTCGACCTTGACCAGGTCTGGGTCGTCCTGGGCGTAGTGCACCCACACCTGCTGGCCCTCACCTAGCCCACTGGGATAGAGCAGCCCGTGCTGTGGGGTGTGGTAAATCCCCTCACTGTCTTGGAAATCCACCGTGGTGCGCAGCATGCCCACATCCTTGACCGTGGCCAAAGCGCGCGCGGGGTGGCTGGCGATGGCGTGGTCATTCAACGCCGGCCCGATGACCATGCCCACCACACCCACCAGCGCGGCCAGGTACAGCGCCAGCGTCAGCTGGTGCAGGCGGCGACGATAAACCGCGGGCGTATAGCGCGGCACCACGGCCGCGTGCGGCTTATGCTGCGGCGGGGCCATTTACTGGCCTACCTTTGCGGTGAGCTTCTCATTGAGCGCCCGGCGCGTGGCACGGGTGGTCTTGGCCTCCACGACGGTAATCCCAGTGGAGTATTCCTTCAGCTCCGCCAGCGTATCCAATAGCTCCTGCGGGGTGGTCACCTCGCGGTAGTCTGCCTCATAGGCTTCTGCCAGCTTGCCGACGTCCACCCCATGCGGCGTTCCAAACGCCGGCTCGAAGGACTCGCGCAGCGCATCGGCGCCTTGCTCTAGGGTCTCGAAGATGCCTCCGCCATTGTCATTGGCCACCACGATGGTGAGGTTTTCCGGTCGCGCCTGATCTTCCGGGACGAGCAGGCTATTTGCGTCGTGCAAGAAGGTGACATCTCCCATGAGCGCCATCACTCGCGGGGCGCGCCAGTTGGTGGGATCCAGCGATTGCGTGGCCAGGGAAATGCCGATGGCTTGGGCGATGGTGCCGTCGATGCCGGCCGCCCCGCGCGGCGAGTACGTATCCACGCCGTCGAAAGGCAGGCCCACCATGGAGGCATCACGCACCGGGTTCGAAGCGCCGAGCACCAGGGTGTCATTGACGGAGAGCGTATCGCCCACCGCGGCCGCGACGTGGAGCCCAGTGAATCCCAGTTCCTCATCCTCGAGGGTCTCGCGCACCGCTTGTCCAGCCATATCGGTTGCGCCTTCGCAGATCTTCATCCACTCGCGGCTCGGCTCACCGGTGACCTTGACGGTGGTGCCAAGCCGGGCCTCGTCGCCGCGCTGGTTGGTGAAGTCCTTGGTGCGCGAGAGCACCACTAGCTCAATATCCGGATCATTCATCAGCGCTAACACCCCACGGTGCAGCGTCGGGTGCCCCACGACGATGACCTGCTCCACCTTGGTGTTGACCACATAATCATTCGCGGAGACCTGCGCCTTGCGGAAGATATGCGCCGCCGCTGGATGCACCGGATGATACGGACCCGGCGCGCTCGGCTCCGCAATGGTCGGTACATCTTGGAGGCCTTCTACCTCCCAGGCCTCGTCACCCGTAATGACTAGGGTGTTCTTGCTCAAATCCACGGCCACTTCCCCGTGGTCCACGAAGGCTGGTGCTGGCTCGCGCACGCCGTCGCCGGAGGTGTGGTCTGGCAGGGTGGCGTCGACAAGCGGGGCATCAAAGGCCACATTGATGTGTACCTGCAGGTCCTCGCGGAAGCGCTGGGCCATCGCCGCGATATCGTCCGCGCCGGTGACCTGGGTGGTGTCCGCATAGACACCGAAGATGCCCTGCTGCTCGATGGTCTGCGACGCCCCCGTACCCACCAGGCGCTCCGGCCGATCCGCGCTGATAATCGCCAGCGGCGTATGGGAATAGTGTGCCTCCACCACGGCCGGCAAGGTATTGGCCACCGCAGTTCCCGAGGTCATTACCACGCCCACGTGGCGGCGCTGCACCCGCGCCATGCCCAGGGCGGTAAACGCTCCCCCGCGCTCGTCCAGGCGGGTGTGTACGCGAATATCATCACGCGCCAATAGCGCCAGCGACAGCGGCGCGTTGCGCGAACCAGGGCACAGGACGACATCCGTGAGGTGGCGCGCCAGTTGGGCGGCGACCTTCTCAGCCAACTGCATCGATTCATTCATGCCGCCCGATTTTACCTGCCCGCGCGCCATTTCCCTTACCGGGCAGGTGCTGGGCGCTTAGTTCTGAGCGCCCGGCTGGTCGGCCGACTGCTCGCCGCCGCCCAGGAGGTCATTGAGGAGGCCCTCAATGTCCACGTCGCTGCCCTTATCCAGCTGGTCTTGTACCTCTGGTGGCAGCTCGGTCGGGATATCGGACGGCAGGTCATTCTGGAAGTCCGGCAGCTTCGGCAGGTTATTGGAATTCTCATCCTGCGAATCCGGCTCTTCGGTCTGGGTCACGGTAGTGGGAACCTCCGTGGTCAGCGTTTCCGTCACCGGCTGTGGGTCCGGCTTATCCGCCTCGTCCGCGGCATTGCGCCACAGGAAAAACAGGACCGCCGCAGCCAGCACTGCAAGTACCGCGATGGCCGCGAAGACGCCGGCCATGGCGCCACCGCCGCCGCCCTTCTTCTTGCGCTTTTCCGGCTGGTCCGGATCATAGTTCGACGGCACCGGCTCGTACTCGGGCTGCTGCGCGTACTGCTGGCCATATGCCTGCCCGGCCGGCTGCTGATAGTTCTGGCCGTAGCTTTGCTGCTGACCGTAGCCCTGCTGATAGCCAGAGCCCTGCTGGTAGCCGGCGGCCGCATCGAACTGACGCGTCTCATTCTGCGGCTGCTGCTCGCCTGGGAAGTACTGCTTGGGGTGCTCGCGGCGCGCTTGGTCGCGGCTGGGGCCGGCGGCATTATCGGGCACGCGGCCAATCTGGCGCGTGGCATCATCCGCCGGGCTGGACCAGCTGCGGGTTTCATTATTATCGCCATGAGGGCCTTTAGTAGTCATACCCTCTACCTCTACCCCATTTTGCTGTGAGATCCCAGAGAGGTCTCCCACAGCTAACGGGTAGCTAGGCCTCGCCGCTTAATGCGCTCGGCGTGCACTCAAGGCGCGGCCCGTGGCGGTATCCTCTGCGGCGACCTGCGCCGGGGTGGCATCCGCGATGATGCGGCCGCCGTCTTCGCCAGCGCCCGGGCCCATCTCGATGATGCGGTCCGCATTCGCCATGACCGATAGATCATGCTCGACGACGATTACCGTATGGCCCGCATCCGCCAGCTTGTGCAGCTCGGTATTGAGCAGGTCGATATCGGCTGGGTGCAGGCCCGTGGTGGGCTCGTCCAGCAGGTAGACCGTATGGCCGCGACGCGAGTTGCGGGAGCGCTGCAGCTCCGTGGCCAGCTTAATGCGCTGGGCCTCGCCGCCGGACAGCTCCGGCGCGCCCTGGCCCAAGCGGAGGTAGCCCAGGCCGACGGCCTGCAGCGTAGCAATGGCGCGGTAAATCTTTTCTTCCTCGGCGAAGACCTCCGCGGCCTCATCCACGGTGAGCTCCAAGATGTCCGCGATGGTGCGGCCCTGCCAGGTCACCTCGAGGGTCTCGTCGTTGAAGCGGGCGCCGCCGCACTCCGGGCAGGTGGTGTACGAGCCCGGCAAGAAGACCAGCTCCACCTCGATCTTGCCCGCGCCGCCGCAGGTGGGGCACTGGCCTTGCTTTACGTTGTAAGAAAAGCGCGAGACCGTCCACTTGCGCTGCTTGGCCTCATCGGTGGAGGCGAAGAGCTTGCGAACGTTATCGAAAAGCCCGGTATAGGTTGCCAGCGTGGAACGCGGGGTACGGCCGATGGGCTTCTGGGTAATCTGCACGACGCGCTTTACTCGGTCAAAGCCCTCCGTGCTCTCTACGGACCAGCCCTTGTCCTCGGTCTCCTCTTCATCGGAAACGGCCGTGGCGGACTGTCGCAGCAGGCCAGCCAGCACCGTGCTGACCAGGGTGGATTTACCCGAACCGGAGACACCGGCGACCGCCGTGAATTGGCCCAAGCCAAAATCCACATCCAGGTTGTCGATGCTGCGTGCGTTGATGCCGCGCAGGGCGAGGTGGGAGGAGGGGGTGCGGGGGTCGTCGGCAAGCGCGAGCGTGCGGTGAGCCAGCGCATTGGCGGTAGGGGTGTCCGCGTCATAGTCTGCAACCGGGGCCGAATAGACCACGTTGCCGCCGCGCTCGCCGGCCAGCGGGCCGACGTCAACGAGCCAGTCCGCCTGCGCGACCAGATCCATGTCATGCTCCACCAAGAGCACGGAGTTGCCGGCCGCGATGAAACGGCGGCACATATCCATGACCGCGTCGCGCTCATCGGGGTGCAGGCCGGCCGAGGGCTCGTCGAGCACATAGGCCACACCGAAGAGACCGGAGCGCAGCTGCGCCGCCAAACGGATGCGCTGCATCTCGCCGCCGGACAGGCTCTGCGTCGGCCGATCCAGGCTGAGGTGCGCCAAGCCGAGCTCCAGCGCCGAGGTCAACGCCGGCAGAATCTGCCGCAGGAGCAAATCCTCGGCCGAATTCTCCTCCGGGTTCTGCTTGCTGAGCACCTCATGCACCCTATCCAGCGGCAGCGCGCCCAGCTCATCAATCGGCATGCCCGCATAGGTGACCTTCAGCGCGGCCGGGTTGAGGCGGCGGCCGCCACAAGTCTCGCACTCGCGCGATTCCATATAGGACAGGGTGCGCTTGCGCAGGGTATCCGATTGGGTCTCCGCAAGCGTCTTATTGAGGTAGCTGGCCACCGAGCGCCACGTGCCCTCATAGTTGCGCTGAATCTGATCTTTTCCGCGCAAGGGCTTGACCGTGACTACGGGGCGCTCTTCCGTGAAGAGGATCCAGTCGCGGTCTTCTTGCGGCAGCTCTTGCCAGGGCGAATCCAGGTCATAGCCCAAGTTCATCAAAATGTCGTGGAAGTTCTTGCCGGCCCAGGCGCCGGGCCATGCTTGGATGGCGCCTTCCTCGATAGAGAGGGTGGGATCCGGGACCATGGAGTCCTCGGTCGGCTCGTGAACCACGCCCGTGCCGTGGCACTGCGGACACATTCCCTCCGGGGTATTGGGCGAGAAGGAATCGGAGTATAGGCCCTCCGGGTTATCCCCGGCGCGCGAATAAAGCAGGCGCACGCTATTGGAGAGCGCGGACACCGTGCCCACCGTAGAGCGCGCTCCGCCGCCGGAGGTCGATTGCTGCAGTGCGACCGTCGGCGGTAGGCCCTCTACCTGGCTGACCTGTGGGTCGACGGCCGAGCTAATGAGGCGGCGTGCGAAGGGTGCTACCGATTCAAGGTAGCGGCGTTGGCCTTCGCCGTGAATCGTACCGAACGCCAGCGAAGATTTGCCCGAACCAGACACACCTGTGACCGCGACGAGCTTGCCGCGGGGCATATCGACGTCGACATTGCGCAGATTGTGCAGGTGAGCATCGCGGACCTTGATAGTAGACATGCCTTCCAGCGTACTCACAGGTGGCAGGTTGGGCAGTCTCAAGCCTGACAGCAGTTTTTTAACGGTTCTCTCTAGCGGTTCACCGGCTTTCAACGATTTCGTCCACCCATATGGCGAAAACCGTCGACGGTTTAGGTGTTCTAGATGGACGAAATCGTTGAAACTAGGAAGGTGGAACCTTTCCGGAAGATTTCCAGTCCAATGAGTCATGTGGACGAGAAATGAATTACTAGATTTAGGCCTTACTGACTATCAAATCCGCAGCAGGATTAGTGGGGGAACACTTTTGCGCTTGCGGCGCAACTGTTATATCGCTGCAGAGGCGAGCGCGAAAGATAAAGTAGCCGCGGTGGCGCAACTTTATCCGGATGCGGTGTTTTCGGGGACGGCGGCGCTCGCGGCCTATGGCTTATGCGAGGTGCGGCTGCCGGCGGTGATCCGGGTGGATAAAAACTGCCGGATTCGAGCGGATGATGTGGTGTATACGGTGAGGTCGCGGCCGGTGCCGGCGAATCGGATAAAGGGTGTAAGGATGGCGTTGCCGGCACAGGCGGTAGCAGATGCATTGAGCTTCGAGCGCTGCAGCGAGTGGCTGCTGAAAGAAGCGCTGGCGCAGGCGTATCGCGGGCTCAACGGAAGGGGGAGGTTCGCGGCCGATTTAGAGCTGGTGATCAGTAAGAAAAGGGACGCGGTGCGCGAGTTGGCGGAGCAGGCGCCGGTGGGGACGGCGTCGAAATGGGAGCAGCGGATGTACCACGAGATGCGGCGGGTGGGTCTCAAGCCGGTGCCGAATTTCCGGCTAGGGCCGTACACCTGGGATTTAGGCTTCGAAGCGGGAACGACCGTGGTGGACTTGGACTCGCTTTACTATCACGCGCCGGAGAATAATCACCGGGAATTCCTCATCGGGACGTGGAAGACCAATCATGCGGTGCAGCACGGATGGGCGCCATTGAAGTTTACGGATGAGTGCACCGACTACCACCTCAAGCTAGTGGTGGAGACGGTGCAGGAAACGGTGGCGCATCGGCGCAGTGTGCGCGGGCTAAAGAGCAGGCCGCAGAAGGTGCGCTGGGCGCTGGCGACCCCGGCGTGGAGGTTTCACCAGAGCTTGCTCTAGGCCCTAGTCAGAAACGTGCGATTCAGAAAGGTGCGGCCAGCAGGCGCGAACGCGATCGAACCACCAATCGCGGCGATCGGCGGGGGCGGCGAGTGCAGCGAGGCGGTCTGGGTCGGGGGCGAGGATATCGGCGGGAAGGTGGCCATCGATAAGCGGGCGCGGGGCGGTGACGTCCTCTTCGAAAAGGAAGCCGGTGGCAAGGCCGGCAGCGGCTGGGGTGACATCGATGTCCTCGTCGTCGTAGATGCGCGGGAGCGCGGCGACGGCCGCCAAGCCCATATTGATGCCAATGGAGGTATCCAGCGCGGAGGCCACCGTGATATCCATATGGCGCTGACGCAAATGCTGGGCCACCTCGAGGACGCGGCGCACGCCACCGAGTGGGGCGGGCTTAACCACGGCGACGTCCGCTGCCTGCAGCTCGGCGACACGATAGGGGTCGGCGACCTTACGAATGGATTCATCGGCGGCCACGCGTACGAAGAGGCCGGCGCGCATGAGACGGCCGCGCACCTGGGCGAGCTCCTCAGTGGTGGCGCATGGCTGTTCCATATAGTCCAACGGCATCATCATCTGCGCAGCCTGGACTGCTTCCTCCACGGTCCAGCCGCCATTGGCGTCCACGCGCAGGATAGGGATTTCGCCGCGTTGGGTGATGGTGTCGCGGACGGCGCGGACGCGAGCGGCGTCGTCGGCAAGCGTGTGGCCCTTTTCTGCCACCTTGATTTTGAAGGTGCGGCAGCCGGGGTAGCGCTCCACCACGGCCGGAACCTCGCTGGCAGGTACGGCCGGGATGGTGGCGTTGACCTCGATGGAATCGCGTACCGGCTCTGGAAAGCCCTCGTAGGCGGCCTCGAGCCCGGCGCGCAGCCACGCGGCGGACTCGGCCGGGCCGTATTCCAAGAAGGGCGCGAACTCGCCCCAGCCGGCCGGGCCCTCGATGAGCAGGGCCTCCCTCGTGGTGATGCCGCGGAAACGCACGGCAAGTGGGAGGGAGACTACGTGGGCGCGGTCAAGGACGTCATCGATATGCATGGCCTTCATGGTAGCGCCCGCCGGCCATTGACCCCTCCGCCGCTCTGCGCTATTTTGGGAACCTATACCAATAAAGGAGGAAATATGCTGCTAGCTGAGGCATTGGCGGAGCGCGCGCAGGCGCAGGAGCGCCTCAATAGCCTGCACGAGCGGCTGCTGACCGTGGCCCGCGTGCAGGAGGGTGATACCCCGGATGAGGATCCGCAGGAGCTGCTGCGCGAGCTCGACGGCGTGGCCGGGCGCATCGATGAGCTGGTGCAGGCCATTAATGCGACGAATATCGCCACCGCCTTTGATGAGAAGAGGAACCTGATGGAAGCCCTCGCGCTTCGCGACGGCCTCTTGCGCAAGCGCCGCATCTACCACGACCTGGCGCAGCGGGCGGGTACGCGCTCGGATCGCTATTCCCGCACCGAGATTAAGTTTGTCTCCACCATCCCGGTGGCGGATCTGCGCAAGCGCGTCGATGATTTGTCTAAGCAGTACCGCGAGCTGGATACCCGCATCCAGCAGCTGAACTGGAATACCGAACTGAAAAACGGATAGTCATCTCGCGCGCTGCTTAAAGCGCGCGATGGTAGCCCACACACCTGCAGCGAGCAGGCCCCCACCCTGGAGGGGAAAATCCTGGGACACTGGCCCCCTTTAGCGCTTTAAGGGGCGGGGAGTTCGAGTCTCCCCATGGCATGGAGTACCGCGCTGGTATGGCGTACACGGGTATTATGCGGGGCAACAACCTCGCAGTATCGCGTATTGATTATTACCGGCCTGCTGGGCAGTGTGTGGGTGAGGGTTGGGAATGGGGACTATTCTTCTTTTGCCACTAAGCTGGCCATCATGAGCGAGCAGAGAAAATACAGCACCGATAATCCGTTCCGCCCGGAATTGTGGCATGCCGTAGAAGGTTTTGAGGACCTGACGGATATCACTTATCACAGGCTCAACGGCGAGGGCCGCAAGAACGGCATCGTGCGCATCGCCTTCGACCGCCCGGAGGTGCGCAATGCGTTTCGCCCGCATACCGTAGACGAGCTCTACCGCGCCCTCGACCACGCCCGCCGCACGCCGGATGTGGGAACGATTTTGCTCACCGGCAATGGTCCTTCCGACAAGGATGGCGGCTGGGCTTTTTGTTCGGGCGGCGACCAGCGCATTCGCGGCCGCTCCGGGTACCGCTACGCCACCGAGCACGCCCATGATGACGCCACCGCGGATGAATCCACCGTGGACACCGCCCGCGAGAAGGTGGAAGGCGGCCGCCTACATATCCTCGAGGTCCAACGCCTTATCCGCACCATGCCCAAGGTGGTTATCGCCGTGGTCAATGGTTGGGCGGCCGGCGGCGGACACTCGCTGCACGTGGTCTGCGATATGACGGTCGCCTCCCGCCAGGAGGCGCGCTTCAAGCAGACGGACGCGGACGTGGGTTCCTTCGATGCCGGCTATGGTTCGGCCTACCTAGCTAAGATGGTGGGCCAGAAATTCGCCCGCGAGATCTTCTTCTTGGGTCGCACCTATGATGCCCAGCGGATGTATGAGATGGGCGCGGTCAATGAGGTTGTCGATCACGCCGACTTGGAAGACGCCGCAATCCAGATGGGCCGCGAAATCAACGGCAAGTCCCCAACAGCCCAGCGCATGCTGAAGTTCGCTTTCAACCTGACCGATGACGGCCTCATGGGCCAGCAGGTCTTCGCCGGCGAGGCGACCCGCCTGGCGTACATGACCGACGAGGCCGTCGAGGGCAAAGAAGCATTCCTCGAAAAGCGCGACCCGCAGTGGGAGCAGTTCCCGTATTACTACTAGCCAGGAGTTAGCACGATGTGGATTTTCGCCATCGGCTTGGCCACACTTGCACTGGCGGGCGTCATCGTCTCGCGAGTGTGGATGCTCAAGCGTATCAAGGATGCGCAGGACAGCGGGGAGCGTCCCTTCGATCAGGAGGACACCCCGCGCAATCCATACATGTAGCGGAGTAAATGGCGTGGGACGCCCTCGGACCGGAGTGAGACATCTCAAGCAATTGTGGACATGCCCATAGTTAATACTTAAAGTGTCGAACATGAAACTCTGCAACTCATTCGTCATGCTCGCAGCACGCGTCGCCCTGGGCGTAATTCTCATCGCCCAGGGCTGGCAAAAGTTCTCCGAATGGACCGTCGCCGTCGCGGGCCTGATGCTCGCCGCCGGCCCCGGCATACGCTCCCTGGATCAGCTCCCCTTCAGCAAAAAGGCAAAAGTAGCCAAATAAGGCCACCGCTTCCTAGCCTCTCACTTCACTCATTGAAGTGAGAGGCATTTTTAAATTTTGGCAGCTTAAGGAAGAGATAGGACCACCTAAGTTCATTACGTTGAACAATCTAGTTCAAGGGTGCTAGTGTTTGTTGAGTTCACTTCTCCTAATACAAAGGAAGTTCATTATGAGCTCAAATCACAGCACCCCACGCCGGCCCCTACAGCGCATTCTCGCAGGCACCTGCGCCCTAGCACTCGGCGCCAGCCTCGCCGCTTGCAGCGCCTCGAAAGAATCCACCGACGCCGCAAAACCGAAGGACGGCGACACCGTCAAGGCCGTGGCCACGACTACCCAGATCTGCGACTACCTCACCCAGATAGCCGCCGGCGGCGTCAAGCTCCACAAGGTCGACTCCCAAGGTGCAGAGACCACCTCCGGCGAGGGCCCAGTGACCCTCGACCTCACCTGTTTGCTCGCCCCCAACGCCAGCGCCCACGAGCACGAGATGACCCCACAGCAGATGCAGGCGCTCTCCCAGGCCGACTACATGTTCGTCAACGGAGTCGACCTCGAGCACTTCCTCGACCAAGCCGTGGACTCCTCCGGCTTCCACGGCGTCATGGCCGTGACCTCGGGCGTCAAGAGCGAAGGCATGAGCGATGGCAACGGCAAGTACACCATCGACGAGGGCATCGAACACGTGAGCCCGCGCCCGTGGCCTTTCCCGGGGGAGGACGGCGAGGCCCCAGAATTCAAGTACGACCCGCACGTGTGGACCTCCCCGAAGCAGGCCAAGATTCAGGTCGACAACATCGTCAACACGTTGTCCCAGGCCTCCCCGCAGGCCAAGGACGCCTTCACCGCCGCCGGCAAGAAGTACACCGACCAGCTGGAGGACCTCGACAAGTGGGCCAGCGATTCCATGTCCGCAGTTCCTGAGCAAGACCGCGTGCTCTTCTCTTCCCACGACGCCTTCGGCTACTTCTCTAACGAGTATGGCGTGAAATTCATCGGCTCCGCACTGTCTGACTTCAACCACCAGCAGGACGCCACCTCGAGCCACATCGATGAGCAGGTAAAGAAGGTCCGCGAGTCCGGCGCCAAGGCCATCTTTGCGGAGAATTCCAACAACTCGAAGTCCATCGAGGCCATCGCCCGCGCCGCAGGCGTCAAGGCGGTTACATCCGACGACGCTTTGTACGGCGACTCGCTAGGTGTGCCAGGCAGTGAGGGCGAGACCTACATCGGATCCATCGTCCACAACATCAACACCCTGGTCAGCGCCTGGGACTCCAAGCAGCAACCGTTGCCAGAATCGCTGCAGGAATTCGACTTCGCCAAGCGAAAGTAGCTCTTTATGTCTTCCCCATTAGTCACTCTGCACAATGCCACCTGCGGCTATGGCGCCCGGGATATCCTCACCGACGTTGACCTTGAGATCCGCGCGGGCGAGGCCGTGGCGCTCCTAGGTTCCAACGGCGCGGGCAAATCTACCCTGCTCAAGGCAATCACTGGCCTGGCTGCCTTGCGCGGCATGGCCACCATCGACGCCTCGCTCGGATACGTCCCGCAGTACCAAGACTCCGACCTGAGCTTTCCCGTCACGGCTTACAAGGTCGTGGAAATGGGCCTTTTGCCCTCAGTGAGCTGGTGGCACAGGTGCACGAGCATGCGTAGCTACCGCGACTGCGTACTCAATGCCCTGCGACAAGTGGGGATGGAGCACCTCGCCGAGACGCGGTTTGGCCAGCTCTCGGGTGGGCAACGCCAGCGCGTGCTCATCGCGCGCGCGTTGGTTTCGGCCCCGGAGCTGGTGCTTCTCGACGAACCCTTCAACGGGCTTGATCAAGAAAGTCGCCGAATCCTGATTCAGATCATTGCGGATCTCAAGGAAGCAGGAATCGCCCTGCTCGTCTCCACTCACGACCCCATCTTGGCGCAGCACACCTGCGACTGGGCGGCGTTTGTGATCGACGGCAAGGTCCGCACCATGGGAACCGAGGAAGCAGTGGAAACCTATATGGAGCAAGGCGCGCGACTGTGATAGAGCAGATTCTCTTCGCCCCGTACCTGCGCAATGCCTTCCTCTTCCTGCTGTGCCTATCGATTGCGGGAGCTGCCATTAGCGTCCTCGTTAATCTCCGCCGCATGGAATTTACGGTGGAAGCCCTCGTGCACTCGGTTTTTCCGGGCATCGTGGTAGGGCTCATCGTGGGCGGCATCCCGGGCATCGTGCCGGGTGCGGCCGCGGTGGCCACGGTGACGGTGCTGGTGCTGGCTTCTCTGGGTTCTGGGCAGGGCCAGTCAGCGCAGAAGCTGGATATGGAAGCCGGAACGGCCGTGGTGCTGACCTTTATGTACGGCATCGGCGTGGTCATCAGTTTGGCCTATGGCGACAAGTCCGGGCAGCTGGAGGCCCTCATGTTTGGCCGGCTTCTCGACGTCACGCAGTCCAGGCTGGCAACCTCCGTCACGCTCTGCGTGATTGCGGCACTACTCATCCTGACAACCTGGCGCATGCAGATTCTCGTCGCTTTCGATACCACAGCGGCCCGCGCCATGGGCATCAACGTGGCGGCTTATGAGCTCATTGCGAATATCGCGGTTGGCCTAATCGTGGTGGCGGCTAGCTCGGCAGTGGGTGTGTTGCTGGTTATCGGTTTTATTGTCATTCCAGGCCTCTCGGCGCGCTTGATCGCAGGATCCCCGCGCAGCATGTGCTTCTGGGCTGCGGGTTTGTCCACGCTGGCAGTGGTGGTTGGATTTGCCATCATGCTGTCCCAAACCACGCACCAGATTTCGCCGCAGGCAATCGTCAGCTTGATGCTGGTTGCCACCGTGCCGCTAGCGGGCTTGAAGGGGGTATTTAGCTAATGGGACTGTCTCATCTTGATCCAGAGATCCTGCGGATGCCCCTCCTTGAGGCCATCGCTGTGGGATGTTTATCTGGCTTAGTTGGAACCTTGATGGTCATGGGCAAGCGCGTCTTTTTCGCTGAGAGCCTGTCGCACGGAATCTTCCCCGGCGCGGTGCTCGGTGTAGTAGTGGCCAACCTTCTGAGCTTGGATCTCTCCACGGGTTTGATGGTGGGGGCGGCACTGTTCTGCCTGCCTTTGGCCTGGCTTATGCGGTGGTTGAGTACCGTCGAGGGCATTTCTTCGACCGCTGCCGCCGGCGTGACGCTCACCTTGGGATTTTCCCTGGGCATCTTGTTGCTGCGCTGGTTCCAACCGCTACCTATCCACGTGGATAGCTTTCTCGTGGGCTCGCTGACCACTGTCAATGCGCAGGATGTCTGGTTTGTCGGCGCCCTGGTGGTGGTCAGCCTTGGCGTGCTGGTGGCATTTCGCCGGACGTTAGTCTCCTTCTACTTCGACCAGACGTCCTTCCGCGCACAAGGCGGAAAGCCCGGCCGCTATGACTTGCTTACCCTCACGCTTATCAGCGTGACCATGGTGGTGGTGATTCCCGCAGTGGGCACTATCTTGTCCCTGGCGCTGCTGGTAGCCCCGGCGGCGGCGTTGCAGCCGTGGATCAAGCGCCCGACCCAGCTCATGCTCGGTGCCGGTATCGCGGGCATTGCGCTGGCATGCGGCGGGCTCTGGCTGGCGGCCGCACTCAGTTTGTCGGCGGGCGGCTGCATCGCGGTGCTGGCGGGTGTGTTCTATTTGCTCAGCATGGGGCTGCGCGCCTTGCTCTAAACGCCCGGCGCGCCGCCTCCCGGGACGAGCGATATGCCCGGGTAACCTGATTATTCGTGACTCATATCCTCGCCCCACTCCCAGTCGATCCCCGCAATCCCGCAGGAATCTTGGATGACCTCGAGAAGGCCATCGCTGGGCAGACCACGCTCTTACCCCTTCCCGCAGCGGACCGCACGCGGACGGAATTGCTGCGCAACCACATGCGCGCGGGCGAATCGATTGCTGAGGACATTGCTTTGGTGGTGTCCACCTCGGGTTCCACGGGCACACCGAAGGGTGCGCAGCTAAGCCCGCTTAACCTGGTGGCGAGTGCGGATGCCACCCATTCTTTCCTGGGTGGCCCCGGCCAATGGCTACTGGCCATGCCCGCCCACCACATCGCGGGCATCCAGGTGCTCGTGCGTTCGTTGGTGGCGGGTGTGGAGCCACTGTGCCTCGACCTGTCCCAAGGCTTTAACATCACCGAGTTCGCCCGCGCAGCAGAAGAACTCGCCCACACCGAGGACCGCATGTACACCGCGCTCACACCGATGCAGCTGCACAAGGCACTCGATTCGCTGGACGGCATCCAAGCACTGCGCCGTTTCAACTCCATCCTGGTAGGTGGAGCAGCGCCACATCCCCAGCTATTGGAATCTGCGCGCAAGCTCGACATCACCGTGGTAACCACCTATGGCTCCTCGGAGACTGCGGGCGGTTGCGTCTACAACGGCACTCCCCTGCCCGGCACCGAGGTGCGCATCGGGGAAGATAACCGCATTTTCCTGGGCGGGCCGACCATTGCGCAGGGCTACCGCAATGTGGAATCGCGCGACTTCGTCGGTGGCTGGTTCGCAACTTCCGACGCCGGGGAGCTCGACGCCCACGGTCAACTCACCGTCACTG
Organism: Corynebacterium tuberculostearicum; assembly: GCF_046097255.1. Lineage (GTDB taxonomy): Bacteria > Actinomycetota > Actinomycetes > Mycobacteriales > Mycobacteriaceae > Corynebacterium > Corynebacterium tuberculostearicum_J. The sequence continues at coordinate 214,222 of NZ_CP175770.1, forward strand.
GACGTCTGGACAGCATCATCAACTCGGGCGGGTTGAAGTTGCACCCAGAACAACTGGAACAGCTCTTGTTGCAGGTACCGGGCGTCGACAGTGTATGCGTGGTGGGCATCCCTGATCCACGTCTTGGCCAGATGATCGCCGCAGCTTACACCGGCTGGGCCTCGCGCACCGACATCCTCGAAGCGCTCGATGACCTGCCTCGGTGGCAGATTCCGCGCGAGATTATCCGCATTGCTGAGATGCCGCTGACCGGCCCCGGCAAGGTGGACCGTCGTGGTGTCGCAGGGCTCTTTAAGAACTGATTAGACTTCGTTAGCGCGCACCGTCACGTCGGCGGCCGCGACTTCCGCAAGAGAGAACTCCTCGTCCCCTGCGTGCAGGTTGAGCAGGCCCGCAACGCGGGAATCGACTACGACCTCGACGCCCAGGCCGACGCCATGGCTGTCGAGGTAGCGCAACAGCTCGGTGTCTCCGTCGCATACCCGCTCGATGGTGACAGGGGTGTGAAGGGGGACGTCGTCAAGCGTGAGCGTGCCAAGGTCCTCGATGCTGCCCTGCGCGTCGGGGATGGGATCGCCGTGGGGATCGCGCTGAGGATGGCCCAGGTGCTGATCGAGTCGATCGATGAAGCGATCGGAGCATGCATGCTCGAGGAGATCGGCATCCTCGTGAACCTCGTCCCAGGTGTACCCCAGCTCTTTGACCAAGAAGGTCTCGAGGAGACGATGGCGGCGGACCATGCCCATGGACAGTGCCTGGCCCTCTGGGGTCAGCGAAACGCCAGCGTAGCGCTCATGTTCCACCAGCCCTTGGGCAACGAGACGCTTTACGGCTTCCGACGCCGTGGGCACCTTTTGGTTCAATCGCCCCGCCAGCTCCTTGAGCGCGATGGGCGCGCCGCCGGAGTGCTCGGAGAGGTCCCACAGGACTTTGAGGTAGTCCTGGGTACGTTCAGGGAGATCGCTTAAATGCATGACATTCATCGTAGTAAAGGCCTTGCCCCGCGAGCGATTCACATGATAACTTTAAGAAAGTTCAACGCATTGAACTTTTGTCACGGGTGTGGCCCACAGCCGTCCTTTCTTGGGTACGTACGACGCGCTTCCGCCATACCCGTGGCTTTTATATATCCGCCGTGTACGTCCCTTGTGCACAGCATGCCCGCGGTGGCGTGGCACAATAACTGACATGTCACTTTCTGCCTATCCCGCAACTGCCAAAGACTGGCTCCAAGGCGCACGCCCGCACACGTGGGCTAATGCCTTCGCCCCAGTCATCGCTGGTACTGGTGCCGCAGCGGCTGCCGACGGCGCGCACTTCGGCCGCGCGCTCCTCGCCCTCATCGTGGCGTGGGCACTTATCATCGGCGTGAACTATGCCAATGACTATTCCGATGGCATCCGCGGCACCGACGATGACCGCACCGGTCCGCAGCGCCTCACCGGCGGCGGCCTGGCCCGCCCGCAGCAGGTGAAACTCGCGGCCTTCGCCGCCTTCGCCGTGGCCGGGCTCGCCGGCATCGCGCTCTCCTTCGCGGCGCATGCGTGGTGGCTCATCCTCGTCGGCGCGCTATGCATCGCCGGCGCGTGGTTTTATACCGGTGGCAAGAACCCGTATGGCTATCGCGGGCTCGGCGAGGTTGCTGTCTTTATCTTCTTCGGGCTCGTCGCCGTGCTCGGCACCGAATTCACCCAAGCCGGCCACCTGTCGTGGTCGGGCCTCGCGCTGGCCGTGGGCATCGGCGCGATGAGCTCCGGGGTGAACTTAGTCAATAATATCCGCGATATTCCTTCCGACGCCGAGACCGGCAAGATTACCCTCGCCGTGCGCCTCGGCAACGAGAAGGCGCGCCTGCTCTTTACGGTGCTGCTCCTGCTGCCATTCCTGCTGACCATTGGCATCGCCTTCGGCAGCTGGCTCGCGCTCGCTGGCTTGGTCTACTTCCCCCTTGCGCTGCGCGCCATCCGCACCGTCAACCGCGGCACCCAAGGCCCAGAGCTCATCCCGGTGCTCGGCCTGACCGGCCGCGCGATGCTGCTGTGGGCCGTTATCGAGGCCGCCGCACTCATCATCGTCTAGTCCTGGGCGGCGCGGCCTTCCAGCTCCGCCTGAACCCAGCGCTTGTGGGCCTTGCGCTGGGCGGAGTACTCGGCCAGCGTCTGAGTGGCCTCGATGCGCCACTTTTTAAAGATCAGCATCGATAGCGGCAGCGCCACGAAGAGCGCCAGCAGCGCCGCAACGAGCACCGGGATGGCAAAGCCGATGGCGATGGCCAAAATCTCGATCACCGCGGTCAAAGCGATAAAAAGCACTACGCGGGCGAGCCCGTACTTCCACAGCGCCGCGCGCGAACGGCGGCGCAGTTCTGGGTCCGGCTTGGGTGGCTCAGGGTTATGCGTCATGGGGGTTGATTGTACGCGGTGCAGGTAGAATCGCACGCATGGGCCGAATAATCCTCCTCCTACTCTTTGTCCTCGCCGCCTACCTCGTCTGGAAGGCCTTCGGGCCCTCGACATGGAAAAAGCGCGAGGTGGAACAACCCCGCGCTATCAAAGGCCCCGATGATGACGAGGAATTCCTCTGGAAACTGGAAAAGGAGCGCTTCAAGCAGCGCCGCGCACAGGAGGCAGAAGAAGAAAAGCGCCGCCAGCGCCGCAAACGCGACGCCGACGGCGAGAAGGACTAGGATTCCTTCGGCACGAAGCGCATCTCTAGGCCTAAGGCCTCAGCCACGGCGGTGATCTTTTCCCACCGCACGCCCGCACCACCGTGCTCGATGGTGTGGAGGGTGGAGCGGGAGATACCGGCGGCGTCGGCAAGCTGCTGCTGCAAAATGCCCAACTCGCGGCGGCGCTCGGCGAATTGGGCGCCAAGGCCCAAAATCACCGCATTATCGCCGGCCGGCTTGCCCTGCTTATGGCGCGGGCTATTATGCTCCGCCATCTAGTTCAGCCCCGCATAGGAATGCAGGCCGGAGACGACCATATTGATAAAGAACAGGTTGAAGACCATCAGCGCCATCGCCATGACGTTGATCCACGGCGCCGCCTTGCGGAAGGCCGGCGTCGCACGCGCGTGCAGGTACGCGGCGTACAGGATCCAGGTGGCAAAGGATACGGTCTCCTTCGGGTCCCAACCCCAGAAGCGGCCCCAGGCGGACTCGGCCCAGATGGCCCCCAGGATGATGCCCAGACCCAAGGTCGGCAGGGTGATAACAGCCAGGCGGTAGGCCAGCTGGTCAATCTTTGCGGCAGAAGGCAGCGGGCGGGCCACCGCACCGAAGAAGCCATGCTCGGCATGCTTCGGTTGCGCCATACGGAACAGCGTCAGCAGCGAGACAATGCCGGAGATAATACCGATGGACGCGCCCAAAGAAACCACGGTGACGTGGATGGGCAGCCAGTGCGACTGCAGCGCCGGCACCACCGGGGCGGACTCGGCATAGAGCTTGGTGGAACCATAAAACATCAGCGCGAGGGTCGGGGTAAGCAACCACGGCCACACGGTGCGCCATTCCTTGCGCTGCATGGCCATATTACCCACCAGCAGCACGCCGAAGCTCACCATCAGCACGTACTCGTACAGGTTGCCAAAGGGGAAGCGGCCGGTGGCCAGGCCGCGCAGCACGATCGCCGCTGCGTGCAACGCAATGCCCACCCACATCAGCGCGCTGGTCATGCCGCCGAGCTTATCGGCCTTGCGCTCCTTTTCCTTCAGCTCATCGGCCGTGATTCCGGAAGAAGACTGGGCAACCTCGCCGGCATAGCTGCGCTTGTCGACGCCCCCAGCGCCCGCCCCCACCAAGACCTTCGCGGCCTCGGACTTCACGGCGCGGCGGCCCTCGATGATGCCCTGCATGCGGCCGTAGTAAAACAGCGACAAAAAGAGCGCGACGCAGTACACCACAAAGGCGGTCTGCACCGCGATATCCGAGAAATTAGACAGATTCTGATCGATCTGCATGAATGCTCCTAGCCTTCACACGTGCGGGATAAGTGCTGATTACCTTACTCAGCGAAACGACCCAATCCAACTTTTGTTGGATCGGGCCGGGGCGCTAATCGTCGGTATAAAGTTCGTCTTCTTCGACCTCGTCTGGGTCCGGCAGCTCCAGCAGCGCGCGGTGCAGCTCGTGGAACTCCTCGGACCAGCCGGCGCGGTCGGTGCGGGCAAGCCCGCCCATCTCCACGTCGGTGCCGCCGGCCGCATTCGGCCGCAGGCGGATGTAGACGCGGCGGCGCTTAATCACCAGCGAACCCACCAAGGAGATGAGCATTACCAGCGCGGAGACCAGCACCCACTTCTGGAAAGGATCATAAGAGACCTGGTAATTGGCGAACTCGCTGGCGCCGTCGAAGGTGATCTTCGTGCCATCGTCCAGGGTGACGTCCTCGCCCTGGTTGAGGTTCACGCGGTCAATCTTTTGCAGCTGGCCGGACTGCACCAGGTTCGGGTCCAGCGAGAAGAAGGACTGCGGGGTGCCGGTGTCCAGGCCGGCATCGCCGCGGTAGATATCGATGGCCATGGCGGGATCCTTCAGGCCCGGGTACGCGGACTGCAGCAGCTTGCCGTTCTCGCCGGCCCATTCGGCCGTGGGCGCGAAGAGGCCCTGGATGGCGATCTGGTTCTGGCGGCGGTCATAGAGATCCGGGTGCATGCCGGCCGGCGGGTCGAAGCGCATCGCGCCGGAGGACAAGAAGAAGGTCGTGTCATTCGGCTGGAACTGAATGGTCTGGGTGCGCTTTTCGCCATTGGGCCATTCCACCGTGACCGTCGGCGCGTAGCCGTGGCCCTGCAAGTAGACGCGGTTGTGCGCCAAGCGCAGCGGGTGGTTGACCTTAAGCTCATAATCCTTCCACTCGGAGTCATCCTTGTAGATGTCCTCGCCCTCCGCGTAGGAAACGTTGGAGGTAAACATCTCCGCCTGGCCGTTGGGCAGGTATTCGGCCGCGAAGTCATGGGCGATGAGGCAGAAGGGGTGGAGACCGGTGCCGTCGAAAAGCGGGCCGGCGCGGAAGGAGTCGAAGTTGGACGTGGAGGTATTGCAGAACTCCGTGGACTGGTCCAGGGTCTGGCCGCCGCCCTGCGAGCCGGACTCGGTGACCACGATGACCTGGCCCTCGTAGTTGACCAAGCGGCCGGCAGCGACGGTAACCAAGATGGCCACCAGCGCCACGTGGAAAATGAGATTTGCCAGCTCGCGGCCGTAGCCGCGCTCCGCGGAGAAGGTATGCACACCGGCGCGGTCTTCTTCTGGGGAGTACTCGGCCACGCGCCACTTCTTCAGGCGCTTTTTGATCTCCGCGGAGAGCTCTTCCTCGCTCTTGTCCGAGTGCCCCTCGGCCGCCAGCGGCAGCTTGTGGAGGTACTTCGGCGCGCGCGTTGGCGGGGTCTTCCACGCCTTGTAGTGATCCCAGGAGCGCGGCAGGATGCAGCCCACTAGGGAAATGGCCAAGAGGATGAAGATGGCTTGGAACCAGACGGAAGAAAAGACGTCGAAAAGCTGCAGCTTGTCGTAGATCTTCGCTACGTTGCCATTGGACTCGATGAAGTCCTGCACGTTCTGCTCGTTGAGGTCGCGCTGCGGCAGCAAGGAACCGGGAATCGCGGCCAGCGCCAGCAAGAAAAGCAGCGCCAGTGCCGTGCGCATGCTGGTCAGCCAATGCCAGGCTTTGCGGAAATATTTCACGTCTCTCCTAAATCAGGGTGGCGCCGTAGTCCACGGTCCACTGGCGGATGAAGTTAATAAACTCGCCCCACAGGCCGGTTACCAGGGCCAGGCCGACGAGGATCATCGCCACGCCGCCGATTATCTGGATGGTATGCGAGTGCTTGCGGGCCCACGAAATCGAGCGCATCGCCCGCGCGGAGCCCAGCGCCACCAGCAGGAACGGCAGGCCCAAGCCCAGGCAATAAAAAATGATAAGCAGCACGCCGCGCGCGGCTGTCATGCCTTCGGTGCCGGCCGATACGGAAATGATGGCGGCCAGCGTTGGGCCCAAGCACGGCGTCCAGCCCAGCGCGAATATCCCGCCCAGCAGCGGCGCGCCCAGCCAGGTGGTCCAACGCTTCGGTGCCATGCGGGTGTCCTTCTGCAGCGCCGGGATCGCGCCGAGGAAAACCACACCCATCAGGATGGTCACGCCGCCGCCGATGCGCATGAGCGTCTCCTCATTGAGCCGGAGCGCGGAAATCGCGCCGAATACGGAAACCGTCGCCAGCAGGAAAACCACGGTAAATCCCAGGATAAACAAGGCGGCGGCCAGTACCACGGCCCATTGCCTGCGCTTGCCGACGCCCACCCCCAACTCACCGTCAAACGTAACCTCGCCGCCCACCACACCGGCCAGGTAGGAAATATAGCCGGGCACCAGTGGGACGACGCACGGGCTGGCGAAGCTCACCAGCCCCGCCACGGCGGCCGCGAACAGGCCCAGAATGAGTGGGCCGGAGGTCGCGGCCTCGGCAAAGGAGTTGCCGATGCTCGCTGCGTTGTCCATTTATTCCTTTTCTAATTTGTCCACTACGTCCATCACATCTTGAGCGGTGATGGACCGCAAAAAGACCGTAGCCGGGCGGTGCTGTTTGTCCAAGACGATGGTGGTCGGGACCACAGAGGTGGGCACGCCGCCCAGGGCCGCCGCGGTCTTAAATGGTGGATCGTAGATGGAGGGGTAGGTCAGACCGTTATCTTCGAGGAAGTCATTGGACACCTGCGGGTTATAGTCGCGCACGTTGATGCCCAGCACGGTGCCAAGATCGCGTTTTTGCAGCTCAGTGTGAATCTCTTGGAGGTCATCGGCCTCGGCGCGGCACGGAGCGCACCACTGGCCCCAGGAGTTGAGCACGACGATTTCGCCCTCATAGTCCTCCAGGGAAATGGTCTTATCCGTATCGCGCACATCCTCGCCAGAGAAGGTGCGCAGCGGCTTGCGCTCAGATTCCTCGTAGTTGATGACCTTTTCGCCGCCGGGCGTGATGAACTCGAAGTTGCCGCCGGTCGCGACCGCGTTTTGCGCGTTATCGGAGTCCTGCGAGCAACCGGCAAGCGGCAGCGCTACCGCCACCGCAGCAAGCACCGCGCCGACTGCACGCCTGCGTTGTAGTGCCATTAAATCTCCTGCGCCGGTTCGGAATAGAAGATATCGGTGACCTGGTTATCCTCAAAAAGCAAAGAGGTGACCGAGGCCAGGTCGCATTCGCGGTTCCACGGCGCGTGCGGCAGGCGCTGGCCCAGCACGGTGCGCTGCACCATCACGATGGGCAGCTGGTGGCTGACCAAGATCGCCTCGTGGCCGGCCGCGGCGGTGCGGGCGCGTTCGATGGAGCCCAGCATGCGCTCGGCAATCTGCTCATAGGGCTCGCCCCACGAGGGCTCCAGCGGGTTGACCAGCAGCGGCCAGCGGCGCGGGTTCCACAGCGCGGAACGCAGGCCTTTTGTGCGCAGGCCCTCGAAGCGGTTGCCGGACTCGATGAGCGTCTTATCGACGTCCACGTCTAGCCCCGTTACCTGCGCAATCGGCCGCGCGGTTTCCTGGGCGCGCTGCAGCGGCGAGGCCGCCAGGTAGGCCACGTCATGGTCGCGGAAGGACTCCGCGGTGCGTGCCGCCATGGAATGCCCGCGCGAGGACAGGTGATAGCCCGGGATGCGACCGTAGAGGATCTTCTCCGGGTTGTGGACCTCGCCGTGGCGCACGAGGTGAACGATGGTGCGTGTCATGTCTCTCCTTAGTGTGCGGGACTTAATGTGCGGGACGCGCGGCGGCCGCAGCCTGGGCGGCGGGCTTGAGGGCGGCTTCGATGAGTTCAAAGTCGGCGTCGGTAAGTGCATCCGAGACAAACCAGGTCTCGAATGGGCTTGGCGCGACGTAGATGCCGTTATCCAGCAGGGCGTGGAAGAACGGGGTGAAGCGGAAGGTCTCGGCCGCCTGCATATCGGCAAAGTTGCGGCCCTCGCCCTCGGCAAAGCGGATGGAGAACATCGACGACGCCCGCTGGATGTGGTGCGCTACGCCTTCGGCCGATAGCGCGGAGGAAATCATGCCGGTCAGGCGGTCCGCGTTGGCCTGCAGGCGCTCGTAGAGCGATTCATCGGCCAGCTCCAAAGACTTCAGGCCGGAGGCCATGGCCACCGGATTACCGGACAGCGTGCCGGCCTGGTAGACCGGACCGTCCGGGGCGAGGTAGTCCATGACTTCGGCGCGGCCGCCAAAGGCAGCGGCCGGCAGGCCACCGGAGACGACCTTGCCGAAGGTAACCAAGTCCGCCGCCACGCCATCGACGCCGTACCAGCCCTTATAGGAAGTGCGGAAGCCGGTCATGACCTCGTCGAGGATGAGGAGGGCGCCGTCGCTATGGGCGACGTCGGCAAGCGCGGCGTTGAAGCCTTCCTCTGGTGCCACGGTGCCCATGTTGCCGGCCGAGGCTTCCGCGATAATGCAGGCAATCTCGCCCGGGTGCTGCGCAAATGCCTCGCGCACGGCCTCGATATCGTTATAAGGAACGACGATGGTATCGGCCGCCGTCGCGCCCGTAACACCCGGGGAATCCGGCAGCGCAAAGGTCGCCACGCCGGAGCCGGCCGAGGCCAACAGCGCATCCACGTGGCCGTGGTAGCAACCCTCGAACTTCAGCACCTTGGCGCGGCCGGTGTAGCCGCGGGCCAGGCGCACCGCAGACATGGTGGCCTCGGTGCCGGAGTTGACCATGCGCACCTTATCGGCCGCGGTGCGTGCGACGATGGCTTCCGCGAGCAAAGCCTCACCCTCGGTGGGCGAGCCAAAGCTCAAGCCGACCGCAGCGGCCTGCTGCACGGCCTCCACAATCTCTGGGTGCGCATTGCCGTGAATCATCGGGCCATAGGAGCTGACCAGGTCAACGTACTCGTTGCCATCGACGTCCCACAGGCGCGAGCCCGCACCGCGCTCAATCACGCGGGCCTGGCCGCCCACGGAGCCAAACGCGCGCACCGGCGAGTTCACCCCGCCCGGAATCACCTTGGAGGAACGCTCAAACCACTGTTGCGACTGGGAAGTATTAGGCATGTCTGACATTCTAGCGATTCGCGCGCTATACAAAAGTTGGAGTGCGCGATTCACAGTCAGCCGCTAAACTTCGGGGCGTTGCACTTTTCAATTCGGGGGGATTTTCAATGCAGCGCACTCTCATTTTCGCCATCCTGGCCGCTTTCTGCCTCGCCGGCTGCGCCCAGCCCGCGCCCGAGCGGCCGCTGCCTACCTCAGTGGGCGCCACCCCGCTTGCCGACGCCCCCTCCTGGCAGCCCCCTCCCCGCCCGCTCGCCCCGCGCGACCTTCCTCGGGAGGACAAGCCGGCCGCTCCTTCGTCGCCGGCCGAGCAGCCTTCACCGTCGGACGCGGCGCCTGCTCCCGCGTCCAGACCTGGTTCGCGTCCTGGCCCGGCTCCCGCGCCCCAGCAGCGGCCCGCGCCAGCGCCCGCACCGGCACCCCGCCCGCAACCAGCGGCGCCGGCCCCACGCCCACCTGCGCGGGACAAAAGCGGCCTGCCGAACCTCAATATTCCGCCGCACGAAGTCCGCGGGCGCATCGAGGACGCGGTGCCTGATATGCCGGCAGTGCCCGCTATGCCTGCGCCCGCACCGCCACCTGCGCCGCCGCTGCCACCCGCGCCGCGGATTCCGGGCCTCTAACTCACCGCTTTCAGCCCCACGATGCCGCCGATGATCATGGCGAGGAAAAACACCTTCCACACCGTGGCGGCCTCGTGTCCGGCCGCGAAGGAATAAATAACCGCCACCGATGCGCCAACGCCCGCCCACACCGCATAGGCCGTGCCCACCGGGATGCTGCGCATCGCCCACGCCAGCCCGCCCATGGAAATTGCGCAGGCCACGAGGAAAATGAGCGAGGGCCACAGGCGCGTAAAACCTGCGGACCTATCCAGCGCCGCCGCCCACACGGCCTCGAATGCGCCGGAGAAAATCAAGATGAACCACGCCATAACTGCTTCCTGGCCGTCTTGTCGCGTTGCCGGGTACGGCTCCCTCGTCCGGGGCTCGCGCAAGCCGCGGCGAACCTGCACCCAATGATGGCACACTAGGAAACCATGAAGATTGCATTTCTTGGAACTGGCCGCATGGGAACCGAACTAGCCCGCCGCCTGCTCAACGAGCAAGACGGCATCGAGTTGACCGTCTGGAACCGCACCGCCGAGCGCGCCCAGCCGCTGGTGGAGGAAGGCGCCGAGCTTGCCGCCTCGCCCACCGAGGCCGTAGCGAACGCCGAGGTCATTATTACCTCGCTCTTCGGGCCGGACGATGTCCGCGAGGTCGTCGTCGAGCCGCAGCTCATCCCCGCCGGCGTGACGTGGATCGACACCACCACCGTCTCGCCCAACGATGCCCGCGAATTCGCCGCCGCCGTGGACACCTACGTCCACGCCCCGGTCGTCGGCACGCTCGGCCCGGCCCGCGAGGGCAAGCTCGGCGTCTATGTGGGCACGCCTGACGACGCCCGCCGCGAGCAAGCCATGTCCCTCGCCGAGTCTTGGGCGGGCGAAGACAAGCTCATCGGAGTGGAGGCGGCGGCCACGGCGGCCATCGGAAAGCTGCTGGCAAACCTCGCGCTCGCCGTCACCGCCGAGGGCCTGCTCGAAGCCCTGCAGCTCGGCGAGTCCGAGGGCCTGGACTCCGAGGTGGTGCTGCAGATGCTCGATATCACCGGCCTGTCTTTCATCGCCAATATGAAGGCGCCGTTTATCACCGGCGAGCGCAATACCGACCCGGGCGATTTCACCGTCGACGCCCTAGCCAAGGACGCCAAGCTCATGGAGATGACCTCCACCAAGCCGCTGCCCGCCCTGACCGCCGCCATCGGCCGCTTCGAGGAAATGCAGGCCATGGGCCACGGCGATCAGGACTTCTCCTCCATCTTCGTCTTCCGCAATAAGGGCTAGTTATCCACAGGCCCGCCGGGCGTGCGGGCCGAAATTCGCCCTGTGAGCCCTAGTTATCCACAGGTTCGCGCGCTCGCCCTCGCACAGGTTGCGCGCCGTGGCTTAGGCTGCGGGGCATGACAGCTCTTCAGACTTATCTCGCGGCCCTGGCGCCCGGCATCGACATCGTTGCCGGGTGCGCTGGCATGTCTGAAGACCAGCTGCGCGCTGCCGGTGCGCCCAATAAGACGGCCCGCACTTTGCTCACGCTTGCCGACGCCCTCTTTTCCCCCACCTCCTTTGCCCGCCTGCAGCGCCAGGCGGTTACCGCCGCCCGCGACCGCGCCCACCCGCTGCCCACGCTGGAGGTAATCGAGCGCTACGCATCCCGCGCTAAGACCAAGCGCGATGCCTGGCGCCTGCGCGTGGAGTTGTGCCGCACCGCCGCCGATACCGATGAGATGGAAAAGCTGGCGCGCAAAAAGCTGCGCGAGCTCAATCCCCCAGCCCCGCCGCGCCCCGGCGTGCGCATCCGCCGCCGCAAGGACGCACCGTGGACCCTCGCGATTACCGGGCCCTCTTCGCTCATCGCGGATTTGGAATCCAGCCTGGATGAGGATGCTCCCCTCGAATCCGTTGCGGATTCTCTTCTCCCCTTCCGGCGCCTCACCGGCTGCCCGCCCAACCATTACGACCAACGCGATCATCACGCTCGACGAGCTCGACCGCATCATCGATGGCGACGGCGAGGAAATCACCATCCAGCTCACCAACGGCGCCCGCCTCACCGGCGCGGAACTCGTCTCGCGCACGCTAGCAGACCGCGGCCTTATCACCCTCGTTCACCCCTTCGAGGGCGCGGTCAACCTCTACCGCACGGAGCGCATGGCCAACGAGAAGCAGCGGCTCATGGCCGCCGCGGAAAATCCGGTATGCCCGTGGGCGGAATGCAACTATCCGGCGGATAAATGCCAGGTACACCACTTGCAGGCGTGGCGGCACGGCGGCGATACCAATATGGCAAACCTCGCGACCTGTTGCCCGTACCACAACGGCGTCAACGACGATGACCCTAATGCCCCACCGGTGCGCGGGCGCCTCGTTCGGCGCCGAGGCCGCGTGGTGTGGCAGCCGCCCTGGGCAGATACCGCGCCAGCACCGCCACCGGCCCACTAGCCCCTAAACCGCCAGGCAGCAGGATGCCCTGCTGCCGCATTGGCATGCCCGCAGCTAGCGAGCCCCGCAGCTAGCGAGCGATGCGGGCCGCGGCAGCGCGGGCATCCGCGATGACATTGGGTACGCCAACCCCGCCGGCCCAAGCGCCGGTGGCATCGATGCCCGGCGTCGCCGCGAGGGCGCCGCGCGCGCCGGCCACGGTTTCCAGGTGGCCGGCATCAAAGCGCGGGAGGCCGCCGAACCAGCGCTGGGTGAAAATCTCGGCAACGCCCGCGGCGCGGCCGTCGAAGCCGGTGAGGCGCTGAAGATCGTCGAGGGCATAGTCGACGAGGTCATCTTCCTCGGCGCGGACGATGGCGTCGTCGCCAAAGCGGCCGAAGGAGGCGCGCACCAAGGCACCGCCGCGCTCGGCCAGGTGCGGCCACTTGCGAGAGGACAGCGTGAAGGCCTTGGCGTGCACGTCGTCTTGGTCCGTAGCCACGAGGATGCCAGAGTTCTGCGGCAATGCGTTGCCGGCCGGGTCCGTGTCAGACTCGAACTTCAGGCCCACGACTGCCGACGCCGCCAGCTTCACGCTCTTCAACCGCTCCGCCGCCCCCGGGGATACCTTGGGCAACAGGCGCGCTGCAGTCGGGGCCGGGGTGGCGACCAGCACACGGTCGAAGGCGGCGGTGTCGCCGGGTGCGCCGGCCAAGCGGAATTTCTCGCCCTCGCGAGTGATGCCGGAGATGAAGGTATCAAGGTAAATCTTGGCGCGGGATTTATCGGCCAGCGTCTCGTAGAGTTCTGCGTAGCCGCCGCGGAAGGTCTGAAAGACGGGTCCGCCGCTGCTCGGCTTGGCCGCGCGGGCTTCTTCCAGCGAGCGGACCGCGGCTGAGAGGGTGACCGGGCCGCGCTCGGAGAGCGCGTCGAGCGTCTCGGCCAGTGCCGGGATGGTCGCGCGCACACCCAGGTCATCGGCCGAGCAGGAGTACACGCCGCCGAGGAGGGCGGAGATAACGTGGTCGACGAGGTCGTCGCCAAACTGCTGGCGCACCAAGCGGCCGACGGAGACGTCGCTGTCGGCCGTCCACTCGAAAGGCTCCTCGTTATCGATACGGCGGGCGGTCTCAGCCGAGACCAGGTGTGCGACCGGCTCCGAGTGCGAAGGAATGCCCATCATCCCGCCGCGCGGCAGCGGCTTAAGATCGCCGGAGTACACCAGGGAGTGCAGACCGGAGGGCTCGACCAAGCTATCGCCCAGGCCGAGGGATTCGATGAATTCCACGGCGTCGTGGCGGCGGGCCAGGAAGGCCTCGGCGCCCATGTCGGTGGGTCCGTCATTAAACGGCACGGAGTACAGCTTGCCGCCGATACGGCCGGCGGCCTCGAAAACCTCAACGTCATGGTCGCGCAGCTCGTAGGCGGCCGTCAAGCCCGCCAGACCGGCACCAATAATCGCAATACGCATTTAGCCCTCCTCGTGAATGATGGATACGGCGCGGGTGATGGCCTCCGCGTCGGTAGTTGGCAAGACCCCGTGGCCGAGGTTCCAGATATGGCCGTCGATATCGCCGCGCTCGCGGGCCCGATCGACCTCGCCGCGGATGGTGCGCACGGCCTGGCGCACGGCGTCGTCGCCGGCAAAAAGCATGGCCGGGTCGAGGTTGCCCTGCAACACGCGGGCGCTTACGCGCTCGGCCGCGGCGTCCATGGGCACGCGATAATCGACGCCCATAACTTCCGACCCCGCCTCCGACATGGCCGGCAAGAGCTCGCCGGTGCCGACGCCGAAGTGGATGCGCGGGATTTTCACGCTGGCCAGGATTTCCCGGGAGTACGGCAGCACGAATTCGCGGTAGTCGCGCTCGTTGAGGTAGCCGGCCCAGGAATCGAAAAGCTGCATGGCGTCAATGCCGGCGTCGACCTGCACCTGCAGGAAGCGGGTGATGGTCGGCACCAGGCGGCGCATGAGCATGTGCCAGGTCTCCGGATCTGCGTGCATGAGGGCCTTGGTGCGCTCGTGGTTCTTGGATGGCCCGCCCTCAATGAGGTAGCTGGCCAGCGTGAACGGCGCGCCAACGAAGCCGATGAGCGCTTGGGTTTCGGTGAGCTCGGCCAGGATGCGGGCGATGCCCTCGGTGACCTCGGGGACGTCGGCTTCTAGCAGCGGCAGCTTGCCGACGTCCTCCCTACTCCGCACCGCCTGCTCCATCACCGGCCCACGGCCCGGCACAATATCGACCTTGACGCCCGCGGCCTTGAGCGGGACGACGATATCGGAGAACAAGATGGCGGCATCGACGTCGTGGCGGCGCACCGGCTGCAGGGTGATTTCTGCCAGCAGTTCCGGCATGAAGCAGGAATCAAGCATGCTAATCCCCTCGCGGGCGGCGCGGTACTCCGGCAACGAGCGGCCGGCCTGGCGCATGAACCAGACTGGGGGGCGGGAGGGGGTGCGGCCGAGGGCGGCGTCGATAAGCGGGGCACGATTGAGTCGAGACATGCCCCAATTATGAATCAAAAGTTGGAGTGAGGGCTAATTAGCCACGCAAGCTGCGGTCCTTGATGAAGCGGTTGGACTGCGGCTGGAAAAGCAGCGCGAGGGCGACGATCAAGGTGATGGGGATAATCAGCAGCCCGAGCCCGCCGATGCCGAGCGCGAGGGCGGCGATATTGGTAAACAGCGCGAACGCGATGACCACGGTAATGATGCGGCGCGCCCACTTGGACCCGCCGGCCAGCTGCGCTGCGAAGAGCGCAAGCAGGATGGCGCCGACGGCATTGGTCACCGCGACAAACAGGCGATTGGAGTGGAGGTACTCGGCGACCTGCGCATTCTGCGGCTCTGCTTGTGGCCCGCCCGAGCCGAAGATGCCCACCATGCCGCTGACCAGCATGATCACGGCGCTGACGACGAGCACCCAATATGCCCAGCGCAGCGGCCGCGGCCACGCGTCGAGGCTCTCCTTGGCGGAGGTGTTTCGGGCCGCGCGGTTATAGTCGCGGGGTCCGGGCCGCTCGGTGTTATTCATCGCTTATCCTCCTGATCAGACCGGCCGACGCGGTCGGTGCGGTTGGTGCGATCGCGCTTGCTGCCGTCATGCTTGCCGCGCTGCTCGGCTTTGGAGCGCTTGCGCTCTTCCTCGGCGCGCTTCTTCTCGCGCTGCGCTTGCTCGAGTTCCTTTTCCAGCTCGCGCATCTGCTCGAGTTCGCCGGTGTAGTCCAAGGTCTCGGCCCGCACGGAGAAAATCAGGCCGAGGACCGCCGCGACGCCGACAAGGATCTGCACCATGCCATCGGCGGCAAAGAGCCAATCGGGCACGTCCGCGCCGGCCGGGGTGACCATGAAGGTCAGCAGGATGCGGAAGCCGAAGTAGAGCGAGAAGGCGAACCACACGCGGCGCGAGGTGCCGGCCCGCTTGCTGCGGTTAGCAAGGGACCGCAACAGAAAGGCCAGCAGCACAATAATCGCAAGCGAAATGGCCGCCGAAAGGGCGACGGAGCCGTAGGCGGCGGTGCGGAGGAAGGCGTCGGAAAGCTGGGCTTCATCCACGCCGGCCGGTGCGGACTTCGCCATCTCCTTGGCCTGCGACATGAGTACGTCGTGGTTGAGCAGCGTGAGCACCACGTTGAGCACCTGGTGCACGGCCTCGCCGCATAGCGCACCCAGCCACAGCCACAGCATGTACGTCACGGACTCCGGCCGCTGCTGCTGCCGCGGCGGGCGTTGCGCGCGAGGGGCAGGGGCGGGCGACGGGGGCGTAGCAGTCACAGGGGTCCTTTACTTGAGCAGGCGGGCGGCTTCGGTAGCGAAGTAGGTCAGAATCTGGCCGGCGCCGGCGCGCTTGAATGCGGTCAGCGACTCGAGCATGATGGCCTCGCCATCGATCCACCCATTGGCGGCCGCGGCCTTGACCATCGCGTACTCACCGGAGACCTGGTAGACCGCGACCGGCACGGGAGAAGTCTCCGCCACGGCCGAGAGCACGTCCAGGTAGGGCAGGCCGGGCTTGACCATAACGAAGTCCGCGCCCTCTTCGATGTCGAGCTCGGCCTCGAGCAGGGATTCGCGGAAGTTGCGCGGGTCCTGCTGATAGGTGCGGCGGTCGCCCTCGAGGGAGGAGCCGACGGCATCGCGGAACGGGCCGAAGAAGGCGGAGGCGTACTTGGCGGAATAAGCCATGATGGCCACGTCCTCGTGGCCAGCCTCGTCGAGGTCGGCGCGGATGGCGGCAACCTGGCCGTCCATCATGCCGGACGGGGAGACGATCTGGGCGCCGGCGCGGGCTTGGGAGCGGGCCATGTCTTGGTAGAGCTTGACGGATTCGTCGTTAAGCACGCGGCCCTTGTCATCCAGCACGCCGCAGTGGCCGTGGGAGGTGAACTCATCGAGGCAAGTATCGGCCATAACGATGAGGTCATCGCCGAATTCCTCGTGCAGGCAGGAAATACCGCGGTTCAAAATGCCCTGCGGGTCCCAGGCGACGGAGCCGGTATCGTCCTTGTCCTCATCGAGCGGCACACCGAAAAGGTCGATGCACGGCACGCCGGCCTCCAACGCCTCCTCGGCCGCGCGGCGCAGGGAATCGAAGGTGTGCTGGTAGACGCCCGGCATGGAGGGAATCTCGCGCGGGGCGTCGAGTCCGTCCACGATGAACATGGGCAGAATCAGGTCCGAGGGGCGGACCTCGGTTTCGGCCACGAGGTTGCGCATCTGCGGGGTGGTGCGCAGGCGGCGTGGGCGGCGGGCTGGGAAGGTGCTCATTGGGTACTCCTTAGAGCGAGACTAAAACTTATGCCTTGTCGACCTTAGTAGCCTTCTTGCGCGAACGGCGTTTCTTGCGCGGCGCGGGCAGGTTTCCGGCGGCGCGGAGGGCGGCGACGTGGTCTGCGAGGGCGTCGACAAGCGCGGGCACGTCGGCGACTTCGGGCACGACATCGACGCGCAGGCCCATCTCTTCCGCGGCCGCTCTTGCCGACGGCCCGATACACGCAATGATCGTCCGCTGGTGCGGTTTGCCCGCAATGCCCACCAGATTGCGCACGGTGGACCCGGAGGTGAAGGCGACGGCGTCGAAGCCGCCGGTCTTGATCATGTCGCGGATTTCGGCCGAAGGCGGGGCGGCGCGGACGGTGCGGTAGGCCACGACGTCGTCGACCTCCCAGTCCAAGGCCTTGAGCCCGTCAACTAGGGTGTCGGCCGCAATATCGGCGCGTGGGAGCAGGACGCGGCCGACAGCGTCGATGTCTTCTACGAAGTTGGGGAAGACATCGAGCAGGCCCTCGGCGTTCTGCTTCTTCTTGTGCGGCAGGAGCTCCGGGACCATGCCCTTGGCGCGGATGGCGGCCGCGGTCTTGGTACCCACGGCCGCGAGGTGGACGCCGGCGAAATCGCGGGCGTCGAGGCCGAGCTGGGCGATTTTATCCCACACCGCGGTCACGGCGTTGACGGAGGTAAAGACGATCCACTTATAGCGGCCCTCGACGATGCCCTTGATGGCGCGGTCCATCTGCGCCGGGTTGCGCGGCGGCTCGATGGAGATGGTGGGCACGTTTTGCGGGATGGCGCCGTATCCGGCCAGGCGCGCGGACATCGGGCCGGCCTGTTCCTTGGTGCGCGGGACGAGCACGCGCCAGCCGTAGAGCGGGCGATTTTCCCACCACGAGTACTTGGTGCGGTCGTCGATGCTGCGGCCTAGGGTGACCACGAGCGGCCCGGTGAGGTCCGCGTCGAGCTTGCCCATGGTGCCCAGCGTGGTCTCGTAGGTGCGCTGCAGGCGGGTGGTGCCGTGGACGGTGACAAATGCTTCGGTCTCGGCCGGCATGCCGCGCTGCTGGAGCTCGTCGGAGATGACCGGCAGGTCTTCCTTGGTGGCTTGCAGGACGATGGGCTGGGTGGCGTTGGCGAGCGCGTCCCAATCGGCGCCGTCGGTAACGTCGGCTTCGGTATAGGTCGAGCCGAGCGCAATGCCGGCAAAGGACGGCACGGTAGATGGCAGGGACATGCCCGGCACCACCTGGAATTCCAGGCCGGCAGACGCCACGGCGTTAATCTCGGCCTTGATGGACTCGCGGTGCAGCGGGTTGCCGGTGACGAGGCGGATGACATCCTCGCCATCGGCCTCGACCAAGCACTCGCGCAGCTGGCCGACGATATCTTCGGCCGGCTCGTACAACACCGCGGCCGTCGGCGGTGCGGGGCGCGGCGGTTTGCGGCGCGCGCCCTTGGCTTTGGCATCGGCGCACATTTGGGCGTATTCGGCCTCGGCGGCGTCGAGAAGCTCTTGTGGAACGGGCAGCGCGGCGGCGACGGCATCGCGCACGCCCTGCATGACCTGCGGATCGGTCACGGCGATGGCACTATTTGCCAGAACCTCGCGGGCGCGGACGGTCAGCAGGTCGGGATTACCTGGACCAGCGCCCACAAAGACGATCTTGCCCAATTGGGTGTCTGGCGCGGCATTGCTCATAAAGTTCTTTTCTAAAATCGGGCGCGCGGCACCGCGCACGGACATGATCGCATGCGGTGTGGTTCCCCGCGCCGGCGGTGGGTGACACGGTCTTAACGGCCAAAATCCCAGGCCTTGCGTCCTGGGATTCCCTTAAAGGGGGCCGGATCATTGCGGGACAATGATCTGTGGTATCTACACCTTAAATTATTAGCGCCTAAAGGCGAAATTACTTGCCCAGCAGCTCGGCCGCGCCACCGGCGAAAAGCTCGTCCGAGATGCGCGCGCCAAGATCGGCGGCTTCGGCCGCGGAGCCGGAGGCGGTGGCGGTGAGCTGGCGGGATCCGTCGAGCGCGAAGACGCCGCCGCGCACGGTGAGCTGGTCGCCGTCCCAGCGCGAGGTGGCGGCCACCGGCGCGGTACAGCCGGCCTCGAGGCGGGCCAGCACGGCGCGCTCACCAGCAGCTGCGGCCGAGGCGCGGTCGTCGACAATGGCGTCTAGGGCCGCGGCGGCCTCGGTGCCGGCCACGGCCTCGATGGCGAGTGCGCCTTGGGCCGGCGCCGGCATGAAGACGGAGGGTTCGAAGATTTCGGTGGCGCGGTCTGCATAGCCGCCGCGCAGCAGGCCGGCGTAGGCCAGCAGGACGGCGTCGAGCTCGCCGTCGGTGACCTTGGACATGCGGGTATCGATATTGCCGCGCAGCGGGCGAATCTCCAGGTCCGGGCGGAGGGCGGCGAGCTGGGAGATGCGGCGCGGGGCGGAGGTGCCCACGCGCGCGCCCTGCGGCAGCTGCGCCAGGCTCAGGCCATCGCGGGCGACGAGCGCCTCGCGGGAATCCTGGCGCTGCGGCACGACGAGGCGGAAGCGATCATCGGGCGCGGTGGGCAGGTCCTTAAACGAGTGCACGGCAATATCGCATTCGCCGGCATACAGCGCTTCGCGCAGCGCCTGGGTAAATACGCCGATGCCGATGCGCTCGACGGGCGCCATGTTGACGTCGCCGGCGGTCGTGACGATGTGGAGTTGGGAGTCAAAGCCGGCGTCGATAAGCCAATCGCGCACATGGCCGGCCTGGGTGGTGGCGAGCTTGGAGCCGCGGGTACCAATCTGAAACATTTAGGCCTCCTTAGTCATGGTGGGCAATTCATTGACGGCCACGGACACACCGGAGCCTTCCAGCTGCAGGCCAAAGAGTTCCTGCAGGGCATTCTCGCTGCTGACACTGCTTTCCGACGCCGCCAGCTTCTTCGCCCGCACCGTCGGCTCATGCAGCAGCTTATCGGCCACGCGTTTGAGGGCGCGCTGGACGTCTTCAAGTTGCTTGCCCGCGAGCTCGGGGTGCTTGTGTTGCAGGCGCGCGGTCTCGCACTCGACGAGATCGGCCGCGCGGCGGTGCAGGGCGCTTACGGCTGGGGC
Organism: Corynebacterium tuberculostearicum; assembly: GCF_046097255.1. Lineage (GTDB taxonomy): Bacteria > Actinomycetota > Actinomycetes > Mycobacteriales > Mycobacteriaceae > Corynebacterium > Corynebacterium tuberculostearicum_J. The sequence continues at coordinate 234,157 of NZ_CP175770.1, forward strand.
GACGTCGCGCACGCGCTGGGCCGAGGTATAGGCCGCGAGTTCTTCGTCGACGATGTGGCGGGCCTGCGCGTGCGGGCTGGTGCCGGCCGCGAGATCGGTGGAGGCGGCCGAAAGCGACTTGCTCAGGCGCTCGATATTGACCAAGTCCACGCCCTCGGCCGCGGCGGCGGCATCGTCGATATCGCGCGGCAGGGAGAGATCAATGAGCATGAGATCGCGGCCGGCGGGGAGGTCGGCGGCCTCGATGGTGAAGTTATCGGCGCCGGTGGCGGAGATGGCAAGGTCGACGTCGGAAAGCGCGGCGGCGCGCTCAGCAAAGTCCACGACGCGGGTGGCAACGCCCGCCTCCTCGGCGTGGCTGGCCAGGCGCTCGGCGCGCTCGCGGGTGCGGTTGGCCAGCACCAGCTCCTTAACCCCCAGCCGGCCGGCGTGGGTGGCGGCGAGGGACGCCATGGCGCCCGCACCAAGGACCAGCGCAGTCTTGCCGGTCAGGTCCCCGGCGTCGAGGCGCTGCAAGGCCTGGTCGAAGGCGAAAGACACCATGGAGGCGCCGGCCTCGTCGATATCGGTCTCGGAGTGCACGCGCTTGCCCGCCCGCAGCGCGGCCTGCGCCAGCGCGTGGATGCGCGGGCCGACCGTGCCCTGCTCGGAGGCGGACTGGTAGGCGCTGCGCACCTGGCCGATGATCTGCTGCTCGCCCACCACCATCGAATCCAGGCCGGAGGTCACGGACATGAGGTGCTCGGCCGCGGCGTCGGCATAGCGCACGTAGAGGTAGTTGCGCAGCTCTTGCTCGCCCACGCCCGAAACCTGGGTGAGCACGCGCACGACTTCCTGGACGCCGGCGTGGAAGGAGTTGGTGACGGTGTAGACCTCCATGCGGTTGCAGGTGGAGATAATCATGGCCTCTGAAAGTGGCTCGGCCGCCACGAGTTGCCCGCAGGCGGAATCCTGGACCGCACTATCCATGCTCAGCTTTTCCAGCAGCGCCACCGGCGCCGACTGGTGGGACATGCCCACGACGAGCACGCTCATGCACAACACTCCTCAACCCTTTGATTGATTTTAATCCTCCAAAAGACTACCCGTCGGTGTCGCGGATCCCGAATCAACCAGCCAGCTCGGCCGCTAACTCCTCGTTGTCTACTTCCCAGCAAGCAAACTCTTCGCCGTCGATGACCACAACGGGCACGCGGTCACCGAACTCCATGGCCAGCTCCGCGTCCTCATCCACGTTACGCACAGCAAGCTCCGCGCCTGCCCGCTTGACGACGGGGGTGATTTGCTCCCTCACGCGCGCGCAAGAACCGCAGGTGGTGCGCACCATGAGCTCGACGAGATGCTGGGACATTTTCTCCTCACAAGGACGGCGGCGGTCGAAACCATTACTATGGACACGTTAGTCCACCCCGCATTTGCGAAAGCTGTTTGTCCCACTCGTGTCCGCTACCACTCCCCCAGGGTTCCCCGAATCCCCCCGCGACTTCTTGGCCAATTGGACCGCCTCGCGCGGTAACCTGCGCAATTTCTTGGAGATCCAGGCGCTCGCCCCGTTGGACGAGGAATCGCAGCGCACCGCCGGTGAAGCCGCGGCCGCCGCGGCGCTGGAGGAATTCGGGCTGGAGTTGGAGGATTTTGCTTCCGGCGTGGACTCGGTGACCGGCTCCTATGACGCGGCTGGCGCGCAGCGCATCACCGCCCAGGACCCGGACGTGCCGGTGGATGTGGGCGCGGCAGCGTTTTTCGACGTCGACAACACCCTCATCCAAGGCTCTTCCCTCGTGGAATTCGCCTTTGGCTTGGCGCGCAAGCGCTACTTCCGGCTTTCTGAAATCCTGCCGATTGCGTGGAAGCAGCTCAAGTTCCGCGTCTCCGGCAGCGAAAATGCCAAGGACGTGGCCGTCGGCCGCGCGCAGGCGCTGGAGTTTGTCAAAGGCCGCAGCGTCGACGAGCTGGTGGATTTGTGCGAGGAAATTGTAGACGCCTCGCTGGCCCGCCGCGCCTACCCTGGCACCACGCAGCTGGCAGAAATGCACCTAGCCGCCGGCCAGCAGGTGTGGCTGGTCACCGCCACGCCGGTCCAGCTAGCGCAGGTGCTCGCGCGGCGCTTCGGTTTTACCGGCGCGCTCGGCACCGTCGCGGAGGTCAAGGACGGCAAGTTCACCGGCCGGCTGGTCGGCGATATCCTCCACGGGCCCGGCAAAAAGCACGCCGTGGCCGCGCTCGCGACCATCGAAGGCCTCGACCTCTCGCGCTGCACCGCGTATTCGGATTCCGCCAATGACGTACCCATGTTGTCCATGGTTGGCACCGCCGTGGCCATCAACCCGGACCGCAAGCTCCGCGATATCGCCGGCGACCGCGGCTGGCTGGTGCGCGACTACCGCTCCGTGCGCCGCGCCATCCGTACCTATGGCCTGCCGGCGCTGGCCACCGCCGCCTTCTCCTATGGCGGCTGGCGCTACTACCGGCGGTAGCAAGGGCGGTAGCGGGCGCTGGGGGACGTCGGCAAGCATGCAAAAGCCCTCCGCACAATGGCGGAGGGCAAGAAGCGGGCTGGGGTTTACTTGCCCAGCTTACGGCGCTGCACGCGGGTGCGGCGCAGCATCTTGCGGTGCTTCTTCTTGGACATGCGCTTGCGGCGCTTCTTAATGACGGAACCCATGGAGTCCTCACTTTCGTGTAGTACGTACTGTCAAACTTGTCAGCGCTAAAACGGCGAAGGTGCACTCTTGCCGCCGTGGCCACACGGACCGCGGGCCACATCAGCGAGCCGACACGAATGCACACCATCTTACCCAGCACCCAGCCCGTGACCAAAAAGGGCCCGCGACAACAACAGTGAGAAACAACAGCGCCCACCACCGCTGACCACGAGGGCCAACAGAGGTGGGCACTGTCTGTGCGGCGCGAGCCTAGGCTCCGTAGACGGAAGCCTCCAGGTACTCGTTGACGGCAGACTCGTGAACGCGGAAGGAGCGTCCGACGCGAACAGCCGGCATTTCGCCTGCGTGAACCAAACGGTAGACGGTCATCTTGGAGACGCGCATAATCTCGGCGACCTCCGCGATCGTCAGAAAGGTTCCCTTTTCTTCATTTGCCATATATATCTAACCCTTCAGCTCGTTACGCGCTGTAGGCTTCCCCTCCCACAGGACTTCACGCACGTGCTTGTCCTAGCCTATCGTGAAACATGTGACTAATGCGACCCAAGTGCCAAATTTCTTCACAGCATTCATTAGGGTTTACCCCGAAAGCGCTGCTTAACACCCGCCCCAGCGCTCCCGGGCGGGTACACCCCCACCACGGGAAGGTCGCGCACGGAAGCTTTAGCCAAGCTCCTTAGCCTTGTCGGAGCAGGCCTCTGCCGCGCGGTAGAACGCTCCACGCAGGCCGGACTCCTCCAGCTCGCGGACAGCGGCCGCGGTAGTACCGCCCGGCGAAGTTACGCCAGCGCGCAGCTGGGTGGCCGAGCGGCCGGAGCTAGCCAGCATTTCACCGGAGCCGGCTGCGGCCTGGGCGGCAAGCTTCTCGGCGACGTCGCGGGGTAGGCCGAGCTGCACGCCGGCATCGACAAGCGCTTCTGCCACGAGGAAGAAATAGGCCGGGGAGGATCCCGCCAGTGCGGTGGCGGCGTCGATATTCTTCTCCGGGATGACCGCCACCTCGCCTACGGCCTCCAACAGCTCGCGCACGCCGTCCATCTGGGCGTCGCTCACGTGCTCACCGGCCGCGCAGGTGCACATGCCGCGACGCACCAACATGGGGGTATTGGGCATAACGCGCACCACCGGCACGCCTTCGCCCGCCGCTCCCTGCAGCTGCTCGAGCGTCAGGCCCGCGGCCATGGACACCACCACGGCATCCTTGGCTGGTTCAAGGCCTTCGAGCAGATCCAGGATGGCGTAGGGCTTCACACACGCGAAGATATAATCCGCGCCGTCTACCGCCGCCGCATTATCGCTGGTGGTGGCGACGCCATAAGCGTCCTGAAGTTCCTTGCTGCGGGATTCGGTGCGGTTGGTGACCGTGATATCCGAGCCCGCAAAGCCCGAAGCTACGAGTCCCGAGGTCAAAGCCTCACCGATTTGTCCGCCGCCTAAAATTGCAATCTTTGTCATAGTCTCCACCATGCCAAAAATGCGGAACCCCGGCTACCACGTGGGGTAACCGGGGCGTCGACAAGCGAGGGGCTTAGAGCATAACCAACAGCAGCGGGCCGAAGGTAAGGACGAGGCCGGTAAAGCCGGCCAGGAACATAGAGAACCCGTCGCGCGCGGTGCGCAGGGCGTGCGTCACGCCCACCATAATTGCGGTGACGCACAGCGCCAGGATGGCGACGACCAGGCGTGGGAAGCTATCCCACAGAATCTCAAAGCCCTTGAAGATGACAATCGCCAGCAGGATACCCGCGACAATCATCAGCAGGATGGAAACTGGGTTGAGCTTCTCGTGCTCTTCCTCGATCCACTCTTCGTCGTCCTCGACCTTGGGCAGGTTGCCGGTTTCCTCGGCATTCTTAGCGACGCCCGCCTTCTTAGACGCCGGCACCGCCGCTGCAGCGGCCGCTCCAGCACCAGCTGTCGCAGCTCCCGCTCCGGCCACCTTCGCGCCCTTGTCGGCCTTCGGCTTTTCGGCAACGGGCTTCGCGGCAGCTGCCTCAGCCCCGGCAGGCTTGGCGGCAGCAGTCTTGGCATCCTCCTCCTTCGCCTTACCCACGCGCTGGATTACCGCGGTGTCATCCGCAGAAGGCTGATTCTTCTTCGGCGCCTCCTGTGCCGCAGCGGCAGCAGACTTGGCTGCGGGCTTGTCCGCGGATTTAGGAGCAGCCTTTGGTGCTGCCTCTGCGGCGGTCTTTGGTGCAGCCTTGGGTGCAGCCTTCGGCGCGGCAGGCTGAGCGGCGGTCGTGGCTGCGGACTGAGAATTTGGCTTGTCGGTGGACTTCTTTGCGGCGTCGGCATCGGTCGCGTCGGCAGCCTTGGGGGCGCGGATGACGGGAGCGTCCTCGTCGATGGAGACGGAGGTGTGCTTGGCCTCTGCAGGCGAAGCCTTGACCTTCTTGAGGTTGCCGGTTAGCTCGGCAACGGAGATGCCGCCTTCATCCAAGCTGCGGCGGTGGCGGCGCGAACGCTTGTCGTCCTTGCCGCCCTTCTCGCCGCGGGCCTTTTTATCGCGAGCCAGCAGCTCTGCCACGGTCAACTTGTTCTTGTCAGCCATGATCTCTTCCTATTCCAATCCCTTGTCGGTCCGGCGCAAAATGACGCCCTCACGCAGCGCCCACGGGCAGATTTCCAGCTTCTCGATGTCCAAGGCTCGCATGGATGCCTCGGCCACTAGAGCGCCGGCAACGATTTGGTGCGATCGGTTAGAACTTACACCTTCTAGGTCCGCTCTGTCTGCCGCAGTCATGCGAGAGATGAAGGAAATTAACTGGCGCAGACCCGGTGCAGTCAACGTGCGCTTGACGTATGGGCCGGCAGACGAAGGTGCGGCACCGGTCAGACGCGCCAGCGTACGGAAGGTTTTGGAGGTACCCACGGCAAGGCCAGCGGGGCCCATAGCCTTCATCTGCTGGGCGGCGTCCTCAAGCTCCGCATCAATGAAATCGCGCAGCGCGCTTACCTTTTTCTTCTCTGGCGGGTCGGTGTCGAACCAATTATGGGTCAACCGGCCAGCGCCCAGGTCGAGGGAGAAGGCAAGGTCGGGGTGCTCGTCAGTACCGGTGGACAGCTCTAGCGAGCCGCCGCCGATGTCCAGGTTGGTAATACGGCCGGCGGACCAGCCATACCAGCGACGGGCAGCGAGGAAGGTCAGCTGGGCTTCTTCCACGCCAGAGAGAATCTGCAGGCGTACGCCGGTCTGCTTTTCCACCTCATCGAGCACGGCCTCGGAATTGGGTGCAGAGCGCACCGCCGAGGTAGCAAAGGCGATAAATTCCGCGCAGCCCAGCTTATCGCCTAGCTCGCTCGCCTCCGCCACGGCGCTGACCAGCTTCTTTACACCCTTTTCATGGATGTTGCCCTTCTTGTCCAGCTGTTCTACCAGCCGGAGCGGGGTCTTCCAATCGCTCATCGGAGTGGGCCGCCCGCCCGTCGCGGCATCGACCGCAACGAGGTGGACGGTATTGCTTCCGACGTCTAATACACCTAATCGCACACTAATAGCGTAGTAGGTCTACCGTGGTTAGGTGTGAATCGCCCAAAATCTGACATGGTATACCTAGGTTTTCCCGCGAGCTCGCCCGCGGCGGCGTCGATAAGAGCGGGCCGCGAAGAGGCCCCTGATTTCCCGCGGGAGTGGTTCGAATTTACCAACCCGAACGACCCACACCACGTCTTTTCCATCGACCTAACATGGGTGGAATCGCACTACAGCTGCCAATTTGGGACGTCGGCATGCCGGGGCATCGATAAGAGTCAGCCCGACGTGGGCTGCTGCGTGCATGGCGCTTATATGGCCGATGAGGAAGACCGCGACCAGCTTTATGACGCCGTCTCGCGCATGCCCGCCAAGTATTGGCAGCTGCGCCCAGCGGGGGTAGATGAGTTCCTCGCGCAGGACGCTACGGACGAGTTGGAGCCATGGCTGGAGTGGGACGAACTCGACGGCGAGGACGGCGAACCGGAACCGGCCCTAAAGACGCCAATTGTGGATGGCGCGTGCATTTTTGCCAACCGCGCCGGCTGGGCAACGGGTACGGGCTGCGCGCTACACCAGTGGGCTGTCGATACCGGCGAGGAGCTCACGGTGGTAAAACCCGAGGTGTGCTGGCAGCTGCCGCTGCGCCGGTACGAAGACTATGAAGAGCGCCCGGATGGGCAGGAGATTTTGCGCACGCAGATCGGCGAGTATGACCGCCGCGGTTGGGGCAATGGCGGCGAGGACTTTGATTGGTATTGTTCGGCCGATGCTGCCTGCCATGCCAACCCGCTGCCGATGTGGCAGTCGCACGAGGACGAGCTGGTAGCGCTCATGGGCCGAGAGTCTTATGAGATTCTGGCCGCGCACTGCAAGGCCCGCGCCGCGGCGGCCGAGCACGGCGTCCAGCTCACGCAGCATCCGGCCAGCGTAAAGGCCGGGAGCCTACAGGCAGAAAACCAACGGGCGGAGAGCTAGAGCTCGAACTTATAGCCCAGACCGCGCACCGTAACCAAGTGTTTCGGACGGGAGGGCTGTTCCTCAATCTTGGATCGCAGGCGCTTGACGTGGACATCGAGCGTCTTGGTGTCGCCAACATAATCGGCGCCCCAGATGCGGTCAATGAGCTGGCCGCGGGTAAGTACGCGGCCGGCGTTGCGCAGCAGGTACTCCAGGAGGTCGAATTCCTTGAGGGGCATGGAAACCGGCTCGCCCGCCACGGTAACGGTGTGGCGCTCCACGTCCATCTTGACGCGGCCGCCCTCGAGGAGCTGCTCGGTTACTTCTTCCTCCGCCTCGGTATCGGTACCGGCGCCGGAATCGTGGCCGCGGCGCAGCACCGCGCGGATGCGGGCGATGAGCTCGCGGGAGGAATAAGGCTTGGTCACGTAATCATCGGCGCCCAGCTCGAGGCCGACGACCTTGTCGATCTCGGAATCGCGCGCGGTCACCATGATGACCGGCACGGACGAGGTGGTGCGCAGCTGCTTGCATACCTCGGTGCCGGACATGCCGGGCAGCATGAGGTCTAGAAGGACGATATCGATGTCGTTAGCGGCAAACTTTTCCAACGCGGTGGGGCCATCGTGCGCGATGATCGGCTCGAAGCCCTCCTTGCGGAGGAGGAATGCCAGCGGATCTGCCAGCGACTCTTCATCTTCAACGATGAGGATGGTGGTCATTGTGCTTTATCCTTTCGACGTGCTGCAACGCGTGCCACTGCACGCGGGAGCCCAGGCGCCGCCGCAGTGACGGCATCCTTTTTCTCATTATCCTTCATGCCAGCATCCGGCGCTGGCTTTTCTTCCCTGTAGATAGGCAACTCAATGGTGAATGTGGAACCCGTACCGGGCCGGGACCACAGTTTGATGTTGCCGCCATGGTTGGCCACCACGTGTTTAACAATTGCTAATCCTAGGCCAGTGCCTCCGGTCTGCCGCGACCGGGCTTGGTCTACGCGGAAGAAGCGCTCGAAGACGCGCTTTTGATCATCCGGTGCGATGCCGATGCCGCGGTCCGTGACGCGGATGAGCACGACCCCGCCATCCACCACTTTTTGGGAGACGGACACCGGCATTTTCTCCGGCGAATAGTTAATTGCGTTGGAGACGAGGTTAGACAGGGCGGTAACCAACAGGGACCTATCTCCTTTGACCTGCACGCCAACGGAGGCGCCGCGGTTGAGCTCGATGGAGCGGGCCTCCGCAGCCAGTTGGTTGCGCGAGAGTGCTTCCTCGATGAGGTCATCGACGGCCAACGGTTCCATCTCTGGCAGCGCTTCAGCGCCTTGCAGCTTGGACAAGGAAATAAGCTCGCTGACCATATCGGCCATGCGGTTGGCTTCCTTGTAGACCTTATTGCCAAAGTACTCGACGGTTTCCTGGTCACCGGGGTCTTGGAGCAGGGCCTCGGCCAACAGGGCAATGCCGCCGACGGGGGTCTTGAGCTCATGGGAGACGTTTGCCACGAAGTCGCGGCGGGCGGATTCCATGCGGACGTTTTCGCTCTCATCGGTGCCGTAGATGATGACAAAGCGGCCGTCGTTTAGCGTGAGCGGCTTAATGACCGCCTTGAACTGGGTGACGCGGTGGCCCGTGCGGCGCTTGGGAATGGCCAGGTCGACGGTGCGGGTCTCCTTGTCTTCAAAGACCTCCTGCGCGGTCTGCCACACCTCTGGGTTCACGGCGCGATCATGGACCAGGGACATCTCATGGGCGGCCGGATTGGACATGACGATTTCTTGGTTGCGGTCCAACACCGCCAGGGCCGTCGGTGAGCCCTGCACGGCCAAGTGCAGCACCTGGCTGACCGTCGTGACCTGGTTGGCCTCGGCATCGGTGGCTTGGCGGTAGCGCGCAATGCGCCCGCGCAACCAGGAAATCACCGGCAGCGCCAATCCGCAGGCCACCACGCCGGCGGCAAAGGAAAGAATCAATTCCACGTGTCTACCCTATCCACCACAAAGTCCCCAGGGAATACTCCCCGGGGACTTTAGCGCAGTTTCTTACTTACCGCCCTGCGCAGCAACGGCGGCGGCGCCGGCAGCGGCGGCTTCCGGATCCAGGTAAGTGCCACCTGGGTTTACCACGGAGCCGTCCTCGGTGATCTCATAGACCAGCGGGATGCCGGTCGGAATATTCAGGCCGGCAATATCGTCATCAGAGATATTGTCCAGGTGCTTGACCAGTGCGCGCAGGGAGTTGCCGTGAGCGGCGATAAGTACGGTCTCGCCCTTCTTAGCGCGTGGGAGGATTTCTTCCTCGAAGTACGGCACGAAGCGGGCGACGACGTCCTTCAGGCACTCGGTCTGCGGGACCTTGTCCAGGTCCGCGTAGCGCGGGTCATTGGTCTGGGAGTACTCGGAGTCATCGGCCAACTCTGGCGGGCGCGTGTCATAGGAGCGGCGCCATGCCATGAACTTTTCCTCGCCGTACTCTTCCTTGGTCTCGGCCTTGTTCAGGCCCTGCAGGGCGCCATAGTGGCGCTCGTTGAGGCGCCAATCGCGCACTACTGGGATCCAGTGACGGTCGGCGGCGTTGAGTGCGATATTTGCGGTGCGGATGGCACGGCGCAGAAGAGAGGTATAGAGGACATCGGGCAGAATGCCTTCCTGCGCGAGCAGCTGGCCGCCGCGCTTGGCTTCCGCCTCGCCCTTTTCGGTCAGATCTACGTCAACCCAGCCAGTGAACTGGTTGGACTCGTTCCACTTAGATTGGCCGTGGCGAAGAAGAATCAATTTTCCGTTAGTCATGTTTCCAGCATGCCACGAAATGACTACCGGCGTCAGGGTTTAATCCCCAATCGCGCGCCGTTGGTGACAGTCTGGGACCTCGATGCGGCTGGCCTCGTCATAGATTTCTGCGAGCGCGGCGGCGGAGCTGGCCCAACTAAAGCGCGCGGCGTGGGAGACGGCGGCTTCGCCCATGGCGATGCGCATGGGGTCGTCGTCAAGCAGGCGGGCCAAGGCATCGGCCCAATCGGCCGGATCGTGCGAGTGCACCAGCAGGCCAGTCTCCCCATCGGCCACGGCAATGGGCAGCCCGCCAACGGCGGCCGCAACCACCGGCGTGCCAGAAGCCTGAGCCTCCAGCGATACCAAGCCAAAGGACTCGTTATAGCTGGGCACCGCCACAATATCGGCCGCGCGGTAGACCCCCACCAGCTCCTCGGGCGGGCGGGCGCCCAAAAAGCGCACGCGCTTATCGACGCCCAACTCACGCGCCAACTCCCTATAGGCCTCCGGCGCCGTATTGGCCCCCGACGGACCGCCGCAGATCACCACCCGCAGGTTGCGGGCAGGCTCGCGGCGGAAAAGCTCGGCCGTGGCGCGGATGAGGACCTCTGGCCCCTTGAACTTTTGCAGGCGCCCGACAAAAGCCACCACCTTGGTGTGCAGCGGAATACCCAACTCGCGGCGGGAGCGCTCGGTATTGCGGTCCGTGCCAGGGGTGAAAAGCTCTACGTCGGCGCCGGGCGAAACTACGCGGATGATGTCGCGCTCGGCGTCATAGTGCTCGGCTAAGTCGCGGGCTTCTTGCTCAGTATTGACCACGAGCAGGTCCGCGTTATCCACCAATTGCTGTTCGCAGATGCGGCGTGCCTCGGACTCCAAGGTGTCATCCGCCGTCCGCGAGGCGTTTTTCACCGCGGCCAAGGTATGCGCCGTATGAATGAGCGGAATTCCCCAGAGATCCCGCAGCAGCCAGCCCACCTGACCAGAAAGCCAGTAGTGGGAATGAATAAGGTCATATTTTTTGCCCTGCCACTTGGCAAATTGCACCATGCCGCCGGCGAAGGCGGCCAGCTGGGTGGGCAAATCTTCTTTATCCAGGCCCTCGTATGGCCCGGCGACAATATTAATGACGCGCAGATGCGGCTCGACGTCAATGATTTCGCCCTGGCTAGGCCGGGTGGCGCGGGTGTAGACGTCTACCTCGATTCCCCGGCGGGCCAATTGGCGGGCACTGTTGAGGACGTAGACGTTCATGCCGCCGGCGTCCCCGGAGCCGGGCTGTTCAATCGGCGAGGTATGCATAGAGATCATGGCGATGCGCATGGCGCTCCATTCTAGCGGCGCTATACTGGCCCCTGCCAGAAACCTACGCTACCGAAAGGTCACGTTTTGTCCGCATACGAATCACAGGCTTGGCTCCAGTATTACCCGGAATGGACACCACATACGCTGGACTACGGCGACACCACGTTGCTGGATATCTACGACAACAATCTTGAGGTCAACGCCGATAAACCGGCCACCTACTTCTTCGGACGTACCCAAACGTATGCGGAGCTAGACCGCCAGGTTCGCGCAGCGGCCGCGGGCTTGAAGGCTTTCGGCGTGCGGCCAGGTGACCGCGTAGCCATCGTCGCGCCCAACTCGCCGCAGTACATCGCGGCGTTTTATGCCATCTTGAAGCTCGGTGCGCAGGTGGTACTACATAACCCGCTCTACACCGCCCATGAGCTGGAAGGACTCTTCCAAGATCACGGCGCACGCATCGCCATCGCCTGGGATAAGGCCGCGCCGACCTTGGAGAAGCTGCGCGCGACCACCAACCTGGAAACGGTCGTGTCCATCAACATGATCAACGCCATGCCCACCCTGCAGCGCGCCGCGTTGCGCTTGCCCATCCCGCCGCTCAAATCCAAGCGCGAACAGCTTTCTTCCCCGGCGCCCAATACCGTGCCGTGGGAAGCCTTGGTGGGCAACGCCATCGGTGGCGACGGTAGAGATATCACCACGCCGGAAGACGTGGACAAGGACACCATCGCGCTGATTATGTACACCTCTGGCACCACCGGCACCCCGAAGGGTGCCATGCTTTCTCACGGAAACCTGTTTTCCAACCTGATGCAGGGCAAGGCGTGGGTACCGGGCCTGGGCGATAAGCCCGAGCGCATGCTCGCCGCCCTCCCCTTCTTCCATGCTTATGGCCTGACCATGAACGTCACCCTTGCGCAGTTCATCGGCGGCGAGCTGGTCCTCCTGCCGAAGCCGGATATGTCGCTCATTATGCAGCTGATGAAGAAACACACCCCGACCTGGGTACCGGGCGTGCCGACGCTCTACGAGCGAATCGTCAAAGCCGCCGACGAGCAGCAGATCCCTATCAAGGGCGTGCGCGCAGCCTTCTCCGGCGCTTCTACCTTGCCTTCGGACACGGTCAAGAAGTGGGAGAACTATACCGGTGGCCTCTTGGTGGAAGGCTACGGCCTCACCGAGTGCTCGCCGATTATCGTGGGCAACCCCATGAGCACCGACCGCCGCCCCGGCTACGTGGGTATTCCGTTCCCGGATACCCAGGTGCGCATTGCCAACCCGGATAACCTCGATGAAACCCAGCCCGATGGCACCGAAGGCGAAGTTTTGGCGCGGGGACCACAGATTTTCAAGGGTTACCTCAACAATGAAGAGGCCACCGAGGCCGCATTCCACGGCGAGTGGTTCCGCACCGGAGACATGGGCGTCATGGAAGAAGACGGCTTCATTCGCCTGGTTAGCCGCATCAAAGAGATCATCATCACCGGCGGCTTCAACGTATATCCGGGCGAGGTGGAAGAAATCCTGCGCGAGCACCCAAGCATTGATGACGTCGCCGTGGTCGGCCGCCCGCGCGAGGACGGCTCCGAGGACGTCGTAGCCTGCCTCGACTTGGCCGATGGTGCCGCTCTCGACCCAGAGGGCCTCAAGGAATACTGCCGCGAACGCCTTACCCGCTACAAGGTCCCGCGCACCTTCTACCACTTTGAAGAGCTGGCTAAGGATCAGATGGGCAAGATCCGCCGCCGCGAGGTCCAGGCAGACCTTATCCGCCGCCTCCAGGCCGAAAAGAACTAGCATGTTCCGCCTCATCGATAGCCCCCTCGGACCCCTGCGCCTGCAGGCGAGCCCGCGGGGGCTTTCCCGTGTGGAATTCACCGCAACCGGCGCCCTGCAGGAAGCGGCGGACAGCGCGGTTAAAGGGGACTCCGAAAAGCACAGCGCAGCTGTGCTCGATGCGGCACAGACACAGCTGGCGGAGTATTTCGCTGGCCGGCACCGCGCCTTCGAGTTGCCCCTAGACCCGCCCAGAACGACGGACTTTCGCGCCGCAGTGCATGCGCAACTGGCCGAGATTGGCTATGGGGAGACGGTCACCTACCGCGACGTCGCCAAGCTGCTGGGCCGGCCCGGCGCGACGCGGGCCGTGGGCAGTGCGTGCGGTGCCAATCCCCTGCTCATCGTGCGGCCATGCCACCGGGTGCTGCGCAGCGACGGCGGGCTCGGCGGCTATGCGGGCGGTCTGGAAGCCAAACATTTTTTGCTGACACTGGAAGAAAACTAGAGGGCTTCTTCACGTTTTCTCTATACTGATTTTTTAAAACTAATTATTTACCCAAACGAAAGGTTTTTGCGTGTCCGCTTCCACCTCCCGAGCTTGGCTCGATCACTACAGCGAATGGACCCCTCACACGCTGGACTACGGTGATAAAACCATCGTCGACTATTACCGCGATAACCTGCGGGTCAACGCCAATAAACCCGCCACCTATTTCTTCGGCCGCACGCAGACCTACGCGGAGCTCGACGCCCAAGTGCGCGCCGCCGCGGCCGGGCTCAAGGCTTTTGGTATTCGCCCAGGCGACAAGGTGGCCATCGTGCTGCCCAACTGCCCTCAGCACGTCGCGGCCTTCTATGCGGTGCAGCTACTTGGTGCCACCGTGGTCGAGCACAACCCACTTTATACCGCCCACGAATTGGAAGGCCTTTTCCGAGATCATGGTGCCCGCGTAGCAATCTCTTGGGATAAAACCGCCTCCACGCTGGAAAAGCTGCGCTCGACTACCCCGCTAGAGACCATCGTCTCCGTCAACATGGTCGATGCCATGCCACCACTCAAGCGCCTCGCGCTCCGCCTGCCTATCCCACCGCTAGCTGCTAAACGCGAGCAGCTCACCGAGCATGCACCAAACACAGTAGCGTGGTCTACCCTGATCGGCTCAGCTATTGGCGGCGACGGCAGCGCCCTAGAAATGCCACGCATCAGCCAGGCTGACGTCGCGCTCATCCTTTACACTTCCGGCACCACCGGAAAACCCAAAGGCGGAATGCTCTCGCACGGTAATCTCATAGCTAATTGCGTCCAAGGCCAAGCTTGGGTTCCAGAAATGGGAAAGCACAAAGAGCGCTTCCTCGCCGCATTACCGATGTTTCACGCCTACGGCATGACCACACTGTGCATTTTTAGCGTGTACATGGGCGCCGAGCTTATCTTGCTTCCTTCCCCACAAATGCCGCTCATCCTGGACATCGTGAAAAAGCGCACGCCTACCTGGCTGCCAGGGGTTCCCACCCTCTATCAGAAGATCATGGACGCAGCCGAAGACAAAGACGTGGACTTAAGCGGCATCCGCAACGCTTTTTCCGGTGCCGCTACACTGCCCGTAGAAATCGTGGAACGGTGGGAGTCCATGACCGGCGGACGACTCGTAGAAGGCTTTGGCATGACCGAGTGCTCCCCCGTGTTAATTGGCAACCCAATGAACGGAAAGAATCGCCCTGGCTATGTGGGGCTCCCATTCCCAGATGCCGAGGTACGCATTGCCAATCCGAAGAATCTGGATGAAACCCAGCCTGATGGCCAGCCAGGCGAGTTGCTCGCGCGTGGTCCGCAAATTTTCCAAGGCTATTTTGGCAACCAAGAAGCAACAGAGGAGTCCTTCCATAACGGCTGGTTCCGCACCGGAGACATGGCAGTCATGGAAGAAGACGGCTGGGTCCGCCTAGTCAGCCGCATTAAGGAAATCATCATCACCGGCGGCTTCAACGTCTACCCCGCAGAGGTAGAAGAGGCAATTGCAGAGCACCCCGACGTGGTGGATGTCGCCGCCGTGGGCCGCCCGCGCCAGGATGGCTCCGAGGATGTCGTCGGCTGCGTTACCCTGCGCGATGGCGCCGTGCTCGATCCCGAGGGATTGAAGGAATTTTGCCGCGAGCGCCTTACCCGCTACAAGGTCCCGCGCACGTTCTATCACTTTGAGGATTTGGCGCGCGACCATCTAGGCAAGATTCGCCGCCACCAGGTGCGTAAGGACCTGCTCGAGCTGTTGGAGGCAAAGGCCTAAACTTATCGGCTATGGCAGAAATTCACTATGGCGCTACCTTGACGGATTTCCTCACGGCGGCCGTCGCACAGTTTCCACAGCGCCCGGCCACCTACTTCGCCGGCCACACGCTAACCTATAGCGAGCTCGATGCCCAGGTGGCGGCCGCGGCCGGCGCCTTGCGCGAGATGGGCGTGCGCCCCGGCGACCGGGTGGCGCTCCTACTCCCTAATTGCCCGCAACACGTGGTGGCATTCTTCGCCATCCTGCGCCTAGGCGCGGTGGTGGTGGAGCATAACCCGCGCTATACCGCGCACGAGCTCACCCCGCTGCTCGCCCATCATGGCGCCCGCGTGGCCATTGCCTGGGAGGACATTGCCCCCACCGTTTCCGCGCAGGTGGAGACCACCATCTCCGTTTCCCTTAGCAAGCCCCTTCCCCTTTCCGGTACCCCGGTGGAGCCGTACCCAGCCGCGCTTGCCGACGCCGCCCTTATCCTCTACACCTCCGGCACCACCGCCCGCCCCAAGGGCGTGGTCTTAACCCACGGCAACCTCGCTGCCAACTGCTTGCAGCTAGAAACTCAGGCCCCACTGCGCCCCGGCCATGAGCGCTTCCTGGCCGCGTTGCCCATGTTCCATTCCTATGGCCTGACGATGAGCGTGCTGCTTGCGGTGCGCTGCGCGGCCGAGATTATCCTGCTTGCCGCTCCACACACCGACGCAGTGACGGAAGCGCTTGCCACCCGCCGCCCCACCTGGATGCCGGGCGTGCCTACCATCTACGAGCGCGCCATGAACTACGCTGCCACTGCCGCTGATTCCGAGTCTCCCTCGGATCTCGGCGGGGTGCGCTATTCCATCTCGGGCGCGGCCTCGCTCCCCTCACGCATCATCGAGCCATGGGAGGCACGCACCGGCGGCCTGCTGGTGGAAGGCTACGGGCTGACAGAAACCTCTCCTGTGCTGACCATCAATCCCCTTGATGACAGCCGACGCGCCGGCACCATCGGCCTGCCTTTACCGGATACGCAGCTGCGCATCGGCGATCCGGCCGATCTCAGCCGTACCCAACCGGATGGCGTGGCCGGCGAGATCCTCGCCCGCGGCCCGCAGGTTTTTGGCGGCTACCTTGCCGACGCCCCCGCTACCGCAGCCGCCTTCCACGAGGGCTGGTTCCGCACCGGAGACATGGGCGTGCGCGAGCCCGATGGCCATATCCGGTTGGTGGGCCGCATTAAAGAAATCATCATTACCGGCGGCTTCAATGTTTATCCCGGGGAGGTGGAGGAGGCTTTAACCTCCCACCCCGATATCGCCCAAGCCGCCGTCGTAGGCACTCCCCGCTCCGATGGTTCTGAGGACGTCGCTGCCTGCGTGGTCCTGTCTCCTGGTGCCCGGCTCGACGAAGCTGCCTTGCGCGAGCATTGCCGCGGGCTGCTGGCGCGCTATAAGGTGCCGCAAAAATTCTTTGTCATGGATAAGCTCGCCGAAGATCAGCTAGGCAAGCTGCGCCGCCGCGATGTCCGGCGCGATCTCCTCGCCCGCCTTCACCGCGATTAGTCTGCGTCGTTTTCTGCTTTACGCACCGCTTGTTTGTAGATGCGCTCGGACCGCTCTTCCAGGTCATGTTGGGCACGGGCTTGGGATTTGGCGGCGGCATCGGAACGCGGCGGGGCCTGAATATGCCGCGCGGCGTGCAGGCCCAGTTGCAGCTCTTTGGCTCGCAATACCTCCGCATCAATTTTGATGCCCAAAATGAGCATCGTATTAGATAGCCATACGGCCATGAATACGGCCATGATGAGGCTGAAGGCGCCGTAGACGCTGGCCCCAGCAAAGCGCTGGGTATACAGCGCGAAGGCTCCCCACACCACGACATTGGTGCTAAGCGCCACCACGGAACCGAGAGTTATCCAGCGGAAGCGCGCCGGCCGCACATTCGGGGAAAAGTGGTACAGGATGGCAATCAACGTCAGCACGACCACCACGGTGAGCGGGAAGCGCAGCCAATTCCACACCGGCATAAAGATGCCGCCCAAAAAGTCCGCGGTGCCTTGCATCTCTAGCTTGCCGGCTAACGGTTCAACCACACCGCTGACAATGGTATCGCGCAGCAGGTTAGCAAAAAGCACGATAACCGCGCCGATGACCAGGACGATAGTAAGCCCCCACATGAGTGCCCAGGTGCGGATTATTCCGCGGCCCTCTACCCGCCCGTAGACGGTATTGGCGGTGCGCGAGAAGGCACGCACATAGGCCGAGGCGGCAAAAAGAGAAACCAGCACGGATACCACCAACGCGAAGGTGCCTTGGGCTGTGGAACCAATGATGGAGCCCACGAGGTGCTCGGCCTGCTCCGTCATCGAACTGGGCACGTAATCCGCAATGAACTGCGCGGTTAATTCGTGTACCTCGGCGCGCCGAGAGGAAAAGATGAGCGTGGCTATCGAATAGGCCGCGAGCACCGTAGGGGCAAAGGCCATGAGCGTGAAGTACGTCATCGTGGCGGCGCGATCCATCAAGGCATCGTGGAAGAAGTCCGCCCACACGCGGCGGAGCACCAGCCCCCAGCTTTCCTTGCGCAGGCGGTTGCCGCGAGCCAGCGGGTCCACATCTTCGGTGTGGCCTTCAATCTTTACCACGGTGGGCGCGGTACTCGGCACGATTTTATCCGCGCCCTCATAGACGGATTCGCTTACCGGAGTGGCCGGGGCGCTCGGCCATGCAGTGGCAGTCGGCTCGTCGACATACGGGGCGTCGGCCGACAGGTCTTCGCCCGCCGTGCTCGCGGCGCCAGGGACCTCGGCGGAATCGTCCAGTGTGCTCATATTATCCCAGCGTATGCGGTAAAGAATCTATTTCAGGAAGTGACACTCAGCTGTGATTACACTGGAGAAGCATGACTGAACAGAATGATAAGAAGCTCAACGTAAAGTCCTTCGAACTCGACCACCGCCTCGTCAGCGCGCCGTATATTCGCGTGGCCGACCGCACGGACTTGGGCGGCGGCGTCGAAATCATTAAGTACGACTTGCGCTTCTGCCAGCCTAATCAAGATCACCTTGATACCAAGGCGCTGCATTCGGTGGAGCACATGATGGCCAACTTCATGCGCAATTACACCGATAAGCTCATCGGTTTTGCCCCAATGGGCTGCCGTACCGGCTTCTATGCCATCACTAATGGCATGGAACAAGACGAGCTGCTGCGCGCGGTAGAAGGCGCGCTCAACGATATTCTTAACGCCACCGAGGTACCCGCGGCCAACGAAGAGCAGTGCGGTTGGGGTGCGCACCACAGCCTGGAAGGTGCGCAGGAAGCGGCACGCGCTTTCCTGGGTGCTAAGGATGAGTGGCTTCAGGTCATGGCGGCCTAATCCAGAAACCTTCGCGGCGCAACAAACGCGACAGGCGCCACGCCCGCAAAGCGACCACGATAGACCCGAAAACCGTGTGGTTTAGGGCGCTATCGTGGCCGCTTTATAGGTTTTAGGCCCCAATGTGAAGCGGCAACCTCGCGCTACTCGTCGAGGGCGAGGCCAATCCAGACGGGTTCGGGCACGAGCTCCACGTCGAAAGCATCGCGGACGCCGTCGCGGATGGTGCGGGCAAGGTCCACGATATCGGCGGCCGTGGCCTCGCCGCGGTTGGTGAGCGCCAGCGTGTGCTTGGTCGAAAGCGTAGCCCGGCCAGAGCCTGGGTAGCCCTTGGCAAACCCGGCGCGATCAATGAGCCAGGCCGCGGAAAGCTTTTCCCGGTCGGCCTCGGAGGAGGGGTGGCGGGGCATGGAGTCCGCGGTGGCGTCGCCAAGCGAGGCACGAACCTTGGCCTGCACGGCGTCGGCAAGAGCGGAGTCCACCACCGGGTTGGTGAAGAAGGAGCCGGCAGACCAGGTGTCATGATCGGAAGGGTCGAGCACCATGCCCTTGCCGCGGCGCAGCTTTAAGACCTCCTCGCGGACCTCAGACACGGGGCGGCGCTCGCCCGGGTTCTGAGTAAGTTGGCCAAAGCGCAACGGGCGAGATAGGCCATCGTTGTTGAGCTGGAGTTCTACCTCGAGCACCACGGCGCGGCCGGTGAATTTCAAGTTGGAATAGCGATACGCCAGCTCCAGGTCGGAGGCGGGGACCCACTCATCGGTATCGGTGCGGCGGTTATAAAGGCGCACGCGGGTAAGGACCTCGGAGATCTCCGCGCCATAGGCACCCACATTCTGCACGGGGACCGCGCCCACGGTGCCGGGGATGCCGGAAAGGCACTCGATGCCGCCCAGGCCGAGCTGCACGGAGCGGGCCACTACGTCATCCCAGACGGCGCCGGCTTGCGCGCGCACCACGCCGGTTTCGGTGTCCATGGAGACCTCGTCGAAGTCGAGGACGACCGCGACGAGATCCACGGCGCCATCGGCCACCAAGAGGTTGGAGCCGCCGCCAACGACGATGAATTTCACTTCGGCGTGATCAAGGGCACGCACCACGGCAACGGCGGCCTCCGGCTGCGAGCAGCGCAGTGCGGCCTGCGGTTTTCCGCCTACACGCAGCGTAGTCAGGTCCGCGAAGGTGGCGGCGGGGTCCAGTTCCACGCCGTCGATCGCTGTGAGCTGTTGCGTCAAAGATTTATCAAGCACGCCTACCAAGGTAGTCTGTTAGGCATGTCAACCCGTAGTGAAAACACCGTAACCATCAATCAGCCCATCGAAAAGGTTCACAAGGCGCTGCTCACCAAGGAATACTGGGAGTACATCGTGGCCAACCTCTCCCCTGAGGCGGGCCAGGTGCACGACTTCAGCGATAACGTAGCCACCCTCTTCGAGGTTCTGCCGACCACCCTGCTGCCAGAGGCAGTGCGCGCCATGGTCTCCCAGGACCTGAAGGTCAAGCGCGTGGTTACCGTGGGCGAGCTCAACGGCGAGGCTGCTGACGTTAACTACACCGCGGATGTCAAGGGCACCCCGGTTGATTTCAAGGGCGATATCTCCCTGGCCGGCGAGGGCGAGATGACCAAGCTGTCCTACGTCAACGAGATTTCCGTCAACATCCCGATGATGGGCGCCGCCATCGAGCCGAAGGTGGGCGAGTCCCTGGGCGAGCTCTTCGATAACGAGGGCAAGCTGACCGAGCAGTGGATCTCTGAGAACGCCTAAGTTCTCAAGACCCAATATCTATGGCCGACCACGCACATAATCTGCGCGCCAGCGCAGCTGCGGGTCGGCCTTTTGGCGTTATTACCCGCGGCACCACCAACCACAACCGGCTGCGGCGCTGCGATAGGTGGATGCTCGCGCACCCGGAGATTTCCGCGCTGCTGCGGCATGTGGATACGCCGCTGGCGCTCGATGTGGGCTACGGGGCCTCGCATGCGACCACCGTGGAGTGGGCGGGGTGGCTGCGCCGAGCGAATCCGCGGGTAGACGTGCGCGGATTGGAGATCCACCCGGACCGGGTGCTGCCGCCGCGCGATGGCGTGCGCTTCGAGCTGGGCGGTTTTGAGCTGGCCGGCTACCGGCCGCAGCTGGTGCGCGCGTTTAATGTGCTGCGCCAGTATGACGTGGACCAGGTGGAAGAGGCCTGGCAGACGGTGTGTTCCCGGCTTGCCCCGGGCGGCTTCTTTGTGGAGGGCACCTGCGATGAGCTCGGCCGGCGCGCGGCCTGGTTGCTGCTCGATGCCCATGGTCCGCGGACGCTCACCCTGGCGTGGGACCCGTTTGACGTGGCGCGCCCCTCTGACATTGCCGAGCGCCTGCCCAAAATACTTATCCACCGCAACGTGCCCGGCGAGCCCATCCACGAGCTGCTTCAGGCCGCCGACGAGGCCTGGGACCGCGCGGCCGGCTGGGCGCCTTACGGCCCGCGCGTTCGCTGGCGTAGGGCACGCGCCATGCTTGCCGACGCCCCCTTTAACATCCACCCCGTCCGCCGGCGCCTGCGCGATAATGTGCTCACTGTGGACTGGGAATCGGTGGCGCCGCAAGCTTAAAAATGTGCTGCTAACTTCGCCGTAGACTTTGCCCCGCGCCGTCTCATACGCCACACTGGTACGCATGGCTTCGAAGAAATCGGCGGGTTCACTCGCCTGGAAAATCATCATTGGCATCCTCGTAGCACTTCTCGTGCTCATCTTGCTGGCCGAGTTCGGCCTGCGCTGGTTCATCGGCCACCAGATGACCTCGCAGTTCAACGAGGCCGCTGAGCAAGAGGGCATTCAGGTCAAAGAGGACCCCTCCGTCAGCTTCGGCGGCAGCCCGCTCCTGTTGGGGTTGCTTAAGGGCTCCATTTCCCAGATGGATATGACCACGCCGTCCACCCTGCAAATCGACGGCACCGAGATCAAGGGCCAGCCTGCCTCCGAGATCCACGTGGAAGACATGAGCACGGACCAGGACAATCCGGTGGCCGGCAAGCTGCGCGCTTCTACCACCGTGCCGGATGACTACCTGCTGGCCTCCTTCCAGAAGGGCATTTCCGAGCAAGCCGGCAGCGACAAGGTGGGCAATATGGTGGTCACGGAGATTACCGCCAATGAGCAGGACCATGTGCTGGACGTGAAGTTTGCCGGCGGCCTGGCCAACCTCTCGCTGGAGCCCACTGCCCACGATGGAAAGCTCGACATCCGCGCCACCGAGGCCTCCATCTTCGGCCTTGAGCTGCCGGACCAGGCCACCGAAGCCATCTCCTCCGCGCTACAAAACGGCATGTCGGATCAGTTCGTGGGCTCGGACATGAACGTCGATTCCGTGGAGGTGCTCGATGGCGAACTCAAGCTCACCATCACCGGCACCGATGTTCCGATGAACGACATGGATAAGCTGGCCGGTGGCGGCGAAGGCACCACCGGCAATGGTGGGGCCAACAATGGCGCGCCGCAGCAGGACGCGCAGAAGGAAGCCGCCTAAACCGCAGCGGTGGGAAATTCGAGGACCGGAAGCGTGGCAGCAGCCAACGCCGGTCCTTTTTTCATGCCTGCGGCACCGGCACCGGAATCCGCGCGGTCCGCGCCCGCGGCCTCGCTGCTGCGCACAATGAGGCGCTGGTAGCCGGCTTGGTGGGCGGCGTTGAGGGTGGCGTCGGCAAGCGGGGCGTCTGGGACGATGAGGCCCAAGCGGGCCGGATCCGGGCAGGCCTCGCGGATGGCGATGAGCTCGGAGAGCACGGCATTGGCATCCGTCACGGTCTCATCGAGGCTGACCCACACCTCGCTGGCGCCGGATTGGATGGCCAAGCGCGCCTCAGAGGCCTTGATGAGCGTGTGGTGGCGGCCGGTGGGATAACCGGCAACGGAGATGATATCGGCCGCGCCGGCCCCCGCGGCAATGGAAACATGGTGCGGGGAGACCACGACGGTGTTATCGGCGGCACGGTCCTTGACCGTCGCGGCCGGGGCAGCAAGCAGGTTAAGCATTAGTAGCTGTAATCGCCGTTGATAATGGCCTTGAGCTGCGGGCGCACATCAAACCAGTACACGCCGGTAATGACCGTGCCGATCCAGGACAGGAATGGCATGCCGGTGGCCATTGCTACGGCCGAGCCCGCCAGCAGGCCAACCCACACCCACTTGCCCTGACGGTCGCCGGCGCGGAAGGCATCCTCGCGCGTGGCGGCGGCAAGCACCGCACCGACGATGGCGGTCAGGGTGAGGACTCGGAAGATGTAGCCGTCTAGATTCCAGGCAAGTTCATAAAGGAAATACATGCAGATTAATTCTGTGGGTCGTCGGTATCGATTACTTCGCCATCGATAATATTATCGCCCTGCGAAGGAGCCGAATTCTGGCCGGGGCGCGGCGCATTCTTCTTCTCCGCGCGGCGGGCCTGGGCGGAATTATAGGCGTCCATAACGCCCTCGCGGGTCTCGTTATAGGCGGTAGTGAACTTGCCCTTGGCGTCAGCGAAAGACGCGGACTCGCGGGTGCCGTCCGCGGCCTTCTTCAAGGAAGCACCAAATTCCTTCGCGGTGGCGGTGGCCTTGTCCACCAGGCCATCCTTGCCGGTGGCGCCGTAAGGGCTATGTGCCTGCGCGCCTTGAGCGTGCTGGGTGCGCTCTTCTTGCAGGCGGCCGCCGAAGTCCTTGGCTACCTCAAAAGCAGCGCTGCCGGCATCCTTCAGGGAATCGAAAATCTTTTTATTATCGCTCATTGCTCATTACTCCTTGTGTTTAAGCACCAAAGATCAGGTGGTTGATCGCGAATATCACCAATCCTGCCAGGGAACCGACGATAGTGCCGTTCAAACGAATAAACTGCAGATCCTTGCCCACCATGAGCTCGATATTCTGGGAGGCTTCCTCCGCATCCCAACGCTTGATGGTCTCTGGGATAATAGCGATGATTTCCGGCGCGAATTTCTCCACCGCGTAGCGCGCGGCCTTATCCACGAGGGCATTAGCCTGGGCCAGGAATTCGGAGTCCTCGAGCAGACGGTGCGCCAGCTCCTTTACCTTGGCCGTAATCTTCTGGCGCAGGAAGGACTCCGGGTCATTGAGCTGGTCAATGAGCGTGGTGGATACCGTGCGCCACATGGCCGCCGGTGCCTGCTGGGCCTGGTCGGAGGCGAGCATTTCTTGCTTGATGCCCTCAATGCGCCCGCGCATGTCCTCGTCCCATTGCAGGTCCGCGGCCAGCTTGGACAGGTTGCGGCGAATGGCCAGGCGGGCCTCGTGGTTGCCATTGCTGCGCACCTCATCGGCGAATTCCACGAGCTCGGTATAGACCTTCTCCCCCACCATCTCGCGGGCAAAGCGCGGCGCCCATCCCGGCATGCGCTCATCGATGGCGGTGACCACGGTGGACTCCATGCTCAGAATCTTGCCGTGCGCCCACTCAATGAGGTCGTCCTCCAGCGGACGAGCCTTGCCGTCCGCAATATAGCCCTCCAGCAACCTACCCAGCGGCGGGCCCCACTCGGGCTCGGCCAGGCGGTCCATGACTTGGGTGCGGATGAATTGCTCTGCCTCTTCGGGGTCCAAATCTGCGACCACGCTGGCGGCACGCTCGCCAATCCACGCGGAGACCTCCTCCGCTTTGCCGGGCTCCACACCCTGGCGCGCCAGCCATAGCGGCAGCTCCGCCTCGCGAACCTTGGCGCTAAGCGCATCCGCGGTAAGGAAGTTCTCCTCCACGAAGTCACTTAAGGCATCGCCCACGCGGTCCTTATTATTCGGAATTAGCGCCGTATGCGGGATGGGCAGTCCCATCGGCCGGCGAAATAGCGCGGTCACCGCAAACCAGTCCGCCAGGCCACCCACCATGCCGGCTTCGGCCGCTGCACGCACGTAGCCCACCCAGACGGGAGCCCCGCTTTCCGACGCCTGCCACCACGAACACGCCAAAAAGATCACCGCCGCACCAATCAGGAACGACAGCGCAATCGCCTTCCACCGGCGCAGGTCCGCACGCCGAGCCTCCTGATTGCCAGCCTGCGGTACGGGATCAGCACCCGACAATGCCGGCTCCGGTGCCGATACCGATGCCGATGCGGTTGCCGATTCGAGGCCTTCGTCCGCGCGGTGGGTCATGAGTTCTCCTTGGGTTTAGGAAGGTGCTTTCGAGCTTTATTCTCTAACACTAGTGCGTCCTAAAACACTCACTAAACCACTCGACCAATTCCATTAGGAGTTAGGCCTATGCCCCAACGGACCCTGATCTCTATTAGAAGGTCACGTTCCGTTTCCAACGCTTTCCGGTGAATAGTCATTGCGCATGGGTACCTATACGTAAACTGGTTTCGGGCTTTTATCTACGACAATCAAACCCCCTGAAACGAAACTTAGCTTCGGCCTTCGAAAGTTCTTTCCGTCATATCACCGAATTGATATTGCAACGGGATATTATAGCCTTCGAGGTTGGTCTTCGATTGACCCCTTAGTACGTGAAAGCTTTGAAACAGGAGATGTTGATGGGCCAATCGCCCGAGTCCTAGTGGGTATGGTTCTCCCTTCCCAGCACGAGGAGATGATTGACCAACTCAGGTCGCAAATTTCTCCAAATGAAGATGAAACCTTCTCTCTCCGCGAACAAGCTCCAAAAGTACGAGAGACGCTCAAAGCTCATATGCGAGCACAGCTAGCCAGTGGCATCCCGACTGCTACAGACCGCGAAACCCTGCAATCTCTGAAAGAGCTCGTGGAAGTAGGCGCTGTGGAACTGCGCGTTTATACTCGGCGTGCTCTCCACGGTAAGACCTATCTTCTTCACCACGAAGATCCAAATATCCCTAGTGCTGGTTTTGTTGGGTCTTCAAACCTCACAGGTCCAGGCCTGAACCACCAACTGGAGTTGAATCTCAATACCACAGAGCGCACATCCACGGAGGAACTATAGGAATGGTTCGAACAACTCTGGTTTGACCGGTTTACCCTCCCAATTGACGGTGACGTTCTATAGGTCATCGATGATTCCTGGACCTCTCCACAGCCTCGTTCCCCATTCGATGTATATCTCAAGGTATGTCACACGATGAGCCGAGACGTACGAGCAGGCCTGGCTCAATACGAAGTATCTGAATTGATTGCAGGCACGCTACTGGCGTTCCAGACCACGGCAGTTAAAACTCTCGCTCGCCGGATCATGCAGCGTCGTGGCACCATGCTTGGTGACGTAGTCGGCTTAGGTAAAACCTTAACGGCTATCGCGGTAGCGCTCATGCTCCGAGATAATCATGGGTTCCAGCCTCTGGTCATCTGCCCAAAGAATCTGCAGACAATGTGGGAAGACCACCTGAAGGCTTATGACTTACCAGGCCGAGTCGTTCCCTATTCAATGGTTCACTCCGTCCTACCAACTCTGCCCCGCTACCGCTTCGTCATCGTTGATGAGAGCCACACGCTGCGCAATGAAGGAACCCGAACTTACGACTCTGTTCAGAAGTACCTGCACGAAAATGAAAGCTACGCACTTTGCGCATCCCACCGATCGTGAGCACATCGGCACTCATGTTGCCCGCGTAGGTGCCCAGCACCCGGGCGATCGTGTTCCAAAACGTGGATTTGCCGTTGCGTCCGTCGCCGTAGGCGATGACGAGAGCTTCGACGAACACTTGCCCGATCGCGCCCAGCCCGACGATGCGTTGCACGTAAGCGATGAGCTCGGCATCGCCTTGGAATAACACCTCGAGGGCTTCTTGCCAAAGGTGCGCTCCGTCGGTGCCCGGGTCGAGGTTGGTCTGCTTGGTCACCAGATCCGCCGGGTCATGGTCGCGGCGCGATGCGGCTCCGTGGCGCAGATCGTAAGTACCTGACGGGGTGTTGAGCAGATAAGGGTCGCATCGAGCTGCTCAGGGGTGGTCAGCAGCATGGGGCGGGCTTCTTTCAGGCAGTTGGTGGTCCCGCGCGATTCGCGGCGTTTGAGCGCATAGGCCGCATAGGGGTTCGCGTCCTCGAAAGCGGCGAATGCCTCCTGTTGGGCGGCATTGAACATGGCCTGGGCTTTCGCCTTCGACATCAATGCCAACAACATGGCAGCCCCCGTGGCGGCGAGCTGGTCTTTGGCATCTTCGAGCAGCGAGTGGGCCTCGGCCAGTTGGCGTTCGGTGAGCTCCTGGGCGATGGCTTGGGCAGCGGGCGCGGATTCGTACCAGACACCGTCGTAATAGACGAGCCAGTCGGTGGCCTCCGAGTAGCGCAGCGAGTCCGGATAGGCCTTAGTCAAGGCGTGGGTTTGGCCGACGTCGCTGTAATCAGCGGGCGTACCGGATCCAGGCTCGCCTCAAAATCCTCTGATGGCACATACCAGGGCTGGTTCTTGACCGTCTTGGCGAACCTGATGGCCGACCGCCAGATCGACTCCACCTCCGCCTCGGGCAGCGGCGGGTTGCAGCGGGCGGCCTTGCGGTCAAACAAGTCGCGTGCCTCATCGGTCGTGCCGAGGCGAATCAGCAGCCTGCCAGCAAACCTCGACAAGGTCGCATTACGCGAGCCCTCCTCGATGGCCTGGGTGGCATCATCCCACTGGGCGAACACGTCCTCATCGACCGCGTCGGCAAGCCAGGCGTCGATGGTGCGTTCACCCTCGACCACGGTGATACTCGGATCATTGTGGCCGTAGACGAACCTTCCTGCGTCGATCGCGTTAGGGTCGAAAAACTCAAACCTGGATGCAAGCTACTTCTTGAGTCCCGCGTAGGCCTCAGCATCAGCCACGGGGTTAATTGGGAAGTAGACGTGAAAGCGGGGTCTGGCCGACTGGGCGCCTTTCGCCCGCTGGTGGTTACGGGAGGTGGCGGTCATCAACGCCACACCCGCCAGCCGCTTAGCCAGCGATTCCGGGGTGACCCATTCGGCCTGCTCCTCGCTGTGGGAGTTGTCGACATCCATGACCAAGCAGTTCGAGGTCACGAAACTGCCAGCCAAGCGCCTGCCACCCAGGTACTCGGCAACCACATGATCCAACCTGGCAATCGCCTCCAGGTCGGCTGCCGTGGTCACGGTGTGCGGGTTCGGGTAGTGGGCGTTGTTCTGCTGGCCTGCTACCTGCGCGGTGAACATCGTCATCGCCTTCATAGGGTGACCTCCTCAAAGTCAGCGTCGAGATAGGTGATGGGCAGCTCGAGGTGGTGGGCCCATTCGATCTCGGCGCGCATCCCTGCCGAGACACGGGCCGTGTAAACCCAGATCGCCTCGCACTTGCTCAAAAGAATTCGGTTGAAGAACATCGCCAACTCACGGTCGCTCGCGTCGGTGTCATCCATGAACTGCGGAAACAACAGGTGCGGTGCGAGCGGGATCTTGTACCGGGACACCGCGTGAGCACACAACGCGCGAGCCAGCTTCACGTTGTTCTCGACGTCACCGGAGTACGGGGAACAGATGTAGACCAAGGGCCGATAGCCGTATTCGACGCGCTGGAGATTCTTCAGCGCCTTGTACGCGGTGGGGTCCGGGTAGCCCTCGATGTTGTGGGGCGAGAAACCCAGGTCGATGCTGACAGCGGTCGTCGTCATGCCGCACCGCCGTCCTGCTCGATGACCGGCAGCAGGCCGAACTGGTTCTTCAACAAGTCGTAGACGAAGAACCGTCCCTTCTGGGTCCAGTACATGTGCGTGCGGGTCTTGCCCTCGTCGTACTCGTGGGTCTTGGACTGCGTGTACCCCTGCTCGGCGAACCGGGCGTAGAGAAACCAGCGGCCGGACTGCCTGAACTGCACCCCAGCGTCGTGCAGCAGCGAGTTCAGCTTCTTCGCCGACAAGCCGTAATCCTTGGCGATCTCCGTGATGGTCAGCAGCGAATCCGACTGGAGCACCACGTCGTAGTAGGCGACCTTCGGGGCGGCCTCAAGCAGGGCCTGCTCGGCTGCCAGCCGCTTGGCCCGCTCGGAGCGCAGCTGGATGATGGCACGCTCGAGGAACTCATCGTTGCTCAGGAGTTCATCGAGGGCGTAGACGCCATGGCGGCGGATCGTCGGCAGGACCTCATCGACGACCCAAGCTTCGAAGGCTTGAGCTGCCGGGAGCTTCGAGGAGAAGATGAGCCGGTACAGGTCACCTTCGGTGAGGAAGCGAACCTGCTGGATTCCACCGGCGGTGGGAAGGGGGTGCTGAATCGCCGCCCCCTTGCAGTGCTGCTTCATCGCGTTGGTCGGGTCTTTGTAGCCGAGCGCTTTGGCGACATCTCGGCCACAGAAATAGACCTTTCTGTCGTGGTTGATGGTTCGGATGGTTCCAAACGCATTATTGGTGAATGTCTGGAGGTCAGTGGTAGCCATGAGTGGCTCCTTCTAAGAGCCAGGTTTGACGTGATTCCGGCAGGTCACGGGTGTGGCTGCGTCGGGCTCTCACGCATACGCCCCCGAGGACACAAGAATCCGGACACCCAGCTCGGAGCAGTTTTGACACTCGCAGTAACCGCTTGCTACTGCGTCACCCTGGCCTCAGCCCTGAACCCAAGAGGGCAACGAGTATCTGGGGCAGTCCTTCATGTAGAAATCACACGAGTACCCGTCTGCCGTTAGCGGCAACCCCTGCGCCCAGGCAGGCGCGGTGGCCAACAGCTCGCAGATCCCATCCACGGTGGCCGTGGCGGTCTCCACCACGATCTCGTCATGGACGTTCATGACGATCCGATGCCCAGCGCGATCGACCTGGTGCATGCCGAACGTGAGCAGGTCTCGGGCGACGGCTTGGACGATGTTCTCGGTGAGTTTCCCACCGTAGGTCTCCAACTGGCCCCACTTGCGACCCGTCGTGATGCCCTCGTGGTTGATGGCAGTCCCACCGAACCTGTTCTCACCCAGCTTGGGTTTCACATAGGCCAGGCGACGCCCGGGGGCAGTCGAATAGACATGATCCCGGATTCCACGGTGAAGATCAGCGCACCAACACTGGTCGGCTGGCGAGTAGAGATGGCCTCGACTGCGGCAGCGTTGATGCCGGCCCACAACTGCACCACGTTCGGGTTGGCTGCCCGCCACGCATCGACCAACGGCTGGAGCTCGGATTCAGCCAGCCCCATCCGCAGCGCCTCCATGGCTTTCAGGGGCACCGACGCCGCCTTGATAGCCACAGGCGAGCACCGCGATCTTGCCTTTCTGACGCAGCTCGGCGTTGACTCCGTGCTTGTCGACGGGGACACCAAACATGCGGCGCGCGGTCTCGCAATACAAATCCTCCCGTCACGGAAAGCCTGCAGCGTGGTGGCCTCGCCTGCAAGCCACGCGATGACTCGCGTCTCGATCGCGGAGAAATCGGCCACCACGAACCGGTGGCCGTCGGAGGGGACGAAAGCGGTGCGGATGAGCTGCGACAAGGTGTCGGGTACGGAATCGTAGAGCAGCTCCACAGCTTCAAACTCTCCTGTCCGCACGAGGTCTCTGGCCTCGGCCAGGTCGGGCAGGTAGTTGCGGGGCAAGTTCTGGACCTAGACGAGGCGACCAGCGAAACGCCCGGTGCGCCCTGCCCCTAGAACTGGAGAAACCCCCGCCCGCGCCCATCACGACCTGCCACATGCTGCATCGCCTCGAATTTTCGCAGCGACGACTTCGCGAGCTCACTGCACAGCAGGAGTATCTCGCGCACCTCACCAGTAGCCGTATCGAGCGCGGCGGCGACTTCGTCTTTCGTCAATGACTGCAGGGGCGTGCCATGAGCGGCGAGCCAGTCCTTGAGCTGGATCGGCGAGTTCGGGTTCTCCAGTCCCGTGAGTTCTTTAGCCCGGGCCAGCGTGGTGGCGCGGTGCTGCCGATCGCACGCCACCGCGTTGTCCAGGAGCACCCGGTCGAGCCGGATGCCGGTGTCGTTGACGTTCTGGTCCAGGGCGTAGGTGCCCCACTCGGCCTCGGGGACCGGGAATGCGGCGAGCCGGTCATGGATCGCGAGCTCGACCTCGACGTCGCGGTGGTTGTAGGAGATGAACTGCTCCCACCCAACCGGGTCGGATGCAGGAGGGTTGCGCATCCCGCCCTGGTTGAACACACTGGGCTTGGCCGGGGTGCAAAACTGGAGGATGAGTTTCTCACCCGCGCTGTCTTTCCCAACAGGCAGGTCAAGGACGGTGCCGACCTGCTCCAGGCTCATCGGCAAACCGAGGTACGCGGACCACACCATGGTGCAGCGCCACTGGGCAGGATCGAAAACCTGCGGCCCGCCATGAGCCCTGGATGCTGTCTGGCCAGCCAGGCCGAGAGGCAGACGCGCTCGAAGGCCGCGTTGAATGCCCATTTCGTCACGCGCGGGTCGACGAGTGCGGCCAGCACCGTGTCGGGCAGCCGGTCTCCGTTGTCGAGATCGACGACCTCAACCGGGCCGCCGTCGATCGAGTAGCTGTACAGGAGGAGCTCGAAGTCGTCGTGGTCGGCGTAGGGGTACACCCCGGATTTCGTCAGGTTCACCGGCGAATAGGCCTCGATGTCAATGAAGAGTTCATGCATGCGCGACAGCTCCTAGAAAACAATGGGTGCTGGGAGGACACCGCAACCAAAAAGTGGGCGTGGTGGTCCTCCCAGCACGGGTGAGGGGTTAGCGGTCGTGGTCAGCGCGGTACTTCTTGAGCTCGGCCTCAGTGTCGGCCATGAGCTTGTCGATGCGTTTGCGATCCTGGCGGATCGCCCGACGTTCGGCAATCACAGAGGCAATCTTTATGACTGTGAGGCCGAGGACAGCGCCAACGAGCAGTGCCACGACTGTGGTGGTGTTTGCGGACAGCGCCGCTGAATAACACTCGTTCATGATGCTTCTCCGCTCTTCTAGTTGAGGAAGTCGTCCGAGGCTGCTGCGAAGCCTCCGAAGTCGGCTTCGGCGCTGATCCGGTTGCCGTCGAGGGCTTCGCCGTCACGCAGTTTCTGGATGTTGCCCAGCCCGCAGGCGATACCCCGGTTGCCGTTCGTGTTGAACGCGTAGAAGCTGATGCTCACGCGTGCGCAGCAGCCCGAGTAGACCTCGCTGGCGTCCAGGATCGGCTGCAGGTCCGTACCCACGACCTGGGGCGGGGTGGTCGAGTTGGCATTGACGAACATCGCGTTCGCATAGGCTTCGTCGTCGCGTTCGATGTCACCGTCACGCAGCGGGAGCTTCAGCGCGGCCTTGTTCGGGCGCTTGCCACCGAACTTGGCCGTCCCGGCATCGATCGCCGCGTCGATGGCGCGCTCGATCTTGGCCAGGGTCTCGGTGTCGGACTTCGGGATGATCAGCGACACGGAGTACTTGGGCTTGCCGCCCTGGATGGACTTCGCCTCGAAGATGTTGGCGTAGGACAGGCGAACCTCGCCGGTGACCACACGGGTCGGATTCTGCATAGA
This sequence comes from Corynebacterium tuberculostearicum, assembly GCF_046097255.1. Lineage (GTDB taxonomy): Bacteria > Actinomycetota > Actinomycetes > Mycobacteriales > Mycobacteriaceae > Corynebacterium > Corynebacterium tuberculostearicum_J. The sequence continues at coordinate 266,099 of NZ_CP175770.1, forward strand.
CATTCTTGTCTTACCTTTCTGTGTTTACTTGGCTAAAATTGATGTGAATTCATCTGTTGCCGACTGGATCTCCAGTGCGGGCCTCTTATCGGATTCGGACACGAGCATGGGCTTACCGGCAGGTTTGACCACGAGGTCCCCAAGGAGAGTGGTGAAGCGCTTCTTGCCCAGCTGCTTCTCCAGCGCAGTGATAGTCTTGAGCTTGCGCTCCCACACGTCGACACCGGCTACCTCAGCTGTCTTGGCGACAGCGGACTCGTCGGCGTACTTGCGGATCGAGCGGCCTTCGACGAGCTTTAACCCTGGCCAGGTCTTGCCTTGGTTCACCGCCAGCGACAGCGCATGCGCTTCCACATCGGCAGCCCACGCCTTCAAGTCCGGCAGCTGGGCCAACACCTGTCCGATCTCGGCATTGCTGAGCTCGGCAGGGGGTGCGAACTCATGCTTGGCAAGCGCAAGGTTCGCTTCAGCGCGCGTCCGGCAGGTAGGTGCGAATTTGCAGAACCGGCGCCACTCACCAAGAGCGAACTCGCCATCCCCGCTGGCAGCCAACGCGGCACGGGGGTTTGACGACCTGCTCTGCCCATGCCTCCAGCTCGGGCACCGGGATCGTCCAGGTTGAGACGTTCGAGCGCCTCGGTTGGAAGATCGTCACCGCCACTTCGGTGATGTCGTATAGCGCCCCGAACGCGTTCAACGCGCCGAGGACATAGAGCATCAACTGCGTGTTGTGCTCGGCCTCGACCATGCCCCCCCTGGCAGTACTTCAAATCGATGATCTGAAGCGTGGGCTCAGCGATGATCACGCAGTCGCCGGTCCCGAACCCGCCTGGCACCACATGGCCAAAGTCTAGGCGTTGCTCGATGAGCACCTGCGGATCCGCGCACACCTGGCGTACGTCACGCAGCCGCTCCTGAACGAACGCCACATAGTCTTCCGTGAGGGTGTCCATCTCCGCGTCATGCCAATCCGAGACCGGCTTCGTGGTCGGCGCTTCGTGCAGGGCGCGGGCGAGCTTCCACTCCGCGAGCTTGTGAGCAGCGGTGCCTTGCTCGGCAGCAGACGATGAGGAGTCTGGGAGTCCAGCTTCCAACGTGGCTGAGGGTGTGCAGGCCAACCAGCGGTGCGCGCCCGAGGCGCTGAGCAGTGCGTGTTTGTTAGGCATCGGCAATCGCCTCCGCCTGCTCCAGCAGCTGCCCAAACTTGGACGGGTCAACCTCGGAGAGCTTGTTCGCGCCAACGGCCTGGATCAGTTCACGCATGCGGGCGGTGTGGCCTGCCTGCGACAGACGTGCCAACACTGTGCGGACCTGCTCCAACGTCACCTGCACAACCTCCGGAGCAGGAGCCGGTGCCGGTGCTGGCGGCTGGTGGGGCGCTTTGTACTCTTCGGCAGTATCTTCCAGCGCTTGCTGTGCGAGGTGGGCTGCGGCGATCGGGCGAGCCCCGACATACCGGGTTGATCCTCGAACGATTCCCATGCGGCTTCTTCGATCATTGAGGCCAGCATTGTGACGCCCTCCGCGATTAGGTTCAGCGCCAGGATGTGGCGGTTCGCTTCGGTGGCGTTCACGAGGCATCACCACCGCTTTGAATGACCTCGACGGCGCGGACCAGGGGCATGAGGTCGTCGTTCGGGCGGATGATTTCTACTGAGTGGACCTGGTTGCCTGGTACGAGAACGGTGAGCTGCTGGGGGTTGCCGAGCAGCTTGCGGGCGATCCTGCTTCGGATGCTGACCTTACGGGTAGAGACCGCAGCGTCAGGTTCGGGCTGGTCAGTCAACGTGACCTTGAGACGATGCTTAGCCATCGTTTCCTCCTTTTGAATCAGATGAGCGTCGGATGGTGCTGGCCTTCATGCGGGCAGGGCACTCATACGCCCCCGACAGGAGCCAGATCCGGACATTCCTGCTCGATGAATTCCTGAAGCTTCTTCAGGGCCCGCTTGACCGAGCGCCCGATGCTGTTCGCTCGCTTGGCCACATCGGCTTCGTTGGCACCGGGCAGCTCCTCACGAGCGATCTCGACGAAGGAAAGCTGCTCAAACACATGCAGGCGGATATGTTCGGCTTGCTTGACGCTGACCTGAGACAGCAGCCAATCGACAACCAGCTCACTGTCGACCTGTTCTTCGTGAACCGAGACGTTCAGATACTGAGGCCCGTCATGGACCTCGACTTCCCAATCGCAATAGGAAAGGTCGCCACGATTTCGAGCATTCTCAGCGGCACGAAAACTGAGGTAGGCAGCGCGCAGATACGCAACCTTCCACTCCGGCACGTACGTCGGGTCGTAGAGCAAGACGAGAACCTCATCGGCGCTCAACCCGAGCAACTCGTCGCCAACGGGTGGGTCGACGAGCTCAATCCACGCATAGTTCTGCATGCCGTCCTTCGAGACGGTCGAAGGAACATAGATCTGGGTGTAGACCTTGCCGCCGACCTTCTTGATGCGGACGGCGTAGGGCTGGTATCCGGTGTCGGGTTTCTGTGTGGTTGAAAAAGTAGGAGTTGCCACGGCTGGTTCCTTCCGCTGGATGCGGAAAGACCCACGGGAGACGCCGCTAGTCGTCTGGTGTCGGTGAAGCGGACTGCATTGGCATGGCTATGGGCGGACATCCGGATGGATGCCCGCCCCAGCGGCTCCTGCAGATCGTTCCGACTTGGGACGAATAGAAACCTGAGCTCAGTTGTTGGCTACGGATCGGCGTGATCACGGTCGATCCGGTGGATGCGCCTCACGTTGCGTGAGGCGTCTCCATGGACTCGCCCGGAACGTGCACATCCCGGTCGTGTCCTGAGTGCGAGGCCACGCCACCTGCCCGCATAACCCACGCGAGATACGCAATCGCCAACTTCTCGTTGCAAATGCACAGCCGTGATAGACTCTTGCCCATCTCTCATGAGCTATGTTCACGGTAGAAAATGGCACCTCGGCCATTTAGACGCTTTGGGACAGCCTGGGACAGTTGGGACAAACTCCGGTGGAGGTGATGGCGAAGTTGCTCTTCAACGATGTGATGAAGGCCGTCTACCCGCACCTGCGCGGCACCCGGAACACAGCAGACTTCATGCGCAACATGATCGAACGGCTATGCGCCGTCCCTGAGGAGCACTGGTTCACGCCCCGAGGTAGGACACCGGATCAGGACTACAAGGATGAATCCCTGCGGAAGTTCTATAGTCGCGGGATCACGAAAAAGCTGGCGCGCGCCATGCTCGCTAATCCCACCCGCGACAACTTCGTCGATTCCCTCAACTACGTCGATGACATCGAGACGCAGTCAGTCGAGGAGGTCAAGGCGGCGCTGGCTCGCAGTATCCAGCCGTTTACCGGCGAAGATGTCGACGAATTCAATGTTGGCGACGTGTTGTTCGACTTGATCCAGCAAGCGTTGGAGTTCGTTGTCAATCCGGAATTGGAGAATGACCGTAAGCTCCAACGAGCCACGGCGGTGTCGGATGCCGTCAAGGGCAAGCTCGGTTCTCGCCTGTTGGAGGAGTGCAAGTACACCTGCTCGCGCACCGGCTGCGGCAAGCACCTCCAGCCGGTCACCGACGACGGCGCGACAGCTCCGCTCTATGCGATTGGACGAATTGAAGGCGAAGCTCGTACTTACGAGAATCTGGTCGCGCTGTGTCCAGACTGCTTCCACGCCTACACGCTCAACCACAAGAAATCCGATGCAAGAGACCTGGGGCGTAATAAGAAGGCGCAAGTCGACGCAGCCCAGGTACGCAAGACACTGACCACGGTCGATATTGAACGTGGCATCAGCAAGGTCATCGAGAAGCTCGGCAACGCCAACCCCAAAGAACTCGAGCCGCTGAACTTCGACCCAGTCGCAGTCAAGGACAAGGTCGACCAGTCAGTCGACGTGTTCGTGTTCGACGAAGTATTCATGCACGTCACGCGATACTTCAGGTTTATCGAGAAAGAGCTGCAGGAGCAGGCTCGGCTCAAGACGTTTGATGATGGGTTGTTGCGAGCCGAGATCAGAGCCTCGTACAAGAAGCTCGCTGACAAGGGGTACGCGAAACAGCGGATCCATGAAGCCCTGACCATTCGGCTCAGTCAGATCACAAAACAGGATGCCCGCTACTGCGCTTACGTGACCTCCTACTTCGTCCAGTCCTGTGAGGTGTTCGATGCTGCTTCCTAACAAGTTGTTCGCCTACCAGGACACGGTGCTGCCGCTGCTTCCGACGATCCTAAGGCTCCTGGACACCCCGAAGACCCCGAATGAACTTGCCGTCGCCCTTGCCCCCGTCACGACGGATCCAATCCGGCTGATTGATGCGCTCGACTGTCTCTACGCCCTCGGCAAGGTTACGCTCAGTGAGGAAGGAGTACTGGAGCGATGCTGAAGCAGATCAGTTGTGCCTTGTTCAAAGAAGGCGACACACCACGCCCGCCGATCCAGTTCCATCAAGGACTGAACACGATCCTCGGCGCAGTCCGAGGCGAGGCCGGGTCAATCGGCAAGTCCACGATGATGCTCATCATCGACTTCGTCTTTGGCGGCAACACCTACGTCGACAGCGATGCCGTCCGGGAACTGCCTGAGCACGCCATCAACTTCACCTTCGAATTTGATGGTGCTTCTTACAACTTCGTCCGGCGCCCCCATGAACCCAAGGTTGTGGTCAACATCGATGCCGACGGCAGCGTGCTGAAAACCCTTGAGCTCAAGGAATTCACAGACTGGTTGGCCGTCCAGTACGGCATGCAGTTGGCGGGTGCGTCGTTCCGACAGATGCTCAGCAGGTTCTTCCGGATCTACGGCAAAAACAACCACAACGAACTCAAACCACTCCAGACCCGTGGTGGTGAGGAATCCCAGAAGGATGCCATCGCGATCCTGATCTCCTTGTTCCAGTACTACAGCTCGATCGAGGACTTCAAGCAGCAGCTACAGAGCGCTGAGGACATGATTGCGGCGTTCAAAGCTGCCAGACGCTACGAGTTCATCCCATCGGCAGTTGACGGGTTGACTAAGTACAAGCAGAACGTCGTCGAGATCGCCTCCCTAGAGCAGGAACGTGCGCAACTGGCCGAATCAGATGAAGCGACAGTCGATCCGAGCGAGGTCGAACTCGCTAACGCACGCAACGAACTCAACCGCCAACTCGGCGACGTTCGACGCCTCATCAAAAACAGGCACGACGAGCTACACCTGCTCGATTTGAACCTACGCCACGGCGCGTACCCCACCGAGGCCGACCTCAAGAGCCTGCAAGAATTCTTCCCCGAAGCGAACCTGGCCAAGCTTGTCAAGGTCGAGAAGTTCCACACCAAGATCCAGACGATCCTCGCGGAAGAACTCACCCAAGCCCGCGAGCGCGTCCAACGCGAGGTAACCGAGCTTCAAGAACACCACGACCTCATCCTTTCCCAGATGGATGCGATCCCCACATCCAAAGCGTTCACGCCAGAATTCCTCGACGCCTACACGGCCCTAGATCGGCGGATCACCAAGCTTAAAGAGCAGAACGAAGCGTTCGACCAAAACCACAAGCTCCAGACCGCGAAACGAGAAGCCAACACGCGCTACCAAAACCAACTCGAAAGCGTGCTGGCACAAATCGAAATCGCCATAAACACGCAGATGGACGCCATCAACGACGAGGTCACCGGCGGGGAGTACAACGCGCCCCGACTGACGATCACGGCCTTCAACTCTTACGACTTCGAAACGCCGAAGGATAAAGGCACAGGCACAAACCATCGCAGCATGATCATCTACGACCTCGCCGTGCTGCAGAACACCGTGCTCCCAGCACTGGCACACGACTCGATCGTGTTCGACTCCATGCCTCGCCCAGACCTCAGCAACCTGATCCGCGTCTACGCCGATCAAGTGGAGAAACAAATCTTCATAGCTGTGGACAAGACCAGCGAATGCACCCCCGAAGCCCAATCCATCCTGCAAGAAACCACCGTCCTGAAACTGGACAACAACGAGAAGGCGCTCTTTGGAGAGAAATGGAGCCGGAAGGAACGTCCATGAAGATCCAATACAACAAGCTCTGGAAACCCCTTATCGACAAGAACATAAACAAAGTCCAGCTCCGAGACAAGGCGCGCATCAGCAGCAACTCACTAGCCAAACTCGGCAAGAACGAACCAGTACACATGGACGTCCTCATGAAGATAGCGACGGCTCTCGACTGCAGAGTTGAAGACCTTTTCGAGACCCAAACTGACTCAGAGAATGATGCCAATGCTGCCAGAAACTAGGACCAGTCGGACCACACTTCGACGTAAAGGCTTGATTGAAATGATCGGTCTCCGAATACTGCTCCCGAGTCTAACCGCAAGTCCGCATGCAAGGAGGCAAGATGTATCTTTCCGCTAAGACGATCAGCGCGGCACTCGATCAGCTCCAAGGGACAGCTTCCCACCTGCTCAAAATCTGGTTTGTATTAAAGCACATGGGTTTGAGCCGAGACACGTCCGTATTGATCGATACGCAGAATTCAACTCCCACCCTGCAGAGGCTGTTCTCCTGCGGCAGTCCTGAGGGAAAATTTTTTGTTCCCTTTGCGCACACCGTCCGTTACGCCTTCATGAATGGCGACGCTTCGCGTTCAATTATTCAAACCAATATTCAGCGATGGAAAACATCGGATTCAGTAGTTTCCGGATCTCCCACTGCATACCTTGATTTCTCCGATGAGGGAAACAAGATTCGAGTATCACTCGGAAGGATCTACCCCCAAGGTTTGGGACACGGTGGAGATGGGTTCGCCCTAGAAGAGGACGCACGAGTCGCTATCCCTATTGAAGCAATGGCGGTTTGGCTCTTCCGTCAAGATGAGCTGGACCAGTATTTTGACGATAGTGACCCTAACAAGCTCTCGCAGCAACTCGTCGAAGCCCTCATACGCGAGCTGAACCTTGAGCCCGGCGAGATCGAGGCAGTTTTTGTAAACAAGCCAATCGATATCGAGACCAGTGACGCTCCGCTTAGCGATGCGGAGTTGTTGGCAATCTGCAATTCGGCATTTGAGGCCAAGTTGGAAGTCGAAATCCGCAAAGAAGATCGGCTTGAGTACACAAAGAGGATTCAGTCAGTGACAACAATCGATTCAGCACCAGCATGGACCATGATTTCCCCAAGTGAACAGCTAACCTCGCTAGTCAAAGCAGGAGAGCGCGCAATTCTTCTGTTTGGACCGCCCCGAACCGGGAAAACCCGTGCCATCGATAAACTTGTTCAGCGTAATTCTGAGGATCGTGAGACTATTCAGCTCCATGAGGGGTGGGGTTATGAGAACCTGATCCTAGGACTCGCGCCCGGTGAGAAACCGGGAGAATTCGAATGGACTGAAGGTCCACTCCTTCGCGCGCTTCGAAACGGCAAGAGGCATATCGTTCTAGAAGAGATCAACCGCACTCGAATTAGCCAGGCCTTGGGCGAGTTATTCTCTCTTATCGAGCCAGCGTACCGGGGCGAGACCAACGGCATCACGCTTCCGAATGGTGCGCAGATTTTTATCGATCCAGAAGTGGTTTTCTACTTCACTATGAATAATGTCGACACGAACACGGAGGATGTTGACGACGCACTCATGGGACGTATGGCAAGTGTCTACTTTGATCCACGCATTGAAGACCTTGACGCGATACTTAGGCACAGAGCTATTCCTTCAGATACAGCCGCAGCCATTAAGGCTGTCTTCACTGCTATTCAAGACAAGTATCCGCTGGGTCATGGATACTTCGCCGGGCTTCAGCCGAGTGATGACTTCCGGATGTACTACATGTGGAGAATCCGACCGGTCTTGATGAATCATTTCTCTGCCTATGAGCCTGAAGTGGTAGCGCAAATCGACAACCGCGTAGATGAACTCTTCACAGGAACAGCGTGATGCAGACTTGGCACGCCGTCGAGAACGAGATTTCGGCGTTACCCGGCCTAACCCCAGCTGATGTACCCACTGGCTTGCCAGACAACATCCGTGTTCTCCTTCAAGGTGGAGTTCTGCAGATTCTGGCGTCAAATGTTGCCGGGAATATCCCGCTTCTTAATGGCAATAAGCTTGTCATTTCTCCGAAGCATGCATCGCTCAATCCAGTTTCGATGCTGCTGTATCTTCACGATTCTCAGTCGGCTCGACTGGTGAACGATGCTCCGTTCGGATACTCAAGCGGGTCGCACGATTTCGGCTTGAGTTCGTTGGCAGAGATGTTGTCCCGGGAGCTCTTATCCTTTGCAGCAAGACCAAAGTTATTTCGCCGCAAGCCTACGCTTGAGGCCACGTCATCTGCCGTTGGACAGATAAACTGGCCTGTGACAAACCTCCGAGCGCGGCGAGGAGATACCGCTCCAATCGTAACGAGACGACACAGGCCGACATTTGATATCCCCGAGAACAGAATTATCAAGTCGGCTGCCAAACGAGTATTGGGACTCTTGTCTAGTGACGCTCCTGGGGCGCGTATAACGCACGATTGGGCAAACTGGCAGGCATCTACCTTTGCTGGTTATGACGATATCCGCAAGGTCAGCCAGATGATGCGAACGAAAAATGTGGGAGGTTCGCATTCCTACTACAGCAATGCGCTCGGTCTCAGCCTCGTCATCCTCCAAGCGTCCGGAATTGACCACGGTGAAAGCTGGGAGTCTGACGGATACTTGTTCAATATGCCTGGACTTTACGAAGACTTTGTGCGAACAAGTCTCATGAGAGCTGCAGAGCCCACTACTCTAAGCGTTCAAAAGGGTTTTGCCTCCAGTAGCTTTCTGCTTACGAATGGCGAAGTCCAGCTATTTCCAGACCTGACTATCTATCGCGGCGGATCTATAGAAGCTGTCCTCGACGTAAAGTACAAGGTACCCGATGCGAAGGATCTGTATCAGATCTATACATACATGCAGTTTGCGCGTCTCAACGAGGCTTATATCATCTCACCTTCCGTTCGAACTGGAGACGTGGTCGAGACGTTCGACGGTCACCGAATCAAATGTCTTGGTTTGGATAGCAGTTCTGCGATAGACGTCGACGCACTTGCGTCGAGGGTTATCGAAACTCTGCGGTAAAGAGGGGTTGCTGCACGGTGGTTGAAGCCAACACTCGCTCAGCAGTGGCGAGGTATTCTGCGCTGACATCAAAACCGATATAGCTCCTCTCGAGCTTCTTCGCTGCAACGGCGGTAGTTCCAGCACCCATGAATGGATCAAGAACCACATCACCAGGGTCCGTTGAGATCGCGATGCAGCGCCCAGGAAGCTGAACCGGGAACTGAGCCCCATGCCTATCTCGGCCAGAAGAGGTTGGCAAGTACCAGAAGTCACTAAGCTTGTCCGACTCAAGCAGCTGTCGCCCACCAAGGTCTGAAGGTAGCTCCAAGTATGCGGCCTTGTTGAACTTGGGGGTTCGTTTCCGAGTGAGATGCAGAATGTACTCAACATTTCTGCTGACTCGCGACTGCTGGGGTTCAGGAGTTGTGGCCTGCTTGCACCACGAGATCGTGCTTTTTACGTAGTAGCCGATTTGGGCAGCACGCTGAGCAATCCGTTGCGGGATCAAACACTGCTCACCATCTTTCAGATACGAGTGTCCGGCGGAATACCGCAAGTACTCGTGATCTTTCCACGATCGTCCATCCTTGCCTTGCATCGCATGCAGTGTCTCAACTGCACTACCACGGATTTGAGTGCGAGTGTTGTACGAATCCATGATGTTCCACCACACGGAGCCATCTGAAGTAATTTTCGGAAGCAACGCATGCAAGACCTCAACCGAATGGCGAATAAACCCTTCAGGTGTCTGCTCGAGACCAAACGAGCAGTACTCGCCATCCGCCCAAAGGCGTTCACCAGGCTCGTCATAGACCCGCATAGCCCAGTACGGCGTTGAGGTGACAACAGTATTCACCGAACCATCTTTCAGTCTTCCAATCAGCTGGAGAGCGTCTCCGACAACGAAGGAGTCCTTTTGAATGACCTCTTGACTCTCGGCAACGAGCACGGCTCCGGTGACGGCTCGACGGAGATATTCAAGAACTCTGCTGCGAGGAACGAATGTCTCGGAGAATGCATCTTGATCTAGAAGTTGCCGAACGTCGGCCTCGGACAAGATTGACTTCCTGCCAAGGACACGCCTAATGAAGCTGTGAGCCATGCCCACAACGGGGGCAACAAGCTCAATGGGGAACACTAAGTCGGTAGTACTGCTGTCGGGGGAGGCGACCGCCGTTTGAGGCTTGATGGTATACGCCTGCTTCATCTCACTCATTACGCCCGTCGCCGGTTCCTTCCTCATAACAGTCTTCAAAAGCCAGAATGTCGTTGGGTGAACAATCCAACGCTTTACAAATCCGCCCAAGTGTCGCAGTGGTAACCGTCTGATTTCGGCCCAGCTTCGTGATGGTTGATGAGCTCAGACCGGCAAGGTCTCTGAGCTCGCCCTTCCGAATTCCTCTGTCGATAAGCAACTTCCAGAGGTTTCTATAGTCCTCGCGAGGCGCGTTCGATGTGTCAACCATGCGGCCAGAATACCATATCGCATGATTATTCGTGCGATACAGTCGGCTTTGATCAAGGTGTACATTTGGGCATCGCATGACGCCCACCGATACTTTTTACACCCTCGGGTGCTGCGGTGACTCGGAAGCCCGGATCAGCTCTGCCCGAAGATCCTCATCGGGTACTTTGCGTCCTTTCAAAACGCGAGAACCCCCTCGAGCTGCGTCTCTGCGTAGGCACAACGTCTAGCTCAAGGGCCCCAACCTGCTAAAAGCTTTGTAGTTGACTAGGGATACAGATGGTCGTCGGCCCACCTGCAAGAACGAATAGCAAGCGGTATCGCCTACAGGTAGAGGTGCTACCCACATCATTTGTTGAGACCCCGTGTCTATTCCTGTGCGCGAAATCCCGACTGGTTCACCCCTTTACGGACGCCAGTCGGGGTAGCGGCGTGCCGGACACTCAGCGGTTCAGCAGGATAAACTCCAAACGACGGCACCAAAAGGAAATACCAGTTCATAGCGGTTATCGGCGCCATCCGATGGCACCGCTCCGCACGGGGCTTTTGTATCCATCGTGACCGGTTATGCGATCCGGCCTGCGGATGCGGCAACTTTCTAATCTAGGCATATAAACACCTTCGCGGCCTTGAATTTGAAATTAACTCTCGCGCGGAGGAGATAGAACTAGTTGAAATTAACACGGCGCTTGACTGGCACGCACAGGGTGAAAGTCAATGGAGTACGCGCTATGCGGAAACGCCTCCAAGAAATCGGGGCCCGAAATTCCATGCAATTCGCTGAAGATGCTTTCTTCAAATCGAAGATGAGTATGCGCCAATTCCACGGCATCGAGATTAACGAATGGCCGGCTAAAGTTGCCTCAACAGCAATGCTCTTGGTTAATCATCTCTGTAACCAAGCTTTCGGACAGTCGGTATTCTGGTTCCCCATCGAGGAAACTCCAGAGATCGTAAATGCCAACGCCTTACGGACTGATTGGGCCGATGTGATAAGCCCAGAGAACTGCAATTACGTCTTCGGCACCCCACCTTTCGTTGGCTCTTCTCGGTTAGACAAAGAGCAGAAGGAAGATAGAGAGCGTTTTCGGAAAAAGGGCGGCCAGCGCGATTTTATGGCTTGTTGGCATCGTACTGCCGCAGAGTTTCTCGATGGGCACAGTGGAGACATTGCTTTGTTTCCACTAATTCCATATGCCAGGGCCAGTATCCCCGCTCAGTCAAGGTCTGGCAGGACGCCTGGGCGCGGTTTGTCCCGTTTCTGCAGTTCCCACCAGCAGCCAGGAAAGTCATCTATACGACGAATTCCATTGAATCTTTTAACAATGAGCTGGTTGCGTCCCCTAACGTGGTGTATCTGTAGCCCGCGGTAAGTCTTGTGCCGGTGTGCATGAAGGCGACCATCGCGGGTACCTTTCGAATCAACTCTTACCTATCCTCGAAAGGAAGTACCCTGCGATGGCCGCTGACCCTCATCATATCGATCCGACCGCGTATCTCGAAGAGCTACTGACTCAAGCGTCCCCAGATTTGATGCGCCAAATGCTCACTGACTTCATCAACCAGATTCTTTCCGCCCAAGCAGACACCGTCTGCGGGGCTGATTACGCCACCGTGTCAGCCGAGCGCACCAACACACGTAATGGCTACCGTCATCGCCAACTTGATACCCGAGTCGGCAGCATTGATGTGGCAATCCCGAAGCTACGCACCGGCGCATTTTTCCCTGACTGGCTGCTAGAGCGCCGCAGCCGCACCGAGCGTGCCCTGACCACAGTCATCGCCACCTGTTACCTGAAAGGAGTCTCCACTCGCAGGATGAACGACTTGGTGGCCACCCTTGGGATCAACAACTTGTCGAAGTCTCAGGTCAGCCAGATGGCCAAAGAACTCGATGACATGGTCGATGACTTCCGCACCCGCCGGCTTGACCAAGGCCCCTACCACTTTGTCTCCTGCGACGCGCTGACAATGAAGGTGCGGGAAGGAGGACGTGTCGTAAAGACCAGCGTGTTGCTGGCCACAGGTGTCAACGCTGACGGCTACCGAGAGCTTTTGGGCATGCAGGTTGCCACCGCGGAATCTACCGCGTCGTGGACCGGGTTCTTTCGGGACCTCATCGCCCGTGGCCTGACCGGGGTATTCCTCGTTACTAGTGATGCCCATCTTGGTATTCAAGCAGCCGTGGGTGACTGCCTGCCGCAGGCTAGTTGGCAGCGGTGTCGAACGCACTTCGCGAAGAACCTCTCGGCCCAGGTTCCCAAAACCCAATGGCCGACTCTGTCAGCGATGTTTCACACAATCTTTCAGCAACCCGATGCCGCTAGTGTGTGGGCCCAAGCTCGTGAGGTTATTGAATTCTGCCAGCAGAAATTTCCTCACGTTGCCACCTACCTCGAGGAGTGTCTCGACGAGCTGTTGGCGTTTACCGCTGCGCCGAGAGCGGTGTGGACCAAAATCTGGTCGAATAACCCCACTGAACGGCTCAATAGGGAGATCCGCCGGCGTACCGATGTCGTAGGAATCTTCCCAAACCGAGACGCTGTTGTGCGCCTTGTTGGGGCGGTTTTGGCCGAACAGCACGATGACTGGATCCAACAGAAGCGTTATATGTCACTGACCAGCCTGGCACAGACCAAAGAGATCATCGCCGCTGGGGTCATCGACGAGGACCGCGACAACAACCAGGAGATCGCCGCGTGAATACCCTCACCCCTTATCCCCGAGATGGCCCCTAAACCACCGCCATGAAACTAACTCCAGATTCGAAAAACAGATACACCACTACCCAGGACTTGACCGCTATATAGCCAGAAAGTAAACGCCGAATAGAACCTCTTGCTGGAGCTGCAGTCATTGGAAAACCAGTGCCTCTGGAACTGGTGCGGGAAGGGTGAGGAAGGAGGCGTCGGCAAGCAGTGCTTAAAGCAGCGCTGCTTGGCCGGCGTTAGTCACCCAAGCATGCAACAACCCCCGCCTCCCTGCATGTCATGCATGCTGGTGGAAGCGGGGGTTGTGTACTAAAGAAACGATTTAGTTGGCTCGGCCGGTTTCCTTGCGGTACTTGCGGTAGTAGCGGCGGCCGTAGTGGACGGTGCCGAAGGCGGCGATGGCCACAACGACTAGGGCGATGATGCCGATGATCGTGGTCAGGGTGTAGTCACCCTCGCCTGCGGTGCCCAGCGGGGTATCCCACACGCCCAAGCCCCAGATGAGGATGCCAGCGGCCGGGAGGCAAGACAGAATCAGACCCATGCCCACCCAGGTGGAGGTGCGCAGGAGGGAAGAGTGAGGAGCACCGAAGGATACTGGATCGTAGCCCTCAATGTAGGTGTCCTGAATCTTGCCGGAGAACTCCGGGTAGGTCTCGCTGGTGTAGTCAGCGACTGCGTGGGTGTTATCGCTCATGGCGGAGTCTTTCTGTCTTTCTCTCGTTCCTAGTATTCCTACGGAATAACCTTAGCTTAGTCATCCTTGCCACGGAAAGCAGCACGTGCACGTTCGCGGGTGACCGCAGAAACTGCAGTCAGCGGAACGCCAGCCGGGCAGACATCGGCGCACTCACCGTAGAGGGAGCAGTGGCCGAAGTTGGCTTCTAGGTCATCGACCATGTTGCGGGCGCGGCGGCCACGCTCTTCCTTGCCCAGCGGCATGAGGGAGAGGTGCACCAGCTTCGCGCCGGTAAACAGGTGGGCCGCACCGTTCGGGCAGGCAGCAACGCAGGCGCCACAGCCAATGCAGGCGGCGTGGTCCAGCGAGTACTCGGCGGTCTCGTGGTTGAGGTGCATGGTGTCCGCATCCGGAGCGGTACCCGCATCCATGGAGACGTAGCCGCCCTGCTCCATTACGTGATCCAGGGCTGCGCGGTCCACGACCATGTCCTTGATGACCGGGTAGGCAGCGGAACGGAATGGCTCCAGCTTGATGGTCTGGCCATCGGTGAAGTTGAACAGGCGCTGCTGGCAGGCCGGGGTGTTCTGGCCAGGGCCGTGTGGACGGCCGTTGACGGTCAGACCACAGGTACCGCAGATGCCCTCACGGCAGTCAGAGGCGAAGGCGAAGGGCTCTTCGCCGCGCTCAATGTAGCCCTCGTTGACGTGGTCCAGCAGCTCCAGGATGGACATCTGCTCAGAGGCATCGTCCACCTGGACGGTCTCGAAGTGGCCTTCTTGGGTCGGTCCGGCTTGACGCCAGATCTCAAGTGTCAGTTTCATTACTTGTAGTTCCTTGTCATCAGCGGGATCGAATCAAAGTACAGCGGCTCGGCGTGGCGGATGAACTCGTTCTTATTAGCGCCCGGCTCCCAGGCGGATACGAAGCACCAGTTCTCGTCGTCGCGTTCTGCCTCGCCGTCCTCGGTGAGGTGGTCCTCGCGGAAGTGAGCGCCACAGGACTCGTCGCGGTCTAGAGCGTCAACACACATGAGCTCGCCCAGGTCCAGGTAGTCGGCAACGCGCAGGCCGTATTCCAGCACCTGGTTCATGTCGTTGGCCTCGCCCGGGATGCGGACATTAGCCCAGAAATCCTCGCGCAGCTCGCGGATCTTGGTGATGGCTTCCTTGAGGTCTTCCACGTTACGGGACACACCGCAGCCGTGGTACAGGATGTCGCCTAGCTGGCGGTGGTAGTAGGACGGACCGTGCGGGTTCTCGCCGCGCACGCCCATGAGGCGGTCGATGCGCTCTTGGGACTGGGCCAGGGTTGCCTGTGCCTCTGGGGAATCCTCAGCCAGCTTCTCCTCGTTGAGGTGGTCGGCCAAGTAGTTCGGGATGGTAAACGGCAAGGTGAACCAGCCGTCAACGGAAGCCGAAAGCAGGGAGTTAGCACCCAGGCGGTTCGCACCGTGGTAGGTCCAGGAGCACTCACCGGCGGCGAAGAGGCCGTCGATGGAGGTCATCTCGTTGAAGTCGGTCCACAGGCCACCCATGGTGAAGTGGCAAGTCGGAGCGATACGCATCGGAGTCTCGTAGGCGGACTCGCCGATGGCCTCTTCGTACATCTCGATGAGGTTGGAGTAGCGCTCGCGGATCTTGTCCTTGCCCAGGCGCTCGATGGCGTCGCGGAAGTCCAGGTACACCGAGTTGTGCAGCGGGCCAACGCCCAGGCCAGCGTTAATCTGCTGGGAGATGGCACGGGAAGCAACGTCACGCGGAACCAGGTTGCCGAATGCCGGGTAGCGGCGCTCCAGGAAGTAGTCGCGCTCTTCTTCCGGAATGGTATTCGGGTCGCGGTCGTCGCCCTCCTTCTTCGGGGACCAAATGCGGCCGTCGTTACGCAGGGACTCCGACATCAGGATGGTCTTGGACTGCCAATCGGAGTTGACTGGCAGGCCCGTCGGGTGGAACTGCACGAAGGCTGGGGAAGCCAGGTAGGCGCCGCTGTCGTACGCACGCATCATGGCGCTGGCATTGGAGTTCTTAGCCAGGGTGGACATGTGGTAGACGTTGCCGTAGCCGCCGGTACCCAGCACAACTGCGTGGCCGGTGAAGGCCTTGAGCTCACCGGTAATCAGGTTGCGGGTAACGATGCCGCCGGCGCGCTTCTTACCATTGTCGTTGTAGACGATGATGTCCTGCAGGTCGTTGTGAGCGAAAAGCTCCACGTTGCCCAGGCCAATCTGGCGGTAGAGCGCCGAGGTGGTGGACAGCTGCAACTGCTGGCCTGTTTGGCCACGGGTGTAGTAGGTACGGGAGACCTGCACGCCACCGAAGGAACGGGTAGCCAGGGTGCCGCCGTACTCGCGAGCGAATGGGGCGCCGATGGCGTTCATGTGGTCAATGACGCGGACGGACTCGTTTGCCAGGCGCCAGCAGTCGGACTCGCGGCAGCGGTAGTCGCCGCCCTTCACGGTGTCCTTGGTGTGGCGGTAGGCGGAGTCATTGTCCACCTTCTTGGCACGGGAGGCGTTGACGCCACCCTGCGCGGCAATGGAGTGCGCGCGGCGCGGGGAGTCGTGGTAGGTGAATACCTTTACCTTGTAGCCCAGCTCGCCCAGTGCGGCCGCAGCGGAACCAGCGGACAGGCCGGTACCAACCACCAGAACCTCGAACTTGCGGCGGTTCAGTGGGGAGACCAGCTGCATGTGGTCCTTTTGGTGGGACCACATATCCTTCATCGGCACGCCGTGCGGCTCGTGGGATTCCAGGATGTTGCCGGCGGATACGCCCGGAACGATGGACTGTGGGTGCGAGAACTTAGGGTGCTCGCGCTTGAGTTCAGTATTAGTCATGGGTTTCTAACTCCTTTAGCTGACCAAGCCCAGGGCAACGGACAAAGGCATAACGATGTTGCCGATGCAGACAACGGCCGGGATGACGTACGCCAGGATCAGGAAGGTCTGACGCCACTTCGCACCGGTGATACCCAGGTCAGAGGCGGCAAGGCGGATGCCGTGGGTGAGGTGCAGGAACAGGAAGCACATAGCGATCACGTACACGATGGTGACCGGCCAGCGGCTGAAGGTGGCGATCATGTTGGCCTTCACCGCGCCCTCTGCAAAGTCGCCGGGAGCGAAAGGCTGCACGCCCAGGGTCAGGTCCAGCAGGTGGAAGATGATGAACAGCAGCAAGACGATGCCGGTGACCAGCATGGACTTGGTAGCGAAGGAATCAAGGCCGCCCATCAGGTTGCTGCGGCGGAACTTGCCGCGGGACGCCTTAGAGCGTGCGGTCAGGGCAAATGCACCATAGATGTGGGCGAGGATGGCAACCAGCAGGACGGCGCGGATAATCCACAATGCGCCCTCGTGCGGGAACAACGGCTCGCCCATGGAGCGCAGGAATGCGCCGTATTCATCCAGCGCCTCTTCGCCGCCGTGTGCCGGCAAGTACAACTTCAGGTTGCCGGCCATGTGGCCAACAACGAAAAGGGCAAAAAGCAGGCCAGTGACGGCCATAATGAGCTTCAGAACCCAGGAGGGCACTCCCGGCTTCTGACGGATTGGTTCGTTAGTGATGTGGCCGTGAGCTACTGCCTCACGGTCCGGATTTCTTAAAGTCATGACACCTCCATTGTCGCCCTCACTTTAACTGGGCTTAACCGCTGGTTACTAGTCAATTCCTGCAGCGTTTCAGCTAACGGTACAGCGGTACGGTTAAAGTCAGAATTCTCTTAGGTAAGGGTTGCCTTAAAAGCCTCCGGGCAAAACGTCACTACCTTGGCAGCTCGGAATTCCGCAATATTGACGTTGCGTAATTTGTCCCATATTTGTGAACTTGGTCACCCAGTGTTGCCAGAGTGACCGCCTTACCCCTTTATGTGTCAAACTTTCGCATGAAACCCACATGTAGCCCACAGGCGGGTGAACATTCTTCGCAAGATCTTTGCAATTAGGGTGCACACCCGCAGGCCAGCCAGTAACCTTGCCGGCATGAGTAAGACGTATGTGGGATCCCGCCTTCGCCAGCTTCGCCGTGAGCGCGATCTCAGTCAGGCTTCCCTTGCCGCGACGCTGGGGCTCTCCGCCAGCTACGTCAATCAGATCGAACACGACGTCCGTCCGCTCACCGTCCCGGTGCTCCTGCGCATCACGGAGGTCTTCGGCGTCGATGCCACCTTCTTCTCCCGTGACGATGACTCCCGCCTTCTTGCCGAGATCCAGGACGTCATCCAAGACAAAGAGCTCTGCCCCTCCCCCGTCGAGCTGCAAGAGCTCTCCGAGCTGGTCTATAACCACCCCACCGTGGCTCGCACGCTGGTAGACGTCCACCGCCGCTACCGCAATGTGCGCGATAAGCTCTCGCTGGCCACCGATGCCCGCCGCACCACCGAGGCCACCCAGGCCCTATCCATGCCGCACGACGAGGTACGCGACTTCTTCTACGCTCGCCAAAACTACTTGGACAACCTGGACCACCATGCAGAGCAGCTTGCTGACGCCCTCTCGGTCACCCACTTCGGCATTCGCGACACCGAACACGCCCTGGCCCAGCGCCTGCGCGATCGCCACAACGTAGATATCCACATCACTTCCCAGATGGATGGCACGCTACACAGCTTTGACCGCGAAACCGGCGAGTTCCGGCTCGCGTCGCGCCTGAGCGAAGGCCAGCGCGCCTTCCGTATGGCCGCGGAGCTGAGCTTCCTCGAGGCCGGGGACGATATCGCTTCCCTAGTAGAGGAGGAGCCGTTCACCTCGGATGCTTCTCGCAACCTCGCGCAGCGCGGCTTGGCCAGCTACTTCGCCGCCGCCACCGTGATGCCCTATGAACTGATGCATTCCGAGGCCGAGCGCTCCGGCTACGACGTGGAATACCTCTGCCAGGTCTTCGGCGTGGGCTATGAATCCGTGGCCTCCCGCCTGTCCACCCTGCAGCGCGATAACCTCCGCGGCATTCCTTTTACTTTTGTTCGCGTCGACCGCGCCGGCAATATGTCCAAGCGTCAATCCGCCACCGGCGTGCACTTTTCCAATAACGGCGGCACCTGCCCGCTGTGGAATGTCTACGAGACCTTCACCCAGCCCGGCATTATCTCCCGCCAGCTGGCCCAGATGCCCGATGGCCGTAACTACCTGTGGATTTCGCGCGCCGTCCAGCACCACCAGGGGCGCTTTGGCGATACCGATAAGCTCTTCGCCATCGGGCTAGGCTGCGAAGCCCGCCACGCCGACCGCACCGTCTACGCCGAAGGCCTCGATCTCACCGATCTCTCTACCGCCACCCCCATCGGCTCCGGCTGCCGCACGTGCCCGCGCGAGAACTGCGCGCAACGCGCCTTTCCACCCATCAACGAGGTCATTAGCGTCGACGCCCACCGCTCCGCCGTGGCACCGTACTAACTCTGCCACCCAGGTGGACTGCACATAGAAAAGCGGCACCGCGGTCCGCCTCCCTCCAACGAGGGGAGCGAACGGTGCGGTGCCGCTGGCGTCGCGCTCTATGGCGACGTCGGCAAGCAGCCCTGCTTAGAGGTTAATCATGTGGCCGCCGATGCCCTCGGCTGCTTCCTTCATGGCCTCAGAGAGGGTCGGGTGGGTGTGAACGTTGCGGCCGATTTCCTCAGCGGTGAGGTCGAAGCGCTGCGCCAAGGTCAGCTCCGGCAGCAGCTCGGATACGTTGGAGCCCACCATGTGGCCGCCGATGAGCTCGCCGTACTCGCCGTCCGCGATGAGCTTGACAAAGCCGGCGGTCTCATTGAGGCCAGCGGCCTTGCCGTTAGCGGAGAACGGGAAGGTAGCGACC
The DNA here is from genome assembly GCF_046097255.1 of Corynebacterium tuberculostearicum. Taxonomy (GTDB): domain Bacteria; phylum Actinomycetota; class Actinomycetes; order Mycobacteriales; family Mycobacteriaceae; genus Corynebacterium; species Corynebacterium tuberculostearicum_J. The sequence continues at coordinate 285,777 of NZ_CP175770.1, forward strand.
TTGATATCGCGGTCCGCGAACTTCTCCTTGGCAGCTTCTTCGGTGTAGCCGAAGGAAGCGACCTGCGGGTTGCAGAAGGTAGCGCGCGGCATATTCATGTAGTCACCCAAGAGCTGGGTCTCCACGCCGGCGATGGTCTCTGCGGCGACAACGCCCTGGGCCTCAGCAACGTGGGCGAGCTGCAGCTTCGCGGTGACGTCACCGATGGCGTAGATGTGGTCGACGTTGGTGCGCATGGTGTCATCGATGGCAATAGCGCCGCGCTCGGTGAGCTCAACGCCGGTGTTCTCCAGGCCGAAGCCCTCGGTGCGCGGGGCGAAGCCGATGGAGATCATGGCACGGTCCACGGTGAGGGTGTCCTGCTTGGAGCCGTCCTTGGACTCCACCTCAACGGTGACATTATCGCCGTTGTCCTTCACGGAGGTGGTCTTGTAGCCGGTCAGCAGCTTGACGCCGAGCTTCTTGTACTCCTTGGCAATGGCCTTGGAGACGTCCTTGTCCTCGTTCGGCAGGACGCGGTCCATGAACTCCACGATGGTGACGTCTACGCCATAGTTGGACAGAACATAGGCAAATTCCATGCCGATGGCGCCGGCGCCGACGATGACCATGGACTTCGGGGCCTCATCGTTGAGGATCTGTTCCTCGTAGGACACGATGTTGCCGCCGAGCTCTACGCCCGGCAGGGACTTGACCACGGAACCGGTAGCGATGATGCAGTCATCGAAGGTGACGGTCTTGCCCTTGTCATCACCATCGGTGATTTCGATGGTCTTATCGTCCTTGAAGGAGCCAAGGCCGTTGATCTCGGTGATCTTGTTCTTCTTCATCAGGTAATGGACACCCTTGACGATGCCCGCGGAAACCTTGCGGGAACGCTTGTGGGCAACACCGAAGTCGAAGGAGACATCGCCGGAAATGCCGAAGTCCTTGGCCTCGTGGTTGAAGGTGTGGGCAACCTCAGCGTTCTTCAGCAGCGCCTTAGAAGGGATGCAGCCTACGTTGAGGCAGACACCGCCCCAGTACTGCTTCTCGATTACGGCAACTTTCTTACCAAGCTGAGCTGCACGGATGGCGGCCACGTAGCCGCCAGGGCCCGCGCCGAGTACTACTACGTCATAATGTTCATTAGTCACGCCCTTTAGGATACGTAACTTTCCCCTCCATGTCGCGCATTGGGTCACACTCTTGTGCCCGAGTACCCCACGCTTCGGGGGTAAAACGCACAAAGGCCCTGCACGGTGGCGTCGGCAAGCGCGCGACGCCCCCACGCAGGGCTATGGACTCGGCGTTTTAGAACAGGCCGAGAGCCAGTGCAGCGGTGGAGGACATGGAGGAACCGGTGTGCAGGAACTGGCCCAGAACTTCGTTGATGGCCACGAGGATGGAATCGAAAACGTTCATTATGCTTCTTTCTGTGTTTTTACTTACCTAGAGCGAGGGATGGGTCCGCGGTTGGGGACCGCATTATTCACACGTTTAGTACTAGCGGAGATTGTAGCGCCACCGTTACATACGCGCCGCGTTCAGAATTATGGCACACAAACCACATGCGTCACAGGTTTTGCTACATTAAAAGGGCTATTAAGGCATAGAGTCTTGCTAACATTCCCGCTTTGCGGAACGATACCTACTGAGAAGATTCTCTTAATTCGAGGAAGCTAAAAATATGCATACTTTGCGCTCTATCGGCTCCAGCGTCGCAGGCATCGCCATCGCGGCAGGAGTCCTCTCCGCCCCTATCGCCTCCGCCGTCGAGCCGGCCGAGATCCAGGGTGACGCCACCCCGTCCACCATCCGCGAGGTAAACCTCACCGACTCGGCGGATGCGGAAAACATCAACTACGCCATCACCACCGAAGGCGAAAACCGCGTGGTGGATATTGCCAAGTTGGATGCCAAAGACAAGTGGAAGGGCTATGCCTTCGGCCACAAGAGCGGCCAGGGCAAGCACTACGGCAACCACGTTAAGGCCCTGACCGCCACCTCCGCCGCCATGGGCGGCCGCGAGGTTCCGCTGGCGGTCATCACCCCGGACGGCAACTTTGATAAGAAGCGCCCCACCCTGTACCTGCTCAACGGCGCCGGCGGTGCCGAGCAGGGCATGGACTGGCTGACCGCCACCGCCAACCACGACATCGACCCTAAGGCCGAGGGCATGCAGGACATGGTGGACTTCTACACGTCCAAGGACGTCAACGTGGTCATCCCGCAGGCCGGCGCCTTCTCCTACTACACCGACTGGGTATCCTCCCCGAATAGCGGCTATCTCAAGGGCCCGCAGAAGTGGGAAACCTTCCTCACCAAGGAGCTGCCGGGCGCATTGGAAGACCACATCGGCGGCAATGGCAAGCGCGCGATTGCCGGCATGTCCATGTCCGCTACCTCCTCTCTACTACTGGCGGAGCACAACCCGGGCTTCTACAACGCCGTGGGCTCCTTCTCTGGCTGCGCTTCCACCTCTCGCCCGCTGCCGCGCCTGTACACCCAGCTGACCGTCAACCGCGGCGGTGGATCGGCCGATCAGATGTGGGGCGCTATGGGCAGCGAGTACAACGTGTACAACGATGCCTTGGTGAACGCTAACCCGAATAACCTGGGCAAGTCCGAGACCTATGTTTCGGTCAACTCCGGTCTGGGCGGCGCCAACGACTGGGGTGTTCCGGGCTCTTCCACCCTCATCGTTGAGGGCGGCGTCATCGAGGCCGCGATGAACTCCTGCACCCATGACCTCAAGGCCAAGATGGACTCCCAGGGCATGAAGGCGGACTGGAACTTCCGCAATACCGGCACCCACTCCTGGCCGGGCTGGCGCAATGATCTCTTCACCTCCTGGGCAACCTTCGAGCGTGGCTTTGCTAAGGACGCCGCAGAAGCACCGGCCGAGCCGGAGGTAAAGCCCAACGAGCTTTCCATCGATGCGCCGCAGGCCGAGGAAGATGCGCAGGTGAAGGACGCCCCGAGCGCCGCTGACCAGTCCCCGGACAAGGACTTTGTCGAGGGCAAGGACGCAGAGGGTGCAGAGGCCGCTGGAGCCGCAGAGGCTGGCGGCGTCGCGGAATAAGTAGCGCAGAAGTATAATCAGCGAGTTCATAACTATAGGAAAGAAGCACTATGAAGCGTCTTAGCTCCATCCTTGCCGCCACCGCCGTGTGTGCAGGCTTGGCTTGCGCCCCGCTAGCGGGCGCCGCACAGCTCACCCCGCAGCAGGTAGCGGGCAACGCCGCCCAGTCCACCCTGGCCCCACTAGAGGTCACCCCGGAGTTGGAGCAGCTGACCTGGTACCAGAAGTACAAGGACGATCCGCGCGTCGAAAAGCTGCAGGCCACCTCCCCTGCCATGAACGGCCGTAAGATTCCGCTGGCCGTCATTCGCGCAACGGATGAGAACCGCCCGACCATCTACCTGCTCAACGGTGCAGGCGGCGCGGAGCAGGACATGGACTGGCTGAAGCTTTCTGACGCCGTCGATTTCTACCACTCCAAGAACGTCAACGTGGTCGTCCCACAGGCCGGTGCTTTCTCCTACTACACCGACTGGGTATCCGAGCCGAACTCTAAGTACCTCAAGGGCCCGCAGAAGTGGGAAACCTTCCTCACCAAGGAACTGCCGGGCGCCATCGAGGGCCACATCAAGGCCGATAACCACCGTGCCATCGCGGGCATGTCCATGTCCGCGACCTCCTCCCTGCTGCTGGCGGAGCACAACCAGGGCTTCTACGACGCCGTCGGTTCCTACGCCGGCTGCGCGGCCACCGCTTACCCGGTAGAGCACAAGGCCGTTGAGCTCACCGTCAACCGCGGCGGTGCGACCGCGGAGCAAATGTGGGGCCCGTTCGGCTCCCCCACCAACCGCTACAACGACGCGATGATGAACCATGAGAAGCTGCGCGGCACGGAGCTGTACATCTCTTCCGGTTCTGGGTTGGCCGGTAAGGAGGATACCTTCTCCTATCACGTGGCCAAGGGAAATAACCCTGCTATCGCTGCTGTGGGCTCCGCTCAGCTGCAGGTTGAAGGCGGCGCCATCGAGGCTGGCGTGAACTACTGCACCCACAACTTCAAGGCCAAGCTGGACCAGGCTGGCATCCCAGCGACCTATAACTTCCGCAATACCGGCACCCACTCCTGGCCGCACTGGATTGCGGACCTCAAGGATTCTTGGCCGGTCTTCGAGCGCGCTTTCAATAAATAAGCTCGTTTCTTTCCGCGGCTAAAAGGGCGGTAGGCTTGCAGCATTATGAAGTTGCTTCCTACCGCCCTTTCGCGTGCCCACACTGATCCTTATACCGGCGTGGATTTTAACCTCGGTTTCGAGGTTTCCCACTACACGCTGGATCTGACCTACCGCGTGGAGCCCAACCTGCTCCACGGCGAGGCTACTTTGGCTATCCGGGCCGATGAAGATTTGGCGTCCCTGACCCTGGATCTGGGCGGAGCGATGGTGGCCCGGCGCGTGACCGCAAAGGGTGCGCCGCGGGTGGCTAAATTCCGCCAGTCCTCCGGCAAGCTGCGCCTGCGCTTTGCTGAGGAGATTGCGGCCGGCACTGAGTTTGAGCTGGTGATTCGCTATGGCGGCAGCCCGCGGCCGATCCGCACCACCTGGGGCGAGATTGGCTGGGAAGAAACCGAGTCCGGTTCGCTGGTGGCCAGCCAACCCAATGGCGCGCCGAGCTGGTTCCCCTGCGACGATACGCCTTCTGCCAAGGCACTCTATGACATCATCATTACGGCCGATGATCCCTTCATCGTGGTATCTAATGGTGACCTTGTCTCCCGCCGGGCGGGCGGTTCCACCACGCGCTGGCACTACCGCACCCGCGAGCCCATGGCCACCTATCTGGCGACGGTGCAGGTAGGAGAGTTCTCTAATTTTGATTTGGGCCCTTCCACGCGCGCTTGGGCGCCGGCCGCGCTGCGCGAGCGCGTGCTGAATGAGTTTGCCCAGCAGCAGGAAATGGTGGACTTCTTCTCCTCCCTCTACGGCCCCTATCCCTTTGCGGATTACCAGGTGGTCATCACGGAAGATGAGCTGGAGATTCCCCTAGAGGCGCAAGGCCTGTCCATCTTTGGCTCCAACCACATCAAGGGCGACCACGCCTTCGAGCGCCTCATCGCTCATGAGCTTTCCCACCAGTGGTTTGGCAATTCCGTGGGCCTGGGCGAGTGGAAGGATATCTGGCTCAACGAGGGCTTTGCCTGCTACAGCGAGTGGCTATGGGGCGAGCACAAGGGCGAGACCACCGCGCGCGAGGCGGCACGTTCCCACTACAACGTCCTGGGACGCAAGGCGCAGAATCTCACCGTTTCCGATCCGGGGGCGCGCGATATGTTCGATGACCGCGTATATAAGCGCGGGGCCTTGACCGTGCACGCCATTCACCGCTTGCTTGGCGACGCCTTCTTTACCACCCTCCGCAGCTACCTCACCGAACACCAACACTCGGTAGTAGAGCCTTCCATGCTGCTGGATGACTTCCGCGCCGCCGCTCCTGACGCCGCGCTTTTCGACGCCACCGTAGACGCCTGGCTCAACCAGAAGGCCCTTCCTCCCTTCCCGAGTTAGTGGCTTTGGCCCCGTTTTGTGGGGTTTTGACTGCGTTTGTTTGGGGAATGTCTACTCTATTGACCAATCCCTTCTTTCCTGTTGACGGGGTGTTTTATCTGGGTAGGATAGAACATGTAAACGAAAAGGAAGGGAGGGATCATGCAGACCACCAAGCATGCGGAGATAGACTCCGCCATCGCACAGGTTGCCACTGGGCTCACCCAGCTCCGCAGCCTCATGCAGGATCCTTCCGATCTGTCCTTCGAGCTTCTTCATTCGCATTTCGAACACTTGGAGCGGGCGCTAGGCAATAAGTCCACCATCGACGCCGCCTTCGCTTTCATCGCGGAGCGGGATGACGCCGGCCGCCGCGTTGGTTCTTCCAAGGCCAAGGACTACCTGACCACGCGCCTAGGCCTTACCGATGCCGAGGCCGCCGCCCGCCTCCGCAATGGACGCAACCTCTTCGCACCCATCCCCGATCCGGAGCCCACTCCCCCTGCGGGCCCCGATGCGGACGAGGCCGCACGCGCCCGAGCCGAAGAGGAATCCCGCCGCCGCGCCGACCGCGAGCACCGCGAGGAGGAGAAGCGCCGCAAGAAGCTCTTTGAGGAAGAGCCTATCCCCGAGCGCATCCTCAACCTCATCGAAAACGAGCTGCGCAGCCTCAGCAAGTACGCCATCCCCGGCCCAAGCGAACTGCGCAACCAGGCCCTCGAACAGGCCAAGCGCCGCTCCTTCGATTCCCTGCGCGAGTGGCTACGCAAGGCCATCCGCAAAGCGAATAAGCACGCTCTCAACCCAGCAGGCGAGCCCGACCCACACGCCGCTACCCGCAAGCGCCGCTTTAGCATCTCCCGCCAAGATGCTGACGGCGGTGTGCATATCTCCGGCTACCTAGACGCCTCCGCAGCCGCCATCCTCGCCAGCGCCTTTGCTCCCGCGAAGAATAAGGGCAGCGCGGATCTCAGCGCCGAGGATGATACCCGCACCTATGCCCAGCGCATGGCGGACCAACTAACCGCTGCGCTGTCGAGCTACCTTTCCGCCACCCAAAAGAACTCCGACGGCCTCGGTTCCTTCTTCGTCGCCACCACCTTGGAGGAGCTGGAAGCAATGGGCGGCGATACCCGCTTCGCCACCAGTACCGGCATCGAGCTCACCCCGCTCGACCTTCTCCGCCTCGGCGGCGCGCGACACGATTTCTTCTGTGCCGTGGACGATAAGGGCTTCCCCCTCGAGCTTGGCCGCACCAAGCGCACCGCGTCCCTCTGGCAGAAGCTAGCCCTAGCGGCCTCCGAACTCGTCTGCACGCACCCAGAGTGTCACCGTCCGTGGCAGGACTGCGATGTCCACCATCTCCAAGCCTGGTCTCACGGTGGCGCCACCGACCTCAAGAACCTCACTCTGTTGTGCCGCCGGCACCACGTGGACAATAACGATTACCGCGATGGCCGCAACGGAATGGGACACGCCGAACGAGACCCCAACACGGGCCGGGTAGGATACCGCGCCGCCCACACCAGCGGCCTATCGCCCACCGTGGAGGTCAACGACCACCCCGCCGCGGAACAAGCCCCGGCTCGCAGGCTCACCAATCCGCCCTCGCCACCTCCGTCACCACCGGGTGCGGCCTGACCGGGCCCGCGGCCTGCCACAGTCGCGCGCCCGACTGCCCTACACTGGATAACCATGCAAACGATGCTCGTCACTGGCGGCGCCGGTTTTATCGGCGCCAATTTCGTGCGCCTAATATGCCAGGCGCGCCCCGATACCCGCGTTACGGTGCTCGATAAAATCACCTACGCCGGAAACCGCGCCAACCTCGCCGGCCTCGATATTGACCTCGTGGAAGGGGATATCGCCGATCCCGCCACCGTAGAACCGCTTGTCGCAGCTGCCGATGCAGTGGTTCATTTTGCCGCCGAGTCCCATAACGACAATTCTTTGCGCGACCCCTCGCCCTTCATCCACACGAACCTCGTAGGCACCTTCACCCTTCTGGAGGCCTGCCGGAAGCACGATACGCGCTTCCACCATGTCTCTACCGACGAAGTTTTCGGAGATCTGGAAATCGGGGCAGACACCAAGTTTACTGAGGACACCGCCTACGCTCCCTCCAGCCCGTACTCAGCCACCAAGGCGGGGTCTGACCACCTCGTGCGGGCATGGGTGCGTTCCTTCGGACTGCGCGCGACCATCTCAAACTGCTCCAATAATTACGGGCCTTACCAGCACATTGAGAAGTTCATCCCCCGCCAGATCACCAATATCCTCTCCGGACACACCCCCAAGCTCTACGGCACCGGCGAGCAGGTACGCGATTGGATCCACGTCGATGACCACAACGAAGCGGTGCTCGCCATCCTCGAGCGGGGCCGCATCGGCGAGACCTACAATATCGGCGCGGACCAGGAAGATATTAATAATAAGCAGGTCATTGAGCTGATCTGCGAAATCATGGGCCACACCCGGAATGGACGCGCACTCTATGAGCACGTGGCGGACCGCCCCGGCCACGACCAGCGTTATGCCATGGACGCCGCCAAGCTGCGTCGCGAGCTGGGATGGACCCCGCGGTTCACGGATATCCGCGCCGGTCTCGAAGACACCATCGCGTGGTATCGCGAGAACGAAGGCTGGTGGAAGCCCGAGAAAGAAAACGTGGAAGCCCGCTACAAGCAGCAAGGACAGTAGATATGCGTATTACCGAAACCGCCATCCCGGGGCTGCTCATCATCGACCTCGACGTGCACGGCGATAACCGCGGCTGGTTCAAGGAGAATTGGCAACGCGAAAAATTCACCGGTCTCGCGCCCGAGCTCGCGAGCTTCCAGCCGGTGCAGAACAATATCTCTTTCAACCACGCCGGTGCTACGCGCGGCCTGCACGCTGAGCCGTGGGACAAACTCGTCTCGGTGGCGCAGGGCAGGATTTTCGGCGCATGGTGCGACTTGCGCGAGGGTTCGGAGAGCTTTGGCGAGGTCGTCACCCACGAGGTGGGGCCGGAGACTGCGGTGTTTGTGCCGCGAGGCGTCGCTAATGGCTTTCAGGCGCTGGAGGAAACCTCCTACTGTTATCTGGTCAATGAGCACTGGTCGGCCGAGGCTCGATACGCCGCGGTGAACCTTAACATCGTGGACTGGCCGCTGGAGCCCACCGAGATTTCGGAAAAGGACAAGCAGCACCCCGATCTTGCAGAGGTGAGCCCAATGCCCGCCCGGCGCATCCTTGTCACGGGCGCGAACGGGCAGTTGGGGCGGGCGTTGAAGCGCCTGCTTGCCGACGCCGAATTCTGCTCCCACGCCGACTTCGACATCACCAATCCGCCGGAACGGAATTGGAAGCAGTACTCGGCCATCATTAATTGCGCGGCGTATAACGATGTCAACGGCGCCGAAAACGACCGCGCCGCCGCCTGGGCCGTCAATGCGGAAGCGCCCGCACGGCTGGCGCGCATCGCCGCAGAAAACCAGATCACGCTGGTGCATGTCTCGAGCGACTATATCTTCGATGGGGCGAACGAGGTCCACTCCGAGGAGGAGCTACCGTCGCCGCTCAGTGCATACGGGGCGTCAAAAGCCGCGGGCGATACCGCCGCGCAGACCGCGCCGCAGCACTACGTCATCCGTACTTCCTGGGTCTTTGGCGATGGCGAGAATTTCATGTCCACCATGCGCCGGCTGGCCAATAAGGGCGTGGAGCCGAAGGTCATCCATGACCAGCGCGGGCGGCCCACGTTTGCTGAGGACTTGGCCAAGGGCATCGTCCACCTGCTCAATTCCGACGCGGACTACGGCGTGTATAACCTCTCCAACTCGGGCGATACCGTGGGCCGCGATGAGATTGCCATGGCCGTGTTCATCGGGCTCGGCCACGACCCGGCCGAGGTCACTCCGGTAAGCACCGAGCAGTACCGCGAAATCGCGGGCCCCGAGGCGCCGCGCCCCAAGGAGTCGACGCTTGCGCTAGATAAAATCGAGGCTACGGGCTTCAAGCCGCAGAACTGGCGCGCGGCCCTTGCCCTGTACTTGGCGCTGTACCCGGAGGATTAAATGAAAGGCATCATCCTGGCCGGCGGTTCCGGCACGCGGCTCTACCCGATTACCAAGGGCATCTCGAAGCAGCTCATGCCCATTTATGACAAGCCGATGATTTATTACCCGCTAACCACGCTCATTCAGGCGGGTATTCGGGAGATTCTCATCATTACCACCCCGGAGGATGCGGGGGCCTTCCAGCGCCTCTTTGGCGATGGATCACAGCTCGGACTCATGATCGATTACGCGGTCCAACCGCGGCCGGAGGGGCTCGCGCAGGCCTTTTTGATTGGCGAGGAGTTTATTGGAGACGACAGCGTCGCGCTGGTGCTCGGCGATAATATCTTCCACGGCTTCGGCGGCGAGCTCGCCCACTGTCAAGATCCGGAGGGCGGCATCATCTTCGCCTACGAGGTCTCGGATCCGCAGCGCTATGGCGTGGTGGAATTCGACGCCGCAGGCCATGCACTGAGCATCGAGGAAAAGCCGGAAGTGCCGCGGTCGAACCACGCGGTGGTGGGCTTGTACTTTTATGACAACTCCGTCGTGGAGATTGCCAAGGGTATCGAGCCCAGCGGCCGCGGTGAACTGGAGATCACGGCGGTAAACGAGGAGTACCTGCGCCGCGGCGAGCTCAATGTCCAGCGCCTGCACCGCGGCAGCGTGTGGCTCGATACGGGAACGGTGGACTCGATGAGCGAGGCCTCCGCCTACGTTGAGGTGATGCAAAAGCGCACCGGCATCGTTATTGGCTCACCAGAAGTGGCCGCCTTCGAAGCCGGCTTCATCGACCGCGCCCAGCTAGAAAAACTCGCCGAGCCGTTGCTTAAGTCCGGCTACGGCGAGTACCTGCGGGCGTACTAGAGGCTAGTAGCCGCGCTCGATGTATTCGTCGATGCGCGCGGCCTCCGCGCCCACCGTGGTGGCGTCGCCATGCCCTGGCAGGACCTTGGTGTCCTCCGGCAGGGTGAAGACGACGTTCTTCAGCGACTCGATGATCACATCGAAGTCGGAGTACTTGCGGCCGGTGGCGCCGGGGCCGCCGTTGAAGAGCGTATCGCCCGACAGCAGCGTCTCGCCCACGTGCAGCACCACGCAGCCCGGCGAGTGCCCCGGGGTGTGGTAGACCGTGATCTTCTCGCCGCCAATATCGAACTGACCGCGGTCCGCCAATGGCGTGTACGGAGCATCGCCATTGGACTCCTGCCACAGCATGTCATCGTCCGGGTGCAGGTAGACCTCGGTATCGAAGCGCTTGGCGGCCTCGGGGGCGAGCTCGCAGTGGTCATTGTGCGCGTGGGTGAGCAAGATGCCTTCCACGCGGCGATCGCCAACGAGCTCTGCTACCGCATCGAGATCGTGGGAGGGATCCACCACGTACACACTGGAGTCATCGCCCACGACGTAGACGTTATTGTCCACGTCCCACTCGCCGCCATCGAGGCGGAACTTGCCAGAAGTAACCGTGCTATCGATACGCATTAGAACTCCACCACGGAACGCAGAACCTTGCCGGACTTCATGGTGGTAAAGGCCTGCTCGACGTCGTCAAGCGCAATGCGCTCGGAGACGAACTTGTCCAGCGGGAAGTTGCCGGCCTTGGACAGCGCTACGTAGGCGGGGAAATCGCGCTCTGGGAGGCAATCGCCGTACCACGCAGGCTTGATGGAGCCGCCGCGGCCGTAGAGGTCGATGGCCGGAATGTCCACGTGGTCGGTGAGGTTCGGCACGCCCACCATGACCATGCGGCCGGCGTGGTCGCGGGAGTAAAAGGCCTGGCGCCAGGTGGGCTGGATGCCCACGGCGTCGATAGACACGTCGGTGCCGAAGCCGCCGGTGAGCTCGCGGACGGCGTCAATAACCTCCTGCTCCGAAAGGTCCTTGGAGCAGATGGTGTCGGTCGCGCCGAACTCGCGGGCAGTCTCCAGCTTGGACTCGTCGATATCCACGGCGATGATCTTCGCCGCGCTCGCCAGCTTGGCGCCCGCAATGGCAGCCATGCCAACGCCGCCGCAGCCGAAGACGGCAACGGACTCGCCGAGCTGGATATCGCCGGTATTCACGGCAGCGCCGAGGCCCGCCATGATGCCGCAGCCCAGCAGGCCAGCGGCGGCTGGGTCGGTGTCTTCCACCTTGGTGCACTGACCCTCGTGGACCAGGGTCTTCTCCGCGAAGGAACCGATGCCCAGCGCAGGGGTAAGTTCGGTGCCATCCTCGAGGGTCATCTTCTTCGAGGCATTGTGGGTGTTGAAGCAGTACTTTGGCTCGCCCTTCTTGCAGGCGCGGCACTCGCCGCACACGGCGCGCCAGTTCAAAATGACGAAGTCGCCTTCCTCCACGTGGGTAACCGCAGAACCTACGGTTTCTACCACGCCTGCGGCCTCGTGGCCGAGCAGGAAGGGGAAGGCGTCTTCGATATCGCCATCGCGGTAGGCAAGGTCGGTGTGGCATACACCGCAGGCCTGGACGCGCACGATGACGTCGTTAGGGCCGGGGTCGGGGACAACGATGTTGACGGTTTCGACTTCCGCGCCCTTGGAGCGGGCAATAACAGCTTTTACAGTCATGCGCCCGAGCGTACTATATTTTCAAAACCGGCGCATTATTGAAAATTCTTTTTAAGAGCGGGCAATGACGTTGGCCGCATGCTCGTGGCCGCGCTGGTTCATATGGATGGGCAGGTTGCCGTCGCCAGCACTAAAGTCCACCAGACCAGCCCACATGCGCTGATTTGCATCGGCACACATGCCGTTATTGCGGGTGGAAGGTTTCATATCCAAGAACTGCACGCCGGTGCGCGCCGCCAGATCCACTTGCATCCACTGTGCCTTATTCTCAAAGTCCTGAATACCCGGCAGGAACGTGGAATCAGCCGGGCGCGGGCCGAAGTGGAAGAGGCAGTAATAAGGGCCGGTGCCGATGGTGGGGTATCCCACGATCTGAACGCGAGCGTTCGGGGCCGCGCGCTTAATGCGCTCGATCTGCGGGGCGGTGCGGTCCGCGAACTGCTTGCGAATCTGCGGCAGGCTCATATCGCGGTGGTTGTAAGTGTCATTAAAGCCAGTGGTGATAACCACGCGGTTAGTGGCTGGGCTCAGCGCGCCGGTACGGATGGCCGCATCCACCTGCTGAGAAACCTGCGGACCCTTGGACATGGACACGGCACCGGAGCAGGAGAAATCCCGCACCGGAAGGCGCAGCTTGGCGCCGGCGCGCTTGGCGTAGTTATTGGAGGTAGGGCAATCAACGCCCACACCCTTAGAGGGATCGAAACGGTGAGCAAAGTAGGAGCCGGCGTCTGGATCCGCAAGGACGGAATCGCCGAAGGCTACCAGGTTGCGCTCCGCGGCGGTGGCCTGCGGCGCGACAGCCACGCCTACGACGGCCAGCGCGGAAGCCACCACGGAGAGGACTTTGAGCTGCAGAGATTTCATGAGATCCTTTTCTAGAAACACCAGTAACTTCTGGTAACTGTAGTCACTTCTGTAACATATTTCGAGTTGGCGGCAACACCGCGCGCCTCTCTCACGATATCGTCCATGGTTACCTTTTTGTTATCTTCGCTTATTTGGAGCTACCCCAACCGTGAATTTTTCTGATTTCACATTCCACGCAGCAGCCCTCGGCCGGTTCGTGCCGGCGCTTTATAACGCCGGACTCATCAGCCACCAAGGCGGCGCGAAGGCCCAGCTCAGTTTGCTACCTAACCTGGCCCGCTACCGCTTCACCACCGCGCGCGAGATCGAACAGGGCTACCTCGCCTGCCCGGAGCGCTTGGCGCTTATCGACGACGACGGCACCCTCACCTACCGCCAGCTGCGCACCCACACGCAGGGCTTCGCCCGCTACCTCCGCTCGCTGGACTTGCCCGAGATTCGCCTCGGCGTGATGGCGCGCAACGGCCGCGGCATCATCATTCCGCTCGGTGCCAAGGGATATGTGGGCGCTTCTATTTACCTGCTCAACGTGGGCTCCTCCCCGGAGCAGCTGGCCGGCTGCATCGAGGAGAATGGCATCAATGTGCTCGTCGTGGATGATGAGTTCATCGACCGCGTGGACACCGATATCCCGGTCATCATCGCGCACGATACCGGGGCAAGCGAGCTGCCGAAGTTAGACAAGATTGTGAAGAATCCACCGGCCGTGGAGCTGCCGCGCTTCCCCAAGCACGGCTCGATTGTGCTCATGTCCTCCGGCACCACCGGCATTCCGAAGGGCATTGTGCGACCGGAGCCGACCCTGCCGGTGGTGCTGGCCTCCATCGTGGATACCATTCCATGGCGCGCCGACCAGCGCCTGCAGCTCACCGCCTCCATTTTTCACACCTGGGGCTGGGCCTGCATCAATATCGCGCTGGGCCTACGCAATACCATCGTCACCCGCCGCGTATTCGACGCGGAGCAGGTGCTTGACGATGTCCAGCGCTACCGCCTCGATGGCATGATTTCCTCCCCCATCTTCTTTAAGCGCCTAGTGGAGCGGGACCCAGCCGGTGAGTTCGATACCTCGAGCCTGAAATTCATCGCCTCGGCCGGCAATGCGCTGACCCCGGAGGTGGTCAAGGAGACCAATGCGCGCTTCGGTGCCATCCTGTGCAACGTGTACGGCTCCACCGAGCTCGCGCTCGCGACGACCGCCACCATGGACCAGGTGGCCGCCAACCCCACCATCGCCGGGCGCGTGGCCTCGGGCACGAAGCTGCGCATCCTCGATAAGGAAGGCCACCCGGTTCCGCGCGGCGAGGTGGGAGAGATCTACCTGACCAACTCCACTGCGATGACCGGCTATACCAACCCGAACCTGCGGCTCAATAAGGTGGACGGGCTCATTTCCATCGGCGATTTGGGCTACATCGACGAGCACGACTTCCTGCACGTGGTCGGCCGCGCCGATGACATGATCATCGTCGGCGGCGAAAACGTCCACCCGCAGTCCGTCACCGAGGTCCTCGAGGCCATGCCCGGCATCCACGAGGTTCACGCTGGCGGCGTAGAGGATAGCGAGACCTTCCAACGCATCGCCGTGTGGGCGGTGCCTACTGCCGACGCCGCCGGAAAGGCCCTCACCGCCGACGCCATCCGCGACTGGGTCCGCACCAAGCTCGCCGATCACTCCGTGCCGCGCGACGTGCACTTCCTGGCCAAGCTCCCGCGCAACGCCACCGGCAAGGTGGTCCCGCGCCTGCTCAATAACCACGGCGAGGCTTAGCGCGCTACACCCACAACCCGCTGTCCCCGAAACCGCGAAAGGCCGCAGGCTATACACCTGCGGCCACTGTGGAGCCGCCTGCGAGAATCGAACTCGCGACCTTTTCATTACGAGTGAAATGCTCTACCGACTGAGCTAAGGCGGCACGCTGCTCGGCATGCGCCAGTGCAGCAAGAGAGAGTTTAACCTAGGGGCGCCGCGGAATAGAAATCGGGCCCACCTACAGGCACGCGCGGCGCAGGCGGCCCACCAACCCGTCGAAAGCAATCTGCGTGCCGACGTTTTGGGTCAGCTGCTCGCGGCACAACGTAATGGCCGCCTGGCAGTCCAGCAAGCCTTCCTCGCTCACGCGCTGCGCGATCTCACCAGAAAGTCCAGCAAAATCCGGGTGGGTGAGATCCACCTGCGCGCCCACCTTCTGTATGAGTGCATCGCGGTAGACGCCGGAGAGATCAACAAGCACGAGGTCCAGATTGTCGATCACGCGGCGTTTCGCTCGCTTCTTGTGTTGGTCCTGCAGATCCTTAATGGCGGAGCGGGCGTCGCGCTGCGCTTTAGCCGCGCCTTTGCCCTTCGCACCCACGCCGAGGGTCTGCTCCAGCTTCGCCAGCTCGGCTTCTTCTTGTTCCTTATGCGACTCCTTCGCCTCCGAGTCCACCAATTTCAGCAGCGAGGTCACCGCCTGGAAGCCCTGGGAGCCGTGGAAGACCTCTTCTGCCAGGTTGATGGCCACCGCGCGGCGTTTTTGCACCGCCGGATCGTTGACCAGGCGCCGCGCCCGGCCGACGTGACGGAGGGAGGTGAGGGCGGCCAAGTGGGCGTCGTGATCCGAGGCGCCCTCGCTGACCAACTGGGCGGTAATGCTCTCCACCGACGGGGAGGGAATGTAGAGGTGGCGGCAACGCGAGCGGAGGGTCTGGGAGAAGTCCTCGGGGGCGTCGGAAGGCGCGCACATAATGATCACGGTGCGCGCCGGCGGCTCCTCCACCGTCTTGAGTAGGGCATTCGCGCCGTTATTGTTGAGGCGGTCGGCGTTGTTGAAGATCACCACGCGCCAAGGCGCCACCGTGGGCAGGCTCGCGGCACGGCCGATGACCTCGCGCACCGTATCCACGGGAATGATGACCTCCTGCGGATCCACGAGGACCAGATCGGTGTGCTGTTTGGTCTCCAGCACCGCGCGGCAGGCCTCGCACCGGCCGCAGCCTGGCTCCTCTGGGTCCGTGCACATGAGCGCGGCCGCAAAATCGATCGCGGCCAAGGAACGGCCGGAGCCCGGCGGGCCGGTAAATAGCCAGGAATGGCTCATCGCCCGCGGGTCTGCCCCCGGCATCCCCCGAGCTGCCCGGGCGGCGCCCAGGATAGTGCGGGCCACACCTGGGGTATCTGCCAATCTTTGCGCAACGCTTCCGGTATTCACTCGCCCTAGCCTACTGGTCTTACTAAAGTATGAAAGCATGAACAGACTACTGCGCGGCGCACGATGGCTCATGGGTACCCAATGGCCGGTCTACGCCGCCTTAGTCCTTGGCGCGAACCTCATCGGTGCCATCGCCATCATGACCTTTGTCCTCTATTTCCTGCCGATGCCGGAGATTAAGGACTTTGCCGCCGAGCTGCCCAGCCTGATGGGCGTCGCCGCGGTGTACCTCATCTTTGCCGTGGTCATCGGCATCGCCGTCACCCTGCTGCTTTTCCGCCCGGTGCTGGACTGGCAGCGCAACCCGGACGAGCACGATCCGAATATGGTGCGCAACCTGGTGCTGCGCATCCCCGTCTACCAATCCGTGGTGGCGGCCGCGGTGTGGCTCATCGGCATCATCCTGGCCGTGGTAATTTCCGGCCGGGAATCCGGCAGCCTCGGGCTCGTTGTAGGCGTGTCCGCCACCCTGGCCGGCCTCGTGGTGGTCATCTTGACCTACCTGCAGGCCGAGCGCCTCGTGCGCCCGGTGGCCGCCCAGGCGGTGGCTCGCCGCTTCGAGGATGCCACCCTGGAGCCGCCCATCAAATACCGCCTCATTTCTACCTGGCTGATGACCTCCGGCGTGCCGCTGGTGGGCATCTTGCTCGTACTCATCGCCCAGCGCACCGGGCTCTTCTCCGGCACCGCAGGAGACCTGGTTCCCGCCATCACGGCCCTGGCACTTACCGCTCTGGCCACCGGGTTTATCGGTACTAGCTTCGCGGTGATGAGCGTGGTGGACCCGATCGTGGAGCTGCAGGACGCCATTAACCGGGTGCGCCGTGGCGAGAACGATGCCGAGGTCGATATCTATGACGGGTCCGAGCTGGGCGTACTGCAGGCCGGTTTCAACGAGATGATGCGCGGCCTGCGCGAGCGCCAGCGCGTGCGCGATATCTTCGGCCGCTACGTCGGCGCCGAGGTGGCGCAGCGCGCCCTAGAGGAGCGCCCCGAGTTGGGCGGCGAGGACCGCAAGGTCGCTGTGCTCTTCATTGACGTCATCGGTTCTACTACTTTCGCCGTCAACCACTCCCCCGAGGAGGTAGTGGAGGAGCTCAATAAGTTCTTCGAGCACGTCGTCGAGGTGGTGCACCGCAATAAAGGCATCATTAACAAGTTCCAGGGCGATGCCGCGCTGGCTGTCTTTGGCGCGCCGCTCAATGTTTATGATTCCGCCTCCATGGCGCTGCAGGCCGCCCGCGAGCTGCGCGGCGAGTTGCGCGGGCTGGAGCTGCAGGCGGGCATTGGCGTGGCGGCGGGGCACGTTGTGGCCGGGCATATCGGCGGCGCGGATCGCTTCGAATACACCGTCATTGGTGACGCCGTGAACGAGGCTGCGCGCCTGACCGAGCTGGCCAAGGACACCCCGGGCCAGGTTCTTACCAACGCCGCCACACTCAAGACCGCCAATGAGGCCGAGCAGGCCCGCTGGACTATGATGAAATCCATTGAGCTGCGCGGCCGTCACCGCATGACCCAGCTGGCTCGCCCTATCCGCGCTACCCTGGCAGAACGTTCCGAGGTATAAAGAGGTTTTTAAGTGAGCTCAGCTCCCCGGCCCCGCATGATCGTGCCCGATGTGGCGCGCGGCATGGCCCTTCTAGGCATCGCCATGGCCAATATGACCACGGCGTGGATCATCACCACCGACCGGCCGGGCAGCTATTTCGGTGGCATCATTGATGGCAGCGCGTGGGATAAGGCGGCCGTCGTCTTCGGTGCCTTCTTTGTCCACAACCGCGGCCTGCCCATGTTTTCTACCCTGCTCGGCTTTGGCGTGGGGCTCATTGCGCTGAGCCTGTGGCGGCGCGGGTTTCCGGTGCAGGGGGCACGCAGGGTCATCGCCAAGCGCTATGCCTTCTTGGCAGTGATGGGTGCGGTGCATATGGTGCTGCTGTTTTGGGGCGACATCATGTTCTTCTATGGCGCGGCCGGAATCGTAATTGCATTCCTGCTGCGCAAGCGGGATTCCTCCCTCATGCTCGTGGCCTATATTCTATTCGCACTGTGCGCGCTGGGCGGGATTGTGGCCTTCATTTCCGGCGCTATGGATCCCCGCGGCGTGGTGGCTACGGAAGGCATCGGCACCATCGAGTCCTACCCCGATTTGCTGCTCAGCCAGCTTGTCACCTTAGGCAGCCAGGCTTTGGCCACGCCGATCATTTTATTGATGTACCTGCCCGTCATGCTGGTGGGCTTTGTGTGGGCGCGCCAAGGCGTGCTTGCCGACGTCCCCTCTCACCGCCCCACCCTCCTCCGCTGGGTGGCCGTCGCGGTGATCATTACCGTGGTTATCGGCGCCTTGTGGTCTTTGAGCACGCTTGGGGTCATCGAGCAGCGCTGGGCGAATGCAGCCAATAATGCCAACGCTTTCATCGGCGTCTTCACTGGCCCCGGCATCCTGGCCGGGCTCGCGTTGGTGCTGCAGCCAGTGCAAGAAAGGCTCTCGGCTGGCGCACCGCTGCCCGCGGTACTGTGGCCCTTCGCGGCGCTGGGCAAGCGCTCCATGAGCGGCTACGTAGGGCAGTCCATCCTCTTTTTCTGCCTCGTGCACCCATTCACGCTGAACTTCGGCCACGATCTGGGCGCCTTCGGCCAGGCCGCGCTGGCCTTCGCGGTGTGGTTGGCTACGCTTATCGGGGCCTGCGTGCTGGAAGTCTTCGACCTCCGCGGGCCGTTCGAGGCGGTGCACCGCCGCCTGTCCTATGGTCCGACGATGCAGCCGCAGCTACCGCGTGCGGCACAGGCCATCAATCAGCAGCAGGTGGCCGACCGCTAGGGCACCCGCCTCGGCCGCGCATAACAAGCGCGCCCCCTGCTTCCGCTTACCGCGATAGTGCTGCGCGAGTGCCGCGCGCAGGGCCGTCAGCCCCTCGGCCGCAACGAGCAGGTTGGCGCCGTGGCTCATGCCTTTGCCAGCATCGGTGCGCAGCGCTGGATCTCCCGCCATTGCCGAGGTCGTGAGCACCGCCGCGCCGCCCACCGCGACCGCAGCGGCCGTCGGCTGTGTGCGAGTGGCGGCAACGCCCGCGCCCCACGCGGCCGCGCGCAGGCCCCAACCCAGAGCATCATTGCGCGCGCCGCGGCGATACAGGCTCCACGCATAGGCGGCATGGCTCGCCGTTACGGCCGCCACGCCGAGCACCGAAGGACGGGTCAGGGTGCGGGCCTTTTCCACCTGGGCGATAGCCCCGGCTAAGACTCCGGCGCCAACGGCGGGCTCTTCGCGTACCGAGGCCAAAAGCTGCGGCCGCGTTTTGATGGTGACGGCGCGCCGCAGGGCCGCGGCGCCTTCTTGGGTGCGGGCAAGAAAATCGTTCATGCCCGCCACCTTACGCGGTTACTTCTTGCGCGAGCCGGCCTTTACCACGTTCTTCGTGCCGGGCGAGGGCTTCTTGGTAGCCTTCTTGCCAGCCTTCTTCGTGGACTTTTTGGTGGCCTTCTTGGTTGCCTTCTTCTTCGTCTTTTTAGAGGACTTCTTGGTGGACTTCTTCTTGGTCTCGCCGGAAGCTTCCTTGGCGCGGCGCTCGGAAAGGAGTTCGTTCGCGCGGGCGTCGGTAAGCTGCTCCGGGTCATCGCCGCGGCGCAGGGAGGCATTGGTGGTGCCATCGGTGACATAGGGGCCGAAGCGGCCGTCCTTGACGGTCATGGGCTTGCCGGAGACGTCGTTATCGCCCAGCTGCTTAATCGGCGGCTGGGCCGCGGCGCGGCCGCGACGCTTCGGCTCGGCGTAGATGCGGCGGGCCTCGTCCAAGGTGATGGTGAAGATTTGCTCTTCCTTAGCCAGCGAGCGTGAATCGGTGCCCTTCTTCAGATACGGGCCATAGCGGCCGTTCTGCGCGGTGATCATCACGCCGTCGTCCTCGCCCACCTCGCGCGGCAGGGAAAGCAGCTTGAGGGCCTCCTCCAAAGTCACGGTGGAGGGTTCCATGGAGCTAAACAGCGAAGCCGTACCCGGCTTGAGCTTGTTCTCGATGTACTCCTTGACGCGCTTTTCCTTCTGCTTCGCGGCCGTCTTGGTTTCCCAATTCTTGGCGCGCTTGCCTTCCTCGGCGCGTTGCTTGTCTTCCTCAGCGCGCTCCTTGGCGACGATCTCCTCGGCCTCACCCTCGGCCTTCTCCCGCTCATCCTCGCGGACGACCTCGGTGACATAGGGGCCGAAGCGGCCTTCCTTGGCCACGATCATGCGGCCGTTTTCTGGGTTCTCACCCAGCTCGCGGCCGCCCTGCGGGGTGGCGAAGAGCTTTTCCGCCAGCTCCTCGTTCAAGCCATCCGGGGTGACGGTTTCGGACAGGTTAGCGCGCTGATACTCGATGCTGCCGTCGTCATTAGTGCCAACGGCGCGCTCGATATACGGGCCGTAGCGGCCTACGCGGACGAAAACGTCGCGGCCCTCGGTGTCGGTGTAGAGGCGCAGGGAGTTGACCTTGCGGGCGTCGATGGCTTCTAGGTTGACGTCGATAAGCGACTTCAAGCCGCCGTGACGGGCAATGGAAGCCGCCTTCTGCTCGTTGGCCTCGGCGTTGCCAAAGTAAAAGCCATTAAGCCAAGCAGTGCCGTCCTCGATACCGGTGGCAATCTGGTCTAGCTCGTCTTCCATGGAAGAGGTGAAGTCATAGTCCACCAGCTCGGTGAAGTTTTCCTCCAATAGGCCTACGACGGCGAAGGCAACCCAGGATGGCACCAGCGCATTGCCGCGCGAGACCACATAACCGCGGTCCTGGATGGTCTTGATGATGGACGCGTAGGTAGACGGGCGGCCGATGCCCAGGTCCTCCATCTTCTTGACCAGGCTGGCCTCGGTATAGCGCGCCGGCGGGTTGGTGGAGTGGCCCTCGGCGGAGACCTCCTTGGCGGTCAGGGCGCGGCCCTCCTCCAAGTGCGGCAGGCGGGTCTCGCCCTTCTTGTCACCCTTGGCGTCGTCCGCGCCGTAGGCCTTCAGGAAGCCGGGGAAGGTAATGGTGCGGCCGGTGGCGGAAAATTCCACGTCGTAGCTGCCCTTATCGGTGGCGGCGGTGCCGGCTACGGTGACCTTCATGGAGGTTCCCTTGGCATCGGCCATCTGGGAGGCGACGGTGCGCTTCCAAATCAGGTCATAGAGCTTAAACTCCTCCGCATCCAACTGGCCAGAGAGCTGGCCCGGGGTGGCGAAGGACTCGCCGGCCGGGCGGATAGCCTCGTGGGCCTCCTGGGAATTTTTCACCTTGCGGTCATATACGCGCGGGGAATCAGAGACGTATTCTGCACCATAGATGCTGGTAGCGGAATTGCGCGCGGCGGACAAGCCCTGCTTAGAGAGCGAGGTGGAGTCCGTACGCATATAAGTAATATGGCCGTTTTCGTACAGCCGCTGCGCAATGCGCATGGTGCGCTCAGAGGTAAAGTGCAGGCGGCGGCCGGCCTCCTGCTGCAGCGTAGAGGTCATAAACGGCGCATAGGGCTTGCGCGTATAGGGCTTGTGTTCGACCCCAGCGACTTCCATGCCCGCGCCTTGGAGCGCAGACTCCAAGGCCTTGGCCTGCGGCTCGGTGATGACGATGACGTCTTTGCTCTTGACGTTTCCGCGATCGTCAAAGTCGCGGCCCAAGGCCACGCGCTTGCTATTGACGGCCGTGAGGCGGGCGTCGAAAGTAGCAGGGTTGTCCGCGTCCGCAGCGCCGGTATCTAGCGTGGCGGTCAGGTCCCAGTAGTCGGCCGGGATGAACGCCATGCGCTCGCGCTCGCGCTCGACGATGACGCGGGTGGCCACCGACTGCACGCGGCCGGCAGAAAGCCGCGGCATGACCTTCTTCCACAGCACCGGGGAAACCTCGTAGCCGTAGAGGCGGTCGAGGATGCGGCGGGTTTCCTGGGCGTCGATAAGGTTGTAATCCAGATCGCGGGTATTGTCCGCGGCCTCTAGGATCGCGGACTTGGTGATCTCGTTAAAGACCATGCGGCGCACCGGAACCTTGGGCTTGAGCACCTCGAGCAGGTGCCAGGCGATGGCCTCGCCCTCGCGGTCGGGGTCTGTTGCGAGGTAGAGCTGGTCGCACTGCTTCAGCTTGGACTTGAGGTCCGCGACCTTCTTCTTTTTATCGGGGCTCACCACATACAGCGGTGCGAAGTCATCCTCCGGGTTCACGCCGAGGCGCGCCCAGGATTCCTTCTTATACTTAGCCGGCACGTCCGCAGCGCCACGGGGAAGATCGCGGATATGGCCCACGGAGGCCTCCACGATGTAGTTGTCTCCGAGGTAAGGCTGAATCTTCTTCGCCTTCGTCGCCGACTCGACGATCACCAAGGTCTTTCCCGGCCCGGCTGCTTCTGCCACTTCGACTTCATCCCTTTCGATGATGCGAACAATAAGGTATGCACGCTTTCAGCAATCGCCCCTAGCGTACACAGTTGATCTGCGTTTCCTTTCTCGCACCATATACGCGGTTCTGCCAAAAGGCCGTTTTCAGGGGCACTATGTACCCCCACGGAACGGGTCTATACTGGCCTACTTAGAACGCCCAGTAGCTGTGAAAGCATTGTGGGGCACGATAGCACACCCAAGACGACGCCCGCGGAGGATTCATGGTTGACACCATCACTATGTGGATCGAAACCGTCATGTCCACAGAGTGGATCTACCCGCTGGTCGGCGTGCTGATCTTCGGTGACTGCTTCTTCCCCGTGCTGCCTTCTGAAATCCCGCTCAATATGGCCGGCGCCTGGTCCGGCTCCCAGGGCTTTCCGCACCTGCCCACCATGTTTTTCGTAGCGCTCATTGCCGCCATGATGGGCGATAATCTCTGCTTCCTGCTGGGCACGCGCTTCATGCCCCTGCTCCAGCGCGTACCTAAGGGATCGAAGGCCTACGAGGGGCTCAACTGGGTCAAGCGCAATATGCGCCGCGGCGGCGGTGCGGCCATTATTATTGCCCGCTTCATTCCTTCAGCGCGCCTATTTATGACCATCCTGCTGGGGTCGATGCGCTTCCCGTGGCTCGTCTTTGTCTTCTTCGACACCATCGGCGTCGCGCTCTGGGCGGCCGAAGCGCTCGCCATTGGCTACCTGGGCGGCATGGCCTTTTCCAATTCGCCCGTGCTGGCCGTGGTGGTCAGCATCATCGCCGCCGTCATCATCGGCGTGGGCCTGCAGAAACTGCAGAATAAGTTCACCGAGTGGTGGGATACCCGCCGCGGCTACGCCGAAACGCCATAGCGGGAAGGCCTGAGCAGAAAGGCCTGAGCGAGGGAGCCGGCCGCCTAGATGACGGACACGGACTGGGCCTGTTCGCCCTTCGGTCCGGAGCCTACCTCGAAGGTGACCTGCTGGTTTTCTTCTAGGGTGCGAAAGCCGCTGCCCTGGATCTCGGAGTAGTGGACGAAGATATCGCCTTCGCCGTCCGCGCGCTCGATGAAGCCGTAGCCCTTTTCAGAGTTAAACCACTTAACGGTTCCTTGTGCCATGGTGTGCAGTCCTTTTCTTGATTGGCGGTGCGGCGATTCCGCGCCGAGGGGTTCGGTAAATGCGTCCTTTAGCAGTACCTTAAAGTGTAAACACCGCACCAAGACATCATTGGCCTCATATCAGTGTGACACGTTCCACGCCAAAGCGATAGGCCTAACTCATGAGGGGGTAGAAATTGGCTCACCCGGAAACGGATAATCCCCTAGGAGAAGAGCTGCTCGAGTTCATCCAGCGCCGCCTCGATGAGTCCACTCTCACATTTCACACCACCCTGCCGCCGCAGCGCGCGCAGTATGCCGAGTGGCCCGAATGGGTGCTGCCGGAATTGAAGGACAAGCTGGTCGAAGGGGGCGTCGGCAAGCTGTATAGCCACCAAGCAGAGCTGGCGCAGGCCGCCTGGGCCGGCGAGGATGCGGTGATTTCTACCGGTACGTCCTCGGGTAAGTCCCTGGGCTATCAGCTGCCCATTTTGAGCCGGCTGGCGCAGGAGCCGACCGCCTGCGCGCTGTATCTCACCCCCACCAAGGCGCTGGGATCGGACCAGCTGCAGGCGGTGCTCGAGCTGTGCCGGGGCATTCCGGCGCTCAAGGGCGTGGTGCCCTCGCCCTATGACGGCGATACGCCGCAGGAATCCCGCGCGGGCGTGCGCGATCATTCGCGGTTCATTTTTTCCAACCCGGATATGGTGCATATGTCGCTGCTAGCGGCCCATGCGCGGTGGGCGCGGCTGCTGCGGCACCTGGAGTTCATTGTCATCGATGAATGCCATTCCTACCGGGGCGTATTTGGCGCGAACGTGGCGCTGGTGCTGCGGCGCCTGCTGCGCTTGTGCGCGCACTATGGCTCGCGGCCGACGGTAATTTATGCCTCGGCCACCATGAAGGACCCGGGCCGGCACGCGCAGCGCCTTACCGGCCGGCCCGCCCGCGCGATTACGGAGGACACCGCCCCTACCGGCGCGCGCACCGTGGCGCTATGGGAACCGGGTTTTATCGAGGGGGCCGAGGGCGAGCATGGGGCGCCGGTGCGCCGCGCCGCCACCACCGAGGCGGCCGAGATGATGGCCTCCTTCATCGCCGAGGGCGCGCGCACCATGACCTTTGTGCGGTCGCGCCGCTCGGCCGAGGTGGTGGCCATGCGCGCGGCCGAGGTGCTCTCCGGTAGCCTCGGCCGCCCCGATTTTGCCCAGCGCATCGCCGCCTACCGCGCCGGTTACCTGGCCGAGGACCGCCGCAAGTTGGAGCGCGCGCTTGACGACGCCTCCTTGCTCGGCGTCGCCACCACCTCCGCCCTCGAGCTGGGCATCGACGTCGGTGGGCTCGATGCCGTGGTCACGGCAGGCTTCCCGGGGACCGTCGCGAGCTTTTGGCAGCAGGCCGGGCGCGCCGGCCGCCGGGGGCAAGGCTCGCTCGTAGTACTCATCGCCCGCGATGAGCCGATGGATACCTACCTGGTCCACCATCCTGAGGCCCTGCTGGGCCGGCCGGTGGAGGCCAGCGTTTTCAACCCGGCCAATCCGTATATCCTCTTCGGCCACGTCTATTGCGCCGCGGTGGAAAAGCCGCTGAATGATGCCACGATTGCCGCCTGGGGTGCCCAAGACGTGGTTCACCAGCTGGCCGAATCTGGCCTGCTGCGCCGCCGCGAGCGCGGCTGGTTCGCCGTGCCCATCCCCGCCCATGCGCCGGAAGAACTCTCGCCCGAAACGGCACATACCGCGGTGTCGCTGCGCGGCGGCGCGGGCGAAGAAGTCATGATTGTGGATTCCTCCGACGGACGCCTGCTCGGCACCATCGACGCCGCCCGCGCTACCAGCCAAGTCCACCCCGGCGCGGTGTACCTGCACCAAGGCGAGAGTTTTGTCATCGAGGAGCTCATCCTCAGCGATTACCTGGCGCTGGCCCGGCCCGAGGCCCCGGACTATTCCACGACTCCGCGCTCCACCACGGATATCCGCATCCTGCGCGAGGCCGATAACCTGGTCAATTACTCCCCAGGACTGTGGGTGGCGGACGTGGAGGTGGAGGTCACCGACCGCGTCACCGGCTACCAGGTGCGACTTGCCGATGGCACCATTGGCGACGATATTCCCCTCGATCTCCCCGAACAGCGCCTGGTCACCCGGGCGGTGGCCTACACCATCGATCCGATGGCGCTTTCCGCGATGGGTGTGACTGCCTCCGATACGCCCGGCACCTTGCACGCGGCCGAGCACGCCGCCATTGGCCTGCTACCGCTTATCGCCACCTGCGACCGCTGGGACATTGGCGGCGTGTCCACCGCGTTGCACCCCGATACGCAGCTGCCCACCGTCTTTGTCTACGACGGCCACCCCGGCGGCGCCGGTTTTGCGGAGGAAGGCTTCCGCCGCTTCCCCGAATGGATCGCGGCCACCTTCGAGGCGGTGCGCTCTTGTCCGTGCGAAGCCGGTTGCCCGTCGTGCGTCCAGTCGCCCAAGTGCGGAAACGGAAACAATCCGCTGAGCAAGGACGGCGCCATCAAGCTACTGGGTGCGCTGGTCACCATGACGCAGGGCTAGCCTCAACTTAAGCGGTTTTGCCTTCTTCTTCATTTACTCGCTGCGCCCGCGCGTATTCATAGTCGGCGCTGCGCTGCAATAGCTCCTCACGCCGATGAGGAAACCGCTCCAATATTATGCGCTGAATTTCCGCCGCTGCACGTGCGCGAGTGCGCCGCACTTCCGGATTCGGCTCATAAAAAGGCGAGCCTTGCGGATGCCTCATGGAGCATCGCCTCTTTCTTCTTTCGGGGCAGATTTGTCGAGCTCACCCTCTTTAAACTCTTGGGCAAAATCCCACAGCGTGTTGATAAAAGGGGAATCTCCTTCAACGTCCGATAATAATCCCAGAATTGTGGGGAGAAAATACCATCCAGTAATTCTTTCGGCGCTTTCCGCCGAGTCAGTCTTATCGATACACCACTGCACAATTCCCCACCATCTATCTTGTTCCCGCCTATGATCCGATTTGATTTCTTCGCGTACCTTTCGGCGGTATTCCCGCCAAGCGATAAAGCCTGCTACGGCTGCCACTGCGGTGGGGATAAGGCGCACTACTGCTTCTTGCCAGGTCATACCGGCCCGGCCTTCGCTTGAGTGGACCGTCCACGGACCGTGGCGGTGACGATAACGTCGCGGCCGGATTCGGTGCAGGTTTCTAAGGTGGCTCCGTTGAGCGCCGCGGTATCGCGCGCGGCGGCACAAGCATCTTCACCCGTAGCGAGGGCCCAGGCACCGGCAACCGCCGCGAGGTCGGCCGCCACCTGAGCCTCGTGTCGCGCGGCCACGCGCGAGCCCACTGCCGCCACGATAAGCAGCAGGCTCACGATGGCGACGATGATACCGGCCGCGGCAATGGTGGCATAGCCTTCCTCGCCGCAGCGCCTCGGCCTACTCATTTCCGCCCACCTCGGCCGGAAATACCGCCTCAGAGCGCATGGTGCCGACGGGGGCATCGACGCTTACCGACGCCCTCACCAACCCACCGCTTTCTTCCACGCTGACCTGGGCATCCTCGCGCGGGGGATGGTATTCGACGCCGATGGCGTGCGAACGCGCGGCCGCGCCCGCCATGTCCACCGCGGCGATATAGGATGCCAGCGTGGCAATGGCACCCACGATTCCCGCCGCGACCAAGACCAGGGAGCTTAAAGCCAAGGCGGCCTCGATGGTCACGGAGCCATCGTCATCAAATACCCTGTGCATCTTTCCTCCTTTCTGCCGGCAGGCTGGGCCCGCCGGCCGCGGTTAAAGAGCGTCGCTAGCTCGGGGTATTCGAGAGGGCGTCGGTAATGATGCCCTCAATAGCATCGACCACCCCGCCGCCGTTGATGACCATGTAGAGCACCCCGGCAAGCGCGGCGGCCGCCAGAGATCCCATGGCATATTCGATGGTGCTCATCCCCTCGTCATTGCGGATGAGCTGGGAATACTTATTAAGTGCGTGCATGATTAGTGTCCTTTCACATGAGGTTTAGAGAAGTTGTGCGCCCAAACTGATGACTACGGGCGCAAGGCCTAGAACGATGAATGCTGGCAGGAAGCACACCGCCAGCGGGAGGGCGATAAATACTCCTGCGCGCTCCGCCTGTGCCGTGGCGTGGGCGGATGCTTCCGCGCGCAAAGAAGTACAGACTCGTTGACATCCGGCCGCGATGGTGGCGCCGGATTGGCCCGACATGATGACAAGCTGCGCTAAGTCCTCCAACCCCGCATGGCCCTTCATGTGGCCCCACGCGGACTGCGCGGGAACGCCCACGCCGAGCAGCGCGGCGACGGTCTCCCACAGTTCCTTGGTCTGAGCATCCGCGGTGCGGGCCACCGCGGTGGTGGCGCCGTGCACGGATAGCCCTGCGGCCAGGCATGCTGCGAAAAGTTCGACGTCGCCAGCTACTGCCAGTGGGTCCAGCGGTGCGGCGGGCATGAGCTTGCTTATCAGTCCCCCGCGCGCGGTCGGGCCATCGCGCGGGGTCTTGGCGGTGGTCTCGGTTGCGCTGGCAGGTGCCAAGCGGGCGGTGTGCGGCGGCAGGCCAACGAGGGCGGCGAGGGCGATAAAGATGAGCGGGGTCATGCGGCCGCCTTCCGGATAATGACGCGCGACCAGGCGAACCCGCCGCAGGCCAGCGCCACGCCCACCACGAGGAGGATGCCGCCTAATCCGCCGCCTAAAAGGAAGCCGAGCGAGTTAGCACCCATGGCGCCGCCCATGGCGATGCCGGCTATGGGCAGGCACGCGAGCACCGTGGCGGTGGCTTGGGGGCCTTGCAGGCTAGCGGCGGTGGATTGCTGGTGGCGTCGGGAAGCGTCGAGGCGGCTTTGGGCTTGGTCGAGCAAGCTGGCCACCGCAATGCCGTGATAGGTAGAAAGCTCTAATAAGTGACCTAAGCGGTGAAGTTCTGGCAGGGCCTTGCCGCCCTGCGCATCTATCAGCGCCATGTGCGGCGGCGCACCGCGCGCGGCAAGGGCGGCCGTGGATTCCAGGGCGACGGATACCTCGCGCGGGGTGGTGGCTGGCAGGGACTCCACGCCGCGGGCGAGCGCCCCAGCCAAGGTCGCCCCTGCACGCAGGTCCGCGGTGACCACGCCCAGGTAGGCGGCCAGCCCCTCGCGGCCGCGCCGCTCCGCCCGCGCGGCCACTAAGTCTTTGACGTACCAGGACACGCACCACGCGATAATGGCGGCGGCGAAAGCGATGCTGATGCGGCCCACTGAGTAGAAGACCAGGCTGCCGCAAAAGACTGCACCTAGGATAACCACGGAGCTGGTCTGTGCCCGGCGCGTGGCTGAGGCCAAGCGGCCGGCACTCGAGGGCGCGGGTATAAGCAGCGCAGCGGCAAGGATGAAGTAACTAAGCATGGCTGGCCTCCCCGGCAGGCTCTCCCAGCAGCTGCGCGGAGAATTCCGCGAAGCCGTCTGCCGGGCCATCTTCGGCGCTCCAGATGATGCGCGGGGTCACTGGGTTTCCCTCGAGCACACCGATATGGGCGAGGCGGCGGCCCTGTGGGGTGCGCTCCATGGTCAGCACCATGTGCACAGCCGCCGCCAATTGCGAGTGCAGCGCCGCGCGGTCCAAGCCGCCGAGGGCGGCGAGGGCCTCCATGCGGGCTGGTACTTCAAAGAGGGAATTGGCGTGCAGCGTGCCGGCGCCGCCGTCGTGGCCGGTGTTGAGCGCGGCGAGGAGATCCACCACCTCGCGGCCGCGAATCTCGCCCACCACGATGCGGTCCGGCCGCATGCGCAGCGCTTGGCGCAGCAGTTGTGACATCGTGACCTCGCCGCTTCCCTCCGCGTTAGCCCGGCGCGAGACCACGCTGACGCAGTGCGGGTGGTGCGGGGAGAGCTCGGCGGTGTCCTCAATAACAAGGATGCGTTCGCGCTCGGAGACGGTTCCCAAAAGCGCGGAGAGCAGGGTGGTTTTGCCGGAACCGGTGCCGCCGATGACGAGGAAGGAAATCCGCTTGTCCACCACGGCGCGCAGCAGTGCCGCGATGTCTTCAGGCAGCGTGCCATTGTCTACAAGCTGGGGCAGGGTGGTCTGCGCTTGGCGCAGTACGCGCAGGCTCAGGCAAGTCCCGGCAACCGCGGGCGGGCTTAGCAAGGCGTGGACGCGCAGCACGACACCATCGGGGCGGGTGACGCGGCCATCGGCAAAGGGCTGCGCATCATCGAGGCGCGTGCCTGAGGCTGCCGCAAGCCGGCTGGCCAGCTGGCGGACCTCGGCATCATCGCGGAAGGTGATATCGGTGCGCTCAAGGCCTTCGCCGCGGTCCATGAATACCGCGTCTGGCCCGTTTACTACGACGTCTGTGACGCCCTCGCGCCCCAGCACCGCATCGAGAGGCCCCATCCCGGTGACGTCTTGGCGCAGGCGGCGCAGCAGGTCAAGCACCGCGACGTCACTAATCACGCCGGCTTCTGCGCGAATGCGCCGGGCCAGGGCTGCCGCATCATGCACCACGTCAGGCTCAGCGGCGATGATGCGCTGCATCTTTTCCAGCGTTTCTTGTGCTGCTTTATGCTCGCTCATGCGCCGACCTCCTCGAGGACCGCGCGGGCGGCCTTACGCAAGGGTGCGGGGAGGCGCTGCGGCAGGCCGCCGATTTCTACCGCGCGCGTGAGGCCCCGGAGCGTCGGCAATTCTGCCAGCACCGTGCTGTGGACGATGCGTTCTACTTCCGCCGCGCTTAACGACGCCCACTGGCGTTGCCGCAGCACCACCACGCACCTGCGCCGCGCGGCATCGAGACGCACCAGGAGTTGCGCGGCCGACGCGGCCGATCGCACCTCCGCGGCCACCACGATGACCACGTGAGTACAGGCATCCGGGATAGTCTCCGGGGTGCAATCCACCACGCATACCCCTTCGCCCGCATGGGCCGCCCCTACCACCCGGGCAAGCAGGTCCTTGTCCAAGCGGAAGGGATCCGCGACGGTGCTGCGCGCGGCCGAGAGCACCGCTACCCCATCAGGCGTGGATGGCAGCGCGCGGTAGAGATCTGCGGCATCGATGCTGCCATCGCCCACGGTAAGCTCCGGCCAGCGCGCCCCCGGTTCCGCTTCTACGCCGAGCAGGAGGTCGAGGCCACCGGAGTATGGGCGGGCGTCGACAAGCAGGGCGCGACCGTCGGCTGCGCACTGGGTGCGGGCCAGCGCGGCCGCGAAGGTCGAAGTACCCACCCCACCGCTCGCGCCCACCACGGCGATGGTCGCGCTGCCCGGCCGCGCTTCCTGCGGCGCGCCCGCCGCGGCAATGCTCGCCAGCAACTCCTTCACCTGGGCGGGGATAATAAAGGCGCTCTCCGCGTGGCAGGCGAGCGCCGCCTCGTAATCAATCGGCCCGGGGTCCGCGGCCAGGAAAAGCACGGGCGCAGGCGCGGTATGGGTGCGCCGCGCTGCTGCCACCACGCGGGCCATCAAGGAATCAACCAGCACCGCATAGGCACCGGGCAGGCTGCGTGGGATATCGCGGGGATCGGTTATGGTCAGCACATCGTGGCTGGTCGCAGCCGCGGCGTGAACGGCCTCGGCGCGCAGCGCTTCGTCACCAATGGCGACGACGATGACGGCGGAATCAGGGTGTAGTGCGTTCATGCCTCATAGCCTGAAGCAGTCGCGCAACCGCAGCGAGGCTCCGGCGGCAATGCTGTGGATAACCCGCCAGAAGTCACCATGTAGGCGCGATTTGGTTGTCGTTTCAACCAAAAATCTGTGGATAACCCGCTCCGCACGGCGGTAGATATAGGTGACGGCCCGCGCATCGGGGGGGTGTGCGCGCGGGCCGTCAGTAACCCGGCCTCGGGGGGGGTGAGCCGGGGCAGGCCGCACAGTATATCGGGGCCTTGCACGCATTATTATGACATGTTCGCCACCCAATCACAACAGCTAACAGCAGATTTCCACGGCCACGGCGCTGACCTGCACCGAATGCATGTTCACTCAGCGCCACCCCCACGCGGGTTCCCAATCCCACATTAGTGGCATACAAATCACCGTTAACATCAGTCACTTCTACACCAGCAAGCGCTTAGGGCGGCTACACTCGGCAGCACATCATGACTACTTCCCGCGAGCCCCGTCATCCCCGCCACGCCGCCACCACCCGCGCTGGCGGCGACCCCGCACGCACCGCGGCGTTTTTCGATCTGGATAAAACCATCATCGCCACCTCCTCGGCCTATGCGTTTGGCCGCGAGTTCCTCCACAACGGGCTCATCTCGCCGGCCGAAGCACTGCAGCTATCACTTGCTAAGGCCAGCTATATGTTCTCCGGCCTGACCAGCGAAGGTATGGATTCCACGCGCGACCAACTCACCGCACTGGTCACCGGGTGGTCCGTGGACGAGGTGCGCGCCATCGCCCGCGACAC
This sequence comes from Corynebacterium tuberculostearicum, assembly GCF_046097255.1. Classification (GTDB taxonomy): domain Bacteria; phylum Actinomycetota; class Actinomycetes; order Mycobacteriales; family Mycobacteriaceae; genus Corynebacterium; species Corynebacterium tuberculostearicum_J. The sequence continues at coordinate 317,858 of NZ_CP175770.1, forward strand.
CATGCATCACGTGGTCACACCCTCCATTTATGCCGAGGCCCGCGAACTCATCCGCGCCCACCGCTCCGCTGGCCACCACGTGGTCATTGTCTCTGCCTCCGCGGCCGTGCTGGTGGACATCATCGCAGAGGAACTCGGCGTCGAGCACGTCATCGCCACCGAATTGGCAGAAGAAAACGGCCGTTTTACCGGGGAGGTGCTCTTTTACTGCAAGGGTCCCACCAAGGCAGAGGCCCTGGAGCGGACCGCAGCGGCAGAAAACCTCGACCTTAATGCCAGCTACGCCTACTCGGATTCCGCTACCGATATCCCGATGCTGGAAAAGGTAGGCCACCCCGTCGCCGTCAACCCAGACAAGCAACTAAAGCGCCACGCCCTCGCCCACGAGTGGGATATCCGCTCCTTTAAGGACCCAGTGCCGCTCCTGCCTGCACCGACCGCCAAAGAAATTGGAATCGGCGCCTCCGTTCTGGCAGGTACCGCGGCAGTTATCGGCGCTGGCCTGTGGCTCGCCCAGCACCCGGGCCGCCCCGGCCCGCCCAAGCGGGGCCCACGGCGCGCCTCCTAGGCCGCGCGGGCAATCGCGTCGGCTTCTTTGCCGCCGGCGGTCCAGGCGGCGAGGTGGGTTAAGAGGGCGTCGGCAAGCGCGGTGCGGTAATTGCCCACCGCGGCGGCATACTCGGCGCGGTGGCGGGTGTAGTAGACCTCGGGCACGGCGAAACCGCGCGGGTCAAAGCCCGTATGCACCGCGGCGAGGCGGGAAGCAACGCGCGCAACGAGGCCACTGCGAGGGCCAAAGAACTCGCCGGCAGCAATCTCGGCATGGACCACACTCGGCAGCAAGAGATCGAAAGCGGGACCGCCACCCTGCGCGATGAGCCGGCCTAACCCTTGCAAGCGCGCACTCTCGCCGGCCGGAATGCCGGTACCGCCGGCCGCGACATCGATGCGGGCCAGCACCTGCAGCGGTGCCCGGGCAAAGGATCGCACCGTGCCATCTAAGAGTTCCGGGGCGGCCACGGAATAGGCGCTGACAGCGCTGGCCAGCGGCCCTTCTTCCATATCTTCCGGTCCCGGATGTGGGGGGATAGCGTGGCCGTCCAGCGCCACGCTGGCGCGGGCGCCGCGCATGAGGGACTCCGCAGAGATAACCTCAAACTTGCGCAATCCTGCAGGTCGGCGGTGTGCACGGGCGATGGCAGCGGCGGCCTTTTCTGCACTTTCTTTCACCCCCGGCAGGCGAAACAGCGGGGATAACGCGTCATTTTCTGACATATCCATTAGGATAGCCGTGGAAGTCCCTAAGTATGCGTGGCACCATGGGATAATAGTGATTCCATTATTATTGGGGACATTACAAGGTTTAGATAAACGCGAGGAGAATTAATCGTGAGCAACGACGGACTTTTTACCGACGGTACTGATCAATTTGCACCGAAGGTGAACTCTATCCCTTTGAGTGACGTGGATACGTCCTCGTCCGAGACCTCGGTAGGCCAGCTGGTCTCCAACGCCACCGAGCAAATGTCCCAGCTCGTGCGCTCCGAGGTGGAGCTGGCCAAGACCGAGCTGGCAGAGTCCGCTAAGAAGGGCGGCATCGGTGCAGGCCTCTTCGGCGGCGCAGGCACCATCGCGCTGTATAGCTCCTTCTTCTTTTTCTTCTTCCTGGCTGAGCTTCTCGCCGTCTGGCTGGACCGTTGGGCAGCGTTCCTGATCGTCTTCCTGATCATGATCGTCCTCGCCGGCATCCTGGCCTTCGTTGGCCTGAAGAACGTCAAGCAGGTCAAGGCCCCGCAGAAGACCATTGATTCCACCAAGGAACTCAAGAACCTGGTTCCGGGCAAGGCGCAGAAGTCCCTGGACCGTAAGAACACCCACGGCCTCTACACCTAAACCGGCAGGCGCCACGCGTACGTGCACCCCCTATCCGCCCTAGCTAGCCTGGGGCGGATTTTGTGTACTTCCTCCCCCTTTTCTCTACCGTTTCTGCCCCAACTATAGAAAGGCGGCACCATGGCCTTCGCACCCCTGCCTCCCTCAACGGTGGAGCTGGATGGACCTTATGCGCATGAGTTCGTCCACACCCGCGGCATCCGCCTGCACGTAGCCACGGCGGGCGATAGCACGCAGCCACTCGTGGTGCTCATCCACGGCGCTTTTGGCGGGTGGTTCGATTATCAGGACGTCATAGCGCCGCTTGCACAACGCGGCTTCCACGTCGCGGCCGTGGATATGCGGGGCTTTGGCATGTCCGATAAGCCGCCCATTGATGCGGGGCAGGATATCCGCACTTTGGTGGGCGATATTAGCGGGCTCATTCAGGCCTTGGGCCATGACGACGCCTTTGTGGTGGGCGCCGATACGGGCGGCGCGGTGGCTTGGTGCTTGGCGGCAGAGCGCCCTGAGCGGGTGCGCGGCCTGGCCTCCATTTCCGCCGCCCACCCGGTAGATCTGCGCCGCGCGATTGCCGCCCGGCCGTGGGATTTTGGGTGGATTAATCTGCGCTCGCTGCTGTGCCGCCTGCCGCGCGTTACCCGCGCCCAAAACCTGCTGCTTAGCCCCCGCGCCTACCGCAAGGAGCTGGAGCTGGATACGGGGCCTTTGCTTGCCGACGCCACCCTAGACCGCATCCTCGATCTCCGCCTGCGCGCCTCCCGCATCGGCAGCGTCAGCCGTGGAATCTTGTGGAACCACCGCATGCGCACCGCCGTGGTTCCCTTGACCTGGGTGGAACTGGCAGTAGAGCGTCCCGTTCTCTTCATCCACGCCCAACAGCGACTGTGGAACCCTGTGGTCCGCCGCGCCGCCTCGCGCGCCCGCCGCGGATTCACCGCCACGACCGTCCCCGGCGCGAAGAACCTTCCTCACCTGGAAGCACCGGCGGATTTCGTTTCCATGCTGGCGGCCTGGCTACAAGAACATAACTAGTGCGCCACGCACTCCCCGGTATCAACCGGGTGGGTAAGCTGCGTGATGTCTCCGATCTGGGCGTTGACCTCATCGGCGGTTAAGGCATAGCCCGTCTCGGAATCATCCACCGAGGCGCCGAAGACCACGCCGAGGACCTCGCCGGCCGTGTTGACCAGCGGCCCGCCGGAATTTCCTTGTTGGATCTTGCCGCGCACGGTGTAGGAATCGCGTTCCACGCGACCATGCGAGTAGATATCCGGGCCGGAAATGGTGATGCGATCGCGCACGCGCGCCATCTCGGCGTCGAAAGGCCCGGAGTGCGGGAAGCCCATGACCATGGCATCATCGCCCGTCTGGGCCGGGGCCTGGGCCCACGGCAGCGGATCGATGCCCAGGGCGCGCGAGTGCAGCACCGCCACATCCACATCCGGGTTGTAGTAAACCACGGTCGCGTCCTTGAGGCCCACCTTGGTATCCAAGCGCACGGTCTGCGTGCCGGCCACGACGTGAGCATTGGTGATCACGTAGTCATCGGCCGCCACGAAGCCGGAACCCATGAGGCGGCGGGAGCACTCTTCGGCGTCGCCAAGCACGTGAATGATGGACGGCCGCATGCGCCGCACCATCTCCGGATCCTCCACGTCTGGGTCCGGCTCTTCTACTTCCTCGGTGCTAATCGAGTTTTGCCACGGCGAGACCAGCGGCGGCAGGCCGGACTCGTTGAGCATCGCCGCCACCCCATTGGGCAGCGACGCTACCTGCGCCGGTGCGGCCGAGTTGAGCTTGCCCAAGATGCGGGAATCGCGCAGGCCCTGGCCGGCCACTCCACCTAAGTTGGTGGCCACGGGGATAGAAATGAGCCAAATAACCACCAAGGCGGCAAAGGCTTGAAAAACCGCACCCACGGCGGAATCAAGGCGCTGCGTCTTGCGCGCCTTCATGCGATCGCGCACGCTGCCACCCAACGAGGATCCGATAAGCTGCCCGACGCCCACAAAAAGCACCAGGATTCCCACTAACAGCAGCAAGCGCAGCGAGGGCTGATCCACCAAGCGCAGGGCGGCCGGGGCCACAGCAATGCCTAGCACTACCCCAGCGCCCACACCGATGGAGGCCAATACCGCCGCGAGGGCGCCATTGCGCCACCCACTCAGGAGCGCAATGAGGACGGCGACCACAATCAGGCCGTCAACGATGAGCGCAGGAGTCATGGCTATGGGTTCTTTCTATCTGGGGTTTAAGACGTATGCGTACCGCGGCACCAGCGGTTAGGACATCTTCTCATTATTGCGGGAGTTTGTGAGGGAGTCACGCAGGTCCATGACTGAATTGTTATCCCATGGAACGCTCCACCCGGCGTGCTGCAATAGTGCCGAGAGCACGCCGGCGGTAAAGCCCCAAATGACGTAGCCATTGGCGTGAAATGCTGGTCCTTGCCATTTTCTAAAGCCCACCATGAAGCGGTTGCGCGGATCGACCAACTCCCGGATAGGCACGAGAAACACGTCATCGGTTTCATCGGGGCTGGCGGGATAGACCTCCCCCGGTTGGGTCCAATGCGCCAAAATCGGGCTCACTGGGTTGCCGGTGGCGCGGATATGCAGCTGCTCCCACTGCTCCAGCGGGGTCACGGAGTTGCGCTGCAGGTCCGTTTCCTCCCAGGCTTCCCGCAGCGCGGTATCCACCAGGGAAGTATCCGCGGGATCCCGGCGGCCGCCGGGAAAGGCAATCTGGCCCGAGTGCGAGCGCATGGACGGCGATCGATGGGTGAGCAAGATGCTGGCCTCCTCCGCGCTCTCGCCGCTCAGCAGCATGAGCACGGCTGCTTCCCGCTTGACCGGCACCTGCACATTGGTGCCGTTGAGGGACGAAGCCTGGCGGTTGCCAATGAGCTCTTGCACCTGGCTGGGGTCTACCCCCAGCGCCGGCTTGAGCCATTCTGGCGTGCGCTCGGGAAGGAGTTGACTCATGCCGCAATCGCCTCCTCCACGGCCTTTTCAATCTCCGCTGCGGAGCTAAACGGCTGCGCAAATTGCTTGCGCACCTCACCGTCCTTGAGTACCACCGTCACCGGCACCACGCCCGGCAGGCCCAGCTCACCGGCAAACTTATTATCCGAATCCTGGAAGCTCGGCAGCTCGACGCCCAAGTCATTCAAGAAAGCTGCACCGTTTCCCGCGTTCTTATCCGCGTGCACGCCCACGACCTGCCAGTCCGGATGTGCTTCCGCCACGTCCTGCAGGTAGGGAAGTTCCGCGCGGCACGGCTCGCACCACCACGCCCACACGTTAACCACGGCTATGCCCTCATCGGCGGGCTTTTCGGTGGCCGCACCGCCTAAGCACTCCAGCTCTACTCCAGCCACGGCGCCGGCCGGGCAGTCCGGGCGCTGTGGGACTTCTTGCGAAGGGGCTTCGCTTAGCGACGCCTCCTCAGATCCGTCCCCGCCCCGCAACTGCGAGACCCCCACGACCGCGATAACGGCAATGAGGATCGCGGCAATCACCGTGCCAAGGACGTAGTTCTTCATACCGTTAGCCTAGCGCCCACGAGCGGCCGGACACATATCCCGCAGAACGCATGCATCGCACTCCGGCGTGCGCGCATGGCAGACCTGACGCCCGTGGAAGATGACGCGGTGTGAAAACATCGTCCACTCTTCTTCCGGCACGAGCTTAGCGATGTCCCGCTCAATCTTGACCGGCGTCTTCTCCCCCGTCAGCCCGAGCCGCTGCATGAGGCGGCCGAAATGCGTATCCACGGTCAGTCCGGGGATCCCGAAGGCATTTCCGAGCACCACCAGCGCGGTCTTGCGACCAACACCAGGCAGGCTGGTCAGTTCCTTGACTGTGCGCGGGACCTGGCCTTGAAAATCAGCCACCAGTTTCTCCCCGATGCCCAAAAGATGTCCCGCCTTGGCGCGCTGAAAGCCCAACGGCCGCAGGATGCTCTCCAAATCCGAGCGCTGTGCAGCCGCATAATCCGCCGCCTCTGGGTAGCGGGCAAAGAGTTCAGGGGTCACCGAATTCACGCGTTCATCCGTGCATTGTGCGGAAAGAACGGTGGCAATGAGCAGCTGCAGCGGGGAGTCATAATCCAAGGCACACCGTGCATCCGGATACTCCTGCGCCAAACGCCGATTTACCTCCGGTGCGCGTAGCTCCGGCGCGCTGGCCGCTGACAGTGCTGAATTCATGGGGTTTAGCTTAGTAGACTAGGAAAACATGATTTCACTCGTGATTCTGGTACCACTTGCCATCGCCCTTTTCGCCCTCCTTATGGAAAAGCTCGAGGCAGTCGTTTTTGCTGACTAGGCCGCAAAACTGCTGGCCTGAACCGTGCACTAGCACGAGTAGAGTTTCTATAGTGTGACAAAATTTCTGTGAAGTACCAAAAGTGACCAATTACACTGTAAGATGAAACGCGTTACACAGTGACCCCGCTTGTTCCGCATTGTCGAGTGCATGAAAGACCGCACCCAGATGTGGCACAGGCTCATCTATGGACTTTCGTAGTCGACATCCAAGGAGTAAAACGTGGAAGGCGTACAGGACATCCTCTCCCGCGCCGGAATCTTCCAAGGCGTTGATCCCGTTGCAGTGCAGCACCTTATCGAGCAGATGGAGACCGTGCGCTACCCGCGCGGAACCACCATCTTCGACGAAGGCGAGCCCGGTGACCGCTTGTACATCATCACCTCGGGCAAGATTAAGCTCGCCCGCCACGCCCCGGATGGCCGCGAAAACCTGCTGACGGTCATGGGCCCATCTGATATGTTTGGCGAGCTGTCCATCTTCGATCCGGGCCCGCGCACCTCCTCCGCAGTGTGCGTGACCGAGGTTCAGGCCGCCACCATGAACTCCGAGCTGCTCAAGAAGTGGGTTGGTGACCACCCCGAAATCGCCCAGCAGCTGCTGCGCGTGCTGGCACGCCGCCTGCGCCGCACCAACGCCAACTTGGCTGACCTCATCTTCACCGACGTTCCGGGCCGCGTGGCAAAGACCTTGCTGCAGCTGGCTAACCGCTTCGGTGTTCAGGAAGGCAGCGCCCTGCGCGTGAACCACGACCTCACCCAGGAAGAGATTGCCCAGCTGGTGGGCGCTTCCCGTGAGACCGTCAACAAGGCGCTGGCCACCTTCGCGCACCGCGGTTGGATCCGCCTCGAGGGCAAGTCCGTGCTCATCGTCGATACCGAGCACCTCGCCCGCCGCGCTCGCTAAAACCGCGCCAGACCGCTACCCCGCTTCGGCGGGGTTTCGCTGGTTTTGGCCCCCTCTTTAACCAGTTCCGCACCACACTTGTGGCCACGGTACGCTCCACACCGCACCGTCTGCAGGCAATACCGTGGCCACACGTTGGCCCTGCGCGCCTCCTGCCTCAGCCCACAGCACAATTAAGCCCCTCTTCCCACCAAAGAGGAAGAGGGGCAAACTGAGATAGGCTTATTTAGCCTCGCCGTCCAAGTACTTCAGCGCGGTGCGCGTGGACTGCTCCGCAGCGTGGCGCAGCACTGGGTCCACATCGTCATACATCTCGTTGACCAGGGTATTCAAATCCACATCATCGCCTAGGCGGGAGCGAATCTCTTTAATCTGGTCAAGACGGTAGTGGCGGCGGTCAATGTACTTGCGGGCCACCTGAGAGGTGTCATCCAAGTCCGGACCGTGCCCTGGGAACAGCGCAATATCCTTACCACGCTCTTCCAAGGTGTCGAGGGTGTGCAGGTAATCGGCCAAGTTACCGTCCGTCTCCGAAAGGAGAACGGTGTGGCGGCCGGCGATGGTGTCACCAGAGATAATGCCTTCGAGGCGGGAATTTCCTACCTCCTCGCTCCACACAAAAAAGCAGGTGGAATCCGCGGTATGGCCTGGGGTGTGCACGACCTCGAGACTTGGGGTGATGCCATCGAGGGAGATGTGCTCGCCGTCCTGGAGGGCCTCGGCACCATTGCAGTAGCTCGGATCGAAGGCGCGGATGGGGGCGCCAGTCATCTGCCGCAAGCGTTGTGCGCCCGAAGCGTGGTCATCGTGGCGGTGGGTAATCAAAATCAAAGCCACCTCACCTGCGTTGCGGTGCACAACGTTGAGATGGCCTTCATCCTCGGGACCCGGATCTACGACGATCGCCCGAGAGTCTTCAGCGGCGCGAATAATCCACGTATTCGTACCCTCAAGGGCGGTGTAGCTGGGGTTATCACAAAGGACTACGCCAACGGATTGGCTGACGGGACGCAATTGACTATATGCGGGGTGCTCCATAGTTACTAGCCTATCCGATCAAGCAGTAATTTCTACGATTAGTTCGATCTCTACCGGGGCGTTTTTAGGCAACGCGGCCACGCCCACAGCGGAGCGAGCATGCTTTCCAGCATCCCCAAAGACCTCACCGATGAAATCGGAGGCACCATTGATTACTGCCGGTTGCTCCTCATAGGACGGATCGGAGGCCACAAACCCTACGATCTTTACCACGCGGGAGATATTGTCCAGGCCAACTTCGGCATCGATAGCGGCAAGCGCATTCAGCGCCGCGATGCGTGCCTGTTCCTGGGCTTGTTCCGTGGTGACTTCGGCGCCAACCTTGCCGGTGAGCGGCAGGGCGCCTTCCACGAGGGGAAGCTGGCCAGAGGTCCAGACCTGATCACCCACGCGCACGGCCGGCACATAGGACGCTAGCGGCTTGGCGACGCCCGGTAGCTCATACCCCAGCTCCCGCAAGCGAGCATGAAAGCCCATTTACTCTGCCACCTCGCGCTTGAAGTAGGCCACGACGTTTTCCGGGTTAGGCCCCGGGGTGACGGTGACCAGTTCCCAGCCATCTTCTCCCCAAGAATCGAGGATCTGCTTGGTGGCGTGGGTAAGAACAGGTGCGGTTGCGTATTCCCATTTAGTCATGGGCCCATTCTAACTATTAAATACGCCCCACGCCGTCTAAATTCTTAAATCCCGACGAGCTCGCCACCTTGGGCCAAGTAGTGAGCCCAATCCGTGATGTGGGGGTTCTTGCGCAGCAGGGCTCGGCGCTGGCGCTCGGTCAGCCCGCCCCATACACCGAACTCGACGCGATTATCCAAGGCATCAGCGCGGCATTCGGTCAGTACCGGGCAGTGGCGGCAAATGACGGCCGCCTTGCGCTGTTCCGCACCGCGAACGAAGAGGGCATCCGGGTCGCCCTTGCGGCATTTGGCCTGGGTGACCCACTCACCACGCTCGGGATTTCGGGCTGTATTAGACATTCCAGCAGTCTTCACACGAACGGTCATGGGTGAGTGTGCTCCTTCCCAGACGGAATACTATGTAACGCATCTAAGTCTATTCATCCAGGTAGAAGATTGTCTAACACGTCACACTTTAGGGGGTGCGAGTGATCTTCCACCTACCAAGGGCGACCACGTAGGGTATGGGGCGTGACTGTCATCAAATCTTTGGCCAAGATAGCCCTGTCTACGGTCTTGGTAGGCGCGCTCATCGCCCTGGCTCTTGCCCCCTTCGCGGGCATTTCCGGCGTGGCGATTGCCCGCACTAACGAAACCATGCAATCTGACCTGCAAGATCTGACTGCCGGCAATATTCCAGGCGTCACCACGATCAAAGACGCCAAGGGCACGGACATGGCTTATGTCTTCAGCCAACGCCGCCACCCGGTGGAAAGCAAGAAGATCTCTAAGGCCATGAAAAACGCCATCGTCTCCATTGAAGACGAGCGCTTTTATGATCACGAAGGCGTGGACTTCCAAGGCAATTTCCGCGCCCTGTGGACCAACCTGACGTCGGGCGGCGTCTCCCAGGGCGCTTCCACCATCGATCAGCAGTACGTCAAGAACTACCTCTTGCTAGTCTCTGCCACCACCGATGAAGAGCGCGCCGCGGCCACCGAACAATCCGTGGCCCGCAAGCTGCGCGAGATGCGCATGGCCACCAAGATGGACGAGGAATTGGAAAAGGATGACATCCTCACCAACTATCTCAACCTGGTGTCTTTCGGTAACCATGCCTATGGCGTCGAAGCGGCGGCCCGCACTTACTTCGGCACGCACGCTTCTGAACTCACAGTGCCGCAGGCAGCAATGCTGGCCGGCATGGTCCAATCCTCTGAGCGCCTCAACCCCTATACCAACGCCGAGGAAGTAACCGACCGGCGCAACCTGGTCCTGCAATCCATGGCGGATAACGGCCATATCAAACAGCAGGAAGCGGATAAGTATAAGGGGGAGAAACTGGGCGTCGGAAAGAAGCCCCAAACGCTAGCCAATGGCTGCATCGGCGCCGGCGACCGCGGTTTCTTCTGTGATTATGTATTGAAATACCTGGATAAGAAGGGCATTAGCGAGGAGCAGCTGGCGCGCGGTGGCTACACCATCAAAACCACGCTGGACCCAGCGGTGCAGGATAAGGCCCTCGAGTCCGTACAAAGCCATACCAATCCTGATGCCCAAGGCGTGGCTGAAGTCATGAACGTCATCAAGCCCGGCAGGTCGGACCGCAAGGTGCTGGCCATGGTCTCCTCGCGCGATTACGGCCTGGACCTTGATAAGAATGAGACCATCCTGCCGCAGCCCTACTCCTTGGTGGGCAACGGCGCAGGTTCCGTCTTTAAGGTCTTTACCGCCGCGGCCGCGCTCGAAGCGGGCTATGGCATCAAAAACACCGTGGATGTGCCCACCCGCTACGAGGCGGAGGGCCTGGGTCATGGTGGCGCCGCCGGCTGCCCGGCGGACCGCTACTGCGTGGAAAACGCTGGTGCCTATAAGGCCACGATGACGCTGCAGGAAGCGCTGGCACACTCCCCCAATACGCCGTTTATCAAGCTCACGGAGCAGGTAGGCGTGGCACCCATCGTCGATATGGCCGTGCGCTTGGGCCTGCGCTCCTACGAGGACAAGGGCAGCTTTGATAAAGACACCTCGATTGCCCAGCACACCAAGGAGGCCAACTCCGGCTCCTTCACCTTGGGCCCGGACCAGGTCAACCCGCTGGAGCTTTCCAATGTGGGTGCCACGCTGGCCGCGGATGGCAAGTGGTGCGAGCCCAACCCCATCTCCCAGGTCACGGATAAGGAAGGCAACGAGGTCTATCTCAAGGAAACCCCGTGTGAGCAGGCCGTTGATAAGGACGTAGCCCGCGCGATGAGCAATGCCTTGTCTGAGGACGCCAAGCAAGGCACCGCCAAGGATGCCGCCCAAGCGGCCGGTTACTCCAGCCCAATCGCGGCCAAGACCGGTACCACCGAGTCCAACCAGTCCTCCGCATTCTTGGGATTCAACGAGGGTATTTCCGCCGCGCCGTATATCTATAACGATGGCACCTCCACCGTCCCGCTATGTACCGGGCCGGTGCGCCAGTGCGCGGGTTGGGGCAACCTCTACGGCGGCTTGGAGCCGGCGCAGACCTTCTTCAGCATGGCTACGCAGCTGCCGATAGCTACCAAGGCCGGGCTGCCGAATTACAACAAGAAGTACGACAACGGCACCACGGCCGATAAGACCCTTGATAGCCTGCGCGGCAAGTCCGAGGCCGAGGCCCGCCAGACCTTGGAGTCCAAGGGCTACGTGGTCAAGACCTCCCGGGTCATTGGCGGCAATGTTCCTTATGGCCGTGTAGTTCGCGCGATTACCGGCAAGGACGGCAAGAAGAAGGGCGCGGAGATTACGCTGCAGCTTTCCGACGGCGCCGGGGCCTCCCAATCCCCCTCCTCCGGCGTGGCCGACGCCAACTCCACCGGCGCACAAAATAGCACCGGCGGCGGTAATGCCGACGGTGCTACGAGCCCGGGCCGCTCGACTGGCGGCACAGGCGACGAAACGGGCAACGGCGGTGGCGGTACCGGTGGCGGGTTCTCGCCGGAAGACTTTGGCATCCGCCAAGAGGACATCGATAGCTTTGCCAACGACGTCCGCAGCCTCCTTGGCCGCTAGGCCTCGCCCATTGCGGTCTGGCCCGCTTTAACTCAGCTGGGACTTGACCTCGGCGGACAGGCGCTTGCCATCTGCCTGGCCGGCGGCCTTGGCATTGGCCACCTTCATTACTGCACCCATCTGCTTCATGGTGGGTGCTTCGCCGTTTTCGGTCTCAACCTCCGCGATAGATTCCTTCACTAGGGCCTTAAGCTCAGACTCGTCCAGCTGGCGGGGTTGGTAGGCCTCGAAGAAGGGGACCTCGGCAAGTTCGGCTTCAGCCAACTCTGGACGGCCATTTTCTTCATAGACCTCGGCGGACTCGCGGCGCTTTTTGATTTCGCGCGCAATCACCTTGAGGATATCGGCGTCCTCCAGCTCATGCCGGGAGCCATTAGTCTCCTCGGCCTGGATGGCAGCCAGCAAGGCGCGGATGGCGCTGGTGCGCTGCTTCTCCTTGGCCTTCATTGCGGTTTTCAGATCTGCACGGATGGTTTGCTTTAGCTCGCTCATGCCTATCAATGTACGCCAGGTAGTGTGGTAGCCGTGAAACTTTTACGTATTCTTGGCGGCCTCACCGCTGCCGGCCTGGGCGCCGCGGCATGGGGCTATAGCGAACTGACCAAATTCGAGCTCAAGGAATATACGCTCCCCCTCCTACCCAAGGGCACGCTGCGTGGCAAGCCAGAATTTCGGCTGCTGCATCTGTCTGATCTGCATATGATCCCCGGCCAGGAGACCAAGATTGCCTGGGTTTCTGCCCTCGACGCCCTAGAGCCGGACCTCGTGGTCAACACTGGCGATAATCTCTCCGATCAGCAGGCCGTTCCCGATACGTTGCGTGCCCTCGGCCCGTTGCTGGCCCGCCCCGGCCTCTTCGTCTTCGGCACCAATGATTACTGGGCACCGCAGCCGGTCAACCCTTTCAAGTACCTGCTGGGCAAAAAGCGCGAGCCCTCCTATGTGGACTTGCCGTGGCGCGGTATGCGCGCCGCCTTCTTGGAGCACGGCTGGCGCGATGCCAACCAGGCCCGGCATGAATTCAAGGTGGGCAATGTCCGCCTTGCCGCCGCCGGCGTGGACGATCCGCACCACGATCTGGATGACTACTCCGAAATCGCCGGCCCGCCCAACGAGGACGCGGATTTGTCGCTGGCCCTCCTCCACGCCCCCGAGCCCCGCGTACTGGAAAAGTTTGCGGACGATGGCTACCAACTTTCCCTGTCCGGCCACACCCACGGCGGCCAGATCTGCCTGCCCGGCTCCCGCGCACTGGTTACCAATTGCGGCATCGACCGCGACCGCGTGCAGGGCCTCCACGACTTCGGCCCGATGAAGATGCATGTTTCCAATGGTCTGGGCACCTCCAAATTCGCCCCGGTACGCATCTTCTGCCGCCCTTCCGCCACTCTGCTGAAAATCACCGAGGTGGACTAAACCCAGCCACCTGCCGTTTTGTTGATTATGCTCAGCTTGCGTTAAAGTATCCAGGTACCGCTTTTCAAGGCGGAACGCCGGGATATGGCGCAGGTTGGTAGCGCGCTTCGTTCGGGACGAAGAGGTCGCAGGTTCAAATCCTGTTATCCCGACCATTGTGAAGTCTCGAGACATCGTTCCTATGATGTCTCGAGATTTTTCGGTTTTTGTTGTGCCTTGGATGGGGGTTAAGGGTCAAAAAGGGGATGCGGAAGAAATCCTGAAGAGTTTCCGCATCCCCCTAAATGACACTCACATTTCTTGGTCTGGGTTGAACTAAACAAAGCAAAGACTAAAAGCTTAGCTTTACAATCTCAGTTCTCTTGCCTCATCATCAGTTCAAAGTGTTGAACTTGGTTTGCTGCTACGAAGATCTTCCGGAAAACCTCCACCAACGCCTTGGCGTCCGTCCCATCGAACGAATAATCAATTTGCCACGGTACGCTATGGGAACCATCATTCATCCAGGACAGAAGTGACTTTGCAGCCAGCGCTTCACCAGCATTCATTCCAGCCGTAAAATCTGTTTTCATTCCTCCAGTAAGCGTAAAGTAATTCTCCAGAATTCGTCGCATCGAATTTTGCAAGGAGTGTGATGCCATCTCATTTTGACTAGCCGCAACACGAACTTCTGTCCAAAGCTGTTCATAGGCAGAATGTATTGGGTTAGAATCAAATTGTCTTTGTGTGCTCTTTCCTTCCGAGGTTTTAGAAAGAACATAGAAGGTACGCTTCGCGGACTTTTCTCTACGCGGAGGCACAAAGGCTAATTCTTTGAAAAAGTAGGCATTGTGAGTCGAAAAAACAATTTGCTCTAGCAAAGAAGCCGGATCCTCTACAGTTTCCTGAAGTCTACGGCACAGTAAGCTTACAGCAAATAAAGTGGTCGAATCCAGACTAGAAATTGGATCATCGATTATCGCGATGATCTTATCCCTTTCTGAATAGTTTCGAGCTCTCTTTTCTACTGAATGATAGAAGTACAAAAAGGAAATGAATGTCTTCTCTCCCTCACTCAGACTCTCGTTTTCCGCTCTTGACCCGTCCTCGCGTATCACACAGTATTGATCAACACCATTCAGTTTTTTCAGGCTAAAGCTCCGAAGGTTCAGATCCCTGAGAGTCGCGTTGATCTCTTCAACTACCGGTTCCGATGAAGTCACTTTGCTCAGTAGCTGCCGGCGCTCTTCCTCAAGATCTGCTAGCTCTTCATTGGTAGAGTCAATGCGCGCCGAAAGGTTCATTTGAGCTTTCTTCGGTCCTGCCAAAGCACTATCTCTCTTGATAAGTGCTTCTTTGACTTTATGGTGGATAAAGTGTGACCAGAAATCCTCTATAAGGGATTGCTTTGCTTTCTTCCGATCACTGATCGATTCGTTATACCAGCGAATCCGTTCGTTTAGAGAATCCAGATCATCACTACACTGATCTAGCACGCTAAAGTCAAAATCTAGAGAAATGACTGTCTGGAGACTCAGTAGTTTCTCTTTCACCTTCCGCTGTAATCTCACGAATTCCAGCTGCAGTTTGCCAAGTGAATTCTGGAGTTGAGTAGTTTCAAAGCCCTCAAGACCACTCACTTTCTCTTTGAGAGTCTCACACTCTTCTTCAGCTCGTTTCAAGCGATCGCCTAAAGATTCGAGACAATTCTCCGCTTTTTCATAGTCTCGACTAATCAGCAGTTCGAGGTTCTTCTTCAATTCCGCGGATAAACTCTGCTGACATAGTGGGCAAATTTCTGACTCTGATTCATTAAGATGCTGAACACCTTCTCTGACCCAAAGATCGATATCCAGCCGAGTCACGTACTCACTCAAAGGATTGTCTTCATTTAGTCGGTATTCCTTTTTAGCTACCTGATTTTCCTCCTCACTAAACTGAAAAAAGAGGGCAACTTGACTGCTAACCTCTGGTATACGAGGGTTCTCACGATCTAACGATTTTATGCGGGTCTCAAAATCCAAATCTTGGGGCTCCTCATACTTGGAAGCTTTCGTTAGCTCGTATCGACGCAAGCATTCTTTCTCAAGAAGCTCCTTCCGCTTAAAACCTTTGAAACAAAGATCTGACGCACCTGGATATGCCCTTTCGTACGACTTTGCTAGGGCCCAAACACTTTCTCTGAAATTATTCTTGATCTGATGGATTTCGTCTTGTTTAACCTGTCGAACCTCCCCCCAGTTTTCCAGCAATCCCCTCTTCCTATGAATTTCACCGCTATCCCCTTCAAGTTCCGAAAGCCGCTTCTGCACGTCTTCTGAAGCGTCTCGTATTTGAAATACGCCCTCCAGGTTTTCGCGCTGAATCAAATCCCTTATGTACTTCTGATCGAAAAGGTAGGCCAACACCCCATTCGCATCTGCTTGCCCTTTCAGTTTTCGGGCGATTGAAGACTTTCCGGTTCCATTCACCCCAAAAATGAAGGTCTCAGTCTGCAATTCCATAACATCGGCATCATGACTAAAGCAGGCAAGCTCCGAGAGCTTTACTTCATTCAACTGAATACTCATACGTTTCACCTCGGTCAATAAGAACGTTGTTTTGCTGAATATAAGAATAGATCCATCCCCAAGTGCTTGTTTGAGATTTTCTCTATTTAAGTAGCTACGGAGACCTGACTCCTGAAGTGTGCCAGGTTTGGTTCCTGCCCCAGCGAAGAAAGGATTAGACACTATTCCTAGAATGTATTCCATCGAGCTCAAGGAGAAGGCGGTCCATTAGACCATCGAAATGGTCCGCTAGGAGTCCTGCTCACTGCAACGCACTTATATAGGGGTCGACGAACTCCTTGAGGTATCTCCCCACACGTTGCGGGCTTGGTACCGCGACAGCGAGTCAGTGCGAGATAATGCTGACGCGTCAGGCGGCATAGCAATGGAAAAGAACTCAAGTGCCTGCGCCGAAAACCGCGAGCTGAAACGAGCAAACGGTATTCTTGAGACTTCTTCGGCTTATAGCAGCGAATCTCAACCGACTCACGACCAAATGAGCTCTTACATCGACGCGTACAAAATCAGTTTAGGGTCGAGACCATCTGTCAATTCATGAACAGGCAGATCGTGATTTCATCACTTCACGCAGCAGCCGAAAGGCCACCGCTCGCGTGCCCAGTGCGAGAGCTTTAATCAATAGCCTCCTCATCCCAGAAATTCACCGTGTACATGCGTGGAATGTAGCACGTGGTCAACCGTGAAGGCTTTCATATTGGCTGCGACAAGCCCGCACGTCTCATGAAGCTAGCAGGTGTTTCCGGCCGCAAACGTGGGCGTACCCCAGTGAGAATTATTAACCTGAAGACACGGGATCATCGCCCAGACGTAATACAGCGAAACTTCCGTATACAAGCACCAGGCAGGCTTTCGGTTGCCGACAACTTCGTTCGCCCCCCTTTCGGGATTCGCCTACACAACGTTTGTTGTGGGATGTCTTCAGTCGGAAAATCGTCGGTGTTACCACACGCTCTACGATGCCGCACCGATGCGCCGCCCGTGGAAGCGTTAGAGCATGTATTAACCACTGCGGGGCGAATCCGTGAAAATCAGCTGATCCACCACAGCGATCGAGACAGCCAGTACGTGTCACTGAAGTATTCCACGGCTCTGGCTGAATTCGGAGTCCAGCCGCGTGTAGAAACGGTCGACGATTCTGATGACAGCACTTTAGCTGAGATAGTCAAGGACCACTACAAAGCTGAACTTATTCACGCCCAAGGCCCGTGGACTTCAGTGGGAGAAGCCGAACTTGCTGCCTTGCGGTGGGTGCATTGATGCAATACAAAGCATATCCACGCAGTCTTGGACTAAACCACCCCCACAGGAAATAGAAACCGAGTACCGCCTCGCCCAACCCATCAACACAGGGTTGTAAAACAAGCGGTACTACACCCAAAACGATTCACAGGGTCTTGAGCGAAAATAAACCCTGAACGATTTACGAAACCTTATTCAAGTTCGATTTATATAGGTCTATCAGTACTTTTCCTGAAACCAGACACACTTCCCGCTACTTTACTCCTACCCACATATGGGAAACGACGCGGTGCCCCTACAGCGCCGCGTCGTCCCTATTCCCTATCACTCACAACGGATTGGAGAAACCGTTCGCCTACCCCCTAAGTAGGCTTTGTGAGCAAGACCAACTGTAGCACTCGCACAATGCAAACGGTAGCGCGAATCAAAATTCCCAGTTTCCACCAATGTTTCTTATTCTTAGGTGTGCTTTTTCAGACCTAATGAACCGTAGGTTTGAATTTTCCTGTGGATGGAGCCCACCACTTTGCACTCAGCCCAATGAGAGTGATGACGAGCAATACCGCAACGCCGGTCCACAAGACGGCCTGTTCGCCTTCGTTACCCGCCGCCGTGACGGCCGCGGTAGTCCAATTCAGTGGCAAAAGATTAGAAACAATCTGCCAAACCTTAGAAACACCGGCAATTGCTGCGGATTTCCACAGCCACCCCACCAGAGCGGTCTGGCCTATGCCAAAGAGCGCCGCGAGGATACTGCCGGCAGTAATACCGCATAGCCCGAGTAGGCCGCGGGTGATGGCCGCCATGGACAGCGCGCCCAGAAGGAGCGCCGCGCCGGCCCACACCGCCGCCACAGGGGTAAATCCGGTGGCAAGCACAAAGAGGAGGATTTCGCCGATGGCGACCGCGGCCAGCGTGCCGCCGAAGACCGTCAGCCATGGGCGGAATCCCACTTGCCAGGCCACACCGGCCGCGGCGCCTGCGAGCAGGACCAGGGCCGAGACCAACATCGCCACGATGGGGCTGAGCAGATGTGCCGGGCCGTCGGTCGCGGTATGCGCCGGCGGCAGGGCGCGCTGAATGTCACCCACATTGGTCTGGTTTTGGGCCGCCATGGTGGAAAGCTTGCCGGCGCCGTCGTCAAGCTTGTCCACGCCCTCCTGCGCCTCACCGACGCGCTTGTTCAACTCCGCAATTCCTTCATTGAGCTCCTGCGCACCGGATACGGCCTGGTTCACGCCATCGTGATAGGCATAGCCGTTGACCGCCAACTGATTGGATAGATCGCGCGAGCCGTCCTTAAGCTTCTTAAGCTGGTCGGTCACCGAATTATCCAGGCGGAAATTATTCACCTGCGCACGGAGATCGCCCAGCTGCGAGCGAATTTCCTTCGCTTCCTTGGACTTATTTCCTTCCAGGTCGCGCATCGTGCCATCGATGGCCTGCAGAATCTGCCCTTGCACGGCGCCCAGGCCCACTACCTGGTCCACGGCACCGCCGACACCATTGGCCAGCTCCGTTGCACCGCCACCGAGCGTATTAGTTCCGGACTGCAGCTGATTGAGGCCGGCTACCAGTTCTTGGGAGCCCGTCGCCAGCTTGTCGACGCCCCCTCCGAGCTCATCCGCCCCCTTATTCAGCTCCCCTGTACCGTCGTCAAGCTGCGTGGCGCCCGATTTAAGCATGCTCGCCTGGGCCTGCGCGCGGCTGGCCGCCTCGGCGGCTTCCTTTACCTCTGGCGAGGCGGAATTTTCCCGCGGCGCACCAAACGGCTGCGCGGCACTAGACCAGGTGTGGGCGGGTTCCCACTGCGCAAGGCCCGCCACCGCAGCGCCGATAATGAGCGGCAGGGCGAGCAGGAGGATCAAGAGGACGCTGCGCCACCGGGAAGGGGACGCAGCGTCTGGGGAAGCAAGGCGTGAGGTCATGGTACTGAACCTATCCGTGCAGGTCACTCCCCTGTTGCAGGCGCGCCGAGCACCCCCGCAATAGCAGTTCCTCTACGATATATGGCATGTCCCACAATTATTCCCTGACCCCTTCCCGCTACCTCGCCGCCGCGGCCATCGCGCCGCTGTGTTTCAGCCTTGTTGCCTGCTCCAACGACGCCGATACCTCGGCAGAACCGGAGTTCTCCGACGCCACCGCCGCAAGCTCGTCGGCCGAGGAGACCACGAGCGAGCCCGCTACCTCGGAAGCCGCAGACACCGTCACCGAGACCGCAGCGGCCGAGCCCACTTCTGCGGAGGCAGCTCCCGCTGAGGAGACCGCGGAATCCGGCAACGCGGAAAGCGAAGCCCCGGCCGCCGTACCCGCCGACACCGGCCGCGGCGACTGCTCCCCAGAAGCGCTACAGCCCGCAGCTCCCACCATGACCAATATCCGAGTCAATAACTGCGATGGCCAGTGGGCCCACTTTGCCAAAGACAGCACGGACTGGACTGCTTGGGCGCGCTACGAGGGCGGCCAGTGGGTAGCCATTGAATCCATTGGCGAGGCAACCTCCGGCATGGCCGCCCCGTGCTACGACGTGGATAAGTGGGCCGCCGAGGGCGCTCCCGCCTTTGTTACGGAAAAGATGCGCCGCTGCGACTAGCCGCACAGCAAACCGCCCCCGTACCGTGCAGTAAAGCAACTCGGTACGGGGGCGGCGTCGTTAGCGCACAAGCGCTGCCGGGAAAAGATTACTTCTTCTCGGCGTAGACCTCGCGCACGCGCTGGCCAAGGGCTGGGTGCACGTTGGTCCAGTATTCGTAGACGCGCTCCTCGGTCTCCTCGGATACACCGGCCATCGCGTTGGTGATATTGGTGACCAGGCGCTCCTTGGCGGCATCGTCATAGACGTTCTCGTACAGGTCGCGCGCCTGCACAAAGTCATCGTCCTCGGCGTGGCGAACGTACGGTGCACGCACCAAGTCGCTGCCGTGGGACTCCGGATTGATGTAGAGCTCTGCCGCGGTGGTGGTCTCGAGCTGGGAGCGGTCGTTTACAGCGGCGTCGTCAAGCACGCCCGTACCCTTCTCATGGCGGTTGGGCGAGTAGACCGGATCCTCCGGAGCATTGAAGAGGAACTGCATGCTGCCCTCGTGCTCGTAGGTATTGACCTCGTCCACATTCTGCGGCTGGTTAACCGGCAGCTGCTTGTAATTCGCGCCGATGCGGTAACGCTGCTGGTCAGCGTAAGCAAAGACGCGGGCCTGCAGCATCTTATCCGGAGACAGGCCAACGCCCGGCACGATATTGGACGGGTCGAGTGCTACCTGCTCAATCTGCGCGAAGAAGTTGCGCGGGTTGCGGTTGAGCACAAAGTAGCCCACATCGTGCAGCGGGTAGTCCTTCTTGGACCAGACCTTGGTCAGGTCGAAGGGGTTGAAGCGGTAATTCTCCGCCTCATCCAGCGGCATGATCTGCACCTTAACGTCCCAGATCGGGTAGTTGCCCTCCTCGATGGCGTTATAAAGATCCTCGCGGTGGCAATCCGGGTTCTGGCCGGCGGTGGTGGTGGCCTCTTCATCGGTGAAGTTCTCCACGCCCTGGCGGGACTTGAAGTGATACTTCACCCAGAAGGCCTCGCCTTCCTCATTGACCCACTGGAAGGTGTGGGAGCCGTAGCCATTCTGGTGACGGGTGGACTTCGGAGTGCCGCGGTCACCCATCAGATACGTGACTTGGTGGGCAGACTCTGGGTTGCGGGTCCAGAAGTCCCACTGCATATCGGCATCGCGCAGGCCATTGGTGCCCAAGCGCTTCTGGGAGTGGATGAAGTCTGGGAACTTAATGCCATCGCGGATGAAGAATACCGGGGTGTTATTGCCCACGATGTCGAGGTTGCCTTCTTCGGTGTAGAAACGCAGGGCAAAGCCGTGCACATCGCGCCAGGTATCCGGGGAGCCCTGCTCGCCGGCCACAGTGGAAAAACGGCCCATCATCGGGGTGACGGTGCCCTTCTGGAAGACCTTGGCCTTGGTGTAGGCAGACACATCTTCCGTGATGTGCAGCTCGCCAAAGGCGCCGTGGCCCTTAGCGTGCGGCGTGCGCTCTGGCACGCGCTCGCGGTTGAAGTGCGCGAGCTTTTCAATGAGGTGGATATCATTGAGCGCCACCGGGCCCTGCTGGCCGGCGGTCACCGAGGTATTTTCGGACGGCACCGGCTGGCCCGAGGGACGAGTGGTATTTCCCTTGCCAGCGGGGCGCTGGCCCTTGTTCAGGATGTCATCAGCGGTAAAGTCACTCATTTTTGCCTCCTGGCAATTCGCGGTCAGTTCTTCCCAGTGTGGCAAAACTTTGCACGGTTGTCAGGGCTCGCCAAAGAGAGTAAAGGGTGCTGGTAGATTCATTCAGGTGACTCACCACTCCGCAGCAGACGACGCCCGCGTCACCGACCTCGCCCTTCGGGCCGGTCGCGGCGACCGCGCGGCGCTGACGGAGTTTATCAAGGCCACCCAGGATGATGTGTGGCGCTTGCTGGCGCACTTGGGCGGGCCCGAGGGGGCCGACGATCTCACTCAGGAGACCTATCTGCGCGTCATCAGCGCCTTGCCGCGCTTTGCGGCGCGGTCCTCCGCCCGCACGTGGCTGCTCTCTTTGGCCCGGCGCGTGTGGGTGGACAATATTCGCCACGATATGGCCCGGCCGCGAAAGTCTGCCACCGAGTACGAAGACGCGATGGGTGCGGCGCCGGAAGAATCCGCGGCGTGGAGCGAGTGGATCGATGCCCGCACGCTTATCGACGCCCTCCCGGCCGACCGCCGCGAAGCCCTCATCCTCACCCAGGTACTGGGCTATACCTATGAGGAGGCGGCCAAGATTGCCGGCGTGCGCGTGGGCACCATCCGCTCCCGTGTGGCGCGCGCCCGCAAGGATCTCATCGCGGGGACAGGATAATACCCCCAATTAGCCCCCTGCGATTGCGGAGTTAATTTCACTCCCAAATTGTTACGCTCTGGTTACCTTTCGCCCCACGGGTCCCAAAATTTGGCACTTAGCTGCGCTTTGCGTACTACGGCCGGGGTGAACGAGACCACAGTTGTGGCGATTCTTGCCCGAAATACCTGTCCGATGTGTGGTTTATTAGATGTGAACACACGTGATAAATCGACCGTCGATCCGGGCCCGCGCGATACCAATGGCGGGCCCGGCGCGTGTGAGTAAGAGAGTTTCTCCCTTTCATGTTAAAACGCGCAATCGGAATTTCCATGGCGTTTATCGGCGTCGTCGTGGGCGCAGGCTTCGCCTCCGGCCAGGAGGCCATGCAGTACTTTGTGGCCTTTGGTAACTGGGGCCTGTGGGGTATCGCCCTAGCCGCTGGTTTGATGATGATCACCGGCATCTCCATCCTGCAGCTCGGCTCGTATTTCCAAGCCGAGGAGCACACCGCTGTCTACGACAAGGTCGCATCGCCATTTACCGCCAAGATTTTGGACTGGTCCACCCTGGTGACCTTGTTCGCCATCGGCTTCGTCATGTTTGCCGGCGGTGGTGCGAATATCAATCAGCAGTTCCCGTCCATCCCCGTGTGGGTGGGCGCCACCGCCATGCTGATTTTGGTGCTGCTCGTCGGCCTCATGGATGTCGACCGCGTAACCGCGGTCATCGGTACCATCACCCCATTCATCATCATCTTTGTGGTGATTGCCACCGGCTATACCATCTTGAACGCAGACGTTGATTTCTCTGCCATGAATGACTGGGCGGTCAACAATGTTGATACCTCGCTGCCTAACTGGTGGCTAGCCGCACTGAACTACACCGGCCTGAACGTGATGACGGCAGTATCCATGTCCATCGTTATTGGCGGTAACTTCCTGGATAACCGTGCAGTCGGCATCGGTGGCCTCATTGGCGGCCTGCTCTACCTAATCCTGTTGGCCCTGCTGGTCTTTGCGCTCTTCTTCGAGGCCGAGACCGTCAACGGCCAGGATATGCCGGTGCTAAGCCTGATTACCAGCATCCACCCGGTACTCGGCGTACTGATGACCTTTGTCATTTATGGCATGGTCTTTAATACCGCCATCGGCATGTTCTACGCGCTGGGCAAGCGCTTGACCCGCAATAACCCCAAGCGCTTCTACCCGGTTTATGCCGGCGCCTGCATCATCGGCTTCATCTTGTCTTTCGTGGGCTTCCAGGCCTTGGTCAGCAACGTCTACCCGATCCTGGGCTACCTCGGACTGCTGATGATCGTGGTGATGGTCTTCAACCGCATCAAGAACGGCAGCAAGCTCTCAGATGAGTCCGACCGCCGCATGCGCGCACACGAGCTGGTGTCCCGCCGCTTGGACCCGCGCAAGCGCTTTACCAAGAAGAACGAGCGCGAGCTGCGCAAGCTGGCTGCAGCATCCAATATGGAAACCACCGAGTTTGTCACCAATATCGCAGAAGAGATCCACGAGGAGCTCGAAAATGATGAGGATATTGAGTATGACCGCGAAGATCCGGAGCCGTCCGTGACCTACGTGCAGCACACCAAGCCGGAGGTTCCGTCGTCCACTAGCGACCTCGACTTTGGCAAGAAGAGCACTGGTGCCGACTCCGGCACTGGCACCGCCAAGCCGGTTTCTGAGGACTAGCCCCCTCGTCCACGGCTGATAGGCCAAAAGCTCGGCGCCCTCCTTCCCTTGCTATTAGGAAAGGAGGGCGCCGAGCTTTGTAATGCGACAGGCGGCGAAGTAGCGCTGTGCTAGACGAGCAGCTCTGCAATCTGGATGGTGTTGAGAGCAGCGCCCTTGCGCAGGTTATCGCCGGCGACAACGAGCACGAGGCCCTTGTTATCGTCCACCGTCTGGTCCTGGCGGATGCGGCCGACCAAGGACTCGTCGATGCCGGTGGCGGCGAGCGGAGTGGGGACGTCGGCAAGCGTAACGCCCGGAGCGCCACCCAACAGCTCGGTGGCCTGCTCTGGGGTGATGGGCTTATCGAACTCGGCGTGAATGGTCAGAGTGTGGCCGGTGAAGACCGGGATGCGCACGCAGGTGCCCGCGACCTTCAGCACCGGAATATCCAGGATCTTGCGGGATTCGTTGCGCAGCTTTTGTTCCTCATCGGTTTCCAGGGAGCCGTCATCGACGAGGTTGCCGGCCATCGGCAGGGCGTTATAGGCGATAGGTGCCACGTACGGGCCAAAGTCTTCGTCATTAAGCGCGGAACCATCGTGAACCAAGCCCACATTGTGCTCGCCAACGGAATAGACCTGTGCGGCCAGCGCCTGCACGCCAGCCAAACCGGAGCCGGACACCGCCTGGTAGGAGGACACGTGGAGCTTATTCAGGCCAGCGGCATCGTGGAGGACCTTCAGCACCGGCATGGCCGCCATGGTGGTGCAGTTCGGGTTCGCGATGATGCCCTTCGGGGTGTTCTTGGCTGCCTCGGGGTTGACCTCGGAAACGATGAGGGGAACCTCTGGGTCCTTGCGATAAGCCGAGGAATTATCCACCACGGTCGCGCCGGCCGCGGCGAATACCGGGGCCCACTGCTTAGAGGTGGAGCCGCCGGCGGAGAACAAGGCGATATCGACGTCGGCAACGGATTGTTCGGTGACCTCAGCGAGGTCTTCTACGGTAATCTGCTCGCCGCGAAAATCCAGCTCGGTGCCGGCAGACCGGGAGGAGGCGAAAAAGCGCACCTTATCCGCCGGGAAATTGCGTTCTTCCAAGATGGAGCGCATAACGCGGCCGACCTGGCCGGTAGCGCCTACGACTGCAACAGTGGTCATGACTTAAAAATCCTCTGTAGTTGCTTTTGGGTGTTTAACGTCCGGTTCCAGCATAAACCGTGGCTTCTTCTTCGCCACCGAGCTGGAACTTATCGTGCAGCGCACGGGCGGCCTTATCCAGGTCGGCCTCGCGGGTGAGCACGGATATGCGGATTTCGGAGGTGGAGATGAGCTCCATATTGACATCGACGTCGCGCAGGGCCTCGGTAAACTCGGCGGTCACGCCCGGGTGGGACTTCATGCCGGCGCCGACGAGGGAGACCTTGCCCACCTGGTCGTCGTAAAGCACATTGGCCCAGCCGCCCTCGGACTTCAGCTTGGTCAACAGCTCCATGGCGCGTGGGCCGTCGGCACGCGGGCAGGTGAAGGTGATATCGGTGGTGCCATCCTCCAGGGAGGAGACGTTTTGCAAGACCATGTCAATATTGATCTCTGCATCAGCAATGACACGGAAAACCTTCGCCGCCTCCCCGGGGCGATCCGGGATTCCAAGGACGGTGACCTTTGCCTCGGACTTATCGGTTGCTACACCAGTGAGTACTGCTTCTTCCACAGGGATATCCTCCATCGATCCGGTAACTAGGGTGCCGGGGTCATTTGAATAAGACGAGCGAACTCGCAAGGGTACATTGAACGCGCGGGCGTACTCCACGCTACGCAGAACCAAAATCTTGGAACCTACCGCGGCCATCTCCAGCATCTCCTCGAAGGAGAGCTTCTCTAGCTTCTGCGCGTCCGGGACGATGCGCGGGTCTGCGGTATACACGCCATCGACATCGGAGTAAATCTCGCACACGTCCGCATTCAGCGCGGCCGCTAGCGCCACCGCGGTGGTATCGGAACCGCCGCGGCCCAGCGTGGTGACATCGCGCGATTCCTTATTAACTCCCTGGAATCCGGCGACGATGCAGATCTTGCCCTCATCCAGCGCTTCAGTCAGGCGGCCTGGGGTAACGTCCACAATGCGGGCATTGCCGTGGCGCTCGGTGGTGAGCACGCCGGCCTGGGAACCGGTAAAGGACTGGGCATGGGCACCCAAGGATTCCACGGCCATGGCCACCAGCGCATTGGAGATGCGCTCGCCCGCGGTCAGGAGCATGTCCATTTCGCGCCGTGGTGGCACGGGGTTGACCTGGGCGGCAAGGTCGAGCAGATCATCGGTGGTATCGCCCATGGCGGAGCACACCACAACAACGTCGTTGCCCTGCTTCTTGGTGGCCACGATGCGCTCCGCAACGGCGCGAATGCGGTCTGCGGATTCGAGGGATGAGCCGCCATATTTTTGCACGATCAGGGCCACGGTAAGGATGCCGCCTTTCGTCTTTCAAGGCACCCTGGCGCGCGCGTCCGCACACCACCAGAAATACCTGTCGGTCACTAGTCAAATACCCATGCTACCCCGCAGGGGTCTAGTCCTCATCATAATTCCTAGACAATGCTTGCTTTTTATTCACACGCCTCAAGGGTAAAGCGCGCCATGCGCCGGCCGCCTCCAAGGAGAAAAACGCGCGCCATACAGCGCAGAATATGCATATAACAGGAATCTTTACTACCGTTGAGCGGGTGTTAAGCAACCTCCTCGCCATCTTTTTCGCGCTCGCATCCGCGCTGACGGTTGCTTGGGGCACGGTCATCCGCCACCGCATCGCCCTCGACGCCGATGATTCGGTCATGCGCGCCGCCATGTCTAACCCCTTGTGGTGGGTGGGCACCGCGGCCGCAATTGGCGCCTATGGCCTGCAGGTTATCGCGCTCGGCTTCGGCACCTTGCTGGTGGTCCAGCCCATCTTGGTACTGTCCTTGATGTTTACCCTGCCGCTATCGGCGTGGTATTCCGGCCGCAAGATGCCCTTCCACGAAGTTTTCTGGTCCATTGCGCTGACCATCGCGGTGGGCATCATGGTCATCTACGGCCGGCCGGTTGCCGGCAATCCCCGCCCCGAATGGAGCGACTGGTGGCCGGCGCTCCTTGTAGGGTTGGCCACCCTCGCAATCCTCGGCGCGGCGGCCGCAAAGCTACCAGATCAGCGCCCCTTAGCATTGGGCACGGCCTGCGGCGTTATCTATGGCTTCGTCGCCCTGCTCTCGAAGGCCGTGGTGGATATTTTCACCCACGAAGGCCTCACCACCCTGTTGGCCAGCTGGCAGTTCTACGGCCTCATCGGCCTCGCGCTCACCGGCACGGTGGTACAGCAATATTCCTTCAACGCCGGCCCCCTGGCCCATTCCCTGCCGGCCATGACCATCTTTGAGCCCATCGTGGCTTTCGGCTTGGGATACATGGTTCTGGGAGAGAAATTCCTCATCGATACGGCCGTCGGTTGGGCAATTATGCTCATCGCCCTGACCGTCATGGTGCTGTCCACCATCGTGCTCTCCCGCAGCCCGGTAAGCCAGCGCGGCTAGATGGCCCACTCAAATACGCCGAGCATGTAGGCCGAAAACCACGCGCCAAACAGGGCCCAGGCAAAAACCGCGACGCTTGCCGACGCCCCCTTTTTCACCCACGGCAACAACACGATCACCGCCGGCAGGAGCAGCCGGGGCCGCGAGTGCATAATGCCATCAGAAAGCAGCACATTGGCCATGAGGACGGCAGAAAATAGCCAGGCCGCCAACGGCAGGCGGCGCCACGCCAGCACCAGGCATACCGGGGCAGCGATCATTACGCCGGCGCTGAGCAGGTAGCCGCCATTGGTGGCCCCGGTGAGCGTCTCCCACAGCCAAATGGCCGTGGCTTTGCCGCCATCGAAGCCGGAATTCCAATGTTCCTTCTGAATGCCAAAGTAGCCGCCGACATCTTTCAAGTGGCTGCTCGACCACCACAAATAGCCCACCAGCGGCACGACGGAAAACACTACTGCGGCCCAGGCTCGCCAGTCCTTTCGCGCCCGCAGCAGCACCATGAGCCCAAAGACCGCAACGAGATCCACCGCGGTAAGGCGCACGAGCCCGGCCACAAAGATATACGCCGCGGCGGCCCACCAGCGCTCGCCCGCCAGCGCTACTACCGCCCAGATGGCCAGCGCCCCAAAGAGCGCCTCGGTATACGGCATGGAAAACACGATGGACATCGGCGCGCTGGTTACCACTACAGCGCTGAGCACTTGGGCCCACTTGCCCATGCCCATCTGCGCGGCCAAGGCCATCACACCGGCGGCCAGCGCGATGCTAAAGAGCACGTTAAGCGCAATAGCGGTGCCGGCCTCGCCGGTTCCCAGGATGCCGCTTATCGCACGCACGAGGAAAGGAAAGCCCGGAAAGAAGGCCATGGTCGTCTCGTGGACAGGCCCATCCGTAGAGATATCCGCACCGAAGTACCCGCCGCGGGCGATTTCTACGTAGTGCTTGGCGTCCCACTTATTGAGCAGGCCCCAGAGCTTATCGTCCTGCACGGCGGCCACCACCGCGAGCAGGCCCACGCGCACCGCGGCTCCGATAAGCGCAACGAGCGCGGCAGGCGCCCACAAGGTGCGCACTAAGGATGGCGAGTTGGATGCGGCATGGCGGGCTGTAGACACGAAAAGCATAGTACCGCACCGTCATCGCGTCTCACTGAATGAAATCTCTTGCCACACAGTGAGAGAGCCTGTAGTGTGACCGATATGACACAGCGGATTGACCTACTCCTTATCTTCCGCGGCGGGATTTCGGCCTAAGCACTGGCCAGCGCCCCGTCGCGGAGTCCGGCTGCCCAAGCCCAGCTGGCCGTCTCCCCATAGACACCACAGACAAGGAAACCGCACCATGTCCCCCACTGACTCTTTTATCAGCGCCCCTCGCGATATCACCACCCCCAACGGCCCACGCCGCGAGGGACAGCCCGCGTGGAATAAGCAGCGCGGCTCCGCCATGCCCCACGAGCGCTACCAGCCCTTCGCCGTCGAGGTGGAAGACATCGACCTGCCGGACCGCACGTGGCCCAGCAAGAAAATCACGCACGCCCCACAGTGGTGCGCGGTGGATCTGCGCGATGGCAACCAAGCGCTCATTGATCCCATGAGCCCAGAGCGCAAGCACCGCATGTTCGACCTGCTGGTCAAGATGGGCTACAAGGAAATCGAGGTCGGCTTCCCGTCCGCCTCCCAAACGGATTTCAGCTTCGTCCGCGAAATCATCGAGGGCAATAAGATTCCCGATGACGTCACCATCCAGGTCCTAGTCCAGGCCCGCGAGCACCTGATCCGCCGCACCTTTGAGGCCTGTGAGGGCGCCAAGAACGTCATCGTGCACTTTTATAACTCCACCTCGAAGCTGCAGCGCCGTGTGGTCTTCCGCAAGGACAAGCCCGCCATTAAGAAGCTGGCTACCAACGCCGCCGAGCTCATCAAATCCATCGCCGCGGACTACCCAGACACCACGTGGCGCTGGGAGTACTCCCCCGAATCTTTTACCGGCACCGAGCTGGACTTCGCCCGCGAGGTTTGCGATGAGGTAGTAGAGATCATGGACCCCTCCCCGGATAATCCGATGATCATCAACCTGCCCTCCACCGTGGAGATGATTTCACCCAATGTCTACGCCGATTCCATCGAGTGGATGCACCGCAACCTGGCCCGCCGCGAGGACATCTTGCTCTCGCTGCACCCGCACAATGACCGCGGCGAGGGAATCGCCGCTGCCGAGCTGGGCTTCATGGCCGGCGCGGACCGCATCGAGGGCTGCCTGTTTGGCAACGGCGAGCGCACCGGCAACGTCGATCTCATCACCCTGGGCCTGAACATGCTCACCCAGGGCGTGGACCCACAGATTGACTTCTCCGATCTGCCGCAGATCCGCGAGACCGTCGAATACTGCAACCAGCTGCGCGTGCCAGAGCGCCACCCCTATGGCGGCGAGTTGGTCTTTACCGCCTTTTCCGGTTCCCACCAGGACGCCATCAACAAGGGCTTGGATGCGCTGGCGGCCACCATCCGCCCCGGCGCGAACAATACCGAGGTCTCGTGGGAAGAACTGCGCGAGGCCATCTGGGAGGTTCCCTACTTGCCCATCGATCCCAAGGACGTGGGCCGCGACTACCAGGCGGTCATCCGCGTCAACTCCCAGTCCGGCAAGGGCGGCGTTGCCTACATCATGAAGACCGACCACGGCATCAATATGCCGCGCGCCATGCAAGCAGAATTTTCCACCGTGGTACAAGAAATCACCGACTCCGAGGGCGGCGAGGTCAATTCCAAGAATATGTGGGACATCTTCGCCACAGAATTCCTGGACCGCGAGACCCCGCTGGTCGTGGAGGCCTTCCACATAGACAATTCCCCGGCCGCTGACGGTGACGGTGACGTCGCCGTGACCGCCACGGTGGCCTTCCGCGGGGAAAAGTCCACCGTCTCCGGCACCGGCAACGGCCCCATCGCGGCGTATGCCAACGCGCTGGAATCCCTGGGCATCGACTTCGAGGTCATGGAATACTCCCAGCAGTCCCGCTCCGCCGGCGACGACGCTGAGGCCGCCTGCTATATCGCTGCCGACGTCAACCAGAGCAAGGTGTGGGGCGCCGGCATTGCCGGATCCACCACGCGGGCTTCCATTAACGCGATTAACTCCGCCGTCAACCGCGCCTTGGCCTAAGCGCGCTCGCCGGCGCTAAACACCAGCGTCGCGCCCCAGCGTGGTAGAAGGGTGGGTATGCCTTCTTCTACCTACCTCATTCCGCACCGCGGCTTGGGCGCCGTGCGGGCCCTGCCCATCTATGGTGCGCAGACGAAGGAAAACCAAGAGTTCACCGTCACCTTGGCGCCCCGCCAGGACGGTGGCCTGGAGGTGCGCACCGACTCCCCCATCGGGCACATCACCAGTGCCGACCGCGCCGAATACCCCGAGATAGATCTGCTCTTTCGCGCCGGGCTCACCCCTGCAGCCACGGCCGCGCCGCAGCCCGATGGCTCACTGTCACTGCTGCTGCCTCGGCCGGGCCTCTGCCTGCCGGCCAATAATCCGCCAGCGGGCCCGTGGACAATGCTGGGCTATGCCCCGCCCATCAATATCACCGATCTCCCCGCAGATCTGGATATTCCCGCCCAAGCCCGCATGCACGTATTGGTTACGCTCTCGCCCAGCACCACCGGTTCCGGCACCGATGCCTACCTGGGCCCGCGGTGGGTGGGGCGGTTGGAAGGGGTGGACGTCGCCAAGCAGGGCATAACCCTAGCCCACGCCTACCATGCGCCGCGCAGCACTGGCCGCGTGCTCAGTATCTATGCGGGTGCGCCGCTGCCGGATTCAAAGGAAGCCTCGCTTGCCGACGCCACCCCTACCTCCCCCGCCGCCACCGAAACCTTCGAAACCACGAGCTTCCGCGCCGTCAACGTCGATGACTCCGCACCGCGCCGCCAGCAGTGGTGGCCCACCCTCATTGCCCTGCTGGTAATTGCAGCGCTTATCGCCGTGCTTATTTTTATTCTGTAGAAACTTTTGGGGCAAGATAACACCCCTTTCTCGCCGGGTTGGGAAATTGGAAATCGCCCCTAGAGACGCTTAGAATGCAAAATAACTATTGTTTTGCATGGAAAGGCCCCAATGACTTCGCTGGATTCCGCCACCTACGTGGTCCCTGACCACGGTTTTGGCGTGATCCATTACCTGCCCATTGTGGATGTGTCGCCGGAGATTTTCAGCGACTTGCTCGAATCCACAGCCACGGAAGATGGTTACCTATCCGCAGAACTCGGCCCCCGTACCGCCGAGGAAGGCTTCGCGGTTCGGATCGATGACTCGCTTGTGGGCCACCTCAGCGCCGCCGATTCCCAGGCCTACGCCCTCTTTGACTGGATCCTCAGCGCCGGCCTGCGCCCGCGCGCCACCGCCCATGTGAGCATGACAGATGCCTCCGGCGAAGAATGGCCCACGCTCAACCTGCTCCTGCCGGCGCCACACCTGTGCATCCCCGCCAATAACCCGCCGGCGCAGCGCTGGACCATGCTACCCGGCGAGACCACCGCCACGATGACGGAGTTTTCCAAGGACGTCACCGCCTTTCCGCAAACTGACGAGCACTACCTTGTTTCTTTGCGCACCCGCGGTTTCCTGCGCCGCAATACCGTCGACGTCTATATCAATAGCACCTTCTTGGGCTCCCTTCCCCGGGAGGCCGCCCGCGAGATCGCCCCTGCCGTGCTCGACTGCACCAAGTCCGGCCGCCTCGCCATTGCCCACGGTTACTTCCATTACAACGCCGATGACCGCCCCGCGCTCACCATCTACGCGCACAACGCCGCCAATAGGCACCACGCCGGCCTAATTTTGGGTGTCGTCGCCGGTGGCACCGCCGTCATGTCCGCTGCCACCGCAGCCCGCGCACAGGCCGCATCCGCTGTTCCCGGCGGCCCCGCTGCCGGTGCCACTACCGCCGGCGCTTCCGCAACCGGCGGTTTCAGCGTCGCCTCTGCCGCCGGCGCATCCGGTGCCGTGACCTCGAACCTGCTGGCCGCAGCCGGCGTCGCCGTGCTCGTTGGCGGCGGCGCCACCGCAGCCACCAACCTGCTGAGCGACGACGAAGCCCTTTCGGACACCAACGCGCATTCCACCGCTCCTGCTCCGGAAGGCAACCATTCTTCCCACTTCGACGGCAATGGCCCCAAGCGCCCCGCGCACCCCGCCACGCCGCGCATCCACGATGCCGGCCCCACCAGCGGTACCTCGGCTCAGCCCTCGCTTGCCGACGCCCCCTCTTTTCCAGCACCGCACCACCACACCTACCCTTCGCAGACCACGAAAAAGCCCAGCGCGACGCACTCTCCTCATGCTGACCGTGCCCAGGCCGCTGCCTCCGACAACCGACGTGGCCACCACAGCGAACCCCGCGGCGGCCACCACGGCGACAGTTCCGACGCGATTTCTCGCGCCGCCTCCACCGCCGCTGCTGCCGCCAGTGCCGCAGCCGACAACGTCGACTCGGTCCGAACCTCTGCCCCGGCACCCGCACCGTCTCGGACCACGCCTGCCTCGACGCCATCCTCCAGCTCGGAACCCGCACCCCAGGTAGCGGCCAAGGCGCCGACCGCAACCTCCTCGTCCTCCCAGTCTGCCGAGCCTTCCCAGACCACGAAGTCCACGAAGAGTACGCCATCTGCGGAGCCGTCCTCTGAGGCATCCTCGCCTGCCGAGCCGTCCGACCTGCCGACCTCAAGCACGTCTACCTCGGAAAAGACAACTTCCAAGAAAACGACAGCTGAAACTACCACCGCAACCTCGACGGAAAAGCAGACCGCAAAGCCTTCCCAGACCACCGAGTCCACGAAGAGCACGACATCTGCAGAGCCTTCCCAGACCACGGAGTCCACGAAGAGCACGACATCTGCGGAGCCCTCCTCTGAGGCATCCTCGCCTGCCGAGCCGTCCGATCTGCCGACCTCAAGCACGTCTACCTCGGAAAAGACAACTTCCAAGAAAACGACAGCTGAAACTACCACCGCAACCTCGACGGAAAAGCAGACCGCAGAACCTTCCCAGACCACGGAGTCCACGAAGAGCACGACATCTGCGGAGCCTTCCTCTGAGGCATCCTCGCCTGCCGAGCCGTCCGATCTGCCGACCTCAAGCACGTCTACCTCGGAAAAGACAACTTCCAAGAAAACGACGGCTGAAACTACCACCGCAGCCTCGACAGAAAAGCAGACCGCAGAGCCTTCCAGCTCCGCCACCAGTTCTGCCACGAGCGAGCCAACGTCTGAGCCGACCCAGGCTGCAGACTCGTCTACGTCTACCTCTACCTCTGCGTCCTCTACGTCCACTTCGGCACAGCCCGAGCCCGAATCTTCAGAGCCTGCGTCCTCGGATTCAAAGCCCTCGGAGTCGACCGCACCTACCACGACGTCTCCGTTGCTGACCTCGGAGTCCGAGCCTGAGCCTAAGCCGGTGCCGGTTACCACCGCGCCAAGCACCACTATCGCAGGTTCCGAGCTCGAGCCGACGCCAGAGCCGGAGACTACTGCTCCTACGACGACGATCCCTGGCTCAGAAATCGACCCCACCCCCGAACCAGAGATCACTGTAGAGCTCGAACCGGAGGTGCCGCTGGTACCGTCCGAGCCGGAAGAGCCGGAAGAACCGGAGAAACCGGCAGAGCCAGCAGAGCCCGCAGAGCCGGAAGCACCGGGGCGGCCTGAGGAGCCCGAGGAGCCAACGACTCCGCCGAAGGCCATCGTCATCGTCGTGGAAAATTAAGCGGCGCGCCCTGTCCCCCTGCACGAAATGCGGGATACTACACTGAGTTTAATGAACAACACACCTGGCCCCTCCCCGCAGCACACGCCGGCGTCGGCCCCAGCGCCGTCGCCCGCGACGGTGGCTTCGCGCCACGCGGCCAGGTCCACAGCGCCCAAACCAGGCGCAGAACAACGACGCACTCGGCCGCGCCGCGCGGTGCGACCGTCCGGCGAACCAGACGCCGCAAAGCCCAAGCCAAAACCGAAGCCGAAACCGCACCCACCTGCCCGTCACGAGCGACCTGCCGCGCAGGAAACGGCTAATAAGAAGCCACAGCAGCCGCAGCAGGCCGACTCATCCACCGATGCGGCCGACTACCCCTACGTGGCGCTGACCCTACAGACCACCGGCATCCACCCCAGCACTGGGCGCATCGTGACTATCGACGCCGTTGCTTTCAACGACGCCGGCGAACAAGGCCAGCTCTTTCACGCCGTCCTTAAACCCGATATCGACGCCGGACCGCGCCACCTCCACGGGCTGAGCACCACCGATATTGAGCAGGCGCCAGCTTTTGGCAAGATCCTTAAATCGCTGGACAGGCTTATCGACGGCCGCACGCTCATCGTCCACGATCTCCCCTATACCTGGGGCTTTCTCGTCGCCGAGGCCCGCCGCGCCATGATGGCCGCCGCGCGCCAAAACCGGGCGCGCAACCGCGGCCGCAACAAGGGCCGCCGGCGCCGCCAGAAGGTCGGACACGTCCCCACGCCGGTGCGCATCATCGATACCTTGGCCACCTCGTATGCGCAGCAGGTGCGGTCGAACGATGTGCGCTTAGGGGGCGTCGCCAAGCAGAGCGGCCTGGACGCCACGCCGAAAGCCTCGGTGGAGCGCGCCGGCCGGCCCGAGCCAGAAACCTCGCGCGAGAACACCGAGCTGCTCATCGCGCTCTACCGCCAGCAAGAAGGCGGCACTGTGCGCAGCTATGCGCCGGAGGACGTGCGCGCCGATCGCTTTGGCCTGCAACGCTCCCACGTGCGCGTCGACGCCGCCGAGGCCCCCGTCCAGCACCACAATCCCGGCAAATATGAACCGGGCAAGGAGCTGCGCCGCGGCATGGAAATCGTCGTCGCACCGGAAATCCTCGAGGACCCAGACACCATCATCGCCGCGCTCATGCGCGAGGAGCTCAACTATTCCGAGAAGCTTACCCGCGAGTCCTCGCTGGTCGTCTGCAATGTCACCACGGATCTGGTGGGAAAACCCATGCATGCCCATCGCAAAGGCATCCCGCTGATGTCGGACGCCGCGTTTCTTGACGCCCTCACACGCATCGAAGACGCCGAGCCCGAACCCGAACCCACTAAACCATCGCCGCGGGCCCAACGCTCGTCTCAGAGCAACAAAAAGGGCGGCGGCAAGAACCAGAAGCGCCGTCGGCGCCGCGGCGGCCGCGGTGGTCGCGGCAGAGGCCGACGAAATTCTGGCGGCTCGGCGGCGAAAAAGAACGACTAAGCCGCCCGCCCGACTACCCTAGGGGACATGAGTTTTAGAGTCCCGGGTGCGCTGAAGAAGTTGCGCACCACCACCGCCACTACCGCCGCGAAGCTGGCCACCACCGCTTCCCGCGCCACCGGCCGTGGCGCCGGCGGAATGATCGGTGGTCTAATCGCCAATGCCATTGACCCTTCCATCATGACCAACCTGGGCGGTGGGCGTCCGGCCGTGCTGGTTACCGGCACCAACGGCAAGTCCACCACCACCCGCATGTTGGCCGCCGCTGTCCGCGCCGAGCACACCGTAGCCACCAACGACGGCGGCGACAACATGGACGCCGGCATCATCTCCGCGCTCATGGCCGGCAAAGATGCCTCCCACCTGGTCCTCGAGGTAGACGAGCTCCACGTGCCCCACGTAGCCGATAACCTCAACCCGCAGGCCCTAGTCCTGCTCAACCTCACCCGCGACCAGCTGGACCGCGTGGGCGAAATCAACAAGATTGAGCGCGCCCTGCGCGGCGCCGTGGAGGCTCACCCAGACATGCTCGTCATCGCCAATTGCGACGACGTGCTCATGACCTCCGTGGCCTATGACGCCAAGAATGTCATTTGGGTCTCGGCCGGCGCCGGCTGGCTCGGCGATTCCGTCACCTGCCCACGCACCGGCGGGCACGTCGTGCGCACCGAGGATGACTGGTACGCCGTTAAGCCGCTTGCCGACGGCCGCGAATTCCGCCGGCCGCAGCCTACCTGGGGCGTCGATAAGCATGGCATCATCACCCCGACCGCCAAGCGCCCGCTGAACCTGGCGCTGCCCGGCCGCGCGAACCGGGGCAACGCCGCCCAAGCCATTGCCGCGGCCGTGCAGGGCTTCGGTGTGGACCTCGATAAGGCCATTGCGGCCGCCGAGGGCATCGACGACGTCGCCGGCCGCTACTCCACCATCCACTGGAAGGGCCGCGAAATTCGCCTGCTGCTGGCCAAGAACCCGGCCGGCTGGCAAGAAGCCCTGTCCATGGTGGACCGCAGCGCCGATGGCCTGGTCATCGCCACCAACGGCCAGGTGGCCGATGGCATCGACATGTCCTGGCTGTGGGACGTGAAATTCGAAGGCTTCAATGGCTTAAGCGTCAAGGCCGCCGGCGAGCGCGGCACCGACCTGGCCGTGCGCCTGGTCTACGCCGATATTTCCCACGAGCTCATCCCGGACCCGATGGACGCGCTCGCCGCCTGCCCGGAGGGCCGCATCGAGGTCCTCGCCAACTACACCGCCTTCC
The DNA here is from genome assembly GCF_046097255.1 of Corynebacterium tuberculostearicum. GTDB lineage: Bacteria > Actinomycetota > Actinomycetes > Mycobacteriales > Mycobacteriaceae > Corynebacterium > Corynebacterium tuberculostearicum_J. The sequence goes on from NZ_CP175770.1 coordinate 354,523, forward strand.
GCGATTTGAAGAAGGCGCTTTCCAAGGAGGCCACCAATGCTTAATATCGGCCTAGTGCTTCCCGACGTCCTCGGTACCTACGGCGACGACGGCAACGCCCTCGTCCTGCGCCAGCGCGCCCGCATGCGCGGCTTCGAGGCGGAGATTCACCCCATCCGCTTGGGCGAGCCCGTGCCCGAGACGCTGGATATCTACACCCTCGGCGGCGGCGAAGATACCGCGCAGATCCTGGCCGCGGACCACCTGATTTCCGATGGCGGCCTCACCCGCGCCGCTAACGCCGGCCGCCCCGTCTTTGCCATTTGCGCCGGTCTGCAGGTCCTGGGCGAATCCTTCCGCGCCTCCGGCCGCATCGTCGACGGCGTCGGGCTGCTCGACGCCACCACGGCCGGCATGCAGGACCGCGCCATCGGCGAGGTAGCCTCCGAGCCCACCCGCGCCGGTGTCACCGCTGACCTCACCGAGCCGCTGACCGGTTTTGAAAACCACCTAGGCGCCACCATCCTCGGCCCCTCCGCGCAGCCGCTCGGCACGCTCACCCGCGGCAATGGCAATGCCGACCAGGCCGCCACCGCCGATCTGAGCGACGGCTCCGCCCAGCGCACCTACGAAGGCGCCGTCCAAGACAGCGTCATCGCCACCTATATGCACGGCCCGGCGCTGGCTCGAAACCCGCAGCTGGCCGATCTCCTCCTCGCCCAGGCCATGGGCGTGGCCCTCGCGGACCTCGAACCGATTGAGATCCCGGCCGTCGACCGCCTGCGCGTCGAACGTTTTAACGCCTCCGAGCCCCCGCGCTCCCAAAGATAGGCCCGCGCCTGTGGATAACTTCGCCCGGCGGCCCCACAACCCCCGAGTTATCCACAGGCTCGGCCGCTTCCCCTTGTAGGCGCGTGCCCCCGCTCATAGGCTGCGGGGCATGACGTTATTGGAGCAGCTGGGCGACATCGCTAAGCGCGGCGTGGAACTTCTCGAAGAGGCCCACGCCGCCTCCAGCCTGCCCCTGCCCGCGGACCAAGCGCGCACCGTGCGCCGCACCGCCGCGGCCTTCCTCTCGCCCACCAGCCACTCGCGCTATCAATCCCGCGCCCTGGCCGCCGCGCGCCGCAACCAGCACAGCCTGGAAACCCTCGCGCTCATCGCCCGCCGCTCGCGCGGCATTTCTGACCCCACCAAGCGCTGGCAATTCCGCGAGAAGCTATGCGCCACCGCCGGCACCACCGCGCAGGTCTCGCGCGCGGCGACGCGGCTGCTGCGCGAAATCAACCCGCCGCCCGAGCGCGAAGACGGCGGCCGCCGCATCATGCACGGCGAGAAAACCACCCTGAGTTTCACCGGCCCCGCCGCGCAGATGGCCGATATCTGGGCCGCCGCCAAATCCGACCCGCTGGCCTGGCTCACCGGTTCCCGCGCCGCCGCGCCCGCGACCGTGACCACCAATGTCATCATCGAGCTGCCGGATTACCTGAAAATCCTGGCCGGCGACGGCGACGACATCCGCCTCGCTCTCACCAACGGCGCTACCATCACCGGCGCCGAACTCGTCCGCCGCACCCTCGCCGGCGCCGGCCTTTTCACGCTCATCCACCCCGAGCGCGGGCCGGTCAACCTCTACCGCACCCGGCAGGCCTCCGCGAAGCAGCGCCGCATGCTCGAGGCCGAAGGCGCCCGCTGCGCCTGGCCCGCTTGCCGACGCCCCGCCTCCGAATGCCAAGCCCACCACCTCTTCGAATACTCCCGCGGCGGCCTCACCCACCCCGAAAACATGACGCTGCTGTGCCCATATCACAACTCCATCAACGGCCTGCCGGGCCGCGGCCGCATGGCCCGCGTCAATGGCCGAATCGCCTGGCTTCCGCCCGCCAGCCGGCACAACGCTTCGCCAAGCAGCATGCATAGCGGCCACAGCGGTTTACACAGCAGCGCAGATAACGGGACGGCAAGCAAAGCACACGGGCCGCCAGTGTTCACCGGCCGCGGGCGAACCGGGCCCACGGCCGCCGTCCCCTAGCCCGCGCTAAATGGTCAGGCGGCCAGAGAGCGCGCGGGACAAGGTGAGCTCGTCCACGAACTCCAGATCGCCTCCGAGCGGCATGCCGGAGGCCAATCTGGTGATCTTCAAATCAGGGAAGTCGCGCAGCAACCGCACCAGGTATGCGGCGGTGGCTTCGCCCTCCGTATTGGGGTCGGTGGCGAGGATGACTTCGTGAATGGTGGGGGTGGCGTCGTAAAGCGGGGCTTCAGGGGTGGAATCCGCCAGCTCGCGGTCCGGCAGCACACCACCGAGGCGCTGCAGCAGCGTGGAAATATTCAAATCGCGCGGGCCCACATTCGCCAGCGGGTCCAGCGCGCCACCCAAGACGTGGTAGCGGCCCTCATACTCGCCGGTGCGCTCGATGACCTGGATATCCTTCGGCTCTTCCACCACGCAAATGGTCGAGGCGTCGCGCTGCGAATTAATGCAGATGCGGCAGACATCCTCGCGGGAAATATTGCAGCAGATGCGGCAGAAGGTCACGCCGTCGCGCACCGCGCCCAATGCGTTCTGCAGCCGCTCGATGTCCTCGGGCTCCATGTGCAAAACGTGAAACGCGATGCGCTGCGCCGACTTCGGCCCGATGCCCGGCAGGCGCGAAAACTCGTCGATGAGGTCTTGCAGAGGTCCTTCAAACATCAATTACTCCCAAAATCAGCAAAAGGCCGCGGCCCCACCCGGGGCAACGGCCTTTTATCGTATCGCGCGGACTACTGGTTGCCGCCGAAGACATCCTCAAAAGACGGGCCACCCTGGCCGCCCATGCCCTGGGACAGCGGGCCAATCTTCTCCTGTGCCAGGCGGCCGGCCGCAGCGTGAGCCTCCTTGAACGCGCCCATGACCAGGTCCTGCAGGGTGTCGACGTCCTCTGGGTCCACGACGGACTTATCGATCTGCAGGTCCACGAGCTCGGCGCCGCCGGTCATGGTCACCTTAACCAGGCCGTTGCCTGCCTGGCCCTCGACGTTGGTGGCGAGGATTTCTTCCTGCGCCTTCTGCAGGTCCGCCTGCACCTGCGCGGCCTGCGCGATGAGATCGTTCATGTCATTTGCCTGCTGCATTGGGTCTTGGTCAGCCATGTTGTTTCCTTTCTAATTCAACTGTAAATTTCGCTACCGCCCGAGTGTACCGTGCTTGCCGGTTAGGCACGCCGTGCGCCCAGCTCGCGCTCCAGCAGCTCCATAGCTACCTCGGTAGCGCTGCGATGATCCATCTCGCCGGTCGACTGCGCGGCCTCCATCATGTCCCGCTCTTCGTCATCGCGGGTATAGGCCGGCGGCTCCTCGGGTGGAGCGCCAAAGTCTGGCTCAGGCTCGGGCGGCAGCGGCACGCCATTGCTGAACTGCGATTCATCGCGCTGCTTGGCCGCCTGCGTCGCCCGTGCGATGCGTGAGCGCCACCCGGGCGCGCTTTCCGGCTTACTCTCCGCCTCCTGGTCGTCGGCCGGCTCGCGCGCCGGCTGATTCGGCGTCCACGCTTCCTTGCGCTGTGGCGGCCGCGGAGCATCGAAACCGGCGGTCTTCGGGTCGGTGCCCACCACACAGGTCACGGCCACATCGCGCTGGAACTCCTCCTTGAGCACCTCCACAATGACGGCATTATTGGCGGGCGCGTTGATGCGCTCGGCCAGCGCGCCGGTGGTGTGCCCCAGCGTCAGGGTGCCATCGCGGAAGCCAAGCACGCGGGCTTCGGCCAGCATGATTTCGGCCACCTTATTCCGCTTTCCGACGCTCCCCCTCAACGCCACCCATTTCTCCCTCACGGCCTCTGCGAAGTCACCCGCCGGCTCCTCCGCCGCCTTCTCTGCGCCAGACTCCGCCGCAGATTCCGGCTTGGTTTCCTGGACAGATTCCTCCGCGCGGGCCGGCACAGGCTTCTCCAGTGGCTCGCGACGCTCCTGCTGGTCCGGTGCCGGCTGCGGCGTTTGCTGCGCGGGCGCTTCTGCTTGCGGGATTTGCCGCTCACGCTGCCACGGGTCCCCAGCCTCTTGCTGCTGTTCCTGCTTTGCCGGCTGTTTTGCCACAGCCACTTCGTCCCGTTGCGGTTGCGGCTCTTGGTCCTGAGGCTTCTGCGTGCGTTGCGGCTCAGCGGCCGCCGGCTGCTCGGGTTGCGCCTTCGGCTGCGCATCCGGTTGCGGCTGAGCGGCCGGTGCAGAGGTTGGAGCAGAAGACGGGGCAGAAGCCTGCTGCTCCTGGGACTTGGCGCGGCGGCGAGCGATGATGGCAGCAGCGGCGGACTGGGGGTCTTGGGCACCGGCGACGGCAGAGTTGGCCGCGGGAGCACCGCCCGGGGTCGCAGGGCCAGCCGGCGCGGGCGAGACCGCGGCAGCATTGGCAGCGGGGGCGGAAGCGGAAGCCGCTGCGGATGCAGGCGCGGCAGCAGCGGGGCCGGTGGACCCGATAAGCAGGTGCGCGCACATGATTTCTAGCAGCAGGCGCGGCGAGGTCGCGCCGGTGAGGTCACTGATGCGGTCGTTGACCGTGGATGCCAGGTAGGTCAGCTGCGGCCCGGAAAAGCGCTGCGCCTGGGCGGTAAGCACCGAGGCGCGGTCGGTGGGCGCGGAGACGAGGCCGGCGTCGATGGCGCCGGGCACGGCCTGCAGAATCATCAGATCGCGCAAACGGTCGAGCAAATCGACGGCGAAGCGGCGCGGGTCGTGGCCGGCCTCGATGACGTGGTCGACCATCGCGAAGAGGCCGGGTTTGTCTTGGTTGGCGAGGATTTCGATGGCGTCGTCAAGCAGCGAGACATCGGTGACACCCAAAAGCGGCCGGGCAAGGTCGTAGGTCAGACCATCGGGCCCGGCGCCGGCCAGCAGCTGGTCCAGCAGGGACAAAGTATCGCGCGGGGAACCGCCGCCCGCCTCAATGACCATGGGGTACACGGCGTCCTCGACACGCACACCCTCGGCCGCAACGGTGCGCTGCAGCAGGCCCTTCATGGCCGGCGGGGTCAGCAGGCGGAAGGGATAGTGGTGGGTACGCGAGCGAATGGTGCCGATGATCTTCTCCGGCTCCGTGGTCGCGAAGATGAAAATGACGTGCTCGGGCGGCTCCTCCACCACCTTGAGCAGCGCGTTCGCACCGGAGGGCGAAATCATATGCGCCTCGTCAATAATGAAGATGCGGTAGCGCGATTCGGCCGGCGCGTAGTAGGCGCGGTCGCGCAGCTCGCGCATGTCCTCCACGCCGTTGTGCGAGGCGGCGTCGAGCTCCGTCACGTCCAGGTTGCCGGGACCGCCGGGGGCGAGGGAGACGCAGGAATCGCACTTGCCGCACGGCGTCGAGGTCGGCCCGTGCTCGCAGTTGAGCGAGCGGGCCATAATCCGCGCTGAGGAGGTCTTGCCGCAGCCGCGCGGGCCGGAAAAGAGGTAGGCGTGGTTGATGCGCCCTGCATCAAGGGCGGCGGATAGCGGCGTGGTGACCTGCTCTTGGCCCACGACCTCCGCGAACGTTGCTGGACGATATTTCCGGTATAAAGCCACGGTTAGCCAGTTTACCGGCTAACCCTCGCGCGACCAGTCCAGCAGGTCAATGCCCTGCTCGGCCACCGCCGCCTGCAGCTTGCCGACGCCCTCTTCTACCCCAAACGCATATTCCGAATCCGTCAACATGACCAACTGCAAGATGAGGGTCAGGCGGCCCTCCTCGCGAAACTGCGGGGTCTGCCCGCCCCACAAGTACGGGGCGATGAACAGGCCGTGGTGCACGGTGATATCTGGGACATCGAGGATGGACGGCAGCATCACGCCCGGCTGCGCCGGAAGCAGACCGTCGGCCTTTTCGAAAGTATCGGCCGCGGCGTTTACGGCGGCGGCCACCTCGGGCTGCCCGGTACGCGCCACCGTCAACAGCTCGCAGCGCACATCGGTGCCGTCGTCCTGGCTCTGCAGGCCGGTGTCGGTGTTGTTGAAGGTGGTGGTGAGGGCGAGCGATTGGGCGTCGGCAAGCGCGGCGAGGCCTAGCCGGCGCTCATCGACGTAGCGGAACTCCAGCGGAGCCGGGATAATCTCGCTCAGCCACAGGGCAGACTCGTCGGCGTTGATGTTAGGCCCCCAACTTCTCCACGGCGGCGAGCAGCACACAGGTAGCGACGCCATCCATCGCCGCCTCGACCTCTTCCTGCGGCGGCAGGGTTGGGGCGAGGCGGATATTGCGGTCATTATCGTCCTGGCCATAAGGGAAGGCCGAACCAGCCTGGGTAAGCAGGATGCCGGCGTCGCGCGCAAGCTCCCAGACGCGGTTGGCGGTGCCGTCGACGACGTCGAGGGAGATGAAGTAGCCACCCTTCGGGTTGGTCCACTGCGCCACCTCGTACTCGCCCAGGCGCTTTTCCAGGATGCGCAGCACCGCATCGAACTTAGGCTTAATCAGCGCGGCGTGGCGGCGCATCACCGCGCGCACCCCTTCTGCGGAGCCGAAGAACTCGTGGTGCGCGAGCTGGTTGATCTTATTCGGGCCGATGCCGCGAATGCCGGCATGCTCTAGGTACCACTCGAGGTTATCCTCCGAGGTGCCGAAGAAACCCACTCCCGCGCCCGCGAAGGTGATCTTCGAGGTAGAAGACATGGCCCAGAAGCGGTTCGGATTGCCTTCCTCCGCTGCGATATCCAGAATCGGCAGGATTTCCGGGAAGTCCTCGGTCAGGGTGTGCACCGCGTAGGCGTTATCCCACACGATGCGGAAATCCGGCGCGCCGGCCTCCATGCGGGCGAGGCGGCGGGCCTTGTCCTCAGAAATCACAGCGCCGGTGGGGTTGGCGAACATCGGCACTACCCACATGCCCTTGACTGCCGGGTCCGCCACCAGCTTTTCGACGGCCTCTACATCCGGCCCGTCCTCCTCCATCGGCACCGTGACCAGCTCGAAGCCGAATTGCTCCGTGATGGCAAAGTGACGGTCATAGCCCGGCACTGGGCAGATCCACTTGAGTTTTTCTTCCTTGCTCCACGGCTGTGCGGAGTCATTGGTGCCGAAGAGAAAGGCCCAAGAAATCAGGTCGAACATGATATTCAGCGAGGAAGAGTCTGCGGCAACCAGCAGCTCTGGGTCCATGTTGGTCAGCTTGCCCCAGATGTCGCGCAATTCCTTGATGCCCTTTTGGTTGCCGTAGTTACGCAGGTCGTTTCCGGCCGCATCGGTGTAATGTCCTTGGCCGGGCAGCGCCAGCAAATCATTGGAGAGGTCCAGCTGTGCCTTGGCCGGCTTTCCGCGGGTCAGGTCCAATTTCAGGCCCTTAGCCTTAAGGTCCTCGTAGTCCTTACGGACTTGGGCGGCGAGCTCCGCGAGTTCGGACGATTCCAAAGTAAGAAGCGACATGCGTATGTCTACCTTCCATGTATAGGGCGACTTTTAGCCCCCAATAGTAACGCACGCCATACAAAAAGGGGACCCCGCGCACCCGCCAGAGCCTCCTGACCCTTGCTGCATTCCTGCCCTGGGGGAGTTCAGAGGATGGACGCCACGCGGAATCCTGTCCCATACTTTAACGCCCGCGCGCCGGTTTAGCCAAATGAGCCTCCGGCCGCATGGGCCGCCACCGCCCACCGGCGCGCAATCCAAGGACCATCCGACATAAAACGGCTTTAGATCGCCGAAAATGGGCCCTGACCTGGCGATTGGTAAAATAATTGCCACGGCTGCTAATGTTTCTTCTCGGAGGATTCGACTAGCGGCCTATGTCACACGCCTGGAACGCGTGCGGGGTTCACGCCCCTCGTGGGTTCAAATCCCACATCCTCCGCCATTGTGAAGTCTCGAGACATCGTTACTATTTCGATGTCTCGAGACTTTCTTCGTTTTGGGGATTAGTTTGGGGTTAAGGGGCAGAAAGGGATTAAGCATCAACCAACGCCGACGCAAGCTGCTACTTTCACAATCCTAAAAATGTCGGCACCCCCAGATGTCCCTCAAGCCGGGGAACGAACCCTGCCGAGGGTGTAGAAGTTGTAACGACTTTCGCTTCACGGTTTAGAGTATGTGAGTCCCCTATGGCGCGAGCGCCATCCCCTACGTGTACCTTCATTCGAGGAGTTACCCGAACATGCCAAGACCGGTTGATTCACACACCTCCTATGTCCCGGCCATCGACGGCCTTCGGACCGTCGCCGTGCTCGGCGTTTTGATTTACCACCTCAACCCTGCATGGTTGCCAGGTGGCTATTTGGGTGTCGGCATGTTTTTTACGTTGTCGGGCTACCTCATCACCGCAAACTTGATGCGAAGCTACCGCCGTGGCAAAGGCTTGGGCTTGCCCACGTTCTGGTTGCGCCGCTTCCGCCGACTCGTTCCGGCGGTTGCGCTCATGCTGGTAACGGTTTTGCTACTCACTATCTTCTTCGACCTGCCCAAACTGGGCGAAAATGCCAGGTTCTCCTTAAGTTCGCTGTTTTATGTCAATAACTGGCATGTCATCGCAGAAGGCCAATCCTATTTCGACCGCTTTGCTGGACACGCGCCGCTGGACCACATGTGGTCGCTGTCCGTGGAGGAACAGTTCTACCTGTTCTGGCCGCTCGTGTTGTTTGTGCTTCTTAAGCTCACCGGCGGCAAGCGCGCCCCATTGGTCGTCAGCACGCTGGTACTGGCTGCTGTGTCTTTTGGTTGGATGGCCTTCCTCTTCAACACCGGATCCGATGCCACCCGCGTCTATGAGGGCACCGATACCCGCGCTGGCGGGATCCTCTTGGGCGCCGCGTTGGCCATCGCGCTGACTAACGCGCAGGGTTACCGCATTCCGCCGCGCCTGCTCACCATCCCCGCCGCGCTGCTCGGCGTGCTGGGCATCGCCGCCCTCTTCTGGCTGCTGCCAGATTACTCACCGCACCTGTACAACTGGGGCCTTCTAGCCCTCTCAGCGGCCAGCGTCGCAGTGATCACCGCTGCCCTAGACAAGCGGACACTGACGTCCAAGTTCTTTGGCCTCACGCCGCTGCGCTGGATTGGTGAGCGTTCCTACGGCATCTACCTGTGGCACCTGCCCGCCATCGTCTTCATTCCCCAGTGGGAAAACCTGCCGTGGGCTCATCCTGCGCTGGTCACCGTGGTGGCCGTTGCGCTGGCACACATTTCTTGGACGCTGGTGGAGGATCCGGTCCGCCGCAACGGCGTACTCGCGCCCTTGAAACAATGGTGGGACAAGCGCAATACGCTGCCGCGCATGGCCCTCGCCATTCCGGCTACGCTGCTTGCCGCGGTAGTATCCATGGGCGTTCCCGCTGCGTGGAATAATTCCCTCAACCAGGCCGAGCAGCCCGGCGCACAGCAGATGGGCGTCCAGATTGGTGGCGACGGCCCGGCCCCGTCCGACTCAGAGGAGAAAGATTCCTCCGCTAAGGCTTCCGGACAAGCTTCTCCTTCCGCGGAGAATGCGACCCCAGAGGACGGCAAGACCCGCTGCACCACCGTCATTCACGTCGGCGATTCCACGTCCATCGGAATGTTTGATGATGACTACCTCTCCGATCCCCAGCGCAACGCGCAGGTGACGTACAAGAACGTCGGCGCGCACGAAGTGGTGGCTGATGTCACCGGTGCACGCTCCACCGTGGAGTCTTTGGAGGGCGATCCCTCTATCCGTGATTCTGTCCAGCGTCTTCTGGACCAGGGCTACGGCGAGGACGCCTGCTGGATCATCGGTGCCGGCGTGAACGACGCCGCCAACCGCGCCGTGGGCGGATCCGGCGAGGAGGGCTGGCGCGTGGACCAGATCATGGAACTATTGGGGGATGCCCCCGTCCTGTGGCCGACTGCCGCGACCAACCTCAATTCCGGCCCCTACGATAATGCCAACATGGCGCCCTTCAACAAGGCACTCCTTGCCGCCCGGGATCGCTACCCAAACCTTATTGTCTATGACTGGGCTTCCGACGTTCGCCCCGAATGGTTCCTCCCAGGCGATGACGTGCATTACCAGACTGAAGGTAATGAAAAGCGCGCGGAGTACTTCGCCAAGGCACTCACGTTGGCCTTCCCCACGGATGGCTCCGCACCGGACGATCAGATAGTCACGGTAGATAAGTAGGCGTGGCCACGTCAGTTGACGACGGCTTTCATTCCACCAGCATCAAAAGCGTTGAGAACCTGATGGACGCGCTGCCGGGAAATACCGCATTGCTTAGCTACCTTTGACGAACTGCGACCTGGATGGCGTACAGCTTTGACTATGGCCATAGTGCCGTTGCTGTTGCATAGCAACGAAGCCGGTATTTCTGTTGTATACGGGCGCGCGGCCGCGCTTGCCGACGCCCCTCTCCCCTAATCGATGACCGGTGGCTCGTAGCCATCCGCCTTCAGCCAAGCGACGTGCGGCGGCGTATTCATCCCCCATTCGGTGCGCGCCCAGAGGAAAGCCTGGGAGACCTCGGCCTCGGAATAGCCCCCATCGCGCAGGTATTGCCGGAAGCCATTCGGGCCTGGGTCCTTGATCCAGAGCCAGACGTAGTCGTCGAGGGAGTCGTCGGCAAGCAGGCCTTCTAGCCCAGCCGGCACAAACTCGCGCTCGGTGCGCACGCGGTCCGCTAAGTCCTGGTCAAGGAAGTCGTAGAGGTAATCCAGCGCGTCCTCAAGCTGCGCATAATCGAAGGCATCCATGCCGCCCAGCCTAGTGGCGCTTGGTGCCCAAGACCATGCGGTCGATTTCCTCGAGCACCTCGTCCACAATGGCCGGGTTATAAGCCCGATCGCCGCGCATGCGTAGCAGCTCCTCCTGCGCCGCCGCCAAAGCGGTCCGGCGGGCCTCCAGAGCCACGTGGCGGGCCTGCCAGGCGCGCTGCTTGCGGGAGTCATCGGAAACATCCTCGCCATCGCCGAGCCGGTCCTCGAACCACTGAATCACGTTGGCGGAAATTTCGGGGTCGACCTTCTCGGCGTCGGCAGTAATGTGGCCGTCCGGCCGGAAGTGCGACAGGGCCTCGATGCTGGCCGCACGCGCGCGGCTCACCACGGCGGCGCGCATCTTATCGCTGGCGATCTGGGAGGCCTCCGTGAGATCGAGGCGCTCCATCAACCACGGCAGCAGCAGGCCGGGCACCACCATCGTGACCAACAAGACGGTCAGCGCAATGACCGCGAGCTCGTGGTGGAAGCTGAACACGCCGGCCGGGATGGACAAAACCAGCGCCAGGGTGACGAGGCCGCGCATGCCGGACCACGTCATCAGCAGCACCTCCTGCAGGCGCAGCGGCGCCACGCGCGGGCGGCCGCGGGAGACGTTGATGCGGTAATAGATGTACATCCACACCAAGCGGACGATAAAGGCCACGAGGGACAAGATGACGCCCACCACCACGGAATGCCACAGGTCCGATCCCACTTCGCCGATGGCGGTATTGACCGTCAGGCCAATGAGCCCGAAGGCGACGCCGGTAAAGAGCAGCTCGATGGTCTCCCAGAAGGACTGGCCGGACAGGCGGTCCTCGGCCTGGATATCGGCGCGGGAATTAAGCTCCACGGCCGCGATGACCACGGCGATAACACCGGAGGCGCCGAGTTCCTCCGAGATGAGGTAGACCGCAAACGGCGTCACCCAGGTCAGCGCGTTGCGCGCAGTGACGTCGTGGACGTGGGTGATAAACAGCGCCACCAGCCGGCCGACGACCCACCCCAGGCCACACGCAACGAATGCGGAGTAGAAGAAGTTGAGCACGCCGCCGCCGAAGGAAAGCTCATCGCCTTGGGTCACGGCCGTCAGCGCGAGATTGAAGGCGACGATGGAGGCGGCGTCGTTAAACAAGCCCTCGGTCTGCAGGGTGGTGATGATGCGGCGCGGAATGCCGGCGGGCTCGGCCACGGCATCGACGGCGACGGGGTCCGGCGGGGCGATGGCCGCACCGATGAGGATGGCCGCGGCCAGACTGATGCCGGGCAGGAAGGCATAGGCCGTGAAGCCAACGGCCAGCGTGGTGGCGACCACCAGCAGCACGGACAGGCTCAAGATGGTGACCCATTGTTCGCGGATAACGCCCCACGAGGTGCGCCGGGCCAGCGCCCACAGCAGCGGCGGCAGGAAGATGGGCAGGATGAGCTCGGTGGGCGGCTCGAACTGGGGCAGGCCGGGCACGAAGACCGCGCAGGCGGTAATAATCGTCAGCAGGGCCGGCCACGGCAGCCCAATCTTGTCACCGATGGCGACGACGAACACGGTCAGCAGCATGAGCCCAATGAGCACCAGTAGAACTTCCATGGGCTCAGATTTTACCCGCGCCAGATATAAGGCTCAGGGCTGAGTCGATCGGGCGCGAATTGCGCGAGCAGCTCCGCGGCACTGTGAGCCTCGTACCCCAGCGAGGCCGCCAGCTGCTTGACGACGTCCCCCTCCTCCCCCATCTCCCGCATGGTCACTGCCCCATCGCGCTTGGCCAAACGCTCGCCGGATGCATTGAGCACGAGCGGGACGTGGATATACTCCGGCGGTTCGATGCCGAGCAGCGAGGCGAGGTAGGCCTGGCGCGGCGCGGAGGAGAGCAGATCATCACCGCGGACCACTTGGTCGATGCCTTGGTAGGCATCATCGACGACGACGGCCAAGTTATAGGCCCAGCCGGTGTCTTGGCCGCCGCGGCGCAGGATGAAGTCATCGACGTCGCCCGTATAGGTGCCGTGGAGGGCGTCGTGGATGGTGAATGTGGGGACGTCGGCAAGCAGGCGAAGGGCGGGCTGGCGATTCTGGGCCGCAAGCTCGGCGCGCTTGGCCGCACGCTGGTCCTCGGTGAGGTTGCGGCAGGTGCCCGGGTACTGGCCGGGAATAGCGTGCGGGGCGCGGGAGGCCTCGCGGATGTCCTTGCGGGAGCAATAGCACTCGTAGGTGGGCAGCTGGGCCAGGGCCTGCTCATAGGCGGCGTCGCGATCGTGCTGGTAGATGACCTCGCCGTCCCAGTCCAGCCCGAGCGCGCGCAGATCCGCCAGCTGGCGCTCGGCCGATTCCTGGGAGGAGCGCTGCTTATCGATGTCCTCCACGCGCACCACAAAGCGCCTGTCCGTCGACCGGGCGAAAAGCCACGCCAGAAGCACCGTGCGGAGGTTGCCAAAGTGCAGATCGCCGGAGGGGCTTGGCGCGTAACGGCCGGCGCCGGTGGTCGCAGAATTCATGCCCATAGTCTACGGGCTGGCACAATGGCGGGCATGGAAAAATCGAACGGCGCTGAGGTGCGCTTCATTCCCGTCCGCTCCACCCTCTACCCCTGGCTGGTCACCGTGTTTGTGGTGACCTTCCTGATTTCTAATATCAACGCCACCAAGGGCGTGCAGCTCGGCCCGCTGGTTACCGACGGCGCCTTCTTCCTCTTCCCGCTGGCTTATATCGTCGGCGACGTGCTCTCGGAGTGCTATGGCTTCAAATCCACCCGACGCGCGGTCTACATCGGCTTTGCGATGGCCATCCTGGCGGCCGTGTGCTTCTATATCGCCATCTGGCTGCCGGCGGCCGACTTCTACGAGGGCCAAGAGGCCTTCGCCGCCACGCTCGGCCTGATGCCGCAGATCCTGGCCGCCTCGCTGGCCGGCTACCTAGTGGGCCAGCTCCTCAACGCCTGGACGCTGACCGCGATGAAGAAGCGCTCCGGCGAAAAGGGCCTCTTTGCGCGCCTCATCGCCTCCACCGTGGTGGGCGAGTTCGGCGATACGCTGCTCTTTTGCGCCATCGCCGCGCCGGTCATCGGCGTGGACACCGTGGGCGGGTTCATCAATTACGTCATCGTGGGCTTTGTGTGGAAGACCCTGATGGAGGCCGTCATGCTGCCGGTGACGGCCGCGGTCATTAAGTGGGTGAAGAAGCGCGAGGACTACTTGCCGGCGTAATAGCGGCCGAGGAATTCATCGCGGTAGGCCTCGTAGTAGCCGCCGTCGATGGCGGCGCGGATATTATCCACCAGGCGAATCATGAACTCCACATTGTGGATTGTGCACAGCGTGCCGGCGAGGAATTCCTTCGCCTTGAGCAAGTGGTGCAGGTAGGCGCGGGAGTAATTCTCGGATACGTAGCCGCCGAACTCCTCGTCCACGCCGGCAAAATCCCGCTTGAAGCGCGCATTGGTGAGGTTCATGCGGCCATCCAAGGTGTAGACGCCGCCGCGGCGCGCCAAGCGGGTGGGCGCCACGCAGTCGAAGGTATCGGCGCCGGCCTCGACGGCGGTGAAGATATCGTCCGGCTCGGAGATGCCGAGCAGGTGGCGCGGCTTGTCCTCGGGTAGCTCATCACACACCCATCCGACAATGGTGCCCAGGTTTTCCTTCTCCAGCGCGCCGCCGATGCCGAAGCCGCCGAAGCCGCGCTTGCCGTCTTCGCGGGCGGCGCGGTCGAGGTCGAGCAGGCCGCGAGTGGCCTGGCGGCGCAGGTCCTCGTACTGCGCGCCTTGAACAACGCCCCACAGCGACTGCTTCGGGCGGTGGGTGCGCTCGCGGGTGAGGCGATCGTGCTCATCCAGGCAGCGCTTGGCCCAGCGATGCGTGCGCGCGACGGATTCTTCCTGGTAAGTGCGCGTATCAACGAGCGTGGTCAGCTCGTCGAAGGCAAACATGATGTCTGCGCCCAGCCCGTGCTGGATCTGCATGGACTTCTCGGGGGTAAAGCGGTGCTTGGAGCCGTCGATGACGGATTTAAAATCCACGCCATCCTCGTCCACCTGCGCCATGCGTTCCTTCTTTGCGGCGCGGATGTCCTTATCGCTGAGATCCGCAATATCCATCGCCAGGACCTTTTTGAAGCCCACGCCCAAGGACATGACCTGGAATCCGCCGGAGTCGGTGTAGGTCGGGCCATGCCAATTTTCAAACTCGGCCACGCCGCCGGCCTCGTCCACGATGTCGTGGCCCGGCTGCAGGTAGAGGTGGTACGCATTCGACAAGATGGCCTGCGCACCAGTGGAACGAATCTGCTCCGGGGTAAGCGTCTTGACCGTGGCTTTGGTGGCCACCGGGATGAAGGCCGGGGTCTGGATATCACCGTGCGGGGTGTGGATGACACCGCTGCGGCCGTGCTTGCCGGGGCCTTCGGGCAGACGCTTGCCGACGTCGAAACTCAAGTCCATGATTATTCTTCTTCCTTGTGTGCAGGGCTAGGGGTTGGGGCCGGGGTGGCGTGTTTAGCTTCCCATTCTTCTTCCAGGGCGGTGCCTTCGATATCCAGGGTGGGCAGAATCTTCGCCAACCACTTCGGCATCCACCACGTCGCGCGGCCCATGAGGAACATGGTGGCGGGGACGAGGGTCATGCGGATAAAGAAGGCGTCGAAAAGCACGCCGGCGGCCAAGGCAAAGCCGAAAATCTGGATGAAGGGCAACGGCTGGTTAATAAACGCCACGAAGACCGAAATCATAATAATGGCCGCGGCCGTTACCACGCGGGCGCCTTGAGTAAAGCCGGTGATGGTGGCCTCGTCGACGGCGCTATACCGCCCGCCGGTGCCCTCCGGGTGGCGAGAAATGTGCTCGCGCATGCGGGTGACGAGGAAGACCTGGTAGTCCATCGCTAGGCCGAAGGTCACGCCGATGAGGAAGATGGGCATGAAGGAAATCAGCGGGCCCGGCGCGGGAACCAGGTTCCACAGACCTTCCTGCCAAACCAGCACGGTCAGGCCGAAGGCACCGCCGACGGACAGCAGGAAGCCCAGGCCCGCAACCAGCGGCACCAGGATGGAACGGAAGACCAACAGCAGTAGCACGATGGCCAGGCCCACGACGATGGCCAGGTACGGCGCCATGGCTTCCTCGAGGCGCTCGGTGATATCGAGCTGCACGGCGGTCAGGCCGGTCAGGCCGATGTCGGTGCCGGTGGCGTCTTCGATCTCGCTGGTGGCCGAGCGCAGCGCGTGCGCAACGTTAACCGTCGCGGCGTCCGTCGGCGCGGTTTCTGGGGTGACCATGATCTGCGCGGCCCGCTGGTCCTTACTCAGGCCGACGATCTGCGCGTGCTTCACGCCGCCCAGTCCCTTGAGCTGGTCCGCGGTGTATAGGAAGGACGCGAGCGCGGCCTTATCCTCCGGCGAGGAATTGTCCGCAGCGTCTGCGGAGGTGTCTACTACCTCGGCGGCCGGGGCGATTTCCGGCTCGGCCTCGGGCTGGTCCGGCTGCGGCTGCTCAGGGGCTGCGTCCTCCGGCGCAACGTCCTGCGGCGCACCGTCCTCTGGTGCAGCGCCCTCGGGGGCGGGGGCTGGTTCGGGCTGGGATTGGGCGTCGACAAGCGGGGCGAGGGCGCCGGCATCCGCGTTGACCGTATGGGCATCGACCACGGCGAGGAAGGGGCCATTGACGCCGGGGCCGAAGCCCTCGGACATGATGTCGGCGGCCTTGCGCTGGGTGGTATCGGGATTGGAGGTGGTATCGGCCGGAAGGGCGAGCTCCATGTGGAGCACCGGCGCGGTCATCGCGCCCAGGGAGAGCACAACCAGCGCCATGGCCAGGCCGGGGACCTTCTGAACCAGGCGCACCCAGCGGTTGCCCATAGTGGGACCACGGCGGCGCTTGCCCTTGCGGGTCGGGTTGCCGGCCACGCCGGGGATGCGGCCGTTGAAGGCCTTATCGCCCAGCAAGCCCAGCATGGCGGGGATGAGCGTAAGCGAGACCAACACGGCGATGGCAACGGTGCCTGCGGCGGCCAGGCCCATGGCCGTGAGGAAGCCAATGCGCGCAATGAGGAGCGCAAAAAGCGCAGTAAAGACGGTCGCGCCGGCAAAGACCACGGAGGAGCCGGCGGTTCCCACCGCCATGCCTGCGGCATCGGGCCCGTCCATGCGGCGGCGCTCGGCACGGTAGCGCGACAGGATAAACAGCGCGTAGTCAATGCCCACGGCAAGGCCAATCATGATGGCCAGGACCGGGGTCATATTATTGAGCTCAATCCAGTGGGTGGCGATGAGCATGCCCAGCGCGCCGAGCCCCACGCCGATGACGGCGGACACCAAAGGCATGCCCGAGGCCACTAGGGAGCCGAAGGTAAAGATGAGCACGATAAAGGCAACGCCGAGGCCGATGATCTCAGAGGTGGAATTGACCGCGATTTCATCGCCAAAGCCGGCACCATTGCCTTCTACCGTGAGGCCGCGGTCGCGGGCAATATTCATTGCGTCGGTAACGGTGTCTTTGTCGGCCTGTTCCACGCTATAGGGCGACTCGGCGTCGAAATTGAAGGTGGTATAGGCAATGGTCTCGTCATCATTGACCATAGCGAGGTTGTCTGCGTCCGCGCGGGCGGATGCTTCCGGCAGCCCCATATCCGTGAACTGGTGGATCACCTGGTCCTGCAGGCGAGGCGAAACCTCAAGCGGGTTGCCAAAGCGCGTGGTATCGCCCATCTCCAGGTTGTCCTCGAGGTAAGAGATGGTGGCATCGATGGCCTCGCGGTTTGCGGGATCAGAAAGCTTCTGGCCGTCTGGGGCCTTGAAGACCACGTTGACCGAGGGCGAGTTTGCAGGGTTTCCGCCCTCTGGGAAGAGGTCCATGGTCTTGTAGGTGGCGTCGATGGACGGGGTTCCCTTGATGGAGAACTCGCTCGTCATCGGTTTCATCAACAAGGCGGCGGCACCGCCGACGGCGGCGAGCAGCAGCAGCCATGCCACGATGACCTTCCACTTATGGAGGAAAGACCAGCGCCCAAGACGATAAAGCAGTTTAGCCACGGGTAGATGTACCTTCGCATTCGCGTGGGGGACGGGTTGAACTTTGCCCTAGTGTAGTGGCCATACCCCACAATCCCCTATCACGAAGCCACCTGCGTCCCAGTTTTCACAGCTGGCGGCCAGCCAGCCGGATTCCCCGCGCCTGCCGGAAAATTGGACAAAAGAAAATCCCGACCTGCGTAAACAGGCCGGGATCCCGGTGCGGTGGCGGCGGGATTTGAACCCGCGGTTGGGGGTTACCCAACAATCGCTTTCGAGGCGATCACCTTCGGCCGCTCGGACACGCCACCGCGTTCCAGATTACGGGAGTAGGCCCGAGCGACAAAATCGCTGCGCCGGCGGGGTGCCAGCGCAGCGAGATGCGGAAACGAGGGACGAGGATTAGTCGTCCTTCAGGCCACCGATAACCTCGTTGGCCTTGTCCTTGATGCCTTCAGCGGCGTCAGACAGCTTGTCCTTAGCCTCGGAGGTGACCTGGTCGGCCTTGCCCTCGTTAGCTACGTCCTTGTTGTCGGTAGCTTCGCCGTAGGCTTCCTTTGCCTTGCCTACGAGGCCATCCTTCTTGTTTTCCAAATCGCCCATAATCACTCCTTTGAGTAGACAGTTGTTGTATGACCACCAGTGTACGCACGTTTAGCGCAGGCCGTCGAAGAAGTTTCGGAGCAACCCAGCGCACTCGCCTTCGAGGACGCCGCCGCGGACCTGCGGGGTAAAGGGGGTGGTGGGGGCACGGAGGACATCGATAAGCGAGCCGCACGCGCCCGTCTTGGGCTCAAAGGCGCCGAAGACCACGGAAGACACCCGCGCGGCCTGCAGCGCACCGGCACACATGGCGCATGGTTCTAGGGTGACAACGAGTTCGCAGCCGGAAAGCCGCCAGCCATCGCCGTGCACGCGGACGGCCTGGCGAATGGCCTCGACCTCGGCGTGGGCGGTGGGGTCCGCAAGCTCTTCGCGGCGGTTGACGCCGGTGGCAAGTTCGGTTCCGGCGGCGTCGTACAGTACCGCACCCACGGGGACGTCGCCGGCCGGCGCACGCTTGGCGACGTCGAGGGCGCGGCGCATCCGAGCCTCAGCGCGCAGCAAGGGCTCAGGCGTTATCAATGACGTCTTCCAACTCATCGCCAAAGCCGAGCTCGCCGGCGATGCGCAGCAACATATCGGAAGGCCAGTCCTCATCATTGTCAATGATGTATCCCACCTGGTCCTCGGATAGACCAAGATCAGCGAAGATATCGAAATCGCCCTCGCCATAAGGATCGGCCTCTTCGGGGTCCACATCCGGGATTTCATGATCGTTGATATCCATGAAATCGGCGGCGAAGTCATCGTCGACACCATAGGTGGCGTCCGAGATGAGCATCTTTACCCCGCCCGGCACTGGGCGCACGGCAATAAAATAGGCATCCTCCACGCACAGCAGCGCGAACGCAGCGCCCTCGGAACGCAGGCTGCGCACCGCATTGATGGAGGTCTGCGGATCCTCAAAGTCATCGTTGAAGCTGCGCACCAGCCATTGGCCCGCGTTGCGGGCGACGGTTACTGCGAAGGAGTAATTTTCGTTGCTCATACCTCGTGAGATTAGTCGTGTTGTGCCACAATTGTCATCGTGAGTTCTCAAGATGTTCAACGCCCTATCTGCATTATTGGCCTCGGCCTCATCGGCGGCTCTTTGCTGCGCGATCTCGCCGGATACAATCACCCCGTTTTTGGATACAACCACTCCACTTCTGGCGCCCGCACTGCAGTAAAGCAGGGTTTTGACGTCACCGATGATCTTCCGACGATTTTGACCCGCGCGGAGACGGAGAACGCGCTCATTGTCATAGCCGTGCCTATGGGCGCGGTGGGCGAGGTGCTCGACGCTATTCAGGAGCACGCGCCGAGCTGCGGTATTACGGACGTCGTTTCCGTTAAGACGGCCGTGCGCCAGCAGGTACTGGAGCGCGGTATGGAGTCGCGCTATGTGGGCGGCCACCCGATGGCGGGCACGTCCAAGTCCGGTTGGGATAACTCGCAGAAGGACCTGTTCCGCCGCGCGGCGTGGGGCATTACCTATGACTACGCCGCCGAGTGTGAGGCGCGCGGGGAAAAGATTCCGAAGCAGTGGATTGAGACCTTCACCGAGGTCGTGCGCATGACCCAGATGGTGCACGCAGAGGCGGTGCCTATCCGCGTGGCTAATCACGATGCCGCGGTGGCGCGCATTTCCCACCTGCCACACGTCTTTGCGGAGATCCTCGCCGTGGTCGGCGATAATGGCGGAATCCTGGCACAGTCCCTGTCTGCCGGTTCTTTCAAGGACGCTACCCGCGTGGCCGGCACGCACCCAGAGCTGGTACAGCAGATGTGCGAGACCAATGCGCCGGCGTTGGTGGAAGCATTGGACGAAGCCTTGGACTTGCTGCGCGATGCCCGCGAGAAGCTCGACTCCCCCGAACCTTCCATCGCTGAGCTTTCCGACGCCGGCTATCGCGCCCGCACCCGCATCGATGCCCGCTCCGGCGCGCGCAAGGAATCGGTTTCCCCGGTCAAGATTTCTTCCCGCCCGGTGCTGCGCCTGCATCCAGGCGGCCCGAAGTGGGTGGCGCAGCTACGCCAGTCCGAGTCCCTGGGCGGACGCATCGAGATTTTCTAGCCCTTGCGGCTGCGGTTGCGCAGGCGGGGAATCCGCGCCAGCACCGCGGCGGCGATCAGGCCGATGGCGGCTATGCCCGCATAGAGCCCCGCACGATCTGCACTGGTCTGCGGGGTTTTCGGCGGTTCAGGGGTGGTCTTAGCGGAGAGGATGGCGTCTTTATCGCGGCCGCTCACCACGCCTTCTATCCAGTCCTTGGTACCGGCCAGCGTGGTGATTGCCGCGCTTGGCGAGGGCAAGTCCGGATCCCCATTCGCCGTTCCCGCGGTGGCCAAGCCGGCAAGCTTTCCGTCGACGAAGAAGGGACCGCCGGAGTCGCCGCCCTGCATGCCGGCGCGGCCGGTGGAGTGCACATCGAGGATCGCGCTTTCGATCAGCGGCATCGCTTCGCCGGCCGGTACGCTTTCTGCCCCCTCTGGTGCGCTGAGCCCCGGCATGGCCTCGGCCGCGGGAACACTTTCACCGCCAGCGGCATCCTCGGCAGCAACTTCGGCGCCATCCTCGGCGACCCCTTCGGCAGCGTCTGCGGCACCTGGTTCAGGGGAGTTAGCGGATCCGGCAGGGCCGGCGCCGAGGAGCTCGGCCACTTCCATCTCCGCCTGCGGCAGCTGGCCGCGACGCGCCATCGAGGAACTGCTGCTCCAGCCGTAAAGCGTGCCGCGCTGGCCGGGTTCTGGCACGTGAGTGGAAATCTCGGCCGGGGTGGTGTCGGTGACGGGGGCGGTGAGGTGGAGAAGGGCGGCGTCGGAAAGCGGGGATAGCGCCCACGAATCTGCATCGTAGGTGGTGCCATTGATGCGGGCCTGCGTGCCTTCGTTGTTGACGGACTCGAGGCAGTGGCGGGCGGTGAGCACCCACTGGGCGGCCACCAGGGTGCCGGTGCAATCGCCGAAGCTGCCCACGCGCCCGATTTTCAATTGCGCCACGGTGCGAGCCTCCGCCGAGTCTGGGGCCGGCTCGCCGTGCTCGAGGGCGCTGGCAGGGGTAGTGGTTAATGCCACGATGCCCGCAGTAAGCAGGGCGGGGAAGATTTTGTGCTGCATGATTAGTCCTTCTTTCCGGCAGGAACGGCGATGGCGATGGTCTTAGCGACGGCCCATTCGGCCGGCCCCTTCCCTATCAGGCGGCGCCATAGGCTCGCGAGGACGAGGAAGAGGGCGATAAACGCGCAGGCCCAGCCGGTATTGTGGAGGGAGACGTGGCTCTGCCAGTAGTAAGCGGTGAGCACATGCAGGATGTAGATGCTCAGCGACATTGCCCCCAGCGCAGCAAAGGGATACGCCAGCTTAGGCACCACTCGACCGATAAGCAGGCATAAGTGCAGGACGATGGCGGCGACGGCGATGGATAGGACAATCTCTCCAAGCACGCCGGTGTGGCCGGTAAAACGCAGCCAGCCTGGCATATCCGGGGTAAAGCGGAAGTAAAAGCCGGCTGCCGCAACGGCCGCCGCGATGCCGGTGGACACCCACTGGGCAGCGGCACGAGAGCTGCGGATATAGACCTCATAGAGCAGCATGCCAGCAAGGAAATAGGCACAATAGGCCAGCAGCGGATAGACCTGCGGAAGGGTCAGCGGCGCATATTTTATGGTCGCGGCGGCGGTGGCAGCGGCGAGGAGCAGGAGCTTCCACCACCAGCGCAGCGGCGGGACCCAGGACACGAGGATCATCGTGATGCCGATGACCACGAGGACGATTTGAATCTCACCGCCCACGGGCAGGAGGGCGAGACCGATAATCGTAATTATGCAGCCGCGGGCGATGATGCGCAGGAACGTCGTCGCCGTGAAATCGCGGGAAATAAGCATCAACGTGACGCCGGCTAGAACGGCGAATAGTGCGGCGGGCAGGCCATTTAAAATGACCTTGGTATGCCACACCAAGGAGGCCATATGCAGAACTATCATGCCGATAATCGCAAGTGAACGGGCTATATCGAGCCCTACAATGCGCGAGGGTGCTAACACCTAGCGTTCTCCTTCAAGACGGAGGGGAACGCGTCGCCGCACTCCCCTTGTTAATAAAGACTTTCTTTTTCTACTAAGTCTGTCTGGAAGGTTGCTGCGAATATTTTATACTTGTCCTGCATTTTATAAGTGGATTGCGTGAGACTTGTGCCTGACTTATGCGGGTGCCGTGAGGAGCGGCGTGGTGCGGACCTAGTCGCGGAAGGAACTATCGCGGCGCTTGCGCGAACGAGAAGGATCGGCGGCCAGTTTTAGGAGCGGGGTTGCAGCGACCCCAATGCCTAGGCCAACCAGGAAGAGCCAGAAAATGCCGGACCCCAGCCATAGCATGAGGCCAAGGATGACACCGGCGATGAGGCCGGAGACGAGGGCGGAAGACTTCATAGATCGAGACCTGGGTGGGACGGGGGCGGATTCTAGGGGTCGTTGCAACGATGATGGTTAGTTTGGTTTGATGCTACCGGTTTGTGTGAGGGCGTTGGTCATGACTTCGGCTGGGGTGCGCCAGTTGAGTGCTTTGCGTGGTTTGTGGTTGTGAATGTTGGCGATCATTTCTAGGTCCTCGGCGCTGTAGATGGACAGGTCGCTGTTTTTGGGAAGGTTTCTTCTGAGCCTGCCGTTGGTGTTTTCGTTGCTGCCGCGTTCCCATGGTGATCCTGGATGGCAGAAGTAGATGGGAATGTCAGTGGCCATGGTAAAAGCTTTATGACCAGCCATTTCGCTTCCTTGGTCCCAGGTAATTGATGACCAGATAGCTTTATCGATTCCTGTAACTGCCTTGTGCAGGGCTGTGAATACTTCTTTGCTGGTATGCCTTCCCGGTAAGTGGCCAAGGACAACAAATCGGCTGACGCGTTCTACTAGCGTGATTACCGCTGATTGGTTGTTTTTACCGAGGATGAGGTCGCCTTCCCAGTGGCCTGGCAAAATACGTTCACTTACCTCATCTGGCCGGTCGTCTATGAGGATCATGTCGTCGACGAAGCGTTGCTGGGCAGGTGTGCTGGAGCGGGTTTGGCGTTTCTTGCGTTTCTTTCTACCGGTCGGCAAGTCCAGGCCAAGGTCTTTGAGTCTTCCTTTGGCCTGCAGGTAAAAGGCGTCATAAATCGTTTCGTGACTAATGCGCATGTCCTTATCAGTGGGGTAGTCGATGGGCAGGCGATTAGAAATCTCCTCAGGTGACCATTGTGCCCGCAATTGTGCGCATACATAGTCCCATAGTCTTTTGTTGGCTAGTAGTTTCGGTATTTTCGGCCGCAACCTCCGCGCACAGGCCTTTAACTGGGCTGTTTCTGCACGATACGGGCCTTGAGCACTGTGGTTTCTGCGTACTTCACGCTGAATTGACGATGCACTTCGCCCTAAACGGCGCCCAATCTCACGCAGTGGCACATCTTCGCGGAGAAGATCGGCGATGATGACGCGTTCTTCGAAGCAAATGTAGCGATTGCTGATGCGTTTATACGGATCTACCCCGCTAGGTAAGGCGGGAGGGGCAAGCCTTCCGGATTCGATGACATCATGGCGTTGGCGCAGCGCTTTCATAAGTCTGTTATACGTGCTGGCGTCTTCGCCGACGGGTATGAACTCTTCTCGTCGACCCTGGGATTTGGTGAGTCCTTTTTCGAAATCTAAACGCAGTCGACGATCAATTCCTACTGCCGTGCCAGCATCACCACCAGGCAGGCTCGCCAGCCGAAGGCGCAGGTATTCCACTCTTAACTGCGTCTGGCGGACTTTCCGAGCATACTGACTTAACCGGATATGGCACCCAGCTTCCGTAGCTACGGCATACGCAGCGGTAAGATGCATCCCACATCTTTTAGCAGCTTGGCGTACCGACAGTCCGCTTCGGACTAGCTCTACAAGCTGGACAGCCTGGCTGCCGCGGCGATCAACTCGTTTGGCTTTATACACGACTGGCAATCCAAAGGCATGGCAAAAATTCAAAGCATGCCCGTAATGACAGCCAAGCTCACCAGCCGCCGAACGGACACTACGCCCACTGCCAACCAAGGCAACTAAGCCACGACGATCCGATTCAGACAACGAATGAAACGGGCCAACAACCCCAGACACAACAACACCCTCCTAAGGGAAAGTGTTGCAACGACCCTCTGAACTCAAGGGGCTGAGATACAAGAAAAGCCGCCCGAAGGCGGCTGATTTTGTGCGCCCGGAGGGATTCGAACCCCCAACCTTCTGATCCGTAGTCAGATGCTCTATCCGTTGAGCTACGGGCGCAGACCGTTGGTAAGCAGTGCGTGTGCTCTGCTGTGCAACGAGAATTTACTATACCCACGGTACGGAAAACTAACAAATCGCCTGTTCACCCGGTGTTTACCTGGCTGGAATGAGGGCGGTTAGGATCGGTTTTCCCGCTATCTAAAAATTCAGCCAGCACAGTAACGGATGTAGCCATTCCCTAATGACGCTGGTGCTCTTTAGGGAATGGCTACGGACTCCGCTCTGGAACTAGATGGACAGGCCGAAGATTGGCACTGCCAGCAAGTACACCGTCAGGGTGATGAGGACGATGCCGATGATATTGAGACCAAGGCCACCCTTGATCATCTCGCCAATCTTGACGTAGCCAGAGCCATAGGCAATGGCGTTCGGCGGGGTGGCAACTGGGAGCATGAATGCGCAGGTTGCCGCGAGGGCCACCGGAATGGTGAGGAGAAGGACGTTGATATCGCCATCGGCAGTAAGCCCCACACCCACGGCGACGCCACCCATAATCGGAATAAACGTAGCCGCCGTCGCCGTATTGGAGGTGATCTCCGTCAGGAAGAGCACCAGCGCAGCCACGGCAGAGACGATGAGGACAACCGGCAGGACGCTAAGCCCCTTGGCCATCTCACCAATCCACAGGGACAGGCCGGAGGAATTAAAGACCGAGGACAGCGATAGGCCGCCGCCGAAGAGCAGGAGGACGTCCCACGGCATTTCATTGGCCGTCTTCCAGTCCAGCAAGCGGATACGGCGCTGGTTGTCCGCGGGCAGGATAAAGAGCAAGATGCCGGCGGCGATGCCCACGATTGCATCGTCATAGTTCTCAAATTCCTTCAGGACCAGCGGCAGGGTAACCCAGGCTGCGGCGGCAAGGACGAAGATGATGCCGGTCATGATCTGGGGGCGGGTCCAGGGGCCGAGGGCCTCAATTTCATCGTTAATAAGCTCGCGGCCGCCTGGAATATCCTTCATCTCCGGCTTGAAAATGGTGATAAGCAGGGCCCAGGCAATTAGCAAGAAGATTGCCGCAAGCGGCACACCGACCGCCATCCACCGGCCGAAGCCGAGGGTAACGCCCCAGGTATCGGCCATATATGCATTGAGGAAGGCATTCGGCGGGGTGCCGATGAGCGTACCCAGCGAACCGATGGAAGCGGAGTAGGCAATACCCAGCATCAGCGCAGTGGCAAACTTCTTTTGCTTCTCCCAGCCGCCTACGGTTTCCGCGGTAAGCGCGAGCACCGAGGTACCGATCGGCAGCATCACCACGGCCGTAGCGGTATTAGATACCCACATGGACAAAAAGCCGGTAGCCAGCATGAATCCCAAGATCAGGCGCTTGGGCGAGGTGCCGATGATCTTCACCACGTACAGCGCTAGGCGGCGGTGCAAGTTCCAGCGCTGTAGAGCAAGCGCAATAAGGAAGCCACCCATGAACAAGAAAATGGTGGCGGACGCGTATGGGGCGCCTACTTCTTTAATCGTGCCCACACCGGAGAGCGGGAAGATGACCAGCGGCAGCAGCGCGGTGGCGGCGAGCGGAATGGCCTCGGTCATCCACCACACGCCCATCAAGATGGTTACGGCAGCGACGGTGCGGATGGCGCTGAGCGTGTACTCGGCTTCCGTATCTGCACCCGCGGATCCCTGTACGGTCTCGATCGCATTCGAGGGGAAGATAAAGAAGACCAGTACGGCCAAACCCAAGCCGATGAAAAGGCCGATGAACTGGCGGCGCCACTCGCTGCGCGGCGCCCCGGGGGCCTCGTCACCTTCGGTGTGGGCGGTAGATTCGTGAGTATGCGGGGTGGTCATACCGCGCGCTCCTTCACATAGAGAGGATTGTGCTGTGGGATATGCTCCGTATTTCCCAGTTTATTAGCTAGGCCGAGGCAGCAGACCGAAAGTTATCCAGTTCACTGCGAAGCATGCACTGACCATACAAAACATGTGACGCAGAAACCATATCCCGCCACACGCAGCCACCCCCGCACCCCCGTAGAGCACACACTGCACCTGCCCGAAACCGGAAATGACCCCACCACTTCCCTACCCCCGAACCGTAGGGAGGCGCGCTAGATACCCAGCACGGTCTTGGCAATCAGGAAGTAGATAATCAGGCCCGTGGCATCACAGAAAGTAGAAATGAAGGGGTTGGAAAAGACCGCCGGATCGGCGCCGATGGTCTTAGCCACGATGGGCATAAGCCCGCCCACGGTCGCGGAAATGGAACAGATCAAAAACAGCGTCGAGCCGATGACGAGGCCGATGCTTAGGCCATAAACCAGGGTGGCCAGCGCCAGGCCAGCTAGTCCCAGCACAGCGCCGAGCAGCATGCCGACGCGCAGCTCGCGCCACATGACGGCGAGGAGATCGCGCGTGCGGACGTCGCCCAGCGCCAAGGCACGCGTCACCGTGGTCGCCGCCTGGTTGCCGGTATTTCCACCGGTACCGGTCAGCAGCGGAATAAAGAGCGACAGGACCACGGCCTTGGCCAGTGTGCCTTCAAAGGAATCCAACACCTGCACCGTCAGCAGCGCAGAGACAGCCAGCACGAGCAGCCACACGATGCGCGAGCGCACCAGCTTGAGCAGCGGCGTGGACAGGTACGGCTGTTGGAGGGCCTCGGTACCGCCGGCGCGAGCGGAGTCCTCGCTATCTTCTTCCTCTACGATATCGGTGGCATCATCCCACGTCAGCAGGCCGACAAGGCGGTGCGACTCATCCACAACGGGCAGCGCCAGCATATCCAGCGGCAGGAACCACCGCGCGGTTTCCTCCGCATCATCGCCGGCCTGGGCAAAGACGGGTTCCTGCATAATATCGGCCATGGTGAGTGCGGCATCGGCAGTAAAAATCTCGCGCAGGCTGACCACGCCTACCAAGCGCCGGTCCTCGCGGGTAATGGGCACGGTATAGATGGTCTCTAGCTCGTGTGCGGTTTCCCGCAGCTTGTACAGGGCATCCCGCACGCTCATCTCTGGGTGGATGACGGGAACCTCGGGCGACATGCGGCGGCCCACCGATCCCTTGTCATAGCCCAGCACCACGCCCGTGACATCACGCTTGGATTGCGTCAGCGAGCGCAGCAGGCGGTCCGCAATTTCCGCGGGCAGCTCATCCAACAAGGCCACGCGGTCTTCTGGGTCGAGCTCATCAAAGAACTCATAGACATCGGAATTTCCCAGTTCATCGATGATATCCGCCTGGTGCTTGGCATCGAGGGCATCAAAGACGGCGATCGACTTTTGGCGCGGCAACAGGCGCAGGGCCAGCGCCGCGCGGATGGCATTTTGCCGCTCGACGACGGCGATAAGATCCTGCAGCGGCACCCTACCCAAAAGTTCTTGCAGGCGCGGGGCCTTCTGTGGATCGATGGCGTCTTCTTGCTTCAGCCACGCTTCGACGATATCGCTAGCCTGCTCGGTGGTCTCCGCCATCGCGCTGCCCCTGCCTTTCTTTCCTCTGGGATTGAGCTCCCTGAGTATTAATTACAGCCCATTTAGACTACGCCATACTGCAGGGAATGCCGCTAGCTGGCAACCTGCCGGTGACCGGTTACCTCAAGGTGCGGCGTATCCCCGTCCAGCGTGAGGTTTCCGGTGAATTCTTGGGTAGCGCAGCAGGCTGGGTCATCGTCAGCATAGGCACGCCAGGTAACGGTGACCGTGTCTTTGGTCCACTGCAGCTGCTGGATATGCCCGCGCGCTGGTGGCATTCCCTCGCGCTCCCAATCATCCACCTTGGTGATGTAGTTCAGATCGTTGTCATAGATAAGCAGGTTATCCGGCCATCCCGTACCGCCCTGATTACAGACGTAGGTAATGACGGCTTCGTCCCTGCCATCGCCGTTGATATCCGCGTAGGCGCCCTTTGGCGTATCGTCCTGATTCAGCTTCAGGCCCGCCGCGGCGACGTCAAAGAGCATCCCGGTCTTAAGATGCTGTGGCAGCTGGCCGCCTTCCAAGTTGCCCGCTTGGTTATTGCACAACGCCGGAACCCACAGGGAATCGAGGGCCTCTACCGGGATGATTTTATTTTCCCCGCCGCCCTCGGCGTCCTTGTCTGCATCGTTTTCATCTTTATCCGCTGCGGCTTTGGTGGTGGTTTCTTCTGCCGGGGAGTCCGTGGCCGAGGACTGAGACTCGGCCTCTGTTTCAGACGCGGCCGCCGCAGAGGAGCTCGGGGCAGTGCCGGTGAAATTCGGCTTATCCGCGGCCTCGGTGGAGTCAGTGGAATTGGAACAGCCGCTCAAGGCGGCAACGGCGGTCACCGCGAGGACGGCAAGAGGGAGAGATAGGGGTTTAGACATAGGCATAATATACAGCGCTGCGGCTTCCCGAGCTGGGCGAAAACCTAGGAGAAAAGCCCCCAGAGCGCGAAGGCAGCCAGCAGGGACACGAGCCCCGCGGTGCTCGCAAGGATGATGGCGTGAGGGAGGGAACGGTGGGTGGACAAGGCGGCGTCGACAAGCGAGGCACGCTGCCACACCGCCAAGGCCAATGCCAATACGCCCGCAGCGATAAAGACCAACGGCAAGAAGACGTGCACGCTTACCGCCCGCATAACCCCCAGCACCACCAAAGACAACGCCAAAAGGGTGCGCTGCCACGATAGGCGGGTGCGTTCGGGCTGCAGGCCGGGATCAAAAAGTGGGCTAGCCAAGGAATTCGCCTACTACGAGCGCACCCGCGACCACCACGATCGCCACGACGAGCACCGGGATGGCAAAGCTAAAGGGCAACGGGCGTTCCTCGCGCATCGCGCGTTCGGACTGCTTCCAGTGCACCCATGCCACCAGCGGCAGAATAATAGCGACGACCAGCATGAATACCGACACCGCAGAGCGCAATTCGGCCGGCAGGGGAACGTCAAAGGCCTCGAGCGCCACGCCGCCAGCAATCAACGCCAAGGAGGTGCGGATCCAAGCCAAGAACGTGCGCTCATTAGCGAGCGTGAAACGCGGATCAGGGTCGGTGCCAACCGCAAACACCGAGCGGGGAAACCTCGAGTCACTCATGTCCACCACCTTATATTCATTTTCGGTTTGAGTCCCAATAAAGGCGCACTGCGCAGCATCCTCCCGTATTCTCAACAGTGCAGGCCAGCCCCTACGCGAAGGAGCACCTCGCTATGTACCTGCCCCAAAGCCCCCTGCAATTCGATACCTCGCCGGGCCTGCGCTTCGCGCGTGCCGCCCGCATCGCGGGCGTACACAAACCACACCCACACCCCAAACGCTCGGCCCTGCGTGAGGCCATTGCCGCCGCCGGTCCGGCGCCCGGACGCAATGCCTCCCTATCCCTCTTTATGGTCGTAGGGATGGTCTTCGGGCTAACTGGCATCCTCACCTCCGCTTTTCCTCTGGTGCTGCTGGCTGCCCGTGCGCCCCTTATTGGATTCTCCTTGCTCGGGATAATCCTTTGTGCAGCTATCTGGGGTATCCGCCGCGCATTGTCGTACCGCAAGCGAATCCAGCAGGCCTGGGATAATAACTGGCTAGTCTTCTACCCGGCCCTAGTAGGAAACCTGGTCAAACGCGGTTCCGAAACCAGCAACGGCAAGACCACCTATATGTACAGCACCTGCCTCATGGTGCTGCGCCCCGATGGCGGCACCGACATAGTAGAAGGCCTGAGCGCCACGGGCCTGCCGAGTCCCGCTCAATTGGAAAGCTCCGGCACCTGCCTAGCTGGCCACCCGGATGAGCTACGCGTGGATTTTGAACATAATAATGGCTGGACCCTCTACGCGGTGATAGACGGCGCCCCGATCGATTCCGGCACCATCGGCCATGGCTTAACCCACGAACAGATTGCCGCCGCCCTTACCGTAGCTGAACGCGACTGGGTGCCCCGCTTCATGAATTAAGGAGCACCACCAGGCACCACATCTAAGTTCACCGCCTGCACGCCGCGAGGTTATAGTCGGGCCCATGATTGAAGTTGCTGCCGTAGTTTTCCGCAATTCCTTGGGGCATGTTCTCACCGTACGCAAGGAATCCTCCACCAAGTTCCAGTTACCTGGAGGCAAGCTTGAGGCTGGCGAAACCCCCGCACAGGCCGCAGCCCGCGAGGTCGCAGAGGAAATCGGTGTGGAGGTCCGTCTCCCGGAGCTTTCCCCGCTCGGAACCTTCGACGCGCCGGCCGCCAACGAACCCGGAGAAACCGTGCGCGGACGCATCTTTACCTATCCGCGCCCCGTCCTTGCCCGCGCTGCCGCAGAAATTGCCGAAATCGCGTGGGTAGACCCGACCAACCCGGATCGCGAGCTCGCCCATCTCTTGCGTGACGAGGTCTTTCCTGCCCTAGAATCCTAAGGCCCCGCTTAGTCTCTTGGGAATTTCCTATTGCGGCTCTTAAGAGGGCAACCTAGAGTTATTTTCATCAGAATTGAGTGATGAAAGGACTGACCCCCATGCCGCAGCAATCCACACCGGGACCTATCGTGACGATTACTTTCCTCGCCCTAGGAGTCATTAGCTCTGTTATCGCCATTCTCATGGTGCCTGCCCTCTTCCACGAGGTCACTTCCCTACGCGCTGCGGCTTTTACCGGAAGCTTCATCTTCGGCGTTGGCATGCTCACGCTCTTCCGCCGCTGCGCCAAGTACCAGCGCAAATAGCAGATTTCTCCGCTGCACGGAGCCGACGAGAATAGAAAACGCGAATTAAAAAATCCCGAGCGCGCTCGCTCGGGATTAGATGGCGGAGATGAGAGGATTCGAACCTCCGGACCCCAGAAGGGTCAACTCCTTAGCAGGGAGCCCCATTCGGCCGCTCTGGCACATCTCCACGGTTCACAAGGAACCTCGTTTGAGAATACCTGCCTGCCCCGCCGCTGCCAAACTAGCCCCCTGCTTTCCCGCCCGCAGCAAAGGCGCAGGCCCTAAAGTGGGAGGCATGATTCGCCCAGACCTGAAAGCCATCCCCGCCTACGTCGCCGGTGCGCGCAACGATGACGCGCTCAAGCTCTCCTCTAACGAGGCCGCGCACCCGCCGCTGCCGGAGGCGGCCGCGGCCATGGCGGAGGCCGTGACGAAGGCCAACCGTTACCCGGATATTGCGGCCACCGCGCTGCGCGAGGACCTCGCCGCGCACCTAGGTGTGGATCCCGAGCAGGTAGCGGTGGGCACCGGATCGTCGGCGCTGTGCCAACAGTTGGTAGAAATTGCCGCTACCCCTGGTGAAGAAGTCCTCTTCCCGTGGCGCTCCTTCGAGGCCTACCCCATCTTCGCCCAGGTAGTCGGCGCCCACCCCATCCCGGTTCCGCTAGGTGCAGACCAGCGCGTGGATCTACCGGCAATGGCGCACAAGATTACGGACAAGACCCGGCTTATCTTCGTGTGCAACCCCAATAACCCGTCCGGCACCACGGTGACCAAGGACGAGTTCGCCGCTTTCATGGATGCCGTGCCTGCCGACGTCCTCGTTGCCCTCGACGAGGCCTATATCGAATACAACCGCGCCACCAACATTCCGCTGGGTACGGAGCTAGTGGGCACCTATCCCAACCTGGTGTGCCTGCGCACCTTCTCAAAGGCTTATGGCCTGGCCGGGGTGCGCATCGGTTATGCCTTTGGCCCGGAAAATATTATTGAGGCCCTCAATAAGGTGGCCATCCCCTTTTCCGCCAGCACCGTGGCGCAGGTTGGCGCCCGCGCAGCCCTGGCAGCGCAGGATTCGCTGCGGGAGCGCACTGATGAGGCCGTCGCCCAGCGCGAGCGCCTAGAAGAAGCCTTGCAGGACTGGGGAGTGCCGCATTCCGAGGCAAACCATGTCTGGCTGCCGGCCGCGAATCTGGCCCGCCTTGGTACCCCGCAGGAAGTGGCCGCTCGCCTGGCCGAACGCGGCGTGCTCGTGCGCGCGTTTAGCGAAGGCATACGCATTACCGTGACCACCGAAGAAGAAACCGACACCCTGCTGCAGGCGTGGAACGCAACCATAGGAGGCTAAATGCGCTCACTCATCAACTTTGCCCTGAATGTCTTTGCCATCGCGGTGGCGCTGTGGGCGGTAGTTGCCGTCATTCCCGGCATCACCATCACCCCAGCAGAGACCGGCAACTTCATCGCCATCGCCATCGTCTTCATCATTATTAATGCCGTGGTCATGCCGGTCCTGCGCGTCCTCGGCGCGCCGCTGACCTGCCTGACGCTCGGACTTTTCTCCCTCGTCATCAACGGCGCCGCGCTCATCATCGTGGAGTGGACGCTCAATTCCCTGGACCTGGGAATCGGCCACCTCGTCATCGACTCCTGGGGCGCCGCGATCATCGGCGCCATCGTGCTGTCCATAGTCAGCAGCGTCATCAACTTCTTTACTAGCCCGCTGCGGCAGCGCGACTAGCCGCCCGCAAACGGCGGCAGGACGTCCACCCGGGTAACACCAGCCAGCGGGGAATCCATGGCGGTGTTCCCGGCGCCGTCGATAAGAAAGCTACAGCGCCCCAAGACCTCTTTCAGGCTCATGCCGGCCTCGGTGGTGCCGGTATGCTCCTCGCTCAGCTGCGCCACCAGATCACCCAAGGTGGCGGGGGCTTCTACCTGCTCAGAAGCCACGCCCGCAGCGGCGCGGGCGGCGGCGAAATAGTGAACGGTCAACATGCCCTCTACTATGCCCCGCACGCCCATGCCATGTCGAGACCGCGGGTAAACTAGCCGCCATGCGCACACCCGAGACTCACGCGCGCGAGGTCGCAGCGGCCCTGCCCGCACGCCAAGCCACCACCGTGCCCCTCACCCAGGCGCAGGATATGGTTCTAGCTGCAGACATACACGCCGGCTTCCCCTCCCCTCGCTTTGATAACTCCCAGATGGATGGCTACGCCCTCCCGCAGTGCGCGGCCGGGACCTACCCGGTGGGCCCCACCATCGCGGCCGGCACGGAGCCCGCCCAGGTACTCGACGGCCCGCTTGCCAGCGCCTGCCCCATCATGACCGGCGCCAAGGTGCCGGATGGAACTGCAGCAATCGTGCCCATCGAGCGCTGCGAACCACAAGAATTCCTCTCCCCGGGCGGCCGCATCACCGTGCCAAAGACGTCGCCAGGCCAATTCATCCGCCGCACCGGCTCGGACCTGGAAGAAAGCGCCCTCCTCGCCGCCCGCGGCGATAAGCTCACGCCGGTGCGCTTGGCCGCCCTCGCTTCCCAAGGAATCGACGAGGTAGAGGTCTACCGCCCCGCCCGCATCCTCATCTGCACCGGCGGCGCGGAAATCGGCCACGGCAGCGCCGCCATTCCGGATGCCAATGCGCCACTCTTAACGGCAATGGCCCGCCGCGCCGGCATCGACGTCGCGGGCTATATCACTACCGACGATGACCCGCAGGCCCTAGAACTAGCCTTCACAGAAGCCATCGCGCAGCACCGCCCGGACGCCATCATTACCTCAGGCGGAATCTCCGCCGGGAAATTTGAAGTAGTCCGCCAGGTGCTCGATGGCTGGTTCGGCCATGTGGACCAGCAACCCGGTGGCCCGCAGGGCATCGCCACTTTCCACAACACCCCAGTGATCTGCTTGCCCGGAAACCCCATTTCCACGTTGGTAAGTTTCCGCCTCTTCGTCGCGCCTGCGCTCGGCTGGGCACCAGAGCCTTTCCACGTCCCCCTGGCCGCGGGCATCGAGGGCCTCCCGCACAAGGACCAATTTCGCCGCGGGCGCGTCGATTCCCACGCCCATATCCTCGGTGGTGCCAGCTCCCACCTGCTCGCCCAAGCGGCAGACGCCACCCATCTCATCCGCATCCCTGCCGGTCAACGCCTTGAAGAAGGCCAGGAAGTGGAGGTTTACCCACTATGAGCGCACAGCGCACCGCCATCGTCATCGTCGCCTCTACTCGCGCCGCCGCGGGCATCTACGACGATCGCTCCGGCCCCATCGCGGTGGATTTCTTGCGCCGCAAGGGCTTTGACTGTCCCGACGCACGCATCGTCCCCGATGCCGAAATCGCCGCCGCCGTTGCCGCCGCCTTCGCCGAAAAGCCCGCGGTCATCCTGACCTCCGGCGGCACCGGGCTGACGCACGATGACCGCACGGTAGAGGCCGTCGCCCCACATATCACCCGCGAGCTGCCCGGCATAGCGGTGGCCTTCTGGCAGAAGGGATTGGAAAGCGTACCCACCGCGGTAGCCTCCCGCGCCATCGCCGGCGTCAATGACTCCACCTTTGCCATGACGCTTCCCGGTTCCACCGGCGGGGTAAAAGACGGCTGCGCGGTTTTGGAAGAATTAATCGTTCCGATCGTCGATATGTTAGAAGGAAAACATGAGCACTGATCCCTCCTATGTGGCCGAGCAAACCGGTTGCACCATTGGCACGCTTCTGAGCGATCAACCCCTTGAATCCCTCCTTGCCGCTGCCAAGGAAGAGGCCGCCACTGCCGCCATGGGTGCCGTCGTCACTTTTGAGGGCATCGTCCGCGATCACGATGGCGGCCGGCCGAATGTCACCCTTCTTTCCTATAGCGCCCACCCATCCGCGCCGGAGAAGCTACAAGAAGTCACCGATTCCGTCGCTGCCAACCACCCAGTGCGCCTGTGGGCCGCCCACCGCACGGGGGATCTCAAGGTCGGCGACCTCGCCTTTGCCGTAGTAGCGGCCGCCGCGCACCGCGGCGATGCCTTCCGGGCCGCCGAGGAATGCGCCGATCGGGTCAAGGCGGAAGTCCCCATCTGGAAGGAACAAAGCCACGGCGATGGCTCCACCAATTGGGTGGGCCTGGAATGAGCATCCGCTATGCCCGCCAGGAAGCGCTCTGGGGCGAGGAAGGCCAGCGCAAGCTCAGCGACGCGCACGTAGCGGTCATCGGCGCCGGTGGCCTGGGATCCCCGGCCCTGCTTTACCTCGCCGGCGCGGGGGTGGGCCGCATTTCGCTTTTCGACGACGACGTGGTCTCCCCCTCCAACCTGCACCGCCAAGTCATCCACACCACCGCCGCCATCGGCACACCGAAGACCGATTCCGCCGCGGCCGCCGTCCGCGCACTCAATCCAGAGGTGGACATCACCTGCCACGGCCGCCTCGAATCGGCGACGGCGATGAAACAATTGCGCGGCTGCGATCTCATCCTCGATGGCACCGATAATTTCGACGCCCGCTACCTCAGCTCCTGGGCCGCCCACGAGCTCGGCATCCCGCACGTATGGGCCTCCATCCTCGGCTTCGATGCCCAGCTCAGCGTTTTCTGGTCCGGCCACGGCCCCGTCTACGAGGATGTCTTTCCTACAGCTCCCGCACCCGGCGAGGTTCCCTCCTGCTCGCAGGCCGGAGTCTTAGGCCCAGTGGTCGGCGTTGTCGGCTCAGCCATGGCGCTCGAAGCCCTCAAACTCATCACCGGCGTAGGCACCCCACTCATCGGCACGCTCGGCTACTTCGACGCCCTATCGGGTACCTGGGAATACATTCCCCTCCAGTCCACCGGCGCGCAACCAACCCAGCCTGCCGACGCCCCCGAGGTCCGCGAGATTCCCCCACACGCCCCGCTTATCGACGTCCGCACCTCCCCCGAGCGTGCCCAATCCGCAATCCCCAATTCCACGCACTTTGAACTCGACCGCATTCTCGCCGGCGAAGATCCCGACATCGAACCAGATGCTGCGGCCGTTATCTACTGCGCCAGTGGCATCCGCTCCGCCCAGGCCGTCGATGTCCTCCGCAAGCGCGGCTTCCCCCACGTCGTGTCCTTGCGCGGCGGCATCAATTCCTGGCTCGAGCAGCAGTAACCGAATGCCCCTTGGCAAGACCGCAGCCTAACGGTCGATTTTGGTCTTATGTTCCTTATTCCTCGCAAAAAGGAACCATACGAGTGGCCCGAGGAACGGGTAGGCAAACGCCGCCATCGCCAGCAATATCTTGACGCCTCCGCTATATCCCGAACGGATGATGGAAATGAGAGAGGCCACCCAAAAGACCAACAAGGCGATGACGATGACGGCTCCTAGCCCGCTCCATAGCCAGTCATACGATGCCGGTATCTGGTCCTCGGCCAAGTAGGAAATATAATTTGTCATAATCGCCTCAAGGTTAAGGGTGTTTGCAAGTCCGTAACTCAAGGTAGGAGATCAATGTAAACGCTTTATGGCTCCTGACTTAATTTTCACTGTCTCCCGGCACATCCGTCCCAAAACGTGAGTAGGCACCCTACCGAATCGGTAGGGTGCCTCAATACTGCACTCCCTCACTCAGAAGCTAAAAGCTTCTATGCTCCTTTAACTTAGAAAGGAAGCTTAGGCAGCTGCGGCAGCTGCAGGTTCAGCTGCTTGCCCAGGAACGGGAAGATAGCTGCTACAGCACCCAGCACGCCGAGGACGATGCCTGCGATGCCCAGCGGGGACAGCTTGGAGGACTTGTCCTTCGGGTCCTTGTTCGGGTTCTCAGTCTGCTCATTGTCTGCAGGGGTCTCAGGGGTCTCAGAGGTCTCAGGAGCCTCAGTAGCGTCCTCTTCCTGCTCCTTCTCCGCAGCCTCCAGCTCGGCAGCAATCTGCTTGGTAACCTCGTTGTCCTTGTTCAGGACAAGCTTGAGTGCCTCTTCCCACTCAACAGCGCTGAAGGAGTTTGCGTAAGCGTTGGTCTTGGTAGCGGTGCGCATTGCGTCAAAGGCCTTAGCCTCGCCGTCTTCCTTAGCGCCGTCGAAGTTGTCCAGGTCACCGTTCCAGCCGTCCAGCAGGTTCTTTTCGGTGTTGCTCAGGGACTGTGCGTAGTCGGTGGTGTTCTTGTTCAGGGTAGGAAGAACGTTCCAGTAAGCCTGACGCAGAGTGATGTCCTTGCCGTCGATGGTGATGTTGCGGTCAGCATCGGACTCGCGCAGCTCAATCACGCGGGTCAGTACGGTGAAGCGTGCCTCGTACAGGCGCAGTACGTGAACCTGAGCGCGTGCCCGATCAAGCAGTGCCTGGCGAACCAGAACGTCGGACTTCTGAGACTCGCGGGTGGCGTCCTTCGCAGCAGCAGTTGCCTGCTCGACAGCTGCCTGAGCATCTTCAACCTTCTTCAGCTGAGCCTTGGTGGTTGCGATGAGGTCCTCAAGCGGTGCGAGGTAGGAACGCGGAATGAAGTTGTTCTCAGCCTGATCAGCATCGCGCTCACCAGCGTGGTCGTATGCGTCTTCGTAGGTCTTGAGTGCAGCCTTGATTTCCTTAACGGAAGCTGGGGATGGAGCCTGCAGGTCAGCCAGGCCACCCTTGCGGCCCTCAACGTTTACTGCATCCACCTTGGCAGAGATGGCTGCTGCAGCAGCAGACTGTGCAGCGTTCAGTTCAGCCTTCTTGTTGTCAACGTTCTTCCAAGCAGCGTCAGCAGCGTCGTCCTTCTGCTTTGCGAACTTCACAGCAGCGCGTGCGTCCTGCACGTTCTTGCGAGCCTTAGCCAGCTCCTGGGTAGCTACCTCGCCCTGCTTCTTGAAGTCACCGTAGGTAGCTTCCTCAGATGGGTCGATGCCATCTTCAGCGTCCTGCAGAACTTCGTCGATGATCTGATCCAGCTGAGCGTGACCATCGATGTAGTCCTTGGTAGCGCCGGTAGCCTTCAGCAGAGCTGCCTCGGTGTTGTCGATAGCCTTGACCTCTTCAGCCGCAGAGTTGTCAGCCTCGTTGAAGCCCTCGCCCTGGGTCTGAGCGACTACGTTGTCTTCTGCGAAAGCAGGAACAGCCAGACCGGAGACACCGGTAGCAACTGCAACAGCGCCGGCAAGAGCGGCGGTACGAACACGGTTCTTGAACATATTTTCCCCTAAAGAGATTTGAGTTTGGGTCAGTGAGAATTATCTTTTCGATAACCGTCGTGTAGGGCGACGCGAGCGATGTTCCAACGAATGAACTTCTCATTCTCAACATTTAGTGCAGCTTTTGTCGCTGGAAATGACACTATCCAACAAGCAAGCTCGCTTCCAGCCCAATCCAATCGCGTTGGCAGGTAATTTTCAGGCAATCCAGACTGGAAATCCTCCATTTTTGCTGGTCATCGCACACAGAATTGGAAGCCCCTGGAAAAATAGGAACCAGCGTCCGTGTGACAATTGTGAATATTGAGACACAGTTTTACCCCCATACGGGGAGTGCATAATTTATTTATTTTTATACATTTTCAATCTACCCCAGCCGAGCCACCCCTCCCAAGAAGGCGCTTCAGGCCACCCGGCCCAGTCACAAAGGTGACTACCGCAGATCTGTATGCAGGCACTTTGTTTTCATCCTTTCTAATGCTGACTTAGGGGCCGCTTAGCTTTCCCTCTATCTAAGTTGCATTTTTGCATACCTTATAGAGCAAACTATGCACCTAGTTGCACCTTCACCAGCACCAATGTACCTAGTGGTGCAGGCTTTGATTTGACATATAATCTCACAGGACTCTTAGGTGGCCCTTTCTCTTTCTAATACTGAATAGACAAACGTATTAAAGAACTAATACATGCCGTCGAATGGGGATTCTAATACCGCATATCCGACAGCGAGTTTGACTGTTGACGGCTCAACTACCGGGCTCGAATTTACGTAATAGAAATTCCCATTTGGTAGCGCTATGGCATCGTCACTGCATTAAGCCGGCACGCAATAGAAAAAGCGCAGTCCCTAGCCATCACTGACTAGGGACTGCGCCTGCGGCGGAGACGGCGGGATTTGAACCCGCGGAGGTATTACCTCGCCGGTTTTCAAGACCGGTGCATTCGGCCGCTCTGCCACGTCTCCATGTTGTTCTTCGAAAACACTCATCGTGCCTACGAAGCAACTTGGTCAGTGTACTAAATAGATAGCCCGGTTTCCCAAAAAGCCACCTGCAGCGCTGAATGTCCCCGCAGGATGCTCCGAATTTCGTGGCACAGGACACACCAGGTTCGTTAGATTGGATCCATGACTACAACACACATGAAGGCCATCGTTCAGACCGACCCGCAGGATCGTCGGTCCTTAGAGCTCCACGAAGTCGATGTCCCGCAGCTGCGTCCAGGCGAAGTGCTTGTGAAGGTGCAGGCAGCAGGCGTTAACCGCGGCGATATCCTGCAGACGATGGGTGCCTATCCGCCACCACCGGGGGCGTCGGAAATCTTGGGCTTAGAAGCAGCAGGCACCATCGCCGATGCCGGAGATACGAACTGGGAGGTAGGCACCGAGGTGGGCTGCCTGCTTGCCGGTGGTGGCTACGCCGAATACGTCGCGGTTCCGCAGGGCCAGCTGCTTCCCGTGCCTAAGGGTTTGAGCGTCGAGGAAACTGCAGCAGTGGTTGAGGTCGGGTGCACCGTGTGGTCCAACCTGGGCATTGAGGCGGGCCTTCACGAAGGCCAGCGCGTCCTCATCCATGGCGGGGGCGGCGGCATTGGCACTTTTGCCATTCAGGTAGCCAAGGCGCTCGGCGCAGAGGTGGCGGTGACGGCTGGCTCGAAGGAAAAGTTGGAGCGTTGCCGCGAGCTAGGCGCCGATATTCTCATCAACTATAAGGAGCACGACTTCGTAGAAGAGTTGAAGGGAAGCTGCGATGTCATTTTGGACATCATCGGCGCGAAATATCTGGAAAAGAATATGAAGTGCCTGGCCAAGGACGGCAAGCTCATCATCATTGGCATGCAGGGTGGCACCAAGGCGGAAATCAACTTGGGCGCCATGCTGCCCAAGCGCCTGACCGTCCAGGGCACGACGCTGCGCGCCCGCGACTTAGAAGACAAGGCACAGATTGTGGCGGGCACGGTAGAAAATGTGTGGCCCATGTTGGAAGACGGCCGCGTAAAGCACGCGCTGCACGCCACTTACCCGCTTGCCGACGCCGCCCAGGCCCACACCGCCCTAGACAGCGGCGAGGTCACCGGCACCTTGGTTCTTACCGTTTAAGCCAGCGAGGCTACGACGCGGATGAGATGCTCAACGTCGTGATAGGTGTTGAAGGGGCCGAGCGCAACAGTAACGGCACCGCCAATTTCTTCCACGCCCATCTCCGTGAGCAACGGGGTCTGCGGGGCAAGCGTGGTAACAAGGCCGTTATCAAAGAGGCGCTTGTGCACGGTCTCGGCCGGAACACCCTTTACTGCGAAGGTGAGGCGCGGCAGGCGATCGTCGGAGGCGCCTGCGGCAGCCTCCCCGGTCACGCCAAGAATATGCACGGCGGGCAGGGTGCTCAAGAAGGAATAGAGGTCAGCGCGCAGATCCTCCAAGTAGACGCTGAGCGCATCCATGGAGGTGCGCAGGCGCTTGCGGCGCGAGCCGCTCTCCCCACCGGCGAGGGCGGCAAGATGGTCCACGAGCGGTCCGACACCGCCGGCCAAGCCAGAGGAAATGGGTGTTTCCAGCTTGCGAGAACCCTTGCCGGTATGCACCGGATCGAGGGCGTCGAGGCGGCGGAACATGCGGGTATCGCGGAAGACAAGCGCCGCTAGCTGCGGTCCGCCCAGCAATCCCAGGTCGAGGCCTAAGATATCGGCGCCGAGATCATCGAAGTTGATGGGGCGGTAGGGAGCGATCGCAGAGACGTCGAGAAGCGTCCAAGCACGGGAGCGCTCATGGACTGTGTCAATGATCTCCGCGGCCGGGGAGACCGTGCCCAAAAGCTCGTGCGCGGCGGAAAAGGCGACGAGGCGCGTGGAGCCGTCGACAAGCTCGGCAAATTGGAAACCTGGCAGCTCACCCGTGCCCAAGTCTGGCTGGGCCCAGCGGGCCTCTGCCTTGACCTCAGAGAATGCCGAGTACAAAGACGGCGGATCCAGCTTGGAGAGCACCACCGAGGAATTGCTGCCCAATAGCGGACGGGCCGCGTGCGCCAAGGACTGGTACAACACGGGCAAAGACGGGCCAAGCACCACGCGGTCTGCCTTAGACCCGGTCAGATCCGCTACAGCCATGCGTGCGGCGGTGTAGTTACCCTCGCCTTCCAAACGGCCCGGCGCGGGCGTGGCAGAGTGGGCGCCGCCTGGCCCCTCCTGGGTGGCCACCGCAGTGGACATCCGGAAGGAGCGCGCCACGCCGGAGGCGACGCGCTCAGAAATTTGGGGCACCGCGTGCGCGTTGAGGTAGGTCCAACCATCAGATAGCCCGGTGTATAAACCGCGCACACTGAATACGTCGTAGTGTGCCGAAGCTCCTGCTGGCATTACGGTCCCCTTCTGTATCGCACTAGGCATCGCCACACAGTGGCGGTCGGTTCCCTACTGTATACGCGTTTGGCCCAAGTTTCCCAAATCTGAATTTTCGCTGGATATCGATGTTTTCGCAGGCCGGCGGCGTGTAGTTCCCGTTTGTCCAGCCCGCGCGCTAGGGTGTTGAGCGTGCAAGATAACAATCAACTGCGCGCTGATATCGCCCGCATGACCTCCCAGCCAGACGGCGAGGCCACCCCAGCGTCCCAGTCCGAGACCCTCAAGGCCGCCTTCGCGGACTTGGCGCAGGGTGCACAGCAGCGCGAGCTGTGGTTCAAACTGGGCATTCAAGATATTAAGCAGCGCTACCGCCGCTCTGTCCTGGGCCCGTTTTGGATCACCATCGCCACCGGCGTGATGGCCCTTGCCTTGGGCCTGTTGTATTCCATGCTCTTCCAGATTCCCGTCGCAGAGTTCCTCCCCCACGTCACCGTGGGCCTTATTATGTGGACCTTCATCTCGGGTTGCATCAAGGAAGGCTCCACCGTCTTCATTGACAACGAGGGCTTGATTAAACAGCTCCCCGCCCCGCTGTCGGTGCACGTTTACCGCTTGGTGTGGCGCCAGACGTTGTTTTTGGGCCATAACCTCATCATCTGGTTGCTGCTCATCCTTATCTTCCCGCGCAACTTGGGATGGGAGTTCTTCCTCTTCCTCCCAGGTCTGGCGTTGTTGTTGGTCAACGGCGTGTGGGTCACGATGTTCTTTGGCATCATCGCTACCCGCTTCCGTGACGTCGCTCCGCTGCTAGAAGCACTCACCCAGCTGCTGTTCTACGTCACCCCGATTGTGTGGATGACCAATACCTTGAAGGACCAGGGCGGTGCGGTGGCCGGCCGCGCCCGCATTGCGGAGATCAACCCGCTCTACCACTACCTGGAAATCGTCCGTGCGCCCATGATCGGCGAGCCGGTGGCCGCCTACCACTGGTGGATCGTCATCGGCTGCACCGTTATCGGCCTGCTCATCGCCGGCTTGGTCATGCGCAAGTGGCGCTTCCGCGTCAGTTATTGGGTTTAAGCCCACGCCCTGCACTTCCTGAGATTCCTCGAAAGGATACAGACTGATGGTCTCGATTGATACGTATAACGCGTGCGTGGACTTTCCCATCTTTGATGCCAAATCCCGCTCGCTAAAAAAGGCCATGCTTTCTTCCGCCGGCGGCGCCATTGGCAAAAATGCCCAGAACACCGTCGTGGTGGAGGCGCTGAAGGATATTAACCTGCACCTGCGCGAGGGCGACCGCGTGGGTTTGGTGGGCCATAACGGCGCCGGCAAGTCCACCTTGCTGCGCCTTTTGTCTGGCATTTATGAACCCACCCGTGGTTCTGCCGATGTGCGCGGCCGCGTGGCCCCCGTCTTTGATTTGGGCGTAGGCATGGACCCGGAGGTCTCTGGCTACGACAACATCATTATCCGTGGCCTCTTTTTGGGCCAGTCCATCAAGCAGATGAAGAAAAAGATGGATGAGATTGCGGAGTTTTCTGAACTCGGCGATTATCTCTCCATGCCGCTGCGCACCTATTCCACCGGTATGCGCGTGCGCTTGGCGCTCGGCGTAGTGACGTCCATTGAGCCGGAAATCCTGCTGTTGGATGAGGGCATCGGCGCCGTCGACGCCGCTTTCATGGCCAAGGCCCGTGTACGCCTACAAGAGCTGGTGAAGCGCTCCGGCATCCTGGTCTTTGCTTCCCACTCCAATGACTTTTTGGCGCAGCTGTGTAATACCGCGCTATGGATCGACCATGGCGAGATCCGCTCGGTGGGCGAGGTTTCCGAGGTCGTCGGCGAATACGAAGGCCCTGAGGTGGGCGAGTATGTGCGCGACCTGCGCGAGCGTTTTGAAAATGAGGACACCAGCGGCAACTAGCTGAGCATATGCAGCAGCTGCTCGCCCACTCCGGTTACCTCCAGCTGCAAGCCATCCGGCCGGTGATAGTCCGCGGTGCTAAGACGCGCGCTGACCACCGGCCGGTTGATCTTTTCTGGGCCGGCAGGCTCTTCCTTTTCCTCGGTATATATGCGGTAACCCATCTTTTCACTCACCCGGGCCGAGGCACGGTTGGTTTCTACCCAACAGGTGCGCAGCGAATGCGCATCAAGGTGTGAGAAGGAAAACTCGGCCACCGCTTGGCGGATAAGCGTGCCATAGCCTTGGCCTTGGAAGCGGTGCAGTACCCATGATGCGGTCTCCACTTCCCGCGCGGCCGCAAAGTTTTCCGCCGATAGGTCCACCACACCCACCATTTCTTGGGTTTCTGCGTCGCGGGCAATGAAATCCAAGGTCCAATTATTGGCGCGCAGCTGCGCCCGGTGCTCCCACCGGTGCTGCGCCATGGCAGCGGGAGTATTCCTCTTTTCATCAAAGAGCCAGGGAAAGGCATGCTCTGGGATATTCGCGCCATAGATATCTGTCGCGCGCACCTGCGCCACGCAGGCGATGTCTTCATCGCGCATGACGCGCAGGTCGACTCCACGGCCAGTATCATCGCTGGCCCGAATGGTCACCGCAAAAGGCGGCCAGATATTTTCCATACACTTCACAGTATCCACAAAGCAGCGGTCATATCTAGTTTTCGCTTCACCCACGCGGAGTGTTTCTGCGCTGGTCCCCTACCCCGGTGGCAAGATGGAACCCATGACTGCCACCCTGACTTCCACCGGTTCCACCGCCGCCGTCATTGTTACCCATCAGCGCGCCGAGCTGCTGCGGGCCTCGCTTGAACAGGTGGTACACCAAACCCACCCTGTGCAGTGGGTAGTCGTGGTGGATAATGGCGCGGAAGATGCGGTGCGCGAACTCGTCGAATCCATGGCGGGTGACCGAGGCGTCTACGTACCTTCGGAAACCAACCTGGGCGGCGCTGGCGGCTTTGCACTGGGCTTTCTCACCGCGCTTTCCTTGGGCGCCGATGCCGTGTGGTGCGCCGATGATGATGGCCGCCCCGCCGATCACACGGTACTAGCGGAGCTGTATCGAGTGGCCGAAG
The DNA here is from genome assembly GCF_046097255.1 of Corynebacterium tuberculostearicum. Lineage (GTDB taxonomy): Bacteria > Actinomycetota > Actinomycetes > Mycobacteriales > Mycobacteriaceae > Corynebacterium > Corynebacterium tuberculostearicum_J. The sequence continues at coordinate 399,114 of NZ_CP175770.1, forward strand.
GCAACCGCCTGCATGAGGTCTCCCCGGCGGTATGCAATATTAACGATCCCGGCCGCCTCGCCTTCCCCCTGCGCCAGGGGCTGGTATGGCGCCGCCGGATGGACGAACTGGAAGGCGATTTCCTGCCCGGCATCGCCTCGCTTTTTAACGGTGCGCTGATTTCCGCCGCGGCCATGGAGATCATTGGCGTGCCGGACTACCGCCTGTTTATCCGCGGCGATGAGGTGGAATACCACCGCCGACTGGCCAACTCCGGGCTCTCCTTCGGCACGGCGCTGACCGCCAGCTATCTGCATCCGGACGGATCGGATGAGTTCAAACCCATCCTGGGTGGCAAAATGCATACCCAGTACCCAGAAGGTGAGTTCAAGCGCTTTTTCACCTACCGCAATCGCGGCTACCTGCTGTGGCAGCGCGGCATGCGCAAGCTACTGCCGCAGGAATTTGCCCGTTTTGGCTGGTTCTTCTTGGTCCAGCGCCACGACCCAGCCGGCTTTATCGAATGGCTAAAACTCCACAACCGCGGGCGCCAAGAAGATTTCCGCCGCCCTAACCGGGGCTAGGACGGATCCTGCTTGGCGACGACCCTGACCCCCGCCTTCCTAAAAATAATCCAGCGTTGCACCGCAAAGTTCACCACGGTGGCGGTGCCCTGCGAGATGGCAAAGGCCACCGCCCGCGCCGGATCGGCGCTCAGCAGGCCGAAGCCGATCTGCAGGAGCCAGGTTAAGGAGACGTCGATAAGCGCGGCAAGTGCCCCGTCACCGCGAACCTGGCGCTTTGCGCGCGCAGGCTGGTCGAGCGCGAAGCCCGCTGGGCCGCGCCACGCCACGTCCGTGGGGAGGCTGCTGCCCTCTATTTTTCCTTAAAGATAAAGGCCCTTTGGATGGCAAAGTTGGTCACCGTGGCCACGCCTTGGGCGATGACGAAGGCGATGGTGTCTTTCACCGCGCCCTCAAAGCCGAGGGCCATAAGCGGCTCATTGAGCACCCAGTACAGGAAGTTTTGGACCGCAAAGGTAGAGGCGTACAAGATGCCCACGGTCGCGGCCGTGCGGCCAGATACCTTGGCCCCAAAGGTCCACCGCGCATTGGCCAGGTAGGCAGCGATGGTGCCAAAGACCCAACCGATGGCCTTGGCGGCGGAACGGTGCAGGCCTAAATACGTCAATAAAAGCGTGAGACCGTAGTCAATGGCGGCGGTAAATACGCCCACGGAAATAAAACGCACCAGCTGGGTGTGCAGCGAGGTGGACGAGGGCTTTACTTCTACGGCGTCGTCAGCGGAATTAGTCACGAGTGAGTAGCCTACCCGCGCAAGAGCGCTCGGTACATGTCCAACCGATCCACCGGCGCGGCGGATTCGGCACCATAGGCGCCTATCCCGGCCAATTGCTGTAACGAGGCCGCACACAGTTCCCGCACGTCGGCGCCGGAGAGCGCCGTGCCATCATCATTGACCCAGCCAAGCGCATCCATGGTGGTTTCCACGACGGAATCGGTCAGCTCCGCACCACCCATGCAGGATAGGGCGAGCGCCATGGACCAAAAGGCGTCTTTTCCTTCATGGGTCACCTCGCGCGGCAGGCTGGCGAGCACGCGGGAAGCATGCGGTGTGAGGTCGGTTTCCCTGCCTAGGTCCATCGCTTGCAGCAGTGGGACGAAGTCATAGAGTTTGGTGCGCTCAATCAAATCGCGCACGGGGGACGATACCGCGGAAAAGACTTCATCGGTAACCTCTTGGCCGGTCAATTCACGGTTCACGCTGGTCAGCTCAAAGGGCTGGAAGAGCGAGCCCGAGCCGCCTACGCACAGCGCCTCTGGGGTGCCATTATCGCGGGGATAGATCTCGGCTACTACCAGCTCGAAGTCCCACAGTCCCCAAGCGAAGTCGATTTGATCGCCCTCGCGCCAGAGGAATTCGGAGGCCTGGCGCTCCGGATCGATGCGCGGGCCACGGGCCTCGGTGTGTTCATAAAAGTGCCAGGGAGATTCCTCCTCCGGCAGGCCAAAGCAGATGCGCAGTACGCGGTGCAGCTCGGTGAAGGTCAGGGCATCGCTAAAACCAATCTGGCGGTGCACCTCGCCATCGGCGCGAATATTCGCGGCTTGGCAAATGATGGTGAGGGGCTCGCGCTTGAGGGATACCACGCTATCGGCGCGTTTGGCCCGCGCCTGTGCGATATCGGTGACCCCTGCGTTCATGAGCCCCACCATACGCAAATTTTAGGAAGCTAGTTTTGCAATATCGCGAGCTTCCAGCTCACTAATAAGGAACGTCAGCGCCGCGCCTATGGCACCCAAGAGGGTCCACGGACGCTTGGCACCGCGCTTGCGCAGGAACTTCACCATGCGGCGGGAAAGGGCAACGTTCATCCAGCCGCCCAGGATGAGCAGCAGCACCACTGCGGCAAAAATGGCCCACGGCTTGAGGCCTTGATCGTCACTATCCTGCGGCGAGCGCGGCTCATCGCCGTCCTGCTCGGCGTGCGCGTTGGTATAGGCCACTAGGGCGCTAAAGCCAAAGAAAGACAAGGTATACGCGGTGATCAAACCGCCCTTGGACTTGATCCAATCCGGATAGGAGGTCGCAATGCCCACGGCGGCGGCCTGGGTGATGCGGCCAGCCAGCGTGTCATCGAGGGCGTAGTTGTCTTGGCGCTGATCATGCGTCTCACGGTTGTTGGTCATAGCGACTACTTTAAGCGGCGGTAAGCTAATGCGCATGTACTCGGAAAAGACAGAGCATATGACGCCGGCGCAGCAAGCGGCACAGGATGTGCGCGCAGAGGACGATAAGCGCAACGGCCACTTCGAGGCCACAGAACATACCGATGTGCCGTTGAGCCCTTTCATGACTCGCCTGATGGCAGAGGAATTGCCCATGCTGGATTCCTCCTCCCGCGCTCGCGTCTATGAGCTTTTGCGGGAGTACGACGGCCCGATTATTGAATCCCAGGAGGAACTGCCGGAGGAGATCCGCGCGCTCATGGATCTGTAAACGGTCACATTCGGGCAGTACAAGCGTCCGTTTTGTTCCGAATATCACTCGCGCCACTCCAGCCACCCTCCTGTGAGCTAGGTAGGCTAGAGAAGCGACATAAATCCGTCGAGCAAAGAGTAAGAGATGGAATTACATACTACTGAAAAGTCCCTGCACGGCTGGGGCCGCACCGCCCCGACGACCGCCCACGTGCTCGCCACCGAAGACGTGGACGTCATCAAGAAGGCCGTGGCCCAGGTTGCAGAAGATAACTCGGATAAGCCCGCCCACCTGCGCCGCGGCGTCATCGCCCGCGGTATGGGCCGCTCCTACGGTGACCCCGCCCAAAATGGCGGCGGCCTGGTCATCGACATGCAAAAACTCAATAAGATCCACTCCATCGACCCAGAGTCCGCTCTGGTGGACGTCGATGGCGGCGTCACCTTGGACCAGCTGATGAAGGCCGCCCTGCCTTATGGCCTGTGGGTTCCGGTTCTGCCGGGTACCCGCCAGGTCACCATCGGTGGCGCAATCGGCCCGGATATTCACGGCAAGAACCACCACTCCGCCGGTTCCTTTGGTGACCACGTGGTCTCCATGGAGCTGCTCGTGGCCGATGGCCGCGTGCTGCACCTGACCCCGGAGGGCTCCGAGGATGACCCGAGCGGCGACCTCTTCTGGGCCACCGTTGGCGGCATGGGCCTGACCGGCATCATCTTGCGCGCCACCATCCGCATGACCAAGACGGAAACCGCCTACTTCATCGCGGATACGGACCGCACCGATAACTTGGATGAGACCATCGCTTTCCACTCCGATGGCTCCGAGCACAACTACACCTATTCTTCCGCCTGGTTCGATGTCATTTCGCCCGAACCAAAGCTGGGCCGCTCCACCATTTCTCGCGGCTCGCTGGCCACCCTGGCACAGCTGGAAGAACTCGCCCCGAAGCTGGCCAAGGATCCACTGAAGTTCAACGCGCCGCAGCTGATGACGGTGCCGGATATCTTCCCGTCTTGGACCATGAATAAGCTCTCCCTCTCCGCCGTGGGCTTGGCGTACTACACCATGGGCGCACCGGCGAAGAACCAGGTCAAGAACCTGACGCAGTTCTACCAGCCGCTGGATCTCATCGGCGAGTGGAACCGCGGCTACGGTTCCAAGGGCTTCCTGCAGTACCAGTTCGTGGTACCGACCGAGGCCGTGGAGCCGTTCAAGGAGATCATCCGCGATATGCAGCGCTCCGGCCACTACTCCGCCCTCAACGTGTTCAAGCTCTTCGGTGAAGGCAACCGCGCGCCGCTGTCCTACCCGATGCCGGGCTGGAACGTCTGCGTGGACTTCCCCATCCGTCCGGGCCTGGGCAAGTTCCTGGATGACCTGGACCGCCGCGTGATGGAATTCGGCGGCCGCCTCTACCTGGCCAAGGAATCCCGCACCTCCGCGGAGAACTTCCACAAGATGTACCCGGGCATGGAAGGCTGGCTGAAGACCCGCAACGAGATCGACCCGACCGGCGTCTTTGCCTCCGATATGTCCCGCCGCCTCGAGCTGCACTAATCACTGGAAATAACACCTTTAAGGAGATTTACTGACCATGCTTAATGCAGTAGGCCAAGCACAACACATCCTGCTTCTGGGCGGCACCTCCGAGATCGGCCTCGGCGTCGTCTCCGAGTTCCTGCAGCGCGGCCCGGCCAAGGTCACCCTGGCCGCCCGCCCGGAGTCCCCACGCATCGCCCAGGCCAAGGCTGACCTGGAATCCCGTGGCGCTGACGTAGAGGTCCTGGACTTCGATGCCACCGACTTCGATTCCCACCCGGACGTTATTAATAAGGCCTGGGCCCGCGGCGACGTCGACGTGGCCATCGTTGCCTTCGGCACCCTGGGTGACCAGGAAGAGCTGTGGCAGAACCACGACAAGGCCGTTGCCTCCGCACAGACCAACTACACCGCACCGGTTTCCGTGGGCGTGCTCTTGGGCGAGAAGTTCAAGCACCAGGGCCACGGCACCATCATCGCTATGTCCTCCGTGGCAGGCATGCGCGTGCGCCGTTCCAACTTTGTCTACGGCGCCTCCAAGGCCGGCGTGGACGGCTTCTACATCAACCTGGGCGAGGCCCTGCGCGGCACCGGCGCCAACGTGCTGGTTGTGCGCCCAGGCCAGGTGCGCACCAAGATGTCCGCCGAGGCTGGCGACGCCCCACTGACCGTCAACGTCTCCGACGTTGCCGAGGCCACCGTCAAGGCCGTGCTCGATGGCAAGCAGTCCATCTTCGTACACCCGCTATTTGAGTACGTTTCTTTGGCATTCAAGTTCATCCCGCAGGCCATCTTCCGCAAGCTGCCGTTCTAAACGCCGCAGCTTTCCGCGCTGGCGCTAGCCGGCCGGCTCGCCTCCGCCCCGCCCCCGCTCTTTCGCCTCGCCGCACGCCCGCGGCGAGGGAGGTGACGGGGGCGGTGGTGTATCAGGGGGACGTCGGCAAGCAAGTGCTCACCTGCCCGCGCCAAATCTGGGCTGTGGGGCTTGGGTATGCGAAACTAATGGGCATGACAAGCACCGCTGTACCCGCCCAGTCAACGCCCGTGAGCGAGGATAACCGCACCGAGGCCTACCGCGCCGATGCGCTGACTCCTCGCGCGACCCTACTGGGTTTTGTGCTGGCCGCCCTGGCCGGTGGCGTGGTAACGCTGCTGGGCTGGTTTGCCTTCAAGACGGTCTCGCTGCCGTCCTTTAATACCTCCATGGTCACCCGCGCGCTGACCACGGTGGGGGTGGTGCTCACGCTGGCCATGGCCGGCGGGCTGTGCGTGTGGTGGCTCTATGACCACTACAAGGAGTCCTTTACCCGGCCGCGCTGGCGGTCCTGGCTGACCTACGCGGTCACCTACCTCTCCCCGGCCCTATTGACCCTGGCCGCCGTGGGCCTGCCGTTGTCCGCCTCCCGCTTGTGGCTCGATGGCGTGCAGGTGGACCAGGCCTTCCGCACCCAGTTCCTCACCCGCTCCGTGGATGAGATGGGCTATGCGGACATGAACTACCAGGACATGCCGTCCTTCTATCCGATTGGCTGGTTCTGGCTGGGCGGCCGCTTGGGTGCGCTCATGGGAATTCCGGGCTGGGAGGTCTACCAGCCCTGGGCGCTCATCTCCATTGCCGTGGCCGGCTGTATTTTGGTGCCCATCTGGCAGCGCCTGACCAGTTCCCTGCCGGTCGCCACCGCCATCGCCCTGGTGACCACCGCAATTACGCTCACCATCGCGGCCGAGGAGCCCTATTCCGCGGTCATTGCCATGGGGCTGCCCGCCATTGCGGTACTGAGCGCCCGCGCCTTCCGCGGCTCCTGGCTGGCCACCCTGGGAATAACGCTCTACCTAGGCATTTCCGCTACGTTCTATACCCTTTTCACCGGTGCGGCCGCACTTACAGTAGTCAGCCTCATCGCGCTGTTTACCGCGCTCTATGAGCATACGTGGCGCCCCATCCTGCGCCTGGTAATCATGGCGGTAGGCTCCATTGCCATCGCGCTTATCGCCTGGGGGCCCTACCTATGGTCGGTCATGCACTCACCGGCGCCACTGCAAACCACCGCGCAGCACTACCTGCCGGAGGAAGGCACGCAAATTCCAGTGCCTTTCTTGTCTTTCAGCATTGTGGGCTTCCTCTGCCTCATGGGGCTTATTTACATCGTCATCCGCCTCAATGACGTGGAGGTACGCGCGCTGGGTATTTCCCTTCTTGGCACCTACCTGTGGACCGTGGTGTCTATGGTGGCAACCCTGGCCGGCACCACGCTGCTCAGCTTCCGCCTCGAGGTCATCGTGGTCCTACTCTTTGCCACCGCCGGCATCCTGGCCCTGGCAGAGATTCGCCTACTCGGCGTGCACCGCCTCTACCCGGCGCGTTTCTCCCACACCACCAATAAGCAGATCACCGCGGTCTTTGGCATCATCTTGGCCCTGGCCGGCGTCTTCTATGCGCAGCAGATCCCAGAGGCCAACGAGGACGCCATCGATCACGCCTATAGCGATACCGATGGCTATGGCGAACGCGCGGACCGCTTCACCAGCGATTCCGCCCACTACTACCTGGATATCCACAACTTCATTCAGGACCAGGGCTATACGCCGGATGAGACGGTGGTGCTCACGGATGAAAAGACCTTCATGTCTTATTACCCCTACTGGGGCTTTAACGCCTTTACCAGCCACTACGCCAATCCCTTGGGCGAGTTCAGCACCCGCAACGAGCAGATTGAAACTTGGGCCAATGATTCCTGGGATATGCAGCCGGAGGAGTTCCGCAAGGCCTTGGATTCTGCTCCCTGGCGCGGCCCGGATGTCATGATTTTCCGCGGCGATCTGGAAAATAAGGACGATGGCTTCAAGCTCCACCTAGCAGAAGATATCTATCCCAACCAGCCGAATATTCGCTACCGCGCGGTCTTCTTCAATGCCGACGTTTTTGATAAGGGCTGGAAGTTGCAGCAAACCGGCCCCTTTGTAACAGCAGTTCGCACCAAGTAAGTTCACCCACACTTCCCGCCCGCGGCAGGGTGTGCCCGCGGGCCGAGGGGGTTATCTGACGTAGACTAATCGCCGTGTCAGATAGCCTCACTACGAATACCACCCAAGCGCGACCTGCCGCTGCCGGCTCCCGCTTCACCGCCGCCCCCGCGGGCCTGCGGTGGACCGCAATCATTGCCGGGCTGATTGGTTTCCTGTGTTTTGTAGCGACCCCGCTACTGCCGGTGACCCAAACCCAGTCCTCTTATGATTGGCCGCAGCATGATTCCGTGCAGTCCATCAACGCGCCGCTCATTTCCGTCGCCCCAGAGGACCTGAAGGCCACCATCCCCATCTCCGCAGTCGATGAACTGCGCGAGGGCCAGTCCATGGTTTACGGCACCGTCCCACCGGAGTCCAAGAAGGCCTCCAACCGCGGCCTTTTCGTCCGCGCGAATGACGAGGGCCTGTCCGTTGTGTCCTTAGATGAGGTGCTGCTTACCCTCAACGCCAAAGAGGTAGCCAAGCTCCCCAAGGACGCCACGATTGAAATTTCCGCTACGGGCGATGGCACCTCCGTGAGCGTGGGCGAGCATGAAAAGACCACCGAGGAGGATCTGCGCCCGCAGGTCACCGGCGTTTATACCGAAATCGACGAGAAGGCTGACGTGCAAGCCCTGCTTGACGACGGCCTCAATGTCCACGTCGATATCAACTCCCGCTTTACCTCGTCCCCGACGTTGCTCAAGACCATTGCCATGTGGCTGGGCATCGCCATGGTGGTCGTGTCCCTGTTCTGCCTATGGCGTATCGACCGCCTCGATGGCCGCCGCTTCGGCTTCATGCCCGAGACGTGGAAGAAGGTACGCCCGCTCGATGGCGTGGTCGCCGCCATTTTGGGATTCTGGTACATCCTCGGCGCCAATACCTCCGATGATGGCTTCATCTTCTCCATGAGCCGCGTCTTCGATCACGCGACCTACATGGCCAATTACTACCGCTGGTACGGCGTGCCGGAGGCGCCCTTTGGCGCTCCTTACTATGACTTGGTTGCCGTACTCTCCCAGATTTCTACCGCCTCGGTCTTCGTGCGCCTGCCGGGCCTGATTTCCGGGCTCATTATCTGGTTTATCCTCTCCCGCGAGATGCTGCCGCGCTTTGGCCAGCTTGTCGACGGCCGCCGGGTCGCCCACTGGACCGCAGCGCTGATGTTCCTGGCCTTCTGGCTGCCGTATAACAACGGCACTCGCCCAGAGCCCATCGTGGCGCTCGGCGTGATGTTTACCTGGGCTTCCTTCGAGCGCGCCATTGCCACCCGCCGCCTGCTTCCGGCGGCCGTGGGCACCATCGCCGCAACCATCACTCTGGCCGCCGGCCCCACCGGCCTTTTTGCCGTGGGCGTCTTCCTGGTCAGCCTGCCGCACCTCTTCCGCGCCATGGCCGAGCGCGTGCCGTCCATGGGCGGCGGCGCCCTCGGCTGGCTGTCGCTCATTGCGCCGTTCCTGAGCGCTGGCACCGCCATCATGGTCGCCGCCTTTGGTGACCAGACGCTGTCTACCGTGCTGGAGTCCACCCGCGTGCGCTCCGAGGTCGGCCCCTCCTTGCCGTGGTACGCCGAGTACGCGCGCTACTCCACCCTCTTCCAGGAATCCGTGGATGGCTCGCTGACCCGCCGCTTCGCGGTCTTCACCATGCTCTTCTGCCTGGTGCTCATCGTGGCGGCCTTTATCAAGAACCGTCGCGTCGTTGGTGCTGCCGTCGGCCCGACCCAGCGCCTGCTCATCATCGTGGCGCTGTCCATGTTCTTCCTCATGTTCACCCCCACCAAGTGGACCCACCACTTTGGCATCTACGCCGGCGTGGCCGGTGTCATCGCCGCCCTCGGTGCTGTGGTGCTCTCCCAGTTTGCGCTGCGTTCGCCGCGCGCTCGCACCTTCGCCATCGCCGCGGTGGTCTTCTTGCTCGCCATCTCCTTCGCCGGCTGGAACGCATGGTGGTACGTATCCTCCTTTGGCATTCCATGGTGGGATCGCACGGTGCAGCTCAAGGCCATCGAGGCTAATAAGGTGCTGCTCGCCATCGCCCTCATCATCTTCGCCATCGGCGTGGTGCAGTCCCTGCGCCATAGCTACCGCAAGTCCCAGGCGGAAGAGGCTGGCGCGCTCGCTGAGTTTGAAAAGAATGCTGCCGCCAAGGTCTCGCGTTCGGCCGGCATCATGTCTGCGCCCATCGCCCTGGCCTGCGCCATCGTGGTAGCCCTTTCTTGTGCTTCCTTTGCCAAAGCCACCGTCTCCCAGGCGGATTCCTACTCCGTGGGCAAGGGCAACCTGGCTTCCCTGCGCGGCAATACCTGCGCGCTGGCGGATCAGACCATGGTAGAGACCAATACCAATGATTCCTTCCTGACCCCGGTGGACGGCGACTTGGGCGATTCCCTGGTGGATGAGGACGAAACCCACACTGGTTTCGACCCGAACTTCATCCCCGAATCCATCGAGCCGGAAAACCAGAACTCCGCCTCCGTGGGTGCCATCGCGGATGGCTCCAGCGATTCCTCCTCCGATAGCGCCGAGACCGCTACCTCCGGCGCGGATGCTGAATCCGGCGGCGCGAGCGATTCCGCCGATTCCCAAGAGTCGAAGGAAAAGAAGGACAAGAAGTCCAAGGAAACCACCAATACCTCTGAGGGTGGCGTGCGCGGCACCCGGGGCGTTAATGGTTCCACCATGCACCTGCCGTTCAACCTGGACTACACCAAGGTGCCGGTGCTCGGTTCCTATAACGAAGACCAAGACTCCACCTCTGAGGTGACCACCAAGTGGTACAACCTGCCAGAAGCCAAAGACAATACCCCGGTTCTCGCCGTGTCCGCAGCCGGCAATATCTACCACCACGATGTCAACGGGGTGGAGCAAGAAGGCATGGAGCTTAGCCTCGAGTACGGCACCATCGATGACTCCGGCAAGGTCACCAATACCGGCGAGGAGGAACTCTCCGCCGTCGGCGCCACGCCGAAGTGGCGCAACCTGCGCCTGCCGCTGGATAAGCTGCCGCAGGACGCCAATGTGGTGCGCCTGGTAGCCACGGATGATTCCACCGATGAGGATGATTGGCTGGCCTTTACCCCGCCGCGCGTGCCGGAGCTGGATACCATCAATAATCAGTTCTCCAAGGACACCCCGGCACTGCTGGACTGGGCCGTAGCCCTGCAGTTCCCGTGCCAGCGCACCTTCGACCACTTTGCCGGTGTCACGGAGATCCCGGAGTACCGCATCCTGCCGGATTCCTCGGCACAGACCTCGCTGACGGACTTCCAGTCCTTCTCCGGCGGTGGCGCCATGTCCACCGCGGAGGCGGTCAACTACTCCTACGAGATCCCGAGCTACCTCAATAATGACTGGGCCCGCGACTGGGGCGCCATTGAAAAGTACGAGCTGCGTACCGATTCACAGGGCAATGCCCCAGTCCCCGCCGAGATCGATTATGAGGACATTACCCGCTCCGGTCTGTGGCAAGACTCCGAGATGAAGATTCGCCCCGAGGGCGAGGAGTAGTCTCACCTGTGGCAGCGCCTCGGCCCCGCTGCGGGGCGCGCAACCGCCGCACAATCCAATCGCCTAGGAAAAAGATCACAAGCGAGGCGCCAAAGAGCGGCGCGATGATCGAATAGGCCACCACCCCCGCCAGCACGGCGGGGGTAATTTTTAGCTCGGGCAGGCCGCGGCGCGGCTTTATCCACCACATCCGCAGACCCGCGATACTCACCACGAGCAGTCCCAAGGCCAGCGCCGCCAACGCGATCTGACTATAGATACCGAAGAGCGTCCCCATGTGCAGCTGGATGAGCCACGAGGTTAGCTGTGCGGCAAGCGGCCAGTCGGCGGAATTAATGCGGTCGATGACCTCCCCGTTCGGGGTCACTGCTACGGCATCACTGCGCAGCTTAAAGGCCGCACGAGCCTCGCGCACGCCCCACGCATCGCCTGGCTTTTCCGGTGGGGTCATCTCCAGAACCCCGGTCAATCCTTGGCTGCGTGCTGCCGACAATGCGGTTTGGGCCCCGGCAAGTTTCGCAGCGCCCTCATGTCCCGCATGATCCGCATGGCCCGCATGTCCCTTGTGACCAGCGTGGCCGGAATGCTCCCTCGCTTCGTTGTTTGCACCCACTTCCGCAACGGAGGTTGCCACAGACGGTTCCTTCCAATTCAACTCCTCGCGCACCTTGCCAATGCTGGTACCCGCCACCAGCGACCACGTCAGGCCGGTGACGGTCAGGAAGAGAAAGCCTGGCAGCAACCAAGCGCCCACGCGGGCATGCAACGTCAGCGGCTTAGAAAGCCGCTTTCTATTCTTCTGCTTACGCTTAAGCCACAGGTAAATGCCAAGGATGCTCAGCGCACCGAGCCACGAGGCCGCAAGTTCGGCATAGAGGCGGCCAGGCTCTCCCAGCCACAGGGTGCGGTGGCCATCGGAGGCCCACGTACGGAAAGGCAGCGCCCGCGAGCCGCCATATTGTTGTAGTTCGCCAGTGATGTGTAGGTCCACCGGGTCTACAAAAACGGCGTGGGTATAGCTGGAGTTGGGAGCGGTGGGGTCGTCGAAAAGCACGCGAGTGGTCTCTTGCGGATCCTCGGAAGGCTCGACCTGAACCACGTGCCCAGCTGGGTGCTCGCGCTGGGCGGCGGCAATCTGCTCGTCCAGGCTGCGTGGGTTACCTGGCGCGGTGGCGGTTACCTCATCGTGGTAAATCCACGGTTCAAAGGTGGGTGCCAAGGCATAGAGAAAGCCGCTTAACGCTGCGACTATGAGGAAGGGCGCGATGATGACGCCGGCGAACTTATGCAGGCGCGATAGCGCGCCATGGGTGGATATAGTCATGCGGAACTAGTCGCAACCTTGTTGAAACTAGTTCCCTTTTAGTATGGAATCGCCAGGAAACTGTTATTTTTCTAGCTCGCCAGCCAGGAACGCGGCCGCATCCTGCACGCGCTGCCGCGCCACCGCTGGGGTGGACACACGGTGGGTGGAAACGTAATCGCGCGCGGCAGCGCCGGGCACGGAAACGCGCGCGGCAATCTCATCCTCGGTGGCGGTCTGCACGAAAGTGTGCGGACCTAGCTCAGATAGGTCCGCTGGGATGTCGTATCCAGCGCGCAGGTCCTCCGGCAGATGTGCCAGGGCGCCGAAGTCGGGGAAGGTGAGCAGGAGGGCGTCGGCAGGCGCCAGCGCCGCTAGCGCCCCGCCGGAGGAATAACCCCAGGTAGTAACGTTGGAAGCACCCTGCGCGCGGGCATAGTCAATGGCCTGCTGCACGGCAGTGACCATCTCCGCCACGGTGTGCTCGGGGGCGAGCGGATAATCCACGTCAATAATGGTGGTGCCGGATAGCTGCGCGGCGGCGGCTACCTCGGGGCGCCACTGCATCTCCAGCGCTTGACCACTGCCGCGCCACCAACCGCCCGAATGGAGCGAGACCGCCCACCGGCCGGTGGGGGTGCTAGGCCGGAAAATGGCGCCCACCTCAGACTCTTCTACGCTAATGCCCTCCGTGTATGCAGTGCCCGGTAGCGCATGGTCCACCGCAGTACCGAGCACCATCATTGCCGCATGGGTAATGCGATCCGGCAAGAGCGCGCAATACTGATCCGCCTCAGGGGAGCCTCCCCCGGCCCACGGCGGGCGAAAATCCGGGGTGTCATAGTGGGCGTCGATATAGGCAACAAGCTGCTCGAGCTGTTCCTTTTCCTCCATCTGGCGGTCCTGGCCGCCGATGTGCCACTCCTGGCCGGGCTCCAGCGGGCGGTGCGGGTCCTGGTTAGCATCTGCGTTAGTCATGCCACCGAGCCTACGCGCACCGCCTACCGGCTAAAAGGGCTACCAGATGGTGACGCGATCCTCCGGCGCAATGTACATCGCAGAATCCTCCGCTACGTCAAAGGCCTCGTAGAACTCCGCGATATTGGCAGCGATGAGGTTGCAGCGGAACTCCGCCGGCGAGTGCGGGTCAATGGCGAGGTACTGGGTGGCCATCTCCGGGCGGATGGCGGTACGCCATACGCGGGCCCAGGACAAGAAGAAGCGCTGCAGTCCGTTGTAGGTATGCTCGGCCAGTTCCGGCTCGGCACCGTCTACCTCGAACTTTTCCTCCTTGCCCTGCAGATCAATGCCCTTATCGGCGCAGTAGTTCTTGAAAGCCACCACAGCGATACCCAAACCGCCTAGGTCACCGATATTTTCACCCAGGGTGAAGCTGCCGTTGACACCGGTGGAGTCGATGCCGGCTTCCTTGAGCACCGTCGGTACCTGGCCATTGAACTGCTCCACCAGCTTCGCGGTGAGCTTGTCAAAGGCCGCGCGGTCCTCCTCGGACCACCAGGAGTTCAGGTTGCCCTGGCCATCAAATTGCGAGCCCTGGTCATCAAAGCCATGGCCAATCTCGTGGCCGATGACGGCACCGATGGCGCCGAAGTTTTCTGCGGCATCGGCATCCGGGTTATAAAACGGCGGGCGCAGGATGGCGGCTGGGAAGGTGATGTCATTGACCACCGGGTTATAGAAGGCGTTGACCGTCTGCGGGGTGGTCACCCATTCATCGCGGTCGGCCGGCTTGCCAATCTTGGCCAACTCAAAATCATGGGAGAAGGCGGAGCCGGCGCGGGCATTAGCCAGCAGGTCCGCGCCCTTGCCGGAGACCTCGAGGCCGGAGTAATCGCGCCAGGAATCCGGGAAGCCAATCTTGGCCTTGAACTGGGAGAGCTTTTCCAGCGCGCGCTCGCGGGTGGCGGGCGTCATCCACTCCAGCTGGGAGATGCGCTCACGGTAGGCGGCGATGAGGTAGTCCACCAGCTCATCCATCTCGCGCTTGGAAGAGGCCGGGAAGTGCTTATCCACAAATACCTGGCCAATCTCTTCGCCCACGAGGGATTCGGCCAAGCCCACGGCGCGCTTCCAGCGGTCACGCTGCTGGGTAGCGCCAGAGAGCTTGGTGCCATAGAACTCGAAGTTCTTCGCGCCTACTTCCTCGGGCAGCATGGCTGCGCGGGAACGCAGGATGTGCCAGGTGGCCCATAGCTGCCAATCGGCCATGCGATTGGAGGTAAAGAGGCCCTCGAAGTGCTCGAGGTAGGACGGCATCATATTGACCACGCGGTGCTCTGGCAGGTTGCCGCCGGAGAGCAAAGCGCGGGTCATGGTAGGCAGCTCGCTAAACTCGCACGGGTTATAGGTCTTGACCGCATCGCGGGTAGAGACCACGTCCCAATGGCCAGCGGCCAGCTCCTTTTCCAAGCTGACGATGCGGTGGGCTGCTACCTCGGCACCCAGGCCAAAGAGGCGGGCTGGGTCGAGGAATTCCAGCATTTCGGCCACGTGCTTTTCATAAGCGCTCAGCGTTTCCGCGTGGGCTTCCTCGCGGTAATAAGCCTCATCCGGCAGGCCCAGGCCGGATTGAATGACATAAGCAATGGCGTCCTCGGAACCAGAGTCCTTGGATACCCAGAAGGTCACCGGGGAGCCAACACCGGTGCGCTCAAGCTCACCCAGGCGCTGTGCCAGTTCCTCTGGGTCGGCCGCACTCAGGCGGTCCAGATCCGCATCCAATGGAGCCATGCCGGCCGCGTTGACTCCCTCGGTATCCATAAAGGAGGCATAGAGCTTGCCCGGGCGGCCGGTGTCCTTGTCCACGATCTCGTGCACGAGTTCCTCCGCCTCATCGCGCAGCGCGTGGAAGGTGCCATCCACGCCGCGATCATCGGGAATGACGTGGCTTTCCAGCCAGGGTCCATTGACTAGTTGATAAAGATCTTTCATGCTTGCCACTCTAGGTCAAAGCAGCAAGATAAGGTGTGGGCTATGGAATTTTATCGCTTTCCTCCAGCGCATCCGCGGCGCCTTTTCCTCGCCGTCATTGCGTTCGTGGCGGTGGTTCTCGCTTTGCCCACAATTGTGCAGGCGGCGCTGGCGGATTCCTCCGCGGACGTCGAGCAGGTCACCCTGACCGAGCCCAGCCAGGATTGGGAGATTGACGTTGCTGATCTCTACTGCGAGCGCGATTATGAATCCCTCGCCAGCATCGGCTGGACCTGCGGTGATGTCAGTGTGCAGGCCACCCTCACCGAGGATGCCAAGGACGATGCCACCACCTTGCGTCGCATGGTTCGCGCCCTCGCCATGGCTTCCCTGCCGGCCGACGCCCCCACCTTTGACGGCACGAATGGAGCGCTCCTGCTTGCCGACGCCCCCTCCTCCACCGCCGCCCTCTCCCTCGACGGCACCGGCGAAGACGAAAACAAGGATTGGGTGGTCACCGTGACTGGCAAGGGAGATCAGGCCCGGGCCACCACCTCCCGCATCTGGCATGCCTTCGGCCAAGAGGATCTGCCCGCTGGGGCCGAAGCAGAATTCGCTGACTTCTCCGGGGAGTTGATGTACTAGATGTCCAAGCTCTTTCGCATCACGCTGTGGATCCTCTCCGGTATTGGCCTCATCGCGTTCTTGGTCCAGACGCTGAGCACATTTTTAATCTCTCCCCTGATGGGCCTGCTCAGCCTGCTCATCGCCGCCGTTCTCGTGGCGCTGGTCATCTTCCTGCTGCAGCGCAGCCCCATGTGGGCCCGCCCGGCGCGCCTGTGGGCCCTACTGGCTTTCCTTTGGGGCGGCGGGGTGGCCGTAGCCCTAGCGCTGATCAGCTCCGGTCCTGTCATGCAGCTTGCCATCGGCACCGGCTGGGTCGATGCCATGATGTCCTGGAGCGGCGCCTACCCAGAGGAAATCTCCAAGGCCACCGGCGTCATTTTCGTGCTCATGTCCTTCCGCCAGCTCAACCGCCCGTGGCATGGCTGGATCGTGGGTGCAGTGGTGGGCCTGGGCTTCGAGGCCTGCGAAAATATCCTCTACGGCGCCATGGGCGCCACCATGCACCCCGATAGCGATGTCCAGGGACTGTTTGAGATGTGGGGCCTGCGCCTTGTCGCCGGCCCGGGCCTACACGTCTTGCTCACCGCGCTGGCTGGTTGGGGCATCGGCTGGGCGCTCTACGCCGCCGCCAAGCCGCTGTGGTGGCGCATCGGCGTCTTTCTCGGCTGCCTAGCCGCCGCCTTCCTCCTGCACTTTTGCTGGAACTACCTGCACGATTCCGAGGTGGCCGCCATCATCCAGGCCGTCACGGTAGCGCTTATCCTCTACCCGCTGAGCATGTGGCTGGTGCTGCGCGGTAATAAGCTCGCCAAAACCGACGAGAGCTACAGCCACAGCACCGCCGAAGATGCACTCGCCTTCATCCGTTAGCATTTGCACAATATTTTGTGCTTGTCCTATTACGCCACCGCGGCGGCCAAGAAGCTTCGCAATTCTTGTCCCAGTTGTTCTAAGGCCGTGCAAGCAAAATGGCCAGAGCGTCAGGAAGTTTGTGTGTGGCTCTGATCTAGAAGGAGTTTCACCGATAATGACTACGGTGTCACCGAAGAAAAGCCATGACCCGGCGAGGGTCAACGAGATCAGCGAGAAGCTGATGGAAAACCCTGAGCTCGGCAGCTTGATAAGCGATCTGTCGGCTTCCGCTGATGATGCAAGCGAGCTAGTTAAAGGCCTGCTACAGGCATCGATCAACGCTGGTCTGCAGGCGGAGATGGATGCACACTTGGCCTATCATCTCGCCGCGGAACTGCTACAGCCGAAAAGCGGATAGTGTCTTGGTGGTAAAAGCACCTTCTTCTCCTTATGCACAGACAGCAGCTGTCTAGTTCCCCGGTGGCTGTTTTCTGACCACAGCGATCGTGGCTTGCATCCCGCCATATGGAAGTTGTCTTTGAACACTAGGCTACAATTTCAGGGTGGAATCCCAGCTAGTCGCCTACATCGACGAGTCCTCCGCCCTCAGGCCCCCAGACCGGCAGGAGTACATGGTGTGTGCAGCCATCATCGACACTCAAGACTTGGAAAAAGTACGCGAGGAGCTGCGTCCACTACGGCTTCCTGGCCAGGTCAAACTTCACTGGACCGACGAACGTAATAGCCGACGCCGGAAAATTGTGGACACCCTTTCTGGGATCGACTCCATGCAAGCGATCATCACCCACCAGAGTGAAGTGAGCAAGAAGACGGAGAGACACCGCAGGAAATGCTTGGAGCAAATGTACTTCGAGCTCTCCGAGATGCACGTCCACAACGTCACTTTGGAAAGCCGGCAAGAAGCACAAAACAAGCGAGACATCGCCCATATAGTTGCCCTGCAGGGCCAGGGGCAAAGCGCTGGCATCCGACTGCGACACGTACGCGGTGGCGATGATCCACTGCTCTGGATTCCAGATGCCGTTCTGGGAGCACTGAACTCCGTCCATCTAGGGGAAGAGCAGTACTGGGAGAAGCTGCACGAGAAAGTGGTCCTCAACCGTCCCACCCCGGATTCCCTCTAGAGAAAGGCGAAGACCCTGGGTCCAGTCGTCCGGCTGGGCCCCAGGGTCTTCTTCCAATCCTGTCGTAACAGGTGGCAATAACACTAGGGTAGCACCATTTGGCACCATTTGGCACCGTTTGGCACCGTCCGTTTCCTTAGCTGGATCGGCGGCCTCATCCTAGTTTCCTAACCAAATCCACATCGACCAAGCCGAACGCAGCGGGCTAAATATCACTCTGCTCAATACCCCTAGACGTTGACACCGACATGCCCCGCCGTCTACGAAGCCACCTTCACCACGATTCAAAGCGCACGTGGCAAGAAGCGTGCGGCAAAGCGTTGGGGCAATGGTGCTGCACGCAATGCCGTCGCTGCTCTCATCGAGGAGGGGCACCATGACTAAGAAACATCCTAGAAATGGCTGGTCAGTACAAGAGCTAAGGACAAAAAGGCTAACTATGCGCGCAATTGCTGCCGAGTTGGGCTGTTCAGTCGGCACGGTTCATCGCTGCGTCAAAGAGGCACAGGAGCAGAAAACGACATGATTGACGAATCACTCAACGAGCAGTGAAGAAGTTCTAACTACTTCGACGTGTTTAAGTTGCCTGTAACCAAGTCGAATAAGCCGGCAATTAACACACCTTATTTTCCGTAAACTGCCGACTATGGAAGAGAAAAACCTATCGTCATTAGTGTTCGGAAACGTCGTCCTTGAATCTCAGTTTTTGGGGACAACTCCTCGAATATATTCCGCTGACATGCGGTCTTATTATTTACGCCCCAGCCCTTATGCCACTCTCTCTGCCCCCTTAAATGATTTAAGAGGGCAGCTTCAACCTGACCATGCTGAGGCTATCACTAAGAAAATCTTTGACTCCGTAGCTGAAGAGCTGAACGAAAACTACCCAGGTGGGTGTAAGCGCGCAGAGGAGGAACTAAAAGCCTGGCTTATGCAGAGTAATTAGTTCACATTGCACGGAAGATGGACTTCCTTGGAGACACCAAAGTCATGATGCTTTCCTGCAAAAATCTCTCCATCAATTCGATAACCATGCCCTGAAGTAGTTGGACTACTGATCGCTTCTCCACGAACAAATCCGTAGACACACTCAGTAAGATTCCTAGAGGTTTCATCTACGGTCTGATAAAAAGCTCCGAGATGTTCTTCTTGAAGCCTGATCTTTGCGCTTAAAGGAAGAAACCCAGTTCCAGTACACCGGACATGCAATCCATAAGCGACAATTCCTCCAGCTTCTACCTGGGGATTCGCAAATGTTCCAGACTCCGCAGAGCCGCTACAGAGAGTGTCTGATGGTTTGTGTGTGGGTACCTAACCCGCATAAGGAGATGGACCAGAATGACTACTGTGGCACGACGAGACTCGGCTGATAAGGCCAAAATTGATGCGATTGAAAAGAAGCTTCTTGCTAACCCTGAAATCGCGAAACTGATTGACGACCTAGGCACGTCCACAACGGATGCCAATGACCTAGTTCGCGGCATGTTACAGGCCTCGATTACCAGAGGCCTCAACGCTGAAATGGATGCCCACCTGGGCTACGAGTCTGGCGACAGGAGCGGCAAAGCTGCCGCTGGAACAGACAATCACCGCAACGGGTCGTATCCAAAGACCGTGGATTCTAACTACGGGCCAGTCACCGTTGATGTACCGAGGGATCGGGCTGGAACATTCTTGCCGACTATGGTCCCTAAAGGCTCGAGGAGATTGACCGATGTCGATGACATGATCGTCAGCTTGTACGCCAGTGGGATGACAATTAGGGACATCCAGCACCATATGGCAACGGCGATGCGGGTTGATATTTCCCATGAGACGATTTCTGCAGTCACCGATGCCGTGCTCGATGAGGTCATGGTCTGGCAAAACCGCCAGTTAGATGAGTTCTACCCAGTCATTTTCCTGGACGCGCTGCGCATTAAAGTCCGCGACGGCGGCCGAGTAGTCAACAAGTCCGCGTACATGGCAATCGGCGTGGACTTGGACGGTATCAAACACATTTTGGGATTGTGGATTGCCAAAGAAGAAGGCGCTTCATTTTGGGCGCAAGTATGCGCCAATCTTTCCAACCGTGGGGTCAAGGACGTCTTTATCGTCTGCTGTGACGGGCTTAAAGGCCTGCCAGAAGCAGTTGAGGCAACCTGGCCGAACTCTATGGTGCAAACCTGTATCGTGCACCTGATTCGTGCCGCTAACCGGTGGGTAGCCTACGGGGATCGACGGGGTGTATCAGCCGCGTTGAAAAAGATTTACACCGCCACGGACGAGTCCACAGCTCAGGCTGCCTTAGACGAATTTGAAGCTTCTGAATTGGGAGAAAAGTATCCACGCTCAGTCAAGGTGTGGCGGGATGCGTGGGGCCGGTTTGTCCCGTTTCTGCAGTTCCCACCGGCAGCCAGAAAGGTAATCTATACGACGAACTCCATTGAGTCGTTTAACAATGAACTGCGTAAAGCTACCCGCAACAGGGTGCAGTTCACCAACGATGAATCAGCGCTCAAGACGCTGTGGTTGATGATCTGCAACATCGAGGACAAACGAGCTGCCAAGAGGGCAAAGCAAGGCAAACGAGTCTCAGCGACAGCCGGCAGACTCATGGAAGGAGCCCGAGTTTCCGGCTGGAAACAAGCCATCAACCAAATGGCCGTTGCCTACCCCGACCGCTTCGACAAATACCTATAAACCTAACCCCACACACAAACAACTTGACGTTCCCGCTACACCCCGAAAAATGCCGCAGCGATCGGAACACAGCACACCATAGAAAGCCAACGATTAACCAAGAATCCTTTTCATCCCGAAAACCAAGGCTTAAACGAAGATACAGCCCCACCACAAGGACTCTACCGTCAGAGAAACAACCACCCCACACGATAAGATCAGTTCAATGACTCATCCACCTCGGAAGGAACCATGCAAATCCCCAAGCCCAACCTCTCCAGCATCAAAGCCAAACTCGACGACGTCCAGCTCTCTGACGTCAAAGCCAAGCTCCCTAACAAAGAAGTCCTCACAAAACTCAAACCGGACGAGGAATCCCTTGCAGAAACCGCGATGACCACCGTCACCGCCGCGGTCAAGCTCCCCTTCGTCAAGGTCGATCGCGAGGAATTCCTCCGTTCCGAATTCAAGGATCATGAACACCTCGACATCATTCTTGAGCGCGGGCCACAGGCCGTCTTCACCACAGAAGCCCTTGCCGAGCGCGCCAAGCGTCTCGTTTCCACCAACACCCGCAACACCACCGCGGTATCCTTCGCAGCTGGCCTGCCTGCTAACGCCTTCGTCGCCGTCCCCGCCGCTGGCGCCGATGTCGCCCAGTTCTTCGGCTTCGCCCTCCGCATGGCCCAGCAAATCAGCTATCTCTTCGGCGAGAAAGACCTCTTCACCGGCGAGGACTCCACGCTCAACGATGAAGCCAAGTTGCGCGTCTTCGGCTACCTCGGCGCCATGTTCGGCATCGCCGGCGGCGCTGCCCTCATCAATAAGGCCGCCAGCATGGCCGCCGCGCAAGCTGGAAAGAAGGTCACGAACAAGGCACTCACCAAGACCGTCTGGTACCCCGTCGTGAAGAAGGTCGCCGCCATGCTCGGCCAGAAAATCACCAAGCAAAGCGTCGGCTCTGCAGTCACCAAAGTCGTCCCGGTCCTCGGCGGCGTCGCCGCCGGCACGCTTACCTATGCCACCTTCCGCCCCATGGGACAACGCCTCACCGACGTCTTCGTCAACAACCTCAACGGCACCTTCGACCTCAAGAACGAACTCAACCCTGAGTTCCTAAAGGAACTCGAAGAAGAGGAGGCAAAGATCATTGACGGCGAGGTCCTAGACGACTAGCGCACTATGAAGATTTTTGCTGGTGGCTCCATCCGCAGGACGACTGCGGCAATAAATTGTGGCAGAAACGGCCTCGCCTTCATCCGCTAAATCCGCCCCCGCCATCCCAGGCCAGCACGCTTTATAGTGCTGTCGAGCTCTGCAAGTCCTAGTTGCACACGCGCATCGGCGTTACCTGAGCCAACGCCTGGTTCGCGCTCGCGCAAGCTTGACGCTCGTAGTTCGCTGCCGTGCGGGTGGCATCACGGACGGCCTGCCGTGCGGGGCCTTGTAGATTCAAATCGTGCTCGATGCGCGCGCCAATGGCTTCACTAGAACCACCCGGTGCAGGTAGTGCGCCTGGGGCATTATGTACGGCACGGGTGACATCTGCAGTATGAGTGCCCGCGTCACCATAGGTATTGGCGGCGACGGTAAAACCAGGGGCGGTGGATACCGAAGCATGGATGCGGCGATCATCGGACCAGCCAAACTTGGTACCGATAACGCCCGGAATTCGTGAGGTACCAAAATCTTGGCGGTAGCCATCGGCAGCCACAGGGGCGGCATTAGCCATGCCGGTCAGAATGGGTGCGGCAATGGGATCGCGCTGGATACGCGAGGTAAACCGCGCTACATCCTCGGTAGAGGTGGTCGTTGTCCCCCAGTAGCCGGTGGAGTGCGTTTCGCGCAGGCCAAACTCGTGGATGATGCTGGGGATGGCCTGCGGGTAGCGGCGGTCCAAGTCAGTAGCTACGTTGTCATCGCTCACACGAATCATATGCTCCACGCGGGCTTTATCAGCCGGTGCACCGTATTTTAGAACCCAATAGCCCAAGTAGAGCTTGCTCAAAGACAGCGCGGGGCGAGACTCATGGGAATTAGCGGTAGAAACCGTGGCCCCAGAAGCATGCCGGACAGTGATTTGGGTGCGCGCGGGCACAGCGTGCGGGTCGAGCGTGACAGCCTGGGCGGCGGGGATGGTAACGAAGGAGAGTGCGGTAACCAAGGAACCTACCGCCAGCTTTTTCATCATGAAAGTATCGTAGCCTCCCCATGGACGCTACGCACCGGCTTCTACGAGCAGCACTCCCCCGACAATCAGCACCACGCCCAGAGATTTCAGCCAGGTAAATGGCTCCTTGAACAGGAGATACGAGGCAATGGCGGTAAGCGCAACGCCAGTGGCAGCCCAGATGCCGTAGGCCACGCCGAGATCCATGCCTGCCTTGAGCACGAGCGCCAAGAAGCCGTAGGCAGAGACATAACACAGGGCAACGAGCACCACCCAGAATCGGCGGCCGGTTACCGCGGACATGCGCAGGCACAGGGTGCCGGAAACCTCGATGGCGGTGGCGAGGAAAAGCAAAAACCAGATCATTGCGGCGCCACCTCCACCGTGTGGTCTTGATCCTCGTCTGGTTTCGCACCCATTTCCACGCAGAATACGCCGGCCATAATGAGCGCGATGCCGGCGAGCTTTACCGCGCCGAGCGGCTCGCCAAATAGCGCGGCGGACAGCAACGCGGTGGAAATGACCCCGCCGGATGCCCAGAGACCATAGGCCACGCCCACGTTGACGCCTTCTTGCATCACGCGGTGCAGCAGCGCGAAGGCGAGGATGAAGCAGAGGGCGGCCACGCCGTAGATCCAGAAATGGTCCACTGCGTATTTCAGCGCGACGGTGCCCACGACTTCGCTAGCAATCGCGAGAAAGAGAATGACCCAGGCCCTCACTCCATCAACTCCTGTAATTCGCGGGCGTCGATTCCGTGCTCGTGCATTTTAACGCGGCCGTTGGCGTGCGCGATGGCCTCGCGATCCCAGAACTCCGCGGCGCGGGCGGGATCGTGGGAGGCGCCATCGGCGCGGACCACGCGCCACCATGCAGCACCGCCGCCGTGGCGCTTTAACACGGTACCGACGTTGCGCGCGCCGCAGCCGGCCACCTTAGCCACCTCGCCATAAGAGGTCACATTGCCGGGTGGAATCACGGCAACGACCGCTAATACGCGCTTGACCAGAGGCGACTCACTCATCGCAATTATTGCGGATCGAGGCCCAGCACATCATCCGACTCAGTGGGCTCTTCTTCGGGGGCGTCTTCGACCTCGGTGAGGGTGATGGTGGCACCGGTGGAATCGGCCAAAAGGCACATGCGGCCGAAGGGCGAATCCCACGGTTCGCGGATGACCTCGCCGCCTAATTCCACGGCCTTCTTCGCAGCGGCGTCGATATCGCGCACGCCCAAATAGGTCTGCCAGAAGCTCGGGACCTGCGGCGGGAACTGCCCCTCGGCGTTCCACAGGCCGGCAAACGGCGCACCGTCTTCTTCCGCGGTGGCGTAGATAAAGTTCTCATCCTCGGACTGCATGGCGCGGATCTCCCAGTTGAATAGCTCGCCATAAAAATCCATCGCGTTCTGGAAGCCCGAGGTGGCGGTGAGCTCGTGCCAGACCGGGGTGCCGGGCTCGCCGGCGGCCACGAAGTGCTCCGGGCCGGCGGGTTGGATGAGGCCGAACATGCCCCCGGCGGCGTCGACAAGCAGGGCCATGTGCCCCAGCTGCACCTGCTGCGGCTCCACCAGGATGCGCCCGCCGAGGTTCTGCGCGCGCTGGCAATCGCCCTCGATGTCCTTGGACAGGAAGTAGGTCACCCATGTATCCGGCATGGGCGCCTCCTCCGGCTGCGGGATGAGCCCGGCGATGGGCAGGCCCTGCAGGCGCGCCATCTGGTAGGGATTATCCTCGCTGGACTCGGCGGAGATTTCCCAGCCCAGCACCTGCTCATAGAAGTGCGCGGACTTGCGCGGGTCCGAGGTGGTCAGGTCGATCCAGTAGGGCATGCCCACTTCAGCTTCGAATGCTGGCATCTACATATTCCTCCACTTTTCTGGATCAAAGTCATCGTCGGCCGTGGCTTCATCGAAGTAATCATCGTCATCGTCCGGCTCGCCCACGCGCGCGCAGGCATCCTCGATGCACACCTCATCGCCTGGGTGGAGCATGGCGCCCCGGCGCGTCTCGGGCTCGCCATTGACCGTAACTACGCCTTCTGCGATGAGCTCTTTAGCTTCGCCACCGGTAGCCACCAAGCTGGCCAGCTTGATGAACTGGCCCAATTTGATGGAGTCGCCATTGATAGGAATGTCTAGCATGCCGCCCAGCTTACCCAGCCCGCACGCGGCTATCGCTACGGGTGGGCGATATGGAAGAAATCCAGGACCGTATCGGTAGTCCACTCCGCCCTGACCAGACCGGAATGGTCCGTGGCCCCGCCGTTCCACGTGTGCGTGCCTCCGTGGATGGTGTACTGCTCGGTGCGCGCATCACATACCCGCCAGGTAAAGTGCTCCACCGCTTCTTTCCGACGCCTCTTTGGAAACGGATTGCAGCCATTCTCCCTGGCAATCCCGCGCAGCGATTGCTTTACCGAGCGGTAGTGCGCGCCGTGTTGGTGCCCGCCATCGTAATTCATGAGCACGTCCTCGGTGCCGTGAATATCCAGGTAATCAGTGGGTTCGCTGGCGCAGTCCTTTTCTACGCGGTCGTACTTGGCCGCCGAGACCGTCGCCACCGCATCAAATAAGCCCGGCCGCTTGCAGGACACCGCGCGGGCAAACCCGCCACCATTGGAAAAACCCACGCCATAGGTGGTCTCAGAGGCGGGATAGTGACGGCGGACGAAATCGATCGTGTCATCGACGTATTTGAGGTCATCGTCCAAGCTGGTTACCGCATACGGTGCCGGCGCCCACGCCTTGCCCGCGCCTTGGACGAACACCGTGATGGCATCGCCCTGGGAGAGATCGGTTCCTTTGAACATATTGCCGGCATCCATCTCATAGCCGTGCATCGCCACGACCACGGGCAGGCGGTGGTGCTTATCCGCATTAAACGGCACGTGGACCACAAAACTGCGATGATTTTGCAGGTTAATGATCTGGTACTGGCCATTGGCCGTTGTGCCTTGGTCCGGCAGCGTGGTGATATAGCCATCGGCCGCGCCTTGCGATTCATTCGGCACGCTGCCCGGCCGCGGCGGTTCTTCCTCGCACCCTGCCATGAGCCCAGCGGCCGCGCATAGCCCAGCGCACAGGGCCATTGTTTTCTTGCCGATTTTAATCACGAGCGCGCAGCTTCACCGCCGTGCCGGTGGCCGTGACCATCAGCATGTCATTCGACGTTCCCATGGGCGAATAATCGAAGGCGATGCCCACCACACCATCGGCCCCGAGCTCCTGACCGCGACGCCACAATTCATCGAGTGCCGCCTCACGCGCCTTGATGGCCTCGCTCTCGTACCCGGCGGAGCGTCCACCGGTGATATTGCGGATGGATGCCCCGAAATCCTTCAGCATATTAATACCGATGACCGTTTCCCCGGCGATAATGCGGATATAGTCCGTGATTTCATAGCCATCAACGGTATTGGTAGTGGTAAAAATCATGGCCCCAGATTACATGGCTATAAGTCCACGCACTCCTTCAAAAAGGATGATGACACCCAGCAGCAGGAAGACCACGCCGCTGACAATATCCACCCAGGCGGAGTTCTTAGCCATCCACTTCGAGACCGCGCGGGTACTCAAAGCCACGCCGACAAAAAGCACGAGGCTTTCCAGAATCAATACGGCACCCACCATGAGATTGGCGCCGATGCCCATGCCGGGATCGATGAAATTGGCAAAGATGGCGCCAAAGAAGATGACCACCTTGGGGTTCGAAAGATCACAGATGAATCCCATGCGATAGGCAGTGCCCGCCTTGATGATGCCGTCCGGCGTAAACCCGCGCGGCTGCGGAGCGCGGGTTTCGGTGCCCACGACGGTTGCGGGCGCACGGCGCTCCTTGATGCCGCCGGTAATGGCGGTATAGGCCATCCACAGCAGGTAACAACCACCGAGAACCTGCAGCGCCACGAGGATCCCCGGATGCGCAGAAATCAGCGCGGATAGACCCGCCAAGGAGGCCACGGTCCAAATGGTAAGGCCGGTGGTACTACCAAGCGCCGCCCATACGGCTGCGCGCGTAGAACGCGCACCTAAGCGAATGATTTGCACTACGTCTGGGCCCGGCGAGGCAATCGCCGCGAACCACACGCCCATTAAGGTCACCAGGGCGCTAATAGCCACCTAACACCTCCATACTCGCATGCGATTGGATTAACACATGCCACTATAAGAAGTCTCTCACCTGCAGCGAAACAGGTAAGTTCTGTGATTTAGGTAGCTTCTCAATCTATCTTTTAGAATGACGTGCCTGGCCCAAGGTGTGTCCGCTCAGCGTGTGGTTTAACACTTATGAGACTTGCCGGTCACAGCCTCAGCGTTTTGTTTGCGCAGCCCGCAGGCCGTTCAAGATCACGATCACTTCGGCTACCTCGTGAACCAACACGACGGCGGCCAGGCCCAGCACGCCGCTGATCGCCAGTGGCATCAACACGATGATGATGGCCAGAGACAGCACGATGTTCTGGTTGATGATCCTGCTTCCTCGGCGGGCGTGCTGCAGCGCCTTCGGGATTAGCCGGAGGTCGTGGCCGGTGAAGGCGACGTCAGCGGACTCGATCGCGGCGTCAGAGCCGGTCGCTCCCATCGCTATGCCCACCGTCGCGCCCGCCAGTGCCGGCGAGTCGTTGATGCCGTCGCCGATCATCGCCGTCGGCGTCTTGGAGGAGAATTCGGCGACGATGCTTGCCTTGTCCTCAGGGCGCAGCTCGGCGCGCACGTCGTCGATTCCGGCGATTCCAGCCAGCGCCCGGGCGGTGCGAGTGTTGTCGCCGGTGAGCATGCTTACTTCCACGTCGTTGGCGTGCAGGGCCTGCACGGCTTCGGGCACCTCGGGCCGCAACTCGTCACGGACCCCGATCGCCCCGGCGAGAGCGTCATCGACGGTGACCAGGACGCAGGTCTGACCCTCGGACTCCATGCGCTCAACGTCTGCTTTCAGTGGTCCGGCGTCGATCCATCGGGGGCTGCCCACCAGCACCCGTCGGCCTTCGACGGTGCCGCCGATGCCATGCCCAGCTTCCTCGCTGATGTCCGAGGCGGTGGGCGCTTCGGGCCCCGCTGCCGCGATCGCCGCAGCGAGGGGGTGTGTCGATTGCTGCTCAACTGCCGCCGCGAAGGAAAGCACCTGCGCCCGATCGAATCCGTCTGCCGGGACCACTCCGGTAACCTCAGGCTGGTTGCGGGTAAGGGTTCCGGTTTTGTCCACTGCCAGGTGACGGATGCCGCCGAGTCGCTCGAACGCCGCGCCGGACTTGATGACCACTCCGAACTGGCTGGCCGCGCCGATCGCGGCCACGACCGTCAGCGGCACGGAGATTGCCAGCGCGCACGGCGACGCTGCGACCAGGACTACCAGCGCACGGGTGATCCACGTCTCAGGGTCGCCCAGCAGCGAGCCGATCACACCGACCAGCACCGCTAGGATCATCACCCCGGGCACTAGGGGTTGAGCAATCCGGTCGGCGATCCGGGCGCGGTCGCCCTTTTCCGCCTGCGCTTGCTCGACTAGGTCCACGAGTGTGGTCAGCGAGTTGTCCGTTCCAGCTGCGGTCGTCTCGACCTCCAGCACCCCGGCGGAGTTGATCGCTCCCGCAGGCACTTCGTCGCCGGGCGCAACCTCCTCCGGAATGGATTCTCCGGTGATCGCTGAGGTGTCAAGGCTGGAGCGCCCGGATCGAATGATGCCGTCCGTGGCGATCCGCTCCCCGGGGCGCACGAGCATTAGCTCGCCAACCTCGAGGTTCTTCGCTTCGGCCTCGGCCGCTGTGCCGTCGCGCAGCACCGTCGCGGTCTGCGGTACCAGCTTCAACAGCGCCCGCAGTCCGCCTTGGGCCCGGTCCATCGCCTTGTCTTCCAGTGCCTCGGCGATCGAATACAGGAACGCTAGCGCCGCGGCCTCTCCGACGAATCCGAGGATCACCGCACCGACCGCGCTGATCGTCATTAGCAAGCCAATGCCGAGCTTGCGCTTCGTGACAAGGTTCCGGATCGCTCCAGGCGCGAACGTGTAAGCGCCCAACAGCAGCCCAACCCAATACAGTACCGTCGCGGGCGTCTCCAAGTCGGACCAGTCCAGCGCCAGTCCTGTTATGAGGGCTACGCCGGAGAAGATCGGCAGCAGTAGCTTAGGGTCCTTCCACCATGGCCGATCGAGCTCGTCGATCTCCGTGGCGGGTTCGTGTTCGCATCCACATGCTGAACTCATACGTCCGCTCCTTTCTCGCCGCAGCCGGGCACCGAGCACTCAGTGTCGATGCAGGGGGCGTTCTCGTCGACGGCCAGTGTCGCGTTGACTAGCGCTTCGAGCGCTGCCGCGAGGTGCGGATCGGCGATTTCGTAGCGGGTTTTACGGCCCTCCGGCTCAGCGACGACAATGCCACAATCGCGCAGGCAAGACAGGTGGTTCGAAACGTTCGAGCGCGTCAGATCCAAGCTTTGCGAGAGCACAGCCGGGTAGCTCGGACCGTCTAGTAGGGTTATCAGGATTCGGGAGCGCGTCGGATCAGCCATGGCCCGGCCGAGCCGGTTCATGACGTCGAGGCGCGAAGCAATAGTCAGCATGTGCTGAACTATACAGTATGCGATGAACTATTTAAAATGGGCTGAACTAACAGTCACGCGAAAGTCCTGCAACCTGCAAGAATTAGTCGATGGGATAGCCGATGACTGGTCCTTCACGGTTCGGCTGCCAACCCAACGCGGGGGGCGCGACATGGGCGGCGAATTTCTCCAGAATCTTCACGTGGATGTCCACACCCACCCCTGTGAGGAGGGTGATGAACAGGGTGTCGGCGGACATGACGGCGGCGTAGGTGCGGCCAGCGACACTGACACCAGGTTCTCCATCAAGAGCTAGACATTCACGGACATTGCGTACGGGTCAAACCACACGTAGCGAAGCTTTCTAATAGCCAAATGACTATCTCTTTTCGCTGGTATCCGGGAATGATACTTCCTTGAAGTCGGCGGTGTTGGCTACCCCACGTACGAAGTACTGGAACTGCTTTTTGGAAACCACTTTGGTCTACGAAGCCATAGCCCTTCACGCTACATCGCAGGAAAATTCCATTTCACGGTCGGTATGGGCCTTTTGCAGTTGGTTAATTCGAAATTTATTCACCGTCTCCTTAGCCACCCACACGCTTAACACGGTGTTTGGTCATCTTCGCGCGAGGCGAGCAGCTCCTTTAGATGCATATCGATGTCATCGAGCTTTCTCAGAACGGATACGGCGAAAACGATACTAATGACTAAAGCGATAATACTGAGCATCAATGTCCTCCTTTACTCTGTCATTTCAATCCAGCGGGGCCGCTTCCTTGCCCGCCGATTAAACCATGGTTCTGGCCCAGCGGAGGGGTGCGCGGTGGGAGGGGGACGTCGGCAAGCAAAAGCGCCGCGCCCCCAGGAAAAGGGAACGCGGCGCTACAGCCATCCGGCGGGAGGGTGCTTAGTGGTCAGCGCCTTGGATGGAGTGCTTGTGATCGCGGACTGCTTCGCCCTCAGCGTAGAGCGGCATATCCTGCTTGGCCTTGTACCACTCAGCGTGGTTTGGCTCCAGCGGGGTGCGGCCGGCGATGAGGTCAGCGGCCTTCTCGCCCACCATCATGGTTGGGGCGTAGATATTGCCGTTGGTCACGGACGGGAAGACGGAGGCATCCGCAATGTAGAGGCCTTCGACGCCCCACACGCCCATGGTATCCGGGTTGACCACGGCCATAGGATCGGACTCCGCGCCCATCTTGGCGGTGCAGGATGGGTGCAGCGCAGTCTCGCCGTCGTTGCGGACCCACTCCAGGATTTCCTCGTCGGTCTGTACATCCAGACCCGGGCTGAACTCGCGGGCGCCGACCTCTTCCATGGCCTTGGTATCCAGCAAGGAGCGGGCAACGCGTACGGCCTCAACCCACTCGCGGCGGTCCTGGTCGGTCTTCAGGTAGTTGAAGAGGATGGACGGCTTGTCGTGGATATCGGCGCTCTTGATGTGAACGTGGCCCTTAGTATCGGAGAACATCGGGCCCACGTGCCACTGGAAGCCGTGCTTGACGTCCGCCTTCTGGCCGTCGTAACGCACGGCCATCGGCAGGAAGTGGAACATGAGGTTCGGGTAATCCTCGTTCTCATTGGAGCGCACGAAGCCGCCGCCCTCGAAGTGGGAGGTAGCAACCGGGCCCTTGTGGGTCAGCAGCCACTGCAGACCCATGAACGGCCAGCGCCACTTATCCAGGTAAGGCTGGGAGGAGGCAGTGGACTTGGTGGTCTCATACTGGATGTAGACCTCGAGGTGGTCCTGCAGGTTCTCGCCCACACCCGGCAGGTGCTTGACGACGTCAATGCCGTGCTTTTCCAGAATCTCACGGTCACCAATGCCGGAGATCTCCAGCAGCTGCGGGGTATTGATGGCACCGGCGGACAAGACGATCTTCTCGGCGTAGACGCGGTGCACGCCACCCTGCCACTCGTACTCCACGCCGACGGCCTTCTGGCCCTCGAAGAGGATCTTGGTGGTGAAAGCGCGGGTGCGGATCTCGAGGTTCTCGCGATCCATATTGGGGTACAGGTAGGCGCGGGCAGCGGACCAGCGCTTGCCGTTCTTAATATTGCGGTCGAACGGAGCGAAGCCCTCTTGGCGGTAGCCATTGACGTCATTGGTCAGGTTGTAGCCGGCTTCTTGCACAGACTTGAACAGGGCCTGGAAGAGCTCGGAGGTGGCCGGGCCGCGGGAGAGGTACAGCGGGCCATCGTGGCCACGGCGCGGGTCATTCGGCTCAGCCGCAGCGGCGGTTTCCATGCGGTTGAAGTACGGCAGGCAGTGGGCGAAGTCCCAGTTCTCCATGCCCGGGTTCTGGCCCCACTTCTCGTAGTCCATCGGGTTACCGCGCTGGTAGATCATGCCATTGATGGAGGAGGATCCGCCGAGAACCTTGCCGCGAGCATGGTAGACGCGGCGACCGTTCATCTCCGGCTCTGGATCGGATTCATACATCCAGTCGTAGTTCTTTGCGCCGATTGGGAAAGAGAAGCCGGATGGCATGTGGATAAACAGATCCCACAGGGAATCTGGGCGGCCAGCCTCAAGGACCAGCACGCGGGTGTTCTTGTCTTCGGTCAGGCGTGCGGCGATGACGGAGCCTGCGGAGCCGCCGCCAACGACGACTACGTCGCTTACTTCATCGGTGACCTTCTTAGCGGAACGCTTCTTGGTCAGCTTGTCCATAAAACCCATAAATCCCCTTCTTTCTGTGAAATATTTCACACGTCAAGATGGCCCCACCGAAAGTGAATATTTTGTAATTTATACAAAAGTCTGTAAATATCCACATCGCCTTATGTGCGGGCACTATCTCCAGAGTACACATCCCCTAGAAGTTTGCCCAGATTAATGTATATTTACCTTGTTCGGATGGACGTCTCAGCAGATGAAATCCGAAGTCTTTTCGCATAAATTACCCACATATGATTCATTTCACTCACCTATCTCTCCCTGCGATCTTGTGAGACCTTTGGGGCACTCGTGCGAAAGATTCGGCCCAAACCAACCAACACTAGGAGAAGTAGATGGCAGACTTCGATCCTCACGACCCTGAGGAGCCCCACACTTCACGTAAAATCCCCCAAGAAGGGGGTAAAGACACCTCTCTCGCAACCCCCTCTGGGGATACCAAAAAGCGCAGCCCGCGCTACCAAGTCCGCGCCCTCGTCGGCAGCTATAAGGCAGAAACCGGCGATGATGTAGGCGCGGCCGAGGTCCCCGCACCCAAAACCAACTGGCCGGTATTTATTATCTCTGGCGTGTTGATCATCGCCATGGTGCTCTACGCCGGCTTTGGCCGTGAATCAGCGGCGGAGACCCTGGCCAATGTCACCGGCTGGATTGGTACCAACCTCGGCTGGTTCTATGTTCTCACCGCCACCATCGCCGTGGTTTTCGTCCTTTATATTGC
Organism: Corynebacterium tuberculostearicum; assembly: GCF_046097255.1. Taxonomy (GTDB): domain Bacteria; phylum Actinomycetota; class Actinomycetes; order Mycobacteriales; family Mycobacteriaceae; genus Corynebacterium; species Corynebacterium tuberculostearicum_J. Next base: position 431,786 of record NZ_CP175770.1, read on the forward strand.
CATCTCCAATACCGGCAATATCCGCCTAGGCCCGGACCACTCGCGGCCCAAATTCAATACTTTCTCCTGGGTGTCCATGCTCTTTGCCGCCGGCATTGGCGTGGATCTTATGTTTTTCGCCGTCGCCGAGCCGGTCACCATGTACATGGCGCCGCCCGTTGGCGAGGGCGAGACCATGCAAGCGGCCAAGGAAGCCGTGGTCTACGCCATGTTCCACTATGGCCTGACCGGCTGGGCCCTCTACGCCCTGATGGGTATGGCCTTCGGCTACTTTGCCTACCGCCTGAATATGCCGCTGGCTATTCGCTCCGCGCTCTACCCGCTCATCGGCAAGCGCGTGCACGGCCCTATTGGCTCCGCTGTCGACATCGCCGCCATGCTGGGCACCGTCTTCGGTGTGACCGCCTCCCTGGGTATCGGCGTGGTGCAGCTGTCCTACGGCATTCACCTCATCTTCGGCTTTGAGCAGGGCTTCGGTCTGCAGACCGCGCTCATCATCATCGCCATTACTATTGCGACCCTCTCGGCCGTATCCGGCGTGGATAAGGGCATTCGCTTCCTCTCCGAGCTCAACGTCTACCTGGCCATCGCGTTGATGGTCTACGTCGTGGTCTTTGGCAAAACCGCGTACCTCTTCGATGCCATCGTGACCAATATCGGCGACTATGTCTCGAAGTTCCCATCGTGGACCATGGAGACCTTTGCCTTCGCCGAGGACCAGGCAGCCGCCGATACCTGGATGCAGTCCTGGACCCTCTTCTTCTGGGCCTGGTGGATTGCTTGGGCGACCTTCGTTGGTCTCTTCCTGGCCCGCATCTCCCGCGGTCGCACCCTGCGCCAGTTCATCTTCGGCACCCTGACCTTCCCGTTCCTGTTCATCCTGATGTGGATGTCCTTCTTCGGTAACACCGCCTTGGACATGGTCCGCTCCGGTGACTACCCCGAGTTCGCCGAAAATGCGATCAACGTCCCTGAGCAGGGCTTCTACGACATGCTGCACGAGTTCCCAGGCTCCGGCATCGTCATCTTCTTGACCACCTTCATCGGCCTGCTGCTCTACATCACCTCGGCCGACTCCGGCGCGTTGGTGATGTCCAACTTCACCTCCCGCATTACCGATAACCGCCAGGACGGTTCCCGCTGGCTGCGCATCTTCTGGTCCGTAACCGTAGGTGCACTGACCCTGGCCCTGCTGCAGATCGATGGCATTGCCACCGTGCAGTCCGCGACCGTCGTGATGGGCCTGCCCTTCGCGTTCGTGGTTTACCTCATCATGTTCTCGCTGTGGAAGTCCCTGCGCCTGGAAAATATCCAGCGCGAGGCCCGCACCACCGCTATGCATGGCATGATTTCTTCCCGCACCGAGCGCGAACCGGCCAATGGTGACCTCTGGAAGAACCGCCTCGACCGCGCCAATACCTTCCCCTCCAAGCAGGAGATGGATACCTACCTGCGCGAGACCGCTACCTACGCCCTGCAGCAGGTGGCAACGCACATGCGCAGCCGCGGCTACGATGCCCTCTTGCTCACCAGTGAGCTTCCCGACGTCGAACTTCCGCAGCTCGACCTCGAAGTAAAGCTCCACAATGAGCGCATGTTCCGCTACCAACTCTTCCCGGTTGCGGCCGAACGCCCCGACTTCGTCAAGGGCGAGGGCGATGATTACTATCGCCTCGAGGTCTATGACATGACCGGCTCCTTGGGCTATGACGTCTACGGTTACTCCGAGAACCAAATCATCAATAACGTGCTGGACCTCTACGAGCGCCACCTGGCCTTCCTGCACATGCAGCAGACCCAACCGGGTGAGTCCGATGTCTCCGATGGCGCCGAGCCCGAGCGCACCTGGCGCGAAGATAGCTAAGCTGGCCAGTACAACTACCTCTATGAGAGAAAGGTTGCTTTTCACTTGAGCACCCAGAACACTCTGTTCGACCCCACCCAGACCGATTTGCTGAAGGGCGTGCATGCCGACGGCGCCCCGAAGTCCCTGTTCATCAACGGTAAGTGGGAAGCCGCCCAGAGCGGCGAGACCCGCACCATCATCTGCCCGGCCGATGGCTCCACCGTGGGCCTGGTGTCCGAGGCATCCGACGAGGACACCGAGCGCGCCATCAAGGTTGCACGTGAAACCTTCGACAATGGCGAGTGGGCTAATACCCCGGCCGCCGAGCGCGGCAAGATCGTCATCCGCGTGGCCGATTTCATCCGCGAGCACAAGGAACTTTTCGCACAGGCCGAGTCCGCTGATACCGGCAAGCGTTACGAGGAATCCCTGGGCGATATGGATGACATCGCCAATGCCTTCGAGTTCTTCGGCACCCTGGCCCAGCACCAGGCCGGCCGCGTAGTAGATCCGCAGGATCCCAACCTGCGCTCGCGCATCGACGCCGAGCCTGTTGGCGTCTGCGGCCTGATTACCCCGTGGAACTACCCGCTGCTGCAGGTCTCTTGGAAGGTGGGCCCGGCCCTGGCCGCCGGCAATACCTTCGTCCTCAAGCAGGCGGAGCTCACCCCGCACACCGCCATGCTGCTCATGGCCGCCCTCAAGGAATGCGGTCTGCCGGACGGCGTGGGCAACCTCATCACCGGCGCCGGCGCTAACTGCGGCAACCCGCTGTCCCAGCACCCGGATGTAGACATGGTCTCCTTCACCGGCGGCCTGGTCACCGGCAAGATCATCGCCAAGAACGCAGCCGAGACCGTCAAGCGCACCGCACTCGAGCTCGGCGGCAAGAACCCGAACGTCATCTTCGCCGATGCAGACTTCGACGTCGCCGTGGACAACGCCCTCAATGGCGCCTTCTTCCACTCCGGCCAGGTCTGCTCCGCAGGCTCCCGCATCGTCGTGGAAGAGTCCCTGCACGATAAGTTCGTCGACGCCCTGGTAGAGCGCGCCAATAAGATCAAGATCGGCGGCCCGACCGATGACAAGGCCGAGACCGGCCCGCTCATCTCCGCCGAGCACCGCGAGAAGGTCGCCGCCTACGTGGACAAGGCGCGCGAGCAGGGCGCCAAGATCCTCACCGGTGGCCGCGCCGCCACCAGCGAGGACACCAACGGCCAGCACGGCACCGGCACCACCGACCTGGGCGCCGGCGTCTACTACCTGCCGACCATCATCGATGGCGCTACCCGCGAGATGGACTGCGTCCACGACGAGGCCTTCGGCCCGACCGTGACCATCGAGACCTTCACCACCGAGGAAGAAGCCATCGAAATCGCCAACGACACCGAGTACGGCCTGGCTGGCGCCGTCTACACTTCCGACGCCGGCCGCGCCGAGCGTGTTGCCCGCGCCCTGCGCCACGGCACCATCTGGATCAACGACTTCCACCCGTACCTGCCGCAGGCAGAGTGGGGCGGCTACAAGCAATCCGGCAACGGCCGCGAGCTTGGCCCCACCGGCCTGGCCGAGTACCAGGAGCACAAGCACGTGTACCAGAACCTCTCCCCTGCCGCTTGGGATCAGTTCGGCCTGCAGTAATTAAGCCGACCACCTAGCATTCCGCCCCCGCTGCTCGGAAAGAGCGCGGGGGCTGGCTTTTTGTATGCGGCCACCAGGCACTGATTATGCGAAAACGGCGTCTTCCAACTCGGCCAGCAAGGAAGTGGTGCGCTCCACCTTGAAATCGACCGGGTGGAATTCGCCCTCTGCCCAGTCACTGGCGAGGTAGAACTCGACCTGGTTGCGCAACTGCGGCATGGAGAAGTTCACCACGATAGGGCGCCATGCCTCGATGGCGCGGACCGCACCGGATGGGCCATAGCCTGCAAACGCCACCGGCTTGCCGGCCCACTCTGCGGCCAAGCAGTCGAAAGCATTCTTGAACGGGCCCGGCACGGAGCGGTTGTACTCCGGGGTAACAAAGATGAAGCCATCGCAGGCATCAACCGCATCGGACCATGCCTGAACCTTCTCATCCGCGTACTGCTTATTAGCAGCGGCCGGTACAACTTCGGTGGTCAAGACCGGAATATCGAATTCCTTGAGGTCCAGCAGGGTGTACTCCACGCCATCCTTACGGCCCTGGGCCAGGTCATAGAGCCACTCGCCCACTTCCTTACCGGCGGCTTTATCGCGGGTGCTGCCAATGATGATGCCAATGCGAGACATGAGAGAACCTTCTTTCCTTCAAGCTTTATGTAACACCTCTAGCCTACCGCCCGTGCCGAAACTTGTCTGATAGTGATGTTGATACGTCCCTCCGTCAGCCCGCACCCCTGCGGCAACGTGCCATCGTTTACGCGCACCACCCCGTGGTACGCAAAGCGCTTTGGCCCGCCAAAGACCACCAAATCACCACTACATAGCGTGATATCGTCCCACGGCCGCGTGCGCGCCTCGGTGTGCCCCATACGGAAAAGGGCCTCATCCCCAATGGACAACGAAATCACCGGGGCGGGCGATTCCTCGGAATCATCCACGTGCATGCCCATCGCCGATCCCGGCGGATAGTAATTCACGAGTGCCATCTCCGGCACAAAAGTCTCCACCCACGGCTCCAGCTCGGGTGCTACCTCGGCCGCGGCGCACAGTGCCCCCGGCGCAATCCGCCGCAGACTCTCCGGCACCGGCGGAACCCGCGTGCCGTCCATATTGTCCACGTAGCGATAGCTGGGATAATGCCAATACCTGCCCAGATGCAGTTGAAATACGCTCATCTGCCCACCGGATTTCAGCCGCGGGCGCACCATCGCCATCGGCGTAGCCGCATACTCGCGCGCAATGCCGCGCATTTCCTCCACCAAGGCCTTCTGCTTATCGACGCCCACCCATCCCGGCACATGCCCCACCCCCGGAGCCACACGGACACTCGGCCGCGGTAGCGAATCAAAAAGCATGACCTCACCCTAACCCCAGCACCCCAATAAATCGATTCAGAACTTTTCCTTCAAAACGGTGAGGTTACCCTCAAGTCGTGGACACTGAGCGAAACCTCCTCGGGGTGAGGCAGCTGCATCTCTCATGTATCCGGCGGGCCCTAGTTATATAGAAATCCCCTCCAGCGTGTGCAGTTACACGCTGGAGGGGATTCGCAGTGATTAAGTCGCGTTAGCGATACAGGCTACTTAATGTAGCTCTGCATGCCCGGCTCAAGCTCAGTTGCGCCGGATGGTACGGACTTAATATCGACACGCTGGGCGTCGGATGGCAGCGCATTGCCGACCTCTTCAGGTGCTTGACCCGGAGCATCGCCGTTGCCGTTGCCATGGCCAGAGTTACCGCCCTCAGGAGCATCCTGGTTGCCTGGCTGGTGGTCGTTGCCACCATGGCCACCGTTGTGATTGCCCTCTTGGTTGCCGACCTCATCGAAGTGGTCCTTGATGATCTTGCCCAGGCCGATGCCCGGAATCAGGATGAGCCACCATGGGGTCTTGCCGCCCTTCTTGTGAGAGGTAACGGTCTGATCCTTGTCGTTGATGTCCTTGTGGTCAGCGATGTGGTTCGGCTTCTCCGAAGTAGTACCCGGAGTCTCCTCACCCTTATCGTTGACCTCAGTGGAGGTGAGCTCTTCGAAGGCAACCGCAGCCTCGACAGGCTCGGTCACATCATCGTTCACGGTGATGGTGACAGGCTTCATGCCCTTGGACTTCTTCGGGGTGAAGGTAGCTTCACCAGTACCCAGAACAGTCTTGCCGTCCTTCTTGGAAATGAGCTCAGCCTTAAGGGTGTATTCCTTATCCGGAACCAGACCCTCATAGGTGACCTCATCAACAATCTTGGCACCAGCAACAACCTCGTGGGAACCGTTCGCGAAGTCAGCATTGGTGGTAATCCACGGCTCACCCGGCTTGTGCTCGCTAGGCGTCGGCTCAGTCGGGTTGGTCGGCTCAGTCGGGTTGGTCGGCTCAGTCGGGTTGGTCGGCTCAGTCGGGTTAGTCGGCTCAGTCGGGTTAGTCGGCTCAGTCGGGTTAGTCGGCTCAGTCGGGTTAGTCGGCTCAGTCGGGTTAGTCGGCTCAGTCGGGTTAGTCGGCTCAGTCGGGTTAGTCGGCTCAGTCGGGTTAGTCGGCTCAGTCGGGTTAGTCGGCTCAGTCGGGTTAGTCGGCTCAGTCGGGTTGGTCGGCTCAGTCGGGTTGGTCGGCTCAGTCGGGTTGGTCGGCTCAGTCGGGTTGGTCGGCTCAGTCGGGTTGGTCGGCTCAGTCGGGTTAGTCGGCTCAGTCGGGTTGGTCGGCTCAGTCGGGTTAGTCGGCTCAGTCGGGTTGGTCGGCTCAGTCGGGTTAGTCGGCTCAGTCGGGTTAGTCGGCTCAGTCGGCTCAGTGGGAGGGGTTCCCTCGTCCTTCTTCGGCACCGTCTGATCCTCATCGTTGATATCCCGGTGCTCAGCAATCTCATTCGGATTCTCCGACGAAGCACCCGGAGTGTCCTTACCGCCCTTATCAACCTCAACAGAAGTCAACTTCTCGAACGCAACAGCAGCCTTAACCGGCTCCTTCACCTCGTCCTTAACGGTAATCCGAACATCAACAGAACCCGAAGCCTTCTCCGGCTTAAAGGTCTCTTCACCAGTACCCAGAACACGCGACTCATCAGCCTTATCAACCAACTCAGCCTTCAACGTGTACTGCTTACCAACCTCCAAATTGGAGTACTTAACGGTATCAATAACCGTCGCACCAGCAACAACCTCATGAGCGGAATCATCAGCAAACTTAGCCTCAGTCTTAATAGACGGCTCCGTATAAACAGTCTGATCCTCATCCTTGATATCCCGGTGCTCAGCAATCTCATTCGGATTCTCCGACGAAGCACCCGGAGTGTCCTTACCGCCCTTATCAACCTCAACAGAAGTCAACTTCTCGAACGCAACAGCAGCCTTAACCGGCTCCTTCACCTCGTCCTTAACGGTAATCCGAACATCAACAGAACCCGAAGCCTTCTCCGGCTTAAAGGTCTCTTCACCAGTACCCAGAACACGCGACTCATCAGCCTTATCAACCAACTCAGCCTTCAACGTGTACTGCTTACCAACCTCCAAATTGGAGTACTTAACGGTATCAATAACCGTCGCACCAGCAACAACCTCATGAGCGGAATCATCAGCAAACTTAGCCTCAGTCTTAATAGACGGCTCCGTATAAACAGTCTGATCCTCATCCTTGATATCCCGGTGCTCAGCAATCTCATTCGGATTCTCCGACGAAGCACCCGGAGTGTCCTTACCGCCCTTATCAACCTCAACAGAAGTCAACTTCTCGAACGCAACAGCAGCCTTAACCGGCTCCTTCACCTCGTCCTTAACGGTAATCCGAACATCAACAGAACCCGAAGCCTTCTCCGGCTTAAAGGTCTCTTCACCAGTACCCAGAACACGCGACTCATCAGCCTTATCAACCAACTCAGCCTTCAACGTGTACTGCTTACCAACCTCCAAATTGGAGTACTTAACGGTATCAATAACCGTCGCACCAGCAACAACCTCATGAGCGGAATCATCAGCAAACTTAGCCTCAGTCTTAATAGACGGCTCCGTATAAACAGTCTGATCCTCATCCTTGATATCCCGGTGCTCAGCAATCTCATTCGGATTCTCCGACGAAGCACCCGGAGTGTCCTTACCGCCCTTATCAACCTCAACAGAAGTCAACTTCTCGAACGCAACAGCAGCCTTAACCGGCTCCTTCACCTCGTCCTTAACGGTAATCCGAACATCAACAGAACCCGAAGCCGTCTCCGGCTTAAAGGTCTCTTCACCAGTACCCAGAACACGCGACTCATCAGCCTTATCAACCAACTCAGCCTTCAACGTGTACTGCTTACCAACCTCCAAATTGGAGTACTTAACGGTATCAATAACCGTCGCACCAGCAACAACCTCATGAGCGGAATCATCAGCAAACTTAGCCTCAGTCTTAATAGACGGCTCCGTATAAACAGTCTGATCCTCATCCTTGATATCCCGGTGCTCAGCAATCTCATTCGGATTCTCCGACGAAGCACCCGGAGTGTCCTTACCGCCCTTATCAACCTCAACAGAAGTCAACTTCTCGAACGCAACAGCAGCCTTAACCGGCTCCTTCACCTCGTCCTTAACGGTAATCCGAACATCAACAGAACCCGAAGCCGTCTCCGGCTTAAAGGTCTCTTCACCAGTACCCAGAACACGCGACTCATCAGCCTTATCAACCAACTCAGCCTTCAACGTGTACTGCTTACCAACCTCCAAATTGGAGTACTTAACGGTATCAATAACCGTCGCACCAGCAACAACCTCATGAGCGGAATCATCAGCAAACTTAGCCTCAGTCTTAATAGACGGCTCCGTATAAACAGTCTGATCCTCATCCTTGATATCCCGGTGCTCAGCAATCTCATTCGGATTCTCCGACGAAGCACCCGGAGTGTCCTTACCGCCCTTATCAACCTCAACAGAAGTCAACTTCTCGAACGCAACAGCAGCCTTAACCGGCTCCTTCACCTCGTCCTTAACGGTAATCCGAACATCAACAGAACCCGAAGCCTTCTCCGGCTTAAAGGTCTCTTCACCAGTACCCAGAACACGCGACTCATCAGCCTTATCAACCAACTCAGCCTTCAACGTGTACTGCTTACCAACCTCCAAATTGGAGTACTTAACGGTATCAATAACCGTCGCACCAGCAACAACCTCATGAGCGGAATCATCAGCAAACTTAGCCTCAGTCTTAATAGACGGCTCCGTATAAACAGTCTGATCCTCATCCTTGATATCCCGGTGCTCAGCAATCTCATTCGGATTCTCCGACGAAGCACCCGGAGTGTCCTTACCGCCCTTATCAACCTCAACAGAAGTCAACTTCTCGAACGCAACAGCAGCCTTAACCGGCTCCTTCACCTCGTCCTTAACGGTAATCCGAACATCAACAGAACCCGAAGCCTTCTCCGGCTTAAAGGTCTCTTCACCAGTACCCAGAACACGCGACTCATCAGCCTTATCAACCAACTCAGCCTTCAACGTGTACTGCTTACCAACCTCCAAATTGGAGTACTTAACGGTATCAATAACCGTCGCACCAGCAACAACCTCATGAGCGGAATCATCAGCAAACTTAGCCTCAGTCTTAATAGACGGCTCCGTATAAACAGTCTGATCCTCATCCTTGATATCCCGGTGCTCAGCAATCTCATTCGGATTCTCCGACGAAGCACCCGGAGTGTCCTTACCGCCCTTATCAACCTCAACAGAAGTCAACTTCTCGAACGCAACAGCAGCCTTAACCGGCTCCTTCACCTCGTCCTTAACGGTAATCCGAACATCAACAGAACCCGAAGCCGTCTCCGGCTTAAAGGTCTCTTCACCAGTACCCAGAACACGCGACTCATCAGCCTTATCAACCAACTCAGCCTTCAACGTGTACTGCTTACCAACCTCCAAATTGGAGTACTTAACGGTATCAATAACCGTCGCACCAGCAACAACCTCATGAGCGGAATCATCAGCAAACTTAGCCTCAGTCTTAATAGACGGCTCCGTATAAACAGTCTGATCCTCATCCTTGATATCCCGGTGCTCAGCAATCTCATTCGGATTCTCCGACGAAGCACCCGGAGTGTCCTTACCGCCCTTATCAACCTCAACAGAAGTCAACTTCTCGAACGCAACAGCAGCCTTAACCGGCTCCTTCACCTCGTCCTTAACGGTAATCCGAACATCAACAGAACCCGAAGCCTTCTCCGGCTTAAAGGTCTCTTCACCAGTACCCAGAACACGCGACTCATCAGCCTTATCAACCAACTCAGCCTTCAACGTGTACTGCTTACCAACCTCCAAATTGGAGTACTTAACGGTATCAATAACCGTCGCACCAGCAACAACCTCATGAGCGGAATCATCAGCAAACTTAGCCTCAGTCTTAATAGACGGCTCCGTATAAACAGTCTGATCCTCATCCTTGATATCCCGGTGCTCAGCAATCTCATTCGGATTCTCCGACGAAGCACCCGGAGTGTCCTTACCGCCCTTATCAACCTCAACAGAAGTCAACTTCTCGAACGCAACAGCAGCCTTAACCGGCTCCTTCACCTCGTCCTTAACGGTAATCCGAACATCAACAGAACCCGAAGCCGTCTCCGGCTTAAAGGTCTCTTCACCAGTACCCAGAACACGCGACTCATCAGCCTTATCAACCAACTCAGCCTTCAACGTGTACTGCTTACCAACCTCCAAATTGGAGTACTTAACGGTATCAATAACCGTCGCACCAGCAACAACCTCATGAGCGGAATCATCAGCAAACTTAGCCTCAGTCTTAATAGACGGCTCCGTATAAACAGTCTGATCCTCATCCTTGATATCCCGGTGCTCAGCAATCTCATTCGGATTCTCCGACGAAGCACCCGGAGTGTCCTTACCGCCCTTATCAACCTCAACAGAAGTCAACTTCTCGAACGCAACAGCAGCCTTAACCGGCTCCTTCACCTCGTCCTTAACGGTAATCCGAACATCAACAGAACCCGAAGCCGTCTCCGGCTTAAAGGTCTCTTCACCAGTACCCAGAACACGCGACTCATCAGCCTTATCAACCAACTCAGCCTTCAACGTGTACTGCTTACCAACCTCCAAATTGGAGTACTTAACGGTATCAATAACCGTCGCACCAGCAACAACCTCATGAGCGGAATCATCAGCAAACTTAGCCTCAGTCTTAATAGACGGCTCCGTATAAACAGTCTGATCCTCATCCTTGATATCCCGGTGCTCAGCAATCTCATTCGGATTCTCCGACGAAGCACCCGGAGTGTCCTTACCGCCCTTATCAACCTCAACAGAAGTCAACTTCTCGAACGCAACAGCAGCCTTAACCGGCTCCTTCACCTCGTCCTTAACGGTAATCCGAACATCAACAGAACCCGAAGCCGTCTCCGGCTTAAAGGTCTCTTCACCAGTACCCAGAACACGCGACTCATCAGCCTTATCAACCAACTCAGCCTTCAACGTGTACTGCTTACCAACCTCCAAATTGGAGTACTTAACGGTATCAATAACCGTCGCACCAGCAACAACCTCATGAGCGGAATCATCAGCAAACTTAGCCTCAGTCTTAATAGACGGCTCCGTATAAACAGTCTGATCCTCATCCTTGATATCCCGGTGCTCAGCAATCTCATTCGGATTCTCCGACGAAGCACCCGGAGTGTCCTTACCGCCCTTATCAACCTCAACAGAAGTCAACTTCTCGAACGCAACAGCAGCCTTAACCGGCTCCTTCACCTCGTCCTTAACGGTAATCCGAACATCAACAGAACCCGAAGCCGTCTCCGGCTTAAAGGTCTCTTCACCAGTACCCAGAACACGCGACTCATCAGCCTTATCAACCAACTCAGCCTTCAACGTGTACTGCTTACCAACCTCCAAATTGGAGTACTTAACGGTATCAATAACCGTCGCACCAGCAACAACCTCATGAGCGGAATCATCAGCAAACTTAGCCTCAGTCTTAATAGACGGCTCCGTATAAACAGTCTGATCCTCATCCTTGATATCCCGGTGCTCAGCAATCTCATTCGGATTCTCCGACGAAGCACCCGGAGTGTCCTTACCGCCCTTATCAACCTCAACAGAAGTCAACTTCTCGAACGCAACAGCAGCCTTAACCGGCTCCTTCACCTCGTCCTTAACGGTAATCCGAACATCAACAGAACCCGAAGCCGTCTCCGGCTTAAAGGTCTCTTCACCAGTACCCAGAACACGCGACTCATCAGCCTTATCAACCAACTCAGCCTTCAACGTGTACTGCTTACCAACCTCCAAATTGGAGTACTTAACGGTATCAATAACCGTCGCACCAGCAACAACCTCATGAGCGGAATCATCAGCAAACTTAGCCTCAGTCTTAATAGACGGCTCCGTATAAACAGTCTGATCCTCATCCTTGATATCCCGGTGCTCAGCAATCTCATTCGGATTCTCCGACGAAGCACCCGGAGTGTCCTTACCGCCCTTATCAACCTCAACAGAAGTCAACTTCTCGAACGCAACAGCAGCCTTAACCGGCTCCTTCACCTCGTCCTTAACGGTAATCCGAACATCAACAGAACCCGAAGCCTTCTCCGGCTTAAAGGTCTCTTCACCAGTACCCAGAACACGCGACTCATCAGCCTTATCAACCAACTCAGCCTTCAACGTGTACTGCTTACCAACCTCCAAATTGGAGTACTTAACGGTATCAATAACCGTCGCACCAGCAACAACCTCATGAGCGGAATCATCAGCAAACTTAGCCTCAGTCTTAATAGACGGCTCCGTATAAACAGTCTGATCCTCATCCTTGATATCCCGGTGCTCAGCAATCTCATTCGGATTCTCCGACGAAGCACCCGGAGTGTCCTTACCGCCCTTATCAACCTCAACAGAAGTCAACTTCTCGAACGCAACAGCAGCCTTAACCGGCTCCTTCACCTCGTCCTTAACGGTAATCCGAACATCAACAGAACCCGAAGCCGTCTCCGGCTTAAAGGTCTCTTCACCAGTACCCAGAACACGCGACTCATCAGCCTTATCAACCAACTCAGCCTTCAACGTGTACTGCTTACCAACCTCCAAATTGGAGTACTTAACGGTATCAATAACCGTCGCACCAGCAACAACCTCATGAGCGGAATCATCAGCAAACTTAGCCTCAGTCTTAATAGACGGCGTCAGCTCAGACGGTTTAGAACCACTGCCACCGTCTTCATCCGGCAGACCCGGTTGATCCACCGGCATTACAGGTTGAGAACCCGAATTGGGTTTATTGTCAGGATATACAACGGTGATATACGCATCCGCAGGCTGCTTCTCGATCTGGACCGATGTATCCCTAATAAACTTCAGAGGATCCCACCTTGGATTGTCCACGGAACCTTCAAAACGATACCCAGTTACGGCTGTAAAGTCTTTAAGGTCTCCACTAAAAGCCGGAAAAGCTACCTGCCCTTGCTTGTCAAGCGGGTTGTTCCCTCTGATAGTTTCCTGAGCCAAGTACTTTGAGTCGCTGGGGGTATTGAGGAACATCAGAAGGTACACGTAATAGTTAGCAGCCGCCTTGGCGTCCCCCTGAGCAGCCGCAGCTTCCAACTTCCGCGCGAGGTTAATCACCACGTCATAGTAGGTCTTGTCAAACTTGAGTTTTGTGGCGTTCTTTTTTTTGTACGCTTCTGTCGTATTAAGCGGAGTTGTAGCAATTGGACTAAGACACCAGCCCCAGCCGACGTCATTATTTTCATTTCCGCCGTTGTTAAATCCGGGCCCAGCCGGCTTTCCCGCCCAAACGAGCATGCCCCAGGCATAGTCCGCGGCGAAATGCTGTTTGTTGGTTTCTTCCTTCTTGGACTCGTTACCCAACGTAGTGTTGGGCTCAAAGTCACTAGGCTCTGCGGCGCTGGCCCTCTCCACCGGCACGGCGAGCAAGGCCGCGATAACCGCAATTACTGCGAGAATCGCAGTTAAGAGCGTCCACCCCCTTCGGGGCAATCTTCTTGAAATACTCATGATTCCTCTCAAATTGTCAAAATACTTTTTGCTCAGGAGGAAACTTCGCTGCTCACAGCCAGATTTCGCAGCTGAGCACACCGCTTCTGGTCACAGCGGCAAAATCATGTTGCCGATCAGCCCATTAGTGCAAGTTGAACATTACCACAGTCTATCAAGCTTCACCCAAGTCGATTTTCAGCATAAATGCAGACTGAGCGATTCCCTGTCGCTAACTTTATAAACGCTTACAAAAGCCTGTCATGTAACTGTCGGCCACTTACATATTCTCTCTGGACAAATCCGAATAGGAATTCGGTACCCCTTCTGGCGTGCCCCAACACGCATTGAAAGAGTTCCGCAGTACTTAAGTCTTGAAAGAGATACAGGTATACGTGATGCAGCTCTGGCAATCCGTATCTAATCCGGTCGTTCCAAACGAGCAAATCTTTCCCTAAAAGCGCTGTTCATTGGACTGCAGTGCGGTTTCATCCTCACCTCGGGCCTTGTTCAAACTTCAACGTTGCCGGCGTTGCTCAGACCTAGTGGTGATTCTCCAGATAGTTTCTCGTCCGTGCTTTTACGCCGTAGGGGATTCCGTTGCTACTGATTTGAAAGTGGTTACCAGCGGTTACATCGACTTTTCTCTCATGTGCGCCACCTGGGATCAAAACATTCCCAGATGGCGTCGCTGAGCCCAATTCCTGTATTCAGGATGAGCCTTGACAGCGCCTAGGCTCGAAGTTTCGCCGTCGCTTCGAATGCCATGGGCATCCTCGTCACAGATACCGGTTTAAATGTCACGCAGAAAGTTTCTCATCTGCTTCGTTCGTGTTCCGATCCAAGCCCGGCGTCCTGCGCTAGGTTGTGAGCCTAGGTATTTGTCTTGATTCCTAATACTAATGAGATTGTGGTGCGACCCTAGAATCCTGACGTAACTGCAGCCAGTGACCGGTTACTTAGGAGCTAGTGGAGTTTGAAGCCTTTTAAAACCCATCTATTCGAACGTCGCCATTTCCACCCCTCTAGCGTCACGCTACGTCTGAATATGAATGGCCTTATTCTTGTACACGGTTCGTGGACGTCCGGTCTGAGTATCATCATTTCAGTTGCCGTCCATCCCGGTAGAAGAGGCGTTGCCAAGCGCAACACGCTGTTCGCCCAAAACTGTACTCACGTATAGGTTCCTCCAAGCCGAATGGAAAACGGACCTGCGGGCTCCTTACTGCACATACCGGCTTGATTGTGTCCCTGCAGTGGCAACATCTCGGTATGGAACGCCTCCAAAGTTCCCAAGCAGATACACCTGCGGAAGGAAGCGTCAGCGAAAAAGTCGGTGCACACTAATGGTCTCCTGGTTCGCGCATGCGCAATGTTCGCCTTCCAGAACCTGACTGGTCTTGGTGGTGCACATTCGCCACTGACTAGATCAGGGGCATGTCGCGACTATGTTCCTCAGAGGTTGCGTTACAAAAGTCGCGGGTTTTCCCGGACATTGGATAGTTCGGACCTGTGGCAGAAGATGCAACCGCCTCTACACCTTTGCTTCACCGCCACAGTGACGAATTCGACGGTAGAACGAGGCCAGTATTTAACGATGAACGAGATGCTTTCTTCGCGTTCTGGATCATGCCCAGCGCTATAGACCTGACGCGGTGTGAAACTGTTTGCTGGTGTCTCCCAAATTCCTGGTTATAAGGCGTTTCCCGGCACTTCAATCTTTCGAGTCTTCAGACAGGTGTGCAGCAATTATTCCTTCGCAGCTAACTATCCGCTTCTACTGCCTGGCTGTGTATCACGAGATTCCCAGCTGCAGGGCGACAGCGTGGCATGCGTCTTGCGTTGCGAGGTTGATTGCCTAGATGTTCCCTCAACCAAGCAGACACCGCGATTCTTTGCCGCCTGCTCAATCTTCTCGAGCATCCTCCTCATTTCGCCACCTACTTAAACGAAACAAACCACGGGCACCTCGCCCTCTACAATGACACCCATGGATGCACAAAGGCGGCAGGACTTGGAGCGCTACGGCTCATGGGAGCGGATGACCGGTGGGCAGTGGTTCCTGCCGAGCATGCCGGAGGCGAAGGAGGAGCATCAGCGCGGCTTTCGGCTGGTCAAACAGCTCAATGAGTTGCAAAATACGGATCCGGAGCGTGCGAAGGGCATCCTGCGCGAGATTCTGCCGGAAGAATCTGCGGTGCCGGGCCTGCACGTGCCGTTGAATCTGGAGTATGGATGCAATCTGGTGTGCGGTGAGCGCGTCTTTATTAATTTTGGCGCTACGATCTTGGCCCAGGCCACGGTGACGCTGGGTGATGGCGTCATGGTGGGACCCAATTGCTCGCTGATTACGGTGGGACATCCGGTAAACGATCATGAGATGCGCGCCGGTGGGTGGGAGATAGCCAAGCCCATCACCATCGGTGATAACACCTGGTTCGGTGCCAATGTCACCGTGCTGCCGGGCATCACGATTGGAAAGAACTGCGTCGTCGGCGCGGGCACGCTTATTACCACCGATATCCCGGATAATTCTCTGGTCCTAGGATCACCCGGCCGCGTGGTGCGCAAGCTAGAAGACAATGAGGAGGCCTGGGAGCGCCAGGATCTCATCGGCCCCGTCGAGGGTTTTGGAGCCGCCAAGTAAATGTTTGATCTCGCTCGCATCGGTGCGGGCCTGCCCGTAGCCGAGACCATCGATTCGCTGCCGAGCACCGGAAACGTTGTTATTCAGGCCCCGCCCGGTACGGGTAAAACCACACTCGTGCCACCGGCGCTGGCTAATCACGCGGCAGGGCGCGGAAAAGTTATTGTCACCGCACCGCGGCGTGTGGCCGTGCGGGCGGCCGCACAGCGCTTAAGCACGCTCAGCGGCACTCCGGACAAGGTCGGCTTTGCCATCCGGGGCGAGTCCCGCAAGGGCAGCGAGGTCGAGTTCGTCACGCCGGGCGTGCTGCTGCGCCGCTTGCTGAAGGATCCGGAGCTCGAGGGAGTGGCCGCCGTTGCCATCGATGAGGTCCACGAGCGCCAGCTCGATACGGATCTGGTGCTGGGCATGTGCCTGGAACTGGCCGAGCTGCGTGAGGACTTCCGCGTCATCGCCATGTCCGCCACCGTGGATGCGCAGCGCTTTTCCCAGCTTATGGACGCACCCGTCCACGTCACCGAGGCAGTCACCCATCCGCTCGATATCCACTACGCCCCCATGCCGGGCAGGGCGGCGGGAACGAGGGAGTTTTATGGGGACGTCGCCAAGCAGGCAGCCCGCCAGCAGGAATCAACGCTGGTCTTTGTGCCCGGTGTGCGCGAGGTCAACCTCGTGTGCGATGCCTTAGCAGGCCATAATGTTTTCCCCCTGCATGGCAAACAAACCACCGCGGAGCAAGACGCCGCGCTATATACCGATGAGCGACGCATCGTCGTGGCTACCTCCATCGCGGAGTCCTCGCTTACCGTGCCGGGCGTGCGCGTGGTGATAGATGCCGGGCTCTCCCGGGTTCCCCGGCGCGATGCGCAGCGTGGCATGTCCGGGTTGGTGACGGTGTCTACCTCAAAATCGAGTGCCGATCAACGCGCTGGTCGTGCCGGCCGTGAGGCGCCCGGCACCGTCATTCGCTGCTACTCGCAGGATGATTACCAGCACTTTTCTCCGCATACCACCCCGGAGATCCTGTCCGCGGATCTGACCCAGGCCGCGTTGTTTTTGGACTGCTGGGGCGCGGGCCCGGACTTCCCATTGCTCGATCCGCCACCGGCCCAGACCCTCGCGGCCGCACAGGCGACCCTCAAGCGCATTGGTGCCACGCAAGAGCTCGCCCTCCTGCCCACCGATCCGCGCCTCGGCGCTTCTTTGCTCCGGCACGGCAGCCAGGCCGCGCCCATCATTGCCTCGCTTGGCGACGCCCCCTTAACCCCCAATCTCACCCGTCACCGCCCACCACAAAGGGAGGTCAAACGGCTTGCACGTCTCGTAGAGGATCTCGGCCCCGCCGATTCCGGAGAGGTCGTCGCCACCGCCTTTCCCGAGCAGGTGGCCAAGCGCATGGGCGAGGATTACCTGCTGGCCAGCGGCACCCGCGCCCGCCTGCTCGATAACTCGGGCTTGGCCGGAGCGCCGTGGCTTGCCATCGCGGAGGTATCCCTATCTAATGCGGGCAATGCCATCATCCGCTCGGCCGCCCGCATCGAGGAATCGGCAGCCCTGGCGGCCATCGGCGTCACCGAGGAAACCCGCGCCTTCCTGCGCGATGGCCGCGTGCGCGGCGTCAAGGTCAAGGCCGCGGGTGCCATCACTCTTTCCGAGACCCCGGTTAAAGTCACGGGCCCCGCAGCCGAGGAGGCGCTTGCCGCCGGCATCCGTGAAGAAGGCCTAGGTCTCTTTTCCTTTAGCGAGAAGGCCCAAAGATTAAAGGACCGCCTGCGCCACCTGCACTCCCACTTTGGCGAGCCGTGGCCCGATGTCGATTCCGCGGATCCCGCCGAGTGGCTCGGGCCCGAATTACACCGCATCGCCGAGGGCACTCCCGCTGCCAAGCTTGACATGTACCCCGCGCTGCAACGCCTACTTCCCTGGCCGGAAGCCACCCACCTGGACGAGCTCGCCCCCGAGCGCCTCCCGGTGCCCTCCGGCCGCGATGCCGCCATCGACTGGTCCGGCGATCGCCCCGTGGTCCACATCAAGCTGCAGGAATGCTTCGGTCTGGCCGAATCCCCCGAGTACTGCGGCCACCGCGTGCAATTCCACCTGCTCTCCCCCGCCGGCCGCCCGCTCGCGGTGACCGATGATCTCGCCAGCTTCTGGTCCGGCCCTTATGCCGGCGTGCGCGCCGATATGCGCGGGCGCTACCCCAAGCACCCGTGGCCGGAAGACCCGTGGAATGCGATTGCTACCGCGCGCACCAAAAATCGAATGTAGTTAGCCCCATTGCTGCCAGCCCAGGTAGCAGCTCATGACCACGACCAAGGTAAGTAGCGCGTAGCGGATGAATTTGGCCCCGCCACCGAGTACGGTACGTGCACCGAGGAGCGCGCCGGCGATATTGGCTACGCCGAGCACGATGCCGAGCGTCCACCACACGTGCCCGCCAATAATGAACACGATGAGCGCACCGAAGTTGGTAGCGGTATTGACCACCTTGGCCATGGCCGCAGAGGTCAAGAAGTTCTGCGCAAAGATAGAGGTGAAGGCCATGATCAAAAACATGCCGGTACCCGGCCCGAAGATGCCATCATAAAAGGAAATGATGCCGGAGAGCACCAGCACCACGACGGTCCGCCAACCACCACGGGTACCGGCCGAATCGCTGCTGCCAAAATCTGGCTTGAACGCAACAAAGATGCCCACGGCCACCATGAGCACGATGATGATGGGGCGCATGACGTCCTTATCGAGGCTCGAGGCCACGCTCGCGCCTAGGCCTGAGCACACCAGCGCGATGAGGAGGAAGCGCGCCATTTCCGCTTTATCCAGCTTCACCTTGCGCGCAAGCGTTACGGCCGCAGAACCAGTGCCGGTCACCGCGGCAAGCTTGCTGGTACCCA
Organism: Corynebacterium tuberculostearicum; assembly: GCF_046097255.1. Classification (GTDB taxonomy): domain Bacteria; phylum Actinomycetota; class Actinomycetes; order Mycobacteriales; family Mycobacteriaceae; genus Corynebacterium; species Corynebacterium tuberculostearicum_J. The sequence goes on from NZ_CP175770.1 coordinate 450,757, forward strand.
GGGCCGCCGCGGGCGCGAGGCCCGGCAGAACCGCAAGCAGCATCGGAATCAGGATCAATCCGCCACCGCCAATGACCGCATCGACCCACCCCGCGGCCGCGGTACCGAAGAAAAGAATCACCCACTGCGCTACATCGATTTCCATGCCCACGATCATAAATCTTGAACGATGTAAGGTGATAACCCGCCTATCGCCCTCTCCGTAGGGGAGCAGAAAGAGGCACTATACTTTTGTCGCAGCAGAACTAGGAGGCTCGCATGGCCGCACAGCAGGAAGGCACCGGGCTTAGTGCCCATACCGTGGCACGGTGGGCCATTGTCGTTCCGGCATCGGTCGTATTGGGTTGGCTGTTTAGCATGTGGCACGTACCCGCGGCCTGGATCTTGGCAGCGATCCTCTCCTCCGGCGCCATGGCGCTTTTTACTGGGGAAGATCTGCGCGTGAACCGCAGTTTTTATAGCATGTCGCGTGGTTTTATCGGCATGATGGCTGCCATCCCGCTGACCGTGGTGCCGGTGGGCCAATTGCTTGGCTTCCTGCCTGCTGCCCTGACGATCTCCTTTGTCACACTGATGGTGGGAGTTATCGGCGGCCAACTCTTACACCGCGCGCAGCCCCACGATGTCTCCTCCGAAACCGGCATTTTATCCATGCTGCCGGGTGGTGCTTCGATCATGCCCGCGCTTGCCGACGAACTCGGTGCCGACTTCCGCTACGTCGCCCTTACTCAATACCTGCGCCTATTGGTGGTTTCGGTATCGCTACCGGCCGTGGTCGCCTTATTAGACACGCCCGCCGGCGAGGGCGCGGATCTTTCGGTTGACGGCGAAACCACCTGGTGGATAGTTGCCCTAGTGATCGCCATTGCCTTCATCGGCGAAAAGGTAGGCTCGTTTCTCCACCTCCCCGCCGCCGCGGTGCTCGGGCCCTTGCTGCTGACGGTGCTGGTCTCTTTCGTGCTGCCGGAGGGCCACACGCTCGAGCCGCTCTACGTCTTTAAGGTGATGGCGTTTTTGTCCATTGGCTGGGTCTGTGGCGGCGGGCTTTCGCTGCCCGCACTCAAGGCCTTTGCCAAGCAATTGCCCGCGACAGTGCTTTTCATCGTGGCCATCATCGGCATCTGCGCGGCCACCGCCTGGCCGCTAACCAAGTGGCTGCATATCACCTACTTCGAGGCCTACCTGGCCACCAGCCCCGGCGCGCTGGAGACCGTTCTCGCGCTCTCAGCCGAGGGCGGAGCCGGGCCCGCGGTCATCGCAGTCCAGCTCACCCGACTCATCGCGGTCCTGGTCGTAGCGGGCTACCTGCCGCAGTTGCTGCGGCTGGCCCAGCGGCTGCTACGCCGCTAGTTGTCCAAGACGGCCTCGCGCAGGACGGACATCGGCACGGAGCCTAGGGCGAGGGCCTCGGAATGGAACTCGCGCGCGCTCATGCCCTGCTTTTCGGCCTCGGCGCGGGTTTCCTGCCACAGGCGCTGGCCCAAAGCATAGGACGGCGCCTGGCCCGGCCAGCCCAGGTAGCGGTTGACCTCGAAGTTGAGGTTCGCATCATCCATAGCGGTGTTCTCACGCATGAAGGTCTTCACGTGCGCCTTGTCCCACACGCCGGAGGTCGAGCAATCCGGCAGCTGCTTGCCCAGGTGCAATCCGATGTCCACGACCACGCGGGCGGCGCGCAGGCGCTGGGCATCCAACATGCCCATGCGGAAGCCCGGATCGTCCATGTAGCCCAGCTCGGCCATGAGCTGCTCGGCGTAGAGCGCCCAGCCCTCGCCGTGGCCGGAGTTCCACGTCACGGCGCGGCGCCACAGGTTGAGATCTTCTTGCACCAGCGCGGATCCGAGCTGCAGGTGGTGGCCCGGCACACCCTCGTGGTGGACGGTGGTCAGCTCCTGCCAAGTATGGAAGGTGTCCTGGCCCTCCGGCACGGACCACCACATGCGGCCCGGGCGGGAGAAATCATCGCTCGGCGGGGTGTAGAAAATGCCGCCGGTGCCGGCCGGATCGATGCAGCACTCGATCTCTTCTACTTCCTCCGGAATATCGAATTCCTTGCCGTTGAGTTCAGCAATGACGCCATCGGCGGTGGACTGCATCCACTCCACCAGCGCATCGGTGCCACGCAGGGTATAGCGGTCCTCATGGTTGAGCTTGCGCATCGCCGAGCGCACCGAACAATCGGAGCCGTAGAGCTCGTGGGCGATCTTTTCCTGCTCCGCGCGCAGGCTCCGCACCTGATCCAGGCCCCACTCATAGGCCTCATCGAGGTTAACGGCATCGCCCACAAAGAGCTTGGAAAAACGCTCGTAGCGCTCGCGGCCCACGGCGTCCTTATTAGGCGCCTGGGGCTGCAGGTCATTGGAGAGCCAATCGGAGAACTCACCAAAGGCCTCCTTGGCCTGCTGCACCTCGGCGGAGTCGGCGTCGAGGCCGAGGGACTCGAGCATCGAGTCGGCGTCGGCAAGCCGCTCGCACTGCACAATGACCTCGGAGAGCTGGCGGTGCGGTGCCACCATGCCGTGGGAGGCCGCTTCCTCCAAGGAGCTGCGGTAGCCGGCCAGGGAGGTCTTCACCTTGGACAGGCGGGAGCGAATGGCATCGCGGTCCTCGTCCGTGTCCTGCGGCATAAGCAGCAGGGTATCGCGGATGGTCTGGACCGGGGAGGCGATGTTATTCAGGCAGCGCACATCCTCGCTGTGGTGGTGCAGATCTAGTTCAAGGCAAAGGCGATCGCGCAGGACGGCCGCGGTGACATAGTCCACGTCATCAAAGTCATCCTCATCATCGGACTCATCGGTGGTGTCATCCAAGGCATCCAAGTCCGCCACCATTTCGCGGGTGCGGTCTGCGATGGCGGTAAAGTACTCGGGGGAGAAATCCTGCAATTCGCCCTCGTAGCCGTCAATGCCCCACGCGGTGGCATCGGTGGGGGAAAGCTCGGCTAGGTCGTGAACGAAGTTATCGCACGAAGCGTCCAGTAGAGAGGGCTGGCGCTTAGCGGTCTGCTCAGAACTCATAACGAGGAAGTCTATCCCTAAGTATCGCCTATAGGCCACCCAAGCGGGCCGAAGTTGCGAACTTGTTAACTAATCGTTGTCCCACTTTGTACCGGGATAGCTCCAGCTGCTGAATTTATCCAGGATATCCTGCGGTTTCTCTTCCATCACCAAGGCATCGACAAAGCGCGGCAAGATGAAGCCGGACTCGGCCATGGCGGCGTACATGGCATGGAACGGGCGCCAAAAATCCTCCGTATTAACTAGACCTACCGGGCCGCGGAGGTGGCCCAGCTGCTGCAAGGTGAGCACCTCGGTGAGCTCTTCGAGGGTGCCGACGCCACCGGGGAGACAAATATAGGCGTCAGCAAGCTGCTCCATGCGGGTCTTGCGCTCGGCCATGGAGCCGACTACTTCGAGGGTGGTCAGGCCGGGGTGGGAGATCTCCAGATCCACCAGGGACTGTGGCATCACGCCGGTGACGGTACCGCCGGCGGCCAGGCAGGCCTCTGCAACCTCGCGCATCAAGCCGATATTGCCGCCGCCGTAAACCAAGGTGAGGCCGCGTCGGGCCAGCTCCGTACCCAATTCCTGTGCCGCCTGCGTATAGGCCGGGGAGTTTCCTGTTGCTGAACCACAATAAACCGCTACTGACTGCATGCTCTCCAGCATAGGTATCTGCGCGCCCACCACCACCTTTAGACCATTCGGTACATGGTGAGTTTATGAGATTAGACAAAGCAGTCTGGAATATTTATACTTCTTTTTATGATCAAACCTGGCCCAGTGTTCACGCGGCCCCGCACGCCGGCCGCAAAGTGCCTCCATTTGGTGCGCCTGAACCCGATCATCACCCGGAGCGAGCTGGTGGAAGCCACCGGACTTTCCCAGCCCACCATCACGCGCGCTACTACTTCCCTACTCAACGCGGGCCTTATCCAGGAACGCACCGACCTCACCCAGTCCCGCGGGCGCGGCCGGCCCACAGTGCCGCTCGAGGCGGCCGATAATGACTGGGCGCTCGGCGGAATCTCCGTGGGCACCAAGCAGACCTACATCGGCCTCTATGACACCAAGGGCCGCACCTTGAGCGAGGAAGAACTAGCTACCCCGGTGGCCGCGCTCAGCGAGGATGACTTCCTCGAGCACATCATGGCCGGCATCAATCGCATGATGACGAACCTGGATCACCGCCTGGTGTCCCTTGGCGTGACTACCTCCGGCACCGTGGATGATAACGGCCTGGTCACCGCGGAAAACCTCAACTGGCACGGCGTGGACATTGCCGAGCGCCTGCGCTTCCAGTTCGGCGTGCCCGTGGTGGTCTCCTCCGCCATCCCGGCCATCCTCGGCTCCGAGACCCAGGCGGCCGAGATTGGCACCAGCGAGCGCGTTCTGGTGCTCTTCGCGGACGATTCCATCGGCTCGGCGCTCTCCGTCGAGGACGAGGTCAGCCCCATTATTCCCGTACCCCAGACGCACTCCGAACTCCTGGGCCATGGCGCGTCCGAGCACCTGCTGGCCACCCAGCACATCCTGGAGGCGGTCCGCCACGAAGGCGTGGAGGCCGCCTCGCTTGCCGACGCCGCCCACGTAGCCGACTCCCACCCCGCCGTCCGCGCCATTTTGGACGAGCGTGCCCGCCAATTGGGCACCATCACTGCGGAACTAGTCAAAGCCCACTCCCCGGCCACCGTGGTTATCGCCGGCGGCGCGTTTACCGACGACCCACATACCCCCAAACAATTTGCCGCCACCGTCCGCGCCTCCGCGGGCGATGAGTTGCAGCTGCGCATGATCCCCAGCCATAAGGAGATTGTCCGCGCGGTAGCCCGCACCGTGGCCACCGACCAGCTCCTGCGCCAACCGCTGGAGCTAGGCCGCTCACTCCAGTGTGCTTAGCACCTCACGTACCGAGTCGATGCCGCGAAAGAGATGGGCATTGAGCCCGCAGTAGCTAGCGCCCTCCACGTAGTCGATGCGGTCATCAAAAAAGTGCGTATCCTTCGGCTGCGCGGAGAGCGCATCCACGGCCACACGATAGGCTTCTGGGTGCGGCTTGGCCACGCCAATATCGCAGCTAAACGTCACCGCCGCACAATCCTCCAGCCACGGCTGCTTCTTTCGCACTTGGCCCGCCAGCGTGGTGGGGATATTGGACAAGATGCCCACGCTATAGCCTTCCCCGATAAGCCCCTTGACCAGCGCCACCATGTCCGGGTCCGCCTCCAGTAGGCCGCTGTTTTCGCACGCTACCGCCTCCGCGACGGGAACCTCCCCCAACCCGGCGCGGGCCGCTACCTCGTTCCAGTAGTGGCTATCGCTAAAGATACCGGCATCGTAGTCCGGCCGATAAAACCCGTAGGCCTCCCACATCGCCTCTGTATTTGGCGGCGCGAGGAGGCGCTCCAAGTCCGCATGGCTTTCTGGGGTGGCCGGGCGCATGAGCACGCCATACATATCAAAGAGGAGTTTGGGCATAACGGGGGCCAGTTTATGCGCGTTTAGGCGCTTGGGTCAGCACGGCCACGATCCCCACGCCCGCACCAGCGACAAAGAGAGGCAGCATCGCAGACGCCTGGTCCATGGACAGGGCGAAGATGCCGCCGATGGCTCCAATGAGCAGCATGCCGCCGAGGCTATAGAGCGAGCGCGTGACTACCCCACGCTTGCCGGCGACGCCATAAACCAGCAGTGCGAGCCCGGCGAATGGGCCGAGCATCAGCGCCGCAGTGGTCAGAAATACCCCCAAGGCCATGTGCGTGGACATGATTGCCGCTCCCACGATGAGAAAGAGCGCCAGAACTAACAGGGTTATGGCGCACAAAGCCTTGCGTTGCGTTGACATAGAAACAATCCTCCCACCGCACCGCAGTGCCATGGGAGGATTGAGCTAAATCTTGATGGGTTTGTTATTCACCCACGCGCGCTTAGGCAGCACCGCCATCGGGGCGGCCGGCCAGGCGCTCATCGATACGCAGCAGGCCAGAGCCGTCATTGCCCACCAGCTTGATCTGGTCCAGAATCTCAGAAACGGTAGCTTCTTCTTCCACCTGCTCGCTCAGGAACCAGTCAACGAGCTGGCGGGATTCCAGATCCTGTGCGTCCAGCGCCGCGCGAGCGATGGTGCGGATTTCCTCGGAGACCTTCTGCTCGTGCTCCAGGGAAGCCTGGAAAGCATCCTGCGGGTTAGCAGCCTTCACGGAACCAACCGGGATGTCAGTGAGCTCTACGCGATAACCGCGGGAGAGCAAGTGGTCCGCAATCTTCTCGGCATGCACGCGCTCTTCAGCGGCTTGGCCCATAAACCAATCGCGCATACCCGGGAAGGAGAGGTTGTCCATCTCGAAGGCCAGCTGGGTATAGACCATGGAAGCGCCGTACTCGCTAATGACCTGGTTATTCAGGAGGGTTTGCAGTTTCTCGTCCATTGTAAAAACCTTTCTGTGCAGGGAAATCAATAAGTGCTAAACACTACACTACCGAAGATTCTCCCGTGATCCAGCAAGGCCTACTTAAGTAAACTTGCACGTCATTATGCTTTTTAGATTGGATAACCTAAGTTAGCCAAGACAAAGCTAGCCATCGCGCGCAGGCAAAGTTCCCCTAAGAACGCGAGGTCATCGCGGATCCTTTGCATTTACGCCAACGCGAACTCAAGGTCAGTTCGGCGCCTACTGCTTGAGCCCTCACACCCCAGTCCATAAATGTGATGTTAGTCACCTAAGCGGCCGCTAAGGTGATTCAGGCGCTGCGCACTAGCTCCCTCCAGGCCACGAAACTCTACTTCGATGCCCCGCTCGGCATATTTCTTCTGCACCGCATCCAGCGTCGCCACCGTAGAGGCATCCCAGACCTCGGCCTCCGTCATATCTACCACTACACGCTGGGTGTCCAGCGTGTAGTCAAAGGCATAGACCAAGTCATTGGAGGAGGCGAAGAACAGCTGGCCACGCACCGCATACTCGGCATCGCCTACTTGCTCTACCTCCACCAGGTGAGCCACGCGGCGGGCAAAGCCAATGGATGCTGTCACCACACCGAGCACCACACCGACCGCCAAGTTATGCGTGGCCAGCGTGCCTACCACCGTTACCAGCATCACCAGCGTTTCTGATAGCGGCATGAGCTTAAGCGTGCGCGGGTGAACTGAATGCCAATCCACCGTAGTTGCGGCCACGATGATCATCACCGCCACCAAGGCGGCCATCGGAATGCGACCGACGGTCTCGCCAAGAAGAAGGCACAGGATAAGGAGGAAGGCGCCCGCGAGGAACGTCGACAAGCGCGTGCGCGCCTGGGATGCCTTCACGCCGATCATGGTCTGGCCAATCATGGCGCACACGCCCATGCCGCCAATGGCCGCGGCGAGGATATTGCCCACGCCCTGGCCAAAGGACTCGCGCGTCTTATCGGAGTGGGTATCCGTAATATCATCGACCAGCTTAGCCGTCAGCAGCGATTCCATCAGGCCCACCAAAGCCATGCCAAAGGCATACGGAGCAATAAGCTGCAGAGTATCCAGGTTCCACGGAATATCCGGCACGAAAAGCCCCGGCAGCGAGGTGGGCAGCTCGCCTTGGTCCGCCACATCGGGCACCTTCCACCCAGCCGCCACCGCAATGATGCTGACCACCACGATGGTAACGAGCGGGGCGGGAATCACCGTGGTCAACCGCGGTAGCCCCAGCATGATAGCCAGACCAATGGCCACCAGCACATAGACCATCCATGGCACATCGATAAGGTGCGGCAGCTGCGTAGTAAACATCATGATTCCCAACGCATTCACAAACCCCGTCATCACCGAGCGCGGGATAAAGCGCATGAGCTTGGCGACGCCCACCGCGGCCAGCACCACCTGCATGATTCCCGCCAAGAGTACCGCGGCGACCACGTAGTCATGCCCATGTTCATGCGCGAGCGGTGAGACAACGAGTGCCACCGCGCCGGCCGCCGCGGAAATCATCGCCGGCCGGCCACCGGTAAAGGCAATGGACATTGCCATCACGACGGAGGAAAACAATCCCACCCGCGGGTCCAAGCCCGCAAGGATGGAAAAGCTTAAGACCTCCGGGATCAAAGCAAGCGCCACCGCTAGCCCGCCGAATACCTCCTTGCGCAGGCGCGCAGGCGAGGAACATGCATAACGGAAACTGGCGATGACGCCGGTTGGGGCAGGCTGTTCTTTAATCACGCCTGCACATCCTAGTGGACTTTAGGAGCCTTCCTTAAAGGAGCCATCTGCAGTGATAACTGGCAGCACGGACCAGGCGAAGTTGATCCACTGATCGGTCTTCTTCCACGAAAAGTCCGGTTCAAAAATGGTCTTCGGCTTGGTGTAAATGACGGCCGAGCGCACCTCGTCTGCGGTTTCCTTAAGCAGATTTACCACCAGATCCAGGGTCTTGCCGGAGTCCGCGACGTCATCTACGACCAGTACCTTCTTGCCCTTGAGCGAATCCGTGTCCAGCTGCGGGGACAAGATGATCGGCTCTTCCAGGGTCTGTCCGATATCGGTGTAGAACTCCACGTTGATAGCGCCCATGGCCTTGACACCGATGGCATAACCGATAGCACCGGCTGGGATGAGGCCGCCGCGGGCAACACCCACGATAAGGTCAGGGAACCAACCAGATTCCACAATCTGTTCCGACAGGTTACGGCTCGCCTCGCCGAAGACCTCCCAGGTGAGGTTTTCCCGGTCCGGGTGGATCCAATTTTCAGTCACGATTGTGTGGCTCCTTTTGCGTCATGGGATTTCTTTGTAGTTTAACGAGCATTGCCTGCCAAAGAAAAGGCACCTACCGGAATGGAACCTCGCCCAAAGTCCGGCGCAGCTTGCGCGTGCGCAGGCGCTCCGGATTTTCGGCTAGATGCTCCATCGCCCGCACCGCGCACATTACGTGAGCTTCCTTCGAGTTGGAGTAGAAGGCCTGCGCCTGAGCCGGCAGCTTCGGCACCGCATGCAATGGCAGGTCAGAGACCGAAAGGAGTGTGCCATAGGGAACGCGGTAGCGATAACCGTTGGCCGCGAGGGTGCACGATTCCATATCTACGGCCACCGCGGTAGAGGTACGCAGCCACTCCCACAGATCCCGGTTAGTGCGCCACTCCCAATTGCGATCATCAGTGGAGAGCACCGTACCGGTGCGCATGAGCGAATTATCGTCGCCATATACCGCCTTCACCGCAGACTCGAGCATGCGCTGTACCTCCGGAATCGCCGGGATGGGAGAGCTCGCCGCGACCTTTTGGTCCAGGATGTGGTCATTGCGTTGATAGGCATTGCCCAAAATTAGGTCACCGATGCGCATGCGGCCGTCCATGCCAGCGCAGTGGCCGATCATGATCCATGCTTCCGGCCGCAGCACCGCCAAGCAATCCGTAATGGTCTTGGCATTCGAGGGGCCTACGCCGATATTAATCATCGTGATGCCATCACCACCGGCAGTAATCAGATCAAAGCGCGGCATCTGGTACCGAGAGGTTAAAGTCAGACCATCCACATCAAGGTCCACCGCATCGTTGGGGTGAATAGTCTCCCCATTGGGCAGCACCAAGGCGGTATAACGCGAGTCTTCCCTAGTCAGCTCGCGCAGACCAAATTTCACAAACTCGGTGGTGTGCATCGCGTAGTTAGTAAACAAAATGTACTTTTGCACCGTATCGACCTCGATGCCGGTGTAGTGCTCAATGCGTGCACACGCGATATCAAAGCGCTGGGCGCCGAAATGAAAAAGCGGCTTTTCCGCACCGTGGAAGGCATCCCATTCGCCATCAATGATTGCATCATTGACCTCATCCAGCGTCGGACGCGGAATAGGCCCGCGTTCCTGCGGGGCTTTCCTTGTGTCCTTGATGTACTCCGGTGGAATGCGCTGGTCGGATTGGCCAACAAAGATATCGCACGGATAATTCCCCGCCAAACGAGTCAGCTGCTCGTGCAGGTAGTCCCGAATGATGTGCGGCTTGGAGATTACCGCCGAGTACTTGCCGGCCTCGTTAACGTAGCCGAAGGGCTCGGAACGATCGATCGGCTGCCATTTGCGGATATCCACCGTGACCTTGGGATAAACCACATAGCGATAGTCATCAAGGTTTCCTGATTCCAAAGTCTTGCGCGCGAGCTCGCAGGAATTCTCGTAAATCTCGATCAGGCGGTTTACCGCCTCATCAACGGAGTGGACATGCTGCAGATCGGTCATAAGCGCGAGTGTAGCGGGGACTTTGCAGTGCGGCAGCGGTCCGCGCATTTCATTATCAACAACAAGGCGCAGTAAAGTCGAAGGATGCCTAAGCCTGTACTTCTGGGGAGGTAACGAAGCGGTATCCCAATCCGGGTTCAGTGAGCAGGTATTGGGGGTTAGATGGATCGGTTTCCAATTTGCGGCGCAATTGCGAGGTGTAGATGCGCAGGTAGTGGCTTTGTCCTTCGAAACCCGGGCCCCAGATTTCTGCGAGAAGGTCTTCTTTGCGCACTAAACCGCCGTGGGCACGCAGCAGCGTCGTAAGCACGCCCCACTCAGTGGGGGTCAGGTGAAGGGGCTTTCCTGCCTTGGTGATGGAGTGTCGAGGGACGTCGATAAGCACATCGCCCGCCCGCACCATCGTGGCTTCCCGCTGGGCAGATGGATGCTGGGGACTGCCATGCCGCAAAGCCACGCGCACACGGGCCAAGAGCTCTTCCATGGAAAAGGGTTTGGTCACATAATCGTCAGCACCGCGATCTAGGGCCGAGGCACTAAATAGGGGATCGGACCGGGCTGTAAGAATCAGAACTGGGATTGCTGACCACCCACGAATCCCGTCGAGGACCTCCCGCCCATCCATATCCGGCAGACCCATATCCAAAATCACCACATCGGGCTGGTGCTGGGAGACCACCTGCAGACCCTCCGCCCCGGTGCTGGCTGAATACACCTCATACCCACGCGCTTTAAAATTAATACTCAAGGTGGTGAGCAAACGCGGATCATCATCCACAATGACAATCGTGGCCTTCTTATCAGTCATGGCTTTTCTCCTCCCGCAGCGGGAAACTCAGGATAAAGGTCGCTCCTGGAGTGGCCTCTACGGTGATAGTACCGTCCATGGCCTCCACAAATCCGCGTACGACGGAGAGGCCTAAACCCACCCCGTTGTCATTGCTAGTATCTCCCAAGCGCTGAAAGGCTTGGAAAAGCTCCCGCTGCTTTTCCGGTGAAATTCCCGGCCCCTCATCGCTCACACTCAGCTCCACGCGCCCATCCCTAACCTGCGCATCAACGTTGACTGGTCCGCTCGGCGCATAGCGCAAAGCGTTATCGAAAAGGTTCGCCAGCACGCGTTCCAGCAAAACGCTATCCGCGCAACAGGTGCGGCCACGGAGTCCAGAACCAATATGAATGCGACCAAGTTGGTCCTTGCTATGTCCAAAGGCACAGGAAGCAATAGCCCGATTGGCTACCTCGTATAACTCCACAGTATCCCGGCGTGCAGTTACCGCTCCTGCACTCAAACGCGAGTGATCCAATAGGTTGGTCACGAGCAGCGTGAGTTGATCGATGCTAGCTGCGGTTTCCGCCAGCAGTATTTCTTGATCCTCTGGACTGAATTCGATTTCGGAATTCCGCAAAGAGGACACAGCCAGCTTGGCCGTTGCTAGGGGCGTGCGCAGATCGTGGCTCACGCTCGATAGCAGCGCACGACGCAATTCATCAGCGGCAGCAATGGCATCGGCACGTGCGGCTTCAGCCGAAAGCTTGTCGCGGCGCACGATGCCGGCTAAGTAACCTGCCACAACCGCCACCAAAGCACGGTCGCGGGCGGATAACGCTGGACCCTCCATCACAATCTGGACCGTAGTGTCCTCGCTGGAAACCAACGTTTCTACCTCGCGTTTATGAGTCTTAGCGGGGATATGCAGGTGTTTACTCTGCCGGGGCGAGGCCGCCGAAGCGTGCCAGGTAGAGAGTATGTCCCCGGAGGCGTCAAGAAGCACGGCCTTATGGCAGCCGAAAGTCTCTCCTACCTTGCGAAGCACTGCGTCGATGGGAGATACGTCCGCACGGCGGTTGAGGGCTGCGCGGGAAAAGACCGTCAAGAGCTCAGCATCGCGCGTGGCAATGGCCGCATTATGGTGCTCTATTTTGGTGCGCCGTACTTGTAAACCCACGGCCAGGGCAATGGCTACCATGACCACGAGGATGACAGCGTTAGCTGGCTCAGCAATATCGAACGTGTACAGGGGCTCGGTAAAGAACCAATTGACCGCCAAGCCCGAGGCAAACGCAATAATTACCGCCGGCCACAGGCCAGCGAGCATGCTCACGAGGAGGATCAGCGCAAAGTAAAAAGCAGAACACGTGCCTGTTCCCAATGCTGAGCCGTCGATGCCTTGCAACAGTGCGGTCAAGGCGATGAAAGCGACAGCCGCGCCCACCCAAGACACCGCCCGGCGCGGAAGGGAATGCAATGGTCGCAGCAGTGGTGAAAGAGGCGAGGGTTTATCAGACGGAAGATTAACAATGTGACAATCGATCTTGCCTGAATCCCGCAACACGGCCTCAGCAACGGTGCCGCGCCAGTGCAGGCCTAAGCGACGCCGTGGTGAAACCCCCAGGACCAACTGGGTGGCGTTAACGCTGCGGGCAAAATTAAGCAGCGCTTCTGGCACCGAGTCACCGGTGACCTGATGCAAACGGGCACCCACGTCCTGAGCCAAGGATTGTAATTTGGACAGTTGTTGAGCGGAACCTGCAACAGAAGATTCACCGGAAGAAAAGGAGTCCCCAAAAATTACGTGGACGACATGTAGCTCGGCTGAGGATTTGGACGCGATGCGGCGCCCGCGGCGAATGAGCAGTTCTGCGTGCGCGACGTTCTGAATGGCCACAACCACCCGTTCCCGCGCTTCCCAGGTATCAGTAATGTCTTGTTCAGAGCGGTAGGACGCGAGAGCCTCATCAACCTGGTCCGCCAACCACAACAGGGCAAGCTCCCGCAGTGCAGTCAGATTGCCCACCCGAAAATAATTATTCAACGCTGGGGCAATGCGCGCTTCTTTATAGATTTGGCCATCACTCAAGCGGGTACGCAAGAGCTGCGGGGATACATCCACCAACTCGATCTCGTTCGCCGCACGCACCACCTCGTCTGGCACCGTCTCCTGCGGGGAAATACCGGTGATCTGCTTTATTACGTCATTGAGGCTTTCAAGGTGCTGGATGTTCAGGGTAGAAATCACATCGATTCCTGCGGCTAGGATTTCCTCTACGTCTTCCCAGCGCTTAGCGTGTTCCTCACCGCGCGGATTGGAATGGGCATATTCATCGACCAGAACGGTTTCCGGCTGGCGCGAGATGATGGCTGCAGTATCGAGTTCTCCGGTAGATAGCCCGGCGGCGTAGCGCCGCGGGATGGTCTCAAGGCCATCACACAGCGCCCGAGTGAATTCGCGCCCATGATCTTCCACGATGCCAATGACCACATCGCGGCCGGCCAGCACAAGGCCGTGCGCCTCGTTGAGCATTGCACAGGTCTTACCAGACCCAGGCGCCGCGCCGAGGTAGATCTTCAAAGCGCCACGCTTGGTGCGCGCCGGAACTTTCTTGTCGTTCATATGGCACTCATCTTATGAGCAGGACGGTGGAATGGGCAGTGCTCGGTTGAGAGTAGTGACGTTGACTGCGTCTTCGCCCAGGAACCCGAGGCTGGCATGCTCTGTGTTGTCTTCGATGAGGCTTCGCACTTCTTCGGTGCTCATCCCCTGCTCTCGTGCGACACGCGGAGCCTGTAGTTCAGCGTACGCAGGGCTAATGCCAGAATCGACACCAGAGCCGGAACCGGTTACCGCATCGGTGGGCACATCTTCTGGGGCGGCGCCTTCGCGCTTGGCGATGTCCCCGCGCCGCTCCTGCACGGCTTTTTCTAGCTCGGAGCTGCTAGCGCCGTAATTGCTCATGCCTTCGGAACGGGGGAAGAAGTACGGGCCTTCGGTCTGGCCATCTTGAAGCTGGGTCGAACCAGCTAGGCACTCACCTTGGTAAATGAGGTTGCCCTCGGCGGAGTCCGGCTTGATGCGGGAGATTCCCCACACGGCAGCGGGATAGATCATTCCTAGTGCGACAACGCACAATAGTACGGCTACGAATCCAGCGGCGAGGTTACGAAAATAGACACGCATTTTTGGTCCTTCTTTTTCTATATACCTGGAAGCAGGTTGACTACCTGGTCAATGAGCCAGATGCCTAGGAATGGGGTGATCACGCCGCCCAGTCCCCAAATGCCCAGGTTACGGCGGAGCAGGGACGAGGCAGAGGCCGGCTTATAGGCCACGCCCTTGAGCGCCAATGGGATAAGAGCAACGATGATGAGCGCGTTGAATACGACTGCAGACACAATGGCGGATTGCGGCGAGTGCAGGTGCATCACGTTGAGGCGCTCGAGGTGCGGAAGCTGGGTAGAAAACAGGGCCGGCAAGATGGCGAAGTACTTCGCTAAGTCATTGGCCAAAGAGAAAGTGGTAAGCGCCCCACGGGTGATGAGCAACTGCTTGCCAATGCGCACGACATCGATAAGCTTGGTCGGATCAGAATCCAAGTCCACCATGTTGGCGGCTTCCTTCGCTGCAGAGGTACCAGTATTCATGGCCACACCCACGTCCGCCTGCGCCAGCGCCGGCGCATCGTTGGTACCGTCACCGGTCATAGCGACCATGCGGCCGTGCGCCTGTTCCTCGCGGATCCTGGCCAGCTTGTCTTCTGGGGTGGCCTCCGCGATGTAATCATCGACGCCTGCCTCATTAGCAATGGCCGCTGCCGTCAACGGGTTATCGCCGGTCACCATGATGGTTTTGATGCCCATCTGGCGCAGTTCGGCGAAGCGCTCCGCCATGCCCGGCTTGACGACGTCACTGAGCTGCACCACCGCAATAACCCTGCGGGTGCCGTCGGATTCTTCCACAGCAACGGGCAGCGGGGTTCCACCACCTTCAGCAATCTGGGTCACGGAGTCTTCAATTTCTTGCGGCCAGTGGCCACCCGCCTCGGTTACCCACCGGCGTACAGCATCGCCGGCGCCTTTACGCAGCTTTCGGCCTCTGAGGTCAAGCCCAGACATGCGGGTAGAAGCGCTAAATGGAATGACCTCAGCGGTCTTTTCTTCCTCTCCTGCTGCGGTAGAAAGGTGGTAGTTTTCAGTCAACCACGACACGATGGAGCGCCCCTCCGGGGTCTCATCGGCAACCGAAGCAACGCGGGCTATCTCCGCAGCTTCCTGCTCATCGACACCGCGCGCAACGATAAGCCCGGTGGCCTGCCGGTTGCCATAGGTGATGGTGCCGGTTTTATCCATGAGTAGGGTCGCTACGTCGCCCGCCGCCTCTACCGCGCGTCCGGACGTAGCCAGAACATTGTGGTGTACTAGCCGGTTCATTCCCGCGATTCCCACCGCGGATAGCAGGGCAGCGATGGTGGTTGGGATGAGGCAGACCAACAGGGCCACCAGCGAGAGCGGGGAGAGCTCCGCGCCGGTAAACAACCCCATTGGGGCCAGTGCGGTAACCGCAATGAGGAAGAGGATAGTCAGGGTAGACAGGAGGATGCTCAGCGCTATCTCATTCGGGGTCTTGCGTCGCTCCGCCCCCTCCACCAAGGCAATCATCGTATCGACGAAGGTTGCTCCCGGCTCCGAGGTGATCTGTACCAAGATGGAATCAGACAGGACCACGGTTCCGCCGGTTACAGCACAGCGATCGCCACCGGCCTCGCGAACCACGGGAGCAGACTCGCCGGTAATGGCAGATTCATCGACGGTTGCCGCGCCTTCAATGACGTCGCCGTCACCCGGGATAGTTTCTCCGGCCTCCACGCGCACGATGGCGCCCTTGGTGAGCTCAGAAGCGGCAATGACCTCGATGCCGCCATCGGTGACTAGGTTCGCGGTGGCGTCATCGCGCACGGCGCGCAAGCTATCCGCTTGGGCTTTACCGCGGCCTTCGGCATATGCCTCAGCAAACGCGGCGAACGCAATGGTAAACCACAACCATACGGTTACCACCCAGCCATAAACGCTGGGGCTAAAGATGGACCACAGGGTAGTCAGCGCGGCACCTACCCACACCACGAACATGACGGGGTTGCGGGCTTGGGCGAGTGGGGACATCTTGTGCGGCAACGACTTTAACGCTGCCGCAGCCAACCCACTGTTTTTGGTGGCAGGGCGCTGAGGAGTGCGTTGCTCAGTGGTCATAGTTGGTGTTGTCATGAGAGTGCCTCCGAAATGGGACCCAAGGTAAGAACGGGGAAGAAGGTAAGGGCGGCGACCAACACAATGACGCCGATGGTAAGCAGCGCGAAGGTCACGCCGGACGTCGGCAAGCTGCCGGCGGTAGTGGCCTGCCGGCGTTGACCGGCTAGGCTGCCCGCCAAGTACAGGGTGAAAACGATGGGGAGGAATCGGCCCAGCAGCATGGCGATACCGAGGGTGACTTGCCACCAGGGCTCGGTTACCGTCAGGCCCGCGAAGGCCGAGCCGTTATTATTCGACGCCGAGGTAAAGGCATAGAGCACCTCGGAGAGACCGTGCGCGTTATCCGGGGTTCCCGGCGCGCCGAAGTTGGTCGCGGAAAGCTCCACCAGCTTGCGCTGAGCCACCGATGCCCCCACGCCTACCAGGACGAGGACCGGCATGGTGAGGATGTACAGGCTCACCGCGGAGATTTCCTTGCGGCCGACCTTATTGCCCATGAACTCCGGTGTGCGCCCAACGAGCAGGCCGCCGATAAAGACGGCGAGGATTGCCACCATCAGCAGACCGTAGAGGCCAGTGCCCACGCCGCCCGGTGCAATTTCGCCCAGGAGCATATTGAGGATCAACAAGCCGCCACCCAATGGTGAATAGCTATCGTGCATCGAATCGACCGCACCGGTAGAAGTGCCCGTGGTAGACACCGCAAAGAGTGCGGAAGCGTCAATACCTAGGCGCTGTTCGATGCCCTCCAAGTTGCCGCCCGCGGCTTGGGCTGCCGCACCGGTGGTAGTGTGCTGCGCCCATACCACCAAAGCAACCATTACGGTCCAAATGCCGCCGATGACGCCAAGCAGGGTCCATGCATGCTTTTGGGATTTCAGCATTACTCCGTAGGCACGGATAAAGCAGAAAGAGATAACCAGCAAAGAAAAGATTTCTACCAGGTTGGTAAAACCAGTGGGGTTCTCAAAAGGGTGCGCCGAGTTGGCACCGAAGATGCCACCACCATTGGTTCCCAGCAATTTAATTGCTTCCTGGCTAGCCACCGGAGCGCGCGGAATATCCACGCCCGCGGAGCTCACCAGGTTGGACCCGAAGGTTTGCATGGTTCCGCCCAAGATAAGGACGAAGGAAATCAATAGAGAAAGCGGCAAAAGAATGCGCACCAAACCACGCGTGAGATCAACCCAGAAATTTCCGATGAGGTGCTGCCCACTCTCAGTGCCCAGCTTGTCTCGGCTATATCCCAAGTGACCGATACCGCGAATGAGCGCAACCGCCACACACATGCCGACAGCCGCGGAGGCGAAGTTCTGAACGGTCAGGCCAAGCATCTGCGCACCATTGCTCAGGGTTTCTTCGCCCGAATAGGACTGCCAGTTGGTATTGGACACGAATGACGCCGCGGTATTAAACGCCATCCACGGTTCCACCGCTGCGGAGCGGGAATTGCCAAAGCTAGGCAAAACGGTTTGTAGGCGCTGCACCGCGTAAAGAACGAGTACGGATGCCAAGCTGAAACCAAGCAATGCACGGCTGTAATTCTTGCTGTTATGCCCGCGGTTTGGGTCAACGCGCAGGACCTTATACACCGCACGCTCTATCGCCCAGTCCTTGTCAGAGGTGTAGCTGCGTGCGATCCAGTTGCCCAAAGGAACATATGCCGCCGCGAGCAAGACGACGAGGGCGAGGAACTGCGGTAACACCGCCCCAATGCCGGCGATCATGCGAAACGCTCCGGATCAACTAAGGAAATGATGAGGTAGGTCACCAAGGCCACAACAATGACGAGGCCAATGACCGCTGTAATGGTGTTCATGGTTATGCATCACCGTCCAGAAGCTCGTTGAGGACGGAGGGACAGCCAACCGTCAGGATGGCTATCAGGATTGCCACGATGTCTAACATGTGGGAAACCCCCTTGTGCGAGTGAAACTTTCCTGTGCCTGACAGATATGCCTGCCAGGTGCCGGTACCAAGGCAGCACCTGCTACGCACAAACGTTAGGACCACACCCCCGCTGCCCTAGGCAATCTTTGCGCTATCTTTACGCCTCTCGCTCGCAATTTTTATATTTCCTTTACACCCCTTTTGCGCCACCTTTTCTTCAGGCCGGGAACCGCCCTTTATCCACAACGAAGGCCCGCCGACAGCACATCGGCGGGCCTTCTCCCCATGACTAATCTCTCGGTACCCAAGGAGGGAATGGAGCGCACCCTCCTGCAGGCACCGCCCGTGATTAGGCAAGCCTAAGTTTATAAACCTTTCGTAGGATGGTCAAGGGTTTGCCCATAAATTTCTTCACCCCTGATAAAAACACAGTTAACCTGCAATAACGAGTACAATCCGGAACCATGGCTGAGTTGAAATCCACCATTTCCGAGCAACTCCGCAAATTCTGGCGTGCCAATGAGAAGGAATTGACCGATTCCCCGCGTCGCGGCATCGCCTCCCCTGCCGAAGCCACAGCACTACGCGAGGAGGTCGCGGCCGAGATTGCGGACCTCATCAAAGCCCAGAAGATCAAGACCAGCCCCGGCGATACCGCCCTCGACGCCGATGCCGCCGCTACCCTTCCCCTTGGTGCCCGCATTAAGCCGCGCGGCGTCTTTGAAGATGACTGGAGCGCGCGTCCCACCGCACAGCGCCCCTGGCCAGTCATCCTCATCCACGGCACCTGCGATACCAAAGGCGTATGGCAGCTCCTAGGCAATGAACTGCGCCAGGACGGCTGGGCCGTCTTCGCCCCCGATTATGGGCACCGCGCTACCCAGCCCCTCGCGGAATCCGCGAAGGAGCTTGGCGCCTATATTGATGTCGTGCGCGCAGTCACCGGCGCGGACAAGGTCATCCTCATCGGCCACTCGCAGGGCGGGCTGCTTGCCCGCTATTGGATGCGAATGATTGGCGGCGCCGAAAACGTCCTGCACCTGATGTGCATCAGCGCGCCGAACCACGGCACCACCTATGGTGGCATCGTCAGCCGCCTCATTCGCACCCCGCGCCAAGAAGCGGTAATGCGCTCCGTCATCGATGGTTGGTTCGGGCCGGCGGGCATGGACCAGGTCGTCGGCAGTGAGGCGCTGCGCGAAACCAACCGGGACGGCGATCTGGAATCCGGCGTAAGCTATACCTGCATTGCCACCCGGTCTGATGCCGTCGTGGTCCCACCCGAGACCTGCTTCCTCGACCCCCGCGGCGTCGCAGAGGGCACGGTTCGCAATATCTATGTCCAAGACTTCGACCGCCGCGCGATGGTCATGCACGAGGATATGCCGATGGATAAGCGCGTCTGCGCCATCGTGCGCACCATTTTGGAACTGGTGGAAAGCATCCCGCGCTAGTTATAGCCCCAGCTCATCGAGCAGCGCATCGAAGGCGGGACCTACCTGCGTGCGCCACAGCGTATCCACCTTCTGATCGCCCCGGCCGGGCCCGCCATTGATGACGGCCACGCGCTTGCCCTGCTTCTTTGCCTCCAGCACAAAGCGGTATCCGCTCATAACCGCCAGCGAGGAGCCAGCAACCATCAGCGAGCGGGCCTGGCCTAGCACGGCAAAAGCGGCATCGCGGCGCTCGGGCGGCACGGGCTCACCAAAGTAGACCACGTCCGGCTTCAATAATGCAGAACCACAGCGCTCGCACCCTGCCATGCGGAACGCAGCCACGTCAGCTTCATCAAGCGTCACGTCACCGTCCGGGTTCACTTGGTCCGCCTCCACGACGAGGCGCTCCAAGTACCCCGGGTTCGCTGCGGCTAGTCGCGCATCGAAGTGCGGCCGCGCCTCCCGCTGCCCACACATTAAGCACACGACGGTTTCCATATCGCCATGCAGCGCAACCAGGTTCATGGTGCCTGCCTGTTTATGCAGGCCATCTACGTTTTGCGTGACCACACCATTAACCAGCCCGGCGCGCTCTAATTCCACGAGCGCATAGTGCGTGCGGTTCGGCACCGCGGAATCCATGACCCGCCACCCCACAAAGCTACGGGCCCAATACCTATGGCTCGCGGCCGGGTCGTGGCGAAATTCCTGATAGGTCATCGGCCGGTGCCTACTCAGCGAGCCGCGCGGGCCCCGATAATCCGGCACGCCCGACTCCGTGGACACCCCTGCCCCGGTGAGCACCATCACTGGGCCCTCGCGCAGCTGCTTGACGACGTCCCCTAAAGCCTTCCCTTCCTCCGTATGCGGCGCCGATTCCTCGACCACTCGGGCTATCGAACGCAG
This sequence comes from Corynebacterium tuberculostearicum, assembly GCF_046097255.1. Taxonomy (GTDB): domain Bacteria; phylum Actinomycetota; class Actinomycetes; order Mycobacteriales; family Mycobacteriaceae; genus Corynebacterium; species Corynebacterium tuberculostearicum_J. Next base: position 471,218 of record NZ_CP175770.1, read on the forward strand.
CGCGGACTGATGAGCAAGGGAGACGGCGGGATCCATGCCCCCGATGCTAGCTTTCGGGCAAGTGCTCTACGTATAGCCACTCCGAATCCAGCTCCCCGTGGCGCGAGCACTTAGTATGCCAGCCATCGGGGCGCACCTGGGCCACCATGCGGCGGCCACAGATCTGGCAGTAGCGCGGCACGTCGAGGCCGGCTGCAGCCGCGGGGTGCAGCGTGAAGACCTCTTCGATCGGCTTGCCGGTATTCGGATGGAAGATCGGCTCGTCCCCAGAAAGGACGGCGGCAGCCAATTCTGATGTTGGCTCGGATAAACCAGGCACTACAGGGCCTTAATCGGCAGGTCGATGCGGTTCAACATGTCCACATCCTTTTCAATCTGCTGGCCCAGGGTGGTCAGGTAGTTGCCGGCGATAATGGCGTTGATGCCGCCGAGGAGGCCGCGCTCAGTGCCGTCGTCGCCAAGCGAAAGCTCGCGGCCACCAGCAAAGCGCAAGGTGGTAGACGGCATGGCCAGACGGAACGCCGCCACGGCGCGCAGGCCCTCACCCAAGGGAACCAGCGGGCGATCCGCGAAGGGGGTGCCAGGGCGCGGGTCAAGGAAGTTCATCGGTACCTCGCACGGATCAATCTCTGCCAGCTGCGCGGCGAACTCGGCGCGCTGCTCCAGGGACTCGCCCATGCCGATGATGCCGCCGCAGCAAACCTCCATGCCTACCTCGCGCACATAGTCGAGGGTCTGCTTGCGCTCCTCCCAAGTGTGGGTGGTGACCACATTGGGGAAGAAGGAGCGGGAGGTCTCCAGGTTGTGGTTATAACGCTGGGCGCCCATGTCCTTCAGGCGCTGTGCCTGCTCGCGGGTCAGGGTGCCCAGGGAGCAAGAAATCTCAATATCGACGGCGTCATTAATCGCGGCAATGGCCTCGCCCACCTGGTCCAGCAGGCGATCATCCGGCGACTTCACCGCGGCGACGATGCAGAACTCGGTAGCGCCGGACTTAGCGGTCTTCTGCGCCGCCTCCACCAGCTCAGGGATGTTCAAGCGCACTGCGCGCACCGGGGACTCAAAAAGACCGGACTGGGAACAGAAGTGGCAATCCTCTGGGCAACCACCGGTCTTAATGGAGATAATGCCTTCCACCGATACGTCCGGGCCGCACCACTTCAGGCGGGTCTGGTGGGCAATATCGGCGATCTCCTCCAGCTGGGAATCCGGAACCTGCAGTACCTGCAGCAGTTCTTCCTGGTTGAGGCCTTTGCCTTGCTCTAGGGCTTTCTCACGGGCGATGTCAACGATGCTCATGGTGCTAAACCCTACTTGAACGGCGTTCAACTTTGGTTAAAACCACATATAAATCTGTACGGAACTACCCTCGGGGGCATGACGCTTTATGATGACACCCTCTCCCTCCTCCAAGAGCTTATCCGCAATGCCTGCGTTAATGACCTCACCCCGGATTCCGGCCACGAGGTGCGCAATGCGGATAGCCTGGAAAAATTCTTCGCGGGCGAAGACGTGCAGATTGAGCGCTTCGAGTCCCACCCGGGCCGCGTTTCCATCGTCGTGACCGTTCCTGGCGATCCGGACAAGGAACCGCTGACCCTCATGGGCCACACGGACGTCGTTCCCGTAGATGAGCCGAAGTGGACCAAGCCGCCTTTCGAGGCACTCATCGAGGACGGCAAGCTCTACGGCCGCGGTTCCGTAGACATGCTCTTTATTACCGCCACCATGGCCGCCGTCACGCGCGAGGTAGCCCGCGCCGGTAACACGGGCGGCACCCTCGCCTTCGTCGGCATGGCCGATGAAGAGGCCCGCGGCGGCCTCGGCGTGCGCTTTATGTCCGAGAACCACCCCGATGCCTTTTCCTGGAAGAACTGCCTGTCTGAGACCGGCGGCAGCCACCTGCCCGACGCGGTGGGCTTCAACGTGGGAGAAAAGGGCGCCGGTCAGCGCCGCCTGCACGTACATGGCGATGCCGGCCATGGCTCCACCCCTTATGGCAAGGACTTTGCCATCGTAAAGATCGGTGAGGTGGCCCGCCGCATCGCCGCCGCTGAGCCGCCCACGGCTTCCAATGAGATCTGGGAGGGCTTCGTGCGCACCTTCAAGTTCGACCCCCAGACCGAGCAGGAGCTTATCGACGGCACCGGTGACTACTCCAAGTTCGGCAACCTCGACGCCTACGCGCATGCCTTTAGCCATACCACCATCGCCGAGACCGTCCTGCGCGCCGGCGGTGCCATCAACGTGCTGCCTTCACATGCCTACCTGGAAATGGACGTGCGCCCCTTCCCCGGCCAGACCCAGGAGGATCTGGATGACTTCCTGCGCAGCGCGCTCGGGGACATGGCCGATGAGGTAGAAATCGAACACCTCATTACTGAAGATGCCACGCAATCCTCCACCGATACCGAGCTGTGGCGTGCCATCGAGGCCACCTCCAAGGAATTCTTCCCCGATAAGGACGTCGTCCCAGTTCACGCCACCGGCGGCTCGGATCTGCGCTTCGCCCGCCGCAAGGGTGGCAATGCCTATGGTTTTGCCATGCACGCCGAGGGCCGCGATATGGCCAGCGCCAATTCGCAGCTGCACAGCCACGACGAGCACCTCTACCTAGAGGACCTCGAGCTCACCGTCCGCGCCTACCGCAGCCTGGTCAATCGCTTCCTTGGCCTGTCACAGGCGTAACAAGTGTGGCAAGATGTCTGGCATGAGCTTTGCACGTAAGTCCGCGCTGCTTTCTGCAGCCACCGCCCTGACCGTAACCCTCGCCGCCCCTGCCGCTGCCCATGCCGACGCCGTTGATAACCTCCTCGACAAGATTCCTGCCGGCCAGATTTCCTGCTCCCAGGCACAGCAGTACTGGACCAACTCCGCTGACTACAACCAGAAGAAGTCCCAGGCCCTTGCCGTTGCCACCGTGCACCCACGCGGCAACGAGGTCCGCGGCGCCATCGGCCGCATGGATGAGGCCATTGCCCGCTGCGGCCTAAACGGCACCACCGGTCAGGGCAAGCCGGTCAACACCGGCGGCCAGCGCGGCAATGCTCCTGCGCCAAAGCCGGCTCCGGCCCCCGCACCAGCTCCAGCCAAGAACGCCAAGGTCATCGAGCTGGGCACCATCCCGGGCCAGCCGACTGTCGACGTCCCATTCCTGGGCCAGACCTTCCGCATCCCGGACGCGGCCAAGATCGCCCAGAACGCCGTATCCCAGTTCCAGCTGCCACAGATTCCGCAAATCCAGCAGCTACAGCAGCTGTCTTCTTTCTAGCGGTCTAGCTGAAAATAGATCCCGGCATGCGCGATGCAGCCGGGATTAAATTTATGCCCGCAGTGGGGACACGCAGGCGCGGCGGAATAGGCGTGAAAGTTCATTTCGGTGCGGCAGGCGCCGCAGAGGACTGAGGGGACGTCGGCAAGCATGGGCCCAAACTCATGCTCAGTGAGCTCGGCGTGGCACAGCGCGCAGGCAAAATACTTCCCGCACGTAGCGCACTTATTGGCCACCACATCCAGCGGCGAATGCCAATGCTTGCACCGGCCCTCCGTATCAATCGCGCCGTGAATCTTCATGGCCGTCAGCATACGCGCCATCCTGTTGCCACTGCTGTTTCTTTTCCTCTGATTTCTTGGCATTGCGCACGGCCTGAATGCCCACCACGATGGCAATGATGAGCGGTACCCACACCTTGCTGTAATCCATGAGGAATACGAGCCAGTCGGGCGGATCGATGTCGATGTTGAAGTCGAAATTCGGCACCGGCAGCTCTATCTGCGGAAACTCCGGTACGGGGAGCGCGATATCCGGCAGGTTAATCTCCGGCAGCTCCCAATCCGGAAGCAACCGGGACAAAATGCGGCTGATAATCGGGCCGAGCACGATCACGCCAATGGCCCAGCCGGACTTTCCCAGCCCGCCTAGAAGCGGATACAGCACCCGTTTGAAAGAACTTTCCTCCATGGCGTGGCGGCGCTTCTCCCCCAAGGAGCCGGCCGGCGGGTCGAGGGCGACTGCCTCCTCGCCATTGCGGTAGTACACGTCCAGGAGCTCGCCAAAGGGTGATGCCTGAATGTCCAGATAAGGTTTGCTGCGCGGGGCGGAATTCTCAAGAAGGGTGAGGTCTTTTTCAATCTTCTTCTTGAGCGAATAGCGGCCCGCGCGGGGCCGCTCATGGCGGCTGCGTACCTGACCGTTCACCACAATCTGCAGGCGTGGGCTGGGATTTTTCCGCCAGAGTTGGACGCGCGCCGGCAGCGAAGCATCGCCTGGAACCGGGGTGAAATCCTTGGCCTTCTTCGGCCACTCGCCCATCTCCGCGAACTCGGCATCGTACCCGCGCTGCACCTCGATTGTGCCCACTTCTGGGTGCTCTAGGCGCCACGTCTCCATTAGCTCTTCCCTGCCTTAGAGCCCACCACGGCACCCAGCCTGCTCGCGGCCCACGCTAGGAACACGAATACTGGGAGGTATATCCAGGTGCCCTCGTTGAAGTACAGGGACATGGCGGCAAAATAGGCCAACCCTGCCACACAGAAGCTGGTCCAGGAGGCGCGGAAAGTGGCGCCGTCGGCAAGAGCAATGACCACCGTCAGCACGGCCATGAGGATGAGCAGAACTACGCCGGAGACTAGGTGATAGACCGCGGGCGGAAGGCCAACAAAGACCACGGCCATGGCGATGGGTGCCCACCACTGCCACCACACGCGGGTGGGCTCGTCCTTTGCCTCTGCTTCTTCCGCTAGCTCCTCAAACACGCACCCAACCTATCACAGGGCTTGATATTGCTTATGGAGGAGAAATCCTCCCCGTGGTCGGCCTAATCCTCCCCGCGGAGGATACCGCGCTGAACAGGGCGTACCTAGCGTTGAAGGCATGAAAAGCACACCACTCATCCTCGCGGCGGGCGTAATATTCGGCGCCATCTACGGCACCAATGCGCTCCTGCCAGACATATACGACAACCCCACCTCTGAGGTGCAGGCCGGCCAGGCGCGCATCCCCGGATTATCCTGCACGGAAGAAGATGGCTCTACCAGCAGTGAACCACGCTGGGACTGTGACGGCACCCAGATCCGCGCTAAAGAAGTCGGTGTACAGGACAAAGACCAAGCCACTCGGCGCTACCTCCGGGCAATGGGTGAGAGCACGGCCATGCCAGAAGGAGACATCGACCGCGACGGGGATAAGCGCACGCTTAGCGATGGCGACCTCGTAGCCATCAGCATCGAGGGAGATGGCCCCACCACGTTCCTCTCCTTGCGCGGACCGCGCGCTGCAGAACTTGCCCAGGAGGTAGAAAAGGCATGAAGAATCTGTACTGGCTATCTATCGCTTTCGGCCTGGTGGTCTCCGGCTTCTTTTTGGCTGGTCGTCGGTTTACCGAGGTTGGCCTCCTCGGCGCGCTCATCTGCGCTGGCCTGACGCTTGGATTGGGATTCTGGTGGTTTAGGCCGCGGCCGATGTGGCAGGGCATCCTATGGGGTGCGCTCGCCCAGCCGGTGGTGTTTAGCCTCAACAACCAAATGGTGGGGATCTCGGACAAGCTGTGGATCACCCACCTCGACGCAGCCTTATACTCGCCGCTTCCGGAAGAAACCATCAAGCTCCTCGGCGTTGTCATTATTATTGCAGCCTTTGGGAGCGTGCGGCACCCTTACCAAGCCGCCGCGATCGGAATGGCGGTAGGCCTTGGTTTTAATGCCATGGAAAATGTGCCGTTCATCCTCCACGCGGCCATCGATAACTTGGACGGCGACCTCTGGGGCGTACTCATTACCGGCACCGGGCGAATCCTCACTGGTGCCTTTAGCCATGCACTGTATACGGGGGTTGCGGCGTGGGGCGTCGGCAAGCTCTATGCGGGCGCGCGCCACGGATACTGGCAGGTGGCCGGATTCTGGCTGGCCGCTATCGCCCTGCATACCCTGTTCAATGCCTCGCTGATCATTACGGGTGATTGGCCGGTGACCTTTTTCCTTACCGCTCTCATTACGTGGACACTGATTATCTGGGGCCTGCGATTCATGCGCAAGCAAGATAGGAAATATGCGGCACAAAGCAGCGAAAATGTCCTATCCACTAAAGATCCGGAATATAGCTCCTGAGCTGGCTCAATGCGAAGAAAAAGGCTCGTGTCCGAGGGGTGTTATAAGGTGTGAATCGTACACAAGTTCACACGATAATTTAGGTACGATGCGCCATGGAAGAACCCTACTTTTCCACGACCAACACCACCGACCCCACCACACGCTTAGCCTTTGAGATGCGAAAGGCGGAGTACGAGTTCTGGGTAAACCAAGTCCCAGAACTCGATTCTGATTTCGAATTAGTTACCCAATCCCTCTACCGCACCACTGGCGTCAATGAAGGCCGGATTGGCCATATCCTCATGGCGCTGCACCGCTTGGAAGAGCTGCCCGAGCTCCAAGCGCTGCAGCACCGCCTCTATCACTTGGACCTCGACCGGATTATTGCCATCAATAAGTCCCTCAACCGCTTGGGCAATCCGACGCCAGAGGTGGTGGCGCGCATCGATGAGCAGCTCACCGCTTACCTCACCCCTACCCGGCCCAACCAGGCCATGCGCACACAGGCGCAGATCAAGCGCAAGCTCAACGAGCTCATCAACCTCGCCGATGACACGCTAGCCGTCACCCAGGGCCCTACACAGCCGCGCTACACCATGGAAAATTGGGGCGATAACACCTCGGCGGTGACTTTGAGTGCGGACCCGGCGGTTATCGCGAGCGTCGATAAGTGCATCCGGCAGACCGCGCTGGAGCTAGATTGCTCGCTTGCCGACGCCGCCGTTGCACTCCTCACCGGCCGCACCCAAGCCCCCGAGATCATCCTCAACGCCTACAAGGCCACCGACGTGCCCAATTCCCCGGCGTTTATCGAATCCGTGGGCTGGCTCGACCCGGCGCGCTCCAATGCGCTGCCCTACACCAAAATCCGGGAGATGGACCCTAACCACGAGGTCAAGGGCTACGTTACTCCCGCCGCCATGGCCGCGTACCTGGAAGGTTTCGACGGAACCTGCCGCTACCCCGGCTGCAACCGCCCGGCATCTGCCTGCCAGAAGGATCACCGCATCAACCACGCGGACGGCGGGCCGACCACGCCGGCAAACCTCACCTGCTTATGCCAGCACCACCACAACGTAAAGACCGACGGCCGGGCCTTTTATGTCATGGATCCACATACACGCGACATCATCTGGCTTTTTGAGGACGGCACCTGGACCACCACCGAACCCTCTGGCCCATTGGCGCAGAAGAACAAGAACTGGGTGCAGACCTTCGCCCAAACCATGACCTCCCACCGCGCCCGAGCATATGAAGAGGCGCAAGAACTCATGCGCCAGCAGAAAACCACCCCTAGGGAGGAGGAATAAAACCAGCAGCTTCCCTACAGTGGCTGGTATGACGCAAAATTTATTCACACTTGACGAGCTCGTAATTACCCAGACCAAGTCCTTCCTCAACGATCAGTTCATGATCACCGATCTAGACGGCACCCCTGTGGGCACCATCCTTCAGTCCACCAGTCTCAAAGACATGGTGTTTAAATCCTCTCGCAGCTTGGAGGTTGCCATCACGGATGCTGAAGGCAACCCGCTACAGACGGTCATGACGATTTCGGACCCGCCGAATTTTCTGCGGGATACCTATGAGGTGCACTTGCCGGGAATCGAAAAGCCCATGGCCGTCATTACCAAGCGTTTCTCCATGCTCAAGACAAAGTTGGACTTAACCATGGAGGGCTTTGCCGACGTCGAAATTCACGGCGACTTCTGGGATTGGAATCTTTCCATCACTTCAGAAGATCGCCTGCTTGCTGACGTCTCTAACGAATGGACTGGCATGGGCAATTTCTTCATGGGCAAAAACACGTATCGCCTGCGCATCACGCCGGGCCTCAATGAGCAACATCACGCCGCCATCATCGGCGCCGTAATGAGTATGGATATGCTGCGCACTAAGCAAAAGAACAGCGACTAGGAAAAATAAAAAGGTGCTGTTGCAAAGTTGGGCGGAGAGCAGCGCAGACTCAGTTTCTCATTCCCTGATGGCCGCTGCGTGTGGGCGTTGTTAGGCCGTCTCGAAGACTCGGTTGACGATCACCGCGTCCGGGTTCGGTTGCCCGTAGGCAAACATCGTGCCTTGCCCTTTCCGCAATGAGTGCATCGCCTCCATCCCTCTCAACGTCCGATATGCAGATGTCCGGTTCTTAAACGCGCCTTTCGGCCCGAGGATCCGCTTCAGCCGACCATGGTCGCCTTCCAGGATGTTGTTGAGGTATTTCACCTGCCGGTGTTCCACTGTTGGCGGGCAGATTCCCTCTGACTTCAACTCGGCGATTGCCCTGGCTAGTGAGGGTGCTTTATCGGTGTTGATCACTCTGGGATACCCGGCTGACGCATTGGATCTGACGGCCTTGGCCAGGAAGCGCTTCGCTGCGGCCACGTTCCGCTTCGAAGAGAGGTAAAAGTCCAGGGTCTGGCCACCGGCAGTGATCGCCCGATAGAGTTAGCACCACCTGCCGCCGACCCGGATATAGGTCTCATCCACCCGCCAGGAACTGGCCTGCCAGTCAGGTACCTGCCGGTACCACCGTGTTTGCTTGTCCAGCTCAGGGGCGTATTTCTGGACCCAGCGGTAGATCGTGGTGTGATCGACCGGCACGCCCCGCTGAAGTCATCATTTCCTCCAGATCGCGGTAGCTCACCCCGTAGCGGCAGTACCACCTACCGCTCACAGAATGACGCCACGAGGGGAAATGACAACCGGAGAAGACACCCATGGCTGTGACTATTTCACGTCGCCCTTCCTACTGCCCCAACTTTGCAACAGCACCTTTCAGGGTCATATGGGGGCAGTGGAGAGAAGTGGTGGATCAGTGGACGGCGGTGGATGCCGGAGTAGGCGTGGCGTGTTCCTCCTTCGACTCGGCCGGAGCCAGGTGAGCCGGATCCAGATCAATGCGGCGCAGCAGCTGGGCGTTCAGGGCCACCACGATGGTCGAGGCAGACATCAAGATCGCGCCCACGGCCGGAGACAGCACGAACCCGATCGAGGCGAGCACTCCGGCGGCCAGCGGCACAGCGAGGATGTTGTAGCCAGAGGCCCAGATCAGGTTCTGGATCATCTTGCGGTAGCTGGCCTGGGACAGCTCAATCATCGACAGCACTGCCCGCGGGTCATCACTGGCTAGGACCACCCCGGCAGATTCCATGGCCACATCCGTGCCGGCACCGATGGCGATACCGACGTCCGCGCGGGTCAGAGCGGGGGCGTCATTGACACCGTCACCGACCATGGCCACGCTCAAACCCCGGTCCTGCAGCTGCGTGACCTTGGTGTCTTTGTCCTGGGGCAGGACCTCGGCGAAGACCTCATCGATCCCCAGGTCCTGACCAACCGCCTGGGCCACCTGCTGCGCGTCGCCGGTGATCATCGCGACCTTCACCCCGCGGTCCTGCAGGGCTTTCACAGCGGCGCGGGATTCGGGGCGGATCTTGTCCTCGACGGCCACCGCACCGATGATCTGACCGTCGCGGACAATATGGAGCACACCGGCCCCACGCCCGGTCCAGGCGCTGATGGTGTCAGTGAGCTCGGCCGGGGTGGTGAGGTTGAACTCGCGCAGCATGTTCGGCCCGCCCACGAGGATCTCAGCGCCATCGACAGTGGCTCGGACCCCCCGCCCGGAGGCGGCGTTGAAACCAGTTGCAGGGATTTGCCGACGGGCGGCCTCGGGATGGGCGGCCGCGGCCGCCACGATGGCGCGGGCCACGGGGTGCTCGCTGTCGGCCTCCGCGGCGGCGGCCAGGGCCAGCAGCTCTCCCTCGGTGACGCCGACAGCTGCCGCGACACCGGTGACCGCGTGCGCACCCTCGGTCAGGGTGCCGGTTTTGTCGAAGAGCACCACGTCGATGGTGCGCATCCGCTCGAGCGCCATACGGTCCTTGATGAGCACCCCGGATTTCGCGGCCCGCTCGCTGGAGATCGCAATGACCAGCGGAATCGCCAGGCCCAGGGCATGCGGGCAGGCGATGACCAGCACCGTGACCGTGCGCACGACGGCATCGTCCGGGCTGCCGATAATGGTCCACACCACCGCGGTGATCAGAGCGGAGATCAGCGCGAACCAGAACAACAACGCCGCCGCCCGATCCGCCAGGGCCTGGGCCCGGGAGGAGGACTCCTGGGCGTCGGCAACCATGCGTTGGATCCCGGCCAAGGCTGTGTCACCGCCGGTAGCCTCCACCCGGATGCGGACGGTGTTGTCGGTGGCCACGGTACCAGCGACCACCTTGTCACCGGTGTCGCGGAAGACGGGACGGGATTCGCCGGTGATCATCGCCTCATCGAATTCGGCGGCTCCATCGAGGATGGTTCCGTCGGCCGGCACCCGGGCACCGGCCCTCACCAGCACGACGTCGTCGACGACCAGGTCGGAGATGGCCACGGTGCGGGTGGTCCCGTCGATGACTTTCTCGGCCTCATCCGGCAGCAGGGCAGCCAGCGCGTCAAGCGCGGAGGACGCGGCCCCGAGAGCGGACATCTCCAGCCAGTGGCCCAGCAGCATGATGGTCACCAGCAGGGCCAGCTCCCACCAGAAGTCCAGCTCAAAACCGCCCAGCCCCAGAGTGGTGACCCAGGAGGCGACAAACGCCACGGTGATGGCCATGGCGATCAGGAGCATCATCCCGGGTTGGCGGGATTTCAGTTCTCTCCATCCGCCCTTGAGGAAAGGCGTTCCGCCGTAGACGAAGATGATCGTGCCCAACACCGGGGGGATCCAGGTGGATCCGGGGAATGCCGGGAGGTGGTAGCCGAGCAGGTTGGCGACCATGGGGCTGAAAATAACGACGGGAATGGACAGAATCAGCGACCACCAGAAGCGGTCCCGAAACATTGCGGTGCTGTGTCCGGCGTGTTCGCCGTGACCATGAACGTGGTGGTCTTCGTCCAGGGCGGAGTGTGGGTGATCGTGGGGCATCGCCTGGCCGTGGGTGTCGGCATCCGCGTGGTGTTCCTGGCCGGCATGATCCGGGTGGTGGGTGTGGTCTGTTTCCGGAGCGGGGTGATCACCATGGTGATCACCCGAATGGTGGGGAGTGCTCATGACGTTCCTTTCGCTCAACCCGGTCGGGGTCGAGATGATGGGTAAAACTGATCAGGATAAGACGGTGTAGCCGGCCTCCTCGATGGCCCGGCGAACCATCTCCGGAGGTACGACACCGGTGACCGTGACGGTGGAAACTTCACCAGCAGCGAGATCAATCTGGACGTCGTCGACCTGGGGGAGGGCCTGAAGGGCCTGGGTCACGCTTTTCGCGCAGTGCCCGCAGGTCAGGCCGGTGACCTGGTAGCTAGGGGAGGACCCTCCTGCTGACGAGTCGCTGGTGGCAGGGGTGGAGGCGGTGTCGGCACGTGAGGCAGGTCCGCAACAGCTGCAGCCGTGGGAGGCCATCGGCAAGAGGCGGGGCGGGGAGGTGATCATGGGAAAGCTCCTTCGGTTCGGTGGGGTGCGGCGATGCCGCTCTCTAGCGTATACCCCCAGGGGGTATATTTTCAGCATACCCCCTGGGGGTATATTTTCAAGGGGTAGAGGGCACGGCCCTCACGCGGGGCAGGGTGTGGTCACCGAGCAGCCTCCTCACTTTCGGGAGGGGACAGCGGGAGGCGGAGGGCAAACACCGCTCCGCGACCAGGTCCGGGGGAGGTGGCGGTGAGAGTGCCGCCGTGGGCCTCGATCAATGCCTTGGAGATGGTCAGACCGATACCGGCCCCGCCGTTGTCCCGGCTGCGGGCGGCATCCCCCCGGTAGAAGCGTTCGAAGATGTGTCCGAGCTGGTCAGGTGGGATGCCCTCGCCATCATCGGCGACGTGGATGAGCGCGGTGGACGCCCCCTGTCGGTGGACGCTGATTCGGACCTGCCCGCCGGCCGGGGTGTGCCGTAGCGCGTTCGACAGGAGATTGCTCATCACCTGGCCGAAGCGTTGCCGGTCCACGAGCACCCGGGCGGTGTCTGCAATGCTCTCGACCTGTAAATCGACGCCTTTGTCAGCATAAGCTTCCCCCGCGGCAACAGCGGCGGTATGGAGCAGATCCCCGAGCCCTTCCTCCGCCAGGTCCAAATCAATCCGGTGTTCCTGGGCCCGGGAGACATCGTCGATGTCTTCCATCAACCGGGTCAGGCGGGTGAGTTGGTCAGCCATGATCGTGTGGGTGGCATTATTCCAGTCCACGACCCCGTCCTGGAGACCATCGAGGTAGACCGTGAGCACCGATAAGGGGGTGCCCATTTCGTGGGCCAGATCAGAGAGCATCTGGCGGCGGACCTGTTCGGTGTGTTCCAGCCGGTCGGCCATGGTGTTGAAGGCATGCGCCAGGGTGGTGAACTCGGGGCCTGCTTTTCCGGCGGGCACGCGGATACGGGAGTTGCCGGCCGTCAGGCTGGTAGCGGCGTGGGTGAGATCCTGCAGGGGGGTGCGCAGACGACGCGATAACCACAGGCTGGCCAGCAGGGCGCTGATCAAGGCGGTGGGCAGGGCGACGGCCAGGGTGATCAGGTTGGCGCCCCGGTAGGCCTGCTCGGCATGGAACAGCTCCAGCGAGGGGTCCTCCCGGCCGGTCATCAACATATGATCATGGAACAGGGTCGGACCCACCATCGTGGCCACGGCCGCGGCCACCAGCAGGCTAATCACCACGACCAACACCTGGGCGGCCAGGAAGCGGAAGGTCAGGCCGGGTCCGTGATTCATGGCTGCCCCACCCGGTAGCCCACGCCACGCACGGTGTCGATAAACCCCCGGCCCCGGGTGTCGGTGCCGAGCTTGCGACGCAAGTTGCCGATGTGGACATCGACGATGCGTTCATCACCGACCCAGGTGGTGTCCCAGACCTCGGTGACCAGGTCGTGGCGGGTCAGCACCTGGCCGGGGCGCAGGGCCAGGGCAACCAGCAGCTCGAACTCCGTGCGGGTGAGCTCCACGGTCGTCTCCCCCACCCGCACCTCATGGGCGACGGGGTCAAGGATGAGGTCCCCAACGATCAAGGGGGTGGTCACCTGCGGTGGGGTGATGCTGGTGCGCGGGCGGCGCAACACCGCATGCACCCGGGTCACCAGTTCCCGGATGCTAAAAGGTTTGGTGATGTAGTCATCCGCCCCCAGGGTCAAACCGCTGATCTTGTCGTCCTCGCTGCCACGCGCAGTGAGCATGAGGATGTAGCAGTCCGAGAAGGTGCGGATGCGTCGGCACACCTCCAGGCCGTCGAGTTCGGGCAGCCCCAAATCCAGCACCACAACATCGGGGGAAAAGCGACGGGCCTCGTCCATGGCCTGGGTACCGGTGTGCGCCTGGCGGGTATCGAAGCCGGCCCGGATGAGGTAGGAAGCCACCATCTGAGCCAGGGGTTGTTCATCATCGACGACCAGCACCCGCCCCGGGGGCGTGGCGGTGGTCGGTGTGCGGTCAGCCATAGACCCCAGTATCGCTCCGGCCAGGGGGGAATACCACCCTCGCTCAGTACCCGGCGGGGAAATCTTCATCAAATCTTCAAACATCACCCTTCGACCGCCGTCACCCCTGTGTCCCACCCTGGGTCGGCGGCATCGCCTCCCCTGGTCGGTTCAGCAGGTGCCACCAGGGATTTCACTGTCTGCACCGCATACCCGGGGCGGGTAGAAGTACATCACCCACGGCTGTGGGGTGGTGTCCCGGTGGTGACCCAGCCCACCGAATTCACCCCCTTTTCGCCCTGTTATAAGGCTGTGAACAGGGTTTTTGATTTCTAGTCCGTCAGGCACCCGTGCTAGATAAAGGTATGGCATCGACCTTGAGACGGTGTCTTCTCATGGTCTTACCACGATCCAAGGAGATTGACGTGAAACGAGCAGCGATCGCAGCCGCCGCCCTTGCCCTCGCCCTCACGGGGTGTTCGGCTGCCGACCCGGAACCCACCGCCGATGGGACGGTGTCGCAGGACACATTCCTGACTGCCCATGGCCTGGCCGACATGGACGCGGTGGAGATCATTGATCACCTCGACCGGCAGAAGGTCACTGAGCGTCCCACAGATCTGATCGCCTCAGTACGTGCCGATGAACTGCTGCTCTCGAGCGATGACCAGGAAGTTGTGCTCGATCTTCCCGACAATCAGACGTATGTCTCGATCGCACCCTATCTCACCTCCACCCACGACTGCTTCTACCACAGCCTCACGACCTGCCAGGGGGAACTCGACAATGAGGATATCCAGGTCACGATCACCGATGAGGCGACCGGTGAGGTGCTGGTGGACGAGACGACAACCACCTTCGACAACGGGTTTATTGGCTTCTGGCTTCCCGATGATGCCACCGGCCAGATTGAGGTCAGCTACCAGGGCCATACCGGCACCACGGAGTTTTCCACCGCTGACGACGGTGCCACCTGTGTCACAGACCTGCGCCTGACGTAATGGCTCAGCAGGATCCTCACCTGCGCCTGTCTCCCGTGTCACTGAAATCTAGCACCAAGGAAGGTCAAATCATGATGAACGCGTTTTCCCGACGACAGTTTCTGCTCGGCGGGCTCGTTCTCGCCGGCACTGGGGCCGTGGCCGCCTGCACCAGCGACCCTGGACCCGCTGCCTCGGCACCAGGTCCCTCCCTTCGCCCCACTCCCACCCCCACTGCGCTCGGTGAGCCGACGGTGCGCCGGACACTGAACGCCCGGCCCCTCTCTCTGGATATCGGCGGCATCGAAGCCAAGACGTGGGGATACGTCTCTGACACCGGGGATGCGGCCATTGAGGCCACCGCCGGCGACGTCCTCCAGGTCGATATCACCAATGAACTGCCTGAAAGCACCTCCATCCACTGGCATGGCATCGCACTCCACAACGCAGCCGACGGTGTGCCCGGCATGACCCAGGACCCCATTGAACCTGGCAAGTCTTTCTCCTATGTTTTTGAAGTCCCCCACGGTGGCACCTACTTCTACCATTCCCACTCCGGCCTGCAGCTTGATCGCGGCCTCCACGCCCCACTGATCATCCGTGACCCGCAAGACGCTGAGGACCAGGACGTCGAGTGGACCATCGTGCTCGACGACTGGGTCGATGGCATTCAGGGCACTCCCGACGATGAGCTCGACAAGCTCACCGGAATGGGTTCGGGCGACCATAACGGGAAGAAGGGGATGGGAGGCCACGGCCATATGATGCACGGCACCCCGGACCGGGTACTGGGCGGGGATGCCGGCGATGTGATGTATCCGCACTACCTCATCAACGGACGTATCCCCCGTGCTCACCGGACCTTCGAGGCTCGCCCGGGCGACAAGGCCCGCCTGCGGTTTATCAACTCCGGCGGTGACACCATCTTCAAGGTGGCCCTCGGTGGCCACCGCATGACCGTCACCCACACCGACGGCTTCCCTGTCCAGCCCCGGGAGACCGAATCGATCTACCTGTCGATGGGCGAGCGTGTCGACGTCGAGGTCATCCTCGAGGACGGCATCTTCCCGCTCACGGCTTTGGCGGTGGGTAAGGACGACCGCGCCTTCGCCGTCATCCGCACCGCCGGCGGCCAGGCCCCCCGCCCCGATGTCGACTTCCCCGAGTTGTCGTCCACCGGACTGCTTCTGTCCTCCCTGAAGCCAGCAGACCGTGCACTCCTGCCCGAGGGCACACCAGACCGAGAAGTCAGCATCGACCTGGGCGGGCAGATGATGCCGTATGAATGGAGCATTCTCACCGACGGCCAATCCTCCTCCGCGACCGTGCAGGAGGGCCAGCGCCTGCGGATGGTCATGCGCAACAGGACCATGATGCCCCATCCCATGCACATCCACGGCCACACGTGGGCGCTGCCCGGCAGCGACGGGCTACGCAAGGACACCGTCCTTCTCCGCCACGGTGAAACCATGATCGCCGACCTGATCGCTGACAACCCCGGTGAGTGGGCATTTCACTGCCATAACGCCTATCACATGGAAACCGGGATGTTCAGCTCGCTTCGCTACGAGTAACCCCCACAGCAGGGGTGGAGTGCCGAGGTGGGCGGGGGTGTCCCCCGAGTAGCGGACACGGTGTTGGTGTCAGGGTTGAGCAGTGTGTGCCAGGAGTCGACGGGATTGAAGTATGCGTCAGCGCGCACGGCAGCAAGTTCAATGATGCGGTCGTAGAGCTTGTTAAAGCCGGTGGTTTCGGTATCAATGACCACAAAGACCGGCTCGCACGGCATGCGTGGGGTGTAGCGGTTGAGAAGGTTTTCTAAGAAGCCTATGGCCTCAAGCCAAGAGGCCCATACCGACATGCCCGCCTAAACGCTATCGAACACTGCAACCAACGTGGATTTCTGTGGATAACCACCTAGCCGTGTGCGGGTTGTCCACAAGGTTAGTGTGGTTGCCTTAGTGCTATGAGCACGTCGCAGGACTATCCGAACTCCACCCCAACCCCCGCTACTACGACCACTGGGGAGGGTCAGCGGCGGGGGCCGAGTTTGCGGGATATTTCCCAGCAGGAATTAAATACTGCTACCCAGTACATGATTGATGAGCATGGATATGCTGCGCACGAAGCAGAAGAACAGCGACTAGGAAAAATAAAAAGAACCGGAGTGGAAACTTCTGTGGTTTCCATCTCCGGATTTCGATGGTGCCCGGGGCGGGACTTGAACCCGCACGTTCTTATCGAACACTGGCACCTGAAGCCAGCGCGTCTGCCAATTCCGCCACCCGGGCAGGGTGTGGTTGTCTTAGCGACTTGATAAAGATACCACGAAGATCGCACAGAACTACAAATCTGCAGGAAAAGTGGATTATTTCGAGGAGGGGGTGGCGAAATTTCTGGGAACTTTCGCGTCGCCATCTACGTTTCGAGGGAGTGAACAAACTATACTGATCGCTACTGATCGCTGCATGGTGGAAAGGAGAATGGCTCGTGGCGTTTTTAGAAAAGCTGGCGAAGCTGGACTCCGCCATGCAACGCGGCCTTGATAACGGCATGGCCCTTGTCTTCGGCGGCAAGGTCGTTCCCGCGGAAATTGATGAGCTTTTGAAGCAAGAGGCTCAGGACAATCTCGCGCGCGGCGACGATGACAACCTTTATAGTCCGAACGTAATGACTGTGGGTGTCTCCTCCAAGGATTTGGAGAACTTGTCGCAGGATCGCAATTTGCCGGCCGATTGTGCAGACCAGTTGTCGCGCTTCATTCGCAATAGCGGATGGTCCCTTGCGGGCCCCGTGATCGTGCGGGTGGCGGAGGAATCTGGTTTGCGCACGGGTCAGCTTCGCGTGTCCTCGTTTATTGATCACGAGCCCACGGAAGAGACCGGTTTTGAGGCTATTTTCCACGACTTTGATGGTCAGGAGGACCAGATGACCGAGCAGCACGAGAATACGGCTGATGACGCGGTAACTACCGCTTTCATCGCTCCAGATAGTCAACCCGCCCCGCAGCCGCAGGGCCCAGCAGTCAACCTGATGCTGCAGGACGGCTCGTCCCGCGTGTACCACGTCCAGGAAGGCTCCAATATTATCGGCCGCAGCAATGACGCGGACCTGCGCCTGCCGGATACGGGTGTTTCCCGCCAACACGCGGAGATCACCTGGAACGGCCAAGACGCAGTGCTGGTGGATTTGCAGTCCACCAACGGCACCACGGTGAATGAAACGCCAATTGATAATTGGCTGCTTGCCGATGGCGACGTGATCACCATGGGCCATTCCCACATCGAGGTCCGCATTACGGGCCTTGATTCGCACAGCTACTAAGTTCAGTTAAGGAAGAGAGGTCGCCATGGATGCAGTCATCATGCTGGCGCTTCGCATCGGCTTGTTGGCTCTGCTCTGGATTTTTATCCTGGTGGCCTTAAACGCCATGCGTCGCGATACCAATAAGTCCGCCGGCGCTATCCGCCAGCAGTCGAAGAAGGTGGGGGCACCGCGGCGTCGGGAAGCGATTAAGCAGCTGTCCATCGTGGAGGGGCCCCTGCAGGGTTCCCATATGGAATTGGGCACGTTGGAGGACTGCACGCTAGGCCGCGCCTCTGACTGCGACTTTGTCACGGGCGACGATTATTCTTCCGGCCACCATGCCCGGCTATTCCGCCGCGGCAGCGAATGGGTTGTGGAGGATTTGGAATCTCGCAATGGCACCTTTGTCAATGGCGTGCGCATCGACCAACCCGAGGTAGTCGGCGCGGACTCCGAAATTAAGCTGGGCCGCACCACCGTGAGGTTGAACGCATGACACTGAAGCTGAACTTCTTTGCTAAGTCCGATCGCGGCCTCATTCGCGACAACAACGAGGACTCGGGCTACGCCGGTCCTCACCTCTTGATCTTGGCCGATGGCATGGGTGGCCACGCGGCAGGCGAGGTTGCCTCCGAACTGATGGTCAACCACCTAGAAATCTTGGACCAAGATCCGGGCCAGGAAGACACCAAGGCCCTGCTGGAAGCGGCCGCCGAGCAGGCCAATGAGGCCATCAGTGACCACGTCAAGGCGCATCCAGAGACCGAAGGCATGGGCACCACGCTGTCCACCATGCTCTTTAACGGCACGGATTTCGGCGTCTGCCACGTGGGCGATTCCCGCGGCTACCTGCTGCGCGACGGCAAGCTCAAGCAAGTCACCAAGGACGATACCTACGTGCAGTCCTTGGTGGATAAGGGCGAACTGGACCCAGGAGATGTCTCGTCGCACCCGCAAAAGTCCCTCATTCTAAAGGCCTATACGGGCCGCCCGGTCGAGGCAACGCTATTTACCCTCGACGCCAAGCCCGGCGACCGCATCCTGTTGTGCTCCGATGGGCTTTCTGATCCGGTAACAGCCTCCACTATTGAAACCGCACTGGGACAAGGCAGCATCGAGCAGGCCGGATCCACCTTAGTGGACCTGGCTATCCGCTCCGGCGGCCCGGATAATGTCACCGTCGTAATCGGTGAAGTAACTGAAGAAAAGCCCAAGGAACATGAGCCGTTCCGCGTGGGCGCGCTCGCGGGTCCTACGGAAGAGCCCACCCATCCGGATTCTTCTGCTTCGCGGGCGGCACAGCTCTCCCGCAAGCCGCAAGTAATTCCACCGGCCGTCATGGCCGAGGGCGAGGACGAGCGCCCCGAGCCTGCTGACGACGAAACGGAGGACGAAACTTCCGGTCGAAAGATCGGCTGGAAGGTCCTCATTGCCTTGCTCATCGTGCTCGCGCTGGTCATCGGCTTCGGTCTGTGGGCGAAGAACTTCTTGTCCAATAATTACTACGTGGCCACCAACGAGGCGCAGGAAATCACCATCCAACAGGGTGCTGACTACTCCGTCTTTGGCAAGGAACTACACTCCACGCACCAAAACGTGTGCATCAATGACAGCAACTCGCTGCTCTTTTCTGGCCAGCCCTGCGAGGGCGACTTCGCACCGCTGAAGGTCACGGACCTGCCGGAATCTGAGCGCAGTGCCGTCGACCATCTCTCCACTGGTGATCTCGGTGAAGTGCAGCAACAGATCAATGATTTGGGCGATAAGGCGCTCAAGCCATGTATCACTGCACCGAGCCAAAAAGATAAAAAGGATGCCAAGAAAAACAAGCCTGGCGTTACCTGCCGGGAGGTGTAGGTTGTGAAAAAGTTTTTTAGCCGAGGAACCGAACTCGGCCTGCTCATCCTATCCGCCGTCGTCTTCGCTATCACTTTGGTCAGCCTGGAGCTATCCCAAGACAACGCGTTGACCATGGACCTGGTTTATCTCATCGGCGGATTCATCGGCGTCTTTACCGTTGCCCACCTGGTGATGTGCTTCTTAGCGCCTTATGCCGATCAGATCATGCTGCCCATCGTGGCGATCCTCAATGGCATCGGGCTCATCATGTTGGCCCGCCTAGATCTGGTTAAAGAAAGCGGGCTCGCGGTGCGTCAGGTCATGTGGACCGTCGTCGGACTCGTACTCTTCGTGCTGGTCTTGGCCATTCTGAAGGATCACCGCTCGCTGACGCGCTACTCCTATATCTTGGGTGCCGCAGGCCTTGTCCTGCTGGCCCTGCCGCTGGTATGGCCGCAGCCTGCGGACGTGGAGGCACGCATCTGGATAAACTTGGGTCCGTTTTCAATCCAGCCGGGTGAGTTCTCCAAGATCTTGTTGATCTTGTTCTTTGCCATGCTACTGACGCAAAAGCGCTCCCTGTTTACCGTAGCGGGATACCGAGTACTGGGTATCTCCCTGCCGCGCCTTCGCGACCTCGCACCCATCCTGATCGTGTGGGCCATCGCGATCGTCATCATGGGCATTTCCAATGACTTCGGCCCGGCACTTCTGCTGTTTAGCACCGTCCTCGGCATGCTATTCATGGCCACCGGCCGGGTGAGCTGGCTGCTTATCGGTGTCGTTCTCGTCGGCGTCGGAGGTTTTGGCATCTACCAGATTTCCTCCAAGATCCAGCAACGCTTTTCTAACTTCCTCGACCCTCTGGGAAACTATGACGTCACGGGTTTCCAGCTCTCCCAGTCGTTGTTCGGCTTGTCTTCAGGCGGAATCTCTGGCAGCGGCTTGGGCGAGGGGCATCCAGAACTAGTTCCGGTGGCACACTCGGATTACATCCTTGCCGCAATCGGTGAGGAGTTCGGTCTCATTGGCCTCGCCGCCGTACTGGTGCTTTTCGGTATGCTGGCCACCCGCGGTTTCGGTACCGCGCTGCGCACCCGCGATACCTACGGCAAGCTGGTGGCATCTGGTCTTTCTCTTACCTTGGCCGTGCAGGTTTTCGTGGTCACCGGTGGCATTTCTGCCCTGCTGCCGATGACCGGCCTGACCACGCCATTCATGTCTGCCGGTGGTTCCTCTCTCATGGCTAACTACGTGTTGTTGGCGATTCTGCTGCGGATCTCTAACGCGGCTCGTCGCCCCATGCAGGAGACCTCGGGCAATGCTCCGAGCGATACCTCCATGTTCCCGTCGGTCCAGGAGGCTCACCGATGAATCGATCCATCCGCCTAGTGTCACTGTTCGCCATCATTTTGACGGCCATCTTGCTGGTCAACTTGACGGTGATTCAGGCTTTTTCTGAAGATAAATATGCCCATAATCCGCGGAATATGCGCGGCTTCATGGAAATGCAGACCACCCCGCGCGGCCAAATCTTTGCGGGTAATACCGTATTGGCACAGTCGACGCAGAACCCAGACGAGACCTACTCGCGCTCCTACCCCATTGATTCACCGGCCTTTGGCAACCTGACCGGCTACTTGTCGAGCCAATTTGGGGCCTCGGAACTAGAGTCCTCCCAAAATGACATCCTCAATGGCACTGATGATTCTTTAATGAAGCAAAACTGGCTCGATGCTCTAGCCGATAAGCCGAAGCAGGGTGCAAATGTAGAGGTCACCATCGATCCTGCACTCCAGCAGGCGGCTTACGATCAGCTTGTGGGCCCAGGTTACGAGGGCTCGGCGGTTGCCATTCAGCCCTCCACCGGCAAGATTCTAGCTATGGCCTCCAACCCCAGCTACAACCCCAATGATCTAATGGGTGATTCCGCCGAGGATGTTTGGGCCAACCTGCAGGAGCAAGAGGGACAGCCGCTGGTCAACCACGCCGGTGCAGAAACGCTGCCTCCGGGTTCCATCTTCAAGATCATTACCACCGCGGCGGGCCTGAACAACGGTTTTAATCCTTCCTCCACCCTGACCGGTTCCAATGTCATTACCTTGCCAGACACGGTGACGGAGCTGACTAACTATGCCAACCAAAAGTGCAATGGTCAGGATGCGGTGACCCTGCAAACCGCCTTCGCGCTGTCCTGCAATACCGCGTTTGTGGAGATGTCGGAGCAGCTCGGCGCTGATGAGTTGCGCAAGTACGCCAAGGCCTTTGGCGTAGGCGAAAACTATGACCTCGGCGTGTCTACCTCCGCCGGCACCTTGGGCGATTTGCCGGATGGGGCGGCCACGGCGCAGTCCGCCATTGGCCAGCGCGACGTCACCATGACCGCGCTGCAGGCAGCCGTCATGGCGGGCACCGTAGCCAATAAGGGCACCCGCATGCAGCCCTACCTGGTCAATCGCATTACCGACGCCCAGATGAAGGACGTTCGCACCACCAAACCAAAGAAGGCGGACCAAGCGGTTAATGAGGAAACTGCGGCGACGCTCACTGACTTGATGTACGCCTCCGAGCGTTCCTCCGCCGGATATGACGGTAACGGCTTTGCCTCGAAGACCGGCACCGCCGAGCACGGCGAGGGGCTGGCCCCGCACGTGTGGTACGTCGCCTTCGATCCGGAGCGGGATATTGCAGTGGGCGTCGTGGTGAAAAATGGTGGTAACTTAGGTGAGTCCGCGACGGGCGGCAAGGTTTCCGGCCCGATTGGCCGCGCCATCCTGCGCGCATACCAGGGGGAGCAGTAATGAATAGCGCCGAGAATAAGGAACATCTCCAAGCACTGATTGGCAGCGACTACGAGCTGCAGTGGGTAATCGGCCACGGCGGAATGTCCACCGTGTGGCTGGCTGATGACACCCGCAATGATCGGGAGGTAGCGCTCAAGGTTCTGCGTCCGGAATTTTCCGATAACCAGGAGTTCCTCTCGCGCTTCCGCAACGAGGCGAAATCGGCCGAATCCATTCAGTCCGAGAACGTGGTGGCCACTTATGACTACCGCGAGCTAGAGGATAACGGCCGCAAGTTCTGCTTCATGGCCTTGGAGTATGTGCGCGGCGAATCCCTCGCGGACCTTTTGGCGCGCGAAAATACGCTGCAAGAAGAGCTCGCTCTCGACGTTCTCGAGCAAGCGGCGCATGGCCTATCCATCATTCACCGCATGGAGCTGGTCCACCGCGATATCAAGCCCGGCAACCTCCTCATTACGCAAAATGGCCAGGTCAAGATCACGGACTTTGGCATTGCCAAGGCGGCCGCGGCCGTTCCGCTGACCCGCACCGGCATGGTGGTGGGTACCGCACAGTATGTATCGCCTGAGCAAGCACAGGGCAAGGACGTCACGCCGGCTTCCGATGTCTATTCGCTCGGCGTCGTCGGCTATGAAATGCTCGCCGGCAAGCGTCCCTTTACCGGAGATTCCTCCGTATCCATCGCTTTGGCCCACATCAACCAGGAGCCGGAGCCACTATCGACGAATATCAGCGCCCCTGCGCGCGAGCTCATTCGCATTGCGTTGCGCAAGGATCCGGCCACCCGCTATGCCGATGGCAATGAGTTCACCCTGGCCATCTCCGCAGTTCGCTTGGGCAAGCGCCCGCCGCAGCCTAAGTCCGCCCCGCTAACGCAACGCGCACCCGAGCCCTCACCGTCAGCATCGACGGAGATGCTGGGAAACGTTGCCCAACCCACCACCATCCATCCGGCTGCAGGAACCGCTCCCACAAAAAAGTCCAAGGGTGGCTCCTCCTTCCTGAAGGGCCTGGGTATCACCCTGCTCCTCGCAGCCGTGGCCGGTGGTGGTTACGCTGCCTACCACAACTTGAGCGATAACGAGGGAAAAAGCGAGCCCTCCAGCACGCCGGAGACCTCGGTGGTTACGGAGTATCGCGATCCCACCACCACCCCGCAGGACACCCCGGACGAAGATACGGAAGAGGCCCCAGAACCGGTGACGGTGACAGAGACGGAGCCGCAGGAATCCAATCTGGAAGAAGCCCCGCGCACGACTCACCGCGAGGCACCCACGCGCCACTCGCCTACTCGCCAGGAACAGCCCCCGGCCGTACCAACGCAACAGAATCCGCAGGATACGCACGTTGAAACTACACCTGAGCTGGATACTCCAGTAAACTCGCAGGCTAATGAGCTCCCCGGAGACTTGGCCGATCTACTTACACAGGAGGGTGACTAAGCGATGGTCAATGACCGCTATCGGAGAGGCGAGATCATCGGCGCCGGTGGCATGTCTGAGGTCTATGCTGCCGAAGACACCGTCCTAGGCCGCCAAGTGGCGGTGAAGATGCTCCGACCGGAAATGGCGCGCGACGTCAACTTCCGCGAGCGTTTTTACCGCGAGGCCCAGAACTCGGGCAAGCTGAATCACCCCAATATCGTGGCGGTTTATGACACCGGTGAAACCGAGCTGGATGGCATGACCATCCCATATATCGTCATGGAGCGGGTCAACGGCCGCACCTTGCGCGATATCATTCGCGAGGATGGCGCTCTGTCCGCCCAAGAGGCCGCAGATATCCTCAAACCGGTAGCGGATGCACTACAAGCCTCGCACGAGGCCGGTATTATCCACCGCGATATCAAGCCGGCAAATATTATGCTCACCAACACCGGCCAGGTGAAGGTGATGGACTTCGGCATCGCCCGTGCCTTGGATGACTCCACCTCGGCGATGACGCAAACCTCCGCCGTTATCGGCACCGCCCAGTACCTTTCTCCGGAGCAGGCCCGCGGTAAGAACGCGGATGCCCGCTCCGATGTCTATGCACTGGGCTGCGTGCTCTATGAGGCCCTTACCGGTCAGACCCCATTTGAAGGCGAAACCCCCTTTGCAGTTGCATATCAACATGTACAGGAAGAGCCGACCCCGCCGTCGGAGCTCATCGCGGATCCCTCGCTGACTCCTACCCAACGCGTCAATATCGATGCGGTAGTACTTACCGCTATGGCCAAGCACCCGGCGGATCGTTATCAGTCCGCTTGGGAGATGGCCGGCGATCTGGAGCGCCTGCGCAACGGGCAGGTCACCGCTGCAGCGCGCATGCACGTCAACGAGGAAGAAGACGAGCAGCCTACCGAAATGGTCGGCGCCGCCGCACCAGCTGCGGCCGCGCACCGCGCGCCAATCCAGTCCACCCGCCCCACCGAGGACGATGACAATCAGGGTGGCGGCTGGATGAAGTGGCTGGCAGCCTTCCTGGCCGCCCTCTTGGTGGCCATCGTGGGCTACTTCGCCTGGGATTTCTTCTCCAACGATAAAGACTCTGAGGATAAGCCACGCCAGACCCAATCGGCCCGCGAGGACAAAATCACCGTGCCCGAGGTGGAAAACCGCCCGCGCAACGAAGTTGTCAAGGAACTAGAAGACATGGGTCTGCAGGTCACCGTCAATGAGGAGGCCAACCCGGATATTCCACGCAATAATGCCATCCGCATTAATCCGGCCCCAGGCTCCGAGCTGCAGAAGAATGCCTCGGTCACGCTGACTGTGTCCTCCGGCAAGGAGATTACGGATGTTCCAGATATCACCGGCATGACCTTGGACGAAGCCTCCCATGCCCTCGAAGAGGCAGGCTTGGCACTCAACTCCGATGTCTCGGAAGAAAACAATGAAGCACCAGCCGGCCAAATCATCAAGCAGGACCCGGCCGGCGGCACGCAGCTATCCAAGGGTTCGAAGGTACGGGTAACGGTATCTAAGGGCGTCGAGAAGAAGCGCGTGCCCGATGTTGCCGGCATGAGTGTCGAGGATGCCCAGAGCCGCCTAGAGTCGAATGATTTTGACGTAGACGTGCGCGAGGTAGATTCCTTGGAGCCGAAGGGCACGGTGCTTAGCGTCTCCAATCAGGGCGCGGAGCTGGAAAAGGGCAAGCCCGTTACCGTTGAGGTATCCAATGGAATGCTCTTTAAGGCCCCTGACCTGGTACGCAAGAATGAAGGCCAGGCCGAGGCTGCGCTGCGGGAGGCCGGCTGGACCGGGCGGTTCATCGTGGGCGAGCCGGCACCTACCGGTGCCTTGGTGGATGCCAATAAGATTGGCTGGGCGTCTGTGAACCCGGGCGATACCGTGCGCAAGGATCAAAATATTGATATCCGCCTGTGGAACTTCGACCCCGCTGCACTTCTGCCGCAGCCATAACTGCTGGTATCCTAAGGCCTCAGTACGAACTTAGATAAGAACTTAAATCTAGAAAAGGTATCTTATGCCGAAGTCAAAGATTTCCCAGAGCTCCTCCGTCCCTACCTCGAGCTCTGCTACCAACCGCACGCCCGTCAAGATCAATTCTGAGGGCACCCCGAAGTGGTACGTCGCCATCATGCTGGGCCTGATGGTCATCGGCCTGCTGTGGCTTGTGGTCAATTACCTCGCTGGCCAGGACATCCCGTTCATGGCAGACCTCGGCGCTTGGAATTACGGCATTGGCTTCGGGCTCGCCATCATTGGCCTGTTGATGACCATGGGGTGGCGCTAAACTAGAGCTCCCAGCCTGTTCCCTCGCTCCCTACTTCCTGTAGGTGGCGAGGATTTTTCATACCTAGGAGCCACATGTCTCGCCATATTCTTGCTGCTGGCCTCATCATTGCGGTTGCCTACGCGGTCGTGCATATCGCGTTTGCCGACGCCACCCTCCTCACCGGCGCCGCTCCCCTCCGCCTTTCCCTGCGCAACTACCTAGGCAACGTCTTGGGCTCGGGCATGGTGTGGGGAATCTTTAGCTACCTCATGGGTAAGGATTTTCCAGGCCGGTGGCTCAAAGCACTCCTGGCCGGTACGGGAATCATCGTTATGATGCTGGCCGTGCACTACGCCTTGCTCGTGGTCTTCGGTGTGTATAGCTGGCGCGAGGCATTCGAGTACAACGCCCAGTGGTTCCTCCTGGCGCTCATCTCTGGACCCGTTCTGGGGCTAGCCGGCGCGGCCGCAGCACGGTTCCGCTGGTTCGACTATCTCGCCGTCCTTGGCTTCCTCCTCGAGCCCGTGATTGCCGGGTTCATCCCAGGCAGTTCCTACCTGCCCCGCACCACGACCATTCCTGGGTACTTCGCCGCCGCGACTCTCTGGCTCATCGGTGCGGGCTTCTTTATTTGGCAGCGTCGCTCCACGCGCTAAGCGCTTCTTCGGCGGCCCACCACCCCGGCATGCCGTGCACGCCAGCGCCGGGCGCGGCCGAGCTAGAGGCCATAAAAACTCCCGGGGCGAGGCGGTGCGGATGGGCCGACAAGCGTGGACGCAGGAGGGTTTGCAGCCTAGTCATGGCACCGCCGGCAATATCACCGCCCACCAGATTGGGATTCCATCGCTCCAGATCGGCCGGGCTCGTAGCGTGGGTCGACAGGATGGTATCGCGAAATCCGGCGGCAAAGCGCTCGATCTGGGCGGCAATCAGCTCGGTGACCTCGCCTGGATAGCGCTCCACATAGCCGCGTGGGACATGCGCATAGGTCCACAGCGTTTGCCCTCGGGAGGGGTCTGCCACGTATTGCTGGCAGGCCAATACCAAGGGGCGCTTAGGCATGCGCCGCTTGCCGACGTCCCCCTCAGCCCCACATATCTCCTCCAGCGTGCCTCCCACATGCACGCTGCCGGCCTGACCCACGCGCGGATCGGCCCACGGGACGGGTTCGCTGAGATGGAAGTCCACTTTGAAGACGGCGCTGCCATAGCGCCAGCGGGCCAGGCTCCGCCGAGTGCCGTCCCGCAGTTCCAGACCGCCCAGCCGCATTGTCTGGCGCGGGGTGAGGTTCAGGATGGTCGCATCGGCCGGAGGCAGCTCCCGCAGATCGGTGACCTCGCATCCGGTGTGAAGGCGGGCGTGGTGGGAGCGCAGGAGGTTAAGGAGGGCGTCGATAAGAGCGCCGGTGCCACCCTCCACCACGGGCCAGCCGCGGGTCATGCCCAGCCCGCCAAAGAGCAGGCCGAACGCCGAGGTAAAAGGCGTAGTGGGCGAGGTGATCGCGTGTACCGCGCTGCCCGCAAAGAGGGCGCGTGCCTGGGGCGTGCGGAAGGCCGCGCGCGCCAAGCTGCTGGCGGGCAAAACTCCAGCCGCGCCAAACTGCGCCAAGCGCACAGGGCGATCTGGCCAGCGCACCAGCGGGGTAAGCGCGTTGTCCACATGCTCATCGATGTGGCGGACAATGTGCCCGTGCAGCCGCCTCCACGCCTGGGCATCGGTCCCCAACTCCGCCGCCGTATCCGCCAAGGAACCGTGCAGGATCCCGGCCGGCGCGCCTTCGAGCGGATGAGCCATGGGATAAGGAGCATTGCGCCACCGCACACCGTAGGCATCCAAGTTCAGGGCGCGAAAGGCCGGGCTCGCTATGCCAAAGGGGTGCCCAGCCGCACCGAGATCCACAATCGTGCCCGGGAAAATCTCCGCGGAGGATGCCGCCGCACCACCGGCCCGGCCGGCGCGCTCGTAGATATCCACACGCCATCCGGCCATAGCCAGCCGCGCCGCGGCCGTGAGCCCATTCGGGCCTGCGCCGACGATCACAGCGCGAGGTTGATAATCCACAATGCTCCTTATGCAGGTCAGTGCCCAAATTTATCAGTCTTGTTAACACAATGGGTAGAAAGTTATCCACAGGCTGTGGAGAAAACCTGTGAAATGTGAATTTCACACAATTATTAACACCCTGTGGATAACTGTTTTCACGGGCTTCCACAAGCTGATTTTCACCCTTTCACACGGCCCAGACCAGCGTGATCAGGGAAAACTCCGGAAAAGCGTTCGGTAAATTACAAAAATGTAGTTATTCACAATGTGGATAACCATTGTGGAATTCTTTCGCACACGCTTTCCGGTGATCAAATTCCACAGTTATCCCCAAACCCCAGCTTGGTGGCCT
This sequence comes from Corynebacterium tuberculostearicum, assembly GCF_046097255.1. Taxonomy (GTDB): domain Bacteria; phylum Actinomycetota; class Actinomycetes; order Mycobacteriales; family Mycobacteriaceae; genus Corynebacterium; species Corynebacterium tuberculostearicum_J. The sequence continues at coordinate 499,740 of NZ_CP175770.1, forward strand.
AATAGTGCGAGGACTACCGCGGCCACCGCAGCAACGCCGCCCCAGCGGAGGGCGGGACTTTTTCTATAGAGGAAGAGGCTCAACACGATGCCTGTGCACAACCCGCCAAGGTGTCCCCACAGGGATACGCCATCGGCTAGAAAGGTATAGGCCACATTCGCCAGAACGAGGGCGATGGGCGCGCGGAGATCGAGCCCGCGCTGGCGGTAGGCACCCACCAACATGGCCATGAGCGCGAAGAGCGCACCGGAAGCGCCGACGGTGGGGGTATTGAAGTCGAATTTCAAGATCATGGCGGACGCGCCGAGGCAAGAAATGAGGTAGGCGGCGAGGTACAGCGCAGTGCCAAGCGCCCGCTCCACTTCCCTGCCTATGAGCAAGAGCATGACCATATTCACCGCCAAGTGGCCCGCGTCTAGGTGCATAAACTCCGAAGACAGCGCAGCCTGAGGGCGGAAGGGATAATCCGGTCCCCACAGGCCCCAATCCGCTGCGAGCGGGGAATCATAGAAGGTGGTTCCTAGCGTGCGGGCCTGCACCGCGGTAACAAGCCAAGCAATGATGCAAACGGCGGCGATGAGCGCGGTCGCCGGGGTGGTGCGGACATAGTTTCTCACCATGGTCATGAAGTTGTCAGTCCTTGGGGCGGGTCTAGTGGTAGATAGCTCGGGAAAACTGCAACGAGCCCGCCGCCGCATGGATAATGCGGTGACGGGCCCGAGGAAAAAGGCGATTACGCGATATCGATGGACTCGATAACAACGTCCTCGTGCGGACGGTCCATGCGGTCGGTATCAACCTTGGCGATCTTGGATACAACCTCCTGGGAGGCAGCATCGGTAACCTCACCAAAGATGGTGTGGTGGTTGTTCAGGTGCGGGGTCGGCGCCACGGTGATGAAGAACTGGGAACCGTTGGTGCCTGGGCCAGCATTGGCCATGGCCAGCAGGAATGGGCGGTCAAACTGCAGCTCCGGGTGGAACTCGTCCTGGAACTGGTAGCCCGGGCCACCGCGGCCGGTGCCGGTAGGGTCGCCGCCCTGGATCATGAAGTTATCGATGATGCGGTGGAAGATTGCGCCGTCATAGAACGGGCCGGACTGCTCGCCCTTTGCGTTCTGGGTGGAGTAGTCCTTCTCGCCCTTGGCCAGGCCGATGAAGTTTTCAACGGTTACCGGTGCGTGGTTACCGAAGAGATCGATAACAATGTCACCGTAGTTGGTATGCATCGTTGCAGTTGCGGTCTTCTGAGTCATGCCAGCCATTGTAAAGAATTTAACGCGCGCCTGCCGCGCATGACATAACGCTGTCAGCGATCGCGCTAGCCTGAAGGCATGATTCGCGCGCTACTTTTTGATCTGGATGACACCTTGCTCGACCACACCGGCGCGGCCCGGGACGCGGTGGATCAGTGGTGCCGCGAGCTAGGCCTGCCCGAGGGTCAGCATGCGCGCTTTGCGGCCATCGAGCGCACCTGGTTCAGTGCCTACGAGCGCGGCGAGGTCTCCCACCACGGCCAGCGGGCGGCTCGCTGCCGCGAATTCCTCGGCCGGGAGATGAGCGATGCCGAGGCGCTGGCCGCCTATGACGGCTATCTTTCCGCCTACCGGGAGCAGTGGCGCGCTTTTGCCGACGCCCTGCCCACCCTCACCTGGGCCCTCGAGTCCGGCTTTCAGGTGGGCGTGCTCACCAATGGCGAGCGCGAGATGCAGCAGGCCAAGCTGGAGGCGACAGGCCTTGCGCTTGCCGACGTCCTCCTTATCCCCACCGTCGACCTCGGCTGCCCCAAACCACAACGGGAGGCCTATCTCGCTGCTTGCCGCCAGCTCGGAGTGACCCCCGCACACACGCTCATGGTGGGCGATTCCCTGGCCAATGATGTGGAGGGAGCTCGCGCGGCGGGGCTGCATGCGCTCCACCTCGACCGTGCGGGAAATGGGGATCTGCGCTCGCTTAGCGCACTGAGAGAGGTTCTCCCCCAAAGAGCCAGCTGACCACGATGGCGCCCGGATCGATAACTCCCTTGCTGCGATCTCCCAGGTAGGAGGCGCGACCCCTCTTCGCGGCGAGGTCCTCGGTATCGAGGGCTCCGGCATGGGCAGCTGTGAAAAGCGCCTGCAGAGTCTCCGCATCCGGATTCTTCGCCCCCAGTTCACGGGCCTTTTCGGCGGCCGGGATGAGGGCATCGAGCATGGTGCGATCGCCGCGCTTCGCGCCACCAAGCTCGTGGATGAGGTCGGCCGCGGCAGTAAGCCCGTCCGCCAGCGACTCCGCCCGGGCCAGCTCAGTAAAGAGCGTGCCGAAGACGGCCCCGGAGGTACCGCCGGCGAGGACGAGCAGGCGCTTGGCCAGCCCGGTGAGGATCTCCGTATCCGTGCCGCGCAGGGGAAGCTCGATGCCGCCGAAGGCCGCCTCCATGTTCTGGCCAAAGTCGCCGTCGCCGGCTTTGCGGTCCAGCTCAGTAAGCGCCTCGAAGGAGGCTTGGAGACGCTCCACAAAGGCGGTGAGCCACTGGTTCTCCTCGCCCTCGGTAGGAAGTTCATCCTGGAAGGTGATGGTGGCGGGTTCTACCGCCTTCGCGCGGCCCAGGGCATGGGGCCAGGCGGGGGCGGAGGTGGGGGCGTCGATAAGCTCGAGCAGCTCCGCATCCGCCTTGAGCAGCGTAAAGGAAGCGCCGTGCATATTGACCGCGGTGACATAGGATCCCACCAACGACCGGGCTACGGTGACGCCTCGCTGGGCCAGCTGCGCGGAGGCCTCACCAAAGAGCAAACTCAGCTCCAGCGGGGTGGTGCCGCCTAAGCCGTTGACCAGGCACACCACTTCATCGCCTTGACCCAGCTTAAGGGCTGGCACGATCTTATCCAGGACCTGATTCACGATGGCGCTCGCGCTACCCACCTGCTCGGTGTGCGTGCCCGGCTCGCCGTGAATGCCCACACCCACCTCCATCTGGCCGGCATCCAGATCGAAGGTTTCGCGGCCGGTGGTCGGCATGAAGCCGGCGCCCAGCGCCACGGACATGCTGCAGGAATTCTCCGCGGCACGCTTGCCCAACTCAGCGACCGTGTCCACATCATCGCCGCGGTAGGCAGCGGCGCCTGCGACCTTTTCCACCAGGATGGTCGCGCCCGTACCGCGGCGGCCGGGGCCGTCCTCGTTGCCATCGGTGGCAATATCATCGGCCACCAGTACCGTGCGGGTGTCTACCGCCTCGGCGGCGTTGCGGGCGACGGTGAAGTTCATGACGTCGCCGGTGTAGTTCTTCACCACGTGGACTACTCCCCTGCCCTGGTCAGCCCACTGGGTGGCCTCGCTGACCTGGACCGCGTTCGGGGAGGTAAAGAGCAATCCCGGGCAGGCCGCTGCGAGCATGCCCTGGCCGACGAACCCGGCATGCATCGGTTCGTGACCGGAACCGCCACCGGAAATCACCGCCACTGCCGGATCACCGTCCGCAGTGCGCAGCGGCGTGGTGCGGCCAATGAAGCCGACGTCGTGCCAGCGAGCATCGGGGTGGTTGGCGATGAGCCCAGCGAGGGCGTCGGAGAGAAAAGTGTCTTGACTATTGCGGAATGCGGAGTGGTTCATACTCCCACGTTAGTGATGTCGCTTACCCGGAAGCTAGGAGGAGAAAAGAAACATATCGGTTCCATTCGGACACCCAGTGGATTCGCAGCCACTTTGCAGTTTGCGGAGGATACTAGAAGAGCTACAACGAAAGGATCCACTCATGGATTTCTTGTCCTCCCTCCACAACCTTATGGACGCAGGTTCCCTGCTCCAAAGCTTTGGACCTTATATCCTCCTCGGCGTCGCCGTCGTCATCTTCATCGAGTCCGGCGTGCTTTTCCCATTCCTGCCAGGTGATTCACTGCTCGTTACCGCGGCCATCCTGCGCCACGAACTCGACATCAACGCCTGGCTGCTCTTTGTCGTGGCCGCGGTGGCCGCCTTTGCCGGCGACCAGGTGGGCTTCTACTTGGGCCGCCGCTTTGGCCGCAAGCTGTTCAAGGACGATGCCCGCGTTCTGCGCACCGAACACCTTGATAGCGCGGAAGACTTCTTCCAGCGCCATGGTCCGGTGGCCCTGGTATTGGGCCGCTTCGTGCCGATTGTGCGCACCTTCGTCCCCTTCGCCGCCGGCACCGCAGAAATGGGATACTCCTCGTTCCTGCGCTGGAATATCCTCGGCGGCGTGGGCTGGGTAGGTTCCATGCTCCTCGTCGGTGTCCTGCTGGGCGGTATCCCGGGCATTGCCCACTCCATCGACATCATCATGCTGATTGTGGTGGCAATTTCCGTGCTGCCGATGATCATCGGGTGGATCAACAAGCGCAGCAAGGCAAAACGCGAAATCCCGGCCAGGTAGGGACTTTCTGCCCATTTCCCAGCCGGGATTGCGGTGTGATTAGGGAGGATTTAGAGGGACTCGCGCACCTCATCGCGAGCCAGCACCATATTGCGCAGGGAGGCTTCGGTCTCCTCGTAGCCGCGGGTCTTCAGGCCGCAGTCCGGGTTGACCCACAGGCGCTCGACCGGCACGTGCTTGAGCGCGGCGCGGATAAGCTCGGCCATCTCCGCTACGGAAGGCACGCGCGGGGAGTGAATATCATAGATGCCCGGGCCGATTTCGGAGTGGAAGGTCTCGTCGATATCCTCCAGTAGTTCCATGCGGGAGCGGGCCGCCTCGATAGAGGTGACATCGGCATCCAGGCCGGCAACGGCATCGATGATTTGGCCGAACTCGGAGTAGCACAGGTGGGTGTGAATCTGGGTGGTCGGCTTCGCCTCGAGCGCGACCAGGCGGAAAGAACGCACGGCCCAGTCCAGGTAAGCCTTGCGGTCTTCCTCACGCAACGGCAACAGCTCGCGCAGGGCGGGCTCGTCGATCTGAATGATGTCGATGCCAGCCTCTTCCAGGTCATGCACCTCATCCGCCAGCGCGACGCCGAGCTGGTCCGCGGAGACGGACTGGTGTACGTCATCACGGACGAAGGACCAGGCCAGGATGGTCACCGGGCCGGTGAGCATGCCCTTGACGTGGTGCTCCGAGAGCGACTGCGCGTACTTGGACCACTCGGTGGTCATCGCAGCAGGGCGGGAGATGTCACCAACCACGATTGGCGGGCGGGTGCAGCGGGAGCCATAAGACTGGACCCAGCCGTTTTCGGTGGTGACGAAGCCATCGAGCAGCTCGGCAAAGTACTGGACCATGTCATTGCGCTCCGGCTCGCCGTGGACGAGGACGTCGAGGCCGAGGCGCTCCTGCAGCTCAATGACGGACTTGACTTCGTCCTTGAGGGCGGCGTTGTAGTCGGCGTCGGAAAGCTCGCCCTTGCGGTGCGCCGCACGCGCCTGGCGGATCTCCTTGGTCTGGGGGAAGGAGCCGATGGTGGTGGTTGGCAGCTGCGGCAGGCCGAGTTCCTTCTGCGCCTCGTTGCGCTCGGCAAAGGCGGGCTCGCGCTTGACCTCGCCGGCCGGCAGCTTTTCGATGCGCGCCTTCACCGCCGCGTTGTGGATGCGCTCGGATTCGGCACGGGTGCGCACCGCGCGGTCGCTGATGCTATATGCCTCCGGTGCCTCCAGCGGACCTTGGGAGAGGGCGACGACTTCCTTGACCTTCTCGTTGGCGAAGGAGAACCAGGTAGCGACGTCTGCAGGCAGCTTGGTTTCTGCCTCCACGGTGTGCGGCACGTGCTGCAAGGATACGGAGGTCGATACGGACAGGGAGTCGAGGCTGCCCTCCAGGTCCTCGTACTTGGAGCGCAGGTCGCGCAGGTTGGCGGCCCAGACATTGCGACCGTCGATAAGGCCGGCAACCACGTGGGATTTCAGGTTCTTCACGCGTTCGAGGTAGCCCTCATCCAGTGCCAGGGTTCCTACGGAAAGGTCCACCTGGACGGCCTCCGGCTTGAGCTCGGCTAGGACCTCGAGGCCCTTGCGGGCAGAACCGTACGGGGTGGTGAGGTATACCTGCGGGCGGTTGTCCGCGGCCAAAATTGCCTCATAAGCGCGCTTGGTGTGGGCGGCCAGTTCCTCATCGTTGGCAATGGTCAGAATCCGCTACCAGGGCAGGCTCGGCCAGCTGTACCCACTTCACGCCGGACTTATCCAGCTCGGCCAGGACCTCCTGGTAGGCCTTAACGGCATCATCCAAGCGGTCGAGCGGAGACTTAGTAGCACCCTCGGCCTGCTTAGACAGGGCCAGCAGAGTAACCGGGCCGACGAGGTACGGGCGCACGGTATGGCCTGCTGCACGGGCCTCTTCCACCAGCTTGATAACGCGTTGTGGGCGCGCCTTAAAGTCCTGGTCATCGGAGATTTCTGGGACGATGTAGTGGTAGTTGGTATCGAACCACTTGGTCATCTCCAGCGGCGCGGTGTCCTTGTTGCCGCGGGCCAAGGTGAACTCATCATCCAGGGTTTCGCCGGCTACGGCGCCTACGGTCAGTGCGGTCTCGAGCACCTGGTCGTAGTAGGCGACGTCGGCAGGAATGGCGTAGTCCTCGTTCAGGCCCAGGTCGCGCAAACGGTTATAGGTGTCCAGGCGCAGGGAATGTGCGGCGGACTCGAAGGTTTCCGCATCGATGCGGCCGGCCCAGTAGGATTCCAGCGCGCGCTTGAGTTCGCGGTTAGCGCCGACGCGAGGGTAGCCCTCAATCGTCGCCTTGGGGAAATTAGTGTTCGTCATTGTCTACTCCGATTCGAGATAACAGGTCTTGTGTAATGTCCGGATTGTTGTGGGTATAGATATGGAGGCCGTCCGCGCCGCCGGCCACGATGGTGCGGGCCAATTGGGCGGTAAGCTCCATGCCGATTTCGTATTCCTCTTCTGGGGTTGTCGCTGCCGCGAGCTGAGTGCGTACCCTCTCGGGTACGGTCAGCCCGGACAGCTGCCCCATTCGCTCCAACCGGCGCAGGCTGGTCATGGGCATAATCCCCGGAATGAGGGGAATCTTCACCCCGGCTAGCTTGGCTTTTTGGGCGAAGCGGAGGAAGTCCTCCGCATCGAAGAAAAGCTGGGTGATGGCGAAGTCCGCGCCGAGGCGCTGCTTATTGAGCAGAACATCGAAGTCTTCATCCTCGTTCTTGGATTCGGCATGGCCGCTGGGGTAGCACGCCACGCTCACCGCGAGGCGGCCGGCGGCGAAGCGGGCAGCCTGATGGCTTTCCAGCTGACGGATGAGGCGAACCAGCTCATCGGCATGTTGCAGGTAGTGCTCGGGCATGCCCCCTTCGGGGAGATCGCCGCGCAGGGCCAGCAGGCCGCGCACGCCGGCATCCACCAAGCGATTAATCCACCCGATGAGCTCGTCGCGCGTCCCGGCCGTGCAGGCCAAGTGCGCCAGGGGGCGCATAGAGGTGTTCTGCGAAATCTTCTCAATGAAGGCCGCGGTTCCCTCCAACCAACCGGAGCGCTGGGAACTGGTCACCGCGATGTAATCGGGGTGATAGCTTTCCAGAACTTCTAGTAAGCGGTCGATTTTGGCGGCATCGGCATCGTGGCGCGGCGGGATTACTTCAAAGGAAAGGGCCAAGCGCTCGGGCGCATGTGCTTCCTCTTCGCTTTCATAATCCAAGGGCGCGGAAGCCGAAAGTCGCGGGCTCATGGTCACCTCCTTTGCTGGTCGTCGTTGGTGTGTTGAGAAAAAACGTACCAAGCTGTTCAGTTAGCGCGGTAGCGATCGTGTAATGGTGATACCTTTGCAAGCCTGCAAACTGCGAGGTTGGCGAAAAATCAGGTGAATATTAATCGTTGATTCTGAACCGAGCGGTCTATTTCTAGCGCGTGCCCGCTGCACGCCACGCCGACAACGGTGGTACACCAACCACCACGTCACTATGCTGGGTGAAAGCGAATTGATAAATCTGAGTTAAGGAGTGTTCCACCCCATGAACCCCACCACGCTGAACGTGGCCTTTAAGACCGCATCGAACCTGTGGAGCCAGTTCAATAACTACCGCGAGGAAAAGTCCCGCGAGGCCTACACCGCCCTGGAAGAGGCCGCACAGAAGATGGACGAGCGCGATAACGGCACCTTCGCCGAGCCGCGCCGTCAGGCAGGCGCTGTTACCCGCGCCGCACACTCCCGCCTCGAGCGCGCCCTGGAGGAGTTCAACGACTACCGCGAAGACGCCACCGAGCGCCTGAACGACGCCAAGGAAGAGGCCACCAAGAAGGCTAAGAAGGCCCGCAAGCAGGCCAAGAAGGATTCTCAGAAGGCCCAGAAGAACCTCAAGAAGAAGTCCGCCAAGGTAGCCAAGAAGCAGAAGAAGAACAAGAAGTCCTCTAAGGGCTGGATCTTCGCCGGCATCATCGCCCTGCTGTCCGCTGCAGCCGGCGGCGCCTACTACTGGCTGCGCTCCAACGACAAGCCTTCCCAGACCCCGCCGCGCGTGGATGACTTCCAGTCCGATTCCCACACCGCTCCGGAGTCCACCTTGGTCTACACCTCCACCAGCGAGAATGACACCCAGTCTGACCTCGTTGAAGAAGGTGCCGTACGCGATGAGGAGCTCCTCGGTTCCATCGATGAGCAGCTGGCCAAGCACCGCGAGGAAGAAGCAGCTCAGCCGGCCGATACCACCCGCGTTACCGATGACCACCAAAACGAGGGCAAGCACCGCCTGTAAACCAAGGAATAAATACGCTTACCACCCCGCCGTGGGGGTATGAATAGCGTTGTCTAGATCTCATTGCTTTGCCTAAACAAAAGTCTCTTGATTGAATTCCCACATTAGGGATCTTTCTACAAGGAGATGAACAATGAGCTTTGAGTCCCTCACCGTCAAGCTCAAAGACGGCTCAACGTACTACTTCCCGGCGGGCGCGGTGTCCAAAGACCCTTCCTCTCGCGTGGATAACCTGCGCTTCGCCATCGATAACGGAACCACCTTCCACTCCGTGGATGAGGCCGGCATCGAGCGCGAGTTCAACGGTCACGACGTCCGCAATTACCACCTAGCCTAAGCGTTAGCACAATCCCTTCCCTGCAGGTCACCGGCTTGTACGGAAGGGATTTTTCGCGTGCCCACCCCACGCTACGACCTCGCGGTCTATCGTGGATTTCATGGAACTTCGCGCAACCCAAGAATCTGACCGCACCTATCTCGCCCGCCTCAATTTCCTTACCGATACTTTCGGTGACGAGCACGGCGAGCTTTCCCCCGATTTTGCCGATGACTTTGCCTTCTACGTGGAAAATTGGGATCCCAACCAGGGCGGTTTCATCGCCTGGCAGGAGCTCGTCCCAGCCGGCGGCGTGTGGCTCAATTGGGGTACGGAGGATAATCACGGCTTTGGCTTTGTCGAGCCCGCTATTCCGGAGCTCGCCATCGCGGTCGAGGCCCGCTATAAGGGCCAGGGCATTGCCACCGCGCTTATCGACGCCGCCATTTCCCTCGCCCAGACCCTGCGCGCCCCTGGCATCTCGCTAGCCGTCCACCCCGATAACCCCCGCGCCAAGGGTCTCTATGAGCACCTCGGATTCGAGCACGTGGGCAGCCACGAGGATCACTTTGTGATGGTCAAGCGCTTCTAAAGCGAACGCAGGCGGGCGTGGGTGACGTAAATCGGCTCGTTATCCACGGCCGTCTTAAATTCCTCGGTCAGGCCAGCCATAACTGCCTCACGCGCCTCTTCGCGGGTGCTGTGAAAGCTCATAACCTCGCCATCCACCGCGGACTCGCCGCGCTTGCGCACTACAACGAATTCCGCGCCCTCCGGCGCCGCAACTTCCTTGTCTGCGGAGGTAAAGGGATCACTGTAGCGAGCGTTGGCGGTCATGGTTGGTCTCCTGGTGGTATCGCGGGACAGTAATGATTCCCCATTCACTGTACTGAAAGTTTCTCCCCCGCGACCTTGCGCACTTCCGCCCTCCTCTTTCGCTGATCACGATTTTCGTCCATCTACACCGGCACAATCGTCGACGGAAACCACGGTTTATATGGACGAAAGTTGCGATCGCAGCCAATTCGACCCCTGAACCCCACCACGTAGAAAAAGTCCGGCCCCTCCGAAGAGGAAGCCGGACTTCATGCTGTGGAGCATAGGAGAATCGAACTCCTGACCTTCTGCTTGCAAAGCAGATGCTCTACCAATTGAGCTAATGCCCCAGTGCCTAGATACTTTACTACCGCAGCCGAAGTAACTACAAACCGCTCCCAACCTGAACCGCTCAAATCACTTTGGCCACTTTAGGCATGTCCTATCACTTCCGTAACACGCAGGCGCTAGGGTCATGGGCACATCGTGTCCACTTTCCCTCATCCTTAGGAAGACTATGCGTCGCATTCTCACCTCCGCCCTCACCGTGCTCGTCGCCGCTGCCGTTCCGGCGGCCGCTAATGCACAGTTGCCGCAGATTCCACAGCTGCCTGCGTCCTCCAGCTCGAATATCCAAGACGAAATTAACCACCGCATCGAGGACGCCCGCGCACAGGTCGAGGACATCTCCTCCAAGGCTTTCCCGCACAAGGCTCCTAAGCCAAAGGCACCTACCCCAGCGAAGAAGCCGCAGCCGCGCAACAATGGCGGCGTCGACTGCGCCAATTGCGTAGCTATCACCTACGACGACGGCCCAGGTGCCGAGACTAACCGCCTGCTGGACAAACTCAAGGCCAAGAACGCGCACGCAAGCTTCATGGTTCTCGCCCCCAGTGCTGAGCAGCACCCCGAGCTCCTCAAACGCATGAAGGCCGAGGGCCACACCATTGGCAACCACACCAAGAGCCACCGCCAACTCAACACGCTGTCGCCTGCGCAGGTATCCCAGGAAATCGACGCCGGCAACGCCGCTATTAAGAAGGCCACCGGCCAGAGCACGCGCTGGGTACGCCCGCCCTACGGCGCTACCAACGCCACCGTGGATCAGGTAACCCGCGATAAAGACGTCTCCCAGGCGCTCTGGGACGTCGACACCGTGGATTGGAAAGACCGCAACTCTGAGCACGTCTGTTCCTCGGCCGTGCAGGGTGCCCGCGCCGGTTCCATCGTCTTGATGCACGATATCCACCCCACCACCGTGGACGCCGCCGATTGCGTCATCGATGGCCTACGCGCCAAAGGCCTCGAGCCAGTGAGCCTGGATCGCCTCCTGCGCACCCCTGTGCCAGGTAAGCGCTACTATGCTCGTGGTTAATGATTGATTTTGCCCTGACTGCCGACGCCGTCGCTCCCCAACTCCTCGGCTGCACCCTCACCCATGCCGGGGTGAGCATCCGCCTCACTGAGGTCGAGGCTTACCTCGGCGCCGAGGACTCCGCGGCACACACATTTAACGGCAAGACCCCGCGCAATGCGGCCATGTTCGGTCCGCCGGGCAGGTTCTACGTCTATATTTCTTATGGCATCCACCGCAACGTCAATATCGTCTGTGCCCCTGAAGGCACTGGCCAGGGCTGTCTGCTGCGTGGCGGTGAAATCATCGAGGGCGCCGACACCGCCTTCGCCCGCCGTGGCACCTCTGATTTTCATAACCTCGCCCGCGGACCGGGAAACCTCGGCAAGGCCCTCGGCTTCACGCTCGAAGACAACCACCAACCAATACAGATTGTCGAGCGAACCACCGAACCAGAATGGGTGTGCGGACCGCGTATCGGTATCTCCAAAAACAAGGAAGCGGCCCTACGGTTTTGGATCCCCTTCGATAAAACCGTCTCGGGCCGCCGCGGCTATCCCAAGAAATAGCCCTCCTAGTTCCGCTAGCTAATAGCGCCCGCCGTAGCGCTCATCATTCTCGATGGCCTTAATGATCCGCTGATTAATCTGCAGCATCTGGCGAATCTGCGTACGGGTGAGGCTATCCATCACGGAATTGCGCGCCTGCTTAGCGTGCCCTGGCGCAGTCTCAACTACCTTGTCCCAGCCGCTATCCGTCAGCTGTGCCATGGTGGTGCGGCCGTCAGTCGGGCACGGCTGGCGCACGACCCACCCCTGCTTTTCTAGGCGCGTAACGACCTGACTCAAACGCGACAAAGAACCATTGGCGGTAATCGCCAAATCACGCATACGCATTTCGCGATTCTCTGCTTCAGAAAGCCGCGAGAGCACTGTGTATTCAAAAAAGCTCAAACCTGCGTCATCGCGCAGCTGAGCATCCAAAATATTGGTCAAGCGAATATTTACGCTCATTAGAGACATAAATGATGCCAGTTCTTCATCATTTAGCCAGTAGTCATCGCGCTCAGTCATGGGATTTATTGTATCAATTTGGCTTTAATTCTAAAGTGACTCGTCACTGTCCTAAACCCCAAGGCTTTAGTGCCCAGAGGACGGATCGATCGGCCGCTGCCCTCTCGGCAGCTTCTCCACCACCAAACGATAGGAATCTGTCACCAACTCCTCTAGCAGCTGTTGGTGCAGTTCTGCGTGTGGGTAGACGGAAACCCAATGTCGCTTATTCATGTGGTAGCCCGGCGCAATGAATGGATACTGCTGCTGTAGCGCTTGGCAGTCTTCCGGCTCGGCCTTAATGATCATTTGCTGTTGACCGGTCACCGCTGTCAACAGCAAGAAAATTTTGCCGCGTACTTTAAATACGTCCCAGTCGGGACCAAAAGGATGCAGCACCTGCGAACCGAGCATCTCTTCGGCGCGCTGCCGCGCAACCTTGTAGATGCCGCTCCCGTCCAACATCGCCCCCCATTTCGTTGTTAGCAGTTCCACCTCAGGGCACCGAAGATTCATAGCCTGTCCACCCGATTGGGCGGGTTATGTTTATTTCCGTTCCCTCCGTCTGAAAGGACAGTAGAACTAGTCGCTGGCTTCGGTATGGCTTATTCCCGCCCCTGTCTGAAAATGATCCGGGGGTGATGCCGCCGAAGACAGTGACATACTCAAACAGCTCAATAGGAACCTGACCCAGCCCAGGTGGTATGAGGTCTCACAGTAATGTAGATGCCAGTACTAAGTATGTCCGACCACCCCCAGCGATGAAGCTCAAATAGTCCAACTTCTAATTCATCGCTAGGAGGAACACACCCATGGCCTATGACTTCGTCATTGGCGTAGACGTCGGCAAATACTTCCACCACGCCTGCGTCCTCGATCCCCAAGGCAGGCAAGTCCTGTCCAAACGCATCAATCAGCATAAAGGCTCGCTCCGCAAGCTCTTCGGCCAATTCCTCGCCGACAACACCTCAGTCCTTGTCATTGTCGATCAGCCCAACAACATCAGCCGATTAACCGTCGCAGTCGCCCAAGACATGGGGGCAGACGATCGCTATCTACCAGGGCTTGCGATGCGACAGCTCTCTCGCATCCACGTCGGCAACTCAAAGACCGATGTACGCGACGCCTACGTCATCGCCCATGCCGGTCTTAACCTTCCAGACGCCCTGCGCAACGTCGACCGCGTTGAGAAAGTCTTTATCCAGCTGAAAGTTCTCAACGGTATCGACGAAGACCTCGCCCGAGCCTACACACGCCTAATTAACCAGATGCGATCCGCGCTCGTGGGAACCAATCCTGCCTTCGACCATGTCCTGCGCGGACAGATGATTCACCGAAAATGGATCCTCCACCTACTTGCAAAATACGGCGGCCCCACCAAGATTCGACGCATCGGTAAAACACGCCTAGCAGCCTTTGCGCGCAGTCACAAAGCGCGCAATCCCGAGCCTGTCATCCATGCCATGCTTGCTGCCATCCACACACAGACCGTGTCCATTGCCGGCGCAGAATACCCCGAACTTAGCGTAGCAATGTCCGCCAAAGACGCACTGGCCAAACTAGCACATCGCAAGGAAATAGAAGCACAGGTACTCAAGCTCATTCAAGACATTCCTCAAACCGAGATTCTTTTATCCATGCCCGGCATCGGCCCACGTAGCGCAGCACAGATCCTCATGACTGTTGGCGATATGTCCGACCTCCCCGATGCAGCGCACCTAGCGTCCTATACAGGCCTATCACCACGGACAAATCAATCAGGAACGTCCATTATGCCGAATTCACCCAACCGCGCTGGCAACAAAAATTAAAGAACGCCCTATGGCAATCGTCTTTTGCATCGATCAGATTCCACGAGCGTTCCCGGCAATTCTATGAACGAAAACGCAAAGAAGGCAAAAGACACAACACCGCAGTCGTCGCACTCGCACGCCGACGCCTCAACGCTCTCTTCTCCATGATGCGAAACGGCGAGCACTACCGAGACATCTCTACAGCTCAGGAGGCTGCAGCAGCCTAAAGCCAACAGACCCCCATCCAAGCCGATTGCACAGCAAGCCCAACCGGCTCCTCAAGGTACCCAAAACAACATCTACGAGACGAAGCAGAAACCCTTCACACCCCCAACAAGCCCACCCACGGAGTTGACAACCTATATAGGAACACCCCCGACGAGGTAACGAGAATCCCCTCGTCGCTGTCGGACGGCGGTTTCCCGACCGGTGGCCCGGCCGCCGGCAAACCTCACCCGCGGCCGCCCGGGCCCTGTCCATGGCCAAGCCCGGTCTGGTGCCCCCCGGCGCCAACGACTTCCGGTACCGCCCCGGGACGGTGAATTGCCCGTCATCCTCATTCCCGGGACCCGGGAGGACGCCTACGCGAAATGGGCGGGCCTCGCGTCCCGCCTCGCCCGGGCCGGGCTCTGCGCCTACACGTTCACCGACAACCCGCTCGTCGTCGATGGACACCCCGTCGAATGGGCCGTGTTCAGCGGCGACATCCGCCACAGCTCGAAAACACTGGATTCCGTCGTCGACCGGGTGCTGGCCGCGACCGGAGCCCCGGCGGTCAACCTCGTCGGGTATTCGCAGGGCAGCGGACCCCTGCCCCACCACTACATCCGGGAGCTGGGCGGGGACCGGGTCGTCGAACAGCTCATCGGTACCGGTGCCTCGAACCACGGGCCCCGGGCGCACAGCGCAGCCGATCGCTTTGACGTCCACCCCGAGATGCGCCACGGATACTCCCGAAACGCCGGCAAAACGAACGCGCTTGCCTGGGAACAGCAGAATCTCCGGTTCCATGCTGCTGAATGAGCTGACCATCGGCGACATCACTCGACCGGGCGTGCGGTACACCTTCCTGGGCCCGCGGCACGACAATGCCGTGCTCCCCCACTAAAACTCCTTCGTGCGGGAACCCGGCGTCACCAACATCACCGTCCAAGACGTGTGCCCCGCCCACCGCACCGAGCACTACGGCTTCAATTACGACCCTGTCGCCCAGGGCATCGTCGAGGACCCGCTGACCGGGACGGCGTGGCGGGACCACTGCACCGGTACCGGACCGGAGCGATGGTCCTCGACGGACGAGAGGATCAGGCGCCCGGGGAGCCTCCCGTCCGGCACGTCCACGACTCGGCGTAGCGGCCGCCCTTCGCCAGCAATTCATCGTGCGTGCCCCGTTCTGCGACCGTCCCGTCCTCCGAAAGCACGACGATGAGGTCGGCATCGCGGACGGTGTGCAGGCGATGGGCGACGACGATCACGGTGCGATCGCCGCGCAACGCTTCCATCGTGCCAACAATCGCCCGCTCAGTGGTCGCATCCAGCGAGGACGTCGGCTCGTCGAAAAGCACCACCGGGGAATCCTTCAGAAGCGCCCGGGCGATGGCGACGCGCTGCCGCTCGCCTCCCGACAGCAGCGTCCCCTCCTCCCCCACCGGGTTATCCCACCCGGAAGGCAGCAGCTCCACGATGCGGTCCACCCCGGATCGCCGGGCGGCCTCGCGCAAGCGGTCTCCGTCGCCGGGCCCGGAACCGAATCCGGGGTCGGCGAAGACCACGTTGTCCCGCACGGACGCGTCGAAGAGGAACGTCTCCTGGAACACCGGGGTCACCAGCGAGTTCACGCCGTCGGTGCCGATCCGAGGCAAGGGCACCCCGCCAATGAGGATCTCCCCCGAGTCCGGATCATGAAACCGCGACAGCAGCCGCATGACCGTCGTCTTGCCCGCCCCCGAAGGTCCCACTATGGCGACCAGCGCTCCCTGAGGCGCACGGAAGCTGACGCCGTCGAGGACCTTCTTCTCCCCGTACCCGAAGCTCACGCCGCGGAACTCCACGTCATGCCCGTCGGGCAGCTCCGGTGCGGCAGGCTCGGGAAGGACGGGGATCGCCCGCAGCTCACGCAGCGCAGCCAACGTGTTGCGGCCCGCGCCGAAACCGCCGGACAACGCTCCCGCCGTGGTGATCGGTCCGGTGAACTGGACGACCACAATGAGCATCGGCGCCAAATGCGCCGGTGACATCCCGCCCGTCGCGGCGACCGCCACGGCGACGACCACCGCCGCCGTGAACACCGCATGGACGACCGAGCCCAACCGTCCGATGGCCGCGCCTTGCGTCGACGTCGCCTTCGCGAACGCATCGTGTTGGGCCTGGATCGCCTCATCCACCATCGCGTCCGCCGCCGAACCGTCGCCCGCGGCGCGAATCACCTGCTGGCCGCGGGTGAACTCGATCAGCCTGCCGGAGACGGCAGCGACGGCGTCAGCATGCGCTTCGTCCGACTCCCCGCCGACCCGGCCAATGGCCCGGTAGGCGAAGAAGAGCACCGGCGCCGACGCGACGAGAACCAACCCGACGCGCCAATCCATCGCCAGAATTCCGAGAGCGATGACGGTCGGCGTAACCACAGCGGCGATGACGGGCCGCAGGATCACGTGCGGCACGGACGCCGCGAACGCCATGCCCGAAGACGCCATCTCCGAAAAGCGGCCGGCCGTGGACTTGGTGACGTACCCGAGTGGCAACGTCAGCACGCGTTCGCCCAGGGAACGCAGCAGGGACGACAGCACCGCTGCGGAATTCGCCCTGCCGACCGTCCCCGCGGCGAGGGACAGCACCACATGGGCGGCCGCGAGGCCGGCGATGACGCCGGTGAAACGCCACGCCGTCGCATCATCTCCCTCGGCCAGAGCCGACAGCAGCGGCAGCAGCGCGACGAACGCCGCTCCCTGTGCCAGCGCGGCAAGCGCGGCCAACGCAATGAGCCACGCCAGCGTCATCTTCGAGTGCCGATCCGTCATCGACCACAAGTCCCGGATCATCGGTTCCCTGCCTTTTCATCGTCTGCTTCAGTGCCCCGCGGGGCGGATGGTTCGTCGTCGAGGGCGAACGCGCGCCACAGATCCCGGTAGCGGCCACCGCGCGCAAGCAACTCGTCGTGGGTGCCCGCCTCCGCGACCGCTCCCCCATCGAGAACGAGGATGCGGTCAGCGTTGCGGATCGTGCTCAATCTGTGCGCAATCACGATCACCGTCCGCGAACGAGCCAAACGCTCGATTGCGGACTGAATGAGGGCCTCGGAAGCCGGATCCGCGTAAGCGGTTGCCTCGTCGAAGATGAGCACCGGCGCGTCCGTGACAATCGACCTCGCGATGGCCACGCGCTGCGCCTCACCACCGGAAAAGGTTACGTCGACGTTGACCACCGAATCCAGGCCCTTCGGCAGCGCCGCGATGACCGTATCGAGGTTCGCGAGCTTCGCGGCCGCCATGATTTCGCCGTCGGTGGCGTCTCTCCTGGCCAGCCGGATGTTCTCCCGCAAGGGCAGCGTGAGCAACTGCGGATCCTGGAACACCACCGACACCGAACGGTGCACGTCGCGCACGGCGATGTCGCGAAGATCGTCGCCGCCCAGCAGCACCGAGCCTTCGACAGGGTCGTGGAAACGCGCCAACAGCCGGGCGACGGTGGACTTTCCGGAACCGGAGGGTCCCACCAGCGCCGTGAGGGCCCCCGATTCGAACGTCGCGGACATCCCGTCGAGGACCCGCGGCCCATCCCCGTAGGAGAAGACCAGGTTCCGGACCTCGAGCGCGCCTCCGTGCACGGGCACCGGCTCGGCGGACTCGGTGATCGGCGGCGTGCCCAGCACCTCCGCGATGGACTTCAGGGCGGCGATCCCCGCGATGATGGGTTCGGAGTTCATAGCCACCCTCACGATCGCCGCGGAGAGTCCAAGGCCGAGAACCAGCCCGGCGACGAGACCCTCCGGTTTGCCGCCCGCGGTGTCCCTCAAAGCGAGGCCGGCGCCGCACACCACTGCGAGGACCGTGATCGGGGACGTCACCACGTCGATGAGCCCGAGATAGATGTTCGACTGCCGGGACCAGGCGGACCACGCGCGGACGAACGACGACGCCGCGGCATCGTAGCGGCCCGCGCCCTGGCTGGCGCGTCCGAAGGACTTCATCACCGGGATGCCGCGCACCAACTCGATGACCGCAGCCGTCACTTTTTCAGAGGCTCGCTCGTAGTCGCGCTGAAGACCGGCTCCGCGCGAAATCATCACGCCCATCAGGGCGAAGGTGACCAGCACCGGGACGACCGCCACCGCCGCGATCCGCCAATCGACCGCGACGAGCGCGATGAGGGAAAGCAGGGGAACCAGCACCGCCACCACGGTCTCGCCGACGGTGTGGCCCATGAGCTGGTGGACAGCCGCGACGTCCTTCTCAACCGACCCGATGATCCCCGACGAGCGCCGGGCGTCCAGCCAACCCAGCGGCAGCTTCCGGATATGGGCAACCAACCGGCGCCGGAGGTGGAGCTGCAGGTCGTTATCCGCCCGGTGCGAGAGCATGCCGGCGGCGCCGTCCGCAGCCATTCGCACCGTCGCGGCGACGACGATGACAACCACGGCCAACCACGTCCGATGCACCGGGGCCTCCGGGTACGTCATCGCGATGTCGATGATGCCGACCAGCGAAGCGACGGTAGCCACCGACGACAGGACGGACAACGCGACCACCGCACGCATCCGGGTCCGGATCGGGGCGAGCAGCGACCACGGGCCGACGGTCCCGTCCACGGCGCTCACTTCCCCGCCTCCCCGATCGCGCTTTTCTTCGCGAGAGTGCAGAAATACACCATGCCGGCGCGTGAGGCTCCGTCCAGCTTCAGCCCGTTGGCTTCGGCGAGGTCCTCGAGCTCGCTGCCCCGGAACACCCGGTGGCCCATCTTCGCCATGACGGCCATGTCGACCCGCTCGTTCACGTCGGGATCCTCGACGAACGTCTGCACGTAAGCGATGCCGCCGTCGGCGAGCAGCCCGGAGACCCTGCCGAGCGCGGCTCCCGCATCCTTCATTTGGTGGAGCGCGCCACACACCCAGATTTCACAGGCCCCGCCGGGCTCTCCCGCGAGCGGCGTGAGGATGTCGGCAACGTGGAATTCCGTCCGGGCCCCGAGCCCGTCGGCGGCGGCGCGTTCGCGGGCGATGCGGATCGCATTGGGCGACAGGTCGTAGCCGACGATGTTCGCCCTGCGATAGCGAGACTCAGCGGCGAGCGTGCGGGCGAGCCACCCGGTTCCGCAACCGAGGTCGAGGACCCGGGCCGGCGCATCCGGCCCGGGATCCAGCGCACGGAGCTTCCGGTACACGGCGGCGGCGTCCATCGGTTCGCGCGCATAGCGGCTTAGGAACCTCGGCTGGACCTTGTCCTCGTAGGCCGCGAGGAGCCTGCGGTTGTTCTGGACGATCTGGGCGATCGACTTCATCTGGTTCTGTCTCCGGGTGTGTGGGCCGCGTCCACGCGGCGGTTTCGGGTTAGATGCTCGGATTCGCGGGCCGTCATGCAGACTCCCCCGGCCTCGTTTTCACGGCGATGCCCCACGCCGCGAGCACGGCGATACCAAAGAACCAGGCCGCGCAGACCACCAGACCCGCAGCCCCGGTACCGTTGACGGCCTCGCCGGCCGCGGATACGGGGGTGTGCCCGGCGATTCCGCGCAGGAGGGGACGGAAGTGGTCGGCGGGCATGAGCACCGTGTTGACGAACATCGCAACGATTATCAACGGGATAAGGGCCACGGATCCCTGGGGGCTGGTGATGGAGAACGCGATGTACGTGCCGGTGCATGCGGCCGCCGCGGCAACCATCGCGCCGGTCACCGTGATCCTCCACCACCAGGACACCTCCAGGGGGCCGTCGGAAAGCAAGGCGGCCACCGCCGCGACGACGATCGTCATCGCCATGATCCGGATGAACTCGGCGATTATCCGTGCGGTCGGCACGGCCGCGTACGGTGCCGGCATTGTGATCAACCGCTCGTGGAGGCCATTGCTGCGTTCAACGAACACGGTGGACGATCCCGTGATGGCCAAGATGAACGCCCACGCCGTTACGACAAGGATGACCGCGTTCCGGAGTTCGAACTCTCCGGTGAGCTGCCTGACCAGGCTACCGAACATGCGGTTGACGATGAACAGGTACACGAGCGGAGCAATGAACGTCATGAACCAGAAGTCAGGGCGCCGCAGCCAAGTGTGGACGATGCGCCGCAGATGCACGAAAATGGCGTCGATCATGATTCGCTCCTCGAGGTGAACAGGCGGATGAACAGGACGATTCCGACGACCGTCGCGACACCGAGCCACAGGGCGGCCTCTTCCCCGGCGTGATTCGGGAAGGCGCCCGGGGACGCCGCCCTGATCACCTCGATCACCGGCGAAAAAGGCATGTGGCGCACGATGTCGCGCAGGGAGCCGTCCACAGCGGTCGTCGGAATGAACGCGGTGGAGAACATGAGCAGCAGCATTTCCAGCGCCTGGATCGATGAGGCCGTCGACACCGGAGCGGGCACCATCAGGATCACCCCGTCCGTGACCAGGGACAGGACCGCGGCAGCGAGCAGTGACCACAGGACTGTCCACGCGACGTCACCGAGAGCCATGTCGAGGCCACAGGCCCACGCGACGATCAGCAGCGCCGCGATCGACGCGGACATCCGCAGCACATCGGTGGCGAGCCTGCCGGCGACATAGCCGCCCGTGGCCCCGGGCAACACGCGCACACGGTCGACGAGCCCGGATTCGACGTCCTGTCCCACCGCCATCGCCGACGCCGCGGCGGTGAACATCGCCGCCTGGAACAGGCAGCCGCCGAGCACGAAACGCAGGTACCCGAAGCCGGATTGCCCTGCTGAGTACCCAAACACCGCGTACAGGCACAGCAGGAAGAGGGGAGGAACGACGAACATGGAGATCAGCGACGCGGTGTTGCGTCGCAACAGCAGCAGATCCCGACGGAGGAACGCCGCGACCGACGTCGCACTCATCGCGCCGCACCCCCCGCGTTCATCGATATGAACACCTCGTTAAGGGTGGGCGGCGACACGCTCAGCGAATCCGGCAACGCTTCCGAGGCCTCCATCGCCCGCGCCACCGCCTCGAGGACCTGCGGTCCGGGGTCGACGTCGAGGGACACCATCTTCCCCGCGACGCGGGCGCGGTCCAGACACGCTCCCCTTAGGCAGCGGGCGAATGCCTCCGCCCCGGCGGCGGTGGCGAAGGACACGCGGAGCACGTGCGACCCGAAGTCGCGACGCAATTCCTCCGGCGTTCCGCTGGCGACGATGCGGCGGTCCTTGAGCAGATGGACGTGGTCTGCCAGCGCCTCCGCCTCTTCCAGGTACTGGGTGGTCAGCACCAGGGTCATTCCGTCGTCCCGCAGTTGCCGGATGAAGCCCCACAACTCTTCGCGGCTGACCGGGTCCAGCCCCGTCGTGGGTTCGTCGAGGAACAGCAACCTGGGCACGACGCACAGCGACGCGGCGATGTCGAGGCGGCGCCGCATACCACCCGAATAGGCCGACGCCAACGTCGAGGCACTGTCCGCGAGCGAGAATTGCGCGAGCAGTTCCGTCGCGCGGGCGGCCGCGTCGGCGCGGTCGAGTCCGCGCAGACGCCCGAAGAACTCCAGGTTCTCCCGGCCGGTGAGGTTCTCGTCGATCGCCGCGAATTGGCCGGTGGTGGCAATGTCGGCGCGCACGCCCGCCGGATCCTCTTTCACATCGCGCGAGAAGATGCTCACCTCGCCGGAGTCTGCGGTGATGAGCGTCGACAGGATTCGGATGAGGGTGGTCTTGCCTGCGCCGTTGTGGCCGAGGAACGACACGATCGACCCGGCGGGCACGGTGAAACTCACGCCGTCGAGCACATGCTTGCGCATCCGGGCGCCGCGCTTTCCCTTGCGCCCGCCGTCCGGCGGAGCACCTGCCCCGCCTTCGGGCGCGGTGCCGGCTTTGCCCGCAATCGGGTAGCTCTTCGTGAGGTCGCGGACGACGATCGCCGCACCCCGTTCAGCTTGATCCGTCATCGTTTCTCCTTTTCTTTAGTGTCGCATTGGGCCGCTGCCGGCAGTGGCCCCGTGGTCGGGTTGTCATGCGGCGTTTCGATATGGATGCCCGCATCGCGGGCGAAGGCGAGGACCGGTTCGAGGAGCCGGGGGTGGCCGACGAGATCCCGGCACCCCGGCGCGACCGGCTTCCCCGCGACCGACGCAACGGTGGCGGCGGCAATGGCCGCGGTCATTTTGTAGGAACCCGGGCCAGTCGCCCGGACGACGGTTGTCTCGGCCGCCGACCCCGCATCGCCCGCGCCGGCGGAGGACAGTGCGACGACCAGCTCGGCGGGTTGCGGAGTGCCCTTCGCCCGCGCCTTCCGCGACGTCACGGCCGCCCCGAGACGGGCGAGCAGACCGGAGACGACGGGCATCGCGTACAGTCTCGACGTGCGGATCTTCTCCACCGACTCATCGGGGAGAGCATCGAAGGCGACGTGGTAGGAATATCCGAGGATCGAGGGGCACACCTCGCGTACGACGTCGATGTCCGGGCATTCGTAGCCGATTCCGCTTTGCGACGACACCGGGTTGCGCCGCACTTCGACGATGGCGCCGCCGAGCATATCGCGGGTGGATGGTCGGCCACCCGCTGCGACCGGTGCGACGTGTACCAACCGCCCATCGTCCGTCTGCGATGCCACGGCGTCGCCGTCGCCCGTCCCGTCCGGGCCCGCGTCCCCGACTCCCCCTCCGGAGAGGGGTTCTCTGGTCAATCCACGTTTTCTGTTCATCGTCGCCGCCTCGCTTCCGTTGCCGATTCCCGATCGGGAACATAACTTGAAACAGTATTAGGTTAGGCAATCCTTATCTACTTATGCCAGACTCGAATTATTGACTTTGCCCCCGCTCCCCCCCATTTCGTTGTTAGCAGTTCCACCTCAGGGCACCGAAGATTCATAGCCTGTCCACCCGATTGGGCGGGTTATGTTTATTTCCGTTCCCTCCGTCTGAAAGGACAGTAGAACTAGTCGCTGGCTTCGGTATGGCTTATTCCCGCCCCTGTCTGAAAATGATCCGGGGGTGATGCCGCCGAAGACAGTGACATACTCAAACAGCTCAATAGGAACCTGACCCAGCCCAGGTGGTATGAGGTCTCACAGTAATGTAGATGCCAGTACTAAGTATGTCCGACCACCCCCAGCGATGAAGCTCAAATAGTCCAACTTCTAATTCATCGCTAGGAGGAACACACCCATGGCCTATGACTTCGTCATTGGCGTAGACGTCGGCAAATACTTCCACCACGCCTGCGTCCTCGATCCCCAAGGCAGGCAAGTCCTGTCCAAACGCATCAATCAGCATAAAGGCTCGCTCCGCAAGCTCTTCGGCCAATTCCTCGCCGACAACACCTCAGTCCTTGTCATTGTCGATCAGCCCAACAACATCAGCCGATTAACCGTCGCAGTCGCCCAAGACATGGGGGCAGACGATCGCTCAACAAAAATTAAAGAACGCCCTATGGCAATCGTCTTTTGCATCGATCAGATTCCACGAGCGTTCCCGGCAATTCTATGAACGAAAACGCAAAGAAGGCAAAAGACACAACACCGCAGTCGTCGCACTCGCACGCCGACGCCTCAACGCTCTCTTCTCCATGATGCGAAACGGCGAGCACTACCGAGACATCTCTACAGCTCAGGAGGCTGCAGCAGCCTAAAGCCAACAGACCCCCATCCAAGCCGATTGCACAGCAAGCCCAACCGGCTCCTCAAGGTACCCAAAACAACATCTACGAGACGAAGCAGAAACCCTTCACACCCCCAACAAGCCCACCCACGGAGTTGACAACCTATATAGGAACACCCCCCTTTTCGAGACTGGCTTAGCGTTGTCTTCAACGATATCGTCCATCCAAAACTCGGTTTTCGTCGACGGTTTTGCTGGTCTATATGGACGAAAATGGTGATCCGAGTAGAGTGCTCGTCATTGTGTCACTTCTCAGAGCGCTTGGGAACGACCGCGGAAATAAAAAATGTCCGGCCCCTCCGAAGAGGAAGCCGGACTTCATGCTGTGGAGCATAGGAGAATCGAACTCCTGACCTTCTGCTTGCAAAGCAGATGCTCTACCAATTGAGCTAATGCCCCATTGTTCCGTGGTGGGCCTAGCTGGAATCGAACCAGCGACCTCATCGTTATCAGCGATGCGCTCTAACCGACTGAGCTATAGGCCCTTGTGCGGAACGAGAATTAACTCTACATACTATCCCCGGATTTATACAAATCGCCTGCTCAATGAGCATTTTACGCCATCAAACAAAGGAGAAAGATTCCTGCTGAAGAAAGGAAAATGCCGGCACCCGAAGGTGCCGGCATCCGCTATGGCGAGAGAGGCGCTAGCGGTTGTCTAGGTCGACTCGCAGGCCGCCAAAGACGTCCACGATGGCGTTATAAATAACCGCCATCAGAGGCGCCAGCAATGTAAGGAGAACGGCGAAAATAACGCCGATGAGCGCGGAGGCGGAGATGACGACACCGAAGGTGACCTCGAATCCGCCGCCGACGCCGCCGACGAGGCTATTGAGCGATTCCCAAATGCCCACCTGGTTCAGGCCGATGTAGAGCAGGCATACGGCCAGCATCCAGGCGATCAGTCCGACGAATGACAGGGCCAGACCGACACGGAACGCCGAGATAGGCGAGATTCGCGTAATCGTTACGTCTCGTCGTGCCATTAATTACTCCTCATCCTTGGAAGCATCGCCAGCCTTGTGCTCCTGCTGGACCTCATCCACGGTCTTTTCGCCCTTGGCTACAGCCTGAGCGTCTTCCTCACCATCTTCTTCGACGTTGCGGTCGATGGCAAGCAGTTCGACATCGTCAGCCAAGTTCACCAAGCGCACGCCCATGGTCGCACGGGAGGACGGACGAATCTGGTCCACCTCGGTGCGGATGACGCCGCCGGCGGAGGTGATGGCGAAGATCTCGTCATCCTCATCGACGGAGATGGCACCGATGAGCTTGCCGCGCTTCGGGGTGTACTTGAAGGTCATAACGCCCAAGCCACCGCGGCCCTGCGGGGTGTATTCCTCGATGGCGGTGCGCTTGCCATAGCCGCCAGAGGTGGCGACCAAAAGGAACTCGCCATCGTGGACCACGGACATGGATAGCAGCTGATCATCGCCGCGGAAGCGCATGCCCTTCACACCGGCGGTAGCGCGGCCCATGGGGCGCAGCTGGTCGTCGTCGGCAGTAAAGCGGATAGCTTGGCCCTGCTCGGAGGTAAGCAGGATGTCATCGCCCTCGGAGACGAGCTGTGCGCCGATGAGCGCATCGCCCTCGTTGAGGTTGATGGCGATAAGGCCAGCGGAACGCGCGGACTCGTAATCGGTCAGGCGGGACTTCTTCACGCGGCCCTGCTGGGTGGCGAGGACCAAGTAAGGAGCGTCCTCGTAGGACTGAATCTGGATGACCTGTGCGATCTTTTCTTCCGGCTGGAATTCCAACAGGTTAGCCACGTGCTGGCCGCGTGCGGCGCGACCGCCCTCGGGCAGCTCATAGGCCTTAAGACGGTAGACGCGGCCGAAGTTGGTAAAGAACAAGATCCAGTCGTGCGTGGAGCAGACGAAGAAGTTCTTCACAATATCGTCCTGCTTGAGCTCAGCGCCGCGCACGCCCTTGCCGCCACGCTTCTGTGCCTTATAGGAATCCACCTTGGTGCGCTTAGCGTAGCCAGTAGAGGTAATGGTGACCACGACGTTCTCGCGGGCAATGAGATCCTCATCGGTGACATCGCCGGTTGCCGGGATGATTTCGGTGCGGCGTTCATCGCCATACTTATCGACGATCTCTGCCAGCTCATCGTGGACAATCTGGCGCTGACGCTCCTCGCGGGCGAGGATGTCCTTCAGATCAGCGATCTCGCGCTCGATCTCGGCCAACTCGTCGATAATCTTCTGGCGCTCCAGAGCAGCCAGCTTGCGCAGCTGCATGGCCAGGATGGCATCGGCCTGGATATCGTCGACGTCGAGAAGCTCCTTCAAGCCTTCGCGCGCCTCGTCCACGGTGGGAGAACGGCGGATAAGGGCGATGACCTCATCGAGCATGTCCAGGGCCTTGACCAAGCCGCGCAAGATGTGGGCGCGCTTCTCGGCCTCGTTCAAGCGGTACTGGGTACGGCGAACGATGACCTCGATCTGGTGCTCCACGTAGTAGCGCAGCATTTGATCCAGGCGGAGGGTGCGCGGCACGCCGTCAACAATGGAGAGCATGTTGGCGCCGAAGGAGGTCTGCAGCTGGGAGTGCTTGTAGAGGTTATTGAGCACCACGCGAGCCACGGCGTCGCGCTTCAGGGTGACCACGATGCGCATGCCCACGCGGTCGGAGGACTCATCCTCGATCTTGGAAATGCCCGCAATCTTGCCGCTGGCCACGGACTCCGCGATATTGGAGATGAGGTTATCCGGGTTGACCTGGAACGGCAGCTCGGTAATGACGATGGTCTGACGGGAGCCAGACTCCTCGATGGAGGTCACACCGCGCATGCGGATGGAGCCGCGGCCGGTGGTGTAGGCATCCTTGATGCCCTGATCGCCCACAATGAGGCCGGCGGTGGGGAAATCCGGGCCCTTGACGCGTTCCATGCAGGCTTCCAGCGCAGCCTCTTCATCGGCGTCTGGGTTATCCAGCATCCAGTAGATGGCCTCGGCCAGCTCGTTGAGGTTATGCGGCGGAATATTGGTGGCCATACCCACGGCAATGCCGCCAGAGCCGTTCATGAGCAGGTTCGGAACGCGGGACGGCAGGACGTCTGGCTCGCTGGTCTTGCCATCATAGTTGGGCGAGAAGTCCACGGTGTTCTCGCGGATATCGCGCACCATCTCCATGGCCAACGGGGTGAGCTTACACTCCGTATAACGCATTGCTGCCGGGCCGTCGTTGCCGCGGGAACCGAAGTTACCCTGGCCATCCACCAGCGGATAGCGCATGTTCCAGGACTGGGCCAGACGCACCAAGGTGTCATAGATGGCGGAGTCACCGTGCGGGTGGAACTGACCCATGGTGTCCGAGACCGGGCGGGCGGACTTCACGTAGCCGCGCTCCGGGCGGTAACCGGAATCGAACATCGCGTAGAGGATGCGGCGGTGCACCGGCTTCAGGCCATCGCGCACCTCCGGCAGGGCGCGGCCGACGATGACGGACATGGCGTAGTCGATGTAGCTCGACTCCATCTCCTCATTAATGTCAATGGGAAATATGCGATCAAAAAGATCGTCGTTATTGTCACTCATAGCCCCAAATTCTACCCTCTAGCGCTTTTCAGGACTCGAATTGCCGCACGGGTGGTATCACCATGGTATCACTTGGGGCATGGCGATGACATTGCGACTTACGGACGAACAGGATCACGCGCTGACGCTACTGGCCTCCGCGCAGGGCACCTCCAAGCACGAGGCGGTGGTACGCGCCATCGTTGCGGCGGCAGCCCGCACGCTTGCCGACGCCCACGTGCAATCCACCGCCCGCACCCTCCTCCCCGGCCGCGCTGAGCTGGAGGCGGAAATCCGCCGTGCCCGGCCCGCACAGTCCTAGGCGAGCATGACTACTGAACAGCTCTACCTCTTGGCCCGCGAGTTTTGCGCTCGCTTTAACGTCCGCATCACCAGCTTCGCCGCCCTAGCGGCCGCGGCAGCTGCCAGCACCGCCAAGGTGGAGGGAATAGCCATTCATGACAACCACCGCGATGCTGCCCGCGCCATGGCAGAGGTATTAGCCCGCGTGCCGGCGCTGAGCGGGTATAACGCAGAGTTCGCAAAGTTCAGCGCGCGCGTCTACCTTAGTGTTAAAGAAGTTACCTAAGTTACTGGGGATAGTGACCCAAGAAAGGAACTACCACCATGTCCCACTTCAAAAAGATCGCCGCCTCGAGCCTGACCGCCGTGGCGCTAGCTGCCACCGCCGTCACTGCTCCTACCGCCACCGCCGCTGATGCCGATTCCTGGCAGGACAACGTAAATCCGGCCTTTCAGCCAGGCGAGGCCGGTAGTTCCTCTACCGGTTCTTCCCAGCTGGATCTCACCCTGATCATCACCGCAGCGGCCGCTGGCGTCGCCGCGCTGGCCAGCGCCGTGGCGCTGTACTCCCCTAACGTGGATCTGGAGAAGGCTGCACGCGATGCCGGCCTGGGCCAGATTGCTGATCAGATTGCTGCCATTCAGGCCAACCTCCCTGGCCTGCCGGGCCAGCCCGCCTAACTCGCGTAAGGTGGTGCAGCATGGCACATCTTTCTGAACTTATGTCAGGTCCGCAGCGCACTGCGGTGATTAACGATTGCGGCGAGCTGGTTGAGGGGGTCGTCGCCAAGCAATCGGGCATTACCGGCATGGCGCTCAAGGGCGCCGTCGCCGCCGCGAAGAAGGTAGACCCCGCCATCATCACCAAGGCCCTAGGCCGCGTGCTACCGGATATCCTCGACGCTTTAGATCCGCACTGGCAAGAGTTTGCACGCAGCTCCGAGCAGGATTTCGGTTCCTTCCTCGAGCCCCGCAGCACCCAGGTGAGCGATTCCATCATGTCGGTGGCCGATAAGCACGCCGAGCAGATTAACTCCCCCGCGCTGTCTAAGCCTTATAACTCCTTGCGCGGTAAGGCCTCGAAATTCCTCACCCCTGCGGTACCGGATTTCGGCCGCGTGCTGCAAAAACACATGTAGTTTCCGCGCGGTTGAACCTAGAACAAACCGCAGAGTATAAGTGTGGAAGTGACTACTTCCGCAGCTAACCAGACCGAGTACCCCGCCGGCCAAGATCCCGCCCGCTGGCGGGTCCTTATCGTTTTGCTTACGGCGCTCTTCATGTCCCTGCTGAGCGTGTCCATCGTGAACGTAGCCCTGCCCTCTATTCAATCGGGCCTGGGAGCCTCTGAGTCCGATGTGCAATGGGTGCTCTCCGGCTATGCGCTCACCTTTGGTGTCATCCTCGTGGCGGCCGGCCGTGCCGGAGATCTCGTCGGCCGCGGCGGCATCTTTCTAGCAGGCATTGCTATCTATTCCCTCAGCGCCGCCGTCGCCGGCTTTGCCCCCAACGCGGAGGCACTCAACGCCGCCCGCTTTATCCAAGGCATAGGCGCTGGGCTGCTCAATCCGCAGGGCGTGGGAATGATCCAGCAGTACTTCCGCGGTCCGGAACGCGCCCGCGCCTTCGGCTACTTTGGCTCCACGGTGGGCATCGCTGTGGCTATCGGACCGGTACTGGGCGGCCTACTCATCCGCCTCGGCGGCGCGGACCTAGGCTGGCGGTTGACCATGCTGGTCAATTTCCCCGTCGGCCTTATTGCCATCATCTTAGGATTGCTGTGGTTTCCCCGGCCGCTGTTCTCTCGCGTACGCGATGACGCCGGCAATAAATTGGGCCTCTTCAAGGCCCTCGCCACCCTGGATCCCATCGGCGCGCTGATCCTCGGCGCTGCCGTATGGGCCATCCTCTTCCCCTTCATGGAATCGTCCGCATCACCAGCCGTGTGGTGGCTCCTATTGTTGGGCGCCGTCCTCCTTGTGGGATGGGTGCTATGGGAGCGCCGCCACAAGGCCACCGGCCATCCGCCGATGGTGGATCTCACTATCTTCGCCACCCCGAGTTTTCGCAATGGCACCATCATCGCCACCTTGTGGTTTATGGGTATTACCAGCATTTGGGTGCTTGTCGCGCTCTACTTCCAAAGCGGGCTCGGCCATTCTGCCCTCGCCGCCGGCTCCGTAGGCATTCCGGCTGCCTTATTGAGCTCCATATCTGCCACACTGGCCGGCCGATCCGTATCCGTCCACGGCCGCAAGGTGGTGGTGCTGGGCATGCTCGTGACCATCTCCGGCCTCATTGCCACCATTGCGCTTATCTGGGCCACCGAGCAGTGGGGAGCCAGCGAATGGTGGATGGTCCTTTCGCTGGCCTTAGTTGGCGGCGGCCAAGGCTCGGTCATCTCCCCCAACCAAACGCTCACCTTGGCGCATGTTCCACAGGCCTACGCCGGATCGTCCGGCGCCGTCCTCCAAACCGGCCAGCGCATCGGTACGGCCATTGGGCTTGCCGTTATTACGGCCATCGTTTTTGCCACCTTGCACGGCACAAGCGCGGACTGGCCGCTTTCCATCATCGCCGGCTTCGGCGTCATCTTGGCCATGTGCCTAGCGTCTTTGGGATTCGCGATAGCAGACCAGCGCAGCTCCCAGGCCTAGGCCTCGCGCTTTTCGACGCCACAATTAAAGCCCACCGCGGGAATTCCACGGTGGGCTTTGTGCTGCGCTTTAGATATCCAGGAAGCGGACGTCCTTCGCGCGGCGGGTAATGAAGGAGCGGCGGGCCGAGACATCGTCACCCATGAGGATGGAGAAGAGCTCATCGGCGCGCTGCGCGTCTTCCAAGTCCACACGGCGCAGGATGCGGGTGCTCGGGTCGAGCGTGGTCTCCCACAGCTCGGAGGCGTTCATCTCGCCCAGACCCTTGTAGCGCTGGATGCCGTCATCTTTGTTGATCTTGCGGTTTTGCTCCAGGCCCTCGGCCAGCAGCTTATCGCGCTCGGCGTCGGAAAACGCATAGCCCGGAGTACCCTTAGACCACTTGAGCTTGTACAGCGGCGGGTTAGCTAGGAACACGTGGCCATCCTCAACCAGCTGCGGCATGAAGCGGAAGAGCAAGGTCAGAAGCAGCGTAGCAATGTGCTGGCCGTCGACGTCGGCATCGGCCATGAGCACGATCTTGTCGTAGCGCAGCTTCTTGATATCGAATTCCTCGTGGATGCCGGTACCCAGCGCGGTAATAATCGCCTGGACCTCAGCATTCTTGAGGACCTTATCCATGCGGGCCTTCTCCACGTTCAGGATCTTGCCGCGCAGTGGCAGGATGGCCTGGAACTTGGAATCGCGGCCGCCCTTAGCGGAGCCACCTGCGGAGTCACCCTCCACGATGTAGAGCTCGGAAATCTTCGGATCCTTCGAGCGGCAGTCTGCGAGCTTGCCCGGCAGGCCGCCGAGGTCGGTGGCGGACTTGCGGCGCACCATCTCGCGAGCCTTGCGGGCAGCCATGCGAGCATGCGCGGAGGACACAGCCTTATTAATAATGGCCTTCGCCTCAGCCGGGTTGGCATCGAACCAGTCATTGACGTGCTCGTTGACCGCGCGCTGGACAAAGCCCTTGATCTCGGAATTGCCCAGCTTGGTCTTGGTCTGGCCCTCGAACTGCGGATCGCCCACCTTGACGGAAATAACGGCCGCCAAGCCTTCGCGGCAGTCATCGCCGGAGAGGTTGCCGTCCTTTTCCTTGAGGAGCTTATGCTCCTTGGCGTAGCGGTTCATCAGGGAGGTTAGGGCCGCACGGAAACCCTCTTCGTGCGTGCCGCCCTCGTGGGTGTTGATGGTATTGGCAAAGGTGTGAACGGACTGCTTATAGCCCTGGTTCCACTGCAGCGCTACCTCTACCTCGTGATCCTCGCCCTTCGCATCGAAGGAAACGATGGTCGGGTGGATCGCGGTCTTGGACTTATTGAGGTACTTGACGTAGTCGGTCAAGCCATCCGGGTAGTGGAAGGTGACCTTCTTGCGGCGCTTCTTCTCTGCCGCAGCGTCCTTCGCCTCGCCGGATTCTTCGTTGAAGGTATCGCCGGCGTCCGGGGCATCATCAAAGGAGGTTTCATCCGCGCTGGTCTCGCCGGATTCTGCATCGGCGATTTCTTCCAGCTCGATCTGCTCTTCGGTGACGCGCTCATCAATGAGCTCAATGCTCAGGCCCTTATTCAGGAAGGCCATTTCCTGCAGGCGGCGGGCAATGGTGTCGTAATCGTACTCGGTAGTTTCAAAAACTTCCGGGTCCGCCCAGAAGCGGATCTTGGTGCCCGTGCCGCGGGCATTGCCGCCCTCAACGAGCTCGTCCGGGATGGCGTTCTGGAAGTTTTGGTACCAGTGCTTGCCGTCGCGCTTGATCTCCGCCTCCACGCGGGTAGAAAGCGCGTTCACCACGGAAATACCGACACCGTGCAGGCCGCCAGAAACGGCGTAGGAGTCGGAATCGAACTTACCGCCGGCGTGCAGCTGGGTCATGACCACCTGGACGGTAGGCGCACCAGAGGCGTGCATTTCTACCGGGATGCCACGGCCATTATCGATGACCTCGACGCCGCCATCCTCCAGCAGCTTGACGGTAACCTTATCGGCGTAGCCGGCCATGGCCTCATCGACGGAGTTATCAACGATCTCCCAAATGAGGTGGTGCAGGCCGCGCGAACCGGTCGAACCAATGTACATGCCGGGGCGCTTACGGACGGCCTCGAGGCCCTCCAGGATCGTAATTGACCCGGCATCATATGCGTGTTCTTCAGCCACGGATTCGTGCTCTCCTTTTGGCTATAGCTAATTCTAAGACCTTGACTATTCTACACGGATACCCCCTACTGAAAGACACCCCACACCCGTGAGAGATAGGAATCTGGCGCGCTCTGAGGTTCTTTACATTGTGCAGGTCTGAGTAAACCTCAGCCTATTAGCCGTAGGTATCTTGTGATCCTTGCGGTTTGACCCACTGCCGCCCCTCGTAATTGCGCCTTTGCTTCGGCCCGTGAATCCGCAGTTCCACAATGACATCGGGGCCCAGGCGGTCAGAGATTTTCCGCAGGATTTGCCGCTGCAGGTAGCGCAGCTCCGTTGCCCACGTGGAGTTGTCGCAGGATACGTAGACAATCTTGTCCTTAATCCGTTGCGGCTGCGTATGCGCGGCAATGCGCTCGCCCACCAGATGCTCCCAATTGCCCATCACCCAGCCATTGGCCAGGTCATGCTCCCACCCACGATTGACCACCTCGCGGTTAATTTGAGATCCCAGGCTCGGCACGGCCAGCGTGCGCCGCTTTTTCCTGCCATCCGGGCCAGTGGGTAAGCCCCGTTGATAGCCCATATACCCCTGCTTTTGCGCCTTCTCCAGCGAGGGCACCGGCATCTTCGGCACCGGACGGGTCAGCTTCGGCGGGTTTTTGGAGGTGGACCGAACCAGCTTGAAGTACTGGGTGACGGGATCGATGCGCTGCTTGCCGACGCCCCCTTGATCCTCACTCATTCCCCTCACCTTCCTCGACGCTGAGCTTGGAAATGCGGCCGGTCTCGGTATCTTCTACGCTCACGCGGTAGCGCACGATGGGTTCCAAGTTTCCGGGCAGATCCTCATCCACGGCCGCGGTGATGAGCACCTGTTCGGCCTCGGCGGCCAAGTGGACCAGCTGCTTGCGGCGCTTGGCATCGAGCTCGGCAAAGACATCATCCAAGATGAGCACCGGATCCGATCCTCCCTCCTGGCGCAGGAGGTTGAATTCCGCCAGGCGCAGCGCGATGGCATAAGACCACGTCTCACCGTGGCTAGCAAAGCCCTTGGCCGGCTGATCACCCAGGTTGAGCACCAGATCATCGCGGTGCGGACCAACCAGGGAAATGCCGCGTTCGATCTCACGCTGCCGGGCGGCGGCCAACTCGGTAAGCAGCATGGCCTCTAGCACCTCGCGATCGGAGGTATCGATCGTGGACTTATATTCCACGTACGCCGGTCGCGATTCTGGCGCCAGGCCGGAATAGGCGGCGGGGATGTGGTCCAAGAGGGCGTCGACAAGCGCAAGGCGTGCGGCGATCACCTGGGCGCCAAGCCGGGCAAGCTGCGCATCCCAGGTATCCAAGGTGGCCAGCGCGGCAGCGCCATCGCTATCGGAATAGCCGCGGCGCAGGCTGCCGGAGGCCGATTTCAGCAAGGCGTTGCGTTGCTTGAGCACCTTGTCATAGTCGGCCTTCAC
The DNA here is from genome assembly GCF_046097255.1 of Corynebacterium tuberculostearicum. Taxonomy (GTDB): domain Bacteria; phylum Actinomycetota; class Actinomycetes; order Mycobacteriales; family Mycobacteriaceae; genus Corynebacterium; species Corynebacterium tuberculostearicum_J. The sequence continues at coordinate 533,581 of NZ_CP175770.1, forward strand.
GCCCGCTAGGCGCGGAGTCCGCGAGGCAATGATGCTATCGAGGTAGGCGCGGCGCCCGGCCGGCTCCCCGCGCACCAGGGCCAAGTCCTCCGGGGAAAAGAGCACAGTTTTTACCACGCCCAGCAACTCACGAGGGCTGCGCAGGCGGGTGCGATTAATCTGCGCTTGGTTGGCCGCGTGGGGCTTAACCAGCAAATGGGTAGTAAGCTCGCGGCCTTGGTTCACCGCGGTAATGGATACCCGCGCGCTGTCCGCGCCCTGGCGCACCAGCGGTGCATCGTGGGAAACGCGGTGGGAAGAAAGGTGGGCGGTATAGCCAATGGCCTCAACGATATTGGTCTTGCCAAAGCCATTGCGGCCGACAAAAAGGGTGATCCCCGGCCCTAGCTGCACATTAAGTTCGGGCCACGAGCGAAAATCCCGAACATCGAGATCCCTGACGTACATTAGCCCGGCAGGCGAACCGGCATGAGCAGGTAGGTGAAGTTGGTCTCCGGCGTGGGGAAGTTGCCATCTTCATCGGCCTCAGGCAGCTCTTCCGGTTCTGGGATCATGATGGCTGGGCGCGAAGGCTCGGTAAAGCCGAAGACCACGCGGTCGGTATTGATGACGCCCAAGCCATCCTTGAGGTAGCCCGGATTGAAGGCGATGAGGAATTCATCGCGGCCATGGAATGCACACGGCAGGGTCTCGGTGGCGTTACCGGCATCCGCGCCGGCGGAAAGGGTCACCTGGCCATCGGCGAATTCCATCCGAATCTGCGCGTTGCGATCCGTCAGCAAAGAAACGCGGCGGATTGCTTCTTGCAGCGGGGCGACCTCAATGGAGGCAATATTGGTGTGATTCTTCGGCAGCAGCGGCTGCACATTAGGGAAGTCCGCATCCAGCATGCGCGTGGTGGTCTCGCGATTATCCGCGTGCAGGCCAAAGAGGCCATCGGCACCAATATTGTCATCGGTGCCCACAGCGATTTCCACTGGGATATTCAGGTGCGGATCCAAGGAACGACCGGTTTCCTGCAGGGTCTTCGCAGGCACCAAGAGCTTGGCTTCTACATCCGGCGACTTCGGCTCCCATTCCAAGGTGCGCATTGCCAGGCGGAAGCGGTCCGTTGCCGTCATCTCAATGTCCTTGCCACGGATATCCATGTGCACACCGGTGAGCATGGGCAGGGTGTCATCCTTGCCGGCCGCGGCGGCGACCTGGTGGATGGCCTCGACGAATAGCTGCGGCTGGATGGTGCCGGTAACCTCCGGTAGGACCGGAAGCTGCGGGTAATCATCCAGAGGGATCAGTGGCAGTTCAAAGCGGGAAGAACCACAGGTAACCAGGGCCTTGGAATCTACCTGGGAGATCTCCACTTCCTTGTTGGGAAGGGAAGCGACGATGTCAGAGAGGAGCTTGCCGGCTACCGCGATCTGTCCGGGTTCATCCACCATGCCGGCGATACGGACGCGGGTGGATACCTCGTAATCGAAGCCAGTGAACTCAAGACCATTGTCATCCGCGGTGATCAGCATCGCGCGGAGCACGGGCTGGGTGACCTTGGACGGCAGGCTGCGAGCAACCCACGCTACGGCGTTGGCAAGGTCATCTTTGGCAACGCGAAATGACACGGCTTCATCCATGGTGCGAAGAGCTCCTCTGGGGCAAGTAGGAAATTTGTTACTTACAAAAGACTGGCTTCCAACTTACCGCATCGGGCGGGGTGCGCCACAACGTGTAATTCCATCTCTGCCCGTTCGATCCGCGCCTGGCCGGAGGCAGGCCGGGCCGAACTCCACACACCCTCTTTCTTCTATACAGATCAGAGAAATAATTTAGTAGTAGTAATAAGCGCTGTGGGATCTGTGGGTAACCAGGTAAATGACAAGTTCAGGACATAGATCTGGGGTGTGCCAATTCTTGTGATCTTGCTGTGATCAATCGGGGCGAAATGTGGACAACTAACGGGATCACCGTTTTATCCACAGGTTTGGTCATTTGATCACCGATCTACACACAGCACTGATCACAGGGTGGTTCTCCCAGCATAGGGCCTGTGGAATTTAAAACTGTGAGTAAGATCTACGAATTACAAAGATGAAATTACACAAGTGTGAATAACGCTGTGGATAACTCTTTTCGCAGTTAAGAGAGTACTTTTCGCGAACCTTCTGGGTTCTTTGTGGAATTACACGAAGGTGTAGGCGGCTGTGTGGACGGTTTGAACCAGGTTTCGGCGTCTCAGTCAAGAATCTCTGATCTGGTAGTTCTGGTCTCACCTTTAAGTAGTGCGAGCAGAATCCTCGAAGTGACAAGGGGCAGACAAAAGCGCCCTCCTTTATATAAGGAAGGCGCTTAAGGAAGGAGCTGTAGAAAAGGTGACGAGATCTAGGCGCGACCGCGATTCTTGATGCGCTGGGTAAGCGCCTGGATCTCGTCGTAGGTATTGCGCTTTTCAGTCATCTCTTTGCGGATCTTGCGATCCGCGTAAATGACGGTGGTGTGGTCTTTGCCGCCGAACTGTTCACCGATCTTGGGAAGGGATAGCTCCGTGAGCTCGCGGCACAGATACATAGCCAACTGGCGTGCATGCGCCACCGCACGCTTTTTGCCAGCGCCGCGCAGAGTCTCTACATCAATATCGAAGAATTCTGCCGTGACCTCCATGATCGAGGTAGCGGTGATTTGCCTATCGGCGGAATCTGGGGCCAAATCGCGCAACGCGATTTCTGCCATCTCCACGTTGATTGGCTCATTCACCAAGGAAGAATAGGCCGAAACGCGGATCAGTGCGCCTTCGAGCTCACGAATAGATGACTCAAAACGAGAGGCAATGAGCTCAAGCACGGAGCGATCCACTTCGGTGCCGTCATTGGCCGCCTTCTTCATCAAAATCGCGATACGCGTTTCTAGATCTGGCGGCTGAATATCGGTGATAAGACCGCCTTCAAAGCGGGTGCGGAGGCGATCTTCCAGCGTGGTTAGTTGCTTCGGTGGGCGGTCCGAAGACAAAATGATCTGCTTATTGGCTTGGTGCAGCGCATTGAAAGTATGGAAGAACTCTTCCTGGGTGGATTCTTTGCCTTCCAAGAATTGGATGTCATCGACCATCAAAATGTCGAGATTGCGGTAGCGCCGCTTGAATGATTCCTGACGGTCATCGCGCAGGGAATTAATATAGTCATTCGTGAATTCTTCCGAAGACACATACTTCACGCGCAGACCCGGATGCAGTACCTGGGCGTAATTGCCGGCGGCATGCAAAAGGTGCGTTTTACCCAGGCCAGAGCCACCCCAGATAAATAGTGGGTTGTACGCACGGGCGGGATTCTCGGCCACAGCCACGGCGGCACCATTGGCAAAACGATTCGAAGAACCGATGACGAAGCTATCGAAAGTGTGCTTCGGATTGAGGGAAGTTTCACGGTTGGGATCGTGCGCAGGGGCCTCGCGCGGGATGCGGGCAGAATTGGTGGCAGCACCGGAGAAATTTCCCGCGGATTCTGCCTGCTGTTGGTTATAGTGCTGGGCCAGCTCATCCAGGCTTGCAGGGGCGTGACTCGACTGCCAATTGTTCTGGGAAGGGGCCTGCTGTGCAGCGGCATCCGTTTGCTGTGGGCGCGGAATGTAGTTCTGGGTAGATTCCGTGTTCTGCGGCGGTTGCTGTTGTTGAGGGGGTGTTGGCTGTGGTGCAGGGTCCGCGGCCGGCGGCTGTGGCTCTTGCGGGGTGGCAAGGGTAACCGCAAAGGAACACGGTCGGCCTAGGTGGCGGGTTAATGCCTTGGCAATGTGCTCGCCCAACTCATTTTCGACCACATTTTTGGCATCCAGGTTTTCGGCGGCAACGAGGGTGTAGCCCTCAACCATCATGATGGGGCGAACCAGTTGGAGGTAAAGGCGCTGTGAGTGCGAAAAACTGGGGACCTCGGAATTGGGTTGCTCGGATTGTGCGAGCAGGTCATCAACGACCGCGCGCCAAACGGCATGCAGGTTCGCTTGTGGGTCAGTCACAACAGGCTACCTTTGTGGAATTTAGTCGGGGACGGGTGGACATTGAATAACAATTTTCACTGCGGATTCCACCGTGGTTTTCACATCGGTTTTTATCGAGTCACCTCGATCTCCACAGAGTTATCCACAGGTGTGGATGAAATAGTTATTCACAGCTTAGTTCATGACTGTGGATAACTCTTCATTGGTCAATTTATGGCCCTATGCTGCGGAAACTGCAAAAGTCTCAAGCGTTGATTTAGAGTTATCCACATGACCGGTTGGGCTGTGGAATTTGATTCTTCTGTTCTACCGCCGAAATGGCGGGTGTGTCTAGCGAGAAAAATTCACCACTCGGGTGTGGGTTGGGGTGGGTCTTACTGCGTGATGGATTAGGTGCAGTAAGAGCGCAGAATCTGGCCCTCTAGCTGCAGGAAAAAACATTTATGTAATTTCGGGTGTACCCGGGTGTCGATTTGTTCCCAGCGGCAGAAATCACGTAATCTGGCATGGTCTATTGCAACAAAGAGTTGCGCGTGAAAGTGACAGCGTCACCTCGCACCGGCTGGGCCCGTCGGCTCGCCGTGCACCGGAGAGACTGTGATGCGTCAGGTTCATGGAATCTATTCATCAGTGGGCGTGCCGCTGCATTGCGGTGGTGTGCCTACGCACAACTTCAAGGAGAATTAACGTGGCAAAGGGTAAGCGCACGTTCCAGCCGAACAACCGTCGTCGTGCTCGCAAGCACGGCTTCCGCACCCGCATGAGCACCCGTGCAGGTCGCGCCATTGTTGCAGCTCGTCGCAAGAAGGGCCGCGCAAAGCTGACTGCATAAGTTATGCTTCCAGCCCAGCACAAGCTCACGTCGCCGACGCAATTTCGGCGCACGATGAAGGGTAGTCGCCGGGCGGGCACTCGTACGGTCGTCGTGCATGCGCGCGACAACGCAGGTACGGACAAAGCAGCCGATATCGCCGCCACTGGGCCGCGATTTGGGCTGATTGTTTCGAAAGCCGTCGGGAATGCAGTGGTTCGCCACCGCACCTCCCGGCGGCTTCGCCATGTGTGCATGACATTCATTCCCAAGCTGCCCGCCAGCGTGGACGTTGTTATCCGTGCCTTGCCCGCCAGCGCCACTGCTAGCAGTGAGCAATTAGAAAAAGATCTTGCCAAAGCACTGCGCAAGCAATGGGATATCTAAATTCCCGCGGGGAGGAAATTCCCCCAGCCAGAGGATTGGCCAAACCAATGGTCAAAGTGGTTCGTTTCTACCAAAAACATGTCTCTGGCCTTAAAATGGTATCGACCTGTCGGTTCGAGCCGACATGCAGTGCTTATGCCCTAGAGGCGCTTTCTCAACACGGCGCAATCAAGGGTACGGCGATGGCAATAGCCAGGGTCTGCAAATGCGGCCCCTGGCATCCGGGCGGATTCGATCCGGTCCCGGGTACCAACAACAATTGAGGATTAAACACTCGTGCTTAATTTCATTTACTGGCCAATTTCGGCCGTTTTGTGGTTCTGGCACTGGCTGCTGTCCCTCGTAATGGACCCTGCCTGGGGCATTACCTGGATTCTGGCCATTGTGCTGCTGACCTGGACGCTTAAGGCACTAATGGTCAAGCCGACCATTAGCCAGATTCGTTCCTCGCGCAAGATGCAGGAAATCCAGCCTAAGGTGCAGGAAATCCGCGCGAAGTACGGTAATGACCAAACCAAGGCCGCGCAGGAAATGCAGAAGGTCTACAAGGAGTCCGGCGTTCGTCCGATGGCCGGCTGCCTGCCGGTCTTCGTGCAGATTCCAATGTTCGTTGGTTTGTTCCACGTGCTGCGCTCCTTCGACCGCACCGTTGCGGTAGCCGGTGGTATTGGCCACCCCAGTGGTGACCCAATGTCCATTGAGGATAACGCCAATACCGCGAACTACATCTTTAAGCCGGACCTGGTCCAGCAGTTCTTGGATGCCAAGATTTTCGATGTCCCGTTGGTGACCAACCTGCGCTTGAACTCGCCGATTGTGGAGGGTGTTACTACCAGCCAGGCCGCCGTCATCATCGTTCCGATGATCGCCATCATTGCGGTCATGACGCACTTCAACGCCCGCATGAGCCTCAACCGCCAGGAAAAGCGCCGCGCTGCTGGCAAGACCCAAGCACCGCAGGGCCAGAACGCGGAAATGATGCAGCAGCAAATGGCCATGATGTCCAAGATGATGCTGTGGGTCATGCCGGCCATGCTGGTCTTCTCCGGCTCCATCTGGCCGATTGGTTTGCTGTTCTACATGATGGCCAATACGGTCTGGACCTTCTTCCAAACCCGCATCGTCTATGCCAAGATGGACCGCGAGGAAGAAGAAGAGGAAGCCGCTAAGGTTGAGGCCAAGCGCACTTCCGCGCCTAAGCCGGGTGCCCGCAAGAAGGACAACCGCACCAAGAAACAGCGCAAAAACAAATAAACACGGAGGAGAACCCCATCGTGTCCGAGATGGACCCGTCAGTAGTATTCGGCTCCCGCTTGCCCCTCGCGCAGGCTTACCATGATTCGCTCGCTACAGACGGGTCCACTCGTGGTTTTATAGGCCCCCGCGAGGTGCCACGCTTGTGGGAAAGGCACATTATTAACTGCGCCGTCGTCAAGCAAGCAATCCCGGAGGGCGCCACGGTTATCGACGTCGGCTCAGGGGCCGGATTGCCCGGCATTCCGCTGGCCATTGCGCGCCCGGACCTGCAGATCACCCTGATCGAGCCGCTGCTCAAGCGCTATAACTACCTCAACGAAGTCGTAGAAGAGCTTGGCCTAGACAACGTGACGGTCCTGCGTGGCCGTGCCGAGGAAGGCCCGATTAAAAAGGCCGTGGCGGGAGCAGACGTGGTCACCTCCCGCGCCGTCGCGCCCCTGGGCAAGCTGGCGAAATGGTCGCTGCCGCTCGTGCGCAAGGGTGGTGAAATGATCGCGCTGAAGGGTTCTTCGGTACACGAGGAACTGGAACGCGATGCCGCTGATATTAAGAAGGCCGGCGGTGGAAAGGCCGAGGTCAGCACCATCGAGGGAACCACGATCATTCGTGTCCCGCGCGTGAACTAAAGTAGACGGCATGACTAATCCGCGCCTTATCACCATTGCTAACCAGAAAGGCGGCGTAGGCAAAACCACCTCCGCCGCCAACTTGGCCGCAGCGCTAGCCACAGAGGGCAAAAAAGTGCTGGTGATCGACCTCGACCCGCAGGGAAACGCCTCCACGGCCATGGGCGCGGAACATAATTCCGGCACCGATTCCAGCTATGAGGTGCTCCTTGGTGATTGCACCGCCGAGAAGGCCATGCAGCCCTCCTCGCACAACGAGAACCTCTTTTGCATCCCCGCCACCATTGATCTGGCCGGCGCGGAGATTGAAATGGTCTCCTTGGTACGCCGTGAATTTCGGCTGTACGACGCCCTACATAATGGCTTCCTTGAAGAGCACGGCTTTGAATATGTCTTCATTGATTGCCCGCCATCACTGGGTTTGCTCACCATCAACGCCATGACGTGCGCTGAAGAGGTCATCATCCCGATTCAGTGCGAGTATTACGCCCTGGAGGGCGTGGGCCAGCTGCTGGGCAATATCTCCATGATTCGCGAGCACCTCAACGAGGATCTGCATATTTCCGCCGTGCTGCTGACCATGTATGACGCCCGCACGCGCTTGGCCGAGGACGTGGCCGATAACGTCCGCGAACAGTTCGGAGCCGTGGTGCTGGCCAATGTTATCCCGCGCTCCGTGCGCGTTTCCGAGGCGCCGGGGTACGGTACTACGGTTATTGATTACGCTCCCTCGTCCACCGGTGCCCGCGCCTACCTTGCGGCCGCGCGCGAGCTTGACCGGCGTGGCGATTACCGCCCGCACCCGACCACCGGGGCGATTGGCGTGAGCCCAGAGATTTACGCGGAATTGGAAGGATAGGAACTCATGGCAGAACAGAAGCAAGGCGGCCTTGGCAAAGGCCTAGCCGCACTCATCCCGTCCGGTCCTGATGCTCCTACCCGCAAGCCGCGCCTGGGTGATTCCGCCGCGGATATTATTTTGGGCAATTCCACCCCGCAGCCGGGCCGGAAGGGCGGCGAAGGCAAGCGCGTAAAGGGCGCCCCCACCATTCAGCAGGGTTCTGGCTCTAAGTCCTCCAAGAAGCGCCAGGCCACCCCGGCTCCTATCGGTGCGACCTACCGTGAGATTTCCATTGGGGATATCATCCCCAACCCGAAGCAGCCGCGCACGGTCTTCGACGAGGATGAACTCGGTGAGCTCGTCCACTCGATCCGCGAGTTTGGCCTGTTGCAGCCCGTGGTCGTTCGTCCTTCCGAGGAAGGCGGCTTCGAGCTCATCATGGGTGAGCGTCGTTGGCGTGCTTCCTCCAAGGCGGGCTTGGCCACGATTCCGGCGATCGTGCGCGATACCAAGGATGACAACCTGCTGCGCGATGCTTTGCTGGAGAACATCCACCGCGTACAGCTCAATCCCTTGGAAGAGGCACACGCCTACCAGCAGCTGCTGGAAGAGTTCGGCGTTACCCAGAACGAGCTGGCGGATCGCATTGGCCGTTCGCGCCCGCAGGTGACCAATATGCTGCGCCTGCTCAAGCTGCCGGTAGAGGTACAAAAGCGCGTAGCTGCTGGTACGCTATCTGCCGGCCACGCGCGTGCGCTATTGTCCTTGGATGACACCGAGGCCATGGAATACATTGCCAACCGCATCATCGCGGAGGGCCTGTCCGTACGCGCCACCGAGGAGGCAGTCACCCTCTACAAGCGCGATGGTAAGCCGGCCGAATCCAAGAAGAAGCAGCCGGCACCGCAGCCGCAGTACTTTACCGATTCCGCTGAGCGCCTGTCCGATCGCTTCGATACCAAGGTCACCGTGACCATGGGCAAGCGCAAGGGCAAGATGGTCGTGGAATTTGGTGACCAAGAAGATTTCGAGCGCATCATGACGCTCATTGAGGGCCAGCACTAAACCGGGGCGATGATCCTCGAGCCGGTACGCGAAGGCGCGCGCATTCACCGCCAGGCTGCGCGCAGCACCTTTTGGGAGCTGGAGGCCTCCGTGGTCGATCCCGCCTTTGAAAAGGAAGCGTGGCTGGCTACTACCCTGCTCTCCTTTGGTCAGTGCGGCTTTACCGTGGGCGAGGACGCCACCATTCTCTTTTGCTCCCGCGAGGATGCTGCCGGCGCCGCCAAGCTTCCCACCGCCCCCATTTCAAACGATGCGGAGATCATTACCTCGCTCTTCGTTAAGGCACATTTAATGGGGCGTGGCATTGAAGCAGTGCTTGTCGACGCCGCCATTATGCACCTCACCAACCGCGGCAGCACCGCCGTGGAGGCCTTTGGCTATTACGGCGATCCTGCGGCAGCGGCGGATTTCTTGGGCCATAAACCGGCCTATATTGGGCTGATGTCTTATGAGACTTTGCGCTCCGCCGGCTTTGAGGTAGCCGCTGATCACCCAGTACTCCCCCGCTTGCGGCTCGAGTTGCCGCCAGAGCACGATATGCTCAGTGCGGCAGCTGCCGAAGACCTTTTAGCCCGCGCCTTGGCCTAGATTCTAGGCCTAGGCCTGCTCGGCCTGGAGCAGCTCGGAGAACTTATAGGTGCCGGTTACGGCGGTGTCCTGCTCCATGAGGTACATGCGCTTTACGGCAATCACGATCGCCTCCGCAATGTCATCGCGGCGGGACGGGTTGGTGAGGATCTTTATGTCCTCTGGGTTGGTCAGGTAGCCCAGTACGATCTGGATGACCGGCATCTGGGTCAAGCGCAGCAGGTCCCAGGTGCGGCCGTGGTTGCCGCAGTCCAGCAGCTCAGTGCGCGCGACAATCTCGCGCTGGATGAAACCGGAAAGGGTCTCACCAATGAGTGAGGAGTTGCCGGATTCGGACCCGAAGTAGAAGGTGGCAACACCATTGGCCTTCTCATTGGGGTAGGAATCGCAGGCTAGGGAAATGACCATGTCCGCATCGAAGGCGTTAGCCAGTTCGGCGCGGGACTTGACGTCCGCATCGGAGGTCCGAGGACGGGAGATGATGGTCTCCATGCCTGCGGCAATCATGCGCCCCTCGATGCGCTGGGTGAGGTCCCACAGGATTTCCTGCTCGGAAATATCACCGAAGCGACCCTTGACCAACTGGCCGGCGTCGCCGCCGCTCAAGGCGGGATCGATGACAACGCGCTTGCCCGCCAGCTTAGGGCCGGCATTGCGGACGCGCTCACGCTCTTGGATATTGTGCGCGGAACCACCGGTAATACGGCGGCCGAGCAGTCCAAGGGCGCGGATGGTGGCCGGGCCGCACACACCATCTTCTTGCAGGCCGCAGTTGTGCTGATATTCCTTCAGGGCCGCGTGGGTATTAGTACCGAAGTGGCCGTCTACCCGCTGCTGGTAGAAGCCGAGCTCCTGCAGCTGCTGCTGGAGCTGCGAGATATCGTCACCCACCAGCTCATTCGCAGGCTCGTAGCTAAGGACGCGGCTGCCGAGTGTGTATGAGGCTTGGCGCAGTTCGCGCAGGGTGAGATCGTCGATTTCGCCCGTGGGCACGATACCGCGGGATTGCTGGAAGGCCTTGAGGACCTCAGACAAATTGGCATCAAAGCTCTTGTCACTCTCGGAGTACTTCTGCTTCTTCCACGCAGAAAGTTCCCCCTTGAAATCTGACAAGAGGCCGAGACGGGCCAAGGTAGCGCGAGCCTCAGCTACACGCACGCTTGTATCGCCGACTCGAAGAACGCGATTCACGCCTTATACCCCTTTCACAGCCCGCTTTAGTTAGGGCCGCATTCCAGAATTTCTACACGCTTAATCTAATAGGAATTAGATTAACAGTTAAAGCTGCTTTTTCACTTGCGCCACGATGTCATCTTTAGAACGCAGACCCACAAATTCGTCTACCTTCTCGCCGTGGTTGAAAATCAGCACATTGGGGATGGACATGATCTGGAACATGGCGCCTAGGTTGCGCTCTTCATCGACGTTAACCTTGGCGACGGTGACTTGGCCGTCCAACTCCTCCGCTACCTCTTCCAGGATGGGGGAAAGCTTCTTGCACGGGCCACACCACTCGGCCCAGAAGTCGACGATGACGGGCTTATCGGACTCGATGACGTCCTTACGGAACGTATCGGTGGTTACTTTCTTGACGTTGCTCATACTGAATTAACGGTTTTCTGCGAGGAAATGTTCCGCATCAATTGCCGCACGGCAACCGGAGCCGGCCGCGGTAATTGCCTGCTGGTAGTGGTCATCCACCAAGTCACCGCAGGCGAAAACGCCTGGCAGGGAGGTCTTGGTGGTGGGTTGTTCAACTACAACATAGCCGTTGTCATTGAGCTTGACCTGATCATTGAGGAAGGAAGAGCGCGGATCATGGCCAATTGCTACGAACATGGCAGTGACGTCCAAAGTGGAAGTCTCGCCGTTGGTGACGTCCTTGAGTTTGAGTCCGCCGACCTTGCCATCGGCTTCAATAACTTCTTCGACGACCTTATTGGTCTCCCACTTGATCTTTTCGTTGGCCTGGGCGCGCTCCAGCATGATCTTGGAGGCGCGGAAGTTCTCGGAGCGGTTCACAATGGTGACAGAGTCCGCGAACTTGGTGAGGAAGGTAGCCTCCTCCATGGCGGAGTCGCCGCCGCCGATAACGGCAATATTGTGGCCCTTGAAGAAGAAGCCATCGCAGGTAGCGCAAGTGGATACGCCACGGCCGGAGAGTTCTTCCTCACCGGGAACGCCGAGGTGGCGCGGGGCGGCGCCGGTGGCGAGGATAACGGTGCGGGCCTCAAAGAGCTCGTCACCCACGTGCAGCTTTTTAATATCGCCTTCCAGCTCTACGGAGTCAACGACCTCCATGCGGAGATCCGCACCGAAGCGGATGGCCTGGGCGCGCATTTCTTCCATGAGCTCTGGGCCCATGATGCCCTTTTGGAAGCCGGGGTAGTTTTCTACCTCGGTGGTATTCATAAGCTCTCCGCCGTACTCGAAGCCCTCGAAGACAATCGGGTTGAGCTCGGCGCGTGCCGCGTACAGCGCGGCGGTGTAACCGGCAGGGCCGGAACCTACGATGGCAACATCGTGGACGGTCATTGCTAACTCCCTTAAATCAGAGTGTGGTTTCGCGTAACGCCCTGAGTCTACCCGCCGCGCTGACAAACGTCGGTATTAGCAAACTCACCCCATGGCGGCGCGTAGGACTTCCCTCGCTCGGGCGCGGCGGGATTTGATGGTGCCGGGCTTTACCCCTTGGGCGGTGGCAACTTCGCCGACGCGGAATCCGGCGACGTCGGTAAGCACCAGCGCCTCGCGCTGATCCTCCCGCAGCAACTGCATTGCCTCGCGCACCACCAGCTGCTCCGCTAGGTTTTCGGAAGGGTTATGCGCGAGCAGCGGGTTGCGATCGTCATCAAAGTCCTCCGCATCTAATGAAGCATTTTCCCTGTTAGAACGGTGGTTCAAGTAGTCATAGCCAGAGTTTTTCACCAGCCGGTGCAGCCAGGTCGATAGCGCAGACTCGCGGCGATAGGAGTGCAGGTTGCAGCTGGCGCGCAGGAAGGCTTCCTGGACCACATCTTGGGCATCGTGATCGTTTCTGGTGTAGCGCCGCGCTACCGTGGTCAGCCGCGTGCGGTGGCGTTCCACGATGGCGGAAAAGGCCTTATTGTCCCCCTCAATAAAAGCATCAACTAGTTCTTCGTCACTGCGGTCATGACTGAGCGTCATATGTAGATTCCCCCCGGATCAACAACTGTTATACACAGTGTGGCCCGAGGGGAATTAGGGCGCGAGCGCTGGGCGGTACAGTCTATTGACCAGCCCGCACGCGTAGGGTGCGCCGCAGGTTATCGCGGCATTCCAGCAAGATGCGGCGCAGCGCTCCTGGCAGCTCCCGGTGCAGCAGGCGCGTGGTGGCGGCATCGGCCATCGGCAACTCTGGGTAGAAGCCGCGGATGAGGCGGTTAGCAATCTCAATCGGGTGCGCGGCCCAGATGTCTTCCACGCGGGAGAAGAACTCCTCCGCAAAGGCCTCCTGCAGGCTAGCTGAGCGCGGGGCATTGAAACCGGCGACCAGTGCGTCGACCTCGGCATTGGAGTATGCGCCGGGCGTGAGGGCCTTATCGAACGCGGAGCGCTTGGTCTCCGGCGTGGGGAAGGCGTGGCTGGCGCCGAGGAATTCGGTAGCGCCGGTCAGCGTATTATCGCGCTGCTTTTCCTCTTCGAGCTCGGCCGGGGTTACGGCATTGCGGGCCGCGAGGGCGCGCAAGATCGACCAGCGGATTTCGGGGTCCACGCGAAGGCCGGCAATGTCACCGGAGAGCAGGGCCTTAAGGCGCGCGGTGCCGGACTCCTCCGGCGTTGCGGCGAGTGCGCGGATGGCGGCGCGAGCGAGCACAAGCTGCGCGTCCGAGGCTGGTTCGGCCTCGTCCAGATGGCCCCAGATCGCCTCGGCATAGTCGGTGCGGACCTGCTCGCGGTCGGCGTCTGCAACATAGTGGGCAATGGCAAAATTGGCATTGGCGCAGGCAGCAGCCAGCAGCGTCGTGTTGGTCTCGTAGGCTTCGTGCTTGACGACGACCCCCACATAGTCAATCGCCGACATTTCCCCATCGCGGGTGAGGTTCCACAGGGCGGTCCAGATTACCGCGCGGGTCAATTCATCCTCGATGTCGGTCAGGCGCTCACTCGCTGTGTCTAGGGAGGCCTCGTCGAAGCGGATCTTGGCGTAGGTATGGTCGGCGTCGTTAAGCAGCAGCAATGCCGGGGCCGGAAGGCCTGCCGCTTCATCGATGATGGTGCGGGTGGTGCCATCGCCGCCGGGGAGATCGATGTCGATCTCGCGGTACTTGTGCAGGGACGCATCAAAGAGCGAAGCGGTCAGGCGGTGCGGTCGGGTGACGTCCTCGGCGTCTGCACTGATGGCCAGCTCCGCAATTTTCTCGCCTTCGGTGTGCAACTCCGGGGTGAGGGTGTCCGGGCCCCAGGTGCGCAGCCAGGCCTGCGACCAGGCATCAAGATCGCGGTCCGTGTGCTTCTTGAGCGCCTGCAGGAGGTCATCAAAGGTGGCGGCGGCAAAGGCGTGCTCTTGGAAGTAGTCGCGCGCCCCGGCGTAGAAATTATCGCGGCCGACGTAGTGCACCAGTTGCTTGAGCACCGCCGCTCCCTTGGCATAGGTGATGCCATCGAAGTTCTGGCGTGCGGCATCCACGTCCGGGATCTCCGCCTTGATGGGGTGCGTGGTAGGCAGCTGATCCTGCAGGTAGGCCCAATTTTTACGGGCGCCGGCAAAATTGGCCCAAGCCTCGGCGTAGTCGGTGCCGTGCACGGAAGAATCCGCGCCCATGAACTCCGCGAAAGATTCCTTAAGCCATAGATCATCCCACCACTGCGGAGTGACCAGATCACCGAACCACATATGGGACATCTCGTGCAGAATGGTATTTGCACGGCCGGCATGCTGCGCGCGGGTAGCGCGGGAGCGGAAGATGTAGTTCTCCGTAAACGTCACCAGGCCGGGATTTTCCATCGCGCCGAGGTTGTATTCGGGTACGAAGATGGAATCGTACTTGCCCCACGGATAGGGATAGCCAAAGTTCTGGTGGAAAAAGTCCATGCCTTGGGCGGTAAGTCCTAGGATTTCGTCGTCTAGGTGCTCAAACATGGACGCGCGCGCAAAGGCGCGCAGCTGTGCCGAGTGGCTGCCATCCGGGGCGGTCCAGGTGCGCTCTTGGTACTGGTAGGGGCCAGCGGCGAAAGAAGTCAGGTACGTCGACAGTGGCGGGGTCGGCGCGAAGGTAACGGTGGCTAACTCCCCCTCCTCGCTGCGTTCGACTTCCGGTTGGTTGGAAAGGATCTGCCACTTTTTCGGTGCGGTCATGCGCACGTGGAAGACGGCCTTGAGATCCGGCTGCTCCAGGCAGGGGAAGATGCGGCGGGCGTCGGAAGGCTCGAGGTGTGAATACAGGTAGGTCGCGTCATCGGCCTGATCGTGCATCCGATGCAGACCCTGGCCGGTGCGCGAATAGCGCGAGTGGCCGGTGACCTCGATGGCGAACTCCTCCCCTACCGGCAGGCCGTGGAGCCGGATGATGCTGCCATCAAAGTCCACCTCCTGCGGGGTGCCATTGACCTTGACCTCCGCGACGGATTCGCCCAGGTAATCAAGGAAAAGCTCGGGTTCGCTGCTGCTGAGCTCGAGGCGGGTAGTCACGCGGTAGGTGGGGCTATCGAGTACCTCTGAGAGGTCAAGGTGGAGGTGATAGGCGCGCAGGTCCACCGTCGCTGCGCGTTCTTGGAGCAACTCGTGCTGCGTCTTAGTTTGTGGTGCGGTCATATCTACGAACTATAGTTACCGCCGTCACGTAGGGTGCGGGGTTGGGGTCCTAAGCTCCGCTGCCTTTTAGGGCCCCATTACCCGCTGGGTAATGGGGCCCGCTGTGGACCTGTTGGATCAGTTTTGTCCGGCCCACACTCTTCAAGTGGCGCAAGATGTCAGTCACTATTAGCAGGCGTTACACCACACTAAAGGACGCAACCACTGCGCTGTCACTCTTTTGCCTATCTGGTATTTACAGTCCCAGTATTTTTAGCTGACCGATTTTAGTAATCTAACCAAGAACAAGACTAGAAAAATAATCCCGCAGGCTGTAGCGGCAATGAACATTTGTTGAGCTTGCTCAAGCAGCCGTGTTGCCTCGTCCAATGCATCTCCAGTGTGAATATAGGTCAGTGCATTGTGGGTTGCATTAAATCCGATGGCGAATCCTACGCAAGTTATTAGCAACGCTATCAGCTCGAGCAGCTGAAGAAGTAATTTCATTTGTTTAACCTATGTGGTGGCACTGCTCACCCCGGAACTTACCAGCGATGTACAAGCGCGCACATTGCTGCGAACCGGATTTCACATAAACATTATGTGGTCCATTATCGGCCACGGCACCAAAACCGCAGCCCGTGTGGGTTTTGCCAACAAAAGTACGGTAGATTTGTGCCCCGTTGCGATTTTGATAGTCGACTCGCCAGTTGCAAACAGTTGAAGGGACCCGATACTGCACCCCTTCATTCTCAATATGGTTCCGAGAGCCGATTATCCTATGCTGCAATTCTCCTGTGGTGACTTTGAAATTGTTTCCTTTGTAAGTGAAGCCAAACCCGTTGATTGGTTGATATCCAGAGGCGCTGAGGGGCTGAATTGCTTTCCCAGGGGCACTGTTTTCTTTTGGCACATAGTTATACGCTGTAGGGTCAACACTTTGGACCTCTCCTCCTTCAATAATCTGGTAAGAGGCCTTTTCTACAGAAGGGGCGGATTTTACATCGGCGGCATTGGCTATCCCTACTGATGTAACAGTAGATGCAGCAGCCAACACGGAAACCATTAAGAATTTTTTAATCATATAAAAACTATGTCATGGCTTCCTGTGCTCCGCAACTTCTGCCGCATGGTTTGCGTCACACTTGAGCATCATCTGAGATGGCCCACTTCTTGCCCTAGTGGGGGTTGTCTGCAAATCGTGGATACGTTGTAGGGTTACCTAGTGGTTGGGCGGCTATTTCTTTTTTGCTGGTGGTTAGACCAATTGGGTTCTCGAGGTCGACAGGGCTGACCATCCCGAGTGTGGAGTGCCGGCGGTCTGGTCCAGTCGCTCAACGCTGAATTGCGTAAATCCACCCGTAACAGGGGGCAACTCCCGAACGACACTGCGGCGCTGAAAGCGCTGTGGCTAATGATCTCCAACATCGAAGAGAAGCGCGCTGCCCAGCGAGCGAAGAAAGCGAAGCGCGACATTGAATGCAACAGCTTTATTGAAGGGGTAAAAGCCACCGAGTGGAAATAAGCTATCAACCAACTAGCCGTCGCTTGCCCAGACCGATTTGCTGACTACTTGTAAACCAAACTCCGCACACAAAGAAACGGACACCCTCAATTAAATCGTAAAATCGTGATGCAAGAAAAGTGACCTTAACTAACTGCTTTCGTTAAAGTCACTTTTGTTTGTGGTAATGATTTTCATCGACTGGACAAGATTAACCGATGGCACAAACTAACCAGTTGGTGCCGCCGCGGAAATCGCGGGCGCGACTCCCCTGCCCTCGTGTGAATGTCACGTCCTGGCACTCGTTTGCACTTACGAGGCCTGACGTTTTGAGTGCTCCATCTCTCACATGACGATGCATGATTGGGCGGCGCGACAGTCTGAGGTTGAGTACCTCGAGAAATCTTCTGTGCGATCCAATCGATTTTTCTTGATGCTCCTGTAAATGCTCTAGGCCGAGACTTTTGTCAGAGACTCCCAACACGATGTAGCCGACTCCCGCATCTGTGTTGGAAAACCAGGTCGTTTCATCAATGAGAAACTCTATGAGGGTCGCTTCAGGATTTTGATTTCTGGGGAAACGGGCAGGATTTTCTTTGAAATTCAACAGTTGGCTTTCTTGGCTATTCCCAGTCATTCCTGATTGGATAGCTGCAAGAGCGGCGAGGATACTTTCTAATTCTGCCTCTCAAATGGGTGCATGGTAGCGCAAGTTGTTTGAAACAACTCGACAACAACTAATGCAATTTAGTCGAGTCTATAAGACGATATCTGCAGGTAAAAACTACAAAACAAAGTTGTTTCAAGTTGTTTTGGAATTGACCAAGTGAATGGAGTGCTATTCCGCATGAAGAAAAAGCCCGCAGCCAAAGGTGGCTGCGGGCCAAGAGATGCTCTAGACCTTAGTGTCTAAGGCTGCCGGCCTACTGCTTGATAGCGGAGACCTCGAGCTCAATCTTGATCTCCTCGGAGACCAGCACGCCGCCGGTCTTCAGCGGAGCGTTGAAGTCGATGCCGAAGTCCGTGCGGTTGATCTTGGTGGTTGCCTCGAAGCCCAGGCGGGTATTGCCAAATGGGTCCTCGGCGGTAGCAACGTCTTCAACGTCGAGGTCGACGGACTTGGTGGTGTCCTTAATGGTGAGGTCACCGGTGACGGTGCCATTGCCATTTTCATCAACGTTGAGGTTGGTGGCCTTGAAGGTGATCTCCGGGTACTGCTCTACCGCGAAGAAGTCCTCGTTCTTTACGTGTGCATCGCGGTCATCGTTGCCGGTGGAGATGGAAGCGGTGCGGATGGTTGCCTCAGCAGCGGACTCGGCGATGTTCTCGGCCACGGTGATGGTGCCTTCGAAGTCTGCGAAGTTACCGCGAACCTTGGTGACCATCGCGTGCTTGGCGACGAATCCGATAACGGTGTGGGCTGGGTCTAGTGCGTAGGTACCTGCTGCGAGGGACATGATGAATACTCCTAAGGCTGTTGTTTTCGTTACATCCCACAGTGTAAGTACCACTTCTAAATAGTCAACACGTGAAGTAAAAAATTTTTGAGTGTGCAGGTCAAAGAAGTTTGATTGGGAAGAATTTAAAAAAGAAGGCCGAATCGAGGGTCGTGTTCCTCGATTCGGCCGTGTGGGTTGTGCCTAGGGCTGCCCGACGAGACCAATGTCTGCGATGGTTGCCTTATCGGACTTGGGCAGCTTGGTGATCATGAGGAGGAGGCCGTCGAATTGCTCGGTGGTTTCCTCCAGCTCGATATCTTCCTTGCCGGCTTCGAACTTGCCCCTGGCCAGTTGATGCAGGGAGCCAGCTTGTGGGTTCTCCGGATTGAAGCTGTCCTGATTTACGCCATAGACGGCGTACCTCGCCCCAGTGGAGTTGGACTGCACCACCGGCAGGACCGCAAGGTGCGTGGGCGTATCCAAAGTGACGAGGACGCCGGTGTCCTCCTCGGCGGTGGACCACGTGGTGGCCGTTTTGCCGTCGATAAGCGCTGCATCGTCTTGGTTATCGGGGACGGTAACCGCAGAGGAAGGCTGGAGACGCACCGGCGGGGTATCCGGAATGTCCGTGCTGCCATGGATGGTCTCGCTGACCGGGTTGGATGCCTCCACATTGCTGAGCAAGGACATGATCCAGGTGGTGAGCGCGGCCATTGCTACGACGAAGATGGTGGCGAAGATGCCGATGACGATGACGCCGGAACCGGAATAACCGCGGCCGCCAAAGCCGGGTTCTTGCGCCGGGTCATCCTCTTGATCCGGTTCTACCTGTGCCTTCACCGGCAGGGCCTCAGGTGCTTCTTCTGGCTCTTCCGGAGCGAAGTCGCGCAGGCGCTGGGCGATGCCGGCCAAGGTTAGCGCCTGTGCCTCTTGCAGCTCCTCCATCTTTTCCTCGCGGCTGTCCTCATCAGCACTATCGAGTCCGTAGTGCGCATCTTCGACGCGCTGGGCGGCCTCGTCCGCGGGAAGGTTGGCGTCCTCAGAAATATCGCGCAGCTTCTTCGGCGAAGGCTCCGTGGACTCTACGAGCAGCTCGAGGGCGGAGCTTAGAGCCTCGCGGTCGGTAGCGGCGGAGGTGCCATCCAGCACGGCGGGGAAGGCAACCTTGACCACGCCATCGGTAGAAACGCGGAAACGATCGCGGTGTTCCACGCCGAGGATGAGGCCGGCATCGTGGGCAGCGGCGGCGTCAGCAAATAGCGGTGCAGTAGCACGAGCCACGGAATGGGGATCGAGGTTATCGGCCTCAGCCACCTGCTTAAGGGAGGTGCCCTCAAACCAATCCGCCACTACCAGGCAGCCAGTGCGATAAGACAGAACTTGGATATTATCCGCCACGGTATCGAGCTCCAGCTCGGCAAGGCGGCGGGTATTGCGCGAAATCTCTGCGGAGCGACGGGCTGCAACTCCCGGCGTCGCCGGCGCAATTGGCGCCAGGCTATTGGTATCGACGAACGTCAAGGCGACCAGGCGACCGGTGGACTGTTCGCGTGCCTGCCAGAACTGCGCACCAGTGACCGCACCGTGATCTTGGAGCAGGCGGAAGCGACCATCCGATACCGGGGCACCCGGCACGAGGCGTGGTCCGCGGACGATGCCAGCGGACATCGGCGGCGGTACCAGGGTGGCGTTGAAGGCGTCCTGGGAGAATACCGGTTGAATTTCCGGTACGTCGGGCTCCTCCAGCTCGATGGCCTTGGAAGAATCGACCTTGATGAAGCGGGACATGCCCGGGATGCGCTGTAGGGCACGGGCCAGGTTCTGGACCTCCGGCAAGGAGGACTTGGACAGCACCAGGCCGGTGGCGATGAGGAAGATGATGCCAAGCACCGCGACCTTGATCAGCGAGACGATGGACGGCAGATTCTCCGGGAGGAGCCAATTCACGCCCCAATACAGCGCCCAGGAGACGACCAAGCCCACTAGGCCGGCACCGGAAGCCCACAGCACGGTTTGGGTGACGGCCTTGCCGCCGAGGCTACCGAGCTTGCGCTTGAGCAGGAAGCCGCCAATGACCGCACCGGAGACGAAGCCAAAGCCATTGGCCGTACCAAGCAGAATCACCACGCGGTCCGGGTTGGACGTCATCAATGGTGCCAAGAGCGTGAGGACGATCTTGGTCAGCGTGATGCCGGCGATGATGAAGGTAGGCGTCCAGGCTTCCTCGCGGGCATAGAATACGCGCAGGTGCAGCAGCACCAAGGCATACGGGATGAGCGTGAAGGCGGAGAAGCTGATGGTCAGGCCGAGCTGCTCGGCGCTTTCGGCGCCGTAGGCACCGTACTGGAAGAGGGCGCGGGCGATAGGAACGCCGAAGCCGGTCATGAAGATGACGATGGGGATAAGCGCGATGAAGGTCAGCTTGGAGCCCAAGGTGAGATCGCGGACCACGGCATCTACATCGCCGTCGGCGGCGTTGCGGGACAGGCGCGGCATAATCGCCGTCAGGAGCGTCACGCCGATAACGCCATAAGGCACCTGCAGCATGAGCCAGGCATTCTGATAGACCAGCGGGGCGCCGGCATCCGCATAGGCGGCCACGCGAGAGGTGACCACGTAGCCCAGCTGGGAGATGGCCACATAAGTAATAATGGCCAAAGCCATGCCGCCGAATTGCTTGATGCGGGCATCCAAGCCCCACTTAGGGCGCAGATTAATTCCGGCCTTCTTGAGATACGGCAATAGGATGAGGCACTGCACCATGACCGCTGTGGTGGTGCCCAAGCCCAAGAGCATGACGTGTGGATCGGCCACCGGCGTGGGTTCATGCGGGTCGAGCTCGCCTGGCAGGAAGCGATAAGCCAGCAGCACGCTAATGGAGATGAAGTTATTGATCACCGGCGCCCAGGCGCCCGGACCAAAGACATTCTTGGTATTAAGGACGGCCTGGAAGAGGGCGAAGAGGCCGTAGAAAAGAATCTGCGGCAGCAGCAAGAAGGCCAAGGAAGTTGCCTGTACGGCATTGGCCTTGGAATCTTCCGGCAGCATCATCCTGGTTAAGAAGGGTGCTAGCACCACTGAGGCGATGGTAACTATGCCCAGGATGGAAAAGGCCAGGGTAAATAGCCGCCGGACAAAGGTCTCACCGCGGTCCGTGTCTTCCTTTTCGGCCCGCACGAGGACGGGCACGACCAGAGAGGTCAGCACCGCACCCAAAACGATCTCGGTGACGAGGTTGGGGATCTGGTTGGCGCTACTAAACGCAGTTCCCACCGTGGCGCCGAGCGTGGCGCCGATGAGCATCTGGCGCAAGAAGCCAGTGATGCGGGACAGCAGCGTCGCGATGGCCATCGTGCCTGTTGCGCGGATGACATCCTGATTGGATGATTCATTGTCCGCGTTGCGTCCAGTGAGCGCGGACTTATCCTCCTCAGGAGGAACGGTGGTGTCCTTCACCGCTGGGGTGGGGCGCTTTTCTGGTACCGGAGCGGGAGGAGAGGCCTGGACGATGCGGCCGCGGGCACCCGCCGGGGCGGGGTGCTCTGCCGGCACGGCGGCATCCTTCGGGTCAACTACACCCGCAGGTGACTTCTCCACGTGTTCGGCCTCGCGGCCAGTCTTATCAGTCATAGAGGATACAACTTCAACTTACTTTTTAAGCCTTTGTGATTTTTTGCGCCGATGGCGGCCTAGCCGGAAGAGCGTGGCTAAGACCAGCGCAAGGGCGCCGGCTATGCCGACGCCATACACGCCTACGATACCGGCACGCGTTTGCACAGCGATATTGATGGGCTCGGAGATGGTTTGCTTTTCTGGGGTAGCAAGCCATAGGCCAATGTCCGTGCGATCGGCGTCCTTAGGCATATCGGCGGTCATGGATACAGTAATAGAGCCCTTGGCCGGAATACGGACGCTCTTGGGTGTGTTGAGGCGCGCGCCATCGGGGGCATCGTATTGCAGCTTGGCCTCCACCGGTAGTGGCAGGCCATTTTCTGCCACGATGAGCAGCGGCGATGACTCAGATACGCGGGTATAGACATTGCCCGGTGGGATAAGCGCCACAGAAGAACGCAGGTCCCGCAGCGTATCCGAATGCACGTCCATCGTGTCAGTGAACCGGCGCTGCGCCTCAGCATTGCTTCCCAAGCTATCGCGGTTGGTCAGCGAGAGGGCGGCGAGCAGATCCCGGCGCAAAGGCAGGACGAATTCATAGCGAGTGAGCGCGATATCTGGATCATCGACCATGATATTCATCAGCTCATCGGTATAGCGGGCCTGCTGCTCCACGCGGACGATATCGGATTCGGCAAAGGCGGCGGGATCGCTAAAGGGGCTGCCGGGCAGTGAACCGGGCTCCGCGGTCTCCTGCTTTAGGCTGCCGACGGTGCGCGGATGGGACTTACCGGAAGCGATGAGCGCCTCGGCAGAGTCGAGTGCGTACTCGGCCGCGCTGGGATCCAAGTAATTGGGCAAGCGTGCCACGGTGTCATCGCTCGCGGCCAAGCTCAGTGCGGCGCCGCCGGTGATGGCACGAGAAAGATCGGAATCGAGCGAGTAATCGTAGCGCAGCTCTGGGTTGGAATAGCCCACCGTCTGTGGTTTGGAACCGGTTTGGGCGAGGAGGGCGCCCAGGGAGGCGTCGAAAGTCACGGCGCGGCCAGGCCACGAAGTATTATCCGCCACCAATGCGGGCAGGGGAAGCTGCTGGTCCACATAGCCGGAGCCGACCGCGAGCACGGTGGTGGCCGGCTTGGCACCGAGAATTCGCTCGATGGTGTGATTGCCGCGTTGCAGTCCCTCGTAGGTAAGGAAGGGATTATTCGCCTTGGCCACGGAGGAAGCATTGGCATTCGCCCACGGCATAGACATAAAGCAATCGAGCTCGCGCAGGCGCTTGAGCCAGCGGGCAGCATCCTCTTTCCCCGTGCCGGGTTCGAGGTGCACATCGTCCTCGTTAGTAAACCACGAATCGCGCAGGCGCTTAGGGCGCTCGGCTTGAGGTGGGCGGGCCGAACCTACCTTATAGCCCTCCGCCATGCGGTTGACCGTATCCAAGAGGGCGGGATCGATGGCTACGCAGCCTGCCCCGCGCAGATCGTGGCTGGCATACGTGCTGACCAATCGATCGAGCCGGCCGCCCTCCGCCAGCTCATCGGCCAGCTCATCAGAGGAGAGGATAAGGTCCTCTCCCCCAGCGCCGCCTGGTACCGAGTCAATATCGGCGCTGATGGGATAGATCACGGTGAGATCGTGGGGTGTGGGATCCGAGGGGGCATCGCCAAGCGCCTGCTTCTTCCCCTTTATTTGGCCTACGAGGCGCTCCTCCGCAAAGCTGACCGCCTCGCCGCCTACGGTGCCGGTGAGGGTAAACAGCAGCGGATAGGAGCCAGGCTCTTCGATGGCCAGGGTCTGCTCGCCGTGCAGGGAGGTAGGAACCTGGAAGGTGACCTCCCGGGATTCGCCCGGCTGCAGGGGCGCGGTGGTGGTGCTGGGACCGTAATACGGGAACTCGCCGGTGGCCAACTGCGTGCGGGCCTGCGCGGTATCCTCCACGGCATCGCCGCGGCGGCTCGTGAGCTGGAGATCCTCCATGGTTTCATCGGTAGGATTGTGCAGCCGGAAGGTCAGTTTGAGGTCTTTGCCCACGGAAAAGGGCTCGGCCGCAAGGAGATCAAGGTCGGCCCGCTCCGGCCCGCGCGCGCCCAACCATGCCTGGATATCCTGCTGCTTTTCGGCGGCCGAGTCCATCTGCGCGGCGGCTTCTGGTAGCGGCAGGCACAATCCCCACCCCGCTACCGCCATGCAGCCGCCCACGGCGGCCCAAGACTTCAGGCGCTGGCGCATTACCGTGGCGTCACTTTCCCCGCCGCGGCTTCCTTTCGTGCGAGATCGGGAAGGAGATCATGCGCGATGCGCGCCAGCTTGCGCTCATCGGCGTAGGCCAAGTGCTCGATGAGTTCGGAGACGGGGATCCACGAGACCTCGGTGACCTCTGGATCCTCATCGTTCATAATGCCGTCCACAAAACGCAGCAAGTGGTGGTGCACGGTTTTATGAATGCGTACCCCATCAGAGACGAACCAGTAATCAATCATGCCGAGGTCCGCAAAAACCTCACCAGAAATGCCGGTTTCTTCCCATACCTCGCGTTCAGCGGTGACCTCCTTGGCCTCGCCATTTTCCACGTGGCCCTTAGGCATGGACCACAGCAGGCGCCCGCGGCGGTCGAGGCGGCCGATGAGCGCCACATAGAGCCGGGAAAGGTCGACATTGCCATTGGCATCGACGCACTCCGCCAAGCCGGAGACAACGAGGCCGCCCGCGGAGGTTTCATCGCGGGTTTCCATGGCCGTGGATTGGCCATTGCCACCGCGGTAGGGCTTGCGCTGCTGGGTGGTGCGGCGCGCGCGATTATCCGGCCGGCGGCGCCGCCTGCGCCGAGACCGGTTGCGGTTGCGGCCGCCTCCCTTGGAGGGGCCCTGTTCTTGGTTAGTCATCCCTGCCAATCGTAGTAGACTCTCACCCGTGAATTTTCAGGACACTCAGCTAATCGGCGTTCTTGCCCGCGCGGAATCCACCGTTTCTTCCCTCAGCAGCCTGCTGGGTGGGCTGGTGGAGAAATTTGCCGCGCGCGGCTACTCGCTCTACCTCGTGGGCGGCTCTGTGCGCGATGCGCTTTTGGGCCGCTTGGGAAATGACCTGGACTTTACTACCCCGGCCCGACCTGAGGTGGTCAAGGAGATTCTCGATGAGTGGGCCGAAACCGTGTGGGATACCGGCATAGACTTCGGTACCGTCTCCGCGGCCTACAAGGGCCAGCAGATTGAGATCACTACCTTCCGCTCCGATTCTTATGACGGCCAGTCCCGCAATCCAGAGGTGGTTTACGGCGACACCTTGGAAGGCGATCTTGTCCGGCGCGACTTCAAGGCCAATGCGATGGCCATTGAGCTGCTTGCCGACGCCTCCTTTAAGTTCCACGATCCCCTCCATGGCCTCCAAGACATAGCTGACCGGGTGCTCGATACCCCGGATAAGCCGGAGATCTCCTTCCACGATGATCCGCTCCGCATGCTGCGTGCGGCTCGCTTTGCCTCTCAGTTGGAATTCCGCGTGGCCGATCGCGTCGTGGAGGCTATGCGGGATATGGCTGGCGAGATCCAGCGCATCACCGTGGAGCGCGTGCAGGTGGAGCTGGATAAGCTCATCTGCGGCACGGCCCCGTGGGATGGCATTGATCTACTGGTATCTACGGGAATCGCGGACTATATTTTCCCCGAGATCCCCGCGCTCCGCATGACCGCGGACGAACACGCGCAGCACAAGGACGTCTATGCGCACTCGCTCAAGGTGCTGAGCCAGGCCATGGACCAGGAAGAAGATGGTCCAGACCTCGTCCTGCGCTGGGCGGCGCTGCTGCACGATATTGGCAAGCCGGACACCTTTGATAACACCGATGGCAAGGTCTCCTTCCACCACCACGAGGTGGTGGGCGCCAAGCTCGCCCGTAAGCGCCTGCGCAAGTTGAAGTATCCCAAGGCCACCACGGAGTCCATCGGCCAGTTGGTGTACCTACACATGCGCTTCCACGGGTTTGGGGAAAATCAGTGGACCGATTCCGCCGTGCGCCGCTATGTCACCGACGCCGGCGATCTCCTCCCCCGCCTGCACAAGCTGGTGCGCGCCGATTGCACCACCCGAAATGCCAAGAAGGCCCGTCGCCTCCAGCGCACCTACGATCAGCTGGAAGAGCGCATCGAAGAGATTGGCCGCAAGGAAGACCTGGCGCGCGTGCGTCCAGACCTCGACGGCAACGAGATCATGGAGATCTTAGGCCTCCAGCCCGGCCCTGAGGTGGGCCAGGCGTGGTCCTATCTCAAGGAGCTGCGCCTCGAGCATGGCCCCCTCGAGCGCGAGGAAGCGATTGCGAAGTTGCGCGAGTGGTGGGATTCTAAACAGTGATGTTTGCCGATAGATTATTCAACGCCCTCGAGCGCAATGACCCCGCCCCCGGCCAGCTGCTCATCGCCGCTCCGGGCATGCTTTCGCCGGAATTCGCCCGTTCCGTCATCCTCGTCATTGAGCACAATGACATGATGACCTTCGGCGTGGATCTGACCAAGCGCTCCGAGGTGGCGATTTTCAATGTGCTGCCAGAATGGCTTCCCGTTGTGGCCAAGCCGCAGGCGCTGTACATCGGCGGCCCGCTCAATCAGCAATCCGTCGTAGGACTCGCGCAGACCAACCAGGGCGTCGATCCGGACAAGCACGACCGACTCACCCGCCTCGCCCCGCGCCTCGCGCATGTGGATCTACGTGCCGACCCAGAAGAGATTGAGCCCTTGGTCTCAGGCATGCGCATGTTTGCCGGCTATGCCGAGTGGGGCCCGGGCCAG
The DNA here is from genome assembly GCF_046097255.1 of Corynebacterium tuberculostearicum. Taxonomy (GTDB): domain Bacteria; phylum Actinomycetota; class Actinomycetes; order Mycobacteriales; family Mycobacteriaceae; genus Corynebacterium; species Corynebacterium tuberculostearicum_J. The sequence continues at coordinate 560,228 of NZ_CP175770.1, forward strand.
TTGGAGGAGGAAATCGAGGCCGGCGAATGGTTCGTCTCCCCTGCCCTGGCCCAAGACGTTATTACGCCGGGCCCGGCCGACCTCTGGTCCGATGTTATGAAGCGCCAACCCATGCCGTTGCCGCTGTACTCCACCTACCCTGTCAACGTGGAAGACAATTAATTCCTATCGCGCTGCAGGCAGTGGGCTACACTAGCCCGCATGCGTGAGGATATTTCACAAGGTTTGGGGGATACCTGGGCCGCCGCCATCGGCCTCATTCCCCTCGGCCTAGCCTTCGGCCTGCTCATGGTCCAACCCGGCTTCAGTTGGTGGTGGACGCCGATTTTTTCCATCGTCATCTACGCCGGCTCGATGGAGTTCCTGGCCATTTCCATGGTCACCGGCGGCGCCACAGCCGTGGCTTCCCTGGTTACCGGATTCATGGTGAACTTCCGCCATATTTTCTATGGTCTCACCTTTCCTCGCCACCGCATTAACTCGCGCCTGGGCAGGGCTTATTCCACCTACGCGCTTACCGACGAAACCTATGCCATCGTCTCCTCCCTACCCACCGATGACCGCCCGACCGGGGCCCGGATCCTCACCATCCAAATTTTTTGTCAAGCTCTGTGGGTAGGCGGTGGCATTGTCGGTGCTCTCGCCGGTCAGGTGATTCCCTCTACCGTGCAGGGCATGGAATTCGCCCTAGTGGCGCTCTTCGTCGTACTGGCGATGGATTCCTTCCGCAATAACCAGGACTTCTCTTTACCCCTAAGCGCGGCTCTGGTGGGGATTCTCGCGGCCGCCTTCGCCCCTGGTCAACTCCTCATGGTGGCCCTGAGCGCCTACTTCATCCTGCTGATTATTCGGTACCTATCTCCACGCGTCGATGCGGCTTTTACCTTGCGTAGGCGAGGCGACCTTAAGCGACTCCGGGAGGGGTGCTAAATGCCGGCTGGAGTCACCCTTGCTTCCATCGCGGCCGTCCTAGTTCCCGTCGGCCTCATTACCGTTGTACTACGCCAACTTCCTTTCTCCTTTGTGAAATGGATGAAGGATAGTCAGTTCTTTTCCTTGCTCGGCATGATGATGCCTGTGGGCGTGATGACCATCTTGGTCGTCTATACCGTCCACGGGCAGTCCAGCGCCCCCGGTGGCATCTGGGCGGCTCTCCTCGGAGTGGTGGTCACCTTCCTGCTTCACCTGTGGAAGCGGGACTCAGCGATGTCCATCTTCGGAGGAACCGCCTTCTATATGCTCCTCGTCAACGTAGTCTTTTAGCCCTTGCGATTCTTATAGGCCGAACTTGGCGGTGGCTTCGGACCACAGGGCGTCGAACCGAGACTGGTCCACGTACTGCGCGCTGATGTCCGGAAAATCGTCGTAGGTGTCCGGGTGAGGGACAACCTCTTGCGGCTGATCCACGTTTCCCGTGGAACTGGTAGGTGTTGCTACCCCGACGATGGCATCCGAGGGATCAAGCGCAATCATGCGCACCATGCGGCAGCTGCTTGCGTCGCGCTCTTCCATTTCCGCCATGTGAATTGCTGAGCCGACGCCGGGCACATTCAGTTCGGTTCGTACGTACAGGTAATTCGTCATGGCACTTAAGTGTAGTTACGTGCCGGGGTGCTGCGCGTAACGGGCCGCTAGCCACGAACACATCATCAACTGAACCTGGTGGTAAATCATCAACGGGAGGATCAGTAGACCAAGAGACGCACCACCAGAAGCAAAGATGACCGAGGCCATGGGTAGCCCCGTGGCCAATGACTTTTTCGATCCGCAAAACTCGATTGCGATGGTATCGGCGCGGTTGAATCCCATCTTTTGGCTCGCCTTTCTGGTGAGCCACAGCATGAAGGCAACGAAGATTGCGGCGAAGACGACCAGGAACGCCAGGTCCCACAGAGAAATAGAGGACCAAATTCCGTCCACCACACCCTTAGAAAAAGCGGAATACACCACCATCGCGATTGAGCCGCGGTCCACGACTTTAGTGGCCTTGCTTTGTGCAACCTTGCCTACCCAGCGCCGAGTAAGCTGACCTAAAACAAATGGCGCTAACAATAGAAGGGCGATTTCGCCGAATACTGACGTATCGATGTGAACTCCTCCCCCAGTTCCCATGAGGAACATGACGAGCAATGGAGTGATGATCACTCCCACTAAGTTTGAGGCAGAAGCCGATACGATTGCGCCCGCCACGTTTCCCTTCGCGATTGAGGTGAAGGCAACCGACGACTGCACCGTGGATGGGACTAGCGTGAGGAATAAGATGCCCAGGTACATGTCGTGCGATATGACAGCGGTGAGTGGGCGCAGAGCTATGCCTATAAGCGGGTAAACCACAAAGGTGAAAGCGAGAATTGTGAGGTGTAGCCGCCAGTGCTTGAGCCCGTTGAGGGCTTCTTGAGTGGAAAGCCTCGCGCCATACAAAAAGAAGAGTAGCGCGATGGCCACGTTTGTTAATTGGCCGAATATGTCGGCAAAGTTCCCGCGGGCTGGTGCGATTATCGCAATGATGACCGCCAGGATAATCAGGACAATTAGCGGGTCGGGCTTCTTCAAACGCTGCAGCATGCTAAGAGTTTAAACCCCACCACTCTTCACATGCTGCAGATACTCGGGGCAAGAATAGACCCGTGTAGTTTCACGTGAAACCACACGAGAGATGCACCTTAGGCCGTAGTGACGTTAGAGCCGTCTTGTTTAACTTCGTATTCTTCCAATGGATCGCGCCCCGGGCCGGAGATTACGCTTCCGTCGCTGAGATTGTAGGAGGTGTTGTGCGCCGTGCAGGTGGCCGTCATGCCATCGATCTCGGTGATTGGATTGTGTTGGTGGGGGCAGGTTTGAGAATAGGCCTTAAACTCGCCTTCCTTGGGCTGAGTGAAGATCACGCCATCGACAATCTTCGCGGAGCCAATCGGAATCTCGGTAGCCGCAACTTCTGCGGACGGAGAGGAGCCACAGGCCGCGGCGTAGGCGCCTGCAAATGTGGTGGCGGACCCAAGCAAGAACATTCGACGGGAGCACTTGATCATGCTTCTACTCTAGCCTGTCGGTCTTGCGTAATGTGTCATACCCGTTTGGCCGGTTGCAATCAGAGTTTCACGTGAAACACTGTAGTTAGTTAGCTAGGAGTCCTTCCCAAGTCTCCGGAGAGTCACCGGAGGTTGCGACAAGTTCATAGGTGCCAGACTTGATACCTAATTCATCTACGATGCTCTGTGCAGATTGCTGTTCGCGTGCTTCCGCTACGGACGTCGTTAGCTTGTGGTCTTGCTCAGCGTAAGCACCGATAACAAAAGTTGAAGCGGCGACGGCCGCCAGGGCGGTACTTTTCTTCATGGACTATATTCTGCCCTTTAGGGTACTGATTACGTCCTTAGCCGCCGGGGTTCCATGGCAGTTTTACGCAACCTCTACCCTCCCTCGCAGGAACCAGAATGGGACAATGGACCTACTGTAGGTGCGGTCAAGTATGGGTTAGGCCAGAAGATATCCAGAGTTATAATATCGGCTGTTACTAAAATCGAGTAAACAACTGCTCCGGAAAGTAACGTCACTGTGACTAGTCTGAAGTGCATGGCGATAATTCAATGCGAAAGGCATAGCTACAAAAATTCCCCTTCTGGATGAAATGTGATGTTCTTCCAGAAGGGGTTAGTTGCGCAGCAGTGCGTGGCTACCTGTCGGATTCACGAGCGGCGTGACGGAGCGCGTCGACATCAACCTGGGGGGCGGGTGCTGCGGCGGCCTCTTCCCCACCGCACCCGTCGGAACCACAATTGCAGGAATCACCACAGCCCTCCTCCTCCGCGTGTGCTTGTTCGTAGAGGAACGCGGCACGTGAGCCGAGGTTAGAACCGATGGAGAGGGCTAGAATTGCAGCCACAAAAGTAAGAACCGGGATGAGCCACATCCAGCCTTGAGCACGAAGCGCGACGATGCCGCCAAAAACTAGACAGACACCGCTCAGCATCCAGAATGGTCCGGCGACGCGATGGGCATTGTCCCATGCTTCGCGGGATTTGCGAATTTCCTGTAGGCGTAAGCCGATATAGCTATTTCCAGGTAGGCGCTTGGTTGAGGCCAAGGCCCCCACGATGATGAGGAAGACGGCGAGGATTAAAAAGATGATTCCCACAGCGATCATGTATTCAGTTTAACCTTGTAGCGCCAAGATAAAAATCGTGGCTGGGGTGAGTGTTCTGGCTATGCCTCCGGTCGGGTAGTATGCCTTTAAGGTCGATCGATAGATATTGAATCGACTATTGCCTCTGTACCGCGCTGTTTCGCCCTGGAACCTTTACCAAGGGGCGAAACACCCAATTTGAATGTAAGTACATGAATCTCAAGAAACTCTCGGAATCTCTATTGTTCCGCATCATCGTCGCCATCATCCTTGGCGTGGTGGTGAGCCAATTCGCGCCAGAATGGTTCGGCCGCGTATTCGCCACCTTCAATGGACTCTTTAGTAACTTCCTCAATTTCTTTATTCCGGTCCTCATCTTCGCGCTTATCGCCCCGTCGATTGCTGGTCTGGGACGAGGGGCCGGAAAATGGTTGGGTATTACTGCAGGCATTGCCTACGGCTCAACGATTGTTGCGGGTCTTCTTGCCTACGTACTTGCGCACTGGCTCTACCCCACCATGCTCAGTGGTCAGGATCTGATTACAAATGTCTCCGATATTGATGAGGGGGCACTCACTCCGTACTTCGAGGTGGAAATGGCGCCGCCTTTTGAGGTTATGACGGCTCTCTTGTTGTCATTCTGCATCGGTGTAGCGATGACTACAGTGAAGTCCGATACCTTGTATGCGGTCACAAAGGAATTGGAGAGCGTAGTAGTCAAGGTCATTTGGGGCTTTGTAGTGCCAATTCTGCCCTTCTATATCTTCGGCATGTTCTTGGGCTTGGGCATGAATGGCAATTTGGGCTCAGTACTCTCGGCCTTCGCGAAGGTCCTGATCCTGGCGGTTGTCATGACTCTGGTTTACCTGGTGCTCCAGTACATCATCGCTGGTGCCATCACCGGTAAGAATCCTTTCAAGGCATTGCGCAATATGGTGCCGGCATATTTCACCGCACTGGGAACCTCTTCTTCTGCCGCCACCATCCCGGTGTCTATGGAGTCCACCTTGAAGAATGGCATTTCGAAGCCGGTGGCAAGCTTCGTTATCCCACTGTGTGCGACCATTCACCTCTCTGGTTCCATGATTAAGCTGACGCTCTATGCCTTTGCGATTGTGTACATGGCGAACCTGGATATTAGTACGAGCACCGGCCTTGGTTTCATCTTCCTGTTGGGAATCATGATGATTGCGGCACCAGGTGTGCCTGGCGGCGCGGTTATGGTCGCAGCTGGACTACTGGCGGATATGATGGGCTTTGACGATGGCATGGTGGCGCTGATGATCGCGGCCTACATCGCCATTGACTCGGTCGGCACGGCTGCCAACGTTACTGGCGACGGCGCTATCGCGATGATCGTGGATAAGTTCGCGGGCTCCAAGAAGGACCACACCGAAGAGGAATCTGCAGAAGCAACCGCGTAGAGGCTTTTTATAGGGAACCCTCCTCAGCTGCCGAGAGCTGAGGAGGGTTCTTCGCGTCTTCAGGACTACTCTTGAGTCGCTGCCTTCATGCGAGTTACATACTCGGCGAGTTCCTTATGCAATGCTCTCTCGTCGGAAATGCGGCCTGGAGTTCCTTCCACTGGCCTGCCTTCCGCGTCTGTTTCACGTGAAACGTGGCGATCGATAATCTTGGTGATTGCGGATCCTGTAATGGCCCCCGCTGCCCCAGCGGCTACGGCATCGCGCACGTGTTCAGGCTCGGAAATGCCGAATCCGAGCAGTACCGGAGGTCCGTCAAACTTCTTGATGTTAGCGACGACTTCTTCGAGCCCAATAGTCTCGGATTCCTTTTCGGCGCCGGTAACTCCATCTCTCGATACTGCGTAGATATAGCCGCGTGAGCTTTGAGCGACGCCCTCGAGGGTGTGCGCAGTCGCGCGGGCCGGGGCGATAAAGATTGGATCAATACCGGCCTTTTCTGCTGCGGTGACGAATGGAGCACCTTCGCGCACGGGGACGTCGGGAAGCAAAATGCTATCCGCGCCCGCTTGCGAAAACTCAGCGTAGAAGCGGTCGAAACCCCGAGTGAACGCTACATTGCCGTAGATGAGCATGCCGATGGGAAGAGCGGGAAATTCCGCGCGAATTGTTCTTACCTGTTTCAAGGCGGAATCTACGGTGGCACCCCCGTCGAGCGCGCGAAGGTGGGAGGCCTGAATGGTGGGGCCATCGGCCACTGGGTCAGAAAATGGAACACCTAGCTCCAACGCATCGGCTCCGGCTGTGACGACGGTTCGCACGATGGCTAGCGTGTGCTCCGGGGTGGGATTGCCCAACATGAGGAATGGGACGAATGCGCCCTCTCCTCTGTTGCGCAGTGAGCTGAATAGGTCTTCGTATCGGGTGCTCATTGGTTCTTCTCCTGGAGTTCAAATTCTGGGTGGGTCTCAAGGGTGTGGCGAACGTGGTCGATATCTTTATCGCCGCGACCGGAAAGGGAAACCAAGATGGTGATGTCCTCGTCTTTACGCTTTAACGCGTAGGCCAACGCATGGGAGGACTCGAGGGCAGGAATGATTCCTTCTTTTGTGGATAGAAGCTGGAATGCTTCGAGTGCTTCGGCGTCAGTAATGCCGACATACTGTGCACGGCCACTGGCGTGTAAGTGTGCGTGCTGTGGTCCTACACCTGGGTAGTCGAGTCCGGCGGAAATCGAATAGGATTCCTCCACTTGGCCGTCCGCGTTGCGCATCAGGTAGCTGCGCGCGCCGTGGAGGATGCCAACCGTACCGTTGTTGATGGTGGCACCGTGCTTGCCGGAGTCTAGGCCTTCGCCGCCAGGTTCGGCGCCGACGAGTGCCACTTCCTCTTCCTCAATAAAGTCTGCGAACATACCGATTGCATTAGAGCCGCCTCCGACGCAAGCCACGACTACATCTGGTAGTCCACCGGTGCGCTCAAGCATCTGGGTCTTAGCCTCTTCAGAGATGACCTTGTGAAACTCTCGGACGATGGTTGGGAATGGATGCGGTCCGGCCGCGGTACCGAGGACATAGTGGGATTCATGGAAGGTGGCGGTCCAATCACGGAGGGCTTCATTCACCGCGTCCTTGAGAGTTCCGGATCCGGTGTCGACGGCGACGACCTTCGCGCCCATCAGCTCCATTCGGAATACGTTTGGCTGTTGTCGGGCCACGTCTTTAGCGCCCATGTAGACCACACACTCGAGATCGAGAAGTGCGCAAGCAAGTGCAGTAGCGGTGCCGTGCTGTCCCGCTCCGGTCTCGGCAATAATGCGTGTCTTCCCCATCCGCTTTGCTAGCAGTGCCTGACCAAGGACCTGGTTTGTCTTGTGTGCTCCACCGTGTACGAGGTCTTCACGTTTGAGGAAGATGCGCGCCTTGCCCCCGAGGTTCCTCGCCTCTGTAATTGGTGTGGGACGGCCGAGATAATCACGCAATAGCATGCTTAGCTCTTTGCGAAATGCGGGGTCGTTTTGTGCGTCGACAAAGGCCTTCTCAAGTTGGTCGAGCGCCGGGATGAGGGATTCGGGGACGAACTGTCCGCCGAATTCACCAAAGTATGCCGGAAGTAGCGTTTCACGTGAAACTGTCATCGTTCTCTTCTTTCTATGGGTGTGTGTAGTTTCGAATGGCGTTAAAGGCTTGGGCGATCAATGAGGAGTCCTTGCGGCCGGGTGCATGCTCCAAGCCTGAATTGAGGTCGAGTCCCGCCGTGTCGATTGACAGTGCCTCTTCTAGGTTGTCTAGCCGGAGCCCGCCGGCGAGCAGGGATTTCTTCTTCACTTCAGGGGGAATCGTCCGCCATTCAAAAGTGGTTCCTGTCCCGCCACTGCCGGAGTCGAGGATAAGGGCCTCTACCTCTAGGGCAAGGTCCGCGGCTAGTGCGGAGAAGTCCGAGTTGTGCATATCGATCGCCCGCCAAAGGTGAAGACCGTCAGCGACGCCGCGTACATCTCGAAGGAATTCCAGCTCTGCTTCCCTACTACCTTGGAATGGGGCGTGAAGCTGAAGAACTTTGAGGCCGGGGATCTTGGCTAGGCTTCCTAGGGTCTCCATATCCGTAGAGCGCGTCACGGCTACGTACTCCAACTCTGGTTCCGCGTAGATAATGCTTTGTGCGGTTTCACGTGAAACACTGCGGGGCGAATCCGGCGCGAAGATGAGTCCCCCATATCGGGCTCCAGCAGCACGGGCTGCTTGTGCGGAGGAGGCGGTGGTAAGGCCGCATACTTTATTGGCACCATAGACGAGGTCACGCGCCGCTCGATCGATGTCCTCCTGGGAGGTGAGCTGTGAGCCTACAAGGAAGGCATGTGCGTGGGCTCCTAACCGGCGGACGGTGGCATTATCGCGGATTCCAGATTCGGAAACGATCACCTTTCCGTCTGGAACATGGCGGGCTAGGCGTTCGGTGCGGCCCAGGTCGATGCTGAGATCGTGGAGGTTGCGGTTGTTAATGCCGATGATATCGACACCGAAATTCACCGCGCGATCCACCTCGTTCTCGGTGATGGCTTCAGTCAAGACGTCTAGGCAGAGTTCGTCCGCCAGTGCTTTGAGCTCACCGTAGGTGTCATCGTCCACGATAGACATCATGAGCAAGATGGCATCGGCGCCGTAATAGCGCGCGGCATATACCTGGATGGGATCGACAATAAAGTCCTTGCACAGCACCGGCACATGGGTGGATAGCGCGACGGTCTGCAAGTGGTCGTAGTCGCCGCCAAAACGATCGGGCTCGCACAACACCGAGATGGCGGAGGCATAGCGAGAGTAGATCCGGGCAATATCGCCCGGGCGATAGTCCTCGCGAATTTTGCCAAGGGACGGCGAGGCGGACTTGCATTCCATGATGAAGCGGTTGGTGCCACGGAGGGCGTCGGCAAGCGAACGCTCCGAACGTGGCACGCTAGCTAAGTCCACGTGGGACAGGCGCTCCCGGAGTGCGGGCAGGTGAGTGCGACGCTGGGCGACGATCTCCTCGAGCACCGTAGGCAAAGTATTCACCGACATTAGCTCTCCTCCCCTATTGCATAGTTGGCGCTCTCGTGGAGCGCGAGCCAATCTTCAACAGTGCCGCTGCTAATCAGTTCCTTTGCGTGAGTGACTCCCGCCGCGATAGTTTCCGTGGTCCCGTTGAGGTAAAACATGGCCCCGGCGGTGGCGGCAATGGCGTTACAATGGGCGGGCTCGCCACAGCCTGCAAAAATCGCACGGAGGGCTTGGGCATTGGCGGCGCCGTCGCCGCCGGCTAGGTCCGCTAGTTCGTGGCGCTTGATGCCGAGGTCTTCTGCGGTGAGCTCATAAGAGACAATCTCGCCGTCGTTGAGCTCCCAGGCCTGTGTCGTGCCGTGGGTAGCGATCTCATCCGTTCCAGCACCATGGACGACCAAGGCGCGCTCTCGGCCGAGCTCTCGAAAGACTTCCGCGATGAGTTGGCCTTGGGTTGGGTTTGCGATGCCCATGATTTGCAGTGACGGGCGTCCTGGGGACAGGAGGGGACCTAGTGTATTGAAGATGGTGGGGATACCTAGCGCCTTGCGCACCGGTTGTACGTGTGCGACCGCTGGGTTGTAGGCTGGGGCGAATAGGAACGTGAAGTTGGAAGCTTTAAATTGGCGTACTGCTCGGGCAGCGTCTAGGTCCAGTGGGATATTCAGGGCTTCGAGGACATCGGCCGATCCGGACTTAGAAGAGACCGAGCGGTTGCCATGCTTGATCATCCTCACTCCCCCGGCGGCGGCAATGAGGGAGGCGCCCGTAGTGATATTGATAGTATTCGCGCCATCGCCACCAGTGCCGGCCGAATCCATGAGTCCTTTTCCAGTGATGGGGAATGGATAGCCCACTTTCAAGAAAGCTTTGGCCGCGCCGGCAATGTCTGCGAAGGTCTCGCCGCGGGTGCGAATATGGGTAAGCAGCGCCGCGATATGAATATCGTCGTAGTCGCCCACGGCCAAGGGGGTAAATACCTCCATGGCTTCTTCGATGGTGGGCTGCGGGTTATTCAGGAAGGCCTGCAAGGTACGTAGGGGTGCGTGGTTCATTTTTAGTACTCCGTGTCCATAGTGGTGTGCAAAAATAGTTGATTAACGCAACGCTCAAGCATGAGGGGGCCGCGGGGAGTGAGGATGGACTCAGGGTGGAACTGCACGCCGAGGGCCCTACCGTCGTCCGTTTCGGCCGCCATGGCTACCTCTCCGATGTCCGTGGACGTACGCGCGAGACAACGCATCCCCCGAGGGAGGTCCGTACATCCAAGCGAGTGATAGCGCGCCACCGGAACTTGCGTACCGAGGTGACCCGGTTGGTCCGGCTCAGTATCGGTGGCAAGGCCCTGAAAGACGGGGTGCATAACGCCGGCCTCGGTAAGAGTCATCGGGAGGGACTTCCCGTGCACGGGGCCGCACGGTTCGACCGAACCGCCGTGGTGCTCGAGTAGTGCTTGGAAGCCGAGGCATACGCCAAGGATCGGGGTGGTGCCTAGGGTGGCGTCGATAAGTTCCATCATGCAGCCGGCGTCCCGTGGATGACCGGGGCCCGGGGAAAGCACAATAATGTCGGGTTGTGTGCGCAGCACGTCGTGCACCGCTACGGTATTGCGAAACACGGTGGTATCGAAGCCAGCGAGGGCATCGAGGAGGTTGTAGACAAAAGAATCGTGGTTATCTAGCAGGACAATATGCGGCGAGCTCATCGCTGTACCTCCAACTCGGCTCCGTGTGCAATGGCGATGGCATGGAGTACGGCGTAGGCCTTATGCACTGTTTCATCGGCCTCGGCTTGCGGCACGGAATCCTTGACCACACCGGCGCCTGCTTGCACCACTGCGGTTCCGTCCTGGACGTAGGCCGAGCGGATGACGATGCAGTTATCCATGGCTCCATCGCCGCGCAGGTACCCCACCGCCCCGCCATAGGAGCCGCGGCGCTTTCCCTCCGTGCGGCGCACCAGTTCGGTGGCGCGCAGTTTGGGAGCTCCGGTGAGCGTTCCCATGTTCATGCACGCCCGGTAGGCATCGAGCGCATCGAAGTCTGGGTGGAGCGTCGCTGTGACGCGGGAGACCAAGTGCATGACCCGCGAGTAGCGGTCAACGTGCAGGAGTTCTGCCACCTGGCGGCTGCGGGGCACGGCCACGCGAGCGAGGTCATTGCGTGCAAGGTCAACCAGCATCGTGTGTTCCGCAATCTCTTTCTGGTCTGTACGCATGTCCAACTCGTTGCGAATATCTAGTTCATGGTTGATGCTGCCATCCGGGTTGAGCCCGCGCGGCCGAGTTCCGGCGATGGGATAGAGCTGGACCTGCCTATCTTCTGACGTGAATTTGAGGTTTGATTCTGGCGAGGCGCCGAAGAGCTCATAGGTGGCACCGCGGACGTAAAACATATAGGGCGAGGGGTTAGTCTTGCGAAGCGCCCGGTAGGCAGCCAGGGCGTTGGGACAGTCCACAGAGAAGGCGCGCGAGGGCACTACTTGGTAGATATCGCCGGCGTGAATATTGCCTTTAAGCTTGTCGACGCCCGCCCGAAACCCCGCATCATCCACATCGGCCACCGCCCGGATCCTTTCCTTTTGCGGCGCCGTGAAACGAGCAGCCACCGGCAGTGAGGCAAGATAATCCAACTCTTCCCGCAGGCGCTTGTCGTCGATGTCCCAGCCTTCTAGGCGCGCAGTCCCTTGCAGGTGGTCCACTGCGAGGACCGTTTGGGCTACCAAGAATTCAAAGTCCGGGTAGGTGTTGACCCCAGGCTCAACCTCGGGGAGTTCCTCAAAAGTAGCGAGGTAGTCATAAGCGAATCCGCCCCCAAGGAACGGCAATATTGGAGAGGAATAGTTGGCTTCTAATTGCAGGAACCGCAGAATAGCGGCGGTAGATTCGGCAAGAAGCCGCTCCCGCTCGTCGGGCTGTGTGGACAGCGAGAATTCGAAAACCGCGGCGGTAGTTTCACGTGAAACTAGGCGATGGTGGAACCGGTCCTCGAGGGAAGGAAGGAGCGTCTCCCCTGCCTCCGTGAGGGCGCGTACCTCTACCCTCTGGCCGTGGCACGTTACTTTCAGGGCCGCCTTGAGTACGGCGAGGCAATTGAGATTCTTCTTGGTCTCAATGTCCGCGCTTTCAAGAAGTAGGGAGTCGTGCGGTTGTGCGAGGGCGTCAAAAATCGCGGCCGCGTCGCTGTCGTAGGGTATATCGCGAGTGGCGGTGTATGGCATTGCAGTGCCCTTTCGGTGGGTGAGGGAAACCGGGAAACGGATAGTGAGATTCCGCGAGCAGGGACACTAAAACGCCAAAAGGCCCGCAGAATGCGAGCCTAAAAATGGGAGGTGGAATAAGGCCCGCGGGTTACGCGCGCCACCACCAAGCAGTAGTCATCTTCTTCATATCGGTCATACTAACCTACATTTCTATAGCCTGTAAGGTAATCGATAAAAATATTCGCCCACTCCCCCTAAGCGCTTGTGCTTGGCGCAGGACCAAGAAGACCGGCTATCGATTCGCGGTACTGTGGGGTGCATTCACGCAATGGAGAAAGGTGATGAATATGAGCATCGATCAGAAGGAACTACTAGCGAAGGTCCCCACCCAGCTATTGATTGGCGGACAGTGGCGCGACGCGTCTTCCAGCGAGACCTTTGACGTAGAAAATCCGGCAACGGGCGCGACCATCGCCACGCTGTCGTCGGCGAATTCTGATGATGCGGTGGCTGCCCTCGATGCTGCCTGTGCGGTACAAGATGAGTGGGCGCGCACCACCCCGCGCGAGCGCGCCGATATTCTCCGCCGCGCCTTTGAGTTGTTACACGAGCGCGCCGATGAATTCGCCACCCTAATGACCCTTGAAATGGGAAAGCCTTTTGCTGAGTCCCAAGGTGAGGTCACCTATGGTGCGGAATATTTGCGGTGGTTTAGTGAGGAAGCCACGCGCGATTATGGCCGCTACTCCCCTGTCCCAGAAGGCACCTTGCGCATGGTTACCCGCCGCAAGCCCGTGGGTCCGTGCCTGTTGATTACTCCGTGGAACTTCCCCCTCGCCATGGCCACCCGAAAGGTTGCCCCAGCCGTTGCAGCGGGCTGCACCATGGTCCTGAAGCCGGCCAAGCTGACGCCACTCACCGCGCAGTACTTCGCGCAAACCATGCTCGATGCCGGCCTGCCGAAGGGCGTGCTCAATGTGGTCTCCGGCAGCTCCGCTTCGGCCATTTCGGAGCCTTTGCTTGCCGACGCCCGCTTGCGCAAGCTCTCCTTCACCGGTTCTACCCCAGTGGGCAAAACCCTCCTCAAGGGTGCCGCGGATAATGTCTTGCGCACCTCCATGGAGCTAGGCGGTAATGCACCGTTCATTGTTTTCGAGGATGCGGATATCGACCAAGCGGTTGCGGGAGCCATGGGCGCGAAGATGCGTAATATTGGTGAGGCCTGCACCGCGGCTAATCGCTTCGTGGTGCACGAGTCCGTGGCGGAGGAGTTTACGCAGAAGCTGGCAACAGAGTTTGAGAAGCTCGTCGTCGGCAATGGCATGGACGAAGGTGTGACGTGTGGTCCGCTGATTGAGGCTAAGGCACTCGACAATATCGCAGCCCTGGTTGAGGATGCGGTGGACAAGGGCGCGACCGTTGTCACCGGTGGCACCCGCGGCGAGGGCGCGGGCCACTTCTATGCGCCCACTATCCTGAGCAATGTTTCACGTGAAACTCGCGTGGCTCAGGAAGAAATCTTTGGACCGGTCGCGCCCATCCTTACCTTCAAAGATGAATCGGAAGCGCTAGAGATTGCGAACGATACGGAGTACGGACTTGCCTCCTATGTATATACGGAGGATTCCGATCGCCTCTGGCGCGTTGCCGACGGTCTCGAGTTTGGCTTGATGGGATTCAATGCCGGCGTCATCTCCAATGCCGCTGCCCCATTCGGTGGCGTCAAGCAATCTGGTTTAGGACGCGAAGGCGGCGCCGAAGGTATTGAGGAATATACCTCGGTGCAGTACTTGGGTATCCGTGATCCTTATGCCGGTGCCTAGAGGTTTGAGCGCTTAACAAAGCGGGGGAACCAGCCGGGTCCCCTTTTGGCGACCCGGCTCAAGTTACGGCGATTGCCGGTAGCCACCTGCACGAGGGAGGCGTCGATAAGAACCTGGAAAGCTTTTCAATTAACCTTTGTAGCCTGCGGGGCGTATAGTGCCTCTCCGTATAATTCAATTTCTATTTCCTTCGTCTGCGATGCGCGGCCTTATGGCCAGCGCGTGGAGAGGGAATTTTCTTTTTGTTATTTGGAGTGAGTATATGACGCCTACAGACTCTGCGGGGGCAAAGCCGCAGCTGATTACGCCTACGTTTGTCCTCGCGTGGGTGGCTAATTTTTGTCAGTTCTTGGTCTTCTATTTGTCCGTAACCACCATGGCCCTCTACGCGGTAGAGAGCTTCGGGGCATCGGATACCGTGGGCGGTTTCGCCTCCAGTGCCTTTGTTCTGGGCGCGACGTGCATGCGCGTGTTCTCCGGCTGGATCGTGGACCGCGTGGGCCACAAAAAGGCGGCCTTGACTTCACTGGCCTTCGTCACAGTTGTAGCTGTGGCGTATTTTTTTGCGCATAATGTTGCGGTCTTGATTATCGTGCGAATGGTGCACGGCGCGGGCTATGCCTTGACCTCCACCGCACTCATGGCGGTGGCGCAGTCCGTTATCCCACACGAACGCCGTGCGGAAGGCACCGGATACTTCGCCTTGGGCACTACCCTGGCAACCGCGTTTGGTCCAGCTATCGGCCTATTCTTGGCCAATAACATCGGTTACAATACACTATTCGCCGTCGCCCTCGGTGCAAATATTATTTCCCTGATCCTGGCCTTGGTGCTGCGCTATCCGGCCGAGGTTTCCTCCGAAAAGCCGGCCTTTAGGCTGCGCAATGCCGTACACCCCAACGTGGTTCCCATCGGTCTATTCATGCTCCTAGTCGGCATCGCCTACTCCGGCGTGGTTACCTATCTCAACGCCTACGCACGCAAGGAAGACCTGGCCACCGGCGCAGGGCTGTTCTTCATTGGCTATGCGGTCACGATGCTCATCATGCGCTTCGTCTTGGGACGCATCCAGGACCATAAGGGTGATAATGCCGTGATGTACCTCGGCTTGGCCGCCTTTGTCGTGGCGCTGCTGCTCATGGGCTTCCCCACCAATGACGTCATGCTGGTGGTCGCGGGCGCCTGCACCGGTTTGGGCTTCGGCACCCTCAGCCCCGCCTGCCAAGCCATCTCCGTGCGCTCGGTGCCTGCCGCGCAAATGGGCGCGGGCATCTCCACCATGTTCCTGCTCATGGACCTCGGCATTGGCCTGGCTCCATTCGGCCTAGGCCCCATCGTTGCGGCAACGGGCTTCGACACGATGTATCTCATTCTCGCGGGCCTCGTGGTCATCGCCGCTATCTACTACTTCTTTGTACACGGCCGCTTCCCTAAGGCGAAGGGGCACCATCTGAGCTTTGAAAAGGGCGAGTAACACAGTTACACTCCCCTACTTCGCACTTAGCATGTAAAGCACGTCAGCACTCAGTGCTGGCGTGCTTTTGTTATGCGCGCACTCCGGGCGAGAAGACTGTGCTGGACTCTTGGCAAGCTAAACGTCGTGACGTGGCCTGCGGTTCCCGAAGTAGAGTATGCGTCTAGACTCGCTGTGCAGGGATGTGCCGACTAACGGTCCCGGTCCCTACTGTGGGCCTCTGCGGCTTCCCATAGCGCCGAGTACAAGCCACGGGTGTCTGGCCTGCAGGCTTAGGGCGGGGCAATGACGAGCCCGATATGAGGACGCGGGACGGGCGGATATCTTTCGAGCGCTGCCGAAATTGATGGGAACGCTTAAGAGGTTGGGGCGGTGGGCAGCGAAGCTTATGCGCACCTTGATGGCGGACTATAAGTGCTTGTGTAACTAGGTGCGAAGCGATTTCTGTTGGTGAGCGGGCAGGCAGCCAGCATCGATAACGCGCCGGGCAAGGGCGCGGTCGCCCATCTTGGCGGCAAAGGCGATGCGCATGGTGATGTCGTGGCTGGGTGGGTTATCTAGCTCAATGGCGTCGCCGGGGCGAATGCGGCCGGGGGAGATGATGCGCAAGTAGGTGCCGCAGTCGCCACGCGCGGTCCAGCGCTTGAGCCAGCCGCGCTCCCCTAGCCAGCCGGCGAAGGTGGCACACGGTTGGCGAGGCACGGATACTTCAAGCACGGCGGTGCCGATGCGCACGCGCTGATTGATGAGCAGAGCAGACAGATCGATGCCCTGCGTGGTGAGATTTTCGCCAAAGCCGCCGGAGGCCAGCGGGCGGGAAAGTTCAGATTGCCAGTAATCCAGTTCCTCGCGGGAGTAAGCGTAGACGGCCTTATCGTTGCCGCCGTGATGTTGGGTGTCACCAATTATATCGCCGCGCACGCCGGACCCATCGCCGTAATGGGGTCCGGGCGCTGCCAGATCGATAAAGTCCTGCGGCTGCTTGTCGATGCCCGAGAACTCATGCCGCCCGCTCGGGTCCGGCCGGCGGACGGCGACATTGGTAGAGATGACCTGCATGCCTGCCACCCTAGCTGAGCGTGAGCGCCTCCGCGGTGAGAATATCGCGGTAGAACAGCTGCGGGGCGAGGGAGACGGCCTCGGCGAGCTGCGGGAGGGCGTCGTCAAGCGTGGCGGCGAAAGCAGGGTCCGCCAGCTTGTCATTGGCCACACCGCGCGCCGTGATGGCAAAGACATAGGAAATAAACGGCATCCAGGCGGAATCGCCGAGCTCCGAATTGCCATCGCCAAAGGCGTCCAGCGCGAGCAGGGTATGCAGGACGGACTTATCGACGCCCAGCTGCTGCAGCGTCACCCGCAGCTGCATTGCGGTGCTACGCAGGTTGGAAATGGTGCCGAGGCGGGTGAGTGCAAGGTCATTGGCAAAGCACTCGCGCAGTGCGGCGATGCGGTGGGCATCATCGCAGAGCTGGTCACTGTCCGTTGCTGGCGTAGGTGCCTCGCCCATGGCGCTCATCAGCAGCATGGGGCGGGTGACATCGTCGACGCCGGTGGATGGCACGCGCGCGAGGGAGGCGGAGCCGTGGGCTTCGACGTAGTCATGGGCGGCGTCGGCAAGCGCGGCCAAGAGCGAGGAAGGCTCGGCGGCCGACTCCTCGCGCTCCTCGCGGCGGAAGGTGCGGGAGACCAAGCCGGTGCGGACGAAGGCGCGCATGCGCTGTCCCGGTTCAAAGTCCGCGGCCATAAGGGCATCCATGCTGGCGCGCGGATCGGCCTCAATCTCCTTGATGATTCCCTCGAAGGTTTCCTTGGCCTTGGGCGCGAGGCGGCGCATGGCCGCGTAAGTAGGCCACAGGCCCTCGGTGTTTTCGGTTTCACCGTCGTGGAAGATGATGAGTGCGCTAGCCGGCGGGTACTGCGGCGCGGCCAAGTCGCTGGCCGGCTCATCCTCGCGGAAGTCCACGATGAGGTGGCCGGCGTCCAGCAGCTCTTCGGGCAGCTCAAAGCCTTCCTCAGTGGGCTCCAGCGGTTGCGGCTCGCCCGCAGGATTGCCCAGTGGCCACGCCCAAGCCAGCAGCTCTACCTCCTCCTCATGCGTCTGCTCGGGGACGAGGATGCCGTCCTCAATGGTTGCGCGGGCAACCAACGGTGCCTTGCGCACGGTGGCGATGGCGGCATAAATGAGGTCGCTGGCCGCGGTGGCCTCATATTCCATGACGCGACGCTCAAAGCTGCGCTTCTGGTGCGCTGCGCGCTCCTTTTCCGGCAGTCCTTCGAGGTATTCCTCATAGGACAACGTGGACCACAGGAGGTAGAGCTCCAGCGAGGTCTTCTTCGTCAGCGCCGACCTCAGCGCGCGGTTTGGTACGGACAGGCTGGTGGCGGCCTCCGTAGAGCCATTGGCGGTGACCAGGTCCCTAATCTTCTGGTTCTTATCAATAACCACGAACTTTGCCAGCGGCAGTGGCTCCGGTGAGTGGATGGTAAAAAGTGCATCCGCATCGAGCTGGTCGGCCAGGATGACCTGCTTATCCAGGTAATCCACGGGCTCGGCCGCGGTGCGCTTCACGCGAGTACGAATCGTCGCCGGTTCCACCTGGAAGGTCAGCTCATAGCCGGCCTCACTGCCGACGGTCTCCTCGCGCACGCTTTCGTCCTCGCCAAAGACGCGCTGGCCCTTTTCCATCTGGATAGCCTTGCCCGGCGCAGAAGCCAACGCATAGCTAAACGGCGAAAGGTTGCCCAGGGCGTCGATAAAGCGGAAGTTGGTGCCGCGCGGGCCCTCGTTCTTGGCACGCATGTGCAGCGACTCCGCAAAATTGAGGTACTGGATATCCACCAGTTCCTCGTCCTTGTATAGGGTGAAGCGGTAGCGGCCTACCCAGGGATCCTCGAAGGCGTCTGCGGGAAGCACCTCGTGAATACCCTCCGGTAGCTCGTCCTCCAGCACGGCCTCCTCTTCCCCACCAATGGGGACGTAGGCCAGCTCCATGCTGAGTTCCGTATTGGCGATGACCTGCGGGGACTGGGTATAGACCAGTTCGCCATCGAGGCCATGGGCATTGGGTAGCGTCTTGACGGCCATGTCCCAGGCAAAGTCAGGGCTGCCGGACACCTTGATGGTCGCGGGTTCCTGGCGCGGAACCTCCACGGTGAAAGACTGGCTGACCTCTACCGGGGCGATGGTCCAGCCCTCCCATGCGCCGTGGGGACGGGCCTCGCCGACCTTGGCCTTGGCCAGCTCCGTGCCGGCCGGGGCGATAAAGGTATAAGAGCCCTTGGCCACCGCCGTGGTGGTATCCACTGGTCGATGGGTGGAATCGAGCAGCAATCCGCCATTGGCCACGCCGGCGAATTCCACGGTGTGCTCCTCAAAGGAGACGCTGAGGTGGCTAAAGGCACGCGGCATGCTGATCCACAAGCCGGGCTCTTCGCCCTCCACGTAGTAGAACTTGCGGGTGTCCTCGCTGCCGTCGAGCAGCTGTGCGGTCACGGTCCACTGGGGATCTTCTGGCTCATAACCTGCGGTTACGGCCGGTAGGAACAGCTCCAAAGTGTCGGTAGCTGGGGAGAGGCGCAGGTGCGGGATCCCCTGAAATACCGCTGCGTCTGCAAAAGATGATAGCTGGCTGCGAAACTTCTCCTGGCTCATTTACCCCAGCCTAGAACATTTTCATGCAGATCTGCATTTTGGCTGCGAGCGGCGGAAATGACGCGAAAACCGGGGGCGATTACGGCGGGGATTTTGGGTGTGCGTGCCCTGCGGAACGCGGAAAGCGTAGTGAACTACCCCGCTCCGGGATGCGGCTATTACACTGTGTGATTATGACTACCCAGAGCGATTCCACTTCGTACCGCTATACCCCGGAGCTGGCGAACCAGATCGAGAAGACCTGGCAGCAGTACTGGAAAGACAATGGCACCTTTAATGCCCCGAACCCGGTAGGCGAGCTCGCCACCGATGCGGGCGAGCTGCCTAAGGAAAAGCTCAACGTGCAGGATATGTTCCCCTACCCTTCCGGTGCGGGCCTGCACGTGGGACACCCACTGGGATATATCGCCACCGATACTTACGCCCGCTATAACCGCATGCTGGGCAAGAACGTGCTGCACACCTTGGGCTACGACGCCTTCGGCCTGCCGGCCGAGCAGTACGCCATTCAGACCGGTACCCACCCGCGCACCACCACCGAGGCGAATATTGAAAACATGCGCCGCCAGCTGGGCATGTTGGGCCTGGGCCATGATCCGCGCCGCTCCGTGGAATCAACCGATCCGGAGTTCTTCAAGTGGACGCAGTGGATCTTCCTGCAGATTTATAACTCTTGGTTCGATGAGGAGCAGCAGAAGGCGCGCCCGATTGCAGAGCTCATCAAGGAACTAGAGGCCAATAAGCGCACCACTAAGGACGGCCGCTACTACGAGGACCTCACCGAAGAGGAAAAGGCCGCGGCCATCGATGAATTCCGCTTGGTCTACCTGTCTAATTCCACGGTGAATTGGTGCCCGGGCCTGGGTACCGTGCTGGCAAACGAGGAGGTCACCGCTGAGGGTAAGTCCGAGCGCGGCAATTTCCCGGTCTTCCGCAAGAACCTCTCGCAGTGGATGATGCGCATTACCGCCTACTCCGATCGCTTGCTGGATGACCTGGAGCTTTTGGATTGGCCGGACAAGGTCAAGTCCATGCAGCGCAATTGGATTGGCCGTTCCCGCGGCGCAGAGGTCTCCTTCCCTGCCGAGGGCTACGAGATCGAGGTCTTTACCACCCGCCCGGATACCCTTTTCGGTGCCGAGTACGTGGTGCTGGCCCCAGAGCATGAGCTTGTCGACGCCCTCCTCTCCCCCATCCCTTATGACGATGACGTGGATGAGCGTTGGACCTATGGCCACGATGATCCGAAGGAGGCCGTGGAGTCCTACCGCACCGATATTGCTGCCAAGTCCGACCTGGAGCGCCAGGAAAACAAGGAAAAGACCGGCGTCTTCCTGGGTACTTATGCCACCAACCCGGTCTCTGGCAAGAAGGTCCCGATCTTCATCGCGGACTACGTCCTGACCGGCTACGGCACCGGCGCCATCATGGCAGTTCCGGCGCACGACACCCGTGACTACGAGTTTGCCCAGGCCTTCGGCCTACCAATTACGGAAGTTGTCTCCGGCGGAAACGTGGAGGAAGAAGCCTGGACCGAGGACGGCGCGCTGGTCAATTCCTCCAATGACAAGGGCCTAGATCTCAACGGCCTGAACAAGGCCGAGGCCATTGCTGCGGCCATCGAATGGCTGGAAAAGGACGGCTCCGGCCGCGAAAAGGTGCAGTACAAGCTGCGCGATTGGCTCTTCGCCCGTCAGCGTTACTGGGGCGAGCCCTTCCCCATCGTCTACGACAAGGACGGTTTTGCCCACGCCCTGCCGGAATCCATGTTGCCGGTAGAGCTGCCAGAGGTAGAAGATTATAAGCCCGTTTCCTTTGATCCAGAGGACAAGGACTCCGAGCCACAACCACCGCTGGCAAAGGTGCGCGATTGGGTCGAGGTAGAACTCGATTTGGGCGACGGCCCACAGACCTATTTCCGCGATACCAACGTTATGCCGCAGTGGGCGGGTTCTTCCTGGTACCAGCTGCGCTATATCGATCCCCGCAATGATGAGGCATTCTGCGATATCGAGAACGAGCGCTACTGGACCGGCCCGCGTCCGGAGCAGCATGGCCCGCAGGACCCGGGCGGCGTGGACCTCTACGTCGGCGGCGTTGAGCACGCCGTGCTGCACCTGCTCTACTCCCGCTTCTGGCATAAGGTGCTCTTTGACCTGGGCTTTGTTAGCTCCCAAGAGCCCTACCGCCGCCTGTACAACCAGGGATATATCCAGGCCTATGCCTACACGGATTCCCGCGGCGTGTACGTGCCGGCCGCTGAAGTAGAGGAAAAGGACGGCAAGTTCTACTACAACGGCGAAGAGGTCAATCAGGAGTACGGCAAGATGGGTAAGTCCCTTAAGAATGCCGTTGCTCCGGACGATATCTGCCGCGACTTTGGTGCCGATACCCTGCGCGTTTATGAGATGTCCATGGGTCCGCTGGATACGTCTCGCCCGTGGGCTACCAAGGACGTCGTCGGCTCCCAGCGCTTCTTGCAGCGCCTGTGGCGCCTGGCCGTCAACGAGAACACCGGCGAGCTGGCGACTACCGACGCCGCCTTGAGCGAGGATGACCTCAAGGAGCTCCACCGCACCATCGCAGGCGTGCGCGATGATTACGAGAACCTGCGGCTTAATACCGTGGTGGCGAAGCTCATCGAGTACGTCAACTACCTGACCAAGACCTACCGCACCGAGGCCCCACGCGCCGCCGTGGAGCCGATCGCACAGTTGGTCTCCCCCATTGCCCCGCATATCGCGGAGGAACTGTGGCAGCGCTTCGGCCATGACGAGACCATCACCTACCAGCCCTTCCCCACTTTTGAGGAAAAGTACCTGGTAGACGATGAAATCGAGGTGCCGGTTCAGATCAATGGCAAGGTCAAGGCCCGCATCAACGTTGCCGCGGACGCGGACCAGGACGCGGTCTTTGACGTTGCTCTCGCCGACGCAAAGATCGCCGATCTGACCAGCGGAAAGAACGTAGTGAAGAAGATTTACGTTCCGGGCCGCATGGTCAACCTCGTGGTCAAGTAGTTACTCGTTCCAAAATTCCGTGGCGCACAGTGCAATGCCGTGCGCCCGGATCCCCTGGCCGACCTCCAGTTTCTCGTTCACAATGAGCGGGAGGCCGTCGAGGTCGCATACCCAAAACTCCCCCATGCCCAGCTCATTGCTGTGCTTGGCGACGCCCCCGATAGTCCCCGACACCTCTACCTGCGGGTTAAGCATGCTGGGCTTGAAGTTCCGGTAGAAGCGCTCTGTAGCAGGCGAAGTCAAGGTAAACTCTTCCGGCTCCCCTACCTCGTATTTCAATGCCACAGCCGCCGGCCGCACCTGTCCCCGGAGCTTTTCTCCGCCGACTGGGTTGCCTGCCGGCAGGGCGAAGGGCGCATCCGCCAACGCCGCGAACTGTAAATCCCCCGTTTCCACAATGCCGATATAGGGCGTTGCGCGATAAATCGTGCCCGGCGCCTCTTCCCCACCCCGGTACGAAGGAACTGCGGCCCACTCCCCTTCGTACTCCATGGCTGTAACCGCCATGCCGGACGGGTCGGCGTGGAACAGCACTCGATCAAATCCGGGCGCCTCCCACATGTCGTGGTCGGTAGGTAGCTCCGCAACGAGCTCTTCCATATCCGCGAAGTCGAAACCGCACGTGCTAAATAGCTTATCCATGTTTGCCATTCTAAACGCTGCGGTCTTCTCCGCCGGAGCGGTGATTGCGTTCGCAGCCGCATCTTTGCCGCGGGTAATTGCTTCACCATTTAATTTTCAAGGCAAGAACATATCTACTCAAACAATGGTGGGTTTCAGCAGATAGGTATTCAAAAGCAAAACATAAGTGCTTTCGAGACCAAAGGCATTGGTTTGGGAAACTGTGGTTTTCCTATACGCACATCGCCGTGCAGTAGTGGGAGTTGGTGTATCAACTCAACGCAGGCCAATAAGTTGCTAGATCAACTCTGCAGTATAGACTAGTGAAAGAAGGAAAACCAAAGGAGGAATGCGATGCGTGTGGAGCAGAGTGCGGCGTGGGGCGATTTTGTTGCCATGCAGGAAGCGCTCCACGCGCGGCTTGCTGGGGAGCTGCAGAGTGGCTCGAGTTTGAGCGAGGCGGACTACGCAGTCTTGGCTGTGTTGAATCGCAGGCGTCAAATTTCTACACGCCCACATGAATTGGCGGCCGAGCTCCGGTGGGAGAAGTCGCGGCTGCATCGGCAGTTAGTGCGCATGGAGTCCCGAAAATTGGTTTCCAAGCGCGAGGCGCCGGAGCTAGGAACCCGTGCAGTTGAAGTCACTGTGACGGAAAAGGGAAGTGCCGCTTTCAACGCAGCGATCGCGCGACATACCGCCGCAGTCGAGGAAATCGTGGTGGGCACCCTTAGTGATGAAGACCTACAAACCTTGGGCAGGATTTCCCGCACGTTGCTACGCGGGGTGGTTCAAGAGAGGACGTCGGAAAGCTAGCGCGTCGCGGGGTGACCGTGCCTATGAACGGGCATACAAAAAGCACCCGCCAAGAAGGCGGGTGCCAAGCAAGAGTATCCAGGAGTGGCCTAGGAAATCTTGAGGACGGTGCGTCCGTGGTGGGTGCCCTCGAGGAGGGACTTGGATTCCTCGACAACGTCCGACAGTGGAATCGTATTGGTCAGGGACTTGAGGATGGACAAGTCCAGCTTGCGCGCGAGCAGCTGCCATGCGTTCTGGCGGTAGTGCAGCGGGGCGTCGACAGAGTTAACGCCGGCCAGGTGTACGTTGCGCAGAATGAACGGCAAGACGGTGGTGGGAAGGTCTGGGCCGGCGGCCATACCGGTGGAAGCGACGGTGCCGCCCCACACGGTACGGGCCAAAACATTGGCCAGGACGTGGGAGCCGGAGGTGTCGACGGCACCGGCATAGCTAGCCTTTTGTAGTGGCTTTCCGGCCTCGGCGAACTCGGCGCGGTCCACAATGGTGTGGGCGCCTAGCTCGTGGAGGTACTGGGAGTAGTCATCCGGGCGGCCGGTCATCGCGTGAACCTCGTAGCCGGCATTGGAAAGGAGGTTCACGGCGATGGAGCCCACGCCACCGGTGGCGCCGGTGACCAGGACCGGACCATCGGGCAGCCCGCGCAGAGAATTAACGCACAGTGCGGCAGTGTAGCCCGCGGTGCCAACGGCGGCCGCCTGCTCTGCGGTGAAGTCCGCGGGCAGGGCGACGGTTGCTTGGGAGTTGACGCGCTGCTTCGGGGTGTAGCCGCCGTGGCGGAATTCACCGAGGCCATCGCCGAAGGATGCTACCAAGGTGCCAACTGGGAGGCGCTCGACGCTAGATTCAGAAACCGTGCCGACCACGTCGATGCCCGGAACCAGCGGGCTGGTGCGCATGACGCCGCGGTCACCTGCGATAGCCATGGCGTCCTTGTAGTTCAGGGAAGAATAAGAAACATCAACGGTAAGGTCGCCCTCGCCGAGGAACTCTCCCTCTTCGAAGGAGGTCGTAACGGACTTATCTTCGTTGCGAGTTACTAGTAGCGTGCTCATGCTCACCATCGTACGTTAAATGTGATGCAGGGATTTAACAGCGAATCTCACGGCGATTTTTCAGGCTCGCTTGTTAACTTGAACAACATGACGATGACCACGACATCCACCCGCATCTCGCGCCAGGTTGGGGCGCCGGGCGTGCCCGCTCGGCCCACCCTGTGGCGCAATACCGGTATCGCCTGCGTGGTCGTTTTGATGGCAATCGCCGTAGCTACGGTGGGTAAGCCATTTATTGATATCCCCGGCGTGATCGATGCCAGTGCGCATGCTCGCCGCAGCCTCGATCTGCAAATGTTCAACGGCTTTAATAACCCTCATCCGTGGTGGGGTCCGTGGACCAATACCTTTGGCAATATCGCGCTGTTTATGCCGCTCGGGGCGTGTCTGGTGGTGCTGGGACAGAATTCGCGGCGCGTCCGCTTCGGCCGCGGTGGAACTATCCTTCTGGCGATGGCGCTCAGCCTGGGTATCGAAATTACCCAATACGTATTCTCGTTGGGATTTAGCGACGTCGATGACCTCGTTTTCAACACCCTCGGTGCGTCTGTGGGCGCGTTCTTGGTAAGCCGCAGCAGCGCCAAGGGACAGCTGCGGACCGTACGCGTCATCGGATGGCTTGCGGCATTGAGCTTGGGTGCATTACTTCTTGCCGTTATGGCCGGGGTAGTTCTCTAGAAACTAGGTCTCGAGCGGTGGGCCTTAGGCTGGTTGCGGCTGAGTGGACTCTTCTGCGGCGGGATTTTCGTGCTGTGATTGCTTGCGTTCTTTAACAATGCCCGCCGCCAGGGCGCACAGACCAACCGCTATCCAAGCCAGGAGCGTCCACACCTCAGTGCTAATGGAAGCCAGCGGGAAGTAATTTACCGAGCGGGTTAGGGAAGCGGTGGCTGCATTGGGGAATAGTTGGCCAAGGGCTCCCCACGGTGAGGCAATGAACTCCTTGGGGGCCATCGTTCCGGCTAGGGGGTTGCCAATCAGCATTATGGCAAGTGCGCCGAGCCCGAATCCTGGAGTTCCGAACAAGGCACGGAGTCCAACAATGAAGGATGAGGAGGCGGCGATGCCAAGGGTGAACACGCCCGCTGAAGTCCAGAAGCCAGCCGGCAGTAGATCGAATACCCCGCTGTAGACCCAGGAAACGAGGAGGCCTCCGAGTGGTGCGTATACAGCGAATGCGAGAAGACGCTGAGTGTTTTTCTGCAATACAAAGGAGATCAGTGCCGCACCGATCATGCCGCCGAAAGCTACGGGCAGGATAGAGAAGTTGATGCCCGCTCCTTGTGGATCACGGCTATCCAAGGGGGCTAAATCTCTTGCTTTGACATCGACGGAGGGAACTTTGTGTTCAGGAAGACCCCTAGCTTGAGCGGCGGCCTTGGCTTGGTGATTTGCCATCTCGCTCAATGGCTGTGACAGGTTTTTGATGATGTTTGCCTGGGGCAATCCCGCTGCCGAGGAGTAGAGAACCTCGGGCTCTTGGCCAAGGACGATTGCGCCTGAAACCTCACGTTGTTGAACCAGCCGTTCGGCTTCGGCCCGGTCCGAGGCGGGTTGCGTCTTGAATAGGCCGGGCTTCTTTTCATCGAGAGCCTTTTGAATCTGTGCAACTTGCTGAGGTTCACCGACCACGGCGGTGGAAATATCGCGGGGTTCCATCGTGGCCATCGGCCACAGGAAGGCTAGAAGGAAGAGTGTTAGCGCTAAGGGGGCGAGAGCCCCGACGACTAGCGCCTTCTTTACGTTGCGCATGGGGTACCTGCTTTCGGTTCGTGTGGGTAGTCCGTCAACCGCAATTCAACGAACGTTGAACATGCTAATTCAACAACCGTTGAAATTCAACAGGTGTTGAAAATCTTAGAGAGGGTAAAGGTAAAATACCCAGCATGGAGAACAAACATGCAGGACGACGGCCCGGCAATGAGGAGACTCGAGAAAAGATCCTGGCCGCAGCGTGTACGCGTTTTGGCGATGTAGGCTTTGAGGCCACCACAATTCGCAGCGTGGCAGCAGAGGCCGAGGTAGACCCTGCGCTGGTGATGCACTACTTCAAAAACAAGCAAGGCCTTTTTGACGCAGTTGTCTCAAGCCTGCAAGAACTCCCTGGGCGGTTGGAAGATGTAGCAGACCTAAAAGGCTACATCGCCCAGTACTTGCAGCTTTGGGAAGCAGAAGACATGGGGTCGAGGTTGAAGGCGGTATTGCGCGCCGGGGTGGGCTCTTCCCATGCTTCCGGAGTATTGCGGCACTATATGGACGAGCAATTCTTGGAGCTAGTATCCCAATCTAAATTGAGTGCGACGGTCTTCAATACGCCAGAAAAGCGGGAACGCATTCCCTTTATTGGCGCCATGCTGGTTGGCGTTGCGATTACGCGCAACGTGATTCTCGTTCCCTATGTGCGGGAGAAAACCATCGATGAGCTCGCAGAAATCTATGCAGCGGCATGCGAGGCGATTTTGGCGGCGCGGCCTTAGGCAGATAATTCCACTCGGTGGCCCCAGTCAAACATGGTAGTGCCGGCATCGGTACCACTTAAGCCCTCGAACATAGCCAGGGGAGAGGTTGGGACCATTCCGGTGACCTGCGATACGCCGTAGTCTTCAACCAGTACCGGGGCTAAGGGAGTTGACGGACCCAATACGACATTGAAGGACTCGCGGGAGAGCTCGAGCAGGCGGGGCGCGGTTTTATTGACAAAGGCAGAGCCGGTAATAAAGACATAATCGCACTCGGGCAGGATGTATTCGGCGGCGGAATCGGGATAGTCGCCCTCATTGAGCGAGCGCTCTAGCATATAAAAATCCGCAGCCTGGTTGAGTGCCTTGGGCGCAAAAGGGAAGTGGCCGATGACCGCGACCTTCTTCCCGGCGACGGCGTTGCGGAAGGGATCGAAGATTTGGGGCCAGGGGGCGTCGGCAAGCGCAAAGCCATGCTCGTCGGCCACAGAAGGTGTGGCGTAGTAGGAATTTAGCGCGGCCATGCCGAAGGAAGCCTCCGAGAAATTCCAGCTCTTGGCCAGCTGGGCGATGGCGCGTAAAGGAACGCCGGAGTACTCGGCGCGCATCTGGGCCGGGCGAGAAGTTGCTGACATGGTCATGGCCATGCCGCAGCTAGGGCTTTCGGTGTATACCCGGGTCCACCGCGGGCCTTGGGCGGCGCGGGAGACCATTATGTCACGGGGAATGGCATCGATGAGGTCATCGTAGAGATCCCAGGCAGACATGTATAAACCAGCTTTCCCTAATCGTTTCGCACTCTCTGCGTGAAGGCAGTGTAGTCGAATTAGCTGAGACTAACCTATAGCTTTAGTCACATATATTCGCAACGTCGTGCGCGGTCTGCCTGGCAAAGGGGCTTACCCCGGTAATGGTTGCGGAGCCGGGGCCGGTCCACGTGCCGTAACCCACGAGGAAGAGGCCGTCGATGGTGGGGGAGGTGCCATCAAGGAGCCCGCGGATAGGCCGGAGGGCAGGCCGGAAACCGGTGCACCAGATGAGGTGGTCTGCGGTGACTTCTTCAAGCGAAGAAAACATGGGGGTGGCCTGCAAAAGTCCGGAATCCCGTGTGCGTAGGACCGGCGGAACCATCACAATATCGCCCAGGTTGGAATCCGCGCCGGGGTCTGGTTCGCCGCGCAGCATGGCGTTGAGGCGGGCGCGATTGCGCTGAAAGAGCACGCGGCCGTCAACGTCGTCGGGCATCCACCGCGGGGAGCTGCGGGTATACCAGGTGGTCTCCACGCCGGACAGCAGGAGCTCGGCCGCGATCTGGGCACC
This sequence comes from Corynebacterium tuberculostearicum, assembly GCF_046097255.1. Classification (GTDB taxonomy): domain Bacteria; phylum Actinomycetota; class Actinomycetes; order Mycobacteriales; family Mycobacteriaceae; genus Corynebacterium; species Corynebacterium tuberculostearicum_J. Next base: position 588,749 of record NZ_CP175770.1, read on the forward strand.
GGAATTGGCCGCGCCCACGACCGCCACGGTGGACCCTGCAAAGTCCTCCGGGCCCGGGTAGAAAGCCGAATGCCATTGCTGTCCGCCAAAATCGCCGGGGTAGTAGGGGATAAAGGGCGCGGACCACGTGCCCGTGGCCGCCACGACCGTGCGCGCGGTCAGATGCTCTGTACCGGCAAAGACGTGGAAGCACGCGCCATCATGGGTTACCGCATCCACTCTGACCGGCCGGCGGATGGGCAGTTCATAGCGCTTCTCATAACGCGCAAAATAATCAATAACGTGGCTGGCCGGCGGAAAGCCCTCGTGGTGGGGCATGGGCCATCCCGGCAGGTTAGAGGAGGCGGAATTGCTAAAGAGCGTAAGCGAAGGCCAGGTGTGGCGCCAGGCCGCGCCGGGGCCGGATTCGGCGTCCAGAATGACAAAATTCAGCCCCTTCTTGCGCAGGTAATAGCCCACCGCAAGACCCGCCTGACCGGCGCCAATGACTATGCAGTCCAGCATTAAATGAGCTTCCTCTCCCGCGCCACGGTCACCGCGGCGGTGCGAGTTTCCACGCCCAGCTTCTGAAAAATGTGAATGAGGTGGGTTTTGACCGTGGCCTCAGAGATGAAAAGCTGCTTGGCCAGCTCCTTATTGGAGGAACCGGTGGACAGCGCCCGGAGGATTTCTAGCTCGCGGGTGGACAGCGATTCCTGCGGTCGGCCCACGCGCTGGGCTAGGAGGTCCACTACCTCCGGTGCCAGGGTGCGGCGGTGCGCGGCGGTATTGAGCACGGCCTCGTGCAGCGCCTGCTCGGGGGAATCTTTAAGCAGATAGCCCATCGCGCCGGCCTCCACCGCGGCAAGGATATCGGCCTGCGTGTCATAGGTGGTCAGGATGAGCACGGGTGGGCCGCCGGCCTCCACTACCCGCTTGGTGGCCGCGATGCCATCCATGCCGGGCATCTGAATATCGCAGACCACGGCGTCTACCTGCGGGGCATCATCAGTAAAAAGCTTATCCACATCCGCGCCGGTGGCGCCTTCCATTACTACCTCGACATCGGAGAAGGTATTGAGGATGGCGCGCAGGCCGGCCCGGACCACTGGGTGATCATCAATCAGCATGACATTAACCATTGCTTTTCTCCTTCAGCGGGATACGGACGGCTAGGGCAGTGCCTTCGCCGGATTCCAGGTTCATGGTGCCGCCCACAGCTTCCACGCGGTCGCGCAGGCCGGTAAGCCCGAAACCATGATCCCCGCCGCTGGGGCGAGGGGAGGCGGATAGTCCGCATCCATTATCAACGACGTCCAAGGTCACCGCATCCTCGAAAAGGCCGAGCGTGACCACGGCGCGCGAGGCGTGGGCGTGTTTGATGACGTTATTTAGGCCCTCTTGCGCGGCGCGCACGATGACCTCTTTGATGCATTCGGGCACCTTGCCGCTGCCGGAAACCACCAGCTCAAAGGTGGTCTCTTTCCCCAAGGCTTTTACACGGCTGCGCATCTGGGACAGCAGGGAAGTGAGCTGGGTTTCCAGCCGCTCATCCGGGCCGGCAAGCTCGCGGACGAAGCGTCGGGCCTCAGCCAGGTTCTCGCTCGCGACATCCTCGATAACCGCCAGCTGCTCCTCTTTAGTCGCTGGATCATCGGTGCCGCGGGCCGCGCGGGAGAGCAGCAAGATAGAGCTGAGGCCTTGCGCGACGGTGTCATGGATCTCCCGGGAGAGGCGCTCACGCTCCTCTAGCCGGCCGGCTTGGTGCTCGCTGGCGGCCAGCTCGGCTTGGGTTTCGCGCAGCTGCTTGGCGATGTCCCTGTGGTGCGCCGCCTCTGCCTGCAGCCGCCGCTGGATGAAAAAGACCGTGGCCGCAAAGGCGGTACCGATAAGCGGTCCCACGGCCGCAGCGATGGACCAGCCCTCGGGGTGCATCCAGGCGGGAATGAATGCCGCTGCTGCCCACAGCACGGCGATGGAGACCAACCCAGGCATGGTGGGCAGGGCGCGCAGAAAGACAAAAATGAGCGGGAATTCCAGCCACATGAAATCCTGCGCATGCACCATCAGGCCCAGCCACAGGAGGCATAGCCCACCCAGCCATAACCATGTGGGCAGCCAACGCTGTGCGGAATACACCACGGCGAGGGTGATGGCTAAGCCGATCACCCGGGCGTCGAGCCGGTCATCCACATAGGCGCGCGTCACGCCGAAGACTAGCAGAAACGCGAACATGGCGTGGAGGCCATAGACCCATAATTTTTGTCCCTTAAACACAACCACTCAGGATATCCGCGTACGGGTGGACCGTGAATCAACCACTTGGTTGACTCAAGGTTCAGCGAGCTGGCCGATTACTTCTGACCTGCATAAAGCGAATATAGAACTATGTTCCTAGCAATCAGAGAAATCACCACAGCGCGCGGCCGCTTCGCGCTCATCGGCGGCACGGTTGCGCTCATTACCCTTTTGCTCGTGATGCTCTCCGGCCTGACGGAGGGCCTGTCCAAGCAAAATACTTCCGCGTTGGAGTCCCTGGAAAAGGAGTACCCATATATCTCCTTTTCCACCGAGGCCCCTTCCTTTAGCGAATCTGAGATGTACGCCGGCGATATCGCCAGCGATGGCATTCCCTTCGGTGCGGCCCAGACCAAGCTGGAGGGCCACGGCGGTGTTGCCGTCCTCAGCCTGCCGGCCGGCACCCAGGTTCCGGGTAGCGATAAGACCATCCCGGAGGAGGGCGTGCTTCTGCCAGAGTCCATCGACGCGGCCGATACCGTCACCCTAGGCGGCGCCGACTTTTCGGTGGAGGGCACCGTCCCAGAGACCATGTACTCCCACTCCGAGGTGGTGTGGGCCTCCACCGAGTCCTGGCAGCAGATTAGCCACGCTCCGGAAGGCGTGATCGGCACCGCAGCGCTGTATAAGTACGAGGTTCCAGGCTCCGTGAAGGTGTCCACGTCCTTCTCCGGACTAGCGGCCTATCAGTCTGAGCGCGGCTCGCTGCTTACCATGCAGGGCTTCTTGTATGGCATCTCCGCGCTGGTCACCGTCGCTTTCTTGACCGTATGGACCATCCAGCGCACCCGCGACCTGTCCATCCTGCGCGCGCTCGGCGCCACCGTGCGCTACCTCTTGCGCGATGCCCTGGCACAAGCCGCCATCATTTTGGCTGCCGGCACCATTGCGGGCGCTGTCGTTGGGTGGGTGCTCGGCGCGCTTGCTTCCGGCACCGTGCCCTTTGATGTTTCCCTGCGCACCATCGCCGTTCCCGCGGTTGGCATCTGGGCCCTCGGCATGGCCGGTGCCCTCATTGCTACCCGCCGCGTAGCTAAAGCCAACCCACTCGATGCCCTTGGAGGAAATGCTTAACATGTCCACCATTCTTGATATCCGCAACGCCACCGTGACCTACCAAGACGGTGAGAGCACGACCACCGCGCTTGCCGACGCCTCCCTCATCGCCGAATCCACTACCCTTACCGCCATTGTGGGTGAGTCCGGGTCCGGCAAGTCCACGTTGCTGTCCGTAGCCGCAGGCCTCATCACTCCAGACTCCGGGTCCGTGCACGTGGACGGTACCCGCTCCATCATCTTCCAGCAGGCCAACCTGCTGTCCTCGCTCAATGTGCGCGACCAATTGGTGATCATGGACCATATTGCTGGCCGCAAGCTGCGCCCACAGCGCGCCGATGAGTTATTGGAGTTTGTCGGCCTGGCAGGAATGGGCAATCGCCGCATGGGTCAGTTGTCCGGTGGCCAGCGCCAGCGCGTCAATATCGCCCGAGCGCTCATGGAGCAGCCGGACCTGCTCTTGGCGGATGAGCCTACCTCTGCGCTCGATTCCCACCTTTCGCAGGAGATCATCCGCCTCTTGCGCGATGTCACCCAAGAGATGAACACCGCCACCGTGCTGGTGACCCATGACCGCTCCCTGCTGAACTTCGCTGACCGCGTGGTGGAGGTCAAGGATGGCCGCGTCTCCGAGCAGGAGAAGGTTTCTGCGCTCAGCTAGCCTCAGCTAACGCTGCATGAGGAGTAGCCGTGCGATTGCCTGCGGCACGGCCGCGGCAATCTGGGAGGCGGAGCAAAGGCCAAAGCCGTCTGGGGTGTGGGCGGCAATGGCCGCCGCGTGTTGGTGGATGGCTGCCGCGTGCAGGATTTCCATGATTATCGCCTCCGCATCCGCCTCGGCGGCATCCAGTTGCGCGAGCGTGGCGCCGAGGATGCCAGAGAGTACGTCACCAGAACCGGCGGTGGCCGCGTAGGAGTGCCCAGCGTTCATGCCATAAATTTTCTGGCCTGGGGCCGTGACCGTGGTGATCCGGCCCTTGTGCAGGATAAAGCAATCGAGCGCATGGGAAAGCTCCCGCAGGCGCACCCCGAGGCCTTCCGAAAGATCAAGTTCGCGGCCGAGAGTTGCCGCGTAGAGCCGCTCAAACTCCCCGGCATGCGGGGTCAGGACGGCGCAGGGATGATCGCGCACGAGTTCGCGTAGATCGCCGTCGGTCGAGAGCACGGTCAGCGCATCGGCGTCGATAATGGTGGGCAGCCCGCGTTCTAGCACGGCGCGCAATTCGGCGGCCGCCTCCGGTCCGGTGCCTCGCCCTGGGCCTACGACCCAGGCTTGGGCGTGGACTTTTTCTTGGGCGCTGGCATGAGGCACTACCTCCGGCAGCCTCGTGACCACGGAGTCATTGCCCACGACGCGAACCATGGACGGCGTGGCGCGCACCGCGCCCGTGGCGGCGAGGATGCCCGCGCCGGGATAGGCGCTGCTGCCTGCACAGACCGCGGTCACCCCGCCGGTGTACTTGGTGCTTTTCGCCCCCGGTGTCGGATCCAGGATTGGTCCAGTGCAGCCCACCGGCTTCGGGGCGGTGACCAGGCCTTGTTCTCCCGAAAGCACCGGCTTAGTTGGCCACCGGTAGGGCAAGGCGATAGTGGGTTCATTGGCGATATAGCCCACCGGCTCCGCGGTAGCGGAAAGCTCTTCTGCAAAGGAGCGCGGGGCGCCGGGCAGGCGCAGATCGCAGAGCACCACCGCGCCGCATTCCGGGGCAAAGATATGTCCGGCACGAGCCCAGCCAAAGCTAATGGTCACCTCTGCCTCCACGGCATCGGCTGCGGCTACGCCGGTATCGGCGTTAATGCCCGAAGGAATGTCCACCGCTAATACCGGCACCCCGCGCTCCTTGGCCTCGGTATAGGCCCTCAGTGGGGCACCGGAAAGGCCGCGGGTGGAGGCGAGGCCGGCGACGGCGTCGATAAGCAGATCGGCGTTTCCTAGGTCGTGCGCAATGGTTCCGCCGGCCGCGGTAAATGCCTCTAGCGCGGGGTCGTGGGTGCTATCCGCTGCGAGGATGGCCTCCACTGAGTAGCCCTTTTCTGCCAGGAAAGCGCCAGCATAGAGGCCATCGCCGCCGTTGCCGCCTGGCCCGGCAAGGATAGTTACGTGCCGTCCAGAGTCGAGCATGCTTGTAGCCGTGGCTGCTACGCCTCGTGCGGCCAAGCGCATGAGCTCATCGTCAAAGTTTTGCTGGGATAGAAGGGAATGCTCTGCCGCGCGAACGGCGGCAACGCTATAGGCATGTCGCATGCCCGCCAGGATAGGCCTTTAAGGTGCCGGTTGGCAGGTCGGGCACCAAAATAGGTTGCGCCCCTCCATGACCTTTTCTGCCACTGGGGTGCCGCAGATATAGCAAGGTAGGCCGGCGCGGCGGTAGACGTAGACTTCGCCGCCGTGGTCGTCCTTGCGCGGTTCGCGGCCCATGGCCTCGGGGGAATGCTCGGGCCGTACGGTATCGATGCGGCCGTGCTCCACCCCGTACTCCATCAGATCCACCAAGTCCGCCCACGTGGCGTCAAAAGTTTCACGGGAAACGTCCCGTCCCGGCAGGAAAGGGGAGAGGCCGTGGCGAAAGAGGGTCTCCGCCCGGTAGATATTGCCCACGCCGGCATAAAGGTGCTGATCCATCATGAGGGAGCCGATGCTGCGGCGCGATTTATGCACTTTGTCCCAGAGCGCCTCCACGTCAGCGTCCGTGCGCAGCGGGTCTTGGCCCACCTTGGTTAGCTGTGCGCGGTACTCCTCTTCGGTGAGCAGGCGGCAAAACTGCGGTCCGCGCAGGTTAGCGGCCTCGGTGCCATTATCAATGCGCACCCGGATTTGTCCGCCTACTTCCTCGCGGGGCTCGAAGCGCAGCTTGCCAATCAGGCCTAAGTGAATATAGAGGATATGGCGCGGATCCTCGGCGCTAAAGTGCACGAAAAGGTGCTTGCCGTAGGTCTCTGCCAGCTCGATGCGCTCGCCATCGAGAAGCTCTGCCTCCGCCGCGAAGCGACCCTGCGGGCTGGTCACGCGCAGCGGCATGCCGCGAAAATCGGCGTTGAATTTATTAGCTAGGCGGTGGATGACGTGACCTTCAGGCATGAAATCCAGTTTAATCGGGAAGAATTTTCGGCCAAACCGGGCGCTAACCAGCTCACTTATTTGCAGAGTCGCAATAGCGTAAACTCGAAATGCGGAATGATTTAACTCAGGGGAAGGCTTTCAAATCATGACGCAAAAAATCGGTTTTGACCGCGAGAAATACATTGAGCTGCAGTCGAAGCACATCCACGCCCGCCGCGAGGAAATTGGCGGCAAGCTCTACCTAGAGATGGGCGGCAAGCTTTTTGACGATATGCACGCCTCCCGCGTGCTGCCCGGCTTCACCCCGGACAATAAAATCGCGATGCTGGAGCGCATCAAAGAGGACGTAGAGATCCTCATCTGCATCAACGCGAAGGATATCTCCCGCCAGAAGGTGCGCGCAGACCTGGGCATTCTTTATGAAGATGACTTGCTGCGCCTGGTGGATGTATTCCGCAGCCGCGGATTCTTGGTAGAAAACATCGTCATGACCCAGCTGGAGGAAGGCAACTCCCAAGCGGAGGCCTTCATCGAAAAGGTCGAGCGCCTCGGACTCAAGGTGGCGCGCCACCGCGTTATCCCTGGTTACCCCACCAATACGGACCTTATCGTGTCCGAAGAGGGCTTTGGCCGCAATGAGTTTGCGGAAACCTCCCGCGACCTCGTCGTGGTTACCGCGCCGGGCCCTGGCTCCGGCAAGCTGGCCACCGCGCTCTCGCAGGTTTACCACGAACACCAGCGCGGCAATAATGCCGGCTACGCCAAGTTTGAAACCTTCCCTATCTGGAATCTCCCCCTGGAACACCCCGTGAACCTGGCCTATGAGGCCGCCACGGTGGACCTCAACGATTCCAATATTATTGACCACTTCCATCTGTCCGCCCACGGCGAATCCACCGTGAACTACAACCGCGATGTGGAAGCGTTCCCGCTGCTGCGCACGCTTTTGGAAAAGCTCACCGGCACCACCCCGTACCAGTCTCCGACGGATATGGGCGTGAACATGGCGGGCTTCTGCATTACTGATGACGCCGTGTGCCGCGCTGCCGCCCAACAAGAAATCATCCGCCGTTACTTCAAGGCGCAGGTGGAAGAGGCTCGTGCGGGCCTGGGCACCGAGCAATCCGAGCGCGCCGCGGTCATCATGGCCAAGGCCGGCATCAAGGTAGAAGATCGGCCCGTGGTGGCGCCTGCGCGCCAGCGTGCGGAAGAAACCGGTGAACCCGCCTCCGCTATGCAGCTGCACGATGGCACCATAATCACCGGCCGCACCGCGCCCCTGCTGGGCTGCTCGGCGGCGATGCTGCTCAACGCGCTGAAGCACCTGGCGGGCATCGATGACGATATCCACCTGCTGTCGCCCGAGTCCATCGAGCCGATTCAAACGCTCAAGACCAAGCATTTGGGTTCCAAGAATCCACGCCTGCATACCGACGAGGTGCTGATCGCTTTGTCCGTGTCTGCAGCGAAGGATGACAACGCCCGCAAGGCGCTGGAGCAGATCAAGGAGCTTGCTGGTTGTGACGTCCACACCACCACCATCCTGGGTTCTGTGGATGAGGGAATCTTCCGCAACCTCGGCGTGCTCGTGACCTCTGATCCCGTCTTCGCCCGCAAGAAGGCGCTGTACCAGAAGCGCTAGATTCCGCATGCTCAAGATTCGGCCCTTTCAGCTTGTGCTGGAGGGGCCGCAGTCATATAAGGGAGAGCTACAAGATTGGGGATCTGCGCAGCTGCGGGCCTAAGATTGGGGCGTGACTATTGGCAAAGTTCTCCTGTATTACTGCTTTATCCCCATCGAAGATCCCACCGCGATCATGCTGTGGCAGCGCACCCTGTGCGAGTCCCTGGGGCTCAAGGGGCGCATCCTCATTTCCGAGCACGGCATTAACGGCACCGTTGGTGGCGATATGGAAGCCTGCAAGCGCTACGTCCGCCAGACCAAGGAATACCCAGGCTTTAAGCGAATGCAGTTTAAGTGGTCCGAGGGTGGCGCGGATGACTTCCCACGGCTTTCGGTCAAGGTGCGCGATGAAATCGTGGCCTTTGGCGCGCCGGGCGAGCTGAAGGTCGATGAAAACGGCGTCGTTGGCGGCGGCGTGCACCTCAAGCCAGAAGAGGTAAATAAGCTGGTAGAAGAACGTGGCGAGGAAGTCGTCTTCTTTGACGGACGCAACGCCATGGAAGCAGAGATTGGCAAGTTTAAGAATGCTGTCGTGCCCGATGTGAAAACCACGCATGACTTCATCGAGGAAATCGAATCCGGCAAATATGACTGGATGAAGGATAAGCCGGTGGTGTCTTACTGCACCGGTGGCATTCGCTGCGAGATCCTGTCCTCGTTGATGAAGAACCGTGGCTTCAAAGAGGTCTATCAGATCGATGGTGGCATCGTGCGCTACGGCGAAAAGTACGGCAACGATGGCCTGTGGGAAGGCTCCATGTATGTCTTTGACAAGCGCATGCACCACGAGTTTGGGCAAGGACTCCAAGATCCCGGCTTCATCCAGCTGGGTCACTGCGTGCACTGCGGTAAGGGCACGAATACCTTCCACAATTGCATCAATGAAGACACCTGCCGCCAGCAAGTACTCATCTGTGATGACTGCATCCAGCACGTAGAAACCCAGCACTGCGGCCGGCCGGATTGCGCCGAAGTGGCAGCGCAGCTAGCCAAGCAGGAGAGCTAGTCGCGCGCCGGTTCCTCGCGGAAGCAGCCCCACCACCAGTGCTGCCACGCGGTGGTAAGCGGGCTGCTCGGCGGATAGATGACGCCGGTGCCGGTGGGGGCGTGTAGCTCGCTGACCGGGCTTATGCCGTGGAGCGAGTTGAGGAACCACAGGGGGCACTCGGCGGCGAGCTCCGGGGTGATGGGGCGCGTTTCGGTGTGAATTCCAAGGTCCGAGGCGCGCCGGGCAACTTGGTGCAGCGTGATGCTGGGCAGCGCCTGACCGGTGGGGAGGATGAGCGTGTCCTCGTCCCAAGCGACGAGCGCGCCGGTGGTGGTCTCCACCATGGCACCGGAGGAATCCACGATGGCCGTGTCATCGGTGCCGTCTGCCTGATACTCGTCGCGGTAGCGTGCCAGCGCTGGGAAGTCGGGGCCCTTGACTAAAGGCTGCGTGCGTGGATCGGGGGCTTGCACATAGGTCAGCCGGGTGGTTCGGCGCGCAGGGGGCGCGGACCGAATATCGAGGCGCAGCTGTCCGCCGGCTAGCGAGATGCGAGGGAAGAGATCGCCGGGGCCGAAAAGTTGCAGCATCGCGGGGACGAAGCCGGCGGGAAGTGGGCCAGCCACTGACTCGAAGCGCTGGAGGTGCAGGGGGAGGGCGTTGGAGTGGGCGTCGCTAAGCATCCGCCAAGAATCAGCCACGTCAAAGGGTCCGGGGTGAGGTTGGCTTGGAATGAAGCTGCCCCCGTGCCAGAGATAGGTGCTCATTGCCACGCCCCCAGCACGGATTGGGCCTTGAGGTTGCGCTCTTCTAACTCGGCGGCCGGATCCGAATCCAGGACGATGGCCCCGCCGGCGCCGATGGTGACCTCACCGGCCGCCCGCACGGCCGTGCGGATAACCACGCTGAGATCGGATTGACCGTCAAACCCCAAGTAGCCCACCACGCCGGAGTACACGCCGCGCGGTCCCGTTTCGAGTTGGTCAATGATCTCGCAGGTGCGCAGCTTCGGCGCGCCCGTCATAGAGCCAGGAGGAAAGGTGGCACGGAGGGCATCGACCGCGGTGGCACTGGCGCGCAGCTGCCCGGTAATGGTGGAGACCAATTGATGCACGGTGGCATAGCTTTCTACCTGCATCAACTTCGGCACGCGCACGGTGCCGGGTTCGCATACCCGGGAGAGATCATTGCGCAGTAGGTCAACGATCATGAGGTTTTCGGCCCGTGTCTTCGGGTCCGTGGTCAGCAGCGCGGGATCCTGGTCGGCCGAGATGGTGCCCTTAATCGGCTTGGCCTCTACCTCACGGCCGCGCACGGTGAGGAAGCGCTCGGGCGAGGCGCTGCAGACTTCCACGCCGTCGAAGACGAGGTGTGCGGCATAGGGTGCAGGATTGTGCGAGCGCAGTCGGGGATAGAGCTCGCCCTTGGACGCGGCCGTGTAGGTATCGGTCAGACAGACCTCGTAACTCTCGCCGGCGTACAAGAATTCTTGAGCGCGCTTAATCCGCTCCAGGTAGCCAGGGCTGCGCCAGGAGCCCCCGCTTAGCGACGCCCCACCGTCCTCCCCCGTGGGCCGTGGTTCCTCTGCATCCAAGGCGGTCTCCAGGCGGTTTAGCAATTCCTCGGCGCCGTCACCGGCAAGGCAGCACAGGTGCGCGGTTTCTGTGTGATGGTCGTAGACGATGAAGGACTGCGGCCGCACAAAGTAGGCATCGGGGTAAGGGGAGCGGTGGCGTAGCTCAATGGGCAGGGTGAGCTGGGCGCATTCGTAGCCCAGGTACCCGATGACCCCGCCGGTAAAGGGGAGGTCCGGTGCATCGATGATGCGGGTGGCGAGCTCGCGGTCGAGGAGGGTGAGGATATCGGGGGCGTCGCCAAGCCGGTAGCGGAAGGAGCGGCTCAATGCGCCGGCGGTATCGCCGAGGATGGAATAGCGCCCGCGGGGATCCGCGCAATCGAGGAAGAAGGCATCGTTGCCCTCGGCGCGAAGGGCGGCAAAGACCCGTGGGCAGTCCACCGCGCCGGGGACTTCGCGGTGGAGCAGGTGAAACCCACCCAGAAAGTTGCGCATAATCTCCCGGCCGTGCTGGGTAAGCACCGACTCCGGGTGGAATTGCACGCCCCAGTGCGGCAAGCCATCGACCTTCAGCGCTTGGATGACGCCATCCTCGCTGCGGGCATGCACGGTAATGCCGGGGGTCTCCTCTATATGCAGGGAGTGGTAGCGCACCACTTCGAAGTCTTGCGGGATTCCGGCGAAGATGCCTTCGCCCGAGTGACTGATGGTAGAGACAAAACCGTGGCGCGGCTGCGGCGCGCGCGACACCTGGGCACCGGCCAGCAGACCTAGCCCCTGGTGACCAAGGCATACACCCAGTACCGGAATCTCGGCCGCGGCTGCGGCGGCGACAATGCCTCGGGCAGCACCGAAATCCTCCTCGCGTTCCGGCGTGCCCGGGCCAGGAGAAATCACCACATGCGAAAATTCGCCGGCACGGACGCGCTCGGCCAGTCCGTCCGCTTCACCGGCAGCGACGACGAGTGGTTCGCGTCCTGCTACCTCCGCGATGAGGTGGGCAAGGTTGAAGGTATAAGAATCGTAATTATCAAGCAGGAGGATCATAGGGAGGCGGAAAGTATCTATGCGGCGGCCGAGTCCATGAGGAACAGCTGGATATCGGTGATAGTCCACAGCATGAAATTGCAGGCCATTACCCAGAAAATGGCCATCCAACTGCGCCACCGCAGATAGCGGTGCAGCTTGCGCACCATGATGATGGCGCAGCCGATCATGCCGAAGAAGGGAATGATCGGGGTGGTCAGGCTAAAGAAGGTGCGCTGCCCGTCGGTGCAGAGCCACGTGGCGGTGCCATCCTCACACAAGGGGCCGCCGGAGAGCCGGGTGACGAGCGCAACTGCGAAACCATACAGCGCGGAGAGCACAAGAACGCCGATCATGTACCAGACGGCCTGGCGGGTGGAGCGGCGGTTAGCAGCGGCAATCTCTAAAGGGTCCGGCTCATCGGCCAGCTCATCAAAGCTCCGCGGTTCCGGGCGGCGCAGATTGGCATAGTCCGCATCGGAGGTCAGATCGTTTTCGGGATGCTCTGGTCGCAGGCTCATGCCCCAATCCTAACCACAGGCAGGGTGGACCAAGATAGGCACCCGAATATGCGGCAGCAGCTCCGTGGCGGTAGATCCCAAGAACACGCGGGCGATGGGGCCTTGCGGGGTGGAGGACATGAGCATGAGATCGCCCTTCTTCCACTTGAGCGAATCCACCGCGCCGCCCCAGCCCGCGCCGGAACCAATCTCAGAGGTGACATCCAGCTCGGGGAATTGCTCTTGGATGCAATCGCGGGCGCGGTCCAGCATGGCGAGGGAATCCTCGAGCCACTCGGCCGTCAGCTTAAGCGCCATATCGTGCTTATCCTTGGACGGCGTATTGAGCAGACCGTTTGCCGAGAAGGCAAGCAGGCGCAGCGGCAGGTTCCAGCGGTTCGCGAGCTCCGCCGCGGCGAGCATCTCATGATCTTCGCGCGGGCTGCGTTCGGTGATGGCAAAGTTGAAGCGGGTGACGCCGTGCTTGGACAGCTTTACCTTGCGGGGCACCAAGCCCAATGGTTGAGGAGAATAATGCAGCAAGGTATCGGCCGTAGATCCGGCGAAGAAACGCCCCTTCGGTGCGGCCTGGTTGGGCCCCAAAATGATGAGGTCTGCCTGGAACTTCTTGGCCATCTCCGTCAGTAGCTGGGGGCGCGAAGGCCCGTCGACCAAGAGGGAAGGCTTGTCATCCCAGCAGCTACGCGGCACGCCGGCTTCATCGAGGGCGGCATGGGTAGCGGCCGCGCAGGCCTCCTTTTGTGCTTTAAACCATTTCTTATATTTTCCGCCCAGCTTGCTGAGGGAGGTAGTAGTCCACGGCTGGAACACGGTAGAGATGACCCGTACCTGGGTAGTGGCGGTACGGGAAAGCCACGCGGCACAATCTAGAGCCTCGGTGCCGGAGGAAGAAGGGCTCCAAGAAATGAGGATACGAAGGGGTTTATCGGCCGAGCCCTTGTTCAAGGCTGGCAGATGCCCATCGGAAGAATCAGTTGCCATACGGAGTGAACTAGTGAGAGATTACGGTTTTCGTTTTCTCAATTATCACGTTAAGCCCAAGAAAAATGAAATCACCGCGGGCAAAACTAGCGCTGTTCGTCGTTCATTGTGGGGCGATAGACATCAGCGAGCTTGGAGATGACGGTGGCAACGTCGTTCGCGGTCTCCAAATCCTTCGGCTCGAGCCACCGCATGATCTCTGCTAGGGCGGAGGCGCGCTGCTGCGAGACGATGGCTAGTTCGGATTCGCCTAGTTGCGTCAGCGCTACCAAGACGCCGCGGCGATCCTCTTCATCGCGGTGGCGTTCCACGTATCCGCGGCGCTCTAGCTGATAGAGCGCGTTGGAGGCGGTGGGCATGCGGATAAGTTCTGCCTGCGCGATGGTGGAAACGCGGGACGGTCCGCGCATACGCAGCTGGTTCATGATGGACACCTGGGAGGTGGTCAATGAGGAGCCTTCCGCCGTGCGCTGGAAAATAAGAATGAGCTTATTGAGCGACGGCTGGATGGAACGCGCGACCTCGACGGCATCCTCGTACGTAGACGGGGATTGAGCGGGGCCCTTCTCCTCATGTTGCTGCGTCATAGAAAACGATTGTATAGCCCGTTTTCCCTGCGCGGTAGTTCGGAAGTCAAAAAATTAGTTTCCGGCAATAAAGCCTTCTAGCTCGGCGCGCGCCACGTCATCAGCCTTTTGTACCGGCGGGGATTTCATCAGGTAGGACGAGGCAGCCAGTACCGGGCCCGCCACCCCGCGGTCGAGGGCAATCTTGGCGGCGCGTACGGCGTCAATGATGATGCCGGCGGAGTTAGGCGAGTCCCAGACCTCCAGCTTGTACTCCAAGTTCAGCGGTACTTCGCCAAAGGCGGAGCCCTCTAAGCGGACATAGGCCCACTTACGGTCATCGAGCCATTCCACGTAATCGGAAGGCCCGATGTGGACGTTGCGGTCTTCGCGCTTGCCGGCGATGGGCGAGTTGTGCAGGTTAGAGGTTACGGCCTGCGTCTTGGAGATCTTTTTGGATTCGAGGCGCTCGCGCTCGAGCATATTTTTAAAATCCATATTGCCGCCCACATTGAGCTGCATGGTGCGCTCCAAGCGCACGCCGCGATCTTCAAAAAGTTTCGCCATGACGCGGTGGGTAATGGTCGCGCCCACCTGGGACTTAATATCATCGCCCACGATGGGCAGCCCGGCGTCTTCGAACTTCTTCGCCCATACCGGATCAGAGGCAATAAAGACCGGCAAGGCATTGACAAAGGCGCAGCCGGCATCGATGGCCGCCTGGGCGTAGAACTTATCCGCTTCTTCAGAGCCCACCGGCAGGTAGGAGACTACGACGTCGGCGCCGGACTGGCGGAGTACGGCGGGGACGTCGGCAAGCGGGGCTTCCGATTCCACGATGGATTCTTGGTAGTACCGGCCGAGGCCGTCCAGGGTAGGACCGCGCTGCACGGTAACGCCCAGTTCAGGGACGTCGGTAATGGAAATGGTGCAATTGCGGGAGCTGCGCGTAGCCTCCGCTAGGTCCTTGCCCACCTTGTCCGCATCCACGTCGAAAGCGGCAACGAATTCCACGTCGCCTACGTGGTACGGGCCAAATTGGGCGTGCATCAAACCGGGAATATCTGCATCGGCCGCGGCGTTGCGATAAAACTCCACGCCTTCAATGAGGGACGTGGCGCAGTTGCCGACGCCCACGATGGCGACCTTTACTTTTTCGGACACGGTCTACTCCTTTAACTCCATGAGTTGTGGCTGTCAGTGACTGCGCAAGAGTAAGCCGAAAATTATGCCCTACGGTGGCATAACACCATGTGGATCGATCAAGAAGAGGTAATTAGGATGATCCGGGTGAATTCCGTTGCCTATAAGCACGTGCTCTCCCATGAGTGGGAGCGCGCCCACCACTTGCGCGAATTTCGCGCCGGGCAGCTCACGCGGGAGGACGTGTGCGATGCTGACTTTTTGCTACGCGCGGCAGCTGAGCACCATGGGCGCACCATGGATAAGGAATGCCCCGTGTGCGGCGAGCCTTTGCGGCTCACGCGCTGGGTCTATGGCGAGAACCTCGGCCGCCGCGCCGGGAGCGCCCGCAGTGAGAAAGAAATAGCGGAGTTTGTGGCCGAGGGCTTGGAGTTTACGGTGCACGAGGTGGAGGTATGCCGCCAGTGCCGGTGGAACCACTTGTTGCGTTCTGCTACTGCATTTAACGCGTGTTAGTTTCCAGCGCACCCCCTTAGGCAGTAAGCTGCAATTATTTAGTTTGTGATCAGGGATGAATGAGGACACGAATCAGTGACCGAGAAGGAATCTACCGGCAAGTCCACTAAGGTGGCTCGCCCCAGCAAAAAGCAGGCGACAAAGAAGCGCCGCATCTGGCCGTGGGTCGTTTTGGCGTTCCTACTGGTCTTTGTGGCACTGCCCGCAGGCCTTTTTGCCTACGCATACTCGCAATACTCCGTTCCGGAGCCCAAGGACCTAGCCAATAACCAGGTCTCCACCATCTATGCGGGTGATAATCAGACCCAGCTCGCCCGCCTGGTGCCGCCGGAAGGCAACCGCACCCACGTGAAGCTGGATGAAATCCCGGAATACGTGCAGGACTCCGTGCTGGCCGCGGAGGACCGTGACTTCTGGGATAACTCCGGCTTCTCCTTCACCGGCCTCGGCCGCGCCGTGGTGGGTAAAGTAACCGGCAATGAAGATGCTGGCGGCGGTTCCACCATTACCCAGCAGTATGTGAAGAATACGCTGGTGGGCAACGAATACTCCTACGTGCGCAAGATTCGCGAGCTCATCTACTCGGTGAAGATGACCAATGAGTGGGATAAGAAGGATATTCTCAACGCCTACCTCAACACCGTGTATTTCGGCCGCAATGCCTACGGCATCCAGGCGGCATCCAACGCCTACTTTGATAAGGACGCCAAGGACCTCACTCCGGAGGAAGGCGCCATGCTCGCCGGCCTCATTCAGTCCCCATCCGGCCTCGACCCGCGCGTGAACCAGGAGGGCTCCGAGGACCGCTGGAACTACGTACTTGACGGCCTGGTGGGAATGGGTGACCTCACCCAGGAACAGCGCGATGGCATGGTCTTCCCGGAGACCCGCGACCCAGCTGAGTACTCCGCCTACACCGAGGCGCCCGGCGCCAATGGCCACATCAAGGATCAGGTCATCCGCGAATTGGAAGAGGTAGGCATCACCGAAAACGAGGTGTCCACCGGCGGCCTGCGCATCACCACCACCATCGACATGAATGTGCAAAACAACACCATTCAGGCAGTCGATGACCAGATGGCTCCGCTGCAAGAGGACGCGCGTGCGGCTTCCGTGACCATCGATCCGAAGACCGGTGCGGTCCGTGGATACTTTGGCGGCCACGATTCCAATGGTTGGGACTACGCCAACTCCCCGCTGCAGACCGGTTCTACTTTCAAGATCATGACCCTTGCGGCCGCCTTGCAGCAGGGCATCAGCCTCGATACCAATTACTCGTCCGCTCCGTACCAGCTGCCTGGCTCGGATGTTGTCACCAACGTGGGCGGCGGCTGCGGCGTATGCAACCTGCGCGAGGCTACCAAGCAATCCCTGAATACCTCCTTCCTTCGCCTGCAGGAGGACCTCAAGAACGGCACGCAGGACACCGCAGATATGGCGCACGCCCTTGGCGTGGCTAAGTCCCTGCCGGGCATTGAAAAGACGCTGACGGAAAAGGGCAAGCAGCCATTCGAAGGCATCGCTCTGGGCCAGTACCAGTCCCGCCCGCTCGATATGGCCACCGCAATGTCCACCCTGGCTAACCAGGGCGTGTGGCATAACCCGCACTTTGTGCAGCGCGTAGAAAACGCTGCCGGCGAAGTGCTGTACGAGCACCCCGAAGACGAGGGCGAGCGCCGCGTATCGTCCAACGTGGCTAATAACGTCATCGAAGCCATGGAGCCGGTGGCCGCATGGTCTAATGGCGCCCTAGCCGGTGGCCGTGTTTCCGCCTCAAAGACCGGCACCACTCAGATGGGCGATACCGGAAATAACAAGGATGCCTGGATGGTCGGTGCCACCCCGCAGCTGGCTACCGCCGTGTGGGTAGGTACCGCGGATAACACCTCCGCCATCTTCGATCAGTACGGCGGCATCATGTACGGCGCCGGCGCGCCAACCAAGATTTGGAAGGCCGTGCTGGACAACTCCCTGGCCAACTCCGAATTCCAAAACTTCCCGGCTGCCTATCCGCTGGGATTCGGCAACATGGGCGCCGGAACGGCCGCTCCGGCCTATGACCCGAGCTGGGATAGCGGCGCTGGCGATACCCAGGACTACGAGGCCCCTGCCGAGCAAGCAGCTCCGGAAGAGGAGACCAAACCGGTTCAGCCGGAGAATAAGCCGGAGAGTCCGAAGCCTGCCCCGAAACCGCAACGCGGTAATGGCAATAGCGGCAATGGTGGCAATAGCGGTAATAGCAACCAGGCTCCGGCCCAGCCAGAGGCGCCGTCGTTGGATGACCTCATCGGCCCCGATAGCGACTTGGCAGATCTCCTAGGGTAGGCGGCAGTGACAGCGAATCCGCACCAGCGCATTCCCGCCTCCTCAGAACCCTTGGCCCGCGGGGTAATTGAATTCCTCGGCGGGCCAAGGGCCGTTTTGCCGGTGTACGCCGCACCCAGTGGTGGACCCCGCTGCGCGCCATAATCGCCGTCGGCTGGGTTTTCCTGGCGTGCGGATTCCTCTCGAAGGCTAATTGCGCCGGCGGCACCCGCGGTGATGACGGGGTCATTAACCTAAATTGGGCAGGCAACCGCCAGTACACCTCTTTTTGCTATAACGACATCATCCCGCTCTACGGCGGCCGCGGCCTCGATGAAGGCGGCTTCCCCTATGCCTATTCTTGGCAAGAGGGTGACCTGACCCGCTATATGGAGTACCCAGTCCTCGCGGGCCTATTCCAGGGCTTGATGGGCTGGATTGCCCGCAATACGTACTCTCTGGTTGAGTGGGCCGGCATCCCGGAGGCCGGATGGTACTTCGGCCTGACCGCCTTGGTCATGGCGTGCATCTGGGTAGGCGTGCTCTACATGGTCTACCTGCTGGTGGGCAACCGCACCTGGGACACCATCCTCGTCGCCGCCAGCCCCCTCGTCATCATCCACGCCTTCAGCAACTGGGATATCCCCTCCATTGCCTTTGCCGTAGGTGCGCTCTTGGCCGCCGCGCGCAAGCGCCCTGTCGTTGCGGGTGTCCTCATCGGCCTTGGCACTTCCTTTAAGCTGTGGCCGCTCTTTCTCTTGGGGGCGTTCCTGGTCTTGGCGGTGCGCAATCGTCGCTTGCCGCAATTTTTCTACGCCTTGCTCGGCGCGGCCGTGACCTGGATTGTGGTCAACGCGCCGGTGGCACTGAAGTACCCGGAGGCATGGCGCGAATTTTTCCGCCTCAACCAAGAGCGCGGTGCGGAGTGGACCACCATCTACTCGGTGCTCAGCCGCAATACTGGGATTAGCTTTAGCCCTGAGTTCCTCAATACCTTCAGCCTGGTGGCGTTTTTGGCTCTCTGTGCGGCGATTGCGGTGTTGGGCCTGCGCAGCGCGCGGACCCCGCGCATGGCCGAGCTGGTTTACCTCATCGTGGCAGCCTTCTTACTATTCAACAAGGTATGGTCGCCCCAGTATTCTCTGTGGCTGGTAGTGCCCGCGGCCCTAGCCCTGCCACGCTGGCGCTTGGTCTTTAGCTGGGCGCTTGTCGACGCCCTAGTGTGGCCACTACTCATGTGGCACATGCTGGGTACAGACAATAAGGGTATTCCGCACGAACTGCTTGACGTTGCGATTATCTCCCGCGACGCCCTCATTATCGCCATGGCTGTCCTCGTCATTCGCCAGATGTGCGGCAAGACCCCGGATAAGGTGCGCGATGCGCACGCCGGCCGCGACCCCTTGGCAGGAGCATTCGCATGATCATTACCTATATCGGAATGGCATCCATCTTCTTGGGATTCCTCTGCGTGATGGGGGCCTTCTGGCTCTTCCACAATCGTGAAGATCGCCGCGGGCCCATCGTGCTGGGGCTTTTGGCCATTCTTTTCCTCACCATCATTCCGGCGACTGCTGCTGTGTTTTTCGCCGCAACGACCACTGGTTAGATTTCTTTTCGCCGGTCATTTGCGGTACTGTAGTGGGGTTGCTTGACGCAACGTACCCTCCTGCTGCATCCGCAAAGGTGATGCAGCCGAAAACTACTAGACCATAGGAGGTGATGAGGTCCGTGCGTCACTACGAAGTCATGATCATTCTGGATCCTAATCAGGATGAGCGCACCGTAACCCCGTCCCTGGATAAGTTCCTCGAAATCGTCCGCCAGGAAGGCGGCAAGGTTGAGAACCTTGATGTATGGGGCAAGCGTCGTCTTGCATACCCCATCAACAAGAAGGAAGAGGGCATTTATGCCGTCGTCAACCTGGAGTGCGAGCACACTTCGGTTGCCGAGCTCGACCGCCGTCTGAACCTGAACGACACCATCCTGCGTACCAAGGTTCTGCGCACCGACAGCAAGTAGCGGATACTGGGATCAAGCACAATCCACGTAACCGATAAGGAGTAAAGACATGGCACAGGGAGATACCAATATCACGGTGGTAGGCAACATCGTTGCTGACCCCGAGCTGCGCTTCACCCCGGCGGGTGCGGCAGTAGCTAACTTCCGCGTCGCCTCCACCCCTCGTCGCTATAACTCGCAGACGAATCAGTGGGAAGACGGCGAAGCTATGTTCCTGACCTGCAACGTATGGCGTCAGGCAGCGGAAAACGTTGCCGAGACCATGTCTAAGGGCATGCGCGTCATCGTTACCGGCCGCTTGAAGCAGCGTTCCTTCCAGACCCGTGAGGGCGATAACCGCACCGTATTCGAGATTGACGTCGACGAAGTCGGTCCGTCTCTGCGCTACGCCACCGCTCAGGTAAACCGCAATCCGCGTGAGGGCGGCAATAACTTTGGCGGCGGCGGCCAACAGCGCTCGAATAACAATAATCAGGGCGGTTTTGGAGGCGGCCAGCAACAGCAGCCACAGCAGAACCAGGCTCCTTCTGAGGATCCGTGGAACTCCGCACCACCTGCAGGTGGTTTCGGAGGCGCTGATTCTGAACCTCCGTTCTAAGTCTGTCACCCGCAACTATTCAACTAACTCAATTGAAAGGCAGGGATCATGAAGCTGATCCTCACCGCTGCCGTTGAGAACCTCGGCGCCGCTGGCGAAATTGTTGAGGTTAAGGACGGCTACGGACGTAACTACCTGCTTCCTCGCGGCCTGGCCATCGTGGCTACCCGCGGCGCAGAGAAGCAGATTGAGGGCATCAAGCGCGCCCAGGAAGCTCGCGAGATTCGCGACCTGGATCACGCACGTGAGGTCCGCAACCAGCTCGAGCAGCTGACGGATGTCAAGGTAGAGGTTAAGACCTCCGAATCCGGTAAGCTCTTCGGTTCCGTTCAAGCAGAAGACATTGTCAACGCCGTCTCCAAGGCTGGTGGCCCTAAGCTGGATAAGCGCATCGTTGTGCTTCCTAAGGGCCTGGTCAAGAAGACCGGCAACTACCAGGTCGAGCTGAAGCTGCACGCTGATGTTATCGGCAAGGTGAACTTCTCGGTCGTTGCTGCCTAACTAGGCGCACGACGGTCCATATAGACCCAAAGACAACAGCAACGCTTTAGGCCTCAAGTTCCTGCTATGTGAGGTGGCAGGAACTTGGGGCCTTTAGCGCGTTTTCACCGGCCTGTGGATAACTGTGGAATTCTGTGGATAACTCTTTGGCCGTTTAACTTTCTGTTTACGCGGAGGCCGCTTTATTAACCCGCAGGTCAGGCCCCTTATCCACGGATGATGTGCCTATTTTCACACCGGGAAAAACATATCCTGAACTGGGATTTTGATTTGTGCAGGTCATGGGCTTTTGGAGTTATCCACAGGCCTATGCAGGGCAAATATGGGCAAAGGCTCTCGCGACCTGCAATTTTCACAGCACCCTGTGGATAACTGTGGAAGTTATGCCCAGGGGGTGGTGTCCGGGCACTAGACTACACTGAGATTCCGATACGCTCGGACGCTCAAATAGCCACAAGGGGGAGAAGTCATGACCAACGCCAGCTTTGATGATGAACACCTGCCACCAGAGCCGCCGCCGGAGGAGGAACCGGCCCCACGCCGCCGCTATCAGCAGGAAGAGCCAAAGCGCTATGGCGAATTCCGCCAGCCTCCCGCAGACCGCGAAGCGGAGCAGGGCGTCCTGGGCGCAATGTTGCTGAGCCCCCATACGGTGATGGAGGTCATCGAGGAGCTAGAGCCGGAGGATTTCTACTATCCGGCGCACACGTTGATTTACCGCGCCATGCTGGATCTATATTCCGAGGGCAAGGACGTCGACGCCGTCATTTTGGCCTCCCAGCTCGACCGCTTTAATAACCTCGAGCGCGTCGGCGGCGCCCCCTATCTCCACACGCTGCTCGCCACGGTGCCCACGGCTGCGAACGCACGCTACTACGCCGAAATCGTCGCGGAAAAGGCAGTGCTGCGCAAGCTTGTTGATGCCGGTACGCGCGTAGTACAGCTCGGATTTTCCGGCACCGAAGATGCAGAAATCGAGTCCGTCCTGGACCGTGCGCAGCAGGAAGTTTTCGCCGTCGCCCAGCGCAAGACGGCAGAAGATTACCGAGTCCTGGGGGATCTCATTGACCCCACCATTGATGAGCTCGCCGCCCTGCAGCAAGCCGGCGGCGTGGAGCTAGGCGTGCCTACTGGCTTCATCGACCTCGATAAGTTAACCAATGGCCTTCACGCGGGCCAGATGGTCATCGTTGCTGCCCGCCCTGGTGTGGGTAAATCGACCCTAGCCATGGACTTTATGCGTTCCTGCTCCTTGCAGCACGGCAAGTCTTCTGTGATTTTCTCCCTCGAGATGTCAGCTTCTGAGATTGTCATGCGCCTGCTCTCGGCGGAGTCAGAGGTGAAGCTGGCCGATATGCGCGGTGGCCGAGTTTCTACCGAGGACTGGGCAAAGATCGATGAGACCCTCAACCGAGTGCAAGACGCTCCACTCTTCATTGATGACTCCCCGAACCTCACGATGATGGAAATTCGGTCCAAGGCCCGCCGCCTCAAGCAGCAGCATGGTTTGGACCTCATCGTCTTGGACTACCTGCAGCTGATGTCTTCGGGTAAAAAGGTTGAATCCCGCCAGCAAGAGGTCTCTGAGTTCTCCCGTCAGCTAAAACTCTTGGCCAAGGAGCTGGAGGTTCCTCTTATCGCGATCTCGCAGCTGAACCGTGGACCTGAGGCGCGTACAGATAAAAAGCCGCAGCTTGCGGACCTCCGTGAGTCCGGCTCGCTGGAGCAGGATGCCGATATGGTCATGCTGCTCTACCGCCCCGACTCCCAGGACCGCGATAATGAGCGCGCCGGCGAGGCGGACATTATCCTAGCCAAGCACCGTGGCGGCCCGATCGATACCGTGCAGGTGGCGCACCAGCTGCACTACTCCAAGTTCGTCAATATGGCGCACGGTTAAATTACAGGTCTACCACCGCGTTGGGGTCTCCCAATCGTGGGCCAAGGATGACCAATACTAAGAAAACCGCAGCTGCGGCAAGCGCCAGCCATCGCCACACGGGGAAAAGGCGTTCGCCGCAGAGGCGGGCGAACGCCGCGCCGATGAGAGCGCCTAGGGTATTGAAGAGAAGATCATCAATATCGGTGCGCCCTAAGGCGAAAACATACTGGCACACCTCTAGTACAAGGCTGAGGCCAAATCCCCACGCAGCTGTGCTCTTAACGGAGCGGCAGAGGCTAAAGACCAGCATGCCAAAAGGGATGAAGAATGCGGTATTGCCCGCGTACTCAAATAGCGGGCCAAACCAGCTGCCGCCGGAAAATTCGTCGAGAGGAACCCAACGCAAATCCCGGGCGCGCTGATTTTCCGGTTTCCACAAATAGCCAATCTGGTAGAAGGGCTTGAGCGTGGTCAACGCGACCATGACCGCGGTCCACGCGGCGAGGGATACCCTGCTGAGCACGCGCTAGTCCTTTCTTTCGTGGCGGGGAAGTGTACGCCCCGCCAATGCTAGCCTGCTCAGGGCTGCTCGGCGGCCTTATTTAGCGACGGACGGAAAAGCCGCGCAGCCGCAGCGAGTTAGTAACCACGAAAACCGAGCTCAGCGCCATGGCCAGGCCCGCCAGCAGGGGATTGAGCCAGCCCAGCGCGGCCACGGGAATGAGTACGACGTTATAGGCGAAGGCCCAGAAGAGATTGCCCTTAATGATTGCTAGCGTGCGGCGCGAGAGCCGAATGGCATCAGCGGCGCAGCGTAGATCGCCGTTCATCAGGGTGATATCGGAGGCTTCAATGGCAACATCGGTACCCGCGCCCATGGCGAGGCCGAGGTCGGCTTGGGCCAGCGCGGCGGCGTCGTTAATGCCATCGCCCACCATCGCCACGGTGTGCCCCGCGGCCTGCAGCTCCTTGATGTGGTTCACCTTGTCCTCTGGCAGGACCTCAGCGCTGACGTGATCGATTCCCACCTCGGCAGCCACTGCGCGGGCGGCCCCGGCATTATCACCGGTCAGCAGGTAAGGGGTTAGCCCCAGTTCCTTCATCTGCGCCACGGCGGCGGCCGAGCTGGGCTTGATGGTATCGCGCACCTCAATGACGCCTGCGGGCTGTCCGTTGACGGTGACGACCACCGGCGTGGCACCAGCATCCTGTGCGGCGCGGAACGGCCCTTCCAGGTCGCCCAACGGGCCTTGGCGCTTGCCGACGCCTACCCGGACCCCCTCCACAGTTCCTTCCACGCCACCCGGAACCACTGCGAAGTCGGTAGCCGGCTTTACACTGCGCTCGCTAGCGATAGCGCGAGCGATGGGGTGCTCGGAATTGTGTTCCACGGCCGCGGCCAAGTCGAGGACGTCGCCGTGTACGGCGGTAACGGACATCTCTCCGGCCGTTACCGTGCCGGTCTTATCCATGACGATGGTATCGATTTGCCGCGTAGATTCCAGAATCTCCGGGCCTTTAATGACAAGCCCCAGCTGCGCTCCTCGGCCGGTGCCGACGAGGATTGCCGTGGGCGTCGCCAAGCCCATAGCGCAAGGGCAGGCCACAATGAGGACGGAGACCGCGGCGATAAAGGCTGGGGCTACCCCGCCGAAGAAGAGATGGGCAATGAGCGTCAGCGCTGCCACAGCGATGACCGCGGGGACGAAGACCTGCGCAATGCGGTCCACGAGGCGCTGTACCGGCGCCTTGGACGTTTGTGCATCCGTGACCAGCTGGGCCATTTGGGCCAGTACCGTATCCTCGCCCACCTTGGTCGCTCGGACCTCGAGCTTGCCGGAGGCATTAATGGTTGCGCCGGTCACCGCATCGCCGGACCCGACCTCGACGGGCACGGGCTCGCCGGTGATCATGGAGGCGTCGACCGCCGAGTTGCCGGCAACGACGATGCCATCGGTGGCGATCTTTTCGCCCGGGCGTACTACGAAGACATCGCCTACCTGCAACTGGGCAATGGGAATGCGCTGCTCGCCTCCCTCGCGCAGCACCGAAGCTTCCTTAGCACCTAAGGAGAGCAGCTCCCGCAGAGCCTCAGAGGACTGGCCTTTGGCTCGTGCCTCGAACCACCGGCCGAGTAGGAGGAAGGTAACGACCATGCCCACGGACTCAAAATAGATGTGATCCATCTGCGCCGCGTTCGCATCCAACGTCATGTGCATCTTCATGCCCGGCTCGCCTGCATTGCCGAAAAACAGCGCCCACAGCGACCAAAAGTAGGCCGCTGAGGTTCCCATGGTGATCAGCGTGTCCATGGTGAAAGAACCGTGCTTGAGGTTTGTCCACGTTGCAGTGTGGAATGGTGCGCCACCAAAGATAAAAACGATGGTGGCCACGATGGCGCAGGCCCACTGCCAATTGGGAAATTGCAGTGCCGGCCACATCGATACCACCATGAGCGGTAGCGATAGGGCACCAGAGATGATGGTGCGGCGCAGCAGCCCTCCGTCACTGCTCTTCTCGGCCTGGGGCTCCTCCGCCTTCGCCGCCGCCATATCGAAGGCGCCGTATCCTGCGCTCTCTACCACCGAAATGAGCTCCTGTGGACTTACCGACTGGGAGTCATACTCGATGGCCGCCGCCTCGGTAGCGAAATTGACGCTGGCGCTTACTCCCTCGAGCTTGTTTAGCTTGCGCTCGACGCGGGAGGAGCAGGAGGTGCACGTCATTCCTGTTACGCCAAGGTCCAAGTGGGACATGGTGGTTCCTACTTCAGCGTGTAGCCGGCCTCAGCCACGGCGGCCGCTACCTGTTCATCGGTGAAATCGGTGCCAGTAACCGTGACGGCGCCGGTGGTATGGTCCGCAGTGACCTCGCTAACGCCAGAAACTTCGCCGACCTCTTCCTTTACCGACATTTCGCAATGTCCGCAGGTCATGCCCTCTACGGTGTAGTTCTTGGTGCTCATGATGATCCTTTCTTAGAGTTGGTTTCTGGGCCCATTCTATACCCCCTAGGGGTATATGACAAGGATTTTTCATGTACGTTGGGGAATAAAGCAATCCGCAAAGGAGTTAGAACAACCATGGCTACTATCGACGTCACCGAAGAAAACTTTGAAGAAACCGTTACCGGCGAGGGCATTACGCTCGTAGACGCCTGGGCCGATTGGTGCGGCCCCTGCAAGCGCTTTGCGCCGGTTTTTGAAAAGGCCTCCGAAGAGCACACGGATGCTACCTTTGCCAAGCTCGATACCGAGGCTAACCAGGGCCTCGCATCCGCGCTGGAGATTCAGTCCATTCCTACGCTGATGATCTTCCGCGATGGCATCCTGGTCTTCCGCGAGGCTGGCGCGCTGCCACCTGCAGCATTGGAAGACCTGCTGAAGCAGGTCAAGGAACTCGATATGGCGGAGGTTCGCCGCCAGGTAGAAGAGCAGAACGCGCAGGGTTAATCCCCGCTAGCTTCCTGGGCGCTTTCTGGTGAGTATCGCTAAACTCGCTAGAAAGCGTCTTTTTATGTCCAAAGGAGAAGATAATGGCTAACCCCTTCAGCAAGGGCTGGAAGTACATGATGAGTTCCTTCGATCAGAAGATTGATGAGAACGCTGATCCGAAGGTGCAGATCCAGCAGGCCGTCCAGGCCGCCAAGGAGCAGCACCAGCAGATTTCTGATCACGCTGCAGAAATCATCGGCCATAAGTCCCAGCTGGAGATGCAGATGAATCGGCTGGTTAAGTCCCAGCAGGACTACCAGTCTCAAACCCAGCGTGCATTGGAGCTGGCGGATTCTGCGGAGGACCCGCAAAAGGCCTCCGAGTATAACCAGGCTGCGGAAGTGGTTGCCTCCCAGCTGGTAGCGGTGGAGCAGGAGCTGGAAGACGTTAAGCAGCAGTACGCCGCCGCAGAACAGGCTGCCGCGCAGGCCAAGAGCCAGCAACAGCAGTCTGAGGCGCGCTTGAAGGAACAGCTGGCCCAGGTTAGCCAGCTGGAGGCCCAGGCGGACCAGGCGGCTATGCAAGAAAAGAACGCCCAGGCTATTGATTCCATGAATCAGCTCAACCCGGACGATTCCGTTCCTACTCTTGATTCTGTGCGCGCCAAGATTGAAAAGCGCTACGCCGATGCCCTTGGCGCGCAAGAATTGCAGCACGCCACCGGCGGCGATCGCATTAATGAGATCCAAGCCGCCGGCAATGACATGAAGGCGACTGCGCGCCTTGATGCCATCCGGGCGGATCTTAAAAAGAAGAAAGAGCTCGAATCCGGCGATTAATTCTGCCGACGAACGTTAATCAGAACCCCACGAATCCCTGAGTGGAATCCATCGCGCAGGTTCACGCGCTGGGTTTCGGTCAGGGTGTATTCGTGCAGGGTTTCGCAGGCAAACTGCAACAGCGGGCGGTCGATCTCCGGGGGAAGCCCGCCGCCGGAAAGTAGATGTGCCTGATCGCGCTGCTCGGTGCTAGCAGCGTTATCGAACCACCACGAGGCGTATTGCTGGCCCACGTCGAATGGGGATTGGAACCCAGCTGAGCTCCATACTTCTTCCGGTAGCGGCACATACTTAGAGCGCAACTTGCGGCGTGGCGCCATCATGGATGGCTTGGGCGCCGGCTTCTCCGCGGGAGAGTCCTCCTCGGCGGGGGAATCCTCTGCAGCATCCACCTTGGGCGGAGCCGGCTTGGGCGTCGGGGCCGGGGTGGGTTTTTCTGTGGCGCCGAAGGCTGCCTCCACCTCTGAGGGCTCGCCGCATTCATCCGGTTCGGGCATTTCCTCGCCCTCTTTATGCGCATTTTCGCGCACCACTGGAGGAAGCGGGCCTTCTAGGACCTGCAATTCCATAGCGTCTGCGAAGTCCTCGCGAGGGTCCAAGATGGTGGTGGAATCGCAGGCATGGCGCAGTGCGGAGGACATGGAGTCCCAGCCGAATCCATAGAGGTGTACGCGGATGCCGTTATCTACGGCTGCTTGTGCGCCGGGAATCATGTCGGCATCGCCGCTGACGAGGACAAAGTCGGTGAATTGTCCCTTCATGGCGGCGATGACCATGTCCGCTACGAGGCGGGTATCTACGGCCTTTTGGGTGCGGCGCTCGCCCCATTCGATGAGCTGACCGGTGCGCAGCTGGACCCCTTCGCAGGTACGCAGTGCGCGCTGGTAGCGGTGCGGGCCGGTATCGGGAATGCCGTCATACCAGTATTGGCGCTGGATGGGGGTCCCAAGTTGGTTCTCAATCATCCCGCCCATGGTGCTGACCACCTCGGGCAGATCGATTTCTAGCTGTGCGCGGGCACCCGTTTCCCACGAGTTATAAAAGCTTGCGAGCAAGTAAGAGGTATCGACAAAGACGAGTGTGCGTTCAAGCATGGCTCCTAAGTTCCGTTCTAATTGTTCTAAATAAAATTCTTTGTGGTTTCCAGTGTGCCCCATTAGTCACAAAACGTCGATAACCTTGGGCAAAATCCCAGCGCAGTGGCAGCAAAAAAGTTTTCTCTTTGGAAGTATTGCAGGGGTGGGGTGTTGCCGTTATGGTTGGTTACACAAGTAACTAACCAACGAACCGAGGGTCAATGGATAATTCCACGCAACCACTCTTCCGCCAGATTGCTTCCTTGGTGGAGGACGCCATCGTGGACGGAACCTTGGGTGAGGGGGATAGGGCCCCTTCCACTAATGAGCTTGCTGATTTTCACAACATCAACCCGGCCACGGCCCGCAAGGGCATCAGCCTCCTAGTGGATATCGGGGTGCTGGATAAGCGCCGTGGCATCGGCATGTTTGTGGCGGAAGGGGCCCTGGCTACTATCCGTGAGCGACGGAGAGCGGACTTTGCGGCGGAATATATGGCACCGCTTGTCGACGAAGCCGTTCGCCTGGGTTACAACCGCGCCCAACTCCACGACCTATTTGATCGCGTTGCAGAAAGCCGAGGAATGTACTCATGATTACAACACGAGATTTCACCTTTGCCGATGGCCTCACACATGGCTTAGTTGGCCCCAATGGCATTGGCAAAACCACGCTCCTGCGCAAGATTGCCGGACAAATCCAAGCTGGCGGTATTACGGTTTTCGGCGAGGAACCCTTTGACAAGCAATCGGTCCTTAACCGAGTCATTTTGATGGGGATTGATAACCCGCTGCCGGATTCCTGGGGCATCGGAAAGCTGGGCGTTATTGGTAAGGCGCGCTGGCCGCATTGGGATGAGGAGCGGTTCAATGAGCTGCTGGTTCGCTTTGACGTGCCGGCCAAGGCCTACTCTGCCCTTTCCCGCGGGCAAAAGTCTGCGGTGGGCTTCATCTTCGCCGTTGCTTCTGGCTGTGAAGTCATGCTTCTTGATGAGCCCTATCTCGGCCTCGACACACAGCGCCGCGAGCTTTTCTATCAGGTCCTTCGTGAGGAACACGGCCGTACCATCGTCATCTCCACCCATCACCTCAATGAGGTAGCGGGTCTCCTCGACACCGTCGCTCTGATGGGGGACAGCCCGATTTCAGGCCCCATTGATGACTTCATCGAGGGAATTCTTGAGCTCACGGGCCCATCGGAGGCTCTCAACGCAGCGGTCGAAGAGCTCGACCTCCGCGTACTCAGTAGGGAAACCACAGGCTTGGGGGACCGCGTGCTTATCGACGCCCGCTCTACCGCCACCGACCCCATCTTCCGCACGGCCCAGGCCTACGGTCTGCGCGTCACTGAGGTCTCCTTGGAGCGCGCAGTTCTGGCATTGGAGGAGAAAGCATGAAACTCCTGTGGTACCTAGGCGATTGGTGGAGCTGGACCTTTTTCCTTTTCGCTTTGCTCGTCATGCCCGTCATGGCGCAGGGAACGTGGAACGCGCTCCCCGTGATCTTTTCCTTGTCGCTAATACTTTCCCTGACACCAGACTTTAAGAAGTATCAGTTGGTGGGGCTTGGCTCGAAAATCTGGAATGAACATCGCCGCTGTCTCGTTGCCCTGTGCGCACTAGCGGCAGCTATCGGTGCCCTCACCGTGCAGTTGTGGTGGGCATTGCCCATTTATGCCGTCGCAGCGGCGTGGGCCATGTACCGCAGGGCTACTCCTAAACGGGTCGGGTACACCACGACCGGTTCCCAACCCTCAAACGGATTTGGATGGTTCCCTCGCACCTTGGCCGGGCAAACCATTTACCGCCGGCAGGTCAAGGCATGGAGTGCTGCGTGTCTGGCGCTAGCAATCGGGTTTGTGCTTAGCCGGTATAAGGAGGATATCCCGTTGCTTGGTTTCCTTGGCATCTTCATCTGGACACTTTCAATTGCGATGCTCGCCGCAGCTTTCCACAGCTTGCGAGTATCTCTGCGCGAATACACGGTACTTGGTGGAAGTCGTGCCGTTTGGTCCCGGCATACTGCCGTGCTCGGCCTGGTACCTGTCCTAGTCGCGACCACCTCTAGCGCAGTGCTGGCAAACGACGGTGAACTTGTAGCGGACATCGTGCTGCTTAGTGTCACCTGCGCCCCAGTAGTGGCCAGTCTGGAATTTCTGGGAAAGAAGAATTGGCACCTATTCGCCTTCTATGCGGTCCTCATCGCCGGGACGGCCCTTCTGTGCACTCAGGTGGCGGTTCCCGCGGTTGTCCAGCTTTTCTTGGCGGTGGCCTTCTATGCGGCCTGGGCATTGACGTTCCCCGCCTACATTCGCCGAGCGAACGCGCACCGAGGGGGAATGAGCGCTTGGATGGGCATAAACTAAACCGCTTAAAAGAAGGGTTGGCCTGGGGATTTGTGTTTGTTTAAGTCGCTGTGTAACTTAATACGAGTCAGCGCGACCGACAGCGCCCCACAGGAACAGAAAAGTTCCTGGCTGAAGCGGCGATAGGAAAACAGGCCCTGACAAAACAAAATTTTTTTGCTCACAACGAGCTACATGCCAAAGTGTGTGTGGTTGTTGTGTGGTGATGATGTTTGAGAACTCAATAGTGTGCCAATGTACTTTTTATTTTTTGTGTGCATGGTTGTGTGTTGATTGGTTTGTCTGCCAGCGGACTTAGTGGTTTGTTGGTTGGTGTGTGCCGGTTGGGTATGTGGAACACGTACCTTTTTTGAATGCTGTTTGGTGTTTCGGCTGCATTGAGATGGATTGGTTGGCATGTGATTGTGTTCAACTTTTTTGGTTTCCTTATTTTTGACCCCGTCGGGTTGAGGGAACTGTATTTTTTCTTTGTAGTAATTTTTTGGACGCCAGCACAGGCTTTTGTGGTTTGTGGTGGTTTGTTCTTTTGTTGGGTTTCGGGCTTTTCACGGCCTGTTTCGGATGTTGTTCTGAAATTTTTTTGTGGAGAGTTTGATCCTGGCTCAGGACGAACGCTGGCGGCGTGCTTAACACATGCAAGTCGAACGGAAAGGCCCTGCTTGCAGGGTACTCGAGTGGCGAACGGGTGAGTAACACGTGGGTGATCTGCCCTGCACTTCGGGATAAGCCTGGGAAACTGGGTCTAATACCGGATAGGAGCCATTTTTAGTGTGATGGTTGGAAAGTTTTTTCGGTGTAGGATGAGCTCGCGGCCTATCAGCTTGTTGGTGGGGTAATGGCCTACCAAGGCGGCGACGGGTAGCCGGCCTGAGAGGGTGGACGGCCACATTGGGACTGAGATACGGCCCAGACTCCTACGGGAGGCAGCAGTGGGGAATATTGCACAATGGGCGCAAGCCTGATGCAGCGACGCCGCGTGGGGGATGACGGCCTTCGGGTTGTAAACTCCTTTCGCTAGGGACGAAGCTTTTTGTGACGGTACCTAGATAAGAAGCACCGGCTAACTACGTGCCAGCAGCCGCGGTAATACGTAGGGTGCGAGCGTTGTCCGGAATTACTGGGCGTAAAGGGCTCGTAGGTGGTTTGTCGCGTCGTCTGTGAAATTCCGGGGCTTAACTCCGGGCGTGCAGGCGATACGGGCATAACTTGAGTACTGTAGGGGTAACTGGAATTCCTGGTGTAGCGGTGAAATGCGCAGATATCAGGAGGAACACCGATGGCGAAGGCAGGTTACTGGGCAGTTACTGACGCTGAGGAGCGAAAGCATGGGTAGCGAACAGGATTAGATACCCTGGTAGTCCATGCCGTAAACGGTGGGCGCTAGGTGTGAGGGTCTTTTCACGACTTTCGTGCCGTAGCTAACGCATTAAGCGCCCCGCCTGGGGAGTACGGCCGCAAGGCTAAAACTCAAAGGAATTGACGGGGGCCCGCACAAGCGGCGGAGCATGTGGATTAATTCGATGCAACGCGAAGAACCTTACCTGGGCTTGACATACACCGGATCGGGCTAGAGATAGTCTTTCCCTTTGTGGCTGGTGTACAGGTGGTGCATGGTTGTCGTCAGCTCGTGTCGTGAGATGTTGGGTTAAGTCCCGCAACGAGCGCAACCCTTGTCTTATGTTGCCAGCATTTGGTTGGGGACTCATGAGAGACTGCCGGGGTCAACTCGGAGGAAGGTGGGGATGACGTCAAATCATCATGCCCCTTATGTCCAGGGCTTCACACATGCTACAATGGTCGGTACAACGCGCAGCGACACTGTGAGGTGGAGCGAATCGCTGAAAGCCGGCCTTAGTTCGGATTGGGGTCTGCAACTCGACCCCATGAAGTCGGAGTCGCTAGTAATCGCAGATCAGCAATGCTGCGGTGAATACGTTCCCGGGCCTTGTACACACCGCCCGTCACGTCATGAAAGTTGGTAACACCCGAAGCCGGTGGCCCAAACTTGTTAGGGAGCCGTCGAAGGTGGGATCGGCGATTGGGACGAAGTCGTAACAAGGTACCCGTACCGGAAGGTGCGGGTGGATCACCTCCTTTCTAAGGAGCTTTTATTTTTCGGGTGCAGTTGCACCCTTGGTTGGTTGAGTATGCGAGTGTCATACTGCCGGCCTTTTTGAATTGAAAATTGTCCGGGTGAAACACACGCTCAAGAGACGAACTAAGTGTTTGAATGGCGCTTTGTGACACACGTTGTCCATGCACAGTTGAACAAGAAATAATGTTGTTTGTATGTTGGTGCATTGTTGGGTGTCTGGGGCATTATCCCCCTTTTTTGTGCCTGACCATGAGTCTTGTTGACACGGTTGGTGTTGGCAAGGTGTGGTTGGGGTGTTGTGTGAGAACTGTATAGTGGACGCGAGCATTAAACACACTAGATAGGCTGCTTTTGTGGTTTGTTTGTGTGTGTTTGTGTGATTTCTTTTTTCTTTAATCAATTTTTTGTCAAGTTCACTTGTGTGGCCACCCGCATGTTTGTGTGTGGTGGTTTGTGTGTTCGTTATTAAGGGCGCATGGTGGATGCCTTGGCATGCTGAGCCGATGAAGGACGTGAAAGGCTGCGTTAAGCCTCGGGGAGTTGTCAATTAAGCGTTGATCCGAGGATGTCCGAATGGGGAAACCTGGCCCTGGTTATGTGGGGTTACCCTTCAGTGAATTCATAGCTGTTGTGGGGGTTTACGCGGGGAAGTGAAACATCTCAGTACCCGTAGGAGGAGAAAATAATAATGATTCTGCTAGTAGTGGCGAACGAACGTGGATGAGGCTAAACCGTGTGCATGTGATACCTGGTAGGGGTTGTGTGTGCGGTGTTGTGGGCCCCAATGTGGACTAGCTACTGATGGTCCGCTCGTGTGTTGTTGTTAGGTGAAGTGGTTTGGAATGGCCTGCCGGAGAAGGTGAGAGTCCTGTAGTTGAAGACAATGGCATGTGGGTTGTTGGGTTGCCCGAGTAGCAGCGGGCTCGTGGAATCTGCTGTGAATCTGCCGGGACCACCCGGTAAGCCTAAATACTCAGTGTGACCGATAGTGTATGAGTACCGTGAGGGAATGGTGAAAAGTACCCCGGGAGGGGAGTGAAATAGTTCCTGAAACCATGTGCTTACAATCCGTCAGAGCACCGTTTGTGTGTGATGGCGTGCCTTTTGAAGAATGAGCCTGCGAGTCAGCGGCATGTCGCGAGGTTAACCCGTGTGGGGTAGCCGTAGGGAAACCGAATCCTAATGGGGTGTATAGTGGCATGTCCTGGACCCGAAGCGGGGTGATCTACCCATGGCCAGTGTGAAGCAGCTGTAAGAGGTTGTGGAGGCGCGAACCCACGTAGGTTGAAAACTGCGGGGATGAGCTGTGGGTAGGGGTGAAAGGCCAATCAAACTCCGTGATAGCTGGTTCTCCCCGAAATGCATTTAGGTGCAGCGTCGTATTATAGCTTGGTGGAGGTAGAGCGACTGGTTGGTTGAGCGGGACTACAATCTTAGCAATGTCAGCCAAACTCCGAATGCCACTAATTGTGTTGTACGGCAGTGAGACTGTGGGGGATAAGCTTCATAGTCGAGAGGGAAACAGCCCAGATCGCCGGTTAAGGCCCCTAAGGGTGTACTAAGTGGAAAAGGATGTGGGATCGCGAAGACAGCCAGGAGGTTGGCTTAGAAGCAGCCATCCTTGAAAGAGTGCGTAATAGCTCACTGGTCGAGTGGTTCTGCGCCGACAATGTAGTGGGGCTCAAGTACACCGCCGAAGCCGCGGCAAACAATTTTTGTTTGGGTAGGGGAGCGTCGTGCATGGGTTGAAGCGTTACCGTAAGGAGGCGTGGACTGTGTGCGAGTGAGAATGCAGGCATGAGTAACGAATTGATAGGTGAGAATCCTATCCGCCGGATGACTAAGGGTTCCTGGGTCAAGTTCGTCTTCCCAGGGTGAGTCGGGACCTAAGGCGAGGCCGACAGGCGTAGTCGATGGATAACCAGTTGATATTCTGGTACCCGTACATGCGCGCCCATGATAAAGCACTGATACTAACCACCGCGGATGCACTACTAAGACTCTTTGAGTGTTGGTGGTGTTGATGTCGTGGGGCCTGATGTGTGGTTCAAGTGATGGGGTGACGCAGTGAGGTAGCCACGCCACTTATTGGATTGGTGGTGTAAGCGTGTAGATCGTGTGGTAGGTAAATCCGCCGCACATTGTGGTTGAGACGTGATGCGTAGACCCATTGGGGTTGATGGTGGTGATCCTGTACTGTCGAGAAAAGCCTCTAGCGATGTGTGTGTATGGCCCGTACCCTAAACCGACACAGGTAGTCAGGTTGAAAATACTAAGGCGTTCGGGTGAACTGTGGTTAAGGAATTCGGCAAAATGCCCCCGTAACTTCGGGAGAAGGGGGGCCTTACGACGTGAAGGTCTTTACGGCTGGAAGCGTTGTGGGGTCGCAGAGAATAGAGGGAAGCGACTGTTTATCAAAAACACAGGTCCATGCGAAGACGTTAAGTTGATGTATATGGACTGACGCCTGCCCGGTGCTGGAAGGTTAAGAGGACCGGTTAGTAGTCTTTGACTGCGAAGCTGAGAATTTAAGCCCCAGTAAACGGCGGTGGTAACTATAACCATCCTAAGGTAGCGAAATTCCTTGTCGGGTAAGTTCCGACCTGCACGAATGGCGTAACGACTTCTCTGCTGTCTCAACCACAGGCCCGGTGAAATTGCACTACGAGTAAAGATGCTCGTTACGCGCGGCAGGACGAAAAGACCCCGGGACCTTCACTATAGCTTGGTATTGGTGTTTGGTTCGGTTTGTGTAGGATAGGTGGGAGACTTGGAAGCTATCACGCTAGTGGTGGTGGAGTCGTTGTTGAAATACCACTCTGATCGGATTGAGCATCTAACCTTGGCCCATGATCTGGGTTGGGGACAGTGCCTGGTGGGTAGTTTAACTGGGGCGGTTGCCTCCCAAAATGTAACGGAGGCGCCCAAAGGTTCCCTCAGCCTGGTTGGCAATCAGGTGGTGAGTGTAAGTGCACAAGGGAGCTTGACTGTGAGACAGACATGTCGAGCAGGGACGAAAGTCGGGACTAGTGATCCGGCACCTACTTGTGGATGTGGTGTCGCTCAACGGATAAAAGGTACCCCGGGGATAACAGGCTGATCTTCCCCAAGAGTCCATATCGACGGGATGGTTTGGCACCTCGATGTCGGCTCGTCGCATCCTGGGGCTGGAGTAGGTCCCAAGGGTTGGGCTGTTCGCCCATTAAAGCGGCACGCGAGCTGGGTTCAGAACGTCGTGAGACAGTTCGGTCTCTATCCGCCGCGCGCGTTGAAACTTGAAGAAAGCTGTCCCTAGTACGAGAGGACCGGGACGGACGTACCTCTAGTGTGCCAGTTATCCCGCCAGGGGTATCGCTGGTTGGCTACGTACGGAAGGGATAACCGCTGAAAGCATCTAAGCGGGAAGCCTGTTTTAAGATGAGGTTTCGTTAAGGTCCCCTAAAGACGATAGGGTAGATAGGCCAGACCTGGAAGCACTGTAAGGTGTGAAGGCTACTGGTACTAATTGACCACAACAAACACCAACACACTCGGTGTAACTCAACAAAAAGTAAGAAGAAGAAACAGTCACTGTCGTGACCGCGTCCACTATGCAGTATCTGACACAACACCCGAAAGCACACCTAAGGGTTGGAATGCTTCGTATGTTTGTCGGTGGTCAATAGCTGCAGGGAAACGCCCGGTCCCATTCCGAACCCGGAAGCTAAGCCTGCACACGCTGATGGTACTGCAACCGGGAGGTTGTGGGAGAGTAAGTCACCGCCGACACCAAACAACAAAAACAACTCAATAACCCAAGAAAGGGAAGAGGACGGAACACCCACCGTCCTCTTCCCTTCTTTCACGTTTTACGGGAGCAAGCATCACATGACGGAACACGTAGCGAGCTGCACACCGCCACCATTCGTCGTAGCTGAAGTTTATCGGCATTAGGCGCCCCAGGAGAACACTTCAGGACGAGCGATTGAGAGTCTTTCCGCACCCCACTGTGTTTGTTGCTGGGGATCTACGGACTAGGAATGGCTCGGTGATTTTCCCTTATCTACTCGTAAAGGGCGCCGGCTTTGGCTATACTTTTTCGCCACGTGACAGTTTCATGGACTACACAATGTGTCGGCTATGCCTGATCGATTAGGCGGTGCGTGTAGAGAGGAAGGGCGGACTCGAACTCCCGGTACTTCCCGCTGAGGGGGTCAGTAAATTCGATGTGGGCTGCGGTGAGATGCATTGGGATCCGCATATCCTCCGCGTCCTCGGGATAAATCTCTGGATAGACAGGATCACCCAGGATGGGTATTCCAGCTTGCCACATGTGGAGGCGCAATTGATGGGTCTTGCCCGTGGTGGGTGTAAGCGTGTATTTGCCTAATTGGGGCAGTTCACCGTGGATTTTTTCATATGGGGCCTTATCTATTAGTTCTACTGCGGCCAGAGTGGTAAATGCGTTGGGGCTTCCATCGCCTACGCGGCCTTGGATTTCGCCGGGGGTCTTGGTGAGGTGGGAGGCCCACTGGAGGGGCGTCGGCAAGCAGCGGTATTCGGCGATCGCCTGATAGGTCTTCTGTACCTTCTTTTCTGCAAATAAGGTTTGGTAGGCTCCCCGAACATCGCGATGTTTGGTGAATAACAAGATTCCAGACGTAAGTCTGTCGAGGCGGTGCGCCGGGGCAAGCTCGTTGTTACCTGTCATTCGTCGCAGCTGGACTGTAGCGGTCTGTACGATGTGGCGTGCACGTGGCATGGTTGCCATAAACGGTGGCTTATCGGCGACGAGTATATGTTCATCCTCGAAGAGAATGGGGACGTCGTAAGGCACCGGTGTTTCGGGTGCCGGAATGCGGTAGAAAAAGACGTCCTCGTCGTTGCCTAATATTGAGTCCGGCCGAAGCTTGGTCTGATTGCGTAGGACAACCTCGCCAGAGTCGAAGCGCGCCTGGAGCGCCGAGGCGTCGTCGTCGGGGTGTCGATGGCGTTGTGCCGAAATTACTGCACTAAGAAAATCCCAGGCCGTTATGCCTGCCTCGGGAGTGCGCACGCGGGTTGGATTCAGACCGTCTTTAATCGGCAAAGGCGTGAAACCTTTTCGGCGATGTATTAATGTTTTGTCCATGGATTTTAACTCTCTCATTGAACCGGTTGTTGCCTTTTTCTCTGAAGGTATTGGTGCCGTAATTCGCACCGTCCTGGAGTTTGTGTACACCGTTATGTTCCCGTCGAATTCCGAGGCTGCAACCGTCAACCCTCAAGCCTAATCCGTACTACAATTAAGGTATAACCACCGAAAGGACACATCATGGCTAAGGAAGACATTGTAGTCGTTGCCGTTGACGGTTCGGATGCATCGAAGAATGCAGTACGTTGGGCCGCAAATACGGCTATGAAGCGCGAGATTCCACTGCGGATCGCATCTAGCTACACCATGCCACAGTTCCTGTACGCAGAGGGCATGGTTCCGCCAAAGGAGCTTTTCGACGACTTGCAGGCCGAGACCCTCGAGAAGATCGAGGAAGCTCGCGCCATCGCTCATGAGGTAGCCCCAGAGCTGAAGATTGGTCACACTGTGGCCGAGGGCTCCCCGATCGACATGCTTCTAGAAATGTCGCATGATGTCACCATGATTGTCATGGGCTCCCGCGGCATGGGTGGCCTGTCCGGCATGGTGATGGGTTCCGTTTCTGCTTCGGTTGTATCCCACGCCTCTTGCCCAGTGGTCGTCGTTCGCGAAGATAATCATGTTACGGATTCCACCAAGTACGGCCCTGTCGTCGTTGGTGTGGATGGTTCCGAGGTATCGCAGAAGGCCACGGCTTACGCCTTCCGCGAGGCACAGGCCCGCGGTGCTGCTTTGATTGCCGTGCATACTTGGATGGATATGCAGGTGCAGGCTTCCTTGGCGGGTCTGTCGGCCGCCCAGTCCGAGTGGGCTGATATTGAAAAGGAGCAGAGCGAGCTTCTGACCGAGAATCTGAAGGAGCCGCGCGAGGAGTACCCAGAGGTTGAGGTAAAGAAGCTCATTACCCGTGACCGTCCGGTGAGTGCTTTGACCGAGGCTGCAGAAGGCGCGCAGCTATTGGTTGTTGGTTCGCACGGCCGCGGCGGCTTTAAAGGCATGCTCTTGGGCTCGACCTCTCGCGCACTGTTGCAGTCCGCACCGTGCCCGATGATGGTTGTCCGTCCGGATGAGGAAAGCTAGAGACTGCTATTCATAGAGCGCTTCGCCCACAAGGGCGGAGCGCTCTTGTTGTGCGGAGCTTCCTTAGGTAGTGTGCGCTCGTGTACGCTAAGGTATACCCGCTAATTTAGGAGGAATTTATGAACTTGGGTCTGGGGCTTATCAGCTCGATTGTCATTGGTATCATTGCCGGCTGGCTGGCAGAGAAGATTATGAAGCGCGACCACGGCCTGCTGACCAACCTTATTGTTGGTGTGCTGGGTGGCATCATCGGTGGCATGATTATCCACTTCCTGAACATTGAGGAAGGTGGATGGATCTTCTCCTTGATTGCCGCTACGGGTGGCGCTTGTATCCTGTTGTGGATCGTGGGGCTCATCAAGAAGTAGCCCAAATTTAATTCGCGTACAAACCGGTTTGTCTATAAAGTATAGATGAACCGGCTTTGTCGTTTTAGAGAGGAACCCATGGCAGAGAAGAAGTCGCGCCGTAATCGGCCCAGCCCGCGCAGCCGGCTGCTGGAATCAGCGACCAAGCTATTTACTACCGAAGGCATTCGTGTCATCGGAATCGACCGCATCCTGCGCGAGGCGGATGTGGCTAAAGCTTCTTTGTACTCTTTATTTGGTTCCAAAGACGCGCTCGTTATCGCTTATGTAGAAGCTTTGGACGAGAAGTTCCGCCAAGATTGGGAACAGCGTACCGCGGAGATGACGGATCCGGATCAGAAGATCCTGGCCTTTTTTGATAAGGCGATCGAGGAAGAACCCAAACAGGAATTCCGCGGGTCTCATTTCTTGAATGCGGCCGGAGAGTATCCGCGCCCCGAAACCGAGGCGGAACACGGTATCGTGGCTGCCTGCGTTGAACACCGCAAATGGGTGCATTCCACCCTGACGGCCTTGCTGACAGAGCGCAATGGTTACCCATCGTCCTCGCAGGCGAGCCAGCTGTTGATTTTCTTGGACGGCGGCCGTGCGGGTGCTCGCCTCACCAAGGAGATTGGGCCGCTGCAGACGGCCCGCGACCTGGCTACTCAGATGCTTTCTGCTCCCCCTGCTGATTATTCGATTTAAGGTACTTTCGGGCCTCCATACGTAGCTGGCTAACCCGCTTCTTCTCCTCCTTGGAGAGGGCGGGTTCTTTTTCGCGCTTGCGCCAGCGGCGAATGCTTTCGCGGCGCATAGCGTGGACATCCTCAGTAAGCGGGTAGTCGCGGTGCAAAATGATCTCAAAGATAGCGGTTTGGATCAGCATGAAGAGATAGGCGCAGCCCCAGTAAAGAATGATGGCCACCGGGATAGGTCCGGTTTGGGCCAGGTGCCATAGGAAGAAGGGGATCACCAGGAGCAAGAAGCCCATGAGAATGAAGACGCGGCGGTTGACCTTCTGATCAAATTGAGTGGTGCGGAAACTGCGCACCAAGGAGATGACGGAATTAGCCATGGTAAAGGCAATAGCGGCAATGAGGATGGGATTGATGAGGTCGCCGTGTTCGCGGGCGAAATCCGTCAGCGGAGCGCCGTAGAAGGTGGTTTCGCGGAAGGCCGAGACATCGGAGGCATTCAGCATGCCCACGGTGGTGGAGCCGCGCTCAATATTCGACATGCGCAGGAGCACTTGATAGAGGCCGATGAAGGCCGGAATCATGACGAGCGGGGGAACACAACCAGCTGCGGGGTTGTAGTTATAACTCTTCATGAGGTTCTTTTCCTCTTGCATGAGCTCCGCCATCTCCTCGGTGGTGGTGGCGTTATTCATCTGCTTTTTGATGCGGTTATTCTCCGGGCGGATGAGTGCGCCGATGCGGGCGGAGCGTACGGAAATCCAGTTCAGGGGAACAATGACGCCGCGCACGGTGATAACCAGCAGAATGATGGAAATCAGCCAGGCGGTAGATTCACCGACGAAGCTGCTGATGAGCCAGTGCCAGAATTTCATGATTCCAGAAACCGGGTACATGAAGACTTCGTACATGCTCAACCTTTCATGGGCAGTATGGTTTAAGGCATGACTAAAGTTCTTGGGGAACTCATGCTAACCATTGGCGTGGTTCTTTTACTCTTTGCATTCTATGAAGCCTATTGGACAAATGTAGAATCCGGTCAGCTGCAGGAGGAAGCGAGCGCCCACCTCGACGAGCAATGGCGCAATCCGCGGCAGAAGCTGGAGCCGGAGTTGGGTGAGGCTTTCGCGCAGCTCTACATACCCACGTTCGGTTCCGACTACCGCTTCGCCATTATTGAGGGCACCAATGAAGATGACCTGCTGCGCGGCCCAGGCCGCTACGTAGATTCCCAGATGCCGGGGGAGATGGGCAATTTTGCGGTTGCGGGCCACCGCGTGGGCAAGGGCGCTCCCTTTAATGACTTGGGCAAGCTAGAGACCTGCGATGACATCGTGGTGGAAACGCAGAAGGAGCGAATTACCTATCGTGTATTGCCCATCGATGGCGAGCAGGCGGACTGTTTCAATGGAATTCCGCCGGAGTATTCGCACGTAGCTGGCCGGCATATTACGACGCCTGGCGACGTCTCGGTGACCAACCCCGTGCCAGAGTCGGACGCCGAACCGAGCCGCGAGATCTTGACCTTGACCACGTGTCACCCGCAGTTTTCCAACGCGGAGCGCATGATTGTGCACGCTATGGAAGTAGAAAAAGAGGAGAAATAATGTATCGCGCTTTGTGGAATCTCTTGCCGGGGCCGACGCCGGTGAAGGCCATCTTGGCCATTGCTATTGCGGTGGGAGTCTTCTTCCTCCTAATGGAGGTTGTATTCCCGTGGCTGTCGCCGATGATGCCGTATAACGACGTCGCGGTTTAAAGGCCCAAGTTGGCGATCGCTTCGTGGGCGATTTGCTCTGACTTCACGGTTTGTTGCTGGTTGCTCCACACCAGCACCGCGTGCG
The DNA here is from genome assembly GCF_046097255.1 of Corynebacterium tuberculostearicum. Classification (GTDB taxonomy): domain Bacteria; phylum Actinomycetota; class Actinomycetes; order Mycobacteriales; family Mycobacteriaceae; genus Corynebacterium; species Corynebacterium tuberculostearicum_J. The sequence goes on from NZ_CP175770.1 coordinate 630,340, forward strand.
TGTCCTTTTGCACCGCGTACACGGCGTGCTCATTGACTACGCCCCGGCCACCTTCCCAGCCGTCGAAGGAGGCGGGTTCGGTGGCGTCGATAGGCGCGGCCCAATCCACTGCGGCGCGGGCGTCCTCGACCGTGGGCATATCGCGCACGATGACGGTGGCCTGTGGCTCGTCCTGGTAGGACCAAAAGACGCAGGCAGGGGTGGGAAAGCGCGTGTCGATGCCCTGCTTGGTCAGGCGCTGGCCGTTGGTTTCTTCGAGCCAGCCGGGGCCGATGTAGGGGCAATCGCTCCAGTCATTGACTTCCGCGGTTTGGGCGACGTTAACCTCTGGTGCCTCCGAAGCCTCCGGAGTCACCGTGGTGGTGGGTGCAGGGGTGGGCGCGGATGAATCGCAGCCGGCGATCCCAAAGGTGGCTAGGGCGAGTAGGGGAAGTAGGCTTTTGCGCATGAGCTCCACAATAGACCGGGATACCGACGCGCTGCGCACCGGCATCCATATCCTGACCGCTGGCCTGCTGGTGGTGGGCATTTTTACCTCCGCGCGGATGCCGCTTTCGCAAGCGATCATCAACCTGTTGCTTTTGGTGGGCTTTGCGGCCGTGTATTTCGCTGGCTCGGTATACGGGGAATATTGGGCAAGGCCGGTGCGCTACCTGTGGCTGTGCATCCTCTCGGTGCTGTGGGTGGCGGATCTGTTCGTGGCCCCAGCGGCAATCTATTTGGTTTTCGCGATGTTCTTTTTGTACCTCACGGTGCTGGACATGGCGGCGGGCATCGCGTGCGTCATCGTTGCCTCGATCATCACCGTGGTGGTGCAGATTCCGCAGGGTCTGACCTTCGGCGGTGTCATGGGGCCGGCGGTCTCAGCGCTGGTGACGATAGCGATCACCTACGCCTTCCGGACGCTGTCGCGGATGAATAAAGAGTTGATTGAAACTCGCTCGCAGCTGGCAGCCACGGAGCGCGATGCCGGCATGGTGGCCGAGCGTCAGCGCATTGCGCACGAGATTCATGACACCCTTGCCCAGGGACTATCTTCCATTCAAATGCTCCTGCATTCGGCGGACCGTGATCTGGATAAGCAGGACGCGGACAAGGCGCGAGAGCGCATCGAGCTGGCCCGCAGGACGGCCGCGGATAATTTGCACGAGGCGCGGGCAATGATTGCCGCTTTGCAGCCGCCGACGCTCAATGAGGCATCTCTCGAGGCCGCGTTGACCCGTATGGCGGAAAATTTCGGCGCTACCGGAGATATTCACGTCGAGGTGGAATCCGAAGGAGAGGTACAGCAGCTGCCCATGAAGGTAGAGGCGGCGCTGCTGCGGATTGCGCAGGGCGCTGTGGGGAACGTCGTCAAGCATGCAGAGGCAAGCCGTGCCCGGATCACGGTGACCTATGAGGGTGACGAGGTGCGCCTGGATGTGGTGGATAACGGCAAGGGCTTTGATCCGGCCGCGGTGGAAAGCACCCCGGCTGGGCTCGGGCATATTGGGCTGGCCGCAATTAGGCGCCGCGCCCAGGAGCTAGGTGGGGAGGTCATTATTGAATCCGCGCCGGGGGAGGGCACTGCCGTGTCAGTTAGTATGCCCTTAGGCAACCGGGTAGATTAAACTTTTGGTTGACAATGACATCGATAGGAGGAATGTCGTGATTCGGGTCCTATTGGCAGATGACCACGAAATCGTCCGCCTGGGTCTGCGCTCCGTGCTTGAGGGCGCAGAGGATATCGACGTCGTAGGGGAGGTCGCTACGGCCGAAGCTGCGGTGTCGGCAGCGCAGGCGGGCGGCATCGATGTCATTTTGATGGACCTGCGCTTCGGCGCGGGTGTGGAAGGGACCCGTGTTATGGGCGGAGCGGAGGCAACCGCGCAGATTCGCTCCGCGATGGCCACCCCGCCCAAGGTCCTCGTGGTGACCAACTATGACACTGATGCGGATATCCTCGGCGCTATCGAAGCCGGTGCCGTGGGCTATTTGCTCAAGGATGCACCACCGCACGAGCTGCTGTCCGCAGTGCGCTCGACTGCGGAGGGTGATTCGGCGCTATCTCCCATCGTGGCCGACAGGCTGATGACCCGCGTGCGCACGCCGCGCACCTCGCTCACGCCGCGTGAGCTCGAGGTCTTGCAGCTGGTAGCAGCGGGGGCGTCGAACCGGCAGATTGGCCAAGACCTCATGCTGTCTGAGGCCACGGTGAAGTCCCACCTTGTGCACATTTATGACAAATTGGGCGTGCGCTCGCGCACCTCCGCTGTGGCGGCAGCACGCGAGCAGGGCGTGCTTTAATTAGCGGCGTTATACGCCTCGATAACGTCCTGCGGGATCTTTCCGCGGTGCGCCACTGGCAGGCCTTGGGTGCGGGCCCATTCGCGGATTTGGCTGGGGTTGGCCCGCTGGGCATCGAGGGCGGGGGCAATGCGGGCGGCGTCCACGTAGGGGGCGAGCAGATTATGGAAATGCCGCGCGTTATCCGTGGAGAGATCGATAAGGTAATTTTGACCGTTTACGCTGAAGCGGACGACTTCTAGCTGGTCTTCAGGGATTAGGGAGTGGTCCAAGTCGTCGTAAAAATGGGTTACTTCACGGCGGGACATATTTCCTCCAATTTTAAAAATTGCACACCAAGCACAGAGAGCATAAACGGTGTTAAAGGGGTAGGGCGGTTAGAAGATTATCAGCAACTTTTTCTGGCCGAAAATACTTTTCCCGAAAAATCCCGGATCTTTATAGAAAATAAATAAACGCCACCACCAAATAGGGGGCGGTGGCGGCGTGTAGCTCTTTTACTGGGCCAGGCGCTGCTGGATTTCCGCAGTAATGGAGTCAATTTCCGAGCTAATGGTCTTGTGAGCGCGGCGGCGCTGCTGCTCGGTCATGAACTCGGCATTATCGATGGCGGAGTCTACTTCTTGTAGGCGGTCACGCACATCGCGCTTGAAGCCGGCTGGAACGTCCGTGTTATCGAGGGAGTTGCGGATGCCGGCGGTGCGGGCCTTGAGCGGCGCACCGTAGCCGGAGAAGGAAGCCATCTGATCCGAGCTCACGCCCGCCTTAGCGGCCTTGCGCTTTTCGCCTTCGGTCTTCAGGCCCACGTAGCCGCGGTAGAGGAGCGGCAGCAGCAGGGGCGCGGCGGTGCGCAGCGCACCGGCATAGCGCTTGACGTTATCGGAGTTAAAGCGGCCGGCCTTGAGCTTGGCTAGCTCATTCTTGGCCATCTTCTCCTCGTGCTTGCGGCGCTTCTTGAGGCCCTTTTCCTCCGACTTAATGAGGTGCTTTTCCTGCTTGGCCAGGAGCTTTTGCTGGCGGCGGCGGTCCTTAGACTGGGCCTTTACCTCTGCCTTGGCGCGGGTCTTGGCGGCCTTTGCCTGTGCGCGTGCTTCTTGGCGGGCCTTTTTAACTTTCTTCAGAATGCTCATTAAATTTCCCTCACGTTTGATCGAGTCTGGATTCAACTTTACCTTGCCGTTCTATTAAGCTCACCCGGTGTGGAGGATGTGGTTGTTGCTTCGGACCTTGTGGGGTGCCGCTACCGCTTAGTACAGCGGCGCGCGCACCCCGAGATGCCGCGTACCCATGCCTCGATTGCCCGGGCGGAGCGCCACGCGGCTGCAGTGGAGGCCGTCATGGAGATGTTTCCCCGCAAGGGCTCTGGCAGGTTTCGCCGCATCGATCTGGAAGGCGATGAGTGGGAGCGCTCCATGCGCACCCTTGAGGCCTTAGCTTCTGGGTATACGCACATCACCAACGCGGTCTTCGCCACCGAGGAGTGGATGGTGCGCGTAGATTTGCTGCTGCGCGAGGGTGATAAGTACACCCCAATTATCGTGTCCAATCACCGTGTGGCCCGCAAGAACGACACTAAGACGACGCCGGCGGTGCCCACCCACCGCTTGGGCCTGAGTGAGCCGCTCGAGGCGCCGTATAAGCTGCGCCATCATGCGGTAGATGGTTACCGCTTAGCGTTTGCCGCCCGTGCTTTGCAGGATCTCGGACTCGATTCCGGCCGGGGCGGGGCCATCGGCCAGGACCGCACGCGGGCATTTTTTACGGAAACAGCCAAGTTTGATCTGGAACGCGCCTGGAATCAGCCGCTTCCTACCGCCCCGGTGCGGGTCAAGGAGTGTGCGAGCTGCCGCTTTTGGTCTTTGTGCGAGCAAGAGCTGGTGGCGGCGGATGATATTTCGCTTTTCCTATCCGGCGACCGCGCTAAGCCTTACCGCGAGCGCGGGATTACTACCGTGCAGGCGCTTATCGACGCCGATCTGGGCGAGCCCTCCCGCCTTGCTGCTGCTTGGCGCGCCGGGGAAGTGTTGCTGCGCCGCGGCGACGTGCGCGTTCCGCGCGCGGACGTCGAGGTAGACGTGGATATGGAAGCCTACCTGGACCAAGGCGCGTACCTATGGGGAGCCTGGCACGACGGCAACTACGTCCCGTTCGTTACGTGGGAGCCGTTGGGCGGGCGTGCCGAGGCGGAAAACTTTGCGGCTTTCTGGCGCTGGTTGATGGATGTGCGTGCTAAGGCCCATGCGGAGGGCAAAACCTTTGCTGCATATTGCTACTCGGCCCACGGCGAGAACCACTGGATGCGGATGTCCGCGCAGCGCTTCCGCGAGGTGGATGAGCAGGAAGTAGAAGAGTTTATCTCTTCACCGGAGTGGGTGGATATGTTCGTCCACGTCAAACGATCCTTCGCCGGCCCCTTTGGCCTAGGTTTGAAGGTAGTCGCCCCGGAAGCGGGGTTTACGTGGCCAGAAGAAGACTTCGACGGCGAGGAATCCGTGAACGCGCGCCGCGAGGCGCTAGCCGGTGACCTCGTGGCGCGGCAGCGCTTGCTGGACTATAACTCCGGCGACGTCCAGGCCACCCGCGCGGTCCGCGAGTGGATGGATGCCGGCGCGCCGGGTACTACAGCGCTGTAAATAGGGTGTAGATTACCGCGAGAATCGCTATGCCCGCGTAGACCTGGTTCCATTCTGGCCCCGGCTTTGGATCTGGGCCCTCGGCCTTCTTCATCAGGACCTGCTTTTGGGCCTTGACCGCCCGGGCGATGAGTACGGGGTAGGCCGCCAGGGGCAGGATGCACAAGAGGGAGGCGACCACCTTAAGTAGGGAAATATCGGTGCCGATCCAGATGAGCAGCCCACCGTTGACGAGGGTGGCGCGCAGGAGGCCGAGTTTGTCCAGTTGCTGCAAGCCCGCCCGGACGGCAGCGGGGCCGCCACCCATGGTGCTGGGCAAGAGGTAGCTCATCACGCCGATGAGCAGTTGACCGGCAAACCCCACCAGCAAGGCGAGGGTGGGCAGCGCCGGCTCGGGTATAAAGAAATGCTGCACCGTGTAGTACACCAAAGACAGCACCAGCCATAACGAGGCCATGAGCACGGAGACCGAGGCAAAGGTGATGCGATCGCGCGGGTCCTTAGCCACCGTCAGTACATTGGCGAGCCACTGCTGCAAGCTCAGCGCCCAACCGCAGCAGTAGGCGATAAGGCCCAACTCAGGGAAGCCGAGAAAAGCGCCCACGATGGTGGCAACCACACCGACTGCGAGCAGCGCAAAGGAGGATTGCATGTGGCGATTAATACCTTGGGTGCGCCAGATGGAGGGGAAAAGGATGGTGAGAGAACCGGCCGCGGCCAAGCCGATGAATCCGCCGATATTGGCGGCGATATGGGCGAGCAGCAGCGTGGGACGGCCGGGGTAGACGGCCAGCAGCCCGCCAAAGATGGCACCCACCGGCAGGCACAGAGCGGAAAGAACATAAGCGCCCACCACGGGGCGGAAGCGCTTATCTTTGGCACCGCGCCATTGCCGGAAGAGCGATGCCGCATGCCAGAGCATCATCAATCCAATGAGCGTGGCGCCCACCTGGGTGACGATCCAGTGTTGGGACCAGAACTCCATGAGGATTTGGCCGATTAACGCGAGGATGATTCCGGCATTGAGGCCATAGATGCGGGCCAATTGGGTAGGTCGAGTGGATTCGGGGAGGCGCTGTTGGGTGAATTTCTCCGTGAGGTGCTGGGACCACACGATGATGCTATTGCTCACCAGTCCGAGGGTGAATAGGTGGATGAGCACCCACCGGTAGTTCGGAACCAAGGTATGCGTTGCACCCACGAGGATGAAGACCATCATCCACAGGGATACGGGACGGGAGGCCTTGCGGTGCCATGTCCGCGCCGACCACTTATTCTCAGGCATAAAACCGATTTTAGTCGGTTTTAATCTTGGTCCAAGTCAGCGCAGTAAGCGTGAGGGCTACGGCAGTGAAGAAGGCGATGAAGAAGGGCCACGACAGGGCGTCGAAAAGCAGGCCGGCACACGCGCCCACCACAGAAGAGCCAAAGTAATAGCAGAACACGTACATCGAGGAAGCCTCTGCACGGTCGTGGGTGGCAATCTGGCCCACCCACCCGGAGGCGGTGGAGTGCACGGCGAAAAAGCCCACGGTGAAGGCGATCATGCCGAGAAGCGTCAGCGGAAGGTTACCGGCACACAACGCGATGCCCGCAGTAAAAAGTGCAGCCGAGCCGCACAGGGTTTTTCCGTGGCCGATTCGGGCCACCAGCGCTCCAGCCCGAGCCGAGGACCAAGTGCCAGAAAGGTAGAACAAGAAAGCCAAGCCGGCGAGCGAAGGCGCCAAGCCAAAATCATCGATGAGCCGGAAGGTTAGGAAGTTATACATGGAGACAAACGTGCCCATGGACAGGAATGCGGTGAGAAAGAGCAAGGCCAAATCCCGGTTGCCCCAATGGCCCAAGAGCGCCCGGCTTTCGGTCTTGAGATGGATGGATTTAGGCCGGAAATTGCGCTGGGCGGGAAGCAGCAGCCAAGCCGTAATCGCAAAGGCGAGTGAGACCAGCGCCGAGCCAAAGAGCGCCCAGCGCCACGTGGAAATCTCCACTAGTCCGGTGGGGATGAGGCGGCCGGTAAGGCCACCGACGGAGGTGCCTGCAATGTATAGGCCCATGGCTCGCGGCAGGGCTTTGTCATCGAGCTCTTCAGAAAGCCATGCCATTGCCGTGGCGGGGGCGCCGGACAGCAGCGCACCCTGCAGGCCGCGTACCACGATGAGCTGCCATCCCTCCTGGGCGAGGGGAACAATGAGTCCCACGCCGGTCGCGGCAACGGCCGAAATGAGCAGGATGCGTCCGCGGCCGAAACGTTCGGAGAGGATCGATGCGGGCACCACGCATAGTGCCAGCGCGCCCGTGGCGGCCGATACGGTCATGGCCGCCTCGGTGGAAGAAAGGCCCATGTTGTCTACCAGCGTGGGAAGGATGGCTTGGGTGGAATACAGGCTGGAGAATATAGCCAAGCCCACAAGGAGCATGGCCACCGTAGCGCGCCGCGTTCGAGTCATATCATTTAGCCTGCCCGGACACGCAGCATGTGTAAAATGTGGAAAATTACACTAATCGATGCGGAGTATGCATGAATGTGGAGGATGTCCGCGGCTTCCTCGCCGTGGTGGATCATGGCCGCGTGGGCGCTGCGGCCGATGAACTGGGGATCTCTCAATCCGCGCTGACCCGCCGCGTACAGCGCGTAGAAGCTAGTCTTGGCGCCCGCCTTTTCGAGCGCACTGGGCGCACCCTGCACGTGAACTCGCGCGGGAGGGCCTTCGCTGCGGCGGGGCGGGACATGCTCCGCGCCTACCAAGTAGGGCGGGATGATGTTGCCCGGCTCATGGATCCAGAACGCGGCACCGTGCGCCTAGATTTCATGCACTCGCTGGGCACCTGGCTGGTTCCGGACTTGCTCAAGAGCTATCGCGCGCAGCACCCGCACGTGGATATTCGCCTCCATCAAGGCGCGGCGCAGGAGCTGGTGAGCAGGGTGGAAAACGGCGAATCCGACCTTGCCCTCGTGGGCCCTCGGCCTGATGCAGCCCTGGGCTGGCACCGGATTAAGGTGCAGCGACTAGGCCTAGCGGTGCCGGAAGGCCACTGGGCAGCGAACCGGCGGGAGGTGAAACTAGCGGAATTCGCTGCAGAACCGTTTATCGGCATGCTCCCAGGCTATGGCACGCGCATGCTTCTCGATGCCCTCGCGGACGACGCTGGCTTTAGCCCCCACCTCGTCTTCGAATCGATGGAGCTTACTACCGTTGCGGGGCTGGTAGCGGCAGGACTCGGGGTGGCGCTTTTGCCGTTGGATGATCCCTATCTGCAGGTGGGGAGCCTGATCCCCCTTACGCCGCCGGCGTACCGCGAGCTCGGTTTGGTGTGGCGCGCCGGGGATGATGCTCCCCCAGTGCGGCAATTCCGGGAATTTATCCGGGCATAGAAAAAGCCGCCCCGGAGGGCGGCCGAAGTAACTACAAGGAGTTACTTGGTGGCTGCAGCGAAACGCTCAGCAACGTCATCCCAGTTGAAGACGTTCCATACGGCCTTAACGTAGTCAGCCTTAACGTTCTTGTACTGCAGGTAGAAAGCGTGCTCCCACATATCCAGCATCAGCAGCGGGGTGAAGTTGATGGAGGTATTACCCTGCTGGTCGGTCAGCTGCTCGATGATGAGGCGGCCAGCAATGTGGTCGTAGCCCAGAACTGCCCAGCCGGAGCCCTGCAGGGAGGTAGCAGCGGCGGAGAAGTGAGCCTTGAATTTCTCAAAGGAGCCGAAGTCGCGGTTGATAGCCTCTGCCAGCTCACCGGTTGGCTCGCCGCCACCGTTCGGGGACAGGTTCTTCCAGAAGATGGAGTGGTTGGTGTGGCCACCCAGGTTAAATGCCAAGTTCTTGGAGAGGGCGCGGATGCGATCCGGGTTAGCCTCACCGTTGCGCTCTTCCTCGAGTGCCTCGAGTGCAGCGTTAGCGCCAGCAACGTAGTTTGCGTGGTGCTTATCGTGGTGGAGTTCCATGATCTCTGCGGAGATGTGTGGCTCCAGTGCGTCGAATGCGTATGGGAGGTCAGGAAGTTCGTAAACAGCCATTTGTTAAATCCTTTCTTCGGGTACGTGTCCCGATGATAGGCACGGTGGAAAGATTTCGCCATGATTAATTCGAATTGTGGAACTAGCGCGAATATTAACTGGCCGCGGAATAGCTTTTCGCAGTACAACGTTGGGAAGAAGGAATAAGGAAGGAGCTATGCCTCATGTGGATGTTTAAGCCGGAGCCCAAACTTGTTGCTGCAGACGAGGCTCTGCCGGGTCGATCCGAGCCAATCCTAGACCCCGCCCCGCACGCCGTTTTAGGGACACCGATTACCGGACCGTGGAAGGACGGGCAGCGCTCCATTCTTATTGCGTTGGGATGTTTCTGGGGTGCGGAGAAGATGTTTTGGGAGACCGAAGGCGTGGAATCCACCTCGGTGGGCTATGCGGGCGGTACCACCCCGAATCCCACGTACTACGAGGTGTGCCGTGGGCTAACCAACCACGCCGAGGCGGTGGAGGTGGTCTATGACCCGCAGCGCGTCAGCCTGCGCGATCTTGTCGTACAAGCCCTAGAAGCGCACGATCCCACGCAGGGTTTCCGCCAGGGCAACGATGTAGGAACGCAATACCGCTCTGCTTTCTACCCACGCACGGAGGAAGAGCGCGCAGAAATCCAGGGCATCGTGGACTCCTATGCAGAGAAACTCAAGGAATTTGGATTTGGGGATACCACCACGGAGGTCAAACTCCTCTCTGAAACCGATTCTGGGGAGTACTACCTGGCTGAGGATGAGCATCAGCAGTACTTGCATAAGGTGCCCAATGGGTACTGCCCGCACCACAGTACTGGGGTGAAATGCGACTAAGCGTCGCGCCGGATAAAGCGAGCGATCTTTTTGGCCAACTTCGGCGTGAGCGATTGGCGGGATTGGGATCCTAAGACCTCATCCCAATACCAGAGCATTTCCTCAAAATAGTTGTGTCCGTGCCCGCCAGGGACGTTGAGGGAATTGATCTGGTCCAAGCCAATTTGCCACCAGGTAATAAAAGGCACCCAATGCAGCTGCCGGAAGGTATCCGCGTGCAAAGCTTCCGGCTGTGGTTCATGGATCCAGGTGGGCCTGCGCACGAGAAGGTTGAGATCCCACCACACGATGGCGTCGGAAGCATGCTGGGCAATGAGCATGCGGGGTCGGCGCCAGGTATGGGCGTAGTCATTGCCAAAGGCGTCGTGCAGCGTATGGTCAGGGGCCGCGGCGTAGCGCACATGCTTGCCGCCATCGATAACGGGCAGGCGTTCTAGTGAACCAATATCCCGGCGCAGGCGCTGGGTAAAGTGCGTCATGCGCGGAGGCCCAGAAAAGACCGCGCCATTGCAGGCGGAAAGTAGGTCCTCCACATTATGGTAGTTATCCATAATGGCGTAGGCGCCAAGCGATTCACCTGCGAAATATAGCCGTGGGCGGTTTTCTTCCGGCAGCCTATCTATCTCTTCGTGTATCACCCGAATCAATTCGCGGGCCGCCTGCTTTGGCGCATTCTTATCCACGAGGTAGGAAAAAACCGAAGGCAGGTAGGAGTACTGCATGGTGACGGTGACGCAATCACCACCGGTCAAAAACTCATAGGAGCACGCACCCCAGTTATTGATCCATCCCGAGCCGGCGGGCATCTGGATAACAATAGTCTCTCGCCGCAAGGCACCGGTGCGTTCGAGTTCGGCGCGGATCTTTTCCGCGGATTGTTGGAAGGAGCGCCCTGGAATGTATCCGGCGTAGATGCGGATCGGTTCCTTTGCATCGGTTCCCGTCACTGTGCGGATATCGCGGGCGCGGGGGCCATTGGAGACAAAGCGGCGTCCCTGTTGTCCCAATGCCGACCACGGCTCGAGCGACCACGGACTGCCGGAGCGCTCCGGCTCCCACGGCATGGAGGTGCCGGGGAAAATCTGCTTATTTAACCGCTGCGCTTGGTGCGATAGCGAGCGCAGCCAGCGTCGAAAGACCACGCGGTCAGAAAGTGCAAACGCCGTGAGGCTCAGTCCCGCGGTAACCACCGGCCACGCAATGAGCGCCGGCACCCAGCGGCCCAGCTGGCGTGACAGTTTGGTGACGGCAAGCTGCGTGGCCTCCCCGATGAGTAGGAGCGTGCCGTAGCCTGCGGTGCCCGCAGCCAGGCCGATGGCCGCCGTGACGGGCCCGCGCACGAGCTGCTTATTGACCAACTCCGCCTGTTTTTTCTGATTGCGCAGCGAAAGCACGGCATTAAATGCAGTCCCAGCGCCAATAGCAAGGTGCACAATTTGTCGATGTTGAGGTCCGAGGCGGTCCTGCGGGCGCTTGCCAATGCGATTGAGCACGAAGCTTGTTGACGCCGCCCCTAGATGCCCGACGCCCTGCCCGATTGCCACGTTGGCGGCGGTCACCCACCACGGACGGGGCAGTAAGGAAGGCGAAACAGCAGCCCACGTAGCTAATTCCGCACCCAAAATTCCAGCCGACATATTGGGCGGTAAGGTTTGCCGGCTGGTCATACGGACGATGGGCGTGAGATCCGCGGCTACGCCAAGAGCGGTTAGTGCAGCGCGGCGGAGTGCGCGTTTCATAATGCCCGATTCTCCCAGATTTCGGTGGGAATTTCAGTGTGAGACTTAGCCCGTGCAAAAATCTCCACAAAGTTGCACAATAGGGTCATGGCAAATCATGTAGGAAACAAAGTAGTTCTCATTGGCGCCGGCGATGTGGGAGTCGCTTACGCCTTCGCTCTCATCAACCAAAGCATCGTTGACCACCTGGCAATCATCGACATCGATGAAAAGAAGCTAGAGGGCAACGTCATGGACCTCAACCACGGTGTTGTGTGGGCCCCGACCCGTACCCGCGTCACCAAGGGCACCTACGCCGATTGCGCAGACGCCGATATGGTCGTCATCTGCGCCGGTGCCGCACAGAAGCCGGGCGAGACCCGCCTGGACCTGGTGGGCAAGAACGTCAAGATCATGAACAGCATCGTCTCCGATGTCATGGCGAATGACTTTGATGGCATCTTCTTGGTTGCCTCCAACCCAGTGGACATCCTGACCTACGCCGTATGGAAGGCTTCCGGCCTGGATCACAAGCGCGTCATCGGCTCCGGCACCGTGCTGGACTCCGCTCGTTTCCGCTACATGCTGGGCGAGCTGGAGGACATTGCACCGAAGTCCGTACACGCCTACATCGTGGGCGAGCACGGCGATTCCGAGCTGCCGGCCGTCTCCACCGCCAATATCGCCGGTGTCCCGATGTCCAAGAAGCTGGACTCGGATCCGGAGTATGCAGAGCGCATTGAGAAGATCTTCGAAGAGACTCGCGATGCCGCCTACTCCATCATTGACGCTAAGGGCTCTACTTCCTTTGGCATCGGCATGGGCCTGGCCCGCATCACCGCCGCCGTCATCCAGAACCAGGACGTGGCGCTGCCAGTATCTGCTTACCTGCAGGGTGAATACGGCGTAGAGGATCTCTACATCGGCACCGCTGCCATCATCAACCGTTCCGGCATCGTGCGCGCGATTGAGCTGCAGCTCAATGAGCACGAAAAGGAGCGTTTCGATGCTTCTGCCAAGACCCTGAATGACATCAAGGAAGAGTTTTTCGGCTAGTGAAGATTGTCGCCCATAGGGGATACTCCGGAAAATATCCGGAGCTATCCCCTCTAGCTTTTGAAAAAGCCCTAGATTTGCCAATTCACGGCGTCGAGTGCGATGTGCGCTTGACGCGCGATGGAAAAGTAGTGGTCCAGCACGATCCCACGTTGGACCGCACCGCGGGGCGGCCCGGCCGCATTTCCAAGATGGACTGGGAAGAGTTGCGCGGCGTTGACATCGGTTCGGGCCAGCGCATGATGCTTCTCGACGAACTCTTGGAACTGCTCGAGGGCACACCGCACCACCTTTATATCGAGACTAAGCACCCCTCCGGGCAGGGCGACATCCTGGAGGAGCAAACGGTGCTGCGCCTGCGTTATGCGGGGCTTTTCGACGACCCCCGGATCCACGTCATTTCCTTTTCCCACCATGCCATTCGCCGCATGCAGAATTTGGCGCCGCACATGGACCGGATTTATCTTCGTCGCGATTGGGAGCGCCACGTCAACCGCCCCGATGTCATGCTGTCCAGGCCCACCGCGCTTGGCGTATCGTTGCTGCGCGCGAAGCTGCGTCCGGCGATTATCGGCGCGCAGGGATTGCCTACCTACCTGTGGACCGTAGACAAGCCGGAGGATATGAAGTGGGCGTGGGCTAACGGGGTAGATATGCTCGCCACCAATCAACCCGAAGTGGCCCTACATGCCATTGAGCTCTAGTAAGCAGGTATCTTGGAGGCATGGCCAAGAAGAAAAAGAACAAGGAACAGCTGCCTGAGGGCATGTCCCGCCGCCAGGCAAAGCTCGCTGCCCGCGCCAAGGAGCGCGCCGCCCTGGAAAAGGATCCCCGCCCCTACGGCGGACTTGCTGCGGAGGCCTCCCTGGTCGCCATGCAGGAGTTCGTCCCCTCCGCTTTTGCCAAGCTTGACGTTAAAGGCTGCGATAAGAACGTGTATGTAGCCACCGTCTTGCCGGGTGCGTCTGCCGCGCTCATTCGTGACACCGAATTTGGCGGCGATGCCTTCGTGGGCCTGCAGGTACAGTCCCACACCCACAACCCGGGCCGCGACCTCGCCTTTGCCCTTAACTGGGTGAAGAATAACGAGCCCGGCGCCACCCTGGAATCCACCGCGGCTGACGGCTCGGAGCCGAAGCTGGAGGAGCTTATCGACGCCTCCGCTACCCTCGACGTGCAGGTTCACCAGGACTTCGAATGGTGGATCCCGGAGGGCGCACAGGTCACCCCGCAGATTGCGCAGTCGCTACGCGCCGCTAATGATTCCGTCATCGAGTCCCACGAGGTGGGCGAGAACATCACCGGTGCGGCTTTCTGGGCAAATGCCGGCGGCGGCAAGGCCCACATCCGTTGGGTCCGCCCGAATGACGATGAATCCGCATTCCTCAACGCTTTGGCGCGCGTCGCCGCCCGCGGCGAGCTGAACTTGGGCGAGGGCACCAAGTTCGCCGGTGTTTTCCGCACCCACGGTCTCATCGCTCCGGTCTTCGACTTGGATCCAGAGGTTGACCACGCTTCCTATGAGGACCACCTCACCCGCGTGGACAAGGCCTTGGAGGAAGAAATTTCTAATGATGCCCAGCTGAGCGCCGATGAGCGCAAGCAGCTAGAAAACATCAAGTCCCGCCAGGTGACTCTGCGCTAAAGACAGGAAAATGGCCCTTCCCCGGTAGAGGAAGGGCCATTTTTTGATCGCTATTTGAGGGAATCCCACAACCCGGCGGCTGCTTCATCGTCCCAGAGGACGACGTTGCCTACCTCGGTATCTTGGAAACCGCCGATGGGGACGGTCTCGGTGTCTACGCCGGAGCCCATGGCTAGTGCCACGCGGGCGAGGTGCCAGACGTGGTCGCCCTCACCGACGATGAACGAGGAGGCGGTGTGGTTGACCAAGGAGAAGGCGCGGAATGGGTTGATCAGGGTGGCTGGGGAAGCAACCTTGTCCAATAGGGCAGAGAAGAATTCGCGCTGGCGCTGCACGCGGTCGAGGTCACCCATAGCGGTGGCGCGGGTGCGCACGTAACCGAGGGCGTCGCGCCCCTTGAGCTTTTGGCAGCCGTCTTGGAGATCAATGCCGGCCAGCGGGTCATTGATGGGTTCCTTTACGCACACGTCTACGCCGCCGACGGAGTCGACCACATTGGCTAGGCCACCCATGCCGATCTCGGCATAGTGGTCGATGTGCAAACCGGTCGTGCCCTCGACGGTTTGGGCAAGCAGCTGCGGTCCACCGTAGGTAAAGGCGGCATTGATCTTGTCCATGCCGAAACCGGGGACTTCCACGTAGCTATCGCGTGGGATGGAAACGAGCTTGGCCTTGCCGGTGCGAGGGATGTGCAGCAGCATGATGGTATCGGTGCGGCCTTCGCCCACATCACCACCGGTGCCTAGCTCCGCCTGCTGTTCCTCGCTGAGTCCTTGGCGGGAATCGGAACCGACGAGCAACCAATTGGTGCCGGCGGTATTTGAGACCTGGTCTTCTGGCAGCGCCTCCACGCGGGTGAGGCGGGCATCGGCCCAGAACATGAAGACGAGGTTGAATACCAGTAGGACAACGAGCGCCAAGCCAACGCAGCCGAGGGCGCGCTTGGCCGGATTGACCTTCTTGCGCCGGCTGTGCGGGCGTTGCCGGGGTGCGGGGCGCGGTTCGGTACGACGAGGCGGGCGCTGCTGCGCGCGGTACTGGCTGGGGTAGCGGCTGGGTGTTGGTGGCGGAGTGCGGCGCGGGGGCTGTTGCTGTGGCTGCGGAGCGCGAAAGGATTGTTGCTCGGGTTCCACGCGCCGCGGCGCCGGGCGGGCGGAGGAACGGCGTCGAATGGGGCGGCCGTATCGATCCTTGAGGGGACGTCCATCGGCCCCAAGGACGAATTCAGTGGAGGAGTCATCGCCGGCGCGGCGGGCCTCCCTATGCGGATCTCGTCCTGATTCAGTCATGCGCTATACCTTACAAGGAGCAGGGAGCAACGCCTGGTTCGCGACGTCCCCTACAGGCATTTTCACAGGAAGGAATAACCCACGAATGCGACGGCGTCGATAAGAAAATGCGCTATGACCAGCGGCCATACCCGCCCCGTGCGGTGGTAGTAATAGCCGTAGATTAACCCCATGATGATATTGCCAAAGCCAGCGGAAACTCCCTGGTAGAGGTGGTAGGAACCGCGGAGAATGGAGCTTGCGGCCAGCGTGGCTGGCAGCGACCAGCGCGCCTGGCGCAAACGCGTCATCAGCCACATCACCACCACGGTTTCCTCCGCGAAGGCGTTGGCAGCGGCCTTGAGGAGGGAAACGGGAATTTCCACCCAAGCATTGGCGAAGTCGCCGGGGATGACCTCCTTGCTCCACCCCAATTGCACCGCCGCGAAATACAGGGCGAGCCCCGGGATGCCAATGAGGGCGGCAAGCCCTGCTCCTTCTAGCCAGTCGCGGGCGCGGTGGGCACGGGGCACAAAGCGGTCCTTGGCCAGCAGGAAAAGCGCTAAGGCTCCATAGGAAAAGAGCACGGCGGACGAGCACAACTGCAGTCCCATATCCACCCAGGCAAGGGAGGATTGGCTGGAATTGAGCGTGACCGATTGCTCGTCGAGCCGCTGCGGCGCGGCCAGGGAATTGATGAGGTTTAACACCGCCCGCACCCCGGAAATGCCAAAGGTGAGGGTAAGGACGATGAGCAGTTCGGCGCGTAGGGACTTGGTCATGGGTGGAGGATGTGGGCGAGGCCGAGCAGGGCGGCGTCGGAAAGCGTAATGCCTCCCAGGTGCACGCCCACCGGCGGGTGATTGGGAACGGCCCATGGCACGGAAATGGCTGGCAGGCGGGCCATGTTGAAGAGGGAACCCCACGGAGACCACCGGGTCTGGGCCGCGAAATTCTCCGCATGGGGCAGGGACAGGAACGAACCAATACGCGGCGGGTCCGTGGTGAGCATTGGGGTGAGGATGGCATCGACGCCCCATTCCTGGGCCAGCAAGTCGGGCAGCCGCCGGACATGCGCCCGCGCCGCGGCCAGCTCAGCGGCGCTCACGCGCCGGCCCTGCTGAGCGATCCACTCGGCGTAGCCTGCCGCCGGGTTGAGCCCCGCCAAACGGGAGGTAAAGGTCGTGCGGAAATGCGCAAAGGTGGCCCGGGCCTGCGGATACGGGGAAATGGGCACCACGGTGAAGCCGGCAGCTTGTAGGCGTTGGGCGGCCTCGCGGGCGGCGCGCAGGTGGTGGGCATCGACGTTGGCGTCGCAAAACAGCGGCTCTACGAGCAGGCCAATGCGGGCGCGCGGGGTGATCATGCGGTGGCCATGCAGAAAGGCATTATCGGCCACGGTCCGGGTGATAAAGCCCTGCACACCCAGTTCATCACCTGCCGGTTTAAAGCCCACCACGCCGCAGGCCGCGGCCGGCACTCGGATGGAACCGCCGCCATCGCTGGCGTGCGCCGCGCGCAGCAACCCCCGCGCGACCTGTACCGCCGCACCGCCAGAGGAACCACCCGGAGTGCAGCCGGGATAGAGGGGATTATAGGGATGGGGCAGGCCTACTGGTTCCGTATCTACGCGCAGACCCAACTCCGGGGTGGAGGATTTACCGATGATGCGCGCACCCTGCTTCTCCAAGGCTTCAATAAAGGCATCGCTGCGCTCGGGGTAGTAGGTGCGATCGACATTTCCCAAGGTAGTAGGCATGCCGCGGACATCGCAGAGATCCTTAGCGGAGAGGACCCAGCCGGTCAGCCGGCCTCGGCCGGAGGGCTCGCGGTCTACATCCAGGTAGGTGAAACCGTGTTCCTCGGGGGCAAGACCGTGCAGATCCGCGCGGAGTTGTTCTACGGAAAAGTCCATGGGGCACCAGTCTAGTGGGCTAAGGTGACGTGCATGACTACCACCATCGCCTTCCTGGGGCCAGCCGGAACCTTCACGGAAGCGGCCGTGCATAAGTTTGCCGCGCACCTGCCGCAGGTAGAGACCATGCCCGTTGGCTCGCCTTCGGAAGCCGTGGCCGCCGTGCGCGCCGGGCAAGCGGAATACGCCTGCGTAGCCATTGAAAATTCCGTCGATGGCGCGGTCACCACCACCTTTGATGCGCTGGTTGAAGCCGAACCGGTGCAGATTTACCGCGAGGTGGATATCCCCGTGGCCTTTAGCATCATGACCCGGCAAGGCGCGGGCGACATTGCGCGGCTGAGCACCCACCCGGTGGCGTTCCAGCAAATCCGCGGCTGGGTAGAAGACAATCTGCCGGAGGCAGAGTTCGTGCCGGCCAGTTCCAATGCTGCGGCGGCCGAGGCTGTAGCCCGTGGGGAAGCGGATGCGGCCGCAGCGCCGGCGCGGGCCGCCGAGATCTTCGGCCTGGAGACCATCGCCCAGAGCGTGGCGGATGTTGAGGGTGCCGCAACGCGCTTTGTCCTGGTGGGGCGTCCGGGAAAACCCACTGCAAGGACTGGCCAGGACCGCACCAGTGTCATCTTCACCCTGCCAAATGAACCGGGCAGCCTGGTGGGGGCGTTGCAGGACTTTGCGCACCGCGGGGTGGACTTGTCCCGGATTGAGTCGCGGCCGACGCGGGAGGCCTTTGGTACGTACCGCTTCTACGTGGACCTTATCGGGCACATTGACGATCAACCGGTGGCGGAGGCGCTGCGTGCGCTGTGGTTGCGGGCAGAGGACTTGCTTTTCCTTGGCTCCTGGCCGGCGGCAACGCCCGCGGGCAAGCCACCGCGCGATCTGGCAGCGGCGGATGATTGGGTAGCGCGGGCACGCAGGGGCCAATAATCTAGAAGCATGCCCGGAAGAATTATCCTGCTGCGCCACGGCCAGACCTATTCCAATATTTCCCGCTTCCTCGATACCCGCCCGCCCGGGGCAGAGCTTACCGAGCGCGGGCGCGACCAAGCTACGGAGGTAGGCCGTGAGCTAGCGCAGTTGGTGGGCGAGCGCGAGGTGGAATTTAAATGCTCCATTGCCCTGCGCGCTCAGCAGACCGCGATGCTGGCGGCGCGTGCCTTTGAGCAGGAGCGCGGAATGCCGGAATTTTCCCAGCGCGTTGACGTAATCTCTGGCGTGCACGAAATTTTCGCCGGGGACTGGGAGATGGACGGCAGCGAGGATGCCCATAGGTCGCACATGGTGGCCATGCGTGGCTGGTGCGATGGCGAGCGCGGCGCCGGGATGGAAGGAGGCGAGACCTTGGATGATGTGCTGGCGCGCTACCAGCCGGTGCTGGAGGGCATTGCGGAGCAGCTTGCCGACGACCACGATGTCATCCTTGTCAGCCACGGCGCCGCTATCCGCGTGGTCACCAAACACGCCACGGGTGTTGACGCCGACTTTGCCTATACCGGCTACCTGGCCAATTGCCGCTTTATGGTGATGGAACCGCGCGGCAAGGACTTTGGTGAATGGACGTTAACCCGGTGGGCGGATACGGAGCTCTAGCCCCAGCCCAAGCGGTGCAGTTCCTCTTCCTCGAGGCCAAAGTAATGGCCGAGTTCGTGGAATACGGTGACTTTGACCTGCTCTGCTAATTCTTCCTCGCTGCCGGACCAGCGCTGCAGTGTGTTGCGGTAAATGAAGATCGCATCGGGCAGGAAACCGGTGTGATCGAAGGTGCGGCGGGGCAGTGCTACGCCCTCGTAGAGCCCTAGCAACATAGGGTTATCGGGATTTTCATCTTCGACCAAAATGACGAGGTTGCGCATGCGGCGCACGAATTCCTCGGGGACTTGATCCAGCGCCTCGTTGACCATCTCATCGAAGCGCTCTTCTGATACCTCGACCATTAGGGCGCTGGGGCCGGGGCGGGGGCGGCAGACTCGGGTGCCGGGCTCTTGTCCTTGTCCTCACGCAGTGGATTGCGCTCGGGGCGTTCCTCCGGCGGTTGGCCGTCGATAGTCAGCGCCTGGCGTCCACCGGTAGCGGAACCGGTGATGGCAGAGAAACCGCCGCCTTTGCGGGCATGCACAAGGGAGCAATTGACGGACTTGGTGCCGCCGTTCCACGAGGCCTCGGTGATAGAGCCCCAGAATGGTTGCAGCGTGGACTGGTAGAGCTGCTCCTCGCCGCCAAGGTAGTCCTCGGTGGCGGCGGTACACGTATCGGATAGGAACTTGTCCATATCCTTGCCGTCTGGGTAGCCGTTAGGGAACTGCTTGCCCACATCGATGACGGAAACGGTCTCCATTTGGTGGGGCTTAGCGCAGTCGACGACGTGCGGAACCTGCTTGTCATCGATGGCCAAGCATTCGCCCGGCTTGGCGAGGTTTGCCTGCTCGGAGGCCTCGACGTTGCCGGTAGTAAGCTGCGGTACGCCGTGGTCATCGGTGGTTTGCAGGCCGCACAGCAGGGTGCGGTCGCCGCGATCCCAGGCGGACTGCGGCGGCAGAATGGACGCCACATCGTACTTACCATTCGGATCCCACTTACCGTGCAGGTAGCCCACAGTGGCGGATTCGCACAGCTCATCGCGCAATTGGTGTTGGCGGGTAAGCGCTGGGCGGTTGGCATCAGGGCCGAATTCGCTGGTGGGGTAGACGCTCAGGTCTTCGGTCTTGGAAACCTCGAAGCGGTGCTGTTCAGAGCACGGTACTTCCTTGAACCCAGTGGCGGAGCCATCCTGGGCGATGTCCCACGTCAAGCAAGCGCCGGCGGCCGCAGCGGTGAAGGGCTCCGGTTTAGGAGCGGCGGTTTCTGAAGTATCCCCGCTATTGTGCTGCTGGGCAGCGGTAGTGTCTTCGCCGCCCGATTTGTGGGAGCTGATAACGCCATAGATGCCCATGAAAACGGCCGCCGCGATTGCCGCAATCAAGACAATCTGGACGGCCACAGCGGAACGCCACGCAGGTGATTTCTTCATAAGGCCTTTAATCTTACCTTTTAAGCAGGGTGCTGGCTAGATACTGTTCTCCCTAGCCACCCGGGTAGTCAGCCGGTAGCGGTCGGTGCGGTAGACGGAGGAACACCACTCCACCGGCCTATCGCCCGAGCGGGAGTAGCGCACGATGTGTAGCAGTGGGGTGCCCACGGGGACGTCGAGAAGCGGAGCAGTGTCCGCATCGGCTGAAATCGCCGAGACCGTTTGATCCGCATCGGTGATGGGGACGTTAAAGACGGAGTCGAGGATGGCGTAGACCGAATTGTAGGTGTCATTTTCTAGCAGGCTGGGCGCATACGTGGAGTTATACCAGCCGTCATCAATGGAGTAGGGCTCGCCATCGCCCAAGCGCAGGCGGCGCAGGTGAATATGTTCGGTTTGGGCAGGAGTATCAAAAAAGAGGGCGGCATCCTCCGGGGCGCTGCTGCGTCCGCTGGTAAGGATTTTGGAGGAGGCGGTGACGTCTTGTGCGCCCATCTCATCCGAGAATGAGGCCAGGTGGAGCCGGGAGACAAGGGGATTGGGCGCTACGAAGGTGCCCTTACCGCGGACGCGGCGCAATTTTCCGGCCGCGACAAGATCCCCGATGGCGCGGCGGACCGTGATTCGTGACACGCCATACGTTTCTTCAAGAAGCCTCTCGCCGGGCAGGATATCGCCGGGTTTGAGGGTCGTGCGGCACAATTCTTCGAGGATATCGTGCAATTGGGTGTGTTTTGGAACGGGACCGTCCGTAATTGTGCGGGCGGGGAGCTGAACGGCGGACATAAAGCCATCATAATTCGCTGGTTATTACCACCGCAAGATGTTGTCAATACGCTAAACTTACATTCGTGATTGATCTCAAGCTACTCCGCGAAAACCCTGACGTTGTCCGTGCTTCCCAGGTGAACCGAGGTGAGGATCCCTCCCTCGTAGACCAGCTCTTGGAAGCTGATGAGCAGCGCCGCGCTGCTATCCAAAAGGCCGACGAACTGCGCTCTGAACAGAAGGCTTTTGGTAAGAAGATCGGCCAAGCCTCCCCAGAGGAGCGTCCGGCACTGCTGGAGGGCTCCAATGAGCTGAAGTCTAAGGTCAAGGAGGCGGAAGAGGCACAGTCTGCCGCTGAAGCCAAGGTGGAGGAGCTGCAGTACAAGCTCGATAACGTGGTCGAAGGTGCCCCGGCCGGCGGCGAAGATGACTTCGTAGTGGTAGAAGAAGTAGGCCAGATTCCTGAGTTCGACTTCGAGCCAAAGGATCACCTTGAGTTGGGCGAGTCCCTCGGCCTTATCGACGTCAAGCGCGGCGCCAAGGTAGGCGGCGCTCGTTTCTACTACCTCACTGGCGATGGCGCCTTCCTGCAGCTGGGAATGCTGATGCTCGCGGCGCAGAAGGCGCGCGAAGCTGGCTTCAAGCTGATGATCCCGCCAGTTCTGGTTCGCCCAGACATTATGTCCGGCACCGGTTTCTTGGGCCAGCACTCCGATGAGATTTACTACCTGCCGGCCGATGATATGTACCTGGTCGGTACCTCTGAGGTGGCCCTTGCTGGTTACCACAAGGATGAGATCATCGACCTCTCCAATGGCCCGCTGCAGTACGCCGGCTGGTCCTCCTGCTTCCGCCGTGAGGCTGGCTCCCACGGTAAGGACACTCGCGGCATCCTGCGCGTCCACCAATTCGACAAGCTGGAGATGTTTGTCTACTGCAAGCCTGAGGACGCGGAAGAAATGCACCAGCGCCTTCTGTCCATGGAAAAGGACATGCTTGCAGCCATGGAACTGCCTTACCGCACCATCGATATTGCCGGTGGCGACCTCGGTTCTTCGGCGGCCCGCAAGTTCGACAATGAGGCTTGGGTTCCTACCCAAGGCACCTACCGTGAGCTGACCTCCACCTCGAACTGCACTACCTTCCAGGCTCGCCGCCTGTCCACCCGCTACCGCGACGAGAGCGGCAAGACCCAGACCGCAGCTACCCTGAACGGCACGCTGGCGACTACCCGCTGGCTCGTTGCCATTCTGGAAAACCACCAGCAGGCCGACGGCTCCGTCGTTGTCCCTGAGGCCCTGCGCCCGTTCGTGGGCAAGGATGTCCTGACCCCGCAGTAAGTCCGCCGTCGTCCTGGAGAGTTATGAACGCTGCGACGAATTTCCTGTACCGCCAGATCACCCATATCGGCAGGGGGGTGACTCTGGCACAGGGATTAAAAATGCGCCTTTCGGGGGAAGAAAATATCCCCGATAAGGGCGGCGCGGTGTTGGTCTGCAACCACACCGGCTACATGGATTTCCTTTTCGGCGCCTTTTTGGCCTATCGCAAGAAGCGTCTGGTGCGCTTCTTGGCTAAGGCTGGAATCTTCAAAGCACCGGTGGCGGGTCCGTTGTTGAAGGCCATGCATCACGTGCCAGTTGACCGTATCGATGGCAGCGCCTCCTTCCGCCAAGCGGTACAGCTGGCCAAGGACGGCGAACTCGTGGGCGTGTTTTCTGAAGGCACAATTTCCCGCAGCTTTGAAATCCGCAGCATGAAAAGTGGCGCCTCCCGCATCGCCTATGAGGCGGGGGTGCCGGTAGTCCCACAGGTCATTTTTGGTTCGCAGCGCCTGTGGACCAAGGGACACAAAAAGAACCTGGGACGGACCAAGACCCCTGTCTTTATTACCGCCCTCGAACCGTACTATCCCTCCGGCGATGCGGAGGCTGATACCGCGGAGATTCGACGCCGCATGCAAGAGGCATTGGAAGGGCTATGGGAGCAGTACGAAGCCGAATTTGGGCCCATGCCTGCCGGTGAATACTGGGTGCCCGCCCGTAAAGGTGGAGGGGCTCCTACCCTTGAAGAAGCAGAAGCTCGAGATGCTGAAGTAGAAACCGAGCGCCACCGCGTGCGCCGACTTCGCGACGATCTAGTTGGCCTCAAGGAACGCGTCTCCGTTACTACGGTGGACTTGGTGCGCAACCACATGGCCGCCGCCAAGGGGGCGGACGGGGAGGAGCCAAAGAATAAGGCGCGGACCGCCCCGGAGACCCTGGAGTGGATCAAGAACAACCTCAACGCCGTGGTAGATGAGGCAACCCGCGGCTTGGATGAAGGTCGCGATAAGGTCGCGGATATCATGGCGCAGCTGAAGTCGGATGTGGCGCAAACCCAAGCGTCCATCACGGCCAGCAGTAAGGAGATATGGGCTGGTTCCGTAGCGGAGCAGGGCCTGTTGGCGGCAGCCACCCAATCCCGGCTTATCGTCTCGCGCTTGCCGCACCGCATGAAGGCGCAATTCTCTTCCATCCCCCGCGTGGTAGTGGCGCAGAGCAGCGCGCTGAATTGGGAAGATGGCGCGCTAACTCCGCGATTGCACAAGGCTTTGGCAGATATCTACCCGGCGGCCGAAGTCCTGATCGTGATATCACCCGCCGGTGAAGTGGAAGTTCCGCAAGCCGTGTGGAGCGTTGTCGTTGATGAGGACGCTGTGCAGCCGCGACTCGATACCGATGCACTGTCCGTCACTGCCGCGACTGCGGTACAAGGCGTGGAGCGCATCCTCGAGGATCTGAAAGCTAAGCCGGAGGAGGCCCTGGTTTTTGCTAACGAGCCAGGAGATGAGGATTTCCTAGACCGGATGCCGGTGGTGGCGTTGGAAACTGCCCCTATTGAGGTGGTCAAAGGCGCTCAGGCGGTCACTTATTCTGCCGAGAAAGCAGGAATGTCCGAAGTGCTTGAAGCAATGGCGCGGTTAGCGCAGAAATAGCGAAGGATTTTCGTCCGCTTTGCACCCCCGCGAGGGGGTGGGTTTTCTTTTTGAATGGCTAAGTATTTTAAGAAAACTGACTGCTTACGGGCCTGAAACTTACGTGTGAGTAACCACATGTGTAACTCGCGTCCGTGACTCCTAACATAGATTTCAGGAGATAAAGTCTCTGCAGCCGCGGTGTGATACTTTCCACCGAAACCACAATTCACTGCTTTTGGCTGTGCTTTTGCCATCTCATTCATGGATTTATGGCGCAGGCACATGCAAGCACCAAGGAAGGAGATGCGGTCAGTAATGACCCAGCAAAGCAACCAATCCTTTAACCCCGAATACTTTGAAAATCTATGGAATGGATACGCGGATGAGGACTACGACGTAGTCATCATCGGTGGGGGTTCCGTAGGCGCCGGTGCGGCAGCGGACGCCGCTACCCGTGGTCTCAAGACCGCCGTCATTGAGGCGCGCGACTTCGCCGCAGGTACCTCTTCTCGCTCCTCCAAGATGTTCCACGGTGGCCTGCGCTACCTGGCCATGTTTGACTTCCGCCTAGTGGCGGAGTCCCTCAAGGAGCGCGAGCTGAACATGTCTACCCTGGCACCCCACCTAGTGAAGCCGCTGAAGTTCATCTTCCCGCTGACCCACCACGTATGGGAGCGCGTGATGATGTTCGGCGGCTTTACTCTTTATGACCTCATGGGTGGCGCCAAGAGCGTCCCTATGCAAAAGCACCTGACCCGAAAGGGCGTGCTTAAGGTAACTCCGGGCCTGAAAGAAGATGCCATTGTGGGCGGCGTGCGTTACTACGACACCCTGGTTGATGACGCCCGCCACACCATGACCGTGCTGCGTACCGCCGCCGAGTACGGTGCCGACGTGCGTACCAATACCGAGGTCATTGGCTTTGACAAGGACCGCGGCGGCCGCATCGTAGGCGCCAAGGTGCGAGACACCGCCACCGGCCGCGAGACCACCGTGCGCGGCAAGGTCTTTATCAACGCCACCGGCGTATGGAATGACAAGATCCAAGAGATGGCCGGCGTGGAAGGCAAGTTCACCGTTCACGCCTCGAAGGGCGTGCACATCGTCGTGCCGAAGGATGCGCTCGATGCAGAGGCGGCCCTGTGCTTCGTCACCGAAAAGTCCGTCCTCTTCGTTATCCCGTGGGGCGAGTACTGGATTATTGGTACCACCGATACCGATTGGGAAAAGGGTCTTTCCTTGCCAGATCCAGCACCAACCAAGTCCGATATTGACTACATCTTGGATCAGGTTAACCAGCGCGTTCGCCGCAAGATCACCCGCGATGACATCGTGGGCGTCTACTCCGGCCTGCGCCCGCTGCTGTCCGGCAAGTCCGATTCCACCACCAACCTTTCCCGCAACCACGCCGTCGCACGCGTGGCCCCAGGTATGGTCTCTGTCGCCGGCGGTAAGTACACCACGTACCGCGTCATCGGTAAGGATGCCGTGGACCTGGCGGTGAAGGAACTGGGTACCAAGGTCCCAGAGTCCATCACCGAGCAAACCCCGATCCTGGGCGCCGCCGGCTACCATGCCTTGGCCAACCAGGTCCCATCCTTGGCTCGTCGCTATAACCTGAGCGAGAAGTTCATTGAGCACCTGCTCGGCCGCTATGGCTCCCTGCTAGGTGAGGTTTTGGCACCAGCAGCAGAGGATGCCTCCCTGCTCGAGCCAGTTCCTGGTGCCGAGTCCTACCTGTGGGCCGAGGTCCGCTACGCCGTCACCCACGAGGGTGCATTGCACTTGGAAGACATCTTGTCCCGCCGCCTGCGCATCGCCATCGAGTACGGCGACCGCGGTGTGAATGCCGCCCCGGCCGTTGCTGATTTTGTAGCACCGCTGCTGGGCTGGAGCGACGCCGACAAGGAGCGCGAGGTATCCCAATTCAAGGCCCACACGCAGGCCGAACTTGAAGCAGAAGCTGCGGTAACTGACCGTGAGGCCAATGACATTTTGGTACGCGCAGGATCCGCCCGACCCACCCAAAACGAGGTATAAGTTATGACCGGATTTGATGCATTCCTGTGGGAGTTTATCGGCACTGCGTTGCTGCTCCTTCTAGGTAACGGCGTATGTGCGCTGGTTAACCTGCGCACCTCTGGCGCACGCGGCTCCGATTGGATCGTTATCGCCCTGGGCTGGGGCATGGCGGTCTTTGTCGGCGCGAGCGTGGCCGATCCCACGGGCGGGCACCTCAACCCCGCCGTCACCGTAATGTTGGCCGTCAATGGCTCGCTTGAGTGGTCCCTGGTCCCGTACTACTTCCTGGGCCAGATCCTCGGCGCTATCCTCGGTGCCATCCTGGCATGGGCTGCCTTCAAGCAGCTTTTCGACGCCAATAATTACGACGACGCCGGAAACGTCACCGGCGCCAATAAGGACACCAACGGTATCTTCTTTACCAAGCCGGCACATCCTAAGAACGGCTGGAATGCGGTGACGGAGTTCATCGCCACCTGCGTGCTGTTGATGTTCATCGCCTTCGGCCCCACCGGCGGCGAGCTTGGCCCAATGAGCTACTTCGCTGTTGCTTTCGTTGTGGTGGCGGTCGGCCTGTCCCTTGGTACCCCTACGGGTTATGCCATCAATCCGGTCCGCGACCTGGGCCCGCGAATTGCTTATGCATTCATCTTGCCCATCCAGGACAAAGGCAGCGCGAACTGGGGCTATGCTTGGGTCCCCATCGTGGCCCCATTGGTCGCAGCCGTAGCCGTTGGACTGTTGTCCGTTGCGCTCTAATTTCATCTTCGTATAGGAGACTAGACACATGACTAACAAGAAATACGTCGCCGCTATCGACCAGGGAACCACGTCGACGCGCTGCATCATCTTTGACCACAACGGCGAGCAGGCTGCCGTTGGCCAGCTCGAGCACGAGCAGATCTTCCCGGAAAAGGGCTGGGTAGAACACGACCCAGAAGAAATCTGGAGCAATACCCGTCGCGCCGTCGGTGAAGCGCTTGCCAATGGCGACATCACCGTGGAAGACATTGACTCGGTGGGTATCACCAACCAGCGTGAGACGACCGTGGTGTGGGATAAGCACACCGGTAAGCCGGTCTACAACGCCATTGTCTGGCAAGATACCCGTACCACCGCCATCTGTAAGGAACTCTCGGGTGAGGAAGGACCGGAAAAGTGGCGCCGCCGCACCGGCCTGATTATCAACTCCTACCCGGCTGGTCCAAAGGTGAAGTGGATCCTCGATAACGTCGAAGGTGCTCGCGAGCGTGCCGAGGCAGGCGACCTGCTCTTCGGCACCATTGATAGCTGGCTGCTGTGGAACCTCACCGGCGGCGCCGAGGGCGATGCCGGCCACGAAGCGTTGCACGCCACCGACGTCACCAACGCCTCCCGCACCTTGCTGATGGACATCGAAAAGCTGGAGTGGGATGAGGAATTGTGTAAGGAAATGGGCATCCCGATGTCCATGCTGCCGGAGATTCGCCCGTCCCTGGGTGATTTCCGTACCGTGCGTGAGCGCGGCTCGCTTTCCGGCGTTCCTATCCGCGCCATCCTGGGTGACCAGCAGTCCGCGATGTTCGGCCAGGGTTGCTTCCGTGCAGGTTCCGCAAAGAATACCTACGGAACCGGCCTGTTCCTCCTGCTGAATACGGGTACCACCCCGAAGTTCTCCGAGAACGGCCTGCTGACCACCGTCTGCTTCCAGCGCGAGGGCGAGCGCCCCGTGTACGCCCTCGAGGGCTCTGTATCCATGGGTGGTTCCCTGGTGCAGTGGCTGCGCGATAACCTGCAGATCATCCCCAACGCTGCGTCCATCGAAAACCTCGCGCGCGAAGTTAAGGACAACGGCGGCGTTTATATCGTGCCGGCCTTCTCCGGACTCTTCGCTCCGTACTGGCGCCCGGATGCTCGCGGCGTCATCGTGGGCCTGACCCGCTTTGCTAACCGCAAGCACTTGGCTCGCGCCGTGCTCGAATCCACCGCGTACCAGACACGCGATGTTGCAGACGCTATGGTGGCGGACTCCGGCGTGGAGATTACCGAGCTGCGCGTGGATGGTGGCATGACCATGAATGAACTGCTGATGCAGTTCCAGTCCGATATCCTCGGCGTGGAAGTACACCGCCCGAAGAATATCGAGACCACCGCTACCGGTGCTGCCTTCGCGGCAGGCTTGGACCATGGCTTCTGGGATGATCTCAGCGTCCTGGGCAGCCAGACCGGAGACATGAAGGTATTCAAGCCGAAGCGCGATAAGGAAGAGGTAGAGGGGCTCTACCGCGACTGGAAGCGCGCAATTAAGCGTTCCCTGGAGTGGGAGGATAATGAGGACGAGGACCTGAACATCTAAGTCCTGATGTAAACTCGCGGGTATGGAGAATTTCCCAGCCCACGCGCCTCGCCTCATCGCGAGCGATATTGACGGCACCCTGCTGGACCGCAACCATCGCGTCCCGCGTCGCAATCGTGACGCCGTGGCGCGGGCAGTCCAACAGGGTGCCTATTTTGCGCTTTCTACCGGTCGTCCGTTCCGCTGGATTGCCCCGGTGCTGGAGCAGCTGCCCGTGCGGCCGGTATGCGTAACCTCGAACGGTGCTGTGTTGTATGACTCCGCGGAGGATCGGGTGATGTCCGCCCACGAGCTTTCGCCCGCCGCGTTGGCGGAGGTGGTGGACGTGGCCCAGACCGTACTGGGCACCGTGGGCTTTGGCGCGGAGCGGGCAGGGGGCTCGCTTGCCGACGCCGTCGAGGACCTCTTCGTAGTCGAGCGCCACTACTCCGAAAACGCCCTGTTTGAGGGCTTCGGCGTGGTCAGCATGGGCGAGCTAGTGGGGCAGCCGGCGGTGAAGTTCCTCATCCGCAACACGGACTTCTCCGCCCCAGAGCTCTATGAGCTCATTGCGCCGCACATCGATCCGGAGCTCGCGCACCTGACCTATTCCATGCAGGAGGGAATATTGGAGGTTGCCGCACCCAATGTGACTAAGCGCCGCGGGGTGGAATGGCTGGCGGAGCACACCGGCGTCGCCCAGCAAGAGACTATTGCCTTTGGGGATATGCCCAACGATATCGAGATGCTGACGTGGGCCGGCTGCGGCGTTGCCATGGAAAACGCCCACCCGGAGGTTAAGGCGGCCGCGGATGCGGTCACCGTGGCTAACCACCAGGCGGGCGTCGCTAAGGTGCTAGAGCGCTGGTTCTAGTCGGTGAAGATGTCTACCTTTTCCGTTTCGGTGTTGTAGACAATCTCGCCACCCTGGAACTTCACGCGGATTTCCTTGCCATTCTTTTCCTCGTTGGAGGTCGGCAGGCCGAGCTTGGAGGCATTATCGCCCTCGGACCACTTCTTGGCAATCTCACCCGTCAGCGCCTTGGTGCCGGACTCCTTGGAGGAGAGCACCACGCCATTTTGGAAGAGCTGGTAAAGGATCTTGCCGCCGTCGGTAGTATCCGGGCCGCCGACTGCCAAGCCTAGGACTGGGCCGAAAGCGTTGAGGACGGAGGTCCACGATTCCTTCAGGCCTTCGTTGCTGGAGACCTGGACAACCTTATTGACAATCTCCGGGATATCGCCGGTGGTCAGGTTGCCCGCCACCTTCTGATCGGTATCAGGCTTCTGCAGGCGCTCATTGGCGATGAGCACGCCGAAGACTGCGGCAGCGATGCCGGCAAGGGCGGAGATAGTGGAGACCGGTACCTCGACCTCGCCAAGCGAGGACATGATTTCTCCGCCCACCTGTTGCGGGGTCTTGGGGGTATTTGGTTGCGGGGTCTTGGGGGTATTTGGCTGTGGAGACTCTTGCCAGTTCAGGTCCGTGCTGTTCTTGCCGGACTTGATGGCATCCGCCTTGCGCTTGGTATTCTTTCGAATCTCGTCCCAGTGGCGCGTGGTGTACTGGCCCGGGCAAGCCGTGTAGTGGAAATCGTTGTGGCCCGCGAAGGCCGGCACGGTGGCCGTGGTTCCTGCAGGGAACTTGGAGCCGTTGAATCCGCCGGAGTACAAGCTGGCCTTGCCCATTGGATCGATGCCAGAAATAGCGGCCTTCCAGCCGGCAATCTCCGCCACGGAGTTGAGCATCTCGCGGGAAGGCTCGGTTTCCTCGTAGTTGCCAATCATGGAAATGCCCCAGTTATTAGAGTTGAAGCCACCCACGTGGGCACCCTGTACGGCCTTGTCCAAGCCGCCGTAGCGGCCTTCGTAGATGGTGCCGAATTTATCCACCAGCACGTTATAGCCGATATCGCACCAACCCAGGGTCTGCGCATGGTACTCGTATGCGCCGCGTACCTGTGCCGCTGCCTGTGCGCGGGTGTAGTTATTGGTACCCGCGGTGTGGTGCAGGGTCATGGCCTTGAGGCCATCGTCGTAGGTTGGCTCCTGGCAGCGCTTAGATTCGTCTGCTCCCCAGCCGGCGCGGGTGACTACCTTAGGCATGCCCGCGGTCTCCGCGGTGGGCTCGATGGCTTCGCCTTCTTGAGCGTTGCCGTCGATAAACACGGCGTCGAGATCCGCAACCTGGGTGTGCTCATCGGCCACGGGGGAGATATCGCCGACGTTGTACGCAAGTGGCGCGGGGCGGTTGGCATCAGCGCCCTTGGCGGCCTTGTCTAGGAGGGAGTCTTCCTTCTTGTCGAGGTTGGAACCGGTCACGAGGTCAACGTTGGCCATGGAAACCTGCACATCGTTGGTATCGCCCACGAAGATGAGTTCGGTGCCGTTCTTGCCCTCGGTGTAATTCATTGCATCCATGGGCAGCCACTCGCTCCAGGAACCGTCCTGCTGCTTGGAGCGGACGAAGGAGTTGATATCTCGCTTGCCCTCCCAGGTGACGGCGAACATGTTGAAGGTTTCGTCGCGGTGGAACTGCTTGACCGCGCGGCGGCTTTCGCCGTCGCCCTGAGCGGCTACGGCTGGGTCATCGACGACGATGGATTCGCCGTCACTGAAGCTAGAGGAGGAATTTTTGACCTCAATGGGACCGCCGTTGGCGGAGTCTTGGGTCTTGAGAACTTGCTGTCCGCCGAATGCGGCCGTCACGGCGAGTGCGATGGAGGTGACCGCCGCGATGACGGGGGTGGACCATTTTGACCTGGTGGGTACTAGTCGACGTCGTTGTTGCACTGTTATCTCCCTAGGGTTGTGCAGCTGTAAAAACGGTTGCCAAGAGTTAAGAGTTGATAGTGATGGTACGTTTGTGACTTCTGTGAAATCTGTTGCGACACGCCGATGCGCCGTGTCAGCTGCCGTAGTGCAATAAAGTGGAGGCCATGACTTCTTATGACCTCATCGTTGTTGGCTCTGGATTTTTTGGTCTAACGGTTGCCGAGCGCGCCGCTAGCCAGCTGGATAAGAAGGTGCTCATTGTGGAGCGCCGCAATCACCTCGGCGGCAATGCCTACTCCGAGGCCGAACCCACCACCGGAATCGAGGTGCACAAGTACGGCGCGCACCTCTTCCACACCTCTAATAAGCGCGTGTGGGATTACTGCAATAAGTTCACCGATTTCACCGACTACCAGCACCGCGTCTTTGCCATGCACGATGGCACCGCCTACCAATTCCCGATGGGCCTGGGTCTTATCAACCAGTTCTTCGGCCGCTACTACTCCCCAGATGAGGCCCGCCAGCTCATCAAAGATCAGGCCGGCGAGTTCTCCCCGGAAGAAGCGCAAAATTTGGAGGAAAAGGCCATCTCGCTCATCGGCCGCCCGCTATATGAGGCCTTTATCCGCGATTACACCGCGAAGCAGTGGCAGACCGACCCGAAGGAGCTGCCGGCCGCGAATATCACTCGCTTGCCGGTGCGCTATACCTTCAATAATCGCTACTTCAACGACACCTATGAGGGTCTGCCGGTCGACGGCTACGCGGCATGGCTAGAAAACATGGCTGACCACGACAATATTGAGGTCCGCTTGGATACCGATTGGTTCGAGGTTCGCGAGGAGCTGCGCGCCGAGTCTCCGGATGCGCCCGTGGTCTACACGGGCCCACTTGACCGCTACTTTGATTTTGCCGAGGGCGAGCTGGGCTGGCGCACCCTCGACTTTGACTTGGAGGTGCTGGATACCGGCGATTTCCAGGGCACGCCGGTGATGAACTACAACGATGCGGACGTGGACTACACCCGTATCCATGAATTCCGCCATTTCCACCCGGAGCGCAAGGATAAGTACCCGAAGGACAAGACGGTCATTATGAAGGAATACTCGCGATTCGCCGACAAAGGCGATGAGCCGTATTACCCGATTAATACCCCGGAAGATCGCACCAAGCTGGAGGCCTACCGCAAGCTCGCTGCCCAGGAGTCGAAGGAGAACAGGGTTCTCTTCGGTGGCCGCTTGGGTACCTACCAGTACCTGGATATGCACATGGCTATCGGTTCCGCGCTGTCCATGTTTGATAATAAGCTCGTACCATTTTGGAACGAGGGCAAGGCTATCGAACAGGAGCGTGGCCACTAAGCCGAACTTCGTCAAC
This sequence comes from Corynebacterium tuberculostearicum, assembly GCF_046097255.1. Lineage (GTDB taxonomy): Bacteria > Actinomycetota > Actinomycetes > Mycobacteriales > Mycobacteriaceae > Corynebacterium > Corynebacterium tuberculostearicum_J. Next base: position 662,915 of record NZ_CP175770.1, read on the forward strand.
AGAACACTTAACACTCAACACACCACCCAACACACCACACTATGGAGTGTTGGGTGGTGTGTTGTATGTAGTGTTGTGTAGTGTCGCGCAGACCGGGAAAATATGATTGACCTGCGAAATCATCCCGTACTGTGAGAATTTCGGACAAGGAACGCGCATGAACACTACACAACACCCCACAGTGTGTGTAGTGTTGTGTGTAGTGTTTGAGGGTGTTCAGGAGCGTTGAGCGCTGATAGGGGGTGAGTGATTGTGGTCTGGGACGATGACCAGGCGGAAATCGCCGAGATCATTGGAAGCCTGCGATCTCAGGACACCGATACGCGCGCCGTTGAGGTCAAGGCAGCTGTGGGAGGTTTTCCCAAGAAGCTCGTTCGCTCTATCTCTGCATTTGCTAACGGGACCGGTGGAATCATCATCTTAGGGCTGGATGAAGACAACGGGTTCGTTACGGTACCAGGCTTTGATGCTACTGCCATGGCGGATGCCCTGGCTGGCGCATGCGCAGACCTCGTAACCCCGTCGGTTCGCGCCCAGATCGACATTGTTGAGTGGGAGGGCGCGAGCATTGTCGTTGGCACCATTCCCGAATGTGCTCCTTTTGAGAAGCCTTGCTGGGTCGTTTCCCAGTCGAAGTATCACGGCAGCTATATCCGGGTCCATGATGGGGACCGCGTACTAAAGCCATACGAGATTGACCGGCTGGAGGAAAACAAGACCCAGCCGGAATGGGATCTGGAGCCGGTTCCGGCTGCTGACATCGACGATCTGGATCCTGACATTGTGGCCGAGATCTTGGCCCGCGAGCGCTCCATCCATGAACGCATTTTTGGACGGTTGAGCGATGAAGAGGCGATGTTAGCGCTCCACCTGATTACCCGGAACGACAACGGAAAACTAGTGCCAACTCTGGGCGGGCTTATGGCAGCGGGCACTTATCCGCAACAGTTTTTCCCGCGGCTCAACGTGACCTTTGCAGCATATCCCGGCACCGATAAAGCGGCCGGGATGGGCAAGCAGCGCTTCCTCGACAACGAAAGTCTGGTGGGGCCCATTCCGATGCTGGTCGCGGATGCCGTGCGGGCAGTCCGACGCAATATGCGCGTCGGAGGCGTAATCGAGGGAGTCTTCCGTAAGGACTTGCCGGACTATCCTCCGGGGGCTGTGCGCGAGGCAGTCGCTAATGCGCTTATGCACCGTGACTATTCGCCGCAGGCGCGGGGCACGCAAATACAAGTGAACCTGTATGTCGACCGGCTGGAGATCCTCAACCCCGGTGGTCTTTATGGAACGGTCACCGTTGATCGATTGGGCACTGCGGGTATGTCTAGCGCGCGCAATCAACATTTGTCTGCGTTGCTGGAGGTGACTCCTGCCGGTGACGGAGATGGGTACGTTGCGGAAAATCGTGGTACCGGATATATCGAGATTCTCGACCAACTGGAACAGCAGCTGCTGCCGCCGCCGGTACCACGGGATTCATTGACCGAATTTGAACTCACCTTTGCGCGGCGAAATCCGACTACCCCGGAGCGCACCGCGGCGTTGGGCGGCGGAACCCGCGGGCGCGTGCTCGACTATCTTCGCGAACACAGGACAGCGTCCAGCCGCGAATTGGCAGGGGCTGCAGGGCTGTCCCTCAACGGAGTGCGCAGGATCATCAACGAACTTGTTGAGGAAGGCGTCATCGTGCGCACTGAGCCGCTGAAGAGCCCGAAGCAGCGCTATCGGCTGCAGGGCTAACCACGGTGTTCAACGTCACCTTGTTCGCGCGCCGCCGCTGAATACCTTGGCGCGAATTTCTCCATCTGTTCAAGCACGAGCTTGATGGCCTCCGGCGCCTTGTCCGGTGGATACTTGTAGTCGCGTAGCAACCTACGGACCGAGCGGCGTAGTTTCGCACGTACGTCATCGCGTACTGTCCAGTCGGTCTTTGCATCGCGACGCAGCATGGAAACGAGCCGGCGTGCGATTTCTGCAAGAACTTCGTCGTCCATGAGCTCGGTTGCGGATTCGTTTGTCGACACCGCGTCGAAGAAGGTGAGCTCGTCATTGCCTAGTGGCGGGGTGAATTGTTCACCGCGTTTGCTTTCCTTGACAATCTCCTTGGACAGGCGGATGAGTTCGGCGATGATTTCAGCGGCCGTGAGCTGCTGATTGGTGTACCGATTCATCAGCTCGGTGATCCGCTCGGAGAACTGCTTAGAGCGCAGCTCGTTGTTACCGGTCGCGGTGCGGGCTTCCTGCTGGAGCTGGCGGCGCAAGCCATCGATGAGCAACGAGACCTCAGAGGGGGATTGTTTGTCCTTGAACAGGTCGACTGTGAGATCCTGCAAGTTCGGAATCTCAATCCCGGCCTGGCGGTAGATGTCGATGACACCGGTGGCCTCAGCCGAATCAACGACCAGCTTGCCTAGGGCGTTGCGGATGGAGTCGCTAATCGGCTCTCCGTTGGCGACGCGGTCGCCTGCATCGAGCTTGATGAGCCAGTTCTTGACCTCGGAATAGAACCGCACGCTGTTGCGGTACTCCTCGGCGGCAGGGCTGTTGGACGCAAGCGCCCAGGCACGCGCGAGCCTTCCAGCCTGACGCTTGAACTCATCAGCGACGGGACGCGCGTTTGGCTTCTCGGGGTCGTAGTTGCCTTCGGTTCTTGGATTGCGCAGGAAACCAGTGACATCGAGCAAGGCACGGCGAAGGTTGGCGTCATCGATGAAAGCGGTGTTCTTCCATTCGATTCCTACGATGGCGTCGAGACGAGCCAGGAATCCCTTCGCCAGATTGAGCGCTTCTTCGACGTCCTGGCCTGTGACCTTGGTTCCGTCGTCGGAGGGGTTGAGCGTGAACTCAGCCAGCGCCTTCTCCAGGTTCTCAACCAGCGGAGCATAGGCCACGAGGAGGCCATCCTGCTTGTCGCGGAACGTGCGGTTCACACGGGCCAACGTCTGCATCAGCAGCGCGCTCTTGAGCGAGCGGTCAATGTAGAGCGTGTGTAGCGGCGGTGCGTCGAAGCCGGTGAGCATCATGGATTGGACGATGGCGATCTCGAGCTCATCATCAACATCCTTGATGCGGTTCTTCACTGCCTTGAGCGCACTCGGTCGGCGCATATGGACCTTGAGCTCTTCAGGATCCGAAGGCGCTGCAGAGTAGATCACCTTGATCTTGCCCTTGTCATCGGCATCGTTATGCCAGTCCGGGCGCTTTTCCACGATCTTGGAGTAGAGGCGTGCCGCAATGGAACGTGTGGCGGTCACGATCATGGCTTTGCCCGGTGCACCGATGAATTCCTGCATGTTCTCGCGGCGGTCTTCCCAATGACGGACGAAGTCCGCAGCCAGTTCATCCAAGCGGTCGTCGGAACCATAGATGATCTCCAACGCGGCGACGGAGCGCTGAATCCGGTCGCGCTCCACCTCGTCGAGACCCGTGAGCACTTCCTCAGCGGTGTCATCAATCTCGTCATCGGTAATCCCAGCAATGCGCTTGAGTGGGATGAGGCGCGGCTCGAAGTAGACAGGCACCACGGCACCATCTTCGACGGCGCGGTTCATGTCGTAGATGTCGACGTCATCGCCGAAGACCTTGCGCGTGTTGCGGTCCCATTCCTTGAGCGGGGTGCCGGTAAACGCCAACATGGTGGCATTCGGCAGCGCATTACGCAGGTGCTGTGCGTAACCATCGGCGGCGGTATCGCCAAAGCCATAGTGGGAGCGGTGTGCCTCATCAACGATGACCACAATGTTGCTGCGGTCAGAGAGCAAAGGGTGCTCCTTTTCGCGGAGCTCGCCCTTTCCATTCAAGCCAAACTTCTGGAGCGTGGAGAAGTAGATGCCGCCGGAGGTCTTCTGTGAGAGCAGCTCACGCAACTCAGCACGCGACTCGATATTGCGCGGTGCCTCCGGCAGGATGGTGGACCGGTTGAAGGTCTCGAAGAGCTGCTCATCGAGCTCCGTGCGGTCATTGAGCACAATGACGGTCGGGCTGTGCATCTCGGGCCGACGCATAATCTTGGCGGTGTAGAGCTCCATCTCCATGGACTTGCCCGCACCCGTCGTGTGCCAGATGACGCCAGCGCGCTTGTCGCCGCGCGCCGCCGTGATCGTGGAACCCACAGCCTTGGTCACCGCGAAGTACTGGTGCGGCTTCGCTATGCGCATGACTAGCCCCTCGGCCGTGTCATCGAACGCCGTGAAGTCGCTGTAGAGCTGTCCAAAACGCTCCACATTAAACAGACCATCAAGCAACAGGTCCAGCTGTGTGACCGGCTCGCCGGCCACAACCATGTTGTTGGGGTCTACCGGGCTGCCGTCCTCATTCACATTCCACGGCGCAAAGTGGTTCCACGGAGTAAACGGCGTACCGTACTTCGCGCTGAGGTCATCCGAAGGAATCACAATATTGGCAAAGCGGAAGGCCATGCCGAATTCCTTGACGTACGTCTGCAGCTGGTTGTATGCGCCCTCGACGGAGGTATTCGCGCCCGTCTTCTTCAGCTCAATGAACGCCAGCGGCATGCCGTTGACGTAACAGACCACATCGAATCGACGCTCTCCATCAAGGTTCGCAACGGTGACCTGGTTGAGTGACAAGTAGTCGTTCTTGTGCGGCTGGGAGGACAGGAAATAGATGGTCGGGTTCTGCACGTTGCCCTCGTGGTCGATGTACTCGATACCGCGGTAGCCCTCCACTAGAATCTGGTGAATGCGCCGGTTCTCCGCAATCGCGGACTGTGACTTCGGCGTGATGACCTCACCAATCGCCTGGTCGAGGTACTCCTCCGGTACGCCCGGGTTGAGGTTGCGCACGGCATTGCGCAGACGCCCGCGCAGCACGATGTCATTCCACGTGTCGCGCTCGCCGGAGCCCGGCGCAAAGTCTGGGCCATGCCCAGACACCCACTCCAGGTCAGCCAGGTTGTCCTGGACGATGAGTTCGAGGGATTCTTCGCTCAGCATGAGCTTCTCCTTAGGGGTTGTAGAGGTAGGGGTGCTTAGCTTTCCCACGCCGCCGTGCCCGCAACGTTCGCAACCTCCTCCGCCTCACCGACCGTAATGCGGCCGCTCATGAGGAGAGGAAGGAGCTCGTCGCGGGTGCGGGCGAGTTGTAAATTCTGGATCTCAAGGCTTGTGGCAAGTCTCCAAAGTGAATTTCCGAGTTGATTCGTTTCTTCCGACATCTGGGCGGGGACTTCGACTTCCTGGTCTAAATCGCCACGCTTAATATGCCCCATCGTTGTGGCCTTACCAGCGGCAATCATTTGGAAATATTCGAGCTGAGCATCGATTGCTTGACGGAGAGCCCATAAATCCAGTTGTCCATTGGGAACCACTTTGAAGATGTGTTGATTGACAATTGCCTGGTCAAAGGGCCAACGCTTGGTCATGAGGGTTCCCGACCAAGAAAATAGAAGTTCGCCGGGATCGACGACGTTGTCTGGTGCCGCATCGATGTCGTTGTAGACGGTTCGACTTCCAATTCCGGAATTCATTTCTGCAATGCGGACGACAACTCGGCCTGTTCCAGAGGCTCCCTTCGTAAAAGCGCGACCATTGATAAATGACGCTAATGAGCTTAAGGAAGCAGAGACGTTGCTAAGAGAAAGTTCTTTTTGCCAAAGGGCTCTTAGGATTTCATCGATTTTTGAAATTGACGTTTGGTTTGCGGCAAGCTTATCGTCAAGAGCTCCAAGCAAATGAGCGATTTTTAGCTGTTCTTGCCGGTTTGGCAAACGGACGGTCTCGCGGTCGAGAAACTGTTCGAATTGAAAGTTTGCAATGCCGGTGGATCGGTTTTGGTAATTCCACGTTTGTCCTTTGGCATACATATTCTGGAGCCAGTAATAAACAAAGTGGGGTACCGCTTTTTCTGTGTCAATTACGAGACGTCGGCAGAAGCTAGCAGGAATTAGGGGACTATCTGCATCGTTAACCATCTTTTGCGTAATAAAGATCGTTCTACCGGTTGGGCGAGCCTTTGTACCGCCTGAAACCTCAAGGACAATATCGCCTGGATTCAGAACTCGGTTTGGGATTCTAGAGGATTTTTCGAATCTGATTGGAGCCGAAGAAATATCTTGGAAAGCCGCAGCCGGGAAATCTGCGCCCCGAATGACCGTAACTTCGTTTGTGTCGTCCTGAAGTTCTTCTGCTCCCCAGCCACCGCCGATTGCGAACTTGGTCAGCTCGCGCATGGTCAAGATATTCATTACTTCAACCTCCCCAGCTGTTCGCGCACAGCCTTGTCCAAGCGGGCGGCGTCGTCAAGCGCGGCGGTGAGTTCGCCGGTGAGTCGGGCAATCTTCTCGTCGATGGGCTCGTCGTCTTCTTCGGCCTCGGCGAAGCCGACGTAGCGGCCAGGAGTCATCGCGAAGTCGGCGTCGCGGATGTCATCGAGGGAGGCGGACTTGCAGAAGCCGGCGATGTCTTCGTAGGCCTCGTCCTTCGGAGCAGAGGTGCGGCCGCGCCACAGGCGGAAGGTGTCGGCGATCTTCTGGATATCCTCGTCGCTGAAGGTACGCTCCGTGCGGTCAATCATGTGGCCGAGCTCGCGGGCATCGATGAAGAGCACCTGATTGGTGCGGTCGATGGAGCCTTTGGAACCCGCCTTCTTGTCCTTGGCGAAGAACCAGACACAGACCGGAATCTGCGTGCCGCGGAAGAGCTGTGCAGGAAGAGCGATGACGCAGGAGACGATGTCGTCTTCCACCATGGCCTGGCGGATATCGCCTTCACCGGAGGAGTTCGACGTCATCGTGCCGTTAGCCATGACGACGCCAGCCTCACCCTGAGAGGTGAGCTTGGAAATGATGTGCTGCATCCACGCGAAGTTTGCATTGCGCTTGGGCGGGACGCCGTACTTCCAGCGGGAGTCCTCCTCGTTTCGCGACCAATCCTTGATGTTGAAAGGCGGGTTGGCCATGACATAGTCCATCTTTTTATCCGGATGAATGTCGCGGGCGAAGGTGTCGGCCCAGCGCTCGCCGAGGCCGGCAGAGCTAATGGCGTGGATGGCCAGGTTCATCTTGGCCATGCGCCAGGTGCGCTCGTTGAGCTCCTGACCGTAGATGGCCAAAGCAGTGCGGTCCTTTTCCGTGGTTTCGAGGAACTTCTCAGCCTGCACGAACATGCCGCCTGAGCCGCAGCACGGGTCATAGACGCGGCCCTGGGTCGGCTCCAGGATTTCCACGAGAGTGCGGACGACGGGGCGGGGAGTGTAGAACTCGCCGCCACGCTTGCCCTCAGCACGGGCGAACTTCTCCAGGAAGTATTCGTAGACCTCACCCAGCAAATCGCGAGCGCGCTCGGGACCCTCCGCGGTGAAGCGCGTGGTGCTGAACAAGTCGATGAGTTCGCCCAAACGACGCTGGTCAACGCTATCTGAGGCGAAGTTCGTGGGCAGGGTACCTAATAGCGACTCATTGTCCAGCATGAGCTGCTTCATCGCGTTATCGATGAGCTTGCCAATGGACTGGTACTCCTGGCCGGCGTCGGCCGTCTTGCCCTTCGAGTTGTCGCGCAGGAAGGTCCAACGAGCGATGCGGTCCACCCAGAAAACGTTCTTCTCACGGTAAGCGTCGATATCCTCCAGGTCTTCCTGGATGTACTCTTCGCTATCGCCGCGCTCCTCGCCTTCAGCACGCAGCTCCGCGCGCCGGGCGTCGAAAGCATCAGTGACGTATTTGAGGAATACCAGTCCTAGGACGATGTCCTTGTACTGGGATGCGTCCATGGAACCGCGCAGCTTGTCTGCTGCCCTCCATAAAGTGTCCTTGAGCTCTTTGAGGGTGGTGGCGGAGGCAGACTCTACGTTCTGCTCATCCTTGACTGAGTTAGTCATTTTTCTCCTTACATATAACGGGGTTTTGTTCGTTTGAATGTTGAACTCTGTTATTAGCCTGGCGGGGATTGTCCACGAGATTCAGCGATGGTGACAGCACCGGTACCTATCGACATGACGAGGCCGTGCTCAAGTTCATCGAGGCTATGTAACTGTTCTAAGAGCTGCTGGCGTCGTGCGCGGAGCTGGTGTTCCACCGAGCCGAGGTGCTTCGCATTCCCACGTGGAAAGACGGGGAAGTACAGCGAGCTCAGCTCGGAGGAGACAGCTTCGTTAATAGCCTTCTCTACGAGGTAGGGAAGGCAGACCTGTTCCAAGGGAGTGTGGCTGCGTCCACGGAAGGTGCGGCATCGTAGTGCTTGAGCCGGTGCAGTGACTAGCTTGCCGCCTTCCTCATCGATGAGCGCGCGTGGTCTTGGGTTCTTGATGAAGACCACGTCCCCTGGTTCTGTGAGGGTGCCGCGCGGTGCAATGTCTTCCAGCCGGAGACGATCGATGCAACGTGCGCCCTGTGGAATGCTCCCCAGAATTTCGGGTTCACCGATGAGTTCCAGTTTTGCTACTGCTTCAGGGGCGAGATCATGTTCGGCAATGCGGGATCCGCTGAGTTTCTGCAGTACCCCAGTGCGAGCGTTGGTCGCGGCCTTCCACGGTAGGTACTCAAGGCGCGTTGCCCCCGATTCAGCGCGCATACCAATCTTTGGCTGCGCGTCCTCCAGCCCTGCTGAACTGATGTCTAATCCTGCTTGATGCGCGGTATGCATGAGATCGGCGGCGGAGGACGTCGACGTAGAAGAAAAGACCGAGTCATCGAGAGAATGAGTACGACTGCGCCAGGCATCAGCGGCGCGAAGAATACGACCGCGGACAAAGGCGTGCTTGCGTGCTTCATCCGGTGTGGTGAGCATGGTTGCCCAGTCTGAGACGAGACCGGGTCTCTTAAGGTCCGGCACGTCAGCGATAACCACAGCAGCATCGGCAGGGTTGCCTATGGCCTCGCGATTAGGGCGCTTGAGAATCCATAGTGCGCCCTGCTGCTGTCCGCGGTCCGGAAAAATACCTCGGGGCAGCCGTGCGCTGTAACGCAGCGGTGCAATTGCGCCGGTTTCGGTCGGTGCGAGGAACCGCCGTCGGACGACCTGCGCTAAAGAGTCCTCGATAAGCATGTCTGCGGTGGAAATGCAGAACATTGCGCCGCGCTCGTCTAAGTTGTCGAGCAAGTCCTGGAGGTGCTCGAAGTATTCGGGCGCAGTCTTTGGAGGGGAAGGAACAGCGTGGACGAGGAGAGAATTCGCTGGGATCTCCTCGCTAGCGTCGATGAATTCCACGTTTCGGCACGCTAGTTCGGCCCAATAGAGAGAGTCTGGTGCGCAGTCTTTTCGATATCCGATGCTGAGCACCAGTGTCTCTTCGAGTTCCCGGGTGAGTCCAGTGACGAAACCTAGGCTGTATTCATCAGTAGGGATGATAGGTGGAGTTGGGTTCTCTAGCGTGAGGGCTTCCGATACTGCTTGCATAGCGCGGGAAGTAAATCGGGAAGAGAGTGTGACCTGGCGCTGAGCACTGAGGTCATCTGCAAGACGGGCGAGCGCGGCCGCGGGCCCGAAAGCTGCCTCGGCTACCTGCTCTGCTGCTTTTGCGATATCAGCTTCAGGGGCATCAGAAGGAATGTTGTCTGCTGCGCGCTGGTACGCCGCGGTAAGAGAGTCGATTACTGCAGCAGAGGGCGAAAAATCCTGAGGGGAGAGAGCCGTGTTGCAGTTCAAAAGGCCCAAGGCCGCGCGTGCCGGATTGCGGAGCAGCATTCGGTAGAGCGAAGAATAGAAGAGGGCATCTTCAACGGCTGTGTCGCGGCGGCCGAGCTTGGTTGCTCGCAGCCAGTCTTGAATTTCGGTGATGGCGTAGTAGGGGTGGCCATCATGTTCTCCGTAAGGGGAGGGGAAGGGCACGTTGGATTCTGAGTTAAAGCGCTGAATCCACTCGTTGACCGCGGGGCGCGTAACGCCGGTCAGCCGGGCGACATCGGCGAGTGTCAGTGTTGCGGTCACTTGAGGCCTCCTTTCATGGGGTAGTGATGGGGAATAAGGGCGAGCGGTCATTGCTGATTGCTCTGTCCACTACGTTAAAGGAACTCGAGTGAAGTAAACAGCTTTTAGTATGGTAATCGTCCTGAAGGGGGCTTAAGGCTGGTTAATTAATACTAAAAAGTGTTGCCCGAGAGTGGTTTGGGTTTCGTGGGGATCGGGCTTCAAAAGCGCATGACTTGCTGACGTGTTCGGTCAGATCCGGTGCTAAAGCGGGGGATTGATGTGCACTTTGTGGCCGATTTCCTGCTTGTAAACGTGTTGGCTCGGGCTGTCTGTCGATGTCGACATGTGCATGGCTATCGTTTCCGCGCTGAGCATGTTCGACATCAAGCTGGCTCCGTTCTGGAACGAGGGCAAGGCCATTGAGCAGGAGCGTGGCCACTAAGCGCTATACTTAATCACCTCTGAGGAAAGGAGGTGACGGCATGGCTGACCGCCGCATGTGGAAAATGTCGCCGGAGCGGCTGCAAGAGCATCTGAAATTACGTAGCCGCGCATCGCGCATTCCCGATAAAAAGAAGGAACAGTCCAAGAAGGCCTGCCGGAACTCCCGGCGGGCCTTTCCGCTTTTTGGTGCAGAAAACTATTGGGTTATTCCCAACCGTTTGACTTAACCCAACGTTAACCATTAAAGTTAACGACAGGTTAACAATTAGCAAACGGGACAATAATCCGAGAAAGGGGATAACAATGAACCAGTTTGAAACCCTGCGCCAGGATCTGCACGAGAACTACGGCCACGAGTACACGGCCGCGGAAATCGATGCCAAGCTCGATGAGGTTATTGCCAAGCACACCAAGAAGGCGGAGCTCGAGGAATTCGTGCCGCTTTTGGTGGAGCGTGAGGTGCGCGACTACTTCGGTGCTCACCGCCTGCACGTACGTTTTGCCGCCGGTGCCAATAATGCGCTGGCCCAGGCCGCAGCGGAACTGACCCGCAAGCACGCCGGCGAAGCCCTCTTTGTAGATACCGCCGTTGCTCACCCAGAAAACGAAGCGGAAGGCCACCTTGCCCACGTCATGAACGAGCGCGGCATGGGTGAGGCCCCGAATAAGTACCTCGATGAGGTGCGCACGGTAGCGATGCCGGATTACATCGTGTTCTTGGGCCGCGAGGTAGAACGCGATGAGGCGGGCAAGGACATCAAGATTTGGGATATCCCTGCCGCGGATACCGTGGAGGAGGCGCGCGAATTGGCTGATGACCTCGAAGCTCGCGTGCTCTACATGCTCAATAAGCTGGGCATCGATCCGGTAACCGAGCCGGTCAACGCCTAGAAGCGATAGGGGTCGGGCAGCTGGGAGGAGACGTTATTATTAGCCACCCAGAAGCCCGCAAACCTATAGGGCATGTAGTGCGTGCCCATACCGGGGCGCCATTCCGGCGTGCCCAACAGTGGGGGAGTTTTGCGGTCGCGCTGCGGATATAGCCGTTCTGGCAGCGCGCCCACCATGGGGTGATAGTCCTCGAGGACGCGAGCGAAGGCGGAATCGAAGTCTTCCCGCGACAAATCCTGGGACAGGTCGCTAATGCGCTGCGTTATCTGGCGCAAGCTGGCGTTGTCGGGCTGGCGGGAGAGGGCCGCTTGGGCGTCGCCAAGCAGCCATTGCACCTCGCCCGCGCGCACCGCAGTATCGCCGGCGCAGAAATTTTCCAGGGAATCTATCTGCGCTGCGGCCGTATTGATCTGCTTGAGCGCTTTGTACGCCTCCTTGATGGAGGCAGCGTGAAGCGAATAGTCTTGGATGTCCTCCAGCGCCTTGAGCGTCGGCCGCGCATCGGTGTACTGATTGACCAGAGAGCGCCACTGTACCTTCAGGTAGTCGCCCGCTAAGGGGGAATGCAGGGCGTCAATCCGTGCTTCCGTGCGCTTGATGAGTTCCTCAGCCCCGTCGCGAGCGCCCTTAATATAATCGAAGCGCTTGCGCACTCGGGCGCGGCGGATGAACAAGTAGGTAATGAGGCCAACCGCGCCCAGAACCACGAGCACCATAGTGGCCGCGATGAATACGGACCACGTGGGCATATCCTGCGTATTTTGCCGGCGCACCGTGGTATCCGCGGCGGCGCGCGTCGCCAGGATCATGCCGACGGTATAGTCATCGTCCGCCAGCGCCGGCCGCATCTGGTCCAAGATGCCGTCCATGCGGCCCTCGTCATAAATCTTGATGTCCTGGCACACCTCTGTGCCGCAGTGCACAGCCATGCTATTGGGCTCAAAACCTACCGCGATGACGAGCACATTTTTCTGTAGCCCACTTCCGCTGATGAACTGTGGATGCTCGCGGGCCAAGTCATGGAACAGAGTCCGGGAAAATTCCTCGCCCGAATTCGGATACGTAGCGTAGACGACCTCGTGCACAGAATCCGGCAAATGCATGGACTGCGCTTGCGATTTGATGGCGTCTTCGTCCGAATTGCTGAGGATTTGGGCGTGGTCCAGAAACTCCACCGCGGGCTTTTCCTCTGCGATAGCGGCGGGCGCGCTGGCTACAGCGAGAAGACCTACTGCTGCCGCGCAAGGAACCCATCTCATGATGTTCCATATTACGGGCTCCGCGTGTAAACCGTAGTACTTATGCAAAAGCAACTACGCTAAATCGCTGACTACTGTTTATACCGTTTGGAGAATCGAAGCTATCGTGACTGCCAACAACACCCAGGCCCATGAGCCCCTGCAGCGCATCCTGCTGCCTAAGCGCGGCGAGCCCTTTGATGTGCGGATGCTCTACCTCATCGAGGCCGAGCAAAACCGCGAACGCCTCAGCTGGTTTAACCGCACCTCCGTCACCATCCCGGCCGGCGAGGAAGCATCTTTTGAAACCTACTTCAATGCCTTCCCAGCCTCCTACTGGCGCCGCTGGTCCCAGCTGCGTTCCGTAATCCTCAGCCTGGACATTGAGGGTCAAGCAAATATTTCCCTCTACCGCTCCAAGCAGGATGGCCAGCGCATTTCCGTGGCCAACCACCTGGTAGGCACCGGCCACCATGAGTTTGAGCTGCCGCTCAAAAACTTCGAGGATGGCGGCTGGCTGTGGTTCGATATCACCGCCGAGCAGGAAACCACGCTTGCCGACGCCGCCTGGTGCTCCCCCCACGCCCCCGGCCCGCAGCTGCTGCCGGACGGCACCGAGCAGCCGGCGCAGGACAAGCGCGTGGCGGTTGGCATTCCCACCTTTAACCGCCCCACCGATGCCGTGGCAGCGCTCAAGGCACTGGCTGAGGACCCGGTAGTAGACGAGATCATCGACTTCGTCCTCATGCCGGATCAAGGCAACCAGCACCCCGCTGATGAGCCGGGCTACGACGAGGCGGTGGCCCACTTTGGCGATCGCTTCCGCGAATTCCGCCAGGGCAACCTGGGCGGCTCTGGCGGCTACTCCCGCATCATGTACGAGGCGCTGGAAAATACCGATTCGCCCTTCATCCTGTACATGGACGATGACATCGCCATCGAGCCAGACTCCGTACTGCGCGCGGTCCAGGCGGCCCGCTACGCGGCTAAGCCCATCATCGTCGGCGGCCAGATGCTCAATCTGCAGGAGCGCTCCCAGCTGCGCACCACCGGCGAGCAGGTTAACCGAGCCGATTTCATGTGGGGCGCGGCGCCGCACGCCGTCTACGACCACGACTTTGCCAAGTACCCGCTGCGCGCCATCGGCACCCGCGAGACTCACCTGGATCCCAAGAAGTACGATTCCCGCGCGCTGCATCGCCGCGTTGACGTGGAATACAACGGTTGGTGGATGTGCCTCTTCCCTCGTATCGTGGCAGAAACCAACGGCCAGCCGCTGCCGCTGTTTATCAAGTGGGACGATACCGAGTACTCCCTGCGCGCGGCGCGCAACGGATTCCCCACGGTGACCTGGCCAGGCGCCGCCATCTGGCACATGGCCTGGGCGGATAAGGACGATGCCATTGACTGGCAGGCCTACTTCCACCTGCGCAACCGCCTCATCGTGGCCGCGATGTACCACGAGGGGCCGGCCAAGGGCATTACCAAGTCCATCTTTAAGTCCACCCTCAAGCACACCATGTGCATGGAATACTCCACCATGGCCATCCAGATTGAGGCCATGCGAGACTTCCTGGCCGGACCGGACCATCTCTTCGACATCTTGGAGTCTTCGCTGCCGCGCATCGCGCAGATCCGCAAGAACTACTCCGATGCCGTCATCCTGGAATCCGCCGATGAGCTGCCAGCTCCCACCGGCGCGCCGGGAGTACCCACCCGTAATATCGGCGGCCGCCTGGCCAAGATCAAGAAGATCCCGTGGGCCATCAAGGGCCTCAAGCATCTCGTCAGCAAGGAAGATGCTGCGCACCATGAGGCGCCGCAGCTCAACCTCACCCCGGACGAGGCCCGCTGGTTCACCTTGTCCCGCGTAGATTCGGCCACCGTGTCTACCGCCGGTGGCACCGGCGTCGCCTTCCGCAAGCGTGACCGCGACCTAGCCAAGGACCTCGTGGCCCAGACCCGCGAATTGCTGAAGGAAATCGAAGAGAACTTCGACGACCTGCGCGCCGAATACCGCGCGGCCCAGCCGGAGCTGACCTCGCGCGAGTCGTGGAAGAAGGTCTTCGATGCCCAATAAGCTTTCCGTAGCCGAATCGCGCGTCCTCGAGTCCATCCAGGGTGCGGCTTTCGACGTGCCCGGCGTACTTCCCACCGCCCGCGGGCTTAGCCACTGGGGCGAGCATGCCTTAGGTTGGATGGGCAGCGCTGCGGTAGGGGCGGGCATCGACAAGCGCCGCCGCGAAGGCTGGGTCCGTGTTGGGGCCGCCGCCTTCCTCGCGCACGCCGCCAGTGTGGTGCTCAAGCGCATCGTGCGCCGCAAGCGCCCGGATTATCCGTACGTGCGCGTGGGGGTAAAGACGCCCTCCACATTGTCTTTCCCTAGCTCGCACGCGACTTCGACCACCGCATTCCTGGTGGCGGTAAGCCGCCTGACCGGCCGCAAGGCGCCCCTTCTCGGCGTGCCGGTAATGATGGCATCGCGTATGGTGCTCGGAGTGCACTATCCAACAGACACGGCCGTGGGTGCGGCCATCGGCGCTGCTACCGCGGAGGTCGTGATGAAAGGAATGAAGCATGAGTGATGATGGAAACCAGCACTTTTTCCATTCGGAACCGCACACCTCTGGCGTAGATACCGGCCGCAAGCGCAAGCCGCCGAAGAATCTTGTCGATGGCATGATTAAGGCCCTGCGCCCCAAGCAGTGGGTCAAAAACGTCCTGGTGCTGGCCGCCCCCGCCGCGGCCGGCGCCGATGCGTTATTCCACGGCCGCGTGCTTCTCGACGTCCTCTTGGCCTTCGTCGTCTTTTGCCTCGGCGCTTCCTCCATCTACCTGATTAACGATGCGAAGGACTGGCGCGAGGACCAAGAGCATCCGACCAAGCGCTTCCGCCCGATTGCCTCGGGCGTGCTGCCGATTAAGCTCGCCTATGTCATGGCCGTGGTGCTCATCGGCCTGTCCATCGGCCTGTCTTTCCTTGCCACCGCCGGCCCGCAGCTGGCTATCGTGATGGCGATTTATATCGCGCTGCAGTTGGGCTATTGCTTTGGCTGGAAGCATATGCCGGTGATCGATATTGCGCTGGTGTCTTCCGGCTTCATGCTGCGCACCATGGCCGGTGGCGTAGCCGCAGGCATCGAGCTGTCCCAGTGGTTCCTGCTGGTGGCGGCGTTCGGCTCGCTGTTTATGGCCTCCGGCAAGCGCTACTCGGAGATCCTGTTGGTAGAACAAACCGGAGCGAAAATCCGCAAGTCCCTGGAGGGCTATACGCCCACCTACCTGCGCTTCGTGTGGACCCTAGCCGCCACCGCGGTGGTCATCTGCTACACCCTGTGGGGCTTCGAGCTCGCTAACGACGCTCAGACCGGTGGCGTGTGGTACCAGATTTCCATGGTGCCGTTTACTATCGCCATCCTGCGCTACGCGGCCGATGTGGACCGCGGCCAGGGTGGCGCACCGGACGAGATTGCACTCGAGGACCGCACTTTGCAGGTTCTCGCCTTGGCCTGGCTCGCCTGCATTGCCATGGCGGTTTATATCATGCCGTTGTTCTAGACACAGCGGAAACGATGTAGAAATTTTCTGCGGGGCTGATAAACTTTCTCCCCGTGTTTAACACCGACCACAAGAGCATCGCCCGCTGGAGTACCCCAGCGGCCGTTCTTGTGATCGGTGTTTTATCTTTCTGGGGCGGCTTCGCCCGCCGCTGGATTTCCGATGACGGCCTCATCGTCCTGCGCACCGTGCGCAACCTCGAAGCCGGAAACGGGCCCGTGTTCAATATGGGCGAACGAGTCGAGGCCAATACCTCCACGCTGTGGCAGTACCTCATCTTCCTCGTGCGCTGGGTAACCCACGCAAATCTGGAAGGCATCGCCATTTATTTGGGCCTCTTCTTGGCGGTAGCAGCAATGGTTGTCGGTACGGGGGCGTCGGCAAGCGTGCGCTCTGGAGCCGTCCTTCCGGCCGGCGCACTTGTGTATTTGGCCCTGCCACCGGCCCGCGACTTCTTTACCTCCGGCCTGGAATGGGGACTGTGCATCTTCTACCTTGCGGTGCTGTGGTGGCTGTTGCTGCGGTGGTCGCGCCCGCGCCGCCACTCCGGGAGCAATAGCGACGCCTATTGGCTCGCCTTCTGGGCCGGGCTGTCCTGGCTGGTGCGCCCAGAGCTTGCCCTGTACGGCGGCCTGGTGGGAATCGTGCTGCTCGTATCCCACCGCTGGTGGAAGATTCTTGCCGTCGCAGTGCCGTTGCCGTTGGCCTATGAGATTTTCCGCATGGGTTACTACGGCCTGCTGACCCCGCACACGGCCGTGGCCAAGTCTGCGGCCGGTTCCGAATGGGGCAAGGGCTTTACCTACCTGGCGGACTTTGCCGGGCCGTACTGGCTCTTCCTGCCGCTCATCGTGCTGGCCATTGACGGTCTATGGAAGGTGGACCTGCGCCCCACGGCTCTGCGATCCACCGCCACTGCCACGTATCTTTTTGTGGGCGCGGCGCTCATCCATACGCTTTACGTCTTGCGCGTGGGCGGAGACTTTATGCACGGCCGCATGCTGCTGCTGCCGCTCTTTGCGTTTCTGCTTCCGATCTTTGTCGTTAGCGTACGCATGTGGATCGTCTCCGTCCTCTGCGCGGTGTGGGCGCTGGTTATCGTTCTGCGCGGCCATCCGGTGGATCGCAGCATCTATGCGGATGAGATTTCCATCGTGGACGAGCGTGATTTCTGGACCTATGCCACCCAGCGCCAGGATCCGCCCATGCGCGCTGAAGAATTCCTCGGCGCCAAGTTTATGGAGGACTACCAAGAGGGCATCGACGAGCTAGAGGCCGGCGACGCCATGACCTTCCGCTATATCAAGGGCGAAGATCGGTTCTCGTGGACGGCCACGCCTGCGGATCCTTCGCGCACCGATCCGCCGACCGTTTACCTGCTCAATTTGGGCCTGTCTTCCATGAATGCGCCGCTGGATATTCGCGTGCTGGACAATATCGGCCTTAGCAACCCCTTGGCGGCGCGCCAGCCGCGCATCGAGGGCGGGCGCATTGGGCACGACAAGAGCTTGGATATGTCGTGGCAGGTGGCAGATTCCGCGGCCGATATCGACGAGATCCCGGCGTGGATTGATAAGTACGAGGCGGCCAAGGCTCGCGCCGCGCTTGCCGACGCCGATTTTCAGAAACTCTTCGCCACATACAGGGAACCCCTAACTTGGGACCGTTTCTGGAAAAATATTAAATTCTCCCTGACCGATGGCCGGACCCTCACTTTTTCTTCTGATCCCTCTGACTACCTGCGCTAATTCCTTTAGATGCAGACTTTAGGGAGAACCTAAGTTACACTATTCTGTGACATTGTTATCGATCCGTGACGTTAACGGTATACAGGTTCCGGACGATAGAACTTAGTGACAATCACCGAGTAGTTTGAAGGAGAAAGATGACTGCATCCATCAAGGGTCGCGTCCTTTCAGTCATCATGGCAGTTGCCGTAGCTTTGGGCCTGGCCGTCGTGGCGGGTTCCCAGCCGGCAGAGGCAGCCAACCGCGACTGGCTGCGCCGTGACGCCACTGGTACGTGTGAGTGGGACAAGGTTGGCTGGTGGGTCCAGCGTTGCGACGTTTGGTCCGAGGCTATGGGCCGCACCATCCCGGTGCAGGTTCAGCCGGCAAAGCGTGGCGGCAATGCTGCCCTTTACCTGCTGGATGGCCTGCGTGCCACCGATCGCACTAACGCATGGGTAAATGACGTTAATGCTGCCAAGACCTACGAGCCGCACAACATCACCCTCGCTATGCCCGTCGGTGGTGCCGCTTCCTTCTACGCTGACTGGCAGGGTCCTGCTACCTACGACCTGGAAAATCCGGTCAACTACAAGTGGGAAACCTTCCTGACCAGCGAGCTTCCTGGCTACTTGGAGCGCAACTTCGGTGTTGCCCGCAACAACAACTCCATTGCTGGCCTGTCCATGGGCGCCGGTGCTGCACTGACCCTGGCTGCAAAGCACCCGAACCAGTTCCGTCAGGCGCTGTCCTACTCCGGCTTCCTGACCACCACGGTCCCAGGCGCTCAGACCATGATGCGCTTTGCCATGCTGGATGCGGGCGGATTCAACATCAACGCTATGTACGGTTCCCTGTTTAACCCGAAGCGTTTCCAGAACGATCCGCTGCTGCTTATTCCGCAGTTGCGCAATACCAACCTGTACATCTCCGCAGCTTCTGGTGTCCCAGGCGCCGGCGATAGCCACTACCTGCCGGAGCACCAAGCGGCAGGTGCTGCACTCGAGTTCGGCTCCAATATCACCACCCGCGTGTGGGAGGGCGCCGCTCGCCTGCAGGGCCTGAACCCGACCGTGGACTACCCAGCACAGGGTCTGCACAACTGGGAACAGTTCGGCTACCAGCTCAACCGCTCTAAGCCACAGGTACTTAACGTTATGAACGCTTGGTAATTCTCGCGGCCTGATCCTCCTTCCTGATGGAAGGGGGATTTTCTTTTGCGGCGGGTATCGAACAAATATGCGTCTAACTATTGCGGGTGTCTCGGCGTTGCGTTAATCTATGGGTGTCAGTTCGATTGGGTGTGCGAATCTATTTAGAGGGGGAGCTTTCGTGACTACTGCTACCGCACCACCAAAACAGGCGTATTTTTCTACCAATGACATGGAAGACACCGTGTGTGTCATGGCCATGGTGCAAAGAATTCAATCATGGCAACTGTTCCAGGCAGTGCTGCCACAGTTAGAAGACGACGTTGATTGCACACTGGCCATATTGTCTAAGAGGCTCGGTCTTTCGCGATGGCGGGTATCAAGTGCGATCCAAGCCCACTTTCGGATGCGCGAGCTGCCGCTTACTACCGCGGTACAAACGGAACACTGGATTTTGGACCTTCCGCGACTCCAGGTCATTGACGTGGAATTGCGTCCCCTCGGCGAGGATGAAGCGCAGATCCAACTGGTTGATGCGGCCTTGGCAGATTTCCTCACGCCCAAAGACCCAGGACAGCACGTGCCGACGGAACCGGAAATCCGAAATTTCCTGCGTGGATTCATTGATGGGCTGCTGAAGCCAGATTTGTCGGCGCAGATCGAGCGCGCAGTGTCGGTGTCCTATTCGGGTGGACAAGCCACGATTGTATTGAAGACGGATAAGGCCACTGCGGCGGCGATTTCCCGGCATGTTGATAAAGCGGCAGCAGAAGACGGAGTTTCAAAGGCGGAAGCGCTGGAAAATCTGATCTTTAACCGCACTAGTACCAAGGTGGTGATTAACACCTATCGCACCGGCGAGGATCCTTCCCGCGTCTTTATTCCTAGTGCAGGATGGTGCGATCTGGGGGAGGACTTAGCACATGACTCTGCGGTGCGAACTCTTACCGCCGAGGACGTCGAAAAGTATGTTCCCTCAGAAGAAATCCGTGCCTGGGTGCAGGGGCGGGACGCGACCTGCCGGTGGCCGGGGTGTTCAATGCCAGCGCACTATTGCCAACTGGATCACCGAGTGGAGTACGGCGACAAAGGGCCTACCAGTGTGGGAAATCTGGTGAGCTTGTGTCAGCATCACCATAACGTGAAGACGGATGGTCGGGTGCGATACATCATGGACCCGTTTACCGGAGATATTGTCTGGATGTTTGAGGATGGCACCTATGAGGTGGACCGAGCGGCAGGTCCTCTGGCGCCCCGGAATATTCATTGGAAGCTGACGTGGGAGCGATTCCTCAAGCTCAGGAGGGGGCCATTGCAAGGTTTGTGAGTCGGGACTATACAGGGGCCCATGTTCGCTATTGAGAATCCAAACACAGGCAAGAGTGAAGACCAGTTTGAACGTATCGATGATTCGCAGCGCGATGACATCCTAGACCGTTCCACCGCGGCCTACGAGGCATGGCGGAGCACTCGCATCGAGGAGCGTGCTGCGGTTTTGTCCCGCACAGCTGATCTTTATGAAGAGCGCATTGATGAGTTAGCGGATCACATCGGCCGCGAGATGGGCAAGCTGACCCGTTGGGCCAAGGCCGAGGTGCAGATTGTTGCCGATATTTACCGCTACTACTCCGAGCACGCGCACGAGCTGCTTGCCGACGAGTACCTGCCGGCACAGAATGCCGACAAGACCGTAGTGCGCAAGGAGCCGATCGGCCCGTTGCTCGGCATCATGCCGTGGAACTTCCCGTACTACCAGGTGGCCCGCTTCGCGGCGCCTAACCTGCTGCTGGGTAACACCATTGTGCTCAAGCACGCTTCCATCTGCCCGCTGTCTTCCCAGGCGTGCCAGGACATCCTGGAAGAGGCTGGTCTGCCGAAGGATGCGTACATCAACATCTACGCTTCCGGTTCCCAGATGGATGCCTTTGTAGCGGATAAGCGCATCAAGGGTGTTTCGCTGACCGGTTCGGAGGGTGCAGGCTCTGCCGTGGCCAAGACCGCCGGTGAAAATTACAAGAAGTCCGTGCTGGAGCTGGGCGGCAACGACCCGTTCCTGGTTATTGATGATGAGAACCTAGAGTGGGTACTGGATCAGTACAACCTGATCCGCATGTACAACACCGGCCAGGCCTGCAACGCGCCAAAGCGCCTCATCGTTCTGGAGGACTTCTACGACCGCACCGTGGAGTACCTGGAGAAGAAGATTGGGGACATGAAGGTCGGCACTTATGACGACGAGAATGCCGACATTGGTCCGCTGTCCTCCATCGGTGCTCGCGATGAGATCGTGGAGCGCCTGGAAAAGGCCGCGGCCAATGGTGACGCCAAGATCCGTGTAGGCGGCAAGAAGATTGACCGCGAGGGCGCCTACATGGAGCCTGCGCTGCTTACCGACGTCGACCCATCCACCGACGTAGGCTGCAACGAGATCTTCGGCCCTGTGGCTATTGTCTACAAGGCCAAGGACGTTGAAGAGGCTATCGAGATTGCCAATAACTCGGAGTATGGTCTGTCCAGCTCCGTCTGGGGCACCGACCTGGATGCCGCGTTCGAGGTGGCAAACCAGCTCAACGATGGCATGACGTTCGTCAACGAGGCGTCGGTAACCGCAGCAGGCCTGCCATTCGGTGGCGTGAACCGCTCCGGCTACGGCCGCGAGCTGGCACGCTGGGGCGTCGGCGAGTTTGTCAACGAGCACCTGTACCGCGTGAGCGGACAGGATAACCCGGGCAACTCCCCGGCAATGTAGCGGCGTGTCAGTCTAGCGTAAGTCTCAAGTTCAACTTAAACTTGAGCACACGATAGACAGCTCACGCCGCAGGCATCGGTCCGGGGGAGGGGAACCCTCGGAAAGGTACCGCGGCAAATCTTCAAGGACGTTTACCTATGCGCAAAAGCACTTCCCCGAGCAAAGCTCGCAAGGGCCTTGCAGTGGCCGCAGTACCTACCGCTATTGCCGTGGGTTTGGCTCTGCTGCCAAACGCCACCGCACAATCTTCCGTAGGCGATCTCTCTTCCGCAATCGGCGGCGATTCCAGCCTGTCCGATCACTTCGCACCGAAGGATCCGCCCGCCCGCACCCCGCTGAACACCGAATACCCGGATGTTAAGGGCCTGCCGGAGGGCGTCAAGATCAACCGTGTGGAGTACCTGACCAACCGCCACCTGATGGTCTACATCAAGTCCGCGGCTATGCCGGACAAAGAGCAGAAGGTACAAATCCAGCTGGCTCGTGACTGGTACTCCCACCCGGAAAAGAAGTTCCCAGAGGTATGGGCACTCGACGGCCTGCGTGCCCGTGACGATGAGTCCGGCTGGACCATCGAGACCAATATTCTGAACCAGTACGCTGACCGTAACGTCAACCTAGTGATGCCGGTAGGCGGCGAGTCTTCCTTCTACTCGGACTGGGAGCAGGCAGACCGCGGTAAGCGCTACATGTGGGAGACCTTCCTGACTAAGGAATTGATCCCCATCTTGGATAATGAGTACCGCTCGAACCACAAGCGTGCGGTCACCGGCCTGTCCATGGGCGGCACGGCCGCGATGAACTTGGCTGAGCGCAACCCGCACCTGTTCAACTTCGTGGGTTCCTTCTCCGGTTACCTGGACACCACTACGCGCGGCATGCCGGAAGCCATTATGGCTGCGCAGCGCGATGCCGGCGGTTATGATTCCCGCAAGATGTGGGGCCAGCCGGGCTCCCAAAACTGGATCGACCATGATCCAAAGCTGGGCATTGAAAACCTGAAGGACATGAAGGTATATGTCTCCGCAGGTTCGGGCAAGGATGACTTTGGTAACGCCAACTCCGTGGCTAAGGGCCAGGCAAACCTCGCCGGCATGGGCTTGGAGGTCATCTCCCGTATGTCCACCCAGACCTATGTTGATTATGCGAAGCGCGCCAAGATTGACCCTGTGGTTAAGTTCCGCCCATCCGGCGTGCACAGCTGGGAATACTGGCAGTTTGAGATGCAGCAGGCATGGCCCTACATCGCAGATGCCCTCGAGATGGACAAGGCTGATCGCGGTGCGGACTGTGAGGCCATCGGCGCCATCGCCAAGGAGACCAAGAGCGGCGTCATTGGCTCTTGCTTGAATAACGAGTACGACGTCGCCAAGAAGGGCAAGGCCCAGGACTTCGAGTCTGGTACCGCTTACTGGTCCCCGGATACCGGTGCGCACGCCCTCTTCGGCCGCATTGGTGCTCGCTACGCCGAGATCGGCGGGCCCACCTCCTGGCTGGGCTTCCCTAAGACCGGTGAGTCTAAGACCCCGGACGGCAAGGGTCGCTTCGTGCACTTCGAGCACGGCTCCATCTACTGGTCCCCGGAGACCGGTGCTTGGGAGATTACCGGCGATATGTTCCAGGCCTGGGGCAAGAACGGCTACGAAAAGGGCGACCTGAAGTACCCGACCGGCCCAGTCAAGAAGGTCGGCGAGGGCTACATGCAGGAATTCCAGGATGGCATCCTGACCCGTAATCCGGATGGCTCCAACCAGGTAGTCCACGGTGCTATCGGCGCCAAGTACAAGGACATGGGCGGCGCTGAATCTGCGCTCGGCTTCCCGACGTCCGGTGAGAACGCCGTCAATGGCGGCTTCTTCCAGACCTTTGAGAAGGGCAGCATCTACTGGTCCCCGAAGACTGGCGCGCACTACATTCTGAAGAGCAAGATCATGGACCGCTGGGGCCAGGCTGGTTGGGAGCAAGGCGAGTTCGGCTGGCCTACTTCTGACTACTCTGAGATTGCCGCTGGCGGCCTGAGCCAGGAATTCCAGCACGGCAAGATCAGCGAGGTCCTCGGCCAGGTTCGGGCCGAGAAGAAGTAGCTATGCGCAAGCTAGTAGTTGTGGGCGCGGCGCTGTGCCTGGGTCTTGCGGGCTGCGATTCCGCCACGGTGGATAGCGAACCGCCGCAAGAGACCGAGATCGCGCCCCTCGAGCGGGAGTCCGATGCCCCTTCCTCTTCGGAGAATTCCGCTTCTAAGTCGCAGGAAGACCGCGGTGCGCGTGAGATCTCTGAAATCCCGTCCGCTGAGGTGCCGGAACCGGACGCCAAGTACTTGGACAAGCTCAAGGACGCCGGCGTTAACGTCGATGGTGTAGAGGATCAGCTCCTTGGAGCCGGCAAAGCGGCCTGTGACGAGAATGAGGTCACCATTTCTGCGGTTGCCGGCCAGCTCATTGAGCAGCAGCGCACCACGCAGAGTTTTGAGGAGCTTTCCCAGCTCATCAAGGATTCTGCACGTTCAGGGATTTGCTAGGTTTAGCTGGTACAACTAATCCATGCGAAAAACTATTACCGTTGTCGCGGCCCTCGTCGTTTTAGCTGTCATCGGCGTGGGCGCGTCGCGTTACCTCAACCAAGGCACCGATTCCCCTGCTCCGCACACCACGGAGCAGGCCGCGCCGCCGCAACCGCAGCAGCCTGAGTGGTGCCCCCGCGTGGAGTTCATTTCTGCCCCGGGTACTTGGGAGTCCGCGGCTGACGACGACCCCATTAATCCTTCTGCCAACCCGCGCTCGTTCATGCTGTCTATTACGAAGCCGTTGCAGGAGGCCTACGGGGACGACGTGAAGGTCTGGACCCTTCCCTATACCGCGCAATTCAAAAACATTAATGCGCAGCACGAAATGAGCTACGACGATTCCCGCAATGAGGGAACCGGCAAGATGAATGACGAGCTGCGTAGCGTTCATCAAAGCTGCCCAGCTACCAAGTTCATTCTGAGCGGCTTTTCTCAGGGCGCGGTGATTGCCGGCGACGTTGCCGATGAGATTGGTGGCGGCCAGGGCGTGGTTCCGGCGGAATCCATCGCAGGCGTGGCCCTTATCGCAGATGGCCGCCGCCAAAATGGCGTCGGGCAAAACCCAGGCCGCAAGGTGGGCGGCGTCGGCGCTGAAATTGCGCTGCAGCCGGTATCCGGATTGGTTCAGCCCATTGTGCCGGGTGCCTCCATGCGTGGTGCGCGCCAGAATGGGTTCGGTAGCCTCGCGGATCGCACCTTCCAAATTTGCGCGCCCAATGATTCGGTGTGTGATGCCCCGCCAAACGTCACCAATGCACTAGAGCGCGCGCAGGGTTTGATTGCCGCGAATGGCGTGCATGCGCAGTACGCCTCCAATAGTGGCGTTATCGATGGCACGACTGCCAACCAGTGGGTAGTGGGCTGGGCCCGCCAGCTTATCGACGCCGCGTAACAACCATTCCCCCAACTCCGATAGTTTTATTATCGAAACCATTTACCTAAGGAGAATCGATGGATCTGAAAGCGCAGATGGGGCAGTTCCTAGCGCCCGAGTTCACCTTGGCCCAGTTGTCAGAGAATCTCTTCCAAGCGGAGACCAACCCAGACCGCGTGGTGATGCGCCAGTGGATCTACGGGGAGGAAGAAACCTGCCGGGAGCTTACCCGCGCACAGGTCAATAACCGCATCAAGGTGGTGGCGGCGCGCCTGCAGCAGGTGGCAGAGCCCGGTACCCGCGTGGCCATCTTGGCTGGTAATTCGCCGGAATACGTCTTCGGCTTCTTGGGTGCTCTTTATGCGGGCATGGTGCCGATTCCGCTGTATGACCCCAACGAGCCGGGGCACTCGGACCACCTCAAGGCCGTATTTGGTGACTGTGACCCGTCCATCGTGGTGACTAACCGCGTATCGGCGGCGGCAGTGCGCACGTACTTTTCCGCTCAACGCGAGCGCCCGCGCGTCATTTCCCTCGACGCCCTTCCTGATTCTTTGGCGTCCTCCTGGACTCCTGTGGAGGGAACCGCAGAGGACACTGCCTTCCTGCAGTACACCTCCGGTTCCACCCGCACCCCGGCCGGTGTGGAGCTCACCAATCGCGCGATTATTACCAACGTGGCGCAGATCTTCCAGGCACTCCAGCTGCAGATGCCTGCCCGCATCGTTTCTTGGCTGCCGATGCACCACGATATGGGCATCATCCTGGCAATATTCGTTACCATCCTGGGTCTTGACTTCGAGATGATGACCCCGCGCGATTTCATCCAACACCCGGATCGCTGGGTCCGGCGCGTGACGGCCGGCAAACAGGCCACCTATACCGCTATCCCGAACTTTGCCTTGGAACTTGCCGCTCGCCATGCCAAGGATGCAGATTTCTCGCACGTGGCAGGCATCATTATTGGTTCCGAGCCGGTGACCGAATCGGCCGTGGACTCCTTCCTCGATGCCTTCAGCGTGGACCGTTCCGTACTGCGTCCGTCCTATGGCCTGGCAGAAGCGGCGCTTATTGTGTCCACCCCGCAAACTGACAAGCGCCCGGTCATCGCGCACTTTAACCGCGCGGAGCTAGCCGCAGGTCGCGCCGTCATCGAGGATAAATCCGAAGACACCGTTGCCTACGCCTCCAATGGACAGTGCGTGCCGCATCAGCACCTCGCCATTGTGGATCCGGAAACTCGCGCCGAGGTAAAGGACGGCGTCATCGGAGAAATCTGGGTTCACGGTCCCAACATGGCCACCGGCTACCTCAACCGCCCAGAGGAAACTGCTGCGACCTTCCGCAATACGCTGGGTGAGCGCCTGCAGGATGGCTTGCCGGAAGACGATTATTGGATGGCCACCGGAGACTTGGCAACCATCGTGGACGGGGAATTGTATATCACCGGCCGCCTGAAGGATCTCATCGTCATTGCTGGGCGCAACCATTATCCGCAGGATATTGAGGGCACGGTGCAAGCAGCTTCCGCGCAGGTTCGCCCGGATTCCGTTGCTGCCTTCTCCGTGGAAGGCAATGATTCTGAGTCCCTCGTCCTGCTGGTGGAGCGCGCCGATGATGCGCAGCCGTCCGGCGATGCCGAGGCAACCGAGGCCATTCGCACCGCGGTCACCGCCCACCATGGCATCACTCCGGATGACATCGTGTGGAAGGCACCTGGCGAAATCAACCGCACGTCCTCCGGCAAGATTGCGCGCCGCGTAGCCAAGAAGAATTATGTGGGATTCTGATATATCGCTAACAAAGTGACAAAATATAGCGATATACCCCTACGCCATTTAGTATTTTTCCGTAACGAAAGACCTTTTTATGACCATCGAGCAACTGCGAGCATGGCTGCGTGACTGGGTCGCCCAGGCCACCGGTGTTTCCGCCGAAGAGATCCTAGATTCCAAGCCTTTGGAAAATTATGGCCTCTCCTCGCGGGATGCTGTAGTGCTATCCGGCGAGCTGGAAAACCTTCTGGGCACCCGCCTCGATGCCACCGTGGCATATGAGTATCCCACCATCGAGCTGCTGGCGGATCGCCTGCTGAACGCACCTGCGGCGCCCCAGCCAGAAGAGCACGCGCCGCGGATCGCGCAGGGATCCGACGTTGCGGTCATTGGTCTTTCCGGCCGCTTCCCGGGCGCCAAGAATGCCCAAGAGTTCTGGTCTATGTTGGCGGAATCCCGCGCGGGCACCGGCCCGTTGCCAGTGGGCCGGTGGTCCGAGTACTCCGCCGATCCGGTCATGAGCGAGAAGATCGCTCAGCAGAATACCGACGGCGGCTATATCGAAGACATCGCGTCCTTTGATGCGGAATTTTTTGGCCTGTCCCCACTTGAGGCTGCCAATATGGATCCCCAGCAGCGCATCCTGTTGGAGCTGGTGTGGGAAGCGTTAGAAAACGCTGGTGTTCCCGCCAATGAGCTGCGGGGAACGCAGACCGGTGTGTACATGGGCTCGACCAATAATGACTACGGCATGCTCATCGGCGCCGATTCCGCTGAGATGCACCCGTATGCGCTGACCGGCATTTCTTCCGCGGTGGTGGCTAATCGCATTTCCTACGCCCTGGATTTCCGCGGCCCTTCCATCAACGTGGATACGGCTTGCTCCTCCTCCCTCGTGGCGGTGAACCAGGCGATGAAGGATCTGCGCACGGGGAGCGCGGACGTGGCGCTGGCTGGCGGCGTGAATATTCTGGCCGCCCCGCATGCGTCCACGGCGTTCTCGGAGTTAGGCGTTACCTCTCCAACGAGCGCCATTCACGCCTTTTCTGACGACGCCGATGGCATCGTGCGTGCCGACGCCGCCGGCGTCCTCGTGCTCAAGCGCTTGGAGGACGCGGAAGCCGACGGCGACGATATCTTGGCCGTCATCAAGGGCTCGGCCGTTAACTCCGATGGCCACTCCAACGGCCTGACCGCCCCGAACCCGGAGGCACAGGAGGATGTGCTGCGTCGCGCGTATGCTGATGCGGGCGTAAATCCGCAGGACGTGGACTATATCGAGGCCCACGGCACCGGCACCATTCTGGGCGATCCGATCGAGGCCTCTGCCCTGGGACGCGTGCTCGGTGCGGGCCGCGGGGTCGAAACTCCAATTTTGCTCGGCTCTGCCAAGACCAATATCGGCCACTCTGAATCCGCCGCGGGCGTGGTCGGCCTCATCAAGGTCATCCAGGCCATGCGCAATGACGTGATTCCGGCCAATATCAATTACTCGGCGCCGAATCGCTATATCGATTTCGAGGCCGAGCACCTTGAGGTAGTCGAGGATCCGCGCGAGTGGCCCGAGTACTCCGGCCACAAGGTCGCTGGCGTATCCGGCTTTGGTTTCGGTGGCACCAATGCGCACGTCGTGCTCACCGATTACCGCGGCACCCCGGCTGAACGCGCGCCGCAGCTTTCCACCGACACGGTGGCGTTGCCGGTCTCTGGCCTCTTGCCTTCGCGCCGGGCACGCGCTGCGGCCCTGTTGGCAGACTTCATTGAGGCGGAAAAGCCCGCGCTTGTCGACGTCGCCCGCACCGTCGCCCGCCGCAACCACTCCCGTTCCCGTGCCGTCGTGACGGCTAGCTCCACCGAGGAAGCAGTCAAGCGCCTGCGCCAAGTAGCTGAGGGCAAGGTTTCCGTTGGCATCGCCGCTGCGGATTCCCCGCAGGTTCCGGGCCCAGTATTTGTTTATTCCGGTTTCGGATCCCAGCATCGCAAGATGGCTAAGGACATGATTGCGATCTCGCCGCAGTTCAAGGCTCGCTTGGAAGAGCTCGATGCCATCGTGGACTTTGAGTCCGGCTGGTCCATCCTGGATATCGTCAACGACGACGCCCAAACCTATGACACCGAGACTGCCCAGGTGGCCATCACCGCCATTCAGATTGCGTTGACGGACCTGCTCGCTTCCTTTGGCGTGCGCCCGGCCGGCGTGATGGGCATGTCCATGGGCGAGATTGCCGCGGCTTATGCCGCAGGCGGCATCTCCGCAGAGGACGCCATGGTTATTGCCTGCCACCGCGCGCGGTTGATGGGTGAGGGTGAGGCGTCGCTAAGCGATGCCGAGCAAGGAGCCATGGCCGTCGTAGAGCTCTCGGCCGATGATATTGCCGCGCTCGACGGCAATATCGAACCCGCCGTGTATACCGGACCCGGTATGACCACCGTGGGCGGCCCCCGCCAAGAGGTACTGGACTTGGTGGAAAAGCTCGACGGCGAGGGCAAGTTCGCCCGCGCTCTCAACGTGAAGGCCGCCGGGCACACCTCGGCCGTGGACCCCATCCTGGGCGAGCTGCATGCAGCCATCGCCGGCATGGAGGCCAAGCCGCTGCACACCCCGCTGTTTTCCTCCGTGGATAAGGGCGAGGTTTATCGCCCTGGTACCACCGTCCACGATGAGGACTATTGGCTGCGCATGACCCGCCACTCGGTCTATCTGCAGGATGCCACCGAGGCAGCCTTCAACGCCGGCCACACCCAGCTGGTGGAAATCTCGCCGAACCCGGTGGCGCTGATGGGCCTCATGTCCACCGCCTTCGCCGTGTGCAAGGCCGATGCGCAGCTGCTGTATGCGTTGAAGCGCAAGGTAGATCCCACCGAGTCGTTGCTGGATCTACTCAGCAAGCTCTATGTCGCCGGCATGCCGGTAGATTTTGGCGCAGTCTTTGGCTCGGGTGCGCGCGTGGAGGCGCCCTATACCCAGTTCAACCGCCAGCGCTTCTGGACCAACGCGCGCCCGTCGGCCGGCGTTTCCAGCCTGCCGGGCGCACGCGTCAACCTGCCAGAGGGCAAGGTGGCCTTCTCTACCAATGCGGACCAGGCGCCATCCGCGCTGGCCATCGTGGAGGCCGCGGCCGAGGCCGTCAAGCCTGGGGCGCGCATCATCGCCACCGAGGAACACGCCGACCTGCCACCGCGCGGTGAGGTCACCACGGTGGTAAGCCAGTCCATCGGTGGTATGTCCGTAGCCGTCTACGCCGTCCGAGGCGCACAGACGGAGCTCCTAGCGGAAGGCTTTGCCTCCGCCTTGGACTTGGGCGCGGCGCCTATCCCGGGCGTGGCCGAGGTGCCCGAAAGCGCGCCTGCAGCGACGGAAGAAGTCGATGCCGTGCGCTGGGATCCCACGGAGGAGACCGTGGAGGACCGCCTCGCACTCATCGTGTCGGAATCCATGGGCTACGACGTCTCTGACCTGCCGCGCGAGTTGCCGCTCATTGACTTGGGCCTGGATTCCCTGATGGGCATGCGCATTAAGAACCGCGTGGAAAATGACTTCCAGATTCCGCCGCTGCAGGTGCAGGCGCTTCGCGACGCCTCTTTGGCAGACGTCATTGCCATGGTGGAAGAGGCCGTCGCCGGCGGCAGCGTGGATACCAGCGACATTGCTTCTGCGGATACTCCTGCACCAGAAGAAGACGAGCCCGGCCAGGGCGTCGGCGTTGCCCCGCGCGATGCCTCGGAGCGCATGGTCTTTGGTACCTGGGCCACCTTCACCGGAAAGGCCGCGGCGGGCGTTACCTCGGCGCTGCCTGAGGTGAGCGACGAGGTTGCCACCCAGATTGCCGAGCGCCTCACTGAGCGCGCCGGCATCGAGGTCACCGCCCAGCAGGTCCACGAGGCCGAGGCGCTAGAGACTTTGGCCGACCTCGTCCGCGAAGGACTGGAGACCGAGGTAGAAGGCAATATCCGCGTCCTGCGCGAGGCTGATGGTCCGGCCGTATTCATGTTCCACCCAGCCGGCGGCACCACTGTGGTCTACCAGCCACTGACCCGCCGCCTGCCTGAGGACGTGGCAGTCTACGGCGTAGAACGCATCGAGGGCTCGCTGGAAGAGCGCGCCGAGGCCTATATCGAGGACATCCTGCACTACGCTCGCGGCCGAAGGGTCGTGCTCGGCGGATGGTCCTTCGGCGGCGCGCTGGCCTACGAGGTGGCCTACCAGCTGCATCAGCGCACCCAGCGCGGCCAGGATTCGGTGGACGTGGCGTTCATCGCGCTGCTGGATACCACCCAGCCGTCGAACCCAGCGCCGGATACCCCGGAAGAAACCCGTGCCCGCTGGGAGCGCTACGCGGCCTTTGCCAAGAAAACCTACGGACTGGACTTCGAGCCGCCGTACGAGATGCTGGAGACCATGGGCGAAGATGCGCTCATGACCATGTTGGCGGAGTTCCTCGCTACTACCGACGCCTCCGAGCACGGCCTTGCCGCCGGCGTCCTGGAGCACCAGCGCGCTTCCTTCGTGGATAACCAGATTCTGGCCAAGATTGACTTCCATCGCTGGGCCGATGTCACGGTGCCGGTGCTGCTTTTCCGTTCCGAGCGCATGCACGACGGTGCGATTGAGCTGGAGCCGCGCTACGCTGAGATTGATCCCGACGGAGGTTGGGGAGTTATCGTTAAGGATCTAGAAATTGTGCAGCTGCAAGGCGATCACCTTGCAGTGCCAGACGAGCCAGCCATCGGCATCGTGGGCAAGCATATGGACGAATGGATCGAGGAGAAGATACGTGGCGGCCAAGCAGACAACCGCTGAGAAACTCGCTGACCTGCGCGAGCGTCTGGACAAGGCGCAGGACCCAGGCAGTGAGCGCTCCCGCAAGCGCCGCGACGAGGCTGGGCGCACCACGCCTCGTCAACGCATCGATGAATTGCTAGATGAGGGTTCCTTCGTCGAAACCGGCTCCTTGGGTAAGACCCCAGGTGACCCTGACGCCATTTATTCCGATGGCGTGGTCACCGGTTATGGCCGCATCTCCGGCCGCCCAGTGTGTATCTACGCCCACGATAAAACCGTCTACGGCGGCTCTGTCGGCGTGACCTTTGGCAAGAAGGTCACCGAGGTCATGGACATGGCCATCAAGATTGGCTGCCCGGTCATCGGTATCCAGGATTCCGGCGGCGCCCGCATCCAGGATGCGGTGACCTCGCTGGCCATGTACTCCGAGATCGCCCGCCGCCAGCTTCCGCTGTCCGGCCGCAGCCCGCAGATTTCCATCATGATGGGCAAGTCGGCCGGTGGCGCCGTCTATGCTCCCGTGACCACGGACTTTGTCATTGCCGTGGACGAGGAAGCGGAAATGTATGTCACCGGCCCGAACGTCATCCGTGAGGTTACCGGTGAGGATATTACCTCCGCTGAGCTGGGCGGTGCTCGCCAGCAGGAGCTCAACGGCAACGTTTCGGCCGTCGTTCCCTCTGAGGAAGACGCCTTCGACATGGTGCGCGATCTCTTGGACCACCTGCCGCTGACCTGCTTTGATGAGTCACCGGAGTTCGCTGCGCCTTCCGACGCCGAAGTGGCAGAAGACGAAGAGCTCAACGCCTTCATGCCGGATGACACCAATGCTGGCTACGACATGATGGACTTGTTGACCCAGTTGGGCGATGACGAGGATCTCATCGAGATTCAAGAGAACTTCGCGCCCAATATGATCACCGCCTTTGGCCGCATCGATGGCAAGACCGTCGGCTTTGTGGCCAATAACCCCATGCACCTTGCGGGCTGCATTGATGCCGATGCCGCCGATAAGGGCGCGCGCTTCATCCGCATCTGCGATGCTTACAATATTCCGCTGGTCTTTGTGGTGGATACCCCGGGCTACCTGCCGGGCGTAGAACAGGAAAAGGTGGGACTTATCCACCGCGGCGCCAAGTTTGCCTTCGCCGTGGTGGAAGCCACCGTGCCGAAGGTCTCGCTCATCGTGCGCAAAGCCTACGGCGGTGCCTATGCGGTGATGGGCTCGAAGAACCTGACCGGCGATATCAACCTGGCGTGGCCGACCGCGCAGATCGCCGTGATGGGCGCGGCCGCTGCCGTGGTGATGATCGCCGGCAAGCAGCTCGAGGCCGCCGAGACCCCGGAACAGCGCGAAATGACCAAGAAGATGTTCATGGACTTCTACGATGAGACCATGACCGCTCCTTATGTCGCGGCCGAGCGCGGCTATCTAGACGCGATGATTCAGCCGAATCAGTCCCGGTTGGCGCTCCGTCAGGCACTGCGCCAACTGGCCACCAAGCAGGAAAGCGATCTGCCGAAGAAGCACACTATTGCCCCGATGTAATGCCTTGTGCTTGGATAGCATATAAAGAGCTAATCCTAGTGAAGGAGTTATCTATGATTCTGTCTAGCGCTGTGGACATCGTCAGCGAGATCATTGGTTTCGTGGTCGATATTCTGAATCAGGCAGGCATTCAGGTAAGTTCCAAGTAAAAGGAGCAAAAAAGAAGGAGGGTTAAACCCTCCTTCTTTTTTATTTGCGGGCGAAAAGCCGCCAGCCAAAGAAAAATAGTGCGGACATCACCGTCGCTACGATGAGGAAGCTCCAGTGCGGCAGGCGGCCGTTGACCAGCATCCACAGGGCCATGCCGCCCACGACGGTGCTCAGCCAGACGATGCCGCCCTCCTTCCACTTGCCCTGCGCTTTGGCAGCCAGGATGATGACCCAGCCGATAAGCGCGCCTATGGCCCAGGGCCAAAAGGCATCTACCCAGGTGGAAAAGCTCAAACCGCCGTGGGCGAGGCGGGCAGCCACGGCGAAGAGCATCAGGGCGATGATATCGATTACGGGGGCGATTCTCATGCGTTTTCCTTTCGGTTCAAGGCGGCGTAGGTAATGCCCTTGCGGGCATAGTGCCAGAAGTAGATTAGCCAGCCAATGATGGTGATCAAGGCGAAGGAGATAAGGCGGTAGATGATGGCCGCGCCGGTAGCGTCCACCGCGGTCATGCCCGTGGCCACCAGAGTGGCGATGATGGCGGCTTCCACCGTTCCGAGGCCGGCCGGCGTGACCTGAGCAGAGCCGGCAAGCTTAGCGGTGAGATAGGCCAGCGCCACGCCGGCCATCGTCGTGGTGTCCTCGCCCGCATGCAGGGCGGGCAGGTGGCCGGTAACGGCCCACACACAGCCCCAAAGCGAAACCATATCGATCAGGCGGTTGGCCAAAGAGTAGAAGGACACCCAACCGAATTGGCGGCGGGTAAGGTGAACTTCCTCCAGATTCTTGACCTGATCCACGAGGGCTTCGCGCTTGGAGCCCTTAATGAGCTTTTGGCGGTTGAGCCAGCGGATAATGGTATCTGGATGATTGGTCAGCCAGAACAGGCCGCCAGAAAGCGCCAGCATGAGCACCAAGGTGCCGATGAGGGACCAGAGCGCCATATCCGCGTTGAGGAAGAGCACGCCGCCCAAGCCGATGAGCACGAGCCACATCGTGGAAATGGCAGAGGACAGCACGAAGAACCAGCCACACAACATGACGGACGCGCCCCACGTGCGCTGCACGTAGAAGGTGAGGATGGCGGAAAAAGCTGGGCCGGCCGGAAGAGTGGTGGACCAGGCATTAGCGGCCAACGTTAGTGCTGCGGTTTCTGAGGCCGGTACCTTGATGCCGCCGGCGCGAATGAGCAGGCGCATGACCTCGCCCATGGCGAGTACCGCCACGATGGAGGCGATGATCACTAGCGCTATCGCGGCCGGATTGGAATGAGAAAGCCGCGAGAAGCCTTCGCGCAGGAAGTCCAGCTCATCGCGGAAGACATAAACCAAGACCAGCAGGACGATGAGCGAGGCGATAAGGCGCAGCCACTTCTTCACTTACTTACCCCCTTCGAGGCGTTGTTTGAGTTCAGTGAAGGGAACAGTCTTGCCGCGGTGGGTCGCACCGCCGGTCAAAGTGGTGGTGGCGTGGCGCAGCCAGCTAGGGGCCCACCAGTTATCCTCGCGCAGCAAGTGCATGACGGCCGGGACGAGGAGCATGCGGACAATGGTGGCGTCGATAAGCAGGGCAAAAATCATGCCGTAGGCAATGTATTTCATCATCACGATATCGGAGAAGCCGAATGCGCCGGAGACCACGATCATGATAAGCGCCGCTGCGGTGATGATGCCGCCGGTATGCGCGGTGCCGGCCGCAATAGACTCGTCGGTGGAAGCGCCGCGTCGGCGGGCCTCCACCATGCGGGAGACCAAAAAGACCTCGTAATCGGTGGACAGGCCGTAGACAATGGCGATGATGAGCACCAAGATCGGGCTCATGAGCGGGCCGGGCGTGAAGTTGAGGAAGTCCGAGCCCAAGCCGGCAACAAACATCAGCGTCAGGATGCCCAGCGTTGCGCCCAAGGTCAGCAGTGTCATCACAATGGCCTTGAGCGGCAGCACGAAGGAGCCGAAGACTAGGGCCATGAGCAGGAACGTTGCCAGCACCACATAGAGCGCCATCCACGGCAGCGTGTGGAAGAGCGCATCGAGGGACTCCACCTCCATGGCGGGAGTACCGCCCACGTAGAGGTTCACGCCCTCAGGGGCCTTGACCTTTTCCAGCTCGTGCACGATCTTCGCGTAATCATCGCGGTCTTCAATGCCGGCGGAAAGGACGGTCGTGCCGTTCTTGGTGGCGGTCGTCGGCGCCATGGGCTCGGTGAGGCCGTCGAGGCCGCGGACCTGCATGACGACGTCGACAAGCTGCTGGTTCGAGGCATTTTCCACCACAAGCTTGACCGGCTCCGTGCGGAAGGCAGGGAACTCTTCGTTGAATTTATCCTGAGCCACGCGGGTGTCCTGGTCGGGCGGCAGGTAGGACTCGTTGATGCCGCCAAAGGTAATGCTCATCACGGGCAGGGTGAGCGCGATGAGCAGGCCGCATACGGCGATGGTCAGTCCGCGGGCGTGGCGCATGGCCCAGCGCGGAAGCTTATACCACCAGGTGTCCTGAATGGTGCGAGCCGTTCGCGAGGTACGGCGCACGGACCAGGTATCGATCTTGGGGCCGAGCATGCCAAAAATGGACGGCAGCACGGTGACCGAAAGGAGCGCGGCCAAGCCGACTGCAGAAATGGAACCATAGGCCACGGATTTGAGGAAGGCCTGGGGGAAGAGGAAGAGGCCGGAAAGCGCAACGGCGACCATGGCCGCGGAGAAAACCACGGTTTGCCCGGCGGTTGCGGTGGTGGTGGCCACGGCTTCCTCGGTGGAGCGGCCCTTGTCCAACTCCTCGCGGAAGCGCGAAACCATAAAGAGGCCATAATCGATGGCGAGGCCGAGCCCCAGCAGGGTGACGACGGCCTGGGCAAAGACATTGACCTGCGAGAAGCTGGCCAGGATGGACAGGATGCCCAAAGAACCCAAGATGGAGAGACCGCCGACCACCAGCGGCATGCAGGCCGCAACGACGGAACCAAAGACCACCAGGAGGAGGATGCCTACCAGTGGTAGGGCGGCCTTTTCCGCGCGGGAGATGTCATGGGACATTCCCTCATCCAGGGCATCTGCAACTGCCGTGGCACCCGCAATCTCCACTGGCGCGGAGGTATCCGTCAGCGCGCCCTCGATGGTGCGGAAATCCTTCAGCGTCTGCTCGTCATCGCCTTTGAGCCCGATGGCTGCGAAGGCTAGTGAATGATCGGCATTGACCAGGTTCGGGTTCTTCGTGTCGAAGTAGCTGGTCACCGAGTCAATCTGCTCCGGATACTCCGATTTCAACTGGGCCAAGTGCTGCTTGGCGGCGTCGAAGTTCTCATCGGGGGAGTGGAAGAGCAAGATGACATCGCCGGAGTTATCGCGGCCGAATGCTTCCTGCTCGATCTGGGCCGCGCTTGTCGACGCCGCATTGGGATCCTCCCAGCCCTCTTGGCTCATGCGGTCTTCGAGCTGCAAGCCAAAGCCGATGAAGAGCGCAAGGATGGCGGCGACGATGACGGCGGGGATGAGCCGGCGGTGCGCATAGGAAAAACGTCCCCATTTTTCAAACATTGGGGCAGCCTCCTAGCGGTTATTAAGCAGCGCAGCCAGGGGACGGAATGGCTGCAGCCATGCACCACCCTCGGGCAGGTTATCCAGGTTCACGCGCGGTAGCGGCTCGCGGAATACACCCTCGATATCTTCCAGGTCCACAAAATTGATATCCGCGTGGCCTACGGCCCAGGCGGCATGCTCATGGAAACCGAGGACCGTTACCGGAAGGCCTTCTGCGATGAGCTCTTCCAATGGTTCCTGGAAATTCTGGCCATCGGCGGAGGCAACAATCACGCCGGCTAGATCCTCACGGAGGCTTTCGATGTGGTCGAGCATATCCGGATCCACGTCGTCGTCTTCGTGGATCTTGGGCTTGGCAAAAACGCCGAAGCCCACGTTGCGGATGGCTTCTACCCATGGGCGGATGACATCGGCGCCGCCCGGGGTGACATTAGTAAAGACATCGGCGCGCGGCTCCGCATCAACATCCTGGGCAAGGTGTACCAGCCAGCGGCCGATGGCGTCGAAGCGCGGGCGGTGTGCGGCGGTGGGGCGGCCGCCGAGCAGGGAGCCCAGGCCCATGTCCATATTGGGCGCATCCCAGACAAGTAGGTAGGTGCTCATTTATTTCTTCTCCCAGAGATACTCCGTGATGACGTGTTCTTTATCTAGGCCCTTGCCCTCAAACTTGGTGATGACCTGACGATCCACCAACTGCGGGCACTCTGGCCATGGCCAGCCCTTGTAATCCAGGCTCGGCTCTACGTCCACAAGTTCATCGATCCACTCGGCGTATCCGGCGTGGTCGGTAGCAACGTGCAGCACGCCGCCCTTCTTTAGGCGGGACGCAAAAAGGTTGAGTGTGCCCGACTGGATGATGCGGCGCTTGTGGTGACGGGCCTTTGGCCAGGGATCCGGGAAGAAGACGCGGATGCCATCAAGGGATTCCGGCGCAAACATGCGCACCATGACCTCGATACCATCGCCGCGAATCATGCGGATATTGTCGATTCCCTCGCGCTCGATCTGGCCCAGTAACTTGGCCAGGCCCGGCTTGTAGAGTTCGACGGCGATGATATTGGTATCGGCCTCCTTCGGCGCCATGGCGGCGGTAGAGGTGCCGGTACCGGATCCGATTTCCACGATGGTCTTGGCGCCGCTGCGGCCAAACCAGGCATCGAGGTCAATGACCTCGTCTTCCAGCGTGCGGCCTAGTTCTGGCCAGCGCTTTTCAAAAAGCTCATGCTGATTTTCGGTCAGCGTGCCGCGGCGGAAGGTGACGTTGCCCAGGCGTGGGTAGTCAAGCTCGTTGTCGAATACGGCATTGAAATCGGTCTGTGGCGGGCGCCCTGGAGGCATTTCTCCAGCGCGGGTGTTTTGAGAGTTATCTGTGTTATTCATTGCGGCCTATTTTTCCCTGCTTAGCCTTGCCAAGCAATACGCCGTGCCGTGGGTCACGTGTGGCGAGATCAATCCTGGTATAACCAGTGGGGCCGGTTGGGGGTGGGGATGATCGTTTTGGGCGCCGCCGGGGAGGGGAATAGACCCCCAGACAGGGGGGGTGGCAAAAGGCGATTTTTAACACAGTATCTGTGGTTGCGCTTGGTGAAGTTCTGGTAAACGCGGTGGATATAACCAGTGTGACAAAATCTGCGCAAATTATTCGGACAAGCACGTTAATCTTGAGGTGGAAGGCACAGTTGGGGATTCATTTCCCCACTTTTCACACCCACCCTCAGGAGAATTACTAATGACCGCCACTATCCCAGGGCTCGTCGGAGAGCTGCCGACTAAAAACGAAAAGCTTATCGGCTGGATCAGCGAGAACGTTGAGCTTTTCCAGCCGGACCAGGTGGTCTTTGTAGACGGCTCCCAGGACGAGGCTGACCGTTTGGCCGCAGAGCTGGTGGAAAAGGGCACGCTTATCAAGCTGAATGAGGAAAAGCGCCCTAATTCCTACCTGGCTCGCTCCAATCCTTCTGACGTTGCCCGCGTGGAATCCCGCACCTTCATCTGTACCGAGAATGAAGATGGCGCCGGCCCGACCAATAACTGGGCCCCGCCAGCTGCGATGAAGGAAGAAATGACGGAAGCTTTCCGTGGCTCCATGAAGGGTCGCACCATGTACGTGGTTCCCTTCTGCATGGGCCCGATTAGCGATCCGGAGCCGAAGCTGGGCGTGCAGCTGACTGACTCCGCCTATGTTGTGCTCTCCATGCGCATCATGACCCGTATGGGTGCTGAAGCCCTGGAGAAAATTGGTGCTGACGGCAACTTTGTCCACGCCCTGCACTCCGTGGGTGCCCCGCTAGAGCCAGGCCAGGAAGATGTGGCGTGGCCATGCAACGACACCAAGTACATCACCCAGTTCCCTGAAACTAAGGAAATCTGGTCCTACGGTTCTGGCTACGGCGGCAACGCCATCCTGGCTAAGAAGTGCTACGCGCTGCGCATCGCTTCCGTTATGGCCAAGGAAGAGGGCTGGATGGCCGAGCACATGCTCATCTTGAAGCTGACCAACCCAGAAGGCAAGAAGTACCACGTTGCAGCCGCCTTCCCGTCGGCCTGTGGCAAGACCAACCTGGCCATGATTACCCCAACCATTCCGGGCTGGAAGGCTGAGGTCGTTGGCGATGACATTGCGTGGCTACACCTGCGCGAAGACGGTCTCTACGCCGTAAACCCGGAAAACGGCTTCTTCGGCGTAGCTCCTGGCACCAACTACGACTCCAACCCGATTGCCATGCGGACCATGGAGCCGGGTAACACCATTTTCACCAACGTTGCGCTTACC
Source organism: Corynebacterium tuberculostearicum (assembly GCF_046097255.1). Taxonomy (GTDB): domain Bacteria; phylum Actinomycetota; class Actinomycetes; order Mycobacteriales; family Mycobacteriaceae; genus Corynebacterium; species Corynebacterium tuberculostearicum_J. Next base: position 702,548 of record NZ_CP175770.1, read on the forward strand.
GACGACGGCGATGTCTGGTGGGAGGAGATGTCCAAGGAGGCACCAGAGCACCTCATCGACTGGACCGGTCAGGACTGGACTCCGTCTTCGTCTACCAAGGCTGCGCACCCTAACTCCCGCTACTGCGTGCCGATTTCCCAGTGCCCGAGCGCCGCTCCAGAGTATGACGACTGGCAGGGCGTAAAGATCGATGCCATCCTCTTCGGCGGCCGCCGCAAGACCACCGTTCCGTTGGTTACCCAGGCTTTTGACTGGAACCACGGCACCATGATCGGCGCCCTGCTGGCCTCTGGCCAGACCGCTGCCGCAGAGGGCAGCGTTGGCACCTTGCGCCACGACCCGATGGCTATGCTGCCGTTCATTGGCTACAACGCCGGCGATTACCTGCAGCACTGGATTGACATGGGTGAAAAGGGCGGCGACCGTATGCCGTCTATCTTCCTGGTTAACTGGTTCCGCCGCGGCGACGATGGTCGCTTCCTGTGGCCGGGCTTCGGCGAGAACTCTCGAGTACTCAAGTGGATCATTGACCGCATCGAAGGCAATGTTGAGGCTGAGGAGACCGTCGTAGGTCACACCGCTCGCGCCGAGGACATCGACCTCGAGGGCATCGACTTTGATATCGAGGATGTGCGCGCTGCTCTCGCCGTCAACCCGGAGGACTGGGAAGGCGATATGCAGGATAACGCCAGCTACCTCAACTTCTTGGGCTCCCGCGTCCCGTCCGAGGTGTGGGACCAGTTCCACGCTCTGAAGGAGCGCGTTGAAAACGCCTCCTAAGCACTAGGCTCAGCCAACCCCCAGCGACGTCATTGACGCTGGGGGTTTCGTATTGCCTTACCTAGATATAAAAAGTAAACAATAAGTTAATCTTAGTTAATAAAGGTGAAACTCTTTATCGTTAACGATGACAACTATTAATAATTATGAAATTATTTTATCGGCCCGGAAAACGGGTATTTCATTTCGGAAAAGGAGAGAAATAGATGCGGAAAAAAAAGTCTGGCTTCCGCAGCCGCTGCTTTTGTACTAGGTGCTAGTGCACTTGGGGGAACTGCTTTGGCAGGAGAACTTGTCGATGGGGGGATGTGGGAACACGGTAAGGGTGGAGGACGAGTGTGGTCGAACTACCACCATCCCAGTGTTAATCACGGTAGTTCCGTGAATGGCCACAAGTACGTTGACTCTGGCTGCCAGCCAGCGAATACGTGGGCCCGTGCGCAGGCATCATCTCGTTGGCTCGGGGCGGATGGCGCTTATTACCGCTTGTGTTAATAGAAGGTAAGCGTCACAAGGGTCGCCGTCATGGGCGACCCTTGCTTTAGTTAAGGAAGTATTTCATGAAAGAAGGCGTTAGCCTTTCTCAACGAATTCTCGCCGCATTTTGCGTACTATCCGCATTGTTCTTGGGGTATTGGGCGTTTGCGATGACGCAGTCGGAGGGAATATTTGAAACCGGCTCTTTCATTAACGTCGGATCGAATGATGGCCAGGGCTCTGAAATTCTTGCTGCACTCGATGAGGCTGCGCAATCGAAGGGTGAGCGCATTGCAGTGGAGCTCGAGCAACCGGACCATACCGACGTCTACGCTGCTGGGGACTTTGGTAGCAGTTGGTACGACACGATTGTGCCGGGCAGTCCAGTTCACATGCACGATCTGTCGGAATTGCCGGATAAAGATCCGCGTCAACTCCTACAACTGTCCGGGGGCGAGGATTTCAAAAATACAGTGTATGGAATTCTGGATGCTCACAGCGCGCAGCATCAGGAACTTGAAAGCCTAGAGTGGTCGTTCCTTTTCACGGATACCGCGCTAGCTGGAATTTATTTTCTGATTCTGGCCACGTGCTTTGCTGTCGTCGTGGCCGGCGCGATCGCGCGGACTAGGGATTATGCCGTTTGGCAGCTTATGGGACTATCGCCTAGGGCCATATTTGCACGTGAGTTTCGGCGTTCTTATGCAAGTGCATTTCTTAGTGCACTGGCCATCGCGGTGGTGGCGCTGGTGCTGTGCGCAGTATTGGTTTCACCACGTGTGATGCTAGGGATTATGCGCTACTCGGCAATATTTCTGCTTCCGCTTCTCGTGGTCATGGTGGCTGCATTCCTCCTGACTGTATGGGCATGTAAAAAGCTAGCGTTGAGGGATCGGCTCAAAGGGAAGCTGCCGCAGCGCAGTACCGTGGCAATTGTCGTCTTGTTGAAACTCGTGCCCTGTATTGCAGCTGTAGGACTCATAGCCCCAGCACTAAACCACCTGCATGAAGTGGAGGTGCAAAAAGGCGTTGGTAACTTCTGGAAGCAAGCCGATGATCTGCAGCTCCTGGAACTTTCAGGGGCGCGTGATAGCGAAGGCATCGTAGATTCAACACACAAGTTATCCGAGCTTGCGCGGGCTAAATCTACGGTTGGTCAGTTTCAATATGTACAGTTTTCTGAGGACTCACCGGCAGAGTTCGGCGGAGTCGGCCGCGATATGCTCAGCTTCAATTACACGGCAGCGATGCGTTCGGTGGAAGGCCCACTGCGCGAGAAATTGCAGAATAATCCGCCGCATGAGCCCACAAGGTATATTCCGCGAGGACTGGAAGGCAGTGCAGATTCGGTCCCGAAGGACTTCTATTGCAGCGAGCACGAATGCCCAGTGGAAATCCTCGATAGTGATGACTTCGACGTAGCTACTTGGCAGATAGATGAAACTGGTTGGGGAGAACAGATAAAAACTGCGGGGCCGGTGATGACCATCTATCCGGACGACCAGTTGCCGTCAGATAGAACCATTGTTGCCGGCATGACTCAGAATGGCACTGGCTTTCTGGGTGGGGTTCCGCCTGAGCTTCGCGATGATCCGGACCTTAGCAACTTCGTTTTGAAGACCAACTCGGCTGCACATCTTTGGGCCAAGGGAAACGCATCGCTGCGTGCCGATACCGTTGCGTTGGTCCTCGGTGTCATTGCTGCGGCTTTGATTGCGCTAACCATGGCGGTCATTGCGGGCTTTTTGTATCGAAAGTTGTTTGCACAGCGGCTTCGCGTCTACCGGTTCATGGGAATCCCCATGGCTCGGGCGTATCGATATTTATGGCTTGCTGACGCCGCAATCTGTTGTGTCACCATCGCTTATCTATGGTTTAAAGGCGGCCAAGCACGAGAGCTAGAACGTATGAATAGTATGCCCGCCGTCGTCGCTCAGCTGAAAGTAACGCCAGAAGCAATGGCCTACGGGGTTGGGCTTTCGATTCTTGTGGCTGTCGTTTCAGTAATGACAATGGTGCACATCTCATATCGGGCAGGAAAGAGATAGAAGAATGAATGAGGCCGTAATAAAGATTCGGGAAGGTCGCTACTCCATTGCTAAACGCACCTTGTGGTCCGGCGTGGATATAGATATCGCGCCAGGGCAAGTAGTCGCCTTAACTGGGCCTTCGGGCTGCGGAAAAACCACGCTATTAAATTGCTTAGGTCTTCTGGACTCGCTCACCGGCGGAAGCATGGAAGTGCTCGGTCACGATGCTACGCGTATGAAAGAAAGGCAGGCGCGAAAAGTGCGTCGCAACGATATTGGCTATCTATTTCAGGATTTTGCTCTGGTTGATACCGATTCGGTTGCCGATAATTTAGCTGTAGCATTGCCTCCTAAGACGCCGCAGGCTAAGAAGTCAGAAATTATTTCCGGTGCGCTGGAGCAGGTGGGCTTAGCTGGGCGAGAGAAGGAGAAAGCATTTTCCTTAAGCGGTGGCGAACAGCAGCGAGCTTCTTTTGCCCGTATCTTGGTACGCACCCCGAGCCTCATCTTGGCGGATGAGCCAACTGCGGCTCTCGACAGTAAGAACAGTGACCGCGTGCTGTCCCTACTGCAGGAGCAAGCCGCTGCTGGTGCTGCTGTCGTCGTGGTTACCCACGATGATCGAGTCCGGGATCAATGTAGCGAGGTATTCGAGCTCAGCGCGTATTGCCATTGAAACTTTTAGGTTGCAATACCAATGTCAAGTTAGAAACCGCGAATTCCCGCATACCCGGCACGCGGGTGAGCCACCAAGCCCAGCTGGGGTGGTAGCGGGGGAAGGCGAGTTTGAGCGCGCCGGTGCGCTGTGCCCAGTGGAGGCCGGCGGAGCAGGGGACGTCGAAAAGCGAGGTGCCAAAGACATTCTTGGGCGGGTGACCGTGGCGGCGGGTGTAGCGATCGCGGGCAAACTCACCGCCAATGTAGTGCTCCCACAGGCCGGTCTCGTGGCCGCCAAAGGGGCCGAGCCACACCGTGTAGCTCAAGATGGTGAGGCCACCGGGGCGGGTCACGCGCAGCATTTCCTCGCCCATATCCCAGGGGTTGGGGATGTGCTCGGCCACGTTGGAGGAATAGACCACGTCAAAGGAATTATCGGCAAAGGGCAGGTTGGTGCCATCGCCGCGCACGGAATTGCTCAAGCGGATGCCGGCCGCAGACATCTCGCCGGCGTCCGGCTCCAAACCCACATAGCGGGCGCCGCGCCGGGCAAAAGCGTCCGCAAAATAGCCCGGGCCACCGCCCACATCGAGCACCCGTGCTCCAGGAAGCTCCACGCCCAAGTCGCGGCCGAGGTTATCCACCAGCGCGGCCGTATCCTCCGCGAGCCCGCCGTAGAAGATCTCCGGGCGCGTCTGCTCAAAGCGGAAGGAACGCAGCAGCTGAATGGAGCGGCGGAGCGTGGCCATCTCACGGGTATGTCTCATAACCCACTAGGCTAATACCTCACGATGAAGATTCTTTTACTATGCTGGCGCGATTCCACCCACCCGCAAGGCGGTGGCTCGGAGCGCTACCTGGAGCGCGTGGGCGAATACCTCGCGGCGCAGGGCCACGAGGTGGTTTTTCGCGCCTCCAAGCACATGAATGCCGCGCGCCGGGAGGTGCGCGACGGCGTGCGCTATAGCCGCGGCGGCGCCAAATTCGGCGTGTATCCGCGTGCTTGGGCGGCGATGCTGGCCGGCCGTTTAGGGCTGGGTGACCTGCGCGGCGTGGATGCGGTCATCGATACCCAAAACGGCATCCCATTCTTCGCCCGCCTGGTGTCCGGTGCGCCGACGGTGCTGCTTACTCACCATTGCCACCGCGAACAGTGGCCGGTGGCAGGCCCTCTCCTGGGCCGGCTCGGTTGGTTCCTTGAGTCCCGGGTGGCCCCGCGCGTGTATCGCGGCGCTCCCTATGTCACCGTGTCTGAGGCCTCCCGCCAGGATTTAGAGGCGCTGGGCATTAAGGGCGCGCACATCATCGCCAATGGCCTGGACCCGGTTCCGGATCACGTTCCTTCCCTGGAACGAGAGGCCGAGGTGCACCTGGTGACGCTCTCGCGCCTTGTGCCACATAAGCAGATCGAGCATGCCATGGATACGGTGGCGCAGACCCCGGGCGCGGTCTTGGACGTCATCGGCTCCGGCTGGTGGGAGGCTAACCTGCGCGCCTATGCCGAGGAGCATGGCGTAAGCGATCGCGTGCGCTTTCGCGGCCAGGTGACCGAGGACTATAAGCACGCCCTGCTCGCCCGCGCCGATGCCTTGCTTATGCCCTCGCGCAAAGAGGGGTGGGGTTTGGCAGTAATGGAGGCAGCCCAACATGGGGTGCCCACCGTTGGCTATACATTTGGCCTGCGTGACAGCGTTATCAACGGCAAGACCGGCATCTTAGTAGAGCGCGAAGAGGACTTCGTGGCGGCCACCAAGCAGCTGCTTGCCGACGCCCCACTTCGCCGCACCCTCGGCTCCAACGCGCGGGATTTTGCCGCTAGCTTCTCGTGGAAGAAGACCGGCGAGCAGTTCGCGGAATTGCTGCAAGGGCTAGTAGCGGACACGCCATCCACAAAGCGGTAAGCGCCCACGGAACCTGCGGCCGGGGCGCGTTCGTTTCCGCGGCTATGGCACCGTCCACCACGACCACACCGACGCCGATCTCGGCCAGCCGGTTCATATCCTGCATTTCCCACGCCTGCAGCGCCGCCCGGTATTGCGGCGAGGCTTGGTCCACCACCGTGCCGTCTACGCTCAATTCCCCCGATTCCACCATGGCCACCGCCTTGGAATAGGGGTCGACGGCCACGCCGCCGGGTACCTCCACAAGATTGGCGCGCTCCGGGAAGAAGGCCACGCGGCCGTCAATCGCGCGCACCAACTGCTCATCTATCCCCGTATCCCGCGGCGCGAGCACCGCGAGGCGTCCTGGAACGGGCAGCAGCTGCACGGTCGCCGCCACGGTGGCCAGTGCCGCCGGCAGATTCGGCAGCGCCCCCAACGAGGCCACATAGAGCGGCAACGCCAACATGGTCAGTTTCCCGCTATCGCGCAGCAGCGCCGCCCCCGGTACGTGATCGATGAACCACACCAGAGCACCGGGAACCAGCCAGAAGAATATCGCCCCGCCGAGACCAATCGCTGCTAGTATGCTCAGCCGAACGGGAACTCGCCACGCCCCGAGTACGGCGATGACTGCCACGATGACGCCGCACACGGCGAACCCAATGGCCGCCTCTGCATTCCAGATACCGCCGAGCCGCAGCAGCGCGCCCGCGGTGCCGACGTAGTCTTCTGCCCGCGGGCCAAACGCGGCCACCGCTGCAGCAGTATCGCCGGGCGCGGCGGGATTGAACATGCCCGGAATGGCCCACGGCAAACACAAGACCACGCCGCCGAGCGCTACCCGCTTGCGGCAGGTCACCGCCGCGGTCACCACGGCAAAGAGACCACCCGTAGGGGTAAGCGAAGCTCCCCACATAGCCAGCCACGCCACCCAGCTGCGTTGCTTTCCGGCCCACGCGATGACCGGCAGCAGCCACGCAGCCACCGCAAGCGACCACTGACCCTGCAGGAGACGCTCGATGACGAAGGGATTGGCCACCGCCACCGCCATCGCGCTCACCGCGGCGACCGTAGAGCGCGCCCAGCGCGCCGCGGTGAGCGCGGAGGACGCGGCGGCGGCAAAAATGAGCACCCGTGCCGCCCACGCGCCGCCCACGAGAGCGAGGAAACCGTCTTGCGGTGCGTTGCGGGCGGGCAGACTGCCGCCACCAAAGGCAGAAGGGGAAAGGGCCGGATGGTCAAGCAACGCCATATCGCGCCACAAGAACTCGCCGGGCAAGGCAAAGGGCCAGCACACCGCGGCCACGAGGAGGGTGCCCCAGATAAGGAGTAAAAGACGCCTAGCCTTCACGGTGGCGGCGCATGTACATATAGGCGGCACAGAGCAATAGACCAACGCCGATGGCCTTGCCGGCCCAGCCGACCACCATCAAGGCGCGAATGGTGCGAATGACCGGGCGCACCTCATTAAGGCGCTCCGCGCGGGTCTCATCGGACCAGCGCAGATCAGCGGCAAGGATGGAGCGGTCTTCTGTATCGTCATTCGCCACCATGGTGCCGGCCTGCTTTTCGTCCGCGGCGAAGAAGATTTTGATGTTCTCGCGCAGGTCCACCATGGTGCCGGTGGTCGGCTCGACGGAGATATCGCGGCCGATGGTGTAGAAGGGCTCGACCGTGACTCGGTCAGTGGCATCCAAGGCGAGGAGCTCGCGTGACTCGGCGTCGTAGAACCGCTTCGCTGGCCCGGAGATGCGGAAATCCTCGGCCGCTAGCTGCTTATCGCCGGTGCCGGTATCGACCTCGGCGGTAATGCTTTTGCGCATATCAGCCAAGGAAATGGGCTGGATATCGTGGTGGAAAGAATAGGTAGGGATACCGTCGAGCTTTTCCGTCGTGGTGAAGTCCACCGCCGTGGAGGATTGCGTCGCTAAATCGAAAAACGGATAGGAGCGCTGCTCGGTACCGGAGGGAAAGAAGTAGTTGATTCCATCGCGCTCGAAGTCGGTGCGGGCCATGCCGGTATCCAGCGCCGGTAGCACAAACTTCCATTTATCCTTTGGCGCAGCAACTGGGTAGGTGGACTCGCGGTTCAACACGGAATGCTCCGTGATTCGGGCAAGGGGAGTATTGCCGGCGAGCAGGCGAGAGAGCGAATCGGAGTTAGCGAGCGCATCATCTTCTGCCACCTCAGAGGTGGTGGTATTGCGCTCGATAGTAAGCAGGTCGTGGTGCAGGTAGCACCACATGGGTGCCTGTTTTTCCTGGCACTGCGGGTCTTTGCTATCGCCGGTGGCTTTGGCCCCGGCGATAAACTCGGGCGCATCCATCCACACGCCAGCCGACGGCGCGGTGACGGTGTTGATGTTTTGGTCGAAGGCCAGCGGCCGGGTTTGGTTGTTATACAGAGGCGGCACCACGGTACCCAGCACCAAGAAAATGACGGCGGCAATGACAACCCACGCCAGTGGCGAGCGTGGCCAAAGGTAGCGTTTCATTGCAGTAGTATGTCCAATCAGTTTCAGGTCGATCCGGGGTTAGGAGCAAGCGTGCAGCCGCAGGCATCTGTGAAAAGCGTACCCCAGCATCTGCCGGAGCTGGACGGTCTACGCGCGGTCGCCTCCCTTGGAATCATTGTCACCCACGTGTCTTTTCAGACCGGAACCGGGTGGGGGTTTGCCGGGCGCTTTGATTATTTCGTCGCCGTCTTCTTTGCGCTCAGTGCCTTCTTGCTGTGGCGTCGCCGCGGCTTGCACACCTTATCCGGCTATGCGCGCTCGCGCGTGGCCCGCCTATTGCCAGCCTATTTTGCCTGCGTGGTGGCGGTGATGCTCCTGCTTCCCGACGCCCACTCGCTCACCCTCACCCAACTGCTGAGCAACCTCACCTCTACCCAGATCTATGTGGTGGACGGGCTAGCGCCGGGGCTTACCCACCTGTGGTCGCTATGCGTGGAGTTCTTCTTCTACCTTGCCCTGCCTGTGTTGGTGTGGCTTCTTGGGGCGCTGCCGCGACGCTGGCGGGTAGCGGCCATCGCGCTGGGCGCCGTTGTTAGTTGGGCCTGGGGCTTCGTTCCCTTTGTGGCCGATTACGCCAAGGATCAGGTCAATTCGCAGATCTGGCCGCCGGCGTATGCTTCGTGGTTTGCCGTGGGAATGCTGGCCGCGGAATGCGAAGAAGCCGGTATTAGCTGGCGCGTGCAACGCGCGCTGCGGCCGCGCTGGGCGTGGTGGCTCGCGGCGGCGGTGGTGCTGTGGATTTCCAGCCGCGAGTGGTTCGGGCCGCAGGGGCTGGTGCATCCAGGACCGGGCGAATTTTCCCGCCGCATCATTGCGGGAGCGGCCTTCGCCGCAGCCGTGGTGATACCGGTAGCGCTTGCTCCGCGGGACAAGTCCTGGCTGACCACTCCGCTCATGCAGGCACTGGGCGCGTGGTCCTATTCCATCTTCTTGTGGCATGTGGCCATTCTGGGACTGGCGTTTCCGCTTACCGGGGTGCCGCTGTTTAGCGGGAAGCCCCTGGACTTTTGGGTGATTCTGGCCGTAACGGTGGTGGCCACCGTGGTGGTCTCGGCCGCGAGCTATACACTCATCGAGCGTCCCGGCCGGGATTTTCTCCTCGGTCGGAGGCGAAAAGACAGGCCACGCCCGCGGCACACAAGCAGCTAAGCAGGAGCGAATCGCCCGCATAGGATCCCGATGTCCACGGCGCGCGTGCGAGGATCGCCCCGGCCGCCGCTACGACACCGGGCGCGAGGTAGGCGCGCGGGATGGTGGTCCAGCGCAGCACCAACCAAGCGGCAACGGCCGCCACCGCGGCCGGCCAGCCGGTCAGGGCCAGCGCGGCCAGCGCCACGATGGCCGAGGCGGCACCGCCGCGCGGCGCGCGCCACGTGGGCTGGGACGGGCGCCGCGTGGCCGCCAGGATGCACAGGCTGAGGGCGAGCAAGCCCACGGCGCCGCCGAAGAGGAGGGTGGTGCGGTAAACCGGTTGGGCGCTAAAGGTCATGCGGAAGTCGCCGGAGCGGCCGGCCGGAATGACAAAAGCTTGGGTGGCCGCATCGATCTCGCGCGGGGTGAGCTCTTCCTCGCCTAGGTAGCCGCGCAGGCCCTTATTGAAGGCGCGACCAGTGACCAAGAGGCGATCCTCATCAGCGGCTGCAATCGAGTACCCGGTGGGCTCGGAAGAGCCTGCTGGTTGCCAGCCCTCCTCGCGCAGGCTCACCCACGGCCCCGTGGTGCGCACGCGGTGCGTGCCAGGGCTGAGGGTGAGGGAATCGCCGGGGGAGTAGCGGTGGGCGTCGATAAGCACGGGCTTGGTGGAATCCACCGTCACGCGCATGGGGCGCGGCGCCGTGAAATCGCGGATGAGCACGCCGGTATCCTGCAGCATGCGCTGGAAGAAGAATTGGTGCACATTGGGGGAGGTATCCGGGACGGTCACCACGCGCTCGACCGGCTGGCCTTCCACCCCTAATTCCGCGATGCCGGTGCGGTGGGATAGCTCCACGCGGATGGACTCGGTATCGCCGCCGGGAACGCGGACCTCCTGCGAGCGGAAGGGCTGTAAGTCCACGTCTACGGACGCGCTGCCAGAGCGCACGGTCACCGTGGTGGCGCTGGTGGCTATGAGCTTGAGGCGCGGCTGGGTGAAAGAGCCGCGCAGCTCAATCCACCCGGAGTCATCGCCCGGCGCGGGCCACCAGGCGGTGGAGTTTTCCCCATCCACCGCGGCCGTGGCGGACTTTTTCGGCTGGGCCCCGCCAAAGGCCGTGGCATCGGCGGCCGAGGAAGAGACTGCTACCGAGCCGCCGTGGGTTTCCACCTGGGTAAGCGGCCCAGCGGAGGGATAATCGCGCAGGCGGTTATTCACGTGGCTGGGGTCGTCCGCCGCCAGGGGCGCGGAGATGGGGCCGTCGAGGGTGCCGTAGTTGCGGTCCGTGAGCGTCGGGGTATCGGTGACGATATCGGCGTCGTGATCGACGAGCTGGCGGGTGGTAGGGGTGGAGTGGGCGTCGAGAAGCGCCAAGGCTTCCCCACCGCCGGCCACGCGCACTGGCTCTGTCGGCCCTAAGGACATGCCGGCGTGGTTGAGCAGGATGACATCGACGTCGCCGAAGCGATGGACCTCGCCGCCAAACTTGCTGGCCAGGGCCTCGTCCTCGCCGGTGAAGAGATCATGGCGCACCATGACCGCGCCGATGCCCAGGCGCTGCAGGGAGCGAACGCCCGTGGCTGGGTCCTCCTTGAGTGCGGCCATGACGCCGTCGAGCCCGCGGATGGCTTCTGGCGGCACGAGCGGAATGGCATCGCGCACGGCCCAGGGGACATCGAGCAGCGGCTGGGCTGGCTCATCGCGCGTCCACCCCCAGGTCTGCCGGGCAAAGGATGCTTCCGGGTAGATAAGGGTGCGGGTATCGGCGGCATGGGTATTGATAAAGTCCGTGGCCTCGTGCCAGTAGGAGGGAACCTCCTTATACGCCCCCAGCGGCAACAAGCGCTGCGACCATGCCGGGGAGACCACCGCGATGCACAAGAGCAGCGTCAGTGCACCCACCGTCTGCCTCTTGGTGGGGCGCAAACTCCTCGGTAGTGGAAGATGGGCGCAGGCGCGCGCCACGCCTAACAGCAGTGGTATGTGCACCAGCGGATCGAATTTATGCAGGTTGCGCAGCGCGGCCAGCGGTCCATCGAGCGCATCGAGGTACCACGCCACCTGGCAGCCCAGCACCGCGATGCCCACCACCAGCATGACGGACCACACGCGCGGCAGCTTGCTAAGACCGTAGATACCCACGGCCGCGATGCCCATGGTGACCAGCACAAAGAAGGACTCGGTGGCTAGCTCATAGCCGGCCACGCGTTCGGTATCAACAAACGGCGTCCAGCTCGTGGTGCCGCGCAGGATCTCGGGCAGGTTGAGCCAGCGCGTGGTCACGCGGGCGGATTCGATGAATTCCGTAAACGGCGGGGCATAACGCCCAAGCACGACGAGCGGGCCGATCCACCAGGCCGATACCGCCAGGCACCCTAAGAGCCAGGCCGCGCCGGGTCTGAAGGCGCGGCGGTAGAGCAGGATTACTGCGGCCGGGATACACGCCGCGATGGTGGCGGTGGCATTGACCGCGCCCATCAGCGCCACGGGGATGGTGGCCGCGGCGGCATCGCGCCAGGTGAGCTTGGCATTGAGGAAGGGCAGGATAACCCACGGCGCGAGCATGACCGGCCAGGTCTCAGAAGAAATGGCGGTCAGCGTAGAAAGCGTGCGCGGCGAGAGCGCGTAGAGCATCGCCGCCACCCAGACCCACCTTCCGCGCAGGCCCACCTTGCAGGCGAGCTTATGGAAGCCGATGAAGCCGACGCTTAAGACCAGTAGCCACCAGAGGCGCTGGGCCACCCAATCGGGCAGGGGCTGGGTTAAAACGAAGAATGGTCCCTGGGGAAAGAGGTAGCCATAGGCCTGATTCTGTAGCTGCCCCAGGGTAAAGGTATCCGTATAGGCGCTGAGCGCCCCGCGGAGAAAGTGCAGCGGATCGGCCGCCAGATCATGCTTGGTATCGGCGGCCGTTAACCCCCACGGCTGCACGAGGAGGATGAGCGCTAGGGCAAGGATCCCCAGCGGGTAGGGGCGGGCAAGCCGCCCGCGGAGGGTACGCACACCTAGTTGCGGGATCCGTACTCAGGGCCGCCCAAAACCGCATCGGAAGCAGAAACCGCATTGCCTTCCGGCACGGTATCGGTGCCGGAGAATTGTGCGATGCCGATGATGGTGATGACGCCGAGCGCGATGCCCACAACAGCGCTACCGATGGCAGGGCCAAGGGTGCGCTTGTTCAAAGAATCGGTTTCCAGAGCCATGGCTAAAGATACTAGCAGCTATTTAGAAGTATTCTGCCTCATCATCGTCCGCGTCATCCTCGTTTTCCTGCGGCACGATAAAGACGGGAAGGCCGGCATTGCGCACAATCTGATCGGCGGTGGAGTTGGTCCACCAGGCGCGGAAACCTGTCAGGGCGCGGGTGCCGGTCACGATGACATCCACGTCCAGCTCGTGTGCTGCATCAATGATGGCGGAGGAAATAGTGGTGGCGGATTCCACCAAGTGGGCGCGGCCGGCCAAGCCCAGGCTTTCGGCCAGCTCGATGCCCTGGCGGCAAATCTTTAGCGCCTCTTCATAGGCCGGATCCTCTTCGACGCCATCCGGGGAGACGGTGGACTGGTGCATTCCGGTGCGGCTGACGGCGCGGGCGGTTTGCCGGGCTACCGGCTCCCAGGCGGTGAGGATTTCTACCGTGGTGGGCCGCAGCAGCTGGGCCGCGTACTCGAGGGCGCGGCCGGCTCGTTCGGTGCCATCGTAGGCAATTAGCATTGTCTCGCCGTTACTCATGTCACTAGTCTACCCACCGCTTGCGACAGAACGCGAGGAATATTGCACACTGGAAGGCATGAAAACTCCGCGCATCCTTGCCAGCCTCGCCCTCGTGACGGCCTTGGGCGCCTGCTCTACCTCCACCCAGGAGGACAATGAGAGCCAGGACTCCACCACCGCGGCCGCGTCGAGCTCAGCTGCCGCGACGCACGAGACGCACGAAGAGACGTCGCAGGAAGAGGCCCCGCAGCAGGACATCCGCGCCATGGCTGCCTCGGTGCTGATGCCGCCGGTCACCAACTACGACGACGCTAAGGCCAAGCTGGAGGCCGGTGTGGGCGGAATCTTTATCCCTAGCTGGGCGGATCCAAACCTGCTGCAGGAAGAGGGCCGCGATATTAATGCCCTGCGCCAGGAGGTGGGCCGCGACTTTGAGGTCTCCATCGATTTTGAGGGCGGGCGCGTGCAACGTTTCTCGGAGATCCTGAGCGAATATCCCGCGCCGCAACAGATGGCAGCCGAGCGTTCCCCACAAGAGGTGGAGCAGCTTGCGCACGAGATTGGCACGAGCCTGAAGGCGCATGGCATCAACGTGGACTTTGCACCGGTACTCGACGTCGACGGCAATGGCCTAGAGGTGGTGGGCGATCGATCCTTTTCCACCGATCCGGTCCAAGCAGGCGAGTATGGCGCGGCCTTTGCCCGCGGGCTGGATTCCGCCGGGGTCAAGGCCGTGTTCAAGCATTTCCCAGGCCACGGCCGCGCTTCTGGCGATACCCACCTGGCCGAGGCCGTTACCCCGCCGCTAGAAGAACTAGAAGGCCACGAGTTCATTCCTTTTAAGACTGCCCTTCCCCAAGCGCCCAATGCCGCGCTCATGATGGGACACCTCGCCGTGCCCGGCCTGGGTGATGGTCAGACGCCTGCCTCAATCCTGCCCGAGGCCTATGGCCTGGCCCGCGAGACCCTGCAGTACGACGGGCCCATCTATACCGATGACATCGGTGGCATGAAGGCGATTTCGGATTCGCTCCCGCTTGCCGACGCCGTCGTGACCTCCCTCAATGCCGGAGCCGACATGCCCCTGTGGTCCACCGAAGGCGACATTAATGCGGTGATAGACGCCGTTGTTGGCGCCGTCGACCAGGGCCGCCTGCCACTCGAACGCCTTGAGGACGCAGCCCGCCATGTCAGCGCTCCCCCGGCCGGCGCTGCACCCGAGCCCGCACAGGACTAGGAAAAATGCCACTAAAACCGTTAACCTTTAAGGCGTGAAAAAGGCAGAAGGAAAAAACGGTGCTAAAGGCTGGCTCATCGCGCTCGGCGTATTGGTCGGCCTTGTCCTGATCGCGGGCATTGCTTATGCCTGGGATGTCGCGGCCAACCAGGACAAGATTCCGCGCGCCGTTTCCGTCAACGGCGTGGATATCTCCGCCATGGATCGCACCGCCGCCGTGGAGAAGCTCGAAGATGAGCTTGCGGGCGTAGAAACCGAGCCCGTGAGCGTCACCTCCGGCGACCTGCACACCGATTTCGTTCCCTCCGAGTCGGGCCTCGCCCTGGATAACCAGCGCGCCGTGGACAATATTGAGGAGCCTTCCCTCAATCCTTTTACCCGCCTGTATAGCTTCTTCCGCTCCACCCGGGATATTCCGGTAGAGACCAACGTGGATGAGGCCCAGCTGCAACCGGCCCTGGACCGCGTGAAGAAGGATCTCTCCACCGATCCAGTCGATGGCATGCTGGAGCTCAACAATGGTGAGCTCAAGGTCACCGACCCCAAGCTCGGCCAAACCGTGGATGCCGGCGCCCTGCACAATGCGGTTACGGATAATTGGCTCGATTCCGAGGGCGTAAATGTGGACCCAGAAGAAGTAGAACCGGCCATCAATGATGAAGCTATCGAGGCCATGCGCACCGGCGATGCCGCCAAGGCGCTGGATAATCCCATTACCCTGAAGGCCAAGAATAATGTCAGCGCTACCTTGAATAAGCCGGAAATCTCCCAGTTCACCAGCATTGAAAAGAAAGACGGCAAGCTTAAGCTCGCCGTGGATACCAACCGCGCGCAAGAGCTGCTGGCCGAGCGCTCCGAGGGCGCCGATGTCCCGGGCGTAAATGCCAAGATTTCCTTCAACGGCAACGATAAGCAGGTCACCCCGTCGGAAGATGGCGAGATCATCGACTGGGAGCCGACCATGAAGGACTTTGACAAGCGCGTGACCGGCGATGACCGCGAGTGGGATGCTACTTACAAGCCGGACCCGGCAGAGTTCACCACCGACGATGCTAAGAAGGCGACCTTCAACGACACCGTGGGCGAGTTCACCACCGAGGGCTACTCCGCTGCCTCCGGCAAGAATATCGAGCTGGTGGCCCAACAGGTCAACGGCGCCGTGGTCAACCCGGGCGAGACCTTCTCCCTCAACGGCCACACCGGCCCGCGCGGCACGGCGCAAGGCTACGTTGAGTCCGGCATCATTATTGATGGCCACTCCGGCTCCGCCGTGGGCGGCGGCATTTCCCAGTTCGCCACCACCTTGTACAACGCTGCCTACTTTGCAGGCATGGAAGATACTGCCCACACCCCGCACTCGTACTACATTTCCCGCTACCCCGCCGGCCGCGAGGCCACCGTGTACGAGGGCGCCATCGACCTGCAGTTCACTAATACCTTCAATACCCCGGTCCGCATCGAGACCGACTTTGGTGGCGGCAAGATTACCGTGCGCCTAAAGGGCACGAAGACGGTCGACGTTGAGTCTGTGAACAACGGCCGCTGGGCCAAGACGGAGCCGCAGCGCAAGTCGGTGAGCGAGGATTGCTCGCCGTCGTCTGGCGCGCCGGGCTTCACCACCTCGGATACCCGCGTGATCAAGGACCTCTCCGGCAAGGAGATCTCCCGGGAGACCACCACCACGGTCTACGACCCGCAGCCCATCGTTACCTGCGGTTAAGCCATGACCCGGCCGATGCACACCGCGGTGAAGGACCCGGCGGACATCGATCAGCTGGCCCAGCACCCGGTTGCCTTCCGCCGCGTCGCCGGCCTGTTTCGCCCGCACCGCGGCACGCTGTTGCTGGTGGTGGCACTCATCATCGCCACCTCCGGGCTGACGGTGGTGCAGCCTTTCCTGGTGCGCCGCACCGTGGATGAGGCCATTCCTGAACACGACACCGCGCTGCTGCTGTGGCTCGTCGGCGGCATGCTGGCCATCACCGTGGTCTCCCAGGCCATCGGCGTTATCCAGTCCTTTCTGTCGGCGCGGGTGGGGCACACCATCATGCACGAGCTGCGCACGTAGGTCTTTGCCAACCTGCAGCGCCAGTCGCTGCAGTTCTTTACCAATAACCGCGGCGGTGAGATTCAGTCGCGCCTGACCAATGACATCGCGGCGATGCGCGGCATGGTGACCACAACCGCGACATCCGTGGCCAGCAACCTCACCATGACTGTGGCTACGTTGGTGGCGATGGTGGCGCTTTCGCCTACCCTCTCGCTTTTGTCCCTGGTGGTACTGCCGCCTGCAGTGTGGCTGACCCGCCGCGCCGCCGTTCTGCGCCGCAGCCTCATGGAGAAAAACAGCCGCGCGCAGGCGACGCTGCAGCAGACCATTTCGGAGAACCTGTCCGTGTCCGGCATGCGCCTGGCGGCCACGCTGGGTGCGCAGGAGCGCGTCTATGACGGCTTTGAGAAAACCTCCCGCTCCCTCATCCGTTTGGAGCTGGAATCGCAGTTGGCCGGGCGCTGGCGCATGGCGCTGACGCAAATCATCTTCGGCGTGATGCCGGCCCTGATTTACCTGGCGGCCGGCTTGCGCCCGGGCATTACGATTGGCACGCTCATCGCCTTTTCCACCCTGCAGACCCAGATCTTCCGTCCCATTACCGGCCTGCTCAACGTGGGCGCGCAGTGGGTGGCGTCGATGGCGCTGTTTAGCCGCATCTTCGAGTACCTGGACCTGGAGCCCGAACTCACCGAGGCCACCCAGCCCGCCCAGCTTGCCGACGCCTCCCTCACCCTCCAGCACGTCTCCTACCGCTACCCCGGCACCGACACCGACGCGCTTTCCGACGTCTCCCTTTCCATCCCCGCCCACACCACCACCGCGCTAGTGGGGCATACCGGGTCCGGCAAGTCCACGGTGGCCGCACTTTTTGCGCGCCTTGCCGATCCGACCGAAGGCACCGTGCACCTGGGCGGGGTCGACCTGCGCGATATTCCACCTGAGCAGCGCGCGGAGGTCATTGGCGTGGTCTCCCAGGAGACCTACCTGATTCACGGCACGGTGCGGGAGAACCTCCTCTTCGCGCAGCCGAATGCGAGTGAGGAACAGATGTGGGCGGCGCTTAACGCCGCGCGCGTGGACGAGGTCATCGCCGCGCTGCCGGAAGGTCTGGACACAGTGGTGGGCTCGCGCGGCTACCGCTTCTCCGGCGGTGAGCAGCAGCGCCTTTCGCTTGCCCGCACGTTGCTGCGCCAACCACGGGTGCTCATCTTGGATGAGGCCACCTCCGCCCTCGACAACGAGACGGAGCGCGCCATCCAGGAGGCAGTGCTTGGCGCGGATGCTACCCGCTTGGTCATCGCCCACCGCCTGTCCACTATCCGCGATGCCGACCAGATCATCGTCCTCGACGCTGGCCGCGTGGTCGAGCGCGGCACCCACGCCGAGCTGCTTGCGTGCGGCGGTGCCTATGCGGCGCTTCTTCGTGCTGTCGACGAGGCTCAGAGTACGTAGAGAGCTTTTGTCAGGAATCTTAACGCTATTAACTCTTTGGTACGTGGGCTGTTGAAGGCTGAGAATCTAAATGAGTTCAGGGTACCTTGAGCGCTCTTGGTGACGCTTCCTTTTATGGGTCATCAAAGGGGATGTTCTACCTGGTGGTATTGGCAGCATATATGGTTCGTTTCGTCGTCGTTGGAAGGTGCTCTCTGGGAAGCTACTCTCCTGCGTGAAGCTTGCATTCTATGTAACGGGTGTAAAATCGAGCAGGCTTACCCCCTTAAAGGGGCAATGTGTTCAGTTTCACACAAAACTAGATGACGTCTCGAAAGCATTAGTTGAACTGCAGAAGGAGTCTTCACGTTTGGGTGGACCGTGCGGATTCTTGAGAAGTTTAGCCGGTTTTGCGGGGGAGGAGCTTTAGTCGGGGACTTTGCCCAACACGCTGGGGTAGAATCTAGTTATGTAATCCACAGGCTATCGTTAGTTAAGGTTGGGGCCTGCGTAGACGTTTCCACCTGAAAACTACTCTCGGCAGGCGAAAGATTCTTAGCAACGAGTCAGGTCATGGTGCGTGAACCGTGGGGAATGGATTGCACACAGCCAATGAGGCGCGGTGCCTCATTTCGGAACTCGTGTAAAGGACCAGTTTTCGTGAACAAGATCTCTCGTACCGCTCGTTCGGTTACTTTCGCTGCCGTCGTTGGCCTCTCTATGGGTATCTCCGCTCCGGGGGCCCTGGCGGAAGACGGTGCTGTCGATGCACAGCCTGCTGCTGAGCAGGGCGCCGTGAACAAGGCAAACATCAATTTCAACAAAAAGGGCTCGATCACCCTCCACAAGAAGAAGGGCGCCGAGACCGATAATCGGGCCACTGGTAAGGAAATGACGGGCGTCCCGGGTGAGGCTCTGCCTGGTGTGACCTACAAGATCACCAAGCTCGATTACGATCTGCAGAACGGTGATTGGGCGACGTTCCCGAAGACCGCTGCTGACGTCAAGGACGACAAGAAGACTGCGGAAACCAAGGAAGCAACCACCGGCACTGATGGCAAGGCAGCTTTCACTGATCTGCCATTGGGTATCTACTTGGTAGAGGAAACTAACGCTCCGGCCGGCATCGTTGCTGGTGCTCCGTTCATCGTGTCGGTCCCGATGGTCAACGAGGCTTCCGATGCCTGGAACTACGACGTCATCGCATACCCAAAGAACACGGAGACCAAGACCGAGAAGACTGTCAAGGATGCAGATAAGAACATCCAGGACGCGTACTCCTACACCATCAATGCGGATGCTCCGACTTGGGGAGCAGGCAAGAACCTGACTGCTTTCCGCTTCGAGGATCGGCTGGATCAGCGCCTGGACTTCCAGAAGGTCACTGAAGTAAAGGCTGGCGATACGGTTCTCACTGCGGGTGACTACACGGTCAATGACCCGAAGGCCAACGGCAACAAGCTTGTCGTAACCCTTACCGAGCAGGGCCTTGCCAAGGTCAAGTCCGGTGCCAAGATGTCCCTGACCTTCGAGGTTAAGCGCAAGGCGGTTGGCGACACCACTGAGCTGAAGAACCAGGCTGATGTCATCTTCAATAACCCGAACACCGGCAAGGAAGTCAATAACCAGACCAACGAGGTCGTGACCTACCACGGCAAGCTCAAGGTTGTTAAGAAGGACGGCAAGGAAGCCGGTAAGGTCCTGCAGGGCGCGGAGTTCGAGCTCTACCGATGTGCCTCCGCGCAGGATAAGCTCGAGAACCCGCTGACGGTAAACGGCGCGAAAAAGTGGACCACCGGCGCCGACGGTACCTTCACCATCGATGGCCTGCACGTCACCGACTTCGAGGATGGCAAGGAGGTTGTTCCGGCAAGCAAGAAGTTCTGTCTGAAGGAGACCAAGGCTCCTGCTGGCTACGCCAAGCTGGACAAGCCGGTGGAGATCAACTTCACCCGCAAGGACATCGCAGCTACCGGAGAAGGTGACGACGCGGTGACTCTGGTTGCTAACGTTGACAACGTCAAGCAGGATACCCCGAACCTGCCGAATACTGGTGGTGCCGGTGTGGGCATCCTGGCTGCTATTGGCGCAGCAATTGTTGCTGCTGGTGCTTGGTTCGCTCGTCGTACCGCGCGCAACTAATAGCCGGGCGTAGTTCCGGTGGCGCAGACTGTCCATGATGGTCTGCGCTGCGGGTCGGGTAATCAAAATATGGTGCTCGAACCAGTGAGGGGACTGGGCTAGGTATAGACTTCAGTCCCCTTCATTCTCTTTCGTTGTAATCCCGGTCGCGCTGCGCTAGCGCGTGGGGCATTGTTTTGGGTGGTGCGGGTCGTTGACTACGGTGGTAGGCCAAAATGCAGGCCGACGGCACAGGCGCCGTGGAGGCCTAGTCCTTCCGGCGGTAATCGTTGTCGTTGGGTTGTTGGTGATGCTGTACCCAGTGGTCTCGACCGCATGGAACAATTGGAACGCCTCAAGAGTGGCGCAGGAATATGCGCGACTGGATAAAGAGACACCGGCGCAGGTGCAGGATTCGGTGTGGGATGCTGCACATGCATACAACGAAGAACATACGTCGGGTCCGATCTTGGATCCGTGGCTGAACCGTATCGGGGTAGACAATCCCGACTATGAGGCTTATTTGAAGCAGTTGGGTGAGACCGAAGCGATGGCCCGCCTCGTGTTCCCAGCAGTAGACGTTGATCTTCCGGTGTTTCATGGCACCGCAGATAAGACACTGCAGCGTGGTTTGGGGCATTTGTATGGTTCTGACCTGCCGGTCGGTGGATCAGGAACCCATTCCGTCATTACGGGGCATACGGGTCTGGCAAATTCGACGATGTTTGATCACCTCGACTCTGCCACCGAGGGAGATGTGTTCTATATCCAGGTTGCTGGCCACAAATTGAAGTACGTCGTAGACGACATTCAAGTTGTGCTGCCGAGCGAGGTAGATGGCCTACGGCCAGTCGCTGATCAGGATTACGTCACACTGATTACGTGCACCCCGTACGGGATCAACACGCATCGCTTGCTGGTGCGTGGCCATCAGGTTCCTATGGAGCCTGGGGAGGAGTCGGTGTTTGAAAACTCCCATGGTCCGGGCTGGCAATGGTGGATGTACGCGCTGTTGGCTGCGGTGATTGTCATTGGGTGTTGGCTGGTGTGGTGGCTGCGTCGCCAGAAGGCGGCTACCGGGGTGCAAGAAGTTATTAATAAGGAAAGTAGCGTGCGGGAGTAAGGCGATGAAGAGGTTGACAAATGCATGGTCGGCCCGAGTGGTTGCCGTCGGAGTAGCGTGTGCGGTTGCGTTCGCAGGGCCGGGCGTCGTTGCTGCAGAAGCGGTGCAGGTTGCCGGGCAGCAGTCCACTGGTGCGGAACGCACTTCGGCTACGGATACAGTGACAATCCGGCTGACACAAGGCAATCCCAACGACGATGGCCAGCCGCCCTCGGGAAAAATCCAAGGTGTCACAATTCATCTGGACCGGCTTGCCGGCTTGGACCCGACCAACGCTGACGACGCAGCCCGCGTACGGAACGCGAATCTCGACGAGGTTCGTGATTGGCGCACCGATGTGCACGTGGATCTGGTCACCAATGCCAATGGCGAGGTGACGTTTGATGGTCTAGCTCATGGCTTCTATGTGGTGACGTCTACAGCGCCGGATGATTCCTACCGAGAGATAAACCCGTTTGTGGTGGCGGTTCCATTCCACACGGTGGTAGATAACCCGAAACCAGTACCAGGAGTAATCGTGGCTAAGACCCACAAACCGGGTGAAACGCCGACGCCACCCACGTCGTCATCTGCTCCGAGCGCTCCGCCGTCACGCCCGGATACCCCGCAAACACCTCCGAACTATCCACCGACTAAACCAGGGAAGCCACCTCACCAACCCGAGACAACGCCGCCGGGTACTCCAAGTGCCGGTAAGACCTCAACCCCAGTAACGTCGTCGGGCAATGGTGGCTCATTGGCGATGACCGGTGCACAGGTAATCGGTGTAGTAGCCGCAGCGTTGGCATTGATTGCCACTGGTTTCGTGATGATTGCCTTTAGCCGTAGGAAGAATTCAGAAAGCGAGGGACGCTAATGTCCTGGACAGATTCTCATCCGGTCGAGCCGGTTGTGTACCGCTGGCGTGCTCTTGCGGCGTTCATTGCTGCACTGGCTCTCGTTGTTGGTGTTGCTGCACCGGCTGCTCTGCCCGGAATCGTTGGTGCCGTAGCCGAAGCACAAACCACAACCCTGCGCACCAAGCTCGATTCCGCAGACCAACTGAGCCTGACTGTTGGCGACTCCGCAACATTTGAAGGCCACTTTGTTGACGCCGGAACCGTGGAGGAGTTGGAATTCACTGTTGAGACTGCAGGACTGGAGTTCGACGGCTCGGCCTACACACTGACTATCGACGGCGAAGTGATCCCCGTCCGCGAAGGAGACAACCTCGTTGTAAAATCAACCAGCTCTTCAGTGACTTTCCGAATCACTGGCCTTTCTACTGACGTGCCAGCAGGAGCAGCTTTCTCATTGAAGACCCCAGCGGTCGTAGAGGATTCCGAACTTAGTGGGATGTCCGTCGATGTGCGGGGAGTAGCCGAGGAGACGCCCAGCACGTCTTCAACGGAATCCAGCGAAACCCCAGAAGCTCCTTCGGAAGTGACTGAGCCGCTGGAAATTGCTGACGTTGACGAGGCTCCAGCTCGCCTGATGGCAGCACCGAACATTACCCCGTACGCTGCAGGCGACCGAACCATCACGATGAAAAACGATGGTTACGTGCTTAAGGGAAGCCGCTATATCCCGAACTTTAAGATTCCGTCCGGTGAGCTTTTTGGCGGCCAGCTGTCCATTCCGCAAGGCACGGTGGTTACCCTCAAATCCAGCGTTAACAGTTATTTATCGACTAACCCTGATGACCTGACGATCTATTACACCGGTGCCAACGGAGGTTGGTATGAGACGAGGGTGACCTACAGAAGGATTAACGCTAGGGAATACCAGGTCACCCTGCCGCAGATTACTATTGGTGGCACCGCACAGATTCAGTTTAAGGGTGTTCACCGCGGGCCAGCCGACACAGAGTTTACCGCTTCTTTCACTGTTCCTGCGAAAGAGAAGTGCCAAGATTCGGATTTGGTTACAAGCAGAAAGCCAAAGCGCGAGCTCACCCCAGCTGAATTTGCCGACGGTAGCCCTGTCTACGTTGTGACCAGTGAACCTAAGGATCTTCGCCGAGACACTTCTATCCTGAGCCGGCAAGTAAATCAAGGCCGAGACTTTCGCCAGGTGGGAGAGTCCACTCCCTGGGTATACAATGCTCTAGCCTTTGATTCGAGTGATAACTGGCTTTATGCGGTAAGCCAGATTCGCGGTCAAAATGGTGATCCCTGCTACCCTGCAGGAAATCTCCTGCAGATCAATCCGGCAACCGGTGAAGTATATAATCTTGGGCCTATTTTAAAGGCCGGAAGTACCGGTACCCCGTTTGAAACGAGCGGCGACCGGGATGTCCTCAACGCTGGCGTGTACACCAGCGAGGGATTCTTTGTGGCCAACACGTCCACTTCTGGTAGCCGTCACCTTTATAAGGTCGACGTCGACAAAGTCACGGCTCAACGCGTGCTAGGAAGCCAGAAGTCCTACTCGGAGGACTGGGCGGTGCTCCCGCAAGCCCAGAAGTATATGTGGGGTTTCCAGAGTAAGGCTCAGGCAGGCGACAAGCTTATCCTTGAACGCATTGACACACAGACCGGCGACATCAGGACCTGGGATCTCACCGGCATCAAGACCTTGGATGGGCGCACGATCTCGAACCCCTCTGCTTCTTGGGGCAAGGCGTGGACCTACTCCAATGGAAACCTGGGCTTTGGCTCGGGTAGTGCGAATGCGAATCAGCTGGGCTTTGAGCTAAAGATCACCAACCCAGATGATGATAGCCCGAAGTTCGAGCTGGTCAACATAATGAACAACCTGCCTGCTTCATTTAACACGGACGCGGCCTCCGACCTAGTTCCGCCACCGCCAGGGCTGCAATCAAACATTGCGGTGAAGAAGCAACGCTCGGAGACCAAGGTGGTAAACGGCGAGGTGCGTACTTTCTGGACCATCTCCGTGGAAAACACCACGGATAACACCAGTTCGGGCGGCACATTCTGGGAATACCTACCAACGGATACTCACTATGGTGTGAACGCTACCGACCCCACGGCAAAGTTTGAGGGCTTTGGTCCGGGATCTACCGTGGTCAACGGCCGTGGTCCGGGGCCCAATGAGATCAAACCTGAGAGCGGCATTTACGCCGGGATGGACGTGCCGTCAGCCACAAGTGGTGAGGTGGGGTACATGAAGGGTTACGTGGGTACCCTTCCCGGACACGCGAAGGTAGAGTATGTCGTCTCTGCGCCGGTGCGAAAAGATGAGAACGGCAACCTCAAGACGGTGTGTAGTCCCAACAAGGTGGCCTTCCAGGCCACGGACGGGGAGTCGAGCCCGGCTGAAGATGACAACGTTGCTACTGAAGCCTGCTTGAATAAGGTTGCTGTCGACAACACACCGCAACCTGTTCTTGGTGCAGTGAATGAATACACTGCGAAGTACAACGTCGTAGTTGAGGCACCGGACGCACCTGGCTTCGACACCAACGACGTGATCTACGGCAAGCTCACGGACACCCCGAAGTTCGTTGGTGCTGCCACGGTGACTGGAGCCACTGTGGTCTTCAAGGATGAGTTCAACAGGACCAGCCAGCCGCAGTCGTACCTGGGCGCCGGTCCGTACGAACTCAACAAGAATGACACTCCGAAGATCATTAAACCTAAATCCAAGGGTGTTGGCGGAAGTACAGGGCAGCATGTCTACGAGGTGACGGTGCGTTTCAAGCTGGATCGTTCAAAGCTGGACAGCACCTCTGTACCCGCCGGGTACCCGAGCCAACCTGCAGGAAACACCCGCTGCTACACCAAGGATGGCCTGCACGAGCCCAACTTTGGACTCATGAACGAGGCAGAAATAGGCGGCTGGAAGGATACTGACTGTATCCCGCTGGAGACCAAGGAAACTATGGACGTCCTGCTCGAAAAGGCGAGCTATAATCCGGACAACCCGGACGAGATCCAAACCGACGGGTTGCTTGGCGGCGCGCAGTTCACCGTCCACCGCGGTGATGCTAACGGCAACCTGAAGCTAAACGCGGATGGCAGCGTCAACGCTGATGCTAACCCCGTGGTGAAGCAGTCCACGACCACCACCACAGGCCGCGTCAAGCTCGAAGGCTTGGACGCCCCTGGCGTTTATTACCTCATCGAGACCAAGGCACCGAACGGCTATAATCTGCTGCCCGCGCCGATCAAGTTCTCGACGGAGTGGGATCAGAATGGCAATGCAGTCATCAAGGTGCTCTCCGGGGGGACCGCGATCACCAGTAATAGGTGCGCTGAATCTGACACCTCTGCCAACTGTGTGAAGAAAATCGGCGTCCTTCAGGTCGCTGACATCACCAAGGGTGCACTGCCCAAGACCGGTGGTGAGGGCGTAGGCCTGTGGGCGCTCGCTGGTGGCGCGATTGTCGCGGCAGGGTGCCTCGCTTTGCGACGCCGCTGGGCATAGAACCACCGCTTGCGGCAACTTTAGAAAAGGCCCGCTTTTCCAATAACCAGGGAAGGGCGGGCCTTATTGCATGCTCATTGTCGGTTAGGAGTCCTGCGGGTCGTCGTCAAGCGCGGCGCCCTTGCCGTTGCCCACATATTTGCGCCACCAGTAGATGAGAAGAAGCACGATGATGGCAGCGGCAGCCAGAATGGCCCACATCCACCACTGCCAGTGAATACCAGAGCTGTTGAATGCGGCCTCGTCTTCCGGATCCATTGGCACTCGGTGGCCGGTGACGAGCAAGCGGTGGGTATTTACACCGTAGGGGGTGCAGGTAATGAGCGTAACGAGGTCCTGGCCTGGCTCACGGTGGAGCGAGCTGGTGTCCGCAGGCTCGACGACCCGAATATCGTGCACCTCGTACTTGAGCTTCTCGCCGCCGGCGGCGATGTAGAAAGCATCGCCCTTCTTGACCTTGGTGAGGTTGTCCCACAGCGTGGCATTTTGTAGGCCAGTGTGAGCGGAAAGTGCTGCGTGCCGGCCCTCTCCACCACCGACGCCGCCGACAGGTAGGTCCGTGCCGTAGAGGTGGCCAGCGCCGCGGGAGAGTGCTTTTTCTGAGGTGCCATGATAAATGGGCAGATCGGAATCGATAGAGGGGATAACAATGCGGCCCATGGCATCGGTCTCCGACAGCACAGACAGGTATTGGCGGTAGCGCTGGTACTCGGGGGAGTCTTCGTTATCGGTGGTGGTCCAAGCGTCTTCCACACTGATTTGGCCCAGCTGCGCGTTGTAAGACTGCGCCTCGTCCCACGCGGTGTGCAGTACCTCAGGCGGGGCTTGCTTTTCCAGCTTGGCGTATTCCTCCGCGGCGCGGGATTGGGTGTGGTTGTTCCACTGCGTGGCCACGACGGGGTAGAGCAAGACACCGAGGCCGACGAGAATCAGGATCAACGCGATGATGGCGTTGTGGTTGGTGCCTTTTTTCTTGGCTGCGTCGGTGTTTTCCGCTGGTTCCTGCTTGCCCATTGTGTCCTTCCTGTGTGGGGTCTGTTGCGGTGCGTCCTGGTATTGGCGTGGGGGTAGTTTTTGAATCTCAGGCTAGGGACGATGTAGCTCTGAGAGAAAACGTGTCTGTCTAGTCGCCGATAACAAAGCACAGGGCTTCATACCGATTCAGAGTTGCCTCGTCGATGACCAAGATTTGATCAACCGCGCGCTGTTCGTGGAGCTCATCGATTGTGCGGGGCGCAAGATCTTGAAGTACATGCTCACGCTCAGCGCGAAGATCCGCTGTGGTTTTAGGCGTGAAGATAGGGGCTGTCATGGTCCATCCTGTAGGTATGAAATTAGTCCATGAAATGGGAAAACAAGTGGAGCCGACGACGGGAATCGAACCCGCGCCAGCAGCTTGGGAAGCTGCAGTTCTACCATTAAACTACGTCGGCACTGCGCGCTTGCACGCTCCGGCCTACTATACACCGCGGCCTTCGGCATGAGTAGAATTGGGGCCGTGCTTCTTTCAGATCGTGATATCCGTGCCGCCATTGACGCCGAAGAATTGGGCATCGAACCCTTCGACGGCGAGCTCATCCAGCCCTCGTCCGTAGATGTGCGCCTAGATAAGTATTTCCGGGTCTTCAATAACTCGCGGTACACGCATATTGACCCCAAAGAGGAAATGCCGGATCTCACCACCTTGGTGGAGGTAGAAGAAGATCAGTCCTTCATCCTGCACCCAGGCGAGTTCGTGCTCGGCGCCACGCTGGAAAAATTCACACTGCCGGCAGACTTGGCCGGTCGATTGGAGGGCAAGTCTTCCCTTGGCCGCCTGGGATTGTTGACCCACTCCACCGCGGGCTTTATTGACCCAGGTTTTTCCGGCCACATCACGCTCGAGCTTTCTAATACCGCCAACCTGCCTATCGCCCTGTGGCCGGGCATGAAGGTGGGTCAGCTGGCAATCTTCAAGATGACTTCACCAGCGGAAAGCCCATATGGCACCGGCTCGCTGGGCTCGAAGTACCAGGGGCAGCGCGGCCCGACGCCATCGAAGTCTTACCTGAATTTTCGATAGGCTTAAACCGGCATTCACATAGAGCCTCTAATATGGGGCTTTATGCGTATGACTGTAATCGGCACCGGATACTTGGGTGCAACCCATGCTGCCTGCATGGCCGAGCTCGGCCATGAAGTACTAGGCGTGGACGTAGATGACAATAAAATTTCCGCTCTTAGATCGGGCAAGGTTCCGTTCTTTGAACCGGGCCTGCCGGAGGTTCTCGAGCGCAATATCGAGGCCGGCCGCCTCGACTTCAGCACGGACTATGAAGAAGCAGCCGTGTTCGGCAACCTGCACTTTTTGGGCGTAGGCACCCCGCAACGCCGCGGTTCCTATGCAGCCGATATGACCTACGTGAAGGCCGTGATCACGGATCTGGTGCCCAAGCTCAAGGGTGATCACATCATCTTTGGTAAGTCCACTGTTCCGGTGGGAACGGCGGCGGAGCTCCAGGAGCTGGCCAATGAGCTTGCCCCAGAAGGCACCACCGTGGAAATCGCGTGGAACCCGGAGTTCCTGCGTGAGGGCTATGCCGTCAAGGACACCATCACCCCAGACCGCATCGTTCTCGGTGTGCGCGAGGGCGAAAGCCGTGCCGAAGAGGTAGCGCGCGAGGTTTATGCTCAGCCGCTATCGCAGGACACCCCATTCATCGTGACGGATTGGCAGACCGCCGAGCTAGTCAAGGTCTCCGCTAATGCGTTCCTGGCCACCAAGATTTCCTTTATCAACGCTGTCTCCGAAATCTGCGAGATTGCAGGCGCGGACGTTACCGCTCTTGCCGACGCCATTGGGCTCGACGAGCGCATCGGCCGCAAGTTCCTGGGCGCTGGCCTCGGCTTTGGTGGTGGTTGCCTGCCCAAGGACATCCGCGCCTTCATGGCCCGTGCTGGCGAGCTTGGCGCCGACCAGGCGCTGACCTTCCTGCGTGAGGTGGATGCTATCAATATGCGCCGCCGTGACCGCGTGGTGGACCTTGCCAAGGAAGCCTTCAATGGCTCCCTGCTTGGCCACCGCGTGACCGTATTGGGCTGTGCGTTTAAGCCGAATTCCGATGACGTGCGCGATTCGCCTGCCCTTGCCGTTGCCGGTTCCCTGTCGCTGGCTGGCGCGGCAGTAACCGTCTATGACCCAGAAGGCATGGACAACGCGAAGAAGGTATTCCCCACCTTGGATTACGCCGCGGACACTGACGATGCCCTGCGTGAGGCTGAGCTAGTTATTCTGGCAACCGAGTGGAAGCAGTTCAAGGAATTGGATCCGCAGCAAGCGGGCCAGCTCGTGGACAATAAGCACATTATCGATGGCCGCAATGTGCTGCCTGTTGCAGACTGGCAACAGGCGGGCTGGAAGGTCGAGGCCTTGGGGCGCACCCTCTAGGTCCGCTACATCTGAGATACAAAGGCTGAGCAGCGTGATTATTGCGCTGCTCAGCCTTCTGCATAAGGGCCCTAAGCTTGTGCGCGCTGTGGCACTGTGAAAGCTGCAATGGCTGTAGTGATGGGAACCGCGAGGGTCAATGCCATCGCACCTACTCCGGAACGCAGCAGCTCCGTTGCGACGAGATCGCTGCTTAAAATCTGGCCTGCGGGGCGCTCCGCTGCGGTGATCAACATGAGCAGTGGCAAGGTCGCACCGGTATAGGTC
Organism: Corynebacterium tuberculostearicum; assembly: GCF_046097255.1. Classification (GTDB taxonomy): domain Bacteria; phylum Actinomycetota; class Actinomycetes; order Mycobacteriales; family Mycobacteriaceae; genus Corynebacterium; species Corynebacterium tuberculostearicum_J. Next base: position 731,770 of record NZ_CP175770.1, read on the forward strand.
AGAATTAGCGTATAAACCATTGAGGCAATATGGTCGCGGCCCACCTTCATTGCGGAGAGGAAAAGCTGTGAAGGGCGAGCATCAGGGTCCGCTCCGTGGAGTTCGGTAATGGTGGATGCTTGAGCCACGGCGGCGTCGGCAAGGCTGCCCAAGGCACCGACCACAAAACCGCATAAGAGCACGCCCACGATGGACACGTTGGGCATATAAAGAAGTAGCTTCAGGTTGTCCTCGGAACTATAGCCTTGTAGCTGCGAACTATCGATAGCGGCCCACGCTAACGCTGCTGCAAGAATGAGAGCGATAAGGGAGCCGCCCACCGCCGATGCCGATTTCCAATTCAGGCCGTGGACGAGAGGTACGGCGAACAGAATGATGGCGGAACAGGCAACAAGGGCGGACCAGAGGGGGTTATGGGCGTCGATAAGAGCGGGGACGAGGAACGCAAAGATCACGCCTAGGCTGAGCGTCAAGCCGATAAGGGCGCGCACGCCATGCCAGGCCGCAAAAGCGATAATGACGACGGCCACGATAACTGCCCACAGAGCTAGGCTTCTGGTGCGCTGATAATCAGCAAAAGCATAGGACGCAGCGCCGGAAGGGTCATCTGCTTTGGAAAGAACAATTTTGTCGCCCGGTTTAAGCTGCGGATCGCCGGCATTGCCGTAGGTGACCAATTGGGTCATGCGTCCTTCGTCCTCGCCGGAGGTGATGTTGACCAGGGCACGGTCGCACTGCACTTCCTCAGTCCCAGGAATAAGTGGCGGTGTATCGAAGGCCTGCCCAGTAAGTTCCGATTGGCAAGCCGAGTGGTCTGTCGTATCGACCGTGCCCTCGACCTGTGGGTGGTTGAGGGCATAGGTTTGCCGAAAATCGGTGGAGGTGTGCTCGGAGGCTGGACTCTGAGGCCACAGCACTGCCATGCCCGCAATGGTGGCAATAAGCGCTGTGACGAGCACGCCGAGCAAAGTTAATCGCCATGGATGCTGAGTTATCGAAGTAGAGAGCCGACTCCATGAACTAGGGGTCGGCTGAGGCTTAGGTGCCGCAGAATGTCTTCCCATGCACTATATTGTTATGGAATATCAATATCATTAGCAACTGGTGGGGGAGAAAGCTACTGCTTATAGCTCACCAGGAAGTTGCCAAGGCGCTCGATGGCGTTTTCGATCTGGGATGCCCACGGCAGCGTGACTACGCGGAAGTGATCCGGGTTCGGCCAGTTGAAGCCGGTTCCCTGCACCATGAGGATCTTTTCCGCCTTCAAAATATCCAGCATGAGTTTGGCATCATCATGGATTTCATACACGTTCGGATCCAGGCGCGGGAAGAGGTAAAGCGAGCCCATGGGCTTTACCGCAGAAACGCCCGGAATCTCATTGAGCTTCTCGTAGGCGATATTGCGCTGGCGCAACAGGCGCCCGCCGGTACCGGTGAGCTCGTAGATGGACTGCCGGCCGCCTAGCGCCACCTGGATAGCATGCTGTGCTGGGACGTTTGGGCACAGGCGCGTTCCGGCTAGGAGCTCCAGTCCCTCGATGAAGCCACGGGCGTGGTGCTTAGGGCCGGTGAGCACCATCCAACCAGCGCGGTAGCCGCACACGCGATAGGCCTTGGATAAGCCATTGAACGTGATGGTGAGCAGGTCAGGGGCCAGCGAAGCGATGGAGATGTGCTGCGCGCCGTCATAAAGAATGCGGTCATAGATCTCATCAGCCAAGATGAGCAGGTTATGCTCGCGGGCGATGTTGACAATCTTCTGCAAAACTTCGCGCGAGTAGACCGCACCCGTTGGGTTATTCGGGTTAATGACCACGATGGCCTTGGTTTTATCCGTAATCTTGGACTCGATGTTCTCGATGGATGGATTCCAGTCATCCTCCTCATCGCATAAGTAGTGCACCGGGGTGCCGCCTGCCAGGGACGTAGCTGCGGTCCACAGCGGATAATCCGGCGCTGGGATGAGAACCTCATCGCCATTATTAAGCAGCGCCTGGGTGGTCATGCTGATGAGCTCGGAGACGCCATTGCCCAAGAAGACATCGTTGATATCGAAGGGCGGGAAGTCCTCCAGCTCGTAGCGGGTAACAATGGACCGACGAGCAGGAATGATTCCCTTGGAGGTGGAATAGCCCTGGGAAGTAGGCAGGGCAGCGATCATATCGCGCATGATGACATCGGGAGCCTCGAAGCCAAAGACGGCCGGGTTACCGGTGTTGAGTTTTAAGATGGTGTGCCCATCGAGCTCCATGCGTTCCGCTTCCGCAGAGACCTCGCCACGGATGTCATACGCGACGCCCTTGAGTTTGTCGGACTGGTCAAAGATGCGGTGTTTCGGAGAAGTCATGGAAATATTGTGCCACGATTCACAGCCACACAAAACGCTTTAACAGCAGCGATGACTATTTTTTATTCCACTCGTTGAACTTGCGCTTGGCCAGATCCATAGCCTGTCCGGTAATTTCGCCGGCTTGCATGCGGCGATCGGCCCACATCTTTTCTTCGATCATTTTTTGCTGTGCGCGCTCATGCGCCGTGAGCGCGCGAATCTCGCGCAATTGTTCTTTCTCAATCTGGCGTACAGATGGGGCGTGCCACGAGGATGGGCCCACCTTGGCAACGTAGAGCAGAATCCACAGGATCGGGATGAGCGCGGCTGCTGCCGCTCCACCGAGTAAAAGCCATGGGTTGCTCAAGGTCGCGCTCATCACGATAAGCGTTGGGCTGGCAACGGCAAGCAGCATCGAGCCGGAAAGTGCGGTCGCTAACTTTGGTTTCTTGCCTGCATTATGGGCGCGTGTGACCTCACCGCGGGAATAGACCTTGACCTCGTGGGAACCACGCGCCGGAATGTCTTGAAAGACAGGCACGAGGTCTTGGTGGGTGCTAGCGCGCATGACGTCGTCCGAGCGGTCCTCGAACTCCTCCATGGTTAACCGGCCTTCACCCACGGCGCGGGCGAGGTCATTGATGGCATCGTTGCGCTCGGAATCGGACAGGCGCATGGTCCGATTGATAGGGGAAGAACCAAAGTTATTACTCACGTTTTCCAGTTTAGGAAAATTCTTCCCTTCCAGGGACGTGCTCTCAGCGAACGCAGCCTATAGGTCCTTGGATTCAGCGTCAGGGGTCTTCTCGTCCTTCTTTTCTTGCTGGTTTCCGCCCACCAGGCTGGCCAAGAAGGGGAAGATGGCGACGGTAAGCGCTCCACCGGAGACGAAGATCGAGGCATTCTCGGCCTCCATGATCCCGGAATTGACCGCCAGGGACGTTACCGCCACGATGATTGGCAGACCGGTGGCGGAATACAAACTTACTTGGAGGCGCTCGCGGAAGGTTTCAATATCAGATCCGGTATGCCCAACATTTTCGCGCAAGAAGACGGGCAGGCCACGGGTCACCAAGATGAGAGCTGGAATGCCCAGTACCTTCCACGGATTATGAGCGATGGTATCCCAGCTAATGCTCATGCCAGAGACCACAAAGAAGACTGGAATAAGCATCGAATAAAACACCACATCGAGCCGGTGCTCTAGGCGGCGGTGGAATTCATCCGGGATAATGCGGTTCAAGATGATGCCGGCAGCAAAGGCACCGAGCACAATATCGAGTTCAAAGACTGCGGTAACGGCCATAAGAATGGCCAGAATAAGGATGATTAGACGCAGAATCGTTTGGTTGGTTGAGCCCGCACCAGAGATAAAAGCGGTCTTCACCCAAGGGATCGCTGATGCGATAGCCGCCGGCATGACGGCGACGGCAACGGCGATGATGATGAAGAATAACAAAATGATCATCGTCGTCAGCGTGGAACGAGTACCCAGCAACAGCGCCATGGCGGTAATGGGGGCGACCTCGCCAATAGCACCGTGAATCATCACGGAGTTGCCCACTTTGGTGCCCAGAATGCGGTCCTGTTTCAGCATCGGCGTGAGCGTGCCCAGCGCCGTTGATGTCAGCGCCAAGGCAACGACGATGGCACCGGGCACGTTATCCACCAAGAAGTAGGCGCCCACGCCACAGGCGAGGGCACAGATGATCCAGGTAGATAGTGCCGTCCCGGCTTCTTTGGTTTTAGGGTAGAGATTTGAATCTCAAAGCCCGCGAGGAGGAACAGCGCGCCCACGCCGAGCTCCTTGAGCATTTCGATGCCTTCATCCTCGGCCGCGAGGTCGAGGACGGAAGGGCCAATAATCATGCCGAAAATCAGCAAAAGGGCCACCGACGGCAGGCGGTAGCCCAACATATAAGAGACCAGCGGCGCGAGTAGAGCCGCGGCCATAATCCAGGCGAAAGAGACGAGGGAATTTGTATTTTCGGTCGCGCCTGCCGCCAGCAGCAGGGCATCGGTGGGGAGTCCCGCATTAAAATGCATGGACTACAGCGTACGCACCAATGCCCCTGCGCGCCTACTCAGATTCAGGTGGCTTTGGCACGCTTTCCGACGCCGGTGGTGCCGGAGCCGCCGGAGGTGCTGGCGGGGTTGGTGCGGCTGGCGGCTCAGCCTTTGGCGGGGTGGGCGCAGCAGGAGCCTGTGGAGGTTTCGGGGCCGCCGGTGCGGCTGGTGCTGCCGGAGCTGCTGGCGCTGCAGGCGGCGTCGGTGCGGCTGGTGCCTTGGGTGCAGGTGCTGCTGGGGCACTTGGCGGGGTGGGTGCGCTCGGTGCAGCGGGAGCGGCTGGAGCCGCTGGTGCTTGCGGAGCTTGCGGTGCAGCTGGTGCGGCCGGGGCCCCGGGCGTTGCGGGTGCGCTAGGCGGTGTTGGAGCTGCTGGTGCCTTGGGCGCTGGTGCTGCTGGAGCACTTGGTGGGGTAGGAGCGCTCGGTGCAGCAGGAGCAGCAGGAGCAGCTGGAGCTGCTGGTGGCTGGGGAGCTTGTGGCGCAGTTGGTGCGGCCGGGGCCGCGGGCGTTGTGGGTGCGCTAGGCGGTGTTGGAGCTGCTGGTGCCTTGGGCGCAGGTGCTGCTGGAGCACTTGGCGGGGTGGGTGCGCTTGGTGCCGCGGGAGTCTGCGGTGCAGCCGGCGCTGCGGGTGCGGCTGGTGCTGCAGGAGCGGCGGGGGCTGGTGCTGGTGCCGATGCGGCCGGGGTGTGGGTGGTGTTTGGGGTGGCGGAAGTAGGGGCGTCGGCAAGCGGGGCGTCAGTGGTGCCCGCGGACTTTTGGTGGCGCACAGGGGTGGCCAGGAACGCCTTGGGGTGGGGCTCCGGCAGGGTGCCGGACTCGTCGAGGGAGATGGAATTGCGCAGCATAACCGCCACGTCATTGACCTTGGTGGTGGGGGTGGAATCCTGCGCCAAGGACTTCACGCCGCCGGTCATCATGACATTGCAGAAGGGGCAGCCAGTAGCGATTTCCTCGGCGCCGGTCTCTAGGGCCTGCTCGGTGCGGAAGTCATTGATGCGGGTGCCGAGCTTTTCCTCCATGAACATGCGGGCGCCGCCGGCGCCACAGCAGAAGGCCTCGTCGCGGTTCTTGTCCATCTCGCGCAGCTCCACGCCGGTGGCCTCGAGCAGCTCGCGCGGAGGATCGAAGACCTTATTGTGGCGGCCGAGGAAGCACGGATCGTGGTAGGTAATGGGCTTGCGGTTTTCCGGCGTGCGTGGCACCGGCTTGAGCAAGCCTTCGCGGACCAGCCGGTTGAGCAGCTGGGTGTGGTGGAAGACGTCGAAGTGCCCGTCAAAGTCCGGGTACTCGTTGCGGATGGTGTTAAAGCAGTGCGGGCAGGTGGTGATGATCTTGCGCTGGCCCTCCGGGACCCCGTCGAAGGCGTTGTTGAGGGTTTCAACGTTTTGCTGCGCCATCATCTGGAAAAGGAACTCGTTGCCGGCGCGGCGGGCAGGATCACCCGTACAGGTCTCACCCGTGGAGAGCACGCCAAACTTCACGCCTGCGGTATGCAGAAGGTCTACTACGGCACGAGTGGTGCGGCGGCCATCGTCATCATAAGCGCCAGCACAGCCCACCCAGAGCAGGTATTCCATATCGGAGAAATCGGCCTCGTCCTCACCAATGATGGGGACGTCGATGCCATCGGCGCGGGCCTCATCGATCCAGGCGCGGCGCTCAGAATTATTCCGGCCCCATGGATTGCCCTTGTTTTCCATATTCTTAAACAGGCCGGTGAGCTCGGAAGGGAAGTCCGATTCCGCAAGTACCTTGAAGCGGCGCAGATCCGCGATGTGGTCGATGTGCTCAATATCGGTTGGGCACTGATCCACGCAGGCACCGCAGTTGGTACAAGACCAGAGCACGTCATCATCGATAACGCCGGCCATGGACAGCACATCCAGGCCCTCGTGCGGATTGTAGTTATCCAGTGCGCCCTGGCGCAGGTCCATCATGAACTTTTTGGGGCTCAGCGGCTTTTCGGTATTCCACGCCGGGCATAGCTCTTGGCAGCGGCCGCACTCGGTACACGAGGTGGAATCCAGCAGCATCTTCCAGCTACCCGGGGTGATGTCTTCCTCCAAGTCCGGGGTGGGCAGGGATTGCAGCGCCTTTTCACCGGTGGCGTTGCGCTGGAAGAAGATATTGAAGAAGCTGGTGAAGCGGTGCCACATCACGCCCCACTGGAAATTGCGGGAAATAAAGACAATAAACAGCATGCCGGATAGCAGCTTGAACAGGGCGAAGAAGCTCACCAATGCTGGGGATGCAGGGAAGAGCTTGGCAAGGTGGACGCTCAAGAAATCCGCCCAGGCGGAGCCGCCGCCGTAGGTGGCGATCTTGGTGGATTTCACCAGGATCATGCCGAGTCCCTCAGAAAAGACAATGAACTCTACCCAGCGCGCCGAGGCGGTTTGGGAATTGAAGAAGCGGCTGCCGCGTTCGGTATCGCCAAGCTTGAGACGCACGCCGATGAGGAAGCCGATGCCTAGGACCGTCGCGATGCCCAAGACTTCCTCAACGAAGTGGTAGACCGGCCAGTGGCTGAGCCACGGCCAGCCCTTATTCGGCGCGAAGGTTTGGATATAGGCCTCGAACCACACCAGGATGCCGAAAAGGAATCCCACCATCACCAGCCAGTGGGCGGCATTGACTAGAGGCTTACCCTTGAAATGGGAATGGCCAAAGACCTCCGCAATCACGCGCCATAAACGCTTGCCTAGGCTATCGGTGCGCTTGAGCTGGGTGGGTCCGCCGGAGCGGATGAACTTAAAGAGGGCCCATACGCGGGTGAAAAAGTACAGCCACACCGGAATCGATGCGGCTATAGCGATCCAACCGAACACGGTGGTCATGCGTGCTCCTTTAATACTGATGCTCCACGTTGTTATCTACCTTAAAGCCTAGGGGTGGAAATCAGAGAGTCTGCATTCAGTGCGGTATCACGGCGGGGTGGGCTGTACACTGTCAAGATGAGAAACTCGGCCGCCATATTCTGCTAAACGTGCTGTGCACGGCGGCGGAATAATACAGTGTCGGCGTCCGTAATGTGGCCGGGCAAGAAGAAGACCGAGACTGCCGCAGAAAGGGTAAACCGCCATGGGCAAAACCAATATCACCAAGGCCGCGGTGGCCTTGACCGCAGGCCTTGCTGCCTTTGGGGTTACTGGATTCGCCGTGGCGCAGGGCGGCTTGACCGCGAACCTGGCCCTTTCCGGTAGCTTCTTTAAAATCACCATGGGGCACTTGGATGGAGAGGGCTTTTCGCTTTTTGTTGATGATGATCAAAAAGCCGAAGAGCACCTTCCCGTCGCGCGTATCAAACTGGAGCATGCGAAGGTCTCTGATCTCTGCCTTTCCGTGACGGTTCCCAAGGTGCCCGGCGTTGGTGGGGAGGCCACCCTAGCGCTGAAGGCTGAGGGCGAGGGCAGTGTGGAATCCGATAGCCTGCTGGTCGGTGCGACCGACGTGGATGGCTCTTTGGTGATGCAGGATGTCAACGTGGGCATCGATGCGAATCAGCTCAGCGATACCGCGGATCCTGGCGCGTGGGGCCTGTATTCCAAGCAGGTTTCCCTCAAAGCGGATGATGTGAAGGCCACCTCCGTGGGTGCACAGCGCCTTTCTGCCAAGAATGTGGGAGTGACGGTGAGGAGGGGGTCCGATAATGGCTGCTGAGTCCACCGCGGAAGAAACACAGACCCTCCCGACGGCGGAGGTAACGGGCGAGGAGGAATCTAAACCCAGCGTCTGGCAGCGCTTCCGCCGCTGGCGCAGCGGCCGGCCCTTCTTTCCCGGCCTATTGCTCATCTTGTCCGGAATTATTATCGCCGCACCGGCCTATATCACCATCCGCATCTCTGACCTTTTGGTGATGATTTCCACCATCTCTGGCGTCTCTACGCTGCTTATCGGCGTCTTGCTAGCCATGTTCGGCCTTGGCGCGTGGTTCCAGCCGGCAACCTCGAATTATGTCGGTGTGCTGGGCATTATCGTGGCCATTATCGCCTTGCCGACGTCCAATTTGGGCGGCTTCATCATCGGCTCCCTGCTCGGCATCATTGGCGGGGCCTTTACCTTTGCGTGGCAGCCGGGGGAGAAAAAGCGCCGCACCAAGGAAGCAGCAGAGCAATGACGAGGGCGATGCCGCGGGCGGCGCGTAGCTGCTTGGCCGTACTCACCTGTGCCCTGGTGGTGGGCGGTGCGAGCGGTTCCGAACGGGTTAATGCGCAAGATGCCCCGGCGGTTCCGTACTTCAGTACCGTCTTCGCGGATAAGGTGACGCTGACGAAAAATGTCACCGTTTCTTTGGGTACTTTCCCCACCGCCAGCGGTGATGTGCGGGTTCTAGAGCTGAAGGGCGAGAACCTCGACATCGACAACCTTGGCATCACGCTGCCTGGCCGCTACGGCGTTGGCATGCTGACCACGGGAGGGGATACCACCGAGGTACGCGGGGGACCGGTGACCATCATGGCTACCGGGCTCAAAGCCACCCCGGCGGTGGGGGATATTTCTGCACCCTCCGCAGAAATCGATTTGAGCCGCGACGATATCAAGGCTGTGCTGGATAAGCTCGGTGTCCCAGAGTCGCACCCCGTCCCCGATGCACAGGTGCCAGACGTAGTCATGGACCATATCGAGCTGCGCGATGTCACCCTTGAGCTGGTTAACCTCAAGGGCGCTCATTTCAACGCGCCGACGGTGACTGTGGGGCTGGGATAGCTCTTCGCCGGGGCCGGAAAAGAACGCTCAGGTGGCCTATCCCTGCGCGAACTGGGACTGATGCAGGCGCCAGTATGCGCCCTGGGCCGCAAGGAGATCATCGTGCGAGCCCTGTTCGACGATGGTGCCGTTTTCCATAACGAGGATGAGGTCAGCATCGCGAATGGTGGACAAGCGGTGGGCAATGACAAAGGAAGTGCGATCCGCGCGCAGCGCGTTCATCGCTTCTTGGACGAGTACTTCGGTGCGGGTATCGACCGAAGAGGTAGCTTCATCGAGGATGAGTAGCGCGGGTTGGGCCAAGAAAGCGCGGGCGATGGTGATGAGCTGGCGCTCGCCGGCCGAGATAGCACCGCCATCTTGGTCGATGATGGTGTCATAACCATCGGGCAGGGCGTGCACGAAGCGGTCCACATAAGTTGCCTTTGCAGCGGCGATCACCTCTTCGTCCGTTGCGTCCAAGCGGCCGTAGCGGATGTTTTCCATGATCGATCCCTTGAAGAGGACAGCATCCTGGAGCACCATGCCCACTTGGGAGCGCAGCGTCTGGCGGGGCATGCGGGCGATATCGTGCCCGTCAATGAGAATCTGACCGCCGTCTAATTCATAAAAGCGCATCAGCAGGTTGACCAGGGTAGTCTTACCGGCGCCGGTGGGGCCGACAATGGCCGCGGTCTGGCCGGGCGCCACGCGCAGGTTGAGGCCGGTGATAAGTTCCTTATCCTCCGAGTAGGAGAAATCAACGTCTTGGAATTCAACGAGACCCTGGGCGCGGCCGGGGAGGTCCTCGGCGGTGGTGTCGGGGGTTTGTTCCTCGGCGTCGAGAAGCTCAAAGACGCGTTCTGCCGAGGCCACGCCGGATTGGACCTGCTGCATCATGCCGCCGAGCTGGCCGAGCGGTTGGTTGAACTCGCGAGAATACTGGATAAACGCAGTGGCCGCGCCCAAAGTCATGTGGCCATTAGCCACGCGCAGGCCGCCCAATACCGCGATGGCAACGTAGGACAGATAGGACAGGAACTGCATGATCGGCATCATGATGCCGGAGAGGAATTGTGCCTTTGCCGCGGAGCGATAGAGCTCTTCGTTGCGCTTATCAAATTCCTCCGTCATTGCTTCTGTGCGGCCGAAGACGATGGCAAGGTCATGGCCGGAGAAGGATTCCTCTACCTGGCCATTGAGCTGGCCGGTAGAGCGCCATTGCGTTTTGAATTGGCGCTGTGAGCGGCCGCCGATGACCCCGATGACTAGTGCGGTAAGCGGCAGAGCTAGGAGAGCAACCAGTGCGAGCTGCCAGGAAACACTAAACATCATGATGGTGATGCCAATGACCAGCAGCGCGTCATAAAACAGCTGTGATAGTGCCTCCTGCAGGGCCTGCTGCACGTTGTCGATGTCATTGGTGGTACGCGAAAGGATATCGCCGCGCTGCTGGGAATCAAAGTAGTTCAGCGGCAGCGCGTTCACCTTCGCTTCAACGCGCTCACGCAGGTCAAATACGGTATCCATGCTCACCTTATTGAGAATGGCCCCCTGCCACCATTGGAAGCCGGAAGAGACGATATACATTGCGATAACGGCAATGATGAGCGTACCCAAGCGGTGAAAGTCAATGCCTTCGCCCGGGATGAAATCCATGGCGGAGGCCATGTCTGCGAAGCGGTCCTGTCCTTGCGCACGCATGCCATCGATAGCTTGTTGGGCGGTTATATCGGCGGGAAGGTTACGGGAGATAACTCCGGCGAAGATGACATCCATGGCCTTGCCCATGATTTTCGGGGCCACAACGGCTAGGAAAATGCAGACAACATTCATAGCTGCCACGGCCCATAGGCTGCGCTTAAATGGGGCAAGCAAGGAAAAGAGGCGCTTGATGGAGGGCCAAAAATTCTTGGCTTGGCGCGGAGCAGATTCGCCCATGGGGCCGGTGGAGTGCTCCGTGGACTCGGCGGTGGAGGCGGTATTTTCAGCCATTAGTTCTCGCCTCCTGCAGTAGTGGCGGTTTCTTGGGAATCAACAATTTCTTGGTAAACAGCGCAACGCCCAAGGAGCTCCTCGTGCGTGCCGCGGTCAACAATGCGGCCGGCATCGAGTACCAGGATTTGGTCGGCATCGCGAATGGATGCCACGCGCTGGGCGACGATTATGCTGGTCACCGGTTGCTCACGTTGTGCGAAGGAAGCCTGCATTGCGGCGCGCACCTTGGCGTCGGTAGCCACGTCCAGCGCGGAGAAGGAATCATCGAAGAGATAGACCAGCGGGCGGGCAACAAGCATGCGCGCAATGGACAGGCGCTGGCGCTGGCCACCGGAGACGTTGGTGCCGCCCTGTGCGATGGGCATGTCCAAGTCTTCTACGAAGTCCGCCTGAGCCACGCGCAGCGCCTCCCAGAGCTCGTCATCGGTGGCTTCGGGGCGGCCCAAGCGCAGGTTGGAGGCCACAGTGCCGCTAAATAGGTAAGCCTTCTGCGGGACGGGGGAGACGCGCTGGACGATGTCCTGGCGGGCCAGGGAGGTGGTAGGCGTGGCGTCGATAAGCACCTGGCCCTCCGTGGGCACATACAGACGTGGGATGAGGGAAACCAGGGTGGTCTTGCCCGAGCCCGTGGAGCCGATGATGGCGGTGGTGGTGCCGGGCTTAGCGGTAAAGGAAATGTCTTCTAGCACCGGCGCATCCGCACCGGCATAAGAAAAGCCCACGTTGCGAAATTCCACCGTGCCCGCGCAGGCCTCCGGAGAGGTGGTGGAGCTGGGTGGGGTAATGGAGGGCTTGTGCTGGAGCACCTCGGTGATGCGGCGGGCACAGATAATGGCGCGCGGCAGCATCATCGCCATGAAGGTACCCATCATGACCGCCGCCAGAATCTGTAGCAGGTACTGCAGGAATGCGGTGAGCGAGCCGACGTTGACTAAGCCCTCATCCACGCGGTGGCCGCCGAACCACAGGACCGCACCCGTGGCCACGTTGAGGATCACCGTAATGAGCGGGAACATCACCACGAAAAGCCGGCCGATGTTCAAGGACAGGCGGGTGATGTTCTTATTTTCCTCGGTGAAGCGCTCGGACTCATAGGCCTCGCGCACGAAGGCGCGCACCACGCGGATGCCGGTGATCTGCTCGCGCAGGGTGCCATTGATGGAGTCCAGCTTGTCCTGCATGGAACGGAAGAGCGGCATGAGGCGGGAAATGATAACGGAGATGGTGCCGAGCAAAACCGCCACGGAGACCCACACCAGCCAGGACAGTCCGGCGTCTTCGCGCACGGCCATGATGATGCCACCGATGGACATGATGGGTGCGGTCACCATGAAGTTCAGCATCATCATGTAGACCATTTGCACCTGCTGGACGTCATTGGTGCCGCGGGTAATAAGCGTAGGTGTGCCAAAACGGCTCATGTCCTCAGTGGACAGGGAATTAACGTGGCGGAAGACCTCGCCGCGCAGATCCCGGCCGACGCCCATGGCGGTGCGGCTGCCGCACCAAACTGCGCCGATGGCGGTGATGACTTGGGCAAAGGCTACGGCCAGCATGATGCCGCCGGTGCGCCAGATGAAGTCCACATCGCCCTGAGACACACCTTCATCGATGATCTTGGCATTAAGCGATGGAAGGTACAGCGTGGCAGCTGTTGACAAGGCCTGCAGGACAAGCACCGCGATGAAATACGGCGTATATGGCGCCGACCGTGTAACGAGAATGCGAACCAGATCCATGGACTCGCGCCCCTTTCCTTGCCGTGGCTGGGTAGCCGTGCAAGTTTATACCGGTGGTGGGTGGGGCGCTAGTTGGTTACTGCTGCTAAAACCCCACGTGAGCCAGCTGCGCGCGGGTGATGACGGTGCGCCAGTCTTCAAAATCCTGCAGTGGGGCGCATAGGCCTTCCCACGTGGTGACGGCCACGCCGCGGGCCTTGAGTTCCAAGACGAGTAGCTCGCGGTCGCCAGAGGCGGCCAGGCGGTGGATTTCGTTATGCGTGATATCGCCGTCTGGTCCTACCCGCACGTTGCCGATAAGGCGCAAGCGGGGAGTGGTGCCGGGGCCGCAGTGGGAGCCGGTGACGGCGTCGCCCAGCACGCCCGCCAAGCCCGCAAAGCGGCGGAGTAGACCGAATGGTGCGGTGCACTGGGTAATGAGGTCCACACACATGCCAGCGCTGATAAGCTTCTCGGCGGTGGATAGGACTGCCGGGCCCTCCCCGATGATGGCTATACGCTGCATGAAAGTGCCTCCTTGTGCAGGGCGCGCACGCCCGCAATAGACTGTCTTGTCTGTAAATCTAGTCCGCTTGGTACGGATTGGAAACTTTTTATTCGCACCTCCCGCCAAGCTCAGCGGCTTTTCGCCCAGAATCCGCTGCGCCGCCTCGGGGTTTTGCCTAATGTGTGACGGCATGAACCCAACGACGAACCTGCTGGACGGTGGCAAGAACTACCGCGACCCCAGCATCTCCCCGGAAGGCACGCGCGATACTGCGCCGCTGGACGCCGAGGTAGCCGCGCGCAACCAGCAATTGGTGGACCAGTGGGCGGATAAGCTTTATGACGCCTCAGCGGAAACCATTACCGAATGGGCCGCCGAGCACGCACCCGGCCGCTTGGCCGTGACCATGTCCATGGAAAATACGGTCTTGGCCGAACTCGCCCACCGTGCTGGGCTCGATGCAGACCTGCTTTTCATCGATACCGGCTGGCACTTCCAGGAAACCCTGCAGGTAGCCGACGAGGTAGAAAAGCGCTACCCGGACCTCCCACTTGTTCGCGTGCTGCCTTTGCTCACCCCGGAAGAGCAAGACGAGGTGTACGGTCCGCGCCTCTACGCTCGCGATACCGCGGCCTATAACCGCATGCGCAAGGTCGAGCCGCTGAATATGGCGATGGACCCATATGCTGGCTGGGTCACCGGCCTGCGCCGCGCCGATTCCGAACACCGCGCCACCGCCCCGGCGCTGAGCCTCGACCGCACCGGCCGATTGAAGATCTCTCCCATCATTACCTGGGATCTCGACGATACGGACCGCTATATCGAGGACAACGACCTCATCATCCACCCACTCACCCTGCAGGGATACCGCTCCATCGGCTGCGCCCCGCTGACCTTCCCGGTTGGTGAAGGCGACGATGCCCGATCCGGGCGCGTATTTGCAGACGGCAAGACAGAATGCGGGTTACACGAATAATGAGCACACTTTCTCCACACTTAAAAGACCTAGAAAACGAGTCTATCCACATCCTGCGCGAGGTGGCCGGGCAGTTCGACAAGGTAGGCATCCTCTTTTCCGGCGGCAAGGACTCCGTCGTTGTCTTCGAGTTAGCCCGCCGCGCCTTCGCCCCGGCCACGGTGCCGTTTGAGCTGCTCCACGTCGACACCGGGCACAACTTCCCCGAGGTAATCGATTTCCGCGACCGCCTCGTGGAAGAATCCGGCGCTCGCCTCCATGTCGCCCGCGTCCAGGACTGGATCGACCGCGGCGACCTGCAGGAGCGCCCCGATGGCACCCGCAACCCGCTGCAGTCCGTGCCGCTGGTAGAGACCATCGCCGAGCGCGAGTATGACGCCGTATGCGGTGGCGCCCGCCGCGATGAGGAGCGCGCCCGCGCCAAGGAGCGCATCTTCTCCATCCGCGATTCCTTCGGCGGATGGGATCCCCGCCGCCAGCGCCCCGAGCTGTGGGACCTGTACAACGGCGGCAAGATGGCCGGCGAAAACGTCCGCGTCTTCCCCATCTCCAACTGGACCGAGTCCGATATCTGGGAATACATCGGCGCCCGCAAACTGGAGTTGCCCTCCATCTACTACTCCCACGAGCGCGAGGTATTCAAGCGCAATGGCATGTGGCTAGCACCTGGCGAATGGGGCGGCCCGGCCGAAGGCGAGGAGCTGGAAACCCGCACCGTGCGCTACCGCACCGTGGGCGATATGTCCTGCACCGGCGCCGTGGACTCTACCGCTTCGACCCCGGACGAGGTACTCGCGGAGATCTCCATTTCCACCCTTTCCGAGCGCGGCGCCACCCGCGCCGATGACAAACTTTCCGAGTCCGCCATGGAGGACCGCAAGAAGGAAGGCTACTTCTGATGACTACGACCCTCACGCCGAATGTCGGCGCCCTCAAGCAGCGCGATACCCTGCGCTTGTGCACCGCCGGCTCCGTTGATGACGGCAAGTCCACCTTCGTCGGCCGCCTGCTCTATGACACCAAGTCCGTGCTCGCGGATCAGGTCGAGTCCATGGAGCGCACCTCCACCGACCGCGGTTTCGACGGCATGGACCTTTCCTTGCTTGTCGACGGCCTGCGTGCCGAGCGCGAACAGGGAATTACCATCGACGTGGCTTATCGCTACTTCGCCACGGATAAGCGCACCTTTATCCTCGCCGATACCCCGGGGCACGTGCAGTACACCCGCAATACGGTCACCGGCATGTCTACCTCGCAGGTAGTGGTGCTTCTTATCGACGCCCGCCATGGCGTCGTCGAACAAACCCGCCGCCACCTCAACGTCGCCGCCCTCCTTGGTGTGCGCCATGTTGTCCTTGCGGTGAACAAGATTGACCTCGTGGACTACGACGAGCAGGTCTTTCGCGATATCGAGTCCGAGTTCAACCAGATCGCCGCGCGCTTAGGCATCACCGATACCACCGTGGTGCCGATTTCCGCGCTCAAGGGCGATAACGTGGTTGAGCGTTCCTCTAATATGCCCTGGTATACCGGACCGACCGTCCTCGAGGTTCTCGAGACCGTCCCCGTGGCCACCGGCCGCGCCGATGAGCTGGATTTCCGTTTCCCCATCCAGTACGTCATCCGCGAGCATGCCTCCGATTACCGCGGTTACGCCGGCCGCGTGAAGGCCGGCTCCATCTCCGTGGGCGACGAGGTCCGCCTGCCCGAGGGCCGCACCAGCACCGTCACCCAGATCGACACTGCCGACGGCCCCGCCAACTCCGCCGCCACCGGCGACTCCGTGACGCTCTTGCTTGCCGACGACATCGATCTCGCCCGCGGTGATCTCATCGCCGGGTCCCAACGCCCCGCGGCCACCCGCGAATTCGACGCCACAGTCGTCGGCCTGACCGAAAAGGACATCAAGCCCGGCCAGATGCTCAAGCTGCGCTACGGCTCTTCCCTGGTTAAGGCCCGCGTCGCCGCCGTCGCCCGCACCCTGGATCTTGATGGCGTTTCCGATGTCGAGGACCCCGAGTCCGTCGCCATGAACGACATCGCCCACATCAGCATCCAGACCCAGGCCGAGCTCCCCGTCGAGGACTATGCCGCCCGCGGCGCGGTGGGCAACTTCCTGCTCATCGATCAATCCTCCGGCAACACCCTTGCCGCCGGCTTCGTAGGCCACCGCCTGCGCTAGTCACTCTTTGCGCTGCTGCTGCTCTTTTCACCGCGCATCATTAGGATGCCCGTGATGCCGAGCAGCAGCGGCGTGGAGATACCGAACACCGTAGGCCCTACTACGGTCAAGTTCACGATCAGCAGGACAACCGCCGCCACCAGCGCGAAAGCCCCGAACTTCTGCTGAAACGTCTTCTCGCTCATTCCTATCTCTCCTTCGGCTATGTTACGGCCACGATAACCGCCCCTGGCTCCCCACGAAAGCCTAGAACGCGGCCATTTCTTGGCTTCCGCACGCCCTTGGAAGCCCCGCACCGCCACACGGTGACCGCCCTTCGAGCAAAACAAGCACGTTTCGCTGCCAAATCGGTGAAAATTTAGCGAAACGTGCTTGTTTGTTTCTCTTTGGCTAGGTACCTATGGGAAGAACACTTCTCCAACAGCGGTGCCCAGCTCTGAGAAAAATTCTGGAGTGTCCTCAGTGACCTTTTCCTTCCATTGGATTTTGTCACCTTGGTTGTAATCCAATGTGCTGGCCAGCGTATCTCCAGCTAATTGGTCCAACCAGCCTTCTATAGCGGTTTCTTCTTCCGACGTTGCGGAACCTGATCCAGGAATGACCGGCACTTCCAATCCCACATACGCAATCCCTTTCGGAGCCGAGACCGTGAAAATGGCGTAGGCGAGTCCCGCTGTTCTCCACACCGCCCGAAGTTCTACTGCAGCCGGAGAAAGCCCATTGTCTCCTGCGTAGTATCGCTTTAGCAGGCGGTTCATCTTCTCTGCGAATTCTGTTGAATTCCAGCCATCAGTCATCTTCATCAATCTTCTGGGATAAGGATTTGGTTTTCACGGCCGCGATTAACTGTTTAAAGCGCCCAGATTCTTTTCTATTTTTCTGCATCCCAGAGCTTGTTATATTCGTCCGCAATCAAAGGCCACATAAAAGAGCATGCTTCGTCGTAAGAGCGGGCATCGGTAATGGCATGGCCGCTGATAACTAGGTCGTGGTAAATCAAGCGGCCTGACTCATCGTGGCGCTCCTCTGGATCTGGAAATCTTAAAGCTAAGTGTCCATTGCAGCGTTCAAACACGCGGCGGGAGTTTTCAAAGCCCGAAAATGCCTCAAGATATGGTGGCAATGGGTCCTTATAGCCGCCATCGAGTAAGAACTTATGGCCCCAGTGTTTGCCTCGCGTAGCCCAGATTATTTCCATCGCGGCGACCTTTCGAGAATGTCGTTGTCGATGCTCTCGCGCAATTTCATGACGAAATCTGTAAGCAACAATTCCTTAAATGCATGCTTTTCCACCGCATTCTTTCGGGCTTCAGCAATCACCGGAATGGCCGCAGACATGAGTGGGTCAACAAGGCCAGCGATACCTTGAGCCTTCGCTAGGAAATTGAAAGGCATCTTGTTCACCTTGCCAAGCATCGCAAGAGCCGTTTGGGCTATGCCAAGCCCCCTCTTCACGATCTTTTCGTCCGCTAGACCAGCCGGGAGAAGGCGCAATACATTCCACCGCTGGTAGCGCTGGATAGGCAAAATCGTAGATAGCGGAAGCAAGGCGTCGACGCCTTTATGCTTTTCTAGATCAATAGTGCCGTTCTTGAACTCAGCTGAAGAAATGACGATGTAGTCTTCTCCGACGGATAGAGCCTCGTCGCCGTTGACGAAATCAGCCAGAACTTTGCGCAGCGCGTTCAGTTCATCTGCGGCATGAAGTACCACGAGTTCATGGAGCCTGTGTGCATCCAACTCCGGCATGAGGTCGGCTTTAGAAAGCGCGATAACCCAGATGCGGGGAAACTGCTCCAGCCGTTCATTGTCAGCAATGATGTCGGATTTAATGCCCAGCAATGTGTTCCGGAAGGTGCCGAATAGAGACTTGAGGTAGCGCTCTTCGTCGCCTTGGTGGTCGAGCAGCTTTTGTGCGTCAACTAAAACTAGTGCGACATCTGATTGGATCAGTTGGCGGAAAGTATGCGCCCGATTATTTCTTTCGCTTTCAGAGTTGACTTCGGACTCAAACCATTCGCCTGGATAGTCATGCCAAGTAATGCCAATGTGTGAAGTCTTCCTTTTCGCGTCCAGAGGCTGGGACTCGGGGTCGAATTTAAAATCGAACGGAGAGGAAACAAACTTATCCTGCATCGGAGCTTGGGCTTGCTTCTTCATTCCCAAGTATTTTTGGAGCAGTTTGTTTCCCCGTGCGGAGTCTTCCGCAAGGAATCTGTACCCGTTCTTTTGGATAGTCGATGGCTCGTTGAGGCGGCCAAAGAGTGAGGAAAGAAGGACTGTCTTTCCGCTTCCAGCCTGACCAAAAACTGCGATGTGCTGGTGAATTTGTTGTTTGCTCATAGTGCGAAAATACATCAGCGGAAAAATTCGCGCCCAATGCGTGCAAGAAATTCTTAGTAAGGCAAGGGCCGGGTAAAAGCAACGGATTGACCACGCTGCAAGCTACCTTAATACGTCGGTGGAACGTCCCCAGACATGACTACCTTTTGGGCACCTTCATCCCAGCGGAAGCCGGCTTGTGTTGTCCCCGATGCTTCAGCGTTGCCCTCACCTTCCTTTGGCCAGCGGTAGGTAACTGCAATCTCGGAATCATCCACTCGGCTGACCTTTGGCGAAAACCCGTATGCCTTGGCGGTGGCCGTTCCTAGGTATTCGCCATTGTGGAAAAGCAGGATGTGATATGGCGAGGAAGCGGTCGCTCCTTCAAGCGTGACGGTTATCCACGAAAGATCTGCGCACGGGTCAAAATTGGAGTCAAAAGGCCTCCACGGCCTATCAAGTCCTGGATATGGTTCGACCTGAGCGATTGCCTTTTCATAGGCACTCTCGTCGTTGTCGGAGCTGCACTCAGAAGAGCCACCATTGCCTTGACCCCGGCTAGGTGCACTCTCGTCCTGCTTCTTCTCTGGAGGAGTTTCGACTACGGTAGTGGTCTTTTGTGCGGGCTTTTCTTCAGTATTTCCGTCGGCGGAAGAGGGAGCTTGATTCGCTTCTGGAGCGCTTTCCTTTGCAGCAGAGAAAGAAGGCGAATCTTCTGGATCCGCAGAATCACTTCCACAGGCTGTTAAGGAAAGGCAGAGAACACCGGCGCTAGCCACTGCTGCTGCGGAACGCAGTTGAAGCAAGAAATGGTCGAGGCTGTTGAGCATGGTCGAGTTTCCTTTCGCGGGACTATTAGCAGGAAGCCGAGTCAAACCCGACAATAGCAACAGCGCTGGCCAAGAAAAGCCGAAATGGCAATCCTAGATTCTTTATCCCGTTGGCGGTACGTCGCCGGACATGATGACCTTTTGCTGTCCTTCATCCCAGCGGAAGCCTGCGTTGGTTGTGCCTGAGCGGTTGGCATTGCCTTCACCTTCGCGCGGCCAGTGGTAGGTTACCGCGATCTCGGAATCACTCACGCGCTCAATAGTGGGGGCGAATCCATAGGGCTTTGCCGTTGCGGTGCCTAAGTATTCGCCGTGATTAAACAGCATGATGTGGAAAGGCGAAGAACTAGTTCCTCCCTCAATCATCAGGGTTTCCCACGATAGGGATGCGCAGGGGTCATAGCCGGAGGAATCGAAAAGCTCCCATCCGATGGTGCCCCACGGAGCGACTTGGGATATTCCCTCGGAAAATGCTGTTTGGGCATCAGCTGCGCCACACGACGAAGTGGTGTCGGCTTCCGGGCTCGGCTGCTCGTCATCCATCACGACGTTCGGGGGCACCGGCCGAGTAGTTTCTTCTTCCGTCGCAGCTGAGTCAGTGGGCGATTCTTTCGGCTTGGCATCGCTGCTTTCTTCTGTAGCGGACATTGTCGGCGACTCCACTGAAAACTCCTGTGCGGTTGTATCCGACGTTTCGTCATCGCAGGAAGCCAAGGAGAAACTAATGAGGGCGAGGCTTGTTGCAATGCCTATACGACTTATTCGTCCTAGGTGGGCAGATGATTTAGGCATAAGATATTGCTTTCACATTGAGGCGGTAGATGAAAGGTCAAAGGGGCGCACGCTGCGTTGTAGCGGGGTAGGGAGTCAACGCAGCAGAAGGGGAGTGACAGGGAATTGAGCGCGGAATCTGGGTTAGCAGGGGTCAGAGAAATCCGCGTCGTTATTGAGGGAACGGGCATTGCCGCCGTACTTGGCCTTAAGCTCGCATACTTTGTCCACGCTTTGGCCGGCTTCGTAGATGATGGCATAGATAGGGCCGCTTTCAGTGTGGCTGCGCAGGGAACTACATGCGCCGCCCCGGATGATCTTGGAGCCTGGGTACTTCTTGTGCACTCGGTAGGGCTCAGAAATCGGATCAGTTGCCGGCGGGATGATGACCGATTCCACGATGAGCACGTAGCTACCATCGCATTCGCCATACCAATAATCTTCGGGCGGAAATTCCTCCTCGGCGGTAATAGGCTTGTCGCGGACCTTGGGGGTTGGCGTTGCTTGAGAGTCGCAGAGTTGGAGCTGGTTGGTCAGCTCCCTCGGAGCGCCTGCCTTGTCCAACTTGCCCTTGTCGTAGCACTGATTGACGGAGTCTCCAGTCGTATTGTCTGACCGGTACAACTTCCACTCATTATCGGTCCAATAGAAAAGTCGGTAATTCGAGGAATTCTTTTGCGCGAGGTACTGCCAGGTGCCGTCGCAAAACAGCTGAAGCGTGCCACCAGGCGCGTCCATTTTGTTATTGGCTAGAGTTCCGCACTTCTCCTCTGTAGAGGGGCCAGTGCTAGCGCCCTTAGCTTGTGTAGTCTTAGCTTTCTTCTCAGGCGTGGATTCTTTCTCAGAAGTTGCCTCTTCGGTGGTTTCCTCGCTGCTGTTTTCTTGAGAATGAAAATTCGGTTCAGCGCTGCTCGAACCATCAGAATCCTTGTTTCCCGTTAGCGCCCAGGCGCCACCGCCAATAAGCGCAATGATGGCGAGAGCGGCAACGACAATAATGGCGGTGCGCGTGCCTTTGCCTGAAGATTCAGTGCTTGTTCCTGTGCCGGGGTCCTGCATAGGGGAGGCAGGCCCGTTCGAATCTGAAAGTGGGGTTGAGTCTGGTGGACCCCAAGAATTCTTGTCGTTCAAAGGTAAGGCTCCTTTGTGCGCTGTCCAGAAAGAGAAATGCGAAAGAAAGAGAATGATTAAGAATCATTCCGCGTCATACTATAGGCATAAGAGTTGCAAAGATTCTCTCGAATGGGACTATGAAAGGGGTATTTGCAACGTGCCACTTTTCTATTATGTAACTCGTAGGGATTAAGTACGTCATAATTTGCTTGACCGAAAGACCAACAGCGACGAAGCTGAGAAGTCCCAAAACCTCCTAGAAAGGCTTCATCTGACGCCTACTTTCCGAGACAAGACCCCAATGAAGGACACCGGGTAAGACCAATGTCCGGCTTAATCCCAAGCATGACCAATAATTAAATCCCCGATGAGGGGGAGGAAGGAGCCTTCGTGGGCCTGGAGCGCAATCTCAACGCCGCGGAATTGCACGCGACCCGTAACCGGGTGAGCGTGTCCCCGGATCTTATCCGCCGCTTGGGTGGGGCCCTAGGCTATGACGAGATCGAGGCTTTTGGTTCAGAGGCGCAAACGGAATTGAGCAAGGTCTTTGATTTGGGAGACATCATCGATTTGATGCTGCTTAGTCAGCTGCCGGAGATGGAAGTCGCGCCGGGTGTGGAGCAGCAGGTAGAGGGGGACGTCGCTAAGCAGCTGCTGCGGCGCATCAGCGCGGGTGACTATCTGACGCGCCAGCAGGTGCATGACCGCCTGCCGCGGGCGACGGTGATGCTGTACCGCATGGGGCATCCGCGCCTGTGGGCGTTTGCCGCCCGCCAGCGCCTGCCCCAGGACGCGGAAAGGGCCGTGCCGGATTCCTTCCACCGTGATATCACCGGCCCGTACACCACTCCGGAGGAAGCGTGGCTGGGCATGTACGTGGCTGATGCCACGCGGATTGGGGAGCTAAACACCCAGGTAGAAGGTGCTGGGCTGGACGAGGACAGACAACAGCGCCTGCGTCTGGGCATGAGCTTGGCCGATACATACCGCCAAGTGTGGAGCTCCGCGCGCGGCCACTGGCGCGTCAGCCCCCAGACGCGCTATATCGTGCCTTCGCGTTTTGGCTATTGCCCCTTTGTCTTCCGCGTGGCCGAAGGCGGGTGGCGCCGCGATTCCTTCGAGGGGAGCCACGATCGCTTCATGGCCACGGAGGGCTATTGGATCGACGTGGAGCGCGAACGGCTCATTCACCTCGGCGCGCCAGACCCGCGCGATGCTTGGCTGCCTACGGCGCGGGTCGCGGCCGAAGCACCGACGGAGGAAGACCTGGCCGTCGCCCGGGTGCTCAGCGGGAAAATCATTGCCCTTGGCGCCGGCCAGAAAAACATTACGATTCGCCTGCGCCAGAAGAACCGCACATTGAACTTTGACTAGGGCGGGCAGGTATTCTCGCAGGCATGGAGAATCTCAACGGACGCACCCTTTTCGTCGCCGCTGTGGACGCGGAAGCCGCCCACATTCCGGAAGGCGAACCCCTGCTCATCACCGGAATCGGTACGGTTCCGGCGGCCATTGCGCTGACGGAAGCTCTTGCCGACGCCCGCGCTAACGGCGCCCTTCCCGATCGCGTGGTCAACATTGGCACGGCCGGCGCGCTTGTCGACGGCATGGCTGGCGTCTTCGAAGTCAATAAGGTCACCAAGCATGACTTCAAGTTAGAAGTGCTTACCGATATCAACCGCTACCTGCTGCCAGAGGTCATCGAGCTTGAGACCTCGGGCCGCCTGCCGGTGCGCGGACTGGCCACGGGCGACATGTTTGTCTCCGATACCGCCCTGCGCACCGAGCTGGCCAAGAAATCGCAGCTGTGCGACATGGAAGGCTATTCCATCGCCGCCGTATGCCAGCGTTTCGGTGTGCCCTGCACCCTGCTTAAACAGGTGTCCGATTCCGCCAATGAGGAATCCAAGGGCACCTGGGCCAACGTCCTTGACCGCGGTGCGCGCCAGCTCGCCTCGGCCGCTACGGACCTAGGCTTTCTGCGCTAGAACTTGATACCGAACTGCGCAGCCATCTTGCGCAGCTGTGCTTCAGCCTGGCGGATCTGCGCTTCAAACTGTGCCTGCAGTTGAGCGATGGTCGGCAGGCCGAACTGCGAAGACAGCTGAGAGATCGGATCCTTGGTGCCAGCGCGCAGGCAGGCGTTCATATCATTGCGCTGAGTCTGCATCTGACCGCGGAAAATCTTAATACGGTCGATGCGGCGCTGCTCGTCAGGGGTTACGCCATTGCGCTGGTAGGTAGCGATCTGCTTATTGGACCAACCGATGAGATCGTCGTGCTTGCTAATATTCCAGCGCATGTAATCATCGCTGAGGAAGTTCTTTTCTTTGTCTGGGCCCCAGGGAGTGGCCTCACCGACTAGCTCCTCGGGAACTACTAATTCATCCTTCTCCGAAATCGCCCAGCAGCCGCCGTCCGCCCGCTCAAAAGTCGAGACCTTAGCCTCTGCGGCAGGAACAGCGATGGACGACGCTACGAGAGTGGCGGCGAGAGCGCCTACAAATTGCTTACGCATGAATACTCCTTGAAATGAAATAGAAAGAGAAATGGGCGTCTTCTTGGGCCCGTTGACAATGCTAATTTCACGGGAGGCGGCCGCAACTGCAAGCGGAGGAAATGTCTTGTGCGCAGCCCAATTGCACTCTTTTAGGGGTAAGTGTGTCGGGGAAAATAAAAGCGCGCCGGGGAGGGCCGGCGCGCTGCTAGTGGTGGCTGAGTCTTAGCTCAGTGGGCTCATGGACTGGTAGAGCTGCTCTACCTTGTCGCGTGGGGTCTCATCGTGTTCGTAGGTGAAGTCGCTGAAGTCTTCAGGATCGTCCTTGGAGCCGGTGATGATGTCTATATCGGAGGGCTCGACTTCGCCGGAGCGCAGCGCAGCCATTTCGGCGTGGTAGCGCACCACAACGGCGATGGTTGCGGCCACGGGGACGGCGAGGAAGGCGCCGACGATGCCCGCCAGGGTGGAGCCGACGGTCACGGAAAGCAGGACGACGGCGGCGTGCAGGCCCATTGCCTTGGACTGCAGCATCGGCTGGAGGACATTGCCTTCCACCTGCTGGACGATGATGATAAGTGCAAGCGCCAGCAGCGCGTTGGTCAGGCCATTGGAGACCAGCGCGATGATGATGGCGAGGGCACCAGCGGTGACCGCACCGATGATCGGGATGAAGCTGGCGAAGAACGTCACCACGGCGATGACGAGCGCGAGCGGAACTTGCAGCACCCACAGGCCAAGGCCGATGAGGACTGCGTCCACCATGGCAACGGCGGCCTGCGCCTGGATAAAGCCGGACAAGGTCTTCCAGATGCGCGCCCCCAGCTCGGTGATGTGCCAGCCGGTGGAATTGCCGGTGTACTTGCGCAGCCACGGCAGGAACTTGTCGCCGTCTTTAATGATGAAGAAGGTGACAAAGAGCATGATCAGCGCGGCCACGACGATGGAGCTGGCCATCGAGAAACCAGAGATAACGCCGGTGGCGATGGTAGAGGCTTGGCCCTTGGCAAACTTAACCACGTCTTCGAGCACGGACTGTAGCTGGTCGCTTTGGATATCGATGGGGGACTTTTCTACCATCTCCGTGATTTGGTTGATGCCGTCTTCGGCCTGATTAATGAGCGTTTGGCTCTGGCTGGTGACTACCGGGGCCATGGCGGCGAAGACGCCGCAGAAGACAATGATGAGGCCGAGCAAGGTGCTTACCGCCGCGAGCGAGCGCGGGAATCCCTTGTTCCGCAGCCACGCGCTGATGGGGTAGAGCACCGTGGAGACGAGGACGGCGAGCAAGACCGGCAGCAGGCCTACCCAAATGAACTTGAGCAGGTAGCCGGCCAGCGCTAGGCCGGCGACGATAAGGATAAAGACCACCGAGACCTTGGCCATGGTGCGGAAATCCTTGGCCAGGACGGCGGATTTATCGTCGCGCTCGGCAGGGTGCTCGCTGGCAGCCTCTGCACCAAGGTGCGCATCATCATAAGCGACGAGGGTATGCGAATCTTCCTCGCCCGGCTTTTGGATCTGTGTTGCGTTGCCTTTTTCCTGCGCAGACGGGCGCTTGGCCTCGTCGCGGGAAGACGAATTATGTGACGTAGACATTGTCTACCACTATGCCACATAAAACTCGCAGCGCATATACGAAAAAGGAGGTAGCGGCCCACGGGCGGGGCGCTACCTCCCTTCAGTACCTTTAACGCGTCCGCTGACGCGGCCGAGAATTACTCGTCACGCAGGTTACCTACGTTGCGGATAATGCCGAAGCGGTGCATGGTAACCGAAACTGCCTGCTCAAGCAGGTAAGGCATGAGCTCACGGCGGCCGTCGGCAAGCACGGGCTGGTCCAGCACCACGGAGTTGGAGCGCACCGCGGCCTCGTAGATGGAATCCGGCACGGTGCCCAGGGCGCGCACGCGGGAGGAGGCGTCATTGGCCACGTCGGTAGCAAAAGCCTCGTCGGTGATGGCCTTGACGTCGAAGCCGAGGTCCTGCAGCTGGGTGGCAACCTCCGGGGTGGCGGAGATTTCCGTGGAGGTGCCGGTAATTGCGGCGGCCAGCACCTGGCGAGCAACTTCGCGCAGTTCGTAGCCTTCGCCCACGCGCACGCGCAGCTTGGTCAGAAGCGGGCGGTAGCGGAAGATATTGGCCTCAGAAACCAAACCGGTGCGGTCGTGGTTGCGGCCAAACTCTTCCTGCCACGCCACCTGGTCCAGCTCAGCGGCGCGCCATAGCCAGGTGATGTCCTCCTCGGTGAGCTTGCCAGAGAGGTTATCGCGCAGGCGGTGCAGCGCGGCGAGGCTTGCTGGGGCGATATCCACGTTGCGCGGCTTGAGCTCGCCATCGGCCCACTCACCCATCTGTGCCACGTAGTTCGGGCCGCCAGCCTTGGCGCCCGGTCCCATGACGGACTTCTTCCAACCGCCGAAGGACTGGCGCTGGACAATCGCGCCGGTAATGCCGCGGTTGACGTAGGCATTGCCCACCTCAACCTTGTCGATCCAGTACTCAATCTCGGCGTCGTCAAGCGAGTGAATGCCGCCGGTCAGGCCATAGCCGGTGTCGTTCTGCCAGGCAATGGCCTCTTCCAAAGTATCGGCGTACATGATGCCGAGGATGGGGCCGAAGCACTCATTCTTGTGGTACCAGGAGCCTGGCTGCACATTATCGCGAATGCCCGGGGACCACAGGGTGCCTTCCTGGTTGAGCTTTTCCGGCTTGAGCAGCCACTTCTCGCCCGGCTCGAGCTGGGTCAAACCGCGCAGGAGCTTCTCGCTCGGCTCTTCCGCCAGGCCATTCATGGTGGTGGTGATATCGAAGCCCGGGCCTGGCTTAAGGGTCTTGACGGCATCCAGCAGCTGGGTGCGTAGGCGCTCGGACTTACCAGCCGCACCGACGAAGATAACCAGGGATGCCGCCGAGCACTTCTGGCCGGAGTGGCCAAAGGCAGAGTTGTAGAGGTCATCGATGGCCAGGTCTGGGTCGGCCGCAGGGGTGATGATGAGCGCGTTCTTGCCGGACGTCTCCGCCATAATGTTCATCTTCGGCTTCCAGGAACGGAAGAGCGCACCGGTATCGGAAGCACCGGTGAGGATGACATTGTCCACGTCATCGTGGGAGAGCAGCGCCTTGCCAGCCTCGGCCTCATCAGTAAGCACCAGCTGCACCAAATCTGGATCCAAGCCCTGGGCCTCGAGGGCGGTGCGGAAGGCTTCCACCACGAGCTTGCCGCAGTGAACCACCTGCGGTGCAGGCTTGACGATGACCGCCGAGCCCGCTGCCAAGGACGCCGCAATGCCACCGGTGGGGATGGCAATGGGGAAGTTCCACGGCGGGGTCACCACGGTGACGGTGTGCGGGGTGAACTCGGAGTAGGACTCTTCCAGCAGGCGCGCGGACTGGCCGTAGTAGGTGCAGAAGTCAATCGCCTCAGAGACCTCAGGGTCGGTCTGGGTAACGGTCTTATTGGCCTCATACGCAGCCACAGAGATGAACTTGCCGCGCTGGGACGCAATCTGATCTGCCACGGCCTCTAGTGCGGCGGCGCGCTCGGCGGCAGGGCGCTTGCCCCACTCGGTGCCCAGTTCCTTGGCGCGAGCGATGTGACCTTCGACCGCCGTAGGGTCGGTAACCTCTGCGATGCCGTGCTCGCCCGGGTTGCGCTTGAGCGCTTCCTGCGCCCACTGGCGGTTCGGCGCGAGCGCCGGGTCAGTATCGGCCTCGTTGGTAAAGCGGCCGGTGCGCGGTGCCTGGCGGCCGTCCTCCTCGAGGCGGTTTTGGGTGCGACGGGCACCAGCGAAGGTGTCCCAGCGCTTGGCGACGGCCCGACGGAACGTCTCTTCCTGGTCTGCCAACGGCTCCTCGCCTGGGGCAAAGAGCGCGTAGAGGAAGTTCTGCGGCGCGGAGTTCTCCTCCAAGCGGCGTACCAGGTAGGACACGGCGACGTCGAAGTCTTCTGCGTGGACAACCGGGGTATAGAGGATCTGGCGGCCGTCAAAGACCTTGCGCACCGCTGCCTGCTGTGCTGGGGACATGCCCTGCAGCATCTCCGAATCCATCATGTGCAGCACGCCGCGCTTCTTGCCCAGCTCGTAGGCCATTGCGGCGGTGTAGAGGTTGTGGGTTGCTACACCGATGCGGATGCTGCCGGCGTACTCCTCGCGCAGGATGAAATCCAGCAGGCGGTAGTAGTTGGCGTCAACGTCGAGCTTGTTGGTGTAGGTAGCCAGCGGCCAATCGTGGACCTCGCTCTGCACGTTTTCCATGGACAGGTTCGCGCCCTTCACGATGCGCACCTTGACCTTGCCGCCGCCCTTAGCCACGCGCTCCTTAGCAAAGTCAGCGATATCCTTGAGCGCATCAAAGGTATCGGGCAGGTAAGCCTGCAGCACGATGCCGGCATCCAGAGTGAGGAATTCCGGCTCGCTGAGCAGCTCCTTGAACAGGCGGATGGTCAGGTGGAGGTCGTGGTACTCCTCCATGTCCATGTTGATAAAGACCTTGTCGGTGCGGTCCGCCGCAGCCTGGTACAGCGGGCGCAGGCGCTCCTTGAGGCGCTCTACCGAGCCATCGATATCCCAGTGGTTAAGCTGGGCCACCATGGAGGAAGCCTTGACCGAAACGTAGGTTACGCGTGGGTTCCGGATGAGCTTGAGGGTGCGCTCCGCGCGGGACTTCGCCTCTTCCTCACCGAGCACGGCCTCACCCAGCAGGTTGAGGTTGAGCTGTTCGCCGGATTCGGCGGCCTTGTCCAGGATCTTGTTGAGAGCATCAGACTCGGCGTCGAGAACGAGGTGGCCAACCATCTTGCGCATGTACAGGCGGGCAACCGGCATGACCAGGTTGGGCAGGATTGGGCCGAAGAAGCCACCGGCACCAACGAGCGCACCATTGATGCTGCCGAGGAACGACGGGTCATAGTGAGAAGAAATATCCTTCAGCGCATGTGCGGCAACCTTGTCATCTTCTGGGCGCATGACGCGGTCGACGAAGTCCATGGTGAACTTCACTCCGTCCTCATCGCGCAGCAGGTCCGCGAGTTGTTCGGTGGCCTTATCTTCTTCGTCCGCAGTGGATTTCAACCAGTCGTCAGCGCGGCTGATAGCTGCAGGCAGGACTGCTTCCACATCATCAGAGATGGGCAAGCGGGTATTGGCAGGAGAAGTCATATGGGTTCTACCTCTTTTTCAAACGGGTCACATCCCCTTAGCCGCTAGCAGTATTCGTGCCGGACAGTGGGCTGCCGGGCGATACGGGCGGCTGGGACGTAAGCGGTGAGCTATGTGGTGCTGCAGGGTTGCAGTCGGGTGAGGAGCGAACACGCGGGTGCGCGCGACGCAAAGTGAGGGTCGCAGGGATTCGGTGTGAAGTGCGATGTTCAGCGGGCCACTATGCGGGCCGAATGCGGACGGGAGGCCTATCGCTGCTGCGACGAACGCGCGCCAGGTTGGTGTTCAACACTCACCTGCTTTCTATGACGTGACTGTGTAAGGCTAGAGGAAAACGCGAGAGCCATAACACTCTGACGTGCGGCAACCCTGCAGGTTCAGGTTCCAAATGTTGCCTGGGAAATACTATGAACTTTTGTGTTGCCGCAATTATAGGAAAGCGACAAACGTGATGCTAGTCTCTTTTGAAAAATGGTAAGCGGGGGTAGAAAAACAAAAAATAAACCCCAGCATGTGGGGTTTAGAGGGGGTATTGACTCATCCGGGGGTAATCTACCCCCGAATTGTCCAACAATTGGGTTCTAAGAACCGTAGCCGGCCTTAAGCGCCTTCACTGCTAGTTCGAGGCGGGACTTGGCATGGAATTCACTGAGCAGGGTGGACACATACTTCTTCACCGTGCCCGGTGCATAGTGCGTGCTTTTGGCAATCTCTTCGTTGGACTTGCCCTGGCAGACCAAGTCCAAGACCTGCTCTAGCGCAGGGGAGATGTGGTGATTGTCCTTGATCTTTGCGTTTGCGGCTGCCGCATTGGCGCCTGCTCCCTCAGCGTTCCAATCGGGAAGCTGCTCAAACAAACGGGTAAGCGACTGTGGGGTGACAACCGTGCCGCCGCGTACGGCCTCGCGCACGGTATCCAAAATGTAGACCGGCTTGGAGCTTTTCAAAATATAGGCCGCCGCCTTATTGGACATGACTTCTTTGAGGGTCTCGTCATTGTCCATTGCGGTCATCGCAACAAAGACCGGCGGGTCTTCCAGCTTGTTGACCTCGCGCAAGAGGGTCGTGCCGTCCATCTCGGGCATATGGATGTCCGCGACAATGACATCAAAGTCGTGCTCTTGCAATAGCTCGAGGGCGACCTTGCCATTTTCTGCGGTGGCGCGCACCTCCATGTCCTCAGCCGAGGCGAAATAGCGCCCCAGGGCCTCAAGGACAAGTGGGTCGTCATCGACGACCAAGAGGGATGTTTTTACTTCACGCACCATGGGGCTGGGCAACCAAATGCAATATCGACGGGAGATGCGTATTCCGTGGTCTTTGGCAGCTCACCAGGGGTAAGGCCGGCGCCGAAGATGGAAGAAGACAACATGAGTGGGGCGAGAAGACTTGCGAGTGCGGCCTGCATTAAGGCGCTCCTTTTTGTGAAAGATTGAATAGGCAGAAACAAACGAAAGCTTAGTGTATGAATCAAGCCTTTGCTATACATCGTGGTGGAACTAACGCCGCTTATGCGCGCTGGGCGGCAGGAATAGGTTCAATTCCCATTTCCCCGAATTCAAATCGGTGTCCAATCGTGCGTCAATTGTGGCTGCAATCCGGTTCATGGAGGACATGCCAATACCTGAGGACATTTCAATGTTCTTGCTTGTTGGTTTAGCGACGGGATTGGTGATGGTGATAACCGTCCATCCCATGTGGGGGCGGACGGAAATTACGATCTCCGCCCCTGGTGGAGAAT
The DNA here is from genome assembly GCF_046097255.1 of Corynebacterium tuberculostearicum. GTDB lineage: Bacteria > Actinomycetota > Actinomycetes > Mycobacteriales > Mycobacteriaceae > Corynebacterium > Corynebacterium tuberculostearicum_J. Next base: position 762,669 of record NZ_CP175770.1, read on the forward strand.
ACTTCACCGCGTTTAGGCAGGCTTCTGTGGTGATGGCTGCAATGGGATCGAGAATGGCTTGCGGGAATTCCGGTGCAAACTCTTCCCCTGCGACCTCAACAATGGGTGATCGGTTGAGCCGGGAAAGGCGCTCTTCTTCTTCGGAAATTAGCTGGGCGAAGCTGGTCGGCTTCGTGGTTGTGCCAAAACTCATGCCGTCGTTAAGTCCATCGATATTATTTCGCAGGACCTTGGTCAGTGCCCGTACTTCGGACATGGAAGAGCGCATGGAATCGCTGAGCTCATCGAGTTTCTTCGCTAGCTCCGGCTGTTTGGAGTACTCGAGGCTTAGGGCCTCTAGCTGCATAGTATTTACCGTGAGGTTAGAAACAACCGAATTGTGCAAGGTTTCTGCGAGGTCGGATTGGCGGCGCTTCACGTCATCGTTCCACTCCACCATGGCAGACCTGTATCGGTTTGCAGAGTGGGCGAAAGTTGCTCCAATTACGCCACCGACGCTAATTAGCATTCCCCACGTGAAAGCTGGAGCAGGGTGGATACTTAGTTCAAGCGTTTCAGGATCAATGAGTCCACATATCCAAAGGAGCAGGCCGACCGCAATTGTGCGGCTGTGTTTGCCGTGGTAAGCAACTACGGCTAGAAAAATCGGAGCTAGGAACACCGAACAAACAAAAGGGGTCCTAGTAAGAAATGTAGCGATTAGCCAGGCGGTAACGAACGCGCCTGCCATTCCCAACGGCCAGCGATAACCCGAAGTAGTTATCACTGTAAGAACTAGTCCAAGGATGGCTGCCGACAACTGATGTTCTGTGGGGGTAAGGAATGCGCCTAGCAGGGTAAGGACAACGCAGAAGAAGGCCGTAATGGCTGCTGTTCGCTGCAGGGTCATGGCCGCGCGGATGCGTTGGTGAAGGGGCAGCTGTGAAGGTTTCGACACGGTACGGTCCACGCTTCCTGGATGCTAAGGCTCAATGGGTTTTATCTCCCTAGTGTAGGTACAGCGAACGTGAAACAGCGATTGAAAACAGCGAAACCCCCGCACCTTCGTGCGCGGTTCCTTGTGGTGGGTTCCGAGCGGAGGAAGAAGGTGAGGGGGTTTAGCTGGTCTTCATGAAGGAGTACAGAAGGCTAATTACTTAGCTTCTGCAGCAGCCTCTGCGTCATCCTTGGAGGACAGGCCCTCGAATACGGAGGACAGGCCCTCGGAGTCGGTGTTGGACTCGGAGGAAGCCTCGATGAGGCCCTTGATGCCCTTGATGAGTGCCTCGAAGTCGATGGCGGAGCTGAGGTCTGCGAGGGTATCGAACATATACATTCCTTTCGGATCGGCGGAGTAAAACTACAATCTCTCTCTGGGGTAGCAGCTCTTAACTGCTGTGATTCCTAGTATGCGGTAGCAGGGGCGGGCTGCCAATCCTCTTTTGGATCCTTTCTGAGGTGACTTTTGGATCCTCTTAAGGTTATGTAAGGATCTCCGTTTGGGTATGGGGCAGTGTTGGGTGAAGGGGGTGATCGTGTGGAGGGTAGGGGGTGGGCGTCGACAAGAGCGCCGCTGAGCTGCACAAAAGGAAAGTTTAGAAGAAAAGTTGAGTCGCGGGGAATAACTTTTGTAGGCTACCTGTTGTAGAGATTGAGTGACACGGACTCAAGGTTGTGTGACCGGACGTAGAAGTTCTGTTACAGTAGCGCTCGGACGCAACGAGAAGTTGAGTCACTGACAGTCAACTTTATTAATTACCTCAAGATAAAAGGAGAAGAAATCATGGGACGCGCAGTAGGTATTGACCTTGGTACGACGAACTCCGTCGTTTCCGTACTGGAGGGTGGCGAGTCCACCGTTATCGCTAACTCTGAGGGCTCCCGCACTACGCCTTCCGTCGTTGCTTTTGCGAAGAACGGCGAAATCTTGGTCGGCCAGTCCGCTAAGAACCAGGCGGTAACCAATGTTGACCGCACCATTCGCTCCGTCAAGCGCCACATCGGCACCGACTGGAAGATCAACATTGACGATAAGGACTACACCTCCCAGGAGATTTCCGCTCGCACGCTGATGAAGCTGAAGCGCGACGCAGAGGCTTACCTCGGTGAGGATGTTACTGACGCCGTTATTACCGTTCCTGCATACTTCGAGGACGCACAGCGCCAGGCCACCAAGGAAGCTGGCCAGATTGCAGGCCTGAACGTGCTGCGTATCGTTAACGAGCCAACCGCAGCTGCTTTGGCTTACGGCCTGGAAAAGGGCGAGCAGGAGCAGACCATCCTGGTATTCGACCTGGGTGGCGGCACCTTCGACGTCTCCTTGCTGGAAATCGGCGATGGTGTCGTCGAGGTTATGGCCACCGCCGGCGATAACGAGCTGGGTGGCGATGACTGGGATCAGCGCATCGTCGACTGGCTGGTAGACCGCTTCAAGACCTCCCAGGGTGTTGACCTGACCAAGGATAAGCGCGCCGTACAGCGTCTGCGCGAGGCTGCAGAGAAGGCAAAGATTGAGCTGTCCTCCTCCCAGCAGGCCAACATTAACCTGCCGTACATCACCGTCGACTCCGACAAGAACCCGCTGTTCTTGGATGAGACCCTGACCCGCACCGAGTTCCAGAAGATCACCCAGGATCTGCTGGACCGTACCAAGGCTCCGTTCAACCAGGTCATCAAGGACGCTGACCTTTCCGTCGGCGATATCGACCACGTTGTTCTCGTTGGTGGCTCCACCCGTATGCCGGCCGTATCTGACCTGGTTAAGGAACTGACCGGCAAGGATGCCAACAAGGGTGTCAACCCGGACGAGGTTGTTGCAGTAGGCGCTGCCCTGCAGGCAGGCGTGCTGCGCGGCGAGGTTAAGGACGTGCTGCTTCTCGACGTCACCCCGCTGTCCCTCGGCATTGAGACCAAGGGTGGCGTGATGACCAAGCTCATCGAGCGCAACACCACCATCCCGACGAAGAAGTCCGAGACCTTCACCACCGCGGAAGATAACCAGCCTTCCGTACAGATTCAGGTCTTCCAGGGCGAGCGCGAGATGGCTACCGCCAATAAGTTGCTGGGCTCCTTCGAACTCGGCGGTATTGCTCCTGCACCGCGCGGTGTTCCGCAGATTGAGGTCACCTTCGATATCGATGCCAACGGCATCGTCCACGTGACTGCAAAGGACAAGGGTACCGGCAAGGAAAACACCATCAAGATTCAGGATGGTTCCGGCCTGTCCCAGGAAGAAATCGACCGCATGGTCAAGGATGCTGAGCAGCACGCCGAAGAGGATAAGAAGCGCCGCGAGGAGCAGGAGCTGCGCAATAACGCAGAGTCCACCTCCTACCAGACCCGCAAGTTCTTGGATGACAACGCTGACAAGGTATCCGAGGATGTTAAGACCAAGGTCACCGAGGCTGCTGACGCCGTTGATGAGGCTCTAAAGGGCGATGACCTCGAGGCCATCAAGTCCGCAGTGGAGAAGCTGTCCACCGAATCCCAGGAGATGGGCAAGCAGATCTACGAGGCACAGGCTGCTGAGGCAGGCGCTGAGGGCGCTGCCGATGCAGGCGCTGCGCAGGGTGACCCGAACGTCGTCGACGCTGAGGTCGTTGACGAGGACGAGAACAAGGATGGCAACAAGTAATGACTCAGGACAGCGGAATGCCGCACAACCCAGGCGACCCGGAAAACACGGATCCGGAGGCTACCTCGGCTGACCGCGCTGAGGCTGCTGCCGAGCAGGCCGAGGAGGCCCAGGCTGCGCAGGAAGCGCAGGCTGACGCCACCGAAGAAGCCGAGCTGGATCCCACCCTCGATGCTGACCTTGAAGAAGCGCTGGCAGATGTCAACGCTGATGAGGTAGAAGCCGAAGCAGCGGGTGAGGAGCCCGCAGGCACCGGCGCCAGCGATGTGGAAGCACAGTTGGCAGAACGCACGGAAGACCTGCAGCGTCTGAATGCGGAATACACCAACTACCGCCGCCGCACCGAGCGCGACCGCCAGGTCGTAATCGAGACCGCCAAGGCCAAGGTCATCGCAGATATGCTGCCTGTCCTTGATGACCTGGAACTGGCTCGTGAACACGGCGACTTGGAAGGCCCGCTCAAGGCGTTTGCGGATAAGCTCCACAGCACGCTGGAAAAGCATGACCTCGCCGCCTTTGGTGAGGAAGGCGATGCCTTCGACCCGGAGGTCCACGAAGCCGTGCAGGACTTGTCCTCCGGCGATGAGCAGGTGCTTGGCACCGTGCTGCGCAAGGGCTACCGCGTGGGCGACAGGCTCGTACGCAATGCCATGGTCATCATCGCGGACCCCAGCGATGAGTCCGGCAGCTCGGAAGATTCCGAGTAAATAACATAAAGGGCGCCCTGGGAATTGACTAGTGACCTTCCCGCGGCGCCCTTTTACTTAACTTGTATCGATTCTCTTTGAAAGGAGGAGATGCCCAGTGAGCGCTAAACCCGAATGGGCAGACAAAGATTACTATGCGGATCTGGGGGTCTCCTCGTCCGCAGACCAGAACGAGATTAAGCGTGCTTACCGCAAGCTAGCGCGCGAAAATCACCCCGATACCCACCCGGACGACCCCGCGGCAGCGGAACGGTTCAAGAAGGTTGCGGAAGCCTACGACGTGCTTTCCGACGCCGCCGAGCGCAAGGAATACGACCAGTTCAAGGCCATGCTCCGCAATGGAGGCGGCTTTGGACGGATGGGAGGCGCCGGATTTCCCGGCGGGTTTCGATCCACGCGCATGGGTGGACAAGGTGCGCAAGAATTCGACCTCTCGGACCTCTTCGGAGGATCCGCTGGAGGATCGGCTCAAGGCGGCGGTGTTGGGGATATCTTCGGTAGCGTTTTCAACCGCGGCGGTAGTGCTGGCCACTCAGCTAAACCGTCGCGGGGGGCCGACGTCGAAACGGAAATAACCCTCGACTTCCGCGAGGCCGCTAAGGGAACCACCATTCCCCTAGCACTCAGCGGCAACGCGCCGTGCACTACGTGCCACGGCTCGGGTTCCGCTTCCGGCAAGACCTCTACCTGTGGCACCTGCAGCGGTACCGGTTTTACCTCGGAAAACCGCGGCGCTTTCGGTTTCTCTGCCCCGTGCAAGGACTGCGATGGCACCGGCCGCCGCATCACGGATCCGTGCAAGGATTGCCACGGTACCGGCACGGTTCACCGCACCCGCAACATCACCGTGCGTATCCCTGCCGGCGTCATCGATGGGCAAAAGGTCCGCCTCGCTGGCCAGGGCGAAGCAGGCCCCAACGGCACTCCCGCCGGTGACCTCTTCGTAGCGGTGACTGTAAAGCCGGACAAGGTCTTCACTCGCGAGGGTGATGACCTCCATGTCACCGTTCCGGTGTCTTTCACGGAGCTGGCCTTGGGCGATACCATCGCGGTTCCAACTTTGGATAACCCGGTGCGCGTGAAGATCCCCGCTGGAACGCCGGATGGACGCACGTTGAGGGTGCGCGGAAGGGGCATCGCCAAGCGCGGTGGCAACTCCGGTGATCTGCTGGTTACCGTGCAGGTGACCGTGCCCACCAAGCTCGATGCCGCTGCCTCCAGCGCCCTGCGCACCTATGCTCAAGCGGAAAAGGACTCCGGTTTCAACCCGCGTGCGGGTTGGGCCGGCGCCGAGAATGCTTAAGGCAGGAGGTGTGTTAAAAAATGAGCACTGGAAAGGCAGAAGATTCCGGCACCGCGGTCTACGTCATCTCCGTAGCTGCGGAACTATCCGGAATGCATGCCCAAACCCTGCGCACCTATGACCGCATGGGTTTGGTCTCCCCGGCCCGCACCCGTGGTGGCGGTCGCCGCTACTCCGACCGGGACATCGAGCTGCTGCGCAAGATTCAGGCGCTGTCCCAAGATGATGGCGTCAACCTTGCCGGCATCAAGTCCATCATCGAGTTGACCGAGGAACGCGATCGACTCGAGGCCGAGCGCGACGCTTTAGCTGAAGAGGTCCGGGCCCTGCGCGAGCAGGCCGCTGGACGCCGCCCGCAGCGCAGCGGTGAGCTTGTCCATGTACCACGGTCCACCTCCGTGGTGATGTGGAGCCCGCGCACCGCGCGTGAGCGCAAGCGCTCCCGCGGCCGTGGATACGGCCAAGACTAACTCTCGCTCTGCAGACGAGTTAAACCCAACCCCGCAGCCAGCTTCCCCGCTGGCTGCGGGGTTTTCTTCTACTCGCGTGCTCGCGGTGCATGTGAATATTTGCAAAGGGGGCAACCGTAATCAGTGCGCATTGCAAAGTTTCGGGTTAGGATGACTAGCAAGCAGGTGACGCACAACACATACATAAGAAATAGTGTGGTACAACACCTTCACCTGTAATTTTCTCTAGGAAAGGACACGCACCATGACCCTGTATGCAGCCCCCGGAACCGAAGGCTCCATCGTTGACTACCGCGAACGCTATGACAACTACATCGGCGGCCAATGGGTGGCGCCCGTCGATGGTGAATACATGGACAACACCAGTCCGGTAAACGGCGAGGTATTTTGCCAGGTAGCTCGCGGCAAAGAAGCCGATATCAACTTGGCTATTGATGCCGCGGAAAAGGCCTTCGAAACCTTCGGTAAAACCACCCCGGCCGAGCGTGCGTTGCTCCTGCACCGCATTGCGGACCGCATCGAGGAAAACCTGGAAAAGATTGCGGTCGCGGAAACTTGGGAGAACGGCAAGGCCGTACGTGAAACTCTGGCCGCTGATATTCCGCTGGCCGTGGATCACTTCCGCTACTTTGCTGGCGCCATCCGCGCCCAGGAGGGCCGTCTGTCCCAGCTCAACCAGGACACCGTGGCCTATCACTACCATGAGCCGCTCGGCGTCGTAGGCCAGATTATCCCGTGGAATTTCCCGTTGCTCATGGCCGCCTGGAAGATTGCGCCAGCGCTGGCTGCTGGAAACTGCATTGTCATGAAGCCGGCTGAGCAAACCCCAGCATCCATCCTGTTGCTCATCGATATCATCGGTGATCTTCTTCCTGATGGCGTGCTCAATATCGTCAATGGCCTAGGTGATGAAGCCGGTGCGGTACTATCCGGTTCTGACCGCATTGCCAAAATCGCCTTCACCGGCTCTACCCCGGTGGGCAAGATCATCAACAAGGCTGCCGCTGACAAGGTCATCCCCGTCACCTTGGAGCTGGGTGGTAAATCCCCGTCCATCTTCTTCAAAGACATCATGGATGAAGACGATTCCTACTTGGAAAAGTGCGTGGAGGGCTTTGTCATGTTTGCCCTTAACCAAGGCGAGGTCTGCACGTGCCCATCGCGCGCGCTGGTGCACGAAGACATTGCGGATAAGTTCTTGGAACTGGCCGTTGAGCGCGTCAAGAAGATTAAGATTGGACACCCGCTTGATACGGAAACCATGATGGGCGCGCAGGCCTCCCAGGAGCAGATGGACAAGATCAAGCAGTACCTGGAGATTGGTCCGCAAGAAGGTGCGGAGACTCTTGTTGGCGGCCACGTGAACAAGGTGGAAGGTCTAGAAAAGGGCTACTACATTGAGCCCACCGTGTTTAGGGGAAATAACGACATGCGCATCTTCCAAGAAGAGATCTTTGGCCCGGTGCTCTCCGTAGCTACGTTCAAGGACTATGACGAGGCGATCGAAATCGCTAACGCCACCAACTTCGGCCTTGGTGCCGGCGTATGGTCGCGCAGCCAAAACATCTGCTACCGCGCAGGCCGCGATATCCAGGCCGGCCGCGTGTGGGTCAATCACTACCACGACTACCCAGCGCATAGCGCCTTTGGCGGCTACAAGGAATCTGGCCTTGGCCGTGAGAATCACTTGATGATGCTAGGCCACTATCAGGAGACTAAGAATATGTTGGTTTCCTATTCGGACCAGCCGGCCGGCCTGTTCTAAAGGCCTTACCCCTCGGATTAGTTCGCGCGTGCCACGTGGCCTAGGCCACGCAAGAACCGTGGGTCCTCCCAATAGGAGCCATGATCGCCAGGGAGGCCATCCGCACCGGGAAGGGGAGTGGCGCCAAAAGTATCAACGGTGGGATCGGGGCCATGGATGCCGGCGTGAGGCCCCGTCGCAATAGCGATGGGGTCGTTGGCGTTGGTCGCGGCCCAGATGCGGCCATGCAGTTCTGAGGCATGGTCAGCGCCGGTGCCAGGGCTGCCGACGAGCACTACGTCCTCAGCAATTCTTTCCTGCTGTGCGGCATGCCCGGTGACGACAGAACCATAGGAATATCCCACGACGGTGCGCTTGGCCTGCGGGTACCGTGCACCGAGCGAGCGTTGAAACCGGGCGAGTTCTTGGCTGGCAGTTTTCGCGGGAGTGGCGTGAACCGCACGGGGCAGGGAGGATGGCGCCTGGTAGCCCAACCACACCACCGCCGGTCCGCCGCTGGCCTTAGCTAGATTGCGACCGCGGTCTACCGCGCGCTGCCAGGTTTCTGGATCGGAGGAGTGAACTCCTTCCACAAAGGTGGTAAGCGATGCCGGCGTAGTCCGAAAGCCGCCGGGGTCCACCATGGCTACGAGCCGTCCTTCACTAGTTTCTAGCACCCGCATATCTGGGTTCTGCGCGGCTAGCTGAGATACGTGCTCACTGGCGTGGGCAAGATTAATCTCGTGGACGGAATCTACTGGAAGATCGGAGAAGTCTTCCAAGCGAGCCGGTGGGGCCACCCCGGCAGGCGTACATAGGGCATCGATTTCTTGAGAGCAGAGCCAGTCGAGGGAATCGCCCAGCGCGCGCACCTGATTCAACAAGAGTCCAGCCGTGCTGGCAGCTACCCCGCTCCGCTCATCTACTTGTCCTAGAAAAGCGATGATGCGGTCCTCGAGTTCCTCGCGGCGGGCCTGCAGGCTGGCGTGGAGTTCAAGGGTGGTGGCAACCTCCTCCATCTGGTGCAGGGGTTGTGCGAGCCAGTCGGTGTAGCCTGCCAAACTGGTGCGGGCGGCGTCACCAGCGGGGCCTCCCAGTGATAGGCTACGCCAATCCTGGTGTGCATCTAAAAATCGAAAGCGCAGTTCAGCGCGTTCGCTGTGCAACGTACTGGCGCCATTTCTTAAGGTCACGGATAGGGTCATCGTGCATCTCCCAATGCCTGGCCCAGGCGGGAATCCACTCCGGCGGCAGTTCCTAGGAAGGCCGCAATGGAGCGCAGTTGCTCGGCCGTGGCGTCTTCCGTTGCGGCCACGGCGCTGGACCAAGTGGCACGGGCTCGCTCTAGTGCGGCCGCGGTGCGGCAGGCGGTATCGAGCGCGGCCGTCGGCGGTGGCAGCGGAGGACGCGCCATGAGGGAGCGGACGTAATCGGGCAGGTGCGTGGGAATTTCTACATAACTCATGCCCCTAAGCCTGAAGGACTACACAACGCCGCGCTAGGGGTAAAGGCGCAGCCTGTGGATAACTCCGCCCTGCTTCATTATTTTGGGAGGCATGAAGGTAGCAGCAGTGCAGTTAACGTCCACCGGTAATATCACCGAAAACCAGGAACTGGCCCTTGCCAAGATCCGTGAGGCGGCCGGAAACGGAGCGCGGCTAATCGTGCTGCCGGAGGCCACGGCGCAGAATTTCCGCTCCGGGCGCCTTGATGAGCAGGCGCAGACGCTCGAAGGCCCGTTCGCCACGGCGATCCAAGCGCTCGCAGAGGAGCTCGAGGTCACCGTCGTCGCCGGCATGTTCTGCCCGGCCGATACCGTGGAGCGCGAGGGCAAGACCATTAATCGCGTGACCAATACGGCGCTCATTGCAGGCCCTGGCGTGCTGGGTGGCTACGACAAGATCCACACCTATGATGCCTTTGACTACCGCGAATCGGATACGGTCTTGGCCGGCGAATCGCTGGTGGCCTTCGACGTGGATGACCTTATTGTGGGTGTGGCCACCTGCTATGACATTCGTTTCCCGGAGCAGTTTAAGGAGCTGGCCAGCCAGGGCGCGCAGCTCATTGTGGTGCCCACGAGCTGGGCGGACGGCCCCGGAAAGCTGGAGCAGTGGCGCCTGCTCACGGCCGCGCGTGCCTTGGACTCCACCAGCTATATCCTCGCGGCCGGCCAATCGCGCCCAGGCGGTGACGCTGAGGCGGGCAATCCTTCCGGACCAACGGGCATTGGCCATTCCACCATCGTTGACCCGAATGGCGTGCGCATGGCCGAGGCCGGCTACGAGGATGACATCCTCTATGCCGACATCGATCCGAATGAGGTAGCGAAAACCCGCCGCGCCCTGCCGGTTGTGGCCACTGTGGACTAGGCCAGAGCCGCGTAGTCTTCCGGCTGCCAGCGCCCGTCGCGGCCCCAGCTAAGGACGTCGATCTGCTGCTTGCCGACGCCCCTTTGAACCAACCTTTCCGCACCTTCCACAACCTCGTCGGCCGGTCCGACGAGTAAGAAGCGCGGGGGAGTGCCTGTGGATAACTCCACCTCGTTGACTACTACATCGGTCGGTTCCCCGGAGACTACATAGTCGGCGTCGGGTGCCAATTCGCGGGCATTGAGCAGCCACGGGTCTTGTTCTTCCCGCACGATGCGGCGCACCGGCACGCCGAGCGCTGCCAGGTTCTGCTGGAAGTAGGTGTCATAGTGGGCGCCGGGGCTGCCCGCCACGGCAAAGAGGCGTGGTACTCGGCCGCGGTCTTCATCGTCCAGCGTGGCGAGCGCCGCGCAGCGGGCCGTGGCCCAGCCGGTGCCATAGGCAATGATGACCAGTTCTCTTGCGCCCGCGTTCTGCAGGCTAATGCCGCCGGCGGGCTGGCCCAGGGTCCACCAGTCTCCTGGCTGCGCGTGCGCGAGGGATCGGGAAGCCTCGCCCGCGGTGGAGACATGAAAGACCACCTGGCCGGTTCCGTCGCTCGGCTGCGCAGGGGTGAGCATCCGCCATTGTCCCGGCAAGTACTGCGTGGTCACCGGAAAGTGCTGCCCCGGTTGATAGGGCACAGCCAGGCCAGCCTCCACGCGGATGATGGACGTCTCGCGGGTGGGGTGATCCACCGCCACCACCTGCGCCGAGTGCGCCGGTGCCTCGCCGGCGGCGTCGGACTCCCGTGCGGCGTCGGCCATCGTGGCGCATACTTGGTGGATGACGTCGCAGGCAAAGTTGTATTGATACTGCGTCAGCGCCAAAACCCGCAGGCCCGCTACGAGGGCATCGTCGAAGCGGGAATAGATTTCGGCCGGAAACCCATGCCGGCGGTGATCGCGGGCGAGCTGGGTGAGTTTTGCGGAGACGTCGGCAAGCAAGGGCTCCCCAGGCTCCGTATGTTCAATCACCCACGCCAGCGCAGGCACCATCGAGGTATGGGTATCGCGCATCGACAGGGCAAAAATCTGCCGGGATTCAGGCACCGCGTTAAAGAAATGCTCGTGCACCGCATCGCGGTACTCGTCTGCGTAATTTCGAAAATGCTCGCCCAATTCCCACATGTCACATCATCCTAATAGTCAGCGCCCAACCGGGGGTCGAGCTACCTACTGAAAGCTGTAGTGGGGGTGAAAACGGGAGCCTATGTTGTGGCTCACTTGGTGGAAGGTATTGTATTTCCTATCCGCTTGCCCTCTAACGGGGGCAAGCCGCCATAATTGCACAGCTAGAAAGGGTCCCCATGGAAGATTTTTCCGCTTATACGCTCATGCTGGATGTGGGCTGGATTTCTTTGCTCATGGTCATCGGCAACGTCCTGCGCCACCAGGTGAAGTTCATCTTCCAGGACCTGCTGCTACCTGCCCCGATCACCGCCGGCCTTATCGGCCTACTGGTAGGTCCAAACGTGCTGGGCTGGATCAACTTCTCCGATAATTTGGGTGACTACACCTCCATCCTCATCGCGGTGGTCTTTGCGTCTATGGCCTACTCCATGGAAGTGGGCGGCAACATGGGCAAGGGCGCGCGCAATATGTGGGGCTATTCCACCATGATGTTCACCGGCCAGTGGGGCCTATTTATCGTGCTGGGTCTTTTTCTCTTTGCGCCGCTATTTGATACCCCAAATTGGTTCGGCATGATGCTGCCCGTTGGCTTTACCGGCGGCTTCGGTACCGCCGCGGCCGTGGGTGGTGCGCTCGAGGGCGTGGGCGCCGATGCCGCCTCCTCGCTGGGCTTTACCTCGGCGACCGTCGGCACGCTGGCCGCAATCATTGGCGGCGTTATCGCCGGCAACTGGGGCATCCGCAAGGGCAAGGTTTCCCACGTGCCCAAGGAACTGCCGGAAGAGCTGCGCCGCGGCTACATCAAAAACATTGATGATCGTCCGTCGCTCGGCCGCGCTACCACCAATCCCTCGTCCATCGAGCCGCTCGCACTGCACTTCGGCTTCATCATCCTGACCGTAATGACTGCCTACGGCATCAACCAGGGTTTGAGCAGCATCTGGGAGAATGTCTCCGTGCCGCTCTTTGCCATGTCCATGGTGGTGGGCCTAATCTTCCGCGCGCTTATGAACTTCGTTGGCGCCGAGGACTACCTGGATAAGGACTCCATTTCCTCCATCTCCGGAGCAGCCACGGACTACCTCATTGCCTTCGGCGTGGCCGCCATCGTTCCGGCCGCTATTGCCTCTTATTGGCAGGCACTTCTCCTGCTCTTCGTCCTGGGCACCATCTTCTGTGTGTTCTTCTTGCTGTGGTTCCCAGCCGAGTTCTTTGGTGAGCGCTGGATTGAGCGCGGCATCTTTGGCTGGGGCTGGGCCACCGCCACCGTGGCAACCGGCATCGCCATCCTCAAGATTGTGGATCCTGAAGCTCAAGTCCGGCACGCTGTCCGAATACGGCATGGCCTACATCGGTTTCGGTCCCTTCGAAATCTCGTGGACCATCATCGCGCCCATGGCCGTCATGTACGGATTCACCGGCCTCTTTGGTGCCATTTCCCTGGCCATTTCCATCGGCGTCTACATTGCCTTCAAATCCATGCGCCTTATGCCGCCGCGCGGCACTATCTTCCAAGAGGGCATCGGCCATGTAGGGCAGAAGCAGGCATAGCCGCGCTTGCCGACGCCCCCCTCTCCGTCAACCTTAAAAAACTATGAGATTGGCCGCACTAAAGTTAAGAAAATAATTCGCCGGTGGGGCGTGATGGAAATGTAAGCGGCCGTGACCTTTGCCTATCGGCCGCACTACCACCGTTAACATCGGTGAAAAATGGTTTTCTCGAAAAGAACATTCGATTGTGACTATCCCTGTACCTTAAATTTTGTTAGAATCGGCGGGTGTCAATCTTTGTCTTGATGAGGAACTAGATGTACCAGTTGGATGGGGCTTCCAGGCGGGTGATCATCCTGGAAGCCGCTGTTTATGTAGCGGGCTGCGCAGGCGAGCAGGCCGTTACTGTGGAATCTGTGGCGGACCAGGCTGGTCTCTCGCCACAGGCGGTGGCTGAGGAATTCGCCACCGGTGCTGACATGCTCGCGGAAATCCCCGCCTTCTTGGATCGTCGCATGTCTGAATACATGGTGGAAGCGGCGCGCCACCTGCCGGAGGATAATTCCGGCGGCGATGTTCTCATGCAGCTGGCAGAGGCTTATTTTGCCTACGCACAAGACGAGCCCGCCATCTATCACTACCTTTTTGAGCAATACGATGCCCTCGATGAGGAGCACGTTTGCCAATTCGCCAAGGGGGAAAAGTCGGGGACTCCGGGTGCGGACATGGCGCTGGACGTCGTCAAGCGCTTTGCCGAAGAGCAAGGTGCCGTCGTGGCCCACGACGGAGACATCTCTCCCCTGCAAATCGGCCGCATTACCTTGGCGTGTTGGTCGGTCATCCATGGCATGGGCCACTTGAGCGTGGTAGGTATCCTGCGCCTGCAACATGCCGTTATTCGCGCGGCCAACCTCAAGCAGGTCGATCGGCTCGTAGTCGATGCCCTGCAATATTGGTTTAAGAATAAGCAGATCCCACAGCGTCGCCCCATCATGAACGATGCCCGTGCCATCGTAGAAGGGGTCATGGGCAGCGAGCGCGAAAAGCCTTTCGTAGCTCCGGAAAACCTCGAGCAGATGGATCCGGAGGAGGCCAAGCGGGTCGTCATCGAGGCTTCCTTGCGCGTCGCCGGCCGCCGCGGTGTTGACCGCCGCTTCTTTGATCACGTGGCCGACAGGCTCGGAACTTCCAAGGATTTCCTGGCCACCATCGTGGACAATGACTTCGCGTTGCGCGAGGCGGCCGAAACCCTTACGACCATGGAGATGGCTCAGGTCTTCGAGGATTGTCTCGCCGCGCTTCCGGAGGACACCCCCACTGTAGACCAACTGCAGATTGTTGCGGCTGCCTATTTTAATTACGCGATGATGTACCCAGAGCGTTTCAGCTCCATTATCGCGCTGGCCAGCGGTTCCATCGTTCCGCACAATGGTGATGGCAGCTCGCACGAGGGCATGACTAAAAACTTCGCCATCATGATGGACCTGTTGCGCAAGTTCGTCATCGAAATGGGCATTACCCCCACCGACCAGCTGGTCTATATCAGCACGCTGGCCGTGTGGGCCGGTGCCAACGGCATTGCACACCTGTGCAGCATTGGCGATTTCAAGAGCTTCAATGAAGATCTCAAGTGGGCGCTTTTTGTCCAGGTAGTGACCGTGTCCTTCTTCGCCATTGCCCATAGCTTGCAGATCCTGGGTCACGAAAACGAAGAGTACAAGCAGGTTTAAGAACCCTGCGCAAAGTTGAGCGGCCTACGCTCAAAAATGTTTAGGTTGAGTGGAATAGGCTCAACTCTGGGTGCGTTGTGCTAAGTGAAGCCCTACAGTGGGTGAATAAATCTTAGAAGGAGCAACGCACACATGAACTCATTTAACCCCACCACTAAAACTCAAGAGGCCTTGCAGGACGCCCTGCAAACCGCCTCCTCTAATGGCAACCCGGATATCCGCCCGGCCCATCTGCTGGCGGCCATTCTTAGCCAAGAAGGTGGCATTGCCGCCCCAGTTCTTAAGGCCACCGGCGTAGACCCGGATACCGTGCTCAAGGAAGCCCGCGAGCTCGTTGATTCTTATCCCAAGGCCGAGGGTGCCAATATGGCCAACCCGCAATTTAACCGCGATGGCCTTAACGTCCTGACCAAGTCGCAGGAGCTGGCCGGAGAGCTGGGCGATGAATTCGTCTCCACCGAGGTCCTCCTCGCCGCGATTGCCGGCTCTAAGACCGACGCCGCCGAGCTACTTACCGGCCGTGGTGCTACTTATGACGCCATCAAGGGTGCCTTCCCCTCCGTGCGCGGCGCTGCCAAGGTGACCTCCGAGAACCCAGAGGACCAGTTCCAGGCCCTAGAAAAGTACGCCACGGACCTCACCGCGCGCGCCCGCGAGGGCAAGATCGACCCGGTCATCGGCCGTGATCAAGAAATCCGCCGCGTGGTCCAGGTGCTTAGCCGCCGCACGAAGAATAACCCAGTGCTCATTGGCGAACCCGGCGTGGGCAAAACCGCCATCGTGGAGGGCCTGGCCCGCCGCATCGTGGCTGGCGACGTCCCCGAGTCCCTCAAGGGAAAGACCCTCATCAGCCTGGATTTGGGCTCCATGGTCGCCGGCGCGAAGTACCGCGGCGAATTCGAGGAACGCCTCAAGGCCGTGCTCGATGAGATTAAGTCCTCCGAGGGCGAGATCATCACCTTCATCGATGAGCTGCACACCATCGTCGGCGCCGGCGCAACTGGCGACGGCTCCATGGACGCCGGCAACATGATTAAGCCCATGCTGGCCCGCGGCGAGCTGCGCTTGGTTGGCGCTACCACCTTGGACGAGTACCGCAAGTACATCGAAAAGGACGCCGCCCTCGAGCGCCGCTTCCAGCAGGTCTACGCTGCCGAGCCTTCCGTGGAAGACACCATCGGCATCCTGCGTGGTCTGAAGGAGCGCTACGAGGTGCACCACGGCGTGCGCATCATGGACTCCGCGCTGGTCTCGGCCGCCGAGCTATCCAACCGCTACATCACCAACCGCTTCCTGCCGGATAAGGCCATCGACCTCGTCGATGAAGCAGGCTCCCGCCTGCGCATGGAGATCGACTCCTCGCCGCAGGAGATCGACGAACTCGAGCGCATCGTTCGCCGCATGGAGATCGAAGAGCTGGCGTTGAAGAAGGAATCTGACGCGGCCTCCCAGGATCGCCTGGCCACCCTGCAAGGCGAGCTCGCGGACCAGCGCGAGAAGCTTGGCGAGCTCAAGGCCCGCTGGGCCAACGAGAAGAAGGCCATCGACGATGTCCAAAACATCAAGGAAGAACTCGATGACCTGCGCCGCCAAGCCGAAATTGCCGAGCGTGACGGCGACCTCGCACTGGCCTCTGAGATCAACTACGGCAAGATTCCACCGCTGGAAAAGGATCTCGCGGCCGCGGAGGTCAAGGCCGCCGAGCAGCGCAATACGATGCTCGATGAGGAGGTAAGCCCGGACACCATCGCGGAGGTCGTTTCCGCCTGGACCGGCATCCCGGCCGGCAAGATGTTGCAGGGCGAGACCGAGAAGCTGCTCAACATGGAATCCGTGCTGGGCAACCGCGTGGTCGGCCAGAAGGAAGCCGTCACCGCGGTTTCGGACGCCGTTCGCCGCTCCCGCGCGGGCGTGGCCGACCCCAACCGCCCGACCGGTTCCTTCCTCTTCCTCGGCCCCACCGGTGTGGGCAAGACCGAGCTCGCGAAGGCCTTGGCGGACTTCCTCTTCGACGATGAATCCGCCATGGTGCGCATCGATATGTCCGAGTACGGCGAGAAGCACTCCGTTTCCCGCCTCGTCGGTGCCCCTCCGGGATACGTCGGCCACGAGGCCGGCGGCCAGCTCACCGAGGCCGTGCGCCGCCGCCCTTACACGCTCGTGCTTTTCGACGAGGTAGAAAAGGCCCACCCCGACGTCTTCGACGTCCTCCTGCAGGTCCTGGATGAAGGCCGGCTTACCGACGGCCAAGGACGCACCGTCGACTTCCGCAATACCGTCATCATCCTGACCTCCAACCTGGGCGCCGGCGGCACCCGCGAGGAGACCATGGACGCGGTGAAGAAGGCCTTCAAGCCCGAATTCATCAACCGCCTCGATGATGTGGTTATGTTCGAGCCCCTTTCGGAGGATCTCCTGCGCGGAATCGTCGACATCCAACTGCGCGGCCTGTCCGAGCGCCTCGACGCCCGCCGCCTGACCCTGCAGGTTTCGGATTCCGCCAAGTCCTGGCTGGCCGAGCGCGGCTACGACCCGGCCTACGGCGCCCGCCCGTTGCGCCGCACCATCCAGCAGGCCATTGGTGACAAGCTCGCCAAGAAGCTGCTGGCCGGCGATATTGTCGACGGCGACACCGTCCATGTGGACGTCGCCGATGGCGGCGCCGAGCTAGACATCGCCGCCCGCTAGTTGGCCGCGCAGCGCCCGCCGCGCCAAATCCTGCTCATGCCCCTAGACTCGGGGGCATGAGCATTTTGGTCTCCCCGCAAGAACTCCGCGAATCTATTTATCACGGCGAGCGTTTCACCCTCTTGGCCACCCACTGGCAGCCCCAGCTGCGCCAGAGCTACAACGAATTCACCTCCCTGCACATCCCGACGGCACTGTTTAGCGATACCGCCAATTCCTTCGCCGGCCTGCCCGGCTCCCAAGTAGGCCGCAACCCGCTGCCGGATCCGGATAAGCTGCAGGAGCACTTCCGCCAGTGGGGAATCCGCGAGGACCGTCCCGTCGTGGTCTACGACGAGGGCCGTGGCCTTTTCGCTGGCCGCGCGTGGTGGACCTTGCGCTGGGCTGGTTTGGACAACGTCCGCATCCTCGACGGCGGCCTGGCCACTTGGCGCCACCTGGGCTATACCACGCTGACCGGCCCTGGCAACTTCGCAGTCGGTGCCACCGCCGAGGTCAACCCCGGCCAGATGCCCGTGGCCACCATCGATGACGTGCGCAATCATGATGGCCTGCTCATCGATACCCGCACCCGCAACCGCTTCGCCGGCCGCCGTGAGCACCTCGACCTCAAGGCCGGCCACATCCCCGGCGCCGTCAACGTGCCGGAGCGCCTGTTCCACAACGATGGCCTGCGCACTTGGAAGTCCGCGGGCGAGATCCGCGAAGTGCTTTTCGACGCCGGCCTCACCCCCGACAACGTCCAAGGCGCCATCATCTACTCCGGTTCCGGCAACCACTCCGCCCTCGCCCTTGCCGCCATGGAAGACGCCGGCTTCACCGGCCTGCGCCACTATGTCGGCGGCTGGTCCCAGTGGTCCGCCAACCCCCAAAACCCGGTGGAGCGCGGCGACCGCTTCACCGTCAACGGCTAACCGCCCCAGCCCGCCCCCTCGCCTTCGCCCTCAGCCTTCCGCGTCCGCGCGCCGAGCGCTGGGGGCTTGCTCATTCCTACTACTATCGTGGGGTGATGGCTTTTCTAATCCTTGCTTTTGCGGTTCTTCTCGGCATTGCCGGCGGTGCCCTGCTGCTTTACGACGGCAAACAGCGCACCTCCACCCCTACACCCTCCGCCGACGCAGACCCCAGCTCCGCGACTCCCACCCCCGCGGATCCCACTCCCGCGGACACCGAGCGCGCGGACGCCGCCCCCGCAGATCCCACTCCGACGGACTCCGCATCCACCGATGCCGCGCCCGAAAGCGGCGCCTCGGCCGAGCCTGCCGATTCGGCCACCCCAGCCACCGAAGCAGCTGCGCCAGCTCCCGCGCCGGAACCCACACCCGAGCCCGCGACCGAGACCCCGACCCAGCAAGAATCTGAGCCAACCGACGAACCCGAGCCGGCCCCCGAGCACGAACCGACCCGCGAACCGGAGCACCGGCCGAGCCACGAGTCCGCGAGCGAGCACCCCGCGCCTTCCAAGCCACACGCACGCCACCGGCCAATCCTGCCAGGAACCATGCGCCGCGAGCGCCGCAATTGGGCGGAAGCCAAAGGTTTTGAATTCATGAAAGCCGACCCTTACCTCGTAGACGAATGGACTAGGGGAGTGGCCTCCACGGGCGCGGCGCCCAAAGACATTGTCGCCGGCAACGTGTATGGCCACGAGATGCTGTTGATGGATATCGATGGCGTCAACGTCATGGCCATGCGCACCGGAGCGGCTTCCGACATGGTGGTGGACTTCCGCCGCTTCGACCGCGACGACGCTAAGGCTTCCGAGGACCTGCTGTTGGCGATGACCATCGAGGGTTTCGATGTGTATTCCTCGGATAGCGCCGTGACCGAGCGCATGGTGGATGAGCGCGTCCACGTCGCCCTGCAGCAAATGCCCGAAACCGTTACCGCACTGTGGATGGAAACGGAGTGGGTCTTGGCGCAGACCACGAAGCAGGCGCGCTCCGCGGAATGGGACGCGATGCTGCCGCCTCTCGCCCTGCTTGCCGACGCCGCCCGCGTCCTCCCACCGCGTTCCTCGGCCACCCACGTGGTGCGCCTTGAGGAATTGGACCCAGCGCGCGAGATTCCCGCCCAGCCCATCGTCGAGGCCGTCGGCGGCACGCCGGCCGCAGGCGCGCCCGAATTCGAGCGTCCCGTCATCCAGCGCCCGGAAGAGCCGTTGCAGATGCCGTCTCGGGCCTACTCTGAAACCCGCGGGCCAGTCGAGCACAGCGCCCTCGGCGGCGACGAAGTAGACGCCATTGCCGACGGCCGCGAGCGCCCCACACCCGATTCCCACACCGCCCGCCTGCCGCGCCAGCAGTTCCGCGCCGCCTCCATCTTCGACAGCCCCTCCGCCGACTCCACCACCGACGGCCCCCGCGCGGCCGACCCCAACCCAGTCGACCCCAACCCGGCCAGCGAGTCCGCGGCCGAGGAATCGGACCCGCGCCGGGGAGAGTAGCCTAGAGTCCGATACCGGCGGCCGGCCGCCGCCCACGAACCACGACAAGGAGCAGATGACTGTGGATTCTCACACCACCAACGCCCAGAACGCGCATGCCCAAAACCTGGACGCCGAGAAGAAGGCCCGCCTCGCAGAACTAGTCAAGGAACTGGCCGTCGTCCACGGCAAGGTGACCCTATCCTCGGGCAAGGAAGCTGACTACTACGTGGATCTCCGCCGCGCTACCTTGCACCACGAGGCTTCCCGCCTCATCGGCGCCCTGCTGCGCGAGCTGACCGCAGATTGGGATTTCGCGGCCGTCGGTGGCCTGACCCTCGGCGCCGACCCGGTTGCTACCTCCATCATGCATGCCGAGGGCCGCGATATCGACGCCTTCGTCGTGCGCAAAGAAGCCAAGAAGCACGGCATGCAGCGCCGCATCGAGGGCGCCGACGTAGAAGGCAAGAAGGTCCTCGTCGTAGAGGACACCACGACCACCGGCAACTCCCCGCTGACCGCCGTGGCCGCGCTACGCGAGGCCGGCGCCGAGGTCGTGGGCGTGGCGACCGTTGTAGACCGCGAGACCGGTGCCGGCGACGTCATCGCTGCAGAAGGCCTCGAGTACCGCTCCCTGCTGGGCCTGGGCGACCTTGACCTCGCCTAACGCAGATAGCGCGGCCGACCAGACTAAGCCGGACGAGGCCAAGGGGCCGACCGAGTGGAACGAGGGCCGCCATGGCGTAGGCCCCTGGGAAGGTCCGTTGCCGCAAGGGCCGGAGGCCGCGAAATACGACCCAGAGCTGCTTGCCGAAGGCGACCGCCGCAACGTCGTCGACGCCTACCGCTACTGGAGCAGGGAAGCGATCACAGAGGACATCGATAAGCGCCGGCATAGCCTGCACATCGCCATCGAGAACTTCGAAAACGACGCCAATATCGGCACCGTCGTGCGCACCGCCAACGCCTTCGCTGTCGATACCGTGCACATCGTCGGCCGGCGGCGGTGGAATCGCCGCGGGGCAATGGTCACGGATAGGTACCAGCACTTGATGCACCACGAGAGCGTCGAGAAGCTTATTGCGTGGGCGGCCGAGGAGGGCCTTACCGTCGTTGCCATCGACAACACCCCCGGTTGCGTGCCCCTGGAAACGGCCGAGCTACCGGAGCGCAGCCTGCTGCTATTCGGCCAGGAAGGCCCCGGCGTGACGCAAGCGGCCCAGGATGCCGCGGTGATGACCTGCTCCATCGCCCAATTTGGCTCCACCCGCTCCATCAACGCGGGCGTTGCGGCCGGCATCGCCATGCACGCCTGGATCCGCCAGCACGCCGATCTGGCAAATTCCTGGTAGGAAGATCGTTACACTAGCTATATCTACCCGTGCGACTGGAGTGATTGAGGAATCGTGGAAGAAAAGTGGGCCCACCGCGCCGAACTCGCAGAGGCCGCCATCAACGAGCGCCACGCGCACTCCGTATGGGGCCTGCCGCGCACCAATCTTGCCGTGGTCAGCTGGCCGCCCACCACGAAGGAAAAGCTCTTTGTCCACTGGCACTACTGGTGGCAGGCCCACTACCTGGACTGCCTCGTTGATGCGGCGCTGCGCAATAACACCAAGGTGCGCCGCCACCGCATCTATGACACCTTGCGCGGCATTCGCATTCGCAACCTCGCGCAGCTGACCAAGAATAAGTACTACGACGACAAGGCCTGGCTCGCGCTGGCCTTCGGTCGCGTCGAAGACCTGAAGAAGGCAAAGACGCCGAAGCGGCTGGCGGCCCTGCAGCGCAATATCCACGAAGGCCTCGATGAAACGCTTGGCGTGCTGCCGTGGCGCTTGGGCGAGAATTTCATGAACGTGCCCTCCAACGGCCCGGGCGCCATCATGCTCGCGCGGATGGGGCGCATTGAGGAAGCGCGCCGCATCGTTGACTGGATCTATGACCACCTGCTTGACGACGACGGCTACATCATGGACGGCGTCCGCATGCGCATGGACGGTCCTGAGGTGGTAAAAAACATCCATCCCTACTGCCAGGGCGTGGTGCTAGGCGCGTGCCTGGAAATCGTGCTGGCGCTGCGGGAAAAGGCCGGCGTGGGCGATTTGGAACAGATCGACAGCGTGTACGAGGCCGAGATGGCTTCCGAGATGATGGATTACATCATCCGCATCCGGGGCTTGGTGCAGACCGTGGCTTCGGGCATGGCTACGCCTTCGGGCGTGGTGGACTGGGAGACCGGCGATGGTGACGGTGGCCTGTTTAAAGGCATTTTGATGCGCTATCTTGCCGACGTCGCCGTGCGCCTGCCCGGCGATTCTCCTGCCAACCGTGCGACGAAGAAGCTGGCCGCGCGCATGGTGGTGGCCTCGGCCGAGTCGGTGTGGGAACACCGCCTCGAGGTCGACGGCCTGCCGATTTTCGGATCCGACTGGTTGTCCGATGCGCGCCTGCCGCATAACTACGGCTTCGGCCGGCGCACCATGAGTGAGAAGGTCGGCATCATTCGCGTAGATGAGCGCGATTTGTCCGTGCAGCTTTCCGGCTGGATGCTGATGGAGGCCTGCGCCCGCGTGGCGCGATATTTGGCTAAATAGCCCACGCTTGTCGGGGTGGATTGGTCCCGGAAATGACTGGGTTGAAAATGTCACACGGTTTTTGCGGCAGAATTTCCGTGAAACGGGCATACTTGGCTGTTGGAACGTGTTTGACCACAAACCCACTTTTTAAGGATGGAAACTCATGCCAATTGCAACCCCTGAGGTCTATAACGAGATGCTGGATACCGCGAAGAAGAACGGCTTCGCGTTCCCAGCAATCAACTGCACCTCATCTGAGACCATTAACGCAGCTCTGAAGGGCTTTGCTGAGGCCGAGTCCGACGGCATCATCCAGTTCTCCACCGGCGGTGCCGCTTTCGGTTCCGGCCTGGCACTGAAGGATAAGGTCAAGGGTGCTCAGGCACTGGCCGCATTCGCTCATGAGGCCGCCAAGCACTACGGCGTGAATATCGCGCTGCACACCGACCACTGCCAGAAGGAAGTACTCGATGAGTTCGTCCGCCCGCTGCTGGCCATCTCCCAGGAGCGCGTCGACCGCGGCGAGAACCCACTGTTCCAGTCCCACATGTGGGACGGCTCCGCTATCCCTATCGACGAGAACCTGGTCATCGCCCAGGAGCTGCTGGAAAAGGCTAAGAACGCGCACGTCATCCTCGAGGCCGAAATTGGCGTCGTCGGCGGCGAAGAGGACGGCGTCCAGGCCAAGGCGGGCGCTAACCTCTACACCTCCCCTGAGGACTTTGAAAAGACCATCGATGCCCTAGGCACCGGCGAGAAGGGCCGCTACATGCTGGCTGCTACTTTCGGCAACGTGCACGGCGTTTACAAGCCAGGCAACGTGAAGCTGCGCCCAGAGGTCCTGCTCGAGGGCCAGAAGGTGGCACAGAAGAAGCTCGGCCTGGGTGAGGACGAGTACGCCTTCGACTTCGTCTTCCACGGTGGCTCCGGCTCCGAGAAGGAAAAGATCGAAGAGGCTCTGCGCTACGGCGTCATCAAGATGAACGTAGACACCGATACCCAGTACGCCTTCACCAACCCGATCGCTCGCCACATGATGGAGAACTACGACGGCGTCTTCAAGATCGACGGCGAGGTTGGCAACAAGAAGGCCTACGACCCACGCTCCTACCTGAAGAAGGCAGAGCAGAGCATGTCCGAGCGCGTCATCGAGTCTTGCCAGGACCTGCACTCCGTGGGCAAGTCCATCTCCAAGTAATTTGGCCACCATGTTCTAAGTTGAGGCAGTCTCGCATATAGGCATGCCGAATGAGCCGCTTCCCCGCGTGGGAGGCGGCTTTTTCGTACTTTCGGCCGGGGCGGCTCCGGACCGGGTCTGGGCGGCGACTCGGTGAGCGGCCGGCGCAGTTAGGGGTTGCCTGTGGAGCTGGCGCTGGAGCTGGGGCTGGGGTTGGGGTTGTGGTTAGGGGCCGGGTTTGGCGGCCTAGCGGGGCTGGGGACGAAGCGTGGGGTGTTGCTCCACGGTGGTATCCAGGCGATGCGGCCATCGATGCGCACCATGCGGCCGCGTTCCGTGGGCCGCGAGGGGTCATCTTGGTTGACGGCGTTGTGGTGCGCGCACAAGGTGACCAGATTTTCTTGGTTGGTGGGCCCGCCGGCGGACCAGGCGGTGAGGTGGTGGACTTGGGCGTCGTCGGCAGGCGTATTGCAGCCCGGCCACGCGCACACGGGATGCTCGGCCGCGGCGAGCATGCGCTGTTTCCACGTGGCCATGCGCTCGGTGCGGTACAGGTTCACCGGACCGTGCTCCGGGTGGACCAGGCTGACGTAGCCGCGCTGGGCTAAGGCGCGAGCGACGAGCTGCGCGCCGGTCATGCGGGCGCCGTTGGTGAGCTGGAGGGTGATATCGGAGGCGTCGGCAGGCGCGGCGACGATGCGGTCGAGCTGGTCCAGCGTGAGGATGACGTTGGTGTGCACGGCCGGCAGCGCGCCGGGGTTGCCTTCGAGGAGAACCTTCTTGGCGGCGGCGAGGGGATCATCTTTGTTGACGGAGGAGAGCACGCCCTTGATATCGGCGATATCGGTGGGATTGGCGGTAATCGAGATGGTGTGGGGGCCGTCGGGGCGGCGGGTATAGCGCACGCCGGGCTCGGGGCGACGGGGAGGATTGAGCTGCTTGAGGAGCTTCTTGGCCACGGAGGGGATGAGGCGGGCCTCGGTGCGACAGAGTTCTAGGCGCAGGTCCCAGGCACGGTTGGTATCGCGCACGCGGCGGGTATAGGACTCAATGCTATCGAGTGTGGCGAGGTCGTGAGCGCGGGTGCGGGCGGCGTCGCGGGCGAGGCGCTGCTTGCGGGTATTGGACGTGCGGCCGAAGTAGACGTGTTGCAGGCGGGCGAGCTGGGCAGCCAGAAGGGGGCTGGCTCCGGCCTCGAGGAGTGAGTCTTCGGAGCAGCCCTGAAATTCGGCGACGAGGTCGACGCCGCGGCGGCATAGCAAGAGAAATTCGGTGTTCACACGGCCGAAGCTAAAGGGGGTTCGAGGGCCGAACAAGCGGTGCGCGGCCGGGGAGGGAGAAATTGTGGATAGGTGGGGGAAAAGGGGGCGTCGGCAAGAGCTATCCACAAGCCAGCCGACGGCCGAGATGCGCGGGGCCGGCGGCGATGGTAAGGGCGGTCTTCTATGCTGGAAGGCATGTCGGAAGCGAAGGAAAGAGTCTCAACGCGGCAAAAGCTGCGGGTGATTGACCGCTCGGTGCTCTCGCGGGTCAACCGCATCCGCTCGCGGTTTGTCTACATCATCCAGGCGACCATCGGCGCGGCGCTTGCGTACTGGGTGGCCGGCGATGTGGTGGGGCACCCGCAGCCGTTCTTTGCGCCGATTTCTGCGGTCATCATTCTGGGGATGTCCGGTGGGGACAGGATGAAAAAGGCGCTGGAGATGTCGATTGGCGGCATCATTGGCGTGGCTGTGGGCGACCTGCTCTTCCAGATAGTGGGCCAAGGGCCGTTCCAGATCTTCTTCATTGTGGGCGCGGGCCTGGTGGTGGGCTCGTTTTTGACCAAGTCGCCGCTGGTGACCAACCAGATTGTCTTTGGCGCGATTTTGATTGCGACGATTTTCCCACCCACGGAGGGCCCAGGTGGCCTGCACCGTGCGATTGACGCGATGATTGGCTCGGGCATTGGCCTGATAACCATCGCGCTGATTCCCAATTCCCCGTTGGTGGAGGCGCGGCGCGAGGTATCGAAGGTGTTAAAGATTGCCTCGAGCATTCTTGCCGACGTCACCTATGGCATCCGCCAGCAAGACCCCGCAGTCATCCGCGACGCGCGCGAGGCGGTGCGCGGCACGCAAGACAGCGTCAATACCCTCCTGAGCGCGGCGCAATCGGGCAGGGAGGCCTCGGAGGTCTCGCCCCTGTTG
Organism: Corynebacterium tuberculostearicum; assembly: GCF_046097255.1. Lineage (GTDB taxonomy): Bacteria > Actinomycetota > Actinomycetes > Mycobacteriales > Mycobacteriaceae > Corynebacterium > Corynebacterium tuberculostearicum_J. The sequence goes on from NZ_CP175770.1 coordinate 788,329, forward strand.
TGGGCATCGCGGCGCAGCATTCGATCGCTGGAGCGCATCCTTATGCCGGTAGATAACGCGGTGCGCGGTGTGCGCGTGCTCTCTCGCCAGGCGCTGGGCCTGACGGAGGACCGCGACAAGGTTTCGGACGAGCAGGTGGAGTTGCTCGATGAGCTTTCTGAAATCATGCTCGCTGTAAGTGAGCTTTACGGACGGGGCAAAAAGCACGGCCATGACGAAGCGATTGAGATTCCGGACCTTGTGCAGCGCCTGCGCATCGTGGGCGGGCGCGCCGGGTTGGACATCATCGACAGGGAAGGCACGCTGTCGGCCTATATGATTCTGGGCCAGACGCGCTCCCTCGTGGTGGACATGCTGATGGTGTGTGGGTTGTCGCGCGAGTCGGCCGTGGCGCACCTCGTGCCGACGTCGCAGCACCCGGCCTACCCGCCGGAGGTGTGGGGGCGCGACGACTAACGTCGTCGCGCGGAGGCAAGGACGTCGCGCGCGTTGAGTGACGTCGCGCGGGGTTAAGGGCGGACGATCTGGAGGTCGCGCAGGTGGCGGTAGAACGTCACGCGGGTCACCGGGCGCTTGTGGGGGACGGAATCGACGATGACGCGCAGCTGCGGGCCGCCGGCCTGGACGGCGCGGCCGGTGCTGACGGATTCGGGGTCGAGCTGGCCGGGCTTGCGCAGGAGCGAGCGCAGGCGGCCCGGGGATTCGATGGGGGAGGTGGCGCGGGCGGCGAGGATGCCGGGGGCATCGGTCATCGGGACGAGGCGTGCACCGAAGGTTTTGGGGGATGAGGCGGCCAGGGTGTGGTCGTCGATGATGACTTCACCGGTGAAAGCGCCGTTTGTGGCGTCCGAGATGGTGGCGGAGCCCGCGACGGCGAGGCCGGAATCATTGCGGATGAGCGGCGCGGGGTGGACCGGGGCGGTCCGGGCGAAGTCGAGGGCCTCGGCCGAGTCGGTTGGAAGTCCCCAGTTCTGCGCGGCCGCGGACGGGGTGGAGGCTGCGGTTGAGGGGACGGGGATGAAAGCGACCTCGGCCCAGAGACGGTCGGAGCGCATGAGGCGGGTGAGCACGGCCGAGAGGGCGGCGTCAGAGCCGGCGACGACGATTCGGGCGGGCTCTACTAGGTGTGGGGCCTGTGGGGCTGGTTCGGGGGCGCCGAGGTGGCGGACGTCGGGCTGGGCGGCGATGTCGTCCAGTGAGGGGGTGGGGTCGGTGAGAAGGAGGGGGGATAGGAAGGCGTCGATAAGCGCGAGCTCTTTGCGGGTAGGAACGGCCGAGAGATCGTGGGCGTCGGCAGGCATGGCCACGCCCGGGGCGCCGCAGCGGAGGAACAAAAAACGCATGCGGACAATGCTACGCGGGCTTTTTGCGCCGGGAAAGTGTAAAGTTGGAGAGTATTTTGGCTTCAATAATGAGGAAGTGACTAAACAATGGCAGCGATCGTCATTGTCGGCGCCCAGTGGGGCGACGAAGGCAAGGGCAAAGCGACCGACATCCTCGGCGGCAAGGTTGACTACGTGGTCAAGCCGAACGGCGGTAATAACGCCGGCCACACCGTCGTGGTAGGCGGCGAAAAATACGAGCTGAAGCTCCTGCCGGCCGGCATTTTGTCCGAGAACGCCACCCCGGTGCTGGGCAATGGCGTAGTGATCAACCTTGAGGCGCTCTTTGATGAGATTGACGGCCTTGAGGCCCGCGGTGCGAACGCCTCGCGCCTGAAGATTTCCGCCAATGCGCACCTGGTGGCGCCGTACCACCAGACCCTGGACCGCGTGCAGGAGCGCTTCCTGGGCAAGCGCGCTATCGGCACCACCGGCCGCGGCATTGGCCCGACCTACGCCGATAAGGTCGCGCGCATTGGCATCCGCGTGCAGGACATCTTTGATGAGTCCATCCTGCGCCAGAAGGTGGAATCCGCGCTGGACATCAAGAACCAGATGCTGGTGAAGATGTACAACCGCAAGGCCATCGAGGCGGACCAGATTGTGGAGTACTTCCTGAGCTACCGCGACCGCCTGCGCCCGATGGTTATCGACGCCGAGCTGGAGCTCAACCAAGCCCTCGAAGCCGGCAAGCACGTACTCATGGAGGGCGGTCAGGCCACCATGCTCGACGTGGACCACGGCACCTACCCGTTCGTGACTTCGTCTAACCCGACCGCCGGTGGTGCTTCCGTGGGATCCGGCATTGGCCCAACGCGCATCAAGACCTCGCTGGGCATTATCAAGGCCTACACCACCCGCGTGGGTGCCGGCCCGTTCCCCACCGAGCTCTTTGATAAGTGGGGCGAGTACCTGCAGACCACCGGTGGCGAGATTGGTGTGAACACCGGCCGCAAGCGTCGCTGTGGTTGGTATGACTCCGTTGTCGCGCGCTATGCCACCCGCGTTAACGGCTTTACCGATTACTTCTTGACCAAGCTGGACGTTCTTACCGGCATCGGCGAGATCCCGATCTGCGTGGCTTATGACGTCGACGGCAAGCGCTACGACGAGCTGCCGCTTACCCAGTCCGAATTCCACCATGCCGAGCCCATCTTCGAGACCATGCCGGCCTGGGATGAGGACATCACCGGTTGCTCCACCTTTGAGGAGCTGCCGCAGAAGGCCCAGGATTACGTCCTTCGCTTGGAAGAGCTGTCTGGCTGCCGTATCTCCTATATCGGCGTTGGCCCCGGCCGCGACCAGACCATCATTCGCCATGATGTGATGGAGGATCAGTAAAGCCAGAGCTTTCTTTTCGGTCTTAGAGCCCCGCTACGTAGCTATTGTGCTGCGGTGTGGGGCTTTTAGCTTTATGCCGTCACTTTTCTGCCAATTCCCTGTGACGCGAAGGAAAGATGACGGTTTTCTTATGGGAGACCATTGGCTCCGAAGATGTGTCTACATAAGCCCGTGCTGAGAATTGTGTAGGAATGGAATAAATATAAAAAGTTGCATTGACCTGCATTTTTAATTGCGAGCATCCTTTTGGTCTGACACTCCCCGAGGGTGAAATAATTCACATTCTCCGAAATGATGACGGCGTAAACATGCTTTATGCAGCTTGTCGACGTCAAAATCTCACCCATGTTAGCAGGGCACATTTTTATGCAACGTTCAGCGAACAGTACGGTTACCATAATTTCTTCAAACCGCTACTATCACAGGTGGGCTAATCAGTAGAGTCTTTCTAACCTCTTACATCGCTGGGTGAGGCTTTCGGTTGCTTACCGCTTCTCGGAGGAAGGAAGCGGGACATCCTCTTGTAACGCCGCCTCCCTACCTCGGGCGGCTCTATGTCTTTGTGTTTTAAGGAAAGGACTTCTTGGTATGAACGAGAAGCACATTATGCGCACGGCCGTACGCCGCCGTGGCACGACTGTTGCCGCGGCCGCTCTCTCTGTGGCTCTTGTGGCCCCGTTCGTTCACCCTGTCGTTGCGCCGCAAAATGCGGCAGTAGCTGCTGCAGCTGATATCACCGACGCCAATGGCAACTATGTTCCGGCGGATTCCGGGCGAATCAATGACAACGGTGAGGAGGACGGCCTTCTCTATGCCGGCCTTGTGCCGGAGTTTGTGGATGCGCAGCAAAACAACCCGCAGTACGTATTCAAGGTTCCGCATCTGAGGGACGCGGTTTGGAATGCCGGTAAGGCTCCGGAGGGGGATACGGATGCGAACGGCCAGTACATCCGATTCCGTGATGAGGCCCTCTACTCCCAGATCGCCCGCATTGAGCTGGTGGGTGTGAATGGTGACCATCAGGGTTCATTTACCAAGCGTGATCCGAAGGGCTCTGAGTGGGGACTGAAGTTCAAAGACACTAAAAACTTCCCCGGTGCCGGGTGGGTTCCGTATGCGTCCTATATTCAGATCTTCTTGAAGGATGGCAAGAAGATTGAGGATCTTGGCCTTCCGGCAGAGGGTTCGCAGGTTGACTACTACTGGGTTCGCAAGGATGGTCGAATCTTCAATAACTCTGTTCAGCATGTCAACATCGTTGGCAAGAATCAGCTTGCACAAGTAGACGGAGTTCCTTCAAACACCTTCGAGGGCACCGGCAAGGATGTGTACCACAACGGTATCTCCAAGCAGCTGAAGTATGACCAAGAGAAGGGCTCCATCAAGTCCACTACCACCGCCACGATGGCAGGTAGGAACTTTGGTGGCAACAGCTACTGGAACTGGATTCTTAACGAGTACATCAGCCCTGATGTAGCGAAGCACATCACCGACGTCACGGTCTACAAGTCTGATATGGAAGGCAATCCAGTTAAGGGTGCGAAGAAGTGGAAGATGGACTTCGACAAGGAGACAGGGTTCGCGACTACCGCAACTCGCCCCGAACTGTCCTATAAACCCCACGAGCCCGGCATTGACGGGAAAACCAAGGACCAAGTGTGGGTCAATATGGACAGCATCGTGGGAATCGCAGCTAACGCCACCGGCAGCTTTACCATCGAGTACCAGCTTGAGGAGGGGGCTGAAAACCTCGCCAATTCCCCGTACGGCAAGCGCATCGACACCACGTCCTGGATTTCGGTGGACTTTACGGACAAGTGGCCTAAGCTTGCGCCGAACGACGACAAGCAAGACGGCGGTGCTGAGCCTACCCGGCTGAAGAACACGCTCAAGTCCGACTACCTCAACATTGCGGATTCCGATGGGGATGGGCTCACTAACGACTACGAACGTGAACTTGGTACCGACTCGTCGAAAGCCGATACCGATGGCGACGGCGTACGCGATGATGTGGAGATCCTGACCGACAAGACGGATCCGCTTGATCCCAAGTCCTTCAAGCCCGCTGCCCCAAAGCCGGCAGCAAGTACGGTGAGCCCCGATGCAGAGTCTTTCTCCGGCACTATCAAGCGCGAACAGGACAAAGACTCGCAGGGCAAGGACATCCCGCTTCTTGATGTCACGAATGCGGAAGCAGCGCCGGTCAAGATTGTCGCTGTGCCGACTAACAAGCTGAAGGAAGACGAAGACGGCAACCTTAACTATGAGGCTGCTGACGCTATCGACGTTGCATCGCTTGACGACGTCGCAGCAATCGAAAAGGGCGACTTCCAGTCCGGTAAGCTTGAGCTGGAAAACGGCACGAAGTACACCCTGGTTGCTGAATCTCCTAATGGTGAGCGCACCAAGGGCGGCGAATTCGAGGTCACCGATCAGGCTCCAGAACCCACCGCTGCTCCGACCATTGACACGGTAAAGGCCGATGACAAGAAGGTTACGGTTAAGGCCCCGGAGGGTAGCGAAGTTAAGGTAGCCCTGCCCTCCGGCACGGAAGTTACCGCTACCGAGGACCCAGACAACCCAGGCACCTTCACCGCTGATATTCCAGCCGATGAAGAGCTTGCCGAGGGCGACGAAATTTCCGCCGTTGCTACCGAAGATGGCAAGAATCCGTCCGAGCCAGCCACCACTACCGTAGCCAAGGCTGACGCGACCCCGACCGATCCGGAGACCCCGGATGCTGAGGAGAATTACGGCGTCGATTACCCCGCGCTGGAGAACCTTGTCGTCGATGGTGACAACGCCACCGCCAAGGTTGCCCCGACGCTCACCCTGAACGGCGAGGCTGTGGACACGCTGCCTGCCGACGCCGAGTTTAAGGCCGATACCTCCAATGCCCCTAAGGGCACCGAGGTCACCTTCGATGACAAGGGTGTTGCTTCCATTTCTGTGCCAAAGCAAGAGCCTGGTGCTCCAGCTAAGGCCTTCGAGCTGCCGGTCACCGCGACCATTAATGGCAAGGAATACACCGACACCATCGTGGTTCAGGTACCAGCTGGCGACGAGAAGCCAGCTCCGAAGGACCTGGTAGTCGACAAGATTAAGGGCCAGGAATCTTGGAGTGATGAGGACATCACCCCGATCAAGGTTCAGGCTAAGACTGCCGACGGCGCCGATCTGAGCAACCCCACTTATGAGCTGCAGAATGCTCCCGAAGGTATCAGCATCGACCCGAGTACCGGCGAAATCACCGGTACGCCGAAGTACGACAAGGGTGCCGCTGACCTCGTAACTGAGGACGGCAATGCTGTATACAACGTCACCGTTAAGGTGACCGACGGTGACAGCACTGGTACCCAGACCTTCCCGCTCGTCGTTAAGAATGCAACCGCTGACTCCGACAATGACGGTTTGACTGACAAGGAAGAGGCTGAAAAGGGTACCGACCCGAAGAAGGCCGACACCGATGGCGATGGCGTTAACGATGGCGACGAGGTCAAGAACGGAACTGACCCGCTGAAGGCTGACACTCCTGATAAGCCTGCCAAGGACTCTGATGGCGACGGTGTAACCGACGAGCAGGAAGCAGCTGACGGCACTGACCCGAATAAGGCTGACTCCGACGGCGATGGCCTCAACGACGGTGAGGAAAAGGAGCTCGGTACCGATCCGACAAAGGCCGATTCCGACGGTGATGGTGTCGAGGACGGCCAGGAGGTTACCGATGGCACCGACCCGCTGAAGGCTGATACTGATGGTGACGGCCTGAACGACGGTGAAGAAAAGGAACTTGGTTCTGATCCGACCAAGGCCGATTCTGATGGTGATGGCCTGAGCGACTCTGAGGAAAAGGAGAAGGGCACCGATCCGACTAAGGCTGACACTGATGGTGATGGTCTGAGTGATAAGGAAGAGCTCGACGGTTCTAAGAACACTAAGTACGACAACAAGCCGACGGATCCGACTAAGGCGGATTCCGATGGTGATGGTCTGACTGACCGTACCGAGATTGAGATTGGTACCGACCCGAACGTGGCGGATACCGACGGTGACGGCGTCAATGACGGTGACGAGGTCAAGGCTGGCACGAACCCGACGGTGAAGGATGAGACTCCTGAAGAGCCTGCCAAGGATTCCGATGGCGATGGTGTTACCGATGAGCAGGAGGAAGCTGATGGTACTGATCCGAATAAGGCTGATTCTGATGGCGATGGCTTGAGCGACGGTGAGGAGAAGGAGCTCGGTACTGATCCGACGAAGGCTGATTCCGATGACGATGGCGTTAACGATGGTGACGAGGTCAAGAATGGTACTGATCCGAAGAACGCTGATTCCGATGGTGACGGCCTGAACGACGGTGAAGAGAAGGAGAAGGGTACTGATCCGCTCAAGGCTGACACTGATGGTGATGGTCTGAGTGATAAGGAAGAGCTCGACGGTTCTAAGAACACTAAGTACGACAACAAGCCGACGGATCCGACTAAGGCGGATTCCGATGGTGATGGCCTGACCGACCGCACCGAGATTGAGATTGGTACCGACCCGAACGTGGCGGATACCGACGGTGACGGCACCAACGACGGTGACGAAGTCAACGCCGGCACCAACGCGACCGCTAAGGACGAAGATGGTGCCGAGCAGCCAAAGGTCTCCGTCGAGGGAGTTGACAAGCCAAGCACCGTTAACCCGACGGACGACGAGCAGTCGACCGGCGTAAAGGTGGAGAACCCGACTGGTAAAACCACGGTGACTGCCAAGGACGAAGATGGCAAGGGCGTTCCGGCCAAGATTGATCCAGAAACCGGCGAGATCCTTGTTACTCCGGGCGAAGGTGTCGATGGTCCGATTACCGTGACCGTTGAGGATCCCTCTTTGGATGAACCGGTAAAGGCTGAGGTTCCAGTTGACGGCCACGAGAAGGGCAAGGACGACAACAACTCCGAGAGCACCGGCGGCACCCCAACCGACCCGACCGATCCAACTGACCCATCTTCTTCTGAGAAGGATTCCGATGGTGATGGTGTCTCTGATGAGCAGGAGGCTGAGGACAGTACTGACCCGAATAAGGCTGACTCCGATGGCGATGGCCTGACTGACGGCCAGGAGAAGGAGCACGGTACCGACCCGAAGGAAGCGGATACCGATGGCGACGGTGTCAAAGATGGTGACGAGGTCAAGGACGGTACTGATCCGAAGAACACCGATTCTGATGGTGATGGCCTGACTGACGGAGAAGAGAAGGAGAAGGGTACTGATCCGCTCAAGGCTGATACCGATGGTGATGGCCTTTCCGATAAGCAGGAGCTGGATGGTTCCGAGAACGGTGAGTACAACAATGAGCCGACGGATCCGACTGAGGCTGACTCTGATGAGGATGGTCTGACTGACCGTACCGAGGTTGAGATCGGTACCGACCCGAATGAGGCGGATACCGATGGCGACGGCGTCAATGATGGCGACGAAGTCAAGGCCGGCACCAACCCAACCGTTGCTGACGAGACCCCTGATGACACAGCCAAGGATTCTGATGGTGATGGTGTCTCCGATGAGCAGGAGGAAGCTGACGGTACTGACCCGAACAAGGCTGACTCCGATGGTGATGGCCTCAACGACAGTGAAGAGAAGGAACGCGGTACCGACCCGAACAAGGCTGACTCCGATGACGATGGCGTTAACGATGGTGACGAGGTCGAGAATGGCACCGATCCGCTGAAGGCTGACACCGATGGTGATGGCCTAACCGACGGTGAGGAGAAGGAAAAGGGTACTGATCCTCTCAAGGCGGATACCGATGGTGACGGTCTGACCGATAAGCAGGAGCTGGATGGTTCCGAGAACGGTGAGTACAACAATGAGCCAACGGATCCGACGAAGGCTGACTCTGATGAGGATGGTCTGACTGACCGTACCGAGGTTGAGATTGGTACCAACCCGAATGAGGCCGACACTGATGGTGATGGTGTCAACGATGGTGATGAGGTTAAGGCAGGCACCAACCCGACGGACAAGGACGACTTCCCGGGCACGGACAATGGCGAAGAGACCACCAAGCCTTCCATCGACCCGGTCAACGAGGGTGATAAGGACATCTCTGGTGAGGCTAAGCCTGGCTCGGATGTGACTGTCGTTGTTGAGGACCAGGACGGTAATAAGAAGTCCGAGTCCAAGGACACTGCCGGTGATGATGGTAAGTGGACTGTTTCTCCGGAGGAGCCGGTCAAGGAGGGTGACAAGGTTGTTGTCACTGACCAGGATGGCAACAAGGAGACCACCACTGTTGGTTCCAAGACTGATGATGGTGCTACCGCTACCAAGCCTTCTATCGACCCGGTTAACGAGGGTGATAAGGATATTTCCGGTGAGGCTAAGCCTGGCTCGGATGTGACTGTCGTTGTTGAGGACGAGGACGGTAATAAGAAGTCTGAGTCCAAGGATTCTGCCGGTGATGATGGTAAGTGGACTGTTGCTCCGGAGGAGCCGGTTAAGGAGGGTGACAAGGTTGTTGTCACTGACCAGGATGGCAATGAGGAGACCACGACTGTCGGTTCCAAGACTGACGATGGCTCCGAGGCGACTAAGCCTTCTATCGACCCGGTTAACGAGGGTGATAAGGATATTTCCGGTGAGGCTAAGCCTGGCTCGGATGTGACTGTCGTTGTTGAGGACGAGGACGGTAATAAGAAGTCTGAGTCCAAGGATTCTGCCGGTGATGATGGTAAGTGGACTGTTGCTCCGGAGGAGCCGGTCAAGGAGGGTGACAAGGTTGTTGTCACTGACCAGGACGGCAATAAGGAGACCACCACTGTTGGTTCTAAGGCTGATGATGGTGCTACCGCTACCAAGCCTTCTGTCGACCCGGTTAACGAGGGTGATAAGGACATTTCCGGTGAGGTTAAGCCTGGTTCGGATGTGACTGTCACTGTTGAGGATAAGGACGGTAATAAGAAGTCTGAGTCCAAGGATTCTGCTGGTGATGATGGTAAGTGGACTGTTTCTCCGGAGGAGCCGGTCAAGGAGGGTGACAAGGTTGTTGTCACTGACCAGGATGGCAACAAGGAGACCACCACTGTTGGTTCCAAGACTGATGATGGTGCTACCGCTACCAAGCCTTCTGTCGACCCGGTCAACGAGGGTGATAAGGACATCTCTGGTGAGGCTCAGCCTGGCACGGATGTAACTGTCACTGTTGAGGATAAGGACGGTAATAAGAAGTCCGAGTCTAAGGACACTGCTGGTGATGATGGTAAGTGGACTGTTGCTCCGGAGGAGCCGGTCAAGGAGGGTGACAAGGTTGTTGTCACTGACCAGGATGGCAATAAGGAGACCACTACTGTTGGTTCTAAGACTGAGGATGGTGACAACGCCACCAAGCCTTCCATCGACAAGGTCACCGAAGGCGACAAGAAGATCTCCGGTACCGCCAAGCCGGGCACCGAAGTCTCCGTCACTGTGACGGATAAGGACGGCAAGGAGACCACCAAGACCGTCACCGCCGATAAGGATGGTAAGTGGTCCGTAACCCCGGGCGTCGACCTGAAGGAAGGCGACAAGGTTACCGTCAAGGACCAGGATGGCAACGAGGAAACCGTGACCGTCGCTGGCCAGGACGCTCCGACCGTACCGGGCGGTTCCGCTCTGCCGGGCCTGTCTTCTGGTTCTTCCAATGTTGATTGGAAGCGCTGTGCGCCGGCTGCTGCGGGTGTGGGCATCCCGCTGCTGTTCCTGCTGCCGATTGGTCTGGCTTCCCAGATGAATATCCCGGGCTTCTCCCCGCTGGTGAAGCAGGTTTCTGCACAGATTGATGGCATCAACCGTCAGCTGGGTGCGCAGAATACTGCGCTGCAGAAGCAGCTGGGTATTTACAATGGCCCGCTGGCTCGCCAGGCTAACCAGATTAACTTGATGCTTCAGAAGTCTGAGGCTGGTCGCGTTGGCGGCGGCATTGCACTGGCTGCTGCTGGCGTGCTGGCTCTGGGGCTGGTGGCTAATGCCTGCTCCCCGAACGGTGGTTCTTCCAGCTCCTCCAAGTAGGCAACCAAGGTCCCTATTCCCTAACTAGCTCCCCGTCCCCCTAGGGGAGCTAGCCCTCACCAAGTAAAAAGCGCCCGTGTCCCGTCATTGAGACGGAGCACGGGCGCTGTGGTGTTTCAGCGTCCCTTAATCGCCCACAAGACCATGGCATGGTGAATTAAGGCTTTCCCTGTTGAACGTAACTCGATACTAAGCTAAAGTTAAGTTTGCTTTAAGTGCAGAGAGTTTTCAGCTTTCGCGGGCCCTATTCCCGCGTATTACCACACAGGGAGTTATTTCAATGATCATCAAGCTTTTGAGTGGCCTGCTAGCCACGATTATGGGCTTTTTCGGCCTGGGCGCCCCGGCGCAGGAGGCTGCGCCGGCACCTGAGCAGGAGCAGGTTGCTGTTGCTGAGCAGGGCAACACCGACGACGTGCAGGCTCTTATCGACGCCGCGCATGCCGAAGCCGGCTACGACTTCATCAGTGTCCGCTATGAAGGCGACACCGCCAATATTGTCCTGAATCCGGACACCTATAATCCGGACAAGGACGACGCTACTTTCGAGGCAGTCTCCCAGCTCCTGCAGGAAAAGGGCTACCAGGTCACTGCCGTTCTTTAAGGCTTAGTTCTTTCCAGGATCCGCACTGCGGCCTCGGTAAAGCATCTGCTTGCCGACGCCCGTGCGGATTTTTCTTTGCCCAATTCTCCCTCACCCTTGTGTGAGACCCTTAAGTGTGATTGTGGCGACCCTAGGAAGAGTTTTTGCTCACACATCTCTTCTTGAAGGTGAATGGCAATAAGGTTAAGGCTTACTACACGTCTGGTATATCGAACGTGTGCACGCCCCATTCGAATGATCTCCAGTCACACCTGTAACACCAACTTTCTATGGATAATTCCGGAGTGCTGCGAAGAAATTCCGTGCAAATCCCTCTCTCAAATTCGCACCAAATTAGATAAAACGCAGCGTACAGAAGTGTTTACACGGGTCTCGTTAAATCCAATCTTAGTATTGGTTAAGCTATCGGTTTGGGTCTTTAGGCTTAGAATATGCCTAGCGGGCGTCGAACATATGTATTTAACACTAGGTTGCCCGTGAAAATAAGTACATCTACCTGTGGTTAAGGAATTAGAAATCCTGCATAACGTGCAGTTTTCTAAAGCTTTCTGGCTGGCGCCTTAAATTTTCCCGTGATATTATCCTGAGAGCACGATAAGAGTTAATCCAGATTCGGGTTCAAAACCCTGATTAACCGCAGTGTGTTCAAGTCTCAATTTCAGGTTCTGCTCAGCGAAAACGCTCGCTGAACAGGAAAACGAATGTAAGTATTTGTACCGCTCGAAGAGGAAAGAATGAGTAGATTAAGAAATATATCCCGAGAGGGGTGGATGGTCTTTACCGCAGTGCTCGCTGCAATTGCGGTAATTGCGGCCATGGTCACCGTTCCTGGAGCAAAGGCTGAAGCTATCCAGATTCAACCAGATAATGATAGCTTCGGCAGCGATACAGAGAAGCTGGCTGGCGTAACAAAAGGTTGGGGCACTATGGTGTGGGCCGGTGCGCCAATTAAGGATCCGAACAAAGAGTGGACCACGGACTTCGGTAAAGCAGGAAATCGTGGTAGTAATGCTGGTTGGGCTTGGTGTGTAGACATTTCTAAGGCTGAGCCAATGCGCAATACTGCTAAGTACGACATCGCTACTGCAGGTAAGGCGCCCATTCCTGAGAACCTGCGAGATGCAGCTATCAATGTGGCAACGTTGTCTAAACAGGCTTTGAAGAAGGGAGAAGAGGGGCGACAAACGGTCGCGACCTATTCCTACTACTTAAGTGCCCTGATTGGTGACAACAGCAGTAGCAAAATTGCTCGCCATGGCATTGTGGATCCTGAGTCCATGAAAAATGACGAGTATGTTGGTCCAGTTTTTAAGGACTTTAAGGGAAGCTTGAAGGAGTTTGAGTCTCTAACAGGGTTTACTATTAATCCGAATGAGCCTTGGGAACTGCAGAAACTGGATTCCGTCTCTGTCCCAAAGGCACCAGAAGGTGCGTTCATTACGCTTGTTGGCCCGAACGGTCGTCTCACGGGTCCGACAAAACCAGGAGAAAAAATTGGTAAGAATGCGAATGATCAACGCGTGATGCCTCCAGATCAGCCTGGTCTTCCGGATAATCCGGATAATGGCGGCGGTTCCGAGGAGCCGACGACCTCCGATGAGAATACGGCTGAAGAGACTACCTCTGAGAATCCCGAAGATGAGACTTCTTCTAGCGAGACGACCACCGATTCTGAGCCAACTGACTCTGAGGAAACCACTACGGAAGACACTGAAGAGCCGAATCCGGGTAAGACTACTGATGTAGTACCTAATCCTGACCCGACTCCGACTACGGAAGAGCAGGAAAAGGAGCCCGAGCCAAAGATTGGCACTGAGGCTTCCTTTGACGGTGACAAGCAGCAGGTTATTGCTGGCGCTACTGTCAAGGATAAGGTTTCCTACGAGGGTCTTGTTCCGGGTAAGAAGTACACCCTGAAGGCTGAGCTCATTAACAAGAAGGACGGCAAGTCTGTTCTGGGCACCGGTGAGAAGACCTTCAAGCCAGAGACCTCCAACGGCAAGGTTGAGGTTGAGATCACTGTTAATGATGACGTGAAGGAGCCTGTTGAGGCTGCGGTTGCGTTTGAGGAACTGTCCTCTACCGACGTCAACGACAAGGGTGAGGACACCCCGGATACCACTCCGGAGAACCCGAACGACATCGCTGAGCACAAGGACATCAACGACAAGAACCAGACCGTTACTTCGAAGCCGCATATTTCTACTAATGCAGACTTCGCTAATGGTTCTAAGGAAGTTGTTGCTGGTGCCACCGTCATCGACGAGGTTGACTACTCCAACCTGGTCGTTGGCAAGGAATACACCCTGAAGGCTGAGCTCATTAACAAGAAGGACGGCAAGTCTGTTCTGGGCACCGGTGAGAAGACCTTCAAGCCAGAGACCTCCAACGGCAAGGTTGAGGTTGAGATCACTGTTAATGATGACGTGAAGGAGCCTGTTGAGGCTGCGGTTGCGTTTGAGGAACTGTCCTCTACCGACGTCAACGACAAGGGTGAGGACACCCCGGATACCACTCCGGAGAACCCGAACGACATCGCTGAGCACAAGGACATCAACGACAAGAACCAGACCGTTACTTCGAAGCCGCATATTTCTACTAATGCAGACTTCGCTAATGGTTCTAAGGAAGTTGTTGCTGGTGCCACCGTCATCGACGAGGTTGACTACTCCAACCTGGTCGTTGGCAAGGAATACACCCTGAAGGCTGAGCTCATTAACAAGAAGGACGGCAAGTCTGTTCTGGGCACCGGTGAGAAGACCTTCAAGCCAGAGACCTCCAACGGCAAGGTTGAGGTTGAGATCACTGTTAATGATGACGTGAAGGAGCCTGTTGAGGCTGCGGTTGCGTTTGAGGAACTGTCCTCTACCGACGTCAACGACAAGGGTGAGGACACCCCGGATACCACTCCGGAGAACCCGAACGACATCGCTGAGCACAAGGACATCAACGACAAGAACCAGACCGTTACTTCGAAGCCGCATATTTCTACTAATGCAGACTTCGCTAATGGTTCTAAGGAAGTTGTTGCTGGTGCCACCGTCATCGACGAGGTTGACTACTCCAACCTGGTCGTTGGCAAGGAATACACCCTGAAGGCTGAGCTCATTAACAAGAAGGACGGCAAGTCTGTTCTGGGCACCGGTGAGAAGACCTTCAAGCCAGAGACCTCCAACGGCAAGGTTGAGGTTGAGATCACTGTTAATGATGACGTGAAGGAGCCTGTTGAGGCTGCGGTTGCGTTTGAGGAACTGTCCTCTACCGACGTCAACGACAAGGGTGAGGACACCCCGGATACCACTCCGGAGAACCCGAACGACATCGCTGAGCACAAGGACATCAACGACAAGAACCAGACCGTTACTTCGAAGCCGCATATTTCTACTAATGCAGACTTCGCTAATGGTTCTAAGGAAGTTGTTGCTGGTGCCACCGTCATCGACGAGGTTGACTACTCCAACCTGGTCGTTGGCAAGGAATACACCCTGAAGGCTGAGCTCATTAACAAGAAGGACGGCAAGTCTGTTCTGGGCACCGGTGAGAAGACCTTCAAGCCAGAGACCTCCAACGGCAAGGTTGAGGTTGAGATCACTGTTAATGATGACGTGAAGGAGCCTGTTGAGGCTGCGGTTGCGTTTGAGGAACTGTCCTCTACCGACGTCAACGACAAGGGTGAGGACACCCCGGATACCACTCCGGAGAACCCGAACGACATCGCTGAGCACAAGGACATCAACGACAAGAACCAGACCGTTACTTCGAAGCCGCATATTTCTACTAATGCAGACTTCGCTAATGGTTCTAAGGAAGTTGTTGCTGGTGCCACCGTCATCGACGAGGTTGACTACTCCAACCTGGTCGTTGGCAAGGAATACACCCTGAAGGCTGAGCTCATTAACAAGAAGGACGGCAAGTCTGTTCTGGGCACCGGTGAGAAGACCTTCAAGCCAGAGACCTCCAACGGCAAGGTTGAGGTTGAGATCACTGTTAATGATGACGTGAAGGAGCCTGTTGAGGCTGCGGTTGCGTTTGAGGAACTGTCCTCTACCGACGTCAACGACAAGGGTGAGGACACCCCGGATACCACTCCGGAGAACCCGAACGACATCGCTGAGCACAAGGACATCAACGACAAGAACCAGACCGTTACTTCGAAGCCGCATATTTCTACTAATGCAGACTTCGCTAATGGTTCTAAGGAAGTTGTTGCTGGTGCCACCGTCATCGACGAGGTTGACTACTCCAACCTGGTCGTTGGCAAGGAATACACCCTGAAGGCTGAGCTCATTAACAAGAAGGACGGCAAGTCTGTTCTGGGCACCGGTGAGAAGACCTTCAAGCCAGAGACCTCCAACGGCAAGGTTGAGGTTGAGATCACTGTTAATGATGACGTGAAGGAGCCTGTTGAGGCTGCGGTTGCGTTTGAGGAACTGTCCTCTACCGACGTCAACGACAAGGGTGAGGACACCCCGGATACCACTCCGGAGAACCCGAACGACATCGCTGAGCACAAGGACATCAACGACAAGAACCAGACCGTTACTTCGAAGCCGCATATTTCTACTAATGCAGACTTCGCTAATGGTTCTAAGGAAGTTGTTGCTGGTGCCACCGTCATCGACGAGGTTGACTACTCCAACCTGGTCGTTGGCAAGGAATACACCCTGAAGGCTGAGCTCATTAACAAGAAGGACGGCAAGTCTGTTCTGGGCACCGGTGAGAAGACCTTCAAGCCAGAGACCTCCAACGGCAAGGTTGAGGTTGAGATCACTGTTAATGATGACGTGAAGGAGCCTGTTGAGGCTGCGGTTGCGTTTGAGGAACTGTCCTCTACCGACGTCAACG
Source organism: Corynebacterium tuberculostearicum (assembly GCF_046097255.1). GTDB lineage: Bacteria > Actinomycetota > Actinomycetes > Mycobacteriales > Mycobacteriaceae > Corynebacterium > Corynebacterium tuberculostearicum_J. Next base: position 804,532 of record NZ_CP175770.1, read on the forward strand.
ACAAGGGTGAGGACACCCCGGATACCACTCCGGAGAACCCGAACGACATCGCTGAGCACAAGGACATCAACGACAAGAACCAGACCGTTACTTCGAAGCCGCATATTTCTACTAATGCAGACTTCGCTAATGGTTCTAAGGAAGTTGTTGCTGGTGCCACCGTCATCGACGAGGTTGACTACTCCAACCTGGTCGTTGGCAAGGAATACACCCTGAAGGCTGAGCTCATTAACAAGAAGGACGGCAAGTCTGTTCTGGGCACCGGTGAGAAGACCTTCAAGCCAGAGACCTCCAACGGCAAGGTTGAGGTTGAGATCACTGTTAATGATGACGTGAAGGAGCCTGTTGAGGCTGCGGTTGCGTTTGAGGAACTGTCCTCTACCGACGTCAACGACAAGGGTGAGGACACCCCGGATACCACTCCGGAGAACCCGAACGACATCGCTGAGCACAAGGACATCAACGACAAGAACCAGACCGTTACTTCGAAGCCGCATATTTCTACTAATGCAGACTTCGCTAATGGTTCTAAGGAAGTTGTTGCTGGTGCCACCGTCATCGACGAGGTTGACTACTCCAACCTGGTCGTTGGCAAGGAATACACCCTGAAGGCTGAGCTCATTAACAAGAAGGACGGCAAGTCTGTTCTGGGCACCGGTGAGAAGACCTTCAAGCCAGAGACCTCCAACGGCAAGGTTGAGGTTGAGATCACTGTTAATGATGACGTGAAGGAGCCTGTTGAGGCTGCGGTTGCGTTTGAGGAACTGTCCTCTACCGACGTCAACGACAAGGGTGAGGACACCCCGGATACCACTCCGGAGAACCCGAACGACATCGCTGAGCACAAGGACATCAACGACAAGAACCAGACCGTAACCTCCCACAAGAACGCGATTGTTTCTACGAACGCGGACTTCGAGAATGGTTCGAAGGAAGTTGTTGCTGGTGCCAAGATTGTGGACCAGGTTTCCTACGAGGGCTTGGTTCCGGGTAAGGAATACTCCCTGGATGCTCAGCTGATTTCCAAGGACGACGGTAAGACTGTTCTGGGTGAGACTAAGGGTCATACCTTCACCCCGGATGAGGCTAATGGCTTTGAGGCTGTCACCATCACCGTTAATGATGATGTGACTGAGCCTGTTGAGGCTGCGGTTGCCTTCGAGACGCTGACTTCTAAGGTTGTCAATGACAAGGGTGAGGACACCCCTGACAATGACAAGCCGAACGAGATTGGTGAGCACAAGGACATCAACGACGAGGATCAGACTGTCCCGAAGGGTGATAAGCCTTCCGAGACCACCACTCCGTCTACGACTACGACTGACGTCGTGCCGGGTAAGCCCGATGACGGTGGCGAGGATGAAACCTCTACGCCTTCTTCCTCTGAGGATTCCTCTACCTCGACGACTAGCGAGACCTGCGAGTCTGAGGAGCCGGGTGACTCTGAGAGTGAGCAGCCTTCCGAGTCTGAGGAACCGTCTGAGTCTGAGTCCAGCGAGCCTTCTGAGTCCGAGTCTGTAGAGACCACGTCTTCTGAGGCTTCCGAGACCTCTGAGTCTGATGAGCCTTCGGATTGCGGTTCGACCACTCCGAACAAGCCGGGCGAGCCTACTGAGCCGACCGATCCTAACGAGCCGGGTACCCCGAACACCCCTGGTGGCGACGACGAGAAGGACACCCCGAAGGTTTCCACCAATGCGGACTTCGAGGGCGGCCTGCGTGAGGTTGTCGCTGGTGCCAAGATTGTGGACCAGGTTTCCTACAAGGGTCTGGTTCCGGGTAAGGAATACACTCTGGATGCCCAGCTGATTTCCAAGGAGGACGGCAAGACCGTTCTTGGCGAGACCAAGGGGCACAAGTTCACCCCGGATGAGGCTAACGGTACTGAGGCTGTCACCATCGTTGTTGATGACAGCGTGACCGAGCCGGTTGAGGCTGCGGTTGCCTTCGAGACGCTGACCTCCACTCAGGTGGATAAGCACGGTGAGGACAACCCGACCGATGAGGACAACCCGAATCCGGTTGGTGAGCACAAGGACATCAATGACGATGACCAGACTGTGACTACCGAGACCCCGAAGATCACCACTAACGCTGACTTCGAGAAGGGGTCCCACGAGGTTGTTGCTGGTGCCAAGATTGTCGATGAGGTCACCTATGAGGGTCTGGTTCCGGGTAAGGAATACACCCTGAAGGCTGAGCTCATTAACAAGAAGGACGGCAAGTCTGTTCTGGGCAAGGGTGAAGCTACCTTCACTCCGAAGAAGTCCAAGGGCAAGGAGCCTGTCACCATCACCGTTAACGATGATGTGAAGGAGCCTGTCCAGGCTGCGGTTGCCTTCGAGGAGCTCACCTCCACCGAGGTCAACGACAAGGGTGAGGAGACTCCGGGTACTACTTCGGAGAAGCCGAACCACATCGCTGAGCACAAGGACATCAACGATGACGACCAGACCGTGATCTCCCACGAGGTCCACGATCAGGACAAGCCAGGCGGCTCCTCGGATGGTTCCTCCAACGGTTCTTCCAACGGTTCCTCGGATGGTTCCTCCAACGGTTCCTCCAAGGACAATAAGTGGTGGCTCATCCTGATTCCGGGCATCGGCTTGGGCAAGATCATCAAGGATCATTTCGACCACAAGGATCATGGCAACCACAACGGTGGCCACGGTGACAACACCGGTAACCACGATGGTGGCAACGGCAAGCACACCGACGGCCACAATGGTGGCAATGGTCACGAGGTCAAGGGTCAGGATGCTCCTAAGGGCGGCAACTCTGACAATGGACACGGCCGTGGCGTCGAGGTCCAGGGTCAGGAACCTGAAGAGACTGGCAACGCACTGCCATCCAACGCCGAGCGCGTTGAGATTAAGTCCGTACCGTCCGGCGCAACCGAGCTTGAGCCGGGTATGCAGGATTACATCAAGTAGTCCATAAGCATCGGTGAGGCGGCCCGCGGGTCGCCCCACCGGGGTTGAGACTTAAACACCAAAAAATCCCCTCCAGGGTGTGACTGCACACGCTGGAGGGGATTTGCATATAACCTGCACAAGGTAGACAAAACGAGGAAGTAGAGGAAGCTAGCTATGGGAAAGCATGCGCAACCACAGCAGCCGGAAGACAATGGAATGTCGCAGTATCCGGCAAGTGGGGAAGAAGGGGGCGTCGGCAAGCAGGGCATGGGCCGTGGCAAGCTGATCGCTATTATCGCGGCCATCGTTGTGGTGGCATTGGTCTTGTTGCAGGTAGTGCTGTACCTGGCGCGCGATGATGAGGATGAGGCCGGCTCGGCGCCGGAGACGGTGGCCAGCGAGAGCACGCCGGAGGAATCCGGGCCGAAGTCCGATGCCTTCGTGGATGATTCGGGCCAGCAGGAACACGAGTATGAGGCCGCGCCTGGTGAGTTCAAGGGCTTTGAGGGCATGTCCGTGGGCATCGATGGCGAGTACGCGGCCGTGGACCCCGTGCAGGTCACGGACCAGGGCGTGCTGTTGCCGCCACACGACGTCACCCGCGTGGGCTGGTACTCCGCCTCCGCAGTGCCGGGTGAGCCGGGCAACGTGGGCTCGAGTGTGATTACCGGCCACATTAACTACCAGGGCCAGGGCACGGGCTATGCGGAGAAGTTCACGAAGCTGAAGAAGGACCAGGAATTTACCGTGGTCATCGACGGCCAGGAGCGCACCTTCCGCGTAACTGAGGCGCCGTACCGCCTGCCTAAGGGCTCCGGATTCCCGGACGTGGTTAACGATAAGGAAGGCGAGAACCGCCTGGTTCTCATTACCTGCGGCGGCCAGTTCGTTGGTGGCGCGCTGGGTTATGAGGACAACATCATTACCGTGGCGGAGCCGGTAGGCGAGCCAGAGCAGCCCGCCGAGCAGCCGGCAGGGGAGGCTCCGGCCGAAGCCCCAGCCGAGGCACCGGCTGAGGCACCTGCAGCCTAGGCTGAAGCTTCTATGGCGCCCTGTGGAATTGCCCACAGGGCGCTTTTGCTTATCCGGATCACCTGGCATGTAGGTGGTGGGGTTGGGGCCTAAATATGAAATAATTTGAGGCAGTAAACGCCGCTGCCTGCGGCTTAGAAGGAGCATTTTCATGGATAATCCAGGCGAGATCGCCGGTCATATTGGCACGCCGCTGACCAGCAATGCCACCAAGGTATTGCTGCTGGGCTCGGGCGAGCTGGGCAAGCAGCTGGCCATGTCCTTCCAAAACCTGGGCTTGGAGGTCCACGCGGTGGACTCGTATGCGGGCGCGCCGGCGCACCAGGTGGCGCAGTATAGCTACGTCGCCGATATCAAGGACACCGGGCGCATCCTGCAGCTGGCACAGGAGATTCAGCCGCACTTTGTGGTTCCAGAGGTAGAAACCGTTGCGGTAGAAGCGCTGGAGGAGATGGAAGCGCATAGCGACGCCATCGTGGTACCCTCCGCCCGCGCCTGCGCCATGACGCAGGACCGCCAGTGCGTGCGCGAGGTGGCGGAAAATATCGGGTTGCCGGTTTCCGCGTATCGCTTTGCTAGCTCCGTGGAGGAGCTCGAGGAAGCGGTGGGGGAGCTGGGCTTTCCCTGCATCATTAAGCCGGATGTCTCCACCTCCGGCAAGGGGCACATGATTGCTCGCGATGAAGAGGATGTGCGCACCGCGTGGGAGACCGTGCGGCGCGTGTCCTCGGATTCGCAGCGCGTGGTGGCCGAGCGCTTCGTGGACTTTGACCTCGAGGTCACCCTGCTGGCTATCCGCTCCATCGATCCGGCCACGGGCAAGTTGGCCACGTGGTTTAGCGAGCCTATCGGTCACCGCCATGAGCGCGGTGACCTCGTGGAGGAGTGGCAGCCTACCGGCATGAGCGAGATCGCGCTGGAAAACGCACGCTCGGTGGCCGCGCGCATCTCTAATGAGTTGGGCGGGCGCGGCGTGTACTGCGTGGAGCTCTTCGTTGCGGGCGATGATGTGTACTTTTCCTCCGTGTCCCCGCGGCCCTCGGATACGGCGATGCTGACCTGCTATACCCAGCGTTTTTCCGCCTTTGACCTGCATGCGCGCGCGATTTTGGGCTACCCCATCGACGCCACCCTGGTCACCCCTGGCGCTAGCGTGGTCATCCACGCGGATGAGGAGCTAAATGAGGTTGCCTATACCGGCATCGCCGCGGCCCTCAATTACGCCGAGACGGACGTGAAGCTCTTTGGCAAGCCCGGGGCCTACAAGGGCCGTCGCATGGGCTTGGTGTCTGCCACCGCGGAAAGCGCGGAGGAGGCGCGCGACCGCGCAGCACTAGCGGCGCACAAGATCGAGGTGACCTCCACGCCGGGCCTTTTGGCCCAGGGCGGTGCGCGCGGCATCCAGCCGGAGGCGGATAACGTCCCCGATATCGAGGTCGTGGAGTACGAGGGCGGCGTGGAGCTCGACCCGAAGCTCGCCTCCGGCGTGGACGACGCTGACTAAGAAGCGGGGCGCAGCATCGGCTGGTGGGGGACTCCCTCGTCGTCGAATAGCTCGCCTACCGGAGTAAAGCCAAAGCTGGCGTAATAGTCCACGAGGCCGGCCTGCGCCTCCAGGTAAAGCGGCTGGCCTGGGTGCATGCGCTCGCCTAGGTCGACGGCCGCCTGGAAAAGTTCCCGGCCGAGGCCCGTGCCACGCGCGGCGGGTGCGAGGGCGAAGCGGCCGATTTGGGCACCGTTGGCGGCGTCGGCAAGCGCGGCGTCAGTAGGCGCGGCCGGAAAGACGCGGGCCGTGCCCAGCAGCTCGTGGGTGTCCGCGTCCCAGGCCAGCAGGTGCACGGTCTGGGGATCGGCGTCGGTGGCGTCAATCTCGGCGTATGGGCAGCGCTGCTCGTGCACAAAGACGTCCACCCGCAGCTTGTAGAGCTGGTGGACGTCCAAGGCCGCCAGCTGTCCCAAGGGCGCGGCGGTAATGATGTGCGGCACGGGTTAGGCCTGCGGGCCGGCGTGCTTGACCATCTCGTCCCACTCGACGATCTTGATGCGCTCGCGGCCGTGCGGCTCGCCAGCGGCGCGCTCGGCGGCATCCAGGCGGTGCCAGCCTTCCCAGGTGGTCACGGCGATATCGCGGGAAGCCAGGAAGTCCAGGATATCCTGCGGATCGCGCTTGGTGGCCGGCTCCAAGTCGCCGGCCTTGTAATCGGCGATGAGCATGGTGGTGGTGTCCTTGGCATCGGACTTGGTATTGCCAATCAGGCCCACCGGGCCGCGCTTAATCCAGCCGGTGGTGTAGAGGCCGGGGAGCTTTTCGCCGTCGACATTGGCCAGCACATGGCCGCCGTCGTTGGGCATGGTGGCCTTGGTCTCATCGAAAGGCACGCCGTCGACGGACTGCGGGTAGTAGCCCACGGCGCGGTAGACGGCTTGGACCGGCCACTCGGTGTACTTGCCGGTACCGGTTACGGTGCCATCACCGTTGAGCTCAGTGCGCTCGGTCTTGATGGCGGTGACGTGGCCGTCCTCACCCAGCACCTCTACCGGGGACTCAAAGAAGTGGATGTAGAGCTTGTGCGGGGCATCGCCCGGCTCGCGCATGGCGTAGGACTCCAGCGTCTGGCACACCAGGTCGGTGGATTTGGCGGCGCGGCGTGCCTCTTCAGAGGCGGCGTCATACTCGATGTCCTCGGGGTTGACGATGACCTCGATGGTCGGGGATTCGTCTAGCTCCTTGAGCTCCTTCGGCGTGTACTTAGCCTGTGCTGGGCCGCGGCGGCCGAAGACGTGGACCTCCTTGGCGCGGTTTTTCTTCAGTGCTGCGTAGACGTTATCCGGGATTTCGGTAACCAGCAGCTCGTCGGCGGTCTTGGCCAGGATACGGGAGACGTCGAGGGAGACATTGCCCACACCGACGACGGCGACGGACTCTGCGGAGAGATCCCAATCGCGTTCGAAGTTGGGGTTGCCGTCATAAAAGCCCACGAATTCGCCGGCGCCATGGTTGCCCTTGAGATCCTCGCCCGGGATGCCCATGCGCTTATCGGCGGTGGCACCGGTGGCGAAGATGATGGCGTCGTAATACTCGCGCATCTCCTCGACGGTGATGTCCTTGCCCACCTCGATATTGCCCAGGAAGCGGATCTCTTCCTTTTCCATAACGTTGTGCAGGGACTGCACGATGCCCTTAATACGCGGGTGATCCGGTGCCACGCCGTAGCGGATCAAACCGAACGGCGTCGGCATCTTTTCAAAAAGATCGATCTGCACATCGAGGTCGGATTTCACTAGAAGGTCAGAGGCGTAAATGCCTGCCGGGCCGGAGCCGACCACGGCGACGCGCACTGGGGTAGTCATGTGCTTAGGGTGTCCTTTCTTTCGTTGTGCTGCATATTCTACGCGGTCACTATGCGATAAAAACCACAGCATTACTAACCCCAGTTTAGGGAGGTCACGATGGGGCATAGGAGGGGGTAAATCGCGTACAGTGGAGTAGTCACCGCGCGCTGATAACTGTGATGACTGACATGAAGTTATGAGGCGCGTTAATTGTGTTCAAGTGACCGTGAATGAAAGGTAAATTGCATGTCTGCATCGCATTCCGCAGTTATTAGCGCTATCGGCCGTGGCTTCGATGGCCTCGATGTGCCCGCCCTGGCTAAGGACCTGGGCGCGGAGCTCATCCGCCTCGAAGACTTCGATGCCACCGTCGCCGCCGTACTGGCTGAGGCTCCCGCCGCTGAGAACATCGTGGCGCAGGGCACCGGCGATATCGCCTTCGATGCCGAAGTAGCTGCCGCCCTTGGCCTGCCGCTGGCCATCATTTCCGGCGCCCCGCAGCGCACCGGCGAGCTTGCCCAGCACAATGCGGAATCCCTGGGGGCTACCGTCGCTGGCATCTTCACCGACCTGGAAGCGGTTCCGGGCGCACTTGCTGCGCTTGGCGACGTCTCCCCGGTCATGTCCGCAGACCTCTTCCAGAAGCAGCTCATTGACCAGGCCCGCGCCGCCGGTTCCCACATCGTCCTGCCAGAGGGCGACGATGACCGCATCCTCGAGGCCGCACACGTGGTCCTGCGCGATAAGGTTGCCAAGCTGACCATCCTGGGCAACGAGGCCGATATCAAGGCCCGCGCCGAAGAGCTGAAGCTCGACCTGGCTGGTGCCGAGATCATCAACCACCTCGAGTCCCCGCTGGCAGAGGAATTCGCCGCCGACTTTGCCGAGCTGCGCAAGAAGAAGGGCGTAACCCTCGAGCAGGCTCGCGAGACGATGAAGGATATTTCCTACTTCGCCACCATGATGGTGCACAAGGGCTTGGCCGATGGCATGGTCTCCGGCGCTGCTCACACCACCGCCCACACCATTAAGCCTTCCTTCCAGATCATTAAGACCAAGCCGAATGCTTCCGTGGTCTCCTCCATCTTCCTGATGGTCATGCGCGGCCGCCTGTGGGCCTTCGGTGACTGCGCCGTCAACCCGAACCCCACCGCCGAGCAGCTGGGCGAGATCGCTATCGTTTCCGCACAGACCGCCTCCCAGTTCGGCATCGACCCGCGTGTGGCCATGCTGTCCTACTCCTCCGGCACCTCCGGCTCCGGCCCGGACGTTGACCGTGCAGTGGCCGCCGTCGAAGCCGCTAAGAAGCTGGATTCTTCCGTCAAGGTGGATGGCCCGCTGCAGTTCGACGCCGCCTGCGACCCAGGCGTTGCGGCTAAGAAGATGCCGAATTCTGAGGTGGCCGGCCAGGCAAACGTCTTCGTCTTCCCGGACTTGGAGGCCGGCAATATTGGCTACAAGACGGCACAGCGCACCGGCGGTGCGCTCGCCGTGGGCCCGATCCTGCAGGGTCTGAACAAGCCGGTTAACGATCTGTCGCGTGGCGCGACCGTTCCGGACATCATCAACACCGTTGCAATCACCGCTATTCAGGCTGGAGAGAAATAAATGTCATACGTTCTGGTCCTTAACTCAGGTTCTTCCTCCGTTAAATTCCAGCTGGTCGATCCCGAGTCCAGCGCCACGGATACCCCGCTGGTCTCTGGCCTAGTCGAGCAGGTTGGCGAGCCCCTCGGCGCCGTCACCGTCAAGACCGGTGGCGAGAAGTACAAGGAAGAGCTGGAAATCCCTACTCACTCCTTCGGCCTTGAGCGCGCTTTTGCCATCATGAGCGAGCACAACGTTGGCCCGACCGACGTGGATGTTATCGCCGTTGGTCACCGTGTTGTTCACGGCGGCCGCCTCTTCTCCGAGCCACAGCTCATCGTGGACCAGATTGAGTCCATGATTGAGGACCTCATTCCGCTGGCTCCGCTGCACAACCCGGCCAACCTGGACGGCATCCGCGTGGCCCGCAAGATGCTGCCGGATATTCCGCACGTTGCCGTCTTCGATACCGCGTTCTTTAACACCCTGCCGCCGGCAGCTGCGCTGTACGCCATCAACAATGAGGTGGCATCCAAGTACGATATCCGTCGCTACGGCTTCCACGGCACCTCTCACGAGTTCGTCTCCCAGCAGGTACCGGGCCTTTTGGGCCGCGACCCGATGCACACCCACCAGATCACCCTCCACCTGGGCAATGGTGCGTCCGCTGCAGCCATCCGCAATGGCCGCGCCATCGATACCTCGATGGGCCTGACCCCGTTGGCCGGTCTGGCTATGGGTACCCGTTCCGGTGACATTGACCCGGGCATCATCTTCCACCTCGTCCGCCAGGCGGGCATGAGCGTGGATGAGATTGACAACCTGCTCAACAAGCAGTCCGGTGTCAAGGGCATCTCTGGCGTTAACGACTTCCGTACGCTGCGCGAGCGCATCGACAACGAGGACCAAGACGCTTGGCTGGCTTATAACATCTACATCCACCAGCTGCGCCGCTTCATCGGTTCCTACATGATTGCCCTGGGCCGCGTGGACGCCATCACCTTTACCGCCGGTGTGGGCGAGAACGATACCGAGGTCCGCCAGGACTCCCTGTACAACCTGGATATGTACGGCATCCACTTTGATAAGGAGCGCAACCTGGTCCGTTCCGACCAGCCGCGCATGATCTCCACCGAGGATTCCCCGGTTAAGGTCTTTGTCGTTCCGACCAACGAGGAGCTGGCTATCGCCCAGAAGTCCGCCGAAATCGCCGCAATGGCGCGTGAGGCTGGCCTCTACAAGTAAAAAGGCTCTTACGTCCAGTTAGAAGCTGGAATGTGAACGAGAGGCGTGCGGTCCGCAAGGGGCCGCGCGCCTCTTTTTTATCTCTGAACCTAGTACAGCAAGCGTTTCGTTTATTTCGTTTATTTTGTAAGGTGGGGGTATGAAGGACTTACAAAATGGCGGGGCAACTCGGGATACCAGCCCAGCGGAAGAGGCTTTATTAAGGCTCAATTCTGTGTTGGAGGCCAAAGATTCACCGGCACCAGTGGATATATTCGTGCAAGGAACCGAGCAAATAATCGCAATTCCGCGAGAGATCGCCGAAACCCTGCAGAAAGTTCTCGCCATCGAAGCGGCAGGGAAATCGGTCCGCGTAGTGCCCGCGGAATCCGAATTCACCACGCAACAGGCAGCAGACTTTCTCAATGTTTCGCGGCCACACGTTGTAAAGCTTATTGATGAAGGGAGCCTTCCCGGCTACAAAGTTGGGTCCCATCGCCGCGTGAGTCTTGCGGATCTGCAGAAATACAAGAATGAAAGAGATGCCAGTCAGCGCCGTGCCGTAGCTGAATTGACAGCCTTATCGGAGGACCTGGAGCTTTATTAGTGGGGCGGTTGACGGTAGTTTATGATGCCACTGTGCTCTACCCGAGCTTGCTTCGTGATGTCCTGATAAGGGTGGCTGGTAGCGGTGTATTCCGTGCCCGATGGACGGAGAGAATCCTAGATGAAGTCTTCTTTAACTTGCCGCGCAATCGTCCTGATTTAGACCCTAAGAAGTTATCCCGCACCCGTAGATTGATGTGTTTAGCGGTCGAGGATTGTCTTGTGACTGGATACGAGGAATTAATTGATGATCTATGGCTACCAGATCCGAATGACAGGCATGTCCTAGCGGCAGTGGGGTTGCCCGCAAATCGTGGACACGTAGTGGGGCTACCTAGTGCTTAGGCAGCTATTTCTTTTCTACTGGTGGTTAGACCAATGTGGTTTTCGAAGTCGACGGGGCTGACCATCCCTAGTGCAGAGTGCCGGCGCCGACGGTTGTAAACGACTTCCATCCAGTAGGCAACGGCCTTGCGCGCGGCATCGCGGGTAGGCCAACGCTTGCGGTCGTAGAACTCGGTTTTAAGCGTCGACCAGAACGACTCAGCCATCGCGTTATCAAAGCACACACCAGTACGCCCCACAGACTGAGCAATGCCCAGGTTATGGCAGACTTCCCAGAGCTTCTCGCTGGTAAATTGCGTTCCGCGGTCAGCGTGGAACACCAGCCCATCAGGAACGTCACCGCGCAGTGTATATGCCATCCGCAGGGCCCGTTCGACCAGGCATGTATCTTGAACGCTATCCATCGCCCAGCCCAGCACCCTGCGGGAATGGCCGTCGCGGACCGCACACAAGTACAACCATCCCTCGCTGGTGCGTAGGTAGGTAATATCCGACATCCACACTCGGTTGAGCTCACCAGTATCAAACATGCGCTTGACCAGGTCAGGAAGAGCTGACTTACGCTTGGATTGAATCGTTGTCACCGGGACAAAGGCACGCGGTGAAATCCCTTCAATTCCCATCAGGCGCATCCGCTTAGCCACAGTCTTGCGATTCAGGGTGATCCGGTAACGCTCGGTAAGTTCTGCGGTGATCCGGGGAGCACCATAAACCTCATCGGAGTCTTTCCAGATCTGATGAATCTTGCGGTCAACGTCATCGTAAAATGTTGCACGATTATCTTTTCCGGATAGTCGTTTCTGCTGCGTATCAGCCCATTTGTAGTATCCAGACCGAGACACTTTTAATAGCCGTGCCATGCGTTTGATGCTGTAGTTTGCCTTCTCCTGCTGCATCAATTCGAACTTTTCTGCTCGCGTTGCTTCGCGGCGAAGAAGGCTGTCGCTTTTGACAAAAACTCATTATCCATCTTGGCTTCCGCCAACTCACGGCGCAGACGAGCATTCTCAGCACGAAGATCCGCCTCACTCATCCCATCCGAGGCCCCTCGGCGTTCACGCTCGAGTTTGACCCACCGGCCTAAAAGCCCGGCGGAGACGCCAATCTCCTTAGCCACATGAGCGATCGGGCGCTCTGACTCGATTACAAGGTTCGCGGCTTCACGCCGGTACTCCGGCGTGTACTTCTTGCGCTGTTGACTCACAATGAACATCCTCTCCTACGGACACAAGATCCGCACAAATAGGGTGTCCACTAAACGAGGGTAACCTCAGCAGCAATTAGTTGTGGTGCTCAAAGTATCATTACTGAAAATGTAAAAGACTTTCCTTGTTCCATTCTTGATGGTTTTGGCATTAGACGGCAGAGCGCAGATGAGTTTTTGTGCGAATTGATCGCTTCTTCGCCCGCGATTGTGCAGCATTCGATTGAGGACGCGGCTGCCGCTTTTAAAAAGCCACCGCGAAGTGTGGACGAGGTCCTAACGGCATTAGCGTTATCGGGAACACCGAGGGCAGTTGAAATGCTTCGTTCTTAAATTTTCAAACGTGTCGTCTGATTTATGCAGCGCAGGATGGCCTAGAAGATGTGCCGCTTGTGGGGCGGCTGTACGAGCCTGCGTAGCGATTAGAAGGTGGTGACGGGGCGGACCTGGTTAGCAAGGTCAACGAGCGCGTAGCGGTGGCGGCTAAACGGTGCTTGGCGCGCGAGGGCGCGGAGTGTCTCGGAGAGACCGGTGCGCAGGCCACGCTGGGTAAAGGCGTATTCGAAGAGGTCGTTGGGGGAGGCGGCGCGCGAGAGATCGGCATTGCGCAGGAAATTCAGGCCGGCGGAGATGACGGCAATCTTAATCTGGAGGAAGCGCGGCTCGTTGGTGGGGACCTCTTCGAGGCGTCGGGCGGCGCGGCGGATGCGGGACTCGGAAAGATCGTGGACGATGAGCTGGAGGATCGTCGTCAAGCGGGCCATGCGATAGTGGCGCGAGGCATTGGGGACCTTGTCGAGGACCACGACGGCTACCTCCACCTGGCCCTCGGAACGCAGCTGGCGGGCGAGGCCAAAGGAGGAGGAGACGGTGGTGGGGTTGGTGGACCACACAATGCCGTAGAGGCGCATGGAGTTAAAGCGCAGCGCGGCCGGGTCCTGGGTGACGTGGTTCCAGATTTCCGGCTGGCCCTCAAAGGCGGAGTTGGGGAGATCGGCCAGCGTGGAATGCATATTGGAGCAGGCGCGGGCCACGGTGGGGTCAATGAGCGCGGTATCGCTATAGTCCAGCTGCTGCAGGATGAGTTCATTGATGGCGGCGATGGCAAGCTTGGGCGCCGCCTCGCCCGGCAGGAGATCGAGGACGGTGGAGAAGTATTTCTGGGCGTCGCGGTAGTCGTCGTGAAGCAGCTCGGTGATGCCGGCGTACCACTGGAAGCGCCAGTCGCGGCCGAGGCGGTCCTCGATGGAGCTCAGCCACTGGCGGGCTTGGCCGGTATAGCCTAGGTCGATCATGGAGCGCACCACGCCCAGCGGGATTTCGGCCGAGTGCTCGTACTCGGGGGTCTGCATGGCCTGGCGGAGGGTCTCCAGGGCTTCCTGTGGCTCCGCATAGGAAGCGCCCTGCAGCAGGCCGGCGCCCACGTCATCGCGGTCCAGTAGCGGGGTGGGCAGGGCGGAGACGACCTCGGGGGCGGTGATTTGGACGGTGCGATCGATGCCGTCGATAAGCTGATCCGTGCGGAAAACCAGGTGCTTGGTGCCAAAAGTGGTACGTTGCGGCGAGAACAGCGAATGCTGGGATGGGTACTGCAGGCCGTCGCGGATGGCGATGACCTCGCGCAGCACGCCGTAGAGCTGGGTGCGCAGCTCCTTGATGGAGGTAAAGCGGCGCTCCGGATCTGGGTCGGTGGCGCGCTGCAACAGGCGGTAGAGCGACAGAAAGCGGCGCAGCTCCGGCTCCTCGGTCGGGGTGGGAATGCCCGGCAGACAGACGCCGTCCTCGGTGGGCAGCTTGAGGCAGAGCGAAGCCAGGGTGCGGCCGATGGTGTAGATATCGCTGGCGATGGACGGGCCCTCGGTGGCCACTTCCGGGGCCTGGTAGCCCTTGGTGCCGTAGATATAGCCAAACGCGCCAATGCCGGAGACCGCGCCCAAGTCAATGAGTTTGACCTGGTCCTCGGTGACGATGATGTTATCGGGCTTTAAGTCGTTATAGACCACCCCGCGCGAATGCAGGTACTCCAGCGCGGGCAGGATTTCTAGGATATAGGCGATGGCGATATCGACGGGCAGGAGCTTATCCGGCTGCTTTTTGCGCCTGCTTCTTAGCGACGGCCCGCCGACATACTCCATGACAATAAAGCCGCCGGGCACCCGGGCGTCATCGATGAAGTTGAAAATCTTGACGATGCCAGGGTGGGTAATATCGGCGAGGAACTCGCGTTCTGCCACCGCAGCGGCGGTTTCATCGGCCGATTTTTGGGCCTGCATACCTTTGAGGACCACCACTCTTCCGGAGACAAAGTGATCATTGGCCAGGTAAATCCAGCCCATGCCGCCGTGGGCGATAACGCCCAGGATTTCGTACTGTCCGGCCACCATGTCACCGGGCTGTAGCTGTGGCGGCGGAATCTTCTTCCCGGAGGATTCCTCGGTGGGGTCAATGAGGGCGTCGGTGGGCTCGTCGGGGGTGATAAACGGCAGGCGCACCATGCCATCGGCCACGCGGCGCTCGGAGCGGTGGGTGCCGCGGCGCTCGCGAAAGGTGTCGAGCGCGCGGCGGCGCGAGCGCTGCGAGGAGTCCTCCTGGGCCTTTTGGGCGCGCTGTTGTTCGCGCTGGGCGCGGATATTGTCTAGGTCTGCTAACAGGGTGGAAATGTGGTCTGGATCGATGGAACCATCGGCGTCCTCGTCTTCGTCCGCGAAGGGATCGAAGGCAACCGCGGAGGTACCGGCGTCATCGCCGGGCTCATTCTCGTCCGCAAAGGGGGCAAAGGCCACGGCCGCGGTGCCCTCGTCATCCTCGTCTGCAAAGGGGTCGAAAGCAACGGCGGCGGTGGCGGGGCCGTCGTCCAAGGGGGCATCGTCCAGCGCATCCGGCTCCTGCGCGGAATTGGCGGCATTGGTGGGCTGGCGGAAGGAGCGCTGGGTATCGAGGTTCTCCGGCTCGATGTACTCGAGCTCGTCATCGCTGAAATTCGGGTTATGGCTCATGGCTTAGCGTCCTCCTCGATGTACTTTCCGGCCGGCAGGGTGGGCTCTTCCAGGTAGGCGCCGAGCCACTCCTCAAAAATGGAAGACCAAGTGCCGTCGCGGCGGATGCGCTCGAGCGTGGAATTTACTTGGCGCAGCAGCGGGCGGGTGTCATGCTGCTTGCTGGGGCGGCGCACGGCCACGCCGTAATTCTCGGTCTCTAGCGGCTCGCCCACGATGGAGGTATAGGAGTCTTGGGCGGCCATGCCGGAGAGCAAGGCATCATCGACGACGATGCCATCGGCCTGGTTAAGCTGCAGGGCCATCAGGCAATCGCCCCAGGAACGGGTAACCAAGATATCGGACTTGGGGGCGTGTTCGCGGATGGTTTCCAGTGCGGTGGACGCGCCCACACCGCATAGGGTCTTGCCGGCGGCGTCCTTGACGGACTTAATACCGGAATTGGTGAGCACCAGCATGCGGGTTTGGGTGTTCATATAGGGAATGGAAAAGGCCACGTCGTGCTCGCGCTCCGGGCTGATGGTCATGGTGCGCACGATCATGTCCACCGCGCCGGTATTGAGGGCATTAACGCGGTCGGAGGATTCTATGAAGCGGAAGTCCACCTTATTGGGATCGCCGAAGATATCGCGGGCAATCTCGCGGGCGATATCCACCTCGAAGCCGCGCACGTCACCGGAGGCGGCATCGCGGTAGCTCATCAAGTTATTGGAACGGTCCACGCCCACGATGAGACGACCGCGCTTGACGATGTCCGGCACCCGCTCCTTCGCCTTCTTATCGTCCGGGCGGTAGCTGCCCTTAATCTCTTCCTCAGAGGCGCGCTGCGCGGCGGTGGAGCCGGCCTTTTCAACCTTCGCCCCTTCCGGCAGCGGCGGGCCCGGCCGGGAGTCGAGGGGGCGCTCGGCGGGCGCCTCCAGCGGCGGGGTGGAGCGAACATCGCAGGAGGCGAGCGGTAGCGCGGCGCAGGCGCAGGTGAGCGCGGCGAGGACGAGGCGTGGGCGGCGCATTAGAGGTACTCCTGCAGTCGGGGACGGATGCCCAGCCACACGGCAATAATGGCGCACAAGGTCAGCAGGAACACAGCCGAGGACACCGCAGTCATGGCGGTCAGGCCGCGCTCCAAGTAGCTGCGCATGGCGATGCGCGCCTGGCCGATGAGATCCGAGAGCTCCGCGTCGAGCTCATCATAAGAACGCGCCGCGGTCATCTCTCCGTTCTTGGGCTCGGTAGCCGTGGCCTGGTAGATGGCCTCGTCATAGTCGCCGTCCTTGAGCGCGCCCATGAGCTTGTCATGGGTGCCGCGCCACTGCTCGGCGGCCGCCCGGGCGCTGTGGATGAGTTCTGGGTCGGTGACCTCCACGTCCTCATCATTGAGCGCTTCCTCATAATCCTCTAGGGCCCCTTCGATGGAGTTGATGGAGCTGGAAAAGCGCACCATCGTATCCTCCTCGGAGGAGCGCAGCACCAGCGCCAGGGTCTCAGAGGTACGCGCCTGCTGCGCCTCAATCCGCGAGGCCGTGAGCGAATCCCACGGGCGCGAGGCCGTTTCAAAGCCCTGGTGGCCGGTGGACCATGTAGCCAGGTTGGATAGCGCTACCCAGGAGATAGCCAAGAAAAGCAGCACGCTGGCCGTTAAGAAGCCGCGGTTAAAACGCCGGCGGGTCTGGCGCCACAGCCACCATTGGGCCACGGCGAGGAAGAAGAGCGCCGCCAAGAGGCCGGAGAGCGGCACCCATTGCGGCGAGGTGAGCTCTTGCTGTTGCTGATTCACCTTGGCGGTGGTCAGCTGGAACAGCTCGGAGGCAGCCGGCAGGATACGCTCGCGCATCAGCGCCGAGGCATTGGACATATAGGAATTGGCCACCGCATTGCCCGCCCGGTGGTTGGAGCGAGCCTTTTCCACCATCGCGGTATAAACGGGCAGCTCGCGTTGGATAAAGGTCACCAGCTCACGGACGCGACCATCTTCTTGGGTGGTGCCCAGTACGGATTCGGTGGCCGCTACGGAAGCGGCATCGATGGCCTCGTTATAGCTATCGCGGTTGCGCTCCGATTCCACGCCGGCCTGCACGAAGCCGGTGGTGGCCACGGTATCGGCCACCGAGAGCGAACTATAAAGGTGGTGCGCCGCATTCGACATCGGCTCGGTGGTGCTCAGCAGCTCGTCCAAGTCGGAGTGGCGGGCGGCGGAAGACTGGGACATCGATAAGCCGGCGGCGCCTAGGGCTACGGTGAGAATGAGCGTGACCGTAAAAAGCTTGCCTGGGGTGGTGGAGGCAAAGTAGTAAAAGCGGCGCAGCAGGCGCGCCGGGCCCGCGAACCATTCCATGGCGCGGCTGCTGAGCCCGCTGAAGGCCGGGCCGGTGGGCGCGGTGACCTCATCGAGCCAGTGATCGCTCGGGTGAGCGTGCTCGTCATGCACGCTTTCTGCCCGGACTGCCTGCTCGGTCATTCACTCAGAATAGCGCCCGCAGTGTGCTGGGCGCCACCATATACCCGCGTGTGTGGCTAGGATAGGCAGCATGCATAACCCTCACAGTGGAGACGGCTGGGCGGCAGGCCCCGGCGGCATTCGCGTCTGGGGAAAATTTGGTGCCGCCGGCCTCTTCCTCGTCGCCGGGCGCAAGGTGCTCCTCCAGCACCGCGCCGCGTGGACCAATCACGGCGATACCTGGGGGATTCCGGGTGGCGCCCGCGACTTTACGGAGACGCCCACCCAGGCCGCACTGCGTGAAACCCATGAAGAATGCGCGATTGCACCCCAGGACGTAGAGGTGCTCGATGCGCGAGTAACGGCCGGGCCCTATCCCGCGGCGGGGGATCTGCCGGGGGAGTGGACCTACACCACCGTCCTAGCACGCACGCGCACCGGCGCACCGCTTCCTACCACAGCTAATGAAGAGTCCTATGAGCTGCGCTGGGTGCCTTTTGAAGAGGTAGAAAGCCTCCCCCTTCTGGCCGCCTTCCGCCACGCCTTTCCCACCCTGCGGGAGAGCGTGGAGGCATTAAACAGGTAAAGTTGCCGGATTTATGGCACGCTAGTGCCATGATCGAAGTAGAAGGACTGACTAAACAATATAAGTCTGTCCGCGCCGTTGACGATCTCACCTTTCAGGTAAAACCCGGCATGGTCACCGGGTTCCTGGGCCCCAATGGCGCGGGCAAATCCACCACCATGCGCATGATCCTGGGCTTGGACACGCCGACGGCCGGCAGGGCTCGCATCAACGGCAAGCACTACCACGAGCTGAAGTATCCCCTGCGTGAGGTAGGCGCCTTGCTCGATGCCAAAGCGGTGCACCGCAACCGCAGCGCCGCCAACCACCTGAAATGGATTGCGCAGTCCAACGGCATTTCTACTTCCCGCGTTGACGAGGTCTTGGGGCTGGTAGGGCTTTCCGACGTCGCCGGTAAGAAGGTCGGCGGCTTCTCCCTCGGCATGGGCCAGCGCCTGGGCTTAGCCGGCGCGCTGCTCGGAGACCCGGGCATCCTCATCCTGGACGAGCCGGTCAACGGCCTCGATCCGGAGGGCATTCGCTGGGTCCGCCAGCTCGTGCGCGCCCTAGCCGATGAAGGCCGCACCATTTTGATCTCCTCCCACCTGCTCTCGGAGATGTCTCAGACCGCCGATCACCTGGTGGTCATTGGTAAGGGCCGCCTAGTGGCGGACCAGCCCACCTATGACTTTGTGAAGGACCACTCGCAGTCCTCCGTGCTGGTGCGCTCCGACCATCTCGATGCCTTTAGCTCCGCGCTGCGTGCCGAGGGCATTGCCTTTACCGAGTCCACCGACGAGGAAGGCCGCCCCCGCCTGGTGATTTCCAACCAGACCACGGACTTCGTGGGCCAGCTGGCCTACTCCACCGGGGTGCCGCTTAATGAGCTCAGCCTCAAGCGCGCCTCCTTGGAGGACGCTTTTATGGAGCTTACTGGCGACGCCGTCCAGTACCACGGCTCCACCGGCGCCCCCAACCCGGGCATCGCTGGCACCGCTGGCGCCGCCACTCCGTTCGCTCGACCCACCCAGCAGGAGGTTTAATTCGCCATGCTGAATACCTTGAAGTCCGAATGGACCAAGCTGCACACCACCCGCTCCTTCTGGTGGACCACCTTCATCTTCCTTTTCTTTGCCTGGGGTTGGGCCATCCTCAATGCTCGCTTGACTAAGCCGGCAGAAACCCCTGAAGAGGCAGCGATGGGCATGGGAGTTATCACCTCGGATGGCGCGGTGTCCTTCCTATTGTTCCTTGGCCTGCCCGTGCTCATGATCCAGGCCATCATGATCGTGACCACCGAGTACCGCTATGGCACGCAGACCATTACGTTTATGGCTACCCCGCGCCGCTGGTCGGTGGCCTTGGTCAAGCTGCTCATGTACGCGGTTATCGCGGCCGCGCTGACCTTTATCGCCGTGGCGGGCGCCTACCTGCTTACCGAGCTTTTTGCCCACGATGAGGTAGCCGCGCAATTCCACCCTTGGGACGATGAGATGGGCCAAAAGCAGTTGTGGAAGTACCCGCTGGCTGCCGCGCTGCTCGTCCTCTTCTCGCAAGGGCTGGGACTGCTGCTGCGCTCGACGGCTGGTGCCGTGGCAATTGGCCTCATCCTTTTCCTCGGCGTGGACAATCTCGTAGCCACCATCCCCAAGGTCGGCAGCAAGCTGGTGAACTACATGCCGTTTAAGTCTTTCCAGTCCTGGCTGCTGGAGATGGAACCTGTTGATGCTCCGTGGAAGGAAAACTGGGGATTTTGCCTGGTATTTGTTGCCTGGGCCGTTATCCTGTGGGGCCTCGGTGTCCTCTTGTTGCAAAAGCGCGACGCCTAAGCGGCTCTAACGCACAGCACCGGCCCGGATGGCAGCTCATGGGCTGCCTGCCGGGGCGGTTACTTGTCTCCGCAACAGCTTTCCTTTGAGGCTGGTGGCTAAGCCTAGAAGTTTGTCTGGATTATCTGCGGGACGTTGTTAAGAAAGTGCCCTCTGTGCTGCGCGCACGAGTCGGGCGAGCGTGGCGGCGTCTAGCGCGTACTCGTAGTCTCCACCGCCCCCGTGGGCTTCGATGAACAAGGCGCACAGGTGCGTGTCCTGGGCTTCATGAACAATGTCCGTCACCGCTTCACCCACCAAAGCGCATCGTTGACATGCAATGTGTACACTGCCCAGCCTGAATGTGCAGTGTAAATGTTTAGATTAGAGTTATATGTACCCCTCATATAGGTTATTTTGAATACCTTTCGCGAGACGCGAAAATCGAGTCTGCGCATGTGCTCATCTGGGGTTGCCCGCAAATCGTGGACACGTAGTGGGGCTACCTAGTGCTTAGGCAGCTATTTCTTTTCTACTGGTGGTTAGACCAATGTGGTTTTCGAAGTCGACGGGGCTGACCATCCCTAGTGCAGAGTGCCGGCGCCGACGGTTGTAAACGACTTCCATCCAGTAGGCAACGGCCTTGCGCGCGGCATCGCGGGTAGGCCAACGCTTGCGGTCGTAGAACTCGGTTTTAAGCGTCGACCAGAACGACTCAGCCATCGCGTTATCAAAGCACACACCAGTACGCCCCACAGACTGAGCAATGCCCAGGTTATGGCAGACTTCCCAGAGCTTCTCGCTGGTAAATTGCGTTCCGCGGTCAGCGTGGAACACCAGCCCATCAGGAACGTCACCGCGCAGTGTATATGCCATCCGCAGGGCCCGTTCGACCAGGCATGTATCTTGAACGCTATCCATCGCCCAGCCCAGCACCCTGCGGGAATGGCCGTCGCGGACCGCACACAAGTACAACCATCCCTCGCTGGTGCGTAGGTAGGTAATATCCGACATCCACACTCGGTTGAGCTCACCAGTATCAAACATGCGCTTGACCAGGTCAGGAAGAGCTGACTTACGCTTGGATTGAATCGTTGTCACCGGGACAAAGGCACGCGGTGAAATCCCTTCAATTCCCATCAGGCGCATCCGCTTAGCCACAGTCTTGCGATTCAGGGTGATCCGGTAACGCTCGGTAAGTTCTGCGGTGATCCGGGGAGCACCATAAACCTCATCGGAGTCTTTCCAGATCTGATGAATCTTGCGGTCAACGTCATCGTAAAATGTTGCACGATTATCTTTTCCGGATAGTCGTTTCTGCTGCGTATCAGCCCATTTGTAGTATCCAGACCGAGACACTTTTAATAGCCGTGCCATGCGTTTGATGCTGTAGTTTGCCTTCTCCTGCTGCATCAATTCGAACTTTTCTGCTCGCGTTGCTTCGCGGCGAAGAAGGCTGTCGCTTTTGACAAAAACTCATTATCCATCTTGGCTTCCGCCAACTCACGGCGCAGACGAGCATTCTCAGCACGAAGATCCGCCTCACTCATCCCATCCGAGGCCCCTCGGCGTTCACGCTCGAGTTTGACCCACCGGCCTAAAAGCCCGGCGGAGACGCCAATCTCCTTAGCCACATGAGCGATCGGGCGCTCTGACTCGATTACAAGGTTCGCGGCTTCACGCCGGTACTCCGGCGTGTACTTCTTGCGCTGTTGACTCACAATGAACATCCTCTCCTACGGACACAAGATCCGCACAAATAGGGTGTCCACTAAACGAGGGTAACCTCACAGTAGATAGCTACAACCCTTAACTTGGAATGGTATGAGAATGACCCTTTACCTTCGCCGAGATATTGATTATCTGTTTGCGCCATATTCCTATGACCAATTGTTCCTAAAACTTCCCTACGACTATGCCGTAGAGGCGGCTTCACGCTCGCGAATTTTCATCACGCCTGAAGGTGCTGCCAACAGTTACTGGTCACAGCAATATGTAGAGATTGACACGACGGTCGATGACCTTCCCAACGCGCTGCGCCTTGGGGTACGGGATCCGAAGATTCCTCGCCGTTGGACGGCAGTCCTGGAAACCAAGAATCCTGAATGGGTATGGTTCCTGTGCGATAGGCCTATGGAATACGAACAGTTTCTGAGTTTCATTGGACTTGTTGGATCGATTCCTTTCGTCCCGGGAATGACCCAAGTGCTTATCCAGGACCATCCTGACGAGCGAGAGCTAGAGGACGCACTCGGCTCACGCACTGGCACTAAGAACCTCACGGTCCACTCCTATGACATCCATGCCGCTATTGGACTTTCAGAACCAGTACCCGAAAATCGAGGCGAGCAATTCTTCGACGTAGGCATCGGTGAAGGCGAGTCAAGGTTTCAAGCATTTACACAATGGCCAGAGGCGGAAGAATTTCACTTCCCTGGGTTGGAAAGACTAAAAGCTAAGAAAGGACCTTTACGGAAACGGTTTACTACCCAGGATCTGGCTGACTGCGCGCATCTTTTTGGGCTAGATCCTTTCAATAGAGATTTCCTCACCGGACGTGCCACGCTAATTAATGCAGGCTACCCTCTTGCGCAAGCCTATGGATCTTCAGCAATTTTTGATTATCCAGAGCACACGTGGGATCGAGAACATGAAAGGAGTGAAGGTTAATGAAGGAGTTTTTCTTCACCGAGTCCATCGCACCTATATCGTACGAAGTAAAACTCCTTCGATTTCCAATTGAAACTGTCGTCAAGGAATTTGAGAAGTGGGCTTCAGGCTTCGATAGCCCTTATGCAAAACCCTATCTTTACAGGGAAAATCACAAGGTCGAGTGCAACGTTCATGTCAAAAAAGTAGCGGCTGGCAGAAACCAACTAGCAGGACTAATCAAGCCACAGAATCATATTCTTCAGTTTGTTTTTGTTCCTACTAACTCGGAGTGGACGGCTGTATTCGGGCCATGCTCATTCCCACAATCAACTAAGCTCCCAGGAATTGCCGAGTTTTCCTACGACCTTGCACTCCAGCAAGAAATTACGCCGCAGGTCCCGTACTACATTTCTATAGAGCATGAACCATGGGTAGACAACACTGATGAAACTTTTTCCCGCCGAGCAAGCTATGGAATGCTTCGTTTTTCAATGCGTGCGATTCCTTCGAAACCTTATGAAACTTACCTCGATTGCTATGTATACCGCTGTCTGACAAATGAAACTGCTAAAAATTCCAATGGCCGGTGGTATCGATATATGAGGTTTCTTTCTGATCAAACCGAACCGTTTAAAGACTACGGTTTTGATTTTGATTCCTTGCCAAAGGTCACTGAGTTTCCGGAAGAGTCTTTTACCGACGAGCACGCGCGGATTATGTGGTCCCAGTTTGGAGAAAAGCAGGTCGAAGACATCCTCGCGCCGCTGGGTGTGTCCCCGTATGACGATTCCTTTTATGGGACAGAAGGCTATCTAGTGCGCTTAACTCCGGCGCAGGTTGCAGATACTTATGAGGATCAATTGGTAGAAGCGAAAGACTACGATCCGCCGGCGCGTATCCCTCTAGAGAAGTATCAGTTCTTCCAGGGACTTCATGACGGGCCTATCCGAGCTTGGTCATCGATCCCTGTCTCAGAGCAAGGATGAGTTAGAGATGAACATTCCTACAACAATCAATGCATACGCAGTTGCCCTCGCAGATCTTGGCCACCACGTGTATCTCGGTACTGAGACCGGTCAGATCACGAGAAACCTCCCCATCGATGGACTGCAGGCTTTTATCAGAGCCAATCATGAGTATGAATCGACAGAGGCAACTTTTCTCATTCCTGGTCTTGTTTCAGATGAAATGACCGCGTTGGCACTGATCAGTGCCTTGCAACAATCTTCGACAGGTTTATGCCGCTTTGTTGTCAGCGAGGGGCAAATACAGGCAAAGGCATCTCTACTAGTCGGAGAATTCCTGACAGCTGCGCGGCTGCAGGCATGGTGGCGTCGAAGCCTTGACGAGGTGGAGCAGTGGTATGCGCAAGCGCTCGCCTATTCAATTATCTCTTCCAGCAATACAACTTCTGTACCCGCACGCCTTCAACCACAAGGCGAGGTGCTGGATATCTTTAGCGATGTTGCGTCCCCCGATGCACAAAAGTGTGAAAGCGTTACTGTTGAGAGAGTTGAAATGTGTATGGCACGTCTTACCGGAGTAATGCCGGAGACTCGTATGGCAGGCAACTTTCAAGTGGTAGAAACAAGTATTGGCGGGCAATTCTTGGATATTGAAGTGGCAGAAAACGAACTGCGCTTTACCATTGGTTCATCGCTCAATAACCAGCATCCGGCTTTGAGTACGGCACTGGCTCAGGCTATTAATCAGCTCCATGTTTTTGAACCAGCGCCCACGGCATTTGTCCTCGACTCCGGAGAACATGTCGAGCTTTATACGCGGGCCGTGGTCGATACGTCCGTCGGACTTGATGACCAAGCATTGCTAAATGCAATACAAAAGTGGGGACCATACGTCTATGACTTTAACGAAAGAATCTTTGCCCAACTGCAAGGATAGACCTTGTGGGGATCCAGGGACGCCTTACCTCCAACTTTTGCGAGGATCTTCTTGCGCTACCCGTGTCGATTTGGGGTAGTTGGTACCGCGAGTCTGCGTAGTTGGTACCGGTGTTCCGCGTACCCGGTACTGCAAGGGGTTTTCTTTCATAGTTGATGTTGGCGACACCACAATCCGCTGGTGTTGCGTCAACTTCTACTTGGAAGGAGCCGGTCCTTGTGGCTAACTTCAAACAGATCATCGCGATGTGCCTTGATGGTGCTAGCTACGCGCAGATCACACATGCATTGGGATGTTCACGACGAGAAGTATCCCGAGCAAAGAAAGTCATCAACGATGAGGCACTAACTCCAGAGCGTTTCCGTCAGCTCCCACCGGGATGGTTCGATGATCGATTCAGTGATGGCCGGAGTAAGCGGTCGTTGCCCTACGACCAGCCTGATTTTCATGCTCTTGCACGCAAGCTGAAAGGTACGAAGCATGTGACCAGGCATAAGCTGTGGATGGACTACGTGTCGAAGCCTTGTCCGACGGATAAGACAAAGTACCAGTACTCCCAGTTCTGCAGTGGGCTCAATGAGTTTCTGCGTGCCAACGATCTCGTCGAAGTTATCACCCATGAGCCAGGGCAAGAGCTTTATGTCGACTGGGCCGGTGACAAAGTGCCTGTAGTAGATCAGGCCAGTGGTGATACCGTGTTCAAGGCGTCATTGTTTGTCTCGGTCAGCCCGTACTCAGGGCTGATGTACGTTACTGCTGCTGCGAATGAGAAGATGTCGGCGTGGATTGAGTGCCATGTTAAGGCGTTGAATTATCTTGGCAAAGTACCAGCAATCATCGTGCCAGATAATGCTTCTACGGCGACTTATCGGCCGAAGAAGACCTCTACATACCGGATGGTCACTGACCGCTACGCAGCGTTTGCTGACTATTACGGGGTCACGATTGTGCCGACTAGGCCCGGCAGGCCTCGTGACAAGGCAGCGGTAGAGCGTGCCGTGAAAATCGCCTACACCAAAATCCTGGGTTACTTTAGCAACGAGGTCTTCTATAACCTTGATGAGCTTAATGAGGCGATCGCTTGCCGTCTTGCTGTTATCAACGGCGCAATGACGCGGCCTGATGGCTCAACACGGCAGATGCGCTTTGATAAAGAAGAGGCACCAATGATGCGGGATCTTCCGCCGACGCCGTTTACGGAAGTGTCTTATAAGCGGCTTAAAGTCGATCGCAACTGGCACATCACCTGTGACTACCAGTACTACTCAGTGCCATTTCAGCTGGTAGGAGAGTCGGTAACAGTCAGGCTCACCCCGCAACTGGTGAGCGTCTTCAACGGGGAGCAGCTTGTTGCTGAACACACGCGCCTTCACGGATTCAAATACCGGTATTCCACCAACCCTCAGCATGGGCCGCGTGGCGATGATGAAGGCCACAAGGCGCTTACCCGTGATGAGCTTTTGGCCTGGGCCTCGTCGTTTGGGGCAGCAACGCACGCAGTCATAGCGATGATCCTCGACCGCAATAGTGCCGCCGTACCCCGCGGACTCATCCAGGCACGCAACGTGTTGGCCAACCTGGGCAAAAAGCACAACAAAGCCACCCTGGAACCTGCCTGCCAGCAGGTCGTGGACAAGAAGCTGGCCCCAACGATGGCAGTGATCAAACGCCTCCAGACTGACATTGCCCACGCCCAACAACATCCCGGGGAACCAGGGCCAAAAACACAGCCTGTGGCCAAGCGCCAACCACGCCCAAGTACCCCGCTTACCGGCGACGTGGCCGATGCCGTCTTTATCCGGCCTGCTGACCACTACGAAAACTAGAAGGAGTGTGAAAAATCATGAGCAGCATCGACGACGAGATTGTGCGGGCAAAAATGCGCAAGCTTCGCGTATCAACCTTCGCTGACATCTTCTACGAGGTTGTCAACGACGAGGCCTATGCGGATGCGCTACCAGAAGACATCTTCCTCGCCGCAGTCGAAGAAGCCTACACACAACGCCAACAGCGCAATATCGCCAAGGCCATCACCCAGGCACAATTCCGATACCCGGATGCAAGCCTGGCTGAAATCACCCGGGCAGAACAACGTGGTATCAACATGCGCCAGCTGAAACGAATCGCAGCAACCAACTGGCGGGAAAACCCGACCAACATACACATCCTCGCACCGACCGGAACAGGCAAGACATACATTGCCTGCGCCATCGGCATCGCCGCATGCAAAGCCGGATATTCCGTGGCGTACTACCGGCTGGATCAACTTGTAGACATGCTGGCGGTCTTCTCACCGACTGACCAAAACTACCTCGATAAGATGCGGAAACTGATCAACGTCGATGTCCTTATCATCGACGACTTTATGACCATCAGCATCAACCAGCGCGGGCAAGAAGACCTAGCCAAGATCATATTCGACCGCGACGGAAGGCTCCCAACACTGATCTCTTCCCAATCAGCTGCCGCCTACTGGGTTGAAACACTGCCAGACAGAGTCGGAGCCGATTCACTCGTAAGCCGCCTCAACAACGGCCACCGAATCCATATCGGAGACTTCGACATGCGTAAAGCCACCGCCCCGACCACCCCAGACGACTAAGACTAACGGCCCGGGCCGACGTACCCCTCGGCCCGGTACCAACTACCCGGAACACGACAGTACCGAGTCCCCAGAACACCGGTACCAAAAACTCGCATCTGACAACCCGTCGCACTTGAGAATCTGTCATAGCCCAGGCAGGGTAGCTAGCGTCGATGGCTTTAAGTACTGTCAGAAGATCGTTGAGTCGTCCTCGGATGTTGGTTTCCAAGAGGTTTTCTTGGTGTGATACTCGGTTGCGTAAACGTGTCAGTCTTTCGACTTTCTTCCCAATGTTTTCCCTCGATTGGTCCTTAAGGTCAACGCGGGGAAAGGCGTGGTGTAAGCACTCTTTCCACAGTATTTTTGCGTTTGGACGATGGTCTGGCAACGCTTCTCCGAGAAGATTCGACCAATTACCTAATGTGAGTTGAGCTATTACATCATCATGGCTGAGCGGAGCGTTCTTGCGCGCGTGTCCATTGCGGCGACGCTGAGATTCTTTCCGAGCCCATTTTCTAGCCTGTCCAATTGGCCCTTTGAACATGTCGTATAAAAGCTGTGCTGATTGGTGTTCAAGGGACCAGTCTCTGGAGCCTTTTTCCTTATCGTTCCAGTCTTGAAGTGCGTTGTTCATAGCGTTGCGTGTTAGAACCTCAAAGTAAGACAGCTGAGAGTGTAACGCCCCCGCCAGTCGAGTATTCCAGCGGTATGAAGTGTCCCGGGTTTTGTTCCTAGGCATTTGCCTTGATTTCCATTATTTCTTGGGCCGGGTTGGTTTCCCAAAACTCTGACTCAACCTCAGCTGGCGTGCGATAGCCGAGACTTTGGTGAAGCCGTACCTCGTTCCACCAATTAACCCATTCAAACGTCGCGATCTCCACGTCAACCACGCTGTCCCACGACCGCCGATGAATCAGCTCATTTTTGTAGGAACCGTTGACGTTTTCGGCCAAAGCATTGTCATAGGAATCTCCTACTGTCCCGGTAGAGGCAGCAATTCCATACTCAGCCAGCCGTTCGTTGTAGACAATGCTGACGTACTGTGAGCCATGATCTGAATGATGAATCAGCCCCGTTGTTTCCTTCGCGCTGACAATCGCCTGATTAAGCGCCTGCAGCGGCAGCGCCTCGGTACGCATTGAATCAGATAGTGCCCACCCGACGATCCTTCGGGAGAACACGTCGGTAACAAAAGCGGTGTACACGAATCCTTTTCTAGTGCGCACATAAGTAATATCGGCCACCCACAATCGGGCCGGTGCCGGGGCGTTGAACTTGCGATTAACTAAATCAGGACGCAGATCTGGTCCCTTCGGCTTGCGGGTAGTAATAGGAGACTTACCTTTACCTTTGCCTCTGACTCCAGCAAGACGCATCAGGCGTGCGGTCTGCTCACGGCCAATGTCGATTCCTTCACGGCGCAGAGTATGCCACATCTTACGGATGCCGTAGACGCTAAAATTTTCTTCATGGACCTCGGCGATGTGCGCGACTAGAGCAGCGTCACGAAGACTGCGGGCACTCATACCACGGGCTTTTGATTGGCGGTATCCACGGGACGTGATGAAACCGCCAACACGGTGGGTGTTTAACGTCTCGCAAATGAACTCGATGGAGAAACGATCCCGATACTCATCGATGAACCGGATCATTTCCGACGTTTTGGGTCGAGTTCCGACGCGAAAAAAGCCGAGGCAGCCTTCAGTAGCTCATTGGTGTCGCGTAGCTCTTGATTTTCACGGCGTAGCCTCGCGTTTTCCGCGGCCAAGTCTTCAGGCACAGGTTCTGGGATGCTTCCCGCACGACGGGCCTGCTGGGTCCACTGACGAGCCGTGTGCCATGAAACCCCCAACTTTGGAGCTACTGCCTTGCACGCGGCTTGCATCGACATATTTTCCGCCAAGATACGGTCCTCTACAAGACGGACCACACGGTCCTTTGCATCCTGGTCAAATTTTCTTGGCATATTCCAGATTTTCCCATCTACTCAGACGGAACAAAACCTGGGACACTTCACCTGTGGAAATGCCGTTTATACAGACATTTCCGGACAAGTTGGATTCTCACTTAATGAATCCGGTGGCGTAATTGTAGAGGTGGAATCATGCGGAGTTGAGTTAGACGGCGTAGATTTGACTGGTCCGAACGTAAACGGCGAGAATCATAAATACGCAAGCTTTAACGCTAAAGTTCCCGTGTCTGGGTACTTCAACGTTGATATCTCAAATCCGGATTCGAACTGGCAAGCAGAGTCACCAGTTGAAGCACCAGAAAAAGCTGATGAGCTGTTGATTGCGAATGCTTCCACTTCGCATGAGGATGTTCAGCCGTATCCAGTAGATGCGAAACTATCGGAAATACGCGAGCTCAAGCCCGGAGAGATTATTACAGGTTCCTCAGAAAGCACTGTCGATGAAACTTCAAGCAAGATTGTGACGCAGGAAGAATTTTCTCGTTGTGATTGATGCGCGTGCGTCGCGATGAGCTTCTCGCCCGCGAAGGATCGACCGACTAAACGTAGCGCTGGCGAAGACGAGATGAACGCCGTCGAGGGCCCCGGATAAGCGTGCTTATCTGGGTCCTTATCTTTGTTGCATCCGCACCGCGGCTTAATGGGCTCGCCGTTGTCACTTGCTTATCTGCTTAATTCGTCAATCGCTTGCGTGATTGTCTGTTTGGCACAAGCGTCTATTTCTGCGCCAATGTGGCCTTTTGCCCGCTAGGGCTTGGCCTTTCCGGCCCACGCCTAATTTTCTTTGGAACATGAGCAAGAAAACTGTCTACCCATGGTTGACTTGTTTAGTCTCCTGTCGGTAGACTACCGTTATGAAGCGAAACGCCGTCATCAAGAAATTGAAAGCGGAAGCCAAGCGGCGCGGTCTTGAATTTGAGGAAATCGCCCTATCGCGCCATGACGCTTATCGGGTAGGCAGCACAACCCGAACCTTAGGTAGGCACCGTGAGATTGACGATGTGACAGTCAAGAAGTTTTTCGACCAATACGCCCAAGAACTAGGGAAAGGCTGGTGGAGGTAATGACCACGACATACACAGTAACCGCAGAACGCGGAACCAGCGGAGTATGGGTGCTCGAATGCGCCGAACTGGGGGCAGTGTCCCAAACTAAGCGGCTAGCTAATGCTGCCGACGAGATGCGCGAAGCACTGGCCTTTCAGGCAGGCCTAGACCCAGACGAACTCAACATTATTGTTGATGTTGTTCTCCCACCGGGCCTTGCGGAAATGAAAGCTCGCGCCGAAAAAGAACGCGAAGAAGCGGCACGACTGGCCGCTGCGGCACAGGCAAGCACTCATGACCTCGCTGTTGCAATGAGAAACGCTGGAATGACCGTGCGAGATATGGGAACAGTCCTCGGAGTGTCTTACCAGCGCGCCCAAAAGCTCGCAGCATCCTAAACACTGAAAGCGAAAGTCGCCCAGCACGCGCATGATAGACACGCGTACTGGGCGACTTTTATCGGCCGGCGGACTGGTGCGCGTTAGCGGCGTGTGACGGTGGGCTTGCAAGGTAGTCCCCAGTTAGTGGTGTAGCCGGCGTTGAAGGTGACGGCCTGGTCGAGGATTTGGCGTCCAATCTTGGTTGCTTCTTTCCCGAAAAGTTTGTTGAGCATCTGTCCGGTGGCGGTAGCGTCGGCGATAGCCGCGTGGGACTGCGGGTTATGCAACCCAACATGGTCAAGCAAAGCAGAGAGTTTGTAGGAGCGCAGGGACACCATCTGCTTAGCCAGGGCGATGGTATCTACGAAGGGGAAGTACACGTCTTCCCCGTCTGGGGTGATGCGCTCGGCTTCAGCAAGAATCATCTTCGAATCGAAGGGGGCATTGTGTGCCATGAGCACCATCCCATCTACACGTGCGGCGAACTCGGTGTAGACCTCTGGGAAGGTGGGCGCGTGGGCGACATCAGCGTTGGTGATGCCGTGGATGTGGGAGTTTTTAATCTGCTTGCCGTCAGGATTAATCAACGTGTGCCACTGGTCGACAAGCCGGAAGGATTCATCAAAGCGGGCGACGGCGAGTTCAATGATGCGGTCGTATCGCTTGTTAAACCCCGTGGTCTCTGTGTCAATGACGGCAAAGACAGGCCTGCCCGCCTGCAGGTGGGCAGCGTTGTCTAGAGCGTTTTCTAGGTGGGTGAGAGTCTCGTGGAGTCGGTTGAAAAAGTTCATGCCCACCACACTACGGAGTGTCCCGGACACGTCCTCGGTGGGCGTAGAGGGGAGTGGGCGGATGCGTCAGGTTGTCGAAATTGAGGAGAGGTTTATTTTTAATTGTTTTTCTTTCCCCGTGGTGGCGGTGAGAATGCGTGTGTGCCTTAAGTAGTGGAGTCTTTGGTGGCAACCAAATCTATTGATTTGGGCGGCAGCCCAACGAGCCGCAAGGCGAGGCGGGAGCCTAAACCGTAACCCGTATTGCACGGTTTTGTTGGTTGATCACCCCTGGATATAGATCTACAGGGTGCTGTTGCAAAGTTGGGCGGAGAGCCGAGACGACCCAGTTTCTCATTTCCTGATGGCCGCTGCGTGCCGGCGTTCTCAGGCCGTCTCGAAGACCCGGTTGACGATCACCGCGTCCGGATTGGGGTGCCCATAAGCAAACATCGTGCCCTGACCTTTCCGTAATGAATGCATCGCTTCCATCCCTTTCAACGTCCGGTAGGCGGAAATTCGGTTTTTGAACGCCCCCTTCGGTCCCAGGATTCTTTTAAGTCGGCCATGATCTCCCTCGAGAACGTTGTTCAGGTATTTCACCTGCCGGTGCTCCACCGTCTGAGGGCAGATTCCCTCCGCCTTCAGCTCGGATATTGCCTTGGCCAGAGCTGGTGCCTTGTCGGTGTTGATGACCCGCGGGGACCCGGCTGTCGTATTCGATCGCAGCGTCTTGGCCAGGAAACGCTTGGCCGCAGCCACATTCCGTTTTGGTGAGAGGTAGAAGTCTAAGGTCTGCCCACCGGCGGTAATAGCCCGGTAGAGATAGCACCACGTGCCGCCGACCCGGATATAGGTCTCATCCACCCGCCAGGACTGGGCCTGCCAGTCGGGTACCTGCCGGTACCAGCGAGTGTGCTTATCCAGCTCAGGGGCGTATTTCTGCACCCAGCGGTAGATCGTGGTGTGATCGACTGGCACACCCCGCTCGGTCATCATTTCTTCGAGGTCGCGGTAGCTCACGCCGTAGCGGCAGTACCACCGCACCGCCCACAGGATGATGTCACGGGGGAAATGCCGACCGGAGAAGATGCCCATGGCTCTGATTATTTCACGCCGGTCTTTCTACTGCCCCAACTTTGCAACAGCACCCCGCGCAGGTCCTGCAGAGCGTTGCACCCGACGTGATGGGTGTGGACGTTCAGGACCTCGTGGCAGGACTGGTGACCGTCGCGGTGGCTCGAACAATGGGCACGGACGCGCGGAGCTGGGCCGTGGACGTAGAAGGCCACGGACGTCCGGCTGATCATTCCTATGGTCGAACCCTCGGATGGTTTACCACCATCGCGCCGGTGGAAATCCCGTTGGCTGATCCAGCGGATGCAGCACGTGCCGCAGCGGAAATGCGCGCGCTCCACGAGGACGGCACAGCCCCGGACCGCCGCACTTATCAGGCACTGCGATACACACACCCGCAAGGGCAGCGAACCCTGGCCCATGGGGCACAGATCCTGGTCAACTACCTCGGACGGGGAGAGACTGGCGCTGTCCTCCACGCGCCGGGCGATGCCGCCTGCCAGTGGACGGATTACCTGGTGGAGGCCGATGTGTGGTCTAGCGAGCGGGCCGTAAGCATGGAGCTGTCCGTGGTGAATGCGGTGATTTCCGCCGAGCGTTTGCGCAGCGCCATCGGCGAGGTTGCTCGCGAGTTGCAGGAGCACGTCAGCCGCGAGCAATCCTCAGGACGCCGCGCTCCGCTGAGCGTGCTGCAGCGCGGAATCTGGTTCCAGTCACAGGTGGCAGCACCGGGTGCCTACGTTGCACAGACTGCGTTGACGTTTGACCGGAGACTGGATGCCGAGGCCGTGGTGGAAGCCTTCCGGGACACAGTGACCGTGCATCCAGCCATGGGCGCGGAGTTCCACACCGATGCTTCCGGCCAACCCGTGCAGAACTTGCCGTGGAGTGGACAGGGCATTGACCTCCCCGTCGAGACCACCGAAGGGGATCTCGAGGCGATCATGCACGCTGATCGCAGCGCGGGCATCGATCTCGCATCCGTGCCGCTGGCGAAGGCAACCATCGTCACCGGCCGAAGTGACGGACAGCCTGGCGACACGCTGCTTCTTACCTACCACCTGGTTCTGGTCGATGGTTGGTCGCGTGCAGTGATGCTGCAAACCTTCCTCGAGAGGCTGACGTTGAGGTCCGGCCAGGCCCGCACGCAGGGTGCGGGAGAGTTGGTTCCTCGCGGTTGTTCTATTGCTGACGCCCTGCTCGAGTCCGTTGACACTCGCAAAGAGCAGGCAGATAGCGACTATTGGGTATATCGCCTAGAGACGTTGTCTCAGCCCACGCTCGTTGCCCCGCAGGCCGCGGATATCTCTTCAGAGCACGCTGGTAGCGAGTTGCCTCGCCAGGTGTTTGCCGAGGTCAGCGAGCAGCTGACCGGCGCACTGCAGGAAAAGATCCGGGCGCAGGCCGTGACGTTGACCTCCGTGGTCAACGCAGCCGTGGCCGTGGCCTTGGGTGCTGTCACAGGGGATTCGGATGTGGTGTTTGGTCAGTCTGTCAGTGGCCGCGATGCCTTGAGCGACCCCGCCATGTCTGATGTGGTGGGAGTGCTGCTCAACACAGTGCCAGTGCGAGTGACAGCTCGGCCCGGCCAGAGCATAGAAGAACTGGTCCAGGATGTTTATCGCCAGCGCATCGAGGATATGGACCACGATTCCGCGGACCTCGGCGCCATCCAGCGGCAGCTGGGGGTAGGCACGCTGTTCGATTCCATGGTGGTGGTGCAGAACTTCCTCGATCCGCAGGCAGCAGCGGAACTTCGGGAACGCCACGGGGTTGTGGAGGAGCGCGCGGAAGATTCCACGCACTTCCCTCTGACCTGGGTATTCACTCCGGGGCCGAAGCTGGGCATCAAGCTGGAATTCCGCCACGACGTGGTGGACGAGTCCCTCGCACATTCCGTGCTCAAGGCCGCGACCGAAGTCCTGACCGCGTTTGTGGACACACCAGAGGTCCCGCTCGCTCAGCTGGCCCAGTTGGCGCCAGCCCGAGCGGAGGATTCTTCCCCGCAAAGCACGACGGAGCAGATGGCTTCCTGGCAGAAGGCCGAAGGCATTGACCGCACCATTGCGGATGAGCTCAAGGACACCGCCCAGCGCTTCCCAGATCGCATCGCGCTAGCGGATGACGCACAGCAGTGGACGTTCGGTGAGCTGATTGCTCGCTGTTCCGACATTGCGGAAAAGATCAAGAATTGCGGCGTGACCAGCGGCGATACTGTCGCCATTGCGGTGGAGCGCTCCGCGCATTCGGTGGTGGCTCTGCTGGGAGCCCTGTGGGCAGGGGTGCGCTACGCGCCGCTTGATCTGACGCACCCCGATGGGCGGCTCCGGGTCCTCGTGGAGGACAGCCAGCCCGCAGCCGCGCTGGTGGACTCGAGTTCTCGGGAGCGCATGGAGCGGATCGGTGCGCTTCCTTGCGTCGACGTCACCACTGCCGATTCCCACGCCACCACCCACACGCCTGCGGCGGTGCCCGGGGACGATGCCTACCTGATGTACACCTCCGGATCGACCGGCAAGCCCAAGGGCGTGGTGATCAAGCATCGCGGGCTGCACAACATGCTGGACAATCACCGGCGCAAGATCTTCGCCCCAGCTGCTGCCGATGGGCGGACGTTGCGGATCGCGCATGCCATCAGCTTCGCCTTCGATATGTCGTGGGAAGAGCTGTTTTGGCTGGTGGAAGGCCACGAGGTGCGGATCTTCTCCGAGGATTTGCGACGCGATGCTGCGGCCATGGTTGAGGCCATTCGCGCGCATCAGGTGGATGTCATCAACGTCACCCCGACCGTTGCCGAGCAGCTGCTCGCGGAGGGGATGCTGGAATCCGGCGCGCATCGCCCGCGGCTGGTGCTCTTGGGCGGCGAGGCTGTCTCGCACGGCGTGTGGGAGACCTTGCGAAAGGCCGATGACGTGCGCGGATACAACCTCTATGGACCCACCGAGTACACCATCAACGCCCTGGGTGCTGGCACGGATGAGAGCGCCACGCCCGTGATCGGAATGCCGGTGGATCGCACGGCGGCGTTCGTTTTGGACCCGTGGTTGCGCCCCGTTCCTACAGGAGCGCCGGGTGAGCTCTACCTCGCGGGCAGCGGCTTAGCGCAGGAGTATCATGGGCTCGCGGCGCGCACCGCCAGCTCCATGGTCGCCTGCCCGTGGGGCGCCCCGGGTGAGCGGATGTATCGCACGGGAGACATCGTCCGCGTGCGTGCGGATGGCATGTTCGAGTACCTCGGACGCAGCGACGATCAGGTGAAAATTCGTGGTCACCGCGTGGATCCCGGCGACGTCTCGGCCGCCGTGTCCCGCGGCGTTGATCCCCGCATCCTCCACTGCGTGACCGTTCCTGTTCGTATATCCGACGCCACACTCCTGGCCTGTCACCTCGTGGCCCCACAACTGCGCGATGCGGACCAGGGGGAGCGGCAGAGTTTCCTGACTGGCGTGCGTAATGCATTGCGCGAGGAACTGCCCAGCTACATGATCCCGGATCGATGGTCGATCGTGGATGAGTTGCCGGTGACGTCGAATGGAAAGACCGACCTTGCTGCACTGGGTGAGGGAGAAAGGATCACGGAGAAGGGCCGCGAACCGGCGAACGAAACCGAGGAGATCACGGCGGAGCTGTTTGCCGAATCGCTAGATATTGAGCCCGAGGACGTGCCGGTGGATGCTGATTACTTTGACATGGGTGGGCACTCCATGGCGGTCATCAAGCTCTGCGCACTGCTGCGTGGAGAGCTGGGAGTGGAGGTTGGCGTGCGCGAATTCTACGGTCTGCGGACAGTCGAGCGCGTGGCGGAGTTTGTGGAGGCGCGCTCGTAGATTCAGCCCAGCAATTCGGCGAGTGCCGGGATGATCCCGTGGCGCCACATCGCAGGGTCGTGGCCACCGGGCGTGCGGTGATTGGTGGTGGGAAAGCCGCGGCGTGTCAGGGCATCGGCCACTGCATCCACGTGTCGTTGCATGGGCGGCTCTTCTGCACCGCACGTCAGTACGATGCGTGCCAGACCGGAGCCACTGTGAGCCGCAGGATTTTCGAGTGAGGGGCCAGTGAGCTGTGCGGCAATGTCGCCTCCTGCGGGCCCGTCCGAGAGCGTGTCCGCGAGCTCTGCAGAACGGTCAGCGGACCACCAGACGGCAGGGGACTGGGCGATGGCTCCTTTGATTGCAGGCGTGGTTTCGGTGGAAGCCGTAAGAGCTGCGCGCAGGGCGGAGAGACCGCCGAAGCTTTGCCCCACCAGGACTATGTGGCTGCTGTTGATGATCGGCGGAAGCTCGGTGGCCAGTGCGCTGGCGAATGTTTGGGAGGTGTACTCCTCGCTGCGGTCTTTGGCTGCCGGCAGGAAGACGCGGTTGATCTGGGGGATAAGCCCTGCCGTGACTGCCCGGTCCAGTGCGCCCGTGAGGTCATGCAGATGGATCCAGTCATCGCCATCCAAAAACACCACGGTGGTATCCGCACCGCGGTCATCGAGGCGCGCGGTGCAGCGCCTGCCGAATACCTTCCGGTCGATGGACGGGCGTGCGCCGGGCAAGTCCGCGATGACTTCTGGGGAGCGAGGCGGCCAGAGTGTCTGGTCCACAGAATCGCCGCTCAATAGGCTCGCCTGTGGGCCTGCGCCGTGTGCGTTATGTGGATCGGGATATTTCAGCTCGCCGGATTGAAAGCTATAGGTCACTGCTGAGGGCGCCGGGATGCGCACATCGACGGTGGACATCGATTCGGTGAGCTCGACGTTCGAGCGGTAGGGGTCCGGGAAAACGAGGGCTTCCGCATCCGCGGGCACCGAGATTCGGTGAAGGGTGGTCACGTCCGGGGAGTCTGGCATGAAAATTGCGCCACTTTCATCATTGACTACATAGGTAAACCTAAGCTAACATCCCCTGCATGCGAGTTGCTGTTTTCGGCTATCAGTCGTGGGGACACCGGACGTTGTCTGCGGTCATCAATGCTGGTCATGAAGTAGTTTTGGTAGTTACGCACCCTGCCAGCGATCACCCTTATGAGCAAATGTGGGCAGACTCCGTTGAGGAGCTCGCCAGCGAACATGAGCTCCAGGTGTGTGTCACTGAGCGCGTGGGTCAAGACGTCATTGAGGCGTTGCGCGATGCTGCACCAGACATCATCGTGGCCAACAATTGGCGAACCTGGCTTCCTCCCGAGGTTTTCAGCCTGGCCAAGCACGGCGCATTGAATGTCCACGATGGTCTCCTGCCCGAGTACGCCGGATTTTCGCCCATCCTGTGGGCGCTGTTGAACCGGGAAACTCACGTGGGCGTCACTGTGCACGAGATGGATGAAGTGCTGGACGGCGGACCCATCGTTGCCCAGCGCGCGATCCCCGTGGGTCCGCAGGACACCACCACGGATCTCGTGGCCAAGACCATCGACCTCATCGAGCCCCTCGTGGAACGCGCATTGAGTGACGTCGCCCAAGGCACCGCCACTGCGCAACCTCAAGATCCCACCCGCGCTACGTACTTCCACAAGCGCGGCGAGCAGGAATCTCGCATAGATTTCACCCAACCTGCGGAAGATATCGCCTTGCTGGTCAGGGCGCAGTCCGACCCGTACCCCAATGCTTACTTTGAATTCCGAGGCCAGCGCGTCCGCGTGCTTTCCGCGCACGTCTCGCAGGGCCGCTTCGGCGGAACCCCCGGCCGAGTCACCATCCCTCACGAGGGAGGAATCGCGGTGGTCTGTGGATCGCCCCGTGCCAACGTGCCGGCGCCGGCGATTGTTCTGGATCGTGTTCGTCTCGACGACAACTCGGAACTGACCGCCACCGAATTCTTTGGACATAGGGCTGGATATATCCAACCAAAGGTTTGACCTTTCCCTTTTGTGTACGGGCCACGCCTCGCGCGGAAATCCGTCACCAGTAACAACGGAGAAAAATGACACTCAAGAAGATTCTCGTTAGCACCGCTGCTGTGCTGACCTTGGGCGCGGCACTGACCGCTTGCTCGACTGATGACCAGTCCGGAAATTCCGGGGACTCCCAGGCAGTCAACGCCGAGCAGGGCGCATTCCCCACCACCATCGAGCACCGCTACGGCTCCACCGAAATCAAGGAAGCCCCGCAGCGCGTGGTCTCCTTGGGCTACACGGATCAGGACGCACTGCTGGCGCTGGGAGTTACTCCTGTCTCCGTGAAGTACTGGGACGGAATGACCCCGGATGGTCAGGCTGCGGGCAACTGGTCCAATGACAAGATCGAGGGCGACACTCCTCGGATCGACAAGGACACAGAAGTCAACGCGGAAGCCATCGCCAAGGACAATCCAGACCTCATCGTGGCCGTGTACTCGGACATCGATGAAGACACGTACAAGAAGCTGTCTGAGATCGCCCCTGTCGTCGTACAAAAGGGCGAATACGAAGAACTACAGCAACCATGGGACGTGACCACGGAAGAGATCGGGCAGGCCGTGGGCAAGCCTGAAGAGGCAAAGCGCCAGGTGGAGCAGGTCAAGGAGAAGTTCGCAGAGCTCAAGGGCCGCCACCCAGAATGGGCCGAAAAGGAACTCGGCGTGGCCACTGTCTCCGACGAGAGCCTGGCTGTCTTTGCCGAGGGCGATCCGCGTAGCCGCTTCTTCACCGAGCTGGGATTCAAGATCAACCCGGCCTACGCGGGCATCACCAAGGACAAGTTCTACGGTGAGGTCTCCAAGGAAAACGCAGACCAGATCAACTCTGACGTGCTGGTGTGGGATCAACTGTCTTACTCTCCGAAGCAGAGCAAGGCTTCTGTGACCGAGGATCCGATCGTGGGCAAGCTGCCCGCCGTGAAGGACGGACACAGTGTCTACCTGGAAGGCGACCTGGAAAAGGCCTTCGGATGGCAGACCGTGCTGAGCCTGAACTACCTGCTGGACAAGATCGAGCAGCCGTTGGCAGACGCCACGAA
Organism: Corynebacterium tuberculostearicum; assembly: GCF_046097255.1. Lineage (GTDB taxonomy): Bacteria > Actinomycetota > Actinomycetes > Mycobacteriales > Mycobacteriaceae > Corynebacterium > Corynebacterium tuberculostearicum_J. The sequence goes on from NZ_CP175770.1 coordinate 843,880, forward strand.
GTAGTCTGAATCAACTGCCGAACCGCCCCGCATGAATGAACTGCTCCCCATTAGTTGGACTGAGAAATCAGTTGCCAACAACTAGTGGGGAGCATTTTCTTTGAGAGCACGTAGTTCGCTGAGTGAAGTTCAGCGTGAGCAGTTAGTGGAGCTTTTCGAGCAGGGAATGGGTTGCCGAGCCGCTGCTCGTGTTGTCGGTGTCTCGAGAGACGCAACGCGTAGACTTTATCGCCGTTTCCAACTGCGTGGCAGACTATGTCTCGTGGAGAAACCAAACAAGCAGCACTACTCCTTCGAGGCGAAGAAGGAAGTTGTAGAACGTCATCTTGCGGGTGAGTCGATGATGGATCTTGCCCGAGAGTTCAATCTTTCATCCGACCACCTCGTCAAGGACTGGGTGGCTAAGTGGCGCAGAGGCGGCGACGAGGCTCTGCGCCCGAAGCCGAAGGGCAGGCCCAAAGGATCGGCTGCGCCGAAACGCCTCACGGAAGAGGAAAAGCTTCGCCGCCAGGTTGAGCGGCTGGAAGCGGAAAACGCCTACTTAAAAAAATTGCGAGACTTGAGGAACCAGGGACACGCCTGAAAGCCCAGGCAATCGTCATCCTCAAGTCACACCACCGCTTGGACTACCTCCTGGATGCGGCCGGCATGGCACGCTCGACATTCTTCTACCACCAAAAACGACTCACCGCACCGGATAAACATGCCGAGCTCAAACAAGCGATCCGGGACAGTTTTCAGCGCAACAAACACCGCTACGGCTACCGGCGGGTACTGCTCGACCTGCGTAACCAGGGCTGGGTGGTCAACCACAAACTTGTCTACAAGCTCATGCGCGCCATGGGCTTGAAAGCCAAGATCCGCCAGCGCAGGCCCTACATCTCCTACACTGGCACAATCAGCTACATCGCTGAGAACACACTCGAGCGCAACTTCACCCCCGATAGGCTCAACACTGTCTTCGTCAGCGACGTCACCGAGTTCAAAGTCGCTGGCCGCAAGGTGTATCTCTCACCGGTGATGGACCTGTTCGACCGCTCAATCGTCGCCCACACAGTGGCCACATCGCCGTCTACAGCGTTTACCTCGGCTTCGTTGGCGCAGGCGATCAAAGCGTGTGCTCCAGAGCCGGGCTGGATGATCCACACCGATCAAGGATTCCAATACCAGCACTCATCATGGCGCACCCTGATTAGCCAGCACCAGGGAGTCCAATCGATGTCACGCAAAGGCAACTGCTACGACAACGCGGTCATGGAGAACTTCTTCGGCCACCTGAAAACCGAGATGTACCACGGAGAAGCCTTCGACACCGTCGCAGAGTTCAACCAGGCAATCGACGAGTACATCCGGTGGTACAACACCGAACGCATCCAACAACGACTCAAGGGTCTAACCCCGATGCAATATCGAAATCAGACCCTTGAAGCCCTAACCGCCTAGAATTAAACCAGTCCAACTTTCGGGGGCCAGTTCAGAACGTGCTGGGGCGGTTTTGCTGTTGCTGGCTAGGGGACGGGCACTCATGGGGATAACGGATGCACGCTAGGGGCGAGCTGCCTGTATTCCGGTCAGAAACCGGGGTAAGAATAGACCAGTTGTTTTCTAGAAGGGATTCCCTGTGCACTTAAGCGACCTCATGGACGCCACCACCCTGCTCCAGAACTTTGGCGGCTGGGCGCTCGGCGGCATTGCGCTGATTATCTTTATTGAATCCGGCGTGCTCTTCCCGTTCCTCCCCGGCGATTCCATGCTGGTCACCGCGGCAATCTTGCGCGATCAGCTGGGCTTGAACGTTCCGATTCTGGTGGGCGTGGCCATCGTCGCGGCGTTCTTGGGCGACCAGGTAGGTTTCTGGCTCGGCCACCGCTTTGGCCGCAAGTTGTTTAAGCCCGACGCCAAGATCCTCATAACCGAGCACCTCGAACAAGCCGAGGCTTTCTTCCTGAAGTACGGGCCGTTGGCTCTGGTACTGGGGCGCTTCATCCCGATCGTGCGTACCTACATTCCCGTGGCCGCTGGTACCGCGGAGATGCCGTACAAGAAGTTCGTGGGATGGAACGTCACGGGTGCAGTGCTGTGGATTGTCAGCATGGTCGGCATTGGCGTGCTGCTGGGGGATATCCCGGGCATTGCGGATCGCATCGACATGATCGCCATCGTCATCGTGCTGGTGTCTGTGACTCCGGTGGTGATTTCCGCGATGATCAACTGGCGGAAGTCCAAGAAGACTCCCGCCCAGGAGCTGATGGAGGACTAAGCCCTGATCGTCACTTGGGGACGATCAGCGGACCGCCGGTGACAGGATCCTCGATGACTAGCGCGTTGAGGGCAAACGCCTCGAGCAGTAGCTCTGGGGTAATGACCTCGCTGGGACGCCCGGTGGCGAGGACCTGTCCATCCTTCATCACCACGAGATTATCGCTGTAGCGTACAGCCAAGTTGAGATCGTGCAGCACCATCACCACAGTCCGATCCAGCTCTCGGCGTAGACGCTGCACCAGCTCCAAAATCTCTACCGACGTGGCCAGATCCAGGTAGGTGGTGGGCTCGTCCAGGAACAGGATGTCCGTGTTCTGCGCAAGAACCATGGAGATCCACACACGCTGCCGCTGCCCTCCGGACAGAGAATCCAGGGTGCGCTCCGCCAGCCCCATCGAGCCAGTCATTTCCAGCGCCTTGTGCACCTCGGCTTCGTCCGTGGACGACCACTGACGGATCCACGATTGGTGTGGGTGCCGACCGCGCGAGACGAGATCAGCCACGTTGAGTCCCTCCGGGGCGGTAGGGGTTTGTGGCAGCACGCTGATGGTCCGTGCGAGGTCCTTGCGCCTGATGGATGAGATATCGGCGCCGTCTAACAGCACTTCGCCCTCATTCGCCGGAAGGAGACGAGACATGGCTCGCAACAACGTGGATTTGCCGCAGCCATTGGGGCCGATGATTGTGGTGATCTGCCCGCGAGGAAAGTCCACGTCCAAGCCTTCGATGACCGTCCGGTCGCCGTAGCCCACGGCGAGGCCGCGTGCGCTCATGCTGTGCTTCTGAATCATGTGTCCTTCTTTGTTCGCGGCACTGCTAACTTCCAGGGTGGGATCTTTTCTCATGCCGTGGTTGACCTATTCCGTTGGACCAGCAAATAAATAAGGAACGCACCGCCGATTGCCGAGGTGAGAATGCCCACCGGCAGCTCTACGGGCAGAAGAGTTTGGGTGCTGATATCTGCCAGCAGGAGTAGCGCAGCGCCGGTCAGCGCAGAGGCCAGAAGCGGTGGTGCAGAGCAGTTGCACAAGCGCAGCGCCACCTGTGGGGCCACGAAGGCGACGAACCCGATGGGGCCAGCGGCCGAGACCGCCACTGCTGCCAAAGCCACGGCAGCGGCGAGCAGAAGCACCTGCACACCCTGGACGTTTTGTCCCAAAGCCCGTGCAGTATCCGAGCCCAGCAAGGTGGCTAAAAGTTGGTGACCAATCCAGGCCAGCAGCGGTGTAAACACCAACACAACAATGGCGATGGGCCACATCTTGGACCAGTCCGCAGTGCTCAGGGAGCCAGTAAGCCAGAACTGCGCGGCCGCGGCATCGCGCAACTCCGTGCGGATCATCAGGAAGTTGATATACGAGGTCAACAGAGCAGAGATGATGATGCCGAACAGCACTAGCCGGAAGGAATCAGTCGATCTCCTCCACGCCAGAGCCCACATCACCGTTGCGGTGACAGCCGCACCAAGCACCGCGGCCAAGGGAATGCCGATGCTGCTGAGCCAGTCGAGGAAACCACCAGCGCCACCACCCAGAGTGATGACGGTGACCGCGGCCGCGGACGCGCCCGTAGTGAAGCCCAAGATATCCGGGCTGGCCAGCGCATTGCGAGTCACGGACTGAGTGAGGGCTCCGGATAATCCCAGCGCACAGCCCACCAGAATGGCCGTCAGCGCACGAGGCATGCGCCAATCCAAAACCACCAGACGCTCAATGCGGGTGCCCTGGCCGGTGAACAGCACCTCCAGCACACGAGCCGGGGACACAGGATAGTCACCCAGGCCGATGGAGACCGCCGCTAGCAAGACGATCGCCACGAGCAGCAATAGAGACACCGTCAACGCGCGAGGGCGCCAGACCACAGAAAATGAGCCCACGCGGAATGGCGGGCGCCCAGGGATAGTGGAAGAGGTAGGGCGGGCAAGGAGGGAACTCATTAAATGGCCACCACCCGGCGTCGATAAATAAGGGCGATGAAGAACGGCGCGCCCACGAACGCGAGGATGATGCCTACTTGCAACTCGCCCGGACGAGCGATCAGACGGCCCACCACGTCTGCGAACAGCATCATCACCGCACCCGTCAGGGCAGAGTAAGGGAGGATCCAGCGGTAATCAGGGCCCGTGATGGCGCGCACGAGGTGCGGGACCACCAGGCCGATGAAGGTGATGGGGCCGGCGGCAGCTGTCGCGGCACCGGCCAGCAGTGCGATCAGAGCCATGCCAATCAGGCGGGCGCGCTGGGTGTTGATGCCCAGTCCGGAGGCGATGTCATCGCCCAGATTCAGGAGGTTTAGCTGCGGTGCCGTGATGAACGCCAGCAGGAGGCCCACCAGGATAAACGGCAGCACGCCGTAGAACACGGTGAGATCCCGGCCCGCGATGGAGCCGACGGTCCAGAAGCGCATGCGATCCAGATTGGCATCGTCAGTGAGGATAAAACCGCTGATGATGGCGCTGAGGACCGCGGACAAAGCCGCGCCGCCGAGGACCAGCGTCATTGGATTGGCCTGTCCTCCTCCTATGGACGCCAAACTAAACACCAACGCAGTAGCAGCGATGGCCCCACCGAACGCCCACATGCTGGTAGCCCACACGGACGTCACACCCAGCAAGGAGAAGCTGGCAACCACGGCCAGGGACGCACCGTAGTTGATGCCGAGAATGCCCGTGTCCGCGAGAGGGTTGCGCGTGTGCCCTTGGATCAATGCACCGGAGGCGCCAAGGGCAGCACCGGCGACTAGGCCCAACAGGGTGCGGGGAATGCGGAGCTCGACGATCACGCGCTGATCCACATTCAGCCCCTCCGCGTGGCCGAACGCCGTGCCGAGATCGCGGAACACGGCGGACACTTCTCCAAAAGGGATCTGCCGTGATCCAAACACGATGCTGGCAACGATGCTGGCGAGCAATAGGAGGAAAAGGACGCCGAGGCCGACGAGGCGACGCGGGATTTTACCTGATGGAGCGCTGGCAGAAGCGTCCGCAGTAGCGTCCGCGCGAGACCCCAGGTGTGATTGAGAAGGGGATTGCGCATGCGGGGTAGAGATAGCCATGCATCCCTCCTTGACGCGTGAAAGTCCATGATCTTAACGGGAGCAAGCTTATATGAACAAGGTAAGCCTAATCAAAGTACTACAAGGAGGGATTGTGGAGCTGTGCAGGTGAGTGTGTGAGCCAGCAGGTGCGGCTAGTGAGGTCGGTCGGCCCTGAATGGCGCCGACCCTACACCTCAGCTCTATGCTTCTGAGCAGGGATTTGGACATGTTTTAGCTGGTTGCTAGGCTAGTCAGGTCTTGCCGTAGGTAGGTACCCCCATGGGTGCTGTTGCAAAGTTGGGCGGAGAGCCGAGACGACCCAGTTTCTCATTTCCTGATGGCCGCTGCGTGCCGGCGTTCTCAGGCCGTCTCGAAGACCCGGTTGACGATCACCGCGTCCGGATTGGGGTGCCCATAAGCAAACATCGTGCCCTGACCTTTCCGTAATGAATGCATCGCTTCCATCCCTTTCAACGTCCGGTAGGCGGAAATTCGGTTTTTGAACGCCCCCTTCGGTCCCAGGACTCTTTTAAGTCGGCCATGATCTCCCTCGAGAACTTTGTTCAGGTATTTCACCTGCCGGTGCTCCACCATCTGAGGGCAGATTCCCTCCGCCTTCAGCTCGGAGATCGCCTTGGCCAGAGCTGGTGCCTTGTCGGTGTTGATGACCCGCGGGGACCCGGCTGTCGTATTCGATCGCAGCGTCTTGGCCAGGAAACGCTTGGCCGCAGCCACATTCCGTTTTGGTGAGAGGTAGAAATCTAAGGTCTGCCCACCGGCGGTAATAGCCCGGTAGAGATAGCACCACGTGCCGCCGACCCGGATATAGGTCTCATCCACCCGCCAGGACCGGGCCTGCCAGTCGGGTACCTGCCGGTACCAGCGAGTGTGCTTATCCAGCTCAGGGGCGTATTTCTGCACCCAGCGGTAGATCGTGGTGTGATCGACTGGCACACCCCGCTCGGTCATCATTTCTTCGAGGTCGCGGTAGCTCACGCCGTAGCGGCAGTACCACCGCACCGCCCACAGGATGATGTCACGGGGGAAATGCCGACCGGAGAAGATGCCCATGGCTCTGATTATTTCACGCCGGTCTTTCTACTGCCCCAACTTTGCAACAGCACCGGGTGAGTTACCATTGCCGCATGCTGTCGCTTTACGAGGAATTTCCTGATGCCCCTGTTACGCAGAGGAGCGCTAAGGAAGAGGAAGTCGAATTCCACTTCATCGTCTCCTCGGTGCCGGAAAAGAGGGTCGTGGGTGACGACTACGCCAAAGACAAGCTCAAACTCCAACTTATGCTTATGCCTGGTGTAGCTCTCCGGTTACTTCCCGACGGGGAAGTAATCACCGGGGGGATCAATGTGTGTTACCCGCACCTGTTTCACACCCGGCAGGGAAAGACGCTCTGGGATCCGCGGGAAATCGCCGATCTGGAGCCGTTCAAGGTGTATCGCGCGCGGGGTAGCTACTTCTTTTCCGATATCAGGAAGGAACCCTACGTCACCATTTGGGAAATGCTTGATCCGCTGCCCGACCCAGAGATGGAGGAACTCTCGGCCAAGACTGCCGAACCGGTGATCTTGGAGGCCAATATCGGACAACTGGTCCTTGACCGGACGTTTTCGACTTTCGAGGGTAAAGCGGACGACCTCGGCGTCGAGGTCAGTATTTGGTACGAGGGGCCGGAACTGCTCCTCGCGGGCCAGGGGAACATGGCGAAGAAGTTCAAGTCGGCGCTGAGCTTCATCAACAACGTCCTCTCCCAAGAGTACCTCGATAGCGCGCGCATGCTGGGGGCCGAAAAAGCACTTCCGGCCGCGAACCGGTGGCGCCACGATGTGGCCGAGGCGGAAGGGAGGCCGACACCCGCCCCGAAACTCGGGGTGGAGGACGTCTACGCCAAGCTGACCCCGACTGCGGTGAACATTCCCCACAGGGGAAACATTGGCGTCGAGTTCGACGACGGGTACATGTTCGGTGGGCACCCCGTGACGGTGAAGACGAAGAGGGACGGAACTCCCACCTCGATCGAGATGGACGTCTAAGATGACGGTTTTGTTGGTTGATCGGCTCGGGGTATAGATCTACAGGGATATAGTTATAAGCTACCTGGGAAAATCGATAAACCCGCAGGTTGAAGTGCCTTCGGGTGGGTAAATATGCGCAGTCTTCGCTGAAGCCGTTGCAGCCAGTACCCGCTTTATTGCAACGCGGAGGTAAGACGCATGACATTATCCACGTAGCGGCGGATAAATCCGCGCTCATTCCATTCCTCAAGGGTCAGCTCGTGGCATACGGCCCGGTAGTTGGATACGAGCTGGTTGAACTGGTCAATGAGGTCTCCCTTGGCCACCAGCATGGTGGATTCGTAATTTAGGCCGAACGAGCGCGGGTCCATATTGGAGGAGCCGAACATGCACAGCGGATCGCGGCCGGGGTCATCCGGGTCGGTGATGATGAACTTGGAGTGCAGAACAAAGGGATAGGGGAATTGGTAGATGTGCACGCCCGCCTCCAGCAGCGCCTGGTAGTAGGAGGATTGGGCGTGGTTGACCATGAATTGGTCCGCCTTGGCAGAGACATAAAGTTCCACGTCCACGCCGCGGTAGCAGGCGGTGGTCACGGCCTCCAGTAGGGATTCATCCGGGACGAAGTAGGGCGAGCACAGTACCAGCCGGTCCTTGGCGTGGTGTACCAGGGAGTTGAACATGCGCAGGTTGGGCTCAGTGGTGTAACCCGGCCCGGAGGGGATTATCTGGAGGTGGTTGGCGTCGGCAGTCTGGGCGTCGTCATATGGCAGCTCATCCAGTGGCAGGTTCTCTTCTGCCTCGAGGTACCAATCCACGGCGAAGATTGCGGACATGGAGGTCACAATCGGGCCGGAAAGCTCCACCATGTAGTCAATCCAGTAGCGGTCCTTGGTCTTGTACTGGCGCTTAATCATATTCAGCGAGCCAATAAAGCCCACCTTGCCATCGATAATCACCAGCTTGCGGTGATTGCGCAGGTCAGGGCGGCGGAAGCGGCCCTTGTGCAGCTGGATGGGCAGCATGAGATGCCAGTCGACGCCAATCTCCGTTAGCCGCTTGCCCAGCTTGAAGTAGCCCTTGTACTTGAAGCTGCCGATCTGATCCAAGAGCAAGCGCACCTTTACACCTCGGGCGGTAGCCCTGCGCAGCGACTCAAAGAAGACGTCTGTGGTCTCATCCCAGGACTGGATGTAGATCTCGATGGATACATACTTCTCGGCGCGGTCAATAGCGGCGGCAATGGCGCGAATGGACTCGTCATAATCCGCGTGCAGGCCAAGGTTATGGCCCACCAATGCTGGGAACCCAGTCAGCTCGCGGTTAAGCCGAATAACCGACTCTACTTCCGCCGAAAGGAGGCCCTGCGGATGATCCGGGGTGCGGGCTGTGACGTTTTCAATCTTCTCATTGGCTTCTTGCTGGATGCGGTGGCGACGCCGGTTGATATACGGCGAGCCCATGAGCAAAAACAGCGGCAGGCCGATAAACGGCAGCACCAGAATTGCCAGCAGCCACGCGGTTGAACTGGAAGGTCGGCGGCCTTCGGGCACGAAGCCAACGGCAATGATCTTGATGCCGTAATCAAGGATCAGGAATACGAGCTGCCAGAAGCTGAGATCAAGAGACCAAGACATTTATCGCACGGAATTGAAATCGGGCAGATTGTAATCTGCGAGAAGCGGACAGTGATCGGAGGTTTTATCGCCGGCGCGCTCGACCATGTCTACTTGCGCGCCGGTCACGTGCTGGGCAAGCGGGGCTGAAGCCAACTGGAAGTCGATGCGCATGCCTTCGTTCTTTTGGAAGCGCATGCCCTTGTAATCGAAGTAGGTATAGCGCTGGTCCTCCGTGAACCGGCGAGTAACTTCCTCGAGGCCTGCTTCTTCCAGCATCTGGAACGCGGCGCGCTCTGGCTCGGTGACATGCGTCTTGCCACGGAAGGCCTCTATATCCCACACGTCCTCATCGCGCGGGGCAATATTGAAATCACCGCTCATAAGCAATTTGGACTGCGCATGATTTTCCGCATAGCGCGCCAAGTGATAGAGAAAGTCCAGCTTGTAGTCATAATGGCGATCCGTGATCTCGCGGCCGTTGGGCACGTAGAGTGACCAGATTTCTACGCCACGGATGCGAGCCCCTAGTGCTCGGGCCTCACGGTCTTGCGGCTTTTCTGGATCTTTGGCAAAGCCTGGCTGGCCCGGAAAGCCGATAAAGACGTCCTCGGGCTCTTCCTTGGACACAATGGCCACGCCGTTCCACTGGTTGAGCCCGTGGCAGGTGACATGGAGACCCGCATCCTCGAAGACCTCGCGTGGAAACTTATCGTCTTTCACCTTAGTTTCTTGCAGGCACAAAACGTCGATGTCGTGCTTGGAGATAAGGTTCAGCGCCCGCTGTGTGCGGGTACGGACGGAGTTAATATTCCACGTGGCGATGCGCATGCCACATAGGTTACCTGGGTAGTGAGTCAAGCTCACTACCCAGCCCACAAGGAGTCCCATAACGTTCACCGCCCAGACCGGAAGTCCGCAGCGCGGAGAGCTAGTCGCGCAGGCGGGCGTAGATGCGCCGGTGCTGCTCGATGAAGCCGAGCTTCTCCGCCAGCCGCACGCCGGCGATATTCGAGGTCGGCGCGGTGAGGTACGCGTGCTCAGCGCCGTTGTTGTGGCCCCAGTGCAGCAAATGTTGGAGCGCGAGCGCTCCGTATCCGCGGCGGCGGAAGTCCTCGGCCACTTCGATGGAAGAAAGACCCAGCCACGTGGTGCCATCGCCGGATTCGCTCAGGGTGCCGCGGGCGATGGCGACGGTCTCGCCATCGAGGACCAGGCGGCCAAAGCCGAGCGGTCCCTCGATGTGAGCGCCAAGGCTCTGCAACGCGTTGGCAGGAAGGGCATCGGTGCGGGATTGATACATCGCCAGCCACTCGTCGTCGGGCTGGGCGGTGAGGTGGAAGGTGGGGGAGGTAGAGGGGGCGTCGGCAAGCGTGGGCAGATCCCTCAGGACCATGGCGAGGATCTCTGGCTCGGTCTCCCAGGCGGGGTCGGCGAGCAGGCGCTCGGCCGGCTTGCCAATGCGCTCCGGAACCAATAGGCGCACCGGCAGATTGTGGCGGGAGTAAAAGGCCTTAATCTCCTCCAGTGGCACTGGCGTAAAACCGGCCGAAGGGCCTACCGGCACGGCCGAGTTGGAGTGGCCGGAAACCCCGTCGCTCGCGCGCAGCAGCCAGGAACCATCGCTGGTCCAGGCGTGGTCTGTGCCGGGGAAGGCCGAGGCCGCGGCAACCTCCACGGCGCGGATATCGGAATTGCGGACCATGCGCGGGGAAAGGCGCTTAATGATCTTCAGCTGCTCCGGCGGGATCTCCACCGCCTCCAGGTCGGAAGGGTAGCCGCCGACCTCTTGTGGGCGAATGACCAGCGGGTCGAGGCTGAGTACGTGACCGATGACATCGCTATGCACATCGCCGAAGTCGCGCCGGGCCACCACGCGCTCGCCCACCTGGACGGCATCGGAGCGGAAAATGCGAGACATTAGTCGTCGTGGCCGAAGGGATCGGCGTCCTCACCCGGTACCCAGGAATAGCCCGGCTCGGTCCAGCCGTGGCGCTTAATGGCCTTCTTGGCCTGGCGCTTATAGCGGCCAATGAGGGTATCGGTGTAGAGGAAGCCATCGAGGTGGCCGGTCTCGTGCTGCAGGCAGCGGGCGAAAAAGCCATAACCCTCGACGGAGATGTCATTGCCGTTTTCGTCCTTGCCGGTCACGCGCGCCCAGTCGGCGCGGCCGGTGGGAAAGCCCTCGCCCGGCACGGAGAGGCAACCCTCGTCATCGGAGCCGTCGTCGGCAGGCATGGTCTCTGGAATCTCGGAGGTCTCCAGCACGGGGTTGATAACGCAGCCCTTGCGCATGCCCGCCTCCTCGGACGGCAGCTCGGTGCCATTGGGGCCGTCCGTATCGGGGCAGTGGTAGACAAAGAGGCGCTTGCCAATTCCTACCTGGTTAGCGGCCAGGCCCACGCCATTGGCGGCGTCCATGGTTTCATACATGTCCGCGATGAGTTGCTGCATTTCCGGGGTGGAAATCTCGGATTCTTCCACCGGTTGGGTGGGTTCGTGAAGCACGGTCTCGCCGTGGATAACGATGGGGCGAATAGTCATGCCTTACAGTTTAGGCATGACCCCCTTGTCTGACCTAGACGCCGCCATTTTGGACTTCGAGGAAACCGCGCCGCGCAGCATCGGCCGCAAGGAAGAGGCCATCCGCGCGCAGCTGGACATCTCCCCGGTGCGCTACCACCAGCGCCTAAACCTGCTTCTCGACGCCCCCGCGGCCGCCCAATCCCACCCCCTCCTGGTTGCACGGCTGCGGCGCCTGCGCGAGGAGCGAGAAGACACGCGGCGCGCCGCGCGGGGAAATACCCCAGATAGTTAATTCTGAGTACTAGTGTTGCGTATGTGACTAATGTGAATCCGGAAAATTCGACCGACAAGGTATCCGACGAAACCCGCGCCGGCTCCGCTGCCGGTGCGTCCGCTTCCCGTGCAGCTAAGCGCCCCGCTGGTGGAGGCGCGCACGCTAAAAAGGGCGGCCTCCCGCTGCGCGGCCTGGCAATGGTCCTCATCGCCGTGGCCGTCATGCTCGGCCTTTGGGCTTTGTACTCCATGACCTCAGGCGACGATGACTCCACCGTTGCCTCCGAGAGCACGCAGGAAAACTCCACCGGTTCCACCATCGGTGCCGCGCCCGAAGGCTCCGCTGGCCCCGACGCCGCAGGTTCCCGTGCCCCTGGCGCGCCAGGCGCTTCCGAGGGCGCGAGCGCCCCTGCCCCCGCACCGGCGCCAGGTGAGGGCGAACGCGACGGCGCAGGCAACCCGGCCGCTTCCGGCGCTGCCGATGAGCGAGCCGCGGCCGAGGGAGATGCCGCCGCAGGCGAGGAAAACGCCCATTCCGCCGCGCGCGACCGCAACGATATTAAGGTCAGCGTCCTCAATAACTCCGGCGAGGTAGACAAGGCCAAGAAGGAAGCCGATTCCCTCAAGGGCGGCGGCTTCAAGGTTGGCTACGTGGGCAACCTGCCGGGCGATGTCCTCACCGTTCCGAAGACCACCGTCTTCTTCCCAGAAGGCGATGCCTCCGCTGAGGCTCTGGCCAAGGAGGTAGCCGCCCGCTACCAGGCCGATATCGCTCCGATGAACCGCGACCTGCCTAAGGAAGCAACCGATGACGGCGCCGTCGTCGTCGCCCTGGCGGTACCGCAGGCCTAAGCAAGCCGCGCACCTAATTTAAAGTCCAAGGCCCTCCGGCCGAAGAGCAAGTACCATAGTTCTTCGGCCGAATGCCTTGGACTTTTTGTGATCTGAACTTTTCCGCGCCCGCAGGACCGCCGGTGCGAACAGGTTAAATAAAATTCACGTCTTAATACCTGTCACCCGTTAAGCTGAATGGGTGAAGATCCCGGCAGAACAATTCGCCCGCTCTCCCGAACCAACGCTCGGCGTGGAATGGGAGGTGGCGCTCGTGGACCGCGACACGCGCGACCTTGTCCCGCGCGGCGCAGAACTTATTGACCTCGTCACTGCAGCCCATCCCGAGATCCATCTGGAAAAGGAATTCCTCCAGAACACGGTGGAGCTGGTCACCGGCATCTGCCATACCGTGCCGGAAGCCATCGCTGACCTGAACACTTCCCTGAAAGCGGTGGAAGAAGCCGCCGATAAGCTGGGCGTAGATGTCTGGGCCTCTGGCGGCCACCCGTTTACGGACTTCCGGGAGAACCCGCTTTCGGAAAAGCCCAGCTATCAAGAAATCATCGCGCGCACCCAGTACTGGGGCAAGCAGATGCTGCTATGGGGCACGCACGTGCACGTGGGCGTTAGCCACGAGGACCGCGTATGGCCCATCATCAATGCGCTGATGACCAAGTATCCACATCTGCTGGCCATTTCTGCGTGCTCGCCCGGGTGGGAGGGCCTCGATACCGGTTATGCCTCCAACCGCACCATGCTGTACCAACAGCTGCCCACCGCAGGCATGCCGTATCAATTCCGCGATTGGGCCGAGTGGCAGTCCTATATGCGCGACCAAGCCATTTCCGGCGTTATCAATCACACCGGTTCCATGCACTTTGATATTCGGCCGGCGTCCAAGTGGGGCACGGTGGAGGTGCGCGTCTCTGATGCGACGTCCAACCTGCGCGAGCTCTCCGCCATCGTGGCGCTGACCCACTGCCTGGTGGTCTACTACGACCGGCTTATCGACGCCGCGGAGCCCCTCCCCATCCTGCAGCCCTGGCACGTAGCAGAAAATAAATGGCGCGGTGCCCGCTACGGCATGGATGCGCTGGTGATTACCTCCCGCGAGACCGATGAGGCCTGGGTCAAGGACGAGCTAGCGGAAATGGTGGACGAGCTTAGCCCCATCGCGCGCGAGCTGGGATGCGTCAATGAGCTCAAACTCATCCACGAAATTATCGAAGGCGGTGCCGGCTATGAGCGGCAGCGCCGCCTCTTCAAAGAGACCGGCAGCTGGCGCGAGGTGGTCGAGGAGACCTGCCGCGAGTTGCGCACCTTCCGCCCACTCTAAAGCGGCGGGCAGGCTGGTCCGGGGCTAGTCCTCTGCGCGCGAGTGGCGCCCGTAGGCCGGCGTATCCGGGATATCGGTGATGTCCTGCGCCGCCGGGAACGCGCGCGTTTCCGGCCCCACCGCGGGCATTTCTGCCGTTTCATCGCTGACGGGTTGCGCTGCCCGTGAATGACCTTGACCCCCACGGCTCGTAGCTGCGGTATTAAACGAGCGTGCTGGGCGTACAGCGGTTTCCGCGGTAGCGGGCTCGGGCTGCGCAGGCAGGTGGTGGCGGCCCGGGGCGGGCGCTTCCTCGGCCGGCTGGGTGCCGGGGATAAAGCCCCACACCGCGTAGAAGGCGATAAAAAGGACACCGGCGCCGGTGAAGGCCAACATTCCCCACGGCTGCAAATCCCAGTGGTTGAGCGAGCGGCTCGCCGCAGATAGCCACACGGGTGCGGAGATGAACGGCAGGGTCACCGCACACATAGCGAGCACCGACACGAGGCCAGCGAACTGCGCGCCGAGGAAACCGGGCAGGCGCTTGCCCAGACCCTGGTTGACGGCAACTAGCACGACGACGGCCAGAGGCACCGTCCACACCCAGTGGTGGTACCAGGAGAAGGGGGAGACCAAGCAGGAGCTGATGCCGGCAAGCGCAAGTGCGGCGGAATTATTGCGGTGCTTCATCGCGGTGCGCAGCGCCAGGCAGGTCAAGATGAAGACCACGACCACGGCGGTAAGCCAGATCCAGCCGCCATCAATGCCCCAGGCGCGGACCATCACCGAGCGAATCGACTGCGCACCGGGGTTGGTGTGCTCGCCCACGCGCGAGGACTTAAAGATAGCGTCGGTCCAGAAATCGGCGGCATCCGGAATGGTCACGAAACCGATGGCAACGGTCACCGCAAAGGTAAGGATGGCGATGATCGCTTGCCACCAGCGCTTCTGGAAGAGCAAAACCAGACCCATATAGGCCGGGGTGAGCTTCATACCTGCGGCCAAACCAATTCCGATGCCCGGCAAAGCGCGCTTGCGCGGGAGGATGTCCAAGGCCACGAGCAGCATCAAAAAGATGTTGATCTGGCCAAAGAATAAGGTGCCGTGCACCGGCTCATTCGCCGGGGTGCAGCACAGCAGCAAGATGCCCAGCAGCCACATTGCCGGGGAGAGCTTGAGCCCGCGCTCGCGCAGGACCAGCATAATAACCGTGAACAAGGCGAGGGCGGTGCCGCCCTGCCAGAGGAGGATTAAGGGGGCGTCGTCAAGCGTGGAAAGCCACGTGAAAAGGGTGCCGGAGAAGGGCGGATAGGTAAAAGGCAGGTCGCCAATGTAGGCGTTATCGTAGAGGTCCGCGCCTTGGGCCACCTCGCCGCCGGCGAGCCAATAAATCTTCAGATCCAGGGGAACGCGCCACACAAAGGCGCTATTGCCGTCGAAGATGCTGAAGCGGTAGACGATGACGCCGACGAGAGCGGCGAGCAAAGTCACCATAGTGGGAAGCCCATAAAGCTTTTTCACGGTGAAAAGCGTCTCCTACTTGCGGCGCAGCGACTTCGCGGCGGGTCGGTCGTTGCGGGACATGGTTTCCTCGGTGCCGTACAGGCCCTCACGGCGTGCAATACGCGAGGTGCGCTGCGCGGTTACCGGGCTAGTGAACATGGCAAAGAGTACCAGCAAAACGAGTATTCCTAAATCCCCGCGCTCGGCAACGCTGAAGGATTCCGCGCCCGTGATGCGGATGATGGCACCAAGGATCGTCAGGATAAGGCCGGTGGTTTGCGGCTTGCTTACCGCATGCACACGAGACATGGTGTCCTTGAAGCGGGCGATGCCGATAGCCGCCGCCAAGGTGAGGACGCTGCCGCCGATTATCAGGATGAGCGAGAGCACATCTGCGATGAAAGACCAGCTCATTGATTATCCCTCTTCCTAAACCTAGTGACGGATACGGTGGAGATGAATCCCAGCAGCGCAATGACCAGCATGGCTGAGACCACGGTCGTGTTAAGCGACCAGCACATATAGGTAGCCAGTGCGCACTGGAACATCGCGGTAAAGCCATCCATGCCCACCAAGCGGTCCAGCGAATTGGGGCCGGTGACAATGCGCCAGACGGTGATGAGGAAGGAGACCACCAGCAGCGCGGCGGCCACCAGCAAAATCGCGTTATAGATCTGCGGATCCATTAGGGGTGGCTCCTTTCAAAGATGTCGATGAATGAGGCCTCAAGGTGGGCCACGGCACCGATTTCGCGCTGAATCTGGGCCTCATCGCGGGCGTCTAAGATATGGACGGTAATCATGCGATTGGCAATGTCGATATCGGTCACCGTGCCGCCTGGCTGCAGGTTATACAGCGTTACAGCCAGGGAGAGTACGAACTCATTATCCAAGCGCATGGGCAGCTCCAAGATGGCGGTCTTGGGCACCGGCTGCGGGCGCACGGCCAGCCAGCCCACCTTGAGCGAGGCGTAGAACAACTCCCAGAACCAGCGGAGCATGAACACAATGAGCTTGCCCCAAGAGACGTCGATGCCGGTGATAGGCATGGCCGGCAGCGGCAGGGCAAAGACAATGACGAAGCCGATGATAAGCCCGGCTACCAGGTTGCCCACGGTGACCTCGCCCATGAGCATGCACCACATGACTACCAGCCAGACGATGAACCACGGGCGGAAGCGGTGGCGCAGGCCGGAAAAGCGCGTGTTAGTCATCGCTAATATCCTTCCTCTTGGCGGCGTCCGGGGACTTTACATCCGTGGAATGCGAATCGCGGCCGCCGGCTTCTGGGTCGGTGCGGGCATCTAAGCCCGGTGAGGCCGGAGGCTCCGCCTCGGGGGAGGGGTTGCGGCGATTTTCATAGGAGTCCGCGCCGCCGGTGTAGCGCTCCTTCTGGTTGAGGTGGCGGGTGGGATCATCCGCGCGGTCGCCCAGCACCGCGTACTGGTAGATGGACGTATCTTGTGCGGATTCGGCAGCGCGGGTAGTCACGCCGGACATTGGGCCGGCCAGGAAGGTAATGGACGTAGACGCGGCCACCAGCAGGGTAGTAGACGCAATCATGCCAAAGGGCACGCGGCCCACATCCTGGCGGGAGGAAAATTCCACCTCATCGGTGATATCGGAAAGCGGGGCGGGGCGCGCGAGCGCCATGTTGCCTTCCGGGGCATCGGCGCGGTCGCGCTGGAAGCCCTTGGCCCATACCAGCATCATGACGTAGAGGGTCAGCAGCGAGGTAACCACCGCACCGACGATGAGCACCCATGCCATCCAGGAACCTTCATTCGCACCGGCCTGCAACAAGATGACCTTGCCCAAGAATCCGGAGAACGGTGGGATGCCACCCAGGTTAATGGCCGGGATGAAATACAAGATTCCGATCAGCGGGGCCGAGTACATGAGCGAACCCAAGCGGCGCAGCGACGAGGTGCCGGCCTGGCGCTCAACGAGTCCGACCACCAGGAATAGCGCGGTTTGGACCAGAATGTGGTGCACGGCGTAGAAGATGGCGCCGGACAGGCCCTGGGCGGTGCCGAGGGAAACACCGAAGATCATGTAGCCAATGTGGCTAACCAGGGTAAAGGATAAAAGGCGTTTAATATCGGACTGCGCAATCGCGCCTAAGATGCCCACCAACATCGTGGCGAGGGCGACCCACATGAGCACGGTATCGAGCCCACCGGCGGTGAAGACGGAGGTGCGGGCGCGGATAATGGCGTAGACACCGACCTTGGTCAGCAGGCCGGCGAAGACGGCCGTGACTAGCGACGGCGCTGTGGGATACGAGTCCGGCAGCCAGGCGTCCAACGGAACCACGGCCGCCTTAATACCGAAGGCGACGAGCAGCGTGGCAAAGATGGCGATGCGAGTTCCCTCCGGGATGTCCTGCATGCGCTGGCCAATCTGGGCCATGTTCATCGTGCCCACGGAGGAATACACAAAGCCCAACGCGAGCAAGAAAATCATGGACGAGGCCATGGACACCATCACATAGCCCACACCGGCGCGCACGCGACCAGCCGAGGCACCCAGGGTCAACAGCACATACGACGCCACGAGGAAGACCTCGAAGCCCACGTAGAGGTTGAACAGGTCGCCGGCCAAGAAGGAAATATTTACGCCCATGGTCAGCAGCATGTAGGTGGGCAAGAAGACGGCCACCGGCTCGTCCTTGGTGCCATCGCGCACGCCCTGGGAAATGGCGTACCAAATGACAGAAAACAGCACCACGGAGGACGTAAAGAGCATCACCGCAGAGAGGCGATCCGCCACAAGCGTGATGCCCACTGGGGCGTCCCAGCCACCTACCTGCAGCGTTTGGATGCCCTCAAAATCTGCAATGAGGATGAGGGTGGCATTAACCACTGCGGTAATGAGCAGCGAGAAGAACACGATCTGGCGCTGCGCATTGGGGATGCGGCAAAAAATCAAGGCGAGGGCCGCGGCCACCGCCGGGATGATAATGGGCAGCGGAATGAGGTAGCCGATGTAGGGAAAGAGGACATCGACAAGCGGCTGTACGGTCTCACTCATCGTGGGCCCCCTTTACTGGTTGCTCGAAGGATTCGGGTCCGAAGTTATCGCCTTGCTTGGTGGCGCGGCCCGTGGTCGGATCATTGGACTCATCGTGGTCCGGGTTGGCGGCCGCATTGCCAGGGCGCGCAGCCTTAGCCGCAATCGCGGTATCCTCCGCGTCATCTTCAATGACATCGTCCGTGCGGTAGCGGTACTGGCGGTAGGCCAACGTAAGGATGAAGGCCGTAAGTGCCATGGAGATAACGATGGCGGTAAGAATCATCGCCTGCGCCAGTGGATCCGCAATCTCGGCGCCGTAAGGCTCCGACTCGCGGCCGTCGATAGGCGGGGAACCGGCCGAGCCGCCGGACTGCAGCAGGAAGAGGTTGGCTCCATTGCCCAGTAGCAACAAGCCCAACATCATCTTGGTCATGGTGCGGTCTAGCAGCAGGTAGACGCCTGCCGCAACGAGCACGCCTGCGGCCAGGAGGAGGAAGAGGTTGGCTTCCATTTATTTCTCCTTTCCTGTTGTCGCGGCTGTGCTTGCTGTGGCGGCTTGTTTCTTTTCCTTGCGTTGGGCCCTTTGCGCCTTTTGCTTGGCGGTGCGTTGGCGTTGCTGCCGGGCCAGCGAGCGGGCGCGATCGCGGGCGCGCTGCTTACGCATATCCTCTTCCTCATCCAACTTGGCGCCCAAGGAACTCAGGATGTAGAGCGTTAGCCCCACCACGATGAGGTAGACGCCCGCGTCAAAGACCAACGCCGATGGCAGCGAAACCTTGCCGATGAGCGGAATCTCCGGCGAGGTGTAGCCGCTGGTAAGCGGTGGGTGGCCAAAGAACATGGGGGTCACTGCGGCCAGTGCGGACAAGAAGAGGCCGGTGCCCATGGTGCGTCCGGCGTCGATAGGTAGGGTCTCTTCCAACTCCGCGCGCCCGCCGGCCAGGTAGCGCAGGATGAGCGCCAGCGCGGCGACGAGGCCGCCGGCAAAGCCGCCACCCGGGGCGTTGTGGCCGGCGAAGAAGAAGTAGAAGGATAGCGCGACCATGGACGGGAAGAGCACGCGGGTGGAGACATCGATCATCAGCGAGCGGTTGAGCGCTTGCTCCGATTCCACGCCGGCCGCCAGCCAGCGCCGGCCGGTCACCCGCAGGGTGGGGCGGCGGCTTTCGCGTCCGAAGGATTGGGTGCGATAAATCAGCGAGACCACGCCCAGCGCGGCAATGATGATGACCGTGATTTCGCCAAAGGTATCCCACGCGCGCAGGTCTACCAGTAAGACGTTGACGGTATTGGCGCCGTGCCCAATCTCCTTGGCTAGATCCGGCATGAACTCGGAAATGGGCTTGGACTGGCGGGCGTTGATGGCAAACATCGCAACCACGGTGACCGTCAGGCCCGTGCCCACCGATAGCCAGGCGCGCAGGCGGCCCATCTTGGGGTCTTGCTTCCACTCGGCGGAAGCGGGCATGCGGCGCAGGACCAGCATGAAGATAACCATCACGATGGTCTCCGTCAGCAGCTGGGTTAGCGCAAGATCTGGTGCACCGTGGAGCGCAAAGATAAAGGCGAGTGTATAACCGGTCACGCCTACGATGATGATGGCGGACAGGCGGTTAGCGGTGACCGTGGCGGCCACCGCGGCCACCATAATGATGACGGCGGCCACGATCTGCCAGGGATTTTCCGCCACAATCATCCGAATATCGGTGAGGTCGCCCTTGATGAGCATGGCTACCGGCAGCAACATCAAGGTGGCAAAGATGACCGTGAGGTTCAGCTGCAGGGAGCCGCGCTGCGTGGTTGCCGTCGTGCGCAGCGAGAGCTGGCGCAGAAGAGCGATGACCGAATCATAGGCATCATCCGCATTGCCCAGTGCAGGGTAGGGGAATTGCCACTTGACTAGGACTTGGCGCTGCCAGTGCATGACAATACCGCCCACAATAATGAGCATGGAAAGGCCCAGCGCCACGCTAAAGCCATGCCACAGCGCCAACTCACTATGCTCCTTCGGGCCGAAGGTGGAGTTGAGGTGCTGGTCAAAGGCCGCCGAGAGCGGCTTGGGGAATACACCCAGCACCACGGTTAGGGCGGTGAGTAGGGCAGGGGAGAGCCACAGCCCCATGGTGACGGGATGCATCTTGGCGACGGCTTCTGCTGGCTCCGTGCCATTAACCTCCGGCTTGGTAGCAAAGGCACCCCACAAGAAGCGCAGAGTATAAGCCATGGTGAGGATGGAACCGAGGACGTAGGCCACCAGCATCATATTGCGCGGCATGCCTACTAGAAGCTCCTCATGCATGGTGGCTTCCAGCACTGCCTCCTTGGCCACGAAGCCAAAAAGGGGCGGCACGCCGGCCATGGACAGGCCAGAGATGATCGCAATGCCGAAGAGGAACGGCTCCTTGCGGCCCAAGCCGGAAAGCTTGGTGATGTCCCTCGTGCCCGAGCAGTGGTCGATAGTGCCGACGACCATAAAGAGTGCCGCCTTAAATAGCGAGTGCGCAAAGGTCAGCGCGAGAGCGGCCTGCATAGCCTCGCGGGAACCTACAGCTGCGATGGAAGTAATAAAGCCCAACTGGGAGACGGTGCCATAGGCCAGCACCAGCTTCAGGTCGCGCTGCTTGAGCGCCATCCAGCCACCCAGCAGCATGGTAAATACGCCAAGGGAGATAACCACCACGTGCCAGGTGGCAACCTCATACATCGATGGCGCGAGGCGTGCGACTAGGTAGATGCCCGCCTTTACCATCGCGGCGGAGTGGAGATAAGCGGAGACCGGAGTCGGCGCCGCCATCGCACCCGGCAACCAGAAATGTGCCGGCGCGATTGCGGACTTCGTCAGCGCGCCCGCCAAGATGAGCACGATGGCGACCGTGACAAATGGCGTCTGGGCAAAGTGCTGATAGGCGGCGATATCGCTAAAGGTCCACGCTCCGGTCTGGCGTCCGAGCAGGATGATGCCCATGAGCATGGACAGCCCGCCCAGTGCGGTGACCATGAGTGCCTGCTGCGCGGCGCGGCGGGAAGAGGCACGCTCCGCGTAGTAGCTGACCAAAAGGTAGGACAGTATGGAGGTAATCTCCCAGAACACGTACATTAGCAGGAAATTATCCGCGGCCACCAGGCCAAACATGGCGGTGGCAAAGCCCACCATTTGTGCGGCGAACATGGCTAGGCGGCGCCGCGTGCCATCAAAATAGCCCCAGCAATACACCAGCACCAGCGCGCCCATGCCTAATATAATGAGGCTAAATAGCGCGCCCAATCCGTCCAAGCGGAGACTAAAACTCAGGTTGGCGGACGGCATCCACTCCACGGTGCGTTCGACCGCGCCGCCGTCTGTGAAGGTACCGCGCAGGAAATGCACGAGAGTCCATACGAAGCCTGCGCTGGGAACCAGTGCCAAAATTCCAAAAGCCGGGCGACCCATTCGCATGATGAGCAGCGGCGCGACCACGGAGGCGGCGATAAGAGCACCCAGAAGTACTAGCACGTTGGTTACTACGCTCCTTATGGTTGTGTCACCTTCTTATACCCCGCTGCCGCGAATACCACGGGCACACACACGAGAACACAGCTGACGAGAAGCGAGAACATTCACGAGCCGCGCGCCGCTGAGTACGACGCGGCGGCACAGTGCAAGCAACATGGCCGAGCGCGGGGCCAACTATTACCACTTTATCAGTTTTTCCACGGCTTTGAAAGGAATAATTCTATGCACTGTATTATATGCCGCTATTTCGGGCCGATTTAGGACAGAAATAAACCCCGCATCCCATCGGTTCGGGACGCGGGGAGTTGGCGGCAAGCCGCTAAACCGAAGCGGCGGCCGGGAGGGGTGAGCCCTTAGGCGTAGCGCTGCAAGAAGAGCGCTTCTGCGGCAGCGATGTTTTCGATCTCGGTGGGATCGACGGACTCATTGGCCGAATGGATGGTGCACTTTGGCTCCTCCACCCCGTAGAGGGCGATCTCCGCGTTCGGGTGAGCCTCTTGCAGCTCGGTGGTCAGCGGAATGGAACCGCCCATGCCCTGTGCAGCGGTATCCGTGCCGTAGGCCTCGGTGAGGCACTCGCCCAGTAGCGCGGCGGCGGGCTTTTGCGGATCGGTGGAAAAACCGGCATTGGCCTCGAGTACCTCGGCCTTCACGTGGGCGCCCCATGGGGTGTGGGCACGGAGGTGGTCACAGACGGCGTCGGCAATCGCAGCGGCATCGGCGCCGGCTGGAACGCGCAGGTTGAGCTGCGCGGAAGCGGTGGCGGGCACGGCGTTGACGGCCTCTGACACCGGGGTGGAGGTAAAGCCGGTCACGGTAATGGCCGGGCGGGACCAGACCATGTTGGCCACCGGGGTGGCACCGGCCGGGTCGTCTTCGCCCATGATCTTAGTGCCTTCCAACAGCTGCGCATCGGCGCGGAAGGCCTCGGCTGGGTACTCTTGGCCGGACCACTCGGCGGTGGTATCCACGCCGTCGATAACGGTGCGGCCGTATTCATCGGACAGGGAGTCGATGGCGCGCATCAGAGCCTTGGCGGCATCCGGTGCCGCGCCGCCGAACTGGCCGGAGTGCACGGCGGAGGCCAAGGTATCGACCTGGACGCCAATCTGCGCGCCGCCGCGCAGGGACGTGGTCAAGGTCGGCTGGCCCACAGCGGCGTTGCCCGCATCGGCGATGAGGATGGCGTCGGCAGCAAAAAGCTCCGGGCGATCCTTGATGAGCTGGGACAGGCCCTCGCCGCCGCGCTCCTCGGAGCCCTCGATGAGGTACTTCAGGTTCACCTTGGTGCCGCCGTTATTGTCCACCGCGCGCAGGGCGGCCAAGTGCATGGCCACATTGCCCTTGCAATCGGCGGCGCCGCGGCCGTACCAGCGGGTGGTGCCATCGGCGGCCTCGCGCTCGGTCAGGGTGAACGGATCGGATTCCCAAGCCTCGCGGTTGCCGGCCGGCACCACGTCATAGTGGGAGTACAGCAGCACCGTCTTGGCGCCTTCATCGCCCTTGCGCTCACCCAAGATGGCCGTGGAGCCATCGGCCGTGGTGATGGTTTCCACGCTCACTCCGGCCTCTTCCAGTGCGGACTTAACCCACTGGCTTGCGCCCTTGGTCTGGTCCTCCAAACCTTCCTCGTCGTGGACGGAATTAAAGGCCACGAGCTCGCTGAGCTGGCGGAAAATGGTCTCGCGATCGTTGCGAATGCTTTCATTAAGTGCAGTCATGTTTTCTACGGTACCCGCCCGCCCCAAGCTATAGAGCAACCGGAATAGGAAAACGCTGGGGTGGTGAACTAAAATTTTTTTCATTCCACCCTGTGCGGATTCTGTCCGTTCGGACTCAAACCGAGGAAAGAAACCGGTACCAAACAGATAGAAACGGACGTAGCTGGCCGCGGCCCGCTGTAGACCGCTGCGTGGGTGAAACAAGAAACTTTCATAGCCGAGAATAGAAAGGACCTGGCATGGCGAACGCATCATCCGCCGCAGGTTCCAAGGCCTCCCTGCCCGAGCTGACTCTGCGCGGCATCATTATCGGTGGCCTGATCACCCTCATCTTCACCGCCGCCAATGTGTACTTAGGCCTGAAGGTGGGCTTGACCTTTGCTACCTCCATCCCGGCCGCCGTGATTTCCATGGCGGTGCTGCGCCGGTTCAAGGGCCACAACATTAAAGAAAACAACATTGTGCAGACCATCGCCTCTGCCGCGGGCACCTTGTCCGCCATCATCTTTGTCCTCCCGGGCCTGGTGATGGTGGGGTACTGGCAGGGCTTTGGCTTCGTGCAGACGGCCGGCGTGTGCATTATCGGCGGCGTGCTGGGCGTGATGTATTCCATCCCGCTGCGCCGCGCCTTGGTCACCGGCTCCGATCTGCCCTATCCGGAGGGCGTGGCCGCGGCCGAGGTCCTCAAGGTGGGCGATGAAAATGCCTCCGGCACCAGCCAGGAAGAAAATGCCAAGGGCCTGCGTGTTATCGTCGCGGGTGGCATTACCTCGGCCGTTATGGCGCTGCTGACCGCAATGAAGGCCGCCGCCTCCGAAGTCACCGCCTATTTCAAGCTCGGCGCTGGCGCGACCACCCTGGGCACCAGCCTGTCCACCGCGCTTATCGGCGTGGGCCACCTGGTGGGCCTGCCGGTAGGCATTGCCATGCTGGTAGGCGTGGTGATTTCCTACTTCATTTTGCTGCCCATTTTCACCACCGGCGATATTACGGGCGCCACCGCGCTTGCCGACGTCGTCGATACCACCTTCTCCGATGACATCCGCTTCATCGGCGTGGGCACCATGGCCATTGCCGCCATTTGGACCCTGCTGAAGATCGCCGCTCCCATTGCTGTGGGCATCCGCCAGTCCCTAGCCTCCTCGCGCGCCCGCAAGTCCGGCTCCACCGTGGATGTCACCGAGCGCGATATTCCCTTCCCTTATGTCGCCACCACCATCGTGGCGTTCATGGTGCCTATCGCGTTGCTGTTGTGGGACTTCGTACGCGGTACCGATATTCACGACCACATGGCCGTGCTCATTACCGTCTCCGTCCTCTTTACCCTGCTGGTAGGCCTGATTATCGCCTCCGTGTGCGGCTACATGGCCGGCCTGATTGGTGCGTCTAACTCGCCCATTTCCTCCATCGGCATCATCGCCGTGCTCGCCGCCTCGCTGCTCATCGCGGCCGTCACCCGCGGCACCACTGCGGATCCTCTGTCTTTGGTGGCCTACACGCTCTTCACCGCGGCCATCGTCTTTGGCATTGCCACCATCTCCAATGACAACCTGCAGGACCTCAAGACAGGTCAGCTCGTCGGCGCTACTCCGTGGAAGCAGCAAGTAGCGCTCATCATCGGCGTGGTCTTCGGCTCCCTGGTCATCCCGCCGATTCTGCAGGTCATGCTCAATGGCTTCGGCTTCCAAGGCATGGAAGGCGCCGGTGAAGACGCCTTGGCCGCCCCGCAGGCCGCCCTGATGTCCTCCGTTGCCTCCGGCATCTTCGATAGCTCGTTGGACTGGAACCTCATCTTTATCGGTATGGCCATTGGTGCTGTCCTTATTATTGTTGACGAGCTCCTGCGCAAGTTCACCGATAAGTACTCGCTGTCCCCGCTGGCCGCCGGCATGGGCATGTACCTACCGGCCGCCCTGACCATCGTCATCCCCATCGGTGCTATTTTGGGCACCTTCTATGACAAGTGGGCCGCGAAGCAATCCCACCCGGAGTTTGCCAAGCGTATGGGTACCCTCCTGGCTACCGGCCTCATCGTAGGTGAGTCCCTCTTTGGTGTGGTCAACGCCGGCATCATTGCCGCCGCTGGCGGCGACAGCCCGCTGGAAATCTTTGAGGGTGGTGCCTCCGCCACCGTGGTGGGCGTGATCCTCTTTATTATCGCGCTGACGTTCATCTACCGCTGGACCAAGCGCACGGTGAAGAGCTCCTAGTTTTTGATCCATTCCTTATATAATGGCGTCCCTTCGCGGGGGCGCCATTTTTTCTTGCAGTCACGGTAGGAGAGTGCCAGAATGGTCGTTAGCACTCGCACAGTATGAGTGCCAGATAAATCTACATCGTTGTGGTTGAGGTTGGTTCACACTCACCAGCCATGCCGTCGCGGGCGTCCGCAGCGAGAAAGACGTGAGTGTCGTCCTCAATAAACCAAGGAGCACAAACACAATGGCAAAGATTATCGCTTTTGATGAAGAGGCCCGCCGCGGCCTCGAGCGCGGCCTCAACACGCTTGCCGACGCCGTCAAGGTCACCCTCGGCCCCAAGGGCCGCAACGTCGTCCTGGAAAAGTCCTGGGGCGCCCCGACCATTACCAACGACGGTGTTTCCATCGCTCGCGAAATCGAGCTCGAGGATGCTTACGAGAAGATCGGCGCCGAGCTGGTCAAGGAAGTTGCCAAGAAGACCGACGACGTCGCAGGCGACGGCACCACCACCGCAACCGTGCTGGCACAGGCTCTGGTACGCGAGGGTCTGCGCAACGTAGCCGCAGGTTCCAACCCCATGGGCATCAAGCGCGGCATCGAGACCGCAACCAAGAAGGTTGTAGACTCCCTGCTCTCCTCTGCTAAGGAAGTAGAAACCCAGGAGCAGATCGCTACCACCGCTGGCATCTCCGCTGCTGACCCGGCCATCGGCGAGAAGATCGCCGAGGCTATGTACACCGTGGGCAACGGCTCCGTAAACAAGGACTCCGTTATCACCGTGGAAGAGTCCAACACCTTCGGCGTTGACCTCGAGGTAACTGAGGGTCTGCGCTTTGATAAGGGCTACATCTCCGGCTACTTCGCTACCGATATGGAGCGTCAGGAGGCGGTCCTGGAGGATCCGTACATCCTGCTGGTTTCCTCCAAGATCTCCAACATCAAGGACCTGGTTCCGCTGCTGGAGAAGGTCATGCAGTCCGGCAAGCCGCTGCTCATCATCGCTGAGGACGTTGAGGGCGAGGCCCTGTCCACCCTCGTTGTGAACAAGATCCGCGGCACCTTCAAGTCCGTTGCGGTTAAGGCACCGGGCTTCGGCGACCGCCGCAAGGCCACCCTGCAGGACATGGCCATCCTCACTGGCGGCCAGGTCATCTCCGAGGAGGTCGGCCTCTCCCTCGAGACCGCCGAGCTCGAGTACTTGGGCCAGGCACGCAAGGTTGTCGTCACCAAGGACGAGACCACCATCGTTCAGGGTGCTGGCTCCCAGGAGCAGATCGACGGCCGCATCAAGCAGATCCGTGCCGAGATCGAAAGCTCCGACTCTGACTACGACCGCGAGAAGCTGCAGGAGCGCCTGGCTAAGCTCTCCGGCGGCGTTGCCGTCCTTAAGGTCGGTGCCGCTACCGAGGTGGAGCTCAAGGAGCGCAAGCACCGCATCGAGGACGCAGTCCGCAACGCAAAGGCTGCCGTGGAAGAAGGCATCGTTGCCGGCGGTGGCGTAGCACTGCTGCAGGCCGCTTCCGTCCTGGATTCCCTGGATGACCTCAAGGGCGACGAGGCTACCGGCGTCAAGATCGTCCGCGAGGCCCTGTCTGCACCGCTGAAGCAGATTGCACACAATGCTGGCCTCGAGCCAGGCGTTGTTGCTGACAAGGTTTCCTCCCTGCCGGCAGGCGAGGGCCTGAACGCTGCTACCGGTGAGTACGTCAACCTCATGGAGGCTGGCATCAATGACCCGGTTAAGGTCACCCGCTCCGCTCTGCAGAACGCTGCTTCCATTGCAGCTCTGTTCCTGACCACCGAGGCTGTCGTTGCCGACAAGCCTGAGCCGGCCGGTGCCAACAACGGCATGCCGGACGCTGACGCTATGGGCGGCATGGGCTTCTAAGTCCAATCCCTGATAGGTCTAGAGAGACGGGGTCAGGCAAGGCCTCTAGCGGCCTTCTAGCCCCTTTTGAGCGCCCCGCTTCTGTGCTTTAGAGCGCATGAGGCGGGGCGCTTCGGCGTGTCTACACCACTTTGCATCGCCGATGCGATATGAGCGCATCGCGACTTTGTCGGGCAGATCGCTGAATCTGCTTGTCACTGTAGTTTTCTAATCGGCGCGCATGTTCAACTATCTATATCCAATTCATTGTGCAGACAGGCCTACAATTCAGCGCCACGGTACTTAACACGCGAACCATGCGCACCACTGACCCCGTATAGGGGTAATTTTAACGGGCTGAATTAGAAAAAATTTTTCGCTTGGGAAGGCTAGTTTACGGGCATAACTATCGTTCGCTACACCCCGAAGCGTTACAGTGTTAAATCCTATTTAACGCAATCGACTATCCGTCAATGGAAAATTGCAGTTCAGGGCGATTGTGCTGCGAGGTGAAAATTTTCCAATACCCCCTATAGGATATAGCTCATTTCTTATCAAATTGCCTAGATGTGAAGACACCTATGCAAACTTGACTTGCTTTAGATTGAACTTGTGCCAAAATATCTCTTGTGACGCCCACTGAGGGTGTCTGCAAACTGCAAACCCCTCCGCGGCAAATAGCTTCGGATCTATATGTAGGAGTTCAAACATGGATCTCTCCACCATCATCACCCACCTGGACAACTTCGTTACCACCTGGGAAGGCTGGGACAAGGTCATCAACAACACCGCTGAGGCTCTGGGCAACGCCCTCGGTTTCATCGGCTTCCTCGGTGACAACCCGTCCTCCTCCGACTTTGCTCCGGCAATGTCCTCCCTTTCTTCCAAGTAATAAATTCCCAATCCTAATTTTCAAGGAGAATTAAAATGTCTGATTTCCTGATGAGCTCTGCAAACTTCCTGGACACCGAGTGGGCTGCTCTGGTTTCCGATTTCAACTTCTACGGCTCCATCATGAAGCCGTTCATCGAGATCGCTAAGGGCGCTTCCGACCTGCTCGGCATGTTCGCATAAGAACATCCTTCAGTTCTGAGCTTTAACGCTCACTGAAGCAAGAAGGCCTACCGTTTCGGTAGGTCTTCTTTTTGTTTTGTTGGTCATCTGGGGGCAGGGGTAACTGCAGAAATTTAGCGCGCTAGATGTCTACATTCGGGTTACACTAAATGCATGGCTGATATTAAAGACGACGACCTTCCCGAGATCGACCTGGCAAAAACTGACGGCTACGTCGTCGATGGAACCGATGAAGATGATCCTTCGCTGATCATGCCGGATGGTTCCCCGGTTCAGACTTGGCGGGAAAATTACCCCTATGATGAGCGTATGACTCGCGATGAGTACGAGTCTGTGAAGCGCGCTCTGCAGATTGAGCTGCTGAAGTGGCAGAACTGGACCAAGGAGACTGGCCAGCGCCACATCATTATCTTTGAGGGGCGCGACGCGGCCGGCAAGGGTGGCACCATTAAGCGCTTTAACGAGCACCTGAACCCGCGTGGTGCTCGCACTGTGGCTCTGGAGAAGCCGTCGCCGCGTGAGTCCACCTCCTGGTACTTCCAGCGATATATTGAACACTTCCCGGCCGGTGGCGAGATCGTCTTCTTTGACCGCTCTTGGTACAACCGCTCCGGTGTGGAGCGCGTTATGGGCTTTTGTACCGAAAGCCAGCACGCGGAGTTCCTCCGTGAGGTTCCGATGCTGGAGAATATGATTCTTGGCTCGGGTATCTCCCTGACCAAGCTGTGGTTCTCGGTTACCCGTAAGGAACAGCGCACCCGCTTCGCTATCCGCCAGATCGACCCGGTGCGTCAGTGGAAGCTGTCCCCGATGGACTTGGCTTCGCTGGATAAGTGGGACGACTACACCCGTGCCAAGGAAGAGCAGTTCCGCTACACGGATACGGAAGAGTCGCCGTGGATCACTATTAAGTCCAACGACAAGAAGCGTGCTCGTATTAACGCCATGCGCTATGTGCTGTCCAAGTTCGAGTACACGAACAAGGACCACGATCTGGTGGGCGAGGTCGATGAGAACATCGTCAAGCGTGGTCGCGACCAGATTGGTGACTAGGTTGAGCTAAATTAGCCGCACATAAGGCGGGAAACTCGGCAAGTCCGAGTTTCCCGCTTTTTGTTTTCGGGGTACCAAAAGGGGGTAAATGGGAAAGAATAGTTTCGCGGAAATTAGGGGATTTTAAAGGGCTATTTCCGTGCGGTTATGTTACGGAACCGTAGGTAACATTGTCGAAAATTATTTGTGGTCTCCGTCTCAGGATATTTAGCATCACTGTTATCTCAATCTCATCTAGCACAAGGATATGACCTACAGCACCACGAGGAGACAGTGATGATGAAGAAGCACGTAACCGCCTGCCTGACGGCGGCAGCAGTACTGGCGGCACCAGTTGCGGTATCTGGCACGCTCACGGCAGGGGCAATCGCCCAGGAAGCCTCAGCACCTGCGCCCGCGGCAGACCAAAAACCAGATGTATTGGGGCGCCCAACTGTCTCGGAAAAGCAGGTATCCGATGAGGAAGGCTACTTCGACAGCGCTCACGGCGAGGGCGTCAAGATCTACTACCGCAAGCAGAAGGTGGCCAACCCACGCGGTGCGGTGGTTCTTGCGCACGGTGTCTCTGAACACTCGGGGCGATACGATTACGTCGCCAAGCGCCTGCTGGATGCGGGCTACAACGTCTACCGCGTAGACCACCGCGGGCACGGCAAGTCCGCGGGCGGCAGCGTGCCGCTGGGGCACATCGATAACTTCCAGTACATCCTCGATGACTTTGACCATGTGGTGGACATGGCCAAGGAGGAAAACCAGGGAGTAAAGACCTTCCTGCTGGGCCACTCGATGGGCTCGCTGACCGTGGAGGCCTATGGCATCCGCGAGCCGGGCAAGGTCGATGGCATCATCACCAACGGTGGCGGCGCGCCGCTGAACCTGTCGGGCAAGAATGTGGCCGGAAAGAATATCACCCCGGATGATATTTCGGAGACCCAGAAGAAGCTGGATCCCACCATCTTTGAGCGCCTACCGCTGGCGCAGCTCACCAGCTTCAACGCACACTATGCGCAGAACCTGATTCCGCACCGCACTGAAATCGGTGCACAATCGCCGGAGTGGAGCAAGAACATCAAGCTTTCTAACCCGTTCACGGATGGGGTCTCCACCAGCCAGGCGGTCAAGGACGAGTATGCTTCGAGCCCGCTCATCGCACAGAAGACTAGCGCCGGTACCGCCCTGCAGCTGGCGGCAATCGCGAATTATGACGCCGTCAATGCGGATCTCTTCACCGCACCGACGCTCATCATGCACGGCACCAAGGACGGCATTGTACCGCCGTACTTCTCCCAGGATTGGTACAACTCCATCTCTTCCGAAGATGTGGAGTATGTGACTTGGGAAGGCCAGAAGCACGAGGTCTTCAATGAACCGGCTGCCGATCAGGCCCTCGATACCGTCGTGGACTGGCTCGACCGCCACGCTTAAATCCACGCGGGACATAAGGAGAGAACTCTTGGCAGGCATACAGTGCTTGCCAAGAGTTTACGTATATGTAACCGCCTCGTTGCCCAGGCCGGATAGAAATTGAATTATGAAAAATAAACTCTGTGCTTTCTCATCTGTCCTGGCGCTCACCGGAATGGTAGGCGCGCCCGTTGCGGCGGCCCAGTCCTCGCTTCCGGGTTCCTCCTTTGGTTCTTCTTTGGGTTCATCGTTGGGCTCTTCGTTGAGTTCTTCACCGAGCTCGTCCCAGGGATCCTCCCAAGGCTCGTCCGAGGGGCCCTCCGCGGGCGACGATGCGAAGCCGGAGGAAGCCGCTGAGTCGCGGGTGCTGTGGCAGGAAAGCTTCGATGAGGTGGATACCCCGGCGTGGTTTACCCACCGCGCGCCGGAGGGGTGGGGCACTGACGTGCACGGCGTGGACTCGGGTGAGGCCCGCTGGAAGGGCTGGACCTTTGGCGATATGCGCCACTGGACCTGGGCATCTGGTACCGATATGCGCCACTATTTCACGCAGGCGCATGACACTTTCGCCATCATCGACAACAAGCAGCAGCGCCTGGCCGAGGGCGATTCCATGACCGCCAAGCTGGAAAGCCCGGCTATCCCTGTAGCGGGGCAGCAGCGAGTGAATGTGGAATTCGACCACCATTACCGCCAGGGCAAGGACGGGCAAAATGCCACGGTGACGGTCTCCTTCGATGGTGGGGAGACCCAGGAAATCGCTGCCTTTGATAAGGATGTCTTCTCCAAGCACGAGTCCATTGGCGTGGACGTGCCGGCCGGCGCGAAGAGTATGCAAGTTAGCTTTAACTACAACAACGGCAATGATGACTGGTGGTGGGCGGTGGACAACGTGGGCGTCGTCAAGCCGCTCGGTGAGCTTCAAGGCTCGCCGCAGGCTACCGTGGACGTGCTTTCCGACGTCCAGGGCGACCCCCAAGACTACAAAGACGCGGTCCGCCAGTTGAACGCTATGGAGGATAAAGCCGGGGCGCTGGTGCTCAACGGCGACCTCGTGGACGATGGCTCGCAGCAGCAGTGGGATGATTTCTTGGCCGCGCACAGCGAGGTACCCCACGATTCGGGCAAGGAATTGTGGACCATTGGCAACCACGAAATGTATGGCAAGGAAGGCTCTAAGACCTACCTTGATCGCTTCCTCAAATACTCCGGCCAGGATAAGCCGTGGAAGGAAGAAGTGGTGGATGGGGTGCCGCTCATTTCGGTGAATACCGAGTTCTATTCCGATATCCTGCGCCACGGCAAGGAGCCGTTCCAGCGCATCAGCAAGGAGCAGCTCGACTGGCTAGATGAGCGCTTGGCGTATTGGGATGCCAAGGGCACGCCGGCGCTAGTCTTTAGTCATCCGCTGCTGCCGCAGACGGTTTCGATGTCCCATTCGGCGTGGTACCAGAATGACTTTGAGGACCTCGAGGCGCTTTCCAATGTGGTCAACAAGTACAACAATATCGTGTGGTTTAGCAGCCACAGCCACTCCTCGCTGCACCAAAATAACTGGTGGGGAACCCGCCGCTACGACGGCACCGGCGAGGCCGGCCGCACCGGTTTCCCGGTGGTCAACACCGGCGCCATCCTCAATGAGTACCTGCCGGATGGCGATAATGACGAGACAATCGTCAAAGAAAAGGAAGAAGCCTCCACCGGACTGCGGGTCAAGGTCTTTGCAGACCGCGTCCGGGTGGAGGCCTGGGACTTCAAGTCCGGCGAGATGATTAAATACCAGGACTTCGCGCGGTAGGGCGCAGGCTACTGCCGGTGGCCTAGTGCTTCCACGGCTCGATGGGGTTGCCCTGCCATACGGCGTTGGTGGGCACGCGGTCACCGCGCATGACCAGCGAGCCGGGGCCTACGGTAGAAGCCGTGCCGATGAGCGAGGCCGGCAGCGCCACAGAGTGGGCGGCCAGCGTGGAGCCGTCCTGGATGGTGACGGTATCTAGGCTCATCACGCGGTCCTGGAAAAGGTGGGTTTGCACCACGGTGCCAGGGCCCACGGTGGCGGCCTCACCGATGCGGATGAGATCCGTTTCCGGGAACCAGTAGGAATCGATCCACGCGCCGCGGCCGATCTCCACGCCGAGGGCGCGCAGCCCCAGGTTGATCTCGCCGGAGCCATAGGTGTGCTGGAAGAACCACGGCGCGGCGACGACCTCCACGAAGGTATCCTGCAGCTCGTTGAGCCAGACAAAAGCGGACCACAATGGGTGGTCGGCCGCGCGGTGCTTGCCCACACAGATCCACTTCACCGCGACGGTGACGGCCATGGCCACCGCACCCATGCCCATGAGCACGAGGCCGGAAAGGAGCCAGGTGAGGGGGAAGCCGAGGGCGTCGAGAAGCGAGTCATAGACGCTGAGGGTTGCCGCGAGCAGCATGGCAGAAAACATCGGCGCTAGAAGGCGCATGGTTTCCACCACGCCGCGGGCGGCCTTAACGGCAAAGCCCGGGTTATAGGTCAGCGCCTCACCCGAGTTAGCGGGGGAGTCCACCTCTACGGTCACGCGGCGCATGCGCTCTGGCGGCGCACCCCACCAGTTGGCGCCGGCCTTCGTCTTCTTCGGGGTAGAAGAAAGCACGGCAACCAGCGAGTTCTTCGATAGCTTGCGGCCGGGCGCGGTGATGCCGGAGTTGCCCACGAAGGAGCGCTTGCCCACCTTGGTCTCGCCGGTGCGCATCCAGCCGCCGCCGAGCTCGTAGCCGCCGATCATGGTGTCATCGGCCAGGAAGGCGCCCTCTTTGACCTCGGTGAGCTTGGGGATCATGACCGCGGTGGAGATTTCCACGTTGGCGCCAATCTCTGCGCCGAGCGAGCGCAGCCACGCTGGGGTCAGCTGCGACGCATAGAGCGGAAAGAGCTTGGTGCGAGCCTCGTCCATGAGGCGCTCGATGGCCCACAGGCGCCAGCCCTTGGCCGAGCGCACGGGTGCGACGCCCGGGCTAATACCCAGCGAGAGAATGCGCACGCCCAGCCAGGTCTGCAGCATATAGGTGCCAAAGGCCGCCAGCGCGCCGACGGGCGCGAAGAAGATCGCACCGACGAAGCTATCGCCGCCCGTGGAATGCACGAGGGCCAAGACGATGGCCGCGCCTACCGCCAGCGCTACAACCGGCTGGATGGCCAGCAGGACGGAGGTGGCGTCATAAATAGCCACCCACCACGGCCGGCGCTTGGGCGTATGGGACGGGAAGCGGTGCTTGGAACGACCCACCTTTTGGGCAGGCGAGCCGGACCAACGCTGTCCGTCCTTGATCTTCTTGCGGCCGGTGACGGTGGAGCCGGCCTCCACGTGGGCATACTTGCCCACCACGGTGCCAGGCAGCAGCGTGGAGCGTGCGCCCACGCGAGCGCCTTCCTTGACGTCGATGGCGCCCACATGCAGGATATCGCCGTCCAACCAGTAACCGGAGAGGTCCACTTCGGGCTCGATGGCGGCGTGCTTGCCCAAAGTGAGCAGGCCGGTCACCGGCGGCAGGGAGTGCAGGTCCACGCCGCGCTTGACCTTGACGCCAAGAGTACGGGCGTAGTTATTCACGCGCGTGGCACCTGCCAGTGAGCTCGCGCCGGAAGCATTAGCCCAGCGCTCGGCCGCCCAGATGCGCAGGTGCGTCGAACCGCCGCGCGGGTAATCGCCCGGCTTAATTCCGGCCGTAATAAGACGCGCACCGTAGCCGCCAATGGGGATGCGGCCGACGGGGGTGACAAAGACGATGAGCATGGCAATGACCAGCCACCACGGATAGGCCGCGGCCCACTCAAAGCCCAGCGATGCTGCCACGGTGGAACCCAGCATGAGCCATGCCAGCCAGCTGGAGGCGGCCAGCGTCATGACGGGAATCTGAATCAGGGTCTGGGCGAGGCGGGTGCCGAAGCCGACCTTGGTGACCTCGCGCATGGGGGCATCGGCAGCCGCGGGGCGCGGTTCGGCTCCCGCAATGAGCTCGGCCAGCGAGCCCAAGCGCGGGTGGTCGTAGAGGTCGCGCACGGCCACGGTGGGGTAGCGCTCCCTGATATGGCCCACGAGGGTCGCGGCCGCCAGCGAGGTGCCGCCGAGCGAGAAAAAGTCGGCGTTCTCGTCTTCCACGGACACGCCGAGGGTTTCTACCCACAGCTCCGCGAGCCACTTCTCGGTCTCGGTCAGCGTGGTCGATTCCACGCCCACTCCGGGCAGCGGCCACGGCAGGGCCTTCTTATCTACCTTGCCGGAGGTGCGCACCGGCAGTTCTTCCATCACGCAGATGCGCGGGACGAGTGCGGCCGGCATGGTATCGGCCAGGCGGGCGTGCGCGGCCTCGTGATCGAAGCCCTTGGCCTCATCCTCGAGGGAGACATAGCCCACCAGGACGGATTCGCCGCCGGGGGTCTTTTGCACGGCCACGGCCGAGTTATAGACGTTATCCAGGGCCGCAACGTTGGCTTCGACTTCGCCGAGCTCGATGCGGCGCCCGCCAATTTTCACCTGGTCATCCACGCGGCCGACGAAGTACAGCCCGTCCTCCTCCAGGCGCACGTGGTCACCGGTGCGATACGCACGCTGCCAGCCCATCGACTCCAGCGGGGCGTACTTCTCCGCATCCTTGGCCGGATCCAGGTAGGACGCCAGTCCCACGCCGCCGATCACCAGCTCGCCGACGCCGCCTAATTCCACAGGCATGCCCTGCTTATCGACGACCACCAGGTCCCACCCATTCAACGGCAAGCCAATGGACACCGGCCGGCCTGGCAGCATCTGCTGCGCACAGGCGACGACCGTGGCCTCGGTGGGGCCGTAGGTATTCCACATCTCGCGGTCCTCGGTGGCCAGGCGGTCCACCAGTTCCTGCGAGCAGGCCTCGCCGCCGACGATGAGCAGGCGGATATTATCCAGCGCCTCGGCCGGCCACAGGCCCGCCAAGGTAGGCACGGTGGACACGACGGTAATATCGCGGCGGATGAGCCACGGGCCCAAGTCCATGCCGGAGCGCACCAGAGATCGCGGCGCCGGGACCAAGCAGCCACCGTGGCCCCAGGCCAGCCACATTTCCTCGCAGGAGGCATCGAAGGCGACGGACAGCCCGGCGAGCACACGATCCTCCGGGCCGAGCGGCCCGTGCGGGTGATTGACCAAAAAGAGGCTGGCCTCGGCGTCCACGAAGGCGGCCGCGGAGCGGTGGCTTACGGCCACGCCCTTCGGCTTGCCGGTAGAACCGGAGGTGAAGATGATCCACGCGGTGTCTTCTGGGCGCGGGGCATTGGGGTTCTCGGCCGGCTGCTCGGCGGACCTGTCGGGGGAGTCTGGGCGCGCAGAATCGCGCAGGAAGCGGAAGCCTTCATCAGTAAAGACGCCATCGATATCGGCCTCGCCGAAGACCATCTCGGCGCGCTCGTCTGGGTCATCGGCGTCGACAGGCACGTAGGCCGCGCCCGCCGCCAGGGTCGCCAAAATGGCGAGGTAGAGCTCGCGCTTGCCGGAGGTCATCCGAATGCCGATCCGATCGCCTCGGCGCACGCCATTGGCGTGCAGCTCGGTGGCCCACAGCTCGACTTCGTGGATGAGCTCGGAGTAGGTGATGATCTCGCCGTCATCAAGCGCGGCGGCGTCTGGGTGCATCTCCGCGGTAGTGGTGATGATGTCCCACAGCGTACGCGGCCGCGGCGCCGCGCTACCTAGAAGGTACTGCTGCGGGACGAGCGATTCGGGGCCCGCCATTTATGCCTCGTCCTCGTCCGCGGCAATGATGGACTTGGCCAACTTTCGCAGGTGCTTGAGCTGCTTATTGGTGGACTCATCCAAGGCCTCGTCCTCGGCAGTGGCAACAAGCTCCGCCAGGTCCTTGTGGACCTTCGCGCCCTTCTTGGTGGACGCGACGATCTGGCGGCGGCGATCCTTCGGATCGCGCTCGCGCTTGGCCCAGCCGCGGTCCTCGAGGGCGTCGATAAGACGCACCATGTCAGAGGCATCAATGGCCAGGGTCTCGGAGAGGTAGGACTGTGACGCGGCATCAGCGTCCACCAGGCAGGTAAGAACCCAGTACTCGCGCAGCGTCGTCTGCTTGGTCTGCAGGGCGGCCTCGACGCCGTCGCGGGTGCGGCGGCGGAGGCGCTCCAGCTGGAACGACGGGGATTCGAGTAGGGCAGTTGGGATTACAGAATTATTCGTGGAAGCCATACCATCATAATAATCCCAAAAGATTGGTTAAGGCCAATTAATCCGTTTCGATGGGAAGTCCGGCAGCCTTCCACTTATCCGTGCCGCCATCGACGTTAATGGTGTCCCAGCCCAGCGCATGCTCCAGATACTGGCAGACCTGCATGCTGCGACCGCCCGCGTGGCAGATGACGTAAATATCCTTGTCCGGGTCGATTTCCTGGATGCGACCCGTAATCTCGCTCATCGGGATGTGGGTCGCACCCTTCGCGCGCTCCACCGCCCACTCATCATTCTCGCGGACATCAATGAGCTGAGCGCCTTCTGGTACTTCGGTTGGTTGAACGTTTTTCATGCCTCATACCCTAGTCACGCGCCGGGACTAGTGCGGTTGCCCCTCTTGTCGCGTCCAAGGCAGGGCCTCAAAGTCCGCGCGGTTTCCCTGCGCAAACCAATGAAGGAGCGACAGGGCTTGGTCGATGTCCTCAAGGAGCATCTGGAAGTGTTCCTCTTCACCGTTGTTGTGGCCCCACTCGACGAGGTAGCGCGCCGCACCACTCTCTGCGGGCTCCACACGGTCGACCTGGCAGTAATCGCCGGGGACCAGCCGGTCATGGACCACTGCCCAGGTGCCGACCTCCGAGAGGCCCTCGCCCCGGACGGCGTTAAGAAGTCTTTCTTCAAAGAGATACGGGTTTCGGCCAGTAAGGGTGCCGCTGAGCACGAAGCGCTCTTTATCGCTCACATCTGCGGGCGTATGGCTGCGCTCCCAATTCACCTTGTCAACCATCTGCGCCGGACCGAAGGTGAACTCAACAATCATCTCCAACGCGTAGGGGAGGGGGATATCGGGAATTGCGTACATGCCGCCGTCGGGGGCGGCCAGGTTTACTTCAAAACCCCCATCCTGCTGCCGCACTTCGAGGGCGTAGCGCTCCTGAAAGTCCACATTCCGCCCAGACATGACCTTAAGCCTCCAACCCGGGAACAGACGCAGCGCCGCTTCCGTGACTGCCGACGGCGTAGTGGTCTCCCAGGTATTGACGTAGCGATTCTCGGATAGCAGCGTCAACGTGCACTTTTCTGCATTGGGCAAAGCCCGCCCTGACGGGTTGTACAGCGCCATGGTGTCATCCACCACCAGAGAGACGCCGTAGTTCGAGGCCACGTGGGCAAGTCGCTCGAGGGTGACCGGAGTGACCTCAGCGGGGATCAGCAACCGGGTGAGGGCGTGGGGCTCGACGTGTTCCTCGGCGAGCAGGATTTCACTTCCCAGCTTGGCGTTTACCGCAGAAATGAACTGCTGCATCCGGGGCCCAGGTTCGCCGTTGTGGGCGGCGCGGATGCGGTGCATCGTGCAGAGCGATGCTTCAGTCCACTGCTCCTCGCGCTCGGGCAGCTCCATGGCAGTGACCGTGGTGTACGGTGCCGGATCCGAGACTGACGAGGCGGGGAAAATCTCAAAAAAGGTCTCTCCGTTCCCGCCTAGATAGTGTTCCACTACCGCGATGGCCTCGTCTGCGATGTCGAACGTTTGCACGTTCTCGGTGCCCAGGTGATCGTAGGCCATTGCTACCCACTGTCCCTGTGCATTCCGTCCGTACGCCAGCGACATCGTGGGCCAGGCATGCAGGTGGACCATCACGCCCGCGGGAAGCTCCTTCACTGCATCCAGCCGGCGCCACGGAAGCTCGTGGCGGAACCCGGCGTCAAGGAAGTTCTTCTGCGGGCGCTGGGCCAACGGCTCCCAGTCGAGCTCCGCAATCAGCGGGTTGTGGTCACTGAAAGATAGGAGGAGTTCCCGGGCCTCCTCGTAGCTGCCGACAGTAAGACTGCGGAATACCGGGGCAGCATCTGCGGCGGGAAAGCTGGTCCACACCATCTCACAGCGCCCGTTTGCTAGCAGGCGCATGGACATGTCCACCCCGTAGTCGTAGGAGTCTGAGCCGTGGTTGATGACCTGCACCCAGGTCTGCTCGCCCACGGGCAGGCGAATCGCATCCTCGAACGCGCGGTCCACCGTTTCCCTGCTGACCTGCCGCCACACCGTGCCCATGGAGTTGGTCAAGGAGGCGAGCCCAGCACTACTGATATCGATGCCCGTCGCATTGACTAGGATGTCCGTGGTGCCGAGGAAGACAACGAGGCCGTGCAGGTAAGCCAACTTGGTGAGCTGGTCCTGCAGCTCCAGGTTGCCCGATTCCACCGTTACCGTAATGGCCGAATGCGCTGGGAATTCCTGACCGAAGATTTCCGTCAGTGTCGCCGCAACCTCCTCCATCTTCGGGTCGAAGGTCCGAAAGGCATCCAGCCCCTGGCTCTGAAGCGAGTCCAACAGGAAATCATGATCCGTGATCATGTCGGCGTCGACGTGCACGAAGTTGAGCTGCAGCTCCATAGTGGTGGGGTCCTTCCGGGGTTGTTGTGCTGAGGCTGAAAGCGATTGTAGGCGACCTGGGTCACATCTGCCTGAGTGGCTGCTGGGAGTGCGCTGGAACAGGACAATCAACGGAACCCGTGAAGGATGGATGCCGCCCAAGCCAATGCGCCAGCGTATGAGATTTTGGGCATGTACTTTGGGCTGCATAGGAATCCGATGTTTCGGCTTTCTCTTCATAGCGAAAGCGGGTTTTCCACCACTTTTTCACTACTCATTTACGTTGAAGGGGATACTTTTAAATGGAAGATCTGACGGCAATGCGTTTAGAGCGTCGCCAAGACACACTTGAAATAGATGGCATCACTATTGAATGCGCTATCGATGTGTGCCTCGAGCCTCACAGCGAATATATTGTGAACCTCGAATTTGCAGTACGCCAAGGAACTGCACCCACTGCAATGAGACTTAGGACCTATAGCGCTGAGTTCGTACTGTTTGATAATGAGACAGAAAACAGCATTCGCCTTACTGACGGTGTTAGCAATTGCTCAAGCTTTCGCCTTCGCACCGGACAGAAAGATGGCAAGCTAAGTGTTTTCAACGAGTACCTTCATAGTTATTGGGAAGGTGTCGAACCCGCCTACGAGTACATGACTGATGATGCTGGGATTGTTATCACCAAGAGGGAAGGCGACACCATTCACTTTGCCTGCAACAACCGCAGTCCACGCGAGCAGCTAGCGTTTGAGGACGTCACGGGGACGCTTACTCTCACTAAAATTGGTTCAGCGGAAGATCATTCCATCGCCCCTGCAGAGGATGGATCGCCGATTCAGCAATATTGCTTCATTGACAGTGGTGATGAGGTACCCGAGGAAAAGGAGCTCGTTGATATTGCTACCTCGCTTTCGGGCACGGCCTCCCCGACTAGCGAAGCGGTCACTACCTTAATTGACAGGCTGGAAGGGCTTAATTACACCATTATTTCTTCCGCCGACAATGCCGTCACCATCGAAGTGGACATCTCGGATGAGGACACCACCGAATTCGCTATGGTCGATGAGGCCCGACTATGGAACCTCAACCTTGTGAAGGTTCGCACTCGCAGTCTGCTGAATCGGAGCACGAACCGGGCGGAAAGCTAGGCCACGATTGCTCAGAATTTGGATGCGAAGGACCGCGTGATTCGTAGTGGTGAAGAACGAATTGTGGTAGAGCGCACGCAGGTGCAAGTCACGGATCTGGCTGTGGCACTTAGATCGTCGGTTCGTGTGAGGGGTCAAAGTGACGCACAGGGCGCTGGCCCCGCGCAGGCGTGCGTGCGCGTTTTAACGGTGCGTGGAGAGGTACTCCAGAATCGCCTTGACGCGGCGGATGTGTGCAGGGCATCAATTTCCAGCGGCAACTGAGCTGAATTCAGGCGAACCTGTCTTGGGCGTGATTAGAGTTGCGTACAGCCCAAGGTACGGCTTTCTGTTTATGGCGAGAGTGGGTCTTTTCCACCACGTTTTCAGCATTCATCTGATTTGAAAGGGAAATTTTTGATGCAAAGTCTGGCAGGGATGCGGACAGAGCTTCGACAAGGCACGCTTGAAATCGATGGCATCACCATTGAATGCGATATCGAGGTGAGCTTGGAGCCTCACTCCGAATATATTGTGAACCTCGAATTTGCAGTTCGCCAAGGAACGGCACCCACGGCAATGAGGCTTAGGACCTATAGCGCTGAGTTCGTGCTCTTTGATAATGAGACAGAAAAAAGCATTCGTCTTACCGATGGCGTTAGCAATAGCGCAAGCTTTCGTCTGCGAACCGGACAAAAGTCAGACTGGCTCAGTGTTTTTAACGAATACCTCCATAGTTACAAGGAAGGTGTCGAACCTGGCTATGAATGCATGACTGGCGATTCAGGGATTGTTATCACCAAGAGGGAAGGCGACACCATTCACTTTGCCTGCAATAACCGCAGTCCACGCGAGCAGCTAGCGTTTGAGGACGTCACGGGGATGCTTACGGTTACGAAAGTTGGTTCAGCGGAAGATCATTCCATCGCCCCTGCAGAGGATGGATCGCCAATTCAACAATATTGCTTCATCGACAGCGGCGATGAAGTACCCGATGAGAAAAAGCTCGTTGGTTTTGCTACTGCGCTTTCGGGCACGGTCTCCCCGGCTAGCGAAGCGGTCACTACCTTAATTGACAGGCTTGAAGGGCTTAACTACACCATCATTTCTTCCGCAGACAAGGCTGTCACCATTGAAGTCGACATCTCGGATGAGGACACCACCGAATTCGCTATGGTCGATGAGGCCCGACTATGGAATCTCAACCTTGTGAAGGTTAAAACTCGCACCTTGCTGAATCAGAGCACACACCGGCCAGAAAGTTAGGCCACGACTGCTCAGAATTTGGATGCGAAGGACCGCGTGATTCGTCGTGTTGAAGAACGAATTCTGGCGGAGAGCACGCAGGTGCAAGCCGCGGATCTGGCTGTGGCACTTAAATCGTCGGTTCGTGTGAGGAGTCGATGTCGTTCACGGTAAATAGCGCCGGAAAATGGGGGTTCGCGCTCTATTTACCGTGAGCGTCGTGCGGGCTGCCCGCGGCGATTCTTGTGTGGCGCATCGGGTCAAA
The DNA here is from genome assembly GCF_046097255.1 of Corynebacterium tuberculostearicum. Taxonomy (GTDB): domain Bacteria; phylum Actinomycetota; class Actinomycetes; order Mycobacteriales; family Mycobacteriaceae; genus Corynebacterium; species Corynebacterium tuberculostearicum_J. The sequence continues at coordinate 886,298 of NZ_CP175770.1, forward strand.
GTGACGCACACGGCGCTGGCCCCGCGCAGGCCTGCGTGCGCGTTTTAACGGTGCGCGGAGAGGTACTCCAGAATCGCCTTGACGCGGCGGTTGTCCTCGCTGGGGTCTAAGCGAAGCTTGGTGAAGATGTTGGAGACATGCTTGGCCACCGCGGCGGCGGATAAAACGAGCTCGGCGGCGATGTCCTTGTTGGACTTGCCGCGGGACATTAATTCGAGAACCTCGCGCTCGCGCGGGCTGAGCTCGCCCAAGCCGCTGCGTCCGGAGCTCATGAGAGCTTGAGCCACGGTGGGGTCGATGACGGTGCCGCCCTGGGCCACCACATCCAGGCTGGCCAGGAAGTCGCGCACCTCGGAGACACGGTCCTTCAAAAGGTAGCCGGTGCCGGCCTCGGGGGAGTCGAAGAGCTCCACCGCATATGCAGGGGCTACGTACTGGGAGAGCACCATGACGGGAAGGCCCGGGTAGGCGTTTCTCAAATTCACGGCGGCTTTCAAACCATCGTCGCCCATGCCCGGCGGCATGCGCACGTCCGTGATGACGATGTCCGGCAGGTCGTCGCGCAGTTTATCCACCACAGCCTCGAGCGAAGGAGCAGAGGAAGCCTGGCCCACTACAGAGTGCCCGCGGCGCTCCAACAGGCCGGCTAGGCCCTCGCGCAGAATGGCGGAGTCATCCGCTACCACAATTCTTAAGCTCATCTTTTACACTCCTGGCTGTCCGCGATCGAGAAGAAGGGGAATGGACCCGGCCACCCGGGTCGGGCCGCCAGGCGGTGAGGACAAAGACATTTCTCCGCCGAAGGCAGCAAGACGCTCGGCCATCCCCGCCAGGCCGTGCCCGGGGACGACCTGTGCGCCGCCGTGGCCCTCATCCACCACGGTGATGCGCAGCGAATCGTCCGAGGTCACCAGCACCGAAACCGGCGCGCCCGGCGCATGCTTGGCCGCATTCGTCAAAGCTTCCGTGCCGAAGAAATAGCCGCAGGCCAGCACGGAGGCGGAGAGCTCAGGCAGAGAATGCGGGGCAAAGACGCTGACGTGGGGGCCGTGGGAGGAGGCGGCGTCGGCAAGCGCGGCGACCAGGCCGTGATCCTGCAGCACCTGTGGGTGAATACCGTGCACCGTGGCGCGCAGGGAATTCAGGCCGCGGTCCACGTCCTGCTTTGCGGCGGTGAGGAGCTCAGTGAGGTCAGCGGGGGCGTCGAGAAGAGCCTCGCCCAACTTCATGCTCGCGGCCACGAGATATTGCTGCGCGCCGTCGTGCAGGTCGCGCTCGATGCGGGCGCGCTCGACCTCGTAGGCGTCCGCGATGGCGCGGCGCGAGGCCGTGAGCTGCGCAATCTGCTGCGCCTGCTGCTGCTCGTGCGTGGTGGGTTGGGGCTTCTTTCGGAACACGGTTCACAGCATATCGGGCGTCCCGAACTACAGGGGTAGTGCTGGCACTACCTTAAAGAGCAACGCTAGGGCTGTTCTTTCCGCGGGCCCAGCACGGTGAAATGAGAGACATGGCACAGACACTTTCCCTGACAGACATCACCAAGGACTTCGGCGGCGGCCCAGTGCTCGCCGGAATTTCCCTCGACATTGAACCGGGCGAGCTCGTGGCCGTCATGGGGCCGTCTGGCTCCGGCAAGTCCACGCTGCTGCACTGCATGTCCGGCGTGCTCACCCCCACGCACGGTAGCGTGCGTTACGGGGACGAGGAGCTCTCCGCGCTTTCCGACGCCCCCCGCTCCCGCACCCGCCTGCGCAACTTCGGCTTCGTCTTCCAGGATGGTCAGCTGCTGCCGGAGCTCAGCAACGTGGATAACGTGGCGCTGCCGGCCATGCTTAACGGTATGGGGCGGGGTGCGGCCCGCAGGCGCGCGATGGAGCTTCTCGATCAGCTGGGCCTGGGTGGCCTGGCGGACCGCCGCCCGGCGCAGGTCTCCGGTGGCCAGGCCCAGCGCGTGACCATTGCGCGTGCGCTGGTGGCGAACCCAGGCGTTGTCTTCGCCGACGAGCCGACCGGTGCGCTGGATCAGTCCACCGGCCACGAGGTCATGCAGATGCTCACCACCATCGTGCGCCAGGCCGGGGCGAGCCTGGTCATGGTCACGCACGACCCGAAGGTGGCCGATTGGATGCAGCGCCGCGTGGAGATTCGCGATGGCATCATTCACGACGACCGCCGCCTGGGGGTGATTCGATGAACACCGCCACCTTGGTCTATGACCTGCAGCGCGAATCCATTCGCGCGCGCTCGGGCACGGGCATCGTCTCTCTATTGGCGATTGTGAGCCTGACCATCGGTTCCGCCATCGCCTTTTTGGTTGCGGGTGGTACCTGGATGTTTTGGGAGCGCGCCCAGCACGTCGAGGACGCCGCGCCCGCCCTCAAGGAGGCCTTTGGCAACGAGATGGAGGCCTTCCTCTATCCCTGGTTCGCCCTGGCTCTCTTTGCCTGCGCGTTCATCCTTCCCGCGCTGTTTAACCTCACCTCGCAGGCCGCCGTCCTGGGTGCGTCCGGCAGGGAGCAGCGCCTGGCCACCCTGCGCCTGCTGGGCTTAAGCTCCAGCCAGGTGGAGCGCATGGCCATTGTGGAAACCGGCCTCCAGGCGGTGATCGGCATCGTGCTCGGCGGGCTGATTAGCCTACTCGTCGCACCGGTCTTTACCCAGCTGGACTTCCAGATGCGGCCCATTGACCTGACAGAAGATTCTGCTGCCCTGGTGGGGATATATAGCTGTGGCCGGCGTGCTCTTCCTCCTGGCCATCGGCGCGGCACTGTACGGCATGCGCCGCGTGCGGGTGAGCCCGCTGGGCGTGGCCAAACGCCAGATGCCCGCGGCCTACCGCTGGTGGCGCGCCATCGTCTTCCTCATCATCGTGGCAGTCGGCGGCGTGTTCCTCACGGGCAAGGCGGGCCCGCCCACCGCTATGGTCATCGTGGTCATGTTTGGCATGCTGATGAGCATCAACCTCATCGCGCCTTTCATCCTGCAGCTGGGCGCGCACGTCTTCTCCCTCCTCCCCGGAACCGCGCACTTCGTGGCCTGCAAGCGCGTGGCGGGCAATGCCCGCCCGGCATGGCGGCGCAGCGCTGCCATCGGCTTCTTCGGCTACCTGGCCGGCTTCCTCGTCGCCGCGCCCCTGGGCTCCGATGCCTTGGCCTCGGTGGTCAAAGAAGATCCCGGGATGAACGTGGTGTTCAAGGACATCTCCACTGGCGTTGTACTAACCCTCGTCTTCGGCTTCACGTTGACCACCATGTCCATCATCCTGGGTCAGGTTTCCGGCATCTTCGAGGACAAGGAGCTCATCCGCTCTCTGGATTTGATGGGCGTGCCGCGCGGCTTTCAGTTCCGCTCCGGGGCGCTGACCGTCATGGGGCCGGTCGTGGCCTTGAGCTCCTTCGGTTTTCTCTTCGGCGGCGGAATTGCTTCGCTGATGTTCTTCTCCAACGTCGAGCAAAGCGACGTCGATGTGAGCGCTCGCCTGCTTATGGCCTTCGGCTTCCTGGCGGTGGGCTGGGTGGTCACGCTTCTTGCCATTGTCCTTGTTGAACCGTTGCGCGGCTACGTGCTGCGCACAGGAGGTCGAAAAGAATGAAAACTGTGCTGAAAATTTTGGCGGACTCTTCAGCGTTGCCTTTATCGCGGTGTTCGCCGCCGTGTACTTCCTCGGCCCCTCCTATGGCGGGGCGCTGCTGGGCTAGCCCTATTTTCTTTTCAACGCCAGCGAAAAACACATCAACACCGCGGTGGTGGATACCGCAGCGTATACCGGAATCTATGGCGAGAGTGAAGAGTTTCAGCGCGCCCGCGAGGCTTTGAAAGAGGACCCGACCAACGCGGAGCTCCTCGTTGCCGCCATCGACGCCGCCTCCTCCGCCGAAGTCACCCTCCTGACCTTCCGCGGCCTGGACAACGTGCGCACCTTCGGCGAGCCGACCGCCGGCTACGCCTCCGCCAACGTGGTGCTGGATTACCCGGACGGCCGCTCGCTCATGCTCACTGCTGCCAAGGACAAGGCGTGCACGGGCGAGGAGTTCGCTGAGGATCCCATCGCTCCTGATGCCCCGGAATCTGAACTCGACGGCTGGCTTGCCTCCCATTGTGGCTTCTAAGGCGCGGTTTTCGTCCACGGGTGCCTTTGACGTTCACGGCAAATAACGCCCCGAAACACGCTATTTTTCGCCACTATTTACCGTTAACGACAGTGATTAGTCGGAAAACGCGAAAGGTACGCTTCGGCGCGCGGTGGGAAACCTCTTCGGTCCCCACCGTCTGCGGAAACGTACCTTCACAGTGCCGCCGTTAGCGTGCGGCAGAAGCGCTTACTTGAAGCGAGCCTTTGCCTCGTCGAGGATCTTCTCTGCCTCGGCCTTGTCGCCCCAGCCGGAGCCGGTGACTTCCTTGTTCGGCTCCAGGTCCTTGTAGTGGACGAAGAAGTGCTCGATTTCGTCCTTGATGTGCTGCTCCACATCGTTGATGTCCTGGTAGCGCTCCCAGCGCGGGTCATCGATGACGGCGAGCAGCTTATCGTCGCCGCCGGCCTCGTCGGTCATCTTGAAGACGCCGACGATGCGGGCCTCAACGACTACGCCCGGGAAGACCGGCTCCGGCAGGATAACCAGGGCGTCGAGGGGGTCGCCGTCCTCGCCCAGGGTGTGGTCGATGAAGCCGTAGTCAGCCGGGTAAGCCATCGGGGTGAACAGGTAACGGTCGAGGTAGACCTTGCCGGACTCGTGGTCAACCTCGTACTTGTTGCGGGAGCCCTTCGGGATTTCAATGGTTACTTCAACGCTCACAGCGATGTCCTCCATGGGGGATTGGGTATCAATTACTGCCCATAGTCTAGCGCGTTGCGGATTCGCGCTAGGGTTAAAGGCAATGAAAGCAAAGCATGTTTGGTGGTCAGCGACCGCGCTCGTGGTAGCGGCAGCGGTCGGAGGTACGGCTGCGCTGGGCGTTACCCTCCAGCGCGAATACGGCGATCTCTCGCACGGGGAGGCGCAAGCGGTCGAGGCTCCTGAGGAGCCGTTGAGCGCAGCACAGCCGGGCGAGGCAGACCTGGATGCGCTGAGCACGAAGCTGGATGAGCTCGCTAAGAATAAGGACCTTGCCACTTTCGGCGGCGAGGTGATCGATACTGAAACCGGTGACGTGGTGTGGCAGCGCGACGCAGATAAGCGGCTCACCCCGGCCTCGTCCACGAAGGTCCTCACCACCGCGGCGGCCACGTTGGCGCTGGATGAGAATGAGAAAATCACCACCAAGGTCTACCGTGGGTCGAACGAAAAGAACGTGGTCATTAAGGCCGCGGGCGATGTGTGGATGACGCATGAGCAGCTCGATGATCTGGCCGAGCAGATTTCGAAAAACGTCGAGCAGGTCGATGGCGTCTACATCGATACCTCCGTATGGTCCGGCGAGGCGCAGGCCCCGGGCTGGGATCCGGAAAACGTGGACGGCGGCTTCGTCGCGCCAATGGAACCGGCCATGCTCTACGGTGGTCGCCTGGGCGCGACGACGGGGGATGTGCCGAGGAGCCATGAGCCGGCTTTGGATGTGGCTAAGCAGCTAGGCGATCGCCTCGGCGCGGGCAAGGTAGGCATGGGCTCTGTGGCGGAGAACGCGCAGGAGGTGGCGAGTGTGGATTCGCCGCCGCTCGCGGACCGCGCCCGAGAAATGGTGCGCCATTCCGATAATGTCATGGCCGAGGCCATTGCGCGTGAGCTGGCGATGTCCCGTGGCAAGGAAGCCAGCTTCGAAGGCGATACGCAGGCCACGCTCGAGGTGCTGCGGGAGCAGGGATTCGACGTCGAGGGCGTGGATATTAAGGACAATTCCGGGCTCTCGGTGGACAATCGGCTCACGGCCGGGCTGTTGTCGCAGCTCATTAATGGCGCGGTCAAGGATCCGCGCCTGCGTCCGCTGGTGTCCTACCTGCCGGTGGCCGGCGGCGATGGCACGCTGTACGAGCGTTATGGCGATTCCGCGGCCAAGGGCTATGTGCGCGCTAAGACCGGCACGCTGACCGGGGTCTCGGCCCTAGCCGGCACCGCGCAGGGCAATTCCGGGCGCGTATATGCCTTTGCCTTCCTGGTGAATGACGGCGATATTTTGGCCGCCCGCAAGGCTCAAGACGCATTGGCTTCCGCACTGCATGAGTTCTAATAAGCCCTTTTGGCCGCGAGTTTCGCCGCACTTTCTAGCGTGTCGGCGCGGCGTGCGCGCCGCAGGCCTTGACCACGCAGTGGCGGTGGGGCTGTCCGGGGGCGCGGATTCGCTGGCTCTCATGGCGGCGCTGGTGGCGGAGGGGCACGAGGTGCTCGCGCTGTGCGTGGACCACGGGTTGCAGGACGGCTCGCGGGCGCAGGCCCAGCGCGCGGCCGAACAGGCGCGAACGCTGGGCGCGCGGGCGCAGGTGCTTAGCGTTGAGGCGGGCGCTGCAGCGGGGGCGGAGTCGATGGAGGCGGCCGCGCGGGTGGCGCGGTATCGAGCACTGGCCGCCGCGTGCGCAGACGAAGGTTTAGAGGTGGCCGTGGCGCATACGGCCGATGACCAGGCGGAAACGCTGCTGCTCGGCGCGCTGCGCGGGCGGGTGACCGGCATGAGCGAGCGCAGCGAGGTCGAAGGCGCCCGCGTGGTGCGGCCGCTGCTGAACGTGCGTCGAGGCGATACCGAGGGCACTTGCGCGGAGTTGGGCCTTTCCGCGTGGCAGGATCCGCAGAACGCGGACACGAATTTCCGCCGCGTGGCGCTGCGCCGAGAGGTCATTCCGCAGTTGAGCCGCATCATCGGCGGGGACGCGGTGCCAGCGCTGGCGCAAGCAGCAGGCGACGCCGCGCTTGACGACGCCGCCCTGCGCACCCCACCCACCACCGACTGCGCCGAACTGGCGGCGATGGCGGAACCGCGGCGCCGGCGGGCGATCGCTGCGTGGCTGGTCAGCGAGCGGGTAGAGGTAACAAGGAGGGGAGTGGGGGACGTCGGCAAGCTGTGCACCCACTGGCACGGGCAAGGCCCGGTGGCCGTGCGATCGGCGCGGCAGGTGGGGCAGAGGTTGGAAGTAGCCCGTATAGGTGGCAAACTGGCACTATTGTCTGGTCATTAAAGGAGCGCACACGTGCACGACAAGAAAGACTTCGCCGTTCCCGCAAACCGCTACGGTGACGATGTAGAAGCAATCCTCATTGGAGAAGAGGAACTGCAAAACCGCGTCCAAGAACTCGCGGATATGGTCTCGGAAAAGTATGCCGACTCTGAGCACGACCTGCTGTTGGTCTGCGTGCTCAAGGGCGCCGCATTCTTCCTCACGGACTTTGCGCGCAAGCTATCTATCCCCTCCGAGCTGGAGTTTATGGCCGTATCCTCCTACGGTGCCTCCACTTCCTCGTCCGGCGTGGTGCGCATTTTGAAGGATTTGGACCGCGATATTGCCGGGCGCAACGTGCTCATCGTGGAAGACATCATCGATTCGGGCCTCACCCTGTCGTGGCTTATCCGCAACCTGGAAGGCCGCAACCCTGCCTCGCTGAATGTGGTCACCCTGCTGCGCAAGCCGGAGGTAGTCAAGGCCGATATTGACCTGCTGGATGTGGGATTTGATATCCCGAATGAATTCGTCATCGGCTACGGGCTGGACTTTGCGGAACGCTACCGCGATCTGCCTTACGTGGGCACCCTCCACCCTGATGTCTATACCACCAACTAAAATCGCGCAGTAATGAAAAACAACAAGATTCTTCGCTACGGCGGGATTGCGGCCCTCATCCTTATCGCGCTGTACGCTTTTACCTTCTTTAGCAACGACGCCCGCGGCTACGTGCAAGCGGATACCTCCGTTGCGCTGACCCAGCTCAAAGACAAAAACGTCGATGAGGTGGAAATCGATGACCGCGAGCAGCGCCTGCGCATCAAGCTCAAGGACGAAATCACGGTAGACGAGCGCGACGGCGTGCAGGAGATCGTGGCCAAGTATCCGGCCCGCGCCTCTGAGCAGGTCTTTAACGCCGTCAAGGATTCCGGCGCCGAGAAGTACCAGACCAATGTCACGCAGGAATCCTTCTTGGGCTCTATGCTCAGCATGCTGCTGCCGATGATCATCCTCTTCGGCGTGCTCTTCTGGCTCATGTCCCGCATGCAGCAAGGCGCTGGAGGCATGTTTGGCATCGGCGGTTCCAAGGCCAAGGAACTGACCAAGGATATGCCGACCAATACCTTCGAGGACGTGGCCGGCGCGGACGAGGCCGTGGACGAGCTGCAAGAGATCAAGGACTTCTTGGATGACCCCACCCGCTACCACGACCTAGGCGCCAAGATCCCGCGCGGCGTGCTGCTCTACGGCCCTCCGGGTACCGGTAAGACCTTGCTTGCCCGCGCCGTGGCGGGCGAGGCCGGAGTGCCGTTCTATTCCATCTCCGGTTCTGACTTTGTGGAGATGTTCGTCGGTGTGGGTGCCTCCCGCGTGCGCGATCTGTTCAAGCAGGCGAAGGAAAATAGCCCCTGCATTATCTTCGTGGACGAGATTGACGCCGTGGGCCGCCAGCGCGGTTCCGGCACCGGCGGCGGCCACGATGAGCGCGAGCAGACCCTCAACCAGCTCCTGGTAGAAATGGACGGCTTTGGTGACCGCGAAGGCGTAATCCTCATCGCCGCTACCAACCGTCCGGATATCCTCGATCCGGCGCTGCTGCGCCCGGGCCGCTTCGACCGCCAGATTCCGGTCACCAACCCGGATCTTGCCGGCCGCGAGGAGATCCTGCGCGTGCATGCAAAGAATAAGCCGCTGGCAGAAGAGGTTGACGTAGCGCAGCTGGCCAAGCGCACCGCCGGCATGTCCGGTGCGGATCTGGCCAACGTACTCAACGAGGCCGCTTTGCTTACCGCCCGCATCGGCGGCAACGTCATTACCTATGATGCCTTGGAAGAGGCCACCGACCGCGTGGTGGGCGGCCCGCGCCGCCAGGGCAAGATCATCTCCGAGCACGAGAAGAAGGTCACCGCTTACCACGAGGGCGGACATACGCTTTCTGCGTGGGCACTCAAGGATATTGAGCGCGTGTACAAGGTCACCATCCTGGCCCGTGGCCGCACCGGTGGCCACGCCATGACCTCCCAGGAAGACGACAAGGGCATGTACACCCGCGACGAGCTCTTCTCCCGCTTGGTCTTTGCCATGGGCGGCCGCGCGGCCGAGGAACTGGTCTTCGGTGCGCCGACCACCGGTGCGTCTTCCGATATTGAAAACGCCACCAAGATCGCTCGTTCTATGCTCACCGAGTACGGATTCTCCCCAGATCTCGGCACCGTAAAGTACGGCAAGGAGCAGGGCGATCCCTTCAGCCAGATGGGTGGCGGTGGCTCCATCGATTACTCCGATGAGGTTGCCTCCAAGATTGATGAGCAAATGCGCTACCTGCTCGAGCGCGCGCACGAGCAGGCCTATGACATCCTGCGCAATAACCGTCACTACCTGGACAAGCTGGCCGAGGCCCTGTTGGAGAAGGAAACCCTGCGCCGCCCTGACCTGGAGCGCATCTTCGACGGCATCGAGCCGCGCGAGGCCTTCGACGTCTTCCCAGGCGAAGACGATCGCTTCCCGCGCCAGATTGGCTACGCCCCAGTGAAGACCCCGGTCGAGCTGGCGAAGGAGCGCGGCGAGGAGCTGCCTAAGCGCATGACGCTTCTCGATGCCTCCCGGGCCGCCCGCGAGCGCCGCCTCGCCGGCGAAGAGCCGAAGGGTGAGGTGGGCTTCAACTTTGGTCAGCACGCCGGCGATTACGTCGACCCGGACACCGCCCGCGAGTTGGGCCGCGGCCCCGCTAAGGAATCCGCGAACTCCTCGCCGGCCCAGTCGGCCCAGCCGACCCAGCAGGCTCGCGACGCCCAGTCCGCCCCGGCTTCCGAGTCATCCGCCCGTCCGGCCGCACGCCCCGCTACCGGTGGTGGAAAGCACCACAAGCCGGATACCGGCGCGGATGCTGATGCCGAGACCAGCCAGTGGTTTACCCCTGGCTGGGACGAGAAGGATCGCCGCAAGAACCCATATGCGCGCGAGGACGACAAGCAAGAAGATAACTAATGCCTGATAATCACATTCCCGCTCGCGCCGCCTTTGACCAAGACCGGGCGGAGGCAGCGGTGCGTGAGCTGCTCCTTGCGGTAGGGGAGGACCCTGACCGCGAAGGCTTGCGCGAAACCCCGGCCCGCGTGGCCCGCGCCTACCGCGAGGTCTTCGCCGGCCTGCACGAGGACCCGACCGAGGTCCTGCACAAGACCTTCGCTGAGGACCACCAAGAATTGGTTTTGGTGCGCGATATCCCCATTTATTCCACCTGCGAGCACCACTTGGTGCCGTTCTACGGCGTGGCGCATATCGGCTACATCCCGGGCAAAGACGGCCACGTCACCGGTTTGAGCAAGCTTGCTCGCCTGGCGGATATGTACGCTAAGCGCCCCCAGGTCCAAGAGCGCCTCACCCAGCAGGTAGCGGACGCCTTGGTGGAGGTCCTCGGTGCGCAGTCCGTCATTGTGGTCATTGAGTGCGAGCACTTGTGCATGGCCATGCGCGGTATTCGCAAGCCGGGTGCGACGACGACCACCTCCGCGGTGCGCGGCGGCTTCAAGAACAATGCCGCCTCCCGCGCCGAGGTGCTCAGCCTGATTCGCAGCTAAACCCCCGGTTCACTACGAAAGCGAGAAGGAGCACGCCATGCAGCAGGCAACCTCGGTATCGGATCTGAGCATCGCCAACCGCACGCTGGTGATGGGCATCGTCAACGTCACGGAGGATTCCTTCTCCGATGGTGGAAAGTGGTTGGACGTCGATGCCGCCATCAACCACGCCCGCGAACTCGTGGCGCAGGGCGCGGACATGATTGACGTCGGTGGTGAGTCCACCCGGCCGGGTGCGGTGCGGGTGGAGGCGGACGTCGAAAAGCGCCGCGTGGTTCCCGTCATTAAGGCACTGAGCGAGCTGGGCATCCGCACCTCCGTGGATACGATGCGCGCCTCGGTGGCCCGCGCGGCGGCAGCGGCCGGTGTGGACATGATTAATGACGTCTCCGGTGGCCTGGCCGATCCGGAGATGTATGGCGCGATGGCCGAGGCCGGCGTGCCCGTGTGCCTGATGCACTGGCGCACGCTGCAGGAAGGCGCCTTTGGCTCCGCGGCCGGTAGCGCCGACCACGGCGGCGATGTGGTGCGCGATGTGCATGAGACCCTCGAGCGCCTGGCGAATAACGCGCTGGCGGCCGGCGTGCGCCGCGATAATATCGTGCTCGATCCGGGCCTGGGCTTTGCTAAGACCCCGCAGGATAACTGGGCGCTGCTCAAGGCCCTGCCGGAGTTCCTCGACGCCGAATTCCCCATGCTGGTGGGAGCCTCGCGCAAGCGCTTCCTCGCCGCCATCCGGGAGGACCGCGGCGTGGAGTCCAGCCCGTTGCTGGCCGATCCCGCAACTGCAGCCGTGACCGCCATTTCCGCCCAGATGGGCGCGTGGGGCGTGCGCGTGCACGAGGTCGCCGTCTCGCGCGACGCCGTCGATGTTGCGGCCGCGTGGAATGTCGGCGACGGCTACAAGGGTGGGGCCAATGCCAGCGGCAGCTATAGCAATGGCGCCGATGGCAATGGCACCATGAAATCCACCGCCCTACCGCGCAACCCTGAGGAGTAAAACATGGCAGACCGCATCGAGCTCACCGGCCTGGAATGCTTTGGCTACCACGGCGTCTTCGAGGAAGAAAAGCGCACCGGCCAACCCTTCATCGTGGATATCACCTGCTGGTCCGAGTTCGCAGAGGCCGCCGCCACCGATGATCTGACCAAGACCATCAATTACGCCGAGCTTGCCGACGTCGCCGCGAAAATCATCGAAGGCCCCGCCCGCGACCTCATCGAGACCGTCGCCAGCGAGGTGGCCGATACCATCATGGACACCTTCGAGGGCCTGCATGCCGTGGAGGTCACCCTGCACAAGCCGCAGGCGCCGATTCCGCGCACTTTTGCCGACGTCGCCGTGGTCGCCCGCCGCTCCCGCAAGCACGCGAGGACCCTCTAATGCGCGCGGTGTTGTCCATCGGCTCCAATATGGATGACCGCGTGGAGCTTTTGCGCACGGTATTCGACGAGTTTGCCGGCGAGATAGTTGCCGCCTCGCCCGTCTATGCCACCCCGCCGTGGGGCGTGACGGACCAAGACGAATTCCTCAACGCGGTGCTCATCGTGGACGTGGACGAGACTCCGAAGGAACTCCTGCGCCGCGGGCAGAAGCTCGAAGAGGCCGCCGAGCGCGTCCGCGTGCGCCACTGGGGGCCGCGCACGCTGGATGTAGACATCATCGATATCGAGGGCTATACCTCCGAGGACCCGGAGCTTATCGTCCCGCATCCTTATGGCCACGAGCGTGCCTTCGTGCTGATTCCGTGGTTGGCGGCCGATGCTGGTGCTAGGTTGAGTGGGGAGGGCGTCGCCAAGCGGGTAGCAGCACTCGACCCGAAAGAGCGCGCCGAGATTCGCCGGCTGGGCATGATGGAGGAGCTATGACACGGACCTCGCTGGGTGCCCTCATCGGCACCGGGGTCTTCTTTGCCGCCGCGGCGGCCATCCTCACCACGCGCTTTTATGGCTCCATGCTGCAAATCCCGGTAACGGTCTCGGCCACGCTGTGGCTTATGGCCGTCATCTGTGTGGCGCTGACCTGGAAGGTGGATCAAGCCACCGAGGACGAGCATGGCATTGGCCTGGATAATTCGCAGCTCAACCCCATGACCATCACGCAGTTCATGCTGGTAGGAAAGGCCTCGGCATGGACGGGTTCCATCGTGGGTGGCATTTATGCCGGCATTGCCGTCTACGTCATCCCCAACGCGGGTACGCTCACCGCGGCCTCCGATGACCTCGTGGGCGTCATTGCCTCTGCGCTCGGTGGCCTCGCGATGGCTGCTGCTGGCCTGCGGCTAGAGCGACACTGCGAGACCCCGCCCCCACCAGATGGGGTACAGGCGGTACATTAGTGAGCATGACTGAGCCGCGCTCTTCTTCTAGCAAAACTCCCGCCAAGACGACCAAGCCGGATCTGGGCCAGACCGGGCTCATCGTCCTCGTGGTGTTGGCCGTTGTAGCCAGCATCGTCATGCTGATTTCCGGCTCTGCCGCAGCCCTTAAGATTGCGCTCATCGCCGCTTTGTGGGCTGCCGTGCTTGGCTTCTTCCTGGTGATGCGCTACCGCCGCCAGGCCGAGGAATCCGTGACCAAGCTGGAGCTGCAGGAGCGCGCTCACCGCGCCGAGCTCAAGCAGGCCCGCACAGCCGATGGCCAGCCGCTGCCGGATCAGGAACTGCTGGATGAGATCCGCACCGAGCTGGCTTCCATCCGCAAGCAGATTGAAGATCTTTCCGGCCAGAACTTCACCTATGAACCGGCCGCTCTGCACGCCGAGGCGCGCCGCATCATGCAGCTCGAGGCCCAAACCGCGGCCGCTGCTCGCCCTGGCTCTGAGGAGGGCAATGTGGACTTCACCCAGTCCTCTTCTGGCGCCCCGTCCGCCGATGCCATCGCTGGCCGCTTGGGTAACCAGCCATCCGCGGCGCACGCCGAGGCTAATCCGCTTAATGACATCATCAGCGAAAAGACTCGTGCGCAGCGTACCTCCGGCAAGGCTTCTGGTGCCTCCACCTTTAATACTGGTGGTTTCCAGGCCGTGCGCTGGGATACCGGCGGCGATGATTCCCTGAAGAATACCCGCACGTCCGCGGCCAGCGAGCACCACGGTAGCCATCGCAAGCCAGAGGCTGCCACCACGGCCAATGACGAAACCCAGGACATTCCGCAGCAGCCGGCACCACAGCGCGATGAGCGTGCGGAGTACCCGGGCTCCGGCCAGCACGTAGCCCCAGAAAAGTCCGAGCCGGTGCGCCAGAAGGCGGGCCGCGCGCATCACCGCGCGGCCGCCGATGAGCCCGATTCCCGCGGCCGCCGCCGCAGCGATGATAAGCGCGAGGGCGCGGTCTCCGTGGCCGAGCTGCTGGCCCAGGCGAAGAAAAAGAAGGATAAATAAATGCGCCCGCCACGCATGCGGGTAGCACTCTTCGGTCGTAGCTCGGCTGGTATCAACCTAGCCGGAGAAATGGCGCGTGCCGGCCACGAGATTGTTGAAATCTCCAATCCAGCGGAGCTTTCTTCCTTTGAGGCGCTTATCATTGCGGTCGGCGATGCTCGCCTAGATGCTGCAGTAGAACTACTGGAACCCCACGTTCACCGCGGTCTTATTGCCGTCCACACCTGCCTGTCGCGTGGCGTACAGGTTTTGGATCCGCTGGAGACTCGCGGCTGTGTGGTAGCCGCGCTTGCCCCTATCGTTTCTGGACGGTGGGCTGCAACCACCTTGGATGAGCTAGGTGAAACCATCGTGGAACTCATCGCCGGGGAGTTTCACGCCGATGTTCTCGCATTATCGGACGCCGAGCGTGCCCCTTTTGCCGCACGCGTCTACTATGCCGACATGCTGCACCGGCTACAGGTACCTGCGGCACGGGAAGCAGAATTTTTCGCCCCGACGGAGGAATGGCCGCCGGTAGGCAGTGACTTTGATAGTCAAGAAGCCATTGCTGCCTACCGCGGCGCCACCGATCCCGGCCTGCGCCGCAGCTATGTGGAGGTTGCCCGCCGCCTAGGCGAGGTAGACGGCCGCGAGGAGCTAGAAATGTGGGCCCTACAAGAGGAGAGCCGATGAGCCTGGAGATGGGAAACGCTACCGTCATCAACGACATTGAGCGCATCCGCATGGTCGGTAGTGCTTTTCACAAGACTGGCCGTCCGGTGGCCTTCGTGCCGTTGACCAATGGCGTGCATGCTGGCCATATCGCGTTGGTGCGCGCGGCCAAGCACATCCGCGGCGCGGTTACCGTCGTGGCCCTGCAGTCCCCGCACGAGGAAGATCTTGAGCTCCTGCGCGCCGAGGGCGTGGACATCGTGTGGAATTACTCAACAGAAACCTTGTGGCCACACGGCCGCCGGATCGCCGCGGCTCCGGTCGACGCCGCGACCGCCCTCGAGCCGGACCTCAGCGAGGACCTCTCCCTGTACCTTGCGCTCATCCTGTCGCTTTCGCCTACCGACGTCCTCCTCGGCGAAAAGGACTACGAGCTCCTCCTCGCCATCCACCACGCGGTCCAAGACTTCCACTTAGGCGTGCGCGTGCAGGGCGTGCCCGCCGTACGCATGCCTGATGGCGTGGTGATGAGTCTGCGCAATACCAACGTCCCGGCCGACTCCCGTGACCAGGCTGCGGCCCTATCCGCCGCGCTGACTGCCGGCGCGCATGCCGCCGAGGCCGGTGCCGATAAGGTCCGCGAGGTTGCTGCGGAAGTCTTGCGCGCAGCAGGCGTTGAACCGGACTACCTCGAGGTGCGCGGCCGCGACCTCGGCACGCCTCCCGAGGAGGGGGATGCCCGCTTGCTCGTCGCCGCGACAATCGGCGGCGTCCGCCTCATCGATAATGTGGGCCTGCCGCTGGGCATTGGGTTTAATAATATTGAAGAACACGAAGCCAAGGCCGAGCTCGAGCGTGAGCAACAACGCGAGCAACAGCGCGCGCAGGGTACCGCTTCCCAGCAGCCATCGGAGGACTAATGACCGATATCCGGATCCGCGACCTTGACCCGCGCGATGAGCCCAAGGCTATTTCTTTTGCCATCGAGGGCATGCACCTGCACTGGTTTGTGAAGAGCCGCCGCTTCGAGCGCGCCTATGGCCGCTACTTTTGGGACTTAGAGCGCGCCAAGGCCACCGATATCCTGGCCGCCTACGATGGCGACCGCTTCCTCGGCGTGCTGTTGGCCTCCATGAAGGGCAAGCCCGCGCTGCCATATCCGTGGTGGCGCAAGGCGTTTGTTCACGCGGTGGAAATCTTTAATAACCTGCGCCCGGGCGGGCACCGCGATGACTACGATGCCGCCAATCAGGACATGCTGCTCAAGTACTTGGGCAAGCACCCCATCGATGGCGAAATCGGCTTCCTCGTCGCCGACCCCAATTCCGGCGTGAGCGGCGTGGGCACGGCGCTGCTCGAGGCCTTCGAAGCCCGTCATGAGGGAAAGAATGTCTACCTGTTTACCGATGACGGTTGCACTTACCAGTTCTATGACAGCCGCGGTTTCACTCAGGTGGGCGAGCGCACCATCGCGGTCAACGAGGACCGCGACTTGGAGTGCATGCTCTATGTGCGCCGCCTTGGCACGCCGCAGTCTTAGCGTGCCGCAGGCTTAGCGCGCCAACGCGCCCATCGGATCCCAGGCCGGCAGGGTGGTGACGGACTCGGACTGCAATGCCGCTTGGTACTGCTCCGGCAGGCGGGAGGGGTGCACGGCGATTTCGAAGACGAACTCGTCGAACCAGTCATCGGCCATGGTCCAAAAGCCCTTATCGGCCTTCTTCGGGCCCCAGGAATTCTCCACGCGCCAGCGATTGACGGTGCCATCGTCTGCGATATCGGCGCCGGTAAACACCATCGCGTGGGTCATGAGGGACTCGTGCAGGCGCAAACGCTGCGCCTTGTCCAGATCCATCTCCACGCCGTAGAAGGCCTCATAATCGTGCAGGTGCTTGGCCCACACGCCGTGCTCATCATCGGATTGCTGGTCGGTATCGCAGCCGAACCAGACCGGCTGGCCGTCCTCGATGGAGGCACGCGCGGCATCGCGCAGCACCTCCACAGGCGCGTTCAAATAGGTCACGCGCTTTCCCGCCACGTTGCCCAGGTACTCCACGGTGTAGAGCTCGCCGTAGGCATTGCGCGGGTCGTTGACCACGCAGACGTACTCGCTTAGGTCCGCCGGCAGGTATTCCTCGGCAAACTCCTGCGGGGTATAGGTGCCCGCGCGGTGGAACTCATCGTCCTTATCGCGGTACTGCCACACAAAGTCCTCGGGTGGCAGGCCCAGGTTGGCGGTGAGGATACGGTAGACGTCGGCAAGCGCCTGCTCATGCGCGCCCTCTTCGCCGCTGCGGATGCGGTGGGCGGCGCGGCGCAGCACGGTCTGCAGATTGCGGTTAAGCATCGCCGTGGCCTCGGAAGAGGCGGTCTCCGGCATGGCGTACTGCGGCACCACACCGTACTTTTCCACCAAGGCGACGAACATGGACCACTGGCCGCCGTCATCGATGGGATCATCCATGAGCTTGGCGACGGTGCGGTCCGTAATCTCGCGGTCCTTCAGCTCGGCCATGGCGGTGAGGAACCAATTGGCCTTTTCCAGCTTGTCAAAGAAGTAAATATAGGTCTGCGAGAGCTCAAAGTCCTTGAGCTTGGCCTTGTCCATGAGCCCGCCGCGCAGGGAATTGAGGCCGGCAAAAATCCAGCAGCGGCCCGATGCCTTCTGGTCGGCCACGCCCCAGGAATCTAGCTTATGGCTGGTTACCGGAGTAAGGCTGCGCAGTTGCTCACGGTCGAGGCTGAGCTTGTCGACGCCCTCCTGGGCCACCCCATTGCGTACCAGGCGCAGCGTGGCATCGCTGGTGAGCTCGGCGGTGGCGGCATGAACCTCGTTCGGTTTAATCTCTGTCATTTTTCGATTCTCCTTAGTTCATCCGGTCCCAGAGGGGAAGCTCAATCGGTTCGGTGGCAAGAGCCTGGGCAAGCGCGTCGCTCAGGTGCTCCTTGCGCACGGCGATGTGGAAGACGTTCTGGTCAAACCAGGCATCGGCCATCGTGGCAAAGCCTTTGCCGGGCACGTCCTCGCCATCGTCCTTGCGCGGCGGCTTAGAGCCCCAGGAGTTCTCCACGCGCCAGGCGCGGTCACCATCGACGCCGGTGAGCACCATCGCGTGGGTGGGCGCGGTCTCGCCGGAGGTAAAACGCTCCTCCTTGCTCATGGAGGAATCGATCCCGTAGAGGCCATCGGTATCTACCAATCCCTCGTCCCATACGCCGTTGAGGAAGGAGAACTGGCGGTTGACATCGCAGCTAAACCACACCGGCTCACCGGCCGCCAGGCTGCGCTTGGCAGTTTCCTTCAGCTCAGCCGCGCTGACGTTGAGGTACTCCTGCGGTGCGCCGCCCAGCACATTGGTCTCCTCGGCGCTGCTAAAGACGCGATGCTTGGGGTTGGTGGAGCGGGGGTCATCGGCCAGCACCACGTACTCGTCCAGGTGCGGCAGGTACTTATCCGCAAACTCGCGCGGGGTGGAGTGCAGCCGCACGAATTGCTCGTCCTTGGTGCGATACGCCCAGGTAAATTCCTCCGGCGGGGTGCCCAGGTGGATGGCCAGGATGCGGTGGATATCCTTGCGCGCTTGGGCGAGGATTTCTTCGCGCGGTCCGTCCTGGGCGGCGGCACGACGCACCACCGTGGCGAGGTCGCGGTTCATCTCCGCGGTATTTCCAGACGAGCGCACCTCCGGCATGACCTCGGCAGGAACGGCGCCGTACTTGGCTACGAGGTTGCTAAAGAAGCACCACCAGCCGCCATCGGCCCCCGCGTGGTCTAGCACCGCGGCGACGGTGCGCTCGTCCCAGCCGGCGTCCTTCTTGTCCAGCAGCTGGTTGAGTACCAAGTTGGCACGTTCCAGCTTGTCAAAGTACTGCAGGTAGGTGAAGGAAAACTCGAAGTTATCAACGTTGAGCTCCTTGGCCGCGCGGTGACGGAAGACGTTCAGCGCCGCGAACATCCAGCAGCGGCCCGAGCGCTTCTGGTCCGATACGCCCAAGCTATCCAGCTTGACCTCGGTGGTGGGGTAGAGGGCCGTAATGCGGTCGCGGTCCAGGGCCGCCTTGGCCGCCCCGACGTTGGTAATGGCGTTGCGCGCGATGCGCAGCCGGGAATCGGCCGCGGCCTCCTCGCGCAAGTGGGATAGGTATTCGTTGGTGAGCAAAGTCATAGTTTCGGTTTTAGCAGACCCAAGCCCACAGCGGCGCGGGCGGGTGGAGCTAGAGGTAGGCCGCCAGCTTGCCGACGGCCCCCGGAGTCCCCACTTCCTCCGGCAACCACGGAACCTCGCGCACCGGGGTATCGGGCAGCTGGGTGCGCAGGAGTGCGAGCGCCTCATCCTCGGCGGCGCGTCGGGCGGCCAAGAACTCGCCTTGGTTCTCCGGGGTGCGCCGGTTAACCAGCATGGATCCCACCCGCACACCGTTGCTCGTGAGGTCCGCATGAAACTCGGCAGATTCCAGCACGGGCAGGCGCTCAGCGGTGAGCACGATGTGGAACACGGTGCACGGGGAGGTAAGAGCGGTGCGCAGCTGGGCAAAGCGCTCGCGGCGCTGGAAAAGCGTGGCGCGAATTTCCTGATTGCGCCGGTCCACTGGGTCATTATCCGCGCCGCTTCCTTGCGACATACCGCGCACCAGCGAGCCGAATTTATCGGATTTCTCGCGCCGGGAGAGCAATCCATCGGTATAGGCGGCCATGATCTCCGGCAAGGCCATCAGCCGCGAAGTGTGCCCAGAGGGGGCGGTATCGAAGATGAGGTAGTCGAAGTCCGACTCCTCCACGACGAGCGCCGCTATGCGCTCCAATAGGGCCGCCTCCTGTGTGCCGGGCGATTGCCGGGCCAAGTCGAGGTGCTTTTTCACCTCGCCGTGCAGGTGTTCGGGCATAAAGCGGCGCATCGAGTTCCCTACCTGCGCTAGGTGCTGCTCGGTCGCGCGCGCAGGGTCGATCTCGATGGCGGACAGGGTAGGGGTGAGGTTTACGGGGGCGTCGCCAAGCGAGGCACCAAAAATATGCCCCAGGTTATGCGCCGGGTCCGTAGAAACCAGGCAGACGCGATGCTCGCGGGACAGGCGCAACGCGGTGGCGGTGGCCAAGGTGGTCTTGCCCACCCCGCCCTTGCCGCCAAAGAACATGATGGGTGAGGTCTCTAGCAACATTGAATATTCTCCAGCGGGGATTTATCCATTCCCATGCGGGTATGCCAGGCGTGGAAATCCTCATAGACCAACGGCAAAAGTTCCAGGGTGTAGTAGCTGGCCGGGTTGGGGATGCCCAGGGCCTCCGAGGCAACCAGCATCATGAAGAGATCGTCTTCTTGCTGTTGGGCCTTGGCAAAGCTGGCGCGATACGGGGCCTGGTAGTACTCATTGAGCCCGGCCGCAAGTGCCTTAAGCTTGTCGAGCATGCTCGGGCAGCGGGGCGTCAAGGTCATCATCGGTCCACTCCAGCGGGGCCTCCTTGCGGGCGCGGGAAATGGCGCCGACGGCCTCTACAATCACCCAGATGGCGGCCACCACGATGATGACGTCCATGCAGAATAGCAGCCAGTTCTGGCTGGTAAAGAGGGACTTCAGCTGGAGGAGTGCGGCCCACAGTGACATGGTGGTAACGAAGATGAGCGGGAAGACTACCGGCCACGTCGGCCGGCGCAGGTGGGTCAGGATGACCACCACGATGGCCAAGGAAAGGCCCGCCATGAGCTGGTTGGTGGTGCCGAATAGCGGCCAGATGGTCATGCCGCCGGATCCATCCGCACCGGCGGAGAAGGTCAGGCCGAAGGCCAAGCCCACCGCGATGACGGTGGCGGCCAAGGCCTTGATGCGCACGCCCATGATCTCGCCAATTTCTTGCACCACGAGGCGCTGCAGGCGCACGCCCGAGTCCATGGTGGTGGCGGCAAAAAGCACGGCCATGGTGGCCAAGATGGTGCCGGAGAGGGACGTGGGAATCCCCATGCCTTCATTCATGAGTGCGCCGCCGCCTTGCACGAAGGCCTCCACACCTCCGGCATTCCACTCGGAGTAGATCTCTTCCCACTGCTGCAGGGACTTAAAGCCTGCGGTGGTGGCGATGATGGTGCCCAGCGCGAGTAGGCCCTCGCCCACGGCGCCGAAGTATCCCACAAAGCGCACGTCAGTTTCCTTATCCACCTGCTTGGACGAGGTACCAGAGGCCACCACGCCGTGGAAGCCTGAAATAGCGCCGCAGGCGATGGTGACAAAGAGCAGCGGGAAGATGCCCGGGGTGTCCTCCGGCACGTTGTCGCGCAGCGCCGGTGCGGCAAGCGTAGGGCGGGTAATGAGGAAGGAGCCGTACAAAATGGCCAGGCCCACAAAGAGCTGGAGGCCGTTGATGTAGTCGCGCGGCTGCAGCAACACCCATACCGGCAGCATCGAAGCGATAAAGGCGTAGATGAATAACAAGATGATCCACACGCCGTTCGCTGGGATCCCCAGGACGGTATCCGGCAGGACCACGGGCACGCGGTCACCGATGATCATCAGCGCGTAGAGCGCGACAACGCCCACGATGGAGACCAGCGGCAGGTTCCAATTCAGGCGGTAGATGGCCTGGCCGATAAGCAGCGCGACGACGACGGCGCCCCACGTGGGTATTACGGCCGTAGGCGTGGAGACCAGCAGGTTCGAAATGACCACGGCGAAGGCCGCATTCACCATCAATAGCAGCAGGAAGATGACGATGAGGAAGAGGTTGCGCCCGCGCTTGCCAATGTAGCGCCCAGACAACGTGCCGATGGACTGGCCCTTGTGGCGCTGCGACGCCCACAGCGCACCTAAATCGTGCATGCCGGCAAAGAAGACGGTGCCGAGGGTGACCCAGAGAAACGCCGGACCCCAGCCCCAGATGACGGCTACAGCCGGACCAATGATGGGCGCGGCGCCCGCCACGGAAGTGAAGTGGTGGCCCCACAGGACGTATTTATTGGTAGGCACAAAGTCCACGCCGTCTTCCATGGTGTGGGCCGGGGTGGAGTAGTTCGGGGATAGCCGGAAAATGCTCTTTCCTAGGACCTTGGAATAGAGCAGATAGCCGGCGCCCATCATCGCAATGCCGATGATGGCGAGGACTAGAGAGTTCATGGTGTGCGTCTCCTCATGGGCAGTTGGGTGGCGTGTCTCACACGTGCGGATAGTATGCCATAACTCACATAGGTATTAGCCTGTGGGGGAGACCGGCGGGTGGATTTATATTTGGAAGGCGCAGGCGGCGCAGTACCTCATGCTGCCGGCAGGGAAAACAACAGCGCGGCCCCAGTTCCAGCGGAGGAACGAGGGCCGCGCGGTGGGTACTTAAACCAGGTGGTGCTTACTTCTTATCGACGCCGATGTTGCCGTCCTTCTTCCACACCACAACCACTGCTGGGCGAGGGGTGGACTTGCCACCGTCAGGCCAGTGGGAGGTCTGCTTTTCAAAGGTGGCATCATCGGTTTCACCTGGGTGCTGGACGTTGACCATCACACGCTCATCGGTGACGATGGGCCCGCAGGTCTCGGCACCTGCCGGCACGGTCAGGAAGCACTTCAGCTCACCGCGGGTATCGCCCTCAGTGGTCACGGCGTAGAGGCCATCGTTGGACTCCAGCGCGTTACCGTCGGTGGAGATCCACAGATTGCCGTGGCTATCGAAGGCCAGGTTATCCGGGCAGGAAATCGGGGATACCTTCTCCTTATCAAAGCCGCCGAAGTAGGTATTGGCCTCCTTCGGATCACCACAGACCAGGAAGAGGTTCCAGGTGAACTTCTCGCCAGCGTGGTCATCTTCAATCTCCATGACCAGGCCGTTCTTGTTCTCCTTGATAGGAGCCCACTCCATCGGCTCTTCCTTGTTCTTCTTGGCGTTCTCTCCGGTAGCGCCGCGGTATTTATTGTTGGTCAGGGCGACGTAGACCTTCTCGGAGTCTGGGTGAACCTGCATATCCTCAGGACGGTCCATCTTGGTGGCGCCCACCTTATCGGCGGCCTCACGGGTGTAGACGGCAACCTCTTCGGCAGACATGCCATCAACGTGGGACTCGAACTTATTGTTCTCGGTATCAGAGGTCAGCAGCTTGACCCACTCGCCCTTGCCGTCGAAGGAGCCGTCCTCTGGCAAAACGCCAGAGCCATCGATTTCATCCTCGGGGGAGTTGCCCTCCAGCTTGGCCACGTACAGGGTGCCGTGATCCAAGATGCTGAGGTTGTGCTCGATATTGCCCTCTTCGTACTTCTTGGTGGAGACGAACTTGTAGATGTACTCAAACCGGGAGTCATCGCCGGAGTAGCACACCACGGTGCCATCGGAGGCGATGTGGACGTTGCCGGCCTCGTGCTTGAATCGGCCCAGAGCGGTGTGCTTGACCGGGGTGGACTTAGGATCTAGCGGGTTAATCTCAACCAACCAGCCGAAGCGGTTAGGCTCGTTCGGCTCCTTGGAGACGTCGAAGCGCTTATCAAAGCGCTCCCATTTGCGCTGGGTCTCGCCATCTTCCAAGCCGAAGCGCTCCAGGGACTCCTGTGCCTTCTTGTCATCCAGCTTGGCGTGTGCAAAGTACTGGTCAAAGTTCTCTTCGCCAGAGAGCATGGTGTTCCACGGGGTGATACCGCCGGAGCAGTTAGCCAGGGTGCCCTTGACCTTCTTGCCCGTCTTATCGGCGGAAGTCTTTACAAACTCGGAACCGGCAGCCGGACCTACCAAGGTGAATTCGGTAGTAGCGGTAATGCGGCGGTTGAGTGGACCAAACTCGCGCTTGAGTTCACCGGTATCGCCTACCTTGGACACCTCCACGATGGAGTGGCCGTGGCCAGCCCAGCCAATCTTGGCCTGCTCTTCGGTGGGGTTATCCGCATCGTAGTTAGGGAACATCTGCGGTTCGGTGGTGTACTCGTGGGAGCAGACGTAGATAAGGCGGTTGTCATCGTCCGGGTGCTCGATGAGGCCGGCGAAGTCATTGTTGAAGCCGAATTGCTTCTCGGCTGCCTCGGCGGTCTGGTTCTTGTCATCGAATTCCGGCGCGTCCTCAAACAGCGGGTCGCCCCAGGCAATGAGGACGGACTGCTCGTAGCCATCCGGGATGACCACTTCGTCCTTCTCGTTTGGCTGTACTGGGTCGAACTTCATGCCCTCTGCGGAGGTGAGCTCAACGTTCGCCTCAGAGGTTTTGCCGCCCTTGCCCTCGGAGGAAGAAGCCTCATTAGACGCATCATCCGGGTTGGAGCAGGCCGCCAAAGCAGCGCCGCCGCCAACGGTGACGACGGACAGGCTGCCCGCACGCAGCGCGGTACGGCGGGAGAACTGGTCAGCAAAGTACGGGTTATTGGACTTGTTCTCGCACTCGCCAAAGCAAGCATTACCGCACTTGTAAGTGCAGGTCAGGCTGGAACGAGAGGAGGCAAAGAGACTAGAGAGAAGGTTGCGGCCTTTAAGCGCCATAGTTACTGCTCCAAATGGGTTGAAAATATTGTTTAGACACGGGGACAGCCATATATATAAGGGGATCTCAGTAACAGTGCGTTGGCGCGGAGGTGACGGTGAAGTGAATTATGCGTAAATCTTTTCCGGGGTGAGGTTGGCGTGGGCTAAATCGCGTGCTGCGGTGGGGATCGACTACCCTAGGCTAA
The DNA here is from genome assembly GCF_046097255.1 of Corynebacterium tuberculostearicum. Taxonomy (GTDB): domain Bacteria; phylum Actinomycetota; class Actinomycetes; order Mycobacteriales; family Mycobacteriaceae; genus Corynebacterium; species Corynebacterium tuberculostearicum_J. Next base: position 910,617 of record NZ_CP175770.1, read on the forward strand.
CGTGAGCGAGCAGAAGAATAATGAAGTAAACGATGTCCCTGAGCAGCTGCGCATCCGCCGCGAGAAGCGCGATCGCCTGCTGGAATCCGGCGTAGAGGCCTACCCGGTCACCGTTGAGCGCACCATCTCTTTGAAGGATTTGCGCCACGATTTCCGCGTAGTGGCCGAGGGCGAAGAGCCGGGCACGGAAGAAGGCGTGACCTACCTGGCCCCAGGCGAGGAAACCGAGGTAACCCACGCCATTGCCGGCCGCCTTATCTTTATGCGCAATACCGGCAAGCTGTGCTTTGCCACCCTGCAAGATGGCGACGGCACCCAGGTGCAGGCCATGCTTTCTTTGGCCGAGGTAGGCAAGGAGCGCCTCGACGCGTGGAAGTCCGATGTTGACTTGGGCGATTTCATCTCCGTGCGCGGCCGTGTGATTTCCTCCCGCCGCGGCGAGCTGTCCATCATGGTTTCCGAGTGGACCATGGCCGCTAAGTCCCTGCGCCCGCTGCCAGTGTCCTTTGCCGATATGGCAGAAGATACCCGTGTGCGCCAGCGCTATAACGACCTCATTATCCGCGAAGAGGCCCGCAAGAACGCCATGATCCGCGTGAAGGTCATGCGCGCACTGCGTAACTACCTGGAAAGCCAGGACTTCGTTGAAATCGAGACCCCGATGCTGCAGACCCTGCACGGTGGCGCGGCCGCTCGCCCGTTTATCACCCACTCCAATGCGCTGGATATTGACCTCTACCTGCGCATCGCGCCGGAGCTGTATTTGAAGCGTGCCGTCGTCGGCGGCATTGACCGCGTCTTCGAAATCAACCGTAACTTCCGCAATGAGGGCGTGGACCGCTCCCACTCGCCGGAGTTCGCCATGCTCGAGACCTATGCTGCATGGGGCGACTACGACGATTGCGCCCGCATGACGCGCGAGTCCATCCAGGCCGTAGCGCGCGACGTCTTTGGCTCGACCACCGTCACCCTGGCGGATGGCACTGAGTTCGATTTTGGCGGCGAAGAGTGGCCCGAAATCGAGATGTACCCCTCCCTCAATGAGGCCCTGCAGCGCAAGTTCCCGGGCCAGCCGGAGGTCACCATCGATACCGACGTTGAAACGCTCAAGGGCATTGCCGACGTCATCGGCCTTGACGTCCCCAAGGACGGCGGCTGGGGCCACGGCAAGCTGGTGGAGGAAATCTGGGAGGTCCTGTGCGAGGACCAGCTGGAAGGCCCCATCTTTGTCAAGAACTTCCCGGTCGAGACCTCCCCGCTGACTCGTCAGCACCGTTCCAAGCCGGGCGTGACCGAGAAGTGGGATCTCTACGTCCGCGGCTTCGAGCTGGCAACCGGCTACTCCGAGCTGGTGGACCCGGTTATCCAGCGCGAGCGCTTTGAGGATCAGGCCCGCCTGGCCGCCGGTGGCGATGACGAAGCCATGGTGCTGGATGAAGACTTCCTTGCCGCAATGGAGCAGGGCATGCCGCCTACGGCCGGCACCGGCATGGGCATGGACCGCTTGCTGATGGCCCTGACCGGCCTGGGAATCCGCGAAACCGTGCTTTTCCCACTGGTTAAACCGGAGCAGAAGTAGCACCTAGCGTCCTCTCGCTTTGCCGTCAGCCCGCGCGGGCTGACGGCCTTGTTATTTTCAGCTGGTGTTTCTTCCCACATTCATGCTGCGAAAGGTCAGCACAGGTTCCCACCGCATGGAAAAATGCAGGACATGAAAAGAATTCTCCCTATCCTTGCCCTACCTGTATTGGCCGTCGGGCTTGCGTCGTGTTCCTCTGCTGACGGTAACGAGGAAGCGCCCCAATTCCGCCCACAGATGACCGAAAGCACCGCAGCTAGCTCGGCGGAGGCTTCCTCTCCAGAGACCACAGCGGAAGAAACCACCGAATCAGATAAGAAAGTGGATGACTCCGGTCTCACGATGCGCTCGGCCGAGGACTTTTTGGCGAAGGGTCCCGAATACGCGCAGTCGAAGGCATGGGGAGTTAAAAGTCCCGATGAAAAGGTCTGGTGCTCCTTTAATGAACTCTCCGAAGGGCCGTGGTGCACCGTGCAGTTTGCAGATCCACCCCTAATGCCAGACCCAAACCAGCCGCAGTGGGAGGCTAATATGGTCAGCTTCAAAAAGGGGGAGGGCTTCTTCCCGTCTGGCGTGGTGGACCCAGGTGACCTGACTCCACCGAAACAGCTCAAGGCAGGGGAGAAGGTAGAAATTGAAGGAGCTACCTTCGAGGCACCTAACTCGGACGAGTTCACGGTCACAGCGAAAGGGCATTACTTCACCGTAAAGGACAACGGTCAGTACTTCTCCGATACCTTCCTGCCTAAGCCCGATTCCAATGGCAACGGCAAAATAGGCACTATCTGTGGCCAGATAGATACCCAATGGGGACGAAAGAACGTCTACGTGCAAGTCGATGGCACGAACTGCACCAAAGCTATGCAGGTCGTGGATAGCTATGTGCACCACGAATTTAAGCTGGAGGAAATGAATACTCGTGGCTTCCTCAAAGTCGATGGCTGGCAGTGTGATGTTTCTGCGCCGAAATTCTTAGACGACGCAGAGCCTGAAAACCGCCTGCCCAAATGCTTAGATATGAGCGGGAGCGGACGCGTAGTTTTGCTGGATACCTAGAGCATTTAGCGCACAAGTGGCCCGGCGGAGGTATCGCCACGCAGGCGCTTGATAATGTTCTCAGCCGAAATCAGGCACATTGGCACGCCGACGCCCGGCACGGTGGTGGCACCGGCGTAATAGAGTCCATCGACCTTGCGCGAGGCATTGCGTCCGCGCAAAAACGCCGATTGCCGCAGCGTGTGCGCAGGCCCAATAGAACCGGCCGACCAAGCATGGTAGCGCTCGGCAAAATCGGCCGGGCCGAGCGTGCGCTTGACGACGACCCTCTCCACCAAATCCGGCACCCCGGCTGTGGCTGCGATGTGGTTAAGGGCGGCGTCGGCAATCGCGGCGACGCGCTCGGATGCCTCTGCGTGGTAGGCATCGCCGAACCCGGGCGCCTCCGCGGCCGGCACCGGCACCAAAATGAAGAGGTTTTCGTGGCCCGCGGGCGCTACGCTCGGGTCGGTGGCCGAGGTCTTGGACACGTAGATGGATTCCGAGGCACCCAACGGCCGGGAAGGCTCCGGACCGGAATAGACGGCGCGGAAATCCGGATCCCAATCCTGGCTAAAAAGCAGCGTATGGTGCGCTAGTTCTGGCAGCTCGCCCTTCACCCCGGCCAAAATGAGCACGGTGCCCAGACCGGGATTGCGCCGGCCCCAGTAGCGCTCCGGGTAGGTGCGCAACTGCGGCGGCAAAAGTTGGGTCTCGGTGTGGTGCATGTCCGCCGCCGAGACCACGATATCGGCGTGGATGGCGCCCTTATTCGTGCGCACGCCGGTGACCTTACGGTTGGCGACCTTGATGGAGGTCACCTCTTCGCCCAAGCGGAAGGTGGCGCCAAACTTCTGAGCCTGCCGGTAGATGGCCTGGACCACGGCGGCGAAGCCGCCCTGCGGGTAACGCACGCCCTCCACCAGGTCGGTGTGGCTCATCAAGGAATACAGTGCTGGTGCGGCGGCCGGCTCGGAGGACAAAAAGACCGCCGGGTAGCTTAAGATTTGGCGCAGGCGGGCATCGGAAAACGTTCGGCCCACGTACTGCTTTAGGTTCACCGTCAGCAGAGCCATGAGGCGCGAAATCCGGGTGCGGATATCGCGGTGCACCAGGTTCAGCGGCGCGGAGAAGGTGGTGTAAAGGAAGTGCTTGAGCGCCATGTCATAGGTATCGCTGGCCTGCGCTAAGTACTCCCGGACTTTCTCGCCCGCGCCGGGCTCCAGTGACTCGAAAAGCGCGGTAACTTCTTCGGTGCCGGAGTGCACGTCCACCGGCGCATCGCCGTGAAAGACGCGGTAGGCGGGGGAGAGGTCCACCAAGTCCAGCTCTGCCTCGGTGGAGGTGCCACACAGCGCAAAGAAGTGATCGAAAGCCTCGGGCATGAGGTACCACGACGGGCCGGTATCCCACCGGAAGCCGGCTTCCTCGAAGCTGCCGGCGCGCCCGCCTACCTCATCCAGCGAGTCCACGACGGTGACCTCGTAGCCCTCGCGGCCGAGCAAAGCGGCGGTGGCGAGACCGGCGATGCCGGCTCCAATGACGACGGCGTGCATGATGTCTCCTTACTTTTCGCCCGTGGGTGAGATCTGGCTGCTGTGGCCGCGACGGCGCACCGCGCGGGCCGCGAGCCAAGCCTTGGTGTGGTTCGGCACGGATACCCGCGTGGTGGCAAGCGCCGTAGCCGGGGTGGCGGCGAGGCGATTGGTGAGCTCGGCAAAGATATCCGCCGCCGCGCTCACACCCACCCGCGCGGAAGCCGGGAGCAAGTCTATGGTGAGCGCGGCGGTGGCGAGCTCTCGGCGGATCTCTGCGATGAGCGCGGACTTGGTGGCTTCATCAATCCGACCAGATGGGGCCTGCTGAAAATAGGTGCGGCCTAAAGTGGAGCTATCCTCGCGCAGGTCACGCAGGAAATTAATCTTCTGAAAGGCTGACCCTAGCGCGCGGGCGCCGCGCTCCATGGCGGCGCGGTCGGCAGGGGAGACGTTCTCCTCGGCCAAGAAAATTTGCAGGCACAATAGCCCGATGGCTTCCGCTGAGCCGTAGATATAGTCCTGCAGCTCCGACGGGGAGTATTCGCGATGGGTCAGGTCCGCGCGCATGGAGCTAAAGAAGGCAACAAGGTGCTCGCGGTGGAAGCCGCAGCGGCGAGCGGTGATGGCATAAGCGTGCACAACCGGGTCGGTGTGCAGTCGCTGCTGCGGCGCGGCCAGAATGGTCTTTTCGTAGGCATCCAGTGCGGCCGCGGGGTCGGTGTGGGCTTGGGCTGCGGCGCCGTCGACAAGCTCGTCTGCAATGCGCACCACCGCGTATAGGTGGCGGATATCGGCGCGCACCCGCCCGCGCAAAAGCCGCGTGGCCAGGGAGAAGCTGGTGGAGTACTGCCCCATAACCTGCGCGGCCGCGCGGGAGGCCGCTTGGTCATAGCGAGTCAACATATCTGTCAACGTAGCACGTGCTGAGCGGAGGGCTTCTAGGGACGCTGGCTTCTTAGCACTCGAACTCTAGACTGTTCGAATATCCAGGAGGCCGCTTCCGGGGAGATCCAGGAACAAACTTTGTGAAGTGCTGTTGATACGTGATTCCTCAGAAGTACCTCAGCGTGCTGAATATCTTCTAGGAATGCCTTCGAGACGCGGGTGTTCCATAGATAAAGAGCCGCCGGGTCAGGATGATCGAGGAATCTCCTCATTCTGGGAGCTGAAAACCATTCAATTAGCTGGCGTTGGGTAGCTGATTATGGCGTCATGTCTCCCATGGTAGTGTCGCATTTGAAAGCCCCAGAGCGATCCCTGCAGGCCATCTGCACATCACTGGGGTTATTGTTTTAGCGGTTCGTGGCGCGTGGCTGCCCCTCGGCAAAGCCAGCGGCGGACTGCACGCCCACGGTGGCGCGCTCGCGGAAGGCGGCCAGGGAATCGGCGCCGGCGTAGGTGCACGAGGAGCGCACGCCCGAGATAATCCGGTCCACCAGGTGCTCCACGCCGCCGTGCTCGGGGTCGAGGTAGATGCGGGAGGTAGAAATGCCCTCTTCGAACATCTCGCGGCGGGCGCGCTCAAAGGCCTCGGTATCGGAATTGCGGCCGCGCACCGCCCGGCGCGAGGCCATACCGAAGGATTCTTTATAAAAGGCGCCGTCGGCATCCTTGTGCAGGTCACCTGGGGATTCAAAAGTGCCGGCGAACCAAGAGCCAATCATGACATTGGAGGCGCCCGCGGCCAGTGCGAGGGCGACATCGCGCGGGTCGCGCACGCCGCCGTCGGCCCAAACATGGGCGCCTACCTCCCGGGCGGCCGCAGCGCATTCTAAGACGGCCGAGAATTGCGGGCGGCCCACGCCAGTCTGCATGCGGGTGGTGCACATCGCGCCCGGGCCCACACCGACCTTGATAATGTCCGCGCCGGCCGTGGCCAGTTCGCGCACACCCTCGGCCGTGACAATATTGCCGGCGGCAATGGGAAGCCCCAGATCCAGCGCCTTCACCTTGCGCAGCGCGGTGAGCATGCTTTCCTGATGTCCGTGTGCAGTATCGATGACGAGGACATCAGCACCGGCCTCCGCTAGGGCACGGGCGCGACCTTCCACGTCACCGTTGATGCCCACCGCAGCACCGATGTGCAAGCGGCCTTGCTTGTCGACGCCCGGCCTGTACATCTTCGCCCTCACCGCACCCTTCCTCGTGAGGATTCCGGCCAAGGTGCCATCCGGGTTGACCACCGGGGCTAGCTTGCGGGAGGTCTTGCGCAGCTTGGTAAAGGCCTCCTGTGGGTCAATGCCCACCGGCAGCGTGACCAAGTCGGTGGTCATCAGCTGGCCGACGGCGGTGAAGTTATCCTGCCCACGCAGGTCCTTTGGGGTGATGATGCCGATGGGCATGTTCCCCTCGACCACGATGGCGGCACCATGGGCGCGCTTGTGCAAAAGGTTGCTGGTATAGCCCACGGTGTGGTGCGGCTTCACGGTAATTGGGGTGTCATAGACCAAGTCCGCCGCCTTAACAGAGGCGATGGTTTCTGCGGCCGCTTCCAAGGAGAGGTCCTGTGGCAGGATGGTCAGCCCGCCGCGCCGGGCGATGGTCTCGGCCATGCGGCGCCCGGCCACGGCAGTCATATTGGCCACGATGAGTGGGATGGTATTTCCGGTGCCGTCCTCAGTGGTGAGGTCTACCGACTGGCGCGAGCCCACCTCGGAGTGGCTCGGGACCATAAATACGTCGGAGTAGGTCAATTCGTACGGCGGATGGGAATCGTTGAGAAAACGCACTGGGGTGTACCTCGCTTTAGGCTCGGGTGGCGCGGTCTCACCGCGCGGATGAAGACACTAAAACTATACTCCTCGACTTTCCCCGCACCCGCGGCCTCAGTATCCTGTCTGGGTGTCTCAGAAACCAGATCCCCACATTTCCGCAGAGGTAAAAATCAACCTCACCATCCTCGTTCTCGGCGCGATGGTGATGATCCTGAACAAGACCGCCCTGTCGGTGGCGCTGCCCACCATCATGGCGGACTTCGGCATCCCCGCGACCTCCGCCCAGTGGCTGCTTACCGGTTTCCTCCTCACCATGGGCGTGGTCATCCCGACCACCGGCTTTCTCATGGATAAGTTCACCACCCGGCAAATCTTCTTGGCATCGTCGGGCGTTTTTCTTGCCGGTACGGTGCTGGCGGCGCTCGCCCCGGCCTTCGGCGTGCTGCTGGTGGGCCGCGTATTCCAGGCGACCGGCACCGCCTTGATGATCCCCACCCTGATGACGGTGGCGATGACCCTCGTCCCGCCGCAGCGCCGCGGCAGCGTAATGGGCATTATCTCCGTGGTCATTTCCGTCGCCCCAGCGCTCGGCCCCACTGTAGGTGGCTTCGTGTTGAGCATGTCTAGCTGGCACGTCATCTTCTGGACTATGGCGCCGCTGCTTGGCCTCATCTGCGCCGCCGGCTATTTCCGCCTGGTCAACGTGGGGGATAAGCGCGATACCCCGCTGGATTTCCCGTCCGTCGTGCTGTCCGTCTTCGCCTTCGGCGGATTGGTCTACGCCGTATCGTCCCTGGAAAACATGTTGGAGGGAGATGGCCTCGTAGACATCGTCGTTCTCATCGTCGGCCTCGTGGCCTTGGCGCTTTTCACCCGCCGCCAGCTGCGCTTGGCCAAGGACAATCGCGCCCTTTTGGACATGCGCCCGTTTACGGTTCCCAACTTCACCGTGGCGGTACTGGGCATGCTGCTCATGTTTGGGCTATTGCTCGGCGTGGTCAATATCCTGCCCATCTACCTGCAGACCTCCCTGGCGGTAAGCTCGCTGGTCACCGGGCTCGTCGTCATGCCTGGAGGCTTGCTCCAAGGCGGCATCTCGCCGATGGTCGGCCGCCTCTATGACATCCACGGGCCCCGCCCGCTCATGATCCCCGGCGCCTTGCTCCTAGCCGCGGGCACGTGGCTGATGACCCTGCTCAACGAGGACAGCGCGGTATGGATGGTCATTGGCATGCACATCCTTTTTGCCCTGGGCATTGCGCTTATGATGACGCCGCTGATGACGACGTCCCTCGCCTCCCTGCCAGACGAGCTCTACTCGCACGGCTCCGCCATCCTCAATACCCTGCAGCAGCTGGCGGGCGCGGCCGGCACTGCCTTCCTGATGACCTTCCTGACCCGTGGCACCAAGTCCGGTGCGGCCCAAGGCATGAACGAGGCCGCCGCCACGGCCCATGGCGCGCACTGGGCTTTCCTTTTTGCCGGTGCGCTTTCGCTGGTGGTCGTCGTACTGGCCCCGTTCCTCAAGCGCGTACCCTCCGGGGAATAGGAACAAGGACAAACTAAGAGGCGCACAGCGGCAGGTTCAGCCGCTCCTCTTCAGCATTATCGCCCCACACCAGGAATGCGGACTGGGTGCCTTCCACGGCCATTACGTAGGTAGGAACATCCGCGGTGGTCTCAAAGCTTTGGATGGTGCATTGGTCATTGGAAAGCTCGACCGGTTCGGCGTCGGGAAGCATGGCATCGCGCTCTTCCACGCTGGGGTAGTAGGTCACGATGTAGTTGAACCCATCGCCCACGCAGGAAATCTTGGCCTCCTGGCCAGGCTCCGGCTCGCGCGAGGAGCACTTAGCCCCATCGAATCCGTCCTGGCCGCTGCGGGAGCCCACCAAGTCCGGGTACGCATCCGCGAGGTTTTGCTCTTTGTCATTCCAACTGGGGTAGGACAGGAAGAACCACAGCGCGGCCGCAGCAGCAATCGCGGCCACCGCCAGCACCGTGATGAGCGCAATGAGCCCGCCCTTGCCCTTCTTCTTCGGCGCGGGCGCCATCGGTTGCTGCGGCTGGGCCATGGGCTGGGCCATCGGTTGCGGCTGTGGTTGCTGCTGTTGCGGCGGGGCAAACTGCTGCTGAGGGCGCGGTTCTGGCTCCTGCACGCGGGGAATCTGCGCGGTATCGAAATCGCGCTGCGGGCGCAGGTCGGCCACCACGTCCTTGGCACTACCCGCATTGCCGGTGGGCTTATACTCCGGGCATTTGCGGGCAACAAGCTCCTCAAACGCCGCCACCGCATCGCCGTGCTCTTCGCCGGACGGCCCGGCCGCAGCCAGCACCGAAACCTGGCGTTGCTTATCGACGCCCACCCGGGCCTCCCTTAGCCCATGCACCGCAAAGTCTGCCCGCCCGCGGGAAACTAGGAAGTCCACCGCACCCGCCAGCGGACCGAAGACGTCGGCGGCCTCCTCGCGGCTGAGATCATTGGGAAGCTCAGAAAGTTGGGTTCCGGAAACCCCTTCGCGCACGATGAATTCCTGCCCGTCCGCGGTGGTGCCCGTGCCTACCAGCGGCGCGATGGCTGGGTGGTGCAACCCATGCAGTGCCGTGGACTTGTCCACCACGCCGGTAATTTCCGGCGCGAAGATTTCCACGCTCAGCTGCTGGTGCGTGGCTCCATCTTCGACCGCAAAGAGGGTAGACGATGGCGCCTCATCCAACACGGCTAATTCGTGCAGGTTGTGTTGGGTGGCAAAGAACTCAGGAAGCTGGGGCACGGTCGCGATGTCCTTAAATAGTAGGGAGGGGCAGGGAACGATAAAACGATTCTAGATTACATGCCCATGCCCCTGTTCGCTACCGGCGTACACCCGTGTGAGCTGCACATATGGTGGATTCTGACGGTATTGCGGGCATCTGGGGACAAAACGGGAAATTATCGGCGGACTGCCGCGTTAGAGTGGGTATCACATTAGAAGCGAAAGTATAGGGGAATCATGTTCGAGAGGTTTACCGATCGTGCTCGCCGCGTCATCGTGTTGGCGCAGGAAGAAGCACGCATGCTTAACCACAATTACATCGGCACCGAGCACATCCTGCTCGGCCTTATCCATGAGGGCGAAGGCGTGGCTGCCAAGGCGCTGGAATCCATGGGTATCTCCCTGGAGGATGTCCGCCGCGAGGTCGAGGAAATCATCGGCCAGGGCAGCCAGCCGCACACCGGCCACATCCCCTTTACCCCACGCGCCAAGAAGGTGCTGGAGCTTTCCCTGCGCGAAGGCCTGCAGATGGGACACAAGTACATCGGTACTGAGTTCTTGCTGTTGGGTCTCATTCGCGAGGGCGACGGCGTCGCCGCCCAGGTGCTGACCAAGCTCGGCGCCGACCTGCCGCGCGTGCGCCAGCAGGTTATCCAGCTGCTGTCCGGTTATGAGGGCGGCCAGCAGGAGGGCGGTTCCTCCAACGGCCAGGGCTCCGGTCCGGTCGGCGCGGGTGCTGGTGCGGGTGCCGGCGCGGGCGGCCGTGGTGGCTCCGGCGGTTCCGGCGAGCGTTCCAATTCCCTGGTGCTCGACCAGTTCGGCCGCAATCTCACCCAGGCCGCTAAAGACGGCAAGCTCGATCCGGTCGTTGGCCGTGAGTCTGAGGTAGAGCGCATCATGCAGGTGCTGTCTCGCCGTACGAAGAATAACCCGGTCCTCATCGGTGAGCCGGGCGTTGGTAAGACCGCAGTCGTCGAGGGCTTGGCGCTCGACATCGTCAACGGCAAGGTTCCGGAGACCCTTAAGGACAAGCAGCTTTACTCGCTGGACTTGGGCTCCCTGGTTGCCGGCTCCCGTTACCGCGGTGACTTTGAAGAACGCCTGAAGAAGGTGCTCAAGGAGATTAACCAGCGCGGCGACATCATCTTGTTCATCGATGAGATCCACACCCTGGTTGGTGCTGGTGCTGCTGAAGGCGCCATCGATGCAGCCTCGCTGCTCAAGCCGAAGCTGGCTCGTGGCGAGCTGCAGACCATCGGTGCTACGACCCTTGAGGAATACCGCAAGCACATCGAGAAGGATGCCGCCCTGGAGCGCCGCTTCCAGCCAGTCAAGGTGGAGGAGCCTTCCCTGGATGACACCTTCTTGATCCTGAAGGGCCTGCGCGATAAGTACGAGGCGCACCACCGCGTGTCCTACACCGATGAGGCGCTGCATGCTGCAGCTTCCCTCTCGGATCGCTACATCAATGACCGTTTCTTGCCGGATAAGGCCGTTGACCTCCTCGATGAGGCTGGTGCTCGTATGCGCATCAAGCGCATGACCGCGCCGAAGGGCCTGCGCGAGGTCGATGACCGCATCGCTGAGGTCCGCAAGGAAAAGGAAGCGGCCATCGATGCCCAGGACTTTGAGAAGGCAGCCGGCCTGCGCGATAAGGAGCGCAAGCTGGGTGAGGAGCGCGCGGAGAAGGAAAAGCAGTGGCGCTCTGGCGACTTGGAGGAAATCGCCGAGGTAGGCGAGGACCAGATCGCCGAGGTTCTGGCGCACTGGACCGGCATCCCAGTGCTGAAGCTGACGGAGAAGGAATCCAACCGCCTGCTCAACATGGAAGAGGAGCTGCACAAGCGCATCATTGGCCAGGACGAGGCGGTCAAGTCCGTCTCCCGCGCCATCCGCCGCACCCGCGCAGGCCTCAAGGATCCGCGCCGCCCGTCCGGCTCCTTCATCTTCGCCGGCCCGTCCGGTGTGGGTAAGACCGAGCTGTCGAAGTCCCTGGCTAACTTCCTCTTCGGTTCGGATGATGACCTCATCCAGATCGACATGGGTGAGTTCCACGATCGCTTCACCGCTTCCCGCCTCTTCGGTGCCCCTCCGGGATACGTCGGCTACGAAGAGGGTGGCCAGCTGACCGAGAAGGTTCGCCGCAAGCCGTTCTCCGTCGTGCTTTTCGATGAGATCGAGAAGGCCCACAAGGAGATTTACAACACCCTCCTGCAGGTGCTGGAAGATGGCCGCCTTACTGACGGTCAGGGTCGCGTCGTCGACTTCAAGAACACCGTTCTCATCTTCACCTCGAACCTGGGCACCCAGGACATTTCGAAGCCGGTGGGCTTGGGCTTTACTGGTTCCTCCGAAAACGATTCGGATGCCCAGTATGACCGGATGAAGCAGAAGGTCAACGACGAGCTGAAGAAGCACTTCCGCCCAGAGTTCTTGAACCGTATCGATGACATCGTCGTCTTCCACCAGCTCACCCAGGAGCAGATTGTGGAGATGGTCGAGCTGCTCATCGGCCGCGTGGCCAAGCAGCTGGACGAGCGCGATATGGGCATCGAGCTCACGCAGAAGGCAAAGGACCTGCTGGCTAAGCGCGGCTTCGACCCAGTATTGGGTGCTCGCCCGCTGCGCCGCACCATCCAGCGCGAGATTGAGGACCAGCTCTCTGAGAAGATCCTCTTCGGCGAAATCGGCGCCGGCGAAATCATCACCGTCGACGTCGAGGGCTGGGACGGCGAGTCCAAGGACAACGCGGGCGCGAAGTTCACCTTTAGCCCGCGCCCGAAGCCTCTGCCGGAGGACACCGAGGAGCCGCAGCTTGACGACGCCGAGGTGCGCGAAAACGACGCCGACTCCACCGATGCCGGCGAGCCCGACACCATCACCCCGGACGTTCCGGGCGATGGCGGCTCCACCGCCGCCGGAACCGACCTAGAGTCCGGCTCCGACTCCGATGACGACGGCCACAACCCGCCGCCAGCAGGCGCCGGTCAGCCGATGTAACTCGGGGCAAGGATTAAAGCCACCCAGCACTTCGCTTTCTGCGAGGCTGGGTGGCTTTTTCTGTGCAGTTCCGCGGGCTCGGACCCCATTTAGCCCGCGCAATCAGAAGATGCCGGTTTCCCGTCAAATCTTTTCCATGCCCAAAACCTACTGCGCAGTAGGAACGGTGGAAGTGGAATTGCTAAAATATATGCTTATGGGACTTCAGTATCGTTCAAGAAAAAAGACCGGCAAGAATAGCTGGATCAATGTCTCCGGATCCGGCGCGTCGATGTCTACCAAGGTAGGGCCGGTCACCTTCAATTCCCGCGGCGGCATGTGGGTGAACCTGCCAGGCGGATTCAATTTCCGCGGCCGCTGGCGTTAACCAGATCACACCTTCGGGATCGTGACCTGCGATTATAGCCGGCCATTATTAACGCCCTAAATAGGGAGGTGGAACAGGCCGGCGTCGTTTTGCTCGGCGAGGCCGTCGGCAAGCAGCGAAGCCAACGCCCGGGAGCGCTGTGCCGCATCGGGCCAGACCACGTCAATCTCGGACTGCGGTACCGGCCGCTCCGCCGCGCGCAGCACGTCCAGAATCTTGCCGCGCACCTGTCGGTCCGTGCCGACGAATTTTTGCACGCGCTTTTTCGCCCGCGCCTGCTCTTCCGCACTCGGCTGCGGCCGGCCCGCCAACTGCCATGCACAGCTCGCGCGCAACGGGCATTGCTCGCAGGAAGGATTCTTCGCCGTGCACACCAGCGCTCCCAATTCCATGAGCGCGGCCGAAAAGCGCGGCCCATTTTCGGCCGGCAACAGCTCCGCCACGGCCGCTAACTCCCGCTTCGACGGCTGCGGCGCCAAGAACCTACCGTCCTCCGCGCGCGCATATACTCGGCGCACATTGGTATCGACCACCGGCACGTTGACCCCATAGTGGAAGCAGGCCACGGCGCGCGCGGTGTAGTCACCGATGCCCGGCAGGCGCAGCAGCTTATCGACGTCCGCCGGCACCTCGCCCTCGCCAATGGCCGCCGCGCACTCCCACAGGCGCAGCGCGCGCCGCGGATAGCCCAGCTTGCCCCAGGCGCGCAGTACCTCCGCCCGGGTGGCTTGGGCAAAGTCTGCCGGGGTGGGCCAGCGCCGCATCCATTCCTCCCACACCGGAGCCACGCGCGCGACCGGTGTTTGCTGGCTCATGACCTCGCTGAGCAGCACACCCCACGCGCTCGTGCCAGGCCGGCGCCACGGCAGGTCGCGTTCATTGGCATCGAACCAGGAAAGAAGAGCTTGCGAATCCATCGTGGGAGATAGTCTAGGGCATTAGAATGTGGCCTATGCCTTTACGTAATGTTGCCCACGAACCGCAGGCCGTATGGAAGGCCCTCAAAGCGGGAAATCAGCGTGTATTAGACGGCGAGACCGTCGACGTGCGCGAGATTTATAACCGCGAGGGCCTAACTCACGGCCAGGACCCCCGCGTGGTGGTCATTTCCTGTTCCGATTCCCGCGCCCCTATCGAGCACGTCTTCAATATCGGCTTCGGCGATGCCTTTGTCATCCGCACCGCGGGCCACATTCTTGACGACGCCGTCCTAGCCTCCCTCGACTACGCCCTCGCCGCCCTCAAACCCAACCTGCTGGTGGTCCTTGGCCATCAATCTTGTGGCGCGGTGGGCGCGGCTACCGGTTTCGTGGCTGGCGGCGAGCTGCCCACCGGCCTGCAGCGACCCATTATCGAGAAAGTTGCCGCCTCCGCCCTGGTGGCCGGCCCGAATGCCACGACTGACGACGTCGAGCGGGAACACACCCGCCAGACCGTCGCCCAGCTGGTGGCCAGCGTGCCCAACGTGCGCCGCCTGCTGGATGAGGGTGCTTTGGGCGTTGTTGGCGCGCGCTACCTGCTGGAAGACTCCAGCGTGGAAACCCTGCAGACCCTCGGCGTGAAGTAGCTCAGCCTGACACGCGGCGCGGGCTTAGCGCACCGGCCCGCACCCACCGCTTAAAATTGACAGCGTGACGCAGAAAAAGCCCCTACCTGAAGAGATCTACAAGCGCCGACGAGTAGCGGCGCTCATCATCGTGCTCGTGCTGGCCGTGGTGCTGATCTGGGCGGCCGTGGCCGCCTTCGGGGGCAGCAGCGATGAGCCGGCCGATACCGCCGCCCCTGCGCCCACGCCGGAGCAGACCTCGTCTTCTGCCGCCCCGGAGACCTCCGAGGCTGCCTCGGAGACGGCTGCGGAGGCGTCGGCCGAGGGGGCATCGGAAAGCAAGGCGGCCGAAAGCGAGCCGTCGAGCGCTGCGCCTGCAAGCTCCGAAGCGGCCAAGAAGACCTGCGACCTCGCGGACCTCCAGGTGCGCACCTCCATGCTGAACTACTCCGTGCCGGAAGGCGAGCTACCGAAATTCTTCATGACGGTCACCAACCCCACGGCCGCGGACTGCAAGATTGACCTGGACGAGAACCTGCTGCGCTTCGAGGTCTACAAGATGGCCGATAACCAGCGCGTGTGGTCCGATACGGATTGCTACGCCTCCGTGCAGACCGGCTCGCAAACCTTCCCGGCCGGCAAGGACGTGAAATTCGAGGCCGAATGGTCCCGCCAGGCCTCCAAGCCGGGCGAGTGCACCGACCGCCCCGCGGCCGAACCTGGGGCCTACTTCGCCCACACCGTCATCGGCGATAACTCCTCGCCGCCGCAGGACTTCACGCTGCGCTAGGCGCTACTTCGACACCGCGGCGATGGCCTGCCCCAGCGTCCCGGCCTGGTGCACACGCATGCCCTCTACCGGCTCGATATCCCCGCGTGGGACAATCGCGTGCTTGTAGCCCAGCCGCGCGGCCTCCATCAAGCGCCGCTCCACATTGGGCACCGGCCGCAACTCGCCGGCCAGGCCGACCTCGCCAATGACCACCGTCTTGGCCGGCAGCGGCTGCTCGTGCAGCGAGGACCACGTTGCCAGCGCCACCGCCAGATCCGTGGCGGTTTCCGTAATCCGCATGCCGCCCACCGTGGCGACATAAGCATCCTTGTCGTTGGTGCGTTGGCCGGCGCGCGCCTGCAGCACCGCAAGCACCATCGGCACGCGGTTGGAGTCTAGTCCGGTCACCACGCGCCGCGGGTTCTTCGCCACCGGGTCCACCGTCAGCGCCTGAACTTCCGCCAGTATCGGCCGCACGCCGTCCATCGCGACCGTTACGGCCGAGCCATCCGGCGTCGTGCCGCGGTGCGAGAGAAAGAGCCCTGAGGGGTCCGCGACTTCCCGAATGCCGCCGGCCGTCTGCTCAAAGCAACCCACCTCGTCGGTGGCGCCAAAGCGATTCTTAATACCGCGCAGCATACGCAGGCTGGATTGGCGGTCGCCCTCGAAGTTCAAGACGACGTCGACAAGATGCTCCAGCACGCGCGGGCCGGCCACGTTGCCGTCCTTGGTCACGTGGCCCACCAGCAGCACCGGAATGCCGGTGGACTTTGCCAGGGAGGTCAGCGCGGCCGTTACCGCGCGCGATTGCGCCACGCCGCCAGATACGCCCTCCACGCCCACGGCGTGCATGGTCTGCACCGAATCGACGATGATGAGGCTCGGCTTGAGCTTATCCACGTGTCCAAAGACCGCATCCAAGTTGGACTCGGCCGCCAAATACAGCGATTCCTGCAGCGCCCCGGTGCGCTCGGCGCGGGAGCGGACCTGGCCGGCCGATTCCTCGGCCGTCGCATAGAGCACGGTGCGGCCGAGCTGGGCCCACCGCGAGGCTACTTCCAGCAGCAGCGTGGATTTGCCCACGCCCGGCTCGCCGGCCATGAGCACCACTGAGCCGGGCACAATGCCGGTTCCTAGCACGCGGTCGAGCTCGCCGATGCCGGTGCGCACCGTCTTGGTCGCCTGCGCCCCAATCTTGGTTATCGGCTGCGCCGGGCTCGACGGCGCTACGCCCTTGCTTGCCGACGCCCCCGCTGTCCCAGGCCTCGCCACCACCGGCGCCCGTTCCTCCAATGTGCCCCAGGACCCGCAGTCGGGGCAGCGGCCGAGCCATTTCGGCGAGACGTAGCCGCATTCGGAACAGGTGTGGATGGGGCGAGATTTCTTGGCCATGGCCTCTAGCCTAAAACACGCAAACGCCCCCGGCCCGAAACGGGCTGGAGGCGGTGATTTGAGGCGGTGCGGCTTAGTTCTTTGGAGCCTCGGAGGAGTAGCCCTCAGCGGACTCGACGTCGCGGTCGAATTCGCCGGACTGCATCTGGGTGGCGGCGATGGTGGCGTCCACGTCGATGGAACCGTTGGAGAACTCGAAAGTAACCGGGCGGTCGCCGGCGTAGCCAAAGTCATCGTTCTTCAGCGAGGTGGCGATGTACTGGACGGTCTCGGAATCCTGCTGGGTGGTGGCGTCCAGGTTCTTCTGGGAATCCGCAATGATGGACTGGTCGCGGTGCAGCGGCTGAGCCTTGTCCATCTCGACGCGCTGGCCGTCGACCTTGACGGACTCCAGGGAGATGACATCGGTGTCGTAGCCCTGGTTTACGGCGGTGAACTTCAGGGCAGCGGAGCCGTCCGGTTCTACCAGGATGGTGACATCGCGAACCGCAACCTTGTTGTCTTCCGTGCTTGCAGAAGCGCCATCGACCGCAGCCACCTTTTCGGCGGTCTGGGCGACCTGGCCCGCCGAGCAAGAAGCCAGCGCCAGAGCGGAGACGGCGGTAACGGAAATAATGGCACCGCGGCGGGCGGCGGACTTCAGGGACTGCACGTTGAGCATCCTCCATCAATTGCGATCACAGGGCTTGTCAACGCTTTAGCCTAGTCCCTTTGGCAATAAAGTACACAGTTAGTCCCAAACCGGGCGGGTAGACCGTGGGGGTATACGGGGGTATCCGCAGGCGGGGCGGCCGTGCGTGATAAAATGGCGGCCTTAGTCAACCGGGATAAATCGGGAACACAAGGAGTGGCAATGGAGTATAAGGTCGGCGAGGTCGTCGTCTACCCGCACCACGGTGCGGCCGTCATCGAGGATATCGAGACCCGCGAGATGGGTGGCGAGACGCTGGAATACTTGGTGCTGCACATCAACCAGTCCGACCTAGTCGTCCGCGTGCCCATCAAGAACGCCGATAACGTCGGCGTGCGCGACGTCGTGGGCAAGGAGGGCCTGGAAAAGGTCTTTTCCGTGCTGCGTGACGAGGACGTCGAAGAGGCCGGCAACTGGTCCCGCCGTTATAAGGCTAACCAGGAGCGCCTCGCTTCCGGCGATATCAATAAGGTTGCCGAGGTCGTTCGCGACCTGTGGCGCCGCGACCAGGATCGTGGCCTTTCGGCCGGCGAGAAGCGCATGCTGGGCAAGGCCCGCACCATCCTGGTAGGCGAGCTCGCGCTGGCCAAGCCGGTTGATGAGAAGAAGGCTGACACCATGATGGAAGAGATCGATGCCACCATCGAGCGCCACCGCGCGGCCGGTTTGGTAGACGATAAGTCCATCACCACCGATATCGACAACGACATCGATCTCGATGACCTCTCCTTCGACGACGAAGACTAAACCGCGCGTCATCGCGCTCATCGCGGCCGCCGGCCAGGGCACCCGCCTCGGTGCCGAGGTGCCCAAGGCTTATGTCGAGCTGCGTGGGCGCACCCTCCTGGAGCGCTCCGTGCGCGCGCTGCTGGCCTCCGGCGTGGTGGACGAGGTCATTGTGCTGGTCAGCCCAGATATGGAGCCCGAGGCCGCCCGCATTATCGGCCGCATCGACGCCGCGCCCATCCGCCTCGTGCACGGCGGCAGCGAGCGCGCCGATTCCGTGTGGGCCGGCCTCCAGGCAATCCCCGACGACGACGCCGTGGTGCTCATCCACGATGCGGCCCGGGCGCTGACTCCGCCGGTGATGGTGCGGGGCGTCGCCAAGCGTGTGCTCGAAGGCGCCCCCGCGGCCGTGCCGGTGGTTCCCGTGGCCGATACCATCAAGGAAGTCGCGGCCGACGCCGTGGTGAGCACTCCCGACCGCTCCCGCCTGCGCGCCGTGCAAACCCCGCAGGCCTTCCGCCTGTCTGCGCTGCGCCAGGCCAACCTCGATTATTGGGCCGAGCAGCCCGAATTCACCGCTACGGATGATGCCAGCCTCATGGAATGGCACGGTGAGCGCGTGGCAACCGTGCCGGGCGATACCCTGGCGTTCAAAATCACCACGCCCATCGATCTCACCCTGGCCCACGCCCTGACCGAGGAGACCCATGACTAACCCGATTATCCCGCGTGTTGGCATCGCCACCGACGCCCACCAGATCGAGGCCGGCAAGGACTGCTGGATCGCCGGCCTGCTCTTCGAGGGCGATGCTGGCTGCGAGGGCCACTCCGATGGCGACGTGGTAGCGCACGCGCTTGTCGACGCCCTCTTATCCGCCTCCCACCTCGGCGACCTCGGCTCCTTCGTGGGCGTCGGCCGGCCCGAATACGACGGCGTATCCGGAGCGAAACTGCTGCGCGAATGCCGCGAACTCCTCGAATCCGAGGGCTTTATCATCGGCAACGCGGCCGCCCAGCTCATCGGCCAGACCCCCAAGATGGGCCCGCGCCGCGAAGAGGCCGAAGCGGTACTGAGCGAAATCCTTGGTGCCCCCGTGTCCGTCTCTGCCACCACGACGGACCATATGGGCTTTACCGGCCGTAAGGAGGGCCGCGCGGCGGTTGCCACGGCCGTCGTCTGGCGCGCCTAGCCCACCACACTAACCCCGCGCACGCGTCAATTAGACTGGGTGGCGTGAGTACTTTGCGCATTTATGACACAGCCACCCGCAGCCAACGCGATTTCGAGCCGATTCGCCCCGGCCACGCCTCCATCTATCTGTGCGGCGCCACCCCGCAGGCCCAACCGCACATTGGGCATCTGCGTTCCGGTGTCGCCTTCGACATCCTGCGCCGCTGGCTGCTCGCCCAAGGCTATGACGTAGCCTTGGTGCGCAACGTCACCGATATCGATGACAAGATCCTCACCAAGGCGGCCGAGAATAATCGCCCCTGGTGGGAGTGGGTGTCCACGTATGAGCGCGAGTTCACTAAGGCTTATAACACCCTGGGCGTTATCCCGCCTTCTGTCGAGCCGCGTGCGACCGGCTTTGTCACCCAGATGGTCGACTATATGCAGCGGCTTATCGACGCCGGCTTTGCCTACCCCGCCGACGGCTCCGTCTACTTCGATGTCGCCGCCTGGACCAAGGCCGAAGGATCTGATTACGGTTCGCTATCCGGCAATAAGGTAGAGGAAATGGAGCAGGGCGAGGGCGAGGATTCCGCCAAGCGCGGCGCGCAGGACTTTGCCCTGTGGAAGGCCGCGAAGCCGGGCGAGCCCAGCTGGCCTACCCCGTGGGGCGACGGCCGCCCTGGTTGGCACCTGGAGTGTTCGGCCATGTCCACCTACTACCTGGGCTCTAATTTCGATATCCACTGCGGCGGCCTGGACCTGCAGTTCCCGCACCACGAGAACGAAATAGCGCAGTCGCATGCGGCCGGCGATAAGTTCGCCAACTACTGGATGCACAACCACTGGGTGACGATGTCGGGCGAGAAGATGTCGAAGTCCCTGGGCAACGTGTTGTCCATTCCGAATATGCTGGAGCTGGTGCGCCCGGTGGAGCTGCGCTACTACCTGGGCTCGGCACACTACCGCTCCGTGCTGGAGTATTCCGAGACCGCGCTGACCGAGGCCGCCGCTGGCTACCGCCGCATTGAGGACTTCCTCGGCCACTTCGACGATCTGGAGCTTGGCGAGTGGACGCAGGGCTTTGCAGACGCGATGAATGATGACATCGCGGTGCCCAAGGCTTTGGCAGAAATCCACACCACCGTCCGTGCTGGCAATAAGGCGCTCGCGGCCGGCGATGAGGCCGAGGCACGCACGCTGGCTGGCCAGGTCCGCGCGATGGCGCATGTACTTGGTTTTGACCCGTTGGAGTGGGAAGATGGAGCGCAAGCTAGCGGGGCGGATGCCGCGCTGGATGCGCTGGTACACGCTGAGCTGGAGCGGCGCACCCAGGCGCGCGCGGACAAGGACTTCGCTACTGCCGACGCCGTCCGAGACCGCCTCGCGGCCGCCGGCATCACCATCACCGATACCCCAGACGGCCCGACCTGGTCGCTGGCGCAGCGTTAAGCACTCCGAAAGGACATAAATTATGGCACGTACCCACGGCCGCGGTGGCGCGGGAATCCGCAAGACCAATAAGAAGGGCGCAACCAAGGGCTCCGGCGGCCAGCGCCGCAAGGGCTTGGCCGGTAAGGGCCCGACGCCCAAGGCAGAGGACCGCATCTACCACGCCAAGCACAAGGCCAAGCTGGAGCGCGACCGCCGCAACTCCGGCCGCCACCAGAAAGAGACCGCCGAGATGGTCGTGGGCCGCAACCCGGTCATCGAGTGTCTGCACGCCAAGGTGCCGGCCACCACGCTCTACATCGTGGCCGGTACCCGCAACGACAAGCGACTGTCCGAGGCCGTGGCCATGTGCAATACCCGCAATATCCCCATCATCGAGGTGCAGCGCCACGAGATGGACCGCATGACCGGTAACGGCATGCACCAAGGCATCGGGTTGCAGATCCCGCCGTATAAGTACGCCGATGTCGATGAGCTCATCGCCCGTGCGGCCGAGAACGCACGCCCAGGCATGTTCGTCATCTTGGATAACATCACCGACCCGCGCAACCTCGGCGCGGTCATCCGCTCTGTGGCGGCCTTCGGCGGCGATGGCGTCATCATTCCTGAGCGCCGCTCCGCCTCCGTAACCGCGGTGGCGTGGCGTACCTCGGCCGGCACGGCGGCGCGCCTGCCGGTTGCCCGCGCGACGAATATCACCCGCACCGTGCAGCAATTCCAAAAGAGCGGCTACCAGGTCGTCGGCCTGGATGCCGGCGGCGAGCACACGCTGGATACCTATAATGGCGCGACGGATCCCGTGGTGATCGTCATTGGTTCCGAAGGCAAGGGCATCTCCCGCCTCGTGCGCGAGAATTGTGACGTCATCATGTCCATCCCGATGACGGACTGGGTCGAGTCCCTCAATGCTTCCGTCGCGGCCGGTTCCGTACTCTCCGAATTCGCACGCCAGCGCCGCGCGGCCCAGTAACCTCCGGCGAGGTTTCTAGCCGCTTTCCGCCCAGGGCGGCAGCCACTTAATGGTTCCATCCACCCTGGCCAGGCGGCCGCGCAGCGGCGGGGCGTTAGGGTCATCGTCGTTGACGCCGTTGTGGTACGGACAGGCGATGGTGAGGTTTTCGGGGTTGGTCTCGCCGCCGTGGCGCCACGCGGTGAGGTGGTGGACTTGGCATTCATCGGCGGGGTAATTGCACTGCGGCCACGGGCAGGTGGGATTTTCCGCGGCGGCCATGGTGCGCTGCTTCGGCGAGGCGAGCCGCTCGGTGCGGTACAGGTTCACCGGGCCTTTCACGGGGTGGATCAGAGTCACATAGCCGTGCGCGGTAAAGGCGCGACGCACTAGGTCCGCGCCGGTTATCCGGGCACCATTGGTCAGCTGCAGGGTGATGTCATCGCCCGCGGTGTCGACGACGCGATCGAGCTCGTCCAGGCGCAGCACCACATTTGTGGTCACGGTCGTAGGGGAAGTCGCGGCGGTGCCTTGAAAAATCTTGCGCACCGAATCGAGTGGGGCGTCCTTATCGAGCGCGGCGTGCATATCCGCGATGTCCGCAGACTTGCCGGTAATCGTCATGGTCCACGGCCCATCGGCGCGGCGGTAGAGCTTGACACCGGGCTTGCGTTGCGGTGGGCCTTTAATCTCACGCACGCGCTGGCGCCCCTGCTTGTCGACGTCCGACGCATCCCCCTTCATCCCACATAGCTCCCGTCGCAGCGCCCAGGCCTGGCGCTTACTCTTCAGCTTGGTGGCGTGGCGCTCGATGGCCAGCAGCGCGGTGAGGCTGTGCTCGTTGGTGCGGGCCGCGGTGATGGATCCGCGCTGGAGGCGGCTAAAGGCGGTGGGGCCGAAGTAGGTATCGGCGAGGGCAAGCAGGCGGGCGGCGGTGGTGTCGGGGCAGCCGGCGTCGATAAGCGCGCGCTTAGTAAGGCCGTGGCAGTCGGCGATAATGTCCATGCCGGCGGCCAGGCCTGTCAAGAATTTCTGTAGCGCGTTCACGGCTCCACACGTTAAGTGCGGGTGCACGCCGGCGCGCGGTGCGTGGCGCGCAGCTGTGGATAACTAGGCCTGCGCGTCGTCGAGGCCGAAGAACTCACGGACTTTATCCACAGCGCGGAAGGAATCCGTATTTGGGCCTATGCGTGGGTCGGTTTTCATGCTAGAGGGAATCACGTGGCCGAGGCCCTCCATGGTCCACAGCTCGACGGGGAAATCGCCGTCGTATGCGGTGGCGGTGACATCCGCGGTGGGGTGGTAGTCGCGGGGTGGCTGGCAGCCATTGGCCAGCGCGAAGTGCTCGGCGGTGGCCGGGGCGGAAAGCACACGGCCGCGGGTGCGCTCGGCGTCCAGCCCGGCGACCCCGCCCTCGTATGGCGCGTACGGGTCGGCGGTGCCGTGGAAAACAGCAGCGGCGTGGGCCGGTAGCCGGCCGGGTTGCTGGGCGCGTGGTTATCGCCCTCGCCCAGGGTGGAGGCGAAGATGCAAGCGCGGGTGAGGGCAAAGGGTGCGTCGAAAAGCAAGCGGAGCACCATCTGCCCGCCGTTGGAATAGCCGCAGGCAAAGGTACGGGCGGTGCCGAATTCGCGCTGCATCTCCTCGACGAGGTAGGCGGCGAAGGCAACGTCGTCCACGTTCTCCGCGCGGGCGGTGACGGGCAGGATGCTGCGGCAATCGTTGAAATGGCGGTCGACGCCGTCGGGGTAGACGAGGACGGTATTGGTGGCGTCGGCAAGCTCGTCGAAGGTGCCGTTAGTAAAGCGGCGCATCACGCTGCCGGATTGCAGCGAGCCGTGGAAGAAGAGCAGGAGGTCCGGGCGCGGGCCGGGGTTATCCGGTGCGATGACGAGGAAACGGCGGGTGCGGCCATCCACATCCGCGGTGCGGCGGTGTACGTGCATAGCCGTCCAGTCTAGTCGGCGTGGTGCTCTTCGGCGGTGCTGTGGCAGTCGGCGTGGAAGCGCTTTGCGGCGACCTCGTCGCGCACCGCCTTTTTATTGCGCTGCCAGCCAATGAGGCGGCACACCAGGTAAATGACAAAAGAAATCGTGGTAACAAAGACCGAGACCGGAAGGCCGGGCGCGAGCGATAAGACAAAGCCACCGACGGCCGAGACCTCGGCGAAAATGGTGGCCCACATGACCGCGCGCAGGGGCGAGGAGGTAATCTGCACGGCCGCCGCACCCGGGGTAATGAGCAGCGCCATGACGAGCAGCGAGCCGACGATTTGTACCGACTGCGCGGCCGCCAAGCCTACGAGCACGGCGAAGGCGACGGAAATGAAGCGGGTGGGTACGCCGGCGGCCTGGGCCATGACTGGGTCGGCCGAGGCGAAGAGCATGGGCCGCCACAGGATGGTGACGGCGGCGAGGATGACCACGGTGGTTGCGGCCAAAAGCCATACCGAGGCGGAAGAGACGCCGACGATCTGGCCGGTCAGCAGCGTCATCGCGGTATTCGCGTTGCCGGGGTAGAGGTGCAAAAACAGCACCGAGAGGCCCAAGCCAAAGCTCATGACCACGCCGATGGCGCTATCTTGCTGGCCTTTGAAGCCCAGCACGGCGAGGATGATGGCGGCCACGATGGCGCCGGCCACGGCGCCGAAGCCGAGGTTGAGGCCGAAGAGCAGCGCGGCCGAGGCGCCCATGAGCGCGAGCTCGGAGGTGGCGTGGACGGAAAAGGACATCTGGCGCAGCACGATGAGCGAGGTCATCACGCCGGACAGGATGCCCAGCAGCGCGGAGGCGATAAGCGAGGACTGCACAAAGTCCACGCTGAGCAGGTACTGGGTGTCTTCCATAAAGCTAGACAACGATGAGCCTCCCATCGACGTTTAAGACGTTCACCTTGGAACCGTAGAGCTCGGAAAGGACATCGGAGCGCATAACCTCATCTACCGTGCCGAAGGTATGGCCGCCGGGGGCGAGGTAGAGCACCTTATCGGTCACGCCGAGCACCGGGTTGATGCCGTGGGTGACGAACATGATGGAGGTGCCGCGTTCGCGGCGCAGCGCATCTAGCTTGTCCACGGTGTCCTGCTGGCGCGCCGGGTCGAGCGAGAGCAGCGGCTCGTCGGCGAGGATGAGCTCGGGGTCGTTGGCTAGCGCTTGGGCTTGGCGGATGAGCTGCTGCTGGCCGCCGGAAAGCTGGCCGACGCGGCGGTCGCGCAGGCCGGTGGCACCGACCTCGGAGAGGAGCTCGTCGACGCGATGGCGGGGCGGGCGGCGGCGTCGGAAAGCGCCGTGTGCCAGGGAGAGCGAGACTAAGTCGCGGGCGCGCAGGGGCAGGTCGGCCGGGAACATGCGTTGTTGCGGGATGAAGCCGACGCGGCAGTTAACGTCGACGCTGCCGGCCGTGAGCTTGCGGGTGCCCAAGATGGTGCCGAGCAGGGTGGATTTGCCCACGCCATTGGGGCCCAAAACGGCGATAAACTCGCCGCGGTCAACGGCGAGGTTAAGGCTGGACCACAGCGGGGCAACCGCTGCGTCATGAAAGTGGATGAGCACTAGAGCTTCCCCAGGGAATCGGTGACCTCGTCATAGTAGGTCCAGAATGCCTTCCCATCCGGCGGGGTCTCGCCGATTTCGACGATAGAGACGTCCGCATCCTCCGCGGCGGACTTGATGCGGCCGGCGGTATCGGTTTCGGTCTGCGGGTTAAAGATGAGCAGGTCTACCTTGTCTTCCTTGATGGCCTTGGTGAAAGCGGCGAGGTCGGCCGCGGTGGGCTCGCCCTCAGAAATGGTGGCCTTGCGGTAGCCCTCCGGGGTGACGTCCTTGCCGGAGGTGTACTTCATGATGTAGTCCGCAATCGGCTCGGTCTGCGCGTAGGAGAGGTCGCCCGGCAGTTCCTTGAGCTTGTCGCGCAGGCGGTCGACGTGGGAGTCCACGCGCTCGGTGCTGGCGTTCGCATCGGTATTGAGCTCGTTGATCTGGTCAGCGATACTTCTTGCGACCTCGTCGAGCGCGGCCGGGTCGTACCAAATGTGCTCGTTGCCCTCGATGTTGGTGACCTTCTCCGGGTCCTTCTTGGCGGTGGCCTTGGCGGCGTCGATGGTCATGACATTGGGGTCATCGGCCAGCTTGCCGTGATCAGTCAGCGGCAGGGCGGAGACGATATTGTCCTGGTCGGAGACGGCCTGGTAAATCCAGGAATCGTAGCCGCCGCCGTTGACCACGAGCAGGTCCGCGTCCTCGGCCTTGGCGATATCGGCCGCAGAAGGCTCGAAGTGGTGCGGGTCAACGCCGTTGCCCTCGACGATGGGCTTGACCTCGATGTCCACGCCGGAGGCGGTATCGGCCACGGCTTGGGCGACGTCGGCCCAGATGGAGGTGGACGCGACGATGGAGATCTTCTTCTGGGCGCCCGGCTCGGCGGCCGAGTCCTCGGTGTCGGAGGAGCAGGCGGTGGCGGTCAGCAGGAGGCCACCGGCCGCGAGGAGGGCTGCGGATGCGCGAAGTGAGGTATGCATAGTTTCCAGTGTGCGTTTGATGGGAACCATTGTCAATTGAATATGTATTGAAAATACGGCCGCGGGGTATGCTTGCGGTCATGGTGAAACGCAGCCCCACCCGCAAGACGCTGGCCTCGCTGGCCGCCGAGCTGGGTGTGTCGCGCACGACGGTATCCAATGCCTATAGTCGGCCGGACCAGCTTTCGACCGCAACGCGCGAGCGCATCCTGGCGGCGGCGAAGGCGCGCGGGTACCCCGGGCCGGACCCCACGGCCCGCAGCCTGCGCACCCGTCGCGCGGGCTCGGTGGGCGTGCTGCTGACCGAGCACCTCTCCTACGCCTTCGAGGATATGGCCTCGGTAGATTTCTTGGCTGGAATGGCAGAGGCCTCGGCCGGCGCGCAGACCACGCTCACCCTCATCCCGGCCGGCCCGGAGGGCGAGGCGGAGGCGGCCAGCCTGGTGGGCTCGGCCGCGGTGGATGGCTTTGTGGTCTACTCCGTCGCGGCCGGGGATGCCTACCTGGAGGCGGCGCGCGGCCGCGGGCTGCCGGTGGTGGTCTGCGATCAGCCGACGGATTCGGGCCTGCCGTTCGTGGGCATCGATGACCGCGCGGCGATTGCCCCGGCCGCCCGCGCGCTGGTGGAGGCCGGCCACCGCAAGATCGGCGTGCTGGCGATTCGCCTCAAACGCGAGCGCCACGATGGTCCCATTTCGTGGGGTGAGCTGCAGGGCGCCGATATGCACGTGCAGCGCGCCCGGGTCATGGGTGCCATGGACGTCTTTGCGCAGGCGGGCATCGCGCCGGAGACCGTGCCCGTGGTTACCCAGCACATCAACGATGCGCACACCACGCGAGCGGCCGCGCAGTTGCTTCTCGACGCCCACCCTGACCTCACCGCCGTTCTGTGCACCACCGACTCCATGGCGCTGGGCGTGATGACCTATGCGCGCGAGCGGGGCATCGACGTCCCCGGCGAGCTGTCCGTTACCGGCTTCGACGGCATTGATGCGGCGCAGCGCCTTGGCTTGACGACGATCGTCCAGCCCAATAAGGCCAAGGGCGCGGCCGCCGGCCACATGCTCGCCAAGCTTATCGCCGGCGCGGAGGGCTCGGACGCGAGCGAAGCCGCGATGCTACGGCGCGTGCTGCAGACCAGCTTCGCGGCCGGGCGGACGGTGGCTCCGCCGCGCTAGGTGCCGCTTCGCTAGGCAGCGGCGCGTTAGGCAGCGCCGCCGTTGTCGGGGCGGCCGACATGGGCCGCGCGGGCGGCGGCGAGCTCGGTGAGGAAGTGGGCGACGGCGTCGACGTCGGCAAGCTGCACTACGGCCGACGTATCGCCCTCGCCGACCTTGACGCCAACGTCTGGCGGCTGGTGCAGGGCGCGGAAACCGTCCTCATCGGTGACGTCATCGCCCAAGAAGACCATGGCGGTGGCTCCGGTGCGCTCGCGCAGGTTCTCAATCCACGTGCCCTTGGTGGCCTGGGTGGCGGAGAACTCCACCACGGACTTGCCGGCCGTGCGGGGGAAGCCGCCCGGATCGAGCGCGAGGGCGGCTTCATAGGCTTGGGCGGCAGCTTCTGGATCGGAATCCTCGAGCGCGCGCAGGTGCAATACGCGCTGGAAGGGTTTGACCTCGATATCCGCGCCGGGGAAGCGCTCCATGATCGCGCGGATCTCGGCTTCCTTGGTGGCGAGGTGCTCGCGCATCGCGGGGGTCAGTTCCGTGTCCTCCCACGAGGACTCGGCGCCGTGGGAGCCGCCGAAGAGAACGGGCTCGCGCAGAGGGCACACGCGCTTGAGGCCTTCGAGGTGGCGGCCGGAGAGCACGGCCGCGGTGGTGTCCGGCAGGTGGGCCAGTTTATCCAGGGCGCGCAGTGATTCCTGGTTCATTTCGACCTCATAGATGGCCGTGGCGAAGGGGGAGAGCGTGCCGTCGAAATCCGAGACCACCGCGAGGTGCTCGGCGGCGGCAAGGGCCTTGATGGCAGTTGAAAGCGTCATGGCTTATAGCCTACGCAACTAACCGCCGAGGGAAACCAACTTGATAGACGGCGAGTCCACCTCATCGGTGACCAGTTCTAAGACCAGTTGGTTATTGGAATTGACGGTGTAGTGAAAATCGTGGTCCGCGGAAATCAGGTTGCGCAGCAGGTTATCGGCCCACACGGACGCGCCGTGGCAATCTTCGGCGGTCTCGTCAAACTCCACCTCATCGAAGTGGAGGCGGTTGCCCTCGCGGATGTTTTGGCGCTCATCATCGGCGGAATAGGTCACCTTGCCCACCATTTGGGCGCACCCGGTGGTGCCCACCATCGTGGATTGGCCAAAACTCAACGTGGGTGCCTGCGGGATGGATTCCGGGATGGTGGAGGCGGCATCCGGGGTGGTGTTGATGGAGACTACCTGCCACTGCTTATCCAAGATCTGCTCATCGCCAGGGGCTTGGGGCTCCTCGTCGCCGGAGCCGCAGCCGGCCAGTAATGCGGCGGCGCAGGTCGCGGCAATGGGCACTGCGGCCAGGCGGGGAAAGCGAGACATCATGCGCCCGCCTCCTGTTCTTCTGCTTGGCGCAGGCAGCCCAGGAAGGACTGGGACCATAGCTGCACGTCGTGCTCGGTGACCTGCTGGTGCATGGTGAGCATGCGCTGGGTCATGGTGGAGGGGGCGTCGTCAAGCGCCTTGAGCGCATTGAGCAAGGCGGCCTTGACGGACTCGATATCGAAGGGATTGCACAGGTAGGCCTGGTTGAGCTCATCGGCCGCGCCGGCGAACTCGGAGAGCACCAGCGCGCCCGAGCCATCGTCGTGGCAGGCCACGTATTCCTTGGCTACCAGGTTCATGCCGTCCTTGAAGGGGGTCACCAGCATGACATCGGCCATGCGGTAGTAGCAGCGCAGGAGACTCTTGGCCACGCCGCGGTGCTGGTAGTGCACCACCGGGTGACCTACGCGGGCGAAGCGCCCGTTGATGCGGCCAACGGCTTCTTCCACCTTGGAGCGGGTGGCCTTGTAATGGTCGAGGCGCTCGCGCGACGGCGTGGCGAGCTGCACCAGCGTCACCTCCTCCGGGTCGAGCGCGCCGGTGTCCAGCAGCTCCTCAAAGGCGGTCAGCCGCTGCAGGATGCCTTTGGTGTAATCGAGGCGATCCACGCCCAAGATAATGCGCCTGGGCGAGCCCAGCTCTTCGCGCAGCTTGGCGACGTCCCCCTTCTCCTCCCCAGTGAATGCGGCAAAGTCCTTCGCGGCGATGGAAATGGGGAAGGCGCCCACGCCGATGGTGCGCCCCTGCGGCAGGCGAATATGCGCGGTGACCTCGCGGGTGCTGGCCTCGCCTTGTACGTCGAGGCCCTGGCGGCGGGCAAGCTCCAAGAAGTTGCGGGCATTGGCCTCCAGGTGGAAGCCGATGAGATCCGCGCCAAGCAGCCCGCGCACGAGCTCCTCGCGCCAGGGCAGCTGGCGGAAGAGATCGGCGGAAGGGAAGGGGATGTGCAGGAAAAATCCGATGGTGAGATCCGGGCGCTTCTGGCGCAGGATGCCAGGCAAAAGCTGCAGCTGGTAGTCCTGTACCCACACGGTGGCGCCTTCGGCGGCGACCTCGGCTACCTCGTCTGCAAAACGCAGGTTGACCTCGCGATAGGCGTGCCACCAATCGCGGTCATAGGTAGGGGTGACGATGAGATCGTGGTAGAGCGGCCACAAGGTGGCATTAGAAAAACCCTCATAAAAGCCCTCGAAATCGGACTCGGTGAGCTTGACTGGGTGCAGCAGCACGCCGGTATCGGTGCGGAAGGGCTCTGGCGCGGCATCGGCCACACCGGGCCAGCCCACCCAGCATCCCTGGTGTGATTCGAGGACTGGAGACAATGCGGTGACCAGACCGCCCGGCGAGGGCGTCCAGGTATGGCTGCCATCGGGCCGGGTTTCCAGATCTACCGGCAGGCGGTTGGCCACCACCACGAAGTCATTGCCACGCTCACTCATGGTGCAAGAATAACTTAAGACTTCTTAGTGGACTTCTTCGTTGCCTTCTTGGAGGCCTTCTTCGTCGCCTTTTTGGTGGCCTTCTTTGTAGCCTTCTTGGTCGACTTCTTCGTCGATTTCTTGGTGGACTTCTTAGTCGACTTCTTCGTGGCCTTCTTGCTGGATTTCTTGGTCGACTTCTTGGGAGCGGCATCGGCTTGCTCCGCCAGCACCTTCTTGTGCACCAGGCCCTTTGGCTCCACGCCCAGCATGGACATCAGGGTCACGCCGTCGAGGAAGTCCTGCGCATAGGTGGCCACGATGCGGCGGGCTGCGCGGGAGGTCTCCTCCTCAAGGGCGTGATTCTGGTCAGCCTGTGGGTGGGTGTCTTGGACCTTGGGTGGCACGACGTGTCCTCCTGAACGTTGTGGAAACTACTTAAGCGCTTGCAAGAAAAGCTATCAGAGCAAATATTGTACGCTACCGGCGGCGTTTAGGGCCGCTCGGGTCCGGATTCGGTGCCCGGTTGCTCCGGTTTCTGGGCACGAAAGGTTTCGGTGCCGGGCACGGTATAGGTGGTCTTCTCGCGCTGCTGCGGCTGCGCCGGCCACTGGGAATCTTCCGGCCACAGGTCCGCGGCCGAGCGGGTATGCGGCGCATGGTTTTGGGCCTCGTGGCGCGGGTGCTGCTGCGGCGGCTTCGGCCCGAGCTTGGGTGGTAACTCCGGGCGATTGACGCGCGGGGCAAACGGGGACATCGGCACGCGCGGGATGCGCGGGGCCTTGCGGGCCAAGTGCGTGGCCTTATGGAAGGAGAAGCGGCCGATGCGCTTGAAGGTGGTGTACGGGCGGAAGTACTGCGGGCGGCGCAGGCGGCGAGCCACACGCTCGCCCAGTACTACGCCGGCGGCCAGGGCGCCGGAGATGGCCAGCGCCATCGCCATATTGGTAAAGCCGGTAATCATCTGCTCATTGAGAGAGGCGTACATGCCGCGGTAGAGCATGAGGCCGGGCAGCATCGGCGTATAGCCCACGATCATGGTGATAAGCGGCGGAATTCCCCAGCGGCGCGACATCAAACCGCCGGCGAGGCCAACGACCACCGCGGAAAGACCAGAGGCAATCACCGGGCCGACGCCGAAGGGCACCACCACGAAGTAATAGAAAATCATGCCGGCTGCGGCCGTAAGGCCAGACATGGTGATCTCAATCCAGGCTGCGCCGCAGGCCAGCGCAAAGGCAGCAGAACCCGTGCCGCCGAGCAGCACTAGCAGTGGAATTTCGTGGTAGACCGGTGGGGCCAGCGTGGCCAGCGGCGGCAGGTTAAAGCCCAGCGAATCGGCCAGCTGGATGCCCACACCGACGCCGGCGATGATGGCGCCGGTAGATAGCAGCGCCTCAAAGAAGCGGGCGGAGGAGGTAACGGGGGCGCGCGTGATGCCGTCGACAAGCGATTGCACCAACGTCAGCCCCGCCACCAGCACGATGATGCCGGAGGCAATGATCTGCGTGGGCGAGAAATTAATGCCGAAGGAGGCTGCGACGTTGTACAAAATGGCGGCCGGGAAGACGGCGAAAAAGCCGCCGACCACATTCTGATAGAAGGGCGGCAGGCGGTAATTAGCCAACCAGGAGTTCAGGCCCATGATGAACGCGGAGACCACAAACGCCACCACGCCGACGAGCAGGTCGCCGCCAAGCATCATGGAAATCAGGCCACCCATCGCGCCCCAGCCGAGCATCACCGTGGACGGCTTATAGGGCGCTGGCATGCGGTCGATCTCGTCTAGGCGCTGCTCCGCCATGGCCGGCGGCATCTGGCCGGAGTGGATGGAGCGAATGAGCTTATCGACGGCCGCGAGCTTAGAAAAATCCACGCCAATGCTCGGTACCACGCGGAAGACGTGCAGGTTTTTGCGCTGCTCGCCGGTGCCAATGGTGGTGTGGATGGTGATGGTATTCATCAAGATGTCTACGTGGCAGTAGTGCAAACCATACGACGACGCTGCCAGGTGGACCTGGGCGCGCGCATCCGAGTTGGCGGTGCCGGCTCCGATGAGGATTTCACCAATGCGAGCGGCGATCTCCATAACGCCGGTGACCTGAGCAGCGTCGGTCAGATCGACCGGGGCGAGTGGTGATGGCGGCGGTGCGGCTTTAGCCGCGTCGATGATGGCTACCTGGCCCGAGGAAGCGCGTAGGCGCTCCCGCATAGCGGACAAAAATGACACGGAAATAACCCTCGAAAAGCGCTGGGAATGTGGGAAAGATTCTGCCTGAACTTTAGCCCCTGCACCCTGTCAATGCATAGATGGGGGACCGGCTTTCCCCTCGGCGGCGGTGCTCGGGTACTATGCAACGAGCGGGATTTCTCCCGCGGTGCTGGAGTGGCGCAATTGGTAGCGCAACGCACTTGTAATGCGTAGGTTGCGAGTTCAAGTCTCGTCTCCAGCTCAAAAGGAGGCTGGGCCCCGGCGTGGGCCTAGCCTTCGGTGGTTTTCGAGGGGGCGTCGATAAGCCGAAAAAGCCGGTCGACCATGCGCTGGCGATTGGCGGGGGACAGCTTGCGCTGGTTGAGGTGATCGTGCACCCACAGGCCGGTACTAAGAAGCATGATCAGCAGATTATCCTCGTCCGTCTCGGCGGCGGAAGGATCGACCATCCAGCGCGCATCCACCTCGGCCCACTGGGCGGAAAAATCCGGGTGGGTCTGGGAATGTACACACATCAACAGCTTGATGAGCGGATCATTTTTGCCCATCGACAATACGAGCGCGCGGGAACGCTCGGCCCAGCTGAGCTCGCTTGCCGGGTGGCCGCCGGCCAGCTTCTCGAGTTCTGCTTCCCAGCGTGCGGCGCAAAATCCATGGCAGTTTACGAGCAGATCATGGCGGGTAGGGAAGTGATAAATGAGTCCGGACTTGGACATGCCGGTCGCCTGCGCCAGGGATTCGTAGGTCAAGCCAGAGACGTCCTCGGCGGCGATGATGTCGAGCGCAGCTTCAAGGGCTGCGGTCTTTTTGTTGAGTCGCGGCATAGGGATCTCCTGATTTCGGGTTATCGCGGAAACACCAGGCGGTTATCGCGGCTAGGAGCAAGGCGAAGCAAGCTAGGCCGCCGATGGTGGAAAGATATCCGGCATTGTAGGCGCTCGCGGCGGCCGCGTGGGAAGCGGGGTGATGCAGCGCGTCGGTACCCAGTTCCGCGAGGTGGGGCGGCAGTTCGCGGGCCATGAGTAGCGGCACGAGGGTGCCGGTCAGTGCAATGGAGATCAGGGTGCCGAATTCATAGGAAACCGCTTCTACACCAGATGCCATGCCGGTGCGATGCAGGGGAGCGGCATTGATGATGGCGGTGGAGGACACGGACATGGCCAGGCCCGCGCCTAGGCCGGTGAGCACTAGGGCGGAGACGAGTAGGGGAAGCGTCTCGCCCCGGCTCACCACCACCAGGGCCATGCCGGCGGCCATGAGCAAGAATCCGCCGCTAATGAGTGGGAGGAACCCCACGCGGTGCAAGGTGGCACCACCCAGGATGGAGGTAGGGATGGCAGACAGCGCCATGGCGGAGATGATGAGGCCGGCGTGGAGGGGTGAGAGGGCGTCGACAAGCTGCAGCTTTTGGGTACTCACCAGCTCCAGGCCGGAGAGGCCGAACATGGCGCCGCCGGCCGTTAGGGACCCGCCGCTGAAGATGCGGGAGCTAAAGATATCGAAGGTCAGCAGGGGATCTGACAAGCGAGCCTGGCGGCGGCCAAAGGCGAGCGCGCCGCAGATGAAGACGATGCCTGCGGCGGCGCTCACCGGCCAATTGTGTGCCAGGGATTTAATGGCCAGCACCAGGCTGGCGAGAGTGATAAGGGAATACAGGGACGAAGGGAGGTCCCAGTGTTTTAGGGGGTTCGGAGCGTTTGGCGGGGCAAGGAGCCAGGTCAGCACAATGGCCACGACCACAACCGGGACATTGAGCAAAAAGACCGAGCCCCACCAGAAATGCTCCAAAAAGAAGCCGCCCACGGTGGGGCCAGCCGCCGCGCCGATGACGGCGACAGAACCCCAGATGCCAATGGCCGTGTTGCGCTCCACCTCATCGGGAAAGGTCAGGCGGATTAGCGCTAGGCTCGACGGCATCATGATGGCGGCGCCGCAGCCCAGGAAGGCGCGGCCTACAACCAGCGTCCAGGCGCTGGGGGAATAAGCGGCGAGCAGGGAAGCGCCGCCGAAGACGGCCAAGCCGATGAGGAACATCCGCCGGTGGCCGGTGCGATCGCCCAGCGTGCCGGCGCCAAGAAGGAGGCCGGAGAGCACCAACGCGTAGGCGTTGATAATCCAGAGTTGCTGGGTATCGGTGGTGTGCAATTGCTGCGATAGCTGCGGCAATGCGGTGTAGAGGATGGAATTATCCAGCCCAACCATGAGTAACCCCAGAGAGATGACGGCGCAGAAAGACCACCGCTGGGCGGCCGTGGAGGCCGCAGCGGCGTGGTCTTGTGCGCGGGGCGGGTGGATACTCATAGCGCAGTAAACAGTACCAAACAGTACCGAACGGTCGTTGCAGTTTGCAGCTCAAGATAGGTTAGTATTACCTTCCTCACAGCTGGGCGCAGTGTGTGAGTGTATAAGAGAACAGTGGACTTTACTGCGGTCTAAGTAGCACAGTGGTATTAACACCAATTAAGAGTTAAGGATGATTTTTAATGGCACGTAACTATGCAGAACAGCTAGTTGACACCCTGGAAAAGCAGGGTGTCGAGCGCATTTATGGCCTCGTCGGTGACTCCCTGAACCCGATCGTGGATGCCGTTCGTCGCTCCTCCATCGAGTGGATTCACGTCCGCAACGAGGAAGCAGCAGCCTTCGCTGCCGAGGCAGATTCCCTGACCACCGGCAAGCTTGCTGTATGTGCCGCATCCTGCGGCCCGGGCAATACCCACCTGATCCAGGGCCTGTACGATGCCCACCGCAACGGCGCTAAGGTGCTGGCACTGGCTTCCCACATCCCATCCCGCCAGATCGGCTCCAAGTTCTTCCAGGAGACCCACCCAGAGGCAATCTTCCAGGAGTGCTCTGGCTACTGCGAGATGGTTAACTCCGCTGAGCAGGGCGGCGTTGTCCTGCACCACGCCATCCAGTCCACCATGGCCGGCAATGGCGTTTCCGTCCTGGTTATCCCGGGTGACGTTTCCATGCAGGACGCTGAGGATGACTCCTTCGTCGAGTCCAAGATCTCTGCTGGCCGCCCGGTCGTCTTCCCGGATCCGGCCGAGGCCGCTGCCCTGACCCAGGCCATCAATGAGGCTAAGTCCGTCACCCTCTTCGTTGGCGCCGGCGTCAAGGACGCCCGCGAGCAGGTGCTCAAGCTGGCGGAGAAGATCAAGGCTCCCATCGGCCACGCTCTGGGTGGCAAGATGTACATCCAGTACGAGAACCCGTTTGACGTAGGCATGAACGGCCTGCTGGGCTACGGTGCGGCACACGAGGCCACCCACGAGGCTGACCTGCTCATCCTGCTGGGTACCGACTTCCCGTACAACGACTTCCTGCCGGATGCCAACGTGGCACAGGTGGACATCAACGGCTCCCACATCGGCCGCCGCACCAAGATTTCTTACCCGGTCACCGGTGACGTAGCCGCCACCATCGAGAACATCTTGCCGCACGTGGATGAGAAGAAGGATCGCTCCTTCCTGGACAAGATGCTCAAGAAGCACTACGGCAAGCTGGAGCACGTCGTT
This sequence comes from Corynebacterium tuberculostearicum, assembly GCF_046097255.1. Lineage (GTDB taxonomy): Bacteria > Actinomycetota > Actinomycetes > Mycobacteriales > Mycobacteriaceae > Corynebacterium > Corynebacterium tuberculostearicum_J. The sequence goes on from NZ_CP175770.1 coordinate 946,499, forward strand.
GAGGCTTATACCTCCAACGTGGACAAGCACACCCCGATCCACCCAGAGTACATTGCAGACCTGATTGATAGGAACGCGGATGAAGATGCCATCTTCACCGTCGATACCGGCATGTGCAACGTGTGGGGCGCTCGCTACATCACCGCCAACGGCAAGCGCGAGCAGATCGGCTCCTTCCGCCACGGCACCATGGCCAACGCCCTGCCACAGGCACTGGGTGCACAGGCCGCTAACCCGGGCCGCCAGGTCATCACCTTCTCTGGTGACGGCGGACTGTCCATGCTGATGGGTGAGCTGCTCACCGTGAAGCTGCACAACCTGCCTATCAAGATGTTTGTGTTCAACAACTCTTCCCTGGGCATGGTCAAGCTGGAGATGCTGGTGCAGGGTCTGCCGGAGCACGAGACCGACCACGATTCCGTCAACTTTGCCAAGATTGCAGAGGCTTCCGGCATCAAGCACTTCCGCATCGAGGATCCGAAGGATGCACCGGAGCAGATCAAGAAGGCGCTGGCTTATAACGGCCCGGCTCTTATCGACGTCGTCACTGACCCCAACGCCCTCTCCCTGCCACCGACGCTGACCATCGAGCAGCTCATGGGCTTCTCCAAGGCTGCCACCCGCACCGTTCTGGACGGTGGCGTTGGCCAGATGATCACCATGGCAAAGTCCAACCTGCGCAATATCCCGCGCCCGCAGGACTTCTAAATAGCGCGCTGCGCTAGCTGCCACGCCCTTCCTCACCTGGGGAGGGGCGTGGTTTTCTTTTGCGCCGAGCAGGCCGAGCATCCACGTTCACAGGATTCAGGCAGAAACTCTTCAGTAGGCTGGAAAGCAAGCGTGCCATGATGACGTGTTAGAAAATCACAACCTTTAAGGGAGTCTGAGGAGAACATGGAAGACACTAAACTCGCCAAGGTTCTTGTCGTCGATGACGAACCCAATATTGTGGAGCTGCTTACCGTATCGCTGAAGTTCCAGGACTTCGAGGTTTACAGCGCCAATTCCGGTAACGAGGCGCTGCGCATTGCCCGCGAAGTAAACCCAGATGCCTACATCTTGGACGTCATGATGCCGGGTATGGATGGCTTCGAGCTGCTGGGCAAGCTGCGTCAAGAAGGCCTGGACGGCCCGGTGCTCTACCTCACCGCTAAGGACGGTGTGGACCAGCGCATCCACGGACTGACCATCGGCGCGGATGATTACGTGACCAAGCCATTTAGCCTGGAAGAAGTTATCACCCGCCTGCGCGTCATCATGCGCCGCGGTGGCGCGGCGGAAGAATCCACCAACGATGCCACCATGAGCTACGCGGATCTAACGCTCAATGATGACACCCATGAGGTCACCAAGGCCGGTGAGCTCATCGAGCTTTCGCCCACCGAGTTCAACCTCCTGCGCTACCTCATGCAAAACAAGGAAGTGGTGCTGTCTAAGTCCAAGATTTTGGACAACGTGTGGCACTACGATTTCGGCGGCGATGGCAACGTGGTCGAGTCCTATATCTCTTACCTTCGCCGCAAGATCGATACCGGCGAGACGCAGCTGATCCACACTGTGCGCGGCGTGGGTTATGTACTGCGCACCCCGCGCTCCTAAAGTGCTTAAGTGATGGAAGATTCACAGGAGACCCAGGACCAGGCGCCTGCACCGGCGGCGGCGCGCCCGCAGTCCATGTGGCATGAAGGCCTGGGCCAAGGCGAGGGGGAGAAAAAGTCCTCCAAGCGGCGGATGTTTTCCCAGATTCCCCAGGCAATGCCGCTGCGTACGTGGCTGGTCATCCTCCTCGTCGTGGTCTCCGGGCTCGGCATTACGGGCTCGTCCTTTGCGGTGAATTCCATCATGCGCAACGTGCTCTTCAATAACGTCGATGATGAGCTGCGCTCCGCGTCGACCACATGGGGGCGCGATATCAGCAATGACTTTTTCATCGGCGATCACACCAAGCGCCCGCCTACCGAATACGTGGTGCTGAACTACCTGCCCGATGGCACCATCCGCTACTCGGGACCATCGTCGACTACCCCGAATGCGGAGAAGATCCCGCTCGGCGGCTACCCCACCACCGTGGGTTCCATCGAGAACAACACCAAGTGGCGCGCGCTCGCCTTCGCGGATTCCAACGGCGTCATCACGGTCATTGCCAAGGATATGACCCACGAGAAGGAAATCCTGCACGGCCTAGCCATGGTCCAAGTGACCATTGCCGCCATCGCCCTGGCTGCCATTGCGGCCGTGGGTTTCTGGTTTATCCGCAGGGCGTTGCGGCCGCTGCGGGTGGTGGAAAAGACGGCGTCAGAAATCGCGGCAGGTGACCTAGACAAGCGAGTTCCCAAGTGGCCGTTGCACACCGAGGTGGGCCAGTTGGCCGCCGCACTCAATATCATGCTGGGGCAGCTGCAGCGCTCCGTCGTGCGCGCGCAGGAGAAAGAGGAACAGATGCGTCGCTTCGTCGGCGATGCCTCGCATGAGCTGCGCACGCCGCTGACCAGCCTGCGCGGCTATACCGAGCTCTATCGCTCGGGCGCCACCAAAGACGTGGATCTGGTCTTTTCTAAGATCGATGATGAGTCCAAGCGCATGTCCCTGCTGGTGGAGGACCTGTTGGCTCTTACCCGCGCCGAGGGGACGCGCCTAGACCTGCACCCCGTAGACCTGCTGGAGCTGGCCTTGTCTGTGGGCTCTTCCGCGCGTGCCGCCTTCCCCGGCCGCGAGATTAAGGTGGCCAATGATGCCAAGTCCATCCCGGTGGTCAATGGCGATGCCAGCCGCCTGCATCAGGTGCTGCTCAACCTGGTGACCAACGGCATCCGCCACGGCGGCGAGGATGCCGCGGTGACGCTGCGCCTGCGCCGCGAGGCCAATGATGTACTGGTCGATGTCAGCGATGATGGCAAGGGCATGTCCCAGGAAGATGCGGCGCATATCTTCGAGCGCTTTTACCGCGCCGATACCTCGCGCACCCGCGATACCGGCGGCTCCGGCCTGGGCTTGGCCATCGTCCACTCCCTAGTGGAGCAGCACGATGGCAGCATTAGCGTCGACTCCGAGCTCGGCCGCGGCACCACCTTTACGGTGCGCCTGCCCGCGCTTGCCGACGCCCCCTCTGAGACCTAGTCCTCCCGAACGCCGTCCTCGTTGCAGCCGAGGTGCTGACGGATGCGGGCGGCCGCCTCATCCATCGCGGCATCGTCTGTGTTATCGGCGTCGAAGGCCTTGGCAAAGTCATACTCTTCCATTTTCTCGGTGGGGAAGAGGTGGATGTGGGTATGCGGGACATCGAATCCGGCGATGATGTAGCCGGTGCGCGGGGTATCAAACGCGGTCTTGATAGCGCCGCCGATTTCCAGGGCGACCTCGTTGAGGTGGGCCCAGGTCTGTGGATCCAGGTCGGTCCACTTATCTACTTCCTCGATGGGCACGACCAGGGTGTGGCCGTAACGCAGCGGCTCGATGGAGAGGAAAGCCACGCAGGTCTCATCGCGGTAGACAAAGCGAGCGGGTAGTTCACCATTAATGATCTTTGTAAATACAGAAGCCATGTGTGCCAGGCTACCCGCTGGTTATGATGGTGGGCATGCGCATTCTCGTAATTGGTTCGGGCGGCCGTGAACACGCCCTTGTCAAGGGCCTGTCCGCCGACCCTAAGAGCACCGAAATCCACGCCGCGCCAGGCAGCGCGGCCATGTCCGCCCTCGCTACCGTCCACCCGGACTACTCCGAGGTAGATGACGCTAATCGCATGGTGGAGCTCGCCCAGAGCATCGCCGCGGACCTCGTTGTCATCGGACCTGAGGTTCCCCTCGTCGCCGGCGTGGCCGATGCCCTGCGCGCGGCCGGCATCGCTGTCTTCGGACCTAGCAAGGACGCAGCCCAGATCGAGGGATCCAAGGCTTTTGCCAAGGACGTCATGGAGTCCGCCGGCGTCAAAACCGCCCGCGCGGAACAGCTGCGCCCAGGTGCGGGCGAGGACGACATTGAGGCCGCGCTCGACCGCTTCGGCCCGCAGTTCGTGGTCAAAGACGACGGACTGGCCGGTGGCAAGGGGGTCGTGGTCACCCCGGACCGCGCCGCAGCCCGCGCCCACGTCGACGCCGTCCTCGCGGCCGGCAACCCGGTGCTGCTGGAATCCTTCCTCGACGGTCCCGAAGTCTCTCTCTTCTGCTTAGTCGATGGCGAGACCGTCGTCCCGCTGCTGCCAGCCCAGGATCACAAGCGTGCCTATGACAACGACGAGGGCCCCAATACCGGTGGCATGGGCGCCTACACCCCGCTGCCGTGGCTGCCGGAGGACGGCGTGCAGCGCATCGTGGACGAGGTCTGCACCCCTGTGGCCAAGGAGATGGCGCGCCGCGGCACCCCTTATTCCGGTCTGCTCTACGCCGGCCTGGCCTGGGGCGAAGAAGGCCCAGCCGTAGTCGAGTTCAACTGCCGCTTCGGCGACCCGGAGACCCAGGCAGTGCTCTCCCTGCTCAAGTCCCCGCTGGCTGAGGCCCTCCACGCCACGGCCACCGGCACCCTCTCCGAGCTCCCGCCGCTGGAATGGGAGGATGGCTTCGCCGTCATCATCGTCATGGCGGCCGAGGGCTACCCGGCTTCCCCGCGCAAGGGCGATGCCATTTCCGGCGCCGCCTTGGACAATCCGCAGCGCGTCCTCCATGCCGGCACCGTGCATACCGACGGCGCCTACCGCACCGCGGGCGGCCGCGTGCTCAGCGTGCTGGGCAAGGGCGCCACGCTTGCCGACGCCCGCGCAGACGCCTACGCCACCGTCGACGGCATCGAGTTTGCGGGTGGCTTTGTGCGCCGGGACATCGGCAAGCGAGCAGAAGACGGTGAGATTTCTCTCTAACCCTTCACCCCGCGGCGGGGCAGGCATGGAATAATAGCCACGTGGCTGAAAAGAAGAAGATTTCCAACGTCCTGTCCTCCCGCTATGCCTCCGCGGAGCTGTCCAATATCTGGAGCCCGGAGCATAAAATCATCTTGGAGCGCAAGCTCTGGATTGCGGTCATGCGCGCCCAGAAGGATCTGGGCGTAGACATCCCCGCCAAGGCCATCGATGCCTACGAGGCCGTGGTAGAGGACGTGAACCTCGAGTCCATCGCGGAGCGCGAGCGCGTCACCCGCCACGATGTGAAGGCCCGCATCGAAGAATTCAATGCGCTGGCCGGCTACGAGCACATTCACAAGGGCATGACCAGCCGCGATCTCACCGAGAACGTGGAGCAGCTGCAGATCCACACCTCGCTGGAGATCATCCGCGATAAGGCCATCGCAGTGGTCTCCCGCATCGGCCGCCACGCCGCCGAGTACCAGTCCCTGGTCATGGCGGGTCGCTCCCACAACGTCGCCGCGCAGGCCACCACCCTGGGCAAGCGCTTCGCTACGGCCGGCGATGAGATGCTGCTGGCCATCGAGCGCGTCGAAGATCTCTTGGCACGCTACCCGCTGCGCGGCATCAAGGGCCCGATGGGCACCTCCCAGGACATGCTCGATCTCATGGGCGGCTCCGAGGACAAGCTCGCCTCCCTGGAGACTGCCATCGCGGATTACCTGGGCTTCCACCGCATCTTCAATTCCGTGGGCCAGGTCTATCCGCGCTCCCTCGACTTCGACGCCATCTCCGCCCTGGTGGAGCTCGGCGCCGCTCCGTCCTCGCTGGCCACCACCATCCGCTTGATGGCCGGCAACGAGACCGTCACCGAGGGCTTCAAGGAGGGCCAGGTTGGCTCCTCCGCCATGCCGCACAAGATGAACGCCCGCTCCTGCGAACGCGTCGGCGGCTTGCAGGTCATTCTCCGCGGCTACCTCACCATGGCCGCGGACCTCGCTGGCCAGCAGTGGAACGAGGGCGATGTTTTCTGCTCCGTCGTCCGCCGCGTCGCGCTTCCCGACGCCTTCTTCGCCCTCGACGGCCAATTCGAAACCTTCCTCACCGTCCTCGACGAGTTCGGTGCCTTCCCGGCCATGATCGACCGCGAGCTGGAGCGCTACCTGCCCTTCCTGGCCACCACCCGCATCCTCATGGCGGCCGTGCGCGCCGGCGTGGGCCGCGAGACCGCCCACGAGGTCATCAAGGAAAACGCCGTGGCCGTCGCGCTCAATATGCGCGAAAACGGCGGCGAGCAGGACCTGGTCCAGCGCCTTGCTGCCGATGACCGCCTGCCCATGGACGAGTCCGACCTCGAGGCCGCCCTAGCCGATAAGCATGCCTTCATCGGCGCCGCCGAGTCCCAGGTCAGCCAGGTCCTTAACCGCATCAACGCACTGGTAGGCGAGCACCCCAAGGCCGCGGCCTACACCCCGGGCGAGATCCTCTAGCTCGCATTTTCCGGACCCCTTCGCAATTCGATCAAATAGCACCCGAATCCCGCGCGGATTTCGGGGCTTATTTGATCGAAACGTGCTCGCTACCCCTGGGCGCTAGAATGAAGGTCATGCGACCTGAGCTTTCTTCTTATACCCATCTTGCCTCCGGCAAGGTCCGCGATATCTACGATGTAGACGAGAACACCCTGTTGATGGTGGTTTCGGACCGCATCTCGGCCTACGACCATGCCCTCGAACCGGCCATCCCGGACAAGGGCCGCGTGCTGACCGCAACCTCGAAGTTCTTCTTCGACTCCATCGATTTCCCCAACCACCTGGCCGGCCCGCTCGATGATGAGCGCATCCCCGCCGAGTGCCTCGGCCGCGCGATGGTGGTCAAGAAGCTGGATATGCTGCCCTTCGAGTGCGTGGCCCGCGGCTTCCTCACCGGTTCAGGCTTGAAGGAGTACAAGGCCAACGGCACCGTCTGCGGTATCGAGCTGCCGGAGGGCCTAGTCGAGGCTTCCCGCCTGCCCGAGCCCATCTTCACCCCGGCCACCAAGGCGGAACAGGGCGAGCACGATGAGAACGTCTCCTTCGACTTGGTGGTGGACAAGCTGGGCGCCGAGCGCGCCGAGGAGCTGCGCGCGGCCACCCTTCGCATCTACTCCGAGGCCGCCGCGCTCGCGGAGGAGAAGGGCATTATCCTCGCCGATACCAAGTTCGAGTTCGGCCTAGACCAAGACGGCACCCTCGTGCTGGCCGATGAGGTCCTTACCCCAGATTCCTCCCGCTACTGGCCGGCCGATTCCTACGTGGAGGGCGAGGTCCAGCCGTCCTTCGACAAGCAATACGTGCGCAATTGGCTGACTTCTGACGCCTCCGGATGGGATCAAGCCGCCGACGGTACCCCGCCCCAGCTTCCCGACGACGTCGTTTCCGCCACCCGCCTGCGCTACATCGAGGCCTACGAGCGGCTTTCCGGCGAGCGCTTCGCGGACTTCCTCTCGCCCGAGGCCTAACTCCCCTTAGGCTTCCAGCCCTGGGGCGCCACGCGTACAGTGGGGCGGCATGAGCAACGAGAATCTTTCCGCCCCCGTGGCCGCCGTCCACCCCGTGACCCGTTCCTTCCACGGCCGCGAGTTCGTGGATAACTACGAGTGGCTGCGCGATAAGGAATCCCAGGAAACCCTGGATTACCTCAACGCAGAAAATGATTACACCAAGGCGAAGACCGCGCACTTGGATGAGATGACGGAGAATATCTTCCAGGAGATTAAGTCCCGCATCAAGCAAACCGATATGTCCGTGCCTTCTCGCCGCGGCGATTACTGGTACTACGGCCGTACCGAGGAGGGCAAGAGCTACGGCTACTCTTGCCGGCTCCCGGTAGAGGAGGGGGCTGACCCATGGACTGCCCCGGTTATCCCAGAGGAAGGCACCCCGGAAGGCGAGGAGATTATCCTCGACGCCAACGCGCTGGCGGAGGGCAAGGACTTCTTTGCCCTCGGTGCCGCCTCCATCTCTGATTCCGGCCGCTACCTGGCCTATTCCGTGGACTTCGCCGGCGACGAGCGCTTTGAGCTCTATATTAAGGACTTGGAAAGCGGAGCGCTTCTCGACGACCACCTCAAGGGCATCTTCTACGGCGCCACCTGGGCCGGCGACGGCTATATCTTTTACACGACCGTCGACGAGGCATGGCGCCCTGACGCCATCTGGCGCCACAAGGTAGGCACCGCGCAGTCCGAAGACGTGCAGGTGTTCAAGGAAGAAGACGAACACTTCAACGTCGGCATAGGCAGCGCTCGCTCCGATAAATACCTCTTCCTTGGCGTGAGCTCCAAGGTGACCTCTGAGGTGTGGGTCCTCGAAGAAGACAACCCCGAGGGTGAATTCCGCCTGCTGTGGGAGCGCGAATCCGGCGTGGACTACGACGTCGACCACGCCGTCGTTAAGGGCGAGGATTACTGGATCGTCACCCACAACGCCACCGGCCCCAACTTCGAGGTCGGCTATACCAAGGCCAAGGATGAGCTGCCCACCTTGCGCGAGCTGCCGGCGCTCTTGCCGCACGAGGAGACCACCCGCATCGAGGGCGTGGATACCTACCGCGATCAGATTGTGGTGGGCTACCGCCGCGGCGGCATCGGCCGCGCCGCCATCATGCGCGTGAACGACGGCTTTAGCGAATTCGAAGAGCTCAACTTCAATGAAGAACTCTTCACCGTGTCCGTATCCGGCAACCCCGAGTGGGACGCACCGGTGCTGCGGGTGAGCTACGTGTCTTTCACCCAGCCCTCCCAGCTCTTTGATTACCGCGTGGATACCGGCGAATTTACCTTGCTCAAGGAGCAGGAGGTTCCCGGCGGTTATGACCCGGATGACTACGTGGCCTACCGCCTGTGGACCACGGCTGCCGACGGCACCGATATCCCCGTATCCATTGTCCACCGCGCCGACCTCGACCGCACCCAGCCGAACCCGACCCTGCTCTACGGATACGGCTCTTACGAGGTCAGCGTCGATCCGGCATTTTCCGTTACCCGCCTGTCCCTCATGGACCGCGGCATGATCTTCGCCGTGGCCCATGTCCGCGGCGGCGGCGAGATGGGCCGTACCTGGTACGACGACGGAAAAATGCTCAAGAAGAAGAACACCTTCACTGACTTCATTGATGTTGCCGATGATCTCATCGCCCGCGGCGTGACCACCGCGGATCAGATGGTGGCCGAGGGCGGCTCGGCCGGTGGCATGCTCATGGGCGCGATTGCCAATATGGCCCCGGATCGCTTCACCGCTATCCAAGCCGTCGTGCCGTTTGTGGACCCGCTGACTTCCATCCTCATGCCGGAGCTTCCACTCACGGTGCCTGAATGGGAAGAGTGGGGCGACCCGTACCACGATCCAGAGGTCTATGACTACATGAAGTCCTACTCGCCGTACGAAAACATCGAGGCTAAGGACTACCCGGACATTCTGGCTATCACCTCGCTCAATGACACTCGCGTACTCTACGTTGAGCCGGCCAAGTGGATCGCTCAGCTGCGAACGACGGCCACCGGCGGCGAGTTCTTGCTCAAGACCGAAATGGCCGCAGGCCATGGCGGCGTGTCCGGGCGCTATGAAAAGTGGCGCCAGAATGCCTTCGAGTACGCGTGGACCATCAACAAGGCCACTGGCTTGGAGAAGTAAAACCCGGATAGGGGGCCAACGCGCGAATCCTAAATTCCTGTGCGATAATTTTCCTTATGAATGGCCACCTTCTGGTATCTATCTCCAGCATCTTTGATGACACACGGAAGCAGGCTAGCCGGCTCCTCTCGATCCTTGATCGGGAGGAGATTCCTGTTTCCCTGCTGATTGCCCCGCATATCGACGGCAACTGGCACCTCGCCAAAGACAAAGACACCAAAAAGTGGCTCCAAGACCAAGCCGATGCCGGCCGCGTTCTTATCCTGAACGGTTTCGATCGCTCGGTGCAGGGCCGCCGCGCGGAATTCGCCAACCTCGATTCACACGAGGCGAAGTTGCGCCTCGCCGGAGCTACCCGCCAGATGGCCAAGATTGGCTTCGAGCCCACCATCTTTGCGCCCCCTCGCTGGCGCATGTCGCCCGGCACCTTGCAGGTCTTGCCGCAGTTCAAGTTTGAGGTAGCCGCCTCCACCCGCGGCATCCTCCAGATTAATTCCGGTAAGTTCCACCAAGCCCGCAACCTTTCTTTCGGTGAAGGCTTTGGTTCCGCCAAGTGGTGGCGCAAGAACATTATTCGCGCTGCTGAGCGCTCCGCCCAGCGCGGCAATACGGTCCGCCTTTCGGTTTCCGGCCGCAACCTGGATGACCGCAAAGTAATCAATGACTTCGTCAAAGCCGCCGACCGGGCCATCAACGCCGGCGCGACCCCTGCCGATTACGGCGCTTACCTTCCAAAATAGCCTGCGCATTCCCTCGTCAGAGGATCCGCGGAGCAATAAGCACAGCTTCGCGATTTTCGTCCATATAAACGCCCATTTCCGTCGACGGTTGCGGTGGTTTATATGGACGAAATCGTTGAAATCACAAAAATTAAGACCCCGCCGCTTGGGATTTATCCAAAAGCGAGCGGGGTTTGCGTTTGTGGGAGGTTAGCGCTGCAGGCTAGTGATGAAGTTCTTCACTTCCTTTGGCAGCATGACCCAGATGGGGGCCGGGATGGCCTTCTGGAGGTTGCCGGTCACGGCGAGGAAACCAGGGATGGCGACGAGGCCAGCGATGGCCGCGATGGCGGCGGCGATGCCTGCACCGACGGAGCTGGTGCTGGAGCTAGAGCCGGAGGTAGGCTTATCCGGCTTCTCAGAAGGATTCTCGGAGGGCTTGTCCTCTGGCTTACCTGGCTCATCGGAAGGCTTGTCCGCAGGAGCATCCGGCTGGTCGGCGGAGTCGTCTGCGCCGAGGGTGAAGCCGACCTTGACCGGGTCGTGGTCGGAGGCGCGGAATGGGGAGGCATCGTAGAAGTCCACGATGTTGTAGTTGCGGCGGGAGTATTCGAAGGCGACGGGTTCGTCGGCGTTGATGTTCCATACTTGGGCGTCGTCAAGCGTGCCGGTGGCAACCTTATTGGCCAGCACGTGGTCGAGGGTGCCAAGCAGGCCGGAGAACTGGTAGGAAGGGTCAGCCTCGTACTTTTCGGCAGGGACGGTGAAGCCATCGTTGCGGAAGACATCGAGCGCGGTCTCGTGGGTGTAGGTATTGAAATCACCCAGGGCGAATAGCGGCTTGTCCTTCCAGTCCTCCTGCTTGTGCAGCGCATCGAGGACGGCCTGGGCCTGCGCGTTGCGGACGTTCGGGTTATTGCCCTGGCCGTCGCCGGAGTCGGCGTCGTCCTTGGCTACCGAGCCCTTGGACTTGAAGTGGTTGGCCACGGCAACGAAGGACTCCTCGCCCTCCTTCAGCGGTTGGAATTCTTGGGCGAGCGGTTCGCGGGCGGTGCCGGTGAAGCGATCATCCTGGAAGATGCGGGATTCGCCGACGGGCTTGACCACATCCTTGTGGTAGATGAACGCGGTACGGATGACATCCGGGGAGCTCGGTACGGCGTCCTGGGAAGGCGAGGGGACAAAGGCCCACTTCTCTGAGCCGGCGGCCTCGTTGAGCTTTTCCGTCAGGTGCTTGAGCGCCTTATCGCGCTGGGCGAAGTCACCGGTAACGGCGTAGCCATCTTCGATTTCGGAAAGGCCGATGACGTCGGCATCGAGGCCGTTGATGGCGGCGACAATCTTGCGCTCCTGGTCTTCCAGCGCGGATTGGGTATAGGCGCCGCGGGTCTTACCGCGATTGACGGTGACCTTATTGCCCTCGCGGTCGGTGTAGGCGCTGCCGCCGAATTCCTCGCCCAGGGAGGTGAAGTAGTTCAGCACGTTGAAGGCGCCGATGGTGTACTCGCCCTTGACGTCATCGATGGCGTGGAGCTCGGCCGCGCGGGAATCCTCCCAAGAGATGGGCAGGTCTGCCCCCTTGGTGTTGCCGGTGACCGGGGTGGTGGGCTGGAAGCGCCACTGCTCATGAGAGAAGCCCACGATGACGGGGTGCTGGAAGGACACGGTATCGGTGGTGCGCAGGGACTTGATGGTCTGGGCATCATCCTGGGCGATGTACGGCAGCGGGGTATTCTGGTCGGTCTTGAGATAGTCGCGGGTGCGGCCATCGTCCAGGGTGACCAGCTTATCGGCGTTGTCCTTGGTGAGCTTCTGGATATCGGAGTTGGGATCCGTGGAGGGGGAGAAGACATCGGAAGGCTGACGGAGGGCTTCCTTGCCGGGGGGCGAGTCCGACCTCGCCGTACTGGTTGAGCGAGTAGTTATTGGTCACGGTGTGCTCGCCTGGCTGGATGAGCATGTGTTCGAAGGGCTCGCGGGCCTCGTTGCCATCGGGAAGCTGATCCACCTTGAGTGGGGTGACCTTCTCCAGCGGGGTTTCGAGCTGCGTGACCGTGGAGGCGGTGAGCTGGGTGGAGCCATAGAACTCGGAGACCTTGCCGGTGACCTCGACGGAATCTTCCAGGGCTGGGTACTGGTCGGCCGGCTTATCGCCCATGTAGACAAAGATGGCCTGGGAGGCGTCGGTGGACTCGGCGCCGGTGCCACCGGTCTGGATGGTGAAGCCATTGAGGCCGCCTTCGGTCCACACGCCAGTGACGACGCCCTCGGTGGCAACGGTCTGGTCCTTGAGCGGGGATTCGGCGCCGGTGCCCTGGATATCCGCGATGGCGGTGACGCCCTCGGGAGCAGGCTGCGCGGGCTCGGCCGGATTCTCGGGCTGCGGGGTGGGGGCCTCGTTACCGGAGTTGGTCGGGGTAGGGGTGCCGGTGGTGAAATCGGCGGCGTTGTCATCGCTATCGGTGCCCTCAGCATCGCGGGAGGCGGACTTGGCATTGGACAGGCCCGCGGCGGCGGTGCCTTCCTTGAGGGAAGCGGCGCCGTAGCCGATGGCATCGATGGGGGTACCGGTGGCGTCGGCAAGCTGCACGGAGCCCTTGGAGCCGGACATGTTGAGGCTGCCCTCGGCATCTGGGGCAGGCAGGGCCTCGCCCGCGCCATTGCCGGCCGCGCCCTGCACCAGGAAGTGGCCGTGCGGGGCGATGGTGCCGGAAAGCTTCACCTTTCCGCCAGTATTGCCGGAGGCGGAGAAGTACTCCACGGTGTATCCGGTCAGGTCAATTGGAGTATCGGTGGGGTTATAGAGCTCGATGAAGTCATGGGTGAAGGCAGCGCCCTTATTGCCGCCTCCCCCGTAGACCTCGGAGATGACGGCAGCGGAGCCATCGGTTGCGGCCGTGGCGGTAGGAACGGCAAGGGCGGCAGAAGACAAGGCGGTGGCAAGTGCCAGCGCGCCGAGGCGGCGAGAAGACATAGATTCAACCTTAAAAAGAGAGCGACAGTGTGCGTCGTCTATTAGTAGAGCGCCGCGCCGGGCCAGGCTGGAGCGCACGCCGAAGTTTGCCAGAGCGTCGTTTGGGGTTCACGTAGAGTTTGCCCAACCGGGGTGAAACCCACACTGCGGGGGTGAGTCTAGGTAAAAGGCGGGGGTGCCAACTAAACTAAGCCGCGCAGACCAAAGCCCCATACAGTAAGGCAAATATTTCATGGCTCGTGTAGTTGTCAATGTCATGCCCAAGGCGGAAATTCTGGATCCGCAGGGCCAAGCCGTCGTCCGCGCGCTGGGTCGCATCGGGGTATCCGGTGTCAGCGATGTGCGCCAGGGAAAGCGCTTCGAGCTCGAGGTCGATGACTCCGTCACCGCAGAGGACCTAGATAAGGTGGCCGCCACGCTGCTGGCCAATACCGTCATCGAGGACTACGAGGTTGTTGGGCTGGAGGTCAAGTAAGTGACCGCCACAATCGGAGTAATCACTTTCCCCGGAACCCTGGATGATGTGGATGCCGCTCGCGCTGCCCGCACCGCCGGCGCAGAGGTGAAAAGCCTCTGGCACGCAGATACTGATCTGCACGGCGTGGATGCGGTAGTAGTGCCGGGCGGTTTTTCTTATGGCGACTACCTGCGCTCGGGCGCGATTTCCGCGCTCGCGCCGGTGATGCAGTCCGTTATCGATCGTGCGAAGCAGGGCATGCCGGTGCTCGGCATCTGCAATGGCTTCCAGATCCTTACCGAGGCCGGCCTGCTGCCAGGCGCGCTGACCCGCAATAAGGGCCTGCATTTCCACTGCACCGATACCTACCTCGAGGTGGCCAATTCCACCACCGCATGGACCAGCGAGTTTGAGCAGGGCCAGAAGATCCTGGTGCCGGCCAAGCACGGCGAGGGCCGCTTCCAGGCCGGCGATGATGACATCGCCCGCATCGAGGGCGAGGGCCGCGTGGTCTTCCGCTATACCGATAATTACAACGGTTCCGTCAACGGCATTGCCGGTGTGAGCGATGAGTCCGGCCGCATCGTCGGTCTTATGCCGCACCCCGAGCACGCCATTGACACGCTAACCGGCCCATCCACCGACGGACTGGGACTTTTCGTATCCGCCATCAAGGCCGTCGCCCAGGCGCCGGCGGTTTAAGGAGGCCATTTTCATGACCGTTCATAATGACACCGTAGAAAAGGCGCAGTCCACCCCGGACGAACAGCAGCCCTACGCGGAACTCGGCCTGAAGGACGACGAGTACCAGCGCATTCACGATATCCTGGGCCGTCGCCCCACCGATGCGGAGCTGACCATGTACTCCGTCATGTGGTCCGAGCACTGCTCCTATAAGTCTTCCAAGACGCACCTGCGTTACTTTGGTGAGACCATGACCGAGGAGATGGGGGAGAAGATCCTCGCTGGCATTGGTGAGAACGCCGGCGTGGTGGATATCGGAGACGGCAATGCGGTGACCTTCCGCGTGGAGTCCCACAACCACCCCTCCTACGTGGAGCCTTACCAGGGTGCGGCCACCGGCGTGGGCGGTATCGTCCGCGACATTATGGCCATGGGCGCTCGCCCAATTGCCGTGATGGATCAGCTGCGCTTTGGGCCTGCCGACGCCCCCGATACCAAGCGCGTCCTTCCCGGCGTGGTCTCCGGCGTGGGTGGCTACGGCAACTCCCTGGGCCTGCCCAATATTGGTGGCGAGACCGTCTTTGATGAGACCTATGCCGGTAACCCTCTGGTCAATGCGCTGTGCGTGGGCACCCTCAAGGTCGATGACCTGAAGCTGGCCTTTGCATCTGGCAAGGGTAATAAGGTCATGCTCTTCGGTTCCCGCACCGGCCTGGATGGCATCGGCGGCGTGTCCGTGCTGGCCTCCGATACCTTCGAGGACGGCGCCGAGCGCAAGCTGCCGGCCGTGCAGGTGGGCGACCCCTTCGCAGAGAAGGTCCTCATCGAGTGCTGCCTGGACCTCTACCACGCTGGCGTGGTCGTAGGAATCCAGGACTTGGGCGGCGCGGGTCTGGCCTGCGCCACCTCCGAGCTGGCTGCCTCCGGCGATGGCGGCATGGAGGTCAACCTCGATAACGTGCCGCTGCGTGCGCAGAATATGACCGCGGCCGAGATCCTCGCCTCCGAGTCCCAGGAGCGCATGTGCGCCGTTGTGGCTCCGGAGAACGTGGCGAAGTTCCGCGAAATCTGCGAGCACTGGGACGTCACCTGCGCCGAGATCGGCGAGGTCACCGAGGGTAACCACCTGGTCATCCGCCACCAGGGCGAGGTCGTCGTGGATGCCCCGGCCGGCACCATTGCGGATGAGGCTCCGGAGTACGACCGCCCGTATGCCCGCCCGGAGTGGCAGGATGAGCTGCAGAAGTACCAGGGTACCGACAAGCGCGGCCTGGTTGAGTCCCTGCAGAAGCTCGTGTCCTCCCCGGCGCTGTGCTCGCGCGATTTCATCATGAATCAGTATGACCGCTACGTGCGCGGCAATACCGTGCAGTCCCACCATGCGGACGCCGGCGTGCTGCGCATCGATGAGGAGACCGGCCGCGGCGTGGCCGTGTCCGCCGATGCATCCGGCCGCTACACCAAGCTGGATCCGAACATGGGCGCCCGCCTCGCGCTGGCGGAGGCCTACCGCAACGTCGCCGTCACCGGCGCCAAGCCCGTGGCGATCACCAACTGCCTGAACTACGGCTCCCCGGAAAACCCCGACGTGATGTGGCAGTTCCGCGAGTCTGTGCATGGGCTTGCCGACGCCGCCGTGGAGCTTTCCATCCCCGTCTCCGGCGGCAACGTCTCTTTCTACAACCAGACCGGCGAAGAGCCGATCCTGCCCACCCCGGTGGTGGGCGTGCTGGGCGTTATCGATGACGTGCACAAGGCCATCGGCAACGAGCTGGGCACCGTGGGCGAGAAGGAAGTGCTCATCGCCCTGGGCGAAACCAAGGATGAGTTCGGCGGCTCCATCTGGCAACAGGTGAGCGCCGATACCTCCGAGGCTTCCTCCCTCAATGGTCTGCCGCCACAGGTGGACATGGCCAACGAGAAGCGCCTGGCCGAGTTCTTCCACGGCAATGAGCTGCTCACCGCGGCGCACGATATCTCCGAGGGTGGCCTTGCCGTCACCGCCTTTGAGATGGCAAAGCGCGCCGGTGCTACTGCCGACGGCGCCGGCCTCGGCCTCAACCTGGACCTCACCGCGGTCCACGAGGACGAGTTCGTCGCCGCCTTCTCCGAGTCCGCCTCCCGCGTGCTCGTGGCCACCACCTCCGACCGCGCCGATCAGGTCCTCGCCCGCGCCGGCGAGCTGGGCATCCCAGCCGCCATCGTTGGTGAGACCACCGAAACCGGCGCCCTCACCCTCGGCGGCGAGTCCGTCGCCATCTCCCAGCTGGTCTCCGCCTGGTCCGCCACCCTGCCGGACCTCTTCGACCACGCTGTGGGCGCTAACTCCGTGGTGGAGTAAACCGCTCTTCATTCCTCGTCGCTCGAAGGCGCGGATACGCGAAAAGCCCAGCTTCGGCTGGGTTTTTCTTGTTTTGTTCCATTAATCCACCGCTGCAACCGCAGCGTTCGTCGAGCGTTACGTAACGAGGCCCTTGAAGGCCTCTGCCTATGCCCGTACACTTACGGTATCGTAAGTTATCCGTTGCGGGTCAGTGGAAGGGACGTACCGCCGTGGCACAGATTCATGCGAATAGCGCGCCGGGGCCGGGCCTTGTCCAGCGCACTTATTGGATGGCCGATCGAGGGCCAAGGCCGCTAAGCCGTGGCTGGGGACATGCGATTGCAGCATTGCTGTCGGTGATTGCCTCCACCGTGCTCATTACCTATGCGTGGATGACGCTGCAGTGGTGGCAGGGGCTTGGTGTAACTGTTTACGGAGTGGGGCTGGTCGGGCTTTTCGGCGTCTCGGCGCTCTACCACCGCTACCCCTGGGCTAGTGCGCGTGCCGTGCAGTGGTGGCGGCGAGCGGACCACGCGACCATCTCGGTGTTTATTGCCGCGACATATACGCCGCTGTGCCTCATCGTGTTATCGCCGGTTCAGGCGGCATGGATGCTAGGCGTTGCCTGGGGTGGGGCCATTTTGGGTGCGGTGCTCAACTTGGTGTGGATTAACCACCCGCGCTGGTTGGACGTGATGGTCTACCTAGCGCTGGGCTGGCTGGTGCTACCGCTCTTGCCCACGCTGTGGACGCAGGCTGGTGCGGCCGTCGTCTGGCTGCTCTTCGCCGGCGGCGTGGTGTACTCGCTAGGCGCGCTGGTCTATGGCTTTAAGTGGCCAGGCCGCAATGCGCGTTACTACGGCTACCACGAGCACTTCCACACCGCGACCATCGCGGCGGCGGTGGTGCACCTTGTCGCGGTGTGGATGGTCGTGGTTCAGGGGGCTGCTTAATCGATGTGCTGATTCGTCGGCGCCACCACTAGCGGCTTCGGTGAATACTTGGCGCGCAGCCCGCGCAGGAGAGTGGCGTGCTCGGCCAGGCGCTTGTCTTCCTCGGTATGCGGGTGGAAGGGGCGGGCCACCTGCGGCTGTCCATCGTGGTCCAGGGCGATATAGGCTACGGTGGCATGAATGGCGGTCTGCAGGTTATCGCGGCCGCCGCGGGGGTTGCCCGAGCGGACGTGGATGGACATCTGCATGGAGCGGGTATCGGTGCGCATCATGCGGGCGTCGACCTCAATGAGGTCACCGATGGAAATCGGGCGGTAGAAGCGGATGCCGCCGGCATAGACGGCTACGGTGCGCTCCGCGGACCACTCCATGGTGCAAGCTGCACCGGCCTCATCGATCCACTGCATAGCCGTGCCGCCGTGGACCTTGCCGCCCCAGTTGACGTCGGTGGGCTTGGCCAGGAAGCGGTTGACCATGCGCGGGGCGTCGGAAGGCCCGTTGTAGGTTTGCTTTTCCATCTCCGCCTCGATGGCCTGGCGCAGCTCAATGCGGGACTTGGCGGCCTCCTCGACGCGGCGCTGCTCATCGGTCTCCGGAACGAAGGGCGGCACCGGGGTGGACTTGCCGGTGGCAGGGTCCTTGGCTACGAAGATGACCAGGCAATCGCAGGCGCGGGTAAAAATGCCTTCGCGCGGGTCGGCAGAGAGCACTTCGTTGACGATGTGCATGGAGGAACGGCCGGTCATGGCGATGCGGGAGCGTACCTCCACGATGTGCCCGGAAGGGATGGGGCGGGTGAAGTGAATATGGCCCACATATGCGGTCACGCAGTATTGGCCGGACCACTGCACGGCGCAGGCATAGGCGGCCTTATCAATCCATTCCAAGACGCGTCCGCCGCTGATGCCGGGGGCGCCGGCCATGGTGACGTCGGTTGGCGATGCCATAAAGCGCAGCGTCAGCGCCGGCGATTTCTGATTTTCCGCAACGGAAGGCGTAGGTGACATAAACAACAAGATAACAGTAGCTATGATGTAGCTATGAAAAAGCCCGTCGATCCCGCAGCCACCCGCGCGGCCGTCATGGCCATCAAAGACTGGATTGCCGCCCCGGCGGAGCACGATAAGCCTGGTAGGGCCCTGCTTGCCGACGCCGTCCGTCGCACCGCCCGCACCCTCGAGGCTGACGCGCCGGGTCACTCCGTGGAACTGCGCGTACCCCCATTTGTTGCGGTGCAATGCATTGAAGGACCCCGCCATACCCGCGGCACCCCACCCAATGTGGTGGAGACCGACCCGGAAACCTGGCTGCGCCTTGCCACCGGATTGGCGGACTGGGAAGAGGCCGTAAACACTGGTCGCGTCGATGCTTCCGGCTCCCGCGCGGGCGAAATTGCGCAGTGGTTGCCGCTTATTCCGTTAGTTTCCGGCGGCGCGACAGGCTAATATAAACGCCGTGGTAGAAGTACATACTCCTAGTATCACCAATCTTGACGATCATAATGAGCAGGAGCC
This sequence comes from Corynebacterium tuberculostearicum, assembly GCF_046097255.1. Taxonomy (GTDB): domain Bacteria; phylum Actinomycetota; class Actinomycetes; order Mycobacteriales; family Mycobacteriaceae; genus Corynebacterium; species Corynebacterium tuberculostearicum_J. The sequence goes on from NZ_CP175770.1 coordinate 965,630, forward strand.
CCGCGAAGAGTGCGGCGTCTATGGCGTGTGGGCTCCCGGGGAGGAAGTCTCCAAGCTGACCTATTTTGGTCTCTTCGCCCTGCAGCACCGTGGCCAGGAGGCTGCCGGCATTGCGGTGGGCGATGATGACCGCATCGTCGTCTTCAAGGACATGGGCCTCGTAGCCAATATCTTTGATGAGTCCACCCTGTCCGCCCTCCAAGGAAACGTAGCGGTGGGCCACACGCGCTATTCCACCGCCGGCGGCAAGGAATGGTCCAATGTCCAGCCGATGTTTTCTACCTCCTCGACTGGGGTAGACATCGCCCTTGGACACAACGGCAACCTGATCAACTACCTGGAGCTGCGCGAAGAAGCCGTGCAGCGCGGCTTGATTAAGCCCCATGAGGAGTCCGTATCTGACTCCATGTGCTTGTCTATGCTGCTTGCTGACGGCGTGGATGAAGACACCTCCGTCTTCGACTCCGCCCGTGACTTGCTCCCGCGCGTTAAGGGCGCATTCTGCCTGACCTTTACCGATGGTCACACCATGTACGCCGCGCGCGACCCGCACGGGGTGCGCCCGCTGGTCCTCGGCCGCTTGGCTAAGGGCTGGGTGGTGGCCTCCGAGACCTGTGCGCTCGATATCTGCGGCGCTCAGTTCATCCGTGAGATTGAACCTGGCGAGCTCGTCGCCATCGATGAGGCCGGCATCCGCTCCGTGAACTTTGCACCCGCCAAGCGCCATGGCTGCGTCTTCGAATTCGTCTACTTGGCCCGCCCGGATAGCGATATCAAGGGCCGCTCCGTCAACGCCTCCCGTGTGGACATTGGCCGCCGCTTGGCCCGCGAATACCCGGCCGAGGGCGCGGACCTGGTCATCCCGGTTCCCGAATCCGGCAATCCGGCAGCCGTGGGCTATGCCCGCGAATCCGGCATCACCTTCGCCCACGGCTTGGTCAAGAACGCTTATGTGGGCCGCACCTTCATCCAGCCCACCCAGACCCTGCGCCAGCTGGGCATCCGCTTGAAGCTCAACCCGCTGCGTGAGGTCATCAACGGCAAGAAGCTCGTCGTGGTGGATGATTCCATCGTCCGCGGCAATACCCAGCGCGCGCTCATCCGCATGCTGCGCGAGGCCGGCGCCGCCGAGGTGCATGTGCGCATCGCCTCCCCACCAGTGAAGTGGCCGTGCTTCTACGGCATCGACTTCGCCTCCCCGGGCGAGCTGATCGCTAACGCCAGCCCCTCCGACGATCCGGAAACCGTCTGCGCCACAATCTGTGACACCATCGGCGCCGATTCCCTGGGCTTTGTCTCCATTGAGGAGATGGTGGCCGCCACCGAGCAGCCCCGTTCCGAGCTGTGCACCGCCTGCTTCTCGGGCGAGTACCCGCTTGGCCTGCCCGCCGGAAACTCCAATGCAGACGCCGTGCGCACCCTGCTCGGCACCGAATAACAAAGGACACCTGAAACCATGAGTGACAATACTTACGCAGCAGCCGGCGTCAGCATCGAAGAGGGCGACCGTGCCGTTGAGCTTTTCGCCCCGCACGCTAAGCGCGCCACCCGCCCTGAGGTTCTGGGCGGTCTTGGCGGCTTTGCCGGCCTGTTCAAGCTCGGCGATTACAAGGAGCCCATCTTGGCCGCCGGTTCCGACGGCGTCGGCACCAAGTTGGCCGTGGCCCAGGCCATGGATAAGCACGACACCATCGGCATCGACCTCGTCGCCATGTGCGTGGACGACCTGGTTGTCTGCGGCGCGGAGCCACTCTTCCTGCAGGACTACATCGCCGTGGGCAAGGTCGTGCCGGAAAAGGTAGCCGAGGTAGTCAAGGGCATCGCCGAGGGCTGTGTGCAGGCCGGTGCCGCGCTGCTGGGCGGCGAGACCGCCGAGCACCCCGGCATGATGGAAGAAAACGAATACGATGTTTCCGCCACCGCGGTCGGCGTCGTTGAGGCCGATGGCGTACTTGGCCCAGACAAGGTTCGCGATGGCGACGTGCTCATCGCCATGGGCTCTTCCGGCCTACACTCCAATGGTTACTCCCTGGCCCGCCACGTCCTGCTGGAGCAGGCCGGCATGCCTCTCGACGGCCACGTGGAGGAGCTTGGCCGCCCCCTCGGTGAGGAGCTGCTGGAGCCTACCCGCATTTACGCCAAGGACTGCCTGGCTTTGGCCAGCGAGTGCTCCGTATCCACCTTCTGCCATGTCACCGGTGGTGGATTGGCTGGCAATCTCGAGCGCGTCATTCCAGAAGGCCTAGCGGCCGATATTAACCGCGCCACCTGGACCCCAGGCCAGATCTTCAAGCTCATCTCCTCGGTGGGCAAGGTGGAGCTGGCAGAAATGGAGAAGACCTTCAACATGGGTGTCGGCATGATTGCCGTAGTCAATCCCGAAGACCGTGACCGTGCCCTGGCAATGCTTACCGCACGCCACATCGATGCGTGGGAGCTGGGCACCGTCCGCTCCGCTTCCGGCGAGGAGCCGCGCGTGGTCATGCACGGCGAGCACCCCAACTTCTAGCAGGGCCCTGCCCCTGCCAGGGGGGAGGGTATGAGGAAGGGCCCTAGGAGATTTCCTAGGGCCCTTGAGCTATCCGGCGGCGAGCGGAAGATTAGCGTTCGTCGCGGTCGTCATCGTCCCATTCGTCGACGTAGTCGGCGTATGGGTCATCCTCTTCATAATCGCGGGAGTCACCCTCTTGCTGTGCGGCGAGTTCCCGTTGTAGGGACTCGATATCCATCTCGGGTGAGTTGTACTTGAGCTGGCGTGCAACTTTGGTCTGCTTTGCCTTTGCGCGTCCGCGTCCCATGTGCATGACCCCCTTGGGTTAGTAGGGCGCGCCAGGGATTCTTGGGCGCCCCATCGACTTGTCTATTGAGTATCTTCCTGTAAGACACAATAGCCTGTGTGACGAAAAAATTCCGCACCGCCCCCTAGCTAGTGGGAGATCTAACGCCCGCGCAGCCGGTTTACTGCCTCGCGCCCAGCCTTGGGGCCCTCATCCTCGGGGATGGAGGAAGGATCGATAGACGCCGCGGTATCGCCCACTTCTAGGGTGCCGGCGTCCAGCGCAGAGCGCTTCACTAGGCCTAGGGCGATGGGGCCGAAATCGCAGTCATCCACAATCGTGCCGATGCGGCCTACCTTACGTCCATTGAAAGTAATGTCATCGCCCACATTTGGACGTTGTGGCGCGGAGCCGTCGAGGTGCAGCTGCGCCAATAGGCGAGGGGAGCGGCCCAGATTTTCTACGCGCGCCACCGTTTCCTGGCCGCGGTAGCAGCCCTTATTGAGGTGAACGTGGGCCGGATTAGCGGCGCTGCGGCTGATCCACTGCGGCACCTCGTGGGGGATGGACTTATTATCCAGGTCCGCTGCCAGCTCCGGCTCGCGGGCACGCACGCGCTCGGCGGTAAACGCCATGAGCCCCGCTAGCCGTGCACCGGATTCCTCCAGGTGTTTCGTTGCCTCGACCAAGGATTCGCGCGGAATGCCCAGGTCAACGCGCTTGATTCCCGGCCACTGGACCTGGCGGGAAAACTCCACCATGGGTGGCAGCGAAACATCGGCCTCACCCAGGAGGGTAAGGATGGCGATATCGGCTTCCTCTACGGTGACCTCGGACCAAAAGACCATCATGGTGAGGAACTTAAAGAGGGAGTCGAATTGCGCCCCGGGGACGTCAATAAGAAAGGCGTCGTCGGTCCGCACGATATCCATGTGGTGGAGGATGTGGCCTTGGATGTCCAGGTCGAGGGCGCCGGCGGTGAAACCCACGGGGGCGTCGTCAAGCTTCTGTGAAAGCAGATTATTCAGAAACTCGGCGGCATCCTTGCCGCTCACGCGAATGACGCGGCGCTGGGAGCGGTCAATGACGATGGTGCCGCCATCGGCGGCCCGTTGCTCGCCCAGCGGATTGCCATAGTGCCAGGCTACGCCCTGGGCATCGAGTACGGTCGCGTCCTGGTGCTCCGCGGCACCGGCGCGCTGCAGAAGAGGCGAAGAATAACTCACAACTACCGATGGTAGGGCATAATCAAAAGTATGAAGTTTTCGCCGCGAAAAGAGCCGGTCATCTACGTTGTGGAGCCCTTTGGAGGGTCGGTACGCAGGCACATGCCCACGCTGCCTCTCATCTATGCCGACGATGCCGCGGTCACCCGCGGCGACGGCATCTTTGAATCCCTGCTCGTGCGCGGAGGCAAAGCCGCTAACCTGCAGCGCCACGCGCAGCGCTTCTGCGATTCAGCTCGCACGATGAACCTGCCGGAGCCGCCCATGGACAAGTGGGAAGAAGCCACCCGGCTCGCCATCGCGGACTTCTGCGGGGACGAGCAAGGCGATGCTAAATGCACGTGGACCTATACCCGCGGGCGCGCTTCTACGGGGCGGCCGAGCGCGTGGGTTGTGGTGCAGCCGATTGAGGAGAAGGTGCTAGAGCAGCGCGCCCACGGCGTCGCCGTCATGACAAGCCCCCGCCTGTGGCACGTAGCGGAGGAATTGCCCGCCAAGACGCTCAATTACGCGGCCACCATGGCGATGCTGCGCATGGCGCGGGAGAAGGGCTTTGAGGATCTCATCCTCACCGATCCGGACACCGGAGAAATTCTCGAGGGCGCCACCTCTACCGTGGTGGCCGTCAAGGGCGAGAAACTGCGCACCGCGGCCGGGCGCGGGATCCTGCCCGGCACCACGCAAGCGGCGCTCTTCGCCCATGCCAAAGAGAAAGGCTATCGCTGCAAGGCCAAGCCGCTGACCGTGGAATATCTGGAAAAGGCGGACTCGGTGTGGTTGGTGTCCTCGGTGCGCGTTGCCGCGCGCGTAACTAGGCTCAATGACAAAAAATTAAAGGCCCCGGACAACGTGGACGTCATCCGAGACCTTATTGATGCAGCGCTTGGAGTTTAGCCTGCGATGCGGGTGAGCTCCGCCGACATGTAGGGACGCATCTCGCCATCAACCATGCGCTCGTCTACCCAGCCCAGGTTGTTATTGGGCATGAGGCCGTACATGCGCTTGCCTGGGCCTAGGTTCTTCGGGCCGGTTTCAGTGACCATGGTGGAGGCGGATTCCAGCTGCCATGCGCGGTCATTGAAGGGTTCGCCGTAGAAGATTTCCACGATGCCGGTAGAAGAGGTGTAGGTGACCTCGATTTCATCCTTTTCCGAGATGCGCCAGAAGCCGGTCTCGCGCACGGATGGGCCTTCCGGCTTGCCTTCGGTATCGATCTTCCAGGTGCGGGAGCTAAAGGTCAGGTAATTCTCGCCGTCGTGGGCGATGACCAGCTGCTGGCCAAAGGTGTATTCCTGGCCCTTCGTATCGTGGGCTTGGCCCTCGCCCTGCCAGACGCCCACAAGGGGGAGTAGTCCCAGCAGGCCGTCGTGCAGCGATGGGCCCTGGCGCAGGTTCGCGGTATCGTCCGGTACCGGGGTATCGCCCAGCTCGAGAGCGGGGATATTGCGGCTAGCGGCGTCCTTCCACTGCTCGGCAGCCTGGTTCACGGCATCGTTGCCATTGAGTTTTCCTGGATCGTTTTCCGGGTGGGAAGCCGCGGTGGTCTCGATGTTTTCAGGGGTGGTTTCATTATTATTTTCGCTCATGGGCGTCCAGCCTAGTCGTGCACCCGCCTTTTTAACTACTAGACTTGGACCTCGTGCACGCATTGATGATCTCGAATCCAAACTCGACCTCACAAACCAACGCCCTCTTCCGCCAAATCGTTCCCTGCCTACAAGCGGTAGAGGGCCTGCACCTCAAGGTGCAATTTACGCATTACCCTGGCCATGCAGAAGAGATGGTCAAGGGAATGACCAGGGATGACTACGACGTCATCATTGCTGTGGGCGGAGATGGAACCGTCAACGAGGTAGTCAACGGGCTCCTCGGTCCGGCGGATGAGCAGCGTCCCGATCCGCAGTCCATCCCGGCGCTGGCCGTAATTCCTACCGGCTCCGCCAATGTCTTTGTGCGCGCTCTAGGGTTCCCCAACACCCCAATGGAGGCCACCCATGTGCTGGCACGCATGCTCGACCGGGATCTGCGCCGCACCATTTACCTAGGAACGTGGAACGAGCGGTGGTTTGCCGTCAATGCCGGCTTCGGTTTGGACGCGGATGTCCTGGCCCGCGTGGATCGTGCCCGCGAACAGGGATTTTCGGCAACTCCGCTGCGCTACCTCAACGTCGCCATTCGGGCCTGGAGCCGTGCGCGGAAGAACCCACCGCATATCGCGGTAACGGCCGAATCCAGCAGCGGCGATCAGCTGCACAAGGACGATGTGCCACTGCTGTTTACCTCCAATACCAACCCGTGGACCTTCCTAGGCCCGCTGCCGGTAGTAACTAATCCGCGCAATTCCTTTGACGAGGGCCTTGCCCTCTTTGGGCTGGAGGAATTTAGCGGGCTCGGTGGCGTCGTCGGCCTGCTGCACCTCTTCGGTGCCGATAAGCGCGGATGGCTCAATAAGCTCACCAAGGAAAAGACGGTGGCCTTCGACGATGCCATGCGGGTAGAGCTCGTCTGCCGCGAACCGCAGCGCTTCCAAGCCGATGGAGAATCGGAGGGGCGCTTTGATGCGGTCACCTTGGCCTCCGTGAAGGATGCCATCGAGGTATTCGCCCCGCAGGATAGGCGGGAAGCCCATCAGCGCACGATGAAGGAAGTTCTCCGGGACTTTATTCGCCTGCGCTAGTCTGCGGCGCGGGGCCGACCCGGTGCTTGGTATCGGCGGCCTTCTTTTCCGCCTCTTCTACGGCCTTTTGCTCCGAGCCTTCAATCTCTAGCGGGGAGAGCTGGGCCAGCTGCACCTTAATATTGCGGCGCTGTACCTCGAAGGAAATGGTGCCTCCCTGCATCTTTACCGCGGTCGCTTGGGCCGGAAGCGGTAACTGCCGGGTATCGAAGTTGAGGGAAAAGGCCTTTTGCAGGCGCTCATCGTCCGTGTCATAGACCTGCATGCGAAACTCCGGACCAACCAGGCGGAGGGTGACCTTGGCGGTGGACTTGTGGGCGTCGCCAGGCAAGGTGCCCGTTAGCTCTGCTTCTGCGGAGGTGCCACCGGAGGGGGAAATATCGTCCGGGTTGGCAATGGAGAGGTCGGTGATCCCCAGCAGGCGGCCCAGCGCCACACCATCCAAGGAAATGCCGCGCGAGTAGGTGGAAACCGGCGCGCCCTCAATATCGCCGTTCATGACCTGCTCTGGGGTGACGGTAATATCGCGCAGCACGGTCGAAGCATTGACCATGCCCAGCTTGGGCACCTCCACGTCCAGGGCCTTGACCTCGAGATAGGGGATTTCCTTCGAAGCCGCCGCCCACACGTAGGGGGTGCCGCCGATGAAGACATCCGGCGTATTATCCAGCCGCGAATTGGCTTTCACGGCTTGAGCCACCTTGTGTTCCGTGTGCATAGCCACGCAGGCATCCGCCACCCAGGCCGCAATCAGCACGCACACCACGAGGAGGACGTGCACGATGCGCCGGTCAATCTCTAGAACACTCACCCTTTCATTCTTACCCTACGTATTCTGGGGCCTATGACTAGCAATGCCTTTAAGATTACGGAAGAAAAACTGCCGGACGCCCCGGAGCTGGCTCGCCGCGTAAAAGCGCTGGCTGAGCAGGCCGAACGCCAGGATGGGATGGCGCCGCTGTCGGAGCAATTCCTCAACGGTCTTAGCGATTCCCGCTTGCAGCACCGCCACTTGGTGGCCTGGGTAGGGGAGGAGCCGTGCGGCGTAGCCGGTCTGGAGGGCTCTACCGCCGAGCTATTCATTGCCCCCGATTACCGCGGGCAGGGCTATGGTGCCGCGCTTTACGACGCCGCCGCTAAGACCCCCAACCTCCACGCCTGGGCCCACGGGAACCTGCCGGCGGCACAGGCGCTGGCGCACTCCCGTGACCTGCAGGTCACCCGCAAGCTGGTGGTCATGGGTATCGGGGGAGAAGAGCTCGCAGCGGCCGCCCGCCCCGAAGGCTTGCCACTGACCGCCCTGAATTACACCGAGGCGGTGGATAAGTGGGGCAAGGACTTTGTGGAAGAGCAGTGGCTCAAGGTCAATAACGAGGCCTTTTCCTGGCATCCCGAGCAGGGCGGCTGGGATCTCGATCGCCTGCACCGCGGCATGGAGGCAGACTGGTTCGACCCCGCAGACCTGCTTTTCTTGTGGGATACGGCAGATGAGCCGGCTCTGGCCGGCTTCCACTGGACCAAGTGGCATGCGGAGGAAACTCCGGGCTTCGGTGAGGTCTACGTGGTGGGCTTGGCGGAAGACTACCGCGGCAAGAAGTTGGGTGGTCCGCTGCTGCAGATTGGCCTGCGCCGCATGGTGGAAAAGGGAGCTCAGCGGGTAATTCTTTATGTAGAAGCGGATAATGATCCGGCGCTAAAGGCGTACGAGCGCCTAGGCTTTGAGGTTGATGAAGAACACGTCGTTTGGGGCGTGTGTGACTAACGTCATGGGGTGTACGACGTTTGTTCACCCAGTGTTCACCTCTTGGCACCCTTTTGGTCAGATCCTGCGGATAGCTTTACACCCTGTGAGTTAACCGCACCTGTGCGCCTGCATCTCGCCCCAGAAGGCGGAGCGGGATGCAGGAAGTATCTCTCTAGGAGATGCGGTTTCCTCGGACAATCAATCTCTGATCTGCACCGGAAAGGGTTTTCCCGTGATTCGCAACTTCAAGCGCACTGCCGCAATCTTCGGCATCGTAGCCGCAACCTCCACCGCTCTCGTAGCTTGCTCTGAGGAGTCTGGCTCCTCCTCCGATTCCGCTGGTGGCGAGGACGTCTCCGGCGAGCTCGTCGGTGACGGCGCATCCTCCCAGCAGAACGCAATGTCCTACTTCCAGACCGCGTTCTCCGAGGATCACCCAGACGCTTCCCTGTCCTACAACGCTTCCGGTTCCGGCGCCGGCGTTGAGGCCTTCACCAATGGCCAGGCTGACTTCGCTGGTTCTGACTCCGCTCTGAAGGAAGACGAGGGTGAGGTCGAGGCTGCTGCTAAGCGTTGCGATGGCAACGAGGCATGGCACCTGCCAACCACCATCGGTCCGGTTGCAATCGCCTACAACCTGGGTGACACCGAGATTAACCTCTCCACCAAGACCCTGGGCAAGATCTTCAAGGGCGAAATCAAGAAGTGGAACGACAAGGCCATCGCTGCTGATAACGAGGGCACTGACCTGCCGGACAAGGACATCACCGTCATCTTCCGTTCTGACGAGTCCGGTACCTCCGCAAACTTCCAGAAGTTCCTGAAGGCCGCTACCGGTGACTGGGACTCCGAGGGCAAGCAGTTCCCAGACTCTGTTGGTGAGGGTGCTAACGGCTCCTCCGGCGTTGCTGACCAGGTTGCAAGCATCGATGGTGCTATCACCTACGTCGAGGCTGGCTTCGCAGACCAGAAGGAAGGCGAGGGCGTCAAGAAGGCCAAGATCGACTTCGGCCACGGCCCGGTTGAGCTGTCCACCGAGTCCGTCAACAAGGCTCTGGAGAACCTGGAGTTCAAGAAGACCGACTCCGAGCACAACATGGTTGTTGACTCCGAGGCACTGTTCTCCTCCGACAACGAGGGTGCATACCCGCTCATCCTGACCACCTACAACATCGTCTGCTCCAAGGGCTACGATGAGGAGACCTCCAAGCTGGTCAAGTCCTTCTTCACCACCGTCCTGGATCACCAGGATGACCAGCTGGCTGAGCAGGGCTTCATCCCAGTTGAGGGTGCTCACCTGGACAAGCTGAAGGCTGCTGTTGACGCTCTGCAGTAAGCGCTAAAGCTGTAAAAGCTTAATACCTCCCGCCCCCACTGCCGCACACGATTCGCGCTTTGGGGGCGCAGGTATGTAACGATATTTTCCATTCTTAACGCTGAAAAGGATTAACAGTCTCATGGCAGACAATAATCTCACCACGGCTCCAGAGCAGACGGATGCAAACGCCACCTCTGCCGAGCGAGTCTCCAACAGCGGACACGACGAGGTAGCTACCACCAGTTCCAATAGCGGCGTTAAGCGCCCAGGCGACCGTGTCTTTGAATTCCTGTCCACTGCTTCGGCAACCCTCATTACCGTTATGATTGCCGCCATTGCCGCCTTCCTGCTGTGGCGTGCGGTGCCCGCATTGGCCGTTAATGACGGCGGCATCATGGGCTTTTTCACCTACGGCGGCCGCTGGGAGACCACCGATACCTCTGCGATGAAGTTCGGTATCCCGACCATGTTCGGCACCACCGTTCTCATCTCCGTCTTCGCCCTTCTGCTGGCTATGCCGGTGGCCCTAGCCATCGCCATCTTCCTGTCCAACTACGCGCCTGCCCGCTTGGTTAAGCCGCTCGGCTTCCTCGTGGACATGCTCGCTGCAGTTCCGTCCATTGTTTATGGTCTGTGGGGCTGGCAGGTTCTTGGCCCGGCACTGTCCGGCTTCTACTCCTGGATGGAATCCTGGGCGGGTGGCTTCTTCCTGTTCCACGTCTTCGATAACTCGCCGTCCTTTGCAACCGGCCGCAACCTGTTTACCGGTGGCATCGTGCTTGCCGTGATGATTCTGCCGATCATCGCCGCTACCGCGCGCGAGGTCTTCGTGCAGACCCCTCCGGGCCAGGTGGAATCCGCCCTGGCTCTGGGCGCTACCCGTTGGGAAGTTATCCGCATGACCGTTCTGCCGTTCGGTATGTCCGGCTACATCGCCGGCTCCATGCTCGGCCTGGGCCGTGCACTGGGTGAGACCATGGCGCTGTACATGGTTGTCTCCCCGTTGATCGACTTCCGCTTCTCGCTTTTCGACGGCGGCACGACCTTCGCCACGGCCATCGCCTTGGCATCTGCCGAGTTCGGTAACGAGATGCGCGCTGGTGCCTACATCGCCGCCGGCCTCATGCTGTTCTTGCTGACCTTCGTGGTCAACGCCATTGCCCGCGCCATCGTGAAGAATAAGTAAGGAGGGGAGGATCAATGACTACGACTACTAATGCCAAGCCTGCCTCCCAAGGCGGCGCGACCTTCCTGGACATCTCCAGCTCCCGCAAGATGACCAATAACATCGCCACCGCGGTGGTCTGGGGCGCAATGATTCTGGCCATGGTTCCGCTGGTGTGGGTTCTGTGGGAACTCATCGCCCGCGGCAGTGGCGTCATCCTCAACCCTGAGTGGTGGACCGCCTCCCAGCGCGGCATCATGAATAGCTCTTCCGGCGGCGGTGCCGCTCACGCCATCGTGGGTACCTTCGTCCAGACCATTCTGGCCTCCGTTATCTCTATCCCGATCGGCATCTTTACCGCCATCTACTTGGTGGAGTACTCCAAGGGCGGCTGGCTCGGCCGCATCACCACCTTCATGGTGGACATCCTGTCCGGTGTGCCTTCCATCGTTGCGGCCCTGTTCATCTTCGCCATGTGGATCACCCTGTTCGGCTTCGGCCGCTCCGGCTTCGCCGTGGCGCTGTCCCTGGTGCTGCTGATGATTCCGATTGTGGTGCGCAATACCGAAGAGATGCTGCGCGTGGTCCCCATGGACCTGCGTGAAGCGTCCTACGCACTCGGCGTTCCGAAGTGGAAGACCATCGCTCGCATCGTTCTGCCTACCGCCCTGTCCGGCATCGTCACCGGTATCATGCTGGCGATTGCCCGCGTGATGGGTGAGTCCTCGCCGGTGCTGGTCTTGGTTGGTTCCTCTTCCGTCATCAACTGGGACGCTTTCAAGGGCTCTCAGTCCTCGCTCCCGCTGATGATGCTGGATATGTACAAGGCCGGCGCACAGCCCGCCGTACTGGACAAGCTCTGGGGAGCAGCGTTGACGCTGGTTATCCTCATCGCCGTCCTCAACATTGCGGCCCGCATCGTTTCCGCGAAGTTCTCGGTTAAGAAGTAAACGCCGTACCCACTCGATTCCGCCATACACTTGCTAGAGGAGAAACTCCCAAATGTCTAAGCTCGCGCTCAATGACGTGAACATTTTTTACGGCGACTTCCACGCCGTGCAGAACGTGAATATGCAGATTCCGGCCCAGGCCGTGACCGCATTCATCGGCCCTTCCGGCTGTGGTAAGTCCACCGTGCTGCGCACCATCAACCGCATGCACGAGGTCATCCCCGGCGCCTACGTTAAGGGCGAAATCCTGCTCGATGGCACCAATATTTACGGACCGAAGGTCGACCCGGTATCCGTACGCAACACCATCGGCATGGTCTTCCAGAAGGCTAACCCGTTCCCCACGATGTCCATCGAGGACAACGTCGTGGCAGGCCTGAAGCTGTCCGGTGAAAAGAACAAGAAGAAGCTCAAGGAAGTCGCGGAGAAGTCCCTGCGCGGCGCCAACCTGTGGGACGAGGTTAAGGACCGCCTGGACAAGCCAGGCGGCGGCCTCTCCGGTGGTCAGCAGCAGCGTCTGTGCATCGCCCGCGCTATCGCCGTGGAGCCAGAGGTGCTACTCATGGACGAGCCTTGCTCCGCACTGGACCCGATTTCGACCCTCGCCGTGGAGGACCTCATCCACGAGCTGAAGGAAAACTTCACCATTGTCATCGTGACCCACAACATGCAGCAGGCAGCCCGCGTGTCCGATAAGACCGGCTTCTTTTCCCTAGAAGCAACCGGCAAGCCGGGCCACCTGGTGGAGTTCGACGACACCACCAAGATCTTCGAGAATCCTTCCCAGAAGGAGACCGAGGATTACATCTCTGGACGCTTTGGCTAAAGAGTAAGAGAGATTGTCCGAGAGAAGGGGGCCGGTTCGAAAGAACCGGCCCCCTTCTTTGGTGCTTAAATCCGTCTAACGGCGGAATTGACGCTCTAGATCTGCCATCCGTGCTTCAAATTCGGCGTCCTTCTTGTCCTCTTCTAGTTTCTTGGCATAGTCATTGGGCAAAAGACCCGTGGTCAGATAGATGATGTGGCCGGCCACGGAGACGCAGTGGTCTGCATAGCGCTCGTAGTAACGCGTAATTTGTGAGGACTCAACTGCTTCACGCACGCTGCCTTCCCATTCGCGCTGAGTCAGGATGCGCAGAATATGGGAGTTGATATCATCCACCGCATCATCGTCGGCACGGAGGTTGACGGACAAATCCGCATCAGGGGTGACGAGGATATCGTGCAGGACCGACCCCATTTCTTCAGTGAGACGGTACATTTCCTCGAAGTAGCCGATGTAATTCGCCGGTACCACGGCGTCAGGGTGGCGGCGGCGCGCGGAGTCCGCGATGTGCTGGGAAAGCCGGCCCATCCGGTAGAGATCCTCCACGATATAGATGGAGGAGACAACCTGGCGGAGATCCTGTGCCATGGGGTTTTCCAGGGCCAAGAGTTTTACGGCACGCTCAGAGCACCGAGCGCGGATCTCATCTAGCTCCTCAGCCATGGTGAGAGCATCTTCCGCGGAGTCCAAGGCGCCTTGCAGCAGCGCCAGGGAGGCCTTATCCATGATGTCGCGTACGGTATCGCACATCACGATGAGGTCGTGGGAGAAATTGTCTAGGTGTTCCCTGTAAGCGGCACGCATGCCAAAGATAATAGCGAAAAATTTCGGCGCTTGCGCAACTTAAGTAGAGCATAAATGCAAGTTTCCTGTGTGCCCCTAGCTGCTCTTATACCTTTGTTAGATTATCCGCCGGAGTTCATAATGTCAGCGGCAACCGGAACGCAGTCGTCTTCTGGATCGTCGAGCCAACCATCCGGCAAAGCCACCTTGGATGGCGAGCCCTGGCGGCCGCGGGCTCCGTCGGCGTCGGCAGCCAGGGCGTCGGACTCTGCCCAAGGTGCAAGGAGCTCACGCAAGGCATCGAGGGAATTGACCTGGGCTAAGCCCGCGCGGACCTGGCCACCAACCGGGAAACCACGCAGGTACCAACCGATGTGCTTGCGGATATCGCGGGAAGCATTGTCCTCGCCATCGTGCTCCGCCAGTAGCTCTGCGTGGCGGAGGATTACCTGGGTGACCTCGCCCAGGGTGGGCTCTGCCGGAATGGACTCGCCGCGCAGTGCGGCGCCGAGCTCGGCAAAAAGCCACGGACGGCCGAGGCAGCCGCGGCCTACCTGCACGCCGTCGCAGCCGGTTTGTTCCATCATGCGGCGGGCATCCTCGGCACGGAAGATATCGCCATTGCCCAGCACTGGCACGCCAGTATCTGCCAGATGCTCTTTGAGGCGTGCGATTTCGTCCCATCGTGCTTCGCCGGAGTAGCGCTGAGCGGCGGTGCGGCCGTGCAGGGTAACGGCGGCGGCACCGGACTCGACGGCGATGCGCCCGGCGTCGAGATGCGTATGGTGCTCGTCGTCAATGCCCACGCGCATCTTCACCGTGACCGGGATAGTGGTTCCCTCGGTGGCCTTGACCGCGGCGGAGACGATATTGCCAAAGAGGCGTCGCTTATAAGGCAGCGCGGAACCGCCGCCGCGGCGGGTCACCTTGGGAACCGGGCAGCCAAAGTTCATATCGATGTGGTCCGCCAGGTTTTCGTCGACGATCATCTTTGCGGCTTTGTAGGTATATTCCGGATCCACCGTATAGATCTGTAGGGAACGAGGATCTTCCTGCGGCGCAAAGGTGGTCATGTGCAGCGTCTTTTCATTGCGCTCCACCAAGGCGCGGGCGGTGACCATCTCGCAGACATAGAGGCCCGACACCGTGCCGGTGCGTTGCAGCTCCTGCTCTCGGCACAACGTGCGGAAGGCAACGTTGGTTACCCCCGCCATCGGGGCGAGGATGACGGGGGAGGAGAGAATCGTAGTGTCCAATGCGCAAATTCACGCCCCAATTGTGCTAGTTAACGGGGGAAAATAGCAACCGGGCCCACAGTGGCGACGTACCCTCTTTTGGCTTTATGGGGTAGGGGTCACACAAAAGTGGTGGAAATCTTGCAAAGATTCGCTAATGTGGGCTGTGTAACTATTTAGGACGGCCGTTATTTTGGCTGGCCCCTTAATGAAGGAGGATTACCCTTGTCCGAGAGAATCGCGTACGCCCCATTCGAGAAGCTCGTAGTTTCCGCAGAAGAGGCTGCTCAGCACGTCAACCACGGTGACCGCGTGGGCATTTCCGGCTTCACCGGTGCTGGCTACCCCAAGGGCCTGCCCACCGCCATTGCAGAGAAGGCCAAGGCTCTTCATGAAAAGGGCGAGGAATTTAAGATCGACGTCTTCTCCGGTGCTTCCACCGCCCCGGACTGCGATGGTGTTCTGGCGGAAGCTGAGGCGATTCGCTTCCGCTCTCCTTATAACTCCGATCCCACCCTGCGTAAGCAGTTCAATGATGGCACCGCGCTTTACCAGGATATCCACCTGTCTCACTCGGGCCAGCAGGTAGAGGAGGGCTTCTATGGTGACTTCCAGGTAGCCATTATTGAGGCGGTCCGGATCACCGAAGGAGGCCACGTGGTGCCGTCCTCCGCGGTGGGCAATAACCTCGAGTTCATCGAGGCTGCCGATAAGATCATCATCGAGATCAATGAGTGGCAGTCCATCAACCTCGAGGGCATGCACGATATCTACCGCATTGAAAAGCTGCCTAACCGCCAGCCAATCCCTATCACTAAGCCGGGTGACCGCATTGGTACCACCTACATGGAGGTGCCGGAGGACAAGGTTGTTGCAGTGGTCAAGACCGATGCCCCAGACCGCAACGCAC
Organism: Corynebacterium tuberculostearicum; assembly: GCF_046097255.1. Taxonomy (GTDB): domain Bacteria; phylum Actinomycetota; class Actinomycetes; order Mycobacteriales; family Mycobacteriaceae; genus Corynebacterium; species Corynebacterium tuberculostearicum_J. Next base: position 981,241 of record NZ_CP175770.1, read on the forward strand.
CATTCAAGGAACCGGACGAGGTTTCTGAGAAGATCGCTGCCAACTTCATCGAGTTCCTCGAGGGGGAGGTCGCTGCGGGCCGCCTGGAGTACGACAAGTTCATCATGCAGTCTGGCGTGGGCAATGTCCCCAACGCCGTGATGGCCGGCCTGCTGGATTCCAAGTTTGAGAATATTCAGGCCTATACCGAGGTCATTCAGGACGGCATGCTCGATCTCATCGATGCGGGCAAGATGACCATGGCTTCCGCCACCTCCTTCGCGCTGTCCCCGGACTACGCGGAGAAGATGAATGAGGAGGCGGAGCGCTACCGCAAGCACATCATCCTCCGCCCGCAGCAGGTTTCCAATCACCCAGAGGTCATTCGCCGCGTCGGCCTGATTTCCTCCAACGGCATGATTGAGGCCGATATCTACGGCAATATCAACTCCACCAACGTATCCGGCTCCCGCATCATGAACGGCACCGGTGGCTCGGGTGACTTCACCCGCAATGCTTATATCTCCACCTTCGTTTCCCCGTCCGTGGCCAAGGACGGCGCAATTTCCGCGCTGGTTCCGTTTGTGTCCCACACGGACCACACCGAGCACGACACCATGGTCATCATTACCGAGTACGGCGTGGCTGACCTCCGCGGCCTGGCGCCGAAGGAACGCGTGGAGAAGGTCATCTCCGTCGCGCACCCGGATTACCGTCCGTTGCTCGAGGAGTACTTCAACCGTGCCAAGGAAAACAAGTTCCAGCACACCCCGCACGACCTGAAGACCGCCTTTGACTTCCAGGTCCGCTTCATGGAGAAGGGCGATATGCGCGGCTAATCTAGCCACGCCCCGGCAGGCGCTCAGCGGCGAGCTGGGCGCCTTTCGCTTGCCGACGCCCCCTAATTAGGACTTTGCAAATACCGCAAGCTAAAATGTAGCGACGTTGGGCCTTTAGCTCAGTTGGTAGAGCTACGGACTTTTAATCCGCAGGTCGTGGGTTCGATCCCCACAGGGCCCACAACTGGAGCCACCTTTTCGGGTGGCTCCTTTTAGTTTTTCACCATCTTCTTAATGGCGCGCATAGCCTCTTCTAGCTTCTCGGTGGCTACCTCGCCATCCTCGGCGGCGGCACCGGCCACACAGTGCTCAATATGGTCTTCTAGGAGCGCTAGCGAGACATTTTCCAGCGCCGACTTCACCGCCGAAATCTGGGTGATGATGTCGATGCAGTATTGGTCTTCCTCGACCATCCGGTGGATGCCGCGAGCCTGCCCCTCAATGCGCTTGAGTCTGGCGAGGTAGCGATCCTTGCTCTTAGAATCCGCGTTATATCCGTGCACGTGCGGCTCGTGGCAGGAGCACGTTTGATGCTGGTCAGACATGGTTCCTAATCTTTCTGGGGGAGCGATTTTGTAACTCGGTGAGGTCTCCAGTATATTTCTAGAAGTCGCCTTAGCGCGACGGGCCCCCATCGTCTAGCGGCCTAGGACACTGCCCTTTCACGGCAGCGGCACGGGTTCGAATCCCGTTGGGGGTACCAACACGAAAGTGTTGGTTCGAATTGAATATTCGATTGGCCTTGTGGCGCAGTTGGTTAGCGCGCCGCCCTGTCACGGCGGAGGTCGCGGGTTCAAGTCCCGTCAAGGTCGCAGAATGAGCAGCAATCGCTTCGGCGGTTGCTGCTTTTGGTTTTGTTAGGCTGGCGCCATGGAACCATACGTCGGAATCGCTGTCTTTGAGCTCGCCTCCGAAAGCTCGGAGCATTCTAACTTCTTCCGAGAGGACTTCTTTCTCATCTATGCAGATTCGGATGAGGAGGCGCACCGCAAGGCCGTTGAATGGACTCGCGAGCAGGAATATGAGGGCCTGAAGCTGCGCCACATTGTCGACGTCGCACCCGCCCTCTACGGCCATGTGGATCGAGATTGTGACCTCTATTCGCGGCACTTTTCCTCGCTGGAAGACTACAAACGATTCGAGATGAACTTGGGCGGAAACGATCCGCTTTCACCGCCTAAATAGCGTTCTGACGTGCTGATTTGGTGAGTCTTGGGAGTCTTCTGTAAAGTATCTATCCGTGCCCAAGAGCACACACATAATTAAAAATGGCCCTGTGGCGCAGTTGGTTAGCGCGCCGCCCTGTCACGGCGGAGGTCGCGGGTTCAAGTCCCGTCAGGGTCGCGGAAACCTTCGGGTTTCTGGCCAGATAGCTCAGTCGGTAGAGCACACGCCTGAAAAGTGTGGGGTCGCCAGTTCGATCCTGGCTCTGGCCACAATAATGGCTCCTCGTAAGAGGGGCCATTTTTGCTTAGTATGGGCACATGGAACATGCTATTGCACACCAGACAGATAAGTCCCGCTACGTCCTTACCGTGGACGGTGTCGAGGCGGGCGCGTGTTACTACGTAGATGCCGGCACGACCCGCGAGTTCAACCACACCGTCATCAAGGATGCCTTCCGCGGCCAAGGATTATCGGCGCCGCTGATTAAGGCAGCGCTTGACGACGTCCGAGGCGTCGGCAAGCAAGTCATTGCTTCCTGCTCCGCCGTGGCGCACTTTATCGAAAAGAATCCCGAATACCGCGACCTGCTGCGCCCAGAAGGCATATAAAAAGCGGCCCGCAGTTGCCTGTGAGCCGCTGGGAGAGAATTTAGATGTAGTAATCAGGGTCGACCAGTTTGATGCGCTCATTCGGGTTGCGCGGACGGTTCTTGGCCGGAATGCCCACCGCGATATTTTCGGCCGGAACGTCCTTCGTCACCACGGCATTGGCGCCAATGGCCGATCCTTCACCGATCGTAATGGGACCGAGCACCTTGGCGCCCGCACCGATGGTCACATTGTCTTCGATAGTGGGGTGGCGCTTGGTCTGGGTAAGCACCTGGCCGCCGAGGGTGACACCGTGGTAGAGCATGACACCATCGCCAATCTCTGCGGTTTCACCAATGACAATGCCCATGCCATGGTCAATAAAGAAGCGGCGGCCGATTGTGGCGCCCGGGTGGATCTCCACGCCGGTAAAGAAGCGGTTAATCTGCGCCAAGATGCGCGCGGGCCCGCGCAGCCCACGCTTCCACATCCAGTGCGAAATGCGGTGAGACCACACCGCGTGGAGGCCGGAGTACACTACTGCATTTTCGACGTCGCCACGCGCGGCCGGATCGTGATCTCTTGCATTTGCTAAGTCTTCACGGATGTAGCTCATAATGTTCATGCCCACATAGTACTGGCATAAAAAAGGCACCCGCCAAGGTTGGCGGGTGCTTTTATTCAAGCGAAGTAATTTAAGCTTCGCGGATGTCCTCGAAGAGGATGGTGGAGACGTAGCGCTCACCGAAGTCCGGCAGGACAACCACGATGGTCTTGCCCTCGAACTCTGGGCGCTCCGCCAGCTTCAGGGCTGCGGAAACGTTCGCGCCGGCGGAGATGCCAACCAGCAGGCCTTCCTGGGTAGCCAGGTCGCGGGATGCCTTGATGGACTCCTCGGTGGTGGCGGTAAAGACTTCGTCGAGAAGCTCGCGGTCAAGCACCTCAGGAACGAAGTTGGCGCCGATGCCCTGAATCTTGTGCGGGCCAGCGTGGCCTTCAGACAGGACAGGGGAGTCGGACGGCTCGACCGCAGCCAAGTGCAGGTCTGGGTTCTTGGACTTCAGGAAGCGACCCACACCGGTAACGGTGCCGCCGGTGCCTACGCCAGCAACGAAGGCGTCAACCTTGCCCTCGGCGTCTTCCCAAATCTCTGGGCCGGTGGTTTCCTCGTGAATCTTCGGGTTCGCCTCGTTAGCAAACTGTGCGGCAAGGATGGCGTTATCGGTCTCGGCGACAATTTCATTCGCCTTGTCGACGGCGCCCTGCATGCCCGCAGCGCCCGGGGTCAGCACGATTTCTGCGCCGTAGGCACGCAGCAGCACCTTGCGCTCATTGGACATGGTCTCCGGCATGGTCAGGATGACCTTGTAGCCCAAGGTGGCGCCAGCCAGGGCTAGGGCGATGCCGGTGTTGCCGGAGGTGGCCTCCACGATGGTGCCGCCTGGCTTGAGCTGGCCGGACTTTTCAGCGGCCTCAACGATGGCCTTGCCGATGCGGTCCTTCACGGAGTTAGCCGGGTTAAAGGACTCGACCTTGGCAAGCACGGTGGCGCCCTTGCCCTCGGTGAGGCGGTTCAGGCGGACCAGCGGGGTGCCGCCGACGGTTTCCATAATGTTGTTGTAGACAGCCATTCTGTGGACTCCTTCAGGAATCAGATTTGGGTTCAAATCGCGTACAACGCAAGCGTACACTACACAAGTAGACCAGTCAGTATATACATTCTAGACCGGGCATTCGGGCATTCCATGTGGGATTGCAGTGCCGGATAAGCCGAGGGCGATTTCGAATTACCCCCACATGCTGTCTATACTTCCACTCAGTTGCCCGCTGGTCCCCAAATTCCCGGGGGAGGACGGGTACACCTGCTTGGTTACCCCCGACGAGGAAAGAGTCTCATGGAGTCGCATCGCCTCAAAGATGATGAAGAATCCGTACGCGCGGCCCTGTCGTCCCTGAAGACCGCTACAGGTATTCCGGTGACGATGTACGCCACGCTGCTGCCCGATAATCGCCTGCAGATCACACAGTGGGTGGGGCTACGCACCCCAGCGCTGCAGAATCTGATCATTGACTCCGGCGTCGGTGTAGGTGGCCGAGTGGTCAGCACTCGCCGTGCGGTAGGTGTATCCGACTACACGCGTGCCACCACCATCTCGCACGAGAACGACCGCGTAATCCAGGACGAGGGCCTGCACTCCATTGTGGCCGTGCCCGTTACTGTGCAGCGCGAAATTCGCGGCGTCCTCTACGTAGGCGTGCACTCCCCAGTTCGTTTGGGCGACAAGGTCATTGAAGAAGTGACGATGACCGCGCGCACCCTCGAGCAAGACCTGGCCGTTAATTCCGCCATGCGACGTGCCGATGGGTCCAAGGGCGGAGCGGCTCGCGGCCACGTCATGAACGGTGCCGAGTGGGAACAAGTGCGCTCCACCCACTCCAAGCTGCGCATGCTGGCCAACCGTGTAGAAGACGAAGAGCTGCGCAAGGAGCTAGAGACGCTGTGTGACCAGATGGTCTCGCCGGTGCGCGTGAAGCAATCCACCAAGCTCTCCGCCCGCGAACTCGACGTTCTCTCTTGTGTGGCCCTAGGCCACACCAACGTAGAAGCGGCCGAGGAAATGGGTATCGGCGCAGAAACCGTGAAGTCTTATTTGCGCTCGGTAATGCGTAAACTCGGTGCGCATACCCGCTACGAGGCGGTTAATGCCGCCCGTCGCATCGGCGCGTTGCCTTAAGAACCGGTAGCGTAGGCAGTTGTGAAAGATCAGTTTATTGTTTCCGGCGGTGCCCGCCTGGAGGGCACCGTTAAAGTAGATGGCGCGAAAAATAGCGTCTTGAAGCTCATGGCCGCATCCTTGCTGGCGGAGGGCACTACGACGCTGACCAACTGCCCAGAAATTCTGGACGTCCCCCTCATGAAGAAGGTCCTCGAGGGGCTCGGCTGCGAGGTAGTCATCGAGGGCTCTGAGGTCCGGATTACTACCCCTGCACAGCCGCAATCCAACGCGGATTTTGATGCGGTCCGCCAATTCCGCGCATCCGTCTGCGTGCTTGGTCCTTTGACCTCTCGCTGTGGCCACGCGAAGGTAGCGTTGCCCGGTGGGGACGCGATTGGTTCGCGCCCGCTCGATATGCACCAAACCGGCCTAGAAAAGCTCGGCGCCACCACCCGTATTGAACACGGTGCCGTCGTGGCAGAGGCTACGCACCTGCGAGGTGCGAATATCCGCCTGGACTTCCCGTCCGTAGGCGCAACCGAAAATATTCTTACCGCTGCGGTCCTCGCCGAAGGGGAAACCGTTCTCCATAACGCGGCTCGCGAGCCGGAGATCGTCGATCTGTGCACCATGCTCAAGTCCATGGGTGCCGATATCGAGGGCGAGGGAAGCTCGGTGGTAACCATCCGCGGCGTCGATAAGCTGCAGCCCACCCAGCATGAGGTTATTGGTGACCGAATTGTGGCCGGCACGTGGGCGTACGCTGCTGCCATGACCCAGGGCGATATCACCGTGGGTGGAATTTCCCCGCGCCACCTGCACCTGCCGCTGGAAAAGCTGAAGTCTGCCGGTGCGGAACTAGAGACCTATGAGAATGGTTTCCGCGTGCGCATGGATCAGCGACCACAGGCTGTGGACTACCAGACCCTGCCATTTCCGGGATTCCCCACCGACCTGCAGCCGATGGCTATTGGTATCTCTGCCATTGCGGACGGAACGACCGTCATTACGGAGAATGTCTTTGAATCCCGCTTCCGCTTTGTGGATGAAATGCTGCGCTTGGGTGCCGACGCCCAGGTTGACGGTCACCATGTAGTAGTCCGCGGTAAAGAACGACTCTCTTCTACTCACGTGTGGAGTTCCGATATTCGTGCGGGTGCGGGTCTTGTACTTTCTGCACTGTGCGCGGATGAGACCACTACGGTCCACGATGTCTTCCACATCGACCGCGGATACCCCAACTTTGTAGAAAACCTGCAGCGCCTCGGCGCCACAATTGAAAGAACTCAAGAAGAAGAGCTCTTTTAACGACGCCCCCAGCACACCGTTTTCCGTCGTGTGCTGGGGATTTGTCATTGTTGGTGGGGTTGGACTACATTAATCCAAGTCGCCGCGAGGTAGCCGGTTGGTTACGTTTGAGCGAATTTCGTGCGGACTTGGTTCAAGGATTTGACAGGGTTCATTGAGTTGAGTAAGTTTGTACGAGCCGCCAACGAGAGGTTAACGGTAGGTTAATTTTCTTGTGGTGTGCGGATGATGTTTGAGAACTCAATAGTGTGCCAATGTACTTTTTATTTTTTGTGTGCATGGTTGTGTGTTGATTGGTTTGTCTGCCAACAGGCCTAGGTGGTTTGTTGGTTGGTGTGTGCCGGTTGGGTATGTGGAACACGTACTCATTTGAATGCTGTTTGGTGTTTCGGCTGCATTGAGATGGATTGGTTGGCATGTGATTGTGTTCAACTTTTTTGGTTTCCTCTTTTTGACCCCGTCGGGTTGAGGGAACTGTATTTTTTCTTTGTAGTAATTTTTTGGACGCCAGCATGGGCTGCATTTTTGTGTGGTTTGTGGTGGTTTGTTCTTTTGTTAGGTTTCGGGCTTTTCACGGCCTGTTTCGGATGTTGTTCTGAAATTTTTTTGTGGAGAGTTTGATCCTGGCTCAGGACGAACGCTGGCGGCGTGCTTAACACATGCAAGTCGAACGGAAAGGCCCTGCTTGCAGGGTACTCGAGTGGCGAACGGGTGAGTAACACGTGGGTGATCTGCCCTGCACTTCGGGATAAGCCTGGGAAACTGGGTCTAATACCGGATAGGAGCCATTTTTAGTGTGATGGTTGGAAAGTTTTTTCGGTGTAGGATGAGCTCGCGGCCTATCAGCTTGTTGGTGGGGTAATGGCCTACCAAGGCGGCGACGGGTAGCCGGCCTGAGAGGGTGGACGGCCACATTGGGACTGAGATACGGCCCAGACTCCTACGGGAGGCAGCAGTGGGGAATATTGCACAATGGGCGCAAGCCTGATGCAGCGACGCCGCGTGGGGGATGACGGCCTTCGGGTTGTAAACTCCTTTCGCTAGGGACGAAGCTTTTTGTGACGGTACCTAGATAAGAAGCACCGGCTAACTACGTGCCAGCAGCCGCGGTAATACGTAGGGTGCGAGCGTTGTCCGGAATTACTGGGCGTAAAGGGCTCGTAGGTGGTTTGTCGCGTCGTCTGTGAAATTCCGGGGCTTAACTCCGGGCGTGCAGGCGATACGGGCATAACTTGAGTACTGTAGGGGTAACTGGAATTCCTGGTGTAGCGGTGAAATGCGCAGATATCAGGAGGAACACCGATGGCGAAGGCAGGTTACTGGGCAGTTACTGACGCTGAGGAGCGAAAGCATGGGTAGCGAACAGGATTAGATACCCTGGTAGTCCATGCCGTAAACGGTGGGCGCTAGGTGTGAGGGTCTTTTCACGACTTTCGTGCCGTAGCTAACGCATTAAGCGCCCCGCCTGGGGAGTACGGCCGCAAGGCTAAAACTCAAAGGAATTGACGGGGGCCCGCACAAGCGGCGGAGCATGTGGATTAATTCGATGCAACGCGAAGAACCTTACCTGGGCTTGACATACACTGGATCGGGCTAGAGATAGTCTTTCCCTTTGTGGCTGGTGTACAGGTGGTGCATGGTTGTCGTCAGCTCGTGTCGTGAGATGTTGGGTTAAGTCCCGCAACGAGCGCAACCCTTGTCTTATGTTGCCAGCATTTGGTTGGGGACTCATGAGAGACTGCCGGGGTCAACTCGGAGGAAGGTGGGGATGACGTCAAATCATCATGCCCCTTATGTCCAGGGCTTCACACATGCTACAATGGTCGGTACAACGCGCAGCGACACTGTGAGGTGGAGCGAATCGCTGAAAGCCGGCCTTAGTTCGGATTGGGGTCTGCAACTCGACCCCATGAAGTCGGAGTCGCTAGTAATCGCAGATCAGCAATGCTGCGGTGAATACGTTCCCGGGCCTTGTACACACCGCCCGTCACGTCATGAAAGTTGGTAACACCCGAAGCCGGTGGCCCAAACTTGTTAGGGAGCCGTCGAAGGTGGGATCGGCGATTGGGACGAAGTCGTAACAAGGTACCCGTACCGGAAGGTGCGGGTGGATCACCTCCTTTCTAAGGAGCTTTTATTTTTCGGGTGCAGTTGCACCCTGTGGTTGGTTGAGTATGCGAGTGTCATGCTGCCAACTTTTATTATTGAAAATTGTCCGGGTGAAACACACGCTCAAGAGACGAACTAAGTGTTTGAATGGCGCTTTGTGACACACGTTGTCCGTGCACAGTGAAAAGTAATTGTTGTTTGTATGTTGGTGCATTGTTGGGTGTCTGGGGCATTATCCCCTTTTTTGTGCCTGACCATAAGGCTTGTTGACATTTTTTGTGTTGGCAGGGTGTGGTTGGGGTGTTGTGTGAGAACTGTATAGTGGACGCGAGCATTAAACACACTAGATAGGCTGCTTTTGTGGTTTGTTTGTGTGTGTTTGTGTGATTTCTTTTTTCTTTAATCAATTTTTGTCAAGTTCACTTGTGTGGCCACCCGCATGTTTGTGTGTGGTGGTTTGTGTGTTCGTTATTAAGGGCGCATGGTGGATGCCTTGGCATGCTGAGCCGATGAAGGACGTGAAAGGCTGCGTTAAGCCTCGGGGAGTTGTCAATTGAGCGTTGATCCGAGGATGTCCGAATGGGGAAACCTGGCCCTGGTTATGTGGGGTTACCCTTCAGTGAATTCATAGCTGTTGTGGGGGTTTACGCGGGGAAGTGAAACATCTCAGTACCCGTAGGAGGAGAAAATAATAATGATTCTGCTAGTAGTGGCGAACGAACGTGGATGAGGCTAAACCGTGTGCATGTGATACCTGGTAGGGGTTGTGTGTGCGGTGTTGTGGGCCCTAATTGACGGTGACTACCATCATCGTGCTCGTGTGTTGTTGTTAGGTGAAGTGGTTTGGAATGGCCTGCCGGAGAAGGTGAGAGTCCTGTAGTTGAAGACAATGGCATGTGGGTTGTTGGGTTGCCCGAGTAGCAGCGGGCTCGTGGAATCTGCTGTGAATCTGCCGGGACCACCCGGTAAGCCTAAATACTCAGTGTGACCGATAGTGTATGAGTACCGTGAGGGAATGGTGAAAAGTACCCCGGGAGGGGAGTGAAATAGTTCCTGAAACCATGTGCTTACAATCCGTCAGAGCACCGTTTGTGTGTGATGGCGTGCCTTTTGAAGAATGAGCCTGCGAGTCAGCGGCATGTCGCGAGGTTAACCCGTGTGGGGTAGCCGTAGGGAAACCGAATCCTAATGGGGTGTATAGTGGCATGTCCTGGACCCGAAGCGGGGTGATCTACCCATGGCCAGTGTGAAGCAGCTGTAAGAGGTTGTGGAGGCGCGAACCCACGTAGGTTGAAAACTGCGGGGATGAGCTGTGGGTAGGGGTGAAAGGCCAATCAAACTCCGTGATAGCTGGTTCTCCCCGAAATGCATTTAGGTGCAGCGTCGTATTATAGCTTGGTGGAGGTAGAGCGACTGGTTGGTTGAGCGGGACTACAATCTTAGCAATGTCAGCCAAACTCCGAATGCCACTAATTGTGTTGTACGGCAGTGAGACTGTGGGGGATAAGCTTCATAGTCGAGAGGGAAACAGCCCAGATCGCCGGTTAAGGCCCCTAAGGGTGTACTAAGTGGAAAAGGATGTGGGATCGCGAAGACAGCCAGGAGGTTGGCTTAGAAGCAGCCATCCTTGAAAGAGTGCGTAATAGCTCACTGGTCGAGTGGTTCTGCGCCGACAATGTAGTGGGGCTCAAGTACACCGCCGAAGCCGCGGCAAGCATTTTTTGTTTGGGTAGGGGAGCGTCGTGCATGGGTGGAAGCGTTACCGTAAGGAGGCGTGGACTGTGTGCGAGTGAGAATGCAGGCATGAGTAACGAATTGATAGGTGAGAATCCTATCCGCCGGATGACTAAGGGTTCCTGGGTCAAGTTCGTCTTCCCAGGGTGAGTCGGGACCTAAGGCGAGGCCGACAGGCGTAGTCGATGGATAACCAGTTGATATTCTGGTACCCGTACATGCGCGCCCATGATAAAGCACTGATACTAACCACCGCGGATGCACTACTAAGACTCTTTGAGTGTTGGTGGTGTTGATGTCGTGGGGCCTGATGTGTGGTTCAAGTGATGGGGTGACGCAGTGAGGTAGCCACGCCACTTATTGGATTGGTGGTGTAAGCGTGTAGATCGTGTGGTAGGTAAATCCGCCGCACATTGTGGTTGAGACGTGATGCGTAGACCCATTGGGGTTGATGGTGGTGATCCTGTACTGTCGAGAAAAGCCTCTAGCGATGTGTGTGTATGGCCCGTACCCTAAACCGACACAGGTAGTCAGGTTGAAAATACTAAGGCGTTCGGGTGAACTGTGGTTAAGGAATTCGGCAAAATGCCCCCGTAACTTCGGGAGAAGGGGGGCCTTACGACGTGAAGGCCCAAGCGGCTGGAAGCGTTGTGGGGTCGCAGAGAATAGAGGGAAGCGACTGTTTATCAAAAACACAGGTCCATGCGAAGACGTTAAGTTGATGTATATGGACTGACGCCTGCCCGGTGCTGGAAGGTTAAGAGGACCGGTTAGTCAACTTTGTTGGCGAAGCTGAGAATTTAAGCCCCAGTAAACGGCGGTGGTAACTATAACCATCCTAAGGTAGCGAAATTCCTTGTCGGGTAAGTTCCGACCTGCACGAATGGCGTAACGACTTCTCTGCTGTCTCAACCACAGGCCCGGTGAAATTGCACTACGAGTAAAGATGCTCGTTACGCGCGGCAGGACGAAAAGACCCCGGGACCTTCACTATAGCTTGGTATTGGTGTTTGGTTCGGTTTGTGTAGGATAGGTGGGAGACTTGGAAGCTATCACGCTAGTGGTGGTGGAGTCGTTGTTGAAATACCACTCTGATCGGATTGAGCATCTAACCTTGGCCCATGATCTGGGTTGGGGACAGTGCCTGGTGGGTAGTTTAACTGGGGCGGTTGCCTCCCAAAATGTAACGGAGGCGCCCAAAGGTTCCCTCAGCCTGGTTGGCAATCAGGTGGTGAGTGTAAGTGCACAAGGGAGCTTGACTGTGAGACAGACATGTCGAGCAGGGACGAAAGTCGGGACTAGTGATCCGGCACCTACTTGTGGATGTGGTGTCGCTCAACGGATAAAAGGTACCCCGGGGATAACAGGCTGATCTTCCCCAAGAGTCCATATCGACGGGATGGTTTGGCACCTCGATGTCGGCTCGTCGCATCCTGGGGCTGGAGTAGGTCCCAAGGGTTGGGCTGTTCGCCCATTAAAGCGGCACGCGAGCTGGGTTCAGAACGTCGTGAGACAGTTCGGTCTCTATCCGCCGCGCGCGTTGAAACTTGAAGAAAGCTGTCCCTAGTACGAGAGGACCGGGACGGACGTACCTCTAGTGTGCCAGTTATCCCGCCAGGGGTATCGCTGGTTGGCTACGTACGGAAGGGATAACCGCTGAAAGCATCTAAGCGGGAAGCCTGTTTTAAGATGAGGTTTCGTTAAGGTCCCCTAAAGACGATAGGGTAGATAGGCCAGACCTGGAAGCACTGTAAGGTGTGAAGGCTACTGGTACTAATTGACCACAACAAACACCAACACACTCGGTGTAACACAACAAAAAAGTAAGAAGAAGAAACAGTCACTGTCGTGACCGCGTCCACTATGCAGTATCTGACACAACACCCGAAAGCACACCTAAGGGTCTGAATGCTTCGTATGTTTGTCGGTGGTCAATAGCTGCAGGGAAACGCCCGGTCCCATTCCGAACCCGGAAGCTAAGCCTGCACACGCTGATGGTACTGCAACCGGGAGGTTGTGGGAGAGTAAGTCACCGCCGACACCAAACAACAAACACAACAAAATACAACAAGAAGAGGACGGCACACCACCGTCCTCTTCTTTCGTTTTGCTAGCCTCGCCGGCTGGTACAAGCCGTAGGAGCCGGCTTAAGGGACATTTCGTGTGGATTTAGGCGCGTCCGGCCCAGCCTTTTCTTATGCCTAAGCTGGGGTTCCATTCGCTGTCGATGTGGGTGTCATATGTGGCTGGTCGCCCGTCTGGGTGGCCGTGTCGTTTAGGCTCTTCTTTCGCCCAGGCTGCGCGTGCGGCTTTTTCTCCTTGGCGTCCGAAGTCTTGTTGCTTGGCTATATCCAGTGGCGGTACAGGGTCTTCGGTGTGGGACCTGACCCCCATGTGGTGGACACCTGATATCCAGCCCAGTCGAGCTGGGAAGAAAGGTAATCTACCACCATGTCCAGGTACTCCGAACAGTTCAAACGCGATGCCGTAGCCCTCTATGAGAACAACGAGGATCTCTCGCTGAACTCAGCATCAGCTGAGCTCGGTATCAACCGTACCTCGCTACATTCTTGGGTCAAAAAGTACGGCACTGGCAAACGTGCCCGCACGAAGGCCGTGCACGATCAAGCCCAAGCGGCGAATGATTCTGGTTGCGTCCCCTAACGTGGTGTATCTGTAGCCCGCGGTAAGTCTTGTGCCGGTGTGCATGAAGGCGACCATCGCGGGTACCTTTCGAATCAACTCTTACCTATCCTCGAAAGGAAGTACCCTGCGATGGCCGCTGACCCTCATCATATCGATCCGACCGCGTATCTCGAAGAGCTACTGACTCAAGCGTCCCCAGATTTGATGCGCCAAATGCTCACTGACTTCATCAACCAGATTCTTTCCGCCCAAGCAGACACCGTCTGCGGGGCTGATTACGCCACCGTGTCAGCCGAGCGCACCAACACACGTAATGGCTACCGTCATCGCCAACTTGATACCCGAGTCGGCAGCATTGATGTGGCAATCCCGAAGCTACGCACCGGCGCATTTTTCCCTGACTGGCTGCTAGAGCGCCGCAGCCGCACCGAGCGTGCCCTGACCACAGTCATCGCCACCTGCTACCTGAAAGGAGTCTCCACTCGCAGGATGAACGACCTGGTGGCCACCCTTGGGATCAACAACTTGTCGAAGTCTCAGGTCAGCCAGATGGCCAAAGAACTCGATGACATGGTCGATGACTTCCGCACCCGCCGGCTTGACCAAGGCCCCTACCACTTTGTCTCCTGCGACGCGCTGACAATGAAGGTGCGGGAAGGCGGACGTGTCGTAAAGACCAGCGTGTTGCTGGCCACAGGTGTCAACGCTGACGGCTACCGAGAGCTTTTGGGCATGCAGGTTGCCACCGCGGAATCTACCGCGTCGTGGACCGGGTTCTTTCGGGACCTCATCGCCCGTGGCCTGACCGGGGTATTCCTCGTTACTAGTGATGCCCATCTTGGTATTCAAGCAGCCGTGGGTGACTGCCTGCCGCAGGCTAGTTGGCAGCGGTGTCGAACACACTTCGCGAAGAACCTCTCGGCCCAGGTTCCCAAAACCCAATGGCCGACTCTGTCAGCGATGTTTCACACAATCTTTCAGCAACCCGATGCCGCTAGTGTGTGGGCCCAAGCTCGTGAGGTTATTGAATTCTGCCAGCAGAAATTCCCTCACGTTGCCACCTACCTCGAGGAGTGTCTCGACGAGCTGTTGGCGTTTACCGCTGCGCCGAGAGCGGTGTGGACCAAAATCTGGTCGAATAACCCCACTGAACGGCTCAATAGGGAGATCCGCCGGCGTACCGATGTCGTAGGAATCTTCCCAAACCGAGACGCTGTTGTGCGCCTTGTTGGGGCGGTTTTGGCCGAACAGCACGATGACTGGATCCAACAGAAGCGTTATATGTCACTGACCAGCCTGGCACAGACCAAAGAGATCATCGCCGCTGGGGTCATCGACGAGGACCGCGACAACAACCAGGAGATCGCCGCGTGAATACCCTCACCCCTTATCCCCGAGATGGCCCCTAAACCACCGCCATGAAACTAACCCCAGATTCGAAAACAGATACACCACTACCCAGGACTTGACCATGATTCTGCGCGAATCCGTCAGCTGGAAAAAGAAGTCTCTAAGCTGCGCGAAGAACGCGACATCCTGCGTAAGGCCGCGAAATATTTTGCCGAAGAGACTCACTGGTGATCCGCTTCCAGTTTGTCGATGACCACCGAACCGAGTACTCGGTTAAGCGGATGTGCGATGTGTTAAAGCTGAATCGTTCCTCGTTTTACAAGTGGGTGAGCACCCGTAAAAACGCTGGTTAAAGATGTATTCTGATGCCGTTATTGGTGCAAGAATCAAGACCATCTTCGATGATGAGCACGGGCTTTATGGTGCTAAACGCATCGCCGCAAGCCTCAAGGAGGACACGACGTATACCCCGATCAATCACAAGAAAGTTGCACGCATCATGAAATCCATGGGGTTAAAAGGCTTTAGCAAACGGCGTCGATGCATTACTACCAGGCGTAAGCCTGGTCACCGTGTCATGCCAGATCTAGTAGGCCGCAAGTTCACAGCTGGCGAGCCAAATCGTGTGTATGTCGGTGACATTACTTACCTGCCGTGTAGGGGAGGCAAAAACATGTACCTTGCCACAGTCATTGACACGTATTCACGTAAACTTGCAGGTTATGCACTCGCAGACCACATGCGGGTCTCACTAGTTATCGATGCTCTAGCCCACGCACACGGCGTGCGCGGCAGTCTTGACGGGACTATTTTCCATTCCGATCACGGCAGCGTGTACACCTCACAAGCCTTTAGGAACTACTGCTCGTCGTTAGGTGTGCGCCAGTCCATGGGCGCGGTTGGAACGAGTGCCGATAATGCCCTGGCAGAATCCTTTAACGCCACCTTAAAGCGGGAAGTGCTGCGTGATCGGAAAGTCTTTGACAACCCAATTAGCTGTCGTCAAGAGGTCTTCCGGTGGTGCATGCGCTACAACACGCGCAGGCGGCACTCCTGGTGCAATCTCGTAGCTCCTGATGTCTTTGAAGCCGAGACTTCGGCTATACTGACCACAGCAGCATAGCTAGCCCCCGATGTGTCCACTTTCCGGGGGTCGGGCCCAACTCATCTAGCTGGCGGTTTTGCCAGACCATGACCTCATCGAGCACGGCGTCAGTAACCGCAGAAATCGTCTCATGGGAAATATCAACACGCATCGCCGTTGCCATATGGTGCTGGATGTCCCTAATTGTCATCCCACCGGCGTACAAGCTGACGATCATGTCATCAACATCGGTCAATCTCCTCGAGCCTTTAGGGACCATAGTCGGCAAGAATGTTCCAGCCCGATCTCTCGGCACATCAACGGTGACTGGCCCGTAGTTAGAATCCACGGTCTTTGGATACGATCCGTTGCGGTGATTGTCTGTTCCAGCAGCAGCTTTAGCGCTCCTGTCGCCAGACTCGTAGCCCAAATGGGCATCCATTTCAGCGTTGAGTCCCCTGGTAATCGAGGCCTGTAACATGCCGCGAACCAGGTCATTGGCATCCGTTGTGGACGTGCCTAGGTCATCAATCAGTTTCGCGATTTCAGGGTTAGCAAGAAGCTTCTTTTCAATCGCATCAATCTTGGCCTTATCAGCCGGATCTCGTCTCGCCACAGTAGTCATTCTGGTTCATCTCCTTATGCGGGTTAGGTACCCACACACAAACCATCAGACACTCTCCGGCCGTCGTGTGACATGTGCGGCCACGGACTGGTTAAGAACGGCAAGACAGCTGCAGGAACCCAACGCTGGCTGTGCCCGCAGTGCCAAGCATCGTCGATTAATACTCGCGCGCACACCAGCGAGATTCGGCACTTTAAAATCTTTATCGACTGGATTCTTTCCGGCGAATCCGCAGACCATCTCGCCACACGTCTCGGGGTAACAAGGCGCACTTTGACCCGGTGGTTCACACTGCTGTGGTTTATCACCGTGCCCACAGCAACAGATCCCCATCGTGTGTATGACCAAGTCTTTATCGACGGCACCTACTTTCACAAAAAATGCCTGCTTGTAGCCTGCACCCAAACACACGTCATCGCCTGGCATTGGTGCCTGCGCGAAAGCTCGTATGAGTACCTGAAACTGCTCGACAAAATCGCGCAACCACTCGTTGTCACCACCTGTCGATTTGGGGTAGTTGGTACCGCGAGTCTGCGTAGTTGGTACCGGTGTTCCGCGTACCCGGTACTGCAAGGGGTTTTCTTTCATAGTTGATGTTGGCGACACCACAATCCGCTGGTGTTGCGTCAACTTCTACTTGGAAGGAGCCGGTCCTTGTGGCTAACTTCAAACAGATCATCGCGATGTGCCTTGATGGTGCTAGCTACGCGCAGATCACACATGCATTGGGATGTTCACGACGAGAAGTATCCCGAGCAAAGAAAGTCATCAACGATGAGGCACTAACTCCAGAGCGTTTCCGTCAGCTCCCACCGGGATGGTTCGATGATCGATTCAGTGATGGCCGGAGTAAGCGGTCGTTGCCCTACGACCAGCCTGATTTTCATGCTCTTGCACGCAAGCTGAAAGGTACGAAGCATGTGACCAGGCATAAGCTGTGGATGGACTACGTGTCGAAGCCTTGTCCGACGGATAAGACAAAGTACCAGTACTCCCAGTTCTGCAGTGGGCTCAATGAATTTCTGCGTGCCAACGATCTCGTCGAAGTTATCACCCATGAGCCAGGGCAAGAGCTTTATGTCGACTGGGCCGGTGACAAAGTGCCTGTAGTAGATCAGGCCAGTGGTGATACCGTGTTCAAGGCGTCATTGTTTGTCTCGGTCAGCCCGTACTCAGGGCTGATGTACGTTACTGCTGCTGCGAATGAGAAGATGTCGGCGTGGATTGAGTGCCATGTTAAGGCGTTGAATTATCTTGGCAAAGTACCAGCAATCATCGTGCCAGATAATGCTTCTACGGCGACTTATCGGCCGAAGAAGACCTCTACATACCGGATGGTCACTGACCGCTACGCAGCGTTTGCTGACTATTACGGGGTCACGATTGTGCCGACTAGGCCCGGCAGGCCTCGTGACAAGGCAGCGGTAGAGCGTGCCGTGAAAATCGCCTACACCAAAATCCTGGGTTACTTTAGCAACGAGGTCTTCTATAACCTTGATGAGCTTAATGAGGCGATCGCTTGCCGTCTTGCTGTTATCAACGGCGCAATGACGCGGCCTGATGGCTCAACACGGCAGATGCGCTTTGATAAAGAAGAAGCACCAATGATGCGGGATCTTCCGCCGACGCCGTTTACGGAAGTGTCTTATAAGCGGCTTAAAGTCGATCGCAACTGGCACATCACCTGTGACTACCAGTACTACTCAGTGCCATTTCAGCTGGTAGGAGAGTCGGTAACAGTCAGGCTCACCCCGCAACTGGTGAGCGTCTTCAACGGGGAGCAGCTTGTTGCTGAACACACGCGCCTTCACGGATTCAAATACCGGTATTCCACCAACCCTCAGCATGGGCCGCGTGGCGATGATGAAGGCCACAAGGCGCTTACCCGTGATGAGCTTTTGGCCTGGGCCTCGTCGTTTGGGGCAGCAACGCACGCAGTCATAGCGATGATCCTCGACCGCAATAGTGCCGCCGTACCCCGCGGACTCATCCAGGCACGCAACGTGTTGGCCAACCTGGGCAAAAAGCACAACAAAGCCACCCTGGAACCTGCCTGCCAGCAGGTCGTGGACAAGAAGCTGGCCCCAACGATGGCAGTGATCAAACGCCTCCAGACTGACATTGCCCACGCCCAACAACATCCCGGGGAACCAGGGCCAAAAACACAGCCTGTGGCCAAGCGCCAACCACGCCCAAGTACCCCGCTTACCGGCGACGTGGCCGATGCCGTCTTTATCCGGCCTGCTGACCACTACGAAAACTAGAAGGAGTGTGAAAAATCATGAGCAGCATCGACGACGAGATTGTGCGGGCAAAAATGCGCAAGCTTCGTGTATCAACCTTCGCTGACATCTTCTACGAGGTTGTCAACGACGAGGCCTATGCGGATGCGCTACCAGAAGACATCTTCCTCGCCGCAGTCGAAGAAGCCTACACACAACGCCAACAGCGCAATATCGCCAAGGCCATCACCCAGGCACAATTCCGATACCCGGATGCAAGCCTGGCTGAAATCACCCGGGCAGAACAACGTGGTATCAACATGCGCCAGCTGAAACGAATCGCAGCAACCAACTGGCGGGAAAACCCGACCAACATACACATCCTCGCACCGACCGGAACAGGCAAGACATACATTGCCTGCGCCATCGGCATCGCCGCATGCAAAGCCGGATATTCCGTGGCGTACTACCGGCTGGATCAACTTGTAGACATGCTGGCGGTCTTCTCACCGACTGACCAAAACTACCTCGATAAGATGCGGAAACTGATCAACGTCGATGTCCTTATCATCGACGACTTTATGACCATCAGCATCAACCAGCGCGGGCAAGAAGACCTAGCCAAGATCATATTCGACCGCGACGGAAGGCTCCCAACACTGATCTCTTCCCAATCAGCTGCCGCCTACTGGGTTGAAACACTGCCAGACAGAGTCGGAGCCGATTCACTCGTAAGCCGCCTCAACAACGGCCACCGAATCCATATCGGAGACTTCGACATGCGTAAAGCCACCGCCCCGACCACCCCAGACGACTAAGACTAACGGCCCGGGCCGACGTACCCCTCGGCCCGGTACCAACTACCCGGAACACGACAGTACCGAGTCCCCAGAACACCGGTACCAAAAACTCGCATCTGACACCCCACCGACGGAGCAGGTGGAGCCTTAAAAGCACTACAGGCTAAATGGCCCGATGTGACCATCCAGCGATGTCTTGTTCACGTCCAGCGCAACACCTTCGCCGACATCAGCCGCAATCCGATTCATCCAGCACATAAAGCAATCCGGAAACTGGGCTGCATGCTTGTTAAGGTATACAGTCCCGAAGATGCTGCACGGTTTACCACTGCAGTCCACCACACCCGCATCACCTTTGCTGATTGGCTTAAAGAGCGAACCTATCGCAGCACCATACCGCCAGGCCAAGTACCCAAATGGGTCAGCCCTAACCAGAAATGGTGGTACACCCACCGCAACGCCCGCAGGGCCCTCAAACGGTTAGAGAAACTCATCCACGCAAGACAACTATTTGTCTTTCTTACCCCGCCTGGTGGTGTCACCCAGGACTTAAAATCCACCACGAACCTGCTGGAAGGCGGCATCAACAAACAGCTTAAAGACTTAGCAGGCAATCATCGTGGCATGTTCGATGAGCATCAGCGCATCACCATGGACTGGTGGCTTTTCACCCACGGGCCCGACCCCCGGAAAGTGGACACATCGGGGGCTAGCTATGCTGCTGTGGTCAGTATAGCCGAAGTCTCGGCTTCAAAGACATCAGGAGCTACGAGATTGCACCAGGAGTGCCGCCTGCGCGTGTTGTAGCGCATGCACCACCGGAAGACCTCTTGACGACAGCTAATTGGGTTGTCAAAGACTTTCCGATCACGCAGCACTTCCCGCTTTAAGGTGGCGTTAAAGGATTCTGCCAGGGCATTATCGGCACTCGTTCCAACCGCGCCCATGGACTGGCGCACACCTCACGACGAGCAGTAGTTCCTAAAGGCTTGTGAGGTGTACACGCTGCCGTGATCGGAATGGAAAATAGTCCCGTCAAGACTGCCGCGCACGCCGTGTGCGTGGGCTAGAGCATCGATAACTAGTGAGACCCGCATGTGGTCTGCGAGTGCATAACCTGCAAGTTTACGTGAATACGTGTCAATGACTGTGGCAAGGTACATGTTTTTGCCTCCCCTACACGGCAGGTAAGTAATGTCACCGACATACACACGATTTGGCTCGCCAGCTGTGAACTTGCGGCCTACTAGATCTGGCATGACACGGTGACCAGGCTTACGCCTGGTAGTAATGCATCGACGCCGTTTGCTAAAGCCTTTTAACCCCATGGATTTCATGATGCGTGCAACTTTCTTGTGATTGATCGGGGTATACGTCGTGTCCTCCTTGAGGCTTGCGGCGATGCGTTTAGCACCATAAAGCCCGTGCTCATCATCGAAGATGGTCTTGATTCTTGCACCAATAACGGCATCAGAATACATCTTTAACCAGCGTTTTTACGGGTGCTCACCCACTTGTAAAACGAGGAACGATTCAGCTTTAACACATCGCACATCCGCTTAACCGAGTACTCGGTTCGGTGGTCATCGACAAACTGGAAGCGGATCACCAGTGAGTCTCTTCGGCAAAATATTTCGCGGCCTTACGCAGGATGTCGCGTTCTTCGCGCAGCTTAGAGACTTCTTTTTCCAGCTGACGGATTCGCGCAGAATCATTCGCCGCTTGGGCTTGATCGTGCACGGCCTTCGTGCGGGCACGTTTGCCAGTGCCGTACTTTTTGACCCAAGAATGTAGCGAGGTACGGTTGATACCGAGCTCAGCTGATGCTGAGTTCAGCGAGAGATCCTCGTTGTTCTCATAGAGGGCTACGGCATCGCGTTTGAACTGTTCGGAGTACCTGGACATGGTGGTAGATTACCTTTCTTCCCAGCTCGACTGGGCTGGATATCAGGTGTCCACCACATGGGGGTCAGGTCCCATCGATGCCATGCTTGCTGCCATCCACGAACAGACCGTATCCATTGCCGGCGCAGAATACGCCGAACTTGGCGTAGCAATGTCCGCCACAGATGCACTAACCAAACTCGAGCATCGTAAAGAAATCGAAGCGCAGGTACTCAAGCTGATTCAGGACATTCCGCAGACCGAGATTCTTTTATCCATGCCTGGTATCGGCCCGCGTAGCGCAGCGCAGATCCTCATGACTGTTGGCGATATGTCCGACTTCCCCGATGCAGCGCACCTAGCATCCTATGCAGGGCTATCACCGCGGACGAATCAGTCAGGAACGTCTATCATGTCGAATTCGCCTAACCGGGCTGGCAACAAAAAATTAAAGAACGCCCTATGGCAATCGTCTTTTGCATCGATCAGATTCCACGAGCGTTCCCGGCAATTCTATGAACGAAAACGCAAAGAAGGCAAAAGACACAACGCCGCAGTCGTCGCACTCGCACGCCGGCGCCTCAACGTTCTCTTCGCCATGATGCGAAACGGCGAGCTCTACCGAGACATCTCCACAGTCCAGGAGGCCGCAGCAGCCTAGAACCAACAGACCCTCACCTCAAGCCGATTGCACAGCAAGCCCAATCGGCTCCTCACCGTGCCCGAAAACAACATCCACAAGGAAAAGCAGAAACCCTTCACACCCCCCAACAAACTCACCCACGGAATTGACAAACTATATAGGAACACCTCCCTGGGCGATGGTGCAGGCGCGGAGAGCGCCGCTGTTGCCGATGCCGCGCCCAACACCGCGACGGTAGTAGAGTACCCGCTGCCGGTGCAGGAGTTTGCGGTGACCCGCTACGATTTGCCCGCCGGCACCACGGTTTCCACGCAGCTTCCCGGACCGGCCATCGCCCTGGCTACTTCTGGTGTGGTCACGGTAAACGACCTGGAGCTAGCCCCGGGCGAGGCCGCCTGGTTGCCGGTAACCGGCGGCGACACTACCCGCCTTAGCGCGGCCGCGGGTAAAGATTCGCAGCTCTTTATCGCGGCGGCGCGCCCTGCGCGGCAAGTAGCGCTACCGCGCCGCTGGGGACGCCGCCGCGCGACAAGTAGCACTGTCGCGCTAACCGGCGCTATTTACGACATGGTGGGGCGGCGGAACGCAGCTGCGGCGGCTAGCAGCACTACGGTGAGTGCTACCATCCAGGCCACGAAAGCCCAGACTGCGGTGCCGGGCTGGCCGGTGACAAGGATTTCGGCGCTTGGCGTGCCGTCGATGGCGGCGCCGGCGCGGGCGGCGAAGGTAAGCGGATTCCACCGGGCGATGGGTTGAACCACACCAGCGAATTGCTCCACGGGCACGAGGCCGCCGTTAAGTGCCATGGCCGCCATGATGATGGGGGCCGGGCCAATGGCGGCCTCCGGGGTGGCGCACATCGCGCCCACCATGGCCGATAGCGAGGCGGCCACCACCGCGCCGAAGATGATGACTAACAGCACCCAGCCAAACCCGGCCAGCGTGTGAATACGCAGGCCAGAAGCCACGGAAGCCAGCAGCACCGCGCAGCCGGAGATAAGGCTGCGTAAGGAATCGAAACACCAGCGGCCGAAGATCTCCGGGCTGGTGCCGTAGCGCGTGGTCGCGATGCGGGTGGTGATACCGCGTTGGCGTTCCTTAATTATCTGCGCGGCGGCGGAGGTGCCATTCATCAGTTCGCTGGAAAGGATGAGCGCGATGGTAAGCGGTAACGCGTCGAGCGTGGCAGAGCCTTGCGAGGCCGCCATGAGGTCGCCAAACAGCCACCGCATGACCAGGAACATCAAAACGGGACCAGCCACGGTATTGGTAATTACCGCGCTATCGCGGCGGGCGGCGCGCAGGTGCCTTCCAAAATGCGTGGCGACAGTGGACAGCCAGGTGGTGTCGTGCGACACGGTGGCGGTGGTGTGGTTAGTCATGTTTCCTCCCCTGGAAAGCGGTGATAAAGCCCCATACGCCAACGACGGTCATGGCGATGAGCCAGCACAGTGCTTCGACTCCGCGCGCCCCCAGGGCAGCGCCACCTAGT
Source organism: Corynebacterium tuberculostearicum (assembly GCF_046097255.1). Taxonomy (GTDB): domain Bacteria; phylum Actinomycetota; class Actinomycetes; order Mycobacteriales; family Mycobacteriaceae; genus Corynebacterium; species Corynebacterium tuberculostearicum_J. Next base: position 1,004,427 of record NZ_CP175770.1, read on the forward strand.
AGGTTGCGGGCGGTGTCCAAGATGGGAGATAGCGGTACGTGCCGGATGATGGGGCCAATGCCGCCGGGCAGCGCATCCGCAGGCACGAATGCGGTGGAGAACATCACCATGACCAGCACGAGGTTTTGGAAGAGCAAGGACGCCGAGGTGGGCTTGGGGGCCAACAGGCAGGAGCCATCGATAAACGCGGAGAGGATGATGGTGAGGGCGGCGAAAAGGGCGATGGTAAGGATAATACGACCCGGTCCGGCAGCGTAGCGGGCACCGAGCAGGATCGTGGTGAGGACGACGATGCTGCACGACCACGCGGCGCGGGTGAGATCTGCCAGCAGCCGGCCGACGACCGTGGCCCAGGCGGGCGTCCCGGTGGCGCGGATGCGGTCGTGGATGCCGTTTTCGGCGTCACGCGTAATCGCCAAGGAGGAGCCCCCGGCGGCGAACACAATCGCCTGAATAACGCCGGCGGGCAGGAGGAAGGCGGCGTAATCGATGCCGAGTTCCGTCGAAGCCTTGGCGAAGGTGGCGTAAAAGATGACCATGAACAGGCTGGGTATTGCCACGGCGGAAACCATTACGGCCTTGTTGCGGACGGTGCGCAGGACATTGCGGTGCCACGAGGCAGCGACTGCTCCGAGCGCGTTCACTGGGAGCCTCCACCGGTGTGGGGAGCCTGCTGCGCGATGTCGCCGGACCCGGCGATAGCGAAGTAGACATCGTCCAAGGAGGGCGGAACCAAGGAGACGTCCGCGACCGAGGTGTCGTCGCCATCCCACAAGGCCAGCGCCCGGACTAGGGTGCGGTGGCCATCGGGCGCATCGACGCGCAATACGGTGTCCTCTTGGCGGCAGTCGATGCGGTGTTCTTGCAAGGTGTGGGTGAGGCGTGCGGCATCGTCCGGGCTAGACATCGTGATGAGGCACACCGTGGTGCCATAGCGGTCCTTGAGCTCGGCGGGGGTGCCTTCGTCGAGCACCTTGCCTCCGGCGAGCACGGCGACGCGGTCTGCGAGCTGGTCAGCTTCTTCCAGGTATTGGGTAGTAAGCAGGATCGAGGTGCCGTCGGCCGCCAGCCCGCGGACGGTATCCCACACGGAGCTGCGCGCGGCGGGGTCGAGGCCCGTGGTCGGCTCGTCGAGGAACAGCAGCGCGGGCGGGACAGTGAGGGAGGCGGCGATATCTAACCGCCGGCGCATGCCGCCCGAGTATGCCGAAACCAGGCGGTCGGCGGCGCCAACCAGATCGAAGCGCTCAAGAAGTTCCGCGGCGCGGGCCTTCGCATCGCTAGCTTTAAGCCCTGCCAGGCGGCCAAAGAAGATGAGGTTTTCCTTGCCGGTAAGCTCCTCATCCACTGCGGCGTATTGCCCGGTCAGCGCGATGGAAGCGCGCACCTTGGAAGGATCCGTGGCTAAGTTGTGGCCATCGATGATGGCGGTTCCGCCCGTGGCGGGCAGCAGCGTGGAAAGGACATTGACCAAGGTTGTCTTGCCGGCACCATTGGCGCCTAGGACGGCGAGGATGCCCCCGCGCGGAATGGCGAGGGTCACACCGCGCAGGATTTCCGTTCGCTTCTTGACTTTTCCCAGGCTACATCGCAGATCTTGGACATCAAGCACCAGGTCGCGGCCTTTTGCGTGGGCGCTGGTTGAGGGGACTGCGGTGGCGCTGGGGTCACCGCTAGCGGTTGCCGTGGTGGGGGTTTCTTTCATGATTCATCCCTGGATATACGTCAACGGTCTATTAGACGGCGCACCGATTCTCCTACCGCAGAAGGAAAACCGATTATTGCCCGCGAACGATGGATTGTGGTCCACGGAGCAAGCGCCTGGGGTAGTGCCAACTAATCCTTAGAAAATGATGTATGTCTAGCGGCACCGGGTCGTGCACAGCGCCCCGCAGGAGAGGGCTGCACAGGTCGGCTGATCGGCGGCGACGCTGCAGGTTGCTGCAAAGTTGAGCATACCATAATTAGGCATGGCATGCTTGACAATTAAGTCGAAGGCCTGTAAGATACCAAGTGTGAGCTAAGAATCTGGGTATTCCGACTAGTCAGGGTCAAACCGCGTGGCTGACCGTAATTCGTATTGTGGCCCGCGCCTCTCAAGCACAAAGGAGTATCCATGGATTCTCGAGAGCAAATCGAAGATAAGATTCTCTGCGGTCAGCCCTTCCGCCCTATTGAGGACCCGGATCTCTATTACGAGATGATGGAGGCGGCGGAGAAGTGTCACGATCTCAACCAGCTTCGTCCACTTCAAACAGCGGAGAAGCAGGCAGTGATGGCAGACCTGCTTGGTGAACTGGGGGAGCGCTTAATGGTTTTCCTGCCATTTCATGTCCAATATGGCTCGAAAATCAAGGTCGGAGATGGCGTGACCTTCAATCGAGGAACGACGGTACTTGATATGGCCCCGGTGACATTTGGCAATGAGGTCATGGTTGGTCCATGGTGTTCCTTCTTTGCTGGCAATCACGCCTTAGACCCCGTAGAGCGGCAATACATGGTGTGTACCGGGGGTGCGATCACCATACAAGACCATGTGTGGCTTGGTGGCAATTGCACGGTAACTGCGGGTGTCACGATTGGGCATGGTGCAGTAATTGGTGCTGGCAGTGTTGTGACAAGAGATATTCCGCCCATGGTACTCGCAGCCGGTAATCCGTGCCGAGTCATTCGTGATATTGGCCCGGAAGATAAGCTCATGGGGGAGTCTTGGGTTCCTGAGTGGCCTAGTTGGATTACGGATTGAGACGGCTGTGAAAGTTCTCGCGGTCGTCCTGGGTTCTGAGGGTGATATGCTGCCATTTGCGCACCTTGGTGTCGCACTTCGAGATCGTGGCCACCAGTTTGTTTTGGCTGGGTTTAGCGAATTCGGCGGGAGTTTTCGTGCAAACGGGGTGGACTACATCGAGTTACCCGGTGATTACCGGGCGTTAATGAAGCGCCTTTTGGGCGATAGTAAAGGCATGATGGACACTGTCTTAGGTATCCGTGAGATGATATCTGACGCCCACGTTTTCGATGTGTTAGAGCATGCCATGGATGGCGTTGACGTGGTCATGTACACCCAATTCAGTGAAGTTGCTCGGTTGTTAGGGGCTGCACGCGGAGTCCCCAGCGTTCGGGTGCAGGTTTTCCCTACCGAACCCTGCCTCCGTTACAGCCTCGTGGATCCGCGAAAACTGGACGGCTCTGTCGGAGCTCTGGTCACCCACTGGATGTCCAATACTCTGATGGCTTGGGCGATGCGCCCAGTGATAGCGGCATGGCGCCGTAGGTTGGGGCTGCGTCAGCGAGCGCTCTCCTCTCCACCAACCACGATCTACCAATTCAGTCCCGCGTTGAGTCCGCCGGCGCCGGAATGGAAAAACCACATTCACGTCACTGGCGAGTGGCTTGACCCGCACCACAGTGAACTCGCCCTAGACCCAGCAGTCGAGGAGTTTGTGGCTGCCGGCTCGGCCCCGGTTCTGGCAAGCTTTGGGAGTATGGTCTCAGATCGCGTTTATGACCTTCAACGATGGACTCGAGACGCGTGCATCGAGCATGGTCTGCGGGCGATAATCGTCGATCCCGATCATGAGCCTGGTGTGAGAGAAGGAATCCTCACCGTCGCCCGGGTCCCGTTCGCGACTGTGCTTCCGTGGTGCCGTGCAGGCATCTACCACGGCTCACTGGGCACCACCGGGGCGATCCTGCGCGCCGGCAAGCCGTGCCTTGCGGTTGCATTCGGTGGTGACCAACACTTCCATGCCAACGCAGTTTGTCGAAACGGTGCCGGGCCGAACTATATTGACGCCCAGCGAGGCGAACTGAGTGCCCAGTCCCTGGCCGCCGGAATTGCCGATTTGGTAAGTGGAGCATACGACTCCGCAGCCCGCAGGATGCCCGAGTTGCTTGCCACAGACCCGGGTACCGTCGCAGCAGTAGAAATCGTGCTTAATCAGTCCGACCTAGCGAAAGGCGAAAAATGACAGAAATCAGCTGCGAGGGAGTCTTTCCGTTTGTGGCCGGACATCGCACTGGAACCCTCTTGTTTTGCTTCCATCACGCAGGAGGCAGCGCTTCCGTCTATCGTGGATGGGTGGGGGTCAACCCAAGCATTGACGTGGTGCCGGTGGAGCTTCCCGGAAAGGCAACCCGTCGCCGAGAGAAATGGGTAAGCGACTTTGACAAGCTCGCCGATATGTGCGCAACCGAGATAGTAGATCTGGCGGCGGGCGCGCCGATTGCGTTGTACGGCCACTCCATGGGGGCAGCGCTGGCCTACCAGGTTGCTGCCTGCCTGCAGCAGATGCATCGGCCCACTATACCGGAAGCCGTGGTGGTGGCCGCACGGCAGGCGCCCGGAGAAACCGTGCCTGGGGAATACCACTCGTCAATGGGGTTCGGTGCGCTGCGCAGGGAGTTTGAGAAGGTAGGTGGCACACCACCTGAGATCCTTGCCAATGATGATGTGATGAAGCTGCTGCTCGCTGACATTCGTCGCGATTATGTGTTACACGAGGGCTTTCACCATGCAACCACGGTGCTTCGCTCTCCTGTGCTGGCATTGGCGGGGGATAGCGACCCAGCTGTCAGCCCAGAGATGCTTTCCCGGTGGGAAAATTTTACCAGCGGTAGTTTTGAACTGAAGGTCCTGCCGGGTGGGCATTTCTTCCCGCTCGATACTGGAACCGAGTTCCTCGACCTGCTTGCCGGTTTTCTAGCGGGAATTACTGGGAACACTGCCTGGTTAGCGCGGAACAATGCGTGATTGTGACTGTTAAGTAAAGAGGCCCCGATGACCGAACAAAAACCACCCATTACATTTAGGCAAATATCTCAACCTGCCCACCGGCAGATCACGGTGTCGCTGCTATTGGCGGTGCTGGCGGCGGTTTTGTCGCTGGTGCCGGTAATCGTGCTGGTTGAGCTGGTGCGCACCGTAATGCTGTCCTTCCAGGGAGAGCCGATAGATGCGTCAAAGCTGTGGCTGCTAGTCGCGGCGCTCATGGTGGCCACCGTCCTACATGGACAGGCAACCGTGAAGAGCCTCCAGGTAAGCCACCAGGCCGACGGCCTTTTGGGCGAGCACTTACGCCAGCAGCAGATTACCAAGCTGGGTAGGCTCCCGCTGTCTTGGTTTACGCGGACACCTTCGGGGACTGTGAAAACCTACATCGAAGACGACGTCACCAAGATCCACCAGCTCATCGCCCACGCGCCGCACGATTATTCGGCCGGTGTACTCGTACCGCTATTGAGCCTGGGATACATGTTCGTGGTGGACTGGCGGATAGGCCTGCTGGGCCTGGTACCACTGCTGTTGGCAGTGGCCACCATGCCGTTTATGATGCGCGAGTTTCAAGAAAAGGCGGAGAAATTTAAGTCCAGCCAGAAGCAGCTAGACGCCGCCGTCGTAGAGTTGGTGCGCGGCATCCCGGTTATCAAGGTGTTTGTTCCGGAAGGCTACGACGAGAGCATTTTCCTTAGTCGTTCCCGGAGTTTTGGTGGGTTCTATCGCGAGTGGTTGCACGCCACCGTACACCCCACCGCTTTGATGAAGATCTTCACCTCCACCGGGTTTGGCCTGCTGGTGGTAGCCGCGGCCAGCCCGTGGCTCATCACGTCTGCGGGCGTACCAGTGGCCGATGTGCTGGCAGCGTTTTTGTTCATCAACAACATCGCCGCGCCTCTGCTTATGCTTTCGCGCACTAACATCATGTTTTCGGAGGCGAAGGCTGCCGCGGCGGATCTCACCGAGTTCTTCAACATCCCGGTATTGCCGCCCGCTGCTGGCGGCAGGGAGCCTGCAAACGCCGGAATTGAGTTGAAAGATTTAAGCTTCTCCTACGTGCCGGACACCCCGGTGCTTTCCGGCATTAACCAAAAACTTACCGCCGGCAGCATCACTGCGGTGGTGGGACCTTCCGGCTCGGGGAAGTCCACGTTAGCCGCGCTCATCCCCCGGCTATTAGACCCCACGGAGGGGTCGGTGCGCATTGGTGGCGTCCCTAGTACTGATCTCCGATCTGACCAGCTCTACCGTAGGGTAGGGTTCGTCTTCCAGGACCCTTACCTTATGCGGATGAGCGTGCGGGATAACATTCGCCTCGCTCACCCGGAGGCCACCGACGCAGACGTGGTTCGCGCCGCCCGCGCCGCCCAGATTCATGAGCGCATTACCCATCTGCCGCGCGGCTACGACTCGGTGGTGGGAGAGGACGCGCAGCTTTCCGGTGGCGAGCAGCAGCGGCTGGCTATTGCCCGGTCCATCTTGCTCGACGCGCCGATCCTCGTGTTGGATGAGGCCACCGCTTTTGCGGATCCGGACTCCGAGGCCGCGATCCAGCGGGCCATTACCGAGCTGGTGGCCGGGCGCACGCTAGTAGTTATCGCACACCGGCTCCACACGATCACCGGCGCTGACCGGATCCTCATGCTGGAAAACGGTGAGGTCACCGAAGCAGGCACTCACGAAGAGTTAGTGGCGGCAGGCAAGGGCTACGCCACGATGTGGGCACGCTACCAAACCGCGCAGGCGGGCATCCAAGGGGAGGAAAATAATGATCCGCACGCTCTATTCACTGGGCAGTCCGGCTGATCGTCGCCGTCTGGTGCTGGTCCTTACGCTAATTGGGATTTCCGCGGTGGCGTTGGCCATTGGCCTTATCCTCATTGCACTGTTTTTGGACACGCTGTTTAGCGAAGATCCCGCGCAGGCCGCAGCATGGTTGCCCTGGATCATTATCTCCGTCCTCGTCTACGCCGCCGCAGACTGGCCCACTGAGGTTATTGCCCAGGACCTGGGGCATGATTACGTGCTGCGCATCCACCGGCTTATCGCCGATCGCACGGCACAGCTACCCCTGGGCTATTTTGAAGAAGATCGCGCCGGCCAGATCGGTGTTGTAGCCACCAGCGGTGCGCTGTTTGCCGCTAACGCGCCGGCAATGATGCTGCGGCCCATGCTGCACGGTGCTGCCTCGGCCGGTTTGGCTTGCGTGTTTCTCATCGCCGTGGACTGGCGGCTGGGGCTGGTTACCGTTGCAGTGGCTGCCGTGGTGTGGTTCGCCTATAACCGCCTAATGCGGCAGTACCGCGTGGCAGAGCGCCAGAAGGGCGAGCGCAACGAGCACGGCGCCGCGGAGGTGCTGGAGTTCGCCCAGGTGCAGCCGGTGCTGCGCATGGCTGGGCCGGATTCGCTGGGGGAGCGCGCCGTGCGCGCCTCGATTCGAGAGCAGCTTAGCGCCCAGCAGCACACCCAGAAGACAGGTGAGATGATCATGGGTCGTCTGGCTTTAATCATCATGGTCGGTACCGTGGTCATTGATGCCCTGGCCACCGTGCTACTTCTCAACCACTGGCTAGAAGCAGGCACCTACATTGGCGTCATTGTGTTGGTGTTCATCCTGGCTCGCGTTGCTATGTCGGGCATACCCTACGGCGAGGGCTTGGAATCCGCGCGCAATACCTTAGATGAGATCCAAAAGATCCTCGATGCGCGGGTGTTGCCGGAGCCTGCGGTTCCGGCGGCGCCACGCGACTATGGCATCGAGTTCGATGGGGTGGGCTTTGGCTACGAACCCAACACCCCAGTGGTCCGCGACGTGAGTTTCCGCGTGGCGCCCGGAACTACTACTGCGTTGGTGGGTCCCAGCGGCTGCGGCAAGAGCACCTTGCTAAAACTTGCGGCACGCTTCTATGACGTTGACCAGGGGACCATCCGTATCGGTGGTGTGGATATTCGCGATCTTGGCTCCCGGGCGGTGTTGGATTCGCTGGCTATGGTGTTCCAATACGTGTACCTCTTCGAGGACACACTGTATGAAAACATCCGCCTGGGCTGCCACAATGCAACGCGGGAGGAGGTGCTCCGCGCAGCGGAGTTGGCCGGTGTCACCGAGATTGCCCGGCAGCTGCCGCAGGGGTTTGACACCCTGATTAGCGAGGGCGGGCAGAATCTCTCCGGTGGTGAGCGTCAGCGTGTCTCCATCGCTCGTGCGCTACTGAAGGACGCGCGGATCGTGCTGCTTGATGAGGCGACTAGCTCTCTAGACGTGCAGAATGAGCACCTTGTGATGCGCGGTATGAAAACGCTTTCTGCCGAGCGCACCATCGTCGTCATTGCGCACCGGCTGCACACCATCCGCGACGCGGACCAGATTGTGATGATGAGTCCCTCCGGCACCGTGGAGTCTATCGGCAACCACGAGGAACTCATGGAGAGTTCCCCACGCTACCGCAGCTTCTGGGGTGAAAAGAGCGACGCCACCAGCTGGAAGCTGTAGGGACTAGCTGTCGCGGCCGCGTAGATACCGCACCGTGCGCGCCAGTGCGAGATCATCGCACGGTTCGCAGGCGGTAAGGCGGCCTTTTTCCACGCGCAGGAGAAGATCGCAGCACCGCGCCACCAGCTCCATGTCATGGGTTACTACCAAAACGGTCTTGCCCTGCCGGGCTAGGGCGTCTAGCAGGTGGGCCACCCGGTGCATGCGGCACAGGTCCAGCCCGCTGGTGGGTTCATCGAAGACGATTACCTCGCGCTCACTTAGGACTGCTGAGGCGATGGCCACGCGCTGGCGTTCGCCGCCCGAAAGCGACATCGGGTGCCGGGCCCGCTTGTCCGCGAGATCAAGTGCACCAAGCACCTCGGTAAGGCGCGCTTCGTTTTTCCCATCCGGTCCACTGGTGCCGATGATTACGTCGGACTCCACGCTCTCCCCGAAAAGCTGGTGGTTTACGTCCTGCATTACTAAATAGGACTGGCGCAGGCGCTGCCGGGGACCCGAGAGCGAGCGGTTATTGATGTCCACCACGCCGGTGGCCTTAGATTCCAGGCCAGTCAGAACGCGCACAAAGGTAGATTTTCCGGCCCCGTTGCGTCCTACCACGCCGATGACTTGTCCTTGCGGCAACTCCGTGTGGCTGATGCTCAGGGATGGCTTTGTAGCCTTGGGGTAGGTGAACTGTAGCTTTTTGAGCACCATCGTGCCACTTGAAGGGCGTGGCTCGCGGGTCACCTCGGGGACCTGCTGCGCTGAGCGCAAGCCCATGCGGTACAGTTCGGCCTTGTCTAGGGTGCGAAACTCCGAGCCGCTGAGATCATGAGCGATCTGCCCGTCCTGCATAACCAGCACTCGGTCCACGATGTCAACTAGGTAGGAAAGCCGATGCTCAGCGATCAGGACGGTGCGGCCCTGTGTCTTCCACTGCGCGACGATGCGGCGCAGCTCATCGACGGCGGCGAGGTCGAGATTTGATGATGGTTCGTCTAGTAGTAGTACCTGTGGGTGCATCGCGGCCACTGAAGCGCATGCTATTTTTTGTTTCTGGCCGCCGGAAAGTGTGAACAGGTGCCGGTCGAGGAGATGAACCATGCCGAAATCTGCGGAAAGTTCCCCAATACGCTGTCGAATCTCGTTGGGCGCCACGCCGAGGTTTTCGCAGCCAAAGGCGAGTTCGCTGGCTACTTCCAGCGTGAAAAATTGCGACTTGGGGTTTTGGAACACTGAGCCTACGCGTTCGGCGATGTCGTGTGGGTGGGCATGAGTGATGTCTTCGTCGTCCAGCAGCACCTCCCCCGAAATCTGGGCGTCGCAGAACGTGTGCGCCACGCCGTTTATCAGGCGTAGCAGGCTGGACTTACCGCAGCCTGATTCGCCACACACTAGAACTAGTTCGCCCTTCGCCACGGTGAGATTTACGTGGTGCAGCACCGGCTCCGCTGTGTTTTGACCATAGGATAGTGACACATCGTGCAGCTTTATCACGGCAGCATCACTATATTTACCAGTAGTAGGATCAGGGACACGACGAGCACGCTTATGACTATTGCGTCGCCTACGCGGAAGCCTATCTCGCACAGCGTGGTTCGTCGGCGAGGCGAGCCCAATCCGCGGGTCACTGCAGACATAGCCAGCTCGTTGCCGATGCTCACAACGGACGCCAACAGTGGCACAAAGCGGTATTCGAGCATAGCGATCGGGTTGCGCAGGCCCGAGATGCCACGCATCTGCATGGCGGTGCGGATATCGCGGTATTCCTCGAGAATCGTCGGGAAGAACCGGAACATGATGGACGTGGGGATGGTCAGGGCGTCGGGGCTCCGCATGCGCTGCATCGCGGCCATGAATTCGCTGGCCGAGACGGTGCGTAGTAGGTACCAGCAGCACGTGATGCCAGGGAGGATGAGCGAAAGCCCTGCGAACCACGTAGCGCACACGTCCACGATGATGTGGCGCTCGGGCAGGGCCTGTACCACCACCGCAGGAAAGCCGGCGAGCACCGCGAAGGTGAGTGCGTATCGCAGTGCAGCGGCCACCATGCCGGAGGCGAGGAAAAGTGCCCCGGGAACGGCAATGAGCATCCACCGGGCGGTGCTGCCCAGCGCCCCACTGGACCCGGCCGGTGAGATGAGCACCGAGGACACCACGAGGATGACCAGCACCGTGGTGCGTGGGTCCAGATGGAGTCCCGCTGTGTGCGTGCCTGATCCGGGCAAAGTGGGCGACATCAGGCGATTCCTGCTCGCTGGAAGTGCTTGGTGAAGATGCGCCGGCCGAGGATCCCGCCGAGGATCCCGCAGACGAAGGTTACTATCACAATGATGAGGAATAGCCAAGTCATCTGGCCAATAGAGGTGAGGCCATCCGCGAAACTAGCACCATATTTGGTCTGCATGCCGCTGCTCTCTATGTAGCGCCGAGTGGTGAAGAAAAGCGGAATATATGATGCGGTGGGTGACACTGCTATAAAGGCATAGGCGATCACACTGTGTATTGCGCTCGTATACTTGCCGGCGCGCAAAATTAACTCGGCAAACACGGCCATGACCAAGCTGAGCAGCAGTGGCCATATGTCTAAACCAAGCAGCAGGCTGGCGAGGCCGCTGAGAAGAAGGAATATGAAGACCATGCCGGGCTTGTGCACCTTGGCCAAGAACAGCATCATCGGGATGCCCAGGATGAGGGCCTGAACGCTGGTGATCATCACGTAGGTGATGGGGGTGATGCCGATGAAGGCGATGGCCACGCCGGCTACCAAGTTGATGACGAAGAAGATGCCGATGTTCATCAGGTCGGTGATGTTCAGCCGTCCTGCTTTTGCATCTTTCGGGGTGGTGTGGGGAGTACTGGGCATGATGTTTCCTTTCAGATTAGGCTGCTTGTGCGTAGCACTGGGTTGGGGGCAAGTGGCTTGTCAGGTGAGTGAAACAGGTGTGGCATGAACTCTAAATTTCGCCTTCTTCTACGTCGCTGCCGACGATGTCGGCGATCAGGTCGGACAATTCTCGGACCGTTGGATGGTTGAATACGTCACGTATGGAGATCTCTACTGACATTTCTCGACGAATCGAGTTAGTAAGCCGCACGGCCGTGAGCGAGTCGGCACCGATGGTGAAGAAGTCATCGTCGATGCTGATCTCCTTGGGCCCGAGGAGTTCTTGCAAGATGGTAATGATACCCGAATCTCGGTGATTACGAGAGCGTTCCCTTGTTTGTGGTTGTTCAAAGGTTTTTCCTTCTAAACTCTTGCGATCAATCTTGCCGTTCCAAGACCGTGGTAGCCCATCAATGCGTGATATCACGCGTGGACGCATATAGGCAGGGAGAGACTCGGCGAGGTGGTTATTGAGTGCTGCCATGTTAAAGCCCTCATGCGTAACAACGTAGAGAACAATGCCATGGTCGTTGACAGCGACGCAATCGCGGAGTTCGTTGAATTTTCGTGCTGTTGACTCGATCTCACCGAGTTCGATGCGGTAGCCGTTGACCTTAACCTGACCGTCCTCGCGCCCCAGGAAGATGATGTGACCAAGGTGATTGTAGAGGGCCTTGTCGCCCGTGCGGTACATTCGTTCGCCGGTGCGGGGGTGGGTGATGAATGATGCTGCGGTCTTCTCTGGGTCCTTCCAGTACCCCATGGCCAGGCCACGTCCGGCAATGTAAAGGTCTCCCGGCACATGCGTGGGTCGGGGGTTCAGGGCCTCATCGAGGATGTACATTCGCTGATTTGCCAGCGGCGTTCCATAGGGAATGCTGGTACGCGAGGCATCATCGACGCCTACCTCGTACCAGTTTGACCATATCGATGCCTCGGTAGCACCCCCAGCAGCGAAAACTGTGCAGTCCCGGAAGAGGGTGCTGACCTGGTAAGCGATATTTACAGGTATCCAATCTCCGCTGAGTAGTGCCGACCGTACGGAGGAACCAATGAGGCTCCGTTCGCGGAGGTGTTCCACGTACATCGAAAAAAGTGCTGGCACAGAGTTCCACAGCGTCACCGAGTGCGTAGTTACGGCATCTGCCCAGCACTGCGGATCACGTTTGTCTGCTGGAGATGGCAACACCAAGGTAGCACCCCGCGCGAACATCCCGAAGATGTCGTATACCGATAGATCGAAGTTTAGCTCTGAAATCCCCAATATCCGGTCGGTCGGAGTCACCCCGAGGCGTTCGTTGACATCGACAATCGTATTGACCGCCGACTCGTGGGTGATGGCTACTCCTTTGGGAGTGGGACCTGACCCCCATGTGGTGGACACCTGATATCCAGCCCAGTCGAGCTGGGAAGAAAGGTAATCTACCACCATGTCCAGGTACTCCGAACAGTTCAAACGCGATGCCGTAGCCCTCTATGAGAACAACGAGGATCTCTCGCTGAACTCAGCATCAGCTGAGCTCGGTATCAACCGTACCTCGCTACATTCTTGGGTCAAAAAGTACGGCACTGGCAAACGTGCCCGCACGAAGGCCGTGCACGATCAAGCCCAAGCGGCGAATGATTCTGCGCGAATCCGTCAGCTGGAAAAAGAAGTCTCTAAGCTGCGCGAAGAACGCGACATCCTGCGTAAGGCCGCGAAATATTTTGCCGAAGAGACTCACTGGTGATCCGCTTCCAGTTTGTCGATGACCACCGAACCGAGTACTCGGTTAAGCGGATGTGCGATGTGTTAAAGCTGAATCGTTCCTCGTTTTACAAGTGGGTGAGCACCCGTAAAAACGCTGGTTAAAGATGTATTCTGATGCCGTTATTGGTGCAAGAATCAAGACCATCTTCGATGATGAGCACGGGCTTTATGGTGCTAAACGCATCGCCGCAAGCCTCAAGGAGGACACGACGTATACCCCGATCAATCACAAGAAAGTTGCACGCATCATGAAATCCATGGGGTTAAAAGGCTTTAGCAAACGGCGTCGATGCATTACTACCAGGCGTAAGCCTGGTCACCGTGTCATGCCAGATCTAGTAGGCCGCAAGTTCACAGCTGGCGAGCCAAATCGTGTGTATGTCGGTGACATTACTTACCTGCCGTGTAGGGGAGGCAAAAACATGTACCTTGCCACAGTCATTGACACGTATTCACGTAAACTTGCAGGTTATGCACTCGCAGACCACATGCGGGTCTCACTAGTTATCGATGCTCTAGCCCACGCACACGGCGTGCGCGGCAGTCTTGACGGGACTATTTTCCATTCCGATCACGGCAGCGTGTACACCTCACAAGCCTTTAGGAACTACTGCTCGTCGTGAGGTGTGCGCCAGTCCATGGGCGCGGTTGGAACGAGTGCCGATAATGCCCTGGCAGAATCCTTTAACGCCACCTTAAAGCGGGAAGTGCTGCGTGATCGGAAAGTCTTTGACAACCCAATTAGCTGTCGTCAAGAGGTCTTCCGGTGGTGCATGCGCTACAACACGCGCAGGCGGCACTCCTGGTGCAATCTCGTAGCTCCTGATGTCTTTGAAGCCGAGACTTCGGCTATACTGACCACAGCAGCATAGCTAGCCCCCGATGTGTCCACTTTCCGGGGGTCGGGCCCTCACCACAACATCAAAACCGACCGTCGAGTCCACTACATCCTCGACCCCATCACCGGTACCATCGCCTGGCTCCACCGAGACGGCACCTACCAACTAGACCACGCCACCGGGCCCCTAGCCACACCCCAAACACACTGGAACCACACCTGGGCACAATACCTCGCACTACAACAACAGAGAACAAAAAGAGGAACGGCAACAGATTAGGTTGATGGCAACCGGAGTACGGCTCCATGATTGATCTCGCCATGCCTTAGTGTGCCGTTTTCCTCCTCTGGGATGATGCTTGCCGTCGTTCATGGTAGCTAAACTATAAGAGGTAATTTCCCATTTACAAGGAGAATTTGTCTCATGACTGATGCTGCGGCTCGCGCCGTTGACTTGTTCAAGCAATACGGAAGCGACGACACAGCCGTTGTGGCCCTGGATCATGTATCCATTGAATTCGGCAAGAACGAATTCACTGCGATCATGGGTCCATCGGGCTCCGGTAAGTCGACGCTAATGCACACGATGGCTGGTTTGGATTCCGCGACTTCCGGCTCGGCGTTTATCGGCGATACCGATATGTCGGCGCTCAACGACAAGGACATTACGGCGCTGCGCCGTGATCGGCTGGGCTTTATCTTCCAGTCCTTTAACCTTGTTCCTACGCTGACTGCCGCGGAAAACATCACGTTGCCGACCGACATTGCGGGTAAGGACGTCGATAAGCAGTGGTTCGAAGAGGTAACTCGCCGTCTAGGCTTGGCAGAGCGCTTGGAGCACCGACCGGCTGAGCTATCAGGCGGCCAGCAGCAGCGCGTGGCCTCTGCCCGCGCGCTGGTTTCCCGTCCGGAAATTATCTTCGGCGATGAGCCAACCGGCAACCTGGACTCCAATTCTTCGGCCGAGGTGCTCGATATTTTGCGCACGGCAGTGGACAAGGATGACCAAACCGTGGTCATCGTGACGCACGATGCGAAGGCAGCGTCGTACGCGGACCGAGTGGTTTTCCTTGCTGACGGCAAGCTTGTCAACGAGTTGCACAATCCGACGATGGAGGCCATTCACCAGGTAATGGCGGAGATTGAGGGCTAAATGGCACGCGGAAATGCAATGCGCAGGGTGTCCCTGCGCAATATCGTGGCGCATAAGTTGCGCCTTGGGCTGACAATTCTCGCGGTGGTCTTGGGCACGGCGTTTATTGCCGGCTCGTTTATGTTCACCAATTCGCTGAAGTCTACTTTTGACTCCGCCGTGGATAATGAATTTCGTGGCGTGGATGCGGTGGTGAGCCAGAAGGACGACAATGGCGCGAAGCTGGATGAAAAGCTTCGCCAGAAGTTGGCCGATGATGAAGATGTCAAGAACATCAACATCGCGGATTCGGAGACCGTCGTCGCAGCCAATGAGAACTCGGAGGCCTATCAGACTCAGGGCGGTACGGCTAGCGTTGTCCCGTTCTATCCAGAGGATAAGGTCGTTGGTGGTGCCGATAAGCTGAAGGAGGGCGAGGAGCCGAGCGGTAAGGACGAAGTCCTTGTCAATTCCTCCGCGGCGGATAAATACGGAATCTCCGTGGGACAAAAGCTCATTGTGGTTCACCCCGATGAGCAGGATACGGTTACCGTTTCTGGTATCTCGGAGCCCGCCGTCGACCAGGGCGATAGCATCGTGCTGAGCATGGCCGAGAAGGACTACCTGGAGCGCTACGGCGATCCGAGCCAGCTCAAGGTTTCTGCGGCCGAAGGCGTGGATGCGAACGCCTTGGTGGATCACCTAAATGACAAATATGACGTCAAGGCGGAGTCGGGCGAGCGCCTGGCGGAGGAAACCTCTGAGATGATGTCCTCCGCCTTGAAGTTCATTAACTATTTCCTCATTGCATTCGGCTTGATTGCGCTGCTGGTGGGCACGTTTATCATCGCTAATACCTTCTCCATGATTGTCGCCCAGCGCACCAAGGAATTCGCACTTCTGCGTGCGCTGGGTGCTTCCCGCCGCCAGATTACGAACTCGGTGGTAGTGGAATCTGCCATCGTGGGACTTCTGGGTTCTATTGTTGGCGTCGTTGCCGGTATGGGCTTGGTGGCCATCATTAAGGCAGTAATGAGCGCGAAAGGAATGCCGTTCGACGGTGGCTTGGGCCTGAGCGTTTCGGCCAT
The DNA here is from genome assembly GCF_046097255.1 of Corynebacterium tuberculostearicum. GTDB lineage: Bacteria > Actinomycetota > Actinomycetes > Mycobacteriales > Mycobacteriaceae > Corynebacterium > Corynebacterium tuberculostearicum_J. The sequence continues at coordinate 1,020,377 of NZ_CP175770.1, forward strand.
CGTGGTCCCGATTATTTTGGGCACCATCGTGACGGTCGTATCCGCGTGGGCCCCGGCACGGCGCGCAGGTCGCGTGCAGCCGGTTGAAGCGATGCGCACCACCGAGTCTGCTTCTGCAACGTCCCTGAAGGTCCGCACGATTTTTGGTGCCATTATTTTGCTGGTTGGCATTGTTGCGGCGTTGGCAGGCGTGCTTTCCGACGGCGAGACGAACGTCCGCGCCGTCCTCGTCGGTGTGGGCGCGTTCGGGGTCATTGTCGGTTTCTTCTTGGCTGGCCCGGCCTTGTCGCTGCCTTTGGTACCGACAGTAGGCAAGGTAATCGGTGCGCCTTTCGGTGCTATCGGTTCTTTGGCGGCGACGAACTCTCGTCGCAATCCACGCCGCACGGCAGCTACTGCATTTGCCCTGACCCTAGGCGTGGCCTTGGTGACGGCTATTGGCATGCTTGGCGCGACGATGAAGTCCTCCGTGGCCGATACCGTGGAGCAGAACATCACCTCCGATTATCTCCTTTCTGGCCCTAGCTCCGGTGAATTCCCAACACCGAAGGACACTGGTAAGCGTGCGGCTGAGGCTGAGGGTGTAGATAAGGCCATCACCATTGGTATGGCCCCAGTAACCGTGGATGGTCAAGCATCGATGGATTATGGCCCACAATTCCAGCAGACGATGACCGCGGATGGTGATCCATCGTCGATGATTGCGCTCGACATGGTCGAGGGCGATGCCAACTTGGAGAAGGGCTTCATTGCTACCGAGGACTTTGCCAAGGAACACGGCTGGAAGGTAGGAGAGACCTATAAGGTAGCTTCTGCGGAAAAGGACAAGAAGGCCGAGGCCAAATTGGTCGGCATCTTTAAGTCCACCGATGTGGTGCAGAATATGGTGCTCTCGCAGGAGGTAGCTGAAAAGGTTGCACCGGAGAAGTCCTTTACCGTCCAGATGGTGGGCGTCTTGGGTCAAGAAGGCTATGACAAGGAAGAACTGCGCCATAACCTGGAGGATTCGGTCAAGGATTTGGTCGTGGTTCAGGTTAATTCTGGTGAGGAGTATGCGGGCCAAGCCGCCGGATTCATCGACCAGATGCTTTCCATCCTGTATGGCCTACTTGCCCTAGCGGTGATTATTGCCGTGCTGGGCATTGTCAATACCTTGACCTTGGGCGTAATCGAGCGCCGCCAGGAGATCGGTATGTTGCGGGCTGTGGGCACACAACGCCGCCAGATCCGCACGATGATTACCCTGGAGTCCGTGCAGATCGCGCTCTTTGGCGCGGTGATGGGCATCCTCATTGGGCTCGGCTTGGGCTGGTCCTTCATCAAGATCCTCGGCGATGAGGGACTAGACTCTGCGCAGATTCCGTGGGCGATGGTGCTCATTATGCTTGTGGGCTCGGCCCTCGTCGGCATTATCGCGGCAGTATGGCCGTCGCACCGCGCGGCGAAGACGCCGCCATTGGAAGCAATCGCCGACTAGCTGCCTAGTCTAAGGCCTCCCCTCATCACACGTTGAGGGGAGGCCTTAATGCTTTTACGCGGCCATCCATGCCTTGACTGCCGATACCGCATCCTTGGTCTTCATATCGGGCAGGTAGGCGTGCATGGTGGCCAGCGCGATGGAAGGAAGCTTCAATTCATCGTGATAGCACAGGTACCACGGGTGCTCCTCGGGTTGGAATTTGCGCTTGCTGGCCGCTAGAGTGCGGAATCCATAGAGCGGTTCGACTTCCTCACCGATGCGGTTGAGGGCGACGTCGAGCCAGCTAGGCTCGTCTGGTTGTCCGGCAAGTGGGGCGCCGGAAAGGGAGATCCAGCCGAGGTCTTCGTCATGAGCGATGAGCATCGCTTCTGAGATGAGGAGCTCGATGACGCCTTTGAAGCCGTGCTCATTGCGGCGCATGACGTCGAGAACGTAGCCGACAATGGCACCATTTTCGTATACCGGCATCCAGCTGGTGACACCGTGTAGAGTGCCGTCGGCGGACTCAGCCAGCAGGAGCCGAGTGCCGTCCACCATCATTTCCTCAAGACCGCCGAGGGTAAAGCCCATTTCAGGGAGGGCTTTGTCAGAGACCCAGTCCTCGCTCAGCGCGGTGATGCGGGCGATGGAGGCGATATCCAGCTCCTTCCAGGTGGTCCACCGTGTCGTGATGCCTTCCTTTTCTGCTTTGTTTCGTGCGGTGCGCACGTTTTGGAATTTCTTCCCCTTGAACTCTACGGATTCGCAGTTGAGTACGGCTTCTTCTGCGACCTGGAGGCGTTTTAGCTCCGGGTGCGCGTCAGCGAATTGTGCATTGACGGAATACCACGCGACGGCCCAGCCTTGCTCGGCGGCGAATTGTTCAAATTCGGAGCTGATATCGAGGCCGACGGGGGCGCCCAGCGTGAGGGCAATGCCATTGGAAACCCGGTACGCCACGTAGGAATCACCGTGGAAGAAATACCGGTTGGATTTCCACAGGGTCATAAAAGATAGGTGATCGCCGGTACCGGCTTCGAGTAAGCGGCGCGCGGTGTCGCGGTCGGACTCTTGGGCTGGGTCAACAGGACGGGAAAATCCGAGGTAGAGCCGTATAGCTACGAGGAGCCAGAAAGCATTTCCTACCCACTCGTAGATGAACCAAGAAATCATGGTTGCTGGTGCGACGTGGTGGGGGAGGATGAGCGCGACGACGGCCGGTACGAAGCGCAGTGGGGTTTCTGCAAGGATCGCCGCGAGGTTCGCCGGGGGTACGGTGTTGTGCAACGAGGCGGTGAGGATCCACAGGCCCGCGCCGATGGCGGCGGCAAGTATGGCGAGGGTGACCGTCCGAGTGAAGAATGCGCGGTTTTCGTGGGTGTGAAACAGTGAGCGGTTAATTAGCAGCATGAACAGTGTCAGTAGCCAAGGCAAGAGGACGAGCACGAGGTTGGGCAGGAGATAACTCAGGCGGGCGTCATCCCAAAGCTGGTAGGTCAACAGGGTGATGGCAAGTACCTGGGTAATGACCGCCATCCACCACGCGAGCACGCGGCCGCGGGTAAGACCAAAGCACACCACTAGCTGGATGATGAACGGCATGATATTGGCTACCACGGCGCCGATGCCTTGGGCGCGGGCGAGATCGACTGCCGCGGTGCAACTGGCAGAAGTGACCGAATCCGCGCAGGACTGGGTGGCCTCCAAAGCGGATAGATGTGGGGTCCACAGGAGCTGCGTGATTTGGGAGAACGGGCCTTCTGCCATTGGATCGAGGGCTACGAACGCAGGCCCGATGGCCACGCAGGCGACGCCAACGGCGAGGAGCACTCGGCGCTCCCTGATGGAAGGCGGTGCGGGTTCGGGCTTAAAGAGAAGTTGGCCCGCCGTAATGGAAAGTGCGGCGGCAACGATGCCGAGGACATCGGACATGGTGCCGGAATAGAGCACAAAGGTAGCGGTAAGCACGATAAGCGAGATGCGTAGCCGGCGGCGCCACAGGCGGGGTAGTAGGGCGGAAGCAAAGCCGGCGGCACCGGCGATGAAACCGATTGGGGTGAGGAAGGTATCGCTAAGGAGATCATTGCCCCACCGGTTCAGGCCTACGGTCTCGATTCCGCGGGCAAGGACGATGGATAGAGGCACAGTAATGAGCTGAGAGATAATTCCAATCGCCAACGTGCGCAGGGAGCCCAAGCGCCATTCTGCGGGAACGAGCCACAACAAGATAAGGACCGACAAGATGATAGCGCCGCCAGGGTGCGCGGTAGTCAGCGCCAACCAGTGAGAGGTGGGGAAGTCCACTAGGTGGAGCGCCCACATGATGACTAAGACGGCCAGGGAAACAGGAAACCTGGTCAGGATGGTTTTAAGAACGGACATCGTTGGCTCCAATTCCGTCGAAGGGATCCTTAATCGCGGTCATGCCACCGCGACGGGCGGCCCAAGCGAAAGATTCGCGCAGGGCTGGGCGCCACACCTGGAAGGAGTGGCCGCCGGGGCGGGTGCTGAAGTAGGTTTTCATGCCGGCGTTGCGGGCGGCGTCGGAAAGCGAGTACAGGGCGTTGACGGAAGCTGTGTCCTTATCGCCAGCGATGAAGATGGCCTGGGCGGAGTAGTGCTTGTGGGCGAGCAAGTGTGCGGGGTCCTGGTCATTGAAGGCTGACTCGTCGCCAGCGAAGAATTTCTTCACCGTGGCCGCGTGGTTGCCAATTGTGGGCTCGGCCTCGCCGGAGATGTCGATGATTGAGCCATAGGCTTCGGGGCGGTTGGTAGCGATCTGCAGAGAACAGGTGCCGCCGTAGCTTAGGCCGCCGACGGTCCAAGTGCGCTGATCCGGGTTGACCTTGAACTTCTGCTTGATAGCTTGCGGCACGTCTTGGCTGAGGTAGGTCATGACCTTGGCCTGGGTGCTATCGGCGCAGATGGGATTGGCTGTTTCAGAGCCGGTGGCGTCCACGGCAACGACGATAGGGCTGCGCCCTCCATTCGCCGCCTGGAATTGGTCTGCGGTTTCGGCCGCTTCACCCGAACCGAACCATTGCTCTGGGCCACCTGGGTTGCCGTGCAGGAGGACGATGACAGGAAGGGTGTGGTCCGTCCAGTATGCAGGCGGGATATACGCCGTAGCTTGGCGAGCGGAGAAATGGGAGGTGGTGCCCGGAAGATCGACGTGGACGATCGCTGCACCGGAATTGGTGTGGGAAAACTCCTCGTAGCTCATTTCTTTTGCCACGGGGCGTGGGTCTAGGGAGGCAATATCTGGGTAGGTTTGGTACTCCATGTTGATGATGCCAACGGTGGCGAGGAGGGAGAAGACTCCGGCCGCAATCGTGACAGTTTTGGGCTTGCGGAGAAACGCCGCCACGGGGACGAAAGCTGCGAGGAAGATATACCACGGCACTTGCCAGTGCTGGAGAAAGTACCAAGCGATGACGCACAGCAGGGCCGCGATGACCAGCGGCCACACCTTGCGTTGAAGGAGAATGATGATTCCTGCAATCGCGAGGATGGCGTAGAAAATCACGCCGTTGATGGGATCCGCCAAAGGCAGATTCAAAAGGAAACTCACGCGGAAAACATTAGGCCTGTGCAGGGCAAAAGTAACTGCTAGTTAGCTGGGAGTTTGCCCCTTAAACCCCGTGATAAATGCGGGCCGCCCAGATGGTGCCGCGCCAGGCTAGAACGATGCCGAGGCCAATGGTCCAGAAGAGGTACTTACACAGTCGCCACCACTGCTTGCGTTTGGTCATCTCGCCCAGTTCCTTCGCCAATGTGGACCAGGTAGATAGGCCACCGGCGAGGCCGAGGGCGAGGAAGGGGTGGAGAAGGGGGACGTCGGCAAGCTGGGTGAAACCATAGGCCAGGCCAAGGGCTAGGGAACCCAAAATATTCGCCACGAAGGTGCAGTAGGGGGCGGGGATAAGCCGGGTAAAGCCATAGCGCAGGCTGCCGCCGATGAAGCCGCCGAGAAGGACGCAGAGAAGATTCATCGCAGCTTGTCACCTGCCAGGTAGCCGCCCACGCAGCCGATGATGGTGGCAAGGACATAGGCCAGGGCCACGGTCCAATGGGCCTCGGAGGTCAGGAAAGCGAAGGTGGCGAAGCTGGTGAAACCGCCGAGCACGCCGGTGCCCCAAAAGGGGCCGGGGCGGAAGTAGCCCATGAGGGCACTGCCGAGGATATTGATGACGAGCAGCGGGAGCATGCCGCCGCCGAGCGCGGCGGAGAGGAGGTACCTGGCTACCGCGCCGAGCGCAGCGCCAGCACCCACGACGAGGAACTGAGGCATGCGGCCTATGTTACTTCCAGTCCATCCCCTGGGACTTTACGAACACGCGCACCTCATCCACTGGCTTATTGAGCTTGGGGTCAAAGGCTAGGTAGGCCTTGGTTTCGCGGGCCACGAGGCCGGAGAGCAGGAGCAGGCCAATGAGGTTCGGGATGGCGATGAGGCCATTGGCTAGGTCGGAGAAGGTCCAAGCGAGCTCAAGCTCCGAGACGGAGCCGACAAAGAGGAGGCAGGCGAAAAACATGCGGTAGGGGATAGAGGCCTTGCGGCCGCAGAGGGACTCCAGGGAACGTTCGCCGTAATACGCCCAGGCCATGATGGTGGAAAAGGCGAAGAAAATAATGGAGAGCGAAACGATGGTGCCGCCCCAGTCGCCGGGCAGCACGCGGGAAAAGGCCTCGGCCGTCATAATTCCGGCCTCGTCACGGCCCATATCCCAGGTACCGCCCACAACAATGACCAAGCCAGTGATGGTGACCACGATGATGGTGTCAATGAAGGTCTGCGTCATCGATACCAACCCCTGGCGCGCTGGGTGCGGGGTCTTGGCAGCCGCGGCGGCGATGGCGGCGGAGCCCATGCCGGACTCATTAGAGAAGATGCCGCGGGCAACACCGTATTGAATGGCCATCATGATGGTGGAGCCCACGAACCCGCCACCCGCGGCGGTGCCGGTGAAGGCATCGCTGAAAATCATCGCAAAGGCGGCGGGGATCTCCGCGGCATGCGAGAAGATTACATAGAGCCCGCCCAGGACGTAGACGATGATCATCAACGGGACGAAGGCGGCGGTAATGCGCCCGATGGCGTGGATTCCGCCGAGGAGTACGGATCCCACCAAGACGAAGAGGATTGCACCGGTGGCCGCTGGGGCGATGCCGAAGGTTGATTCCATATTGGTGGCCACAGCATTGGCTTGGGCGAGGTTGCCGATGCCAAAGGAGGCGCAAATTGCAAAGATGGCAAAGAATACTGCGAGTACCGATCCGAGTGGTCCGGGGATGCCACGCTTTAGGTATTGCTGCGGCCCGCCGGACATCTCGCCCTTGGAATCCGTGGTGCGAAAACGCACACCCAGGTAGGCCTCGGTGTACTTGGATGCCATGCCCACGAGGCCGGTAATCCAGATCCATACCAGTGCGCCAGGGCCGCCGATCGACAACGCGGTGGCCACGCCCACGATGTTTCCCACGCCTACGGTAGCGGCAAGGGCGGTGGTCAGCGCCTGATAATTGGAAATATCACCCTCGGTGGACTGTTCGTCAGGGTCTGTGGCAAAAACGTGACGCGTCGCGCGGCCCAGCGCTCGGAATTGGAGTCCTCCCAAACGAATGGTCAGCCATAAGCCGGTGCCTAACAGGAGGGGAATGAGGATGAATGGTCCCCACACCACGGTGCTGATGGCGGAGAGGATGGAATTAAGCGAGTCCATTCTGTAAATCTAGCGAACTATAGAAATGGAGTAAATTTGCCCATACCCCCAGCCGGGGGAATATTCGTCCTGCGCAACCACGGGAGAGCAGGCAAGCTGGAATGACATACCACCCCAACCCTTCAAGGAGCACGCCATGGCCCACGAGCGCGCCGGCACGCTGGCACAGCCCACGGATCTTATTGATATCGCAGAATTGGTCACCGCCTACTACACCCGCACCCCGGACGCCGATAACCCGGATCAGCAGGTGTCCTTCGGTACCTCAGGCCACCGCGGCTCCGCGCTGGATCGAGCCTTTAATGAGGCTCATATCCTAGCGATTACCCAAGCCATTGTGGATTACCGCGCGGAACAAGGCATTGCTGGGGCGATTTTCATCGGCCGAGATACCCACGCGCTGTCCGAACCTGCCATGGTCTCCGCCCTTGAGGTGCTGCTGGCCAATGGGGTGGAGGTTCGCGTCGATGAGCGCGGCCGCTACACGCCGACCCCGGCGGTCTCCCATGCCATCCTGACCCACCCTGGCACCGATGGCATTGTGATTACCCCGTCCCATAATCCTCCCCGCGATGGCGGCTTCAAATACAACCCGCCTACCGGTGGACCGGCCGATGCTCAGGCCACCGATTGGATTGCTGGCCGCGCGAACGAGTACCTGCGCGCCGGGCTGGAAGGCGTGAAGCGGACATCTGTCGCGGGCGTGCTGGACGAGCGCTGCGTGAAGCACGACTACGTGCACAACTACGTGGCTGACCTTAAGAATGTGGTGGATATGCAGGCCATTAAAGATTCCGGCCTGCGCATCGGCGCTGATCCCATGGGTGGCGCCTCCGTGGATTATTGGCAGGCCATCGCTGACCACTACGAGCTCAACATGACCGTGGTGAATCCAGAGGTGGATTCCACTTTCCGCTTTATGACCTTGGATACGGACGGCAAGATCCGCATGGATTGTTCTTCGCCGGATGCTATGGCCTCGCTTATCGACGCCCGCTCTAACTTCGACCTTGCCACCGGCAACGACGCCGATGCGGACCGCCATGGCATTGTCACTCCCGATGCCGGCCTGATGAACCCCAATCACTACCTTGCCGTGGCTATCGAGTACCTCTTTAGCCACCGCCCGCACTGGGGGAGCGCCGGTGTGGGCAAGACTTTGGTGTCCTCCTCCATGATCGATCGCGTGGTGACAAGCCTGGACCGCGAATTGGTGGAGGTACCCGTCGGCTTTAAGTGGTTTGTGCCGGGGTTGGTCGAAGGCGCCATTGGTTTCGGTGGCGAGGAGTCCGCCGGTGCATCCTTCCTGCGCTTCGATGGCTCCGTATGGTCCACCGATAAGGACGGCATCATTATGGACCTGCTCGCCGCGGAGATTACCGCCGTCACCGGCAAGACTCCGTCCCAGCGTTATGCAGAACTGGCGGAGAAATTCGGCGCCCCAGCCTATGCTCGCACCGACGCCCCCGCTAACCGCGAGCAGAAGGCCATTCTTAAGAAGCTGTCTCCTGAAAAAGTTTCCGCCACGGAACTGGCGGGCGAGGAAATCGTGGCCAAGCTGACGGAGGCGCCCGGCAACGGTGCGGCCATTGGCGGCCTGAAGGTGGCGACGGAAAATGCCTGGTTCGCTGCTCGTCCTTCCGGCACGGAAGATAAGTACAAAATCTATGCCGAGTCTTTCTTGGGTGAGGAACATCTCAAGCAAGTGCAAGCAGAAGCACAGGGAGTTGTTTCCCATGTTTTAAAGGGTTAACGCTAAACTCATCCTCGTGAGTAGCAAGATTAATGGGAAGCTGGTGCTCGACGTCATCAGCTTCATCGCCCGCTTTTTTATGGCTTGGGTGTGGATTGACGCCGGTGTGCATAAGCTCGGCAAGACTCTAGACATGACCCAGGCCATCAAGGGCTATGACATCTTTACTCCCGATTGGGCTGGCTACCTCGCCATTGTCATTGGTCCGCTCGAAATCATTGGCGGCGTACTGCTGCTGCTCGGGCTATTCCTGCGCCAGTCCTCCATCGTGGCTACCTGCGTGTTGCTGCTCTTTATGGTGGGCATCGCACAGGCGTGGGCACGTGGATTGGATATTGACTGTGGCTGCTTTGGCTTTGACGCCCAAAATCCTGACCGAGGAATGGATTATGCGAAGACGCTGCTGCGTGACGCCGGATATCTATTCCTGACCCTATGGACCATCAAGCGCCCCTTCACCAAGTTTGCCCTTCACCCCTAGTAGTTGGGCAAGGTAGGCTGATCGAGTCCGAAGAATTGCAAAGGCAAGGTTCAAATGAGCAAAGTATCTGACCCGAACGCCAAGGGTGGCAACGGATTTATTTGGGGAGTCGGCGTGCTCCTCGTCATTATTGCCGTTGTCATTGGCTACATCGTGTGGAACGGTAAACAGTCCGATGACGGCATCGAAGACGTCAATATGACCATGGAGTACAGCGACGGCGCTATCACGCTGAAGGGCGAGAATGCTACGGACGATACCCCTGAGGTAGATCTGTACGAAGATTACTCCTGCCCGCACTGTGCTGAATTGGCTGCAGCTACCGACGGTGACATGAAGCAGGCCATAGAAGATGGCAAGCTGATCGTCCATGTGCGCACCCTCAACTTCCTGGATGGCAAGGATATTGAAGGCCAAGACGGCTACTCCACAAAGGCGGCAGCCGCTATGTCGGAGTTGGCAAAGTCCGGCGACGTCAAAACCTACTGGAATTTGCGTGACTTCCTCATGCAAAATCAGCAAAGTGTTGCTAATAAGTGGGAGACCGGAGACATCGCTGACCAAGCCAAGGAGCTTGGCGCAGAAGACGATGTTGTTGAGTCCATGAAGGACGTGGATATCAAGCAGGGCAATAAGGTGGCAAAGACCAACTATGACAAGCTCGATAAAGAAACCGGCTCGGTCTCTTCGCCGCGCATTGTCCAAAATGGCAAGGATGTTCCATCCGAAAAGGATCAAAAGGCCGGCAAGAACCTGGGTGACTGGGTAGAGATCGTCACTAAGTAGCAGGCGATTTGGAGAGTTAAATACCCTCCATGTATATTTAAGCGAGTTGCAGCCCACAGGGTTGCACCTCGTTTGAGGGGCTATGGCGCAGCTGGTAGCGCACCACACTGGCAGTGTGGGGGTCACGGGTTCGAATCCCGTTAGCTCCACAATATAAAGGAGAGGAACATTAGTTCCTCTCCTTTTTCTTTGTTGCGGTGGGCTAGAGCTCCGCTAGATCCTCATCGAGCATGCGCTGATCGATGGCGATGCCGACGGCCGCGCCGCTGCCCATGGCTTGCGAGACCTGGTCTGGGGAGCTGACCACATTGCCCGCCGCCCACAGGCGCGATACCGAGGTCTGGCCACGCTCTACGCTGATCCAGCCATCTGTTGATTCGCAGCCGGCATCCCGCAGCAGTGCGTCATTGGGCAGAAAATCGGGCCCAGTAAAGCAGGCTTCGTAGGTGTCTTCTCCAGTGGAGCTTTGCACTACAACGCCGGTCGACGATGCCTCCTCTGGCCGGACTTGTGTCACTTGTGCATCGTTTACCTCTACTCCCAATCCGGCGAGTTGGGTGCGATCGAGACCGGTGAGCTCAAGGCCGTTGGGGTAGAAGGTCAGCGTGTCCGTCCACGTGGACAGCAGCTTGCTAATCCGGATGGTAAAAGGCGGATTCGCGCCACCGATGAGCGCAACCTTCTTCCCGGTGACTTCGTAGCCATGGCAGTACGGGCAGTGAAAGACCCTGGTGCCCCACAAATCGCGGAGCCCGGGGACGGCAGGGAGCTTGTCCGTGAGCCCCGTCGCGATGAGAACGTGGCGGGACTCGAGAACCTCGCCGCTGGCAAGTTTTGCCTGCCAAGGCTCGTGCTCGGAAGTGCGGGTGAGTTTCTCCACCGAGCCCTGGGTAATGGTTCCGCCGAATTTCTTGACCTCCGCGTGACCGCGCTGAAGCAATTCGGCGGGAGCCGCGCCATCGAGGCCAAGGATGCCGTGGGCATGTTCGCTGAAGCGATTGCGGGGAGCGCCGGAATCGATTAACTGAATATTTCGGTTAGCGCGGGCCAAGGTGATGGCCGCAGCGGTGCCGGCAAAGCCACCGCCGATGATGATGACGTCCGAGTACATTGCTCCTCCTTTATAGGAAGTGGGTAGCATGGTGCGCAGCCGAGTATATGCAGTCAACATCGAAGGGGCTCGCGCACAGAATGACTGATGATTCCATGGGGTTCTTTACACGCGAAGCGCTCTATGGGGCCTCACCTGTACAGGCGGTGGGCAGGTTCTTTGTAAAGTACTTCAACTTCCGTGGCCGAGCGTCCATGAGTGAGTTTTGGTGGGTCTTTGGTTTCCTCGTGCTGATTTCTGTGGCCATCGGCATTATCGATCGGCACTTTGGCGTGGATATTGAGACTATTGCCGAGGCGGTACTTGTGATTCCAGTCGTTTCCTTGATATGCCGGCGGCTGCACGATTCCGGGAGGACAGGGCTGCTATGCCTGATTGGGTTCATTCCCGTGTTCGGTGGAATCGCGTTGCTCTTTATGATGGCCCTGCCCACGCGCGAGCACGCGGCGCTTTAAAAATTTCCTTGCCTGATTAGGCTGGGCGGCATGCAGACTTTTTCAAAGCGAGTACGCGACACGGATCAAGCAGGTGCCGAGGCGGCTGGATTGCGGTGGCTCGGGGAGGCCACCGACGCGGTGGTCAACGTCGTGAGTGCCGACGGGCTAGAAATCGTTACCGAGCGCGTAGACGAGGTCATGCCCACGCCGGAGGCGGCCCGCAAGTTTGGTGCAGAGCTGGCGCGCATGCACCGTGCGGGAGCTGAAGGCTTTGGCACGCCTCCTACCGAGTGGGAAGGCAAGAACTTCATTGGCAGCATCGAGCAAGACTGCATCCCGACGGATAATTGGGGCGAGTTCTATGTTGAACAGCGAGTGCTGCCCTTCGCGGAACTGGCAGGGATTAGTGCGGCGCAGTTGGACTTGGTAAGGCGTGCTTGCGATGCCATCGCCGCGCGCAGTTGGGATGTGGCACCGGCGCGCATCCACGGCGATCTATGGGCGGGCAACCTGCTTTTTGGAGCGGATGGCGGCATCATGATTGACCCCGCCGCCCATGGTGGACACCCGCATACGGATTTGGGGATGTTGGCACTTTTCGGGGCACCGTACCTTGAGGAGATTTTCCGGGGCTATGGTGCGCCGAAGGACATCGAGAAGTGGATTCCCATGCACCAGCTGCATCCGTTGGCGGTGCATGCGCTGACGCACGGCGCCAGCTATAACCGGCCGCTGGAGCGCGCGGCGGCCGCGACCTTGGAAGTGCTGGGCTAAACGTTCGGCCCCTGCGGCATGATGCGCTTGTGAGCACCGCGGCGCCATAAGGTTTCGATGCGCTCGCGGGCGGCGTCGGGAACCGCCTTGCCCTCTAAGTAGTCATCGATGTGGGCGTAGGTGACGCCGAGGGCTTCTTCGTCGGGAAGCTGGGGCTTATCGTCCTCCAAGTCCGCGGTGGGAACCTTTTCCCAGGTAGAGCGCGGGGCACCGAGGTGCTCTAGGAGGGCGGCGCCCTGGCGCTTATTGAGGCCGGCCAAGGGGAGGAGATCCGCCGCGCCATCGCCCCACTTGGTAAAGAAGGCGGTGACGTTTTCTGCCGCATGGTCGGTGCCGATGACTAGCGCGCCGACCTCGCCGGCGATGGCGTATTGGGTGGTCATGCGCAGGCGGGCTTTGGTATTGCCACGGTTGAAATCGGTGACGTCGGCAAGCTGCAGCGCATCCGCCACTTGCTCATCGAGGGCGAGGGTGGCCGGCTTGATATCGACGGTGGGGCGGTGATCGGGCTGGATGAAATCCAGGGCAATCTGGGCATCGTCCTCATCGGCCTGCACGCCGTGGGGCAGGCGCACGGCCCAAAACTCCGCGCCGTCGACGCGCTCCACCGCCAGCTGCGCAAGCTTTCCCGCCAAGGTGGAATCCTGGCCGCCGGAAATACCCAGCACGTAGCCTTTAGCGCCGGTGGTGCGCAGGTAATCAACCAGGAAGTCCACGCGGCGCTGCACTTCCGCTTCTGGATCGATAAAGGGGCGCACACCCAGGGCTTTTATGATGGTTTGCTGCAGGTTTTCGGCATCATTCGACATGACGTTCATGGTAGCCGCCTGACACAATATTGTGCTGTGAATAAGGAAGTTTATGTCAAGGTAGTAGCTGGCATAGCGGCCCTGGGTGGGCTGCTATTTGGATACGACACCGGCGTGATGTCCGGTGCCTTGCTTTTTATTAGCCCCGCATTCGACATGAGCGCGCACCAAGAGGGCTGGGTGACCTCGATGCTGCTCGTGGGTGCTGCAGTAGGGGCGCTGACGGCCGGGCGCATCGCCGATAGGTATGGGCGCCGCTTCACGCTGATTGCAGGCGGCATCATTTTCGTGCTGGGTTCCATCTGGTGTGCGCTTTCCGGTTCGGTGGGGATGCTGGCCACGGCGCGCACCTTTTTGGGCTTTGCCGTGGGTGCAGTGTCCATCGTGTCTCCCATGTACATCGCGGAGATCGTGCCCGCCAAGGTGCGCGGGCGCATGGTCTCGCTCAATACCCTGGCGATTGTGGTGGGTCAGTTGATGGCCTACCTGGTCAACTCCGCGCTGGCCTCTACCGGCAGTTGGGAGTGGATGCTGGGCCTAGCCGCAGTGCCGGGCCTGGCGCTGGCGCTCGGAATGGCTTTCCTGCCAGAGACGCCGGTATGGCTGGCCACTAACGGGAAAATGCCCCGCGCCCAGGAGATCGCCGGGCGCGCCGGGATGGATATCTCGGAGCTGACCTCGCAGGAGACCGCGCGAAAATCCAGCGGATCCGAATGGAAGGCGCTGAAGGCCAATCGGTGGATGCAGATTACGGTGCTGCTTGCCATGCTGATGGGCTTGACGCAGCAGATTACCGGCGTCAACGCCATCGTGTACTTCGCGCCGACCATGATGAACCAGGTGGGGATTTCCACGGCCAACTCGGTTTATACCTCCATCGTTATCGGCACGGTATCCGTGTTGGCCTGCTGGGTGGGGCTCAAGGTCGTGGACCGCATTGGGCGAAAGCGATTGTTGCTGATCGGCCTGACCGGCAACGTGGTCTCGCTGTTTATCCTCTCCTTTGCCTATTCTCATGCGCAGGACTCCACCGCTATGGCCATGGTCTCGTTGGTATTCATGGCGCTGTTTATCGCCTTCCAGCAGGCTGCAGTGTCGCCTACGACGTGGCTGCTCATTTCCGAGCTGGTGCCACTGCAGGTGCGCGGCCTAGGCATGGGCATTGCGGGGCTCTCGCTATGGGCCACCAACTGGGCCGTGGCGCAGTACTTCCTGCCGCTAGTGGAGTGGCTGACCGGCCCGGTGGCGTTTATCGTCTTCGGAGTCTTCGGCCTCATCGCCATCGGCTACACCAAGGTTTTGGTTCCAGAGACTATGGGACGTAGCCTGGATGAGGTAGGCGAGGAAATGAAGTCGCGCTACGAGCGCGAGTCCGCACCCGTGAAGCCTTAGTGTTTTGGTATTGACGGCCGTGTGAGGTAACATTTTTCCTCGTGTCATGGCTGGGGATTCCCAGTCCGTGCTTTACTTATTCAACCGCATGTAGATTGCGCATAACGAAAGGAGCGCCCGATGAAGGTCCGTAAGTCCCTTCGGTCGCTGAAGAAGAAGCCGGGCGCCCAGGTTATTCGCCGCCACGGTAAGGTCTTCGTGATCAACAAGAAGGATCCCCGTTTCAAGGCTCGTCAGGGCTAATTGAGACGCGATTCCATCCGCTCTCTCCGGCTTTCCGGAGTGGGGCGGATTTTTTCATGCGTGAGCTCTGGCACAAAAGGATACATTCTCTTCAGCCTCGGTGAGCATAAAGGCAAATATATGAATATAATTATTTTGTCTATTCATGTCGTGAGAAAGAAGACTAATGTCCCAGCGAATCGTTGCCGCGCTCACTGCCGCCGCACTCGGATTGTCCGCCCCAGTGGCTCATGCCGCAGAACCACAGTGGGAATCCTCTGCACCGGAGTCCCTTGGCATCAATGACCCGTCCTGTGTGCCTTCAGGGGACATCACTGAGCCCGTTGTGCTGCTGCATGGAACCTCGAATAATGCTTCCGTGTGGGGAAATTTGGTCCACCTCTTGCAAGATCAGGGGGCGTGCGTGTGGGCCTTTGACTACGGCGCCGATGATGTCACCTTGCAGAATATGATTCCAAGCGTCAAAGCCATCGCGGACTTGGATGATTCGGCCGCGGAAATTGCGGATCAGGTGGACTATGTCCGCGAGGTCACTGGCTCGGACAAGGTGAACTTGGTGGGCCATTCCCAGGGCGGTATGCACATCAAGACGTATACACAGATGCATGATGGGGCGGGTCATGTGTCCCATGCGGTGGCGCTAGGTGGCAACTTCCACGGCACCACGCTTAACGGGCAGGGGGAGACACTATCTAAAATCATTACCTTCGCACCGCACCTCGCCGCCTTCCTGGCTAGTACGGCCGGCATCCAGCAAGTAGTGGGGTCGGAGTTTATTAAACGGCTCAATGCGCTGCCAGATACCGCGCCAGGCGTGCTTTATACCTCCATTTACTCGCCGGGGGATACGACGGTGACTCCGAATAGTTCTTCGCAGCTGGCGCTTGTCGACGGCGCCGATGTGGTCAACCTCGACCTAGGCGAGGTCTGCGGCGTGGCTCCTCGGCACGACAAGCTGCCGACCAACCAGACGGTGTTGAGTCAGGTCATTTTTGGCCTGAAGCGCGCCCCGGGGGAGCGGCCGGACCCGTCGACCTGCGTCTCTGAGGGGGCGCCGGCAAGCGGGGCCTAGAGTGGGCCGCCGGCCCCTTAAATGTGAACTTTGACACACAAAATGGTGAACGCCAGGTAAACCTGCAGGAATCCCATTGGTGTAGTTTCATGGCTGTCCGTAGGTGTGGTCAACATGTGGGGTCCAGGGGTGTGCCATCCTGGGAATACCATGACTGTAACTACTACATATTGTGTTAGTTGCGGGTATTTCCCCCAAAGTATAGTGTCGTTGATGTTGCTCAGAGCGGCGCAGGAAGCGCCCGTTTAGGCGGGAAAACGCTCCCCGCTCTGACGAATTTTTCAATGCAGGAGCTTTAAGGATCTATATGTCTATCACCGTTTACACCAAGCCAGCATGCGTCCAGTGCAATGCCACCAAGAAGGCCCTCGACCGCGCCGGTCTTGAGTACGACCTCGTCGATATCTCGGCCGATGAAGAGGCTCGTGACTACGTTATGGCACTGGGCTATGTTCAGGCCCCAGTAGTTGAGGCTAATGGCGAGCACTGGTCCGGTTTCCGCCCTGACCGTATCAAGGGCTTGGCTTCCTTGGCCGCATCCGCTTAGGGGAGTAGGGGAGGCCAGTAGCGATGTTGGTCGTGTATTTTTCCTCCGCGACGGAAAATACGCACCGGTTCGTGCAGAAACTGGGCTTTCCTAGCGCGCGCATCCCGCTGCGCCGCACGGAGGAGCCCCTCAAGGTCAACGAACCCTATGTTTTGGTGTGTCCCACTTACGGCGGGGGTGCGTCCATTAGCCACCAGAACTCCCGGCCCGTGCCCACGCAGGTAATTAAGTTCCTCAACGATGAGCACAACCGCAGTTTCATTCGCGCGGTAATCGCGGGTGGCAATAGCAACTTTGGCGCCGACTTTGGCAAGGCTGGTGACGTCATCAGCGCCAAATGTAAAGTGCCCTATGTATATCGTTTCGAGTTGCTGGGAAACGAAGACGATATAAAAATTTGTCGTGAAGGCTTATTGGCTAACGCCGCCGAGCTTGGGCTCGAGGCTGCGGCCTAGCGCCTACCACGACTTAAATAAAGATCCTGATTTTTAAGAAAGGCCTTGTCAGCTGTGAGTACGCAATTGGGGAAGACCGTCGCCGAGCCAGTAAAGCCAGAAGAGCAATTGGATTACCACGCTCTGAACGCGATGCTGAATCTCTACGATGCTAATGGCAAGATTCAGTTTGAAAAGGACCGCGAGGCCGCTAACCAATTCTTCCTGCAGCACGTTAATCAAAACACGGTCTACTTCCATGATCTGGAAGAAAAGATCGATTACCTGATTAATAACAAGTACTACGACCCGCAGGTCATTGAGCAGTATGATTTCTCCTTTATTAAGGAGCTATTCAAGCGCGCTTATTCCTATAAGTTCCGCTTCAAGTCCTTCCTGGGTGCGTATAAGTACTACACCAGCTACACGCTGAAGACCTTTGATGGCCGCCGCTACCTCGAGCGCTTTGAGGACCGCGTGTCCATGACGGCCCTGTTCTTGGCGGACGGCGACGCAGGCTTGGCCGAGCACCTCGTAGACGAGATCATGACCGGCCGCTTCCAGCCGGCTACCCCGACCTTCCTCAACGCCGGCAAGGCCCAGCGCGGCGAGCTCGTCTCCTGCTTCCTGCTGCGCATCGAGGACAACATGGAGTCCATCGGCCGCTCCATCAACTCCGCGCTGCAGCTTTCCAAGCGCGGCGGCGGCGTGGCCCTCCTGCTGTCTAATATCCGCGAGTCCGGTGCACCAATTAAGCACATTGAGAACCAGTCTTCCGGCGTCATCCCCGTGATGAAGCTGCTGGAGGATTCCTTCTCCTACGCCAATCAGCTCGGTGCCCGCCAGGGTGCCGGCGCGGTCTACCTCAACGCGCACCACCCGGACATCATGAACTTCCTGGATACCAAGCGCGAGAACGCGGATGAAAAGATCCGCATTAAGACCCTCTCGCTGGGCATCGTCGTGCCGGATATCACCTTTGAGCTGGCTAAGCGCAATGATGATATGTACCTCTTCTCGCCGTATGACGTCGAGCGCGTCTATGGCAAGGCCTTCGGTGACATCTCCGTCACCGAGCACTACGAAGAGATGGTGGAAGACCCACGCATCCGCAAGAAGAAGATCAACGCCCGCCACTTCTTCCAGACCGTGGCCGAGCTGCAGTTCGAGTCCGGTTACCCGTACATCATGTTCGAGGACACCGTAAACCGCGCGAACCCGGTGAAGACCTCGTGGATCAACATGTCCAACCTGTGCTCGGAAATCCTGCAGGTCAACTCCGCATCCGAATTCAACGCGGACCTGACCTACGAGGAGCTGGGCAGCGATATTTCCTGCAACTTGGGTTCCCTGAATATCGCAATGACCATGGATTCGCCGGACTTCGCCAATACGGTGGAAACCGCCATTCGTGGCCTGACCGCCGTGGCGGATAAGACCTCCATCGATTCCGTGCCGTCCGTGCGCCGTGGTAATGACGAGTCCCACGCCATTGGCCTGGGCCAGATGAATCTGCACGGTTACTTGGGCCGCGAGCATATCGAGTACGGCTCGGAAGAGGGCCTGGACTTCACCAACGCCTACTTTGCGGCCGTGCTGTATGCGGCGCTGCGCGCCTCCAATAAGATCGCCCGCGAGCGCGGCGAGTACTTCACGGAGTTCCCGCAGTCCGAGTATGCCTCCGGCGAATTCTTTGACCGCTACGATCCGGAAGAGTTCAAGCCGAAGACCAAGAAGGTGCAGGAGCTTTTCGACGCCTCTTCGATCCACACCCCGTCCGCCCAGGACTGGGAGGATTTGAAGCAGGACGTGGCCAAGTACGGCCTATACAACCGCAACCTGCAGGCGGTGCCGCCGACGGGCTCGATTTCCTATATCAATAACTCCACCTCGTCCATCCACCCGATTGCCTCCAAGATTGAGATCCGCAAGGAAGGCAAGATCGGCCGCGTCTACTACCCGGCGCCGCACATGGATAATGACAACCTGGAGTACTTCAAGGACTCCTATGAAATCGGCTACGAGAAAATCGTCGATACTTATGCCGTAGCCACCAAGTATGTGGACCAGGGCCTATCGCTCACGCTCTTCTTCAAGGACACCGCGACCACTCGTGAGGTCAACCGCGCGCAGATTTATGCGTGGCGCAAGGGCATTAAGACCTTGTACTACATCCGCCTGCGCCAGATGGCGCTGGAAGGTACCGAGGTCGAGGGCTGCGTATCCTGCATGCTCTAAACCGGTGGTAGGGTGCCTCGATGCACGTCGCGGGGAAGGACGTGCATCGAGGCGTTTAGCCGTTTTCGGCCCTAGTGCGGTCGAGAATGGTGCGGGAGGTTTCTTCGGCGGCGTCGGCAAGCCCGGCATCAATGGCGCGGGCCAGTTCCATGTGCAGCTGTGTGGTGCCGCTGATGGGGTCGCGTTTGCGGGAGCCGAAGACGGACTTGCCCTTGAGCATCGCCACTAGGGAGGGGGCGAGCGCGGCGAGCATTTCATTGCCGGAGGCCCGCAGGATGAGGGTGTGGAAGCGCAGATCGGTTTCCAATTCTTCGCCTACGCGCGGAGACGGGGTGGATTCCAGCTCGGCCAATCGCGCGGCGAGGCGCAGCAATTCCGCCCGCTGCTGGGCGGTGGCGTTGCCGGCAGCCAGACGCGCGGCCACCGGTTCGATGCCAAGCCTTAGCTCGTTGAGCCGGGCCACTTGCTGCCCGCACGTTTTATCGTTGTCTAAGCGCCAGGCAATGATCGCTGGGTCATATACCGCCCACTTCTCCATCGGTAGCACCGTGAGGCCCACGCGGCGCCCAGAGCTCACCATGCCGAGATGCTCCAAGGCACGCATGGCCTCGCGGGCCACGGTGCGGGAGATGCCAAAGCGCTTTTCGACGTCCCCCAGCCGGAACCGCTCGCCCTCCGCGAGGTCTCCGCGTACTATATCCGCGCCGAGTTGATCCACCACGGAACCGAGTAGGGGAGGGGTAGCGCTCATGGTGGGGGAATCCTCTCTGTGCAGGCACTCGGAATAGCTGGGATCAGTATAGGCATGAGGCATCCACCACAATGATTTAGAGGGCGGGCGAATTGGGTATGCTGGGGAGCTAAAAGTGTCCGTTTTGAGTATTGGAGTGACGCCGCGTGTCGCACGAGTATGATGACTACGTTTCTAGTCATGAAAAGCCAGTTAAGGCCATTAACTGGAATAGCATCCCGGATGAAAAGGACCTCGAGGTATGGGATCGCCTCACCGGTAATTTCTGGCTGCCGGAAAAGGTCCCCGTCTCCAATGACCTGCCTAGCTGGAAGACGCTGACGGAGAAGGAAAAGGAAACCACCATGCGGGTCTTTACCGGCCTGACGCTGCTGGATACCATCCAGGGCACCGTGGGTGCGATTTCCCTCCTTCCGGATTCCCAGACTCTGCATGAGGAAGCGGTCTACACCAATATCGCCTTCATGGAGTCCGTGCACGCCAAGTCCTATTCCAATATCTTTATGACCCTGGCGTCCACGCCGATGATCAACGATGCCTTCCGCTGGTCCGAAGAAAACGAGAACCTGCAGAAGAAGGCCAAGATCATCTTGTCCTACTACAAGGGCGATGATCCGCTGAAGAAGAAGGTGGCGTCCACGCTGCTGGAGTCCTTCCTGTTCTACTCCGGCTTCTACCTGCCGATGTACTTCTCCTCCCGTGCGAAGCTCACCAACACCGCCGATATCATCCGCCTGATCATCCGCGATGAGGCTGTGCATGGTTACTACATTGGTTATAAGTTCCAGCAGGCGTATAAGCAGCTGGATGAAGAGCACCAGGCAGAGCTGAAGGAATACACCTTCGACTTGGTCTATGACCTCTATGACAATGAGATCGACTACACCGAGGATCTCTACGATGACCTGGGCTGGACCGAGGACGTTAAGCGCTTCCTGCGGTACAACGCCAATAAGGCACTGAATAACTTGGGCTTTGAGGGGCTCTTCCCAGCCGATGAGACCCGCGTTTCCCCGGCTATCTTGTCCTCGTTGTCGCCAAATGCCGATGAGAACCATGACTTCTTCTCTGGTTCGGGTTCGTCCTATGTCATCGGCAAGGCTGAGGACACCACGGATGATGACTGGGACTTCTAAGCATTCCCGCTGATCAGCGTGGTCTTGCAGCACACCTTCTGCTCGAACTCAACCGAAAGGTTGATAACGAGCGGGGGTGTGTTTTTGCGTTTTGGGGCCGCACAATTCGGCGCGGCTGTGACATATAGCACGGTGTATTTCTGGCGAAAACCGTAGGTGGAAATAGTGGCCGCGCCACGTGCAGGGGCAATGTGGCAGATGTGGTCAATGGTGAGGCGTGTCTTCGCATCCGAGTATTGGGGGAAGCTGGAAAGAACAGGGGAAAATGGCCTAATATAAGGCGAGTAAACCTAGGTGTAGGTGGAGTCTGTCCACAGACACTTTGTTATTCAGGAGGATTTTATGACCGCTGTGGCGCCACGGGTCGACGATTACGTCGCCCCCACACGTCCAGAGCCAACCGGTAACGCGAAGACCGGTTCAAAGGCTTGGGTATTTCTAACCACCACCGACCACAAGCAGCTGGGCATCATGTACTTGATCATGTCCTTCAGCTTCTTCTTCCTCGGTGGCTTTATGGCACTGTTGATCCGCGCGGAGCTGTTCACCCCGGGTCTCCAGTTCTTGTCCAATGAGCAGTTCAACCAGCTGTTCACCATGCACGGCACCGTGATGCTGCTGCTGTTTGCGACCCCAGTCGTGTGGGGCTTTGGTAACTACATCCTGCCGCTGCAGATTGGTGCGCCGGACGTGGCCTTCCCTCGTCTAAACGCCTTCGGCTTCTGGGTTACCCTGCTGGGCGGCACCGTGATGCTGCTGGGCTTCGTAACCCCAGGTGGTGCGGCTGACTTCGGCTGGACCATGTACATGCCGCTGGCTGATGGTGTCCACACCCCGGGCATCGGCGCGGATATGTGGATCGTCGGCGTGGGCGCTACCGGTGTCGGTACCATTGCCTCCGCTGTCAACATGATTACGACCATCCTGACCCTGCGCGCACCGGGCATGACCATGTTCCGTCTGCCGGTCTTCAGCTGGGCTGTGTTTACCGCGTCCGCCATCGTGCTGATGATCTTCCCGCTGCTGACCGCTGCAGCACTGGGCGTTCTGTATGACCGCAAGCTGGGCGGCCACATCTACGATTCCGCTAATGGCGGCGCCATCCTGTGGCAGCACCTGTTCTGGTTCTTCGGCCACCCTGAGGTCTACGTCTTGGCACTGCCATTCTTCGGCGTTATCTCTGAGGTCGTTCCGGTCTTCTCCCGCAAGCCGGTCTTCGGCTACATCGGCCTAGTCTTCGCACTGCTGGCCATCGGCTCCCTGTCCATGGCTGTGTGGGCACACCACATGTTCGTCACCGGCGCTATCCTGCTGCCGTTCTTCTCCTTCATGACGTTCCTGATTGCGGTTCCAACCGGTGTTAAGTTCTTCAACTGGGTGGGCACCATGTGGAAGGGTCACATCACCTGGGATACCCCGATGATCTTCGCCATGGGCTTCATGGCTACCTTCCTCTTCGGCGGCATGACCGGCGTTATGCTGGCATCCCCGGCACTGGACTTCCAGCTGGCTGAGTCCTACTTCTTGATTGCGCACTTCCACTACACCCTGTTCGGTACGGTTGTGTTCTCCGCCTTCGCCGGCCTGTACTTCTGGTTCCCGAAGATGACCGGCCGCATGCTGGATGAGCGTCTGGGAAAGATTCACTTCTGGTTGACCTTCATCGGCTTCCACGGCACCTTCTTGGTTCAGCACTGGGTCGGCAACATGGGTATGCCGCGTCGTTACGCTGACTACCTGGAGTCCGATGGCTTCACGGTCTTCAACCAGATTTCCACCATCTTCTCCTTCGTCCTTGGCGCTTCCGTTATCCCGCTGGTGTGGAACGTATTCAAGTCCTGGCGCTATGGCGAGATTGTCACCGTGGATGACCCATGGGGCTACGGCAACTCCCTCGAGTGGGCAACCTCCTGCCCGCCGCCGCGCCACAACTTCGTGTCGCTGCCGCGTATCCGCTCCGAGCGTCCGGCCTTCGAGCTGCACTACCCGCACATGGTTCAGCGCATGCGCGAAGAAGCACACGTGGGTAGCCACTAAAGCGATATAACTCGCTAAAGCACTCCTGACTTAAGCCGCCTCCCAGCCCACCAAGGGCCGTGGGAGGCGGCTTTGGCGTATCTTATTTGCCCCACGTGCGATAATGGGCGGCGTGAGTCCCCAAACTGATACCTATGCCGTCATTACCACCACTGGGCCGGACAAGCCTGGGGTCTCGGCGGCCTTCTTCCGCGTGTTGGCGTCTTATAGCGCCGCGCTTATCGACGTCGAACAGGCCATCTTCTCCGGCCGCATCACCCTCGCCGCCCATACCCGCATTCCCCGTACGCGCGCCGAGCAGATTGAACAAGGTTTGCGCAATACCTTGAGCATCTACGGGCAGCAGGTATCCGTGGACGTGCGGGAGGAGGAATCTAGCGCGCGAGCTCGCTCCACGCATGCGGTGGTCCTCATGGGAACGGAAGTAACCGCCCACCACGTAGAGGAGGTCGCCCGCGTATTGGCCAATTTCGATGCCAATATCGATCGCATCCGCGGGCTTTCCACCTCCCCGCTGACCGGGCTGGAGCTGTTCTTGTCCCTCGATGGTTCCGCGGCACCTGTGCGCCAGGCGCTGGCAGAGCTGGCACAGCAGATTGGCATCGACATTGCCATTGAACCTGCGGGTCTGGGCCGACGCTCCAAACGCCTCGTCTGCTTCGACTGCGATAGCACCCTCATCCAAGGCGAGGTCATCGAGATGCTAGCCGCGCACGCCGGCAAAGAGGAAGAAGTTGCCGCCATCACGGCCCGGGCTATGCGCGGCGAGTTGGATTTTGAGGAGTCCCTACGCGAGCGCGTGGCCGTTCTGGCCGGCCTGGATGCTTCCATCATTGATGAGGTGGCCCGCGAGATTCAGCTGACCCCCGGTGCCCGCGAGACCATTGCCACGCTCAACCACATCGGTTATCGCACCGCTGTGGTCTCCGGTGGGTTCATCCAAGTTCTGGAGGACCTAGCCGCAGAAATGCACTTAGATTACGTCCGCGCCAATACCTTGGAGATCGCCGATGGCAAGCTCACCGGCCGCGTCACCGGCAAGGTGGTTGACCGCAAGGCCAAGGAGGAATTCCTGCGGGAGTTCGCCGCGGATTCCGGCGTGAGCATGCGCCAGACGGTCGCCGTGGGCGACGGCGCCAATGACATCGATATGATTACCGCCGCGGGGCTGGGCATCGCCTTTAACGCTAAGCCGGCGCTGCAAGAAGTGGCGGATACCTCGGTAAATCACCGGCGGCTGGATGAGGTACTACAGATCTTGGGAATTCCGGCCGAGGAGGTTGTTCGTGGATAAGTTTGAAGTAGCCCACCAGCGCTTGGTAGAAGCCTGTGATTCGCGTTCGTGGCGCGATGACCCAGAAAACCCCGACGAGCCCGCCACCATCCAAGCGATGCAGATTGCGCTTAACCTGCCAAAGCAGGAGCCGCCGGCGCGCACGGAAGTGCTAGAGGCGGCCGCCAGCGCCGTTGTGGCCGTGTGCTTGGACGAGCGCGCGGGGGAGGACGGGGCCTTCGCCCACGCCCTGGGACAGTGGTATGGCCACCGCATCCGCAAGATCGCCCGTCGGGCGCGCAATAAGGCCTGGCGCGATGTGCAGAGCCTGCCCGGCGTGACCGTGGCGGACCGCGCTCGAGCCTTCGCGCCTTCGGCCGTGGGGGAGGTGGATCCGCTCATCGCCAAGCTGCAGATCGGTCACACTGACCTTGCCTATGATGAGCCGGGAGACCCGCTTGGCGACGCCCCCGTCATCTACGTCGACCGCAGCCTCGACATGTCTGCCGGCAAGGCCGCAGCGCAGGTGGGCCACGGTTCGATGATGCTCGCCGCGGCGATGTCGGTGGAGGAGGCTCGTGCCTGGGCTGACACGGGTTTTGAACTTTCGGTGCGCGAGGTGTCCGGCGAAGATTTTCGCACCGCCTGCGCGCAGGATGGCGCCGTGGTCATCGTGGACGCCGGGTTCACGGAGATTGCGCCGGACTCGGCTACCGTGTGCGCCCTGCGGCGACCAATCGCTTAAGCGCGCCGCGCACCGTATCCGCGTCGGTGGTCTGCCAAAAGCGTGGCATGGAGGCCTTGAGGAAGCTGCCGTAGCGCTTATACTCCAAGCGGTTATCGAGCACGGCCACCACGCCGCGGTCGGTCACGTGGCGCAGCAGGCGGCCTGCGCCCTGTGCCATGAGCAAGGCGGCGTGGTTGGCGGAGACCTCCATGAATCCGGAGCGGCCCGCAGCATCGGCCGCTTGGGCGCGCGCCTGCATCAGGGGATCGTCCGGCCGGGGGAACGGGATGCGGTCGATGATGACCAGCGAGCACGCCGGCCCCGGCACGTCCACGCCTTGCCACAGGGTAAGCGTGCCGAAGAGGCAGGAGTTTTCCTTCTGAGAGAACTTCTCCACCAGGGCGCCGATGGAATCCTCGCCTTGTGCGAAGAGGTCAAAGGGGATGCGCGGCTTGAGGGCGGTGGCTGCCTCTTCCGCCGCGCGGCGGGAGGAGAACAGACCAAGCGTACGTCCGCCAGCAGCCATGATGAGCTCGTAGATCTCATCGATGGTTTCTTTGGGCAGGCCATCGCGGCCCGGCGCGGGCAGGTGCTTGGCGGTGTACAGGATGCCGGATTTGGCTGGGTCGAAAGGCGTGCCCGCGTCCAAGGTGTCGTAGGTGCCGCTCGGCATGCCCCACTGGGCGGCCATGGCATCGAAGCGTCCACCGAGGGCGAGGGTGGCCGAGGTCAGCACCACCGTCTGCTCCCCAAAGAGGTTTTCGCGCAGCATGTGGGCGATGGAGAGGGGCGCCACGGCAAGGGTCTCGGCGTCGCTGCGCGGATCGCGCTCGAGCCAGACGACGTCGTCTTGCTTGGCTGGGTCATCGGTGGCGAAAACCTCCAGCATGCGTGCCACGGCCTGCGCGAGGTCGGAGAGGTGGTTGCTCAAGTTTTGGCGCTCGGCGTTTTTCTCTGGGTCGTCGGTCGCTTCGCCTTCTGGTGCGCGAGAAATGAGGGACTTAACCCGCAGGAATTCGTCGGCAAGCGCGCGCAGATGCCCCTGGGAGGTTTCATCCAAGTCGGTCCAACGGCCGGGCTCTTGGATTTTCATCAGGTCATCAAATTCCTCGGCCAAGTCCGAGAGGCTGCCGGCATTTCCCAGCGACTTCGCGCGGTTGGCGGCCATCTTGATGGCGCGGGTAGTAATCTCCGCGGTGGACACGGAGGTGATGCGGCCGTCGAGCTCGTGAGCCTCATCGATAATGGCGACGTCGTGCTCCGGCAAGATATTTGCTTCAGAAACCGCGTCGATGGCGAGCATGGCGTGGTTGGTGACCACGATATCGACGTCGGCAGCCGCCCTGCGAGCCTCTTCCGCAAAGCAATCCGGCCCGTGCGGGCAGCGCGAAGCACCTAAGCACTCGTTGGAGGTTACCGATACCGCCCGCCACACTAAGTCCGGCACGCCCGGCTCTAGGTCATCGCGGTCACCGGTGTCGGTTTCCTGCGCCCACTCGTGGATACGGCGCACGGCCTTGCCGCGGTGGGAGATCTCGGATTCGTCGATAAGTGCTTCTGGGTCATCCGGGGTAGCCGCAATCTTATTCATGCACAGGTAGTTATTGCGGCCCTTCATGATGGCGAAGGTGGGCGTACGCTCCATCACAGGGGCGAGCGCCTCAGTAAGCCGCGGCAGATCGCGCTCCACCAGCTGGCGCTGCAAGGCTAGGGTCGCGGTGGAGACGATGACAGTGGACCCCGAGTTCATCGCATGCCGGATAGCCGGGACCAAGTAGGCCAGGGATTTACCGGTACCGGTACCGGCCTGCACAGCTAGGTGACGCTCCTTTTCGAGCGCGGCCGAGACGGCGGTGGCCATGCGCACCTGGCCTTCGCGCCGGCTGCCGCCCAGCGCGTCTACGGCCTTGCCCAGCAGCGTTTCCGTGTCGAGGTTTAGGGGCTCATCTGCGTGCTCACTCACCCCACACAGTCTAGCGGCCTACTTTTTAAAGCCCACCATCCGCGTGGGCACGGCCGCTTCATCGCGGGAGAGTGCCAGGCCTTCCCATGGCAGGGTCTTGCGGGCCTGAGCTAAATACTCGCGGGAGGAATGCAGATCCGGCAGTCCGTCGACGATGTGGCCATCGCGCATGAGCGGAATGGTCATGTCGCGGGTATCGAGCTGGCCGGTATCCGGCGCTGGTGCGTCGAAGGGGTAGACGATTTCCTCCACGGCGACGCCGGAGGAGCGGTAGGTGCGCAGTGCCCGCTTGGCGCCACCCACAGAGCGCTTGGAGGAAGAGCGCTTTGCCACCGGAATGCCGTCTACCTCTACGACCTTGTAGACCATGCCGGCGGTGGGCGCACCGGAGCCAGTAGCTACGGACGTGCCGACGCCGTAGACGTCTACTGGATCGCCGCGCAGGCCGGCAATGGCGAACTCGTCGAGGTCGGAGGAGACCACGATATTGGTGTTGTGATTACCCAAATCATCCAGCTGCTTGCGCACGCGGCGGGTGAGCGCACCAAGGTCACCGGAATCGATGCGAACGCCGCCGAGCTTCGGGCCGCCTACCTTCACTGCGGTCTCGACGCCCTTGGTGATGTCATAGGTATCGACCAACAGCGTGGTGTCCACACCGAGGGTGTCGATCTGGGAGCGGAAGGCGGCCTCTTCGTTCGGGGTGCCATCCGGGTTGGTATGCGCCAAGGTCCAAGAGTGGGCGGCAGTGCCGGAGACCGGAATGCCGTAGCGGTAGCCCGCCTCCAGGTTGGAGGTGGCATTGAAGCCGGCCAGGTAGGCCGCGCGGGCGGAGGTTACCGCCGCATACTCGTGGGTGCGGCGCGAGCCCATCTCGATAATGGGGCGGCCGTCGGCCGCCGTGACCATGCGGGAGGCGGCCGAAGCCACCGCGGAATCGGCGTTCATGATGGACAAGATGACGGTCTCCAAAATCAAGCATTCCCCAAAGGTGCCGCGCACCGTCAGAATGGGGGAGTTGGGGAAATAAAGCTCGCCCTCGCGGTAGCCGTCAATCTGCCCGGAAAAGCGATAGTGGCGCAGATACTCCTTGGTCTGCTCATCCAGGAAGTCCATCTCCGCTAACTGATTGGCCGAAAAGCGGAAATCCTCCACTGCGCGCAGGACGCGTTCGGTGCCGGCAACGACGCCATAGCGGCGCTCATTGGGCAGGCGGCGGCCGAATACCTCGCAGGTGACCTGGCGGTTTGCCGAGCCATCGCGCAGCGCGGCCTGGAGCATCGTTAGCTCATATTTATCCGTGAGCAGTGCAGTAGAGCGATCATTAGGGATAGCTTTGTCATTCACGGGAGTGATAATACCCACTGACTAGGTGCTTTTCAGGGGTTTAGATTCTTTGGCGCCGGAATGTTTGAAGCCAGATTGCGCGGGCCCACAATAAATACCCAAATATGGTTAGGCTAGAAAGCATGAAGGCGCAATTTCCTGTAGTCCGGATGAGCTCTCCGATGGCTACGCCCGAATTGGATGAAGAACTCGACGTAGACGTAGCCACGAGCGAGAACCTGCCGTGGATGTGCATCGTGTGGGATGACCCCGTCAATCTGATGAGCTACGTGTCCTATGTATTCCAAACCGTGTTGGGATATGACAAGAAGCGGGCCAATGAACTCATGATGCAGGTCCACACCGAGGGCAAGGCCGCCGTGTCCAGCGGCGAGCGCGACAAGATTGAAGCGGACGTGAAAAAGCTCCAGATCGCCGGTCTGTGGGCAACGATGCAGCAGGCAGGTTAGATAGATGCAACCGTGGAAGAAAAAGAAGTCCCTCATGCGCGCGCCGAAGATCACGGCCGTATTCGAACCAATGGAGCGCGAAGTACTGGGCGATCTCACCGCCACTGTCTCCGAGGCGATCATCAAGCGCGCCCAGTCCGCGCCTAAGGACGAGCTGGCGGAAATGCTGGACATGCCCACCGGCCACACCGAAGCCCCGGACGATCCCTCGCTGGCCCGTCTCTTCCCGGACTTTGAAATGCCCGGCGATGAGGAATATGAAGGCGATGCATCATTGCTGCGTTCCCTGCATGAAAACGACATTGCGCGCGCAAAGCTGGAAAACCTGCAGGTGATTGGCTCTGCCCTCGGACCTACCGGTGGGGTAGAGGTCACCATCAACGAGCAAGAGGCCCAGGCCTTCGTCGCCGGCCTCAACGACCTCCGCCTCTTTGTCGCGGCGGGCGATGTGGCCGATGACAACCTGATGTCTGACCGCGATAGCCTCGTGGAATGGCTGGCTTTTTGCCAGGATTCGCTGCTGCAGGTGCTGATGGACTAATGCTGGACGGGATGAGCATCGGGCACTATAGCGGCACCGATACCGGAGTCACAGTGCTCTACTGCGGGCCCGGCGGAGCGCTCGGCAGCGTCGACGTGCGCGGCGGCGGCCCAGGCACCCGCGAAACGGACCTTTTACAGCCGCATAATACGGTCGAGCGCGTCCACGCCGTGGTGCTGGCAGGTGGCTCCGCCTTTGGCCTAGCCGCTGCCGACGGCGTGATGAATGAGCTGGCAGAGCAAGGGATCGGCTTTCCCGTCTTCGGCGAGGATAAGCCCGGGCCGCGCGTTCCCATCGTTCCCGGCGCCGTCATTTTTGATCTGCTGGTCGGACCTTCCCGTCCTGGGCCGGAGGAAGGCGCAGCCGCGCTGCGAGCCGCGCTCATAGGCAGCGACGAATCAATGGGTTCGGTGGGAGCCGGCGTGGGTGCTACTGCTGGCAAAGTGCGGGGTGGCTTCGGGCTGGCCACGCGCCGGGTTCGTGACTACGAGGTCAGTGCCGCGATGGTTGCCAACCCCGTGGGCGAGGTCATCGAGCCGCAGTCCGGCCGGCTGTACGGCGCGCCGGGGCGCACCCCGGTCAATGCTGCCGCCTACCGCGCCTTGCCGCACCCAGCGGAGTCCAAGCTCAATACCACCATCGGCGCCGTGCTTACCGACGCCCCCGTTACCACCGCCCAAGCCCAGCGCCTGGCCATGACTGCCCACGATGGCATCGCCCGTGCGGTACGTCCTGCGCATTCGCCACTGGATGGGGACACGATCTTTGCCCTGTCCACCGCCAAGCGCCCAGCCGAACTGAGCACGCAGGTGGTGACCCAGCTGTGCGCCGCGGCCGCCGATGCCGTGGAAGAAGCCATCGTCAACGCGGTCACCGCCGCCGACCCCGGCCTAGGCTTGAGCGCGTACCGCGATCTGCTGGACTAAGATAAGGCGCATTATGACTTCAGGTGGAACATCTAACTACCAGCCGGCGCCCACGGGCCAGGTCAATCGCGGCGACTCCAAGAACTACACCCGCAGTGGCCGCATCACCACCGGCTTTTCCATAGCCATTGGCTTTCTCGTGGTGGAATGGGCGGTCCACATCATCAACGCCTTCCTGTTTGGTGGCCAGCTTTCTAATTACGGCATTCGCCCACTGGATTTCAATGGCATCTGGGGCATTGTCACCGCCCCGCTGCTGCACGCGAACTTTGAGCACTTGATGTCCAACTCGGTGCCCGGAGCCATCTTCTGCTTCCTCATCGGCCTTTCCGGCCGCAAGGCCTGGTGGGAGGTCACGCTAATTACCACGCTGGTTGCGGGCCTTGGAACCTGGTTCATTGGTGGCCCCGGTACCTCGCATATCGGTGCTTCCAGCTTGGTCTATGGCTGGCTGGCGTATCTGATTGTGCGCGGAATTTTTAACCGTTCGCTCATCCAGACCATCTTGGGCATCGTGCTCGGCTTCGCTTACTCCGGCTTGGTGTGGGGCGTGTTGCCCGTCTACGAGGGCGTAAGCTGGCAGGGCCACCTCTTCGGCGCCATCGGCGGAATCCTCGCCGGCATGACCATTACCTCGGACGACCCGGTTAAGGCAGTGAAGCGCTAATGCCAACTGCGACCTCTCCCATCGGCATCTTTGATTCCGGCGTGGGTGGGCTCACCGTGGCCCGCGCGGTGATGGAACAGCTGCCGCACGAATCCGTCATCTATACCGGCGATACCGCCCATAGCCCCTACGGTCCGCGGCCCATTTCTGAAGTCCGCGCCTTTTCCCAAGACGTGGCCGATCGGCTGGTGGAGCGCGGCTGCAAGATGCTGGTCATTGCCTGCAATACCGCCACCGCTGCCTTCCTTCACGATGCGCGCGAGCGCTACGATATCCCCATCGTGGAAGTCATCCGGCCCGCGGTGCGCCGCGCCATGTCCACCACGCGCAACGGAAAAATCGGCGTCATCGGCACCGAAGGCACCATCAAATCCGGTGCCTATCAAGACTTATTTGCGCTCAACCCCAAGGTGCAGGCCTTTGCCACCGCCTGCCCGGATTTTGTTCCCTTTGTCGAGCGGGGCATTACCGCCGGCCGCCAGATTCTCGGCGTCGCCGAGGGCTACCTGGCCCCGCTGCAAGCGCAGGGGGTAGACACCCTGGTCTTGGGCTGCACGCACTATCCGCTGCTGACCGGCATTATCCAGCTGGCGATGGGCGAAAATGTCTCGCTGGTGACCTCCTCGGAGGAAACCACCAAGGACGTGATGCGGATTCTCACGGAAACGGATATGTTGGCCCCCGCAGAGAATCAGCCGGTCCACACTTTTGAATCCACCGGCGATCCGGAAGCCTTTGCCCGCCTTGCCACGCGCTTTCTCGGCCCCCAGATTGCATAAAGAAGTGCAATTTCTCCCCCGTTTGCACGTTGAGTACGCATGCGGGGCGAATTCATGGAACTATTGAGCCCATGAAGCTGACCATCCTAGGCTGCTCCGGTAGCGTCCCCACCGCCCAGAATCCCGCCTCCGGCTACTTGCTGTCTTTCGATAATGCGCCGTCCATTGTCCTCGACATGGGCCCTGGTACCTTGGCGCAGTTGGAACAGCAGCAGGATCCTTGTGATGCGCACGTGGCCTTTAGCCATCTGCATGCCGATCACTGCCTGGATTTTCCTTCCTTGATGGTGTGGCGCCGCTTCCATCCCACGGCGCCGGCGGCTTCGCGCAATATGTGCTTCGGGCCGAAGGCTACGCCTACGCATCTGGGCCGCCTGTCCTCCGATGAGGTCGATGGCATCGATGACATGTCCGATACCTTCGCCTTCAGCGCCTGGGAGCCGGGCGAGCGCCAGCTCGTGGACGATGTCTATATCACCCCCTTCCCGGTAAATCACCCGGTAGAGGCCTATGCCTTGCGCGTGGAGCACACGAAGACGGGCCAGACTATTACCTATTCCGGTGACTCTTCTTATACGCCCGCGCTTGTCGAAGCCGCCCGTGGCGCCGATATCTTCCTCTGCGAGGCGGCCTGGGGCGAGACCTCTGAGGGCAAGGCGCCGGACATGCACATGTCGGGCGCGGAAGCCGGTAGGGCGGCACGCGAGGCGGGTGTGGGCAAGCTGGTGCTCATCCACATTCAGCCGTGGGGCGATGCGCAAGCAACTTTGGAGGCGGCCCGCTCCGAATTCGATGGCGAGATTGTCCTCGGCGCCGCGGGGATGGAGTTCTAAGATACGCTGGACGGCATGACTGAATTTACTCGTGCCGATGGGCGCGCGCTGGACCAGATGCGCAGCGTCCGCATTACCCGCAATTTCACCACCAACCCGGCCGGCTCGGTGCTGGTGGAGTTTGGCAATACCCGCGTCATGTGCACCGCATCCGTGGAATATGGCGTGCCGCGCTTCAAGCGTGATTCGGGCGAAGGCTGGCTTACCGCCGAGTACGCCATGTTGCCTTCTGCCACCCATGACCGCATGCCGCGCGAATCCATGAAGGGCAAGGTCAAGGGCCGCACCCACGAGATTTCCCGCCTCGTCGGCCGCTCCCTGCGCGCTGCGGTGGACTTGGAGGAGCTGGGCGAGAACACCATCCAGCTCGACTGCGACGTCCTGCAGGCCGATGGCGGCACCCGCACCGCCTCTATCACCGGCGCCTATGTTGCGCTTGCCGACGCCATCGCACACCTCAAGGCCGAGGGCGTCGTCCCCGGCGAGCCGCTGCTCGATCCCATCGCTGCGGTCTCGGTCGGCATCATTGATGGCGAAATCTGCCTCGACCTGCCTTATGAGGAAGACTCCCGCGCCGAGGTCGACCTCAACGTGGTGATGCAAGAATCCGGCGATTTCGTAGAAATCCAGGGCACCGGCGAGCACGGCCTCTTTGGCCGCGAGGAGCTCAACGAGATGTTGGACGTAGCGCAGAAGGGCTGCCGCGAGCTCATCGCCGCACAGAAGGCGGCGCTGGGGTGGTAATTCTCGTCGCGTCCAATAATCCGAAGAAGCTCGCGGAGCTCGAGCGCATCCTGGCCGATGCTGGCATCGAGGGCGTCGAGCTGCGCCCGCTATCCGCAGTGGAGCCCTACCCAGAGCCGGTGGAAGACGGCCGCACCTTTGCCGATAACGCGCTTATTAAGGCCCGCGCTGGCGCGGCCGCGACCGGCTTTGCTACCGTCGCGGATGATTCCGGCTTGGCCATCGAAGAGCTCAACGGCATGCCCGGCGTACTTTCCGCCCGCTGGTCCGGCCAGCACGGCAATGACCAGGCCAATAATGACCTGGTCTTGGCACAGATGGCCGATGTCCCCGATGAGCGCCGCGCCGCCGCCTTTGTCTCTGTCTGCGCGCTCGTGACTCCCGATGGCACCGAGCACGTGGCCGAAGGGCGCTGGGAAGGCCGCTTCCTGCGCGAGCCGCGCGGGGACAACGGCTTTGGCTATGACCCGCTCTTTCAGCCAGAAGGCGAGTCCCGGTCGGCCGCGGAGATGTCCCCAGAAGAAAAGAACGCGGTCTCGCATCGCGGCCGCGCTCTAAGTCAACTAGTCCCCGCCATCGCGGAGCTGGTTCGCAGTTCCTAGAGCTGGAACTCCTCCTTAATCTCCTTGCGGCGCTTGTGCTCCATCCAGAAGGACAGGAAGGGCACCACGCCGGCAAGGGCGGTGGTAAAAAGCTTGCCTACTGGCCACAGCGCGCGCGGGCCGAGGATAAGGATGGACAGCAGGTAGGTCATGTACGCGATGCCGTGCACGATCGCGATATAGGTGGCCCACTCTGGGATCTCCATGCCGATGAGGTACTGGCAGACCATGCGGATGACCAGGATAATCAGGAAGATACCGGTCACGGTGGCCGCGATGGAGAAAAACTTCAAAGGTCCGCGGATGCGGGCCTGGCGGGCGGGGTGAACTTTGTTGGTCATAATCAGCTTTCTTCATTCTCGCCGCGCCGGCGGCGCGGGGTATTCATGGCGTTGAACGTGTCCACATCTATTTGAGGCCGCTGGGGCAGGAAATCCTCATCGATTTTGGTGTTCGCCTGCGGCTGTGCGGGAGACTCAGCCGGGGCCTCAGTGGTGGTGCTATCCATGTCGCGGGCTTCTTCCTCGGCCGCGAGGCGCTCGTTTTCATAGCGCAGCGTGGTGCGATAGGCATAGACCACGAACACGGCGAACAGTGGCCACTGGAAGGCATAGCCCAAGTTTTGGAAGGTGCCCGAGCCGGAGCGGAAGCGCGTCCATTGCCAATAGGCCAGGAATAGGAAGAGCACGACGAAAAACGCGATGAGGAGGATGTGCCACCACCGCACCTGCACGCGCTTGTTCTTCTTTTCCTCTTGAGTGCTCACGCGATCCACCCTACCCACCAGCGGCCGGAAAACAGAACACCCCTGGTTTCTGGATTGCCGGCGTGCCGTGTACACTATGGCAAGTCCCCCGCGCCCGTGGCGGAATTGGCAGACGCGCTAGATTTAGGTTCTAGTGTCTTATGACGTGTGAGTTCAAGTCTCACCGGGCGCACAATCGGCGCCGCTGGCTCTCGAAGCCGGCGGCGCTTTCGCATATCACCGCCCGCATAGTCGCCCTAAGATGGTCATCATGAAAAAGCTGCTTTCCACCCTTATCGCCGTCATTCTCATTGCCGCCGTGGCTGCCGCCGCGGTGTTCATTTGGCAGGTGCGGGAACCGGTGGAGGTGGAGACCGAATCGAGTAATACCAAGGTCATCAAGGCCGTGGAGCGCGAAGAGCAGGTGGTGCTCGTCTCGCTGGGCATCGAGGGCCTATCGGAGGAATCCGCTACCAGCAAGCTGTGGAATTGGCAGGTCCCGGGCAGCGAGCGCACCCAGTACATCAAGTACTCCTACCGTGCCAAGCTCGGCATCGAAGGTTCGCAGGTGCGAGTGGAAGAAGAATCCCCGCACCACTTCCGCGTGGAGATCCCCGAGTTCATATTCATCGGGCACTCGGATGAGAATTTCGAAACCGCGGTGGAAGACAACGGCGCGTTGAGCTGGATTACCCCGGATATCGATAAGGCGGAAACCATCACCAAAATCCTCAACGAGGACAAAAAGAAAGAGGACATCGCGGATAATCGCGATGTCCTCCAATCCCAGGCCAAGCAGTTCTACACCGGCATCATTTCCGGCGTGGACCCAGAGGCCGAAGTGGACTTTTCCTTTCGCTAACTAGTCCACCTCGGTGAACTTGCGGTCCCACGAGGAGCGGACCGGGTTGGCATCGGCCAGCAGGATATCGAAGCGGTCGTTGGCAATTTCTACGATTTCGCCCAGTGCGGTGCGGTTCTCCTGCTCGGGGGAGTTGGCTAGGCGGCGCACGCCGGCATCAATGACGCGGTCGACGGTGTCATTGGTATCCAAATAGGCCACAAAGGGCATGCCAAAGCGCTCGCGGTAGGCGGCGGAAAGCTCGGTGATGCGCTCGGTCTGCACATCATCCAGGTCGGTTAGGCCCAGGGAGCCGCGGTCGGCGGAGATGGTGGCGGCCTCGTCGGCGTCGGCAAGCAGCAGCTCATCCATGGCCGGATAATCGTGTATGAGCGCGGCGCGGCGGGAATCATCCGCGGTCAGCACGGCCACCTGAATGGCCGCGCGCAGCTCATTAACATCGCCGAAGGGCCGCGACTCCCACGCCAGCTCCAGCGGCCAGGTCTCGTTATTAAACAGCGGGCGCAGCGCGGAGACGAATTCTTCGCGGGAAGCGCCGTTGATCTGCTGCAGGCTCACGCTCTTGCCGACGGCCCGAGACACTTGCGTTCCCTGCTTGCCTCCTGTGTGGAAGAACAAAAGGTTGAGCACAATGGCGGTAATCGCGCCGATGGACATGCCAGAAGAGACGAAGGTTTGCGCCCACTCCGGGAAGGCGGTGGCGATATCCGGCTTGAAGGTCACCAGCATGGCCAGCCCCAGCGCGGAGGTGACGATGACGGAGTTGCGGCCATCGGAAAGATCGGCCTTGGCGATGGTCTGTAGGCCCACCCACGCCACGTTGGCAAAAAGCGCCAGGGAGGCGCCGCCGAGAACGGGGGAGGGGATGGAGGCTACGACCGCGCCGGCCTTGGGCAAAATGCCCAGCACCATCATGAACCCGGCGGCGGCAACGGCCACCCAGCGCGACTTCACGCTGGTCAGGCGTACCAGGCCAACGTTTTGGGCAAAGCAGGTATAGGGGAAGGAGTTCATCACGCCACCCACCAGGGTGGACAGGCCATCGGCGCGAATGGCACGCACGACATCATCGCGGCGGATGCGCTTTTTTACGATCTCGCCGGTAGCAAAGACGTCACCGGTGGTCTCCACCATGGTGATGATCATGACGATGATGAGCGAGAAGATAGCCACCAGGTCAAACTTCGGCATACCGAAGTAGAACGGGGTAGTAATGCCGAGGGCGGGGGCGGAGGAGACCTCGTCAAAGGAGGCGTCGCCAAGCACGAGCGCCACGCCAGTGCCCAGGACTAGGCCGATGAGCACGGCCAGGGTGCCCAGGAAGCCGGAGGAAAAACGCTGCACCAAGATGATGACCGCGAGCGTGCCAAAGCCATAGAGTAAGTCGCGGGTGGCCGGCACGCCCTCGGCGTAATTGACAAAGTCATTGGCCGACACCCCCAACAGCGACGTACCCATGACCAGTAGGACCGAACCGGTGACCACCGGCGGAAAGAAGCGCAGCACCTTGCCAAAGACCGGCGCCGCGAAGAAGGTAAAAAGGCCGGCGACAATAATGGCGCCATAAATGGTTGGCAGCGAGGCCACCCCACCCGCGCCGTCGGTCGCGCCCAGGCCAATGGCAATAATCGGGGAGACGGCCGTAGTAGTCACGCCCTGCACGATGGGCAGGCGCACGCCAATGCGCTTGCCGACGCCCATGGACTGAATGATCGTTGCAATGCCACAGGTCAACAGGTCCGCATTAATGAGGTGGATGGTCGTTTCCGCATCCAGATTGAGCGAGCCGGCAATAAGCAGCGGGACGATGACTGCGCCGGCATAAAACGCCAGCACATGCTGTAAACCCAAGGCGGCTAGTTTGGGGGCGGGCGGGACGATATCTACTGGATGCTTGGGCTGCGAAGCCACGAAGTCCTCCTTTGTGCGGAAGCGAAGCT
The DNA here is from genome assembly GCF_046097255.1 of Corynebacterium tuberculostearicum. GTDB lineage: Bacteria > Actinomycetota > Actinomycetes > Mycobacteriales > Mycobacteriaceae > Corynebacterium > Corynebacterium tuberculostearicum_J. Next base: position 1,057,958 of record NZ_CP175770.1, read on the forward strand.
GAACGGGATTAACAGTAGAGGTTCGCGCAGGTAGCGGCCAAAAATTAGTGGTGATGCGGAACACGTTCGGGGCTATTTCACCCCCGATGGAAGACGTACGTGCGTACTGCATAAAATCACTCACCTGCGAAACAACACGACCGGTTTATTACTTAGCTTTCAAACGTTTGCGAGACTTGTTATTACCAGGGAATTGGTCAACAATTGAGGCCAGAGGGGCTTGGTGCTGTGGCTCGAAGAAAGCGGCATTTATCCCCTGATAGCAATTCGCCCGAGAGAAGGGAATTATGACTACCGCAACGCAGCCTCAACAGTTTGAAGCTTGGAAGGGATTTGAGTCCGGTCCATGGACCGAGGGCATTAACGTCCGCGACTTCATCCAGCGCAACTACACGCCGTACGACGGTGACTCCAGCTTCCTGGCAGGCCCGACCGAGAAGACCAAGCGCGTCTGGGACACTCTGGAAAAGAAGTACCTGTCCGTCGAGCGCGAGCAGCGCGTTTACGACGTTGACACCCACACCCCGACCGATATCGACGCCTTCCCGGCCGGCTACATCTCAGAGGACGACGACGTCATCGTCGGCCTGCAGACTGATACCCCGCTGAAGCGCGCCATGATGCCGTTCGGTGGCTGGCGCATGGTCAAGCAGGCTATCGCCGAAGCGGGCAAGGAAGTAGATCCTGAGGTGGAGAAGATCTTCACCCGTTACCGCAAGACCCACAACGATGCGGTCTTCGATATCTACACCCCGCGCATCCGCGCTGCTCGTTCATCACACATCATCACCGGCCTGCCGGATGCTTACGGCCGTGGCCGCATCATCGGCGACTACCGCCGTGTCGCACTGTATGGTGTGGACTACCTGATCGAGGAAAAGCAGGCTTCCCGCGATTCCGTCGCAGATGCTGGCTTCTCTGAGCACTGGGCACGCTACCGCGAGGAGCACTCCGAGCAGATTAAGGCCCTGAAGAAGCTCAAGAAGATGGCCGAGTCCTACGGCTTCGACATCTCCCAGCCGGCCAAGACCGCTCACGAGGCAGTACAGTGGACCTACTTCGGCTACCTGGCTTCCATTAAGTCCCAGGATGGCGCCGCAATGTCCATCGGCCGCCTGTCCGCCTTCTTCGATTGCTACTTCGAGCGCGACCTCGCCGCTGGCATCATCACCGAGGAAGACGCCCAGGAGATCATCGACTCCCTGGTTCTCAAGCTGCGTATCGTTCGCTTCCTGCGCACCATCGACTACGACCAGATCTTCTCCGGCGACCCATACTGGGCAACCTGGTCCGACGCTGGCTTTGGCAACGACGGCCGCCACATGGTCACCAAGACTTCCTTCCGTCTGCTGCAGACCCTGGTTAACCTTGGCCCATCACCTGAGCCAAACATCACCATCTTCTGGGATCCGAAGCTGCCAGAGGGCTACAAGGAATTCTGTGCCCACATCTCCATTGAGACCTCCTCCATCCAGTACGAGTCTGACCGCCAGATTCGTGAGCAGTGGGGCGACGACGCCGCAATTGCTTGCTGTGTCTCCCCGATGGAAGTTGGCAAGCAGATGCAGTTCTTCGGCGCTCGTGTGAACGCCGCAAAGGCTCTGCTCTACGCCATCAACGGTGGCCGCGATGAGGTATCCGGCAAGCAGGTTGTCGAAGGCTACGAGCCCATCAAGGGCGACGGCCCGCTGGACTTCGACGAGGTATGGCAGAAGTACGAGGAGATGCTGGACTGGGTTGTTGGCACCTACGTAGAAGCCCTCAACATCATCCACTACTCCCACGACAAGTACGCCTACGAGGCAGTCGAGATGGCGCTGCACGATTCCAATATCGTCCGCTCCATGGGCTGTGGCATCGCCGGCCTGTCCATCGTCGCTGACTCCCTGGCTGCTATCAAGTACGCTAAGGTCACCCCGGTACGCGACGAGACCGGCTTGATTACGGACTACGTCACCGAAGGTGACTTCCCGTTCTACGGCAACGATGATGACCGCGCCGATGATATCGCCGCTACCATTGTCCACACCGTGATGGAAAAGATTAAGGCCATCCCGATGTACCGCAATGCCATCCCAACCCAGTCCGTGCTGACCATTACCTCGAACGTGGTCTACGGCAAGGCAACAGGCGCCTTCCCGTCGGGCCACAAGGCCGGCACGCCGTTCTCCCCAGGCGCTAACCCTGAAAACGGTGCTGACAGCCACGGCATGGTTGCTTCCATGCTGTCCGTCGGCAAGCTGGATTACAAGGACGCCTTGGACGGCATCTCGCTGACCAACACCATTACTCCTTCCGGATTGGGCCGCACCCCAGAAGAGCGCATCAATAACTTGGTGGGCGTTCTGGATGCCGGCTTCATCATGGAGAAGTAAAAACCACTAACCCCCCCTCAACCATCTCGAAAAGGAGAAAATCATGGCAACCCCAACTTTCGAAGACCGCATGTCAGCAATGAAGGCAAACCGCGATGCACACCAGATGAACTCTGGTCTGTACCACGCAAACATCAACGTGCTGGACAAGTCCACCCTCGAGGACGCCGTTGAGCACCCAGAGAAGTACCCGAACCTCACCGTTCGCGTCTCTGGCTACGCTGTCAACTTTGTCAAGCTGACCAAGGAGCAGCAGCTCGACGTTATCTCCCGCACCTTCCACCAGGGTTCCTAATCATGGCAGATGGCGTTACTGGTGTCGTTACCCTCTCTCCTGAAGAGGGAGAGCGAGTCCGCGGCGCGGCCGCGGGCCTGGGAGACGACGCTCAATTCGATGACATTACCCGCCCCGAACTCATGGAGGCGCGCCGTACCGGCGATATTGCCCTCGTGCACTCTTGGGAGCTCGTGACCGCCGTCGATGGCCCGGGTACCCGCATGACGATGTTCATGTCCGGCTGCCCACTGCGCTGCCAGTACTGCCATAACCCAGACACCTGGGAGATGAAGACCGGCACGCTAGAGCGGGTCGAGGATGTGGTCAAGCGCATTAAGCGTTATAAGCCAATCTTCAACGCTTCCGGTGGCGGTCTCACCATCTCCGGTGGTGAACCCCTCTTCCAACTTTCTTTCACGCGCCGCGTGCTGAAGGAAGTTCACGATGCGGGCATCCACACCACCATCGATACTGCCGGTTATCTCGGTGCGCGTTTGCGTGACGAGGACCTGGACAATATCGACCTCGTGCTTCTCGACGTCAAGTCGGGCGACGAGGAAACCTATCGCAAGGTCACTCAGCGCGAACTCCAGCCCACGCTGGACTTCGGCGACAGGCTAAACAAGATGGGCAAGGCGGTGTGGATCCGCTTCGTGGTGGTGCCAGACCTCACGGACTCGCCAGAGAACGTGGAAAATGTGGCCAACATCGTGGCGCGTTGGAAATCCAACGTTGAGCGCGTTGAGGTCCTGCCTTTCCACAATATGGGCAAGGACAAGTGGGATAACTTGGGTATGAACTACCAGCTAGCTGACACGAAGCCACCAAAGCCGGAGGATGTGGAGAAAATCCGCGACGTCTTCCGCTCGAAGGGTCTGGAAGTCCACTAGCCTGGGAGGACATGACCTCCTATCGCCGCTTCGGCCACACAATTAAAGAGCACCACCTAGAAGTCCCGTGGGATTATTCCAATCCCCACGGGACTTTTGGGCTTTACGCCCGCGAAATAATCCCTCCCGGCGGCGAGGACCTGCCCGCATTGCTATACCTGCAGGGCGGTCCCGGTTTCCCGGCACCTCGGCCGCTGGCGCCTACGGGGCTGATTGGCAAGGCGCTAGAGCGCTACCGCGTTTTCCTCATGGATCAGCGCGGCACCGGCCGCTCAAACCGCATTGACGCGCTTAGCCCGGCCGCAGAGCGCACTGCAGGGCACTTGGCGTTGCTGCGCCAAGACAATATCGTCCGCGATGCCGAGCGCCTGCGCGAGCACCTCGGACTCGAGAAATGGTCGCTGTTCGGCCAATCCTTCGGCGGCTTTTGCATTACCGCCTACCTATCCCAGGCACCCGAGCGCGTCGAGCATGCCTTCTTCACTGGCGGCATCCCTACGCTGAAGGGCGCGGATGAGCTCTACCGCGCTACTTTCAGCAAGCTCAAGGTCCGCCAACAGCGCTTCTACCGCGAATTCCCGTGGGCACAGGGCCGTATCGAGGAGATCATTTCCCACCTGGACAATTCTGATGAGCGGCTTCCTACCGGTGAGCGCCTGTCTTCACTGCGGTTTCGCACTATCGGCATCGAGCTCGGCCGCGGCACCGGCTTTGATTCGCTGGCCTATCTGCTGGAAGAGCCCTTCCGCACCGTGGCGGGGGAGAAGCGGTTGCGGGGTGATTTCCTGGCGGACGTCGGCCAGCGCGTGAGCTTTGCGGACGCTCCGTTGTATGCCGCAATCCATGAGTCGATTTATGGCGGCGCCGGTGGCCAGGCCGCTACGAACTGGGCGGCGCACCGGATGCGCGAGGAATTTCCGGAGTTTGCTGAGGGCGGCACCTGGCTGACCGGCGAGCACATTTTCCCCTGGCAGTTCGACGAGGACCCGGCCTTGCACGCGTTTGCCGACGCCGCCCATGGCCTCGCCCGCCACGAATTCTCCCCGCCCTATGCGCTGGGCGAGGTACCCACCACGGCCGCGGCCATCTACGTCGATGATATTTTCGTCCCGCTCGAGGAGTCCTTGGCTACGGCCGCGCACCTGGGAGACCTGCGGCCGTGGATTAACAATGAATTCCAGCACAACGGCATCCGCGAGGATGGTGCGACCATCTTGGGGAAGCTCTTTTCGCTTATTGACGATCACTAGCATTTCGCTATTTCCTATGCGAAAATATTAGTGATCATCACGACATTTAGGGAGATTCAATGATTGCCACCATAGTAATAGTTTTTATCCTGCTGATTATCTTGGGAACGCTTTTCGATGGCTATTTCATCGTTCGCACTCGCGAAGCTGCCATTTTGGAGCGTTTGGGCAAATTCCAAAAGGTGGCGCATGCTGGCCTGCACTTTAAAATGCCGTGGATAGACCGCGTCCGCGATAAGATTTCGCTCCAGGTGCGGCAGCTGGACGTGATGGTGGAGACCAAGACGAAGGACAATGTCTTCGTCCAAATCCCTGTTGCCGTGCAGTACGAGGTAGTCCAGGGCCGTGAGCGCGAGGCGTACTACATGCTCTCCAACCACGAGCAGCAGATTGTGGCCTACGTGCAGGACAATGTTCGCTCTTCCGTGGCGAATATGAACCTAGATGATTCCTTCTCCTCCAAGGACACCATCGCCCGCAATGTTGCGGCCTCCCTGCGCGACAACATGGCCGAGTACGGCTGGAACTTTGTCAATACTCTGGTCACCGATATTCGCCCCGATTCCCGCGTGCGCGAGTCCATGAACTCCATTAACGCGGCGCAGCGCGAGCGCGAAGCGGCCGTCGCCCAGGCAGAGGCTGAGAAGATCCGCGTGGTCAAGGAGGCCGAGGGCGCGGCCGAGGCGAAGAAGCTGCAGGGCCGCGGCGTCGCCGACCAGCGTAAGGAAATCGTCGAGGGCATTGCCCAGCAGTACGAGATGCTTCGCGACGCCGGCGTGGAAGAATCCCCCGAAGCCCTCATGCTGGTTTCCCAGTACCTCGACGCAATGGTCGACGTCTCCCATAACGGCCAGGCGTCCGTTCTTTACATGCCTTCCAACCCGCAGGGGATGGGCGATCTTTTCAGCGGCATGCGCGACGTGCTCATGGCCAACCGCGCCCTCGACTCCGCCGAGGAGCCGTCGCAGCGCCGTCGCCCGCAGCCTAAGAAGCCTTCCCGCGCCGAAGAAATCGAGCGCGAATCTAAGCGTCAGGCCGAACGCGCTAAGCGCGAAGCCATCGCCGCTTCCCAGCGTGCTGAGCAGCAACGCTCCGAGAACCAGCAGGAAGTGCCGCAGCCGCAGCAGGGCCAACACTCCACCGCGCAGCCCCAGGCTGCCCGCGAGTACTTCCAGCAGCTGCGCGAGCAATTGAAAAACGAGGACTAGTCCTGAGCATCGATAACCTCTTTGATGCCTATACCGCGCAGCGTGGCATAACCCGCCGCGCGGAGGTAATCCCTGATCACGAGTGCCAGGTATTCGCCAACGACGGCCATCCTGACTCAGGTCGTGATGCGTTAAGCGCCGCGCGCGACCTTGTCCACGACGTTCTTATGGCCGATGACACGCCGAGTAGCGCTACCTCGCAGAGGCAGCGCTAACGAACCCAGCGGACCTTGCCATTGACTCGGGCAAGGCGCCCGCGCAGCGGCGGGGCATTTGGATCATCCTGGTTGACCCCGTTGTGGTAGGGGCAGCACACCGTCAGGTTCTCCATATTGGTCAACCCGCCGTGTTTCCACGCCTTGAGGTGATGGATCTGGGCCTTGTCCGCCGGATGGTTGCACGGCGGCCACGGGCAGGTGGGATTTTCGGCCGCGGCCATCTGCCGCTGTTTCTCGGTGGCGTAACGCGATGTGCGATACAGGTTGACGGGGCCCTTGACGGGGTGGATTAGCGTCGCAAGGCCGTGCTCGGTGAAGGTGCGCTCGACGAGCTCGGCGCCGGAAATGGTGGCGCCATTGGTAAGGCGCAGCGTGACTTCCTCGCCGTCGCCGTCCAGGATTTGGTCTAGGGCGTTGAGCGGGATGATGACGTTAGTGGTGGTGCGCGCGGAGGGCGCGCCGGTGCCGCGAAGTAGGTCGCGGAGGGAATCGAGTGGGCGGTCGGGGTCGAGCGCGGCGTCGAATTCGGCAAGGAAGGCCGAGGGTGCGGTAATCCGCATAGTCCACGGTCCGTTCGGGCGGCGAAGGAGTTGGACGCCTTCGCGGGGTGGCATGCGGCGCGGGCGAAGTTCGCGCAGGCGTTGCTTAGCGCGGCGGGCGATTTCAGAAGCCGGCCCACGCAGGCGGCACAGCTCCACGCGCAGGTCCCACGCCTCACGCTTAGTGCGCACCCGGGAGACGTACTTTTCAATCAGCTTGAGCGTTACGAGGTCGTGGTGCCGGGCGGCTGCGGCTGCGTGGCGTTGCTTGCGGCTGAAGCCGGTCGGGCCGAAGTAGACCGCGGCCAGCGCGCGGAGGTCGCGGGCCTCGACATCCGGCAAGCCCAGCTCGAGAAGGGCGCGTTCAGACATGCCGTGGGCCTCGGCGAGGATGTCCATCGCCGAGGCTATGTGGGTGGCATAGGCCTTCAGTGCGCTCATGGCTGCAACTTTAAGCAGAGCCGGCGGGTAAGCCGAGGCGAAGACGTCCGCAGCTGTGGATAACTTGTTTAAGCGTCAACTGCCCCAGTGGGCCGCAGTGGAAAATAGATACGAAACGAGCATGCGCTTAATCTCTACGACCACAGCATCAAAGCCACTGGGGTCGCCCGCAGTTGCGTAATTGAGCTGCGAGACCACGCTGTGGATAAGGAAGCCGGCCAGGTCAATGCGTTCGTCATCGCTCATGGACGGCGCGAGTGGGGAGAGGATTTCTGACAAGGGGCAAAGCAGCTGACGCTCGGTATCTGCGGCTGTCGCGCGGGTGGCGGGGGTGGATTGCACGGCATGCCACACGGCGCGCCGGGAAGGATCCTCGCGCCACATGCGCGCCAGGTGATCGATGGTTTCATCCAGCACATCGGGCCACTGCACGTCCGGGTCGCGGCGGGAGAAGCGCTCGATTTCGGCCCGGCTGGCGGCCGTGTCTTGGCGGTCGAGCTCGCAGACGAGCACGTATTTATTGGCAAAGAACTGATACAGCGTGCCGATGGGCACTCCGGCGCGGTGGGCGACTTCGTCGACGGTGAAGGATTCAAAGCCGACGTCGACAAGCAAAGTGCGCGCGGCCTGCAGAATGCGCTCGAAGCGCTCGCGACTGCGCGCCTGCGCTGGCCGACGCCGCGGTAGCAGAATCTCTCCCACGCGCTAGCTAAGTCCCTTCATCACGCGGGCGACGTGGCCGGTGGCCTTGACGTTGTAGTGCGTCTGACCGATGGTGCCATCCGGCTCGACCAAGAAGGTGGAGCGGATAACGCCTTGGACCACCTTGCCGTAGTTCTTTTTCTCACCAAACGCGCCGTAGGCGGTCATGACGGACTTATCTGGGTCCGAGAGCAGCGGGAAGTTCAGCTCGTGGTCCACGCGGAACTTTGCAAGCGCCTCCGGCTTATCGGGCGAGATACCCACGACGGAGATATTGAGATCATTGAGCTGTTCCAGGGAATCGCGGAAATCGCAGGCTTCCTTGGTGCAGCCCGGGGTATTGGCGCGGGGGTAGAAGTAGACCAGTACGCGCTGGCCTGCGTAATCGGCGAGGGAAACGGTGTTTCCGGCGTCGTCGGCAAGCGCAAAAGCAGGGGCGGTATCTCCAACGTTCAAACGGTTTTCAGTCATGGTTTCCACCTTACTTACCGCCCGGGCTGCACGCTTTTGGGGCGGCGGGGTAGAATGACCCCGTTAAGAGCGAACCTAAGTTAAGAGGAGAACTTCGTGGCACGCAATATTGAAGACATTCAGCGCGATATCGAGCGCACCCGCCGCCAGCTGGCCGGCACCCTGGACGAGTTGGCACAGCGCAGCAAGCCGCAGAACTTTGCCAACGAGGCTAAGACCGCGGCCACCGATAAGCTGCAGGACCGCAACGTGCAGATGGCCCTGGGTGGCGTCGGCGCCGCTGTGGTTGGCCTGATTGCTTTCTCGGTCTTCCGCTCTCGCCGCCGCAAGAGCGACCTGAAGGAGCTGCAGCGCCTGCTGTCCGAGCGCCACTAATTGTGAAGTCCCCGCACACCGCGGGGACTTTTTTCGTAGGCTGGGTTGGGATGAAGACACCAATCCCTTTTTATTTGCAGGAAATCCTCACCAAGGTGCGCGATAATCGCGACGGCGCCGTGGCGGACTATATTCCGGAGCTGGCTAAGGCGGAACCCGAGTATCTCGGCGCCGCGATGTGCACCACCACCGGCCACGTTTATTCTGCGGGCGATGATGAGGTGGAATTTACCCTTCAGTCCTTGTCCAAGCCTTTTGTTTATGCGCTGGCTCTCCAGGAGCTTGGTCTTTCCGCGGTGCGCGACATCGTGGGCATGGAGCCTTCGGGCGAGGCCTTCAACGAGCTTTCGCTCAACCGCGATGACCATCGGCCGGTCAACCCGATGATTAATGCGGGCGCGATTGCGGTCACGCAGCTGATTAATGGCGTGGATTCGGAGCCTGCCGCGCGCGTGGAGCGCCTGCGCACCTATTTTTCGCGGCTGGCGGGGCGCGATTTGCTTATCGACGACGCCATGCGTTCCTCCGAGCTGGAAGTCAGCGAACGCAACCTCTCGCTGGCGCACATGCTGCGCAACTACGACATCATCCAGGACGAGGCCCACGACGCGGTGTCAACGTATATTGAGCAGTGCTCGATTGTAGTGACGGTGCGGGACTTGGCCGTGATGTCAGCAACGCTGGCGAACGGTGGCGTGCAGCCGGTGACGGGCGACAAGATTTTGGACGCGGATGTGTGCCGGTTGACGCTATCGGTGATGAGCTCGGCCGGCATGTATGACGGCGCCGGCCGGTGGATGGCCGAGGTGGGCATCCCGGCGAAGTCGGGCGTGTCGGGTGGCCTGCTGGGCACGCTGCCGGGCCAGTTGGGCGTGGCGACATTCTCGCCGCGACTGAACAAAGAAGGCAACTCGGTGCGCGGGGTGGATGCGTTCAAGCTGCTGTCGAAGGACATGGGCCTGCACCTGATGTCTACAGACGAGCGCTATGGCGTGAACCCAGTGCGCAAGGTGGAGCAGGATGCGGAGCTGACCGTGATCTACCTGCAGGGCCTAATCAACTTCAACGCGGCCGAGACCATCTTGTACGAGTTGATGGAGTCGGATTTTGGCGAGGGCACGGTGGTGCTCGAGCTATCGCATATTACGGGCACGAACCGCATGGGCCGGCGCATGCTGAAAGAAGGGCTGCGCCGAATTCGCGAGTCTGGCTTCGATATTGCCATCGTGGATCCGGATGGAGAGCTGGAAGATCGCACCATGTCGGACGGCACCGAGGTGCCCAAGGGCGAGCCGGAAGACTACGCGATCAACGGCGAACCCGTTTAGGTTTGGGTTACCTTACTTAGTCAGGTTAGGATGTCCTATGTAAGGCCCTTTGCGTTAACTGCGAGGGCATCCAACGACCAAGGACTAAAAATGGCTCATACCCCCTTCAAGGTAATGGCGGTTGTGGCGGCATCGGCAACCGCACTCGTCGGCTGCGGCGCAGCTGAGGAAGTAACTGGCGGCTCCAGCGGCGATGCTGAGTTCTCCTTCACCGATATCATCGGCCGTGACGTGGAACTGGATAAGGCTCCCGATCGTGTGATTTTGGGGGAGGGCCGATCGATTTTTGCTACCGGTGTACTCGACCCCGATAATCCACTGGACAAGGTCGTTGGCATCGGAACGGATCTCAAGCAGACCGTGCCGGATTACTACAAGGCGCTGGAAAAGGAACTGCCGTCCGTAAACGAGGTTCCAGAGATCGGCGGCTTTCCCAAGGGCGATGTCACCGTGGAAAAGCTTGTGAGCTTGGATCCGGATCTCATCGTGCTGTCGCTGGATGAATACGATGCCTCCCGCGAAGCGGGCCTGACCGACAAGATGGAGCAGGCCGGCCTGAAGTACGCGGTGACCGATTTCCGCCGCAAGCCGCTGGAGGATACGCCTAAGACCATGGACATCTTCGGCGAAATCTTCGGCCAGGAGGACCGCGCGGAGGAATTCAACGCGGATTGGCAAAAGACCGTGGACTTGGTGGAGGACCGCGCGGAGAAGGTTAAGGATAAGCCGCGGACCTTCGTCTGGCGTTCGGCCGGCGTTTCCGACTGCTGTGGTTCGTGGAACGATTCCAATATCTCCCAGCTGGTCAACGCGGCCGGTGGCGAGAATGTCGGCGATAAAGTCATTCCGGGCGAGTCTGGCACGATCACCCCGGAAAAGGTCCTGGAATCTGACCCGGATATGATCATCGCCACCGGTGGCGATTGGTCTGAGATGAAGGACGATGAAGGCCACCCTGTCGGATACGCTGCAGTGGGCTACGGCATCGATGAAAAGGAAGCCAAGGGCAGTGTGGCTAAGCTGCCGGGTAAGCAGGCTGGCTTCGATAAGCTGCGTGCGGTCAAGGAACACCACTTCCACAGCATGTGGCACCAATTCTATAATTCGCCGTTTAATTACCTAGCGTTGCTGCAGGTGGCCGAGTGGATCGACCCGGAGGCGTATGCCGATATGGACGTCGCCAAGCAGTGGATGGATGCGCAAGAAAAGTACTCGCCGGTTTCCGGCGAGGGAACCTTCTTTAGCACCAACTAATGGAGGGCGCAGAGGTAGCCGCGCTGGCGCGGCAGCACAAGAAGTTAACGTGGCAACGCATCGGCATTGTTGCGGGCCTGACCCTGATCGCAGCCGTGGCTTTTATTATCAGCAACTTCGTGGGTGCGATCGATATCAGCCCGGGCGAGGTTATGAAGGGCATAGTCAATCCCGCGGGGCTGGATGACCAGACGCGCACGGTGCTATGGCAGCTGCGCCTGCCTATGGCCGTGATGGCCGTGCTCATTGGCATGGCGCTGTCTATGGCTGGCGCGGAGATGCAGACCATCCTTAATAACCCGCTAGCCGAGCCCTTCACGCTGGGCATTTCGGCGGCCGCCGCGTTTGGCGGCGCCAGCTCCATCGTGCTCAAATGGCAGCTGATTGCGCAGCCGCAGTTCAATCTCGCGTTGGTGGCGTGGCTTTCGGCCGCGGTAGCCACTGCGATCATCGTGATTGCGGCCGTTATTCGCGGCGCTAAGGCGGAAACTATGGTGCTGCTGGGCATCGGCCTGGTGTTCTTCTTCCAAGCCATGCTGGCGCTTATCCAATACCGGTCTTCGGCCGAGGCGCTGCAGCAGATTGTCTATTGGTCCATGGGTTCTCTGACTCGCGCCAACTGGGCGGCCAATGGCGTGCTGGCGGCCGTGCTCATTATCGCCCTGCCTATCCTGTGGGTGCTGGGCTGGCGCCTGACGGCCTTGCGGCTTGGCGACGCCCGCGCTACCGCCATGGGCATCAATACCTCGCGCCTGCGCGTAGTGGTGCTTATCGTGGTCTCGCTGGTCGCGGCGACGACCGTGGCCTTCGCAGGCATCATCGGCTTCATTGGCTTGGTGGGCCCGCACATCGCCCGCATGCTGGTAGGCGAGGACCAGCGTTACTTCCTGCCGGCCTCCATGGCGGCGGGCGCGGCCGTGATGTGCGCCGCGCATGCGGTCAGCCTGATGATTAAGCCGGGCCTGGCTATTCCCATTGGTATCGTTACCTCGCTTCTGGGCGTGCCATTCTTCATTGCCATCGTTATGACCCGAAGGAGGGCACTGTGGACGTAGAACTGACTATTTCCGGGCTGAGTGCGGCCTATGGCAAGCACCGCGTGCTGGAGTCCGTGGATGTGGAAAAACTCCACGGCGGGCAGCTGGTGGGATTGTTGGGGCCGAATGCATCCGGCAAGACCACGCTCATTAAGTCCCTGGCCGGCGTGCACCGCGGCTGCGACGGAGACGTGGCTTTCCGCGTCGATGGCATGGCCCCGCGCGGCAAGCGCCGCCGGCAGCTCATCGGCTACGTGCCGCAGGATCTCACTAGCACGGCCGCGCTGCGGGCCTTTGAAGCCGTGCTGATTTCCGCGCGCCGGGAGGCCTGCGAAGACCCGATTACACGCACGGGTGAGGTGCTGCACTCCTTGGGGCTGGACGCGATCGCTTCGCGCTACCTCAATGAGCTCTCTGGCGGCCAGCGCCAGCTTGTGGCGGTGGCACAGATGCTGGTGGGCAATCCAGGCCTCATGCTTCTCGACGAACCCACGTCCGCCCTCGACCTCCATCACCAGATCTTTGTCTTGGATGAGGTCCGTGCCAAAGCGCAGCGCGATGGCAGCCTGGGACTTGTGGCCATCCATGACATCAACCTGGCCGCGCGCATGTGTGACCAGCTGGTGGTGCTTAAAAAGGGTCATATTCGCGCTCAAGGTAGGCCTGCGGACGTTCTCACGGGGGAGCTCGTGGAGGGCGTGTATGGGGTAGAGGCGGACGTCGTCCAGCATGGCGGCGCTCCACTCATTGCCCCGTTGCGGGTGAGATAGCACAGGGCCGGGTAATCACCCGGCCCTGTTTTAGTGGTGAGCCATCAGGCGTCTGGTTTCTTGGCGCTGTGAGCACATAAGTCATGCGCAGCGCGGTGACAGGGACTGGCTCGTAAAAAGAAAAATCTCGAGGTATCGTTCTAAGAACAACGCCTCGAGATTTATATTGTGCGCCATCAGGGAATCGAACCCCGAACCCACTGATTAAGAGTCAGTTGCTCTGCCAATTGAGCTAATGGCGCATTGTTGACTTCCTGCCGTGTGGCTCTCTGTGCAACGAGTAGATACTCTAGCAGCCATTCTTTAAAAGTGTAAAATCGCCTGGTCAAAGCGGTTTTTGAAGGGTGTATAACAAATTGGTTAATGCCTGAAGTGGCTTCTGGTAATTGGCGAAGGGAGACGCTAATCTATGTTGGTCTTTGAAAGCAGCAATTACGTGTCTAAGGGCAACTCAGTGAAAAATTCCCTCCCTATCGCGCGCCGTCTCGTAGCGGCCGCAGGCGTTGCGTGCATTTCCCTAGCCGCCGCCTCCTGCTCCTCTGATTCCTCAGCCGAGAATCAGGCTGCCGACCAAGAATCCACCGCCGCCGCACATGCGGATGGAGACAGGGACGGCGGCAAAGAGTCCGAGAAAAAGAAAGGCGGCCTTGTAGCCTCCGTAAAGGACGGGGCGACGGATGTAGATCCGTCCAAGCCAGTCACCGTGGAGACCACGGGCAAGCTCAAGAGCGTCACCATGACCAATGAAATGGGCGTGGAAGTTAAAGAAAAGCTCTCCAAGGATGCCAAGACGTGGTCTACTGCGGAGGACTTGGGCTATAACCACACTTATTCCATCGTGGCCTCCGATGTAGATGGCAACAAGAAGAACCTCAGTTTTTCCACTCCGCAAGCAGCGGGTGTTGCCGAAGTCTCGCTTTCCCCTATCCCGGATTCTGAAGTCGGCGTCGGTCAGGTTATTGGGGTGAATTTCGGTGTGCCAATTACGGACCGGAAGGCGGCTGAAAAGACCATTACTGTGAGCACTAACCCCAAGGTGGAAGGTGCTTTCCACTGGGTCAATAACCAGGAGGTGCGCTGGCGTCCGAAGGATTACTGGGAGCCGGGCACTAAGGTTGAAGTAAAAGTGGACCAGTATGGCAAGGACCTAGGTGGGGGAATCTATGGCGGTGAAAACGCCAAGACGAATTTCACCATCGGTGACCGCACGGTGGCCATTATTGATAACGTCACCAAGACGATGAAGGTCTTTAAGAATAAGAAGTTCTTGCGTGCCATCCCGGTCTCGCTTGGCCGCGATTATCAGTACGATACGCCCAATGGCCGCTACGTTATCGGCGATGAGCACCCGCAGCTAGTCATGGACTCGGAGACCTTCGGCCTAGCCCATGACGCTGGCGGCTACCGCACGACTGTGGACTGGGCTACCCAAATGTCTTATTCCGGCATCTATGTCCACTCCGCTCCGTGGTCCGTGTGGGCACAGGGAAATACCAATACGTCCCACGGTTGCGTCAATGTGACGCCGGAGGCTGCGCAGTGGTTCCAGGAGACGATGAAGCGTGGCGACGTGGTGCGGGTATTCAACTCCTACGGCGAGACGCTTAATGCGTTGGACGGTCTCGGTGACTGGAATATGTCCTGGGATGAGTGGTCGAAAGGTAACGCGGACGCTAATCAGTAGCGCCTGACGTCCGCACAAGGCACAAGCGCATGGCTACAGTGGTGGCCATGCGCTTTTCTGTTTTAGACCGCGGGGCGGCCGGGCCGTTGGACCAGGTAGCTGAGCACGCGCGGCACGTGGAGCGGCTTGGTTTCCGGCGATTTCTGGTGGCCGAGCACCACGGCGTGCCAGGCATTCCGGCGGGGCAGCCGGGGATGTTGGCGGCCCACGTGGCGGCGCGCACGCAGCGCATTCGGGTAGGCACGGCCGGCATCATGCTGTTAAATCACCCGCCGTTTCTGGTGGCGGAGCAGATAAACCTCCTCGAGGCGTTGTATCCCGGGCGCATCGATATTGGGATTGGCTCCTCCGTCGGCTTTACCGGCCCGGTGCGGCGGGCGCTGCGCCAGGGCGACCCGGCGGTGGCGAAGCAGCGCTTTGAGGCGGAGCTGGCAACGCTGTTGCGCTACCTGCGCGGCGAGGAGGCGGTGACGGTGCGGCCGGAGTATGCGGGCACGCCGATCTACGTGTTGGCGGGCTTTCGATCGGCCATGGTTGCGGCCAAGATGGGGCTCGGCGTCATTTTGGGCGGCCCGGTGGCCACGCAGGAGGCGGCCGCGCGGGTGTATCGGGAGCATGCGCTTGCCGACGCCCCGCCTATCATCTCCTCGCTCAATATCGCCGTTGCCGATACGCCCGCGGTCGCCCGTGACCTGTTGTTACCGGAGGCCTATGCCAAGGTGCTCGCGCAATCTACCGGCGAGTTCGGGGCCCTGCGGCCTGCAGGAGAGCTGGATATGGATGCGCTCACGGGGCAGCAGCGCCGGCGCATTGGGGAGACGCTGGCCCATGACGTGTGGGGAACGGTGAAGGAAGTGGGGGAGGAGCTAAGGGGCGTCGGCAAGCGGCTGGGCGTAAGCGAGTTTGTGGTGACCGGAGACATGCCAGATGTGGCCGGTCGGGCACGTTCGGAGGAGCTGCTGGCGAGCCTGCAGGCCGAAAACTGAAAAAGCCCGAGCGCAAGGCTCGGGCATTTGGGGTGGCTGACGGGACTCGAACCCGCGACACCCAGGATCACAACCTGGTGCTCTACCAGCTGAACTACAGCCACCATCGCTGCGTGAAAGCAACGAGATATAGGTTAACTCACGCCGCCTAAATTACAAAAACGCCTGGTAATCTGCGGTGGTTTCGGCCTTGATCTCCTCCGCTTCGGGGGAGGTGGGGCCCTCGTCGGTGCGGAAGACGCTGCGGCGGTAGAAGTCCAACTCGCGGATGGATTCGATGATGTCCTGTAGTGCGCGGTGGGCCATGCCCTTATCGGGCTGGTTGAAGTAAGCGCGCGGGTGCCACCGGCGGGCAAGCTCCTTGATGGTGGAGACGTCGATCATGCGGTAGTGCAGGGCGCTATCGAGCCGCGGCATATAAGCGCGGATGAAGGTGCGATCTGTGGCGATGGAATTGCCGGCCAGGGGAGCGGGGTGCTCAGGATCGCAATGTTCATTGATGAGCGCGAGTACGGCATCCTCGGCTTCTCCGATGGAGGTGGTGGACTCGCGGATTTCCTTATCCAGCCCGGACTTAGCGTGCATCTGCGTGACAAAGGAATCCATCTGTGCCAGCTCATCCTCGGTGGCGTGGACGACGAGGTCGATGCCTTCGCCCAGGATGTTGAGGTTGCCATCGGTAATGACGGCAGCGACCTCAACGATGACGTGGCGCTCGGGGTCGAGGCCCGTCATCTCCAAATCGATCCAGACGAGGCGGTCGTGTTTTGCGGCTATCTCGGAATGTGGCATGCGGCCCATTCTACGCCCGCGTGCCTTTACCCCTGTATGGGGTGCGAGACGGGCTGCCCTGGAGGGGCGATTACTACTGGACAACGCCAGCTTTCAGTAAGTGTGGCGCCATACTGCATAAAATTAATTGGTGATTTGCCTCACTCTAGGATGTGAGTTAGGGCATACTCTGGTTAATCGCTCTTCATTCGGGAGGTGCGACAGACTTAGGAGAGACCAGATGGCAAACTTCCTCGATGCCCTCAATACCGTAATTTGGTCCCCCGTCTTGGTGTTTTTATGCCTCGGCGCGGGTATTTATTTCACCGTGGTGACACGCGGCCTGCAGGTGCGCTGCATCCCGGACATGCTCAAGCAGATCGTTAACGGAGAAAAGTCCGCAGATGGCGTTTCTTCCTTCCAATCCTTGATGGTTTCGCTCTCCGGCCGCGTGGGCGTGGGCAATATCGCCGGCGTGGCCACAGCCATCGCCTTCGGTGGGCCTGGTGCCGTGTTCTGGATGTGGGCAGTGGCGCTGTTGGGCTCGTCCACCTCGTTCATCGAAAGTACGTTGGCGCAGATTTACAAGGAGAAGGACCAGGACACCGGTGAGTACCGCGGCGGGCCCGCCTATTACATCGAAAAGGCCTACAAGCACACTAAGGCGGCGCCTTTCATGGTGGTCTACGGCATCGTGTTTGCCGTCGCCATGATCTTGGCTACCAGCTACTTCCTGCCGGCAATCCAGGCTAACGCGGTGGCCGCCGCGGCCGATACCGCCTGGGGCATCAACTCCACCTGGGCAGCCGTCGTCTTGGCGGGCATTCTGGCCATCATCATTATTGGCGGCGTGAAGCGCATTGCGACCTTCGCCACCATTGTCGTGCCATTCATGGCGGTCATTTATATCGTGATTTCCGTGGTGGTCATGTGCATGAACTTCTCGCAGATTCCGGAGGTCTTCGGGCTCATCTTCAGGTCCGCATTCAATATGGAAGCCGGATTTTCCGGCATGCTGGGCGCGGCCATCATGTGGGGCGTTAAGCGCGGAATCTACTCCAATGAGGCTGGCCAAGGTACCGGCCCGCAGTCCGCTGCAGCCGCCGAGGTTTCCCACCCCGCTAAGCAGGGCTTTGTGCAGTCCTTCGCGGTGTACGTTGATACGCTCTTTGTCTGCTCGGCTACCGCGTTCATGATTATTTCTACGGATATGTACACCGTCTTCCGCGGCAGCTCCGAGGACGGCGAAGTGGTCTACAACGGCTCGCTTCCTGATGACGTCGAGGTTGGCCCTGGCTACGTGCAGTCCGGTCTCGATAGCGTCTTCGCCGGCTGGGGCCCAACCTTCATTGCCGTTTCCATTGCCTTCTTCGCCTTTACGACAGTCCTGGCGTACTACTACATGTCTGAAGTTAACCTGACCTACTTCAACCGTTGGGTTCGCTCGCGCACGGCCCGCCGTGGTCTGATTTGGGTGCTGCGCGCGCTGATTATTATTTCCGTCGTGGTTGGCGCCACCACCACTCCGGGTGCGGCGTGGGCGCTGGGCGATATCGGCGTCGGCACGACGGCATGGCTCAATATCATCGCCATCCTCTTCCTGCAGGTTCCCGCCATCAAGGCGCTCAAGGACTACGAAAAGCAAAAGAAGGCCGGCAAGGATCCGCAGTTCGACCCAGAAGCTTTGGGCATTAAGAATGCGGACTTCTGGGTGGAGCGCAAACGAGCACGCGGCGAGGGCAGCGTGCTCAAAAACAAAGACAAGGACTTAGAAGGCGCCGGGGCCTAGCCCATCTTGGCGTAGAAGCTGCCTACCAGCGGTGCAATCACCGGGGTGGGCAGCACTTGGCTGAGGGTATTCATCGCCTTAGATAGCGGGCCGGGCACCACGCGGCGCTGGTTGCGGCGCATGGCCTCGATGGTTTCTTGGGAGCAGGACTCGTAGGTGGTCCACAAAAAGTCCGGTACCACCTTGTCCACGATCGACTGGTCTTCCTCTGCGATGGTGGCCTCGCGCACGGGGCCGGGGGCGAGCAGGGTGCACGAGACGCCGGAGCCCTTCAGCTCGTAGTGCAGGGCCTCCGTAAAGGCATTGACGCCCGCCTTGGTGAAAACGTAGGTGGCGTTATTAGGGATGGGGATATTGCCCGCGGCAGAGCCGACATTACAGATAGCGCCGCTGCGGCGAGGCAGCATCTGCTCCAGGGCGGCTCGCGTGAGGTGGTGGACGGCAGTTCCGTTGAGCTCGAACTGGGTCGTCTCGTACGACCAGTCTTGGTCCATGAAGGGGCCGAAGCTGGCGATGCCGGCGGAGTTGACCAGGATCGACACCTCGCGGGTGGTGATGGTCTCGGCCACACGGGCGACGTCGTCAGCTATCGCTAGGTCCGCCGGCAGGGCAATGGCCTCGATATTATGGCGCTGCTCGAGCTCGGTGGCGATGGACTCCAGGACCTCGCGGCGGCGGGCCACAAGGATGACGTTATAGCCCAGGGCTGCGAAATCCTGCGCCATGGCCTTGCCAATGCCTTGGCTGGCGCCCGTAACGAGGGCGTAGGACGTGCGGGAAGGAGCGGGAAGTGACATGGTTAAGCCTTTCCGGAGTGGGGGCATGGTGAGTCCTAGCGTAAACAAAAAGCCTTGAAGCGGCGAGAAACTCGGCGCCTCAAGGCTTTCGCGCGGTGCCCCCAGCAGGATTCGAACCCGCGACACATGGGGTAGAAACCCACTGCTCTAATCCACTGAGCTATGGGGGCTTACAACGCACTCATAGTAGCCCACGAGGGCGGGGAAACCTAAGCCAGGGTGCGCTGCGGCGTGCGCAGGATGTCCACCAAGTCTTGGGCAGCTGCGGTCAGCTCGCGATCCGTGCGGTAGGCCACGATGGCGTAGTAGCGCGGCAGGTCATCAGCAATGGGGCGGGTGATGATGCCGTTCGGCTGCACAGTAGGTGCGCAATTGGGCACGATGCTGACGCCGAGACCACTGGAGACCATAGGAATTGCGCTATTGAGGCTGGCGACCTCCTGGGTCTTTTTCGGCTTGAGGCCCGGTCGGCTATTCCAGAGGTCGTGATAGAACTCGGCCAGTTCAGGAAGTTCGCGGCTGCGCGGTGGGACAAGCCAAGTTTCCTTCTTTAGCTCGGCGAGGGAGACGGGGGATTCCAACTCGGCGAGGCGCTGGGGAAGGGCGACGGAATAATCGAACGTGGCCACCTGGTGGACGGTGAGCTCGGGGGAGTAGCGGCGAATGAAGGCCTTCGGATCGGACGTCGGCAAGAGCGCTAGGTCCACCTGGCCATCCAGCAGGTGCTTGATAGCGGTGGCCGGTTCGGCGTCGTCCAGCGAGATATTGGCGGTGGGGTAAATCCGCTTGAGCTCGGCCAGGGCGGAAGGGGTAAATTCCCAGTTCAAGATGGCGCCGGAGGCTAGCGACACGGTGCTTGCCTTGTCGCCGGTGATTTCGCTGATATGGCGCTGGGTTTCGCTCAGCAGCGCATCAACCTTGACGGCCGTTTCGTAGACATAATCGCCAGCCTCAGTGGTGGAGACACCGGAGCGACCGCGCGAGAGCAGCTGGGCGTTGAGCTCCTTTTCTAGCTTCCGGATGGAAAGGCTCAGAGACGGCTGGGTCATATCGAGGGATTCGGCAGCGTGCGTGAAGGAGCCATTGTCTACAACGGCGCGAAAATAAAGAAGTTGACGGGTGTCCATAAGCTCCATAAT
Source organism: Corynebacterium tuberculostearicum (assembly GCF_046097255.1). Classification (GTDB taxonomy): domain Bacteria; phylum Actinomycetota; class Actinomycetes; order Mycobacteriales; family Mycobacteriaceae; genus Corynebacterium; species Corynebacterium tuberculostearicum_J. The sequence goes on from NZ_CP175770.1 coordinate 1,078,259, forward strand.
GACACATGTAAAGACAAAATGTGTGTTAGGTGAGAAACTAGGTCGCGCTATACAATGCGCACTATGGCAAATGAGCAGGTTAATAGTGTGAACGCGGCGGGTAAGAAGCCCCGCCCTTCCTGGGGAATTTATATCGCAGCGATGCTAATTGCCGGCCTGATCGCCGGTTTTATTTCCCTGTTCCTCCTGGCCGATTCCCTGGCGGCCCTGGGCATCCCGGACCCCGGCCGCATAACCACCTTTGGCCTGCCGCTCTTTCGAGGTGTGGCGTGGATTCTCATGGCTTTGTCCGTGGGCTCATTCTTGGCCTCGTCCTTCCTCATCGCTCCGCGCGGTGACAATGCCACGCTTATCGATGCCCCCTTGTCCGTCGACGGCCACATCGCCGCGCGCACCGGTACGTGGGCTTCCTTTGGCATGGCGGCCGTGGGTCTCGTGGAAATCCCGCTCATTATGTCCGACCTCACCGGCGCGCCCTTTTCCCAGGTATTCGAGCCTTCCATCATGAAAATGGCGCTGACGGAAATTTCCACCACCATCGTGTGGGCAATCTCCGTGCTCATCGCCCTGGTAGTGGGCATTCTCGGACTCGTGGGCCGTGGCTGGTCCATGCAGCCGGTCCTACTTTTCTTGTCCATAATGCAGGTCGTACCCATTGGCATGGAAGGCCATTCCGCGGCAGGCGGCGACCATGATTACGGCACCAATTCGCTCCTGTGGCACTTGGTCTTTGTCATGCTTTGGGTAGGCGGGCTTATGGCGCTTATCGCCCATGGTCGGCGCCTTGGCCCCAACCTCGCCTTTGCGGTGAAGCGCTACTCCGGCATCGCCTTTATGGCCATTGTGGTGCTTGCTGTTTCGGGCTTGATTAACACGCTCATCCGCATGAATATCTCCGATCTGGTGGATTCTGCGTACGGAATCATTCTGATTACCAAGTTCGTGTTGACGATTTTGCTGGGCATTCTCGGCCTCGCTCACCGCGAGCTCACCATCCCGCAGCTGGGCAAGAATCCGCGCCTTTTTATTCGCATTGCCATCGTGGAAGTAGCGGTGATGGCCGCCACCATTGGCGTAGCCATCACGCTGGGCCGCACTGTGCCGCCCGCACCGCGGGATCCCAACCTCAACTCGATGCAGATTCTGATGGGCTATGAGCTGTTTGAAAAGCCCACGGTGCTCAACGTGTGGACCATGTTCCGCTTTGACATCATGTTTGGCACCATTGGCCTGCTTTTGGCTGCGGCCTATGGCTACTGCGTCTACCGCGTACACAAGCGCGGCCTGACCTGGAGCAAGGGGCGTACCGCATGGTTTATGTGCGGTGCGCTGGGCCTGACCATTGTGATGTCTACCGGCATGGGTCTCTACATGCCGGCGATGTACTCCATGCACATGCTGGTGCACATGATTTTGTCGATGGCGGTACCGCTCCTGCTCGTCCTGGGGGCGCCACTGACCCTGCTCATGGAGGCCTTTGAGGCAGGACCGAAGGGGAAGCCCAGCCTGCACGACTATGCGCTGGCAGCCACCCAGTCCAAGATCGTCGCGTTTATTACCAATCCGTTTGTCAACCTCGTGCAGTACCTATTTTTCCTCTACGTGCTGTATTTGTTCCCGGGTCTCTATCAATTCGCTATCTCCGAGCACGCCGGCCACCTCATTATGAACTTTACGTTCATCATCTCCGGCTGCTTCTATTTCTGGGAAATTATCGGGCCGGATCCACTTCCCAAGCGGCACTCCACCCCGTTCCGATTGGCTGTGCTGTTCCTTTCCATGCCATTCCACCTCTTTGCCGGCGTGTACCTGATGCAGCTGCAAAGTGTGCTGGGTGCAGACTTCTACCAGTATTTGGAACTGCCCTGGGATCAGGATCTGCTCCAAGATCAACGCGTGGGCGGCGGCATCGCGTGGGGCTTTGGCCAGTTCCCGCTGGTCATCGTCTTTGGCAAGCTCTTCCTGGATTGGCTCAGCGATGATCGCGCTACGGCTCGCCGCCATGACATGCAGGCGGATGCGGACGATGATGCCGAACTGGAACGCTATAACGCGATGCTGCAGGATATGGGCCACGGCGATGAATCGAGCTTCCGCGGGCGCTAGCCTGTGGATAACTGGGTAAAAATCACCGCAAATCCCGAGTTTTGTTGACGGGTACAACAAGTTATCCACAGGGGCGGGGTTGTCGGCATGGTGCGGCTTGCGCGCCGGTATCAGCATGTGGAAGCGAGCGAGGAAAACCGAACTCGCCTATCCAACTATCCAGCAAAGGATTTTCTAGCACCATGTCCCAATACCCAATTACCTTGACCGGTCGCCTTACTCGCGATCCCATCCTGACCAAGACCTCAACTGGGGCCTATAAGGCCAAACTGCGCGTTGCGTCCTCGCGCCGAATTCCGGACCGTCAGGTCGATGCCGGCGCCAATGATCCGGAAGGAAACAACCCCAAGGCCCCGCAGTGGCGTGACGTGGACCACCTCTACATCGACGTCGAAATGTGGAATCAATTCGCCATCAATGTGCGCAAATCCTTGGCTAAAGGCATGCCACTGGTCATCGTGGGATCCTTAGTGACAGAACAATGGCGCGATGACCAGGGCACCGATCACTTCCGCACGTTCATTAAGGCACAGTATGTGGGCCTGGACCTGAACCGCCACGTTATCGGTACCAAGCGTCTCGCTCCGCAGTACAACCAGGAAAATATTGCGGTCCCAGAACTGGGGGACAACGCCATCGAACCGGACGTGGACCACAGCCTGCCGTCGCAACAGGCGGGTCAGGGAGATACCGCTGCCGATACCGCGGCGGACCGCTATCTAGCCGAGCGCGCCGCAGCCGCACGAGGTGGGGAAGAAGATTCCTTCGACGACGCCGAGGTGGAAGAGGAGGCTGCCGAGGCAGAATCCGCCACAGTGAACGCTTAAGCGTTTCCCCACCGGCTTGATCGCCTCGGGTGTACCTGACCCGAGGCACTTGGGCGGTGGTTCTGATGTAGTGTTTGTGTAGATAAATACGTCTCCCAAATTTTTGCAAAGGGGTAAAAGTGGGCGAATTCATCTACACGATGAAAAACGTGCGCAAGGCAATTGGCGATAAGGTCATCCTTGACGATGTAACAATGGCGTTCTACCCAGGTGCCAAGATTGGTGTGGTCGGCCCTAACGGTGCCGGTAAGTCCTCCATTCTGAAGATTATGGCCGGCCTGGATCAGCCTTCCAACGGCGAGGCCTTCTTGGATCCGGGTGCCACCGTGGGCATCCTGCAGCAGGAGCCGCCGCTTAATGACGAGAAGACCGTACGCGGCAACGTCGAAGAGGGCTTGGGCGATATCTTTGAAAAGAAGCAGCGCTTCGAGCAGATCGCCGAGGAAATGGCCACCAACTACAGCGACGAGCTCATGGAAGAAATGGGCAAGCTGCAAGAAGAGCTGGACGCCGCCGATGCTTGGGAGGTTGATTCCAAGATCGAGCAGGCCATGGAAGCTTTGCGCTGCCCGCCTTCCGACGCCCCAGTGACCAACCTCTCTGGTGGCGAGCGCCGTCGTGTAGCGCTGGCTAAGCTCCTGCTCACCGAGCCGGACCTGCTGCTGCTCGACGAGCCTACGAACCACCTGGACGCCGAGTCCGTGCAGTGGCTGGAGAAGCACTTGGCCGATTACCCGGGTGCTGTTTTGGCCGTGACCCACGACCGCTACTTCCTTGACCACGTCGCGGGCTGGATCTGTGAGGTTGACCGCGGCAAGCTCTACCCGTACGAGGGCAACTACTCCACCTACCTGGATAAGAAGCAGGAGCGCCTCGAGGTTGCTGGCAAGAAGGACGCGAAGCTGCGCAAGCGCCTGAAGGACGAGCTGGAGTGGGTACGCTCCGGCTCGAAGGCCCGTCAGGCCAAGAACAAGGCTCGTCTGGAGCGCTACGAGGAGATGGCTGCCGAGGCCGAGAAGTACAAGAAGCTCGACTTCGAAGAGATCCAGATTCCTACTCCGCCGCGCTTGGGTAATAAGGTTGTGGAAGTCAAGGACCTGCAGAAGGGCTTCGATGACCGCGTCCTGATTAAGGACCTCTCCTTCACCCTGCCTCGCAACGGCATCGTGGGCGTTATCGGCCCGAACGGCGTGGGTAAGACCACCCTGTTTAAGACCATCGTTGGCCTGGAACAGCCGGATGCCGGTTCCGTCGAGGTGGGCGATACCGTCAAGCTGTCCTACGTGGACCAGAACCGTGAAAACATTGACCCCGAGGCAACCGTCTGGGAGGTTGTCTCCGGCGGCCTAGATTACATTCACGTTGGTCAAAACGAGATGCCATCGCGTGCTTACCTGTCCGCGTTCGGCTTCAAGGGCCCGGATCAGCAGAAGCCATCCAAGGTGCTTTCCGGTGGTGAGCGCAACCGCCTGAATCTGGCGCTGACCCTGAAAGAGGGCGGCAACCTGATCCTCCTTGACGAGCCGACCAACGACTTGGACGTGGAAACCCTCGGCTCGCTGGAAAACGCGCTGGAGAAGTTCCCGGGCTGCGCCGTGGTCATTTCCCACGACCGCTGGTTCTTGGACCGCACCTGTACCCACATCCTGGCCTGGGAAGGCAATGTGGAAGAAGGCCAGTGGTTCTGGTTCGAGGGTAACTTCGGCGATTACGAGAAGAATAAGGTCGACCGCCTCGGTGAAGAGGCAGCCCGTCCTTCCCGTGTGACCCACCGTAAGCTGACCCGCTAAGAAGCTGACGCCTTAACTGAGGAGAAAAATGGCAACCCCAAGCGTGCACACGTACCGTATTCAAACCCGCTGGTCGGACTTTGATATGTACGGCCACATGATGAACGCAAACTACATCGAGCTTGCCCAGGAAGCGCGCCTGGCCTTTGCGAAGGAACATATCTATTCCAAGGGCCTCGACTTCATTGCGTTCGTGCGCCACCTCGATGTGGACTTCCAGCGCCCGATGGAGTTTAAGGACACCACTACGGTGGAGGTAGAAACTACCATTTCGCAGATTGGCACCACCTCGTTTACCACTACCCAGCAGGTCAAGGATGACCAAGGGGAAGTTGCGGCAACTGTGGAGTGCGTGCAGGTAGTCATCGATCGTCAGCAGCAGACTCCTCGTCCGCTGACGGAACAGGAAAAGGATATTCTGCACAATACCGCTGCCAACTAGCAGCGGGGCAGAGCACAGATTAGAAAGGCAGGGCCCGAAGGTATGGTCACCGAGACTCTAGAAATTGGAAGCGGTGGACCTGGCCTTCGGGCCCTTGTCACGCGCGCAGTCGGCTTGGATGCGGGCGCTTCGGTGCGGCTGCGCCAACTGACTGACGACGTCGTCGATGTCTTTGTCACCACTCCCTTCGAGGTGGTTGCCTCCCGCCGCGTGCAAGGCGTCGCGTCCCGCGATGGGGCTGTGGTTTCCGCGGCCACGCTCGCCGAGCAGCTCAAAGAGCATGAATCTAGCGGCACGTTAGATTTGGGTCCTGCTCGCGATCCATCCTGGCCGGGAGCCTTGCCGCCGGCCACTGGCTACAGTGTGGTCGATACCTTGCCGGTTACCGTGGTGCGCGATCTTTCCGATAAAGGTCAACAGCTCACCCGGCAATTTTCTGGCCCCATGGGCCCGCCGTCCAGCTTGTTGAATCAAACCGTTGTCACGGTGGAAGGCGATGGCACCACGGTCGAAATCCCCATGCGCATGATCTTTGCCTGCACCAACCTGGGGCTTATCCCTGGATTTTCCGCCCCGATGGACGTGCCGCGGCACCTGCGGGTGGCTCAGCTCGGCCGGTGGGTGCGACTCGACGCCCCCTTTGGCAGCATTTACCGTTCCACCCGCTTGTCCTTGTTCTAGCTTTCGCCGCCAGGGCGCACACCCTGGTGTTCAACAATCTCGGCGTACCAACGCCCCATAATGGGCGACATTGCCCGAAAAGTAGTCTGCCTGAGGGGTAGGGGGACCCTGGCGTGGTAGCCTCCCAACCCCTGTGAACAGCATGTTTAACGGGGGTGTTGGAGTAATGCTACCCCCGCAGTGTGAATTAGCCAGCAGAGCGCCGCGCGCAAACGTGTCCTGCGTTACTCTTACATGGTCGATGTAATTTCCTGCACTCACAAGGAGACTATGTAATGCGTATTGCTGTGCCAAAAGAAATCATGAATAACGAGAATCGCGTGGCTCTTACCCCGAGCGGCGTACAGACCCTCGTTCAGGATGGCCATGAGGTCCTCATTGAGACTGGTGCCGGTGAAGGCGCTTCCTTCCCGGACTCCGAGTACGAGGCTGCCGGTGCCAGCATCGTTGGCACTGCCGAAGATACCTGGGCACAGGCAGAGCTGCTGCTGAAGGTGAAGGAGCCGCTCGAGGCTGAGTACCAGTACCTGCGCCCAGACCTCACCGTCTTCACCTACCTGCACCTTGCGGCGGATCGTCCGCTGACTGAGGCACTTGTCGACGCCAAAACCACCGCCATCGCCTATGAGACGGTCACTGACCGCCACGGCACCCTGCCGCTTCTCACCCCGATGTCCCAGGTAGCTGGCCGCCTTGCTGCTATCGAAGGCACTCACCATCTGTTGTCCACCCAGGGCGGCCGCGGCCTGCTGGTCTCCGGTGTTCCGGGCACCCAGCCGGCACGCGTCGTAGTTATCGGCGGCGGCCAGGTCGGCGCGTCCGCTGTTGCAATGGCCCACGGTCTGCGCGCCGAGGTGACGGTGCTGGACCTCGATCCGCACGTCCTCCAGCGCTTCGATGACCAGTACGCCGGTGGCGTGCGCACCCTGATCTCCAATCCAGCCACCATCGATAAGGAACTGCAGGAGGCCGATCTCGTCATCGGTGCCGTCCTTATTCCGGGTGCCGCCGCGCCGAAGCTGGTGCGGGAGGAGACCGTAAAGAAGATGAAGAAGGGCGCGGTGCTCGTCGACGTGGCCATCGACCAGGGCGGTTGCTTCGAGAACTCCAAGAAGACCTCCCACGATGACCCCACCTTCAAGGTGCATGACACCCTGTTCTACTGCGTGGCGAATATGCCGGGTGCGGTGGCCAATACCTCCACCCGTGCGTTGTCTTCTGCGACCCTGCCGTACATCCGCGCGGTAGCCAATGACAGCCTGGACGCCGCCATCAAGCGTTTCCCGGGCCTGGAGGGCGGCGTCATGACTCGCGGTGGCCGTCTGGTCTCCGAGCCTGTGCGCAAGGCCTTTGACTGGGAAGACTAGTCATCCCCCGGCGTGGTCTGCGCTAGATACACCACAAGCCCGGCGCCCCGCTAGAAACGGGGCCCGGGCTTGAGTTATCTGCGCTGGAGGGGTGGCGTGGTTACGGGGCCTTGTTGATCATCATGGCGGCAACGCGCTGCATGTGATCCCAGATCATTTCGCGGTAGGCAGGTGGGATGGTTTCCTCGTCGATGTCCGCGAGGGAGTTGCCCATAAGCTCAAGCCACCGGTCGTGCGCGGTGATATCGATGGGGTAGGGGGCGTGGCGCATGCGCAGGCGCGGGTGCCCTCGGTTTTCAGAAAATAGCTGCGGGCCGCCCCAGTATTGTGCCAAGAACCAGGTAAGGCGCTGTTCGGCGCCTTCCCAGTCGTTATCGGGGTACATCGGGCCAATGACATCGTCCCCTTTGACCTGGGAATAAAAGCCGTGGACGAGGCGCTCAAAGGTCTCCATGCCGCCGATGGCCTCATAGACAGAATCCATTTACTCTTCTTCTTCCTTGCGGGGATCGGCAATGCCGATGCCGTGCGGGTAGGGGGTGGTAATACCTTTAGTGTGCATGACATTGAGCACGCGGGACTGTAGGAAACGCTGCACGTCCCACTGCTTGCCCGGCAAGGTCTTGGTCGAGACACGGAAGGATACATAATCCGGCTCAAAACCAGACATGCCGTCCACTCGGGGCGTGCTGAGGATGAGCTTGCGCACCTTATCGTCCTGCGCGGCTTCTTTCACTGCGTCCTCAATGACTTCGCCAGCAACCTCTGGGTCATTAGAAAGGCCTACCGGAATCTGGATGCGGGCAACGGAGTACTCATCGGAGTGGTTGGCCACCTGGAGAATTTCACCATTGCGCACGTACCACAGGGCGCCATCGATATCGCGGACCGTGGTGATGCGCAGGGAGATGGACTCGACATCGCCAAAGACGCCATTGCCCAAATCAACCACGTCACCAATGCCGTACTGGTCCTCAATGAGCATGAAGATGCCAGAAAGGAAGTCCTTCACCAGCGCCTGTGCACCAAAGCCGAGGGCAACGCCGATGACACCGGCGGAGGCGATAAGCGGTGCTACGTTGACCTCTAACTCATCCAGGATGGCAATAACGGCCCACACCCAGACGAAGATGGCGGCGGCGGAACGGGCTACGCCGGCAAGTGTCTTGATGCGGGAGGCGCGCCGGGTCTCGCGGGTTTGGCGCATGGCCTCTTCTTGTTGGCTGAGCTCGGGGCGATTGGCGCGGCCCTTGAATTTCCCGCGCAAGCGCTGCTTATCTAGCCCGGAGGACTTGATGCTATTTTCGGCCACTTTGTTGATAACTCGGTGGAGGAGCCAGTGGGCGATAATGGCCAGGATAAGGATGATAGCGATGCGAATCGGGCGCTCGATAAGCCAGCTTTGTACCTTCTCGTCATTCCAAAAATTGGACACGGACTCGATGGCCGAGTCCGTGGTGGAAGCGGCGGATGCTAAGAATTGCGTATTCATCATTCTTTCTTAGTCGAGGACAAAATGAACTGCGCCCATTGTAAGGGCAGAGGCTGAAAGTGCGATGAGTCGTGGGTGTCCGAGAGTGTGAAAATAAATACCCATCTCTCGGTTGGAAATGAACAGCTTGGTCTAGACTGTGGTGCTATGACTGAACGCAGCACGCAGAACCTCGCTCAAGGCTTTACGTCCCGTTCCATCCATGGCGGCTATCACCCGGATCCGCACATGGGCTCTATCAACGTGCCCATTTATGCCTCAACCACGTTTGCACAAGACGGCTTGGCGCAGCTGCGCGGCGGATTCGAATACGGCCGCGTGGCCAATCCGACCGTGCGCTCGCTCGAGCGCACCCTAGCGGCATTGGAGGGCGCGGAGTATGCGCGCGTGTTTTCTTCCGGCATGGCCGCCGCCGATACGCTGATCCGCATCTTGGTGCGCCCAGGAGATCACGTCATTTTGGGCAATGACGCCTACGGTGGTTCCTACCGCCTGCTCAATGATTTCACCGAGTGGGGCGTGGAGATGTCCATCGTGAACACCAGTGATACCGCTGCGGTTGCGGCCGCGGTTCAAGAGAATACCAAGCTTATCTGGCTAGAAACGCCCACTAATCCGGCGCTAAATATCACCGATATTGCCGCGGTGGCCAAGATTAAGGGCAACGCGCAGGTGTTGGTGGACAATACTTTTGCCACGCCCTACCTGCAGAACCCGCTGGAACTCGGCGCCGACCACGTGCTGCACTCGACCACCAAGTACCTAGGCGGGCATTCCGATGTGCTCGGTGGCGCGGTAGTTACTAATGACGCCCACGTGGACGAGCGCCTGCTCTACTTCCAGGGCAATGTGGGCGCGGTGAGCTCGCCTTTCGACGCCTACTTAACCGCCCGCGGTATTAAGACGCTGTCCGTGCGCATGGACCGCCACTGCGCGAATGCGCAGCGAGTAGCGGAATTCTTGCAGGCGCGACCCGAGGTCAAGCAGGTGCTCTACCCGGGGCTCAAGGAGCACCCAGGGCATGAACTGGCGGCACAGCAGATGCGTGGCTTCGGTGGCATGATGTCCGTGCGCTTCCACAGCGCGGAGCATGCCAAGCAGATCTGCCTCAATACGCGGCTTATCTGCCTGGCAGAATCGCTGGGCGGGGTGGAATCGCTCATCGAGCATCCAAAGAATATGACGCACGTATCCGCGGAAGGGTCCGAGCTGGTGCCGCCGGAGGATTTGGTGCGCATCTCCATCGGTATCGAGGACATCGATGACCTGCTCGCGGACTTGGAGCAGGCCCTCGACGCGCTATAGGCCGCGGCACTGGGCCCATAGCGCAGGTGCGGTGGCTAGGAGCGCACCACGGCAAGGAGGGAACCGGCGGCTTTGTCGGTTTCCTGCAGCATGAGCGGGTCCGTGCCCGGCATGGGGGAAATGGTGGTGTCCGGCCACTGGGAATAGGTGGGGATGCCCACGATGTGCAGGCGTGCATCCAACTCACCGTCCGGGTGAACGGTGCGGCGGGTGGCCCCATCCGTTTCCGGCGAACCGGTGGGCTGGCCGTGATCGGGGAAGGGGCGCACGCGGGCGGAATCTACCAAGCAGCGCGTCATGGCATCGCCGGCGGTGCGGATATCGGGGCGGTGCATAAAGGCGTCGACAAGCGTGGGCGCCGAAGCCGAGCGCGGGCCGGAGGTCAAAGTGAAGTGATCGGCCTCTATGGACACGGTGGGGTGATCGCCTAAGAAGTGGGCCAGGCCGGCGTCGACAAGCGCGAGCAGCTGGCGCACGCGGAAGAGCGGCGGGCCGGAGCCGATCATCTGGCCAAAGGACATGACCTGGCCGTAGCGGCCAGTGCGGGATTCGCGGGTGTAGCGGCCCTCTGCGCCGAGGATGGAGGCCGGCTTGCGCGATTGCGAAAGCGACCACAGCGCGGCCTTGATAGGGGAGTCGTGGCCGGCGGCGGCCTCCCGAATATCGCCTTCCATGGACTGGGCAATGTGCTCGGTGAGCTCAGCGATGTCCCCGGTAAACCCGGCAATCTGGTACATGAGATCGTTCATGTCCCACGGCTCGGTGACCATGGGCGCAATGGCTGCGCCCAGCTCATCGGGGGCGGTGGCATCGATGACCTCGAGGATTTCTGCGCGTGGGCGCAGGAGGGAATCCGGGCGCACGCGCTCCAAGGTGGTGATATAAGCCTCGTAGCTATCGCGCGCAATGGCAGGCCAAACCTGGGCGTCAAAGTCGATGTCCTGGGTGCCACTGAGCTCCGCAATGACCTTCTTCAGGCGGCGGCGCGGCATGGTAGGCGGCAGCTCGCCGTACTCGGACTTGGGGTGGTAGGGGTAGCCGCGGCCGGAGGAAATGATGAAGTTGGGCTCCTGGCCGCAAGGCTCATAGCGCAGGCCGGAGCGCGCAGAAGGATCCTCTACGAATGTGCCGCCGCGCTCGATGGTGGTCAGCGCCATGATGTCATAAAAGCCCATGCCCAGACCGCGCACCAGTACGTCTTCGCCGCCCGGAATGGCAGCATAGTCCTGCTCTACCGGGTTATTAGGGGCGATCCAGTTCAAACCGGAAGCGGCCAACTGCTTTTCTTGTTCGTTGTATTCCGGAATCATCCAGCCATAGGCCAGCACCGTGGCATCGGCGCGCACCTCTGAGCCATCGGCCAGGTGGAGGACGTCTTGGTGACCGTCCTCATTGATGGTCTCCAACCGGCTGAAGTGATTCACGGTGGAAATGCTCTTGGGCAGGCGCGCAATGACCACGTCATAGACCCAGCGCAGGTACTCGCCATACAGTGCGCGCGAAGGGTTGGACTCGGGGCGGGTAGCCGCGAGCTCTTCGCGGTAGTCCTGGGCAATATGTGTGGCCGGTGGGTGCTGCTCAAAAAGCTCGCGCTTGGCGGCGGAGATATTCTCGCCATCGCCGCGCAGCAGCTGAATCCACTCGTATTGAATGGGGCCCTCGAGCACAGGGGCATCAACGGTGGAGCCGGGCTCGGTAAAGAGGGTGACCGCGCCGGCGCGAGTATTCATGCACAGCGTCTTAGTTTGGTCCGTTTCCCAGATGCGGCCGGCGCCATGTTGGGCGTCATCGATGAGGTGGACGGTAATGGGGTCGCTGGAATCGTCCATGCGGGCAGAGAGGCGTTCCAAGATGGAAATGCCGCGCGGGCCCATGCCGACGATCGCGATTGCTGGAGTAGACATACCTCCTATCGTGCCACATTCAGGCCCTTTCAGGATCATCGGACCTGGCAGTAAGAATAAAATAGACTAGGTGGTCTACCGGATTCTTGTTGTGTCGCCGTTTTGGCTGGTAGTAAGGTAGACTGGCCAGTCTTGTATTTCTAGGTATGAGTGTGGTCTAATGGGCGAGTACTACTTTAGACTTAAAGGAACTCGAGCTTTTATGAAGCAACTTTCTCGGCTCCTGCGGCCCGTGGCCGCGGTCCTGGCCAGCGGCGCGCTAGCTCTCTCGCTTACCTCGTGCGCCTCTACTTCCCACGCCGCGGAAGATGGCATGGTCACCTATGTCGAGCCCAATATGTTCAACAACCTCTATCCGCCCTCCGGCGGCTATTACCCCAACGGTGGTGTGCTCAATAACATCACGGACCGCCTGCTCTGGCAGGACCCGGATACCCTCGAGCTGCACCCGTGGATTGCGGAGGAAATGCCTAAGGCGAACAAGGACAATACTGAGTTCACCTTCAAGATTCGCAAAGGCGTGACCTACTCTGATGGCTCGCGCTTAGATGCCGCGAACGTGAAGAAGAACTATGACCTTTATGCCTTGGGCGACGAGGACCGCATGCTCACTCCATCGGAGCAGCTGCCCAATTATGAAAAGTCCGAGGTCATCGATGACTACACGGTAAAGTTCTACTTCAGCGAGCCTTCCCCAGGCTTCCCGCAGTCCACCTCCGTGATGAACCAGGGCCTGCTGTCTAATGCCACCCTGGATTTGGATGACACCGGCTTCGCGCCGGGCAACGCCACCGCGATTTCCGGTTCTGGTCCCTTCGTCATTGAGGAAGAAGAGCTGGGCACCAAGCTGGTGCTCAAGAAGCGCGAGGATTATGACTGGGCGCCCCCGGCCCGCAAGGACCACCAGGGCCCGGCCGATATTGAGGGCATCAATATCGTGCTCGCGGCCGAAGACTCCGTGCGCGTGGGCTCGCTTGTAGCCGGCCAGTCCGATGTCGCGCGCCAGATCGAAGCCCCCGATGAGAAGCACCTGAAGGATCAAAACCTGCAGATTTTCGCCGCCCCCACCCGTGGCGTGAACAATAGCTTCCACTTCCATTTCCGCCATCCACTCTTGGAAGACAAGCGCGTGCGCCAGGCCATCATCCACGCCATTGACCGCGATAACATCCTGGACACCCTCTTTTCTGATTCCTACCCCAAGGGCACCTCGATCCTGGCCAAGACGGCTATTGGCTATAAAGATCAGTCCGCGAACTATGCCTTCGATCCAGAAGAATCCAAGCGTCTGCTCGATGAGGCCGGTTGGCGCCCAGGAGAAGATGGCATTCGCGAAAAGGACGGCAAGCGCCTGGCCGTGACCTTCAATGAAGCCGTCCCACAGCCGCGCTCTAAAGAGATGTTCACCAAGGCCCAAGAGATGCTCAAGAACGTCGGCATTGAGGCCAACCTCAACCCGGGTGACCGCTCTGCGCAGCAAAAGGCCATGAAGGACCAAGACACCGTGCAGGTACGCCACACCATGACCGGCCGTGCCAATGTGGACACCTTAGCCACGTGGCTGGATGGCACCGGGCGCAATTCTTTCCTCAACTATGACGAGAAGACCGATAGCTTTGGCGATGAGAAGCTGCAGAAACTGGTGGAGGATTACTTCAACCTCAGCAGTGAAAAGGATCGCCTCGCCATGACCGGCCGCATGCAGGACTACCTGTCCGAACAGGCCTATATCCTGCCCATGTTTGAAGAGCCGCAGGTCTATGGTTTCCAGCCCTATATCGAGGGCTTTAGCACCGAGGCCATCGGCCGCCCATCGTTCTATGCGGTAGACATCAACCCCGCAGGAGGGGAGGACTAAACCATGAGTCTGAAAACTATTGCCTTGCGCATCGGCCAAGCCGTGCTCGTCATCTGGGCAACTTTCACCCTTTCTTTCATCCTCCTAGCAGCACTGCCTGGTGACGCCGTCGCGACCCGCTATGACAACCCCAACTTGGGGCTCAACGCCGAACAGCTGGCCGCCATCCGCGAGGTTTATGGCGCCGATGAGCCGATCTTAAGCCGCTACTTCAGCGCGCTCGGCGGATTCCTCACCGGTGATTTCGGCTTTTCCGTCGCCACCGGTACCGCCGTATCGGAGATGCTGGCAGATGCCCTTCCCTCCACGCTGGCGCTGGCGGTCTTCGCCTTCCTCGTAGGCGTGGTTCTGGCCTTCGTGGTGGCTATTGTCTCCACCTTCGGCCCATTTTCTTGGCTGCGCAGTTTCTTCCGCAGCCTGCCTTCCGTGATGGTTTCCCTGCCCACCTTCTGGATCGGCATCATTTTGATCCAGATTTTCTCCTTTGGCTTGGGCTGGGTGCCGGTCATCGGCGCGAGCGACGCCCAAAGCCTCATCCTGCCGGTAATTACCCTGGCTATCTTCGTGGCCGCGCCGCTGGCGCAGGTGCTACTGCGCTCTATCGATGAGGTAATGGATATGTCCTTCGTGCAGGTTGTGCGTGCCAAGGGTGCTAGCGGTGCCTGGTTGTTGTGGCGCAACGTCCTGCGCAACGCGCTGCTGCCGGCGCTGACCATGGCCGGCCTTACCTTTGGTGAGCTCGTCGGCGGTTCCGTGGTGACGGAGGCGGTCTTCGCCCGCCACGGCATTGGCGCGCTGACCGTGGATGCGGTGGCTAATCGCGATACCTCGGTGCTACTGGCCATCGTGGTGCTTGCCGCCGCCGTCTTTGTCCTTATCAATCTGATTGTGGACCTGCTCTACCCAGTGCTTGACGTGCGCCTGCGCGAGCGCGAGCACGAGACTGCATCTAGCTCCGCCACCGCTGCCACCACCGCCGATACCACCGCAACGAACGAGAAGAAGGTCCAAGCATGAAGCTTAAATCCACACAGCTGAAGCTCACCCCGGGCACCATCATCTCGCTGATTGTGCTGGGCCTGGCGGTGCTCTGCGCGCTGTTCCCCCAATTATTTACCTCCCAAGACCCTAATCAGGGCGGGGACACCACGGCACTATTACAACCCAGCTTCCAGCACTGGTTCGGCACCGATGCCGTCGGCCGCGATCTCTATACCCGCGTGGTCTATGGCGCGCGCCAATCCCTACTCGGCGCGCTGCTGGCCGTACTTTTCGGCCTCATCGTCGGCACCATCTTGGGCATCATCGCCGGCGTGCGCCGCGGCTGGGTCGATGCCGTCATCATGCGCATCGTAGACGTGCTGCTGTCCATCCCCGGACTCTTGCTCTCCCTGTCCGTCATCATCGTGCTGGGCCACGGCATCTTCAATGCCGCCATCGCCGTAGGTATCACCTCCGTGGCCACTTTTGCGCGCCTTGCACGCTCCCAGGTGCTTAGCGTTGCCGGCTCCGATTTCGTCGAGGCCGCCTATGGCTCCGGCGGTTCTTCCTTCCAAGTGCTCGTGCGCCATATTCTTCCCAATTCACTCACCGCGGTTTTCGCTGTAGCAGCCCTGCAATTTGGCCTGGCCATTTTGCAGCTAGCCACCCTGGGCTTCTTGGGCTATGGCGCACCGCCCCCAACCCCGGAATGGGGTCTTCTCATCTCTGAATCGCGCGATTACATCGCCACGGCCGGCTGGTTGACCATCGCCCCGGGCATTGTGATCGTCGCCGTGGTCCTCGCGGCCAACCACCTCAGCCAGACACTGCGAAAGGCGGCCTAATGTCCCTGCTTAGCATTAGTGATCTATCCATTACCTACCGCACCGCGCACGGTGAGGTAGAAGCGGTAAGCGGCATTGAGCTCGAGGTAAACCCTGGCGAGATGACCGCCATCGTGGGCGAGTCCGGTTCCGGCAAGTCCACCTCCGCCATGGCCGCTATTGGTTTGCTGCCAGACAACGCTTCGATTGTCTCCGGCACCATTACTTTCGACGGCCGCGACGTCACCCAGTACTCCCAAAAGCAATGGCGGGAGCTGCGTGGTCGCCGCATTGGTTTGATTCCGCAGGATCCCAATAACTCGCTTAACCCGCTCAAGACCATCGGCGCCTCGGTGGAGGAGGGCATGGCCATCCACGGGCAGGGCGATAAGGCCTCCCGGAAGAAGCGTGCACTGGAGCTTTTGGAGCGCGTGGGCATTGATGATCCGCAGCGCCGCTATCACCAGTACCCGCATGAGCTATCCGGCGGCATGAAGCAGCGCGTGCTCATTGCCGCGGCCGTGGCATTGGAGCCGGAGCTCATCATCGCCGATGAGCCTACCTCCGCGCTTGATGTCACCGTGCAGAAGATCATCCTGGACCTCCTGGATGAGATGCGCGAAGAGCTCACCATGGGCATCCTTTTCATTACCCATGATCTGGCCGTGGCAGGCGACCGCGCCAATAACATCGTGGTGATGGAAAAGGGCACCGTCCGCGAGTCGGGCGTTGCTGCCCGCGTCCTCACCGATCCCCAGCACGCCTACTCCAAGCGCCTGCTTGCCGACGCCCCCTCGCTCACCGCCCCCACTTCCTCGCAGGCCGCAGCTCCTGTGCGGGCCGCCGCGCCCGCGCACCGCGAAACCTTGCTCGAGGTGGAAGGGCTGAGCCAACGCTTCGGGGATTTCACCGCGGTGGAGGACATCAACTTTTCCGTAGCCCGCGGCACCACCCATGCATTGGTGGGGGAGTCTGGCTCCGGTAAGACCACCACCGGCCGAGCCATTTCCTTGTTGAGCACGCCCACCTCCGGCAGCATTCGCTTGGGCGGGGAAGACATTAGCACCGCCCGTGGCAAGCGCCGTCGCGAGCTGCGCCGTTCGATCCAGATGGTTTACCAAAATCCTTTTGGCTCGCTGGATCCGCGCTTGAGCATTGGCGATACCATCGCCGAACCGGTGCGCAATTTCACCGGCGCTTCCAAGCGGGATGCGCGTGCCAAAGCACGCGAATTTCTTGATTTGGTGGCCTTGGATTCTTCCATGGCTTCCCGCCGTCCCCGCGAGCTCTCCGGTGGTCAACGCCAGCGCGTGGCCATCGCCCGCGCCATGATCATTGAGCCCGATCTCGTGGTGCTCGATGAGGCCGTGTCCGCGCTCGACGTCACCGTGCAGGCGCAGATCCTGCGCCTGCTCGACGAGCTGCAGCGCGAGCTGGAACTTACCTATATCTTCATCTCCCACGATCTGGCGGTAGTTAATCAAATTTCCGATACCGTTTCCGTGCTCTCCCACGGCACGCAAGTGGAATCCGGACCTACCGCGCAGGTTTTTGCGCATCCGGAAACCGAGTACACGCGCCAACTAATTGACGCCATCCCTGGCTCCCGCTATCGTGCCGGAGACCTAAACTTGGGGCTATAACCGCGCCCCAGAAAGGTTGGACTGAAAATATGACTGACATTATTAATGAGCTCTCCCACGCCAGCGCCGAGGTGCAACAGCTGCGCCGTGCGCGCCATGATGCGCAGGACAATGCGCAACTGAGCTTTAGCGCTTTGCTCGAGCCAGCAGAGCCAGGCGAGTTCTCCTATACGGAGCGCTATGCCGTAGCGGCTTTTACCGCTGCAATCTACCAGGCGAGCGAGGCTGCGGATTTCTACTTCGACTTGCTGGAAGATGAGGCCGACGAGGACCTTGTTGCCGCCGTGCGCGCCGCGAGCCAGCGCGGTGTGTCCACCGGCCCGTATCACCAGGGTGATTTCCTTATCTTCGGCGATACCTCCGCGGAAGCCGCGCTGGGCACACGCCTAGCTGCGGCCTTTGATTGGGCGCACCTTCTGGCTTTCCACCCTAAAGACGCCTCCCCGCAGGCCATCGGGCACCTCGATGCCGCAGGATGGTCCGCTACGGATATCGTCAGCCTGTCCCAGCTGGTGGCATTTTTGGCCTTCCAGCTGCGCGTGGTCCACGGCCTGCGCGTACTTTCTGGCGAGGAGCCCGCATCCCACCCCGCAGCCGAGCGCGCCGCCGGCGTGGCCGATCCGGGTTGGGAGGTTACTGCGAATACGCTGCAGCCCAATACTGTGCTGCCGGACCACTTTGTCAACCACTCCCTGGGCTGGAAGCCTTGGGTAGAGGCGCTGGCGAAGGAGGATTTCACCGCGGTGCATACCGATGCCCTCATCAAGCCTGAGCGCATCGATTCCGAGTACTTCCGCTTGCTCGCCCGCGACCCTGCGGCCTTGAAGGCGCGCACGCTGACTGACCTGGACATTTTCTATAACACCGAAGGCGGCCTCTCCCGTGCGGACCGCGAGCTCGCCGCTACTGTGGCCTCGCGCTACAACGGCTGCGAGTACTGTGCCTCCGTGCACCAGGCGCGGTGCGTCCAGGAGGGCGGCGACCGTGAAATCGTAGACCGCCTCTTGGACGAGGGTATCGACGCCGACCTTGGCTCAAAGGAATGGGATCTTATCCGTCGTGCCGCCGTGGCGCTGACGGAATCCCCGTTCGCCTTCGATGCGGCACTATGCGCAGACCTGCGTGCGGCCGGATTCGATGATCAATCCATTCTGGACCTCATCTACGCTTCCTCCTTCTTCAACTGGGCTAATCGTTTGATGCTCACCCTGGGCCAGCCGGACGTGCCTAAGCGCTTCCGTTAATCGGCTACCGCCGGTGACTGGTTCGGAGCGGCGCTGAAGGCGAAGGATCCCTAAGATGGGGCGGCATGACTGATACTAAGAACGTCACCGCATCAGCACACTCGGAGAGCGAAGCCCCGCAGAAAGTCGCCGTCGTCACCGGCGCTACCGGCGGCATGGGTCGCGAAATCATCGCTGACCTGGCCGGTGATTACCATGTGTATGCACTGGGGCGTAGCGCAGCGGATCTGCCCGAATCGGACTCCATTACGCCGGTAGCCATCGACCTCGTCGCCGGCCTCGATGAAGGCATGAAGCTGCCGGAGCTAGACCGCGTGGACGTGCTCGTCCACGCGGCTGCACGAGCTACCAAGTACTCCGTGGAGGAAGCCACGCCCGAAAATTGGCGCGCGCACATGGACCTCAACGTGCATGCCCCTGCTGAGCTGACCCGCGCCTTGCTGCCGCAGTTGCGCAAGGCGGAGGGCACCGTGGTCTTTATTAACTCTGGCGCAGGACGCCACAGCTACGGCGATAACGTCATCTACGCGGCGACCAAGCACGCGTTGTATGCACTCGCCGATGGACTGCGCATCTCCGAGCCGGGAATCCGCGTATCCACCGTGGCTCCGGGGCCTACCGATACCCCGATGCTTAAGGGGTTGCAGGATTATGATCCCTCCCAGGTTATTGCCCCGGCTGAGGTGGCTCGTGCCATTCGTACCGTGGTAGAGGCAGGCCCTACCACCCAGCTGACGGAAATCCAGGTCAGGCCGCGAATCGAGTTACATCTGCGCAAGTAGGAACGCAAGTAGTGGTAATGGACATCACACATTAATGGGGTTGGTTTCCAGGGGTGTCCATTACACTCGGGGGCTGTGACTTCCCAAAGCCGAAAACGGCCCGCCTATCTCCGTATCTCGGATGCCCTACGCGACAAGATCGAACGCAATGAATTAGAACCCGGTCAGAAATTTCCTACCGAACGCGAATTGGTCCGGCAATTTCATGTTGCGCGCATGACCGTGCGCCATGCCTTAGACATTTTGGAAGTCGAAGGCCTCATCGACCGACGCCGCGGGCGCAGTGGTGGCACCTACGTGCGCACGGTTCCCCCTACACTGAGCCTGACCAACAAGGACAATATCGTCACCCAGCTGCGCGAGCGCGGGCACGACACCGCCGTGCGCGTGGTCTCCGTTAACAAGGCCCACGTGCCCAAGCATGTGGCAGCGGTCCTGGATGTTAGCGATTCCACCTTTGCGTGGGACATCAAGCGCGTCTATACCGTCGATGGCAAGCCCGTCATTCTTTCGCGCTACACCATCCCGGTAGAGATGGCTCCCGAACTCAATCAGCACGATCTGCGCGAGCCCATCATGGAAATCCTGGCTGGCTATAGCCTCAAGCCAGTCTTTAAACGCGAGAGCATGCGTGCCGCTACCGCTCGTACCGAAGAGCAGAAACTTTTGCACGTGAGCCGATCGCACCCGCTGCTTCGGTTCGTGCGGCTGCTAAAGACTAAATCGGGAGCGGTCTTTGCCTATATTGAAGAGTCGCTGCGCTCTGATATCGCCAACGTCGAAGTGGTCTTGGGTGAGGATCCCGCGCCGCAACCCCTACCGGGCAAGGGCAACGGTGCGGGAAAGCTGGCTTAGCTAGCGTCGACCTGGCGGTTGCGCAGCGCGCGGGCCACGCGGTCACGCTGCTCGGTGACCGTACGGCGCAGACCACCCGGCAGATCCTTCTTCAAAAAGGCATCGGCGCGCTCCAAGCCCTTGTGCGTGATATCCCAGGAAGGGAAGAGACCCGTCACGGTGGTCAGTGCCACCTCGGAGGACTGGGAAGACCACACCTTTTCCGCGATGTCGAAGAATTCCGCGGTGGGTAGGAACTCATCGCTATGCGGGTAGAGCAGGCCTTCCAGCTTGGAGGTGAGCTCGCGGTTGGTGAGATTTCCCGCCACGATTTCTTTCCATACCGCGCGCTTGTTCTCGACGGTTGCCACGGCTGCGCGGGCACGCAGGGAAGAGTAGTAGCCGGTGGCGGAGTTATCGCGCTCGAGTTGCGCGTCCGCGGCAGCGGGGACGTCCTCTACCGCGCCATCGGCGGCGAGTGCCGCCAGTGCGGACCAGCGCAGCCCCGCATCCGCGGAGGACTCGAGCACGCCGCGCAGATAGTCGCGCGCGCTATCGTGCAGGCGAATCTTCGCCAGTGCCTGGGTGCAGATGATGGAGCGCTGGGCATCGGGGCTGTGGGCGCCGTCAAGGAGGGCGTCGGCAAGCAGGGTGCTCTGAGCCGCCCACTGTGGATCGGCATAGTTCTTCAGCGCGCTAGAGGCCTGCAGGACAATGCGCTCGAGGACGGCGAGCTCCGTCTCCGCCTGCATGCCGCGGGCAACCAGCTGGATAAAATCGCGGGCGCGCATAGTGCCGGCGCGGGTCATCTCCCAAGCGGTAGACCAGCACAGGGTGCGGGCCATGGGATCGGCGAACTTATCAATATTATCCAGCAGGAACTGCAGGGAACCCGGATCCAGCTCGATGAGGCAGTAAGTCAGGTCGTCGTCATTAGGTAGCAAGAAGTCAATGTCTGCCAACTGGCGGCCGATGAGCTCTGGAATCTCGGAGGAGGCGCCATCGATATCCATCTCGATGCGATCGGTGCGCACCACCTTGCCATCCCGCAGGTTATACAGGCCTACCGCTACGCGGTGGGTGCGCAGGGTATCGCCGCTCTGGGTGAGATAGGCATGAGTGATGTTGCCGGATTCATCCGCATTGAGTGCCACGCTGAGCGTATTGATGCCCGAGGTCTTGAGCCACTGTTGCGCCCAGAAGGAAAGGTCGCGGCCGGAGGCCTCTTCCAGGTGGCGCAACAGATCATCAAAGGTGGCATTGCCCCATGCATGGGCGGCGAAGTGGCGGCGCACACCAGCCAGGAAGTTGTCGCGGCCGACATAAGCCTGCAGCTGCTTCAGCACTGAAGCGCCCTTGGCGTAAGTGATGCCATCGAAGTTTTGCTCCACCGTTTCGATATCGCTGGCATCGGTGGAAATCGGGTGGGTGGTCGGCAGCTGATCCTGCTGATACGCCCAGGACTTTTCCACATTGGCAAAGGTTACCCACGCGGTATCGTATTCGGTTTCCTCCGCCTGGGAGATGGCGGCGGACCAGGTGGCGAAGGACTCATTGAGCCACAAATCGTCCCACCACTGCATGGTGACCAGGTCACCGAACCACATATGCGCCAATTCGTGCAGGACGGTATCGGCGCGGCGCTCGTACTTATAGTGCGTGGCCTGGGAAGTAAAGACGTACTCATCGCGGATGGTGACGCAGCCGGCATTTTCCATCGCGCCGGCGTTGAACTCCGGCACGAAAATTTGGTCATACTTGCCAAAGGGGTAGGGGAAACCGAAGTTGCGGTGGTAGAAATCAAAGCCCTGCTTGGTCTCCGTGAACAGGCGCTCGGCATCCAGTGCGTGGGCGAGCGAAGCGCGGCAGTAGATGCCGAGTGGCACCTCGAGCTTTTGGGCCGGCTTGCCCTCTGGGTGTGCGGTCAGCTCGCCGCGCCAGGTATCGGTGACCTCGTGGTACGGGCCGGCGCACAGGGCTACTAGGTAGGTCGATAGTGGGTAGTCGATGGCCGTGCTGGCTACATCGCCTTCCCAGGTCACCGGGCCATTGCTAATGATGGTCCACTCTTCGGGTGCCTTGAAATGCAGCGCATAGGTGGCCTTCATATCCGGCTGGTCAAAGCAGGCGAAGACGCGCTTGGCATCGGCGGTTTCAAACTGGGTATAAAGGTAGACCTTGTCGTCGGCGGGGTCTACAAAGCGGTGCAGACCCTCACCGGTGCGGGAGTACGGGATCGTGGCGGTGACTTCTAGCGTGTAATCGGCTACCTGGAGGCCAGACAGGGGAATGCCGTAGGTGGGGTTATAGGACTCAGTGGGCAGGGGATTGCCGTTGAGGCGTACCTCCTGGATTTCCTCGGCGCGCAGATCAATAAAGGTGGAGCCGATCTCCTGCGAGGTGAAGCTCACCTTCGTGGTGGACAGGAAGTGGGTATCCGAATACTTGAGGTCTAAAGTGACATCGTAGTGGTCCACCTCGATCATTCGGGAGCGCTGAACCGCTTCCTCACGAGTCAGGTTTATAGAGGTCATAGCCTATATTCTCCTTCTAAGCTGAAAAATAGTTCTGCATCCACAGTAGTCGTGCACCTAGGCTGGTGGGGCAAACTTTTTCAATCAGAGGAGTATTTATGGCTGACGCAGTAAAGTTCTGGTTCGACGTATCCTGCCCCTTCGCGTGGGCCACCTCGCGTTGGATCAAGGAAGTAGAAAAGGTGCGCGATATTGAGGTCGAATTCGAGCCGATGTCTCTGTCCGTGCTCAATGACGGCCGCGATCTGGACTCCAACTACATGGACATGATGAAGGCTAACTGGGGCCCAGCCCGCGTCTTTGCCAAGGTCAAGGCCGAGCGCCCTGAGAAGGTAGACGAGCTCTACACCGCAATGGGCACCCTGATTCACGCCAAGGGCAACGGTATGCGCACCGGCTTTGGCGCCTATGATGACATCATCGCCCAAGCCCTAGCGGAGGTGGACCTCCCAGCAGAGTTCGCCGAGGTAGCCAATACCGAGGACTATGACGAGAAGCTGCGCGAGTACCACCACAACGGCATTTCCGCTGTGGGCGATGAGGTAGGCACCCCGGTTATCAAGCTGGGCGAGACCGCCTTCTTTGGCCCAGTTATTACCCGCATCCCTACCGGGGAAGAAGCAGGCGAGCTTTTCGACGCCTCCCTGCGCCTTGCCCAGTACCCCTACTTCTTCGAGCTCAAGCGCTCCCGCACCGAGATGCCCCAGGTGGAGGAGAACTAAGCGCTTTTCTCACGTCGGCGCAGCTGAATTGCGGCGCCGACACACAGCGCGATGGTCAGCGGGGTCAAGATGAATGCCGGCAGACCTGCGATATTGATAGAGGGAAGTTCCATGCCGGCCCGAAAGTCGTCCCACGCGACTAGCGCCCAGGATGCCCACGAGGCACCGGCAAGAAGCGCGATAATGCCGGCCGCAATTGCGCCCCCGTTGGACCTCGGTTTCCCGCGCACCTTTTGCGCAATCCACCACACTCCCAGGCCCAGGTGAGCCAAAGTGGCAAGAATGCTTGCGATAAGCGGGAGGAGGAAGCCGCCGCCGCCGGATACCATAACGCCCAGCATAATGAGGAAGGCTAGAAGGCTTCCGCCGTATAGTGCGAGGACTGGTTTGGTTATAGGCATGGCTTTCCTCCTTTATAGCGATAGTGGTTGCCCGCGAGCTTATCAGGAAAATGTAATACGAAACAGGGTGCGAGCTAAGTCTCCTCAAAGCGCGCCGGGCCGGTAGGATATGGGCCATGCGCGTATATCTAGGAGCAGACCACGCAGGTTTCGAAACCAAGAACCTGATCGTTGAACACCTCACCAAGCAGGGCCACGAAGTCATTGACTGCGGCGCCCATACCTACGATGCCGAGGATGATTACCCGGCCTTTTGCATCGAAGCGGCACAACGCACCGTCAATGACCCAGGTTCCCTGGGCATCGTGCTTGGCGGCTCCGGCAACGGCGAGCAGATTGCCGCGAATAAGGTCAAGGGTGCCCGCTGCGCACTGGCGTGGTCCGCAGAGACCGCCCGCCTTGCCCGCGAGCACAACAATGCCCAGCTCATCGGCATCGGTGGCCGCATGCACACCGAGGAGCAGGCACTGGAAATCGTGGACGCCTTCCTAGACCAAGAATGGTCCCGCGCGGAGCGCCACCAGCGCCGCATCGACATCTTGGCGGAATACGAGCGCACCGGCATCGCCCCGGAGTTGCCAGAGGCCTAAGCCACGCAAAACGCCGCGGACCAATGGTGGTTCCGCGGCGTTTCTGTGTGCGCACCGGCCGGGTCGGCCGAGACGGGCGCTAAGCCTTAGGCGTCATTCATGTCATTCGGGTGCGGACCGCCACGTCCCTCTTCGCCCTCATCCAAGGCGGTGATGGCAGCCATCTCGTCCTCGGTGAGCTCAAAGCCAAAGACGTCGAAATTCTCCGCGATGCGCGAGGGCGTGGCGGACTTAGGGAAGAGGATGACGCCATTTTGCAGGTGCCAGCGGATGACGACCTGCGCTGGGCTGACATCGTGCGCTGCAGCGGCGTCGGTGACCTCGGGGGCATCCAAAATATCGCTCTTACCCTGGCCCAAAGGCCCCATGCCTCAATAGCTACGGTGTGGGCGCGGAAGGCGTCCAGCTCGCGCCAGCGCTGCAGGTAAGGGTGAAGCTCGACCTGATTGACCGCCGGCTTAACGTCGGTCTTGAGCTCCAGCTGGTCCAGGTGCTCGAGCTCGAAGTTGGAGACGCCGATGGACTTTGCCTTGCCCTGCTTCTGCAACTCGATGAGCTGCTGCCAGGCTTCGACGTAGGTTCCCTTCGCCGGGGTCGGCCAATGGATGAGGTAGAGATCCACATACTCTAGGCCGAGCTTGTCCAAAGACTCATCAAGCGCTGCGGCGGCATCGGTCTGGCGGTCATTCCACAGCTTGGTGGTGACAAAAAGTTCCTCGCGCGGAATGCCGGACTTGGCAATTGCCCGGCCCACGCCTTCCTCGTTGCCATAGATAGCGGCGGTATCGATATGGCGATAGCCCACGCGCAGGGCCTCGGCTACCAGCTCTTCGGTCTTATCCGGATCCATTTGGAATACGCCAAAGCCCAGCTGCGGGATGGTATTGCCGTCATTCAGGGTGATGTTAGGTACGCTCATGCGCCCCAGACTACCTGCCTACTGCAGTGGGCCGAGCGTGATGAATTTATTCCACGTCTCCCACTCATCTTGCAGGCGGGCGCGCTCGTGGGGTGGGGTAGCGGTGCCGTCGATAAGCGCGGCGTCAATCATGCGCACGCCATTGTCAAAGAACAACGCGGCGTGCCCCGAGGCGCCATGGCGCAGTACCGGAACCAAGTTCAACCCATCGAAGGACAAGCGAGCATTGGGCCGCACATCCAGCCCGGCAATGGCGGCGAGGGTAGGAGCCAAGTCAATAGGGGAGACCAGCTCGTTATTCTCCCCGTTTTCCGCCACGCCCGGCCATAGCACCGACATCGGGGCATTTCCTCCCAGCAGGGAGCAGACGGCAATAACGCCTTCAACTTGGTCGAGTTCCTCCGGGCTGGGCTGTTCTAGCAGGCGAAAGACGTCTTCACCGGCAGGCTGCGTGTCTTCGCGGACCTCATAGCCCACCCCAGCAAAAACCTCGCTGATGCGCGTGGTGGCTTGGCGCTGCGGGTACTGGCCGGTCAGGGTGCCGCGGCGGGAGTCCGCGTACGTTTCCGAAGGCACCCACGTGTTATTAAAACGAACGCCGCGCAGTGCGGTCTCCGGCGCATGGTCAAAGGTCGCAAGAGTGATATCCATGGACTCAATTCTATGCTTGCCGACGCCCCCTTCGGCCAACTTTGCCCACACAAATCACCGCCGCAGCTTTAGTCGAGCTCTAGACCCTCGATGCCGTGCACCGTTACGGTCTCTGAGAGCGGCGCGCGGCCCGGAGCCGTGTTAAAGACTGGGCTAGATTCATCGGCCGTACCAAAGGTAATGGCGGTGACCAGTTTGTAGTCCTCGTCCACGCCGAGGAATTCACGTGCGGTTGGCGCAATCAGGGAAATCATGCCCTGCGGGATGCCGTGATAGCCGTGTGCCTCCAGGGAAAGCAGGAAGTTTTCGGTGTAGGTTCCCTGGTCGAAGGCGGCGCGGATGCGGTCGCCCATCGGCGGGATAAAAAGCAGTACCGCATGGGGCGCGCCAAAGAAGCGCAGGTTTTCGCGGATGAATTCCATGCGGCCTTCTTTATCTTCGCGCTTAATGCCAAGCAGCCCGTACATTTTGGCGGCCAGCTCCTGGGAGCGCTGGGGGTGGATGCCCTCACCATAATCTGTGGTGAAGTCCGGGCTAAGGCCGTTGGTATCGAATTCCTTAATCAGCGCAGCGCTGAGCTCCTTGAGCTTTTCCCCGCCCACTACGTGCACGTTCCACGGCTGGGTATTGGAGTTGGACGGTGCGGATTGAGCGTCCTCCAAGACCTGCTTGATGTCTTCAACCGGCATAGGCTCCGGCAGGAACGCGCGGGGAGAATGGCGGTTGCGGATGAATTCGGAATACTTATTGGATGAAGTCATGCGCGCCACCCTACACATCACCGCATGTGTCTGCCTTAAACCAAGCGTGGCCAGCGCGGGTGAGCGGGTCTGGGGTAGGTAAAACGAAAAAATCGCCCACCTGAACGATGGGCGAAAGTGGAGGGAATGACGGGAATCGAACCCGCGTCTTCAGCTTGGAAGGCTGAGGTATTAGCCACTATACGACATTCCCACAGAGCGCTATTGAACGCTGCGCCATACTTTAGCGCACGCGGGGGCAAAAATGAAAATAGGGAACTAGGGTGGCGCTTGAGCCGTTGTTAAAAGAGAAATGGCCCTATCTATAGAAAGCGATGATCGTAGTGGGAATTTTGCTCCTTGTGCTGGTAGTCGGCGGAGGCGCGTGGTTTATGTCTTCGCACAACTCCCAAAAACGCCGCGAGGAACGAGAAGCACAGCAATTGGCCGATGCACAAGCTGACGCTCGCCGGTGGATTGAACGCCTGGGCGGCCAGGTAATGCAGATTTCTGGCACAGACTCTGCCTCCCAGCAGGCAATGGCCGATGCGTCCGAGCGTTTCACGGCAGCTAACTCGGCGATTTCGCGCGCCGCCACCGCAAAGCAGGCAAACCTAGCGCGTGAGTCCGCTCTGGAAGGCATGCACTATGTGAATGCCGCGCGCGAGATTATGGGCATGAACCCGGGACCAGAGTTGCCACCGCTCGAGGGGCAGCGCGCCGCCGGCAAGGTGACAGAAAAGCGCACGGTGGAAGCGAATGGCCAGCAGATCACTGCCTCGCCGTATGCCTCCGCGGATACCCCGAACTACTACCCAGGCGGAACCGTTGCAGGGCGCCCAGTTCCGGCGGGTTGGTACTCGCGTCCGTGGTGGGCGGATGCGTTGCAGACCGGCGTGTGGATGGTTGGCTACTCCATGATGTTTAATGCCCTGTTCTCCGGCATGTCCGGCATTGGTTATTCCGCAGCTGCCGCAGAAAGCGGCGACTGGGGTGGCGGTGATGGCATGGGCGATGCTGGCGACATGGGTGGTGACGCTGGCGATGCTGGTGACGCCGGTGACATGGGCGGCGGCGATGACGGCGGCGGCCTGTTTGATGGCCTTGGCGATGGCGACGGCGGCGGATTCTTTGACGGAATGTTTGATTTCGATTTCTAGCCGCTAGACTGTCAAAAGTGGCCTCTGTGCTGCGTTGATTCCATTAAGTGGGGGTCCGTTTAGGAGATTTAAAACGGACACGGTACACTGTCTCAGGTATGCAACGCAGCCAAGGCAACTTGGTGGCCTACATACGGGGCGTGGCGCAGTTTGGTAGCGCACCTGCTTTGGGAGCAGGGGGTCGCAGGTTCAAATCCTGTCGCCCCGACGTATGGGGGTCTGGAAATGCCCTAATAAGGATTTCCGGACCCCCTTTAAGTTTATGTACGTAAAACAATGAAGCCAGGGAGATTCACTCGTGAAGACCACCGTAGACAAGCTGAGCGATACCCGCGTTAAGCTCACCGTCAACGTTCCGTTTGCGGAGCTGGACCAGGAAATCGATCAAGCTTACGCGGCAATCGCGCAGCAGGTTTCTATTCCAGGTTTCCGTAAGGGCAAGGCACCGCGCCAGCTTATTGACGCTCGCTTCGGCCGCGGCCCCATCCTGGAGCAGGTTGTCAACGACATGCTGCCTTCCCGCTACGAGCAGGCAGTCAAGGAAAACGATCTGAAGGTCATCGGCCAGCCGGACGTTGACATTTCCAAGATCGAGGACAAGGACTTCGTGGAGTTCACCGCCGAGGTTGATATCCGCCCTGAGTTCGAGATTCCGGACTTCTCCAAGATCTCCGTTACCGTCCCGGCCCTGAAGGCTGACGAAGAGGACGTCGACAAGGCTCTGGAGGAGCTGGCAGAGCGCTTCGGTGAGCTCAAAGACACCAAGCGCAAGATGAAGACCGGCGACTACGCCATCATCGACATCACCGCTGAGATCGACGGCGAGAAGATTGAAGACGCTTCCACCGAGGGTCTTTCCTACCGCATCGGTGACGATGACCTCATCAAGGGTCTGGATACCGCCCTGCGCGGCATGAAGACCGGTGAGGATAACGAGTTCACCTCCACCATCCAGTCCGGCGAGCACAAGGACGAAGAGGCCACCATCAAGGTCCACGTTCAGCAGTCCAAGGAGCGCAAGCTGCCGGCTATGGACGATGAGTTCGCTCAGATGGCTTCTGAGTTCGACACCATGGACGAGCTGCGTGAGTCCACCAAGACCCAGGTGGAGGAGACCAAGAAGGCTGAGCAGGCTGCACAGATCCGCGATGAGGTTCTGAAGTCCGCACTGTCCGAGGTTGAATTCGAGCTGCCGCAGTCCGTAGTGGACGAGCAGGCTCACTCCCAGCTGCACCAGATCCTGGGCCAGCTGGCTCACGATGAGAAGGCACTGGCTCAGCTGCTTGAGGCACAGGGCACCTCCCGCGAAGAGTTTGATAAGCAGACTCGCGAGCAGGCAGAAGAGTCCGTCCGCACCCAGCTGTTCCTTGACGCTGTAGCAGAGAAGGAAGAGCCGGAAGTTTCCCAGCAGGAGCTGACCGACCACATCCTGTTCACCGCTCAGTCCTACGGCATGGACCCGAACCAGTTCATCCAGCAGCTGCAGTCCAACGGCCAGATCGCTAACCTCTTCTCTGACGTGCGCCGTGGCAAGGCACTGGCTGCCGCTATCTGCCGCACCACCGTCAAGGATGAAGAGGGCAACGACGTAGACGTTGACCAGTACTTCGGTGAAATCGAAGAAGAGGACGCTGCAGAAGCTTCCGAGGAGAAGTAATCTCCCGCTTGTAACGCGCTGCTGCCACATGTGTGGTGGCGAGCGCGCATGAAACCCCGGATTCAGGTAACTCAAGGATGAGCCTGAATCCGGGGTTTGTGTCATTGTGAACGCCCTCTAGGAGTCTTTGAGTACTTCGAAGAGGGCGTGATGTGTGTTGGCTGGGGATACCGCTAGCCGTTCTTGGCTCTAAAGGCCTCGTCGGTCAACTGCAGGAAGCGCATAACGTAATCCTTGACAAAGTCTGCGGTACGTTGATTGAGATGTCCGGACTCTTCGAAAAGGGTGGGGGATTGGCCCAGAAATACTTCGGGCTGACCAGGGAGCGGCATGTCGAAGTAGGACAGAGCGAGGCGAAGGTTCTTCTGTGAACTGTAGCCGCCCATGCGGCCTACAGAGTGGCTAATGATACCTGCGGGAAGGTTCTTCCACGCCACATCTGAGTTGGGTTTAGAGCCGATGTCCACTGCGTTTTTGAGGCAGGCAGGGATAGTGCGGTTGTTCTCTGGCGTAATGAAGAGGATCCCGCTCGAGTTCTTGATGGTCTCGCGAAAGGTGGTGTACTCAGCCGGAGTGGGCTTGTCCGTGACGGCGGGGTCATCGTAGTCGAAGTCATAGAGCGGCAAGTCACGGATTTCCACGATGTTTGCCTCGTAGCCTTCAGGGATCATCGTGAGCACCTCGTGTGCAATCTTGCGTGCAAATGACTCTCGGCGCAGGCTGCCGACGATAACGCTGATACGTGGGGTGGTCATGGTAAACCTTCTTTCTTAGTTGGGTGTAGGGAGACGTGGTCAAGGGAGAAAAGGCTTGCAGCCAAAGGCCGGTGGTGGGCCGGCAGCGTGGGCGGCGGTGAGGAAGCCATCTACTTTGTCTCCTTCTTCATGGCGGAAGTACAGATCGATGAGTCCTAGAAGCCCCCCGAGGACGGCCTCTCGTGCGGCGGATGTATTCAACAGCCGCATGGCTGCGGGTTGGTTTCCTTCGCGGATGGCTTCAAACAGCGCGATGGTCTCAAGCCAGCTTCCTTGGTCCGGTCGCGGAAAAGGTTTAGAAATCCCAGTCATCATCACTCGTTTCTTCAGCAGTACCAATGACATAGGAGGAACCAGATCCGGAGAAGAAGTCATGGTTCTCATCTGCTCCGGGGGCTAGGGCCGCGAGGATTTCTGGGTTCACTTCCGTTTCTTCGGGCGGGAAATAATCCGGGTAGCCCAAATTCATGAGTGCCTTATTGGCGTTATAGCGAACGAACACGGCTACATCATCCATGAGTCCCAAAGGCTCATATAGCTCGCCGGAATAGTCCAGCTCTAGTGCATAAAGCTCTTCGAGCAAAGAAATGGTGAAATCATGCATCTCCTTCTGCCGTAGCGGGGTCGTGGATTCCAGACCGCGCTGATATTTGTAACCCGAGTAGTAGCCGTGCACTGCCTTGTCACGCAGAATGAGGCGGATCATGTCTGCCGTATTTGTCAGGGTGGCGTGGACAGAAAAGTGCAAGGGAAGATAGAAACCCGCGTAGAGAAGCAGCGAGGAAAGCAACGTCGATGACACCTTGCGTTTGAGTGGATCCGGCCCAAAATAGTGCGCGAGAACTTTCTTGGCGCGTGCCTGGAGAAGGTCGTTATTCACCGCCCAGCGGTATGCTTCATCAATTTCCTTTGTACTGCTCAGGGTAGAAAACACTGAAGAGTATGAACGGGCATGGACTGACTGCATGAACGCGATGTTGGTATACACGGCCTCCTCGTGTTCGGTGCGGGCATCTTGAATCTGACAGATTTCACCCACGGTGGCCTGGACAGTATCCAGGGTGGTGAGTCCCGTGAACACCCGCATGGTGAGGTTGCGTTCCTCGGGTGTCATCTTCTGCCACGCCGGGAGATCATTAGAAAGCGGGACCTTCTCTGGCAACCAAAAGTTGGTGGTTAGACGGTTCCACACTTCAAGATCCTTGTCATCGCTCACCCGGTTCCAATTGATGGCGCGGATGCGGGCTGAAGGATCATGCCGGTAGCTCGGCGGAGTAACTGAAATGCTGGTTAGTTCAGCACTATTCGATGTTGACGACATAGCTTCTTTCTTTCTGAGTGAATGGTTGTGGACAAGGGGGAGGACCGTGCTCCTACAGAGCACAGGAGACGCAGCCTTCGACCTCGGTTCCTTGGAGCGCGGATTGGCGTAAACGGATGTAGTAGAGGGTCTTGATTCCGGCTTTCCAGGCATAGATTTGTGCCTTGTTGATGTCCCGCGTGGTGGTATCAGCGGTAAAGAACAAGGTCAGGGAAAGCCCTTGGTCCACGTGTTGGGTGGCCATGGCGTAGGTGTCGATGATTTTTTCGTATCCCACGGCGTAGGAGTCATCGAAATACTCCAGGTTGTCGTTGGTCATTTCCGGCGCGGGGTAGTACACGCGCCCCAAGCGGCCTTCCTTGCGTATTTCAATTTTGGAGGCAATTGGGTGGATGGACGCGGTGGAGTCATTGATGTAGGAAATTGATCCAGTGGGTGGAACTGCCTGCAAGTAGGCGTTGTAGATGCCGTCTTGCATCACTTGATTCTTGAGCCGTAGCCAATCCTCGCGTTGAGGGATCTGCACGCCTGCTTCGTGGAAGAGCTGTTTTACGTGTTCAGTGGCTGGCGCCCAGTCTTGGTCGACGTATTTGTCAAAGTAGGCGCCAGTGGCATAGGTGGATTCTTCGAAGCCTGTGAATCGTTGACCTTTTTCAACCGCGAGTGCATGGGATGCGCGGAGCGCATGGTAGGTCACCGTGAGGAAATAGATATTTGTAAAGTCCAGTGCCTCGGCGCAGCCATAAGGAATACGCTGTGAAGCAAGGAAGCCGTGGAGATTCATTTGGCCCAGACCAATGGCATGCATGGAAGCATTTCCGTGAGCGATGGAGGGAACAGCTTCGATATTCGTCAGGTCTGAAACCTTCGTGAGGGCACGCACTGCGGTTTCGACGGTCTCCCCGAAGTCCGGCGATTCAAAAGCCTTCGCAATGTTGAGCGAACCTAGATTGCAGGAAATATCCTGGCCAACAGTGGTGTAGTCACCCGAAGCTCCGTAGGTCGATGGCGTGTTGACCTGGAGGATTTCGCTACACAGGTTGGACATATTGATATGTCCTTTGAGGGGATTAGCGCGGTTGACCGTATCCTCAAAGAGGATGTAGGGGTATCCGGATTCAAACTGAAGCTCAGCCAGCGTGGTGAAAAACTCGCGGGCCTTAATGGTCGTGTGAGAGATTCGCGGATTGGCAACCAGCTCGTCGTAGTACTCGGTGATGGACATGTCAGACATGGCTACGCCGTACTCGCGAGCGATGTCATACGGGCTAAAAAGATGCATATCCTTGTTCTCTTTGGCCAGACGGAAGGTTATATCTGGAATAACAACCCCCAGCGAAAGAGTCTTGATGCGGACTTTCTCATCGGCATTTTCCCGCTTGGTATCCAGGAAGCGAAGAATATCTGGATGGTGCGCATGCAGGTAGACGGCTCCAGCGCCCTGCCGGGAGCCCAATTGGTTGGCATAGCTGAAGCTATCTTCGAGAATCTTCATGACTGGGACTACGCCGGAAGCCTGGTTCTCAATCTTTTTGATCGGGGCTCCGGATTCGCGCAGATTGCTCAGCAACAGGGCCACTCCACCACCGCGCTTTGATAGTTGCAGTGCAGAGTTCACGCAGCGGCCAATGCTCTCCAAATTGTCTTCGATTCGCAGGAGGAAGCAGGAGACCAGTTCGCCGCGCTGGGCTTTGCCTGCGTTGAGAAAAGTAGGGGTGGCGGGCTGGAAGCGTCCGGTCATGATGTCATCCACCAGCTTTTCTGCGAGCTCTTCGTCGCCCTGTGCAAGGTATAAAGCTGTGGTGGCGACGCGTTCTTCGTAGCCTTCTAGGAATCGGGAGCCATCAAAGGTTTTCAGTGCATATGAAGTGAAGAACTTAAATGCGCCGAGGAAGGTGCGGAACTGATGCTTAACTCGATGTGCTCTGTCGTACATGGCGCACAGAAAGGCGTCATCATAAAGCTCAAGGAAATCCCGCTCGTAGTACTCGTTATCAACCAACCATTCCAAGCGCTGCTTGGTGGAATCGAACTGATGCATGCGGGGAGCGACATGGTGTGTGACATAGTCTTGTGCTGCCTGAATGTCCTTGTCAAACTGGATTTTTCCAGAAGCGTCGAACAAGTTCAGCTGCGCGTTGAGTGCGTGGTAGCTCTTGCGCTTGCCGACACCGCCGGCATTGTCTGCTGAAGCGGTGCGGGGCGTAGCGCCAATAGTCTGTGTGGGGGTGGCATCAAGAGGCCACATTGTGTTTTCCAATCTGTGTGATGCGGATGTGTTCTTCATCTTGTGGGGGATTAATGGGGTGTCATCGTTAGCTGCTTTTGCTGCTCCCAAAACTTCTGAAGGCCCTGCTTTACGGCGGCGATGTCCTTCTGGGTGCCGAGAAGCTCGAAGTGATACAGCTCCGGTACGTGGCACTTGGCGGAAATGATGCGTCCGGCGACGCAGTAAGCACTTCCGAAGTTGGTATTCCCTGAGGTAATAACGCCCCGGATAAAGGAGCGGTTGATTGGGTCATTGAGGAAGTCGATGACCTGTTTGGGGACTGCGCGTTTGAGCGAGCCGCCGCCGTAGGTGGGAACGATGAGTACGTACGGGTGTGAAACCTGGATCATCCCGGTTTTCTTGGGGCGCAGTGGAATGCGCACCGCGGGTCTATCTAAGCGTTCGACGAATCTTTTCGTGTTCTCTGAAACGCTGGAAAAGTACACCAAATCTGGTGAGTCTGACATGGCAATCCTGCTCATCCTGGCCTTAGCCATAAGTGGGGTAGGTGATATTCGAAAAGACTAACTACGTAATGCCGTAGTTGCAACTACGGTCTAACGTAGTTTTGAAAAGGGCAGGTGAGAGCAGGATTAATGCAAAGGGGAATGTCTAAAGGTTGTGGTGTGCTACAAACACTGCGTCGGTAGCTGGGCGTCCAAGTACTACCCACTGAGTGCCGCCGGCCACCTGTATTTCGAGAGAATCTGAAAAGGGCGCTCCCTCGCGCGTGCTAAGAACAGCCCCAGTGACAATGCCGCGCTCTTCAAGGAACTTCAGCAGTTGTGGGTCGGAATCAGAAATGCGTTCCACGGTCACCTGCGATTGTGCACCGCTGTCGGTGAGGCGATGCGCACTGGGGATGGTGATCTGTCCATCAACCGTAGGGATAGGATCGCCGTGCGGATCCCTAGTGGGGTAATCAAGGAACTTATCCACACGTTCTATGAGCATGTCAGACACCGCGTGTTCGAGATTTTCGGCTTCATTATGGACTTCGTCCCAGGTGTAGCCCAATGCTTGAACCAAAAAAGACTCAAGCAATCGGTGACGGCGCACCATGACCAATGCGTACTGCCTGCCAAGTTCGGTTAACTCCACAGAGCCATAGGGCGTGTGTGACACGAGCCCTTGCTTCGCCATTTTGCGCACTGCATCGGAAACCGAGGAGAGCTTGAGTCCCAGCTGTTTCGCTATAAGCGTGGCGGTAACGGGCTCGGATGACCATTCCTTTAGCCCCCAGATAGCTTTCAAATAGTTCTGGGTACTGGTGGACAGCTCGGAAACAGACATGAGTAAATGTTAACCCAGCTTCCGTGTGCGCCTTTGGCGCTGTGGCCCAACGCTCATAGCGAACAGGGGCCAAGTTTGAGAGGAATGCCGGTAAGGTGGGGCCAGTTAAAGCATTCTTCACTTGAAGGAGAACCACTAATGTCTGAGAAGATTTCAATGAACTCGTCGTCTACGGGTATGAATCTGAGCGATAGCGTGTACGAGCGCCTGTTGCGCGAGCGCATTATCTTCCTGGGAACCCAGGTCGATGATGAGATTGCGAACAAGCTGTGCGCCCAGATCCTCCTGCTGTCCGCCGAGGACCCCACTCGCGACATTTCGCTCTACATCAACTCCCCGGGTGGCTCTGTCACTGCGGGCATGGCTATTTATGACACCATGAAGTACTCGCCGTGCGATATTGCCACGTACGGCATGGGCCTGGCTGCCTCCATGGGTCAGTTCCTGCTTTCCGGCGGCACCAAGGGCAAGCGCTACGCTCTGCCGCACGCGCGCATTATGATGCACCAGCCTTCCGCTGGTGTCGGTGGTACCGCTGCGGATATCGCGATCCAGGCTGAGCAGTTTGCTCAGACTAAGCGCGAGATGGCCGAGCTCATTGCAGAGCACACCGGCCAGACCTTTGAGCAGATCACCAAGGACTCCGACCGTGACCGTTGGATGACCGCCCAACAGGCCAAGGACTACGGCATTGTTGACCACGTCATTGAGTCCGTTAACGGCCCGCTGAGCAACTAGGGAATAAGGAGAAAATCACTATGAATCAGTCCCAGATGCCAAGTTCCCGCTACGTTCTGCCGTCCTTCATTGAGCAGTCCGCACAGGGCACTAAGGAAACCAACCCATACTCCAAGCTTTTTGAAGAGCGCATCATCTTCCTGGGGACCCAGGTGGATGATACTTCCGCCAATGACATCATGGCGCAGTTGCTAGTCCTGGAAAGCCAAGACCCGGACCGTGACATCACCATGTACATCAACTCGCCGGGTGGTTCCTTTACCGCGCTGATGGCTATTTATGACACCATGCGCTACGTGCGTCCTGACGTTCAGACCGTGTGCTTGGGCCAGGCTGCTTCCGCAGCAGCAGTGCTCCTAGCTGCGGGGGCACCGGGCAAGCGCGCAGCGCTGCCAAACTCCCGCGTGCTTATCCACCAGCCGGCGACCCAGGGTACCCAAGGCCAGGTTTCTGACTTGGAGATCCAGGCCGCCGAGATTGAGCGCATGCGTAAGCTGATGGAAACCACCCTGTCTGAGCACACTGGTCGTACCGCTGAGCAGATCCGCATTGACACTGACCGCGATAAGATTCTGACCGCTCAGGAGGCCGTCGAATACGGCATCATCGATACGGTCTTTGATTACCGCAAGCTCAATGCATAATTTGGAATAACGCTTTCCACGTGGCCCCTGCCATTCAACCGGCACTCCGGTTGCATGGCAGGGGTTTTCTGCTTTTAAAGCAGAGAAGGGGTGTCCTGTTGGCTCGCGCTGCACCCGAAGGGGGGGTATCTCTCTTCATACAATTTCTGCAGGTCGTTAGGTTAATTTCTATCGTGCGACACTAAACCTATAATGGTCGATTTGTGATTTAGACCTCTAAGTGGTCATATATTTTTATGGAGAAACACACATCTGACGCGGCGGCCCAGGCTGCTGCGCCCACACCGCAGAGCGGCGAACGTACATTCTTTGGCCACCCATGGGGCTTGGCCAACCTCTTTGGCGTGGAAATGTGGGAGCGATTTAGCTTCTACGGTATGCAGGCACTTGTCTTGCTGTACATGTATTACGCCACTACCGATGGCGGTCTTGGTCTAGACCGCGCGGACGCGACGTCCATCGTGGGTGCCTATGGCGGCTTGGTGTACATGGCTTGCTTGTTGGCTTCCCTTGTTGCCGACCGAGTCTTGGGTGCAGAGCGCACTTTGTTTTATTCGGCCGTTCTGGTCATGGCTGGTCACCTCGCCTTGGCATTTATCCCCGCGGTAACTGGTTTGGCCATTGGTCTTGTCCTCATTGCGGTTGGTTCCGGTGGCGTTAAGACCACTGCGCAGGTTGTGCTTGGCTCCATGTACTCCCGCGATGACCCGCGCCGCGATGGTGGTTTCTCCATCTTCTATATGGGCGTTAATATCGGCGCGCTTGTTGGTCCGCTGCTCACCACCGCGCTGTGGGGCTGGCAGGGTTTCCATTGGGGTTTCGGTATTGCAGCAATTGGCATGGCGCTCGGCCTGATCCAGTATTCGCTCATGCGCAAGACCACCATTAAGGATGCGGGGCACGAGGTTCCAAACCCGGCTAGCCGGAAGCAATTGCTCATGGGTGTGGTGGTAGTTGCAGCCATCATCGTGGTTATGGTGGTGGCATTGGCTACCGGCGCTATTCAGGTTGATTGGCTGTCCAATATTGTCACCGCGGTTGCTCTGGTTGCAGCAATCTATCTGTGGGCACAGATGTATACCTCGAAGTTGGTGACCCGCGAGGAAAAGAACCGCCTGTTGGGCTTTATTCCGATGTTTATTTCCGGTGTTTTGTTCTTCGGAATCTTCCAGCAGCAGTTTACGGTGATGACGATTTATTCGGATGTGCGCCTGGACCGCCACATGTTTGGCTGGGAAATCCCGCCATCACTGGTGCAGTCCATTAACCCGATCTTTATTGTTATTTTCTCCGCTGTCTTCGCAACGATGTGGACGAAGCTAGGGGATAGGCAGTGGTCCACCCCAGTAAAGTTCGGCGTAGCCAATATCGTCATCGGCATCTCCTTGTTCTTCTTCCTTCCTTTCTCGGGTGCGGAAGCGAACTCCACCCCGATGTTTGTCATCGTTTTCATCCTCTTCCTTTTCACCATGGCGGAGCTCCTTCTTTCGCCGGTGGGCAATGCGCTTGCCACCAAGGTGGCGCCGGTGGCATTCCCGTCCCGCATGATGGCGGTGTGGATGATGGCGGTGGCTATGGGTACCTCGCTGGCCGGCTCCTTGGCTAGCTTCTATAACCCGGATGATGCAGGCGCGGAGAATACCTTCTTCATCTCCCTTGGTGTTGTATCCATCGTGTTGGGTGCCATCCTGCTTGTTCTAAGCCGCTGGGTGGTAAAGAAGTTCTCTACCTTCCGCTAGGCGCTGTAAAGCACCCTTAAATGGGAGGTATGTCGGCGTGATGTTGGCATACCTCCCTAAGTGGTTTTATCACTCGGGTTAAGCGGGGGCAGGTGGGGGTATTTAATTGGCATTAGCTGGGGAATTTTTATCCCTTCGGAATCCTCTTGGGCTCGATTCTGAGCCCCAGCAGGTTAACAAAAGGTTAACCAAAGGAAATATTAAAGAAAAGCAATTGTCTGCGGATAGGCGCAGGGGTAATCTGCATTTCGTCCGCGACGCGTGAAAGCGTCGTAGGTGCGTACCGTGTTCATCTGTTTTCTTTCCAAGGGGCCAACGCTGTGACAGCGACTCTGATTATCCTCGGCATTGTGGTGGTAACCGCCCTTGCCTTTGACTTTACGAACGGATTTCATGACACTGCCAACGCGATGGCTACGTCCATTGCCACCGGTGCTTTGAAGCCTTTTACTGCGGTGGCAATCTCCGCAGTCCTCAACCTTGTCGGTGCTTTCCTTTCGGTCAACGTTGCTGCGACCGTGGCAAAGGGCATCGTTAACCTTGATTCCTACGACCTGTCTGGCGCCGCCGCTGACACCGATGGCCAGGCGCTTTTGATGGTCGTCTTCACCGGCCTTATCGGCGGCATCATCTGGAACCTGTTCACCTGGTTGCTGGGTATGCCGTCCAGTTCCTCCCACGCCTTGTTCGGTGGCCTCATCGGTGCCGCCTTCGCTGCGATGGGCTCGACTGGTGTGGAGTGGTCTTCCATTGCCGGCAAGATCATTATCCCAGCCGTTGCCTCGCCTATTATCGCGGCGCTGGTTTCGGCGTGTGCCACGTTCCTTATCTACTGGGTAACCAACACCATCCCGAATAAGGCGAAGAACGAGCACTTCCGCCACGGTCAGATCGTCACCGCCTGCCTGGTGTCCCTGGCGCACGGCGCTGGCGATGCGCAGAAGACCATGGGCGTTATTTTCCTGGCACTGGTTGCCTCTGGGCATGCGGTTGCCGACGCCCGCATTCCTACCTGGGTTATCGTTTCCTGTGCTGTGGCTATCGCGGCCGGCACCATGTCCGGCGGCTGGCGCGTTATCCGCACCCTGGGCAAGGGTCTGGTGGAGATTGAGTCCCCACAGGGCATGGCCGCTGAAGCTACCTCTGCAGCCATCATCCTTACCTCTGCTACCGGTGGTATGGCACTGTCCACCACCCACGTGTCCACCGGTTCCATTTTGGGCACCGGCCTGGGCCGTCGCGGTGCTGAGGTTCGCTGGGGTGTGGCCATGCGCATGGTGTCCGCATGGCTCATCACCTTGCCGTGCGCTGCGTTCGTGGGCTTTGCTACCTGGTGGTTGGCACACGGCGTCTCCTCCTTTACCAACGTAGCAACCGGCGCCATCGTGGACTTCGTCTTGCTGCTGGCAATGGCCGCACTCATCGTGGTTCGCTCCCACATGAACCCGGTGGATGCTTCCAACGTCAACAATGATTGGGACCCGAACTCCGAGTCCGTGGATTCCTCCATGGGGGCAGGTTCCGACAGCAAGGAGCCGGTTGCTGCCGGCGCCGCACCAGTGTCCGCAACCAAGGCGGAGGATGTCTCCGCGCCGTCTACTGCTCAAGAGGAGCGCTAAACCATGACTGCTGCAGAAATCTTCCAGTCCCTCATTCACGTTGCAGGCTTGGCGCTGGTTTTCGGCGCTGGCATTCCGCTCCTGTTCTCTCTGGGCATGCGGTGCATGACCGGTGACCCAATTCGTGACGACAACGGCGTTGTCGTGGGCGATACTCCGGCAAGTACGCAGATGAAGGTACTGGGCTGGACCGTTTATGCGGTGTTGGCCGTAGTCATTCTCGTGGCCATCATGTGGATTGCTCGCGATACGCTGGACCACTACTTCGGCTTTACGCCGTTCGGTGACCTATAAAGAATCCTCTTGCCCGAGGGCAAACCTTCCGTGTGATGCGCGGCACACTTTTCCAAAGTTAACAAAAGGTTAACTTTAAGCGACCTAGGGGTTGCTTAGTGGAAGTGTGCCGCGTATATTCTTCTCTATCAAACAGAGAGAAAGCCACATGGAGGTGTGAGAAATGAACAAGATGCGTACTTTGATGGACGGCATCGCTGATGCGTTCAAGGGCTCCACCACTGGAACCGGCCTGGACACCGTTTCAGAAGCTCCGGTTCGCGCTTTGGTGGCAGAAACCCTGCTTGACGCTGATAAGACCCCTGCTACTACCAAGGACGTAGCAGAGGCACTAGAAACCGTCACCGGTCATGCTCCGGATGAACACGAGATGCTCGATGCAGAACTTTTCCTGCTCGACTTCGATTGGCTGCAGTAAGCAGCAACTGAATGAAATCCCCACGAGGCCCCTTGCCGCACACTGTGTAGCAGGGGGCTTTGTGCTGCGTGGGGCACACGGGGGCGTCGGCAATCGCGGCTAATCGCGCGGCGGCAGGATGGCCTCAGGGGTTTCGGGCAGGAGCTGGCCGCCATCGATAATAAGGGTTTGGCCGGTGATATAGCCTGCCTCTTCCGAAGCCAGGAAGGCCGCTGCGTTGCCAATATCGCGTGGGGTGCCCAGGCGGTGCAGCGGTACCGAGCGCGTCATTTGATCGAGGTACTCCTGGCCTTGGGCCTCGAGGCCCTCGGTGAGGATATTGCCTGGGAGGACGCCGTTGATGGTGATGCCATCGCGGGCCACTTCGAGCGCGGCCGAACGCATAAAGCCTTGTTGCGCGGCCTTGGAAGCGCCGTAGTGGGCCCAACCGGGAAAGCCCGTGTGCGAGCCGGTGATAGATGTGGTGATGACGATGCGCCCATAGCGGCGTTGCTTGAGGTAGGGGAGCGCCTCCTGGACCACCTTGAAGGTGCCGTGGGTGTTGATGGCAAACATCGCCTCCCACTTATCATCGGTCATCTCTGCCAGCGGACAGTTGGGAAAGACGCCAGCATTGGAGCACACAATGTCGAAGCCGCCGTGCTCGGCAGTGACCTGGCGGTACATGTCCTTAACCGAAGTGCGGTCGGTGACGTCCACGCGAATGGCGCTGGCACCCAACTCCTTAGCGGTAGCGGTGGAGTGGTCTAGGTCGATATCGGCGATGACAACGGTGGCGCCGGCCTCTCGCAGTGCGGCGACAATGCCGCGGCCAATGCCGGAGGCGCCGCCGGTGACAACGGCTACCCGGCCTGTGAGATCGAACATGATGCTCCTGTTCCTAAAAGGGGTGGGATGAGGGTGATTTCACCTTCTAGTTTAGGCCGCAAGAGCAGGAAAGGCCTGGGAAATTCGCCACGCGGGAGGGAATGAATGAAGGGCCTGTCGGGTTGATTTACTAAGGTAGAAACAGATGAAGATGAAGCCGCTCGGAAGGGTAGAATCGTCCTTCCAACTGTGGATAGCGGTACGAAAAGCGAGTGTGAAAGAACTTAATGGCACGTATGCAAGAAAGCGCTGACCTGCTCAAGTGTTCCTTTTGTGGCAAGAGTCAGAAGCAGGTGAAAAAGCTCATCGCCGGCGGCGGTGTCTACATCTGCGATGAGTGCATCGAGCTATGCAATGAGATCATCGAAGAGGAACTGGGCCAAGAGCAGGCGCAAGAATCCTCCGATGCGGAGGTGCGCCTGCCTCGACCCTCGCAGATTTCCGCCTTCCTAGACAAGTATGTCATTGGCCAAGACAAGGCCAAGCGTGTGCTGTCTGTGGCGGTCTATAACCACTACAAGCGCATCAAGGCCGAAGAGTCGGCTGCGTTGGAGGCCCGCCGCAAGAAGGCCGAGGGCGATGAAGTAGAAATCTCTAAGTCCAATATCTTGATGTTGGGCCCCACCGGTTCCGGTAAGACCTACCTGGCGCAGACCTTGGCCCGGCTTCTCGATGTCCCCTTTGCCATCGCCGATGCCACCAGCCTCACCGAGGCCGGCTATGTGGGTGAAGATGTGGAAAATATCCTCCTGAAGCTGCTGCAGGCCGCGGACTTTGACGTGGAGCGTGCCCAGCGCGGCATCATCTACGTTGATGAGGTGGACAAGATTTCCCGCAAGTCCGAGAACCCGTCCATTACCCGCGATGTCTCCGGTGAGGGCGTGCAGCAGGCGCTGCTGAAGATCCTAGAAGGCACCGTGGCGGCCATCCCGCCGCAAGGCGGCCGCAAGCACCCGAATCAGGAGTTTATCCAGCTGGATACCTCCAATATTTTGTTCATCGTCGCCGGCGCTTTCGCTGGTCTGGACCAGGTCATTGCGGATCGCGTGGGCAAGAAGGGCGTGGGCTTTGGCGCCAACCTGGATACCAAGGACGAGCGCGAAAAGGTTGACCTCTTCTCCCAGGTGCGCCCCGAGGACCTAGTGAAGTTCGGTCTTATCCCCGAGTTCATCGGCCGCCTGCCGGTCGTGGCCACGGTGGATAACCTGGACCGTGAATCCCTGGTCAAGGTGCTCACCGAGCCCAAGAACTCCCTGGTTAAGCAGTACAGCCGCCTCTTTGAGATGGATGACTGCGAATTGGACATCGAGCCAGCGGCATTGGATGCCATCGCGGAGCTCGCCTTGGAACGCAAGACGGGTGCGCGTGGCCTGCGCGCCATCATGGAAGAGCTTTTGGTCCCAGTCATGTACGACCTGCCAGACCGCGAGGATATTGCCACGGTACACATCACGCGGGAGTGCGTGACCGAGGGCGCGGAGCCGCAGTTTAGCTACAAGGACGAGGCCAAGGAATCTGCCTAGGCCTTAGCTGCCACAGCGCCTACTGGCGGGCTGTGGCAGGGTGGGGCGTGGGCCGGAGGGCCCGCGCTATTACTCCTCGCTGTAGATATCCTGCGGGGAGGCCTCGTCGCCTTCTTCGGTATCGAACGAGGACGAGGTGAGGTAGGACTCGTGGCCTGAGTCCGGAATATTGGCGGTCAAAAACGCCAGCACAGCATCGACGGTGAGCCTATGCATGCCGTCGATATTTTCTTGGGTATTGAAGTTCACGCCCAGCATGTTTTCCACCATCACCTGATTGGTCACGCGGTAGACCGTCAACGAGGAAATCAGGGTGAAGATGTCATTGGCGGAAATGCCCGGGCGGAAGGCGCCGGCGTCTTGGCCCAAGAGCAGCAAGCGGTCAAGGTGGAGGGCTACCCCGGCGACGTCGGCAATAGCCTGCTGTGCTGGGTCCACAATCTGCTGGTTAGTTTCCCATACCAGCATGCGAATGGCCTCCGGGTTGGCTACGCGCTCGCGGAAGAGCCAATCCACCAACTTGCGCACGCCTTCGACCGGAACTGCGGTATCGATTTCCAGGGCATCCTCAGGCGGATTGAGGCGCTGCGCGGCGGTGCTCAGCGCACGCAGGTACAAGCCCTTCTTATCGCCAAAGTGGTAGTGAATCATGCGCTTGGACATGCCGGATTCTTGGGCGATGGTCTCTAGCTTGGTTTCAGTAAAGCCAAAACGGGAGAACTGCTTGATCGCAACGTCCACCACGGAGTCAATGCTGACGGATTCCGCGTGGGCAGCGTGAGGAGAATCCGCCTGGTCTGCAGCCTGCAGTGGGTCAGTATTCTCAGTGCTCATTGCGTAAGTCCTTAATCCTTGCGGCGCGGCGGTGGCGCGGTGAACTGATGTCTCATAGTGCGGGAGTTGGCAATCCCTATGCATTCTGGGTGTGCAGCGTGGGGGAGTGTCCCGCATTTCCTTTTCCTATCATGCCCGATTAATCACCCCGTGCGGGAGTATCTGGCCCATTGGGGGCGCTAATTTTGAGGTAAATGGGGGTAA
The DNA here is from genome assembly GCF_046097255.1 of Corynebacterium tuberculostearicum. Taxonomy (GTDB): domain Bacteria; phylum Actinomycetota; class Actinomycetes; order Mycobacteriales; family Mycobacteriaceae; genus Corynebacterium; species Corynebacterium tuberculostearicum_J. The sequence continues at coordinate 1,122,231 of NZ_CP175770.1, forward strand.
TTTAACGCAAGGACCCTAGATTTTCCCTCCAAAAGAGGGGGCCAGATTCACAGCGCGAATGCTGGCGGTGGGGCTAAGCTCGGTGATGGATTACATTCCGTGGCGGTGCGAGCAATCTGGCTCGCGTGTGCCGCCCATGTCACAGCCATTATTGAGGAGGCTTTACACCATGACCCAGCCCGTCAAGATCACTGTCACCGGCGCCGCCGGCAACATCGCGTATTCGCTGCTGTGGCGCATCGCTGCTGGAGATGTGTACGGCAAGGACACCCCGGTGGACCTGGCGCTGTTGGAAATTCCCGCTGCGGTGGAAAAGGCCCAAGGCGTAGCCATGGAGCTCAACGACTCCGCCCTGCCGTTGGTTAACTCCATTACGGTTACTGATGATCTCAAGGAAGCCTTTGAGAACACCTCCGCCGCCTTTCTTGTAGGCGCTCGCCCCCGCAGCAAGGGCATGGAGCGCGCCGACCTGCTGGAGGCCAATGGCGCCATCTTCACCAAGCAGGGCAAGGCCATCAATGACTACGCCGCGCGCGGTGTTCGCGTGCTCGTGGTGGGCAACCCGGCTAATACCAATGCCCTCATCGCTGCGAATAATGCGCCGGATTTGGATAACTCCCAGTTCAACGCTTTGATGCGCTTGGACCACAACCGCACCCTGAGCCAGCTAGCACTGAAGACGGGCAAGTCCACCACCGATTTCACCAAGGTGGCGGTCTGGGGCAACCACTCCGCCAGCCAGTTCCCGGATATCACCTACTCCAACGCGGAGGTGGATCAGGACTGGTACCGCGAGGAAATGATCCCCAAGGTGGCCAAGCGCGGTGCGGAGATTATTGAGGTTCGCGGCAGCTCCTCGGCCGCTTCGGCGGCGTCGGCAGCCGTGGACCACATGCATGACTGGATCCATGGCACCGAGGACTGGCGCACCGCGGCGGTGCCATCGGACGGATCCTACGGCGTCGACGAGGGCCTTATCTGCGGATTCCCCACGGTGAGCCGCAATGGCCAGTGGGAGATCGTGCAGGGACTGGAGCTCACTGAATTCCAAAAGGAGCGCATCGAGGCCTCTGTGGCCGAGCTGCGCGAGGAGCGCAAGGCCGTGGCGGACCTGCTCTAAAACCCGTTCGGTGCGCACCTCTTACTCGGTGCGCACCCTGCCTGGCTGAGCCGGTTGACGTGCAAGGTAGAATCGGCCAGGTGACTGAGCAAAATAATGAGCAATTAGTTGGTACCAACCGCGCCGATGCGCTGCCCAAGTCGTGGGAGCCGCAGGCCGTAGAGAAGGACCTCTATGAGGGCTGGGTAGAAAAGGGCTACTTCACGCCGGATGCGAATTCGGAGGCTGAGCCTTATTCCATCGTGCTGCCGCCGCCGAATGTGACCGGCCAGCTGCACATGGGCCACGCCCTAGACCACACGCTGATTGATTCCATTATCCGCCGCAAGCGCATGCAGGGCTACGCCACCCTGTGGCTGCCCGGTGCCGATCACGCCGGCATTGCCACCCAGACCAAGGTCGAGGCCAAGCTCAAGGAGACCGAGGGCAAGAAGCGCTGGGACTACGAGCGCGAAGAATTCATTGGCAAGGTCTGGGAATGGAAGGAGCAGTACGGCGGCACCATCCAGAACCAGATGCGCGCCATCGGTGACTCCGTGGACTGGTCCCGCGAGCGCTTCACCTTGGATGATGGCCTCTCCCGCGCCGTCCAGACCATCTTTAAGAACCTCTACGATGAAGGCATGATCTACCAGGCCAACCGCCTGGTGAACTGGTCGCCGGTGCTAGAGACCGCCGTCTCCGATATCGAGGTCGTGTACAAGGACGTCGAGGGCGAGCTGGTGTCCATCCGCTATGGCTCGCTCAATGACGATGAACCGCACCTCATCGTGGCCACCACCCGTGTGGAAACCATGCTGGGCGACGTCGCTATCGCCGTACACCCCGACGACGAGCGCTACGCCGACTTGGTGGGCAAGGAGCTGCCGCACCCGTTCCGCGATGACCTGACGCTCAAGATCATCGCCGATGATTACGTGGACATGGAATTCGGTACCGGCGCGGTGAAGATCACCCCGGCCCACGACCCGAATGACTACGCAATGGGCACCCGCCACAACCTGGAGATGCCCACGGTCATCGATACCACCGGCCACATTGCCAATACCGGCACCCGCTTCGACGGCCTGACCCGCGAGGAAGCCCGCGTGGAGATCCGCGAGGCGCTGCGCGAGCAGGGCCGCATTGTCAAGGAAATCCGCCCGTACGTCCACTCCGTGGGCCACTCGGAGCGCTCCGGCGAGCCCATCGAGCCGCGCCTGTCCCTGCAGTGGTTCGTGGACGTGGCCAAGATGGCCAAGGCCTCTGGTGATGCCGTGCGCGAGGGCGATACCACCCTGCACCCGCAGTCGCTCGAGCCGCGCTACTTCGAGTGGGTCGATGACATGCACGATTGGTGCATCTCCCGCCAGCTGTGGTGGGGCCACCGCATTCCTATCTGGTACGGGCCCGAAGGCGAGGACGGCCAGCGAGACATCGTCTGTGTCGGCCCTGATGAGGAGCCGCCGGCAGGATACGAGCAGGATCCGGACGTGCTGGATACCTGGTTCTCCTCCGCGCTGTGGCCATTTTCCACCCTGGGCTGGCCAGAAAAGACCCCGGATCTGGAGAAGTTCTATCCCACCAACGTGCTGGTCACCGCCTATGACATCTTGTTCTTCTGGGTGGCCCGCATGATGATGTTTGGCACCTTTGCCGGCAGCCACACCCCGGAGCTGTTGGGTGAGGGCACCGATGGTCGCCCGCAGGTTCCGTTCAAGGATCTGTACCTGCACGGCCTAGTCCGCGATGAGCAGGGCCGCAAGATGTCCAAGTCCTTGGGCAACGGCATTGACCCGATGGATTGGGTACGCGATTACGGTGCGGATGCCCTGCGATTTACCCTTGCCCGCGGCGCCAACCCTGGCGTGGACCTGCCGCTTGGCTCCGACGCCGCCGCGGCTGCCCGCAACTTTGCTACCAAGCTCTTTAACGCCACCAAGTTCGCGCTCATGAACGGCGCTGGAGTGGCCACGCTGCCGAACCGCGCGGAGCTTAGCGACGCCGACCGGTGGATCCTTGACCGCGCCGAAGAGGTCCGTGCCAAGGTGGATGACTACCTGGATGACTACCAGTTTGCTAAGGCCAACGAGCTGCTCTACCACTTCACCTGGGACGAGCTGTGTGACTGGTACTTGGAGATTGCCAAGACCCAGATCCCGCGCGATGGCGTAAGCGAGCAGGGCCGCAATACCCAGATCGTGTTGGGCCGCGTGCTTGACGTCGTCCTGCGCCTGCTGCACCCGACCATGCCATTCGTGACCGAGGTGCTGTGGAAGGCTCTGACCGGCGGCGAGTCCATCGTCGTTGCACCGTGGCCTACCGTTGCAGATACCAATGGTGGCGCCACCAAGGATGAGGTGGCCGCCCGCCGCATCGAGGACGCGGATAAGCTCATCACTGAGCTGCGCCGCTTCCGCTCCGACCAGGGCGTAAAGCCTTCTCAGAAGGTGCCGGGCCGCCTCGACTTCGCCGCAGCGGATCTCGCCGGCCAAGAGGAACTGGTGCGCAACCTGGCCAATACCACAGCCCCAGGCGAGGATTTCAATCCTTCCGCCTCCATCGAGGTGCGCCTTTCCCAGGCCACCGTGGAGGTCACCCTGGACACCCACGGCGCGGTGGACGTAGAAGCCGAGCGCAAGCGCCTGGAGAAGGACCTGGCCAAGGCCAATAAGGAACTGGAGCAGACCGGCAAGAAGCTGGGCAACGAGAACTTCTTGTCCAAGGCGCCGGAAGAAGTGGTCAATAAGATCAAGGAGCGCCAGCAGGTCGCCCGCGAAGAGGTCGAGCGCATCACCAGCCGTTTGGAGGGCCTGAAGTAGTGGCGGACAAGGACAAGGAGACTGAGGACTTCGAAATCGTCGATGCCCTCAAAGAAGGCACCGATGGTGGCCCGGTGGAAATCACCGAGTCCGGCCTGACGCTCAACTTGGGCATGGGCAGCGAGGACGAGTACAACGATGCCGCACCGCAAGAGGTGTCGGCCGAAGAGCTGCGCGCCCTCGCGGAGGTAGAAGACGAGCTCAACGAGCGCTGGCCGGAGACCAAGATTGAGCCTTCCCTCGACCGCATCGAGATGCTCATGGATCTGCTCGGCCACCCTGAGCGTTCCTTCGATGTCATCCACATTGCCGGCACCAACGGCAAGTCCTCCACCGCGCGCATGGTGGATTCGCTCCTGCGGGCCTTCCACCGCCGCGTCGGCCTGGTCACCAGCCCGCACCTGCAGCGCGTTACCGAGCGCATCGGCATCGATGGCCAGCCCATCCACCCGCGCGATTATGTGCGCATCTGGCACGAGATCAAGCCCTTTGTGGAGATGGTCGATGCCCAGTCGGACGTTCCCATGTCCAAGTTCGAGGTCCTCGTCGGCTTGTCCTATGCCGCGTTTGCCGACGCCCCCGTGGACGTCGCCGTCGTTGAAGTCGGCCTTGGCGGCCGATGGGATGCCACCAACGTGGTCAATGCGGACGTTTCCGTCATTACTCCGGTGGGCTTGGACCACACGGATTACCTGGGCGATACCCTCGCAGAGATTGCCGGTGAAAAGGCGGGCATTATCAAACCGCGTGAGGATGCCGATGACCCGCTGACCCCGAATGAAAATATCGTGGTCATCGCCGAACAGGACCCGGAAGCAATGCGGGTTATCCTGCAACAGGCCGTGGATGTGGAGGCGGGCGTGGCCCGCTCCGGTTCCGAGTTTGCCGCCCTCGAGTCCCGCATCGCTGTTGGCGGCCAGCAGGTCAATATCCAGGGCCTTGGCGGCCTGTACGAGGATATTTTCCTACCCCTGCACGGCGAGCACCAGGCCAAAAATGCCGCCGTGGCCCTTGCTGCGGTGGAGGCATTTTTCGGCGCCTCGGCCGGCCACCCGCTGGATGTTGCGACCGTGCGCAATGGTTTTGCCCAAGCGATTTCGCCCGGCCGCCTGGAGCGCGTGCGCACCTCGCCGACGACGTTTATTGATGCCGCCCATAACCCACATGGCGCCAAGGCCCTCGGTGCTGCACTGGACCGCGATTTCGACTTCGCCCGCCTCATCGGTGTGCTGTCCATCTTCGCGGACAAGGACGTTACCGGCATCCTTACCGCGCTAGAGCCTTACCTCACTGAGGTAGTCGTCACACAAAACTCCTCGCCGCGCGCCCTCGATGCCTACGACTTGGCAGAGACCGCCCGCGATATCTTTGGCGAGGAGCGCGTGCACGTAGCCGATAACCTGCCGGGCGCCTATGCCCAGGCCGTGGAGCTTGCGGAGGATGCCGAGGTCCAGTCCGGCTCCGGCATCATCATCACCGGCTCGGTCGTCACCGCTGGTGATGCCCGCGCGATGTTTGGAAAGGAACCTGCATGAGCCGCGACAATCACCACCCAGGCGGAGAGCGCCAACCTCGCCCGCCCCGACGCACCTGCGCCCGTGGCCGCGAGGAACAGGTCCCCGAAAGCGAGATCGGACCCCTCGGCATGGGCCAAGCCCCAGTCAAGGACCCGCTCAAAAGCTTCAACGGGATGGTCATTGCCAGCTCCCTGACCATGGAGGCGCTCGCCCTATCCTTCGCACTGCCGATGCTGTACAAGCTTTATGACGGCACCTTGTGGACCCCCTTTAACTACGGCTTTGTCATCGCCGCAGTGGTATTCCACCTCGTGATGATCGCGTTCATGAATAAGAAGTGGGCGCTGTCCGTCATTGTGTGGGCACAGCTGTTGTGCGTCATTGTGGGCTTTATGGTCCACTGGGCCGTGGCCGCCATCTTCATCATCTTTGGCATGGAGTGGCTGCTGGCCGTCTACCTGCGCAGCAACCTTATCGCCCGCATGAAGCGCGGATACCTCACCACGCAGCACCTCAACGAGAAATAGGCTCGATACCTCCGGCGGGTGGGGCAGACGCGATAGACTAGCGCCCATGCGCAATCTCTATCTCGTCCTTGCCGCACTCGCCTGCATCGCCGCGGTGGTAGCCCGCGCCGCTACGGGAACGCCATGGCTACCGCTAGTCGCCCTCATCATTGGTGGCGTTTTTCTGGTTTTGGCGCTGCGGAGCAACTTTGAGCCGGCCAAAGAAGCCACCTTTGAGGATTTGGATAAGGAGCAGCGCGCGGAGCTGCAACGACTGTTGGGCAATGGGCAGTTTGGCGCCGCAGTAGGCCAGGTACGCCTGTGGTTCAGGGGGACTTCGCAGGGGCGCGCTGAAGAGATAGTCAAGCAGCTCGCAGAGCATTAGACGCCAGATTTTTACCCCAACGGGATACCCCAGCGCGCGACGCATGCGTGCGGTTTCGGTACAGTGTGGGGCATGACTGAACGTACACTGATTCTCATCAAGCCGGACGGCGTAAAGAACGGCCACGTAGGCGAAATCATCTCCCGCATCGAGCGCAAGGGCCTGAAGCTGGCTGAGCTCGACCTGCGCGTTGCTGACCGCGAGACCGCGGAGAAGCACTACGAGGAGCACAAGGACAAGCCATTCTTCGGTGACCTCGTCGAGTTCATCACCTCCGCACCGCTTATCGCTGGTGTTGTTGAGGGCGAGCGCGCCATCGAGGCATGGCGTCAGCTGGCTGGCGGCACCGACCCAGTCTCCAAGGCCACCCCGGGCACCATCCGCGGCGACTTCGCTCTGACCGTTGGCGAGAACATCGTCCACGGCTCTGACTCCCCAGAGTCCGCTGAGCGCGAGATCGCTATCTGGTTCCCGAACCTCTAAACTTTTGCGCACTTAGCGCATCATTCAGCCCGAGCCTGTAGGCTCGGGCTTTATTTATTGCTTGATCCATAAGCCCAAGCGGAGAGCCGCATACCGAGTATCCGGCCCTACCTTGAATAAGTATTGAAACGGCAAAGCCGCAAATACGTAGAGAAGCAGAACTGGAGCAGGGGTTTTGTTTCGGGGCTGAAGGTGCTTAACGCGGCAGATCATTGCTGAGGATAATGCACGCGAGGTCATTCACATCTCAGACTAGGACTGGAGTTCTCCTAATCGAAGGAGAGTAACTGGCGCAGTGTTCGGAAGGCTTCCTTTTGCACTCGATGGGTAACGGTACGGCCCGATTGTTGCTTGATTAAGAGACCGGATTCCCTCAACTTGCCGAGGTGATGAGATACCGTCGGTTGGCTCAGGCCGGAAAGCGCGGTCAGCTCCGTAACACTCATCGGGCCGCAGCCCTCGTCGCACAATATGGATAGCAGGCGCAGGCGGGCTGGGTCAGCAAGTACTTTAAATTGCTGGGAAAAGCGGAGGGAGTCGCCTTGGCTGAGTGGGCCACTGCTCAGGGAACAGCACTGTGCATCTGGGGTGCTATCGGCATTGCTAGGGGAGGAGTCCATGCACACAGTATAAGGAGTCTGCCTCCCATTCCGTTATATTGACGAGTATCAATATGGGCGATTAAAGTACTGTTCGAAAGTTGAATTCCTCGGCGCACAAGGAGAGCCATGGCCGTTACGCAACGCCCAAAGTTGTCATTTCTCGATAGATTCCTTCCTGTGTGGATCATCATGGCCATGGCTGTGGGGCTATTGATAGGCCACTTCCTGCCAGGCATTGGAGAAGCACTGTCTGCTCTAGAGGTTGGCGGTATTTCTCTTCCAATCGCGCTGGGCCTGCTAGTTATGATGTATCCGCCCTTGGCTAAAGTTCGCTACGAAAAGACTCGAGACATTGCTGCCGATGGTCGCCTGATGGTGATATCTATCGTGCTGAACTGGGTGGTGGGGCCCGCGTTGATGTTTACCTTGGCGTGGATCTTTTTGGCAGACCAGCCGGAGTTGCGAACCGGCTTAATCATCGTCGGATTGGCGCGCTGCATCGCCATGGTCTTGGTATGGTCTGACCTTTCCTGCGCGGATCGAGAGGCCACCGCCGTTCTTGTCGCCATAAACTCTGTATTCCAGGTAGCCATGTTTGGCGTCATGGGTTGGTTCTACTTGCAAGTTCTACCTGGATGGCTAGGCCTAGACACCACCTCTGTTGAATTTTCTTTCTGGTCCATCGTCACTGCGGTTCTTGTGTTCCTAGGAGTACCCCTGCTGCTTGGTGTGCTCTCACGGGTGTGGGGAGAAAAGGTCAAAGGATGCGAATGGTTCGAAGACCGTTTTCTCCCGGCAGTCTCGCCTTTGGCGATGATTGGTTTGCTCTACACCATCGTGCTGCTGTTTTCACTGCAAGGCGAGCAGCTGGTAGCCCAGCCGACAGCCGTGGTGAGAGTGGCGATTCCACTGGTTATTTACTTCGTTGGAATGTTTTTCCTTGCCTTGGGCGTAGCAAAAGCCGGGGGAATGAACTACGCACAGTCTGCTTCCGTGGCTTTTACAGCAGCCGGAAATAACTTCGAGCTAGCCATTGCAGTTTCCATCGGCACCTTTGGCGCCGCGTCAGCACAGGCCCTCGCCGGCACCATCGGGCCACTGATTGAAATCCCAGTGCTCGTGGGCCTCGTTTATATAATGCTCTGGATAGGCCCGAAGCTCTTCCCAGGAGACAAAAGCTTGCCAAGTTAGCGCCGGCCCACTTGATACAGACAGCGAACCCCAGTCGGCGTGATGGTGATGGTCCACTTTGCGGGCGCGGTGCGCAGTCCCATGCGGCTCAGCTTCACCAGGTCCGCCTTTGCTAAAGCATCGAGCTGTTCGGATAGAGGGTCGAGGTCTACCTTCATGAACTTCGAGAGGGCAGTGGAATTAATCGTGTTTCCCTGCACCGCGCCGGCGGCGACGAGGGCGGTGAGGATGTCCGAGTGGGCGTCGGCAAGCTCCAAGCGAGCCTCCGTAACCCCGTCGAGCGGGTCTTTTTCAAGGATCTTGTTAATGCGGCGCCGGCCGATGCGGAAGGACTGGGAAAACATGCTCCAGATGCCCAACGGCAAGCCAAAGGCCCACCACGCGCCGGACAGCATCCCGGCAACGGGCGGGGCCAGCTCTACCTCTGGGAGCAGGTCGGCCGCGCTCAGTGGCGCCATGACCAATGGCGCAGCGATCGGGATAAACGGTGCGATATAGGCAATCGTGGGATAGTCACCATCACGGAATTCCTCTTGCGCAGCGTTGATGCCGCGTGGGTAATTGCGGATGAGGTGCACCAACCCCAGTACTGCAAAGACGGCAAAAACACCGGCTCCCATCAACATATAATCCACGCCCGTGTTGGCGAAGCCAATGGCAAAGCCGGCCGGTACGCCAAAGTAAAGTGCGGAGCGCACCGGGACTTCATTGCGCTGTCGGTACTGCGCGAGTTCGCGCGCGGGGATTCGTGCTAGTTCTGCCACCCCGCCAACATAACACCGCCTGCTAGCTTGGCCGCGGTTCTGTGACACAATGGGGGATAGCGCGTACGAGACGCGGCATAACTTCATATCCCACAAACTTTTATAGCGCGCACTATGCCTCGTGCGGCGGCGGTACGGTCTTCGGCCGTGCCTGCGCCCGAGGCCGCGCCAAATACAGACGATGTACAGGAGTAAGCCCAAACATGGTGGCACAGAACTCTCAAGAAACAACTGAAAGCCTCAAGGCAGCGGCGTCTTTGGCCCAGAACCTGGAGCGCAGCCAACTCAAGGACAAGACCCGCGTGTATTCCCTAGCCAAACAGCTGGGGCTTTCCTCGCGCGAGTTGGTGGCACAGCTTAAAGACATGGGCTTGAAAAAGAGCGCGCAAAGCTCCCTTTCCCGCGAGGAAGCAGGCCAGGTGCTCGATGCTGTGGCGAATGCCGCCGCGGTTGCCGACGCCCCCGCGGGCGATACCACTGAAGCGCCGGCTGAAGAGCCGGAGGAGAAGGCTGCCGCGCAACCGGAAGAAAACCCGGACGAGGAACCGGAAAAGAAGCCAGCGAAGAAGCGCGCCAAGCGCGCCCGCAAGGCCACCCGTAAATCCGCTGCACCAGCGCCCGAAGAGTCGGCAGATACCGCCGAGTCAGAGGAAGGGGAGCAGTCCACGGAAGACGAAGAACACCTGCGCCACCGCGTGCGCAAGAACGTGGATAATGAAATCTCCCAGATCGAAGACAAGGTAGAGGCATCGCTGGCCCAGGCCGCAGCCGAAACTGGCGCAGCCGCCGAGGAGCCAGAGGACGCTGAAGCGGAAGTATCCGAAGCGGCAGAACCCACGGATGAGGCGGACGAAGCACCGGCTAGCGCGCTCGATACCGGAACGGTTGATGCGGCGAAGTTGCACGAGGCGCTGGCCGAGGCCGGCGAGGACTTCGAGGATGACTACTACGCCCCGCACATCGTCCCGCGCGCGGAATCCGAGGAAGACTCTGGACACTATGACTTTGCGCCTATCTTCATGGCCCCGCAACAGGACGAGGCAGGGGCATTCGCACCGGCTGTAGATGCAGCGGAGGAGGACTTCTCTGCAGACGACTCCGCACGCGACGACGATGAGGGCGCTGCCGATTCCGCCGAAGATAGCCGCGAGCACTCCGGCTCCGGCTCCGACCGCGGTTCCGGAAAGTCTGAAGGCCGCCGCCGTGGGCGCCGCGGCGCATCCCGCGGACGCGGCGCGGGTTCGAAGCGTGAAGAGCAGGCAGACGAGCCCGAGCACATTGAAGAGCCGAAGGCCATCCGTGGCTCCACGCGCATTGAGGCTCAGAAGCGCCGCCGCGCGGAATTGCGCGAAAAGGGCCGCACCCGCCAGCACATCGTCTCCCAAGCGGAGTTCCTCGCCCGCCGCGAAGCCGTGGAGCGCACCATGGTGGTGCGCGATAAGGAGCGCGAGGACGGCGCCGGCATTATCACCCAGGTGGGCGTGTTAGAAGATGACCTGTTGGTCGAGCACTTCGTGACCACCGAGTCCCAGGCCTCGCTCATTGGCAATATCTACTTGGGCCGCGTTCAAAACGTGCTGCCGTCCATGGAGGCGGCCTTCGTGGACATTGGACAGGGCCGAAACGGCGTGCTCTACGCCGGTGAAATCGACTGGCGCAAGACCAAGCTGCACGGGCGTGCCCGCAAGGTAGAAAACGCCCTGAAATCCGGTGACCAAGTGCTGGTGCAGGTGGCTAAAGATCCCATCGGCCATAAGGGCGCGCGTCTGACCACCCAGATTTCCCTTGCTGGCCGCTACCTGGTCTACGTACCGGGCGGGCGCAGCGCCGGCATTTCCCGCAAGCTGCCTGCCCCAGAGCGCAAGCGCTTGAAGGATATCCTCGGCCGCGTGGTTCCAGGCGATGGTGGAGCGATCATCCGCACCGCCGCCGAAAACGTACCGGAAAAGGCAATCGCTACCGACGTCAACCGCCTGCACAGCCGGTGGGAGGACATCGTGGCACACGCTAAGAAGGAAAAGTCCTCCAAGGGCGCCAAGCCGGTGACCATGTATGAAGAGCCAAATATGCTCATCAAGGTGGTGCGCGATCTCTTCAACGAGGACTTCACCGAGCTCATCGTCGATGGCAAGCGCTCCTTCAATACCGTCCGCGCCTATGTAGATTCCATGGCGCCGGACCTTGCGGACCGCGTGGTGCGTTACCGCGCCAAGGACCACGGCGGGCAGGATGCCTTCGAGGCTTACCGCATTGATGAGCAGCTGCATAAGGCGCTCTCGCGCAAGGTATGGCTGCCCTCGGGCGGCACGCTGGTTATTGACCGCACCGAAGCCATGACTGTCATCGACGTCAATACCGGCAAATTCACTGGTTCCGGCGGCAACCTAGAGGAAACAGTTACCCGCAATAACCTCGAGGCGGCCGAAGAAATCGTGCGCCAGATGCGCCTGCGCGATCTCGGCGGCATGATCGTCGTGGACTTTATCGATATGGTCCTGCCAGAAAACCAGGATCTGGTGCTGCGCCGCCTAAAGGAAGCCTTGGGCCGCGATCGCACCCGCCACCAAGTATCCGAGGTTACGTCGTTGGGCTTGGTACAGATGACCCGCAAGCGCCTGGGTACCGGCCTAGTGGAGACCTTCTCCACCGAGTGCGAGTGCTGCAACGGCCGTGGCATCATCATTCACCAGTACCCGGTGGACGAGGCCGAGGACGATCAGCGCTCCAAGCATTCCGGCCGCAAGTCCAAGGCACACAAGAAGCACCACCACGATCCGCAGCAGCACCCGACTGCGGTGGCAATGCATAAGCACGAGCTTGACGACGCCCCCGAAAGCTCCTCCAAGCCCAAGCGCTTCAAGAAAACCCAAGCGCCGGTCTACGGTACCGAGAATGATGAGGCCGCACGGGAATCTGCCAAGACGTCGTTGGAAGACCTCGTAGCAAACGTCGTTGTGGACGAGCGCGGTCCGGCTCAGTCGCAGGCCGAATCGGAAGAGCACAGCGGAGACCACGACCGCAGCAAGGAGCGCGGACGTGGACGCGGTCGTCGCCGCGCGCGCAAGCGCACTCAGACTGAGGTTTCCGATATCGAGGCCATCGCGTATGCCGCGGCGGATAATGCGGCCGAGAGCGACGAGGTGCAGGAATTTAATTCCTATGTCCCCGATGCGGATACGGACGCGGACTCGGGTGCCGTTGCTCAGGCACACCCTGGTGCAGCGGCCCGCTCCAAGCGTGGCAAGAAGCCGCGCCGGGCGACGCGCCGGTCTAAGGCCACGCACACGGCTGCAGGCGGCGAGCAGAAGGCACTGGAAAAGGAAGCCGCTCCGGAGAAAATAGCTCCGGAGAAAGCAACTGGAAAGACCTATGACGAGGCAGTAGCCGAGTTTGAGGCTTCCCCGCGCCGCAAGCGCCGCACCCGCGGCAATTCGCGCTCCGATAGGCGCCCGCAGCCGCAGGATTTCGCGGTCGCCGGTGAGCAGGACTCTGCCGACGCCGACGGTAACGCTAGCGGGGCTGAAGCCCAGCACGGAGAGAAGACCTCGCGCGAAGAGCGCAAGGCTCGCGGGCGTGGCCGCCGTCGCTCAGTGCGCACCCAGCCGGCCAAGCGCCGGAGCACCTCGCGCGTGCCGCACGAGGTCAAGGAAAAGGCACAGGAGCACGGACACAAGCAGGCGGGCGGGTCCGCCGAGCAACGCCATGAAAAGGCCGCTGGCGCCGCGCGTGCGGGGCGCGCCGGTGGCAAGGGCCGTGGGCGTCGCCGTGCCGTGCGCCAGGCCGCTCCTAAAAAGGCGGTAGCAGAGAATCCGAAGGCAGCGAAGACCGCCCAAGGCCGTTCGACGCAGCAGGGTGGCTCGCCGGATCGTTCCGATGCTGGCCAGCGGGCGACCACGGGCGGTACCAAGGTGCTGCGCCGCGGAAAGAAGAGGGCGGTGCGCAAGAAGGGGGCGTCGGCAAGCGCCAAGGCCCCAAAGGCGCAGGATAATCCGACCCAGGAGCAGGCTTCCGCGAGCGGTGCGCACAAGGAAATGTCGCACGCAAAGTCTGGGCGTGACCGACGCCGCGTAGCACGGCGAAGCAAGTCTTAGGGCTACGCCACGCGGGCACAAAAAGCGTGGTTTGTATTTTGTGCCCGCTACGGGGTAGTCTTTGACAGTCGCTGTTTAGTACTCACGGCGCTGGATCAGTCCGACACTCACTTTGTGAGCTGTGCGGACATGTTCGCGCGGGAACTAAACGCAATGTGTAAGTGTCCATTCGGAACGCGGCCTCCCCGGTTGCTTCCGAGCGAGTTTAGATAAGGGGTAACCCTCTATGTACGCGATCGTCAAGACCGGCGGCAAGCAGTACAAGGTTGCTGAAGGTGACCTCGTCAAGGTCGAGAAGATCGAGGGTGAGCCAGGCTCTGCCGTAGCTCTCACCCCGGTTCTGCTCGTCGATGGCGCCGATGTTAAGTCCAAGGCTTCCGACTTGGAGAAGGTTTCTGTCTCCGCAGAAATCGTTGAGCAGGGTAAGGGCCCGAAGGTCGATATCCTGAAGTACAAGAACAAGACTGGTTACAAGAAGCGTCAGGGCCACCGTCAGCCTGTGACCACCTTGAAGATCACCGGTATCAAGTAAGCCTTAACCGGCTGTAATTATCCCTAAAGGAGGGAAAACCACATGGCACACAAGAAGGGTGCTTCCAGCTCCAGCAACGGTCGCGATTCCGAGTCCAAGCGTCTCGGTGTCAAGCGCTTCGGTGGTCAGCAGGTTAATGCCGGCGAGATCATCGTGCGTCAGCGCGGTACCAAGTTCCACCCAGGTGAGAACGTAGGCCGCGGCGGCGACGATACCCTGTTCGCGCTTGCAGCTGGCTCCGTTGAGTTCGGTATCAAGCGTGGCCGCCGTATGGTCAACATCGTTCCGGCTGAAGAGGTTGCTGCAGAGGCAACTGCCTAACTAAGGCCGCTGAGGTTAATCCTCGAGTCTGCCCCAGTGAGGGTGGCTCGAGGATTTTCTGGTTTTGTGGATACCGAAACGAGGCTCCACTCGGGTAATAGATACACCACGCTGGCGGACACAACCGATGGGATGGCCCACGAGGTAGGCCGTCTCTGTCAGCTGCGGTTGGAGTCCAGCCCAAGACACGCATTACACTGGCGGGGACAAAGATTTAACTAACGGAGGGTTTGACCATGGCACGTTTTATTGACCGCGTTGTCCTGCACCTGCAAGCAGGCGACGGTGGACACGGCTGTGTGTCTGTCCACCGCGAGAAGTTTAAGCCTTTGGGCGGCCCAGATGGCGGCAATGGTGGCCACGGTGGCGACATCATCCTCGAGGTTTCTGAACAAATCCATACGCTTATGGATTTCCACTACCGCCCGCATATTAAGGCGCAACGCGGCGGCAATGGCGCCGGCGATATGCGCAATGGTGGTCGCGGTGAAGACCTGATTTTGGAGGTCCCGGCTGGAACGGTGGTTCGCACCGAAAAGGGCGAAACCTTGGCGGACCTTACTGTTCCGGGAACGCGGTTTGTGGCTGCAGAAGGCGGGTTTGGCGGTCTGGGCAATGCCGCCTTGGCCTCAAAGAACCGCAAGGCACCGGGTTTCGCTCTACAGGGTGAGCCGGGTCAAGCACATGATCTGATCCTTGAGCTGAAATCTATGGCGGATGTAGGGCTGGTGGGCTTTCCATCGGCAGGTAAGTCATCCTTGATTTCGGTGCTGTCGGCCGCGAAACCCAAGATCGGTGATTATCCCTTTACTACGCTGCAGCCGAACCTTGGCGTGGTGGATATGGGAGATAGCTCCTTTACTATCGCAGACGTGCCGGGGCTTATCCCAGGCGCGGCCGATGGCAAGGGGCTCGGTCTAGACTTTTTGCGCCATATTGAACGCACAGCGGTGCTTGCCCATGTGGTGGATACCGCCACCATTGAGCCCGGCCGTGATCCGGTCTCTGATATTGAGGCGATGGAAAATGAGTTGGCAAAGTACCAGGAGGCTTTGCAGGAAGATACTGGTTTGGGGGATCTGCGTGAGCGCCCCCGCGTCATCATTTTGAATAAGGCAGATGTGCCTGAGGCCGAAGAGCTGGCGGAATTTGTCAAGGATGATCTGGAAGAGAAGTTTGGCTGGCCTGTCTTTATTATTTCGGCAGTCGCTCGCAAGGGTCTGGACCCGCTGAAGTTCCGGCTCATGGATATGGTGACCGAGCACCGCAAGGCCCAGCCGTTGCCAAAGAAGGATAAGAACCACACCGTTATCCATCCCAAGGCGCAGGGCCATAAGAAACATACCGGCGCGTTTGCTGATTTCACCGTGAAGCCTGATCCTGAGGTCGAGGGTGGCTTCATTGTTGAGGGCAAGAAGATTGATCGCTGGATTACCCAGACTGACTTTGAAAATGATGAGGCAGTGGGCTTCTTGGCAGACCGCCTGGCCAAGGCGGGCGTGGAAGACGAACTGCGCGAGCAGGGTGCAGTAGAGGGCTGCCCGGTAACCATCGGTGGCATCACCTTCGAGTGGGAGCCGATGACCGGCGGCGATCCAACGATGGCAAGCCGTGGCGAGGACGCCCGCCTGAAGGGCACGGGCCGTGTCTCCGCCGCGGAGCGTAAGCGCGCCTCCCAGGCGCGTCGCGGCCTTATCGATGAGTATGATTACGGCACCGATGAAGAGGTCACCCGCGAGGGCGCTAACCGCGATAGGTGGCAGGGCTAGTCCCCGGACCCCCTATTCTTGGGGTGTGCTGGAGGGTGGGCTTTGTAAACTCGGTTGGCATGTCTTCTGATGAACAGAAAGAACCCATCCTTCCGCTTCCGGTAGAGCCTTTTGACGGACCTACCGCTGATACCCCTTTCCCGGAGCCGCTCGATGAAAATCCGGTGGCGTCCGGTTTTGAATCGGATCTCCGCCACGACATCGCGCAGGCAAAGCGCGTGGTGGTCAAGATTGGTTCCTCTTCTCTCACGGATGAAAATTTCCGCGTTTCTCAAGAAAAGATCGATCACATCGTTGATGCCGTCCATGCGCGCATGGGCCGCTCCGATGTCATCATCGTGTCTTCCGGTGCGGTTGCCGCAGGTATGGGCCCGCTCGGCCTGCACCAGCGCCCCACCGATTTGGCTACTAAGCAGGCCTCCGCGTCCGTCGGCCAGGTGCACTTGGCCTCTGTGTGGGGCCAGTCCTTTGCACGCTATAAGCGCACCATCGGCCAGGTTCTTCTCACTGCCTCCGATACCGGCCACCGCGACCGTGCCCGCAATGCGCAGCGCACCATTGATCGCCTGCGTCAGCTGCGTACCATTCCTATCGTTAACGAGAATGACGCCGTGGCTACCTCGGAAATGCACTTCGGCGATAACGATCGTCTCTCCGCACTGGTGGCCAACCTGGTGGGCGCGGACGCGCTCTTCCTCTTCTCTGATGTACCTGGTTTGTACGATAAGAACCCCGCCGAGCCGGATGCCAAGTTCATCGATGAGGTACGCACCGGCAAGGACTTGAAGGGCGTTGTGGCTGGCGATGGCGGCAAGGTCGGCACTGGCGGAATGGCCACCAAGGTTTCCGCGGCCCGCCTGGCTACCCGCGGCGGCATCCCAGTGCTGCTGACCTCCACGGATAATATTGGCCCCGCGCTTGCCGACGCCTCCGTGGGCACCGTCTTCCACACCCGCGAGGAACGCCAGCTGTCTGCCTGGAAGTTCTGGGCTCTCTACTGCGCCGATACCGGCGGAGCAGTCCGCCTCGATGAAGGCGCCAAGGAGGCCGTCACCAAGGGCGGCACCTCGCTGCTCGCCGTTGGTATTACCGATGTGCAAGGCGAGTTCAACAAGGGAGAAATCATCGACATCCTGGGCCCGAATGGTGAGGTCATCGGCCGCGGTGAAGTGCGCTTCGATTCTGAGGAGCTGCACGCCATTAAGGGCAAGAAGATGGAAGAGCTTCCTGAGGAGCAGCGCCGTTCCGTCGTCCACGCGGATTATCTCTCCAATTTCGCCTCCCGCATCTAAACCCGAGTCCGAGATTCCCCGTATGGTTGGGGCATGAAGTATTTCATGGGACCGGAAACCTGGCAGCCGATGGTAGAAGACATCGATGCTGCCGGGCACCAACGCGTAAGCAGCATCGAGGACGCCGAGGTCTATATCAATAATGCGCCCAACCCGCGCCGCATCCCCGAGATGCCGGAGAATATCGGTTGGGTGCAGCACTGTTTTACCGGCGTCAATCAGCTCATTGATGCAGGCGTCATTACCCCAGACGGCGTGCCATGGTGCAACTCCGCCGGCGCCTTTGCCCAGCCAGTGGCCGAGTCCGCACTCGGGTTGGCGCTTTCCCAAGCGCACCACCACAAAGCCTTCGCCCAAGCCGCTACGTGGTCGGTGGCCAAGGAGCTGGATGAGTCCCAGGCCTGGCTCTATAACCAGCAAGGGCCGAAGGGGGTAGCGATCTTTGGCGCTGGGGGCATCGGCAAGCAGCTCATTAAGCTCCTGCGGCCCTTTGGCGTGCACATTACTGCGGTCAATCGCTCCGGCCGCGCGGTGGAAGGCGCCGATGAGGTGGTGCCCATGGATAAAGCCCAGCACGTGTGGGGCGAGGCGGATTTTATTTTCTGCATCCTCCCGGCGACCAAAGACACGGAGGGGCTTATCGATGCCGCCACTTTCCGCGCCATGAAGCCCTCCGCCATCTTCATCAACGTCGGCCGCGGCAGCACCGTAGTAACCGAGGACCTCGTGGAAGCCTTGCGTAGCGGTGAAATCGCCGGCGCCGGCTTGGAGGTTATGGATCCCGAGCCGCTGCCCGATGGGCACCCGCTTTATGACCTTCCCAATTGCACCATGACGCCGCACATGGCCGCCTCCGCGCACGTGGCGCAGTTTCACCTGGGCGCTATTTTCAACGCTAATGCCGCAGCGTGGGAGAGGGGAGAGGCCATGCCCACCCGCGTCGATGTGGAGGCTGGCTACTAATGAAGTACGCGATGCTGCCCACCCCGTGGGAGGAAACCCTGCAGGCCCTCGATGCCGCCGGGCACGAACGCGCCCCACTGGAGGAGGCCGAGGCCCTCATCTTCAACGGCGGTCCAGATGATTTCCCACAGCCCCTGCCGCCGAACGTGGGCTTGGTGCAGGTTCCTTTTGCCGGGGTGGACCATCTGCTCGAGGTCATGCGCGATACCACCGCTCGCTGGTCCAATGCGGCCGGGCTTTATGATGCCACCGTGGCCGAATCCACCATTGCGCTTCTACTCGCGCAGTTGCATGCGCATAAGCGCGTGGGCACGAGCTGGAATAACCGCGATGAGGTGGAGGCGCACACCAGCTTCCTTTTTGAGGACAAGACGGTTGCGGTGGTGGGTGCTGGGGGCATCGGCAAGCGGCTTATCCGCATGCTAGAGGGCTTTGGCCCGCGCATCATTGCGGTCAATCGCTCCGGCAATCCGGTGGAAGGCGCCGATGAAACCTTCGCCACGGCCGACATCGAGCGCGTGTGGCCGGCCGCCGATTGTTTCGTGGCGCTTGCGCCGCTCACGGACCAGACCCACCAGCTATTCGACGCCGCTGCCTTCCGCGCCATGCCCAGCCGCGCCGTGATTATCAACGTCGGCCGTGGACCGCTGGTGGATACCGACGCGCTTGTCAATGCCCTACGTGCCGGCCACATCGCCGGTGCTGGCCTGGATGTCACCGACCCCGAGCCGCTGCCCGATGGGCACCCACTGTGGGACATGCCCAACGTAGTCATCACCCCGCATCTGGCCAATCCGCCGTATTCGGTGCGCAGGCGTATCGGTGCGCATGCTGCAAAGGTCATGGAGCGCTTTGCCGCCGGTGAAGCAATCTCCACGGAAGTAGATATTGAAGCCGGCTACTGATGGATAGCCCCGGTAGCCGCGCTGACGATGGCCAGCTCAACCCCACCGCGGCTGAGGTCGCTGAAATGCGCCCGGCCTTTCGTTAGGCTGGTATGACATGAGCAACACTGAACGCGAAGAAGTTCTGTCCAAAGCCCGTGCTGCTAAGGACGTAGCGCCCGTCGTAGCGCAGCTGTCCACGCCGCGCAAGAACGAGATCTTGCAGCGCGCAGCCGAAAACCTTATCGCCCACACCGAGGATATCCTCGCCGCTAATAAGCAAGATATCGAAGCTGGCCGCGAGCGCGGCATGTCCGAGTCCCTCATTGACCGCCTATCCCTCGACGCCGCCCGCGTGGAGGGTATTGCTGGCGGCCTGCGCCAGGTTGCCGGCCTCCAGGACCCGGTAGGGGAGATCCTGCAGGGCCGCACCATGGACAACGGCATCCAGATGAAGCAGGTGCGCGTCCCGCTCGGTGTGATGGGCATGGTCTATGAGGCCCGCCCGAACGTCACCGTGGACGCCTTTGGTTTGGCCATCAAGTCCGGCAACGTGCCGCTGCTGCGCGGTTCCAAGTCTGCCCGCAACTCCAATGCTAAGCTGGTAGAAATCCTGCAGGATACCCTCGCCGAGTTCGATCTACCGCGCGAGGCCGTGCAGCTCCTGCCGTGCGAGACCCACGATTCCGTCCAAGACCTCATCACCGCTCGTGGCCTGGTGGACCTGGTCATTCCGCGTGGTGGCGCCAAGCTTATTGAAGCCGTGGTCACCGGCGCCACCGTCCCGGCCATCGAGACCGGCACCGGCAACTGCCACTTCTATGTGGATGCCTCTGCGGACCTGGACAAGGCTATCGACATGGTCATCAACGGCAAGACCCGCCGCACCTCCGTATGCAACTCCACGGAGTGCGTGCTTATCGACGCCGCCTTGGACGACTCCGCCAAGCTCCGCATCATCACCGCGCTGCAGGAGGCGGGCGTGACCATCCACGGCGACGTCGCTGGGCTCGAGGCCTTCGGCGTCAAGGATGCCGTGCAGGCCACCGAAGAGGACTGGCGCGAGGAGTCGCTGTCCATGGATATCTGCGCCAAGGTGGTCGACGGTGTCGACGGTGCCATTGCCCACATCGCCGAATTCACCACTGGCCACACCGAGGCCATCGCCGCGCAGGACGCCGATGTCCTAGTGAAGTTCGGCAACGAGGTGGATGCCGCCGCAGTCATGCTCAACGCCTCTACCGCCTTTACCGATGGCGAGGTCTACGGCATGGGTGCGGAAATCGGCATTTCCACCCAGAAGCTGCATGCCCGCGGCCCGATGGCACTTCCGGAGCTGACCTCTACCAAGTGGATCCTGCAGGGTACCGGTCAGACCCGCCCCTAGTAGTGCGACTATAATCACCACCCATGACTAGCCCACAGCGCATCGGCATCATGGGTGGCACTTTTGATCCCATCCACAATGGCCACTTGGTAGCGGCCAGCGAGGCTGCACACCGGTTTGCCCTCGATACCGTCGTCTTTGTTCCCACCGGCCAGCCGTGGCAAAAGTCCCACCGCGACGTCACCGCGGCCGAGCACCGCTACTTGATGACGATGGTGGCCACCGCATCCAACCCGCGCTTTACCGTCTCGCGCGTAGACATTGACCGCGAGGGGCCTACCTATACCATCGATACGCTGCGCGACCTGCGCGAACTCTTCCCGGAGGCGGAGTTTTATTTCATTACCGGTGCCGATTCGCTGGCATCCATCATGAGCTGGCATAACTGGGAAGAGATGCTGGAGATGGCGCACTTTGTGGGCGTTACCCGCCCCGGCTATGAGCTAAGCGCCGATATGCTGCCCTCCGATGCGCAGGAGGATATCGATCTTATTGACATTCCCGCGATGGCTATCTCTTCTACCGCTTGCCGCGAACGCGCCGCTCAAGGCCAGCCCGTGTGGTACCTCGTTCCGGATGGGGTGGTGCAGTACATCACCAAGAATAATCTCTACGGGCCCAACCCAGATAAGCCTTTGTAGAAACTTCCGCGGCCTTCCCAAGATTTTGGGCACGGGCCTGCTAAACGTGCAAGAATAGACTCTCAATAGAGATAGTTCATACCGAATATACTCAGACGCGAAAAGGGAATTTTTACACATTGTCTACTTCTGATCTCGCCCGCCGCATGGCAGAAACCGCGGCCCACGCCGCGCAAGAAAAGCTGGCCACCAATATCGCGGCCATTGATGTCTCCGATGTCCTCGCTATCACCGAGGTATTCGTGCTCGCTTCTGCAGACAACGAGCGTCAGGTCGGCTCCATCGTGGATGAAGTCGAAGACGAAATGACCAAGCAAGGCTTCGAGCCGCAGCGCCGCGAAGGCAACCGCGAGAACCGTTGGGTGCTACTGGATTATGGCAATATCGTCGTCCACGTTCAGCGCAATGACCAGCGCGAGTTCTACGGCCTAGACCGCTTGTACCACGATTGCCCAGCACTGGAGATCGAGGGCATCGAGGCCCCAGAGCGCCCGGGCGAATGGACCCATGGCGTCAACCCGCGCGAAGTTGATTCCATCGACGAGCTCCCCCTGGCCGATAAGGTCCCTGGTGAGGACGAGGAGCTTTAAACCCGCATGAGCCGCCGCCTGATCCTGATCCGCCACGGACAAACTACCTATAACGCCACCGGTCGCATGCAGGGCCACTTGGACACCGAGCTGTCCGAGCTGGGCTATGAGCAGGCCCGCGCCGCCGGGCGCCTGCTGCAGGATCAGGGCGTGTCTAAAATCGTCGCCTCCGATCTCCTCCGCGCGCGCGAAACCGCCCGCGTCGTCGCCGAGGCCCTCGGCGTGGAATTCACCACGGATGCCCGCCTGCGCGAGACACACCTAGGCCAGTGGCAGGGCAGAACCTCCGCCGAAGTAGATACCGAGTTCCCAGGCGCGCGTGCCATCTGGCGCCACGACCCCACCTGGGCGCCGCCGCAGGGCGAATCCCGCGTAGATGTGGCCGAGCGTGCCCGGCCCGTCGTCGATGAGCTCATGGCAGACTTCGCCGGCTGGGACCACGGCCCCGTCCTCATCGTGGCCCATGGCGGCGCCATCTCAGCGCTGACCTGCCACCTGCTGGGCCTCGACCACGCGCAGTACGGCATCCTTTCCGGACTGAAAAATACCCACTGGTCGCAGCTGACCGCCCGCCCGGACTTTAACCCGGAAACGCCGCTGTCCTCCCTGGAGTTCACCCCAGACAATGTGGGCAGCGCCCAGTGGTATTTCGACGGCTGGAATATGGGCGGCGAGGTCACCGGGGACGGCGGGGCGGATATCTAGTGACGGTTCGCGTCATTACGGATTCCTCCGCGGGCCTGCCGCCGGAGCTGGCGGAGCAGCTATCCATCACCGTCATTGACCTGCACCTTATGGAAAGCCACGGCAAGGATGGCCTGGAGCGCTCCACCTCGGGGCTGAGCGCGCTGGAGCTGGCCGCCGCCTACGGCCGCGAAATGGAGCGCGCCCAGGATGACGGCGTGGTGGCCATTCACCTGTCTAAAGAGCTATCTTCTACCTATTCCGCGGCGGTATCCGCCTCCGGCGTCTTTCCGCACACGGTGCGGGTTATTGACTCCGGCTCGGCCGGCATGGCCATGGGCGCGGCCGCCATGTCCGCGGCTAAGCTCGCCTCCCGCGGCGCCAGCTTGGACGAGTGCTACGCCGCGGCCGTCGATACCCTCAAGCGCGCGTCTACCTGGGTCTACCTGCATTCCACGGAGGACCTGCGCCGCTCCGGCCGCCTTTCCCCGGCCACGGCCGTGCTGTCTACGGCGCTGTTGGCCACCAAGCCGATTATGTCGATTACCCGCGGCAAGCTGGAGCTGGTGGGCAAGACCCGCACCCAGACCAAGGCTTTTACCAAGCTGGTGGACCTCATCGCCTCCCGCGCGGACGGCGAGCCGGCCTTCGTCGCCATCCAGCATAACCAGGCCGAAGATGCGGCTGCCAAGCTGGAGGCGCTCCTTGAAGCCGCGTTGCCGCAGGGGTCGTCCTTCATCTGCACTCCGCTTAACGACGTCCTCTCTGTCCACGCCGGCCCCTCCGCCATCGGCGTCTCCGCCGTGTTTAGCTCCGAGCCTCCCGCGGAACCAGCACATCCTCACACACGTGGTCGACCCCGCGCCTTCCCGCCGCGCCGATCTGTGGATAACTAGCCCCACCGCGCCGGGTTCGTTGACGCCCACAACAAGTTATCCACAGGCTACCTTCGCTCGACCTACCGCTTAATTGCGCCTGCGCTTAGCCTCAGCGCCATGGCGGCACCCAAGAATCAGCGAACGACTCCGCGAATTTACCCAACCCACCGGCGAGGAAGAGCTCCTCGCCGTCGATTACCCGCGCCCGCGACTGCGCATCAGCCCCTGGCAGGCCTGCGCCGTGGCGGTCATTCTCGTTATCGGCGTGGTGGTCTGGCTCGGCATCAATGCACGCTCCGAAGAATCTTCCGGCATGCCCGAGCCTGCAGCATTAAGCGAGGCCCCTAGCGAGGAACCCAGCGAAATCATCGTCTCGGTCATCGGCGAAGTTACAGAACCCGGACTGAAAACACTCGAGCCCGGCGCGCGTGTGGCCGATGCCCTCGCCGCCGCCCAGCCGCTACCAGGTGCCGAGACCATGGCGCTCAACCATGCGCAGCGGCTTTCCGACGGCCAACAACTCCACATCCTGCCCTCCGGCGCCGCCCCAGCTCCCGCACCCGGCGAACCTACCCCAGCCGGGGACAACCCCAGCAGTCCCGGTGGCAGCGCTAGCGGCAGCGGCGTGAGCCTCAATAGCGCCACCGCCGAGGAGCTCACCGAACTCAAGGGCGTCGGCGAGGTGACCGCGCAGGCCATCGTGGCCTACCGCGAGGAGCACGGCGGTTTCAAGGATGTAGAAGAGCTCCTCGAGGTCTCCGGCATCGGCCCGGCGAAGCTGGCGCAGCTCAAAGACCAGGTCCAGCTCTAACCCGAGCTCGAGCGTGCGATGCGAGAACTGCGGCTCGTCCCCGGCGCGGCCACCGCTTGGCTGGCCGTCATCGCCGTGCTGCTCGCCGGCCGCGGCTGGGCCATCGCACTCATCGCGGTCGTCGTCGCGCTGTGCCTCATTGCCCGTCAATGGGGCCAAGCGCTCTTTTGCGGGGCGGTCGCTGGGGGTGCGGCGCTCGTCGCCGCGGTGCGCCAGGCTCGCGCCGCCGCCTTCGACCTCGGCAGCGAAGTCACCGGGCGCCTTGTCACTGCACCAACGCAGACCAGTACGGGCGGCTGGCTGCTCAAGCTCAAGGTTCCGGGATACCCGACCCAGCTGCCGGTCTTTAGCCCAGAACCAGTCCCAGCGGCCGCTGGCGCCGAGGTTACGGCCAGGGTAAGGGTAGGGGAGTCGGATAGGGCGGGCGTCGGAAAGCTTAGCGCCAATGCCACCGACGTGCAGGTAACCGCCGAACCCGAAGGCCTGGCCGGCTGGGCGGCCGAGGTGGCCGAGAATTTCCGCGCGCTGGTCCTCGATACCGTCGGTCCTTCCAGCCAGGGCCTTATCCCCGGCATGGTACTCGGCGATACCGCGCTGCAAGATACCGCCGAGCGTGACCTGTATATCGCCACCGGGCTCTCCCACTTGAGTGCTGTATCCGGCGCCAATGTGGCCATAGTCTGCTCCGCCGCGGCCGTGGTCTGCGCCGCCTTCGCGCTCGGGCCCCGCGCCCGCGTGGCCGCTTCCCTGTGCGCCCTTGCCACCTATGTTCTGCTTGTGGGCTTCGAACCCTCCGTCCAGCGCGCGGCCGTCGCCGGGGTAGTGGGGCTGCTTGCTGTGCTCAATTCCACCCGCATGGAGCCCATCCATGCTCTCAGTCTCGGCATCATTGCGCTGCTTTTTGTGGATTCCGACCTCGCCGTGCACTTTGGTTTTGCCCTATCGTGCGCCGCGACGCTCGGCATAGTGGCGCTGAGCCCGCTCATCTACAAGCACTTGGCCGTGACCGGCTGGCCCGCCATCTTCCTGCGCGCGGTCGCTGTGGCCATCGCCGCCGATATCGTCACCCTTCCGCTGGTAGCACTCATGTCCGGTGAGGTCTCCGTGGTCTCCGTGCTGGCCAATATCCTCGTCGAGCCCGCCACCGTGCCGATTACCATCGTGGGGCTTATCGCCGCCATCTTTGCCCAGCTCGGCCCGCTCGACGTGCTGGGCGCGGGCTTGCTGCGCCTCATTGAGCCCTTCTCGTGGTGGATTAATACCATCGCCCACGGCGTGGCCCACCTACCCGTGGTCACCATCCCTGCCAACCCGCTTTTTACGCTGCTTGCCTACGCCTGGATCATCGCCGGCCTCCTCTATCACCGCCCGTGGCTCACCTTGGCGCTGACGCTGGCGGGCATCGCCTGGCTCGGCCTGGCCGCAAGCTAGAATGGCGGGCATGCCTCCAGTACACCTCATCCTTGGCGACGATGAATTCCTCACCGAACGCGCCCGCCTGCACATCCAGCGCGCCGCGGCCGAGGAGAGCGGATCTACCGGTGCCCGCCCCGAGCTGACCAAGCTCAAAGCCTCCGAGGTCTCTGAGGGCGAGATCCTCGAGGCCACCAGCCCATCGCTGTTTGGCGATAACCGCGTCATCGTCATCAGCGACTGCGAGCGCGCCGGCAAAGAAGTAGTCGATATCCTTCTGCGCGCCTGCGCCAATCCCGCGCCGGGCATGACCATGGTCATTATCTACTCCGTGACGGCCAAGACGCTGAAGAAAAAGAAGAAGCAGCCCGAGCTCGTGGCCAAGCTGCGCAAGATTGCGGAGGTCCACGAGGTCTTTTCGCTTTACCCCAATGAACTGGGGCAGTGGGCCACCCGCGAATTTTCCAGTCATGGTGTGCGCCCGACCCCGGACGTTATCCATGCCGTGCTCGAGGGCGTGGGCTCTGACCTGCGCGAGCTGGCCTCAGCCATCTCTCAGTTGGTCTCCGATACCGGCGGCAACGTTACCCGCGAAGCGGTGCAAAACTACTACGTCGGCGTGGCCGAGGTGGCCAATTGGGACATTGCCGACGCCGCCGTCGCCGGCCGCGTCGAAGCCGCCGTATCCACCTGCCGCCGCGCCCTCCAGCTGGGCGCGAGCCCCGTGGCGATTGCCGCCGCGTTGGCCAATAAGGTCGGCGCCGTCGCCCGCCTCTACTCCGCGCGCGGGGACCAATACTCGCTGGCGAGCCAAACCGGCCTGGCGCCCTACGTGGTCAAAATGACCCAGCCCGTGGCCCGCCGCTGGTCCGCCGATAATGTCACCAAGGCCGTCATCCTTGTCTCCGAGCTCGATGCCGCCGTCAAAGGCCAAGGCGGTGAGCCCGAATTCGCCATAGAGGCGGCCGTCAAACGCGTCGCGGAACTGGCGCGATAAGCTAGAAACCATGTCTGAGACGCAAGTGCAAGAATTCGCCGGTCGACTCTTCGACATGGCGCGCGAGGGCAACCTGGACCTCCTCGCCTATATCGACCACGGCGTAAATATCGACCTCGTTAACCACGAAGGCCAGTCCTTTATCATGCTCGCCGCCTATCACGGCCACGCCGAGCTGGTTACCGCACTTGCCCGCGCCGGCGCGGACGTCAACCTGCTCAATGATCGCGGCCAGTCCCCGCTGGCCGGTGCCATCTTCAAGAAGGAAGACGCGGTTGTCGACGCCCTCCTTTCCGCCCACGCCGACCCCACCGCCGGCCAGCCCTCCGCGCTGGATTCCGCCCGCCTGTTCGGCCACGAGGACCTCGTCCCGCGCCTCGAAAGCGAGGCGGGGGAGTGACCTGGACATCCTTTTTCACCCTCTTGCTGATGAACCTGGTGGGCGTCGCCTCGCCGGGGCCGGACATCATTTTGGTAACCCGCTACGCCACCCGCTCGCGCCGCCACGCCATCGCCGCGGCCGCTGGCATCCAGATCGGCGTGCTCTTTTGGTGCGCCGCCACCGTCTTTGGCGCCGCCGCGCTGCTGACCGCCTTCCCGGAAATCCTCGGCGCGGTCCAAGCCATCGGCGGCTGCTTCCTAGTGTTTATGGGAACGCGCGCGCTGCGCAGCGGCATCGCCCAGCGCGCCAACCCGCCCGTGGACTTAGAAGACGCCGCTGCCCAGCTCGGCCGCCTGCGCACCGCCTTCAAGGTCGGCCTGGCCACGAATATGTCCAACCCGAAAATCGTGCTCTTCCTCGCCGCGATGATCGCCCCGCTGCTCCCGGCTAGCCCACCCGTCTGGCTGGCGATTGCGCTGACACTCTCGCTCTCGCTGTCGGCCTTCCTCTTCTTCCTCGTCGTCGCCACGGTAATTTCCACCAACGCGGTGCGCCGCAAACTCATCGCCGCCGGCCCGTGGATCGACATCGGCTCTGGCCTCTTCTTCATCATCGCCGGCATCGTCCTCATCATCTCCGGCGGGCAGAACCTGCTGGCTTAAAACAGGCGCGGCGTACCCTCAGCTACCGTGTCCAGCACCCACTGGGTCCAGCGAGCGACGGTGGAGGCGCGCCGCCGGGACGTCGCCAAGCTCAGCCCCAGCCCCTCCATGGCCGCACAAATCTCCGCGGTGCTAGCCACCGCGCCGCGGGCCAAGCTGAGCTCCAGCACCTCGCGGAAAACCCGCCGCGCCGCCAGCGCCCGTATGAGCGCCGCATTCCGGGCGTCGCGCTGCGGTTGCTCGATAACCCGCCGCCCGTGCTCCGTCGGCTCCCACGCTTCCTCCACCGGCTCCGCCAGGCCCAGGTAGCGCGCGGCGTTGGCATAATAATCCGCCTGGCGCGGGTCGAAATCATAGCGCTGGGTAATCTCCGCCTTGCTTAGCGGCTGCAGGGCGATGAGCTCCAGCAGGTTGACCACCCGCTCAAAGCTATTGGCCTGGGGGAAGGGCACGGCCGGCTCGGGATCGGGCTCCACCGCCCGCACAATGTCGAGCGCCGCCTGCGCGTCCAGGGTCGAGGCGGACAGCGCGTAGCGGGCACTATCAACCAGCGCAATGCTGCGAAAATCCGCCGGGTCCCGAAATTCATAGCGGTACAGGTGGAAAATACCATTGGAATACACCAGGTAAACCGGCACGACATCCTTGGCCAGGCGCTGCTGGAACCGGCGATACGGAAAATATAGCTGCCGGATATTGAAATCGTCCGAAAGGTGGTTCTTCGCCTCCACCAGCACCAGGTGCTCGAGCGATTCAAAGCCGCCGTCGATCTCCATCTGCGCGCGGTCCACCGCCACATCCACGCCCAAGTCCGGCAGCCGCACCTTAAGCCCGCGCGTGGACATGCGCCCGGCCACCGTCGCCTGCAATGGCCCGCACCCCAGGAAGTCCTCTAGCATCCCGCTTGCCGACGCCCCATTTAACGCCACCGCCTCCGAGCTCACCCCCTCCAACGAGAGGGTGTCCAGCCCCGCGGGCAACTCCAGCGTGCGTACCTCGCCGCGCTGCGTTTCTGGAAACCGTTCGTAGAGGTTGAACCGGCCCACCAGGTATTCGCTGCGGCTGACCGGTACGATTCCCAGCTGGAGGCGCTGAAAGATCCACGGCCGCGACGTAGAAAAATCATGCTTGGCCATCAGCCGCGGCTGCCGGCCCGAAAGCCGTTCTAGCTCCCGCGCGCCGATATAGAAATACCCGCGCCGCTCCAGCTCCGCGTCGTATCCCGCCGCCAGGATGCGCAGCCACCCCCAGTCATTGACGCCGAGCTTCACCGACTCCGGCACACCAAAGCGCGCCCGCAGCTCCCGCGCTTCCGGCCCGCTAGTCACCGCGGACCTCGTAGTTGCGCACCAGGACCTCGTCGACCTTGCCGCGTTTCGAGCCAACGGAGTTAATCGCCCGCGTCGCGCCCACGATGCCTACTTCATAGTCCGCATAGAGCTCGCGGATGAACTCGGTAGCCGAATTAGACAACAGGAACTTCACCCCGCGCCTATCCAAGTCATCGCAGACCTCTTTGAGGCGCTCTTGCTCCGCACGGTCAAAGCCGCCCTTTTGGTAGCCGGTAAACGAACTCGTCACGTTCACCGGGTCATAGGGCGGGTCAAAGTAGACAAAGTCGCCCTCGCGCGCCTCTGCTACCGCCGCGGCGAAATCGCCCTGCGAGAAGGTCACATCATTGTCCGCAAAATAGCGGTGCACCGCGCGCAGCGTGTCCTCATCGCAGATGGTGGGATTCTTATAACGCCCAAACGGGGCATTAAATTGGCCGGCCGCGTTCACGCGGTACAGGCCGTTATAGCAGGTGCGATTCAGATACAACGTTCGCGCGGCGCGCTCGACGGGGGAGAGGGCGGCAAACTTGTGGGCATCCCGATCCACTGCGCGCAGCGCATAGAAAAACTCTGCTTCATTGGGGTAGCCCGCGAGTTCCTCAATGAGCTCATCGACGCCGCCGCGCACCACCTCATAGAGGTTGATGAGCTCACTATTGAGATCGTTGACCCGTGCGCTGGCCGGTTCGAGAGAGAAAAGCACCGCGCCGCCACCGATGAAGGGTTCATAAAATCGCCGCGGGGTCTCCGCCGGCAGGGCGGCGTGGATATGCGGCAAGAGCTGGCGCTTCCCGCCCGCCCATTTCACCAGTGGCTTAACGTTTTTCATCGTTGACTCATCTTAGCCGCCCCACCGGACACGAGCACCATCGGGCTTTCGAACGCACGAGCGGATAAGATGTGGGACCGGCCGCGCGAGCGTGGCGGCCTGGTTGTCCAACGTCACAGTTTTCCTGATTAGTGCCATGACGGGCGCAAACTCGCCGCCGCGCAGGCGGGGAATTCCCGCGAAGCGCATGGTGGTTTCCCTGACCGAATATAAGGTAATAAAATCGCCCCAAAATCCCTTAGTTTGTAGGCAAAATAGAATTTCCTCACAATTCCTTAGGGAGAAAGAAAAGATACTGAAGCTTAAAGGGCGTCGGGACAGAAAGGGGCATTTATGCCGCGTATATCAAAAATCCGAGTCGCTGCGCTCAACCTCGTCATCGAGAGAGGTTATGACGGGTTCACCATGGAGGAACTCGCACGCGAGGTAGGCGTTTCCCGCCGTACCCTCTTTAATCACATAAAAGACAAAGAATCGGCAGTTTTAGGCCCCGAAATGTCAGAGGAAGTGGAGAACCAGTTCCAGAATTTCGCTGCCGGCCTGCCCACCGGAAGCCTGCGCGAAGATTCCGAAATCATGGCCATGGCCGAATTCAACCGTGCCGTAGGCAATGAGTTCTTCCCCGAAATTTCCCAGCTCACGGCCCAGGCACTGGCAAAGGACACGAAGCTGCGCGCCCTGTACTGCCAGCGCAATAGCCGCATCATTCAGCGCGTCCGCCAGGCGGTACAGGCCCGTGAGGGTTGGAAGTCCTCCGATCCGCGCCTCACGCCGACCGTCAACATTATCTACACCCAGTTGCTGACCGCCTATGAGACCTTTGTGGAAACCCGTGGCGGCACTTCGCTTGCCGACGCCTTCCACAACGCCGGCGCCATCTTCGAAGACTACTTCAACGACGAACTGGCCTAAGCGCCCCGCCTAAGTCTCACCGGCCCTGCCTGCCGGTTCCGCCGCCCAAAATAAGCTAAGAAAATCCCCCGGGCGCGCTCCGTAGAGCGCGACCGGGGGATAATCTGTGCAATGGCTCTTAGTCCATCTTGTTGAACGCGGAAGCCATGCCGGACTTCTTGTTGGCTGCGGTGTTGCGGTGGAAGACACCCTTGGACACGGACTTGTCCAGGGCGCGGGATGCCACGCGCAGCTGCTTCTCAGCAGCAGCCTTGTCGCCAGCGGCAACGGTCTCGCGGAACTTGCGGATCTCGGTACGGACGGCGGAGCGAACGGACTTGTTACGCTGACGTGCCTTCTCGTTGGTGATAACGCGCTTCTGCTTGGACTTGATATTTGCCATGAAAAATACCTCTTAGTAATCGAAAGTGATTGACGTAGAAACCGACCTACTCGGACTACTCCCGCGGCCAGCAATTACTGGCGCGCTCGGCGCTGGTATTCGAAGAGCGAACCCAAGGTCCTGCCCGCCCCGACCAACGCGCCCGGCAAGTAAGTAACCAACACACAATAGCAGTACCGAACCCGACCTGCCAAAACTCTCCCCGTGGCCGCCGGCCGCGCGGCGGCTAGGCCCAGTGGTAGCGCGCCCGCAACCTATTCGCGATTCGTTCGAATCTGCGTTCCGGGAAAAGCGTGCCTTGCCGGCGCACCTGCTCCTCGGATACCTCGAGCAGGCGGTCGAGGCGCACCCAACAATCGCACCCGGATTCGTCCCACTCGCCGGAACCGATTTCCAGCCAGGCGTCGTCAAGCGCGTGCTTTGGGTTGGGGGAGATGAGCAAACCCATCACCGTGGTGCGGGTGCGGCCGACGACCAAAATGGCGCGCTCGCGCGGTGGCGCCTGCTTGCCTTCGGCCGGCACCCACACCCAGACCACCTCGCCGGAATCGGCCTGGCCGTCCATATCGGGGGTGAAAAATATGGACCGGGGGTGGGAGGCAGTGGCCTCTACCTGGATATCGGCGGCCTTTCGCGGCTCGTGGAACTCATCCGACCTATCCAGCCCCAACCGGGAATTAATGCGGCTCAGGCCGGTGTCTATCGGCTCGCGCTCGCTGATTCCCAGCGCTTGGCGCAGACGGGTGAGCATGGCGCTTTTCATGTCGACTATTGTAGACGTATGTCTGAAAACTTTGCGGCCACGACGTTTACGGATCCCGCCCGAATCCGAAACTTCTGCATTATTGCTCACATCGACCACGGCAAGTCGACGCTGGCGGACCGCATCCTGCAGCTATCCAAGGTGGTTGCGGAGCGCGATATGCGTGACCAGTTCCTCGATAATATGGACATCGAGCGCGAACGCGGCATCACCATTAAGGCGCAGAACGTGCGCCTGCCGTGGGTGCCCCAGTCCGGCACCGCGCAGGGGGAGCAGATTGTCATGCAGATGATCGACACCCCCGGCCACGTGGACTTTACTTACGAGGTCTCCCGCGCGCTCGAGGCGTGTGAGGGCGCTATCCTGCTTGTCGACGCCGCCCAGGGCATCGAAGCCCAAACCCTCGCCAACCTCTACCTGGCGATGGAAAACGACCTGGAAATCATCCCGGTCCTCAATAAAATCGACCTGCCGGCCGCCGACCCGGAAAAATACGCGCTGGAAATCGCCAATATCATCGGCTGCGAGCCGGAAGAGGTGCTGCGCGTGTCGGGCAAGACCGGCGAGGGCGTCGTCGAGCTGCTGGACAAAGTCTGCGAGCTAGTTCCGCCTCCGTCTTCTGAGTTCGACGCCGATGCGCCGGCCCGCGCCATGATTTTTGACTCGGTCTATGACACCTACCGCGGCGTGGTGACCTATATCCGCATGGTGGACGGCAAGCTCACCCCGCGCCAGAAGGTCACCATGATGTCGACCAACGCCAACCATGAGCTGCTGGAAATCGGCATCGTCTCGCCCACGATGCAAAAGTGCGAGGGCTTAGGGCCCGGCGAGGTGGGCTACCTCATCACCGGCGTAAAGGACGTCCGCGAGACCAAGGTGGGCGATACCGTCACCTGGTCCAACGGTGGCGCCGAAACCCCACTCAAGGGCTACAAGGACCCGGACCCGATGGTCTACTCCGGCCTTTTCCCCATTTCCCAGGCCGATTTCCCGGACCTGCGCGATGCCCTGGAAAAGCTGCAGCTTAACGACGCCTCCTTAACCTTCGAGCCCGAAACCTCCGTCGCCCTCGGCTTTGGTTTCCGCTGCGGCTTCTTGGGTTTGTTGCATATGGAAATTACCCGCGACCGCTTGGAGCGCGAGTTCGGCCTCGACCTGATTTCCACCGCGCCTTCGGTGACCTACCGCGTGGTGGCTGAAGACGGCGAGGAAAAGTGGGTCCATAACCCGTCTGACTGGCCGGAAGGAAAGCTTAACGAGGTCTATGAGCCCGTGGTGAAGATGACCGTCATCGTGCCCGAGCAATTCGTCGGCCCCACCATGGAGCTGTGTCAGTCCAAGCGCGGCCAGATGGGCGGCATGGATTACCTTTCCGAGGACCGCGTGGAGCTGCGCTACACCATGCCGCTCGGCGAAATCATCTTCGACTTCTTCGATATGCTCAAGTCCCGCACCAAGGGCTACGCTTCGCTGAACTATGAGGAGGCCGGCGAGCAGCTCGCGGACTTGGTAAAGGTCGACATTTTGCTCAACGGTGACCCGGTCGACGCCTTTTCTGCCATCGTTCACCGCGATTCTGCCCAGTGGTACGGCAATAAGATGACTAAGAAGCTCAAGGAGCTCATCCCGCGTCAGCAGTTCGAGGTGCCCGTCCAGGCGGCCATCGGCTCGAAGATCATCGCTCGCGAAAACATCCGCGCTATGCGCAAGGACGTGCTGGCTAAGTGCTACGGCGGCGATATCTCCCGTAAGCGCAAGCTGCTGGAGAAGCAGAAGGCCGGTAAGAAGCGCATGAAGACGCTGGGCTCCGTCTCGGTGCCGCAGGAGGCCTTCGTGGCCGCGCTGTCTACCGACGCCGACGATTAATCCACCCAAGCACGCCGAACCCACCTCGCAGCCGCGCCTTGGTTGCGAGGTCGAGTCCAGCGGTAGTCTTCTGCGGCAGGCTTGAGCGCCCACGCCGCACCCACGCCGCGCCCGGCCCGTACGGTCGGTTTACTGTGGTCGGTTTCCGCGGCCGGGATACGCGGTTGGGATACGTGGTAGGACTGGGGCTTTAGGCGAGTAGCTAGGTTGAATCGGCCCAGGGCGGGACCCAGACTATTCGGCCCTGCCGGCGCTCCAGCCGGCCGCGCACCGGCGGCGCGTGCGGATCGTCGTCGTTGACGCCGTTGTGATACGGGCACGCCACGCTGAGGTTCGCCATATTGGTCTCGCCGCCGTGTTTCCACGCCTGCAGGTGGTGGATTTGGCACTTATCCGCCGGATAGTTGCACTCGGCCCACGGGCAGGTGGGGTTTTCCGCACCTGCCATGAGCCGCTGCTTATCTGAGGCATGCCGCGAGGTGCGATACAGGTTCACCGCCCCCTCATAAGGATGGACTAGGGTGACGAGCCCGCATTCGGCAAGGCGCTTTTCTACCAGCTTCGCGCCGCTGATTTCGGCGCCATTGGTCAACCGCAGCGTGATTTCCTCGCCTCCGCCGCTTAAGATTTCATCCAATTCATCGAGCTGGATGATGATATTCGTTGTCGCCGCAGGCCGCGCCGTAGCTCCGCCGCGGAAGAAGATATTCTCCACGGAATCGAGCGGCTTCTCCTCGTTGATGCTGGCGTGCAGGTCAGCAATGAAATCGGAATCACCGGTAATCGAAAGCGTCGACGGCCCTCCCTTGCGCCGCGTCATCCGCACACCTTTTTCCGGTTGCTTTCGCGGATAAAGCTCCTTCAACCGCGTGCGCGCGAGCCGCTCCACGTCCTGGTCGGTCGCGCATAATTCAGCGCGCAGCGCCCACGCATCCCGCTTGGATTTCGTGCGCGAGACGTACTTTTCGATGATCTTCAACGTCGCCAAGCAATGCTTGGTCGCCCGGCACGAGCGCTGCCGGCGGGTGAAGGGGGTGGGGCCAAAGTAGACGTCGGCAAGCGCAAGCAGGCTCCGGGCCTCCTGCCGAGGAAGCCCCAGCCGCCGCAGGTCGGCCTCGCGCGCGCCAGAGACCTCGCCGAGAAGCTCCATCGGCGAGGCAAGTTGGCGGGCGTAGTCCTGCAAGCGGGTCATGCCGGTGAGCCTAAGGCACCCCGCAAGCCCGCGGTAGCCCACCCGCGCCCGCCTGTGGATAACTCGCCCCACCCGTCACACCAACCCCGAACCCGCCGGGCGCCCTGTGGATAACCTGCGGTACCCTCGAATAGGAAAGCGAGAAAAGGAGCTCCCCATGACTGACCCGACCAAGCGAATTCGCCCCACCAACCCCGGCCGCCTGGCAGCCCCGCGCCAGGCCCAGCAGCTGCCGCCCCTGCCGGTGACGCGGGCGCGCATTGGCGAGCGGGTAGCCACCGAGGTATTCCAGGAAATGGGCGAGGACATGCTCGAGGAGCTGCAGAACTTCCGCCGCGACCTGCACCGCAACCCGGAAATCGGCCTGGACTTGCCGCGCACGCAGAAAAAGGTTCTAGAAGCGCTGGAAGGCTTGCCGCTGGAGATTCACGTAGGCCAGGATTTGAGCTCGGTGGTGGCTGTGCTGCGCGGCGGCCAGCGCGGCGAGCGGCCGGTGTCGGTGCTTTTGCGCGCGGATATGGACGCCTTGGAGGTGCGCGAGCAGACCGGTAGCCCGTTTGCGTCGACGAATGGCTATATGCACGCCTGTGGCCATGACCTGCACACGGCCGGCCTGGTGGGCGCGGCGCGGATTCTGTGCGAGCACCGCGAGGAGCTGCACGGCGATGTCACTTTCATGTTCCAGCCCGGCGAGGAAGGCCCAGGCGGCGCGCTGC
The DNA here is from genome assembly GCF_046097255.1 of Corynebacterium tuberculostearicum. Taxonomy (GTDB): domain Bacteria; phylum Actinomycetota; class Actinomycetes; order Mycobacteriales; family Mycobacteriaceae; genus Corynebacterium; species Corynebacterium tuberculostearicum_J. The sequence continues at coordinate 1,157,894 of NZ_CP175770.1, forward strand.
CGATGATTGAGGAAGGCGTGCTCGACGCCGCTGGCCGACGCCCCATTGCCGCCTACGGCCTGCACGTCGGCCCTCAAGACCGCGGCACCTTCCACTATGTGCCAGGCCCGATGATGGCCAGCTCCTCCAACTTGACCATTACGGTGCTGGGCAAGGGCGGGCACGGCTCCCGCCCGCACGATGCCATCGACCCGGTGGCGGCGCTGGCGGAGATTCAGATGTCGCTGCAGACCGCGCTGACCCGCCGTTTTGATGCGCTGGAGCCCATCGTGATTACCGTGACCAACTTGTGGGCGGGCGACGGCGCCTATAACGCCATCCCGGAGCGTGCGGCCTTGGGTGCTACGGTGCGCGTGCTGCGCGATGAAAAGATCGACGCCGTGCGGCAGATGATTACGGAGGTCTCCAGCTCCGTCGCTGCCTCGCACCGCTGCACCGCGCAGGTGGATTTCGAGATTTTGTACCCGACCACCAAGACCAATGCGCGCGAGAACCAATTCGCCGCCACCTTGTGGGGCCAGATGTTTGGCGCCGAGAACGTCCAGCCTTTCGACGCCCCGATGATGGCCTCCGAGGACTTCGGCTACGTCCTCTCCCAGGTGCCGGGCACGTTTATGTGGATGGGCACGGCGAATCCGGAAAAGCCCGAAAATCAGCGCGAGTGGAATCACTCGCCGATGATGCGCTTTGATGATTCCGTACTCGGCATGCAGTCCGCGGCGCTGGCGGCCGTGGCGTTTGAGCGCCTGGCTACCGAGAACGAGCATCCGTCCGCGCAGACGAAGGCCATGCGCGATGCGGCCGGGGTGCAGAAATAAATCATCCCTAGGGACTATGGCCGCGGGCTTAAGCTTGGGGCCATGGTCAGAACGAAGTGGAGTACGGCGGGCATTGTTGCCGCCTGCGCGGTGGCGAATTGGCTCGTCGGCATGGTGCTGATGAACCTCGATATTGAGGAGTACTCGCCGACATTTGAGGAGTACGGGCCCTATATCTGCACCGGGTTTGCGGTGGGCGTGCTGGGTATTATCGCCCTGCCCTTTGCGTTGGAGCACCAACCGCGCGAGCTTTCCGACGTCGACTATGCCGGCTCCACCCGCAGCTTCATCGCCGGTTGCATCGTGCTGCTGGGGTCCGGCTCCTATTTTGGTGCGGCTAGTGGAGTCGTGGCTTTCATTTCCTTGGTCTCGCGCCGTTCGACCTCGCGCTCGGTGGCCGCGGTGGCATGCTTTGTACTGGCGTTTGCGATAGATACTAGCTTCAACCCGTACCTAAGCTGGGACGAGATCGGATGGGTTGGGGCCATCTTCGTCGTGGTCGTGATGGTCGCGGGCTTGCTGGTAGGCCAAAAGCGCGGCAACCAGCGCGAAAAGCGGTGGCGCGTGGAGCAGCAAGCCCGGATGAACCGAGAAGAGATGCGCGCCAAGGTGGAACATGCAAGGCGAGAGGAGCGCGAGAGCATCGCGCGGGATATGCACGATTCGCTTTCGCATCGGTTGAGCCTTGTGGCTATTCATGCGGGAGCGCTGAGCTATCCGCGCGAGGGTGTGCCGGAGGAGTTTACGGAGGCTGCGCGAACCATCCGCGCTGAAGCCCAAAACGCGGTGGAAGATTTGCGCACCGTCTTAAGCGCCTTGCGCGAAGACCTTTCCCAGGACCCGCGCACCGGTGTAGAGGAGCTGGTCGCGAGCGCGCGGGAGGCCGGCGCAGAGGTAACGGTGGCCTACGCGGACGGTACCGACCCGGACGTTTTCGCCGGACTATCCACGATGGCACAGCATGCCGTGCATCGGGCAATACAAGAGGGCCTGACGAACGCCCGCAAGCACGCGCCCGGTCAGCCGGTAAGTATCACGGTGCGCGAGGCAGCCGGCGCGGTAGACATCGAGATGCGCAATCCGACGCCCTGCAATGACTCAGGAGCCGACGCGAACGGTGTCGAGGGAGGTGCAGGTGGCTACGGTCTAGTGGGACTGCGCGAGCGTGTGGAGCTTTCCGGCGGGCGCATGAGCATCGTGGCTAACCAGGAAATCCCAGAAGGAAAGGGAGGCGAGGAATTCGGATGGAGTATCCAGCTACCGCTAGCGCACAAGGAGGCCACACGATGAGCGAGATGAGCTGGCAACTGCGCCATCCCGAATACGGGCTCATGCGCATCGACCTAGAAGAAACCACGGCCCGCGAGGGGTGGACGGGAAAGTACTTAGACTTTAAGCGCAGTCTTTTTACCTCCACCGTCAACGGAACCTCGCGCAAGCTCAGCTATACCGATACCGATGACTCGGCCTATAGCCTGGAATTCCTGCGCGGGCACAGCGACGATAACGCGCCCAAAGACGCAGACCGCATCGAGCTGGTGGAGCGCCGCGGTTATGTCGTGCCGGAGTTTCGCGGGCAAGGCGCGAGGGTGCTGTTTGCGGCGGTGGGGAAGCCGGACGTCGATAAGCGGCTGCATCGGGTAAGCCTATGGACGTTGCTCCTGCAGGCTGCGCTGACATTCATCGCGGCCACACTAGTCATCGAATTTTTCCCCAAATTCTTCGAAAAGCTAAACGATATTCTCGTGCCCTCGTTCCTCAATGGCGTAGTGGCGGGCCACGCGGGAATCGTGCCCGTAGCGCTGGCGGCAGTGGTAGCGGTTACTGTGGCTTATACGCCCGTCGCATCGCAGTTGTGGCGCGCGCGGTGGAATCAACCAGTAGGAAAGGGAGCATGATGGCCGATGCCCTGCGCGTAGTGCTCGTTGATGACGAGGAACTTGTCCGCAGCGGCCTGCGTCTGCTGCTATCCAACGCGCCCGATATCGAGGTCGTGGCCGAGGCGAGCAATGGCCGGGACGCGGTGGCTACGGTGCTCGACGCGCAGCCCGATGTGGTGCTGATGGATATTCGCATGCCGGTCATGGATGGCATCGCGGCCGTGGAGAAGATTCTGTCCGTTCACGCAGTGCCGATCATCATGCTCACGGCCTTCGATACCGATTCCTTCATCCTGCGGGCTCTGCGTGCCGGGGCGGCTGGGTTCCTGCTGAAGTCGACGCCGCCGGAATCGCTCATGGCGGCCGTGCGTGCGGCCGCGGCGGGGCAGCCGTTGTTGAGCCCGCAGGTCGTCGACAAGCTGGTAAGCATGCAGGGGCCCGCGCTTGACGACGCCCATTCGCACCACACCCGCACCGCCCGCAACCGCCTAGGCGCGCTTAGCTCTCGCGAGCGAGAAATCGCCGAGCTGGTGGCGCAGGGCTTGAATAACCAGGAGATTGCCGACCGGCTCGTGGTGTCCATGGCCACGGTGAAATCGCATATGCAGCATATTCTGAAAAAGATCGGCGGTACCAGCCGCGTGCACATCGCCATTATGGTCTTAGAGGCGCGTGGCTGAGGACGGAGAATCCTCCCTGCGGGGGATACCGCAGGTGCGGCGGGTCGGCTTAGACTGGTGCGCGTTATGAAGTTGTTCCGAAAATCCGAGGCGTTGCTTAAGCGCCCGCTGTGGCAGAAAATTCTCATCGCAGTAAGCGTTGTCGTCGGCGACGTGCTGGTCTCGTTGATGCGACTAGCGGATACTGATGCCTCAGTAAATCGCATGCTTGTTACGGCCGCGGTGATGGTCGGCACCTGGATGCTTCTGCCTTTCGCCTTGCGCCATGCCGCCCGAGAGCGTGACCCGCGCAGCACGCAGCCCGGCCCGCGCAGTGCGTTGGTAGCCGCAACCATTATTTCGGCGACGGTGACGATTGCTGAGTACCGTCCTTCGGTAATGATAGCGGCGTTTTCTGCGGCCTCGCGCCGCAGCCGGTTGTGGATCGCGCTGGTATGCACGGCCATGGTGGCCTCGAAACTAGTCGACACTGATTTTTCCGGTGCTAAAGGTGCAAATATTCCGTTTCAGATGGGTTATTACGGCAGCCCGCTTATCCCGGCGCTGGTCGTACTGGTTGTTGGGCTGGTTCGCTCGAACCAGAAGGAGCGCACGATTGCGCTGCAGGCGCAGGCGGAGCTCACGCACGAGGAAATGGCCACGCGGGAGAATTTTGCGCGGCAGGAAGAGCGCGACCGGATCGCGCGGGATATGCACGATACACTCTCGCATCGGCTGAGCATGATTGCGGTCTACGCCGGCGGGTTGGCCTACCGCAAAGACCTAGATCCGGAAGAGACGCGGAAGTCCGCGCGCACGATTCGCGATGAAGCCGAGGCCGCCGTGGGGGATCTGCGTGAGGCGCTGCACTCGCTGCGCAGCGAGGGGCGCATCGATCCGCGCGAGGGCGTGGAATCGCTGGTGGACCGCTCCCGCCAGGCGGGCATGGAGGTGGAAGTGCGCTACCAGGCGGGCGCGGGGCCGCAATCGCTGGAGGAGCTGAGCACCATGGCTGGCCACGCGCTCAATCGCGCGGTCCAGGAGGGCTTGACCAACGCCCGCAAGCACGCGCCGGGCGAGCCGGTCACCATCACCATCGCCGCGCTTGCCGACGCCCTCTTAATCACCATGTCCAACCCCACCGCCCAGGCCAAAGAAAAGGGGAGTGGGAACAGTGGCGGGTACGGGATCGTCGGCATGCGCGAGCGCGCTAGCGTGGTGGGCGGATCATTACAGGTACAGGACGGGGAAGACAGCTTCTCGTGGACGCTGCGCCTGCCAAGGAAGGAAGAAAAGTGAGTGAAATTCGGGTGGTGCTTGTCGACGATGAGCCGCTGCTGCGCCACGGCCTGCGCATGATCTTGGAAGGCGCGCCGGGCATTAGCATCATTGGCGAGGCCGGCAACGGCAAGGAAGGCATCGAACTTATCCTGGCCGAGGAACCGGACGTGGTGCTGATGGATATTCGCATGCCGGTCATGGACGGCATCGAGGCGACAGCGCAGCTGCATTCGCTCGCCGGCGCGCGCGATATCCCGGTGGTGATGCTCACCGCCTTTGATACCGACGAATTCATCCTGCACGCCCTGCGCGCAGGGGCGGTGGGCTTTTTGTTGAAGACGACGGCGCCGGAGGCGCTGGTGGCGTCGGTAAGAGCGGCGGCTCAAGGCCAGCAGCAGCTCAGCCCGAAGGTGTTAGAAAACCTGGTGGGGCTGGCGGCCACACCGCCGCAGCCGGAGCAGGAGATGATTCAGCCCAGCGGGCTGGCCGAGCTGAGCGAGCGCGAAAATGAAATCGCCCAGCTGGTGGCCCAAGGACTGAGCAACGCCGAGATTGCCGAGCAGCTATTCATCTCCCTGACCACGGTCAAGACGCACATGAAGCACATCCTGGCCAAGATTGATGGCACCAACCGGGTGCACATCGCGATTGCGGTGCTCGGTGGCTAGTCGCGGCTGGGCTGGGCCGCTAGGGCCGGCGGAAAATGGCGGAGGCTAGGCCCACCAGCGCGATGACGCCGACGATAAGGGACGCCACCGGCCAGTACTGCGGGAAGTACTTGAGCGTGTAGCCGAATACTTGGCCGTCATCGAACTGCTGCCATAGCGCGAAGGGCATCCACCACAGCTTGCTCAGCGCCAGGAACGCTCCCACCAGGCCGGTGGCAACCCGCGCGCCCCCGCGCAGGAAGAAGCTCGCCGCAACCAGCAGTACGCCCGCAATGGTCAGGGCGAACAGGAGGGGAGTTTCGGTGCCCAGCGGAGAGCCGCGCAGCAGGAACTCGTGGTCGATTGCGTGTTGTTCGATGAGGGTATATCCATCGAGTACTACGTCATCTGGGATTCCCATAGGTTAATTCTCCTTAATCGTGCCCGGAGCGGCTGGGGCGCCTGAGGTGGCATAGGAAAGACCGACCGAAACGCGGAAATCTGCCACCCTAGAACCGGGTTGTACGTCAATTATAGACAATTCTGTCTTAGGTGTCGTAGGCTGAAGCCCTTAACTCGAAAAAGGAGAAATAGTGATTATTACCGGACTTCTCACTGGCATCGTCTTCGGCGCCGTGCTGCAGCGCGGGCGCTTCTGCGTAACCGGTATGCTGCGCGATATTTTCCTCAATAAGACGTGGCGCGGCTTTACCGCCCTGCTCATTTTGATTTCGGTGCATGCCTTTGGCCTGACGCTGTTGATTGGCACGGGCGTGCTTTCGCCGGAATTTAGCGATTTCAAGCCGGTAGCCGTCATCGTGGGCGGCTTCATCTTTGGTCTCGGCATCATCTTGTCCGGCGGTTGCGCGTCCGGCACGTGGTACCGCTCGGCCGAGGGCCTGGTCGGCTCGTGGATTGCGCTGCTGTTTTATGGGCTTTCGGCCGCGGCCATGAAGTCCGGCCCGCTGTCCGGTGCCAATGACTGGTTCAAGCAGTGGAGCCTCCCGGTCACCACCATCCACGGCGCGCTGCACATCTCACCGTGGATCCTGGTGGCGGTCCTGTGGGTCGTGACCTTCCTGCTGTGGCGCCACTATCGCGCCAAAGACTCCGGCCGCCCCAAGGTGGACCTGGGTCAGTCGTGGTACGCTAAGCCGCTGAATATGAACGTCGCGGCCGTGCTCGTTGGCATCATTGGCACGGTGGGTTTCGTGCTCTCTGCTGAATCCGGCCGCAACGGCGGCCTCGGCATCACCACACCGACCGCGGACATCGTGCGTTGGGCAGCCACAGGTGATTCCGCGCGCATGAACTGGGGCACCCTGTTGGTCATCGGCCTATTGGTGGGCGCTTTTATCGCCGCGAAGTCCGCCGGTGAGTTCCGCGTGCGTGTCCCGGATGCACAGACCGCGACCCGCGCTATTTGGGGCGGCATCATGATGGGCGTCGGTGCGTCGCTGGCCGGCGGCTGCACCGTGGGAAATGGCATGGTGGAGACCTCCCTGTTTAGCTTCCAGGGCTGGGTATCGCTGTTCTTTATGGCCCTGGGCGTAGGTGTGGGAGCGCGCCTGTGGCTGAAACCCAAGAGTGAGCCGCAGCAGCCGCAGACCTACTCCACCGAGGAATCCGTGGATAACTCGGTGGTCTCCGCCGAGGATAAGGTCCTGCCAAGCTTTGCCACTGCCACCGGGGCGGTAGCGCTCAAAACCAAACCGCAGGCGAAGGACAAGGCCCGCGCGCTGGGCGGCGGACGCTACGCGCTCGATACCCTTGGCGCGGTGTGCCCGTTCCCGCTGATTGAGGCCAAGCAGGTCATGGCGGAGCTGGAGCAGGGCGAGGCGCTGGTTATTGATTTTGACTGCACCCAGGCCACCGAATCCATTCCGCAGTGGGCGGCCGATGAGGGCCACGAGATTCGTGATTTCCAGCGCTCGGGCGATGCTGGTTGGCAGGTCACGGTGGTCAAGGGCGGATAATTACATCATTGTCAGCTACTATGTGGAGGCAGAAGAATCGAGCGTGATTCTTGTGCCTCCATTGTGGTTTGAAAGAAGTTATCGCATGCCCGAGTTTGATGATAATTCCACCGCTGTTGCGGATATTTTGCATGCCTTCGCCGTCTTTGAGCGCGAGGAAGAACACCTGCTGGACGCGGAACTGCGCCTCAATGTCTATGCCAGCTAGGCCATGATCCGCGTCTTTGCTGCGTTATTGCCCTCGGCCGCCGCGCGTGAGCATTTGGTGCATACGCTGCGGCCCATCCACGCGGCAACTACTAATGAGCTGCGCTGGACGGATCCGGATAATTGGCATCTGACCATGGCGTTTTATGGCGAGCAGCCCAATGATGCCGCGGCGGTGCGCGAGCACCTAGCCCACGCGGTGGCAGGGCGCGCGGCGTTGGATGTGCGTTTAAGCGGTGCGGGGAGCTTTGAGCAGCGCACGCTGTGGGTGGGCGTCGGCGGGCAGGCGCGCGGTGTGCGGGAGTTGATGGCGGAGTGCCAGCTTGCCGACGTCCCCTTTAGCCACCACCGCCCCCACCTCACCGTCGCGCGTGCCGGCCGGCGGACCCGTGAGCCGTGGGCGCTGGCGGATTATGTGCGCGCGTTATCGGTGTATCGGGGACCGGATTTTCGCGCCGACCGCCTGTGCCTGATGCAATCCCACCTCGGTGAGGGCCGTGGCGGCGGGCCGCGCTACGAGGTAATCGAGGAATACCCGTTGTTCTAGGCGGCGCGGGCCGTACGGACTTCGTGCACCAGGGAATCGAGCTCCGCGCGGGTGGCCGTGCGGTCTGGGTGGGTGGTGCAGAAATCTAGCAGGAAGTAGCCGGCGTGTTGTACGGCAATGTGCCGTGCCCAAAATCGGCGCACGGCATCGGGGTTATCCACGGCGAGTGACTGGATGGCGCGGCGCTCCGAGAGCAGCTCGTATTGCAGGTCGCGGCGTGCGGACAATACGGCATCTGGGGTATTGACGAAGAGCAAGCCGAGTAGGGTGGCCATGGACTCCATCGCGCGGACCTGCAGGCGGGCCTGATTGCGCACGGGGGCGCGGCGCTGCCACAGCCACAGCACCGCGGTGGCGATGAGGATGGACAAGATGATTTCGCCGCAGCGGGCCTGGATGGTCGGCCACAGGGGACGGGTGGCGGAATTGCCCATGAGGAGGGCGAGCGGGGTGGAGAAGATAACGCAGATGGCGTAGTTCTTGGCCACGAAGATTTCGGCGCAGAATTGGCACGCGGCCAGCGCGAGCAGGAGCGTCCACCCTTGAATGCCAAAGTAATGGAGGATAGAAAACAGCAGTACGCCGACGACGGAGCCGAGCATGCGGTGGATGCCGCGGACGGTGCCTGGCACGTGATCGGGTCCCCATTGCAGCATGAGGAAGGCAGAGACCACGCCCCAGTCCGGGCGGTCGAAGCCGAGGGTAAGGCCCACCAGCACGGTAATGGCCGCGGAAAGGACAATTTTTTGGGTGGTGACCATGGCGTGCGAATCCCGGACCGCGGCGCGGTACAAGCGGTAGCGGCCGGTGGGGCGGGTGTGCGGGATGGCGGTGCGATCCGGATCGACGTCGGTGACACTATCGGTGAGCTGATCCGAATCGGCGCCCAAATCCAAGGCGCGATTATGCGCCACGATGGTGTGTTGGGCCGCGAGGGTGCGCTCTACTAGGTGGGCGCCCTGGGAGTCGATGATGCGGCCGCCGCGGATGATGTGGGCGTCGGAAAGCGCCTGCCAGGCAGCAAAGAGCGCGGTCTGCGCCTGGTGGTGGCGGGCCAAGGAATCGTCGCGGTCATCTTTGAATGCGGCCGCGGCCTTTTCCAGTGCGGTGACCGCGCGGCGCTCGGGGCCGTGGGAGTCAATAAGCGCCGGCGCCATGCCGAGCACGAGGCTGGCTATCATGCCGGTCAGCGCCCAAAAGAGCAGCTGGCCCACGGTGACATCGGTGCGCGCAAGCATCACCGAACCGCCGCCAACCATGACCAAGAAGAAGGTGCCCGGCGGCGGCAAGCGCAGGGCATTTTGGGCAAAGCCGCACACGGCGGCCAATGCCGTGGTGTATAAGCCTGCCAGCAGCAGCCACCAATGGCCGTGGCCAGGCGCAAAGATGAGGTGGCCTACTAGCACGCCCACGGCCGCGACGGTAATGAGTGCGGTGCCGGCGGTGAGCATGACGCGGGGGCGGGTGCGATAAGGGTGGCCCTCGCCAAAGATGACGGTGAACGCGCCGGTGGAAATGAGCAGGATGGCGTAGTCGTGGCCGGTCAGCAGCGCGATGGCGCCGGGAATGAGAATCGCCAAGCCCGCGCGCAGGGCACTGGGCCAGCGCACCGAGGCGCTATTAAACGCGGTGAGCAACTGGGTGGTGCTGGGGCGCTGCGGGATGGGATAGTCAAGCTGGGTGGCCACGGAGCAGCAGGATCCTTTCTCGGCGGAGTTATCTGACCCGACTACCTTACGCCCGAAGCCACCCGCTTTACATGTCGGCGGCCGCGATGAGCCGGCGCGTGTAGTCCGTGCTGGGCGAGGCCCACACGGAGTCGGTCGATCCGTGCTCGATGAGCCGGCCGCGTTCAAGGACCGCAACGCTCTCGCACAGGTGGCGCACCACCGCGAGATCGTGGGTGACAAAAAGCAGGGTGAGCTTGCGCTTGGCGATGACCCCCGCCAATAACTCCAGCACCTGTGCGCGTACCGACATATCGAGGGCAGAGACTGCTTCATCGGCCAGTAAGATATCCGGCTCGCCGCACAGCGCGCGGGCGATGGAAATGCGTTGGCGCTGGCCGCCGGAGAACTCGTGCGGGAAGCGATCGAGGCTCTCGGCTGGCAGCCCGACCTCTTCGAGCGCGGCCGCCGCGCGAGCGCGCTTGTCGGCTTTGCCGAGGTTGCCAGGGATAGCCTCCGCAATGGATTTCCAGATTTTCAGGCGCGGGTTGAGCGAGCCCTGCGGGTCTTGGAAGACCATCTGCACGCGGCCGCGGACGTCGATGTCACCACTCGTGGGCTGGTCGAGCCCGGCGATGAGCTTGAGCAGGCTGGTCTTGCCCGAGCCGGAGCCGCCCACGATGCCCAGGCGCTCGCCGTGGTGCACGCGCAGGTCGATGCCATCGAGTGCGGCATGTGCGCCGTGGACCTTGCTGACCCCGCGTAGCGTTACCAACGCATCCTCCGCCGTGGCCGGAGAAAGGCTCAGCTCCGGCGGCCGCGAGGAGGCGATGAGCGTGCGGGTATAGGGATGCTCGGGGTGGACAAGTACGCGCTCGGTGGGACCGGATTCCACCACCGCGCCCTGGTGCATGACGAGGACGTTGGGGCACATGCGGCGAATGACGCCCAGGTCATGGGTGATGAAGACCAGCGCGGTGCCGCGGGCCTTGGTTACACGCTCGATGACGCTCAACACGCCATCTTGCGTGGTGGCATCCAGCGCGGTGGTTGGTTCATCGCAGATGAGAAGATCGGGGTGGCCGGCCATGGCCATGGCGATGAGCACGCGCTGACGCTGGCCGCCGGAGAGCTGATGTGGGAATCGGGAGGCACTGTCGGCATCAAGCTCCACCTCTTCGAGAGCGGTTGCGGCATCGCGCACCCCGGCTTGAGCCAGCTGCTTGCCCACGCGCATAAGCGGATCCAGTGCGCTCATCGGTTCTTGGAAGACCATGGCCATGGTTTTCCCACGCAGGGGGCGGATGCGGGCATCGCGTGCGCCGACTACCTCGTGGCCATCCACGGTGACGGAGCCGCTCGCGCGTACCCCATCGGGTAAAAGCCCCATGATGGATAGCGCAGTGAGCGATTTTCCGGAGCCGGATTCACCGATGATGCCGAGCTTTTCACCGGCCGCGAGCTCGAAGTTAAGCGGCCCCGCAAGGGCAGTGGTGGACCCGGTGGCGGTGACCGTCAGGTTATTTATGTGGAGCAAGCTCATCGCGCGGATCCTTTCAGGCGGGGATCGAGGAGGTCACGGAGGGCGTCGCCAAGCAGGTTAAAGCCCAGCACCGTCGCAGCAATCGCCAGTCCCGGCCAGAAGGCCTGCAGGGGAGCGGTGCCCAGCAGCGACTGGGAATCTTGCAGCATCCGGCCCCAAGAGGCCGCCGGTGGGGCAGTGCCCAGGCCGAGGTAGGACAGGCCGGCCTCAGCCAGGATGGCGAGGGCGAAGTAGACGGAGGCCTGTACGATGAGCAGGCCCGCAATATTAGGCAGGATATGGCGCCACGCCACTTTCCAGCCCGGAACCGCGGAAATGCGCGCGGAGGAAATAAAGTCCTGCGTGATAACCTGCAGCGTGCCTGAACGCGCCACGCGGGCAAAGGAGGGAATGCCGGCGATGCCGATGGCAACCATGGCCGTCAGCGTGGATGGGCCCCACACCGCGCCGGCAATGATCGCCAACAGCAGCGCGGGGAAGGCAAGCAGTAGATCCGCGCCGCGCATCACCAGCGCATCGGCCCACCTGCCGCGGCGCATGCCGGCGAGGATGCCCAAGGGCACGCCCACGAGGGCGGCGATGCCCACCGCAATCAGCCCGACAAAGACCGTAATCTGGGCTCCCGCCATGATGCGGGAGGCGGTATCGCGGCCAAAGCGGTCCGTGCCCAGGAGGTGCTCGGCGCTGGGACCGGCAAGGCGCACATCCGGGTGCGCCAGCGTCGGGTCATAGGGCGTCCACACCAGCGAAAGTAGCGCCACCAGCACCGTGGCGGCGACGAGGATGGCTCCCAGCCAGCCAGAAAAACGCAGCTTCATTATTTATCACCTGCCGTGATGCGCGGATCGATGAATCGGTAGGCCACATCCGTTAAGGCATTGACCACCAAGGCGAAGGCGACGAGCAGCATGACCAGGGTTTGTACCGTGGTCAGATCGCGCACCGATACCGCGTCCAAGAGCATGGAACCAATACCGGGGATGACAAAGACGGATTCGATCACCACGGCACCCACGACCATCGTGGTCAGCTGCACGCCGGCCACGGTAAGCACCGGCAGCGCCGCATTGCGCAGGCCATGGCGCTTGAGCGCCTCCCACGGGGACTGGCCGAGCGCACGGGCGGTACGGATATAGTCTTGATTCAGTACATCAAGCACCGCCGAGCGCACGTAACGCGTCAGCATTGCGCCCTGCACCACGGCCAGCGCAATGACCGGCAAAATAAGGTGGCGGATAAACTCGCCCGCGCCCTGGTTCGGCGGCACCCACCCATTGGTCGGCAGCCAGCCCAGATGGACGGCAAAGATGGCCACCAGAATGATGCCGAGCAGGAAGCTGGGCACCGCAATGCCCAGCTGCGTACCGGCCGAAACCACATCCGCGCCTCGGGTACGGTTGCGCAGGGCCAGCCACATACCCACCGGGATAGCCCCGGCCAGCGCAAGCAGCATCGCCAGGCCAATGAGGATGAGCGTGACTTGGGCGCGGTCTAGCACCAGCGGCGTAATATCCTGCTGCGAGGACAAAGACTGCCCAAAACTGCCGGTAAATAGGCCTTTTATCCACTCCCAATATTGCGTAAGCAGCGGGCGGTCTAGCCCCAGCTCGGAGCTGAGCTCGTCGACGGCCTCTTCGGTCGCATTCACCCCCAGCGCCACCCGCGCCGGGTTGCCCGGCACCGCGCGCATGAGCGCGAAAATGATGATGGAGGCTACAAAGAGCGTTAACGCAAAGCGCAGCAGCGGGCGCACGATGGCGCGCCCAGTATTGCGAAGGGAACTCATCGGGCCTCCTTGTCGGTGTTATCTGCGGCGGCAGCTTTGGCGTCCACGTCCGCGTCGGCAGAAGTCAGGTCGCGCAGGATGAGAGCGTCGGTGACCTGATCCGGATGCAATCCGCGCACGCCGGCGCGGGTGAGCACGATATTGGGCATATTCATCAGTGTCAGCGCGCCAGCATCCGCCATGATCTGATCCACGGCCTGTGCCATGAGCTTGGGGTAATCCTTCTCGGGTGCGGAATCGGCCTGGGCCAAAAGCTCGCGGGTGCGCGGGGAATCGTAGTTGAGGTAATAATCCGGATCGCCGAACAAGGTGGGCACATCGCGCGGCTCCACGTGGGAGATGAGCGACATCTGATAGTCCTTTGCTCCCATCACCTGGCCTAGCCACACGGCCGGGAATTCGGCGGATTCCAGCGTCACCTTAAAACCAACCTCAGTAAGCTGCGAGTACAGCAGCTCGGCGACGGTCTGGGCGTAGGGCCGCGTCGGTGTGGTCAGCGTGATTTCGGCCCCTTCTGCGCCGGCCTCCGTGAGCAGCTGGCGGGCCTTATCTGGGTCGTAGTTGTAGTAGTGCTTGCCCTCGAACCACGGGTCCGTAGGGGGGATCGGTGCGCCGCCGGTGTCCTTGGCCATGCCATTCCACAAAATGTCATTGGCCGCCTTGCGGTCTACGGCATAGGCGACGGCCTGGCGCACCCGTGGATCGTCGAAAGGCGCGCGGGCATTATTCATAGACAACAGCACCTCACCATTGGTGGTGCCGACCTCGGTAGCGATGCCCTCTTTGACGTCATCAAGAAGCTCTGGGTTTTGCACGCCCAAGACCACGTCCACGCCGCCGGCCTGCAGAGCATTGACCGAGGAGATGGTATCCGGGAAATAGCGCACCGTGACATCCCGCGCGGCGGGCTTTCCCCAATATTCGTCGCGAACGTGCAGCTCTACGAATTCCGAGGGCGCAAAGCGGGACACCTCATAGGGGCCGGTTCCCACTGGCTGCGCGGCGAGATTATCCATGCCGTGTGGCGTCATCATCGCGCCGGTGGCCGTTCCCATGGACCACAGCCAGCCATTGGAGGGCTGCTTGAGGTGTACTTTTAGCGTGTGATCCTCGGTTGCGGTGACCTTGTCTACCGGATCCATGGCGGCGGCGATGCCGTTGGTCCACTTCTCGCGCACGTAGTTAATGGAAAAGGCGGCGGTCTCAGCGTTAAAGGCATCGCCATTGGAAAAGGTGACGCCCTTGCGCAGGTGGAAAGTATAGGTGCGGGCATCGTCACTAATATCCCACGAAGTGGCAAGTCCTGGGGTAATGGAGCCGTCTTCATCGATGCGCACGAGGGTCTCGTACACGTTGTCCATAAGCACGGCGGGGATGGCGGCGCCACCGGTGGTGGTGAAATCCAGCGAGGTGGCGGCCGATGTGGAGGCCACGGTGAGGGCAGAAGGTGCGGCGTCGCTGCCTGTCTGGGTGGTATCAACCACCGCGGTATGGCCCGCGGAACATGCCGAGAGGGTTCCTACAGCGGCCGCCATGGTGAGGCTGCCCAGCGCCCTGCCGGCGCGAAATCTTCTCATAGAAAGCAGGGTAGCCGGTGGGTATAGCTGCCGTGAAACTTATGCAAAATTTCCAGGTGTGGGGATAACTTCTAGGGGTGAAACACCCCCGCGCACGCTATTCATTGCCAGCTTCATGCGGTCCGCTCGGTAGAGATAGACCGCCAATTCCACCGGTTCGCCGGAGTGGTTGGAAATCTCCATCTGCAGCCGCCACAGCGGGGTACCCGTAGCCACGCCAAGCGCTTCGGCGTCTTCGGCATTGGCTTCCTCCAGTGTGAGTTCGCGGCGCACATTATCAAAATCCACGCCGCAATCGCGCAGGTGCGCATGAATGGAGCCGGCATCCGCATCGAAGTCCAAAATGTGCTTTCCCACCACCATGGGGAAATACATGCGCTCGATGGCAATGGGGTGGTCTTCGGTATAGCGCACGCGGTGGACAAATACGACATTTTGTTCTGGGTCTACGCGCAGAAAGCGGGTGATATCCCGCGGTGCGCGGCGGCGAGCCAGCCACAGGGTGTGCTGCTGCGGATTCACGTCATATTCGCTGAGCCAACTGGAAATGGAATAGATGGACTCAAAAAGCTCGGCCTGGGTGGAGGCCAAAACGGTAGAGCGGCGCCCGCGGCCAGAGGACACCAGCCCTTCGGCCCGCAAAGCCGCTACTGCTTGGCGCACGGGTCCGCGGGAAGAAGAAAACTTCTCGCATAAATCTGCTTCACTAGGCAGAAAATCGCCTGGTTGCAGCACGCCAGAGCTGATCTGCTCTCGCAGGTAATCAGCGATCTTCTTATGCTGCTGTTTATCGCGTGGGCTCATTCAACCTTTGTCCTTAGTTTCTCCGGGGCATTTCCCAGCGGAGCGAAACACAGTAATGCTATTCCATTTTGCAAAGGCACGCTAATGGAACACCGCCACTGAGAAAACAACGCGTTGCCCGGGTAAAGGCATTCAAATAATAAATCACGCGCCGTTCGACCAGCGCCGAGATGCTAGGCGAGCACGCTAGGCTATGTGACCGTGGACGAGAGCACCGAAACGATTGAAGTACGCGCGGCTAGCGGCAGCGCGCGCCTGGGCAAGGCGATAGCGGTGGCGGTCATCATCGCCGTCGCGCTGCTGGTTATCGGTGGGGTGCTTATTTACTCGGCGTTGCAGGAACCGGCCGATTCGCGCCTGCATTCCGTTTATCTCATTGCCGCGCTCATGCCCCTAGGCGGGGCGCTGTGCGCCATGCTGGCGGTGGTGGCCTCCGGGCGGCGCCGGGCACGTCCGGTGCTGCGGATCGGCGAGGAGATTTCCTTGCCCCACCAGCGGACCAGTTTCGCCGCCTCTGAGCTAGAGCGCGTGCAGTTCTATTCGCTCGGGCCGGATCAGAATTTCCTTGCCCTGATTCCAGGCGGGGTGCGCGTTTCTACCTTGGACGAGGCCCAACGGTATTCGGCCCGCCTGCCGGAGCAGGCGAACCTGGGCCCGCGGGAACTCGAGGGAAAGCTCCGGGAGCGGTTCCCCGGCGTTCCCATTGACCACTTGGGCCAGGTGCGGACTGAAGACTAGCTCGGGGTGCCGGCTACGCGTGCCGGATCGAGCTGCCAGCCCTGCGCGAGCAGCTGCATATTCTTGATTACTTCCTCGTGCGAGCTGGACTGCAGCGAGACCATGAGCTCATCGGCCTTGGCGTGCTCTTGGAAGGTATCGAGGTAGCTGGCCACCTCATCGGCGGTGCCTACGGCGGAGTACTTCAGCATGTCTAGGATTTGCTGGCCCTGGTACGAACCGATGATCTGCTCTACCTGCTCATCGGTGAGGTGCTTGCCGCGGCCGGCGAAGGCCTTGACGCGGTTGAAGCACACGCGCTCGTATTCTTCCTGCGCCTCTTGGGTGGTATCGGCGGCGGTGACGTTGACGCCGGCGATGACATAGGGCTTGCTAAAGCGCTCGGAGGGCTGGAAGTGCTCGCGGTAGTAGGTGGTGGCCTGCTCGAGGTGCTGCGGGGCAAAGTGGGAGGCAAAGGCATAAGGCAGGCCGAGCTTGGCGGCCAGGGAGGCGCCGAACATGGACGAGCCCAAAATATAGATAGGCACGTTGGTATTCGCGCCCGGGATGGCGCTGACTCCCGGAATATAGGACTTGCCCTCGAGGTAGGAGTTGAGCTCCTTGACGTCCTCGGGGAAGCGCTCGGCAGAGTGGGCTTCACGGCGCAGAGCGCGGCCTAGGGTATTCATGTCCGTACCGGGGGCGCGGCCCACGCCCAAGTCAATGCGCTCGGGGTACATCTCCTCCAAAGTGCCGAATTGCTCCGCAATGACATAAGGGGAGTGGTTGGGCAGCATCACTCCGCCGGAGCCTAAGCGAATGCGCTCGGTCTTCGCACCGATGTGGGCGATGAGCACGGCCGGGGAAGAGGACATGATGGACTTCATATTGTGGTGCTCGGTGTACCACATGCGAGAATAACCCAGCTTTTCTGCTTCCTGTGCCAATTCCACAGAGCGGGCGATGGATTGTGCTGGGGTCTCGCCCTCATAGATGGTGCAGAAGTCCAAGACGGAAAGATGCGCGCGTTCGGTCACGGGGGAGCCTTCCTTTTGCTTTCGGAAAATTCTGTCTAAGTTCTCTTCTTCCAACGGTACGCGCCGCCTGACTATTCCGGGCGAGGCGATACCGCATCGCCGCCGAGACCTGCTGACATAAAAATCCCCTCCGCCTCGGCACCGTGGTTATGTGCGGAGGGGAGGGGTAAGGCAGGGCTAAGAGACTAAGACTCAGCGAGGGCCTCTGCCTCGGCCGGTTCTTCCGCTTGTGGGTTGGCAGCGGCGTGCTTCTCGCCGGCCTTGGTGGCGATATCGACAACGAGGCCGACGACTGCCGCGATGGCGGTAGGAACAATCCAGCCCAAGTCAACGGCTTGGCCAGGAGCCAGGCTCAAGAGGGGATCGAGCGCGTCGGCGCCCCAGCCCTGGGCGGCGATGACGGACAGAGCCGACCACAGCACCGATACCCACAGCGCCAGACGGTAGGTCCAGTAGAAGACAACGGACTTTTTCACCACCGGCTGGATCAGGGTGAGGACGATAAGGGAAATGGCCGGCGGATACAGGAAAGTGATGAAGGGGACTGCAATGGACAGCACCGTCTCCAGCCCTTGGAAGGCAAAGAGGATGGACAGTGCGGTAAAGAGGCAGGCCCAGACGTGGTACTTCACCTTAGGCACAAGCATTTCGAAGAAGGCTGAGGTGGAGGTGATAAGGCCCACCGCGGTGGTCATACAGGCCAAGATGACGATGGCAGAAAAGACGGCTTGGCCGATGGTGCCCATGGTGAGATTGGCGGCGTCGGCAAGCAGGGGCGCTCCTGACTCATAGGACTGGCCATTAGGAATGGTTTGGCCTACCCACGCCAAGCCCAGATAGATAGCGGCCAGCAAAGCGCCAGCAACCAGAGCGGCGGTGATGGTGCCGTTAACCAAGGACTTTTTGGTCTTAAACCCCTTGGAGCGCAAAGAGCCAACAATCACGATGGAAAAGGCCAAGCCCGCAATGGCATCCATGGTGTTATAACCCTCAAAAAGGCCGGTGACCATGGGCGAAGAAGCATAGTCCGTGGTAGGGGTCTGGGGATCGCGGGGATTGTTGAAAGCTGCCAAGGCGATGAGGATAACCAACAGCGCCACCAAAGCCGGGGTGAGGAACTTACCTAAGGTATCGATAATGGAATTCGGCTTCCAGGACAGCGCTAGGGCGATGAGGAAAAAGACCACATTGAAGATGCCATTGGCCATGGTTCCTTCCCAGCCCAGCAGTGGGGTGATGGCGGTTTCCATAGAAACGGCGCCGGTGCGCGGCAGGGCGTAGAAAGCACCGATGGCCAGGTAGGCCATCACGGAAAAGACCAGGCCGAAGAGGGCGCCGCCGTTGGAGCTCAAATCGCGCACGGAGCGGCCAGAAATGGCAACGGCAACAATAGCTAGGACCGGAAGGAGCACGCCGGCGGCAAGAAAGCCGAGGACGGCGGGCCAAAAGTTGGTGCCGGCCGAAACGCCCACCATGGGCGGGAAGATGAGGTTGCCGGCGCCGAAGAACATCGAAAACAGCATCAGCGACGCAATTACGATGGTGGCGCCGGGCTTAGAGGTGCTTGACGCAACTGGGGTAGCCATTGTGGCTCCTTAATTTTCCATGTACAGCTAGAATGCGGGGAAGCTTTCCCATTCCGCCGAGGGTGGTGGCGGAGGCGGGGTGCCTCGTCGCGGTCCGAGGTGGCGGGTCACGCCTGTTCGTGTAATGAGACATTACCGCCCACATGGTGAGAAATCAAAGCGTGGGGGTGACGCAGAATACATGGTGGCCCCAGCTGGGCTGGCCTAATCGAGGTCCGCGAAGGCGCGCTCCATGCGGTCGAGTGCCTCTTCTAAGATCTCGCGTGAGGTAGAGAAATTCAACCGTGCATGGCCCGGGCCGCCGGTGCCAAAGGTATCGCCCTCATTAAGCGCTACCTTCGCATTCTCCCGCAACCACTTGGCCGGCTGCGGGTTGCCGCCGATAGCGGTATCGGCAAAATCCAACCACAGCAGGTAGGTGGCATCCGGCTTGCTGGTCTTGAGGCCTGGGATGCGCTGAGGCAGCTCCTCCACCAACCAATCGCGGGTCTGCCGCAGGTACGCTATTTCTTCATCGAGGAAGTCGCCGCACTCGCGGTAGGCAGTCTCCGCAGCAAGCACGCCTAGAGTGCCCGTGCCATCCTTGGCCACGCCTGTAAGGCCATTCCACGTGTGTACGTCGGCCGTGTTGGAGAAAATGATCTGCGCGCACTTGAGCCCGGCAATATTAAAAGCCTTGGAGGTGGCGGTTACCGTGATGGTGTGCTCTGCGGCCGCCGCGCTAAGCGACGCCACCGGGATATGCCGCCCCTCATAGACCAGCGGGGCATGGATTTCATCGGCTAGGATGCGCACATCATATTTTTCCGCCAGTTCTACCAGGCCGGTAAGGAACTCCTCATCCAGGACACGGCCGAGCGGATTATAGGGATTGGCCAGCAAAATAGAGCCCGCGCCCGCCTGGAAGGCGCGCTCAATATCATCCAGCTCTAGGCTGGTCTCGATCTTTTCGCGGCCAGCGGCCCGTGGCAGCTCCAGCAGTGGAGGGTAGGAAGGCACTGGCACGATGACTGGGGAGCCTTCGCGGGTAAAGTACTGCACTCCTAGCAAAAGACCCCGCACTACGTCCCCGATCCAGAAAATATGTTCCGAGTTGGGACGCCAGCCATAGCGCGCGTCATAAAAATCAGCCACAGCCTCGCGTAGCCCCGAGGCCTTAGGCGCTGGGGTATAGCCAAAGGTTTCCTTATCCACCAAGTCTTCTAACGCCTTCTTGATGGCGGGCGCAGTGGGGAAGTCGGATTCCGCAATCCAGAGCGGCAGCACGTCTTCCTCGAAGACGGTCCACTTGCGGGTTCCGCGGGCTTGCAACTCTTCTAGGCTAGGAAACTCCATGGCCATAACCATAACGCGAAGCCCGCGGCCACCCCAGCGCTTTTATGCGCTTTTATTCATCTGCGTTGTCGGCCCAGCGGGAGTCCTCCTCCGCGTCCTCGGATTCGGAGGCAGAGCCGGAGACAAAGCCATACTTCTTCAACCGGCGGCGGTCTGCGGCCGAGGTAGATTGGGTGAGCTTGAGTAGCTCGGCATAAATGCCACCGGATTGCGCCAGTTCGGCCGGCGAGCCCATTTCATCTATGCGGCCGCGATCCAGGGTGATGATGGTATCCACATCCGCGATGGTGGACAGGCGGTGGGCAATAATGAGCGTGGTGCGGTCCTTCATCAGCTCATCTAGGCCGGCCTGCACGGCGCGCTCGGACTTGGTATCCAGCGCCGAGGTGGCCTCATCCAGGACCAGGATGGGCGCGTCCTTGAGCATGGCGCGCGCCACGGAAACGCGCTGCTTCTGCCCGCCGGAAAGCTTCAGACCGCGCTCGCCAATGACCGTGTCATAGCCGTCCGGGAAGGCTTGGATGAACTCATGGGCATTGGCCCGCTTGGCGACGTCCACGATTTCCTCCTCCGTCGCCCCCGGCTTGCCATAAGCGATGTTCTCGCGAATGGTGCCGGAAAAGAGGTAGGACTCCTGGAAGACCACGCCCACTGAGGCGCGCAGGCGTGAGGCGGTGAGATCGTCTACTCGGTGCCCCAGTACATCCAGGTGTCCGGCCGAGGGATGGTAAAGGCCTAGCAAGAGGTTGACCAACGTGGACTTGCCGCCGCCGGACTCGCCCACGAGCGCCACCTTGTGGCCCTCAGAGGCGGCGAAGGAAATATCCTCCACCACGGGCTTGCCCTCCTCGTAGGCGAAGGAGACGTGATCAAAGGAGAAGACCGGCGCGCCGGGTGTGGGCTCCAGCGGGCTGACCGGGGTGAGGTCGAGCTGCGGGGTATGCGAACCGGTGGTGGCCGCAACCAGCTCGCGCGGGGCGGTGGGCTCGAGCTCTTCTTCCATGACCTTGAAGTAGTCCTTGGAACCGGCGATGGCGCGCTGGGCGGTATCGACAATCCAACTCATCATAAAGACCGGCTGCTTCGCACTGGAGACCATCTGCAGCAACATGACCATATCGCCCAAGGAGAAATGCCCCTCGAGCGTGCGCCAGAAAATTACGCCGTAAATGCCGAGGAAGATAATGGCCATGGCTAGGCCACGGAAGGTATCCATCATGTGCCACCAGCGGGACTGCGGCTTGGTGGTATCGACCACGGTGCGGTAGCGCTTGGCAAAGTGGGAGAGCTCGCGGGTTTCGCTCACGAAGGACTTGGCCACCTTGACCTGGCCTATGACCTCTGCGAAGCGACCGTTGGCGAGGTCGATATTTTCGTTTTTGACCGCCTCAAACTTTTGCCAGCGCTTCGAGGTCAGCGCGGTAAGCCACATATAGACCGGGAAGAGCAGCGCGAGCAGGACGGCCAGCGGCCAGTAATACCACGCGGTAATGGCCAGCACCGCGAGGATCTGGATGATCATCGTGAAGAAGTTATTGGCAAAGGACTGCACGAACTGCGTGATATTGGCAATCGATCGATCCAGCCGGGCGATGATCGTGCCGGTGACCTGGTTATCGTAGTAGCCCTGCGGGAGGGCCAGCAGCTTGGCAAAGTAGCGCGTGGACAAAATCTCGCGCAGGCGCGAGACCATGACATCGCCGATGTAGCCGCCGATATTGCGGAAGAGGGCATTGGCGGCGTCGGCAAGAAAAAGCGCCACTGCCAGCAACAGCACCGTGCGCAGCGCATCGCCCAGTGGGGCGTCGTTCTGCAGGGCGCCCACGATGGTATCGGTAGCTTCGCGCGTCAAAAACGGCGAGATCAGTGCAACGACCGCAGTGATCGTGGCGGTCAGCAGCACGCCTAAATAAAAGGGCCACAGGGCAGAGGCACTGCGGGTAATGCGCAAAATGGAATTCATAAGTCGACCACACTCACTTCGAAACGGCGGTTAGTGCGCTGAATTAGGGAAAGGGGGGCGAGATTTAAGCGACTGCCCAGTATGCCACATGCGGCGTTAACGAGCGTAAATACTTAAGTTCAGGGAGGTTTAGGCTAAGGTACTTGTGCAGAAATACAACAATCTTCGCGTGCAAAGGATCCATCCACGGTGAAAATTTCCCACACACTCGGCGCGGGCGTAGTCAGCGTACTCGCCGTGACCCTGACCGGATGTAGCGTTCTCCAGCCGGAAGAAACCGGGCTGGGGGACCATATCACCGTCTCCAGCTCCGAAGAGGCCCCGTACGAGGCCAAGGACACCGATGATAAGGAAGTTACCTCCAACCTGGCCGAGCCGGTAGAGGATAAGGGCCTGGGTGTGAGCTGGGAGTTGCAGGGTGTGTATACCGATAGCAACACCGGTGGCACCGTAGTGACCATTCTGCTCAAGAATAAAAATGATGTGCCCCTGCCTGTCGACGCCTTTGAAGACCCCACCCTGGAGCGTGCCGACGGCAACGGCGGCTGGGCCAAGATCAACTCCTTGCCCTATGACAAGGAATCTGCCCCAGACGTGGAGCCCCCGGGACTCGATCTCCCGCTGGGTGCAGGCGCTTCGGTCAACCTGCAGTACCGCTTTGACGTGACGCCTGGCAACCTGTGGAATGCGCGCTTGCACATTGGCAACGTGACCTGGGTAGGAGACCTTAATCTATGACGGAACTTGTAGTCTTGGCCTCTGCCGAGGGCGAACCCATCGGCACCGCTCCCAAGGCCGAAGTTCATACCACTGATACCCCGCTGCACTTCGCCTTTTCTGCCTGGTTGACCTGCGGTGGCAAGGTGCTGGTCACCCGCCGCGCCCTGAGCAAGCGCACCTGGCCCGGCGTGTGGACCAATGCCTTTTGCGGCCACCCCGCACCCGGCGAGGAGACCGCGGATGCGGTGCTGCGCCGCGCTTCCTTTGAGCTGGGCATTGCGCCGGCGGATTTGTCCGCCCCGCGGCTTATTCTGCCGGACTTTTCCTATCGCGCGGTGGATTCCTCCGGCACGGTAGAAAATGAAATCTGCCCGGTATATACCGTTGAGCTTGCTGCCGACGCCACCTGGGAGCCTAACCCCGACGAGGTAGATTCCTACCAATGGGTCGAGCCAGAAAACCTCTTCGCCGCCGCCGATGCCATGCCCGGCGTCTTTAGCCCGTGGATGATTGACGAGCTCGCGGATAGCGCGCTGCGTGCCGCGTTGTAATTTTCGGCGCCCGCTACACCCCAAGCTCGTCGTCGTTATAGAAGGCCGCGGCCACATAGTCCAAGGTGGCATAGGCTAGCCGACGCTCGCCCGTATCCAGGTTGAATTCCAACACCTGGTGGTCATCGCCGTAGCCGGGGAATCCGGGCTCTCCCGTGGTGGCATAGTGGCGCAGCCACTCGTTGAGCTCGCCGGCCGGGGAAGCGTCGGCCTCCTCGCCTCCGCTGCCGCCAAAGAGCGGGTCCAACTCGGCGCAGTGCACCGCGGGGGCTTCGGTCCGGGTAAATTCCATCATCCAGGTCGGGCCTGGAGCCTCCTCGGCTACCTGCGCGGTCCAGCGGCGCACGGCGGCATCACCAATGAGCCGGCCCATCGGCCGCTGCGGATCGACGTAGTGTGCCAGCTGCCGCCACTGTTTGAAACGATCGTGTGACATCCCGAACTTGGGCAAGAGGTAGCTGGTAATAAAGCCGGCAAACGCCATCTTGTCTATGCGCTCGGCCGCGGGCATGTTGTAGAACTCATCGCGGGTAGACGTCACCACGATAGGGATATCCGCCAATTCTTCGGCGCGCAGTGGTGCGGGGCCCAAGGCGACGTCGAAGCGGTACTTCTTGCGGAATTTGGCATAGCCCTTGGCCAGTGATTCAGGATCCATCTTTTCCAGCGCCTGGCGCGTGACCGGCACGCCTAGGGCCCGGCGCAGGTCGGTGATGCGATGCTCAAAACGGTCGCGCGGGAATGCCGGCGAGAGCGCCAGCACGCGGCGGAACCCGCCCCGGAAATGATCGCGACGCGTCAGCCACAGGCTAATCGCCGCCCCGGCGGATTGGCCCACCAGGGTGATATTGGTCTTATCGCCGCCAAAGGCTTCGATATTGTCCTGCAGCCACTCCAAGGCCAAGAGGCAATCATCAATGCCGCGGTAGCGGTCCGCCTCGTCGCCGTCGAAGCGCGCAAAGCCGGCCAAGCCCACCCGGTAACCCACGTTGACCTGGACTACCCCATGACGGGCATTCTTCGTTCCCGTAAGCCGTGGGTCCTCGTGCGAGCCATGCTCAAAGCGGCCGCCGTGAATATAGACCACGACGGGGCACTCGGCGGCGTCGGCAGGCGCGGTAATGCTCAGCGCAATGTCATTTGGGCGCGGCTCGCGGGCATCCTGATCAAAGGCGCCATCCAGCGGCTCGGCAGGCGAGTAGGGGCTGGGGATGGTGCTATAGCGCACCGAGTGGAAGTAGTGCAGGCCATCGCGGCGCACGCCGGTGATTCGGCCGGAGGCGGTGGCGACGGTAACGGGAATCTGGGCGCTCGACATGTCAGCCAGATTACCGCGAGCAAGTAGAATAAGTAGCCATGGAGTGGTTGACGAGCTTGGGCAGCACGCTATCGCAATTGTTGGTGCAGGCGCCCGTGTGGATTCAAATGGTCATCGTGGTGGCCATCGCCGTGCCACTCATGGTGGTTATAGCCTGGTGCCTGATGTGGGCGGTTGACAGCGTGGCCAATCGGGCCGCCGGAGTGATTTCCCAGCAACGCAGCCGCAGCACTAAAGTAGACCACCATGGCTGAGGAAAATAACGAGCGCGCACGGCAAGAGCGCGCTGAGCTGCGCGCCAACCCCCGCGAGGGTCTGTGGGACCCCGAAGCCAAGCGCACCAGCCAGCCTTCCGCCCCGGCAACCACGCCCGGTGCCCAGCCGGCAAAGCGCAAGCGCGCCCTACCCAAGTCCCGCGTCTCTCTCACACTGTGGACGATGATCGCGTTGGTCATCGTCGTTGCCCTCATCGGCCTGTGGACCTAGGCGCGTCCACCGGCCGGCGAGGCCCAGGCCCAACGCTAGTCCTTACGGCTGGTTGCTGCTAAGCGCTGGAAGAATTCCAATCCGGGAAGATCCTCGATAAGCAGGGCAGTGCCGTTGGTATCGCATAGCGGCACGCACCAATTGGGATAAAGCTCGTGCGTGGTGCCCGGCTGATTTTGTGCGCGCACATCGCCCACCATGTCCACCAAGCTGGTGCACGCGAGAGCCGAAGGTGTACCTGCGATATAGCGATGCAGCGCTACGCTTATATCCTCCTCCGCGCCGCGGGAAGCACGCTCGTCCGGATCTACCAGGTAATCGCGCTGCGGCAAGAGGCCACGATCCGCCACGGTGCCGAGTACACGGGCCTGCCACTCGATGTCATCGCGCTGCTCGTCCTCGACCGAGCGGGTCAGCACGCCTAAGCGCGCGCGGAGCGAAATATGATCGCCGCGCAGGTACGCCAAGGTCGGCGGCAGATCGTGGGTATTGACCGAGGACAGCGCCAGCTGGCGGTACTTGTCCTGCGGCAGCGGGGAGTAGTCATCATCGTCGCGCTCAAACCACACGATGGAGGTACCCAGCACCGCCTTCTGCGCGAGCACGTCTTGTACCCACGGCTCGACGGTGCCGAGGTCCTCACCGATGACCACCGCACTGGCGCGCTGCGCCTCTAGCGCCAAGATGCCCACCATGGCTTCAAAGTCATAGGAGACATAGGTGCCCGTCAGCGGGCTGGCCATGCGCGGGATCCAGTACAGGCGGAAAAGCCCTAAGATGTGGTCCACGCGCACGCCGCCGGCATGGCGGAGCACGGTGGAGAGCATCTCGCGCCACGGGGCATAGCCCGCGGCGGCCAGGCGCTGCGGGTGCCACGGCGGCTGCGACCAATCCTGGCCCTGCTGGTTATAGTCATCCGGCGGGGCGCCTACCGAGCACTGCGGCGCCAAATACTCAGTGAGGTTCACGGCATCGGCGCCGCCTGGGTGCACACCCACGGCAAGATCAGTCACCAGGCCCAGGCGCATGCCGGCATCGAGCGCGCGCTGCTGCGCGGCGGCCAGCTGCTCATCGCACAGGAACTGCAGCCAGGAATAAAAGCGCGTGAGCGTGTCCATGTCCAGGCCTTCGGCATGGCGCTGGCCCGACTGTGCGGCGGCGTCTTGTTGCGCACACCAATATGCGAAATCGCGCAGGCCGCGGCCTTCCTCGCGGGCGTAGCGCACGAAGGCCTCTTCGCGCTCCGGGGAGGGCTGGTAGTTAAAGAGCTCGCGCAGCACCTGCAGCTTGGCCTCAAAAATGGTGTCGCGGTCAATCTCCTCGGCGCTGCGGTTGCGCTGGCGAAACTCCTCCGCCAGCTCGCGCACATCATCCTGTAAGTCCTCCGGTAGGAGCTTGAGCTCCGGGATGGATTCGATGTGCAGGTAGAGCGGGTTGATAAAGCGCCGCGTGGTGGGCAGGTACGGCGAGTCCTCGACCGGAGGCAGCGGCTCGGCGGCATGTAGCGGGTTGACCAGCAAAAAGTCCGCGTGCGGTGCGAGTGTTTCAGCCAGCTGCCCCAAATCTTGGAAATCGCCGATACCCCAAGAGGACTCCGAGCGCACCGAATACAGCTGCGCCATCACGCCGCTAATGGGGTGCTCTACAAACTCATCGGCCGTAGAAAGGCGCGCCGGGGTGATAATTAGCGGGCAGGCATGCTTGCCGATGCCCCCAGACTCCAACACCAACTCGTGGTACCCCATGGGCAGATCGCCGGGGATGTGGAAGCTCGCCTCGCCCCACAGGGTGCCATCAACGTCAGCATCCGGGGCGTCATTGGGGTCTTGGTAGACCTCGCGGGTGCCTCCTTCCTCCAGCTCAATGTGTACGTTGGCGGCATCGCCCGCGTGCACGTGGACCACGAACCCGCGTTCCTGACCCTGGGGCGCGACAACGCAGTGGGGTAGGGGCTGGGAGGAGCGGTCCAGGTAGTCGTCGTAAAGCAGCTGCGTCAGTGCGGCATCGTCTGGATTGTCATCGATGGCCACGCCCAAGGCGCGCAGGGTATAGGCAATAGTGTCTTCAGCGACGTGGACGGGGAAACCAGACTGGGAGGTATAGCTGGTGGCCACGCCGTGGCGCTGAGCGAGTTCTTCAAGCAAGTCGCGGGTAGTCACAGGCCACATTGTGCCACGGGGACAACGCACCTGCTGGGAAACAGATTGGTACAGTAGGCGAAGATTAATAATTAGCTGTTCGAAAGGACACCGCGTGACCCTGCAAGAAGTGCATACCCCGGCGCAATTTACTATCGAGCCGGGCGAAACCTGCCTGACCGCCCTCATGGACACCGCGAAGAAGCGCCCTCACGGCGTCATGTTCACCCGCCCGGCTAACTACGAGTGGGTCAACGTCACGGGTAAAGAATTCATCGATGAGGTCTTTGAAGTAGCCCAGGGACTTATCGCCCTAGGCGTGCAGCAGGGGGATCGCGTCGCCCTTATCTCTGCCACCCGCTATGAGTGGTCCCTGCTGGACTTTGCCATCTGGGCCGCCGGTGCCGCCTCCGTGCCGGTCTACCCGTCCTCGTCCGCCTCCCAGGTGCGTTGGATCATTGAGGACTCCGGCGCCGTGCTCGCCATCACGGAAACCCGCGAGCACTCCGAGCTGGTAGAAAACCTGGTGCTGCAAGAAGACGGCGAACCCAACCTCAAGGGCTCCCCATCGCAGCTGCGCCGCGTCCTAGAAATCAACTCCTCTGCCATCGATACCTTGAAGTTCGAGGGCCGCGGCGTGGCGGCCGACGAGGTCTACGCCCGCATCAAGGCCACCTCCACCGATGACCTGGCCTCCCTGGTGTATACCTCGGGCACCACCGGTCGCCCCAAGGGCTGCATCCTGACCCACCGCAATTGGCTGGCCCAGACCCGTGGCCTGTGCACCAACCCGATTGGCATCTTCGCCGTGCCGGGCAGCCACACCCTGACCTTCCTGCCGCTGGCCCACGTCTTTGCCCGCGCGGTATCCATTGCGGTGGCCATGCGCGGCGCCTCCCAGAATCACTGGTCGGACTTTTCCACCATCTCCATCGAATTCGCTCGCTCCCGCCCGAATGTCATTTTGGGCGTTCCGCGCGTCTTTGAAAAGGTGCGCAACTCTGCCGCCGCTAAGGCGGCCGATTCCGGCATCAAGTCCCTGCTTTTTGAGCAGTCCGAGAAAGTAGCCATCGAGTACTCCAAGGCTTTGGATAAGCCGGAGGGCCCGGACCGCCTGCTGAAGGCCAAGCACAAGGTCTTTGACAAGCTGGTGTACTCCACCATCCGCAAGGGCGTGGGCGGCAACGTGAACTACTGCATTACCGGTGGCTCGGCCATGGGCCATGACCTGCTGCACTGGTACCGCGGCATCGGCATCCCGGTCTATGAGGGCTATGGCCTGACCGAGGTCGCCGCCGCGGCCGCGGTGGACTTTGTGGATCAGTCCATCGGCACTGTTGGCCCGCCGATGGGTGGCGTGACCTTCCGCATCAATGAGGAAGGCGAAATCTGCATCAAGGGCGATATCGTCTTCCACGGTTACTGGAATAATCCGGAAGCCACGGCCGAGGCCCTCGAGGATGGCTGGTACAACACCGGCGACTTGGGTGAGATTGATGAAGACGGCAAGCTCGTTATCACCGGCCGCAAGAAGGACCTCATTGTCACGGCCGGCGGCAAGAATGTCTCGCCCGGCCCGATGGAGGATATCTTGCGCGGGCACCCGCTTATCTCTCAGGCCATGGTGGTAGGCGATGGCAAGCCCTTCGTCGGCGTGCTGCTGACCCTGGATCCGGATATTTTGAAGCGCTGGAAGCTGGACCACAACATTCCGGAGAATCGCTCCATGCGCGAGCTGGCTACCGATCCGACCCTGCGCGCGGAGCTGCAGGATGCCATCAACCAGGTCAATGCCACCGTCTCCCATGCGGAGGGCATCAAGAAGTTTTACATCCTCGAATCTGACCTTACCGAGGAAGAAAACGAGCTGACCCCCACCATGAAGGTCAAGCGCAACGTGGTTTCGCAGCGCTACGCCGCAGCCATCGAGCACCTGTACAAGCGCTAGTCTGCGCGACGGGTACACCCGAGGGAATTCCCTCGGGTGTTTCTTTTTGCCTTGCTTGCCGACGCCCCCTTCTGCAGCTCACCCCACCATCCTCACCTCAGTGCTAGCGAACCTGCCATAAACCTGTGAATGGCTTCGGAGTGTCGCGCGCTCGCGGCGGCGGATCTCGCATAAAGTCGTGAGGCGTTACAGCAAACCTCAACCTCTACTAGAGGTTAGAAATGGGACCGTGGAAGGAGTGGCTCGAAGCCAATGCACAAAATCGCCGCCGAGCTGCGCCACCGCGAGCTTACGCAAGAGATTTACAATATCGGCGACGAAGTCGCAGAGTACCTCGAGCACCTCATTGAAGCCATCGAGGATTGGGACGAAGAGCTGTGCATGGATTGCCTAGCTGAGCTGGGCGATATCGTCGAAGATGCCCGCGTTGACTCCGGCCGTTGTGTAGGCGAGCTGATGGGCCTGCGCCAAGCCCTTGTCTCCGGCGTGCGCTCGGGTACCATTTCCGCCGCTTCTTCCGGCGTGAACGACGTGGAAGAGCCGGAACAACTGACCCCGCGCCTGCTGGATGAGCGATTCCCCATCTCTAAGCCCATCGTGGTACACGAGCTGGCCGAGTCCCTGCGCTCTCGCACCCAGACCGTGGCGGATTACCTCCGCGAGGTAGTCGAGTACGTGCTCGCGCAAACCGACGCCGTGGCCCGCAACCTCGACATGGTCTCGCTGCCGCACTTGTATAAGCGCACCGGCGAGTCCGCCCTCATTGCGGTCCAAGCGTGGAAGCACACGGTGCTGGATACCCACCCGGCCTATGTCCGCACGATGCGCGGGCATAACCCACCGCAGTTCCTAGAAGAGCGCGCCCGGGTTGCCGCGGTGGTGGAAAAAGTCCGCGCTAAGCGCGAGGCGGCCCGCCGGGCTACAACTGCATAAACCACATAGACTTCCTTGTTTCACGCAAGGGGATGTTCACGGCCACCGAGATTCCCTCTCTCGGTGGCCGTTGAAGTTTTCTGCGCTAGGGTGCCCTAATTCGGGGAAGCATTTAGGGAAATTTTAGGTTAACGGCCGTTCCATATAATTTTTGTTATTCCTGTTCAGCGGCTTGGGTGCTGTATTCAGCGGTATTGTTGATGGGTCAACCTTAAGATCTAAGTAGAAAATGCTCTCAACGCGCTGTAGGGTATTTCCCGTCCAGGCGAACGCCGTGACCTAGCATCATCCACACGCGGCGCGCGCAATCACATTCTTTAACCACATCTACAGGGAGTTAAACCATGGGCGCACGCCGAACTTCTCGCCTCATTGCCAGCGCAGTGGCCGTAGCCACCTTCTCTTCCATCACTGTTGTGCCTAACGCCGTCGCCGCCGACGACACCACCTTTGTCGAGGAAAAGACCACCGACGGTACCGTAAGCCTCAACGGCATCGAATTCGATGAGGACGGCAACCTGCTGGAGGAAAACAACGCCGGCGATAAGGCGATGGAAGAACTCGACGCAGAAGAAGACGCCGCCGAGTCCATCACCCCGTACGCCGTAGACGGCGCGGAGGAGACCGCCGAAGCTCCGGCTTCTGAGGAGTCTGCAAAGCCAACCACCCTCGAGGAACTCGCACAGACTGAGGCCTCCAACGGCGACGTCAACGTCAAGGTGGTCAAGGATGAGCAGAAGGACAAGCTTGTTTGTGAGGTCACTGATGCCCCTGACAAGGAAGGCAACATGCTCGACCTCAAGCTTGCGCTGGCTAAGGCCTTCTACGATGGCGGCGAAAAGATCCTCAAGACCGTCTGGGAGATCATCCCGGTTGTCGGCGACCTCGTTCCGGCTGATTTCATCGATAAGATTTCCGGTAAGACCTGGGACGGCATTGCCAAGCTGGTCAAGGAAGGCGAGAAGGACAAGACCGTTACCTGGGATCTCTCCCGCGCCCAGGGTATGGCCATCGGCCGTATCGATAACGCCGATGCCGACGTTGATATGAACAACCCGGATGGTGCTAAGAAGACCGTCTCCGGCCTGCTTAAGTTCGCCGACGGCGCCTTTGGCAAGGGCACCAAGGTTATCTTGAAGCTCTTTAATGCAGCCGTTACCATCGCCGGCCTGGTTCCAGGTGCGAGCGTCGCCGGCGACCTGAAGCTGAGCAAGGACCAGCAGAAGAGCATCGAAGACTCCCTGAATAACATCTCCACCGCAGCTTCCGATCTCGCGGCCGTCAACGCCCCAGCCGGCCAGCTGTGCTCCGATATGCTCAACGGCAAGAAGACCAAGGACCAGCCTTCTGAGGAGCCTTCTTCTGAGGAGACCACTTCCGAGGCTCCGGCTTCTGAGGATGCTACCTCTGAGGAGACCACCCCGTCCGAGTCCGCAGAAGAGACCTCCACCGAGGAGACCTCCGCTGGAGAAACGGCCACCGAAGAGCCGACCTCCGCTGAAGAAACGGCCACCGAAGAGCCGACCTCCGCTGAAGAAACTTCCGCTGAAGAGCCGACTTCTGAGGAATCCACCGAGCCTTCCACTACCGAAGCTGCGGTCGTTCCGGGCAAAGACGGCCAGGACGGTAAGGACGGCCAGGACGGCGAAGATGGCCAGGATGGCCAGGATGGCCGCGACGGTCGCGATGGCCGTGACGGCCGTGACGGTAAGGATGGCGAGAACGGCCGCGATGGCCGCGATGGTCGTGACGGCCGCGATGGCGAGGATGGCCAGGATGGTAAGGACGGCCGCGACGGCGAAGATGGCCAGGATGGTCGCGATGGCCGAGACGGACGTGATGGCCGAGACGGTCGCGACGGACGTGACGGCCGCGATGGCATCAACGGTAAGGACGGCAAGGACGCAGACATGTCTTCCGTCGCAGGGTTCTCCTTCCTGGCTGCGCTCGTAGGCGGCGGCACGGTGCTGGGCATCCTGTCCACCATTGACTACCTCTACACCCACGGCATGCTGCCGAAGAACAGCGTCCCATGGCGCATCAACCAGTAAGACCTTCCTGTTGAGGCATTAGCTGGAAGTAGTAGAGCCTTCGCGAGCATATGCTCGCGAAGGCTCTTTCTTCTTGCAGGCGAAGTTTCAGTGGGTTCTCTTGCAAGGCATTCGCCATCGCCCTCCCTTCGCGCTCACCGGCGCAGCCGACTCCGCGGCGAAAGCACCGCTGGTGAGCGCGAAGGGCGGCGGGGTAGAGGATGGCGGGAGGCAGGAAGCGTGGACTTAGGCAGAACGGGCGGCTTTTTGTCTGGCGGAGATGGTGGAAATGAGGTCGGTTAGGAAACGAGTGGGGCGGTCGATGAGCTGTCGCGGGGTATAGCAGAGGACGGTGAAGCCAGCCTCGCGCAGACGTCGGTGGCGCTCATGCTGATGGCGAAGTGCCTTCGCGGGGATGATGTCGATGAGGTAGGCGCTGTTGATGCATAGGGCGGTCGTGATGCCAGGCAGCGCGGTGAAGGGCGCCTCGAAGAACATGGGCCAGGGGAAATCGGCCTCAATGAGGAGGGCGCGGGCGAAAGACTCGTAGGGAGAGCGGGAAAGGGAAGAGGCGTGGTGGATTACGGAGCGGACGATGCGGCTATTGCGCACCCGGCCCATGCGGGCGAACTCTTCCTTGAGGTCTTCCCGGCTGAGGCCAGAACGCAAAGCCGAGTCGGCGGCGATGAGGCCGTCGGTGAAGCCGTGGTAGCGGGCGACGTCGATAACCGCGCGGGCCTTGGAAACGCAGCGGGTGCCGTCCACAAGGACGGGCTCAGGGAGTAAAGCTTTGCGGTAGATGCGCTCGGGATGGCGGCGGTCCTTGTGGGGAAGCGTATTGGTGGGAAGGGCCATTTCAATCTTTTCCTCGGCCGTGGCGATGACCCACAGTCCGTGCACTCGGGCGGCGGACTTGGAGATGAGCACCGCGGTATAGGCGCTGCGGGCGGCGGCGATGGCGCGCAGGCGCAGCTGGGAGGGGAAGTCGAGGCAGTGGTAGTGATCGCGCCGGACTGCGATGCGCGGTGCGAGTTTGAGGTAGGTGCCGTTTTTCAGGTCGGTCCAGAAGGTGGGGTGGTTGGCGCGGATGGAGTCGATATTGGTCAGTGGTGGTGTCATGCCTCCTAGGAAAGGGCACGCTGCCGGCCGGCGCGAGGAGGTGGCGGCCGGGCCTGTGGATAACAAGGCCGCAGGGAAAAGCGAGTGAGCGAAGTGGCGGGTGGGAAAGTTTCGGCCACAGTTATCCACAGTCGGGAGCAACATCCCTTGCGCGTGGGTGCAAAAACGGCAACGCCCGCGCCGGCCACAATGAAGCGGGCGCGGGCGCGGGCGAGGACGCGGCGAGAACTAGACGGCCGGGGGAGGGGTGACCTTGTCTAGCTGCTCGGTAATCTGCGGCCATAGTTGGCCCATGATGTCGTCCCAGGTGAGGATCCACACGGCGTTGTCCTTATCGGCCTTGCCCACCATGACGAGCTGCTCATTGCGAGCGCGCATGTGGTCCAAGGTCTTTTGCACGGTGGTGGAAGAAGACACGGACAGGGCAGGGCGGGAGAACTCGAGAACCGGGGTTTCTGGTTCTGCCAGCAAGGTATCGCGCACGTGGACCACGCGGGGGACTCGGGAGTCCTTGGGGAAGACCAGCACGCGCATGATGTTCTTGCGTACGACGAGGTCTTGGAGGTCCTCCACGGTGGCGTCGGAAGGCAGGGGCACTACCTCCGAGCCGTGCTCGCGGGCCATGGCGCCCACGGTGGAGTTTTCCAACTCGATGACATCAGAAATCTGGTTGGCAGACTCATCATCCAGAGCACCGGTCTCGCGGGAGTGCTCGACCAAGGTGCGCAGAGTCTCAGCGTCGTAGCCGGCCGCACCGGCGCGGTCGACGGGTTCTTCGCCAGCCAGGGACACCATTTTGTTGGCCATGACGTTGATCCACTTCAGCAGCGGGCGGAAGATCCACACGAAGCCACGTGCGGGGACCGCGATGAACTGCAGGGCGGTCTCCGGGTGGGTAATGGCCCAAGACTTCGGCGCCATCTCACCGAGTACGAGGTGGAGGAAGGTAACGATGAAGAGGGCGAGGAGGAAGCTGACGACGTCGGCAATGCCCAGCGGCAGTCCCGCGGCTTCTAGTGGTGCCATGAGCAGGTGGTGCACCCAGGGCTTGGTTACAGCACCGAGCACAAAGGTGGCGGCGGTAATGCCCAGCTGCGCGCCGGCGAGCATGATGGTCAGCTCATTGAGCGAGCGCAGGCCGGCGCGGGCGGTGCGGGAGTTTTCCGCATCCTCTTCTAAACGGTTGCGGCGAGCGCCCATCAAGGAGAACTCGATAATCACAAAGAAGCCGGAAGCGGCGATGATAAGGAGGGTAACGAGGAGGTTAAACCACCACGATTCGGTCATTATGCATCCTCCTTCTTATCGGCATCATCGGAGTGGTCGGAGTAATCCTCCACCAACTCGATGGCGAGCACGGACGGTACGTGGCGGTCCACCTCTTGCACGCGCAGGCGGAGGGAGCGGACGGGCGCCTCATCGTGGTCCACCCAGTCATCGGGTTCGGCCTCGAGCTGGATGGTGTGTTCCTCGCCTACCTCAGGCAGCGCACCGGAGTGGGCAATGACGAGGCCGGCGACAGTCTCAAAGTCGCCCTCAGGCAGGTCGTGGCCGATGGCGCGCTCGATCTCATCAATCGGCGTATCGCCGTCGACCAACCAGTGGGATTCGTCCTGCTCGGTGATTTCCTCGGTTTCTTCGATATCGTGCTCATCGGTGACATCGCCCAAGATTTCCTCGGCCAAGTCCTCCATGGTCACGATGCCCACGAAGCCGCCGTACTCATCGATCACGCACGCCATCTTCTGGTCGCTATCGCGCAGCTCTTCCACCACATCCGGCAGCGGCATCAACTCAGGGACCACGACGGCCTCCTGCATGATGCTGGTGGCCTTGGTGGCGGCGGGCAGGTCGCTTCCCAGGACGTCGATAAGATGCACCACACCCACCGGGTTGTGGTCGTCATCAATGACGGGGTAGCGCGTGTGGTCGGTAGACATCATCTCGCGGACCTCACCGAGGGTGGTGTCGGGGTCAATGACGTCCACGCGGGAGCGCGGAATCATGGCGTGCTCAACATCGTGTTCGGGGAAGTCCAGCAGGCGGTCGAGCACCATGTAGGTATTTTCATCCAGATCGCCGGCCTCATGGGAGGAGTCCACGATGGATTCCAGGTCATCGGCGGTGGCGGAGGAGTCCACGTCTTCTACCGGTTCGATGCCAAAGACCTTGAGGATGGCATTGGAAGAGTACTCGAAAAAGTGGATGAGCCAGCCGAAAATCCGCAGGTAAAGCTGCGTGGAGGCGGCCAGCCAGCGCGCCGTCTTCATCGGTGCGGCGATGGTGTAGTTCTTGGGGAAGAGCTCCGCAAACAGCATCGTCGCAATCGTGGAGATGAAAAGTGCCGCGATGGTACCAACGGTGACTGACACTGCGGACGGAACGCCGACGCCGCCAAGCAACGTACCCAGTCCCTGGCCCACGAGCGGCTCGGCCACATAGCCGATGAGCAGGCCGGTAATCGTAATACCGAGCTGCGCGCCCGAGAGCATGAAGGAGGTCTGCTGAGTAATAGCCAGCGCGCGTTGGGCTGTCTTATCCCCCTCAGCAGCCTGGGTCCGCAGCTGCGTGCGGTCCACGGACATAAAGGAAAACTCTTGGGCCACGAAGTATGCGTTCGCGACGATGATGAGGCCAATGACTACAAAGCCGGCCAGGATCATCACAATAGCCGATAACATGATTTACTCCCCACCGCCTAGAAGGAGGTAGGGACATCGACTCGGAGGTTCCACTGAGGGTGCCTTTCTACTTGGGAAGATGGAAACATACTACATGCTCAACCCCGCTTTCGGCCATTTTGTTCCCGGCCTATTAGGGTTTTATCCATGACTGAACCCTTCGGGCTGTATATCCACGTTCCTTTCTGTGCCACTCGTTGCGGGTATTGCGATTTCAATACCTATACCCCGGGCGAGCTTGGCAGCCCGCGCGATCTCACTGGGCCATACCTGGATGCCTTGGACCGCGAGCTGGAATTGGCGGCCGCGCGCGTGGGTCGCCCGGCCGAGACCGTCTTCATTGGCGGCGGCACGCCTTCGCTGCTGGGCGGGCAGGGCCTGAGCCGCATCCTGAACACCGTCCGTTCCACCTTCGGCCTAAAACCTGGGGCGGAGGTCACCACCGAATCCAACCCGGAGTCCACCTCACCGGAGTATTTTGCCCAGCTTGCCGACGCCGGCTATACCCGCATCAGCCTCGGTATGCAGTCCGCATCCCCGGGCGTTCTCCAAGTCCTGGAACGCGCCCACACCCCCGGCCGCGCCTTCGACGCCGCCCGCGAGGCCCGAGCCGCCGGCTTCGAGCACGTCAACCTGGACATGATCTATGGCACGCCCACCGAAACCGATGACAACGTGCGCGAAACGCTAGACCGAGTGTTAGAAACCGGCGTAGACCACGTCAGCGCCTACTCGCTCATCGTGGAAGACGGCACCCGCATGGCGCGCAAGGTCAATAAAGGTATCCTGCCCGCCCCCGATGAGGACGTGCTGGCACGGCGCTATGAGATGATTTCGACCACCCTCGAGTCTGAAGGCTTCGAGTGGTACGAGGTTTCCAATTGGTCTAAGCCCGGTGGCGAGTGCGAGCACAACCGTATCTACTGGGTAGATGGCAACTGGTGGGGCGCAGGCCCCGGGGCCCACTCGCATTTGGGCAACGAGCGTTTCTTTAACGTCAAACATCCCTCGCGCTATATCGACGCCCTCGGCCGCGACGAGCTGCCCATCAAAGAAACCGAGACGCTTACCGACGCCGACCGCCACATGGAGAAAATCATGCTCGGCCTGCGCCTGCGCGAGGGCATCCCAGAGGCCTGGCTCGATGCCCACGCCGCTCCCGCCCTCGAGCGTTTCATCGGCCGCGGCCTGCTCGAGCGTGCCGGCGACCGCGTGCGCATCACCAAGCCCGGCCGCCTGCTGGCCGATGGCATCATCACCGATCTCCTCGTCGCCGAAGAAACCTAATCCTCGTTCCCAGACCTTTAGACTTAATTCAGTAGAAACCAAACCAGTTAGTTTTGACTCAGTCGATGGGAAACCTGTTATTCCGCTATTTTCTTGTTAGTCTTTTGATATGGACGATGCACTAAATCCGTATACGCCCGGTTCGGGACTTGCCCCTACAGTCCTCACCGGGCGTGACAGGGATCTACAAGCTTTTGACAACTTGATTAAGCGTGCTGAAAACAGTCTGCTCGGCCGTCCGATGTTGCTTATTGGCCTTCGTGGAGTCGGCAAGACGGTCCTTTTGAACCAATTGAAATCACGGGCCGATAAGTGTGACTGGCTCACGGTAAAAGTTGAAGCTTCGCAAGGAGTGCGCGGGGCAGAGAGCGTACGGCGGGCAATTGCCAACGGGCTAGGAAAAGCTTCGCTGCGCTACCGTGCGAAGGCGTTGGTGAAAGAGAGTGCTTTGGCACTGTCTCGTGCAGTTGCCTCATTTCATCTTTCCCTGGGAGGCGGAGCATTGAACCTAGGGGTGGAGGCTAAGGATTTAGCTCCTGCTACCGGAAACCTCGAGCTCGACCTACAGGACGTAACCTCTGCTGTGGCTGAAACGCTGGTAAAGGACGGCAAGGCCCTCGCATTCTTCATCGATGAA
This sequence comes from Corynebacterium tuberculostearicum, assembly GCF_046097255.1. Taxonomy (GTDB): domain Bacteria; phylum Actinomycetota; class Actinomycetes; order Mycobacteriales; family Mycobacteriaceae; genus Corynebacterium; species Corynebacterium tuberculostearicum_J. Next base: position 1,195,772 of record NZ_CP175770.1, read on the forward strand.
ATGCAAGATCTTGATGAGGAAATGCTGGAGGCATTAATTTCGGCACAGCATGAGGCTGGGCAAAACCGGTTACCCTTTTATATTATCGGCGCTGGTCTTCCGAGTCTGCCTGGCAAAGTTGCACGGTCCCGCTCCTATGCGGAGCGAATGTTCGAGGTACACACCATTGACCGCCTTGGCTTGCATTCGGCGCGCAAAGCTCTATCTGCACCCGCTGAGCGCCAAGACGTGGAATTCGAAGATGACGCTCTGGATTTTCTTGCGGAGGCAAGTGGACAGTATCCGTACTTTTTACAGGAGTTTGGATCCCAAATTTGGAAGGTAGGCGAAATCTCACCGTTTACCATTGCGGATGCAAGGCAGGCCGCTCGCTTGGGAACAAAGCAACTAGACGCAGGCTTCTTCCAAGCTCGCTGGGATCGAGCTACGCCAGCTGAAAGAGACTATCTCAGTGCCATGGCAGCCTTAGGCGATGGTTCAGCGGAAACGAAAGAAATCGGTGAACGTCTGGGGAAGGATAATAAAGCTCTTGGTCCGGTGCGGGCTAAGCTCATAAACAAAGGTCTCATTTATTCCCCTGAGCACGGTAAAGTCAGGTACACCGTCCCGAACTTTAAAGAATTTATCATTCGCCGAAGCGAATAGGAGCGCCATAGTGTCTACCTCAACCGATGCCCGCCGCAAGGAAGTCCTGCGCGCCATCGTGGCGGACTATATTGCCTCCCAGGAGCCGGTTGGCTCTAAGTCGCTGCTAGAGCGCTACCAGCTGGGAGTTTCCTCGGCCACCATCCGCAATGACATGGCCGTGCTCGAATCCCAGGGCCTTATCTCCCAGCAGCACGCCAGCTCAGGCCGCGTGCCCACCCAGCAGGGCTACCGCCACTTTGTGGACTCCCTCCACGAGGTCAAGCCGCTTTCGGCCCCGGAGCGCCGCGCGATGCTCAACTTCTTGGAAGGCGGCGTCGACTTGGAGGATGTGCTGCGCCGCTCGGTGCAGTTATTGGCGCAGGTGACGAAGCAGGCGGCCGTCGTCCAGCTGCCCAATCTCAAGGTCTCGCGCGTCAAACACTGCGAGGTCGTGGCGCTCTCCCCAGTGCGCCTGCTGCTGGTGCTCATCACCGATAACGGCCGCGTGGACCAGCGCAATGTGGAGCTCGATGAAATCATCGACCAGGACCAGACCTTCCGCCTGCGCGACATCGTCAACAGCGCGCTAGTGGGCAAGACGCTTAGCGACGCCTCCGTGGAGCTCGCCCACCTTGTCGACGACGCCCCCTTGGATATCCGACACCACGTACTAAAGGTGGCCACCACGCTCATCGAGACCCTAGTGGAACAGCCCTCCGACCGGCTGATTATGGCCGGCGCCTCCAACCTCACGCGCGTGGCGCGCGAGTTTCCGGAAGGTCTGCCCAAGATTATTGAGGCACTAGAGGAGCAGGTCGTCGTCCTCAAGCTGCTCGCCCGCGTGCCCGATTTGGGCAACGTCTCCGTGGTTATCGGTGAGGAAAACGAGGAAGACCAGCTGCGCCAAGCCTCCGTGGTGGCCACGGGCTACGGACTGGGCACGGGCGATGAGGTGGCCACGCTGGGCGGCCTTGGCGTGGTGGGGCCGACCTTTATGGATTACTCGGGAACAATTTCTAAGGTCTCTGCCGTTGCACGGTATGTGAGCGAAATTTTGGCCGGCGAGCAGTGCGAGTAAACTGGCTGGCCGCGCATTATTTTTTCAAGTTAACCCCAACAAGACGAATTAGAAGGAATATCTCTTACAGTGGCTCGTGACTATTACGGCATCCTCGGTGTTGATAAAAACGCAACTGACCAGGAGATTAAAAAGGCCTACCGCAAAATGGCCCGCAAGTATCACCCGGATCTGAACCCGGATGATGACGCTGCCGCGGAAAAGTTCCGCGATGCCGCGCTGGCCCAGGAGGTCCTGCTGGATCCGCAAAAACGCCAGATCGTGGACATGGGCGGCGACCCCATGGAACAGGGCGGCGGTGGCGCCGGTGCCGGCGCGGGTGGTTTTGGCGGCTTCGGTGGCGGCGGCCTCGGCGATATCTTCGCCGAGTTCTTCGGCGGGGGTGCTGGCGGCTCCCGCGGCCCGAAGTCCCGCGTCCAGCCGGGCAATGATGCCCTGCTGCGCACCCGCATCACCCTGGAAGAGGCCTACACCGGCCTAAAGAAGAAGGTCACCGTGGATACCGCGGTGCTGTGCGATAGCTGCGGCGGTACCGGTTCCGAGTCCAAGGCCAAGCCGGTTACCTGCGATAACTGCAATGGCATGGGTGAAATCCAGGAGATGCAGCGCAGCTTCCTGGGCAACGTCATGACCACCCGCCCGTGCCCGAAGTGTCAGGGCTTTGGCGAGGTCATTACCGATCCGTGCAACCACTGCGCCGGTGACGGCCGCGTGAAGAAGCGTCGCGATATTACCGTTAATATCCCGGCCGGCATCAATGATGGCATGCGCATCCGCATGGCCTCCCAGGGCGAGGTCGGCCACGGCGGCGGCCCGGCCGGCGACCTGTACGTTGAGGTCCACACGGAGGATCACCCCGTCTTTCAGCGCAATGCTGATGACTTGAACCTCACCGTGCGCGTGCCGATGATCGATGCAGCACTGGGCACTAACTTCACCATCGAACAGCTAAGTGGCGAAGAGCTCACCATCGATATCGAGCCGGGCACCCAGCCGGGCGAGTCCATCAAGGTCGATGGTGCCGGCATGCCGCGCCTGCGTACCGATGGCTACGGCAACCTCTTTGCCCACGTGGACGTCGTTGTGCCCAAGGACCTGGACCGCAAGACCCGCGAGGCCCTGGAGAAGATTCGCAACTCTCGCGACGAGGGCGCGCGCGTGCGTACCACCGGCGACGGCCAAGAGGAATCCTTCTTCAGCCGCCTCCGCGATAAGTTCCGCCGCTAATGTCGCTGCCCGTCTTCATCCACCCGGATCTCTTCCGCCGCGCGCACCGGCGAGGCTTTCAGCTTTTCCGGCCCAGAGGCCCGCCATGCCGTGACGGTCAAGCGCATGAGGGAGGGCGAGCGCCTCGAGCTTATCGACGGCACCGGTACCCGCCTTACCCTCACCATCACCGCTACCTCGGGCAAGGACTCCATGGAAGGCACGGTCGACTTCATCGACACCGCGCCCGATCCCACCCCGCGGGTGAGCGTGGTGCAGGCCATCCCGAAATCCGAGCGCGCCGAACTCGCCGTGGATTTGGCCACTCAGGCCGGCGCGGATGAGATTATCGCCTGGCAGGCGGATCGCTGCGTGGCTAAATGGGACGGCAAGAAGGCTCCGAAGGCGGTGGCCAAGTGGCAGGCGGCCGCGGATTCCGCGGCCAAGCAATCCCGTCGCGCCCGCATCCCCCAGGTGCGCGGTCCGCTGACCACCCCGCAGCTCGTTCAAGAGCTCACCGGTGGCCGCGACGGCGCTTCCTCCAACGCCCCCACCGTGCTCGTGTTGCACGAGGAAGCAACCGTCTCCATTAAGGACGTGCCGCTGACGGACGATGTCGTCCTGCTCGTCGGCCCCGAGGGCGGCATCGGCGAGGCCGAGCTTGCCCGCCTCAAAGAAGCCGGCGCCACGCCCATCAAGCTCGGCCCGGAAGTGTTGCGTACAGCGAGCGCGGCAATGGTGGCGCTGGCGGCAATCGGCATGCGCACCGAGCGTTGGTAGCAGGCGCTGGTAGCCTAAAGCACGTGCCTATCATCACGAAGAAATGTGAGCTAGATTCCGCCTACGTCAGCAGTGTGCTGGGTAGTGCGGACGATAACCTGCGCGTGCTCAATAACCGCCTGGATGCGGACCTTTTTGCCCGCGGTAATGTCGTCACCGTCACCGGTCCTGATTATGAGGTGGCCCGCGCCGCCAAGATCCTCGATGAGCTCGAGGCAATCGCCCGCCGCGGCCACGCCGTGTCCACCGATACGGTCAAGCACACCATGGACATGGTGGCCGTGGAGGCGCCGCAGTCGGTATCGGCGGCGCTGGCGGCGGACATCGTTAAGCGCCGCGGCAAAGCCGTCCGCCCAAAGACAGTGGGGCAGTCCGAATACGTGCAGGCCATCGACGATAATACGGTGGTCTTTGGTATTGGACCGGCCGGTTCCGGCAAGACCTACCTGGCGGTGGCCAAGGCCGTGCAGGCCCTGCAGACCAAGCAGGTCTCGCGCATTATCCTCACCCGCCCGGCCGTGGAGGCAGGGGAGAAGCTCGGCTTCTTGCCGGGTACGCTCAATGACAAGATTGACCCGTACCTGCGCCCGCTGTACGACGCCCTGCGGGACATGCTCGACCCAGAGATGATTCCTAAGCTCATGGAAGCCGGCATCATCGAGGTCGCCCCGCTGGCCTATATGCGCGGCCGCACGCTGAACGATGCCTTTGTCATCCTGGACGAGGCCCAAAACACCACGCCCGCGCAGATGAAGATGTTCCTCACCCGTCTGGGCTTTGGTTCCAAGATTGTGGTTACCGGCGATATCTCCCAGGTAGACCTCCCGCACGGCCAGGTCTCGGGCCTGCGCATCGTGCGCCGCATCCTGCGCAATGTGGATGATATTCACTTCGCGGACCTTGGGTCTAAGGACGTGGTGCGCCACCAGCTGGTCGGGCGCATCGTCAATGCGTATGAGACCTTTGATAATAAGAAAGCCGCAGAATACGAGGAAATGGAATGAGTATCGAGTTTCTCAATGAATCCGGCTTCGAAGGCGTCAACGAGGAGATGCTGATTGACGTCGCCTCTTATGCCTTCGGCGCGATGGACATCAACCCCGATGCCGAGTGCACCATCACCTGTGTGGATCTGAAGACCATTGAGGATCTCCACGTGCGCTGGATGGATCTGGAAGGCCCCACCGATGTTATGAGCTTTCCCATGGATGAGCTCACCCCTGGCGCCATCGCCGGTGGCGGCCGCCCCGATGCCGCCGACCCGGGCCCGGCCATGCTGGGCGATATCGTCCTGTGCCCGAGTTTGCCCTGCGCCAGGCGGAGGCCGCCGGCCACTCCCTAGGCCACGAGCTGGCCCTGCTTACCGTCCATGGTTGCCTGCACCTGCTGGGCTATGACCACTCCACCCCGGCCGAGGAGAAGGAAATGTTTGGCCGCCAAAACGAGCTGCTCGCGGATTGGTACGACGACGCAGCCGAGCGTGGCGTTTCCTATCAGCCCAAGCCTTCTGGTCCGAAGGCTTTTCCTGACGCCGCCGAGCGCGCCAACCTAGACAAGCAGGTTCCCGGCGGCGGAATCCCTGCGGTGGGCGAGCCACAAGATCGCCCCGAGGAATAATTTTTGTCTTTTCCTTGGTGAGCGCGCGGGCAGCGTAGCACAATGGGTAGCTATGACTATCCTTTCCATCCAGTCCCACGTCACCTACGGCCACGTTGGCAACTCCGCGGCCGTCTTTCCCCTGCAGCGCGCCGGCCATGAGGTATGGCCGGTCCACACGGTGAATTTCTCTAACCACACCGGCTACGGCGACTGGGGCGGACCGATGATTCCAGCCAGCGACGTTACCTCCATCATCGATGGCATTGAAAAGCGCGGCGCCTTCCCGCAGATCGACGCCATCCTTTCGGGCTACCAGGGCGGCGCCGACATTGCCGACGCCATCGTGGAAACCGTCCGCCGCATCAAGGCTGCCAACCCCAAGGCCCTCTACGCCTGCGACCCTGTAATGGGCAATGCCAAGTCCGGCTGCTTCGTCTCCGATGAGATCCCGCCGCTTTTGCGCGACCGCGTCGTGCCCGTCGCCGATATCATCACCCCCAACCAGTTTGAGCTGGGCTACCTCACCGATTCCGAGGTCGGCACACTTGATCAGACCCTCGCCGCAGTAAAGAAGGCGCAGGAAATCGGCCCAAAGACCGTGCTGGTGACCTCCGTTAAGCGCCCCGAGACTGCCGACGACCAGATTGAGATGCTTGCCGTCGACGGCGACCGCGCCTTCCTCGTATCCACGCCGCTGCTGCCGTTCAAGCGCAACGGCTCCGGCGACGTAACCGCCGCCCTGTTTACCGGCCACTACACCGAGACCAGCGACGTCAAGGAGTCCCTGCGCCGCACCGCCTCTTCCGTGTATGACCTGCTAGAAAACACCTACGAGGCTGAGACCTCCGAGCTCCAGCTCATCCAGTCCCAGGACGTCTTTGCGCACCCGCGCATGCAATTCAGCGCCGAGGAGCTCTAAACCCTGCGCGGCCCGCGTTCTCGCGCGTGGGATCCCGTTAAATTGGGCCTCCTAAAGTTAGGTCCATTCTGATCGGGCCGATCTGAGGAAAATTACCCCTCAGATTGGCCTTTTCGCCCTCAATTCAGCCTGATCTCTTTCGACTTTTCTTTTCCGCCCCCTTAAGAACCCGTACCTACGCCCACCCAAGGTCTATCGAGTGTCGGCCGAGCTGAGTAGCCTTCCCCTCAGCTCGGCTCTCTTATTTCATCAAAGGCGGCTTACGATGAGTCTCTTATACGAGACTACTTCTCCGGGCTAATAGTGTGACGTACCACTAGTGCGTCGGTAATATGGCTCCCGTCACATCATCTACTTTGCGATAGGAGTCCACTATGTCCAGCACCGGCAGCATTAGCGCATCCCCCGACGGCCTGTTGATGGCCCTCATTCAGTATCCCGTTCCGGTGGTCAATACCCCGGAAGACGTCCAGGCTAGTGTGGACGAAATCTGCCGCATGGTGGGTTCCACCAAGGCCGGCTACCCAGACCTCGACCTTATTGTTTTCCCGGAATATTCTTCCTCCGGTCTCAACACCAAGATTTGGTCCTATGATGAATTCCTCATCGGCCTCGATGACCCAAAGGTGGACCAGTTCAAGCAGGCCTGCAAAGACAATGATGTCTGGGGCGTCTTTTCCATCATGGAGCCAAACCATGAGGAAGGAAAGCCGCCCTTTAATACCGCCATCATCATCAACTCCGATGGCGAAATCGCACTGCACTACCGCAAGCTGCAGCCATGGACTCCCATCGAGCCTTGGTACCCAGGCGATCTGGGCATGCCGGTTTGCGACGGCCCGAAGGGTTCCAAGCTTGCCGTAAACATTTGCCACGATGGCATGTTCCCTGAGCTCGCACGCGAGGCTGCATACAAGGGCGCCAACGTTTATATCCGCATCTCTGGCTACTCCACACAGACCCAGGATCAGTGGATCATGACCAATAAGACGAATGCCCTCCAGAACCTGATGTACACCGCATCCGTAAACTTGGCTGGCTACGACAACACCTTCTACTACTTCGGTGAAGGTAACGTCTGCAATTACGACGGCCACATGATTTCTGAGGGCCACCGCAATCCCGGCGAGATCGTCACCGCCGAAATCTTCCCAGAGTTGGCTGACAAGGCCCGTATCAATTGGGGCCTAGAAAACAACATCTTCAACCTGGGCAACCGCGGATACGTGGGCTACCCCGGCGGCAAGACCGACAACTATCTCACCTGGGTCGAGGACTTGGCTAAGGGCAAGTATAAGCTGCCGTGGGCTGACGACGTCCGCATCAAGGATGGCTGGAAGTACTACCCGGACGGCCCGCAGCTTGGACCGCTGCCGGATGAGTTTAAGTAAGCTTCACTAGTTTAGCGGCAAGCCCTGCACCCGTTTCGACGGGCGCAGGGCTTTGGCGTTGTCCAGCGTGCGGTCTTTCCCGCTAATACTCGTAGCCTTCTACCGCACCAGTATCGGCATCGGCTGGCGTATCTAACACTGCGTCGGACTCTGGCGTGTATCCAGCATCTACGTCGCCATAGTCATTCAACGAATCTGAATCTGAAGGCGGAAGGCCTCCATTGCACAGCTCGGCCCATTCTTCGGGGTACTTATATCGTCCGTCTAGACTGCCGCACACTCCTTCTGCGCGTGCAGATCGGCGATGAGCGGGAGTATCGCATAGCTCTGTGGGCCTTTGCGTGCCGTCGGAAAATGTACCGATGATGGTCAAATTTCCCGGATCGCAATACAGCAGCTCCGGCTCGGCAGCCGCGGTTTGAGGCTGGGTCTCCGGCTCAGGAGCGGCGCTTTTTGCAGGTTCTTCCGCCATGCTCTCTTCGCTGCTGATGGTAGCGGCAGAAGAGGCCGTACTTGAAGAACTGGTGGCGGATGAAGAAGAGGTAGCCGAAGAACTAGTACTCGTCTCGGCGGGTGACTCGGAATTAGGCGAGGAGCATGCGGAAAGGATGAGAGTAAGGGCAGCGCCCAAAAGTAGGGCAGGGGATTTGCGGGGCATGAGGAGCCTTTCGGAGAGTTAGCGCGGTATGCGCTGGGGAGAAGAGGTTTCTCCATAGATTAGTCCTTTGCTGTGTCACCGGTGCGAATTGGATATGAACTAATCGGAGATCTTGACTCCGTGGGCTATTATTGCGGGTAATGAGTTCTGATTTTGATGCACAGTTTGATGCGGCATTCGAGGGCCTGCCAGAAGACCCCGATGATGCCGTGCCGGAAGGCGCCGAAAATACGGCAGCCCCGCTTGATTATTCGCAATACACCGACACCCCGGAGGGCTTCCGCTCTGGTTTCGTCTCCTTTGTGGGGCGTCCGAATACCGGCAAGTCCACGCTGACTAATGCCCTGGTGGGGCAGAAGATTGCGATCACCGCGGACCAGCCGGAGACCACCCGCCACACCATTCGCGGCTTGGTTCACCGCGATGATGCCCAGGTCATCGTCGTGGATACGCCGGGCCTGCACCGCCCGCGGACCCTTCTGGGCGAGCGCCTCAACGAGGTAGTCAAAGACACCTATGCCGATGTGGATGTAATCGGCCTGACCATCCCGGCTGATGAAAAGATTGGCCCGGGTGACCGTTGGATCCTGGAAAACGTGCGCAGCATCGCGCCAAAGACCCCGATCATCGGTATCGTCACCAAGCTGGATAAGGCCAGCAAAGATCAGGTTGGCGCGCAGCTGCTGGCCCTGCACGAGCTACTCACCCAGGATGACCCGAATGCGGTAGTCATCCCGGTTTCCTCCAAGGAGGGTGTGCAACTGGATGAGCTGGTGCAGGTCATCGTGGATCACCTGCCGGAAGGCCCGAAGTTCTACCCGGATGACCACATCACCGATGAGGGCCAGGAAAAGCGCATCGAGGAACTCATTCGTGAAGCCGCCCTGTCTGGCTTGAAGGCGGAGCTGCCGCACTCGGTGGCGGTGCAGGTTGATGAGATGCTGCCGTCGCGCACCCGTGAGGGCGTGCTGGATATCCACGCCATTTTGTACCTGGAGCGCCCAGGCCAGAAGCGCATTATTGAGGGCAAGGATGGCCTGCGCTTCCGTCGCATTGTGGGCAATGCCCGCAAGGAGATTATCGAGCTGCTCGGCCACAATGTGTACCTGGATCTGCGCATCAAGGTGCTGAAGAATTGGCAGTCTGACCCGAAGTCGCTGGGTAGGCTCGGGTTCTAAACCACTATGCGCGAGAACTATCGTGACCGCGCAGTGGTCATCCGCAGCTATGACTTTGGTGAGGCTGATCGCGTTATAGTCCTGCTTACCCGCGATCATGGCCTCGTGCGCGCGGTGGCCAAAGGCGTGCGCCGCGCCAAGTCGCGCTTTGGTTCGCGCCTGCAGCTCTTCGTCAACCTCGATGTCCAGCTGTATGTGGGCAAGAATCTGGCTACCATTTCCCAGGCGGATACGGTCGACTATTTTGGCGCGCGCCTCATTGAGGACTATGAGCGCTACACGGCCGCGTGCGCGGTGCTGGAATCGGCCGAGCGCCTTGCGTTTGCCGACGCCGCCCAAGACCCCTACCTCTACGACTCCGTCACCGCGACCTTGGAGCAGCTGCAAACCGCGGACCCGACCATGGCGCTGGATGCCTTCTTACTGCAGGCCATGGCGCATGCAGGTTGGGTGCCGAGCCTGTTTAACTGCGCCCAGTGCAACCGGCCGGGCCCGCACCACGCCTTTCACCCGGCGGTAGGCGGCGCGGCGTGCCACGAATGCCGTCCGCCAGGCGCGGCCGAGGTAGACCCGGAAACCCTGCATCACCTGTGGCTTTTGGCGCATAATCACCCGACGAATCCGACGAATGCGCAGAAACAGGAGGGGCATCGCCTAGCGCGGGCGCACCTGCAGTGGCACATGGAGCGCAATGTTTCCGCATTGCAGGTTATGGAGCAGTAGAATATAGCCCGTGATTACGCCAGACCCGAACCGCACTTTGACCCCGCCGAATATCCCGGACGAGTTCATGCCGCGCCACATTGCGTTGGTCATGGACGGCAACGGCCGCTGGGCCCAGGAAAAAGGCATGAAGCGCACCGAGGGGCATAGGCGCGGAGAAGCCGTGCTTCTCGACGTCGTCGATGCTTGCCTCGCCGCCGGCGTTCCCTACCTTTCGGCCTATGCCTTCTCCACGGAGAATTGGCGCCGCAGCCCGGAGGAGGTCCGCTTCCTCATGGGCTTTAACCGCGACGTGCTGCGCCGTCAGCGCGAGTGGCTCAATGAGCGCGGCGTGCGGGTGGTGTGGGCGGGCCGCCGCCCGCGCCTGTGGCGCTCGGTTATTAAAGAGCTCGAGGCTGCCCAGGAGCTGACCAAGGACAATACCAAGATGACCTTGGCCATGTGCGTGAATTACGGCGGTAGGGCAGAGCTGGTAGATGGCTTTAGGGACATCGCCAAGCAGGTGGCCGCGGGCGAGCTCAACCCGCGCGATATCAAGGAAGAAACCATCGCGCAGCATCTTTATGACCCGAGCATGCCGGACGTGGATCTCTTCCTGCGCCCGTCCGGTGAGAAGCGCACCTCAAACTTCCTGCTCTGGCAGTCCGCCTACGCGGAGATGATTTACCAAGACAAACTCTTCCCGGACTTCACTCCGGAGGACCTCTTCGCCGCCATCGAGGAGTATGCGCGGCGCGACCGCCGCTTCGGTGGCGTGAAGAAGTAGCGCAAAAAGAAAACCTCAGCCGCCGGAAACTGGAGGCTGAGGTGAGGGGGAGTGGCTGCGCGCGAGGGCGTGCGGCCGTTTAGGCGGAGGCGGCGCAGTCGCTGCAGATGCCAAAGACCTCGGCATCGTGGCCGGTGAGCTCGAAGCCATACTCCTTCGCTACGGAGGTGGCCCACTTTTCAATCGGGCCGCCGTCGATCTCCTCGGTGCGGCCACACTTGGTGCATACCAAGTGGTGGTGATGGGCGTCGGTCTCGCAGTGGCGGTAGAGGGTTTCGCCATTGGGCATGTGGAGCGCGTCCACTGCATCGATATCAGTCAGGGACTGCAGGGTGCGGTACACGGTGGTCAGGCCCACCTTTTCCTCGCGCTCTTGGAGCTCGTGGTAGATCTCCTTGGCGGAGGCGAATTTCTCCATTTCCCGCAGTACCTCAACCACTGCGGTGCGCTGCTTGGTATTGCGCGCGCCTAGTTTGGGAATACTGTCGTGTAAAGCCATGACCGCAATATTATCAGTGCTTTTTCAATAACTGCACAGTCAGGCGGCTTTTTATGCAGGAGGGGAGGGGCTAGGAGGCGATCTTGGCGGCGTCGGCAAGCAGGTCCAAAACCCGCGGCGCAATGAGCGAGTAGGTTACCTCGCGGCCGCTGCGCTCGGAGTCCACGATGCCTGCCTGCTTGAGCACGCGCAGGTGCTGGCTGATAAGGGGCTGGGACTTGCCGGTGGCCTTGACCAGCTCATGGACAAAGTGATCGCGCTCGGCCAAGCGGGAGATGATTGCGATGCGTAGGGGCGAATCAAGGGCAGCGATAACGCCGGCAGCCGCAGAAGTATTTGGGGCCTTGTAAGTGGTCGTCATAGGGAATGTCACCTTCAATTAAATACCTATTACCTGTCGGTTACCCTTATATTACCCGATACTTGCAATACGTTGTATTTATTTCAGATTAAATTCATGCCCCAATCCCACCGCCGGGAAGCGCTTCGGGTTAGACTGAACGAGATTGTCAAGACTGTCCCCTACCAGAGGAGTCCGAAAACTTATGGCATCCGTCATCGATACCGTTGTAAACCTGTGTAAGCGCCGCGGCTTGGTCTACCAGGCAGGTGAAATTTACGGCGGTTCCCGCTCCGCGTGGGACTACGGCCCTCTTGGTGTAGAGCTCAAGGAAAACATCAAGCGCCAGTGGTGGCGCCACATGGTGCAGTCCCGCGCAGACGTCGTGGGCGTAGATACCTCCGTCATCCAGCCGCGTCAGGTCTGGGTATCCTCCGGTCACGTCGAGGTCTTTTCTGACCCGCTGGTGGAATCCCGCCACACCGGCAAGCGCTACCGTGCCGACGACCTTATTGAGGCCTACGAGGAAAAGCACGGCCACGAGCCAGAAAACGGCCTGGCAGATATCAATGACCCAGAAACCGGCCAGCCGGGTGACTGGACCGAACCGAAGGCCTTCTCCGGTCTGCTCAAGACCTTCCTGGGCCCGGTGGACGATGAGCAAGGCCTGCACTACCTGCGTCCGGAAACCGCACAGGGCATCTTCGTTAACTTCAAGAACGTGATGACCTCCTCGCGCATGAAGCCGCCGTTTGGCATCGCGAACATCGGCAAGTCCTTCCGCAACGAGATCACCCCAGGCAACTTCATCTTCCGTACCCGCGAGTTCGAGCAGATGGAAATGGAGTTCTTCGTTAAGCCGGGCGAGGACGAAGAGTGGCAGCAGTACTGGATTGATGACCGCTACAACTGGTACGTGGACCTGGGCATCAAGGAAGAAAACCTGCGCCTGTACGAGCACCCGAAGGAAAAGCTCTCCCACTACTCCAAGCGCACCGTGGACGTGGAGTACGCCTTTGGCTTCAAGGGCTCCAAGTGGGGCGAGCTGGAAGGCGTGGCCAACCGCACGGACTATGACCTGTCCGTCCACGCCAAGGGCTCGGGCGAGGACCTGTCCTACTATGACCAGGCCAACGAGGAGCGCTGGATCCCGTACGTTATCGAGCCGGCCGCCGGCCTGGGCCGTTCCATGATGGCCTTCCTGGTGGATGCCTACGACGAGGAAGAGGCTCCCAACGCCAAGGGTGGTACCGATAAGCGCGTGGTCCTGCGCCTGGACCGCCGCCTGGCACCGATCAAGGTGGCTGTCCTGCCGCTGTCCAAGAAGGAAGAGCTTTCCGAGCCGGCGCGCAAGCTGGCCGATAAGCTGCGCGCACACTGGAACGTGGACTTTGACGTCTCCGGCGCCATCGGCCGCCGCTACCGCCGCCAGGATGAGATCGGCACCCCGTTCTGCGTCACCTTCGACTTCGACACCCTCGAGGACGATGCCGTGACCGTGCGCGAGCGCGACACCATGGAGCAGGAGCGCGTGAAGCTCGATGACCTCGAGGCTTACCTCGCTGCCCGCCTGATTGGGTGCTAGTAATGCATTACACCAGCTGGGATCGCTCCGACCGCGCAAAGCCCGTGCTCTTGGCCGAGGAAGGCCCGGAGCAACTAGGCGTATTCTCGGAGCATTCCGCGGAGGTGGACGGTCACTTCTGGCGCACCGAGGTCAGTGACCTTGGCGCTTCTGCCACGCTTGCCGACGGCTCCATTTACCGCCTTGCCGGCCGCCCCGGCCGCGACAAGCGCCTGGAGGCATCGCTTAACGGCCGTACCTTCACCTTCATCAACGAAAACAGCGGCGACTGGATCATCGATGATGTCGATGATGAAAAGGTAGGGCAGTTCACCGCCCGCAATTCCGGCGTGCGCAAGTCCATCCTCGAATTCGAGCACGATGCCGAGGGCCTGACCAGCGCGGAAATCGCCGGCCTGAGCTGGTTTACCCGCGTCATCCTGGATGCCAATACCCAGGGCAAAGCCTGGGCGTGGATCATCACCTTGGTCCTGGCGTCCATCGTCGCCCTCGTCGCGCTATTCGTCCTCTAATGCCTATCCAGTGGACCTGGCGCGCGGGCGCTCTCACCAACGCCGAGGGGCACGAGCTTGCCTCCGTGCGCGACGGTGTGCTTGCCACCACGGCCGGCGAGCGCCTCACCTTAGAATCCTCGTTGGATTCTTCCTCCCCGCGGTTCTTCCTGCGCGCGCAGACCGCCGCGGGCGAGGATTTCTCGGTCACCCAGGCTGGGATTACCGTCACCCGCCTGCGCGCAACCTGCGCTGACCGCGAGTACCTTCTCGAGCGCCGCAACCCCTTCCGCCGCGAGCGCCGCATCGTGGCCCGCGGCACGGGCGCCGAGGTTGCCAGCACCGCGCCGGCCGGCGATGGCCTGCGCGTGAGCGTGGGCGATCTGCCGGAGCTCGACGCCATCTTCTTGAGCTACGCCTGCGCGCTTCTCGACGCCACCCCGCGCACCCTGCGCACCTAGCCCTGCGCCGGGGAGAGCTGGGAGCCGGGCCACCCGCGCGCGAGCCTAGGGCAGGGCTGCCGGGCCGTGGGGCGGACTGGCCGGGCTAGACGGAATGGGCGGGCTAGAAGGAGCCGCCGCGGAAGCCGCCTCCGCCACCGCCGAAGTCTCCGCCACCAAAGCTGCCCCCACCAAAGCCGCCGCCTCCGAAACCACCGCCGAAGCCGCGGCCGCCGCTGAGCATCTGGCCGAGGACCATACCGGTTACGACATTGCCGGCGGCGTTGCCCATCTGCTGGCGCTGCTGACGGCGGCGGTGTTCGTCGATGTCCTCCTTGGCGCGCTGCAGCGCCGCCTGGGCGGCGGCCACCGCCTCGCGGGAGGACTGCAGGGCGGCGCGGATATCGCTGCGCTCGGTGTGGAGGGCTTGGGCGTGGAGACGTTTGGCGTCGGCAAGCGCGGTGCGCGCACCCGAGCCGATGATGCGCCCGCGGGAGGAAATGAGGTCTTCTGCGGCCTGGATATTGGATTCCGCTACGGAAATCTGCTGGCGGAAGAGGTCTAGCTGGCGCGCGTGCGTGGAGGTCTTCTCGCGCACGCGGTCGAGTGCTTCATCCAGCTCGGTATCGATGGAGGTCAGCGCGGTGTGCTGGCCCAGCGGATCCTGTTGGCCGTGGGCCTTGGCCTCGTTGACGGCGGTGCCGGCGCGGCCGAGCAGATCCTCGAGCTTGTCCCAATCCGCGGTGGTTCCCTGTGCCTTGCCTTGGCGCTCGAGCTCGCGGGCCTCGTTGATCTCGCCCTCGACCTCGGCGATAAGCGCCTCGAGGTTGCCGCGGGCGGTGGCGATATTCTCCTCGGCGTTTTCCACGCCGGAAATGAGGCGATCCGTCATCTCGCAGGCGTGCTCGATATCGCGAATAAGTCCCACCAGCGGGCCCTGCTGGCCGGCCGGCTGGGCCTGGACCCCACGGGCCTTGTCGAGCAGTTTTCGGCCTCATCGAGGGACGCGGCGGCAAGCTCGGGGTTATCGGCAATGGAGGAGAGCACGTGCTCGTCATAGTTGGACTTCAGGCCGGCCAGCGTGGACTCGGCCTCCGGCAGGCGGGCGCGCAGGCCCACGGTGCGCTGGGTGAGCTCATCCAGCTTTTCATCGGAGTGGATGAGCAGATCGCGCATCTTGGCAAACTCCTCGGCCTGCGCGTCCAGGGCATCATCGGCCTGGCCGCAGGAGGAGACGATTTCTACCAGCATCTGGCGGCGCTCGGCCGGGGATTCCGGCACGGCATCATCCAGGCGCTGGCGCAGGTGGAAGGCCTTTTGCAGGGTAGAAGTGGAGTGGTTCATCGCCTTGGTAAAGGGGCGCACGCGCTCGGGACCGAACTCAGAGAGCGCGATATTGAGCTCTTCCTTGCCGCGGCGGATGGACTCATCGGTAGAGACCAACTCCTCCTGGGCCAGCTGGTCCAAGGTCTCCAGCGGCAGGCGGTCCAACTGATCGGTATCGCCCGGGGCAATCTCGCGGGCGGACTCCAGCGTCTGCGCATTATTTTTCTTGGTGTTGCGGCGCGAGTAGTACATGATTCCGCCACCGGCGGCGACGATGGCGGCCGCGCCACCGCCCAGCCACGCCAGGCCGGAGGAATCGGAGGCGGAGTTGCCCAGGGCGGCGTCGGCAAGCGCGACGGCCGAAGCACCGTATTCATCGCTGGCCAGCTTGTCATAGGCGGCGTCATACATCTGGTCCAGCCGGCCCTTAGGCCATGCATCGCCGGCCTGCACGCCCATCTTGCGGTCATTGATGGATAGCACATAGACCGCGGAGTTCGGCCCCTTGTCCTTGACCGCCTGGCCAGCAAAGCTCTCCGGATCCGTGCCCAGCTCATCGGTGATATAGACAAAGAGCGTCAAGTGCTCGTCCTTTTGCAGCTGGCCAATCTTCTCCCTGAGCTCGGCCTTCTCTTGGGTGCTTAATACACCCGCATCATCGGTAACCTTTTCCGTTAGGGCTGCCGTATCGGTGCCCTGCGCCACCGTGGTGGTCTCGGCGGCGAAGGCAGACCCCGCACCGAGGGAGGTGCAGCCCAAAATGAAAGCGGCAATGGCCGCGCGGCCCAAACGTGCACTCAAATTCATGCCCACCACTTTACCGGCTTAGCTTAGCCCTCCGGCAGGTAATGTAGTGGGGCAGTGAAGTACGCAATTGTTTTAGGAACCGCCCAATACGATGGCCGCCCCTCCCGCATCCTGGCCGGCCGCCTGCGCCACGCCGGTGAGCTCGCCACAGCTGAGGGACTGGAGGTTATTACCGTGGGCGGCAAGCTGCCCGGGGATAGGTTCACGGAGGCCGGCGTCGGCCGCACCTACCTGCGCGAGCACTTCCCGCACCTGACCGTGCACGCGGTGGAGGAGGGCATGGATACCCGCAGCTCCCTCAGCGCAGTCAAGGAAGCCTTCGCGCTTTCCGACGCCACCATCATCACCGATCCCCTCCACCGCCTGCGCACCGCACTCATCGCCCGCCAAGAGGGCATCACGGCCACCGTCTCCGGCACGCCGTACTACCCGGCCGCGCGCTTTTCTAAGCCCTGGTGGCGCTACCTTGCCCACGAAACGGGTGGCGTAGCCTATGCGTTGGTGGCCGGCCTTTTGCCGCCGCGCGGCGCTGCGGCGCTGCGCAATGGTTTCTACCGCGTGGAGCAAGTGCTGCGGCCCAATCAGAAGCTGCGGCATCAGACGATTCAGCAGGAAGACGACCGCGCTTAAGCCACGTTGCTCACCCAAAAGGCCTGTTCGCGGAATAAACTTGGCGCCGTGACCTATTCTTATTCCGCCGCCGACTTTGCCCGCCTGGCCGATGAAAAGCCGAAGGGCTCAGCCTTCCACCCCGTGGAGGAGCACCGCGGGCTCTTCGCCCGCGACCGAGCCCGCGTGCTGCACTCGGCCGCGCTGCGCCGGCTAGCGGATAAAACACAGGTCGTCGGCCCGCGCGACGGCGATACCCCGCGCACCCGGCTGACCCACTCGCTGGAGGTGGGCCAAATCGCGCGCAGCATCGGCTCCGGGCTCGGCCTCGATCCCGATCTCTGCGATATGGCCGGCCTGACTCATGACATCGGCCACCCGCCCTATGGCCACAATGGCGAGAATGCGCTCAATGAAGTTGCCCTTAACGGCTTCGAGGGCAACGCCCAAACCCTGCGTATCCTCACCCGCTTGGAGCCGAAGGTCATCGTGGACGATGCCCGCGGCGAACCCCAAAGCTTTGGCCTCAACCTCACCCGCGCGGCCCTCGACGGCGCCTGCAAATATCCGTGGACCAAGACCAACCCGGATGGCACCACCAACCGCAAGTACGGCGCCTATGACGAGGATGCGCACCTTTTGGACTGGCTGCGCGAGGGTCATACCGATAACCGTAAGTGCATCGAGGCCCAGGTCATGGACTGGTCCGATGACATCGCCTACTCCGTGCACGACGTGGAAGATGGCATCATCTCCCGGCGTATCTCATTGAGCGTGCTCTGGGACTTGGTGGAGCTGGCCCAACTGGCAGAAAAGGGCGCCAAAGCCTTCGGCGGCACCGCCGACGAGCTCCTAGAAGCAGCCGATAGCCTGCGCAACTTAAGTGTCATCAACGCTATCGGTGACTTTGACTATTCCTTGCGCGACTACGCCAACCTGAAAAAGATGACCTCGGAGCTTGTTGGCCGCTACGTGGGCGCAACCGTTGGCGCCACCAGCGAGGCCAATGCCGATCTCATCGCCTCCAATAGCCTTGGCCGCATGCACGGCGACCTCGTTGTGCCCAAGCAAGCCGAAGCCGAGGTCAAGCTGGCTTAAAACCATCGCCGTCCTCTATGTCATGGACGTGCCCGCCCACTTAGCCCGCCAAGACCGCCAGCGCGAGCGCATCTACCGTGTCTACGATTACCTCGTCGCCGGCGCCCCCGGCTCCCTCGATGCCACCTTCCGGCTGTGGTGGGAGCAAGCCGATACCGATGCCGCCCGCGACCGCGCCATCATCGACCAGATAGCCTCCATGACCGAGTCCCGCCTGGAGCGACTGGCTCGGCGGAGTGCGGAGTTGTCCGGGTTCCTCAGCTAAACCTGGCCCACCCAGCATCGCTAGAGTTAGGTCGAAACTCATCGGGCCGAACTGAGCGCGAAAAGGCCGAATTGAGAGCTCACAACCCTCAATTCGGCCTGATATCTATGGACCTAACGCCCCATCCCCAGTCCAGGGACCCGAGTCGCTAGCGCACCAACGCGACACCTTGGTCCTCGAGCACGCTAGTTATTGCTGCCAGGCCTTCGCCTTCGATATCCATATTGGAGGCAATGATGACGCTGGTGCGCTGCTCGCGCAGGAAGTCCGCGAGGTCATCGAGGTTGCGGGGGCCGCAGTCCTCGCAGCCGCGAGTGCGGCCTAGCGCGTTGAAGAAGTCCGCTCGGGTGCGGATGTGTTCAGTAATGAGGATGCGTTGCATTATTACTCCTCCGCGTCTGGGATAGAACAGAAGCTTTCATAGTGGTCATCGGTGTAGTACCACACGTCCGGGTCGGTCTCGCTGCCGCCGCCGGTGATAATGCGGCGGGCGCCGCGGTTCTTGCTGCCCGGGGTTTCTACCGTGTATTCGCGGTAGTAATTCTTGTCCTGCTGCGGCAGGCGTCCCTCGTAGTTGCCAAAGCGGGCATTGTCATTATCCGGGTAGTCGTAGGGTCCACCAGCCAAGATATCGTCCGCGGTGTCCTTGGCCTCGGCGGGGAGGGAAGACATCTGGCAAGTATCGGCGTCGCTAGCCTTAGCGCCACCTGCGGACTCAGACGGCGAAGAAGCAGAGGAATCATCATTGCCGCCGAGGTCGAAGCCGAAGTAGCCTGCAACGACGGCAAGCGCAAGGCCGCCGAGGGCTACTGGGAGCGATTTCTTAGACGCTTGGGACTTGGACATACCTTTATTCTTGCAGGTGCAGCGGTGAATACCGAAATCGGCCTAAGCTGCCAACAAGGCCAAAAATTCCCCCGTCACGGGGGTAGGTAAAGGCAGGCGGAATACACCCCATCAGAGGGTAATTTCCGCCCAAACCGTGAACCCACAGGCACCACACCATCCTGGCCCTGCCATTTGAACATTCCCGCCGCGCGCGGGGTAGTCTGTACGCATGGCAAAAGGCAGAATTCCGGACAGCGACATTCAAGCTATCCGTGAACGCGCGCCTTTAGAAGAGATCGTGGGCGAGTACGTTCAGCTCAAGCCCGCCGGACATGATTCGCTCAAGGGGCTGAGCCCCTTCAAGGATGAAAAGACCCCGTCCTTCCACGTGCGCCCGCAGCGCGGTTACTATCACTGCTTTTCCACCGGCAAGGGCGGCGATGTCTTTAGTTTCCTGATGGAAATGGAGCAGGTTTCCTTTCCAGAGGCAGTGGAAGCGGTAGCGCAAAAAATCGGCTACCACATTAACTACCAGGGCGGTTCCACGGGCGCGCGCAATGAGAAGCCTGGTACCCGCCAGCGCCTCATCGCTGCGAATAAGGCCGCGCACGAGTTCTACCGTCAGCAATTGGAGACACCGCAGGCAGCTACCGCGCGCGATTTTCTGTTAGATCGCGGCTTTTCCCGCGAGGTCATCTATGACTTTGAGTGCGGCTATGCGCCGGAGGGCTGGGATACCGCCACCAAGCACCTGTTGCGCTTGGGCTTTTCCTTCGAGGAGCTGGAGGCGGCCGGCATTTCCAAGATGGGCAAGCGCGGCCCCATTGACCGCTTTCACCGCCGCCTGTTGTGGCCCATCAAGGACCTTTCCGGCAACGTGATTGGTTTTGGCGCCCGCAAGCTTTTCGACGACGACAAGCTCGGCAAATACATGAACACCCCGGACACTATGCTCTATCACAAGTCCAAGGTGCTCTTCGGTCTCGATCTGGCCAAGCGCAATATTGCCGATAACCACCAGGCCGTGGTGGTAGAGGGCTATACGGACGTCATGGCCATGTACGCCGCCGGCGTGAAGACCGCAGTGGCATCGTGCGGTACCGCCTTTGGTGGCGAGCACCTCCAGGTGCTGCGCCGGCTGATGCTGGATGATTCCTACTTCAACGGCGAGCTCATCTATACCTTTGACGGCGATGAGGCGGGGCAGAAGGCCGCCATGCGCGCCTTCGATGGCGAGCAGAAATTCACCGGGCAGTCCTTTGTCGCCGTGGCCCCGGATGGCATGGACCCGTGCGATCTGCACCTACAAAAGGGCGATGCCGCCGTGCGCGAGCTCATCGCGGACCGCATCCCCATGTTCGAGTTCGTCATTCAATCCGTCATCGCGGAGTACCGCATCGATACCGCGGAGGGCCGCCTGCAGGCCCTGCGCCGCGCAGTCCCCGTGGTGGCGCAGATCCGCGATCAGCCCCTGCAGCGCGAGTATGCCCGCCGCCTTGCCGGTTGGGTGGGGTGGGCCAATCCGGAGGAGGTCCTCCAACAGGTCCGCGCGGAGGCGCGCAAGCCCAAGAAGGCCGAAAAACCGACCATCCGCCGCTTCGACAACGCGAAGCAGCAACCGGCGCAGCAGGACGTGCCGATGATCCATCCGCCGAGCCCCAAGGAAACCCACCTGTGGCCACAGCGCGAGGCCCTCAAGCTGGCCTTGCAGATGCCGCAGGTAGCAGGCTCGTACTTCGATGGCATTACTGCCGACGCCTATACTAACGACGCCTACCGCCTCGTCCGCCAGGCAATTTCCACCGCCGGCGGCGCCGCCCAGGGTGCGTCCATGCCCGCCGTGGAATGGATTGCCGCCGTTGCCGGCGAGATGCAGGATCTCACCGGCCGCAACTTTGTCTCCGAGCTTGCCGTAGAAGCAATCCTGCCTACCGACGTCGGCCCCGAAAAATACGCCGACTCCGTCCTTTCCCGCCTGCAAGAAACCGTGGTGGGCGATCAGATAGCCCAGCTCAAGGCCCGCCTCGGCCGCATGCGCCCCTCCGATGATGAGGCCAGCTATAACTCGCTCTTCGCCGACCTCGTCGCCCTCGAGCAGGCCCGCCGCGAGCTCAATGACCGCGCCTTCCGCGGCACGCCTCCCCAAGCATAAAAATCTCCCCTCGGCACGCGACCAAATCGTCGTCGCGCCGAGGGGAGGGGAGAGGCCTAAAGGCTAGTCTGCAATCGACCTAGTCCTCATCGGGCTCATAAATGCGGTCCGCATTATCCACCTGCGATCCGCGCAGCCGGCCCTTGCCCTTGCGCTTGGAGGACAAATCGCGAACCTCGCGCATGCGCGGTTCTGGGTCCAGGCGATTAGCCACCGCCTTGCGTGCCGAGGTGACGGCAGACTTGGTCACGGGGGAGTTGACGGCCTTTTCGTAGGCGCCCTTGATCTGGTGGTAGCGCTTGCGGCCAGCCTTAGTGCCAAAAACGTATCCTGCTGCGGCGCCGAAGACGAATTGGATCATTATCTAGCGTGTCCCCTTATTTCTGTGCGAGTAAAAGTTCCCCACCAGCCTACCGCGAAGCCTAGCCGCGCGCCGCCAGCCACGAGTGAGGGGTAGCGCTAGCCCCGCATTGGACTAGCACTTTTCATGGCGCGGGATACGCGCTAGTTTAAGTGTGTGGAAAATAACAAGCGTAGGGATTCGGCTGCGGCCTCGGCAGTAGCGCTGGCCGCGCTTTTTACCGCGAGCATTTCTGCGGAATCCTCCGGCCACCAACCGGAGGCCGCCGCGGCGCACCAAGGTCCCAATTGGCCTGAAGAGTGCTGAGTGGTGACCGCAAAAGTCTACCCACCAATCCACAATTGTGCATGCGAGTTTAGCGCAGCGTTTACTTCCCCGTAACTTTAGCTGGATATTATTCGTAGGAATTTGATGCTAGTTAAAGGTTTCTACGTTGAACAATCGGAATAAACTTCGACCCGCAGCCCGGGGGCTCGCCCTGTGCGCGACTACTGGGCTGACTATAGCCCTCGCACCGTCGGCCACAGCCCTTCCCGTAGCCGTGCCCCAGCTGCGTGAGCCTGTCACCCAGCAGTCCACCGGTCCGGCCCCAGTCCAGCACCCCGGTGCCCCGGTTCCGGAGCCGTTTAGCACGGACTATATCGCGGGCTTTGAATCCGATGTTTCCTCTTATCAATTTGGCAACTACTGGCAGGTAGTCCAGCTTTTTGATCACATCAAGGCCCAGCCAGAAATCCGCCAAGAAAATATGGACAAGGCCGTGGCCATCAACAACGCCGCAGCCGGCGACCCCGCTCTGATCCGGCGCGCGCAGGCCGACGCCAAGGCCAGCTCCACCAGCGTGCTCAACGCCGTCTCTGATTCCATGGGCAAAAACCTAGGCGATGCCTTCCGCGCCGCCTTGGCCGAGCACCGCCTGCCCAAGACCGAATACCTCCTAGGAAATGGCTATGCGGCCCGCGCAGGCGGACTGGCCAATTCCACGATGTCTGAGAAGTACTACTTCAACTATCAGCGCCCGTACCAGCGCGCGCCGCAAGCGATTAAGCGCTACGACGATGGCTCCAAGGATCTCTATCCCACCTCACCAGCCTTCCCTTCGGGCCATACCAATCAGGCAACGTGGATTACCACGCTGATGTCCTTCATGTTGCCTGAGGTAGGTCCGCAGCTCATGCTGCGCGGCGCGGAGGCCGGCAACCACCGCGTGGTCCTAGGAGTGCATTACCCGCTGGATGTCATCGGCGGCCGCATGACCGGCCAAGCCGCCGCGGCAGACCGCCTCAACGACAAGCGCATGCGCAATGCCCTGTGGCAAGCCTCGATGGAGGTGCGCAAAGAGATCAAGTGGCGCACTGGCAAGACGGTGGAAGAATTGGTGGCCCAGGATAGGGCAGAGGGTACCGACTACCGCTCCACCCAGGATGCGGTGGAGCAATATTCCAAGCTCATGGACTATGACTTCGCCCCGCGCTACCGAACCGACGCCCCGATGGTGGTTCCGCAGGCCGCCCCAGTGCTGCTAACAGCGTCCCACCCAGAACTGACCTGGGAGCAGCGTGCCGAGGTTCTCCGCCAGACCGCGCGCCCAGCCGGCAATCCATTGGATTGGCAGGCAGAAGGCGGCTCCTGGCAACGCCTCGACCTAGTCCGCGCCATGGCTGCCACGGTGACTATCACCCCTGAAGGCGGCGTGAGTGTCAATGGCTAGCGATTCCAACAATCTGCGCGGGGGTACAACGCTCCCGCGCATGGTTCAATAAAGAAGTATCCCCATCAACCAAAAGGAAATGAGTAATGACTAAGCCCAAGGTAATGACCATCTACGGCACCCGCCCGGAGGCCATTAAAGTCGCCCCTGTGATTAAGGCGCTAGACAATGATGAGCGCTTTGACTCCATCCCGGTTTCCACCGGTCAGCACAAGGAAATGCTGGAGCAGGTCAACACCATGTTCGGCATCACTCCGAAGCACGATCTGGGCCTGATGAAGCCGGGCCAGGGCCTCAATGAAATTGTCTCCCGCGCGATTGCGGGTCTGGATTCCATCATTGAGGAAGAACAGCCGGACGTCATTATCTCCCAGGGTGACACCTCTACCGCCATGGCCGCAGCACTCGCTGGCTTCCACCGCGGCGTAAAGATTGTGCACCTGGAGGCGGGCCTGCGTACCGGCGATATCCACTCGCCGTTCCCAGAAGAGGCTAACCGTAAGCTCATCGGCCAGGTAGCCGAGCTGCACTTGGCTCCTACCGCTGGATCGATGGAAAACCTGCGCCGCGAGAACGTGCGCTCCAAGGACATTGTGGTCACCGGCAACACTGTTATCGATGCCCTACTGGAAGCAGCATCCTGGGACACTAAGTTCGAGGACCCTGCCCTGCAGGAGGCCGCAGATTCGGACAAGCGCCTCGTCGTTGTGACCACCCACCGCCGCGAAAACCTGGAAGCTATGAAGGAAATCGGCGGCGCAGTCAAGGATTTGGCTGAGGCCTACCCAGAGATCAACTTCGCTCTGCCATTGCACCTAAATCCCAAGGTGCGCGAGGCGGTTCTCCCTGAGGTTGAGCACCTGCCGAATATCGTCATTACCGATCCACTGCCGTATGACCAGTTCACCCAGCTGCAAAACCGCGCGACCATCATCCTTACCGATTCCGGCGGAGTCCAGGAAGAGGCTCCCGCGCTGGGCAAGCCGGTTCTGGTTATGCGCCAAAACACTGAGCGCCCCGAAGCCGTTGTCGCCGGCACCGTGAAGCTGGTGGGTACCAACCGTGAGCTCATCGTGGCTGAGGCTAAGCTTTTGCTTTCCGACGACGCCGCTTTCCAAGCCATGGCCAACGCCGTTAACCCTTATGGCGATGGTAAGGGCGCGCAGCGCGCCGTCGCCGCCATCGCGGAGCTGACCGGAGTAGGCGAGCGCGTAGACGACTTCCTGCCCGAGGTTGATTCCTCCAAGGCCGCCCAGAATAAGAAATAACCTGCGCATGGGGGAGATATAGCGGATATAATAGAGGTATGAAACCGCTGGATATCCGCTGTAACCACCAAGACCGCATGAAGGCTGCCGACATCCTGGGAGATGCGCTGTCGGCCGGTCAGATTGACCTCACTGAATTTGAAAAGCGCTCGGCCGATTGTGAGGGCGCCACCACCCGCGGCGAGCTCATTGAGCCCCTTGCTGACCTTGTTGAAAGCCCGGAAACAATCCTCTTTGGTGCCCACAGTCAAGTCACCAAAGCCTACTCCGGCCACCAAGAATCCAATGCCATAGCCAAAGTTGAGCAGGCAATGAAGCAGATTCAGCCTTCGGTGGGGCAGCCGCAAACCCTAGCACTGGGCATCTTCGGTGGCTCCACGGTCAATGGCGGGGCAGTAGCCCGTACCCTGACAGCTATTGGAGCTTTCGGCGGTGTTGACATCGACCTGACCGGCGTAGCCCTTCGTAACCGTACGACCACCATCAATGCGGTAGGAATTTTCGGTGGTGCCGATGTCTACATCCCAGAAGGTTTCCGCGTCCGCGTTGGCGGCTTCGGCCTATTTGGCGGCCACGATCTCAAGGTTGAGCACGGCGCTATCCACCCGAATGACCTTCCGATAGATGCACCAGAAATCATCGTCAACTGCTTCAGCCTATTCGGTGGAGTGGATGTGCATGTGGGGCGCCGATACGGAAGTTAAATAGCCCTCGTGCTTTGCTGCTTAAATCGAGGCTGAATCTTAAAAGAAGAACCTTGTAAGGTGCTACCCGAACCGACGGTACCTATTGACTATCAGGAATAAAAACAAAATTTCCCGCTTAGAATACTAAGCGGGATTTTGCTCCTCCAACTGGGCTCGAACCAGTGACCCTTCGATTAACAGTCGAATGCTCTGCCAACTGAGCTATGGAGGAATATGCGTATGCTGTACTTCGAACTCGCTGTTCTCTGTGCAACGAGAATTAACTATATAGGCAACATTGCTGTAGTGACAAATCAGCAGGTAGAGGGCACAATTTTCTAATTGTCCTTTCGTGCTTGGTTGCTACACTCTAGAAATTTCAGAGACGACAACGTGCACATGTTCTTATAGGTCTGATGTACGATGTCAGAATAGATATTGCTCAAATTGGAGGTGCGGACAGATGAGGCTTCTTGTCCTTTCGCAGTTTTGGTATCCAGAGAATGGTGTCCCGCAGCGGCGTTGGACATGGTTGAGTAATATTTTCTCCGAAATTGGTGGTGATATCTCGGTTGTAGCGCCCCCGCCAAACTATCGGCGGAAGCTTGGATTTAGAGACTCCTTGAAGTCCTTCCTTCCAAACGCTCAAATTGAAACTGGGCCGGCAGGGGAAGTAATTTACCGTAGTCCCTTTCTTTATGCCGGAGAATCCTTGGCGGGCCGTGCGTTTTCGCAGGCTTTTATTGCTGCAGGGGCGTTAATTACGGTGGCTAGGAATTGGGGGCGAATCCGTAATGTAGATGCAGTAGTTGGCACAGTTCCTGCATTGCCGACTGCCGTTGTATCTTTCCTTGTGGCGCGAGTACTTCGAGTTCCGTACGTGATTGATCTTCGAGATGCTTGGCCGGACCTCATGAAAGAGCATCGAAATTGGAATCGAGCGTTGGAAACTCGGTCGAGGCATGAAAAAGTTCTTAATTTGGGTCCGATTCGTATCCTAAGTTGGCTAATCGAAAAGGGGCTAACCGCGCTACTTGAGCGCGCCAACGCAATCATGGTCACTTCCGAAGATCTCGGAGCACAATTACGGAACAAGCGGTCAAGTCGGCTGACCGGTAAACGTCAGCAATTGATCACAACAATTAGAAACGTTTTTCCAGCCAGCGTGCCGAAGGAAGTTAAAAGGCATTCTTTTGACGCCCATTCGCTGCGAGTACTTTATGCTGGAACGCTGGGGCGAGCGCAAAATCTGAGAAATGCGGTTGATGCGGCTGTAATTGCACAGAATCAAGGAACCCCAGTTGAACTTGTCTTCGTTGGTGGGGGTGCCGCAGTAAGAGATCTTCAGACTTATGCAGGTCTGAAGGAAGTAAACGCTAGTTTCTACCAGGTGCGTTCCGCTGCGGAGATTGTGGGATTCTACGAGTGGGCTGATACTGCCCTAGTTCATTTAACCGATTGGGAACCGCTAGATAGAGCAGTTCCCTCCAAGACCTACGAGTTAATGTCGGTAGGAATCCATATTTCTGGTGTTGTTAAAGGTGAGACTGCTCGAATTATTAAGTTTCTCGAAGCGGGTGATACCGTTTCGCCTGAAAATCCATATGAGCTTGCTGATCTTTGGACTGCTTTGTATAAAAACCCCTCTCGGCTTTCGATTACAACAAAAGGGAGCATTTGGGTGGAATCACAACGGGAAACCGTAGTTCCCGGCGAAGTTAAAAAATTGGTTGAGTGGATTGAGAACTTAAAATGAAGAAGGTCCTCAGATGGTTAAACTATAGCGCGGTGGTAATCCCCTTTGCGGTAGAAAAGTTCCTGTTGGAGCCTGGACATTTCATACATCAAGCAAAGCAGCGGTTTTTGGGGTATCAGGCTGTAAGACAAAGGAAATTTAGACCCTTCGATATTTTCGGTTCTAGCAAGTCATTTGAAGGTAAGTCCCTATATTTTCTGGTGGAAACTGGAAACTATGAAGAGTTTGAGTCTGCATATTCGAAGCTCCCCTTAGTAAAGAAGTTCCTTCACTCTCACAAGCTTTTTCTCGTGAGAACTAAGCGAAAGCAATTTGATTTCAAGATCCACAAGGGGGTAGAGCGAGTTGCCTGTGGACGAGAAATTAGCCTTTTGTACTATGTCAACAACGCGTCGCCCTATACGCAGTCTGGGTACACTGTACGAACAGCAGCGTTGGTTAACTCTCTCCGAGGAAAAGTAAAGGCCCTTTCCGTGGTGAGCAGGTTGGGGTATCCACTGGTAATAGGAAAAGTCCCAGATTCCAGCAAATGTGCGCCTTATCTAGTGCCACTCATTCCTAAAATTTGGCCATTCGGCGAGCAGAAGAAATATGACCTAGCCAAGAAAATGCTTCTTGAAATCTGTAGGAAACAGGACATAGCAGTTATTCAAACAACTTCTGATTTCAAAAATGCAGCTTTGATTTCTGATGTGGCATACGAACTGGGGGTGCCGTGGATTTACGAGATGCGTGGTGAGCCGCATAATACGTGGTTGTCCAAATTCCCAGACTCATTGGCACCAGAAGCGAAGAGATCCTTCTACTACCGCGAATCCCAGAGTCGTGAGTTGGAAGCTGCGAAAAAGGCAAGTGCGGTGATTGTACTTAGCAAATTGTCTCAAGAGAATCTCGTCCAATCAGGGGTTTCTGAGAGCAAAGTGACCATAGTTCCAAATGCCGTTGATCGGCATATGAAGCTTGATTCAAGTAGTGCCTTTGCTATACGCCGGAAACTGGGGTTCCAAAACAAAAAGATTGTTGGGACTATTAGCTCACTAGTTTCATATGAGGGCCTTGAGACATTAATCCGTGCTGTACGGTTTCTCGATGATGATATTCAAGTAGTTCTGGTGGGAGATGGAGAGGATCGCAGAAGACTCTTCACTCTTTGCAAGTCTTTAGGAGTGAGCAACCGAGTGTATTTTGCGGGGAAGCAGCCCGCAAACGAAATCCAAGGCTGGTATTCAATTTTTGACGTTTTTGTGGTTCCAAGAAAAGACTCCACTGTCACAAGAAACGTTACTCCCATTAAAATCTTAAACGCCCTGGCTTTAGGTACACCTGTCGTTTGTTCGGATTTGCCTGCTCTCAGAGAGGTTACTGGGGGATTTGCTATGTTCGTTCCGCCAGATTCCCCCTCTGATCTCGCAGTCGGAATCCGTGAGGCTATCAAAGACCCGGCGGCATTGACGGCCGAGAAGTCATGGCTTGATGAAAGAACTTGGGAAGCTAATTCTAGAAAATTGGCTATGCTATACCGAGAACTAACCACTGAATCTTAGGAATTTTAGGGCAGGAAGATGTCTAAAGTTATTGATGCTTGGAATAAGGCTGACTTTGAATTCGTTGCTGGACAGAAGCTGAGCCGATTCAAGCGAAAAGACATTAGGGGAGCAATCAGGGAGTCGAGGTATGCACTCAAACTACTTGAGCGTACTCGTGCTCTTGGGGAGGGTGAGAAACAAGCTGCTTCTGAGGGAATGGATGACATCAAAGTCGTGACCATTCTTCACGCGAGCTTGCCGAATCATACTGGTGGCTATACAGGAAGAGCGCAGGGACTGCTTAAGGGGCTGATGCGCAACGGAATCAATGTTCGGGCATATACACGGCCGGGTTTCTATTCCGAACGAGTAAACTCCAAAGAAGATTTTCCTTTTCCGGTCGATCAAGTTGACGGCGTGGAGTATAGGCATCTCCCGGCGGACTTCCCTCGCAAAAGCGGCGAATTTGAGTACATGTTTAAGGCCATCGACTGGTACCGAGAGGTGTTCTTAGTGGAGCGGCCCAATGTGGTACATGTTCGGTCCACATACCTTATTGCGCTCCCAGCATTGATTGCAGCCCATGAATTGGGGGTGCCGGTGCTGTATGAAGTTTCAGGCCTTTGGGAACTTGTGTTTGAAGGTCGAGGGCAAGCTGGCAAAGCCCAAAGAATTGAGCGCATGGAAGACACCACTTGTCGATTCGCTGATCGTGTAGTCACTATGAATAGCTCCATGGCGAAGTTGTTAGATGACCGGAGCGAGCATGGACTCGACATCGGGCTGGTACCCAACGCTGTCGACACGTCAAAGTTTGTTCACATCACTCCGTTGGAGGAGAAGGAAAAATTTAAGTACGACGTAGGCTACGTAGGGTCTCTAGTCGACTATGAAGGACTTGAAACCCTTATTCGAGCTGTTGCTTTGGGAAAGCAACGGCAAAAATTTCTTCGCGTAAGAATCGTAGGCAAGGGTGCTGAGTTGGAAAAGCTCAGAAGCCTAGCTGGAGAGTTAGACGTTTCGGATCTGGTGGATATACCGGGCCCAGTTTCCGCAGACGAAGCGGTGGGGGTTTTTGAAGATACAAACCTAATCGTTCTTCCACGACTGTCAACTCCTGCTACCGAAAACGTAACTCCGTTAAAGCCGTTCGAAGCAATGGCTGCGGGGAGGCCCCTCGTTGTATCTTCAGTTTCTGCGCTCTCGGAAGTTTCACGTGGGGGGAAGGCTGCAGTTGTATTTCAACAAGGCGAACCGGAAGAGCTACTCAACAAGATCTCGGATCTTTTAGGAAATCGGGAAAAGCAAATTGCACTTTCAAAGTTCGCAAGTGCGGTAGTGACCGAGGAACACAACTGGGATTGGGTGGCAGCAACCATGGCGCGTGAAATTAGAGCTACCGCATCGCCTTTCCGGCACTTGCCATTTCTAACCGATGTAGTGCAGGTTCATCGCCGCGGCGATATTGTCTATCCATCAGTATCTTAGGAGAAATATGAAGAATTTTTCACGCCGTCAGTTGTTGCTTTTTCTGATACTCATATTGTCCATTGTTTGCGCTGTTGCAGGCATTGTCTTGAAAAGTGTCTCCTTGCTCTATATCGAGGCTGTCCTAGTGGCTTTAGGGCTCATCGTCGTGTTGCGCGCAACTGAAAGGGGCAGCTTCAAGGCATTTCGCAAAATAGAAAAGGTACAGCGTCAGCTGAATAGCGGAATCGTCAAATTAGAAGAAAAAGTTGATAGCTTTTCTAGCCATGCGTCGACCGAACATGTCAAAGCTGACGAAGTTGAAAGTCTCCGCCAGACTGAATCGCAATTGCCGAGTCAAATTGAATCGTTTATATGCGAAATAAATGAATATCGGCCCACGGAAGATGGTATCCCATTGGCTTCCTTGGTATCTATTGACAAGGTCGTCAAATGGATGGGCCCTACCCTAGTCTTAACTACAGACATATGGTGTGAGCGATTTAGTCGAGAATTGAAGATCGATACTGAAAAGTGGACCAATCTTTCTTCAGATCTACTAGAAGAAAGTTCGGTCAACTTAGTCATCGTTGACGGAGACAGTTTTAACTCGGAGCGAGGACTACTTTTGTCGAGAAACTATCTACGGCACAGTGCACTCTTGATTGTTGAAGCTGGGTGCAAGGAACGGGTTTCGTCGATTTCGGGTTTCAAGGAAATTGCACCCGTTGGAATCATGTATGGTGTGCGTCTGTTCTACCCAAATGCGGCACTCGAGCCGGCTAAGTACTCCCAACTTGTCGAGTATACGAGGTGAGTGGTTTTGAAAACTTATAGTCTTGATGAGATCAACCAAATATCTGACCAGGAGCTGGAAGGAGGGAAGCGTGGTGAATCTCGATTTATAGTCGCAGTCGGGTCCTGCCGCGTCCCCGTTCTTCTAAGTCAGGCGAAGAACAACAGTGATACTTTGCTGGTCACTTATAACGGAGCTATCCAGAGATCGAAGGCTCCTGACGGTATTGTTTTTCAAAGATCGTCATGGTTGGATGAATTTGAGGCAACGGTAGTCCAAATTGCTGACCCGACGATGCTAAAACACGAGCGGTTACAGATTGGATGGGCGCAGAATTCCGAAAAGGAGTGGGCAATTGATGCCTACTACGACGTTATTCAGGCACTTCGCGAGCGCTTCGACTTAGCAGACTCCGATAAGACCGTACACTATGGAAGTTCTGCTGGTGGCTTCCAAGCCGTTTGCTGTGCTGCTAAAGACCGGGGTAGCACAGCCATAGTAAACAATCCTCAGCTTGACTGGTCTTTGTACAACGAACGCTTTGTAAATGCTCTTCTTAGAGATGTTTTTAATGGCTCTGAAATCGAAGAGGTGCGGACACGGCAGCCTTGGCGAGTAAATGTGATAGATTTGTTCGAACATGTTGGTTATGTTCCGAAAACTGAAGTTCTTTTAAATATTGCTAGTGCCGGAGACGTTGAACAGCAGCTAAAGCCAATCTTGTCGAGACTGGAGGACTTCGAGTCATTAGGTAAGAAGCCAACTTTCAGCTTTAACCTCTATCATGATGTGAACATGGGGCACAATCCTCTCGGAAAGCCTTATACTATCCAGAAGATCAATCGAGAACTAGAGCGATTACGTAGCGAATGAAATTTGTTCGTCAACTCGCATGTGGATCACATATGAATCCTAAGGTTCTTCTTTCAACCGCTGGACTACTTCAGCATAGGGTCGCATTGAAAATGTATGCGTTGCTTCTGGGCTCAATTTCAAGGCAGTCGTATGTCCATGGTTCTGAGTCTGGCCGGGAGCTTTTAAAGGCGGTGTCCTCCGATATAGAGGCGTCACGACAAGTCGAGACTAGACTTTACAGTCAGCAACTTTTCAATCGCTTTCCCAGTGTGAGGATGCCATTCTCCGGTAAGTTAACTTCGGACCTTGGGGAGAATTTGGAGCTGATCTGTGCGTTTAGACAGTGCGCACTTTGGTATGAACAAAGTAGGCTTATCGGCGACAACGGTGCTCGGGCAGGTTCAGTTAAACGACGAAACAAAGCAGTTTGGGACGAGGTAAGAAGTTGTTCCCAAGCTATTTCTCTGGGGCCAAGTGTGTTAGACGTTGTTGTTCCAGTCCATAACAACGGCATTTTCTTACTCGCTAAGTGTCTTCCGAGTCTTGTGGCAAACAATGCGTGGAAAAGAATGCGCGTTCTGATAGTGGATGACGCTTCGGATGATGACAGAACAAAAGAAATATTGACTGAACTTGAATCCGGCATCAAAAATGTAGAAGTAATCAGGCTCAAAGGGACACCCAGTGGTTCTGCGTCGGTTCCTCGTAATAAAGGCCTATGTAAGGCAACTTCAGGCCTCGTCTCCTTCCTTGACCCGGACAATGAAATTTCTGTGGGTGGCTACGACGAACTGCTCCGCCAATTTTATTCTGGCTCGAAGCGCCCCGAGGCGGCAACAGGGTATCAGCTAAAAGTAGGGAAGCGTCTAAGCGTTAATTCACGCCATACTTTTCGCAGACGAAAAATTTTATCAAACCCCAAGTCGCTACTGCAGCAAGCGCATCGTTTCCCCGTTATTTCGACTCAGGCCTCGGTGATTGACTTGCAGTTCCTCCAGAATTGCGGTTTGAGGTTTATAGAAGGCGCTGTCGGGCAGGATACAGTTTTCGGCTGGGAAATATTATTGAAAGCAAACCGTATCGTATTGTGCTCACGCCCCTACATTGTCTATTACGCTGAACGAAATGATTCAGTCACCAATGAAATAGGGTCGGAGTATTTTTCCAAGGCGTTGATTCGAGAGAGAGCTCAATCAAAACTCTTGAGAAAATATGGCCTAATCCAGCGGTTTAGAAAGTATCA
The DNA here is from genome assembly GCF_046097255.1 of Corynebacterium tuberculostearicum. Lineage (GTDB taxonomy): Bacteria > Actinomycetota > Actinomycetes > Mycobacteriales > Mycobacteriaceae > Corynebacterium > Corynebacterium tuberculostearicum_J. The sequence goes on from NZ_CP175770.1 coordinate 1,228,806, forward strand.
ACTCGAACCAACAATGTCTGAAGTGTATAAGCCGAAACTTGATAGTCTTCAGGGCGATAATCTTATCTATGCGGAAAAAGTATTAGAAGAAATCTATAGGCTTTATGATGCTTAAGAAGTCAAGATGGCTGTGTGTTCGCCCTGCTTCTGGATCAGGCGCCAGTGATAGGATTAAGGGTATTTGTTAGGTTCTCAATAGGGAACATCCAGTAGGATTCAGAAGAGGGAGATCAATGGCTGATCAGCAAGAAGCTGATGCGATCCGCTTCCTTCAAGATGCAGCTCCAAAACAGAGGTACACCGTACTGGTGCCCGATGAGGGGCTGTCTGCAAGCAATAAAAGAAAGTCGTTAGCCGCTTATATTTCGGAGACCTGGCATTACCGGAATTTTATTTATGAGCATGCTAAATTCAAGGCTTCAGCTGACAATGATGATATGTTCTTGGGGCGTCTTTGGAACCTGCTTGAACCATTGTTGCGTATCGCGATGTACGGACTCATGTTTGGATTAGTATTGCGGACATCTCGGGGAGTCGACAATTTTGTAGGGTTTTTGATCATCGGCTTAACCTATTTCTCAATGATGTCGCGCGGGCTTGGAAGCGGTTCGGGGTTGGTCCAGCGATCAAAAGCAATGATGCGGACCTTTAGATTTCCTAGGGTATCGTTAGTGGTCGGTGAAGCCATTAGAGGTTTTATTAGTAACCTCATTCCAGGGCTGCTTGCTGTAGTGGCTGCATTAGCTTTTCAATGGGGAACTTGGCCTAAGTGGACGATTATTCTTATAATTCCGATCTATTTTCTTATTCACATATTTTCGTTCGGGCTGCTTTTAATTTCAGCGCGAGTGACTGCTTTCCTTCCTGATGCTAAAAAGGTCGTGTTTTTCGTTAACCGTGCTTGGTTTTATGTATCAGGAGTGTTTTCTCGGTCGAACGATATGCGCGTATTCCTGAGGTCCAGCAGGTGATGCAAGCAAACCCTGCGTACCAGTTTCTTCAGGCAGCTAGGGGTGTTGTTATGTACGGGCATTGTCCAAATGCTATGGAGTGGTTAACACTTGTTCTTTGGTCCGTTGGTACGGCTGTAGTTGGGTTTATTTTTTTCTGGAGAGCTGAAGACCGATATGTACACGTTAGATAAACCAAGCGTTATTGTACGGGATGTTGCGCGATACTATCGAGCAGATAATAAAAGAAGTATTTTTCGCAGACCGCAGTTATCTAATGAGCGTGAAGGCGACTTTGTACGCGCCCTTGACGGAGTTTCGATGTATGCCAAGAAGGGTGAATGCATCGGCGTACTCGGACGTAACGGTTCGGGTAAGTCTACGTTGATGCGATTGATCGCGGGAAACGAAGCCCCTGATGAAGGAGAAATACTACTCTCTTCGACACCGACGCTTCTAAATGTATCGGCAGCCTTACAACCTAGGCTTCCCGGAAGAACAAATATTAGGCTCGGATTACTTGCTCAAGGAGTAGATCAAAACCAAATCGATAGCCTTACAGACGAAATTATTGATTTCGCCGAGATAGGCAAGGCGGTTGATCGACCTATGAAGACCTATTCTTCTGGAATGGGGGCCAGGCTGAAATTTGCTATATCTACTGCGGTGCAGCGTGAATTGTTGCTGATTGACGAAGCTTTAGGTACAGGTGACGCATCATTTACTGAACGGGCGCAAGAGCGGATGAACACCTTCCTGACTAATGCCGGAACCATTTTCCTAGTCTCCCATGCCATGTCCTCAATCAAAAGTATGTGTACAAGGGTAGTTTGGCTACACGATGGGCAAATTATCGCTGATGGAGATGTAACGACAATTACACTCCTATACAATAAATGGACTGCGAGGATGGCTCGAAAGAATTTTGAATCTGCCGAGGAACTGATTTGCGGTGTTAAAGGTGTTTACAAAAAGCCGTCTATTTTGTTCGACTCTCAAGTAAGTAAATTTCTAAATTGATTTGACAGTTGGGTCTCCTGTTTTAGGGGAGATGCTCTAGGGCGTTTGCTGCAGTATGGTGAAGTAGTTCGTGGGTCAGGCTCCAGACCGAAGAAGAATAGCGAAACTGGCTAGCCTAGAAGGCAGAGCAGAGACTGCCTACGACATCTGGAGCTGGCATTGCGCCAAAGACTAAAATTAGTTGCATCCGTGCGGTCTTGGGGTCATGGGTAGAGAACAATTGAGGACTTGTTCTCTACGAACCAATCATCGTACAACGTGTTAACAGGTGCCAATTAGTCGGGATTTGGCAGAGAAAAGTTTCTAGTTGATGCAACCAAGAGCTGCGGCGGAAGGGCGTCAGATTTGCATTCCTGCCACTCAGTTAGTTTCAAAAGGCTTACATTCTTCCAAGCTGGACCATTAGTACGTGTAGACCTGATCCCTAAGTCGATTTCGTCCCCTTGTTTCAATCCATCAATTGAGACGGTACAAGGGTCATTTCTTTTCCCAATTGGAAGAGTGTAAAGGTCTTCTCCATTTACCCGAATAAAAATTACGACGTTTTTTGCATCACGGCCGATGTTGTAGTGATTGCTAAAAGTAATACGAATTGAGCCCATTTCCGTCTTAAAGGGCTTGCGGAAGAATTGCTCACCGCCTTTGTACAGGTTTTCGGACCTAAGCTGGATTAAGTCTGGGATGTCCTGCCTTTCTTGTTCAGCAGGGAGGCCCTCGGCTGTTCTGCTATAGACCTTTCCGCCGTCGACGTGCGTACTCCACTCAATTGAGAATTCTTGGCCATTAACTGGGAAAGTTGTCAAAGGAGGGAATGCACTTCGAATGAAGGATTTTGCGAAGACGGCGTTTTTGCGGTCGTAAAAGGACGGAGCCTGAGCTAGTTCGAAAAACTTTCGAATTGCCACTGGGTTTATAGGCAGGAAAGCGGTGGCTTGGCAATTAATGGCTTCTGATTGGAACCTTCCAGCTCGAAGTTCTTGATACAGTGCGTTCGCGACTGGATAGCCGTATTTTTTGACCGACTGTACATCAAAAGTCTCCCAAAGCTCTCTGGCTGTATCTATGGTGAAGCTTGTTTGATTACCTTCCTTGGAAAAGCCTCCAAGGTTTTTTACGATCCGAGAAAAGTTTTCAAACTCCGTTGAAGGCCTTCTAGATTGAGAAAAATAATCCCTAAAGGACTCAAATCCGGTGCCTACAAAGCAGATTGCAGGTTGGGCGCCAAGAGAGTTTTCATAAAGGCCTTGGAAGTTCAAAGCATGCTTGCCGACCGTATTTTCTCGAAGTATTTCCTTTTCCTTAGCAGAAAGGGGAAAGTCTTTAACATCCTCCATTGCCAGAACTATGTGTTCCTTATTGAAGGCCTCAGCAATATCACCCGAAACCTGGACATCTTGTTTGTAAGATTTCTTTGTATTCCCGTCCTCTGGGGTGGGTGCTTCGTTACTTCCATAGGTGACGAAACTGAAGTTCGCATTCGCTGCCAACGCGGAGGCTGCGCAGACTCGTGTATCCATTCCGGCTGTCAGAGCACAGTAGACTTTGTAGTTAAGGCCGTTCCAGTGTTCGACAGAACGGATGGCAAGCTGAATCGAGGTGTTGATCGCTTCCTCGAACGGAAGACTATGCGCCGCAAGAGCCTTATGCGGATAGAACCTCTTTAATTTCTTCTGTGTAAAGTCGAAGAAGAAATTCGGAGGCAGAGCCGAAATTCGAGAATCCTCAGTTTGATCCCAAAGCTTATATTGACCTAGGTTGATTAGTTCTTCGACTTGGCCCGTTCGCGCGTTCAGTTCGCGGTGTAGAAGCGGCAGATGTGATGCGAAAAGGATTGATTCGTCGCGCGCGATATAAACGGGTTGGCTGGCCAGCGTGTCATTATAGACAGAAACCTTTCCGTCTTTAACGATTAAAGCTGCCCAACGGCCTACTACCAGATCTAGGAATTCGTGAAATGCCTGCCAGCTTGAAGAAACTGCCTCATATGCTTCGTCGATAAAGGGCTTTCGGGCCTCATCATCTCCGACGAAAGCAGCATGACCGAACCATAGTATGTTTGCATCATTGCCTGTGATCAATTGAACTGGTTCGTCCGGTTGGACGTAGACTTCCAAATCGTCCCAAGCATCCATTTTCTTGAAATGGGGCAGGACAATTTCTTGGTCTGCAATGGGTTTGTCGCTGACTAAGAATCCAAACGGATATGGCCTTACGGTCATTGTGGCTACTTTCGTCTCAATTTTCGGGCTTAGTACTACTGCCAGAGACCCTTAGTGTCGATTACAGTCTTGGTCTTCAGCTTTTCAGCATCGAATTCCTTGAACTGACGGTGGTCGACTAGGAGAAGGACAACGTCGGCAGAATCCACAGCTTGTTCTAGTGGTTTGAGTTCTACGTTATCGAAACCGGAAAGTGAATCAGGAAGCGATTGGATATTTGGTTCGACGACATCAATTTGAGTGTCCTCGAACTGAGTTGAGATTCTTTTCGCGATTTCGAGGGCTGGCGACTCTCGAAGATCGTCAATGTCTGGCTTAAAAGCCAATCCCAGGATTGCAAGCTCCTTGCCCTCGGACTTTTCAAATGCTTCAACGACCTTGTCAATGACCCACTCAGGTTTATCGTCGTTGATGCGGCGCGCGGTACCGATGAGCTTCGAGTTTTCCGGATCGCTTGACACAATAAACCATGGATCTACGGCGATGCAGTGGCCGCCAACTCCGGGGCCTGGTTGAAGAATGTTAACCCGTGGATGGTGGTTAGCTAGCTCGATGAGTTCCCAAACATTAATGTCAAGGTTGTCTGCGATTAGCGAAAGCTCATTTGCGAAAGCGATGTTGACATCGCGGAACGAGTTTTCGGTCAATTTTGCCATCTCGGCGGTTACGTCGTTCGTCGGGAGTAGCTCCCCTTCACAAAAGCTAGCGTAAACTTCGCTGGCGCGACGCGTCGCTTCGCTGGTCTGTCCGCCAATAATCCGGTCATTCGTTCGCAGCTCTTCCATTGCCTTACCGGGAAGAATTCGCTCTGGACAGTGCGCGAAGTAGACGGTTTTCTCTGTTGGGTCAGTACCTTCCTTATCAGCACGGAGATCGGGCCTCAAGTCGAGGATTCGTTGTGCCATTTTTTGAGTGGTTAGCGGAGGGGAAGTCGATTCGAGGACGACGAGCTCATTTCCTTCAAGCTGAGGAGCGATGGCTTCGGCGGCTGAATAAATGTATTTCATATCGACGGCATGGCCGTCAGTGAATGGAGTCGGGACAGCAATAATGTATGCGTCCGCATGAACTTGCTCAGTGCTGGCAGAGAATCGTCCAGAATCGAGAGCCTTCTTAAGCTCATCTTCAAGGCCCGGCTCGATTATGGTTACTTCGCCTCGATTAATCTTTTCAACATTGGCAGCATTTACGTCAACACCTGTGACTTCCAATCCAGAATTGGCCATAACTACTGCTGTGGGGAGGCCGATATAGCCTAGGCCTACGAATGCTACGTGTGAAGCGGAACTCATCTCATCCTCTACAAATCGTCGAATATGGGGCGTATCAAAGTATACGTATGTTTGTTTTCGCTCGTGTCTCTACTCCTGTTTTGTTAGCTAATCCGAGCCGGTAGCCTCTTGGCTAGATGTTATAGGGGCTTTACAAACCAAATGGTCCTCGGTTTCAAAATCGGAAGATTGGTAAAGCGGTTACGGCGGTGGGGCGTCGAGGTTCGCGCTTGCGAGGTCGACAAGCTAGAAAATACGCTGCTACCTTTTGATGCGCTCTCTGTCATAGTAAGTATCTACGAGCGACGGTTGAAGGTGCAGCGTGCGACGGTGATTAATCATCAAGTTGTGGTGACTTAGAGGATCCATTGAGTTTGGCCGTTCTGCGGGGCTGGCTAAGCCGGCTTTGGATGCCGGCGCGGATTATTTGTGATTGTGCTTCTTGACGACGCTATTGAGCTAACCGTCGCCATGAGCGAGATGATTCGGGTGCGCTAAGAGCGTGGCGGCTTGGTGTTGTCGGCGGTGGAGGTTGAGCCGCCGATAATGCCGAATTATGGGGCAATTGATGTTGCGACTACCGACGAAGATTGGGTGAAAAGGCCGCGAGAACGGCGGAAAGCCCACAGTTGAGGATGCGCCGTCGAACTTGGTGGCGCTACTTATTGGATCGCGCGACTTTCGATTCCTTTCATTGCATCGAGCCAGGCAAGGGCAGGGAAATGCAGCTTACCGGTGCCATCGATATGCTCATTTCTGAAGGCCACCCCGTCCACGTCCTAGTCCGTGATGGCATCCGCCACGACCCTGGCAACTCGGCCGGCTTCATTCCCGCCAGCGTCGAATTCGGCCTTCGCAACCCGAAGTACGGACCGGCATTGTTCTATGACCTGGAAGCGATTAGGGAAAACTACCGGCTGGAGCGACACTAGGCGTCGGAGAAGGCAGCGCTCGCCGCGACCTCAACCTTGCCCATGGAGTAGCGCGGACGGGACCTCATTAGGGGCTCGAGTGAAGGCGCGGAAATGTGGGCACTCTCGGTTTCAGGATTGGGAAAGAGGGGTTGGGGGAGGCGTCGCCAAGCGCCCGCTCCTTGTATACCGAGCCCCCGCAGCGCGGCCAATGCTCCACCGAGGTTATGGAGTTCCGATTCACCGGCGTTGGTCTTCTCCACGGACCAGAAACTCTCCGGGCGCAGGTCAGCAGCCTTATGGAGGTGCAGTGCGCCGGTGCGGATGAAGGTGGTGATGCGGAAGGCTTTCGCAACGACGCCCCGCTTAGCGACGCCCCTTATCCATCAAACAGCGCACACCCTCAAGCGCCATCTCCAGCCCAAAAGTACTGGGTAGGCGCTGTGTGCGGGGGTTGGGGTGGTAAGGGGCGTCGGCAAGCGGGGCGGTGGCGGGGACCCGATGGTGCACAGAGCGAAGGTAGATGCGTCTGCGTGGCGTGAATGTTGTGGAAGCCGGACGCGCTAAAGTAAGGGGCCTCCTGGTCGCAAGGCTACAAGCATCACAAGTGGTCGGCTTTAAACGTTGTCCTTGGTTGCGGTGCTTGTGTGCATCCGTATGTCGTTCCGTTTCATACCTTAACCCAGCAGACGCTGGTAGCGTTTAAATTACATACTGCAACCGGTAGCCACGGGAGGTCATATCCATGGACATGGATATTCCCTATCTGCTCTTTTGCGCCGGGTCAGTGCTTGCCATGGTGCTCTTCTGGGCCTACTACATTTTGGAGGTGCGCAGGAATCCCAGATCGGAAGAGTGGTACGACGAATTCGACTCTGAAGGCGCAGCAAGGGATGGCACCCTTTTCGTTTATCCTTACGGCTCGCTATTTTTCGGCGTTGGCGGTATCGCAGGCTTGTTCGAAAATGTAAACCCTCCTGAGTTTGTTTCAGCGGCGCTGGTGTACGTGGGCATGGCAACTCTCGGCATCAGTCTCATTGGACTTACGGGCGCGATCGGGGTACCGCTTCCGTGGCCGTTTGTTCCGCGTTGGGTCGTCGGCATCCGCAAGGCAAAGCGTGCTCGAAGGCGTGCGCGCAGGCAAGCCAGGAAAAGGGAACGGCAGGAATAGGCCTTGCCCCTGTTTGGTAGGCACCTCTGCTTCCTGCCGTGTTGGGTTGGGGGAGAGGCAGTTTACCTCCATGCCTAGGGAAGCTTATTCGGATCAGGTCAAGCGCGACGTGGTCGCGATGTACGAGGACCACTCGCATGTTTCGCTCAAGGCCGCAGTCAAGGAGTTGGGGACCGACCTCGGTAGCCGAGGGGTTGGTTGGGAGGGCGTCGGCAAGCAAGGCGGGGCAGAGGACTCGCTGGTAAGCAGGGCGAAGGCGGGTGCGTCCGCGTGGCGCGAACGCTGTGGAAGTTAGGCACGCTAAAGGGAAGGAGCCTCCTGGTCGCAGGGCTACAAGCATCGTAAAAGCCAAGTCTTTTATAATTTTCCTTGGCTGGGGTGCTTGTGTGTATCCATATTTCGCTTTCGTCTCAGTACTCTCCCCAGTGAACGCTGGTAGCGTTTAAATTACATACCGCAGCCGGCAGCTATAGGGGGCCATGTTCTATGGACTTGGATACTGGTGAACTGCTCTTTTATGCTGGGTCAGTGCTCGTTATGGTGCTCTTCTGGACCTACTACATTTTGGATGTGCGCAGGGATCCCAGATCGGAAGAGTGGTATGACGAACCCGCCTGGGAAGGCATGGAGAGGGATGGCGTCCTCTTCTTCTATCCTTACGGCACGCTATTTTTCGGCGTTGGCGGTATCGCAGGGTTGGTCGAAAGTGTAAACCCTCCTGAGTTTGTAACAGCGGTGCTGAGGTATGCGGTCATAGCAGCCCTCGGCATTGGGTTCATTGGATGCACGGGTGCGTTCGGGATTCCTCTTCCGTGGCCTTTCGTTCCGAGGTGGGTCGTCGACATCCGCAAAGCAAAGCGTGCTCGAAGGCGCGAGCGTAGGCAAGCCAGAAAAAGGGAAAGGGAAGAATAGGGCTGGGGACCTATCGAGAGCCGAAGTCCGTTGAAAATCTTGACTATCAGGATGTAGGCCCTTCAACTCCGAGGCATGGCGGCGGTGTGAAGGTGTTCAGGTAGAGGTACTAGCGTCACGGATTCGGCGGAACTACAAAAGCTTCCAGGACAAGGCTGATGAGGCTATTCCGCGGAAGCAGGTAGAAAGTCCTCAGTCAGGCTAGCGCTACTAAAACATCAGGCGTGGACTAGCTAAAGCGGCGGTAGGTAGCGCGGTCGTTGAGCTCAGTTTCTTCGAAGGGGAGGAGATTGTCGAACTTCGAGAGTTTATCCCACACCCGTCGTGATTCGCCGCGGTCCGTGAGAATGTGAAGCTGCACGCAGCGGAGTAGCACTGCTTCGATGGTAAAGACTGTCGCCGCCTGTCGCTTATTGATGAGCCGCTTCGCTTCTTCGTCATCGATGATAATTGCGGTCTTTACACTGGGATCCTCCTCAAGGGTTGCAAGACAGTGGGCGATAGCGGTGTATTCGCCAAGGTTCTTCGCCTTGCCGCCCTGGATGGTGTAACCAGGGCCAGAGAACAGATGGATGTGCTTCCAGAGAAGAGCATAATTATCCTTGAGCACTTTCACGTGACCATGCGTAACCAGGGAAGTCCAGGTTGTAGAGCCGCTTTGGAACTTTAGCGTTTTTAGTTTTCTTTCCACTTCGTCCTTGACGGCTTCCGGTACTTGAAGCTGTTCATTTCCCACGAACTTGAGGAGTAGATCTTGCTCGCCGGCGCAGATGAAATCGAGCAGCACGCTGGTATCGGCAATAATGAATCTTCTGGTCATGTCGAACCTACTAGTCAGCGAAGAAATCTGCCAGGTCAGCTTCGATATCGCTACGGTCTGCGTGTTCGTTGTTGGGTAGGCGCTGCGAACCACCCGTTGACTCGAGGACTTCCTCAATGCTGACTTGTTCAGCGAATGCAACCGAAGGAAGGGCGATGAGTCCCTGGTTGTAGGCCTTGTAGGCATCGGCTACGAGCCTGTCAGAGGAACGAGGCAACGCTGAGATTTTGGCGGCGTAATCGTAGTCGGCTTTCCAGCCGAATTGAGAGGCGAGAAGCTTGGTGGAGTAGCTTTTGAGTTCTTCTTTAGTCGCCTCCGAAATGAGTCCGGCCTGGCAAAGTTGGATTGCTGCCACAGTGGGGGAGACTTGGAAGCGCTGAACGACGTATGACAGGAGCTCTTCCGGGGTCGAACCCTGGGAAAGATTGTGGAGTGCCTCCACAGGGCACAGCACGCACCGTGCGAAAGTGTTCGCGCGTGTTTCTGAAGGAAGAGTTGTATCGCAGAGCAGGCCGGCTCCGTCTTCTGTGACGTCACCGGCGACGATGTGGCCAATTTCGTGCGCCACAGTGAGCCGTTGGCGGTACGGATTACTGCTCGTTCCAATTCCCACTGTTACAGCACCCGAGCTGGGATCTCGAAGTGTCACGGCATCCAAGTCCTGTGGCAAGTTCAGAACAATGAAGTCTGCCTCGACCAGCTTCATAAGAGCATTGATGTCATTGATCGGTTCCGTACCCAGCATGTGATCTTTTCGAAAGCGGGTAGCTAGTTCAAGACCTTGTTGTGATGGGCTTTTCGATTTATGCATTGAGGCCGTTCAAGTTCACGCGTAGTTGAAGAAATGGCAATAGCTTCTGCGTCGCAGTATCCACTCCGACGCCGTCCCCACGAGCGGCAACGCGTACGCGTTGGGAGAGCGGGGTGACGTCCACAAGCTCAGCGGCATCGATGCCCAGAGCCCATGCGAGGGCCATGATGTGGTGGAGAGTCGGCGTGGCCGTGCCTTTCTCTAGGCGGGCGAGAGTCGGCTCGGACAGAATGCCATCGGTCATAGCGACAAGATCGGTCTGGTTTAGCTCGCGCAGTTCGCGTTGCTTGCAGACGCGCTCGCCAAAGTCAGTAGGGATATTCATTGTGGTGCTCCTTCGTGGCTTCGATTAAACGCGTGAATCAAAAATCAGTCAATGTGATTCAGGGACCGGGGGCTCCTGGGGAAGAGCTTAAATTGAGCTGGCCCATATATCTCTCGAATCTCCACACTCGCATACGCAAAAGAAATCCGCTCTTCCGCAATGCGCAGCCGGCCCGCTGTGAAAGGGAAGCGGTAGGTGCGCTGTTCTTCGATGCCCAGGTGGGGCGGCAGCGGTGCCCGGAGCCGAGGAGGAGATGGAGTTAGGGGCGTCTTAATGAGTGGGCAGTGCGTGGAAGGTTTGTTCTCTACGATGAGCATGCAGGGACGGGTGTCGAGGAAGGTTCGCGGGAGTTAGGGTTGGCGCGCAGCCAGAACAGACTCGATGCTCATGGTTGGTTCGGTGAGCATGGGTTCCCTGACTGAACTCAATGGTTTCTACACTGCAGCAAGCCCTGTGCTGTTTACCTTGGGCTGGGCAAACTTGGTCCCGCGCCGCTTGGGTGAGCTGAAGGGTGACGAGCGCACACCGCGCAATGTGATTCTCTTGGTGTGCTTTGGTGACTCCCTGGATTGGGCGCGCGGCGTTGATGTGGGTTGTTGACATGTCCAGCACCGGCATCACGGTGGTGTATTTCTATACCTGTTTCTACGCGTGGAAGATTGCGCGCAATGGCAGGCGCTTGCGATGCCTAGGCCTATTGAGTCGAATAGGTTTTACGAGTATTTCGCATTGGCGGGATGTGTCCTCTCCATCGAGTTCTTGGCGCTGCTCTTTGTCCCGGGATTGCCGGGCATGGAGGGAACAGCCCCGCTTATCACGTTGGTGTCGTTGCCCATTTAAAGGCCTGCAGCTGAAAGATGTGCCGCCCGAGGAAACAGCGTCGTTGATTTCGGAGTAGATGGGGTGGTTCCCCTTCGAGATTCGCCAAAACTGCGCTTCTGTTAGCGGGAATGTGAATTGAAGAAAACTAGGGTCGTCTTTACTCCTGGTGTGCTTGCGGCACTGTATTAAAAGACTCTTGAGCTATTCTGAAATAAACCTGCCCCAACCTGCAGCTGAAAGTGAAAGACTATGTTCCAGGGAACTGAATGGCTTAAGACTGATCTCCATATTCACGTGCCAAAGACCGCGATGAACGGCCAATACAAGTTGGACGAGACGAGTCAGGCTCTTCTCCTAGAAGACAAGCGCCGGAAATTGGGCGGTCTTGATAAAGCTAGTCTCACCCAGGAAGAAAAAGATAAGGCAATCGAAGAAAAGTTCTTAAAGGAACTGATTGAGTCTGACCTTGACATTATAGGACTCACGGACTACTTCTCTGTGGCTAACTTTGAGGTTTATGCCTCCGAACTGCGAAAACATAAAAAGAAGGTGTTTCCGAACGTGGAACTGCGCCTTACTGAAGACGCTGGGCGCGGGCATATTAATCTGCACCTGATATTTTCTGACCGGGTAAAACTTGAGACGATCTCTGAAATGTTGAACCGTTTAACCTGCAATGGAAGTCCCTTGGGTGCAATCCCCCGCAGTGAATACAAAAACTTGACAGTTTCTCTTAATTCGCTAAAGGACGAACTCGAAAGGACTTTCCCTACCCGAGAAGAATCCTACTTCGTGGTTGTTCCAGTCCGAGGCGATGGTCTGTATGATCCTTCAATGAATTCGGGCAACTCTGGACGTTACCAAAACGTAGCCAAGGACGTTGCGCGGTTTGCAGATGCCCTTTTTGGCAACGCGAACGATCTAAAAAACATCAGGTCAATCGACTGGACAGGACGATTACCCGAGAAAAAGTCATTAAGCTCAATTGAAGAGCTTAGGGTGCGCATCGGTAGACCTATGGCGGTTTTCCGAGGGTCTGATGCGCATAGCTTTGGGCGTTTAAGTGCTTATCCCGACGACGGATTGCACACTTGGGTCCGAGGTCTTAGAGATTTCAGTGTATTACAGCAGACTGTCATTGAACCAACGTCACGCCTAGAGATTTGCCAAAGAAAGCCTGGCCTAAAGCAGCCAGAGCATGTGATCAAGAAAGTAACGTTCGGAAACAGTCAGTACATGCCCGACGTAGAGTTTAATCCGGGATTGAATTCGATTATCGGTCCTCGCAGTTCCGGAAAATCAACCCTTCTGGCTCACACAGCCTATGCCGTCAACTCTGCTAAGACAGTTGAGGCTCAAAAGGCGGCTATCCCAGAAAGAGGTGAAGAAGAATTCGGTCCGGCGGAAGGGCACCGCTGGCAGGACGTTTTGAATTCTTTAAATGTTGAAGTGGAGTGGGCTGATGGGGTAGTAACATCCTCTAGTAGCCGCCAAGGCGACAAGATGGTGCATTACGTCCCACAAAACTTCTTGTTTCAACTTTCTTCGGGAGATCGCCGCAATATCGACAAGTTGGTACAGAAAAAGATAGCTCAGATTCCTTCCGCTAAAAAAGTCTTTGACAAGATATGCGCCGAACATTCCCAGTGCAAGATTGGCATCCGAGAAGCCGCTGAACGCTTTAGATTGGCAATCATTAAGCGGGAATCGGTTGGCTCGAAAATCATGGAGGCAGGTGATCAAAAGGCACTTCAAAATGAATACGAGGAGGCCGAAAATGCGCTCAGCGGAATCTCAGCGGAAGGTGAGGACCCCGACGGTCGAGTAGCATTGCAAATAGCCGAATTCCATAAAGAGATCGAGCACGCGGCGACTGATTTGGAGGCCTCTGCTAATTCCGCAGCGGGCCGGCTAGAGAGTTTAAACGCCGAAACCCTCTGGTCTGCCATTTTTGGAGGGACTGAGAACGATGAATACCTTAAGTCGATCTACAAAAGAGTTGAGCCAGACTTGGTACTCGCAGTCGCTAATGTTACTTCCGAGGTTAGACGTCTTTTGGCGGAAGATACCCTGGTGGCGGAGAAAATCCGGACTAATCTATCAGAGTATATGCAAAGGGCAAATGTTGTAGAACGCGCTAAAGTTTTTTCTGAATTGCGCGGTTCTCGTTTGACTGAGGCCAGCCAAAGGTATGAAAGTGCCAAGACGAAACTAGCCAAATACAAGGAGCTGCAGGCTGAGCTTGAGTCAGCTGAAAAGCAGGTGAACATTGAGCTCGATTCGTTGGTGAGACAATACGAAAATTGGGTAGAAAGTTTCGAGAAAATGCGCGGGGAATTTGAGCAACAAGCGTTGCCCACAGGCGCCGATTCTACTTATATGAACTTTGTTGAGTGCGCCCGTGATCCTAAAAAGCTCGATCACTTCAGAGACTTTTTTCTCGAACGCAAGCAAGATAAGGAGTTCAAGGAGCTGCTCGCCAAATTAGAGAGTGTGCCCTTCGCATCTGAAGTTTTGTCTAGCATGTCTCTTAAAATTATGACTGGGGAAGCGAAGGTAGCAGCGAAGCATCGAGAGCGGGAAGACCTGTTTCTAGAGTTATGCGAGGTCTTAATCCCTGAGCCTCGCTTTGGTTGTAAATTTGAGGGAGACACCATTGGTGGGTTCAGTCCAACCTCTATGACAGCCGGAAAGCGCGCGCTTTTTGCGTTAACCGTACTTCTTGAGGACGATGAGTCTCCTTGGCCACTGCTCTTGGATCAACCTGAAGACGACTTAGACTCGAGATCAATTTTTAAAACCATCGCTCCGTTTTTAAGAAAAGGGAGTCTGGACCGTCAGGTTTTGATGGTCACACACAACGCAAACCTCGTGGTGGGAGCTGACTCCGACTTGACCATTGTAGTTAATCGTCACAGCGATGATTATCCAAATGGTGACCAGAATCCACCGCTCTTTTCTTCCTTGGCGGGCGCCTTGGAGGAACCTCAAGGGAACGCGAAACCCAGTTCGCCTATGTTCTTAAGGCGAAAGAGCATAAAGCGTCACATCTGTGAGGTAGTTGACGGAGGACGTGATGCTTTCGAGAAGCGGCAGACGCGTTACAAGGGAGTTGGCAAATAGTTGGTTCTGCCAGTTCAAGGTGCAGGTGAACATCCTCAATACGAAGAACAGCCTCGTCATCCCTTTTGATGTTCCTCGGTGTTCGTGCTTGAGTTTGACCCATTTGGCTAAAGTCCGCTGGAAGAACCGATTTACATAGTCATATTCGTGAACGGGTGCTCTGACGGTCTTACCGGGCGTCGGTACTCCAGCGTGTACTTCTTGCGCTGATGACTCACAATGAGCATCCATATCCGGTGGCAGTGCGATCTGTAGAGACAGGGTTTGCACCAAACGCGAGTAACCTCATGTTTGAACCTGTAGTTGCGGTTGTTTTCTGGGATTTAAAGGGAGCCGATGGGAATGCGAAAGAAAAATAAAAAGCTTGTTTACCCGATATATCTGGACACGGCGATGCTATTGAGCCTTGTCGCCATGGTTGAGGATGGTGTTTCGATGTCGCGCGAGGTCACAGAAACCATTGGTAGCTCTCGGAATGGGAACTTGTCGTTCGAAGGTGAGGGTAGTTCGGCCCCACTTCTGACAATTTTGGGAATGAATGTGGGTCTCGAGGGGAGTGCTCAAGGCGATTTGGTAAGAGAAAAGGAACTGCAAAAGACTTATGTACTACAGCATTCCTTCGCTTCATTGTTTGGAAAGCTATTTGAATACTTAGAAGCCAATGAATACGTGTGTACGAATCCCGACGTTTCGAGCTTGGAGCCTGGCGAACTGGTTTGCTTTACCGCAACAGTTAACGAAAACCCGGTCGATGCGATTACAGATTTAATTAGAAAAACTCAAAAAGTAGCGGAGACGGCATCATCCGGTTTGTTTGAAAAATCGCGGGGAGCAAAGAAGAAGGCGAACCAGCTTTCAAGTGAAGAAGCTGTGCAAAAAGAAAACATAGAGATTGCAGGAAAGGTATCAGAATTGCTCGGACAAGAGTCTGAAGAGTCCCCATTGACAGACCTCCTTGCGACCGGTGAAAAGTTCCAAGCACTGTTGACAGCTGACAGAGAGTACTTTACGGCCGCTTCTCGCGCCTCGATTATTGGCGGACGATTTCAAATTCTGGGGAAGGTTTCGTACGTTGAGCGGGATAACGACTCATCTGTATCGCTTGGCCGGAGAACTATGTTAGCTCAAGTCCTGGAAAATTCCGGAGGGATGAATGAAATTCAAGAAGGTTTCGGCGAGCTCATCGGCGCACAGGATTTTCCGTCTCTTACCATCGGAGGCCCCTTTATTCAGGTTTTACCTCTGGCAATCTTTATCTAGTAGGTTGCAAGATGTGGGCGAGCAATAGCGGCTTAAGTCCAGGTCACACGATTTTTATTCGGCCAATCATCTCATTAAACAGTTCGAAGAAAGCGAGCCAGAGATTGCCAAAATGTACCGACAGGGACTGCTCGCAGAGCAAAAACGCCATAAAGCATCCGTGAGACTCCGGACAGACCATTAGAGTCTGACCAATTTCCAGTTAGGGTTGAGTATTGAAGACGGCGTTGGGGGCGATAGGTACTGCATCTTTTGACTGAATAATGCTAAATCAAGCATTATTTGGGCCAGGAGCAGCCCTACATCGTGTATAGCTGCTCGACCCTCACCGAAGCTACTGGCAGGTGAGGGTCATTTTTCTTGTGGCGGGGTGTTGGTGCCGCTATGTCGGGCCGAGTTTCTGCTGAATCGCCGCACTCGCACGCGCAAACGGAATCCGCTCCTGCTCAATGCGCAGCCGGCCCGCGGTGAAGAGCAGGCGGTAGGCGCGCTGTTCTTCGGTGGTGAGGTGGGTGAGGGAGGCAGAGCCGTCGCCGGGGTCGGGGACGGCGAGGTGTTGGAATGTGGTGACGGTGGCGGTGTCCATGAGCAGCGACTTGGTGTGGGGGAAGTGGGCGCGCACGGCGTTGAGGATGGCAAAGCCGGCAGCATCGAGGTCGCCCCAGTAAGTGATGTCGGTGTGGTTGAGCCAGTCCAGTGCGTGAAGTTGGTGGGCGGCGGTGCCGGAGCCGAGGAGGGCGATGGTGGGAGGGGTGGCGTCGGAAAGCGTGGGCAAGGCCAGGAAGGTTTGTTTGTTCTCCACGATGAGGACGCGGGGAGGGCTGTCCGTGAAGAGGTTGGCTGCCTGGGCGAGGGGGATTTCGATATCGCTGAGCGCAGGGGCGTGGTTGAGGTAGCGCAGGCGCAGGCGGGTATCGCTGCGGCGCAGGCCCAAGTCCGTGATGCCAAACGGCGCGAGGAGCGAAAGGAGCAGGCGGCGGTGCGCACCAATCCACTTGCCGTCCACGCCCTCCACCGGGACGGCGCGCTCCCATTCGCCGGAGTTGGGGTTGGCGCGCAGCCAGGTCAGGCATGGTGCGAGGCAGCGCAGATCGTAGGTGCTTAAGTCCTTCCACTGGGTATAAGACCGGCGGACGGTGTGGGCGAAGTCGGTGGAGTCGGGAAAGATGGCAGCGATGCTGTGCGCACGCTTACGGGCGCGGGCGTACTCGGCGGTGAGACCGGCAGCAGCGGCGATGCGTTCGGCGCCGTTGATGGTGATGCGGGTAGGGACGTTATTCGTGCCGAGGCCCGCGCGCGACCAATTGCGGGACGCGTAGATGAGCTCATCCTGGTGCGGCCAGCGCTGCCAGGCGCGGATGAAGTCTTGGGTGGTGCCGATATCGCGGGCGGCGGCAGTGGCTGTCGGTGGGTGCAGTGGCCACGCCAAGTGCAGCGAATCCGGTTCGGCGAGCGCTTCGGCGAAGTGGTTGCGCAGGTATTTTGCGGTGTGGTCCTGCAGATCTTTAGGACTGCGCATAGTCCGAGTCCTTGTAGGTGGAGGCGTCGATAAGCGAATAGCCCGTGCGTGCTTGCGGGCGGCCATTGATAGCGGGCTCGTCGTACTTGACCACAATCGTGCCATCCACGTAGGGCGAGAGTGTCTGGATGAGCTTGAAAGGCGTGGCCAGAATCATGTGGAAGCCAAATGAGGTGAAGACGGACATGGCCGTGCGAGTGAACGTAGGATCGGCGCGGTCAAAAGCCTCATCCAAAATGATGGAACCATAGGTGGGCACGTCCTGATCGGGCTCCGCCAGGCGGAAGCGTAGGGCCGCAGCCAGGCAGAAGAAAACGAGCTTTTGCGCCTGGCCGCCGGAGAGTGAGGCGGAATCCTGATAGGTATTGGCCGTGGTGCCATCCGGGTAGCACTCGCGGCCGATGAAGCTGACGTGCCGGCGGGTGTCTAGCACCACGTTGCGCCAGCGGATATCCTCCGGCTGGCTGGAGCCCAAGCGGCTTAAGATCTTGTCCAATGCGTGATAGCGCGCGAGGGCCGTCTCTGTATCATCGGCGCTGATTTCGCCCAAGCTGTGGGAGGTAGCGGCGTCGAGATCCCGCTGGAAATCGTGGACTACTTGGCCGCGGGCATCCTTGACGTCGATGCGCAGCGTGCGCTCCCCGTTGAAGGGTGAACGCTCTAGCGACTTGTTGATAAACTCCATGCGCATTTCAATATCGCTGCGGGCGCGCCGCAGGTCCGTGGTGAGGTGCGAGAGGTTACGCACCGTTGCGCCGTTGAGCAGCTCGAGGAAGCGGGCGCGGAAATCCGCCAGGCGGTCAGCGCGCAGGAACTTGAGCTTTTCGATGCCCTCGCCCGCGTAACTCGCCTGCGGCTCAATGTCTGCGGCTTCTGCCGGCCACTGAGCTAAATACGAGTGGAGGACGGAAACGATCTTCGCGTTGGCGTCTTCGATGCGCCGCGTAGCAGCGCGGGCGGTGTTCTGGAGGCTAGCTTGGACCTCATCGCGCCGAGCGTCGATGTCATCAATGGTGAGCTTGCGCTTGCCTTTGTGTAGGGCTTCTTCGACAGCTTTCGCGATGTCCTGATCCTCGATGTCGGGTACGGTGCCGATGCTGCTACGGCGCGCAGTGGAGCGCTCAAGCTCGCCTTCGATGTTTCCCAGGTGTTTCTGGGCGCCGACAAGCCGGGCGCGTGCAGCCTTGAGCTTAGCCTTGGCCTGCGTGTGCGCGGCGGCTAGGGCTTGAGCTTCCGGGGAGGAGGCTAGCGAGTCATACTGCTCCTGCAAATCCCTCCTGCGAGCCTCAGCGGAAGCGGTGTCGATGTCCTGAAATGAAGTTTCGAGCACCTGCTGGGCCTTATCGCGCTGGGAGCGCAAAATGTCCATCTTCCGGTTGAGGTCCTGGACCTGCTTGGCCGTGGCACGAGCGGTGGCTTTGGCCTCAGCAAGTTGGTTGCGCAGGAGCTCAATCTTGGCGGTGTTGGTGGTGCCCACCCGGTACCAGGCGGTGCCGGTGAAACGTTTGCGGTCATCTTTGATGAAGCGGGTAGAGCCGTCCTTATCCTTGGGGCGGCTTTCCAAGCCATCGCGAGTCACGGCCGGGGCGGCGGTGACCTTATCTAGCTCCCCTACCGAGTCCACGCACTCGTAGTTGAAACGGCGCGAAATATGCTGGCGTACCCAATTCGCCATGGCGTGGTCTGGGAATTCCAGCTTGTGGATGAGCTGCCGCGGGCTGCGCGCGGAGGCCGGAACGGGGGCGAACTCCGGGATGGTGCGGTATTCCAAGCGGGTG
This sequence comes from Corynebacterium tuberculostearicum, assembly GCF_046097255.1. Taxonomy (GTDB): domain Bacteria; phylum Actinomycetota; class Actinomycetes; order Mycobacteriales; family Mycobacteriaceae; genus Corynebacterium; species Corynebacterium tuberculostearicum_J. The sequence goes on from NZ_CP175770.1 coordinate 1,247,718, forward strand.
CCCACGTTGCGGGAATTGACCCATCGGTTGATGGTGTCGCGCGCAGCTTCGGGCACGAGCAGGGTGGCGGCAAAACCGTGGAGGAGTTTTTGAATCACCGGCTCCCAGTCCGCCTGCTGCGGGCTGATGTCGATGAGTTCACCAGCGAAGGGCAGCTCGGATTCGGTATATCCGGTATCCCGAGCTAGCTGCGCGCGCAGTTCTACCAGAGTCTTGTCGATGTTGGTGCGCCGCGAGCTGAAGGAGCGCAGCTCGCTATCGACCATGGCGCAGGCACTGGCTGCGTCGCGGGCAGCCACGCCGGCTTCCTGCTGCTGGTCGGTGAGCCTGGCGGAGTCAATTTCAAAATCCGCGATGCGCAGCTTCGCGGTAGCCTGCAGCTCAGCAAAGCCGTGGGGGCTAAACTCGTAATCTTTAGTCCATGCGCCAGCGGCCGTGCTCAGACGCTGGAATTCCTTCGCGCGGTGCTCAATCTCCTTATCCGCAGTCTCCATCTTGGCGCTTAAAGCATCGAGCTCGCCTGCACTGAGCTGGCTAACGGCCACCGCGGCGCGGCGTTCGGCATCATCCAGGTGCGCGACCTCAGCGTTGAGGGTCTCCGACTGGGACTGGGCCTCCTCCAGCTGTGCTGTGAGCGCACGGATGCGGTAGTCCAGTTCCTCTGCCACTAGGCGTGCGCGTACCGCCGGCAGCGCCTCACTCATGGCCTCTGCCTTTTCCTTCTCCGCCTCGGCGCTTGACCGTTGAGAGTGGAACTGGGGCAGGGGAGCTAGCGTATCAATCTGGGCCTTCACGTCCTCGACCCGCAGGTAGGCTTGGCGCAAGTCCTCAAACTGTTCCACAGCTTCATCCGCCCTGGTAAAGGTATTCGGCACATCCAGCATGTAGTCCCTAAAGAGCTGGTCCAGGCTGGATAGTGACTTCGCGGACTGTGTGCGGTGCAATAGAAGCTGGCCCTCCACATTCTTAATGCCTAGACGTTTGCGAAAGCGGTCCGCAAACGTGGCATAGGTTGGCGTGAAGGATGCACCGGGCTCCTTATACAGGGCCTTTATCTTGCGAGTATCCAGGCTGCGGGTGAGCAAGGGGCTGAGCTTAACGACGTCCTCATCGCCCGGCACCAGTCCGTACAATTTCTTGATCTGGCCAACGGAGTTCTCGCCGCCGTTGAGGCGGAAAATGGCGAGGAGGGTGTGCTGTCTGCCCTCGCCATTGTCGTAGGTCAGCGCCACCACCGAGTTTGTGGCACCCTCGCGCAGGTACTCTGGGGTAATCTCACCGGTCTGAGTATTCTCCTGCTGCCGCCACGCACCACGCACGTAGGAGACCAAATTGCGGCCGTTGTGCCTACCGAGATCTTGCTGCGAGGCCGCGTTGAACTTCACGTGGTTCTGGGGGACAAGCACTGCCGACATGGCATCCAGCAGCGTGGATTTACCTGACCCCGAGCCACCGGTGATGAGGAAACCTTTGCGCGCTACCGGAATGGAAAAGTAGCCGTGGAAGGTTCCCCAGTTGATGAGCTGGATGCGACTGATGCGGAACTGGCCTGGGTAAAGGGTTGTGTGCTTAGTCATCGGAAGAGTCCTCCTCGGTATCCTCCGTCTGGGCCAAGCGGGCGTATTCATCCCGGATGGCGGTGACCGTGGAGGCGTCGAAAAGCTGGCGCAACACTGGGGAGACCTCCAGCCGGCCTTCGGTCTCCGTGGTGCTGAGCAGGGAATAGTCATTTTGCATACGCTTAATGGCCGCATTGAAGCGCTTGGTGAACCCGGCCTCGTCGCGGTTATCCACCGCGCGGACATAGCCGATGTTTTCCCGGAGATCCTCCACGTCCACGACGACTCGCTCGCCCGGCAGCGCGAGGCCAAGCTCCTGGCGCAGATTCAATAAGATTGCGGTATCTATGTGCTTGAGCTTGTCCGTGCGCAACACCTGCGGGATGCTCAAACTGTCTTTCTCCACCATGCGGGTAAAGGCAAAGCCCTCAGTCTCATCGATGACGAGCTCGAGGAACACCTCGTGCAGCCGGGCACGGAGATTTTCCTCGTCGGAGATAATCGCTGACCACAGCACCGGCTCCTTTTGTGCACGGATGAGTGGGCCTTGAAGTAGCTGTACCAAGGCACGGCGCGAGTGGTAGGTCAGCGTTCCCTTATCGTGCTCCCACAGCGGTGGCTCGTGTGCGGAATCAACGCGGGGACTGTTAGCGGCGGTCACTGGAGCTCCTCAACGGTTGTGTGATCGAAATACATAGTAGGAATCTGCGCGGCACGTATGGTGCCGTCCTCCTCAGCCCACGTGACTTTCTCATAAGACTCTCTCATAGCAGGCAGCGGATGTTGGTCAGCGATGTGGACTAATCCCACCACGCTGGCTAGGCCTTGCGTTGGAGGATAGGCCTGCAAAACTTGAGCGATGGTGCATGGTCCAAAATCACTTACGGCCTTCCGAATTGCTTCGTGCAATTCCTCGAAGTCGATCTCGGACTCGCGTACCAGCTCGTACAGGGCTTGTGCATCTTCCTCGCCCGGTTGGAAGGCCACGGGCGCTTCCTCCACCACCTCCCGCCCAGGGTTGGCCAGACGAATGCGGGAGACAGAGTGAATGGACATGCCGATGCGCTGCAAGGGTGTGTCCATCCGGTGGAAGGCCTTGAGCTCACTAGTTTGCGCGGCATCAATGGCCATGCCGCGGGTTTCTCGCAGTATCTCAATCATGCGGCGATCCTCTGCGAATTGTTCCGAGGATACGTAGTGTCGCAGGCTGCGCGCCAAACCCGTCATGGTCTGGTTTACCTCAAAGCTGGTTTCTTCCATATCGCGAAAGAGGCTGCGCAGCTGCCTACGCCTAACCGGCGCTATGTCTCGCCCGGCATCGCTATCGAGTACCTGCTCAATCCACTGGTCTATCCAGGCGCTGCGCTCCCTATCCATAAGGAGGGAATAAAAGCCCTGGAAACTGCGGCCAGCGTCTGATTCCGCGATGTGGTCCACACCGTTGAAGATCTCCTCCAGCACGTCACCGCGGTATCCCTCCGGATCCAAAAGCTGCCGGCGAAGCTGATGGTTGAGCGCCTCGAGCTCGTGGCGCACTCGGGCGAAATCGCTCGGTACTGCCATAGCCATATTGAGAACGTCCTGGACTCGCTCCTCCGTCTCCGCAGCGGTAAGTCTTTCAAACTGACCTAGCTGTGCTTTCTCGATCTCGCGGTCAATCCGCGCGCGTTCTGCCTCCAAGCTGGCCACGCGGCTGGCGATGTCCTCATTGGTATCCCGCGCCAACCTCTGCAGGGCCGAGCTTATCGATTCCACACGGGAGGCTGTCACCGTGGTCACTGGTGCTTCCCAGCGCTCGATAGCTTCCAGTGCAGAAAATGCTTCCTCGCTGGGCTCGAGGGTTTCACCCAGTGAGCTTCTCCCAGATTTGCGCACCAACCAACCGGCCTTGACCCAATCATTGCAATAGCTTTGTGGCGTGCGGGGCATGGGAAACTCGCTGGCGATGACTTCGAAATCAGTGACCATGAGTTCATAGACTTCCGCCGCCGGACGCGCACGAGTACCGCGCGGAAAGTACTCCGCAATGACAGCCAGGATCACCGGCGCATTATCCGCAGCAAGAAGCCGGATCGCGGCAGAATCGTGCATCAAACGCCGGAGTGACAGCGCGCGAGCTTCAACAGACATGATTCGATTCTGACAGGTGTGATGGACATGCGCAGGAAAGTGAGAACAGTATTAACTCAAGGAGGAGTTTTGCGTTTAGGTTGTGAGTACGACGAGCTGGTTACCGAAACATTGACGCCTAGAGCCGGGTAGGTTCCAGAGCTTTTCTAAGGAATCCGTTACGGATGTTGATGAAGACTATTTTGCCGTCATGCTTCCTGATGATGTTATTGAGCCCACCGCCGCCATGGGTGAGATGATTCGGGTGGGCTAGGAGCATGGTGGTTCGGCGTTGTTGACGGTGGAGGGAGAGTCGTCGCAGGTATCGCATTGTGGCGTTTTTGATGTGGAGTCTACCGACGATGATCGGGTGAAGAGGGTTGTGGGCATGGTGGAAAAGCCTACGGTTGAGGATGCGCCTTCGGATGTGGTGGCCACGGGGCGCTACCTTTTGGACCGCGCGATTTTTGGCGCTCTCCGCCGTATCACTTCCGGCAAAAGCAGAGAACTGCAGCTTACCGAGCCATCGCTCTCTTCATCTCCGAGGGCGACTCCGTCCCCGTCGTGGTCCATGATGGCAACCCGCGACCTCGGCAATCCCGGCGGCTTCATTCCCGCCAGCGTCGAATTCAGTCTCCGCCACTCGGAGTACGGACCGGCATTGTTTCATGACTTGGAAGCGATTACGGAAACTACCGGCTGGAGCGAAACTAGACGTCGGAAAAGGCAGTATCGGCCGCGGCCTCAACCTTGCCCATGTAGAAGCCTGAATGGGCCTTCTTTAGCGACTCGAGTGAAGGTGCGAAAATGCGGGCAATCTCGGATTCAGGATTGGGATAGAGGGGTTAGGGGAGGCGTCGCTAATCGCCCGCTCCTTTTATGCCCCGGCTCTAACGAGCTCCCGCGGCGCGTCCAATGCTTGGCTGAAGCTGCGGAGTTTCGATTCACCAGCGTTGGTCTTCTCTACGGACCAGAATCTCTCCGGGTGAAGGGCGGCCGCCTCATGGAAGGCCGGTACGCCGGTGCGGGTGAGGGCGGTGATGCGGGAGGCTGTGCTAAGCAACATGCGGCAGGTAGACCACATCGTGTACCACTGCGCGGGCGAGCGTGGCGCGGACTGCGGCTCAAAAGTACTGGGTTGTTGTGGGCGGGGTGGAAAGGGGCGTCGGCAAGCGAGGCTGTGGCAGAGTACTCGATGGGGAGTAGAGCGAAGACGTCTGCGCGGCGCGGATGCTGCGGAAGTCGGGCATGATAAAGGCCTTAAGGGCGCAAGACTACAGGCGCGACAATTGTTTGGGCCTATTAGTTTCTCCGTGACCGGTGTGCTTTCTGCAGACGTATTTTGTTTAGTCTCACGCCTTACTCAGCGGGCGTTGGTAGCGTTTTATTGCATACCGCCACCAGCAGCTACAGGAGGCCATATCCATGGACGCGGATACTTCCGATTTGCTCTTTTGTATCGGGTCGGTGCTTGTCATGGTGCTCTTCTGGACCTACTACATCCTGGAGGTGCGGAGGAATCCCCGATCGGAAGAGTGGTACGACGAACTCGCCTGGGAAGGGGCAGCAAGTGATGGCGTGCTGTTCTATTATCCTTACGGCTCGCTAGTTTTGGGTGCTGGCGGTGTCCTAGGGTTGGTCGCAAGTGTGAACCCTCCCGAGTTTATCGGCACGGTGCTGATGGTTGCGGGCATGGCATCTGTCTTTATCGGCTTTGTCGGGATTACCGGTGCGTTCGGGATCCCGCTTCCGTGGCCTTTCGTTCCGCGTTGGGTCGTCGACATTCGCAAAGCGAAACGTGCTCGAAGGCGCGAGCGTAGAGAAGCTAGGAAGAGGGGAGGGGAAGAGTAGTCCTGGCAGCTTTTCTGGGGTGTGGGGGTTGGGGGAATCTCGGCCACTAGGCTGTAAAACCTTCGGCGCTGAGTGACCACTCGTTTAGCGGGCCGCCCCTTGTTTGGCTTTCGTGTCCGTGGAAGAGGAGATTCATTGTGAGTCAAAACCGCCAGAAGTGCATGCCAGTGTAGCTGAGTGAAGCGGCTAACTTGGTAATCAAGTTAGAGCGGTCGATCACTCATGTGTCTGAGGAAATCTGTGTTTCCGCCGGGCTTTGGGCTGGGTAGGAAAACTGGGGCGTGAAGTCTGGGAGGCGTTTGAAGGGGGAGTGAAACTGACCTTCGGGCTGAGAATCCTCGGCTGTGTCGTGAGCGGGCAGAAGTAGAGGGGGATAATGGGGTTTGCCGAAAGCGACAACCTCGAGTTAGGCTTCCGCCACCTAAAATGTGACCCGCCTTTGCTCGCAGGCTCAGGGGTTCTTTTGGAGAAGTATCGGGGGAGAGCGCGGTAGTTGCGCTGGTGTTTGGCGAGCATTGAAATGGAGAATTCTAATGAATTTAAACTATTTCTGGCCCGTGTAATAAAGTTCCGTAATTCGTGAATTAGGATTATCTGTAGTTAGTTTTCTCTTTTCTAGGAGTCCGTAGTCGTGCCAAAGAAGCTGCAAGTTTCTGCTCCCGACGAGCAAGCTTTGTATGAAAGTGCCCTGAATACCATTAACTTGGCATCGAAAATTCCATTTGTGAAGGTGGATCGAACTGCATTCTTGAAGGAGCGATTTAAAGACTCTCCATACTTGGATGAAATTTTAAGGCTTGGTCCGCAGGCGGTATTTTCTCAAGCGACGCTTCGTAAACATGCCAAGAAGGTTGTAGCGTCCAATTCAACCAAGACAGCGGCGGTATCTTTTGCGTCTGGTATTCCGTCCAACATCCTCATGATGATTCCGGCTGGTGCTGCAGACGTTGTGCAGTATTTCGGCTTTGCAATGCGTATGGCGCAACAGATTGCGTATCTGTATGGAGAAGATGAGCTCTTCGAGTCAAATGGGGAATCTGGTCTTTCTGATGAGGCAAAGATCCGAGTTATGGCGTATTTGGGAGGCATGTTTGGCGCTGCCGGCGCGGCAGCGCTTGTTGCTAATACTTCCCAAAAAGTTGGAGCTCAGATAGGCAAAAAGGTTGCTGGAAAAGCCCTGACCAAAACATTCTGGTACCCCATTCTCAAGAAGACCGGCACGATGCTTGGTGCAGAGGTTACTAAGAAGACCGTCGAGAAAACCATTACCAAAGCCGTTCCAGTATTAGGCGGAGCTGTTTCTGGTGGTATCGCGTGGGCCTCGTTCAGGCCGATGGGTAATCGGCTTATTGACGTTTTCGAACGTCAGTTAAACGGTGAGTTTGATGACATCGATGAACTGTCACCGGAGTTCGTTGACAAACTTGAAGGTGAGTCCGCCGAGCTTCCCGTAATTGATGGTGACATAGTCAGCGGGGAGTAGGGGGTTGCCTCCAATTTCCGTATAAAGTGCTTCCCGCCAATCTGTAATCATATGTCCCTTTATCCACTCTATTTTCGGCGGTAATAAAATTGTCAACCTGATGACCCACACTAATCGGAGCGTGGCGAGGGGGATAAGTGGTTCAGCTCGCCCGACTTCGTCCGGCATTTTTCTTAGCGAGATCCATTTCGATCAATTAGCGCGGCTAAGTGAGGAACGAGGGGAACCCTAATTGTTGAAAATCGCTGGTTTTATAAAATAAGCGCTCCAGCTGGCGGGCCAATTGATAAAAACTCGCGTTTTTAAAAAATAGGGTTTGGACCTTGCTGAATCACCGAGCGGTCACCGGGATGTAGATGAAAGAGGTTGCGCAACGCATAAAAAGACCCACGCGGCGCTGAAAGTAGCGCGGCGTGGGCTGGGGGAGAGGACTAGGAATTAGTCCTGTGCAACACCAACGTTGACTTCGATGTTGCCGCGGGTGGCTTTGGAGTAAGGGCACATCTGGTGGGCGGCGTCGGCAAGCTCTTGTGCCTTGTCGTCCTCAACGCCTGGGATGGTGACCTCGAGGTCTACGCCGAGGTAGAAGCCCTCGTCGTTCTTGCCCAGGGAAACGCGGGCACCGACGGTGGAGTTCTCCACGTCAACGCCCTTGTCCTTGGCCACTGCCTTCAGCGCGGAGTGGTAGCAAGCGGCGTAACCGGCAGCGAAGAGCTGCTCCGGGTTAGCGCCCTCACCGCTGCCGCCCATCTCCTTCGGGGCGGTCATGGTGAAATCCAGATCGGAATCCTTGACTACAGAGCGGCCGTCGCGGCCCGCGCCGGTGGAGAGTGCTTCGGTGGTGTAAACGGCGTCCATGATGACTCCTTTTCTATTGGGTCTTTGTACGTCCGCCGATTGTACGCAAGAACGCTAGTCTTCGACGACGCTGACGGTGACCTCGATATTGCCGCGGGTGGCGTTGGAGTAGGGGCAGACTTGGTGGGCGGCGTCGGCAAGCTGCTGCGCAGTGGCGCGGTCCTGGGCGGGGATGGATACCTCCAGCTCTACTGCGAGCTGGAAGCCTTGGCCCTGCTTATCGATGCCCACTCGTGCCCCCACGGCCGAGTCTCCCAGCTCGACCTTCTGGCTGCGCGCCACGGCCTGCAGTGCGGAGTGGAAGCAGGCGGCGTAGCCGGCGGCAAAGAGCTGCTCTGGGTTAGCACCCTCGCCGCTGCCGCCCATCTCCTTGGGGATGGCCAGGGCAAAGTCCAGGTCCGAGCCCTTGATGGCGGCGTGGCCGTTGCGGCCTGCTCCGGTGGCGAGGGCCTCGGCGGTGTACATGGCGTCCATGATTGCTCCTTTCAGTGGGTGCTCGAAACGGTTTTGATTGTACACAATTAAATCGGATGCAATGTTTTGCTGACGTCTATACTTTTTGCCATGAATGACGCGCCCACTGATCGCCTCGTCCTGGATAGTCAGCTGTGCTTTGCGCTCTACCGCGCCAATAGGGCAGTGGTGCGCTCCTACCGCCCGCTTTTGGAGGACCTTGGCCTGACCTATCCGCAATACCTGGTCATGTTGGTGCTGTGGGAGGCGGACGAGCCGGTGCCGCTGAAATTCATCGACTCCCGCCTGGGCCTAGATAGCGGCACGCTCACGCCGCTGCTCAAGCGCCTGGAAAAGCAGGGCTATGTGGAGCGTTGGCGCGACCCGGACGATGAACGGCGCACCCTCGCTGCCCTGACTGCCGACGGCGCCTCCCTCCGCACCCGTGCCGAATGCATCCCCGAAGCCATGGCCAAGGCCTATAAGGAGGTAGGCCTCGACCTTGCCGAGTTCAAAGAATCGCTGGACATCCTGGCCGGCGTGCCTGTGGACGTGGAGCTGCCGTGGCCTTCTGAGGATGACTTTGTGGGTTAAAGTGTGGCCTTCATATAGCAGATGAGGACGGCTATACTGGCTTAAGAATTTTGGCTCTTTACACGTAAAAATTGTTTCACACTATGAGAGGAGGGGTCATGGCTACAGCAATAGACGTCGCGCAGTTTATCTACAACAAACTGGGGTGGGTCGATGCGTGGAAGCTGGAGAAGCTTGCGTATTACTGCCAAGCATGGAGCTTGGGCTGGTACGGGCGACCTCTTGTCTCGAATGAATTTCAGGCGTGGAAAGACGGTCCGGTTGAACCCGACCTCTATCGCGAGAATAAATATCAACGCTCCGAGAAAACCTCCACGGTGTTACCGGGAGCTGATGTAGAGGCTATAGGGGAGGAAGCCGAAAAGATCATCGATGCTGTGATTGCCTTTTATGGTGATAAGACATCCAACGAGCTGATTGAACTTACGCACTCGGAACGTCCATGGATTGTCGCTCGTGGTCAGATGGGCCCCGAGGCGAATACTAACGAGCCGATTTCGCAGCTGGAAATGAAAAAATACTATGCCTTGCAGGAAGCACGTGGAGCTGAGGGGCCGACGCGTCCTATGCTTTCGGTGCAGCATCTTTCCGGCAGTGACCTCCAGCAGCGCTTGCAAGCTTCAGTAGAACGCTGGAAGGGCGCTCTTGAGATTCTTGCAACCCGATGAATGAGTACTGCCTTCCGGTGGAAGACGTGGTTCGACTGAACCGTCAACTCATCGGTCGGGATGGCAACCTCCTCGATCGCTCGAAACTTGAGTCAGCGTTGGCCACCCCTTTACAAACCTTCGGCGGAGAGTACTTGCACCCATCTGCACTGGATAGGGCTGCAGCGTTGTTGCACTATCTGGCAAAAGCGCATGCATTCGTTGACGGCAATAAGCGAATCGCCTGGGTATGTGCCTCCACCTACCTAGAAATCGAAGGCTTTGGGCTGGGGCCAATCCCCGATGAAGAAATTGTGGAGCTCGTTGAAACCGTGGCCGCTGCGCGCGATAAGAAGGAAGGCTTCATTGCAGAATGGTTTGCTGAACGGTTGATCTAGTTCGGTCTGGTTAGTTTCTTGGCTAGCGGTTAGTTCGTGGTGGCCACGCGCTTGGTCCACACGCTCCTATCCGCGGTTTCAAACGAGGCACTCACCGTTCTATCGCCGGGCTTTTCGCAGGTGAGCACACGCTGGTCGCTGCCCATGCGGCAATCCAGGTTATAGGACTGCTTGGTCACCGGGCTGCTGGCGGTGATATCTGCGTGGTATACCGCCGTCACCGTGGGATCTTTCGAACGCATGGTGTAGCTAGCCTGCATCGCGGCGTCGAAGACCGCGGCGGCGAATTCGCATGAGGTCAGATCGCCGGCGTCGATGGAATCGCCCGATGACGATGTGCCGCAGTAGCCGCCAATCTGGCCCGCGTTGATGTTGTGGTTGCCGCCGGCCGGCGGTGCGGGCTGCTCCGGTTCGGCCTGTTTGGTGACCGTCTCGGTGCGGGGTTGCTTTGTGTCCTTCGCCGGGCCGGATTCTTCTTCGGCTGCGCCCGCGGCGGAGTTATTGTCCTGTGCAGTGGAAAAGGCCGGCTCATTCGCCGGCGCGGAGTTGCTATCGGAATTGGAGCCGTCGCCGCAGGCGCTCACGGTGAGGCCAGCGGCGAGAAGGATGGACGCTACGGGAAATAAGGAAGGGCGCTGCATAGGGGATACTGTAGTGCCCTTTGGGGAGTGGTGCGGGGTTACTGCTCGATGCGGGCCGGTGGAACCGGCGCGCCCTCAGGCATTAGCACCTTGGGATACTTCTTGGCGGTGCCGGAAGAAGTGGCAGCCGCGGTTGCGCCCTCGGTAGTACCGGCAGCGCTGGTGGGGGCAGGGCGGTGCGGGGAGGGGTCCCAGTGGGCGTCGACAAGCGTGCGCTGGCATACCCAGCCCAAGGCCAAGATGGCCAGCGCGATAAGGGCAATGAAGAAAAGCCCCAATGCGCCATCGGCGTGGATGGACCAGCCCAGCAGCAGGCCAAGCCAGCCAAAGTCAGCATCGCCGAAGGTGGTATTCGCGGAGCCGAAGGAGCCCAAGACGCTGAGGAGGAACGCCGGCAGGAAGGTAATGATGAGGCCGTTGACAAAGGCGCCGAGTGCCGCGCCGCGGCGTCCACCGGTGGCATTGCCGTAAACGCCGGCCGCGCCGCCGGTAAAAAAGTGCGGCACGAGGCCGGGCAGAATCAAAGCAACGCCAAAGGCAGGGTTAAGCCAGGTGGACAGCACGGCGAGGCCCACCAGTCCGCCCACGAAGGAAGAAATGAATCCGATGAGGACTGCGTTCTGGGCATAAGGGAAGACGATGGGCGCATCCAGTGCGGGAATCGCGCCGGGCACGACCTTGGCCGCGATGCCCTGGAATGCGGGCACGAGCTCGCCCAAAATGGTGCGCACGCCAAAGAGGATAACGGCCACGGCCACGCCGAACTGAAGACCCTGGGTGACAGACTGCATCAAGAAATTGCCCACATTGGTGGCGCCATCAGGGAAGGCGGTAAAGGCTTCTTCCGAACCGGCGCGAGCGATGAATAGCACGGCGAGCACCACGTACATCAGCGCCATGGAGAGCGCGGTTGCCACCATAGAATCGCGCAAGAAGCGCAGGCCTTCCGGCAGCTTTAGGTCTTCAGTAGAGGGCGACATCTTCTTTCCCTTGCCGCCCACCAGCTTGCCGACGCCGCCCGCAGCCAAGTACCCCACAGTGCCGAAATGCCCGATGGCAACGGAGTCATCGCCGGTGATTCGGCGGGTAAATGGGTGCGCGATAGCCGGCAGCGAGACCATGAGAATGCCGAGCAGGGCCGCGCCAAAGGCAATGACGACCCAAGACGAGTACCCGGCAGGGGCGAGCACCATGGTGAGAAGCGTTGCCATGAAGAGGACGTGGTGACCGGTAAGGAACACGTAGCTCATGGGCGTGAAGCGGGCGAGCAGTAGCGAAACGACAAAGCCGAGGATCATAATCCAGGCGACCTGGCTGCCGAACTGGTCTTGGGCAATGCCTACGATCGCCTCATTCGTCGGGACCACGCCTTGCGCGCCGGTGGCACCCGTAATCATGGCACCGAGCGGCTCGAGCGAATCGGTGACGAGACCGGCGCCGGCACCAATGAGCAAGAAGCCAAGCGTGGCCTTGATGGCGCCGCCAATGGTTTTGCCGGTGCCGCGTCCCATCGCGGCCAAGCCGACCGCGGTGATGATGCCGATGAGGAATGCCGGGACGGAGAGAATCTCATTGACGAGGAAGTTTGCTATAGCAAGAAGAAAATCCATGAGGATGCTCCTTAGATGTCATAGAGCTCGCGCAGAGCCCCATCGATTTCAGACATAGAGGTGAAGTCTTGGATGACGTAGACGGGAACGCCGACATCGCCAAGCGTTGCCGCAATTTCGCCGGAGGTGAGGAGGAAATCCGCCTCGCTCGCACGACCCTTGGCGGAGATGGTGTCCGTGGCTTCTACATTCAGGTACGGTCCCCAGCCCCATTCATCGAGAACCTGCTCGAGCGTGTTCTTAAGGAATAGCGAGGTTCCCAGGCCGTTGCCGCACACCGTGAGGATCTTTCCCTTGGACGCGACAGAATCTGCGGCCGTGTCCTTTGCTTCTTGGGGCTCTGATGTTGCCTGCGGCCTGGCCGCCGGCTGCTTTTTGTTTTGCGTGTGTGCAGTAAGAACCGCACGGAGCTCCTCTTCAGAGTCCACGCGATTGAGCTCATCACGCTTGGTAGCAAGCAACTTTGCTAGCTGCTTCATCGCCTGCAGATGCTCGGAGTCATTGCGCGCGGCAAAAGCTACGACTAGGTCGACGGGATCGTTAGAGTCATGGCCGAATTCCACCGGGCTATCCAGCCGTACCCACGACAGGGAGGTTTCCTTCACCGCCTCCGACGGCCGCGCGTGCGCGAATGCGAAGCCAGGAGCAACCACAATGTAGGGGCCCGTTTCTTCCACGGAGTGCACCATTGCCTCGGTGTAGTCCGCGGTGATTGTGCCTGCTTCTTCCAGCAGCGAGCCCGCGAGCCGGATGGCCTGCCTCCAGTTATCTGCGGCGCCGTGGAGCTCCACCGCGCCGGGCACTAAAAGGGAATCTAGTGTCGCCATATGTATCTCCCATCACAGAAATAGTGACATCGGGGTGAATGTCACTGATGATTCTATGCTGTGGAGAAACCGGAGGTAAAAGCAGGGGTAACGTTTGCATAGGGAAGGGTTGGAACAGCCCTAGGGCACTCCATCGGGCTGTGGGAACTGCTGAGTTTGCTGCAGAGTAAGGAGCGGCCATGTGCGGCCAGACAGAGCCGGGGCGCGAAAATGGTTCGATCTCACTTCAGGCCTTGTATTTCAGCGGGCTTCGGCTTCTGCAGTAGCCAGAACGGGAGAGTTACTCGCGTTGAGTACGGGCAGTTAATCGAGCTCGAAAGTTTGGCGGCCGATTTCGTCTTGGCTGAAGGACTTAGACGCGACAAGGTCCACAGGTGTGGTTAAATCATCGAGCTCGTAGGCTATTGTTCCGGCGACAGTTCCTCCCTTTTTAATCTGTTCAAGCTGAGTATCGGAAGTTTCAGGATCAAAATAGGAACCGAGGTCGAGCTCGTTTACCTTATTCGGATCATTGTCTTGAATGGCGGTGAAGTACACGACGAAGTCAGTGGTGGTTAGGGTTTCATCCGTTTTGTTCGTTACGTCATAGTTAAAGACGAGAAGTGGCTTTTCACCTATTTCGTTACCGGGCTCACCGGGTTGAACAACACGGTGATCGGTAATTTCGAACTTGGCGGCTGGAACATCCAGGACTCCGTCTTTGAAGGATTGGCTGAAATCTGTGCTCTTTAGCTCTTTAACGGTTGTCGGATCATCCTTCACCTTTTTCATGTGCGTGGTGAATTCCTTATCTTCAATCGCGACCTTGAAAGTTAAGGAGTCGTCATCGATAGAGAAATCTTTCTTATCGGAAGAAGCGGCCATCCACTCAGAGGCGGTGGCAACGGTATCGCGGTTTGAGCTAACGGTCTCACCGGATGCAGCGGCTTGAGCGTCAAAGGTGCCAATCCAGTAGATCATGCGATTTTCGCCGTTGTCCATGACCCATTCGATAGTGATGACGTCATCGGTGATGCTGGCTTCCATCCAGCCCTCTTCAGAAGCGCTGTCCTCTTGCTTCCACGTTCCAATTGCGGACTTCGCATCGGCCTGTGCACCGGACGCGGAATTATTGGAGTCGCTTGCTTTTGGGCTGTCACTACCGCTATCTGAGCAGGAAGTAAGCGTGATTGCAGAGACGAGAACGAGAGAAGAGAGTAGTTTGCGCATAAATAATGTCTACCCTCAGGGGGTAGAAAACGGACAAATACTCAAAAGGGTAGGGGGCAAATTGGTCTTTGGCCGCTCTTTGACTAATCTTCTGAGGGCAGAGAATCGCCCTAGTGGGCGGTGCAATCTGTGTGGGGCTATAGCTCAGTCGGTTAGAGCTACGGACTCATAATCCGTTGGTCCCGGGTTCGAGCCCCGGTGGCCCCACGGTGAGAGGGAGGCGTCGGCAAGCAATGCTGGCGCCTTTTCTCGTGCCTGGCTGCGCATATGGGTGTGCTAATTGCGCGGTGGCGGGCGGTGAAGTCTAATAGCCATATGGTTGAAGTGGATCCGCTCATTGAATCTCTCTACCGCTGGTCCGATATCAGCGGCGTGCTGCTGATGGGAATCATCGGCGGCACTATGGCGCGCAAACGCGGCTATGACATCATCGGCTTTTTCTTCATCGCGATGTTTTCTTCCCTGGGCGGCGGTATGGTGCGCGACGTCCTTATTAACCGCGGCACCGTGGCGGCCATGAGCCAGCCGGAATACCTTTACCTGGCCTTTGCCGGCGCGCTCATTGCCCGCTTTGTCTACTTCAAGGGCAAGACCTGGGACTATCTGCAAGCGCATGGCGACGCCGTCGTATCCGGCCTCTGGGCTGCCACCGGCGCCGTGAAGGCCATTACCTATGGGCTGCCGCTTATTCCGTGCATCATGATGGGTGTGTTTACCGCCACCGGCGGATCCATGATTCGTGACATCGTCATGGGGCGCGAGCCTAGCGTCTTTGGCGATAACCAGCCAACGGTCATCCCGGCCGTGGCCTGCGCAATCATCGTCTTAGTGGGCCACCACTATGACATGATGGCCGTGGGCATGATTATCGGGCCGCTGGTTTCCATCTTCTTGGCTCTGCTGGGCATTTGGGCCGGCTGGCGCGTGCCGGCGTATCAGGAATGGGCGCCGATTAATCACACCGCGGCGCAGGTGAAGGTGCTGGCGAAGAAGGCCGAGAATAAGAGCCGCGCGGTGGGCCGCCGCTTGGAGCCGCACCGCGTGCGCTCGTGGCGCCACCGCCAGATGGAGGCCGCACTGCAGCGCCGCATCGAAAAGGAAGTGCGCTCCGGCAAGCGGCGCAAGGAAGCGGCCGCGGAGGCCAGCGAGTTTATGGAGTCGTTTGAATCGGACGTCGATCAGCTCAGCGTCCAGGCCACCGAGGCCGAGAACACCGACTTTGGCGTGGACCTAAGCGGTGACTCCTATGAGGCGGAAGAGCAGGCCTCCCACGAGGAATCCCAGCGCCTGCTGGATACCATTTTGGAAGATGACAAGCTTACCGATGAGCTCATTGACCGTCTCATGAAGCGTTATAACTCGCGGGAGTAGGGGCCGGGCAATCCGCGCTCAGGTTATTGGGCGCTTGCTCGGTTGCTGGCAGTCAACTGGCATCTAGTTTTCAGGCACGCGTCCTAATCTGGTGGCATGAATCTGAAGTATTACTTCTACGAGCTGTGGAGCCTCTTTGTTGACCACGGCTTGCCGCTTATCGCGCTATTGCTGATAGGCATTTTGATCCCGCGCATCGGCAGGCTGGCCATCCGCATTATGGAGCACCGCCTCGATGAAGAGGAAGAAGCTACCAAGGCGCGCCTGGCGCTGACCGGTGCGCTGGTCTACATCGTGCAGGCAGCAGCGTACTTCCTCATCATCTGGGCCGCGCTGACCAATCTCGGCGTGCCAGCGGTGGGTGCGGCGGTGCCGGCGACGATAGTCTCGGCCGCCGTGGGCTTTGGCGCCCAGTCCATCATTGCGGACTTTCTCTCCGGCTTCTTCATCCTTTCGGAAAAGCAATTTGGCGTGGGCGATTACGTCAGCTTCGATGGCGTGACCGATGTGGAAGGCACCGTAGTGATGCTGACCCTGCGCACCACCAAGGTGCGCACGCCTACCGGCGAGCTGGTCACCGTGCCCAATAGCTCGGCCGGCGCGGTCACCAACTATTCTCAGGAATGGTCGCGCGCCGTGGTCAACTTTGACGTGCCGGTGCAAGAAGGCGAGACCCTGCCGGAAATCACGCGCCGGGTGCGCACGATTTCCGAGCAAGCCATCCAGGAACCGTCCATCGCCGTGGACGTCAATGGCGAGCTCGAGGTGCTACCGGCCACTCAGTTGGTTGCCCCGCAGGCGGCCGGACAGTCGTGGCACGTGACCTACCGCGTGTTGGTTACCGTAACCCCCGCCCGCCAGTGGGCGGTGGAGCGGGCCATTCGCTCCGCGCTACTTTCCGAGTTCTGGGATCACTACAACGTGACTGACTTGGACGAAATCCAGCGCCCGCTTCTTCCGGTGGGCGACAATGCCGCGGCCCAAGAGTCCGTCAAGGATGCTTCCGCGGCAGGGGAGGGCTCGCGCCCCGATTCCCAGCCGGAACGCCAGACGCCCGAGGCGGATGGCCCGGATAGCGATGGCCCCGGAAAACCTGCGCTGCCGGATGATGACGAAAAAGAGCCCGAGCCCACCCAAGGCATCTGGCGCGCGCTGGAGACTAATACCAAGTTCCAGAAGATCGCCACTATCGGCGGCCGGGTCCGCGCCTCTACCACGGGCCTCATCCTGGCTCTGCTCGTCGTCGGCGCCTTGGCCTTGGCCTCGAGCAATCCCGAAAACGCGGACGCGGGCTGGCTTTCGCCCGAGCATTGGCGCGATAGCGGCGCGGCGGCCTCTTCCTCGCAGCTTTCCGACGCCCCCTCTACCAACCCCACCCCCGAAACCACCGAGACTGGCACGCAGTACGAGCCGACAGAAGACAGCTCTGCTCCCACGGAGACCGCCAACCCGCAAGGCTCTAATGGCACTGGCGCGACTGATACGCCTGCCGGCGGCGGGGGCCAGGGATCAGTCACTACTGGCAATGCCTCGCCCGCCCCGAGCGCTGCCAACGGCGCAGATAACGCCGGGACTGATTCCGGCAACGGGGCCGGCACTGCGCCCACTGCCGGAAGCGACGCTGGCGACGGCACCCAAGCTTCTGGAACCGCCGGTAGCACCGGCCAAGAGATCCCAGCAGAGCCGCGCTAGTACGGCTGGCCTTCTACAGTAAGTCGGTCCGTCCAGCGCTCATTATTTGGCGAGGTAAAGCTGGCATACACGCTGGTGTCATTATCCTTTTGGCAGTGGTGAAATAGTGCAGCCCGGCTGCGCGTTGCACTGGGCATGACTTCGCTTTTCGAACCACTGGAACTTGGCCGATTCAAGCTAGATAACCGCGTCACCATGGCGGCACTGACCCGCCAGCGTGCAGGCGAAAGCGGTGTACCTACCGAGCTGCACCAGAAGTACTACTCGCAGCGTGCCACGGCCGGTCTGGTAGTTACGGAGGGAACCTTCCCGGCGTGGACCAACCGCGCATTCCCGGGCCAGGCGGGCATTGCGACCGACGAGCAGGCAGAAGGCTGGCGCGCCGTCGCAGACCGCGTGCACGAGGAAGGCGGCACCCTGTTCATGCAGATCATGCATGGCGGCCGCACGAGCCACCCGGACCTGATTGACGGTGCGAACCCGGAGGCGCCGAGCGCCTTTGATTGGGGCGGAACCGTGCGTGGCTTCGCTGGCAAGATGGACGCGCCGGTGCCGCGCGAGCTGAAGAAGGAAGAGCTGCCGCGCATCGTGGATGAATTCCGCCAGGGCGCGCGCCGGGCTATTGATGCTGGTGTCGACGGCGTGGAGATCCACGGCGCCAACGGCTACCTGCTGCATGAGTTCATGGCGCCGTCTGCCAATAAGCGCGAAGATGAATTCGGCGGCAGCCCGGAAAATCGCTGGCGCCTGCCAGAGATGGTCATTCGCGCTGTGGTGGAGGAAATCGGTGCCGACCGCGTAGGCGTGCGTTTCTCCCCGGCACACAACGTGCAGGGCGTCATCGAAGACGACCAGGAAGACATGCTGGCCACCTACGGCGGGCTTCTCGACGCCCTGGCACCGCTGAACCTGGCCTATGTATCCCTGCTGCACGGCGAGCCGGACAGCGAGCTCATCGCCACGCTGGCGCAGAAGGCACGTGCGAACGGCGTGACCAAGGTGCTCATGAATGATGGTTTCCCCACGATTACCTCCAAGGAGGATGCCCAGCGCGAAATCGAGCTGGATTACGTGGATGCCGCAGTAGTAGGCCGCCAGCTCATCGCCACGCTGGCACAGAAGGCACGTGCGAACGGCGTGACCAAGGTGCTCATGAATGATGGCTTTCCTACGATTACTTCCCAGGAAGACGCCCAGCGCGAAATCGAGCTGGATTACGTGGATGCCGCAGTAGTAGGCCGCCAGCTCATCGCCAACCCGGACCTGGTGCGCCGCTGGCGCGAAGGCCTCGAGCTCAACGAGCCGGACCAGGATACGTTCTACCTAGGCGGCGAGCGCGGCTACATCGACTATGAGTATGCCGCGGACTAGGGAAGAATCCGCGGCACCAAAGGGGGCCCGAAAGGCGGGCGAGTGATAGGTAGTGAAATTCCCCAGAGAGGGTCTTTCACTATCTCTATCGAAGGTGTACTACTCGTTCGTTAACATCGAGTACCTGTCATGTGACAGAACTTACAACTATTTGCTGTAGCCCTCACCCGGGCGCCAGGTCATGGTCACGGCCTCGCGCACCGGGGACTTGGCGGTGAGCAGGTTATCTACGCGCAGCCAGTGCATTTCCGCCGAATCCGGGCGCACGGTGACAAAGCTGTAGCCGTGGTGGTCCAGATCCACGTGGCGGGTGTGCGGGTTGGCGCCCATCAAGTAGCGCTCGGCCAGCTTGGACAGCTCATTGCCCTCCGGCAGCTTCAGCTGCTCGTTCACGTTGGGTGCAGATACGGAGGCGCAGACCATCTCGGCGCCGAAGATGCGGCCATCCTTGCTGATATTGTGCGCCCACTCGGAGTGGATATCGCCGGTGACAAAGAGGGTGTGGGAGTCGTGCTTAGAGAGGGCGTCGATAAGCAAGCGGCGCTCCGCCGAGTAACCATCCCACTGGTCGCCGTTGACCGGAATGCCGGTGATATTGGAAGACAGCGAGGAAGAGACCGGCTTGGTCTTGTCATCTTGTTGCAGGGTAGCCAGGTTCATAGGGGAGAACATGACGGAATTGCCCAGCATATTCCACTTGGTAGAAGAGGTTTCAATCTTATTGAGCAGCCAGTTGTACTGCTCAGAGCCGAGCATCGTGCGGCCTTCAGCGGCCATCTTGCGCGGGCCAAAGCGCACCTGCTCATCGCGGTAGGTGCGCAGGTCCATCATGGTCAGCTCCACCAGATCGCCGAAGGTCAGGCTGCGGTAGAGGTGGCCCTGCTCGGATGGGTTGGTCGCACGCACTGGCATCCACTCAAAGTAGGCCTGCATCGCGGCCTTGCGGCGGTCCAGGAAGGCTCCTTCTTCACCTTCGGTGTGGTTCTCCGCGCCCTCG
Organism: Corynebacterium tuberculostearicum; assembly: GCF_046097255.1. GTDB lineage: Bacteria > Actinomycetota > Actinomycetes > Mycobacteriales > Mycobacteriaceae > Corynebacterium > Corynebacterium tuberculostearicum_J. The sequence continues at coordinate 1,267,388 of NZ_CP175770.1, forward strand.
CGCCAGTTATCGTTGGCCACTTCGTGGTCATCCCACACCACGACCCACGGCAGCGCGGCGTGTGCGGCCTGCAGGTTCTCATCGGTGCGGTAGCGGCCGAAGCGGATGCGGTAATCCTCCAGCGAGATAATCTCGTGCGCCGGGTGGTGCAGGCGCACCGGGCCATAGCCGGCGTATTCGCGCTGCGGATACTCGTAGATATAGTCGCCCAAGAAAATCATGTAATCCAGCTGGTCCGCGCGGCCGCGCTGGGCAATATCGCCATAGGCATTGAAGAAGCCGGACTCCCAGTTAGCGCAGCTAGCCACGCCGAAGGTGAGCTCTTCCGGGGAGGCGCTCAGCGCCGGGGCGGTCTTGGTGCGGCCGACGGGCGAGTACTTATCCTGCGCCTTAAAGCGGAAGAAGTACACGGTCTCCGGCTCCAGGCCATGCGGATCCACGTGCACGGTGTGATCCTGGCCGGCGTCGGTGGTCACTTCGCCCCGCTTAACGACGTCCCCGAACCCCTCATCCTTGGCAATTTCCCACTCAACCGGGGTGGCCTCGCCCAGTCCGGATCCCGGCATGGCATCGGCATCCGGGGTCACGCGGGTCCACAAGATGACCGAATCTGGAATCGGGTCACCCGAGGCCACACCGTGGAGGAAGGGCCGCTCGCCCAGCTTCGGCTCCACCATGTGCTGCTCCACGCGCGGCGAGAGGCTGCTTTGTGCGTTGGCGGCTGCACCGGACAAAGCGATGGCGGCACCGGCGGTACCGGTGGATTGCAGGAAGCGGCGGCGGTTAACTGCGCTGCCCGTGTTCTTAGAATTATTAGACATGGTTGAAAGTTTTCTCATGTCTAATGGGCGTGCAACCGTTTCCTGTCCGATTCCATAAAATGTTCTTGTTGTTTTAACCGGTGGTTTACTTGGGCGGCCTCCTGCGGGCCTGACGCATCTGGCGGTTGGGCGGTTTAGCGGTTTCTAGGGGCTTTCGCCGGCTCCTGTGGCTTAGGTCCATTCTGATCGGGCTGATTTGAGGCCTTTAGGGCTGAATTGAGGGGTCCATTCGCTCAGATCGGCCCGATCACCTTGGACCTAAGGTGTGCGGGGCCCAGTAGGCCAAAGGAGTGACCGGCTCAAAAAGGCGCGCCCACAGCGGTCCAGTGCTTCCGAATGAGGCTCAGTAGGCTGGTGAGTATGAGTGAATTTAGCCAAATTAGCCAGTGGCCCGCGGATACGGTGGCCGGAGCCTTGCTGCACCGCGGCGAGGTGCAAGAAACGGTGGGGGATACCGGCCGCGAGTTTCCGGTGGCATCGGTAACCAAGCTAGTCGCGGCCTACGGCGTAATGCTGGCCGTGGAAGAAGGTGCCGTGGAGCTTGAGCAGCCCGCCGGCCCGGAGGGCTCCACGCTCGAGCACCTGCTTGCACACGCCTCTGGCATTTCCTTTGATTCTCGGGAACCGCAGAAGCCGGTGGGCGAGCGCCGCATCTATTCCTCGGCCGGTTATGAGTGGGCCGCGGATACCGTGGCCGAAGCTACGGACATGGACTTTGCTGAGTACCTGCGCGAGGGCATACTGGCCCCGCTGGGCATGAATTCCACCCGGCTCGAAGGCTCGGCCGGGCACGGTTTGGTCTCCACGGTGGAGGACCTCGCGGCCTTTGCCGCGGAAGTTCAAGACCCACAGCTTTTGCACCCCTCCACCGTGGCCGATATGCGCCGCGTACACTTCGGCGGCCTGCGTGGCATCGTTCCGGGCTACGGCAGTTTCAAAGACTGCACCTGGGGCCTGGGCTTTGAAATTCACGGCGATAAGGATCACTGGATGGGCGCCCTGCCTGCCGACGCCGTCGGTCACTTCGGCATGTCCGGCACTTACCTCTGGGTCGCCGGCGACTATGCCATGGTCGCACTCACAAACCGCGACTTTGGCAAGTGGTGCAAGCCGCTCTGGCACGATACGAATACCGCCATCTGGAACTCTTTGTAATCTGCCCGCTTTGGTGGAGCGAGCGCCTTCCACTGGGGGAAGTGGTGCGGTGGAAGGCTCCCCCGCGGGGCGGGGAGAAGTCGGGGAATTTCGTGCGAGAAGGGGCCATCCGGCGCAGGAGACCGGCGCGAGCGCACGGGCGGCGGTTGCGTGAGATTCTAGTTGCGCGTTCTCGTGCGTGAGCAGGGCTTCTGTTTCCTTCCGTCAAGAAGGGGCAGAATTTTCTCAGCAAACTCCAAATTTCACATTTGTAACATTGGTTTCACCTGCAACTTTGGCCCCAGTCTGTACCTAGGGTTGAGGTTTAGCGAATGGGGGTTGAAGTGAAAGTTGAGGGTTGTAGGGAGGGGTGTGACGCAGGAAAATTGTGAGCAGACGCATCAGACAGTTCGTTGGGGAAGACGAAGCTCGTCTTGCATCGCGCCGGGCCGGCAGGCCTCGTGCGGTGGTGATCTATGTCGAGGGAGAATCGGCTATGAATACGTGCGTTAACCCTGCGCCGGTTGAACAGCCGGCCTCCACCTCCACGTGGCCCTCCGTCAACGGCGGCGCCACCGTGGTCACCGGTGTGCTTAAGATTTCCGGGATGCCGCGCAAGCTGCGCTCGGAGATTGAACACGCTATGGATCGGTGCATCCGTACCGAGTCGGAATTTATCATTCCGGGCGATGACCCACTGACCGCTCAGTGGTGCACTCGTTGGTTCCGGGATGGGCTTTCTGTAGCGGCGCTTGCCAAAGGCGGGAGCGCCTGCACCAACGCGGGCAGCGGTATCGGCTGCCACCAGGTGCTTACCGGCACCCGCGAGGAGCTAGACGCGCTTGATTGCGTCGTGCGCTACCTCGCGCAGCGCCACGGCTTTAGTGCTGCCGTGCGCCTGCCGTAGAAAGCGCGAAAGGGGTTGGACCAGCTGCTGCTGGCCAACCCCTTTCTTTCTGCCGCCGGATGGTGCGACAAGGGAAGAACTATTCCGCTTCGGCGAAGGGATCCAGGATCTTGTCTGGTAACTCGGCCACGGACTTCAGCACGGCCGACGGGCGGTACGGGTAGCGAGAAATCTCGTGGTCATCGGAAATGCCGGAGCGCACCAGTACCGTGCGCATGCCGGCCTCAAGGCCCGCCTTCACGTCGGTATCCATGCGGTCACCAATCATGATCGTCTCCTCCGAGTGGGCGCCGATATTATTCAGCGCCGAACGCATCATGACCGGGTTAGGCTTGCCCACGTAATAAGGCTCGCGGTTGGTGGCGGCGGTAATGAGCGCAGCCACGGCGCCCGTAGCTGGAAGTACGCCCGTGGGGGCGGGGCCGGTGACATCCGGGTTGGTGGCAATAAAGCGTGCACCATCGCGGATGAGGTTAATGGCGGTGGTAATCGCCTCAAAGGAATAGGTGCGGGTCTCGCCAAGTACAACGAAGTCCGGGTCATCGTTGGTGAGGATCCAGCCCGCCTCGTGCATGGCGGTGGTCAGGCCGGATTCGCCAACTACGTAGGCCTTGCTGGAACTTACCTGGCTGGAAAGAAAGTTTGCGGTAGCGGTAGCGGAGGTCCAGATGCGCTCTGCAGGGATATCCAGACCGGTATTGCGCAGGCGTGCAGATAGGTCCCGCGGGGTAGACATGGAGTTATTGGTCAGCACCATGTACTCGATGTCATTGTCTTTGAGTGCCTGGATAAATTTATCGGCGCCAGGGATCATCTCACCTTCTTTGATGAGCACGCCGTCCATGTCTGATAGGTAAGAAATCATTGGTGATCCTCCACATACTCGGCGATATCGCCGATGGTTTCGCTGTTGAGCATCGTCTCCTCAGAAAAACGCACCTGGAAGGCCTCTTCCGCGCGCACGGTGAGCTCCACCAGATCGAGCGACTCCACGCCGATATCCTTCAGGCGGGTCTCGCGGCCCAAGTCTTCCTCGGTCCCGGTGACCTTGTGGATGAGTGCGATGAGCTGGCCGAGAGTATCTCGCTCCGGCTCCTTGTCCGGCGCACTCGCATTGAACTTTGCCTGCAATTGGGCACTGAGGTCGTTTGCCATGCCCACCAGTCTAGTATTGATCCCGTTATGGCATTGAGAAAACGTTCTTCCGTTGTGGCGCGTAGTTGGCTCAAGCGCCTGCGCCCCTCGCACCGCGCCGAGCTAGAAAAGCTCTATGGCGGATTGCATGATCCCTCCACCGAGCCTGGCCTTACCCAGATCAGCGCCTCCGGCACTGTGGACCACGATGGCCTAGACATCGCCTGGTACGAAGTTGGCCAAGAGGACGCACCGGTGACGGTGGTCTTCATCCACGGCTATTGCCTGTCTTCAGAGGCCTATTATGACCAGGCCAATTACCTGCGCGGCCGCAACGCGCGCGCACTGTTGGTGGACCTGCGTGGGCATGGGCAGTCCTCCACGGTCGCCCCAGAAGAGTGCACCATTGACGCGGCTGCCGACGACGTCCTAGCCGTCATCCGCGAGCGCGCTCCCCACGGCAATTTGGTTCTCGTAGGGCATTCCCTGGGCGGCATGGTTGCCTTGAACCTCATCCGCCGTGCGCCGGCCGAGGTGTATGAGCGCATCAAGGGCGCGCTGCTGATTTCTACCTCCATGCGCCGCTTTGCGGCCAAGGGCGTGGCTCAGATATTGCAGTCCAAGTCCCTGCACGCGCTCTACCGCCTGTGTCTGCGCCTGCCTGGCCGCGTCGATAGTGCCCGCTTCGAAGTTGCCCGCTTTATTGCCCCGCTTTTTGCCGTGACCCTCGCCGGCTTTCCCCAGATGGAGAAGCTGCAGTTCCACGTTTCCATGCTTCTCGATACCCCCTTGGCCTCCTACTCCGGTTTCTTTGACGATCTTCTGGAACACGCTGAGTACGGCGCCGCCGAAAGGCTGGCGAAGCTCCACGGTGAAGTAGTGGTGGGCACCGCCGATATCGTGACCCCGCGTTCGCAATCCGAAGTACTCTGTGAGAATTGGCCCGCCGCGAGCCTGCAGACGGTGGAAGGCTCCGGGCACATGGTGATTCTTGAAGACCCTGAGGCCATCTCCGCGGCGCTCGGACGCGTCCTCGACGCGATATAGGCAGGCTGCTCGATAGAGCCTCTCTCGAGGCATGCAAAAGGCGCCGCGGCGGTAAGCCGGCGGCGCCTTACTTGCAACGTATTGGTGCGGGTCTAGCCCGCGCCGAGGAGGAAATTAGTCCTCGATGTGGGTGGTAGCGGTCGGATCATCCAGCTTGAGATCCTTGGCTGCCTTCTCCACAACGGAGCGCTCAATCTTGCCCTCGCGAGCCAAGCCATCGAGCACTGCGACGACGATGGACTCGGCGTCGATGTTGAAGTAGCGGCGTGCGCCCTCGCGAGTATCGGAGAAGCCGAAGCCATCCGCACCCAAGGTGATGTAGGTACCTGGGACGTACGGGCGGATCTGCTCCTGCAGCTCGGTGGTGAAGTCAGAGACGCCAACGAACGGACCTTCGTAGCCCTTGAGCTGGGAGGTAGCAAATGCCTCGGTCGGCTCCTCGCCCTTGCGCAGGGCCTCCTTGTTGCGGCGGGCACCGTCGCGGGCCAGTTCGTTCCAGGAGGTGACGGAGAAGATGGAGGCCTTGACATCGAAGTCGTCGGCAAGCAGCTGCTGCGCGCGCAGCGCCTCGTGCACGCCCACGCCGGAAGCCAAGATATTGGCGGCAATGGAGCCGCCCTCAGCGGTGTTGTAGTGGTAGATGCCCTTGTGCAGGCCCTCCACGTCCAAGTCCTCCGGCTCGGCCGGCTGGTGCACCGGCTCGTTGTAGACGGTGAGGTAGTACATGATGGCTTCATGGTCCTTGCCGTACATGCGCTCAATGCCGCGGGTGACCAGGTGCGCCACCTCGTAGCCGAAGGCCGGGTCATAAGAAACCACGGCCGGGTTGGTAGCGGCCAGGACAGGGGAGTGGCCGTCCATGTGCTGCAGGCCCTCACCGGTCAGGGTGGTGCGGCCGGCGGTAGCGCCGATAATGAAGCCGCGGCCCATCTGGTCACCGGCCGCCCAGAAGGCATCGCCGGTGCGCTGGAAGCCGAACATCGAGTAGAAGATGTACAGCGGAATCATGGCCTCGCCCTGGGTGGCGTAAGACGTTGCTGCCGCGGTGAAGGAGGCGGCGGCGCCGGCCTCAGAAATGCCCTCGTGCATGATCTGGCCGTCGGTGGCCTCGCGGTAAGAAAGCATCAAGTCATGGTCAACCGGCACGTAGTTCTGGCCGCGCGGGTTCCAAATCTTCATGGTGGGGAACCAGGAGTCCATGCCGAAGGTGCGGGCCTCGTCCGGAATGATCGGCACAACGCGCTTGCCCAGCTCCTTGTTGCGCATGATCTCCTTGAAGGTGCGCACCAGGGCCATGGTGGTAGCTACTTCCTGCTTGCCGGAACCCTTACGCACGGAGCGCAGCTTATCCAGCGCCGGCGCCTCGAGCGGGGTGAAGTCCTCACGGCGCTCCGGCAGGAAGCCGCCGAGCTCTTTACGACGCTCCAGCATGTACTTGATCTCCGGGGAATCCTTGCCCGGGTGGTAGTACGGCGGCAGGTACGGATCCTTTTCCAGCTCCGCATCGGAGAAAGGAATCTCCTGCTTATCGCGGAAGCGCTTCAGGTCATCCAGGGTCAGCTTCTTCATCTGGTGGGTGGCGTTGCGGCCCTCGAAGTTGTGGCCCAAGCCGTAGCCCTTAATGGTGTGCGCCAGGATGACGGTTGGTTTGCCCGTGCCCTTGTTCTCCAGCGCGCGGGCGTAGGCGGCGTAGACCTTGCGGTAATCGTGGCCGCCACGGCGCAGTGCCCAAATCTCATTATCGGACATGTCCTCCACCAACTTGGCCGTGCGCTCATCGCGGCCGAAGAAGTGCTCACGCACATAGGCGCCATCGTTGGCCTTGAAGGTCTGGTAGTCACCATCGGAGGTGGTGTTCATGACGTTGACCAGGGCACCCTCGGTGTCCTTTTCCAGCAGCTTATCCCAGCCGCGGCCCCAAATAACCTTGATGACCTCCCAGCCGGCGCCGCGGAAGAAGGACTCCAGCTCCTGGATAATCTGGGTATTGCCGCGAACCGGGCCGTCAAGGCGCTGCAGGTTGCAGTTGACCACGAAGGTGAGGTTATCCAGCTCGTAGAGGGATGCGATCTGCAGCAGACCGCGGGATTCTGGCTCGTCCATCTCGCCATCGCCCAAGAATGCCCAGACGTGCTGGTTGGAGGTGTCCTTGATGCCGCGGGTCTCCAGGTACTTATTAAAGCGTGCCTGGTAGATAGCGTTAATCGGGCCCAAGCCCATGGACACGGTGGGGAATTCCCAGAACCATGGCATCAGGCGCGGGTGCGGGTAGGACGGCAGGCCCTCGCCCTCACCGCGAGAGACCTCTTGGCGGAAGCTATCCAGATCCTTTTCGGTCAGGCGGCCTTCCATGTATGCGCGCGCGTACATGCCTGGGGAAGCGTGGCCCTGGAAAAAGACCTGGTCGCCGCCCGATGGATCGTCCTTGCCCTTGAAGAAGTGGTTCAGGCCGACCTCATACAGCGGGGCAGCGCCTGCGTAGGTGGAGATGTGGCCGCCCACGCCAATGCCCGGGCGCTGTGCGCGGTGCACCATGATGGCTGCGTTCCAGCGGATCCAGCGGCGGTAGCGCTTTTCCAGCTCCTCATCACCCGGGAACTCCGGCTCCATGGTGGTGGGGATGGTGTTGACGAAGTCCGTAGACGTCAACGATGGCATCTCAACGCGCTTCGCAGTAGCGCGCTCGAGCAGGCGCAGCATCAAGTAGCGTGCGCGCTCCGGATCGGAGTGGTCCAGCAGACCATCGAGGGAGTCCATCCACTCGCGGGTCTCTTCTGGATCATTATCGTGAAGATACGATGCAACGCCGTCGCGGATGAGGGGGAAGTTGGAGTCGCCCTGGTGGGCGTCCTTCTCGGCCATTTAAACCTCCTATTTAAGGGTCTGCACAGTTTGCCTACTAGGATACGCGCTCACAGATCCACAGTCGTTGTGAAGTCCGACTTAAGGGGACGTGCGGTACGTTACATCGCCATAACCAGTACCTTTGCAAAGTTTGTTGGGGTAAAAGAGGGTAGTTTGTTAACTCTGTGGAGCCAGCTGCGCTGGCGGCAGGGCCTGCAAAATGGGGGAATTGCGGCCCTTAGACGGGTAAAAGGGGCCGGTGGACGTTAAAATGCTTCTATTAAGCCGCGATTTACCCGCAGGATGCGGGCGATACGCGGACCAGACATTCACTAAAATAGGAAGGAAATGCATAGTGGCTGACGCTGCAGTCAAGCTCGGAATCAAGGAAGGGCAAATCGCCCTGGAGCTTGGTTGGGACGAGGATTGCGATACCGCAATCTCTGAATCGATCGAGGCCGTGCTCGGCGATGACTTCTTGGAAGAAGAAAATGACGAGCTGTGCGATGTAGTCCTTCTTTGGTGGCGCGAAGAAGATGGCGACCTTGTGGATGGACTGGTGGACGCGAGCCGCCCGCTGGCCGATAACGGCGCAGTCTGGCTGCTTACACCGGGCGCTGGCAAGCCGGGAACCGTCGAACCTGGGCTCATCTCTGAGTCCGCTCAGCTGGCAGGCCTAGTGCAGACCAAGGCGGAGCGCCTAGGCGAGTGGCAAGGCTCGTGCTTGGTGCAGCGTGGCTACACCAAGAAGTAGGTCTTTACCTGCCGATTTGTGTTGCTTTAGCAACCTGCGCTACTGTTTCTAACAGCGCAAGAGCGCATGCGGCTTTAGCTCAGCTGGAAGAGCAATTGGTTTACACCCAATAGGTCGGGGGTTCGATCCCCTCAGGCCGCACAAGGCAGACCGCCTCTAGGATTTGGTTCCGAGAGGCGGTCTTTTTCGCATAGGGGCGTTCACAATGCAGCGTAGCCAAATGGGGGATCGCAGGAGCAGTTTTCCGTAATGGTGGGGAAGACGATGACTGGGGCAAGAAACTGGCAGGGGCCTAATAGGTAGGTCTGGTTTCTCTGATGTACATGTATGGCCTAGGGAGAGGCCAAGGGACAAGTGTTGGCAGCTCGGCTCTTTCGAGCCACATTATGAGAGCAGTTTTACTGGTCAGACTAAACAACCTGTGAATGTTTGAGGGCAATTTGCCTATAGTCGTGGCCATGAAAGCAAAAGTGGAATCTCACGAGCGGAAATATACTTTTGATACCGTTCCGACGCGCCCGACCGTATTCTTAGATGAAAGTACTCGTCCCGATTCGCCCACTACCTCGAAACTGTGCGGAACACCGTATCTCCCGGAACATTCGCCGTATCCCAGTTTCGACGGTGACCCTTTGCTGTTTATCGCCCAGTTCAATTTCGCTGAGCTCCCTCCGCTGCCTGGGTTTCCTACGGCAGGACTACTACAACTTTTCCTGCCGGACGATGGTGATTGGGGAGTGCATTTCTTGAAGCAGGTTGTCGAGGAAGGAAACCAAAGCCCAACCCCATTTGCTCGTTACATTGCTGATCTCACCGCGCCCCATGTAGGCGAGGTTCCGGAAGAAGTTATTGACGAGGGAGACCACCCAGCTGAGGATCCTTCAGTGGCCACTGTCATTGATGGCACTCTGGGGGAAGTAAGCGTCACACCTACAGCTCACGAATATTCCCGCACCGCCTTCTGGGATGATGATCTTCGCACGATACTTCGCCACGGGGAAGATTTCGTAGAGGTACACACCTATTCATGGTCGATCATCATCCGGCGAGTTATTCGTGGAAAAACTTCAATTAAGCAGATCAATCTCTCTGGGCCAACAATGGGTAGTCAAAAGGAACTATTCAAGGCGGAAGTAGCTCGGATAGAAGCCGAAGGATTTATCGTCGACCCTCAGACCGAGGATTACGTGGAACCTACGGTCTTTAAAGATGCCGTGAAAAAGTCGCGTCTAGGCGGCTATGCAACGCTGTGGAACCCCAGCCGCATCCCGACCGACGATGAGCACATTGTGTTAGCCACGGTAGAAGAAGGTGACGGTTCTTTCGTGTGGGGAGATTGCGGAGTCGGAAACTTCTATATCCATCCTGACGACCTTGCCGCACGTGATTTTAGTCGAGTCATCTTCGAATGGGACTGCGGCTAATACGACGGCAAGAAGGCTGAGATACTAACTAGTTTGTACTTTTCATAGCTGCTGTCCTGGGCCAACTTGTGGCCACGTTACTCGTGAAAGGGAGGGGGTAGCGCCCGCTACCGTGGCTGTTCCTTGGGGCCTAGGCGGATGCTCAGGCAACGCGGGCTAGGCGGCCTAGGCAGAGAGTGGCTAGTAGCGCTCGCGGCGGCGCTTGTTCAGCTTGGCGTAGTGATCTGGTTTGGAGTCGCCGTAGCGCGAGCGATTGCGGCGGCTGGCGGCATGCGAGGAGGACGCGGCGGGAACGGCTGGGGCGGTATCGGTGGCGTCGTCAGCGGCCGCGTGGGCGTCGCGTCGGGAGGTCGCGGGGGACGGGGTTTCTACAGGTGCGGAGTCTGCAGCGGAGGCGTCCTCGGGCTCGGATGGGGTTGAGGCATCGGCATCGAGGGCGGCGAGGGCTTCTTCCTCCTCGCGTAGGCGGCGGCGCTCACGGATTTCGGACCACACGAAGTAGCCCAAGCCCAGCGGGGCCATGATGCCGAAGGCAATCCACTGGTAGCCGTAGGAGAGATGGTTGCCGCGGTCGAGCTGCGGGATCGGCATGGCGTTGAGCACGCCGGGCTGGTCGGCGGAGAGTTGGATGTAGTCGTGCGCCAAGGGGGCGTCGATAAGAGTGGCAATCTGCTCCGTATGGATGGAGTAGACCTGCTGGTAGCCCTCCTGCTTAATGGGGGCGGACTGGTGCTCGGCCTCGTCGGCGCGGATCATGCCGGTAAGCGTGGTCTCGCCCGAGGGAGCATCAGGGATATCCGGCACTGCGTTGGCCTCGCCGGCCTTGACCCAGCCGCGGTTGACCAAGATGGTCAGGCCGGAATCGGTGCGGAAGGGCACCAGGGATTGGTAGGACGGACCGGAATCGACCGGGCGCAGGCGCAGCAGCACCTCATCCTGCGGCAGGTAATGGCCGTGCAGGGTGGCGCGGGACCACTCATCGTCCTTGATGGCGCCGTGGTCATCCACGAGGTCTTCCACCGGCTGGGGGTCAGCCTCATAGGCGTGGGTGATGAGCTCATTGCGTTCCACAATGTCATCGTCCTTGCCCAGCTGCCACGGGGCAAGGACGGTAAAAGCGAGGTAGGAAAAGGCCACGACGAACAGCAGCAGTAGAACCCAACCCGGCTTAAGGAACGTCTTTAGCATGGGGCCTAGTTTAGTCGCGGTTAGCGCGAATCCAATCCAGCAGGCCAGGCACGGCGGCCTCGATATTCTTGCGCGTGGTTTCAAAATCCGCTGTGGAACCGTAATACGGGTCTGCCACGTCTGCGTCCTCCGGGGAGCTGGGGTCGAAGCTGCGCATCAGGCGAATCTTGTCGGGGTCGATGCCGTGCTCAATGAGGGCTTCGCGGTGGCCCTTGTCCATAGCAATGAAAAGATCAGCGTCCATGTGCTCGGCGCCTAGCTTGGCCGCGCGGTGGGAACCGCCATCGTGGCCGCCGCGGCGCAGCTCGGCAATCGCGCGCTCGTCCGCGCCTTGGCCCACATGCCAGCCGCCTAGGCCGCAGGAATCTACGGTGGCGACGAGGTCTAGCATGTCCTTTTCCATTTCATCGCGCACGATGATTTCTGCCATGGGGGAGCGGCAGATATTTCCGGTGCAGACAAAGACGAGGTAAAGGCCGGAGCGGTTATCGGATTCGGTCATGCGGAAAACCCCTTCGCGCGAATAGTACTGTGGTGCGGAAGATAGGATATAGCAGTAGTAACTATTCCATGAAACGAGCATAAAGGAGCACCTCTATGTCCGCTGTGAGCGTGGGCGATGTCCGCCGCGTACTCGATGAGGCCTATCCGCCGCACCTGGCGGAAAAGTGGGATGCCGTGGGGCTTATCTGCGGTGATCCTGCCGCGGAGGTAAAGCGGGTGGCCTTCGCTTTGGACTGCACCCAGGCGGTGGCCGAGCGCGCGGTGGAGCTCGGCGCGGACATGCTCGTGGTCCACCACCCGTTGCTGCTGCGCGGGGTGGAGTCCGTGGCAGCCGATACGCCCAAGGGCAAGGTCGTACACACCCTGGTCAGCAATGGCGTTGCCCTCTTTGCGGCCCATACCAACGCGGATAAGGCGCGGCCGGGCGTCAACGACAAGCTCGCGGAGCTGGTAGGCATCAACCCCGGCCGGCCCATCGTGCCGGAACCCCAGGGTGTGGATAAGTGGGGCGTGCACGTGCCGGTCGCCGCGGCCGCGGAAGTAAAGCAGGCGCTTTTCGACGCCGGCGCGGGCCACATCGGCGCCTACTCTCACTGCTCCTTCGACATTGCGGGCACGGGCCAATTCCAGCCGGAAGAGGGCGCTGACCCCACCGAGGGCGAGATCGGCGCGCTGCACCGCGGCGAGGAAATCCGCGTCGAGTTCGTCGCCCCAGCCGCACTTCGCTCCTCTTTGCTGAAGGCCCTGCACACCGCCCACCCGTATGAGGTGCCGGCCTATGACATTACGGAAACCGCTGGCCACCAGGACCTGGACGAGGCGCTCGGCCTGGGGCGTGTAGGGGAGCTGCCGCAGGAGATGACCCTGCGCGAGTTCACCCAGCAGGTGGCTAATGCCTTGCCGGAGACCGCCTGGGGCATCCGCGCCGCTGGCGATCCGGACCAGAAGGTGCGCACGGTGGCCGTGTCTTCCGGCTCGGGAGATTCCTTCCTTTCTGCGGCCGCGAAGCTAGGCGTGGACGTGTACGTTACCTCGGATCTGCGCCACCACCCGGTGGATGAGCACCTGCGCGCCGGCGGCCCCGCCGTTATCGATACCGCCCACTGGGCCAGCGAATTTCCGTGGACGGCCCAGGCGCGCGATATCGTAGAGAATGCTTTAGAACTGGATACGGAAATTATTAGCCTGCGCACCGACCCGTGGACTATCTCTGCGCACCCAAAGGAGTCATAAGTGAAACTATCGCAAGAACTACAGCCGGTACTGCTGGAGCTGGCCAACCTGGAACGCTCGCAGGGCCATGGCGCTGAGAAGGAAATCCCGGAACAAGCCGAATATGACAAGGCCAAGGAGGAGCACAAGCGCCTGCTCGATGCCTCCGGTTCTGCGCAGATGGCCGTCGATGACATGGAGACTGAAATCCTGCGCATCCAGGCCGATGAGCGCAAGCTGCGCCAGCGAGAGCGCGATGACAAGCGCCAGCTTGGCGCCGCAGTGGACCCAGAAACCCGCAAGGATCTAGAGCACGATCTCTACGCCGCCAAGTCCCGCATCGCTGACCTCATGAGCGAGCTGCAGGAGGCGCATAACGAGGTGCACGCGCTGCGTTCCAACCTGGACGTCCACGGCGCGCGCGTTTCTGATTCCGAGCGCAAGCTGGAAAAGCTGCGCCGTGCGGCCGAGGCGGCTAAGGAAGCGGCCGCCAATCAAGAGGATCCGGCCGTGCGCATCGGCGAGCTGCGCGATCAGCTGCCCGCTGGAGTGCTCAGCGAGTACGATACCCAGCGCGAGGAAAATGGCGTAGGTGCCGCCCAGTTCAAGGCCAATCGCGCCTGCGGCGGCTGCTTCATTGTCTTGCCGCCGGCCGAGCAAAACGCCGTGCGCAATGCCCCGGCCGATGAGCTGCCGCAGTGCGGCGATTGCGGCTCCTACCTGGTGCGCCTGGTCTAATGAAGGTCATCATCTACGCCGATGGCGGCTCCCGCGGCAACCCCGGAGTAGCCGGTTCCGGCACCGTTATCTATGACGGCAGCGGGCAGCGCATCCTGCGCGAAATTGTCTACGTGGTAGGTACCAAGTCCACTAATAACGTCGCTGAGTACAACGGCCTGCTGCGCGGCCTTGAAGCCGCCACCGAGATGGGCGCTACCGAGGTGGAATTCCACATGGATTCCAAGCTGGTGGTGGAACAAATCAACGGCCGCTGGAAGATTAAGCACCCCGATATGCAAAAGCTGGCCCTGCGCGCCCGCGAATACATCAACGGCTTTTCCTCTTTCAGCCTGGACTGGGTGCCGCGCGCCAAAAACAAGGTGGCGGACGCCCTGTCCAATGACGCCATGGATGCCGCGGCCGCCGGGCACCCGGAAGGCATCGTGGCCGGCGAAGAAGACGCCGAGTCAGCCCCAGCCGCGGAGCAGGACACCACCGCGCCGCACCCCACCGATTGGCTGGGGGACCGCGGACCTACCACCCGCTTTATCTTGCTGCGCCACGGGCAGACGGAGATGTCGGCCGCCAAGCAGTACTCCGGCCGCGCCAATCCGGGGCTTACGGAGCTTGGCCAAAAGCAGGCGCTCGCCGCTGCGCAGGCGCTTGCCGACGCCGACTTTGACGCCATCGTCTGCTCGCCCCTGCGCCGCTGCCAAGAGACCGCGGCGGCCGTGGCCAATGGCCGCGATATCGAGGTAGAGACCGTCGACGGCCTCATCGAGGTGGACTTCGGTGCGTGGGAAGGCAAGACCGCGGCCGAGGCCCACCAGCGCGATCCGGAACTCCACGAGGAATGGCTGCACGATGCGAGCGTCGCCTGTCCGGGCGGCGAATCGCTGCAAGCGGTCAACCGTCGCGTGCGCACCACCCGCAAGGATCTCCAAGAGCGCTTCGCAGGAAAGACCGTGCTGGTGGTTAGCCACGTCAACCCGATTAAGTCCTTCATCCGCCAAGCACTCGATGCCGGCCCTGCCACCTTTGGGCATCTCTTCCTCGACCTGGCCGCCATTTCGCGGGTGGAATTCTGGGACGGCGGCTCTATGGTGCACGGATTTAACGATGTGGGCCACCTGGCGGGCCTGCGCTAGAATAAGGAACGCGAATGAGCCGGCCGGGTGATCGCGTCGCTTCATACGGGCAGCCACGTGCTGCCGCGTGGGCGCCGAGGAAAGTCCGGACTCCACAGAGCACGGTGGTTGCTAACGGCAACCCGGGGAAACCCGCGGGCAAGTGCAACAGAAAGTAGACCGCCTCGTTCCTCCACTTGGTTTCGGCCACGTTGGAGCCACAAGGTAAGGGTGAAACGGTGCGTTAAGAGCGCACCAGCACCGTCAGTGATGGCGGTGGCTGGGTAAACCCCACCGGGAGCAAGGCATCACGGCCCCGCCACGTTGCGGGGCCCGATCAGGCGTTTTAAGGCTGCTCGCTCGAGCCTGAAGGTAGCTGCTGGAACCAACTGGCAACGGTTGGTCTAGATGGATGTTCACCGCGCGGTATTTCTCAGGGAGTGCCGCGATGAGACAGAATCCGGCTTATAGGCCGACTCATTCGCCCTAATGCGTTTATGGTGGTGGGCATGAAGCTCTACGCCGCTCCGCTCGATTTCCGCGCCATTGCCGCAGAATTTTCGGTAGCCACCGATTTTCCGGCCGAGGTCACCGCCCAGGCCGCCCGCGCGCAGGACCGATACGCCGCATCGCGCCGCGATGCCCGCGATATTCCCTTTGTGACCCTGGATCCCGCCGGCTCCATGGACTTGGATCAGGCGGTCTACATCGAAGAACGCGAGGGCGGATACCGCGTGTTTTATGCCATCGCGGACGTCGCTGCTTTCATTGAGCCCGGCAGTGAGCTGGAGCGCGAATCCTTCCGCCGCGGCCAGACCATCTATCTTCCCGATGAACCCGCGCGCCTGCACCCACCGGAGCTTTCCGAGGACCGAGCCTCGCTGCTGCCTGGCACCGATAAGCCGGCCGTGTTGTGGACCTTTGACTTGGATGGCAACGGCGAGGTGGAGTCCTTCCACGTCGAGCGCGCGCTGATTTACTCCCAGGCCCGCCTGGATTATGAAGGCGCGCATGCGGACCTCGCGGCCAGCAACCTCCACCCATCCATCGCGCTGCTGCCGGTGGTCGGCCGGCTGCGCCAGGAATCTTCCCTGCGCCGTGAGGCCATTTCCTTGCGCCTGCCCTCCCAGCGCGTGGTGGAAAATGACGATGGCACCTTTGAGCTCATCATCGAGCCGCGCTATGAGGTGATGGACTTTAACTCGGAGATGTCTTTGCTTGCCGGCATGTGTGCCGGGCGCCTCATGCAGGAAGCCGGCGTGGGCTTCTTGCGCACCCTGCCCGCGGCCGAGCCAGAGCACGAGCGCCAATTTCGCGCCGAGGCGCAGGCCCTAGGCTTTGCGCTTGGCGACGCCCCCATTCCCCAATTCCTGCTCACCGTCGACGCCGATTCCCCGCGCGGCATGGCCGTCATGCGCGAGGCTCAGAGCCTGCTGAGGGGCGCCGACTATGCCTGGCTAGGCGAGCAAGAGGCGCAGGTACACGCCGGTATCGGTGGCTACTATGCCCACGTCACCGCGCCGCTGCGGCGCCTTTCCGATAGGTTCGCCACGGAAGTATGCCTCGCCTTGTGCGGCGGTTATGAGGTTCCCGAGTGGGTAACAGGCAGCGCCACGGAGGTCATCGGTGCGATGCGTTCGACGTCGCAGCTCGCCTCCCAAGTGGATAAGGCCTGCCTGAACCTGACGGAGGCGACCGTGCTGCGCCCCTGGCTCGGGACCAATTTCCCAGCCACTGTGGTCCGCGGCGATCCGAAGCGGGACAAGGCACGGATTTTCGTTCCGGAGCCACCCGTCTTCGCCCACTCCGTGGGCGCACCGGAAACCGGCAGTGAAACCACTGTCTCACTGGTGACGGCAGATACCGACTCGCGCGAGGTTCTCTTTGCCTGGCCGGCCGACTAGCCGGCAGGGCTCCTAGCCTTCGCCGCGGGCGGCCTCGCCTGGCTGCAGCTCGACGACGAGCAGGCCATCTTCAGCCAAGTCAGCTGCGAAATTGTGCGCGCTTTTCGCCGGAACATAAGCGATGACCGCGTTCGAGGTACCGGCATGCGCCGATCGACCCGCTACGGCACCGCGAACCGTGACCAATTCGGCGAGTTTTTCTGCCGAATCCAAGCCGTAGATATTGGCCAAGGAAGACTGTGACTGCAACAGGATAGGGAAGAGCTCCGCGCCGCGGTGCGAGCGCAGGCAGCGCGCAAACTTTTCTACGCGCTCAGTTTCTTCCTCATAAAAGGCCATCCACTCCGTGGCGGCGCTGATGCTCGGGCGGCCTTCCTCGCCGTAGACCTTGTGCACGGCCTTGAGCCAGTCGAGGACGCGCTGTTGGGCGTCGGGAAGCAAGCGCAGCGAATCGGTGCCAAAGGAGTGGCACGCATCATCGATAAAGCGCTGGCGCTGGCGGATATCGGCGATGGCCTTTTCCTCCTGCGCGGAGAAATCCTCCGCCACCGCTACCGCAAAGGCGGACATCTCGCGGCCCACCACATGCGGGGCGTGGGTGACAGAACCATCGGCGTAGTCCATGATGCACACGCCCTCACCCGTGCTGCGCAGCGCTGCGCTGTGGCGTGCGCGCAGCGGCGGCCGCGCTGCGAAGGTGGAAACGGCTTGGGTGCATACATCCGCCACTCGGGCCCTCAACGGCGCATCGAGGTCCGCATCCGCTCCCATGAGCGCTAGCGCCACCGCGACGTCCGTGGCGGCGTCCGCACCCAGACCCGCGCCCTCCGGAATATCCGTGGCAATGGTGATATCCGCACCGGCCGTCTCCCGGGAGAGCAACTGACGATTAATCATCGTGTGGACAATGCCACCCACGCGGGCCGCCAACCCACCTTGTGGTGCCGGCGGAATAACCGGCTGGCCTTCCGCATCCGTGGTGGGCTGTTGCGCCGTTGCCAGTTCTGCAAGCGCCTGCAGACTAATCGAGTCATGGGCAGTCTCGCCCTGAGCTGGGTGGAAATGTACGGCTACCACGCCGTCGGTGCGCGGGCTTACCGACGCTGCAGCGCGCAACTTTCCCACACACATGGCGACAATGCCGCCGAAGTGATCAATATGTTCACCAATAAGGGACCACGTCGCCGGCGCGCTGGCGGTATGCGTTGGAGCGCTGCCCGTGAGTTCGGTATGCGCTCGGGCGGCGCGCTCGGCTACGGGCTCTGCAGGCGTTGACCACAGTGGCATGGGTGCTAAAGCTCCTTTTCCAGGTTCTGGGACCAGTAGTCTTCGTTGCCCCGCGCACGCGGTGGCGCGTTTAAAGCAACGAACGCCCGCCACCTATTCGCGCGGTGGCGGGGAATACGACATGGAATCGTATAAAAGAATTGTGCTGCCCCACATTCTAGCGGGCATCAATGGGACAGCGTGGGTAGTGTGGGCACAAACCATATCAGCGGCGGCACTTAGCCGGTGCCGCTAATGCAACAACTGAGAGGATAGTTTCATGAGCGATGCAGACCAGAAGTGGTTCTTTGATCCCACCACTAAGGAAGTCAGCCAAGGCAAGACCTCTGGCTGGGAAAATCGGATGGGCCCGTATGACACCCGCGAAGAGGCAGAAAACGCCATCGAAATCGCCCAAGCCCGCAATGATGCGGCAGATGCCGCAGACGAAGAAGATGACTGGAAGTAACTAACTCCCAGCCATCTCTTTTAAAGCCGTGTTTCCCAGCACCTGCCCGGGGAGCGCGGCTACTTTAGTTTCTTGCGCAGCGGTTTAAACGCGGCCTTGATGTCTTTGAAAGACTCGGCGTAATCATCAAGAGCCTTTAGGCCAATGGTTCGCTCGCGCTGGTAGAGCAGGCCATAGCCAAAGGTATTCTCCCCACGGCGGCGAGCGGACTCCGCCAGCTCGAGCAGCTTATCGCGCGAGGTCACGGAATCCTGGAAGTCACCGAGCACCGACTGCATCTGCTTGCAGGCTTTGTAGAGGCGCTTGGTCTTGAGGTTGGTGGCAGAACCAGCTGCTTCAGCTGCATAGCGCAGCTTCTTTGCTGCCTTGCGCATATCGTGGAAATAATCCTCACGCTCATGCAGGGACAGGTCCTGGTTATCCCAGTTCTCCACGGCCTTCTTATGACGCTTGACCAGCTTGTTATAGGCCTTTTCAAGGTGCTGCGCCATCACGGTGTCCATGTCAGCGGACTTGTCCTTGGACTTCTTTTTCTCCGGCTTGTGCTCGGACTTGTCTGCAGCGGGTGCGCTGTCCTCGCTGGATTCGGTAGGAGTAGCGGCGTCCTCTTCCGCAGAGGACTGCTCCTCCGGCTGCTCCGCCTCACTTGCTGCCGGGGCGGAATCCTGTTGCTTATCGGCCGTTGGCGGGTCTGCGAGCAGGCGATCGAGAGACTCCAGCAGCTCAAGGTAGCGCTCGGAATCCAGGGCTGCGATAACGCGGCGGTGCGCGCGGCGGTAGGCGTTGCCCATATCGTGCGCAATGTGCTCACGGGTGGAATCATCCAAGGTGTCAGAATCTTCGGACTCCAATAGCTTCTGCCAGCGCTCTTCCACAACTTCCGCATCGCGAGCAACGCCCAAAATACCGGCAAGCTCCTTGAGATCGGCTTCAATCTTGTCGATTTCTGGGCCGACGACGATGCCATGGAAGGTCTGCAGGTGGCTGCGCAGTTCGCGGGTGGCAACACGCATCTGGTGAACCGAATCCCACTCATCGCGGCGCACGCGAGGGTCATAATCAACTAGCTTGTCGCGATTGGCTTGGAGTGCGGTGATGACGGCCGCGGCAGGGGAGTCTGGGTCCACATCCGGCGATACCAGGGCTGGAGGCAGCGGGGCGTTGGCGTAGGAATCACCCAGGGCGGACTTCAGCTTGGATGGGGAGGAAGAAACGCGCGCACCGGCACCGATAAGCAGGGAAGTGGCACGGCGAATGAACTGCGTGCCTTCCTCGGTCCCCGGGAGGTCACCAGCGAGCTCTACTTCCCATTCGCGCCAGGACTGCTGCTGACCGCCTGGAAGGAAGGAAAAAGCGGTGACGTGGTCATCACAGAACTCTGCTACAGGCTTATTATCGGCATCCGCTAGGACCATCTCGGTGCGCTTGTTATCGACCTGCGCAATCGGGGTGAGTTCGTTGTGGCGGATAATAGAGCGAACCTGGTGGAGAAGCTCCTCAGGTACTTCGTAGCGGCCATCGACAGGCTCTCCCAGCTCGGCATGGATCTCGGTGCGGCCAGCCTCGCTAGGAATCTTGATATGCCAGCCATCATCATTGCCACCGGTGCGGCGGCGGAGGGTGACCTTGGCGTGGGTGAGGCGGAGGTCTTCGGTGTCGTAGTAGATGGCAGAAAGCGCGTGGCGGCGCGTGTCTGCAACGTGGTCAACTCCCTCGAGGCGGGTCAGTTCAGGGAGCTGAGTGGACTCGGCTACGGAGAATTTCGCTTCAACTTCGAGAAAAGACTGTGTAGACATTCACGTACCTTTTACTTTCTAGACCAAATAAATCTCACCGGTGATCTTACCCGTTAAGCACTCACTTCGGTGTCACTCCTCGCCCCCGTTCGCTAGCAGGGAACGGGAGGGAAGAATGGCCTTGAGCAGGGAATAATTACTGCGTGATTTCGGGGACCGGACCGATTCCGGAGGAATCGCCGCCAAAGTGAGATTTATCGGCAGCGGCAATGCCATCGTTGATGCCGTGCATGCTGTTCATCGAAAGCGACATCTCCGTCAGGTTGGGGAAGAGACGATTGCGGGTATCGATGGCGTGATCGGTGCGCGCCTGCAGTGCCGGAAGGGTTTGGGTAGCTACAGTCTCGGCGTGGTGTGAGCAGTACTGAGACTCCCGCAGGTTATCTGCGATGCCATCCTCATTTGCTTGAGTGAGCAATTCACCGATGCGGGCGGCATAAGAGAGCCGGAAACTACGGCGATAAGCGGCGGTAGAGCCCGTCGCGCGTGCAATTTCTGCGCCGTCACCGTTGCGCATAAACCAATCGCATTGACGGTTGAGGGAGGCAAAAAGGTCGGCGCAATGGGCGGCGTCGGCAGGAGCGCCAATCACGCAGGCCAAGCCCTTGTCATGAATGAGGAGAGTGGTGCATCCATTGGCGTCAGAGATGGTGCTTAGCAGGGAAGCTTGGTGCTTGATATACGGCGGGTGGATGTGCACGCGGTGGGAAATGAGATGAGGTAGCTCGGAAGTTAGCAGGTCCTCGATGCGATACTTCTGCTGCAGGGACTGCGCCTTAGAGATGAGAACCTCGGCCTCATCTTCAAAACTGGTGGACTCAGCCTTACGTAAAAGGCCTAGAACCTTTTCGCGGATTTTGCGTTGCTTATCGCTAAGCCCATCCTCCCGCAAGGATTCGCCGGAGGCTAAAAGCTCGGTATCGCGCAGCCTCGGTAGGTGAATGAGCTCTTTCATAATGGCGCGCAGCTTATCGCGCGGAATGAAGTTCTCCTGCGGAGGGGCCATCTGGAGCCATGCTTTGCGCAGCGCAGGGGAGGTAATTCGTGCCGGCACATGGGGGCTTGCTCGGTAAATAATGGGGTAGGCGTGCGGACCTAAGACGTGTTCTAGGTCCGCCGGCGCCCAGCCTTGTTGTGCGGCGGTGATGAGGCGTTCGATTACGTGAGCAGAAAGGTCATCGCAGTGGGTGGTCATAAATATTCGTCCTTTAAGAGGTGTACATGTGTTCGCTTGCCCACTTAGCAAAGCATGGGCTGCAGCTGGCTCCTGCCGGAAAAGCCCCCGCTGGCCACCCCCTGGATACTCTTGCGACCTGCGCATTTCGCCCTGGAAAAACTGTCGCATGAACTGCACATCCTTCGGGGGAGAGCCGGTAAGGTCTAAAGCATGAATAGCCAACACGAATTTGTCTTGCGCACCGTTGAGGAACGCGATATCCGCTTTATCCGCCTGTGGTTTACGGATATTCTGGGCGCCCTTAAATCCGTGGTCATGAGCCCGTCCGAGTTGGAGTCGGCCTTTGAAGAAGGTGTTGGCTTTGATGGTTCTTCCGTAGAGGGCTTTTCTCGCATCTCTGAGTCTGACACCATTGCCCTGCCAGATCCCTCCACCTTCCAGATTCTGCCCTTTGATATGGATGAGCCGGACCTGCAATCGGCCCGCATGTTTTGCGATATCGCACAGCCAGACGGCCAGCCCTCCATGGTGGACCCGCGCCATATCCTGCGCCGCCAGGTCACCGAGGCCGCTAACGATGGGTTTACCTGCATGGCCTCACCAGAAATCGAGTTCTATCTTTTCGAGCGCGGCCGCGAACTCACCGACTTGGTACCGACGGATAACGGTGGTTACTTCGACCAAGCAACGCACGATACCGCCCCGCTTTTCCGCAGGAAGGCGATGCTAGCGCTGGAATCGCTGGGAATTGCGACGGAGTTTAGCCACCACGAAACCGCGCCGGGCCAGCAAGAAATTGATCTGCGCCATGCGGACGTGCTCACCATGGCCGATAACATCATGACCTTCCGGCACGTGATCAAGCAGGTGGCCACCAACTCCAACGTGCGCGCCACCTTCATGCCTAAGCCCTTCGAACATTTGCCGGGCTCTGGCATGCACACCCACTTGAGCCTTTTTGAAGGCCAATCCAATGCTTTCCACGATCCGGATGATGAATTCTCTTTGTCCCAGACCGGCCGCCAGTTCATCGCCGGCATCTTGGAGCACTCTACGGAGATGTCCGCGATTGTGAATCAGTGGACCAATTCTTATAAGCGCCTAATGTTCGGCAACGAGGCGCCGGGCGCAGCCACCTGGGGAGTATCGAATCGCTCCGCGCTGGTCCGCGTTCCCACCTACCGGCTTACCAAGGAAGAATCGCGCCGGGTAGAAATCCGCTCCATTGATGCCTCGATGAACCCCTACCTGGGCTATGCGGTGCTACTAGCGGCAGGCCTGAGAGGCATCCGCGAAGGCTACGAGCTCGATGATCCGGCCGAGGACGATGTCCACCAGCTCACCCGCCGCGAGCGCCGGGCAATGGGCTATAAGGATCTACCCACCAGCCTGGATCAGGCCTTGCGCGAATTTGAAAAATCCGAGTTCATGGCAGAAGTCTTGGGCGAGCACGTCTTTGAGTTCTTCCTGCGCTCCAAGTGGGATGAGTGGCACCACTATCAGAGCCAAATCACCACCTTTGAGCTGCGCAATAACCTGAACTTCTAGGAGAAAAATGCGTCCTGCTGCTGTGCCTTCACCGGCCACACTTGGTCTTACCCGCCCGCATGCTGCGCAGGATATTGAGCAGCTGGGGTGGAAGAATCCGGAATCAGTGGATCTATTGTGGACCCTCGCTGCCGTGGGCGACCCAGACCTGGCTCTCAATAATCTGATCCGCATCTATGAACAAGCCCCAGAGCTCGATGATGCCGTGCGTTCCAATGAAACTCTGCGCGTGCGCCTCTTCGCACTACTGGGTGCGTCGACTGCCTTTGGCGATCACCTCGCGGCGCACCCTGAGCTGTGGCGAGAACTAGAAAAACCTCTTCCACAGTCTGAAGAGATGCTGCAAAGCCTGCTCGGTGCCGTCGATGCCGAGCCCGCGGACTTTGCCGATGACATTGACCGGCCCGATCCGGCGCGCAAGGACTTGAGCGCGCCGGGCACCTACCGCGCCGGCGAGGGCGAGCATAAGCAGGCGTTGCGCACGACCTACCGCACTTTGATGATGCGCATTGCCGCCTGCGATGTGGCGGGCACCTTCCATTCACGTAAGGGCCAGACCAAGCTGCAGCCGGAGGTAGGATTTCGCCAGATTACGGCGCTGACCACCGCGCTTGCCGACGCCGCCTTAACCGCCTCCCTTGCCTGCGCCGTGCGCACCATTTACGGCGATGACCCCTTGGATGCACAGCTGGCAGTCATGGCGATGGGCAAGTGCGGCGCAGGCGAGCTGAACTATATTTCCGATGTGGACGTCATTTTCGTCGGCAGCGAGGCAACCCCTCGAGCCACGCGGCTGGCGGCGGAGTTTAATCGCATTGGATCCACCACCTTCTTCGAGGTGGATGCGAACCTGCGCCCCGAGGGAAAGTCGGGCGCATTGGTGCGCACCTTGGAATCCCACGTGGCCTACTACAAGCGGTGGGCGGAGACGTGGGAATTCCAAGCGCTCCTTAAAGCGCGCGCTATGACCGGCTACCTCCCGCTAGGCCAGGACTATTTGGACCAGATCCGACCGATGGTGTGGACGGCATCGCAGCGCGAGTCCTTTGTTGAGGACGTACAGGCCATGCGCCGCCGCGTGCTGGCCAATGTTCCCGCAGAGCTCAAACACCGCGAGCTGAAGCTAGGCGTGGGCGGCCTGCGCGATATCGAATTTGCTGTCCAGCTCCTGCAGTTGGTCCATGGTCGCTCCGATGAGACGCTGCGCGCGCTTTCCACGGTGGAGGCGCTGGAGGCGCTGATTTCAGCGGGGTACGTCGGCCGCGAGGACGGAACCCAGCTCATTGAAGCCTATGAATTCTTGCGCCTGCTCGAGCACCGCCTGCAATTAGAGCGCTTCCGCCGCACGCACACGCTGCCGGATAAGGACGACGAAGACGGGATGAAGTGGCTCGCGCGCATCGCCGGCTTTTATCCGCAGGGCACCAAGTCGGCGGCCGAGCGCATGCTGTCGCACCTGCGCCGGATCCGCCTGCGGATCTCCGAGCTGCACTCGCGCCTGTTCTACCGGCCGCTGCTTAATTCCGTGGTCACCATGTCCGCTGATGAGCTTAAGCTTTCGCCGGAGGCCGCCAAGCTGCAGTTGGCCGCGTTGGGCTATAACCACCCAAACCGCGCTTTTGAGCACCTGACCTCCCTGGCGGCGGGAACCTCCCGCAAGGCACGCATTCAGGCAATCTTGCTGCCTACCTTGATGGAATGGCTCGCCGATACCGCAGACCCCGATATGGGCCTGTTGAACTATCGCAAGCTCTCGGAGGCCGCGAACGATAGGTCGTGGTTCTTGCGCATGCTGCGCGATGAAGGAATTGTGGGCCAGCGGCTCATGCATATCCTGGGTACCTCGCCGTTTACCTCTGATCTGATTATTAGCGCGCCGGATTCGGTCAAGCAGCTTTCCGACGGCGCCACTGGCCCCAAACTGCTAGAAACCAAGCCCGAACAGGTTTCCAAGGCGCTAGTTAATTCCAGCAAGCGCCACGCCGACCCGGATAAAGCGGTGGCGGTGGCGCGCTCGTTGCGCCGAGTGGAGCTGGCCCGCATCGCCAGTGCGGATTTGCTGGGCTTCATGCCGGTCAAGCAGGTATGTCATGAGCTATCCACAATTTGGGATGCCGTCCTTGAGGCTGCACTTCGCGCCGAGGTGCGCGCGTGGCGCCTTGCCAACGAAGATGCAGAGCCGCCAGCGCGCATCGCCGTCATTGGCATGGGCCGCTTGGGAGGCATGGAGCTGGGATTTGGCTCAGATGCGGATGTGCTTGTGGTGGCAGAACCCAGCGAACCGGCCGATGACTCTGGTGCGGAAGGGGAGGCCGTGAAGTGGGCCATCGGGATCGTCGATAAGCTTCGGCGCCGCCTGTCTAAGCCTTCAGGCGACCCACCACTGGACGTCGATTTGGGCCTGCGCCCGGAGGGCCGTTCTGGTGCGGTGGCACGCACCATCTCCTCCTATGAGCGCTACTACCGCGAGTGGGGCGAGTCGTGGGAGCTGCAGGCTTTGTTGCGCGCGGCCTTCGTGGCTGGCGATAGGGAAGTAGGCGAGCGATTTATATCCATGGTCGATAGCTTCCGCTACCCAGAAGGCGGCGCGAGCGCCTCGACCATTCGCGATATCCGGCGCATGAAGGCGCGCGTGGACAATGAGCGTCTGCCGCGCGGTGCGGACCGTAATACTCATACCAAGTTGGGGCGCGGTGCGCTCTCAGATATTGAATGGACTGTGCAGCTCCTGACCATGATGCATGCCCACGAGTATGCCCAACTGCACGATCCGTCCACACTGCGCGTGCTCGATGCCTTGGAAGAAACCGCAATCCTGTCTGCCGATCAGGTCTCTGACCTGCGCGAGGCCTGGCTTATGGCTACCGACGCCCGCAATGCACTGGTGCTCGTGCGCGGCAAGCGCGTCGACCAGTTGCCCGGGCCCGGCCCGCAGCTGGCCCAGGTAGCCGGTGCCGCTGGCTGGCCGCCGGAGGAGAACCAAGAGTTTCTAGAAAACTATCTGAAACTTACCCGCCATGCCCGGAAGGTTGTCGATGAGGTCTTCTGGGGCGAGGAGGAATCCTTCGAGCATTCTTAGAGTTAGCCTTGAAAGTCCCCGATGTGCGCACCGCGCCCTTACTTTTTGCACTTTCGGACTCTAAAGTGGGATGGGAATAGGAAAGGACTGGCTAGTTATGTCTTTTAAGCTGCAACTCGATGTGGACAATGCCACGGTGGGCGAACTATCCGCGCTGCTTTCCGCAGCGCGTGCCGCGGGCGTGCGCGACGGTGACGCCCTCCACCTTGATGACACCACCTTGACCGTCGAGGTCTCCACGCCGAGGGAGGAAAAGCCAGCGCCGCCGCGGCCAGAATCAGCACCGCACAATTCTCGCCAGGCACCTCGCTCGTGGGGGCGCGCCGACCGCATAGGAGAGGCCACCATCCGCTCCATCATCGACGCCCTCAATGATCGCGGCGAGAACCCTCGCGGCAATGACTACGGTTCCTTCGGCGATGGCGCTGGTTACCATGGCTAAAATCAGCGGAGTGTATCGACATAAGCTCATCTACCTGTGGGCCTTTGTAGCCGTGGCCGTCATCGTGGCTATCGCTGTCGGGGTGTGGGCTACCAATCGCGATAATCCCCCCAAGGGGACGAAGACGGTGGGCGAGGCCGTGGCTGGTGGCGTGGTTCAGGAAGACATGCCCGCACAGGTCAATGGTGACATCAAGGCCGATGATTCCACCGACGCCAACCGCGTGACCTCCCTGGCGAAGGCGCTGGGCATCCCGCTCAATTCCGTCCCGCGGGATATTACCCAGACGGAAAACGGCAAATCCGATGTGCGCGTCTACCTCGAGCGCGAGCTCAACAGTGCGGTGGAGTCTGGTGACATCAGCGAATCAGATGAAAAGGCAGTCCTCGTAGCATTTGAGCGAGGCCTTGTGATGCCGGCCAGCGATGGCATCGTGGCCGAGAGCTATCCAGCAAACTAGCCCTTTATTTCCTCGCGAACTGGGCGCGAAAATTCAGGCAACCCGCAGCTAGGCGGCATGGCCTTGGCAGTAACTCTTCCTAAGGTAAAACATCACAAATTGGTAACGGGCAGGGTGCTCGGTGCCGAAGCCTCTGGAGGAGACTATGACTTTCAAGACCACGCTGTCGACCGCGGCGGGAGTACTCGCCGCCATTGCCATCCCCATCACCGGCGGGGTAGGGGTGGCTTATGCCGTCAATACCGTGCCGGCCGATACCATCGCCCAGTCAGTTCCGGCCGGCGACTTGGGCGGCCACCTGAAAAACTTTGGCGCGGCGGCAGCGCAGGAAGATGCGCTGCGCGTACTCGATGAACTGAATTAACCTAGGGCCCATGCTGGTTGATGCCCTAAGCCTGAAGTTTAAGCCTGATGACTACCGCGCCGAGCTGCCCGTCTTCGACTATTTAGCTGATTTGGGCAGCTTCAAGCTGCGAAGCCCCGTCACCGTCTTTGTAGGAGAAAACGGCATTGGTAAATCGAGCTTGCTCGCTGGCGTGGCTAGCGATTTGGGCTGTTCACCTGCGGGCGGCCGGATGGACGACCCAGATGAAATCGTTCCTCGTAGCCCCATTCGCTGCGATACAGAGGAAGTTATCCAGCGCGCCTACTTCTTGCGCGCCGAAAAGCACGAGTACTTGATTGGACGTGGGGATTCAGCGGCCGAACGTGGCGGCCGTTCGACTCTTTCTCAGAATGTGGATTTGTCCCGCCGCTCGCACGGACAATCCGTCTTCGACCTGCTTTACGAGCACATCAATGGCCAAGGCGTGTACATCCTTGATGAGCCAGAATCAGGGCTGTCCGTTATCCGGCAACTAGCCCTCGTAGGGGAAATTGCCCTAGCGGTTGACCGCGGCGCACAGGTCATTATTGCCACGCACTCGCCGATTCTTCTAACCTGCCCTGGTGCGGACATTGTGGAGCTCAACGATACTGGCTTTGAACGCATTGCCTTTGATGAAGCGGAAGCCGTGGCGGCTACCCGGGAGCTTTTGGCGGACCCTGAAGGAACCATTCGCTTTATCCTCAACCCAGAGTAATCAGTCGAGGGCTTCTAGGAAACCTCCACGATGGTGACAGAAGGCCCGTTCTCGCCGGCGCGGCGGCGAAGGAAGTGGGTGATGACCACACCAATCATGCCTACTACCCAAACGGCTAGTACCGCAGCCGCGGCCGCAGTGAAATCCGGCATGGAGTAATCAGGGGCGTCGGAGGAGTGGTCCAAGACCATGCCAAAGAGCTGCGCACCCAACATGCCGGAGGTAAACCCGCCCATATTTCCCAAGCCCGTAGCGGTGGCCACCACGGAGCGGTCCATGCGCTCACGCACGATATCGAAGCCATAGTTAGCCGTCGGTGTGCACAACGCGGTAATGAAGGACACCACCAAAATTGCGGCTAGTCCGCTGTCGGTGCCAAAGGCAAAGAAAAGCAACCACGCAAGTACGTGAACCGCGACAAACCCGAGGCTAAGCCATGGGCGGACATGCTGCGCGCGGGAGGAAATTTTGCCGTGCAGGGGGCCGACGAAGACCAAGAATACCGCCAGCAAGGTGAGCACCAGGCTGGACTTGGCCTTGGACATCTCCATGCCTTGGGTCATCATGGGCATGCCCCACAGCATGACAAAGACGATGAGCGGGAGCATGCCAATGTAGTGGATGAAGTAAGCCTGCCAGGCCACTGGGGAACGGAATACCGTTTTCAAGCGGGCCGGGATGCTGGTGGCCTGCGAGTTGGGTGGTTCCTTCTCCGTGGGGATAATCCCTAACTTCTCTGGTGAGTCTGCCACCGCCACGATGGCGGCGATTGCTACCAGGATGCCCACCGCGCCAAGGGTAACGAAGGCAGCGGTCCATCCGGCCGCACCCAGCAACCACAGGAAAGGAACCGCGGAAATGAACTGACCCATCTGTCCCAGCGACGACGTCACCTGGGTGAACATGGGTGTGCGGTGCAGTGGGAACCAATAAGGCAGGATGCGCATCACGGAGAGAAACGCTGTGGCATCGCCTGCGCCGATGAGCACGCGCGCGGTAATGGCTACGCCATAGCTGGTGGTAAAACCCAAGACGACCTGGCCAATGCCCATAATGACCGCGCCGACCACGAGGAGTAAGCGCGGGCCAAATTTATCAATCAAGATGCCGGTGGGGATTTGGGCTAGGGCGTACACGCCCAACTGCACAGAGGTAAAGACTGCGATACGACCGGCGTCGACATCGAAGCGCTCAATGGCATCCAAACCAGCCACACCGAAAGAGGTACGGCCGGTAATCGCTACGAGGTAGACCGCCATGGCGGCTACCCAAATGCTTAAAGCCTGAGTGGTAATGACTTCTCTGGGATTCGGCTGCGACATGGCTGATACCTTACGCCTTAACTACTAAGATTCTTTTGTGTGAAGTACATTTCGACCCGCGATACCGCCCGTCAGCCCGCATCTTTTACAGATATTCTCCTCGGCGGGCTTGCCCCCGATGGCGGTTTATACCTGCCGGAGAGCTACCCACAGCTAGATTCCGCCACTTTAAATTCATGGCGCAGGCTCCTAGCGGACAAAGGCTACGCGGCGCTTGCGGCCGAGGTACTTAAGCTTTTCATTGACGATATTCCAGCGCAAGACATCGAGGCCATCGCCGCCCGCGCCTATACCAGCCCTAAGTTCGCGGACCCGGAAATCGTTCCCGTCACCGAACTAGGCGAGGGCCTTTTCATCGGCCATCTATCCGAAGGGCCAACTGCAGCATTTAAGGACATGGCCATGCAGCTTTTGGGTGAGCTCTTTGAATATGAGCTCGCCCGCCGCGGCGAGACCCTCAATATTCTGGGCGCTACTTCCGGCGATACGGGGTCCTCTGCAGAGTATGCGATGCGCGGGCGCCATGGCATTCGCGTCTTTATGCTCACCCCAGCCGGCCGGATGACGGCCTTCCAACAGGCGCAGATGTTTGGGCTGGATGACCCGAATATCTTCAACATCGCTCTCGATGGCGTCTTCGATGATTGCCAGGATGTGGTCAAGGCGGTATCGGGAGATGCTGATTTTAAGGCCGCCTACCGCATCGGCGCGGTCAATTCCATTAACTGGGCACGGCTGATGGCCCAGGTGGTCTACTACATCTCCTGCTGGCTCAAGGTCACCGAAACCGCCGATCAGAAGGTTTCCTTTAGTGTTCCCACCGGTAACTTTGGCGATATCTGCGCCGGCCACATCGCTCGCCAGATGGGCCTTCCCATTGATCGCCTCATCGTGGCCACCAATGAGAACGACGTACTGGATGAGTTCTTCCGCACCGGCAACTATCGGCCGCGCCCAGCCGCAGAGACCATGGCTACCTCGTCGCCGTCCATGGATATCTCCCGTGCCTCGAATTTTGAGCGCTTTGCGTTTGACTTGCTCGGCCGCGATGCAGCCGAAACCGCGGAGCTGTTCGGCACCAAGGTGAAAGAAGGCGGCTTTAGCCTCGACCGCGAGAAGATTGCTGCTGCCCGCGAGGACTATGGTTTCCTGTCCGGTTCCTCCAGCCATGCCGATCGCCTAGCCACCATCAAGGACGTGCACGAGCGCTTTGATTACCTGGCGGATCCGCACACGGTCGATGGCATCAAGGTGGCCCGCGGCGCACAGCGCGAGGGCGTGGAGACGCCAATTGTGTGTCTGGAGACCGCGCTGCCGGTGAAGTTTGCCGAGACCATTACGGAAGCCATCGGCTCCGCACCTGAGCCGCCCGAGCGCTTTGCCGGCATCCTCGATACTGAGCGGCGCGTCAAGGACTTGCCTAATGATGCCGCGGCGGTCAAGGATTACATCACCACGTCGATTCAGAAAACGGAGGTTTAGACCATGGCCCTAGAAAATTTTGCCGGCCCGGAACATTACACCGAGTTTGATCCGGAAAAGTTCATCCGCGATCTCAAAGCCCAGGCGGAGATGGATGCGGAAGAAGATAATAAGGACAACGCCGGGGATGCGGACGCAGAAAGCAACTAGCGTCTTTGTAGCGTGCACGGCCGCGTTCCTTGCGGCCTGCAGCCCGGTGCGGGGTGGGGAAGAGCCAAGTTTCTCCGCCCTGTCTTCTAAAAACCTCATTCCCAATGAGTCCTATTCCCCGGCCACGGCGCCGCTCGCGCCGGGCACCGCCTTGGATCTCTCCGGCGATGAACCGCAGCCGGGTGCCTACTTCAACTACCAGTCTTGCACCGCGGCGTGGTCATTTACGCTTGCCGACGCCCGCACGATCGCCGTCACCGCTTCCCATTGCGGCAAACCCGGCGATAAGGTCTGGGCCGGCACTGCCGACGGCGACTTTAGCTACCCCGCCGAGCCTATCGGCGAGGTCATCTACTCTGATTTTTATGCCGAAGATAGCCACGACCTCGACGTGGCCTTTATCGAGATCACCGGCAGCGCTGACTACTACGTCCCCGGGGCGGTAGACAATAGCGTCGCCACGTCCTTGGCTCACCTGCCGCTTCATGTGTGCAAGCTTGGCCGCGTGACCGATGAGACCTGCGGCACGCTTATCCATGGTGCGGCGATGGCGCAGCTGAACTCGGGGGGACTCCAGCGGGATTCGATCGCCGCTAGGGCGCGCGTATGCAGTACTAATGGCGACTCCGGTGGTCCGGTGTATGGCGAAGTGGAAGGAGAACAAACCATCGTGGGAGTGGTCTCCGGAACGACACAGCGCCTCGAAGAAGGCCACACCTGCCAAACCACGCAGACAGACATGGAGCTGTCTTTCACGTTGGCCACCGATATTCAGGTTCTAGCTAAAGAGGTCTTGGGACCCATGGCCTAAGTACGCCGCACTGGTCTACGCTAGGTGGCATGCCGACTCCAGATTTTATTGTTCAGCTGCGCGAAAAGATTGGTCACGATCAGATCTTTGTGCCGGCCTGCAGCGCCATCATCATCCGCGATGTTCCGGCAGACGCCGCTCTCTGGGAAGTCCCCTCCGTGCTGCTAGTAAAGCGTTCCGATAACGGTACGTGGACCCCGGTGGAAGGAATCTGCGAGCCAGGCGAGGAAATTACTACCACCGCGCTGCGAGAAGTCAAAGAGGAAGTCGGTCTCGATGCCAAGGTGGAAGCGCTATTGGGCGTGGGGCAGTCCGGCCCCGTGACCTACCCCAACGGCGATGAGTGCACCTTTATGGGAACCGCGCTGCGCGTATCAGTAGCGGATGGCGCAGAACCGGTCATCAGCGATGAAGAAAATACCGAGGCTGGGTGGTTCTCCGTGGCGAAGCTTCCCGATAGCGTGTCGCGCCGCCACCGCCTCATGATTGCCGACGCCGTAGCCCAAATGAAGCATCCCCGCGGCTTTGTTCCACGCATGGGCTGGATGAAGCGCAGCGAACAACCGGGACTGTAGGGCTATTCTTCTGCGGCGTCGGCAAGCAGCCCGCACAATTGCTGCGGATTCTGGGCGGCGATGAGTTCTTGTGCAATGCCAGCGCGCGCATCGGCCATGTCGTCCTTGCTGCCGCAGGAAATCACGGTATCGCTGATAGTAAGCAAAAGCTTTCCGCGCCGGGCTAGGTCATAAAAGAGCGGGCAGTCTTCTTCGCCCCAGCGCCAGGCCGTGGCGTAGAAGTCCCGCGCGCCAGAGCCAAGCCACGACGCCTCCAAGAGCAGGTGGCCGCGGCGCAGGTAGATGCCGTCTCGCTGCAGGCTGGCGAGTACGTCTCTCACCGCAGCCAGGTTGGCGCGATCCCAAGCGATGAAGGTGATGGGGGAGCAGCTAAGCATCAGCGGCGCCGGCGACAGTTACCATCTGCGCGGCCGCCGGAGTAGGCGCGCACGGAATTCTCGCCGCCTTCGGGCCCCAAGTCATCGATGCCCCAGGAATCCTCCGCATAGATTGCGTATTCCCTGCTCCAGTGCTCGCGTCGCGGTCGCGCCTCACGCGTACGGCGGCGTGTGCGGCGCTTGCCTCGTTCGAAGCTGGCGTCTCGCATAGTGGCTGCGCCTCCTTGCTACCTTTAGGGCCCAGTCTTAATGAGTGGCTCTTCAGGGCCGGTTTCCTTCTTTCCTTCCCACACCCAGCTGAGGAAGCGGGTGGAGCATAGTATCCAGTGGGCGGTGAGGAGGACGGGGATGGTGAGCGCAATGGCGTCGATAAGCTTGGAGCCATTGACCAATGCCAGCTGGTGGCCGCCCATGCTCACGGTGCCCGGCGGGAAGGTGCAGGACCACCACGCCGGGGAGTACGGAACCCACCGAGCCACATTGGGATAGAAGGTAAACATCGCGTAGATGGACAGTGGAATGGCGATGATAAGGGCCGTAACGCCGTAATAGATGGACACCGTGCCGGGGAAGAGAATCTGCATTGCCGTGGTGGACTGGCCCACCACGCCTAGCGGGACCCATGCGGTGGCTGATTTGGCGCCGGTGAAATCCACCTTGCCGTGCCATGCCGCCCAGTACACGCGGGCGAAGGTGGGCACCGCCGTCACCAGGGACATGAAGAAAAATACCGTACCCATCACGTGGTAGAGCGGGCCGTAATCATTAGCCAGCCAACCGGAAACGGAAGCCGAAATCATGGGGCCGACCAGCGGCAGGCCCCAGGTGAACTTCGGCTCGCCATGAAAGCGCGTGAGCTGGATAGCCCACGTAATAACCGTAACCGGACCACCGATCCAAAAGCCCACGAGACGGAAGGTAGGGATATCCGTCAGACCGGAAAGCGCGGCACCGAGCGCCAAGATTCCGATGAAAAACATCGACCACTCCGCCATAGTGGTGCGCTCAAAGCTAGGGTGGCGGTAGCGCAAGAAGCCCGCGGTGAGAACGACAAAGATGACGCACGCGATGGCGGCAAAAATGCCGGCCAAGAACATCAATCCTTCTTCCACGAGCAGGCGCGAAACGATGGAGGTGCCCATGAGGCTGCCTCCCCACGCGGGGCCAGGGGCTGGGAGTTGGCGGAATCTATCAGTCACACCCACATGTTAATTTCTTTCGGTCGGGTTATCAGAATTTTGCTGTCGTTTTTGCTGGTGAGAACTCTCGCTAAGCGTGCATATAGGGGCGGGGGTCAAACCCACGTGAATGTGTGTCTGGGGTCGCAAGAAAAGGGCTGGAATACCATTGCGTGTTCATGCACCAAGGGAGGCTATGAATGATGAGGATTCGCTATACCTTGGTGGAAATCCGGATTTCGTTCGACCAGCTTCATATACTCATCCAAAAATCCAACCCACGAATTTGTAAGGAAGAGAAAGTTATCAAGGGCTACAATTACTGCTAGTAGCGAGTTCTCGCCATAATTTTGACCTAAAACTTTCTCAGCACGCCGCTTTGTAGCATTGGATACTGCAGGTTGGTCCAAAACGAAACCGTTCCATAACCGAGCTGAGTGAGCACACTTATTTCTCACGAAAGTAAAAGAGCGCAATTGGCGCGCTAAATATTGTTTCTTTACGCCAAGAATGGAACAAGTCTTTGCGTAAACTTGGTTGTTGTCGTTTCGGAAGCTTATTGCTTTCGACAACGTACCAAAGGACAGCGCCTCGACGGCCACCCAAATTGGCACATCGTAAACCCACCTTTCAGTATCGGACCCTGAGTCCTTTTTGTATTTGTGGAGGTATGGTTCCTTAGACCGCTTGAGCTCACTGATAATTAGTTCGTGTGTGGGCGGCATGGCCGGATTTGGTGGGCGCCGGTAAGCAGTGGGCTGAAGGTACTGCTCGTAAGGAGAATGGATTTCACCTTCGCTGAGAGCAAAGGCCGTTCTGGCCGCAAGCTCTGCTTCTTGGAGCCCGCGGAGAAGAAGAGAACGAAGTTCGATGTCCAACCGGTAGAGATTAACTATTTCATCCCACTGGGTGCCAGGAAAGAATTTGGCTTCGTCACCGGCTGAATTTTCTTGGAAGTACCGCATGTAGCCCGAAAAGCGGTAATAATTTTGGCGCTCAAGGAAATCTTTAGCAGATTTTTCGGAAGGCAGGATTAACCCACGGCGTTGAATTAAACTGACTTGCTCTTGAATGCTGAGGAACTTCTTCCTGCGGTTCATTGCTTCAGCATAGCAAAGCCCCCCTCTCATATTGAGCTGTTCTTATGGGAAGCTTGGAGGGGGTATCGATTAACTAAAGTATAGCTCAAAATGCGCAATTTTAGTAATCATTTGCGCAAAATTTTGTTCACGGGCCACGCGTTTGGAAAACGCTGCGGTAGTCAATTAACAAGGAGTGGGGCACCGCTAAGAATCAAGGGCGCTTGTCAATAGTCGGTGTAAAACCTCTGAATCCAAAGTGCACAGAGGATTTGCAAAGCCCCCAATCGGCACTCAGCAATTTGGGAGCCTAGGAAGGCGGAAAGCCGGTGGCGAGAGGGGGCGTCGGCAAGCGCAGCTCTAGCAGTCGTAGTACATCTCAAATTCCTGCGGGGTAGGACGCAGGCGGACCGGGTTAATCTCGTTTTCGTACTTGTAGTTGATGTAGGTCTCGATGAGATCCTCGGTGAAGACATCGCCTTCGGTGAGGAAGTCCATGTCCTCCTGCAGGGCCTTCAGGGAAGCCTCGAGGGAGGTCGGTGCCTGTGGGATGGACTCAGCCTCTGCCGGCGGCAGCTCGTAGAGGTCCTTATCAACTGGAGCGTGCGGCTCGATGCGGTTCTTTACGCCGTCGATGCCGGCCATCATCATGGCGGCAAAGCCCAGGTAAGGGTTGCCGGATGGGTCCGGTGCGCGGAACTCGATGCGCTTGGCCTTCGGGTTGGAACCGGTAATCGGGATACGGATGGCGGCCGAGCGGTTGCGCTGGGAGTACACCAGGTTGATCGGGGCCTCGAAGCCTGGCACCAGTCGGTGGTAGGAG
This sequence comes from Corynebacterium tuberculostearicum, assembly GCF_046097255.1. Taxonomy (GTDB): domain Bacteria; phylum Actinomycetota; class Actinomycetes; order Mycobacteriales; family Mycobacteriaceae; genus Corynebacterium; species Corynebacterium tuberculostearicum_J. The sequence continues at coordinate 1,303,224 of NZ_CP175770.1, forward strand.
TTCAGCGTCGGGTTGGTGAACGCAAGAACTGCACCGGCGTGGTGGAGGATACCGCCGATGTAGTAGCGAGCGATATCGGAAAGGCCTGCGTAGCCAGCCTCGTCGTGGAAGAGGGGCTTGCCGTCCTTCCACAGGGACATGTGGGCGTGCATGCCGGAACCATTATCGCCAGCCAGCGGCTTAGGCATGAAGGTTGCGGTCTTGCCCCACTGTGCCGCGGTCTGTTTGACCACGTACTTGAAGGTCTGGATGTCATCGCCCGCGTGCAACATGGAGTTGAAGCGGTAGTTGATCTCGTTCTGGCCGGCGCCGACCTCGTGGTGGAAGCGCTCGATTTGGAAGCCAACCTTTTGCAGGTTCTCTACCATGGCGTCGCGTACCTCACCGTGCTTGTCATACGGCGCGGTGGGGAAGTAGCCGCCCTTCAGGCGGGTCTTGTAGCCGGTGTTCGGGGTGCCGTCGAAGTTGGTTTCGCTATCGCGGTTCCACCAGCCTTCATCGGAATCCACCTCGTAGAAGCCGTGCTGTACGTCGGTGCCAAAGCGCACGGAGTCAAAGAGGTAGAACTCGGCCTCAGCGCCAAAGTTACAAGTATCGGCAATGCCGGTGGACTGCAGGTACTCTTCCGCCTTGCGCGCGATGTTGCGCGGGTCGCGGGAGAAAGGCTCAAAGGTAAATGGGTCGTGGACGAAGAACTTGATGTTCAGGGTCTTGGCCGTGCGGAACGGATCGATATGCGCGGTGGCTGGATCCGGCAGCAGGGTCATATCGGACTCATCGATGGTGGTGAATCCGCGGATAGAGGAGCCGTCGAAGGCAAGGCCATTTTCGGCATCTTCTACGGTGAACTCATCTGCTGGGATGGAAAAGTGGTGCTCGGTGCCTGGGACGTCCGTAAAGCGGATATCGACGAACTTTACGTCCTCGTCCTTAATAAATTGGACGATGTCCTGCACTGTCTCGAAAGACACGTTTGTCTCCTCGTTGTTGACCGGTGAATTGTCTCTCTATAGCCTACTAGGTTCGCGCCCTAGGCATCGCGATTCCCCTCGTTTCACATCTCACTTTGTGCCCGCTAGATTGGTGAGCATGGCAGATAAGCGTACGTGGCTCGACGGGCCGAATATTCCGGGCGAATACGATGACATGGAAGGTCCCGGCCGCTGGCCGGGCGAAAAGCTCGGCCTTCCGGAGTCCGGGCCGGGTTCACTGGCCCCCGTTGGCCGCCGCGCCGGCGCCGTGGCCATTGACTGGATCGTGTGCATGCTCATTGCCAACCTCATCCACATGTTCACGACGGAACTCGGCGGTGTGGCCTTCTTGGGCTACGCGCTGTGGGTCATCATGGGCATTGTCTGCGGTTGGCTCTTTGCCCGCACCCCCGGCATGTTGCTGTTGGGTATGGGCGTGGCGCGACTCGACGTCCCCGGTGCCCGCGTGGGCCTATGGCGCGCGGCGCTGCGCACGGTGCTCACCGGTGTGCTGTTCCCGGCGGCCATGGTTGATGCGGATGGGCGCGGTATGCATGACCGCGCCACCGGCACCATCGTTATTCGCTCCTAGATAGCCTGCTATCAAGGGCATAAGAAAATCCCTGCTACGCCGCCGACGGTATAGCAGGGATTAGCTTTAGGCGCTTATTTATTTTTCTTGCGCTGCTGGGCGCGGCGCATGCGGCGGTTCATGCCGGCCATGTTCTGCGCCTGGTGGGGCATCGGACCCTTAGGCATGCCCGGGGTGGTACCCGGCATGGAATCCATGGCCTCGATGCGGCGGATGTTTTCGTAGGTTTCGTTCTTATTGAAGTTGCGCGGCAGCTTCATGACCTTATTGCGCAGCTTGGATACGGGAACCTCGTCCTCGCCGTTGCCCACGAAGATCTCGTAGATGGGAACGCCGCCGGCGATCTTGTCTACACGCTTCTTAAGCTGGTTCAAGGTGGGGCGTACGCGGTTCTTATTGCCCTCGCAAACGAAGATGACGCCGGCGTTGCCGATGACGCGGTGGATAAGATCCTGCTGGCGGGTGGCGGCCACACCGGTCTTTACGGACCACACGATGCCCACGGTATTACGGAGCTGCTGCTCCAGCGCCCAGCCGGCAGCGCCCGGCTGGTCTTCCACGCGCTTGTACATATCGCGCTCAAGGCGGCGGGTGAAGAGGAACATAGCGAGCAGCGCGCCGATGCCCAAACCGAGGATGAGCATGAACCATTCGCCGCCAAAAAGCATGCCAATGAGGAAGAAGAGCAAGCCCATGCCCAGGAAGGCACCCAGCATGATGGGGATAAGCGCCTTATCCTGCTTGCGCTGCATATTGAATGCTTGCCACATCTGGGACCAGGTTTGCTTACGCTGCTGGCGCTTGGCCGCGCGTTCTTGCTTCTTTGCAGCCTTTAGTGCTGCCTTGTCATCTTTCGCCATGGCTCCTACTTTAAAGGTCAACGGGCATAAATGTTAAAACGGCCCACGCGAAAAGCGCAGGCCGTTATGAAAACGTTCGGTTTAGCGGATGGTGGCCGCCGCCGAATTTGCATTAGCCGGGGTCTTGGCCATGCGGGTGGTCACTGGAGTCTCTTCCGAGGGGCCGTACTTCTCCAGCAGGGTGGAGGCCTCTTGGGCGGTGGCACCCTGGGAGGTCTCGGCCAGGTGCTTGAGGTTTTCCGGCAGCTCGAAGCCGCGCTTTTCCATGGCCTGCACGTAGAGGCGGCCGGCGCGGTAGGACGAGCGCACCAGCGGGCCGGACATGACGCCGCCGAAGCCGAGCTCCTTGGCCAGCTTGGAGTGGGCGACGAATTCCTCTGGGCGCACCCAGCGCTCAATCGGGTGGAAGCGCGGGCCGGGGCGCAGGTACTGGGTGATGGTGATGATATCGCAGCCGGCAGAACGCAGGTCACGCAATGCTTCCTCGACCTCATCCTCGGTCTCGCCCATGCCCAAAATCAGGTTGGACTTGGTAATCAGGCCATAGTCGTGGGCCTGGCGGATAACGTCCAGGGAGCGCTCGTAGCGGAAGGCCGGGCGGATGCGCTTAAAGATGCGCGGCACGGTTTCCAGGTTGTGGGCGAAGACCTCTGGCTTGGCCTCAAAAACTTCTTCCAAAAGGTCCGGCTTGCCGGAGAAATCCGGGGTGAGGTTTTCCACGCCGGTATGCGGGTTAAGCTCGTGAATCTTGCGCACGACCTCGGCGTAGAGCCAAGCGCCCTCATCCGGAAGATCGTCGCGGGTAACTCCGGTAATGGTGGTGTAGTTAAGGTCCATTTCCCGGATATTTTCGGCCACGCGGCGCGGCTCATCGCGGTCGAGTTCTTCCGGCTTGCCGGTGGCAATATCGCAGAAGTCGCAGCGGCGGGTGCACTTATCGCCACCGATAAGGAACGTAGCCTCGCGGGATTCCCAGCACTCGTGGATATTCGGGCAGCCTGCCTCTTGGCACACGGTGTGCAGGGAGGCGCCGGCCACGCGGGACTTCATGTCCTCGTAGCCCGGGCCGGTGCGGACCTGGTTGCGTATCCAGCGTGGCTTTTGTTCGATGGGTGACTCCGCATTCTTCTTTTCAATGCGGAGCATCTTGCGTCCTTCAGGCTTTACAGTCACAAAAACTCACTTTATCGGTTGATGGTGGTGATGGCTAATAGCTCTTCTAGGTATAAGTCGCCAGGGTCACATCCTATTCCGCGCCAGCCCCGAACGAGGGCTAGTGCCGCGCTTGCCGACGCCTCTCCCGTGCCCTTTCATTGGCTAGCTTCGTGGGATCCGGGGCTGAGCCGAAGGTGTGGTCGGCAACGATGAGGCGGCCCGAGAGGGCGTCGTCCAGCGCTTGCAACAGCGGCTGGGTGGCGTCTTCGAGACTGACCTGGTGGCCCAGTTCTAGGGATAGGGTGGTCACATCGGCGTCATCGATGCCGCAGGCCACAATGTGGTCGTAATAGTCCAACGTATTGCAGCAATTGAGCGCCAAGCCGTGCATGGTCACCCCGCGGGTAATGCGGATGCCCAGCGCGGCAATTTTGCGGTCGCGCTTCGGGGCAGCCGGATCCTTGGCCTGGGTGGTGGAGGGGACCCATACACCCGAGCGGCCGTCGATGCGCCCTGCGGTGGTCACCCCCATCTGGCGAACCGTCTGGATGGTGGCTTCCTCCAAGCGGCGTACATAGTCGACGACGTCGACAGGCTCAGCCAGCTTGATAATGGGGTAGATGACCAACTGGCCCTCGCCATGCCAGGTGATTCGCCCGCCGCGGTCCACGGTGATAACGGGCAGGCCATTATCCGGCATATCCTCTGGCTGGGTGCGCTTGCCGGCGGTATAGATATTGGGATGCTCGACCACGAGCACCACGTCGCCCTGCTCGCCCTTGGCGCGGGCGGCCGCTACCTCGGCCTGGTAATCCCACGCCTCCTGGTAGTCCATCCGGCCCAGGAAACGGACCTCTAGTGGCTTATCGGAGGCGCGGATAGAGCGCTCGGCGGGGAAGAAAGGATCGCGTGGTGCAGTCATAGCCTCAAAGTTTCCTCTGGTGCGGTGGGCAAAGCAAAGCGGGAGGATGCGCGTGGCACACCCTCCCGCGTGGGGCCGAATTAGTCCAGGCCGTTGGCGGATGCGTAGGCGGCGGCATCCATGAGCTCGCCGGCCTCATCTACCTCGACCTCGAAGAGCCAGCCCTCCCCAAACGGGTCGTTGTTGATGACGGCGTAGTCATCGTGTACGGCCTCGTTGACGGCCTTGACGGTGCCGGTGACAGGGGAGTAGAGGTCAGAGACGGACTTGGTGGATTCGACTTCGCCGCAGGACTCGCCGGCGGTGACGGTATCGCCTACTTCCGGTAGCTCGGCAAAGACGACCTCGCCCAGGCGATCGGCAGCGACGGAGGTAATGCCGATGCGCACGGTAGCGCCAGCGACGGCGTCAGCGGTGGCGTTGACCCACTCGTGGTCTTCGGAGTAGGAGAAATCTTGTGGAAGGGTAGCCATGGTGATGTAGTCCTTTCGGGCTGGTTGAGAAAGTGTTTACTTATCGCGCTTGTAGAACGGCAACGCGGTTACTTCAAAAGGATAGCGCTTGCCGCGGATCTCTACCTCGACTTCGGCGCCGGGCTCGAGTTCGGCGCTGGTTTCCAGCAGCGCGATGGCCACTGGGTGCCCCAGGGTGGGGGAAGGCTGACCGGAGGTGACGGTTCCGACCTTCTTGTCTCCCACGAATACTTCGGCTCCGGCGCGCGCGGCGCGGCGTTGCGTGGAGGTGAGGCCGGTGATCGCCACCTGTGGGCCTTCGGCGGCGCGCTGGCGGATGACCTCGGCGCCGACAAAATCGGCCTCCTTCTTGGCAAAGGCACGCGCCATGCCCGCCTCTACCGGGGTGATATCGCGAGAGAGCTCGTTGCCGTAGAGCGGCATTCCGGCCTCGAGGCGCAGGGAATCGCGGGCGGCAAGGCCGCACGGCTTGAGGTCGTATTCCGCACCGGCCTTGAGCAGTTCTTCCCACAGCTGCGGGGCATCGGAGTTATACACGATGAGCTCGAAGCCATCCTCACCGGTGTAGCCGGTGCGTGCGATGATGGCGAAGGTGCGCGCTACCTTGCCCATGGTGGCGGCGTAGTAGCCGAGGTTATACACCTCGTCCTGCTTATTGTCTTCTACCAGCGGGACGAGGATTTCTGCGGCCTTAGGGCCCTGGACGGCGATCATGGCGACGTCACGGGACTCGTTCTTCAGGGAAACATCGAAGCCCTCGGCGCGATTGTTGAGCTCGTCCCATACGGTATCGGCGTTGCCGGCATTCGGGACGACGAGGAATTTGTCCTCTTCAAAGCGGTAGGTAATCAGGTCATCGATGATGCCGCCGTCTTCAGCGGCAATCATGGAGTACTTGGCCTTGCCCACCTTGAGGGGCTCGAAGTTGGAGATGAAGGCATAGGACAAGAACTTGCCGGCGTCGGCGCCGTTGACCCAAATTTCGCCCATGTGGGATAGGTCAAAGAGGCCAGCGGTGCTGCGCACCGCGCGGTGCTCATCCAGCTCGTTTTGGTACTTCAAGGGCATGTTCCACGGACCGAAGGCCGTGAAAGTGGCGCCGAGTTTTTCGTGCTCGGCATGAAGCGGGGAGGTGAGTAGTTCGGTCATGGTTACTCCTCAGAATCGTCGATGTCGAAAGCTTCTGGTGGTGGGCAGCTGCAGACCAGGTTGCGGTCGCCGTAGGCCTCGTCGATGCGGCGCACCGGCGGGAAGTACTTGTAGCTGTGGCGCAGGGATTTCACGGGCCACGCGGCCTTTTCGCGGCTGAAGGCGAACTCCCACGTATCGGAGCCGATGGACTCCGCGGTAAATGGTGCGTGGTGGATAACGGAGCCTTCGTAGGAAACCTCGCCGTCGATGATCTCTTGGATCTCCGCGCGAATGGTGCGCATGGCTTCAATGAAGCGATCCAGCTCGCCCAGGTCTTCCGACTCGGTGGGCTCCACCATGAGGGTGCCGGCCACCGGGAAGGCGAGGGTCGGGGCGTGGAAACCAAAGTCCACGAGGCGCTTGGCTACGTCGGCTGCGGTGACCCCGGAGGCGTCGGTAAGCGCGCGCAGATCCAGGATGCATTCGTGCGCAACCAAGCCAGCGTTGCCGGTGTAGAGCACAGGGAAGGAATCTTCCAAGGACTTGGCCAGGTAGTTCGCGCCCAAAATCGCGTGGGCGGAGGCCTGGGCCAGTCCCTGCGCACCGGTCATAGCAAGGTACGCCCAGGAAATCGGCAGCACACCCGCCGAGCCATACTTGGTATTGGTAATTGGTACGCCCTGACCTACCGGGGTAGCGGTGGTGGCATCCAGCTGCGGATCCGCGGCGTTGGTGGGTAGGAAGGGGATGAGGTGCTCGGCCACTGCGACCGGGCCCACGCCTGGGCCGCCACCGCCATGCGGAATGGTAAAGGTCTTGTGCAGGTTGAGGTGGGAAACATCGCCGCCGAACTGGCCTGGGCGGGCCCAGCCGGTCAGCGCGTTCATATTCGCACCGTCGATGTAGACCTGGCCGCCCACAGCGTGGACCTTATCGCATACGTCGCGGACCTCGGGGTCAAAGACACCGTGGGTGGACGGGTAGGTCACCATGATGCCGGCGATGTGGTTGCCGTGCTTGGCAATCTTGTCATCCAAATCCGCCAGGTCAATAGAGCCATCCTCGGCGGTCTTGACCACAACAACGCGCAGGTTAGCCAGCGTTGCCGAGGCCGCATTGGTACCGTGCGCGGAAGCTGGGATGAGCACTACATCGCGCTCGTTATCGCCATTGGCTACGTGATAGCGGCGGATGGCCAAAAGACCCGCCAGCTCGCCCTGGGAGCCGGCATTGGGCTGGATGGAGACCTTGGCGTAGCCGGTTACCTCGGCCAGCCAGCCCTCAATCTCTTCTACCAAGGCGCGCCAACCGGCGGTCGTTTCTTCTGGTGCGTAGGGGTGGATGCCTGCAAACTCCGGCCAGGAGATGGGTTCCATGGCGGCGGTGGGGTTGAGCTTCATCGTGCAGGAGCCCAGCGGAATCATGGTGCGGTCGAGCGCCAGGTCCTTATCGGCCAGCTTGCGCAGGTAGCGCAGCATCTGGGTCTCGGAGTGAATGCGGTTGAAGATTTCGTGCTGGAGCGGCTCCTCGCCGCGCTGCAGGTTCTCCGGCAGGGCAAAGTCGGCCTCAGCAGTTTCGGCGCCGAAGGCCTGGGCGAGCTTAGCGACGTCCTCCTTGGTTGCCGACTCACCAAAGGACACCGATACCTTGTCCTCGTCAATGACGCGCACGAGGTAGCCCTCCTTCTGGAGGTCAACCTTGATGGTGGCGGCGTCTACGCCGGCGACGGTAACGGTATCGAAGAAGTCCTCGGACACGAGTTGCTTTCCAGTATCCTTGAGGGACTGTGCAAAGGAGGAAGCGAGCGCGTGGACGCGCTGGGCAATGGCCTTGAGGCCTTGCGGGCCGTGGTAGACGGCGTACATGGAGGCGACATTAGCCAGTAGTGCCTGCGCAGTACAGATATTGGAGGTAGCGCGTTCACGGCGAATGTGCTGCTCGCGGGTCTGCAGCGCTAGGCGGTAAGCGGGGCGACCATCCGCGTCCTTGGACACGCCTACGATGCGGCCAGGCATCTGGCGCTTGAGCTTTTCCGTGACCGCCATGTACGCAGCGTGCGGGCCGCCGAAGAAGAGCGGAACGCCAAAGCGCTGGGAAGAACCGAGCACAATATCGGCGCCCAGCGAGCCAGGTGCCTCCAGCAGGAGCAGCGAAAGCGGGTCGGTGGCCACGGTAGCCAGAGCGCCGCGGGTGTGCAGCTCCTCGATGATGGTGGAGGGGTCAAAGATATCGCCCTCGGTACCGGTGTAGGCGATTACTGCGCCGATGAGATCCTCGCCCACGAGGCCTTCGCGCAGGTCCACGATTTCTACCTCAAGGTCAATTGCGCGGGCGCGCTCCGCGGCGACGGTAAGCACCTGCGGGTGCAGGCGAGAATCCAACACCACGCGGCGACCCTTCTTGACCGCGCGGGACATAAGCCCCACGGCTTCCGCGGTGGCGGAGGCCTCGTCCAGCAAAGAAGCATTCGCGATGGGCAGTCCGGACAGGGACTCAATCATGGTCTGGAAGTTCAATAGCGCTTCAAGACGACCCTGGGAGATCTCTGGCTGATACGGGGTATAGGCGGTGTACCATCCCGCATCTTCCAATAAACCGCGACGGATGACCGCGGGGGTGAGGGTGTCAGAAAAGCCTTGTCCGTAGAAGGACTTCAGCACGGTGTTCTGGTTGGCGTACTCCCGCAATGTAGCCTGCGCTTCATCTTCCGAGAGTGCCTCAGGAAGCTGAGGCAGTTCTGCGGCGCGGATCTTTGACGGAATGGCGGCATCGACCAGCGCGTCCACGCTGTCGTAGCCTACCTTCGCAAGCATGGTGGCCTGCTCCGCAGAATCCGGCCCTAGGTGGCGGGAGATGAATTCCATGTCAGTGAGACTCCTTAATAGGGGGACAGTGGCTGTAACCGCCCCAATTATATGTTTAACAATGGGTGAGCCGATCCCGCTTTGGAAACTTTTATGCAGCGCGTCACTGTATAGAACTGCACCCAGTGCGCTCACCATGGGCTTAGGGGCAAAGCTCCCTCAACACCTCGAATAAAAAGGGATGGATTAGTCCGGCCTTTTTGGATCCATCACCCCCACTTGGCACCCCAGACATAGCTAAAGCCCCTTAGCCCCGCGGTGGGGCTAAGAGGCTTTAAGCGGCGATAGAACCTTTAGACTTCGAGGTCTGCCTGGAAGTCTGCGGTCTGCAGGCGGTCCTTGATGGTGGTGATGAAGCGGCCTGCGTCCGCACCGTCAACTACCTGGTGATCGTAGGTGAATGGCAGGTAGCACATCTGGCGGATGGCGATGGCGTCCTGGCCGTTCTCGTTGACAACGACCGGGCGCTTTTCGATAGCCGCGGTGCCCAGGATGCCGGCCTGTGGCGGAACCAAGATCGGGGTATCGAGCATGGCGCCCTCGGAACCGATGTTGGTCACGGTGAAGGTAGCACCGGTGAGATCGTTCGGCTTTAGCTTGTTATTGCGGGCCTTATCGGCCAGCTCTGCAATCTGCTGAGCGATCTGCGGCAGGGTCATATCCTGTGCCTTGTGGATGACCGGGGTGAGCAGGCCCTTCGGGGTGTCAACAGCGATAGCGATGTTGACGTCCGAGTGGTAGGTCATCTCCTTGGTCTCTGGGTTGTAGGACGCATTGACGTTCGGGTGGGAGACCAGAGCCTCGGCGGTAGCCTTCACGATGAATGGCAGGAAGGACAGGTTTGCACCGTGCTTGTCGATGAACGCCTGCTTGTTCTTCTTGCGCATATCCCAGATGGCAGTCATGTCGACTTCCTGGACGTGGGTCAGCTGCGCGGAAATCTGCAGCGCCTCGACCATCTTGGCGGCGGTGATTTCGCGGATGCGGTTGACCTTCTGGGTGGTGCCGATGAGCTCCTGCTTGGCCGGATCCACGGACTTGGTGGACCAACGTGCGCGTGGGGAGTTATCGGACTGTGCGGCAGACTTGGCAGGTGCATCGCCCTCGCCAGCAGCGGCGAGCACGTCCTGCTTGCGGATACGGCCGCCCACGCCGGTGCCCTCAACGGTGTTGAGGTCTACGCCGTGCTTTTCAGCCAGCTTGCGTACCAGTGGGGTGACGTAAGGAACGTTGTCGCCATTGTTGACCTTGGCAGAGGTGTTCAGGGAGGAATCCTGCGTGGACTCCTTCTTCTCTTCAGCCTTCGGTTCTGGCTTCTTCTCTTCCTTTTCTTCGGCCTTTGGCTCTTCCTTCTTTTCTTCCTGTGGCTCTGGCTTGGCCTCGGAGGAGGATGCGGTGGCGTTTTCGTCGCCGATGCGGGCGATGACTTCGCCGACCTCGATGGTGTCGTCCTCGTCGGCAAGGATTTCTACCAGGGTGCCTGCTACTGGGGAAGGAATTTCGGTGTCGACCTTGTCGGTGGAGACCTCGAGCAGTGGCTCGTCTACCTCGACGGTGTCGCCAACGGACTTCAGCCACTGGGTGATGGTGCCCTCGGTGACGGATTCGCCGAGTTCTGGCATTTCCACGTCGGCTGCGTCGCCGGAGCCGCCGTTGGAGGAGTCAGCCTTCGCCTCTTCCTTTTCTTCTGCCTTGGGCTCTTCCTTCTTTTCTTCCTGTGGCTCTGGCTTGGCCTCGGAGGAGGATGCGGTGGCGTTTTCGTCGCCGATGCGGGCGATGACTTCGCCGACCTCGATGGTGTCGTCCTCGTCGGCGAGGATTTCTACCAGGGTGCCTGCTACGGGGGAAGGAATTTCGGTGTCGACCTTGTCGGTGGAGACCTCGAGCAGTGGTTCGTCTACCTCGACGGTGTCGCCAACGGACTTCAGCCACTGGGTGATGGTGCCTTCGGTGACGGACTCGCCGAGTTCTGGCATTTCCACGTCGGCTGCGTCGCCGGAGCCGCCGTTGGAGGAGTCAGCCTTCGGCTCTTCCTTCTTTTCTTCTGCTTCTTCCTCGCCCTTATCAGCGGAGGAGTCGTTGGATGCGGAGCCTGCCTCATCCTCGTCACCGATGATGGCGATGACTTCGCCAACCTCGATGGTGTCATCCTCGTCAGCCTTAATTTCAATAATGGTGCCGGCTACGGGGGAGGGGATTTCAGTATCGACCTTATCGGTGGAGACCTCGAGCAATGGTTCGTCGACCTCGACGGTATCGCCGACGGACTTGAGCCACTGCGTGATGGTGCCTTCGGTTACGGATTCGCCCAGCTCGGGCATCTCAACGGAGTTCGCCATGAGTTATAAGACTCCTCGAAAGTTGGAAGTGTTCTATCGCTACCCGACAATCTTACAGCGTGATGCTCACCCTCGTGCAGATGTGGGGTTAGTAACTACCCTCCTTCCGGGTAAGCTAGGCAATTATGTTCAACCCTTTCCGCCGCAATAAGTCCAGATCGTCGCTGCGACCACCCCGCGGACCGGGGGAGACCGTCCGCCCGGAAGACGCGCAGGATCTGCAACAGTGGGCCGCCGGAAAGGCTTTTATAGAAGCCTTTGTGGAGCCGGAAACGGTAGTCAATGAGATGTCCGTTGTTGTTGTGGATGAAAACGGCGAGTTCATTCGCCGTCGTATCGGCGGGCCAAAGGGCATCGATGCGGTGGCCAAACTATTGAGCTGCGATATTTATGATGTAGAAGAAACCGGCTATCCGCAGCGCATGCGCGATCGCATGGAAAGGCAGCGCATCTTGCGCAAAAGGGAAGAGCAAAGGCAACGCCGCGCCCGATTTGAGCGCGGCGAAAATCCCGATACAGGGCGAGAGCTAAGCTAGGTCAGCATCCTCGCGTACATAAATTTGAGACCCGTTGCGGCGGAATTCGGCGGATTTTTCCTGCATACCTTCCTCTGGTGCTGAGCCGTGGGCTGCCGCGCGGACCTGGTCGCCCAGCGTCGGCATGCCCAGCTCGGCCATTTGCCCGCCGAACATCTCGCGGATGTCTTGGCTAATGCGCATGGAGCAGAACTTCGGCCCACACATGGAACAAAAGTGTGCGGTCTTTGCTGGCTCAGCAGGCAACGTTTCATCGTGATAGGCCTGCGCGGTCTCTGGGTCGAGGGAGAGCGCAAATTGGTCATTCCAGCGAAATTCAAAGCGGGCCTTGCTCATGGCATCGTCCCAAGCGCGGGCGCCTGGATGTCCCTTGGCCACGTCCGCTGAATGTGCCGCAATCTTATAAGTAATGACGCCAGTTTTTACATCATCGCGGTTGGGCAGTCCCAAGTGCTCCTTCGGCGTGACATAGCACAACATGGCTGTACCACCCATTGCGATATGGGCGGCACCGATGGCGGAAGTGATGTGATCATAGCCAGGGGCGATATCGGTAACTAGAGGGCCGAGGGTATAGAAGGGGGCATCTGAAGCCCAGTCCTGTTCGAGTTCGTTGTTTTCTTGAATCATGTTGAGCGGCACGTGTCCGGGGCCTTCCACCATGACTTGGACGTCATACTCCCAGGCGCGGCGGGTAAGCTCGCCGATAGTCTTTAGCTCTGCAAATTGGGCGGCGTCGTTGGCATCGGCAAGGCTGCCGGGGCGCAGGCCGTCGCCAAGCGAAAATGCAACATCGTATTGAGCGAAAATCTCGCACAGCTCATCGAAGTGCTCGTACAGAAATGACTCTTTGTGGTGAGCAAGGCACCATCCCGCCATGATGGAGCCACCGCGGCTGACAATGCCGGTCACGCGATTGCTTGCTAGCGGTACATACGCCAAGAGCACACCGGCGTGAATGGTCATATAGTCCACACCCTGTTCGCATTGCTCGATGACGGTATCGCGGAAGATTTCCCAGGTCAGATCCTCTGCCACGCCATTGACCTTTTCCAATGCTTGGTAAATAGGCACGGTGCCAATGGGAACTGGGGAATTGCGCAGAATCCACTCGCGGGTGGTGTGGATATCGTCACCAGTGGAAAGATCCATTACGGTGTCCGCGCCCCACTGGGTAGCCCAGCGCAGTTTGGACACTTCTTCCTCGATGGAGGAGGTAACCGCGGAGTTACCAATATTGGCGTTGATTTTGGTGAGAAATTTTCGCCCAATGATCATGGGCTCAGACTCGGGGTGGTTGACATTATTAGGGATAATGGCGCGGCCGCGAGCTACCTCAGCGCGAACGAATTCCGGATCGCAGTGCTCACGCAGTGCTACGAATTCCATTTCGCGGGTGATGATTCCTTGGCGAGCGTAGTGCATTTGAGTTACGCGGCGCCCAGGCTGAGCCTTAAGCGGCGGGCGCTTAGAGCCTTTCCACTCTTGGGAAGACGCCCCGCGGCGCTGTGCGGCACGTCCATCGTCAGCCAGCTCGCGGCCGCGACCGGCGTACTCTTTGGTATCTCCGCGCTCGCTAATCCACTCGCTGCGCAGGGCCGGTAGCCCCACTTCAGGTGCGCATTCTGGCCCACGCGTGCGGTAGACGCGGAAGGGCTCATTGGGGCCTTGTGGGGAATCATCCAGTTGGATTTCGGTCTCTGGAACTTCTAGACCGTCGTGGTGAATGGGGGAATAGGAATGCTTAGGGTGGTTTTCTGGGGCAGCCGTCATGGCAAGCGCTCCTCTCTTCCTTCGTAGGTATTAACCAAACAGGTTCGAACGGTCTATGCGCAGCTTTAGCGCACTCTCAGCCCGTGCTCGGGCACCCGTGGGGACGCAGATCACCCTATAACAATCGTCTCGCGTAGCGCAGAGCTTTCGCCAATTTGGTGGAGACGCATTTGCCGAGGTGAGGTAGTAGGAGCCTTGGTGGCACAATTCAACAGGAAACTTTCAGGTACTTGACACCCGGATCCAATATCGGCATTCCATACTTAAATCATGCGTTTGAGAGAGCGCATGCGAGAGAGATAGAGAGAACCCCTCCCGTTTCCAGAGGGCGGCTACTTTAGCCGATACATGGAAACACCTTGTAGAGAGACGCCAGCGGCCCTCGGACCACATTCGGTTCGAGGGCCGTAGGCGTTTTCCTGTGTTTAGCAGATGATGGCGCCGGCGGCGGCCAACTCTTGCAACGCGGCCTCGCCGCGGGCTTCGTCCACTGGGGAGCAATATTCACGCAGTACGCGGACGGAAAAGCCCTCCCTAAGGGCGTCGGCAGCCGTGGCGCGCACGCAGTGATCGGTGGCAATGCCCACGATATCCACGGCGTCAATGTGGCGCTCGCGCAACCAGTCAGCGAGCAAGGTGCCGTTCGCAGCGCCCTCGAATCCGGAGTAGGCGGCGGTGTATTCGCCCTTGCGGAAGTAGGCTTGCGCCGGCCCGATGGCCTCATGCATGGCTGCGCCGTGGGACTCGGCTACGCAGTGCACCGGCCAAGAATCGACAAAATCCGGGTCCTTTGAAAAGTGAGAACCCGGATCGATATGCCAATCCTGCGTGGCTACGACGGTTTCGTAGTCCTGTTGCAGGGAGGCGATTTTTGCAGCAACCTCATTGCCCCGCTCAGTGCCTAAGGCGCCGCCGGGGCAGAAGTCATGTTGTACGTCAACGATGATTAAAGCAGGCTTCATGCCTCTAGGATTCTAAACGCACTAAGCCTGTTGTGGTGCTACTTTGATTCAGCAATCTCGCGCAGGGCGGCAATTACCGTGCGGGTGGGTACGCCGGTGCCCATCTTCGGGGTGTATCCATAAGCGCCCGTGGTGTTGAAGGAAGGGCCTGCCACGTCGATATGAGCCCATTCGATTCCCTCGCCCACGAAGTGCTGGAGGTAGGTGCCGGCGTATTCCATGCCGCCCTCACGCTTGGCGTTGATATTTCGGATATCGGCGCTGGCGGACTTCACGGATTCCTCGTGTTCCTCTAGCAAAGGCATGGCCCATGCCTTTTCGCCCACCTCGCGGCCAATCTCGGCCATGCGATCGCGGAATTCTTCCGAGCCCATCACGCCGGCGGTGCGCTCACCCAGGGCGACCATCTGGGCACCGGTCAAGGTCGCGGTTTCGATGAGGTAATCGGGCTTGTCCTCGCTGGCGCGCGCAATGGCGTCGGCAAGCACGAGGCGGCCCTCCGCATCAGTGTTGAGAACCTCGGAGGTAATGCCGCCGTAGTGGGTGATGACGTCACCCGGGCGGGTGGCATCGCTGCCCGGCATGTTTTCTGCCAGCGGCAGGGTAGCGGTGATGCCCACCTTCAGATTCAGCTTTGCCGCAGCGATGATGGCCGCGGCCATTGCAGCGGAACCGCCCATGTCAGAAATCATGTCCCACATCTTGGCGCCCGGCTTGAGGGAAATACCGCCGGTATCGAAAGTGATTCCCTTGCCTACTAGGGCGACGTGGCGCTTGGCCTTCTTCGGCTTCCAGCTCAAGCGGACCAAGCGCGGCGGACGTGCGGACCCACGGCCGACGGCCATGATGCCGCCAAAGCCCTGCTTTTCCAGTGCCTTTTCATCCAACACCTCCACCTCAAGGCCGGCTTCTGCCGCTTGGGCAGACAGGAACGCGGCGTAGGTTTCTGGGTAGAGCAGGTTGGAAGGGGTATTGACGAGGTCGCGGGCGATGAGGACGGACTCGGCGGTAATCTTGGCGCCGTCGAATTCCTCTTGTGCGGACTTCTCCGCCACCACGGTGTAGGTGGTGGTTTCCGCGGCCGATTCAGAGCGCAGGCCAGAGTACTTATAGCCGCCGAGGATGAGGCCTTCTACCACTGGGGTGATACCAAAATCGCCTAGCGAGGTGGCTACGGCCCCCACCTTGGTGATGGAACGCGCGGCCTGCCCGGCAGCGCGGCGCAGCGTCTCATCGTCTACCTCTTCAGCATCGCCCAAGCCAACGGCGATAATGGAGGCCACGCCGGCCTTAGCCGGAGCCGGCACGCGCGTGACCTCACCGGCCTTGCCAGAGGCCCCTACGGCCACTAGTGCTTCATAAGTGGAGCGCAGCGCTGCGCCCCCAAGTAGATCGGTGCCTGGCAGTTCGAGGCCGCCTTCGCCCTCGAATGCAGCGATCAGCAGTGCTTCTGCTTTCTTAGGAACCTTCTTTCCCAGCTTTACCTGGGGAAAGTGGCCGCGTGCGGGTAGATCGGTCTGTGCCATTGTGTCCTCCTTTATGGAAAGGCTTATCAATCTTCCCTCCACTGTACCGCGCGGCGATGAACTTATTCCTGCCTCGCTATAGATAAAGGGGTAGATTGTGGGCATGCTTGATTACACGATTACTCGTACCGATAACCCCACGTCCGCGGAAGAATTGAGAGAGATCCTCGCCAACCCCGGCTTTGGCAAGCACTTTACGGACCACATGGTCACCATTGACTGGACCGAAGAAAAGGGCTGGCACGATGCTCAGGTGCGCCCGTACGGACCGATGACCATGGAACCTGCCAGCAACGTATTCCATTATGGGCAGGCAATCTTTGAAGGCATCAAGGCCTACCGTCAGCCGGATGGTTCTATCGCTACCTTCCGGCCGGACCACAATGCGCAGCGCTTTATCAATTCTGCTGAGCGCCTGGCTATGCCCGAGCTTCCGCAGGAAGATTTCATTGAGTCCCTGCGCCAATTGGTGGAGGTGGATCAGGACTGGGTACCAGAAGCCGGCGGGGAAGCAGCGCTGTACCTGCGCCCGTTTATGATTTCCACCGAGGTCTCCTTGGGCGTTCACCCCGCCAATTCCTACCGCTACGTGCTCATTGCCTCCCCAGCGGGCTCCTACTTCAGCGGCGGCATCAAGCCGGTATCCGTGTGGCTGTCCACTGACTACGTGCGCGCAGCACCCGGTGGCACCGGCGCGGCCAAGTTTGCGGGCAACTACGCAGGCTCGCTCTTGGCGCAGGCCCAGGCGGATGAAAAGGGCTGTGACCAAGTGGTCTGGTTGGACGCCATTGAGCGCCGTTACATCGAGGAGATGGGCGGAATGAACCTGATGTTTGTGTATGGCTCTGGTGATAGCGCGGAGATTGTTACACCAGAACTATCGGGCTCCTTGCTGCCCGGCATTACCCGCGAATCCCTATTGCAGGTAGCCCAGGATTTGGGCTACGAGGTCACCGAGCGCCGCATTACTACCGAAGAGTGGCAGCGCGATGCCGAATCCGGCGCGATGTCAGAGGCCTTTGCTTGTGGCACTGCCGCGGTTATTACGCCGGTGGGCCACGTGATGGGAGACTCTGCCGACTTCCAGGTCAATGGCAACGAAGCGGGTGAGATCACCATGGCCCTGCGCGAGCGCCTCACCGGAATCCAGCGCGGCGCAGTGGAGGATACCCACGGTTGGCTCCATACCCTAGTGAAGTAGTCCCCTGCTTAGGCCTCCGCGGCGATCTCCACTCCGGTGAGCAGCATCGGCAGCGCCGCGAGCGCGCCGAGCGCAGGTTGTGGCTCCATTCCCAGTTCCATCAGGGGGTGGAGCCCTAGCTTTTCCAGCGCCAACTTATGCGCAGGGGCAGTGGACAGCGTGGTGGCGAAGAGCCAGTCTTTCACGCCAGGGTTATCGCGCTCAGCAAGGAGCGCGGCGGTGGCGGTCAAGGGGGCGTCGACAAGCAGGGGCGTGCGGCGCTCCGCGGCCCGGGCAATGAACCCCACCGTGGCTGCTAGCACGGTGGACTGGCACGATTCAACCAGCTCCATGCCCTCGAGGTTGCGCGCGCGGAACATGGCGTCCCGGATAGCGGTGACCTCGCGCTTCCAGTCTTCCACGCTGCGCTGCTTGCCGACGATCACTACCGGCTCCGTTTGCGTCATCGTTGCCATTACGACGGCCGGTACTCGGGCGAGCTCTTCGCCGCCGGGAATGAGTAGGTCAGCCCCGGCATCAATTTCCGCATCCGCTGTTGCGGCTCCAAGGCTGTAGGCCTGGGAATAATCCGTCACGGTGACTACATTCAGCCCGGCCTCAGCGCGACGCGCGGCGGTCTCAGCGGCCGAAAGCGAGGTCTCTTGATCCGCGAAAATTACGGCGCGCACGCGCCGCGGCTCATGGGCAGGCGCCGCGCCTTGGCAAGCAGCCAGCCATTGAGCGGCGTCGGTCATGCGCCCCCAAGGGGCGAGCTGTGCGTCCTGTGCGGTATGTGCCTGCTTATCGGGCTGCGGAATGGCCATGAGTAGCCCTCCCTAAACGTCAGCGCCGAGCTCCACGCGAGGGCGCGGGATGCGCCACTTGCGCGGCTGGCTGGCGCGAGAATACGCATAAAAACCAAGGCTAAAGCCGGCTTCGGTGGTGCCAGGGAACTTGGCGCGCACGGCATTATTGCAGCGGCGGGCCAAAATGACGCCCTCGATGGCGAAGATAACGAGGATAACCATCGCTACCGCATTGATGATCGTCGCAATGCTGGGTACCGCGTAGGTCAAGAACATGACCACGATGAGCACCAAGGCCATCGGCATGACCCAGTTGCTCAGGCTGCGGCGGGCATCCACCCAATCGCGTACATAGGCGCGCACTTCACCCTGGTCGCGGGCGGGCAGGAAGCGCGGATCGCCTTCTGCCATGCGGGCCTGCTGCTCGCGGTTGGCCTGCTGGCGCTCTTGGCGCTCCTTCTTCTTATATTCCTTCCACTCGTCCTTGCTCATGGACTTCTTCATGTCCTTGCGGTGCTGGTAGCGCTGCGCATCGGACATGCCATGGGGATCGCGCTTTACACCGCGCGCAATCTCTTGCTCTGCGCGCTTTGGCGTAGGACGACCCTTCGGTGGGGTATAGCCCTTGCGCTGGGGCTCTTCCTGAACTTCTGCCTGAGCTTTGTCCTGTACAGGAGCAGACTCAGTGGAGGTCTTGTCATCTTTTTGCCACGGGAGTTTCACGCTCCTCACACTACAAGGTTTAGGTGTGAATAGGGGAATAGGCCCGGCGCAGATGGTGTTGAAGGTATGGGCTACCTTTTCCCACCTGACCTAACCGGGTAGGGTAGTGGCAACGAATCCAATACTTATTGAGGAGAAGTGATGACCGCTCCAGCTTCCGCAACCGGCGTCATTCTGACCGAAGCAGCAGCCGCAAAGGCAAAGGCGCTGCTTGATCAGGAGGGCCGCGACGATCTCTCCCTGCGCATTGCCGTCCAGCCTGGTGGCTGCGCTGGCCTGCGCTACCAGCTCTACTTTGATGACCGCACCTTGGATGGTGACAAGGTTGACCAGGTAGGCGGCGTAAACCTCGTTGTGGACAAGATGTCCGTTCCCTACCTGACCGGTGCCAAGATTGACTTCGCTGACACCATTGAGTCCCAGGGTTTCACCATTGATAACCCGAATGCCACCGGCTCTTGCGCTTGTGGCGATTCCTTCAACTAAAGAGAAGGAAATACAAAGAGGGTGGGTGCCAGTGGCACCCACCCTCTCTTTTTGTGTGGAAGGCTCTTAGAGCTTGACTGGGTAGTCGCGCTGCTCGATCTGCGGATCGATGCGCTTTTCCACAAAGATGCCGTGCCAGATCATAAAGGACAGGACGGTCCACAAGCGGCGGGAGTGATCGGAAACGCCATCTCGGTGCTCCTTGAGCATCTCGAGAACTTCCTTCTTATTAAAGATGTCCTCGGTCTGGGACTCATTGATGGTGTCCTGGGCCCAGCCGTATAGCTCATCGCCGGCCAGCCAGTGGCGCATCGGCACTGGGAAGCCCAGCTTCTTGCGATGCAGAACATGCGCCGGGACGATTTGCTCCATGGCCTTGCGCAGGGCGTACTTGGTGGTGCCGTGCGAAATCTTCAGGTCATAAGGGATGGACTCTGCAACCTTGAAGACTTCCTTGTCCAAGAATGGCACGCGCAGCTCCAGCGAGTTGGCCATATTGATCTTATCGGCCTTGACCAGGATGTCACCGCGCATCCAAGTGAATAGGTCCAAATGCTGCATGCGTGCGACCGGATCAAAGTCTTCGGACTGGGCGTAGATGGGGGCGGTAACCTCGCGGTGGTCCCATTCGCGCTTTGCCCACGGGATAACGCGCTGCATCTGCTCAAAGTTGAAGGAACGAGCGTTGCCGTAGTAGCGCTCTTCCATCGTCATCGAGCCGCGATTAAGCAGGGACTTGCCCTTCATGCCCTCGGGTAGAACCTGGGAGAGCTTGCCCAGACCGTGGCGCAGTGGGGAAGGGATCTTCTCAAACGGGGCGAGGGACAGTGGTTCCTTGTAGATGGTGTAGCCGCCAAAGAGCTCGTCCGCGCCCTCGCCGGAAAGAACTACCTTGACGTGTTTGCGGGCTTCCTGCGCCACAAAGTACAGCGGGACCAGCGATGGGTCAGCCACCGGATTGTCCAAATACCACATGATCTTTGGAATGGACTCGGCATATTCTTCGGGAGAGACAATCTTGACGATGTGCTCCACACCAATAGCTTCCGCGGACTCTGCCGCGACATCGACCTCAGAATAGCCCTCACGCTCGAAGCCGGTGGTAAAGGTCAGTAGATCCGGGTTGTGGCGCTTGGCCAGGGTGGCAATAGCGGTGGAGTCAATACCGCCAGATAGGAAGGAACCCACGGTGACGTCGGCGCGCATGTGCTTAGCGACGGAATCTTCCAGCGCTTCTGCAATGCGGTTAAATAGCTGCTGCTCTTCGCCTTGCTTTACCTGTTGCACAGGGAAGCGAGGCTTGAAGTAGCGCTCGGCGACAACGTCTTCGCCTGGACGAAGGGTAACCGTGCAGCCGGATTCAACGCGGCGAATATTCGCGTGGAGGGATTCTGGCTCCGGGACGTATTGCAGGTCCACGTAGTGCTCAATGGCGCGACGGTCAAGGTTGAGAGCTAGACCGAGCTCATCCGCCATCTCCAAGATGCACTTCATCTCCGAAGCGAAAACGGTACCCGCCTCGGTAGTGGCGTAATACAGCGGCTTGATGCCAAATTGGTCGCGAGCGGCAAACATCGTCTTGGTGTGGGTGTCCCAGATGACAATGCCGAACATGCCGCGCAGGTGGTTGACTACGTCCTTGCCCCAGTGGTGGTAGCCCACCACGATGGGCTCGCCATCGCCCTCGGTGTGGAAGGTGTAGCCGAGGCCCTTGAGCTCTTCGCGCAGCTCCACGTAGTTGTAGATTTCGCCGTTAAAGGTCATGGCGTAGCGGTCGGGCTCGTCCTCCGGGCCCCAGCGGAGGGGCTGATGGGAGTGCTCCAAGTCAATAATGGACAGGCGGTTGAAGCCGAACGCGGCATCGCCGTCATGCCACGTGCCGGCCGCATCTGGGCCGCGGTGGCGCATGCAGGGCAGGGAACGTTCCAGCGCGTCAACGTACTTATCTACGTTGCCTGTGGCGGCGAGCATACCAAGAAGTCCGCACATGAAAAGATTGCTCCTTATATATAAGCGTCTATTGCTAGTCACCCACTTTACGGCCAGAGAGCGTGAAACCAGAACACGCCACGGCTTAAGGAAACCTGCCGACTGCCTTGGAATTAGCTTCCCCGATAGGGGTGCGAACTTTCGGATGATGGTTCCGTCCGATTCCTGTGAATTGGCGCACATGGATTCTGTGGCTGCTGGGGGTGCGGTTGGAACATTGTGCAGGTGGGGCGGTAACCTACCAGAAAGAGAATATGAAATGAGTGCACTAGGTGCCCTTTTACGCCTTTAAACAGGCTGGGAATCTGGCAATTATCCTCTATTCTGATTGGGTAAGAGTGCTCTGTGAGTATTCGAGAAGTTTTGTGTGGACAGAAAGGCAGAACACACGTGGGACAGCGTAATAAGCGCACCTTTGCCCGCAAGGCGGGCGTAGCTGGCGCACTTGCCCTGGGTGGACTCGCTCTGGCAGGTTGTGACGTTCAGGCGCCAACTGCTGTAGAGAACCTCCTGGGATTCGGTTGGCCGAAGGGTATTACCCCTGAGGCAGAGGCCATGTACAACTTCTGGATTTGGGTCTGGGTTGCGGCATGGATCGTTGGTTTTATTATGTGGGGCCTGTTCCTCACCGCAATCTTCCGCTGGAGCGCGAAGAAGGCAAAGAAGGATGGCAAGGGCGAGTTCCCGCGCCAGATCCAGTACAACGTTCCGCTGGAGATGGTCCTGACCATCGTCCCGATCCTCATCATCATGGGCCTGTTCTTCTTTACCGTTCAGACTCAGCAGAAGGTCACCGCCTTGGATAAGGATCCGAAGGTTGTCGTTGACGTTACTGCGTTCCAGTGGAACTGGAAGTTCGGTTACGCCGAGAATCACGTCAATGGTGAGAACTACGACGGTGCCGACAAGGAGCGTCAGGCTGAGGCAGAGAAGACCGCTCACGACCCTGAGGGTGTAGATAACCCGAACCCAATCCACGGCAAGTCCATGGGCGACCTTTCCTACTTGAACTACAACAAGATTGAGACCGTCGGTACCACCGAAGAGGTTCCGGTTCTGGTTCTTCCTTCCGATACTGCGATTGAGTTCCGACTCGCTTCCGGCGACGTGTCCCACGCATTCTGGGTACCGGAGTTCTTGTTCAAGCGCGACGTCTACGCACACCCAGAGGCAAACGCTCAGGAGCGAAGCTTCCAGGTGGAAAAGATTGAGAAGCAGGGCGCATTCGTTGGCCGTTGTGCTGAGATGTGCGGTACCTACCACTCGATGATGAACTTTGAAATCCGCGTTGTCTCTCCGGAGGACTTCAACACCTACCTGAAGTTCCGTGAGGACAACCCAGAGGCCACCAACGCGGAAGCCCTGGAAGAAATCGGCCAGGACCCATATGCGGTAACCACCCACCCGTTCTCCGGCGAGCGTGACACCGCTAAGGGCGACAACTACGTAAACACCGCGGCATAAGAGATAAGGACACAACACAATGCGTGCAACATCGAAAGTCTTTTACTCAATCGCGACGTACCTTCTTGTCTCGCTGATTGTCTACATCTTCGGCGTCACCTTCGTTAAGGACGATGGCTACCTCTACGGTGCCGAGTGGGTTGGCATCGTGGGCATGTTCCTTGCCTTCCTGCTGTGCATGATGCTGGGTGCTTACCTTCACTTCACCGATGACCGCAGTGACGTCCTGCCAGAGGATTGGGAAGAGGCAGAAACTGAAGATGCCGCTGGCATCCTTGGTTTCTTCTCCCCAGGCTCCATCTGGCCGCTGGCTATGACTGGCGCCATTGGCCTTCTTGGCTTGGGAATCATCTTCCTCTACTTCTGGCTGATTGCCCTCGGCGCTGTCTGCCTCATCGCGGCCTGCACCGGCCTGTCCCTCCAGTACGGCCTGCCGAAGGAAAAGCACTAATTCCTCGATGTAAAGGAATCCCTGCCTAAAACTTCTCCGCCCTCCTAGCCACTATGGCTAGGAGGGCTTTGGCGATCCAGCGTCGTTCGCGGCGCAAGAAAGTTCCCGAGAGTTTCAAAAAGTTTTACCGGTGGGGGAGGCGTGGCTGATCTTGCTGCATGTTCGCGATAGCGTTTCTTCTGCATTCTGGCACGTAAAAGCCGATTTTTGCGGGGGTCGTTCGAAAGTTGTAAAGCAGGGCGTTTGGGGGGCTCGTGGAGTGTGATTTATCTCTCCAGGCAGCGGGGTTCGGGTACACGGACGGGTGCATCGATAAGTGGGGGCGTCGGGTGGCCGGGGTGCTTCGGAATTTCAGGGTAGGGCCCGACGTGTGGTGTCACCTGCATCAATGGGGCGTCGGAAAGCGGGGCGAAAAGTTCCCGTTTGGAAAAATAAAGTTTTTGACTCTGACTTGCTGGCCTTTTGCTGGACGAAGCATCAAAAAAGAATAGAGAAAGCGGGGGGAATCGAGGTGACTTTAGCGCCCAGAACAGCCATAATAGCCACTGTGACGAGCGTAGTTTCTAACCAAGGTATGACAGCACCACGTGCTGCCTCGCTGAACCGACCCAATATGGTCAGCGTGGGCACCATCGTGTTCCTGTCTCAGGAATTGATGTTCTTTGCCGGACTGTTCGCGATGTGGTTTACCTCGCGAGCTAACGGTCAGGAAGGCGATTGGGCGGAGCACACCGCTCATATCAACCTGCCCATGGGTTTCCTCATTACGGCAGTGCTGATTTCTTCTTCTGTGACCTCGCAGTTCGGCGTGTTTGCCGCAGAAAGGGGTGACGTTTACAAGCTTCGACTCTGGTACACCGTGACGCTGGTACTGGGCGTTGTGTTCCTGGGCATCATGGCGTTTGAGTGGACCGAGTTGATTCACGCAGGTGTGACTGTGCAGTCCAGCGTCTTTGGTTCGGTGTTCTACATCATCACCGGCTTCCACGCTGCACACGTGACCGCGGGTCTGATTTCTTTTGCAATCATCCTCGCGCGCGTTGCTAAGTCCAAGTTCACGCCGGCACAGGCGACCGCAGCAATGGCAGTGTCCTACTACTGGCACTTCGTTGACGTTGTGTGGATCGGCGTCTTCACCGTTATTTACTTGGTCCAGTAGCACTGGCCAAGATCCCCAAACAGTCCTCCCGTGTTCGAGTTATCTAAAGGAAAATGATGGATAACAATTCGCAGTCCGTGGCAGTGGAGCAGACCACTGCGGCGGCTAAGAAGACCCGCCGTCGCCGCAAGGCGAAGCGTACCCTTGCCGGTGGCTTCGCTTTGGCGATTGGCCTGTCCGGTGCGGGCGTCTTGGCTTCTGCCTTGACCCCGGACGCACAGGTCGCCACGGCGGAAAAAGATGACCAAGCCCTCGTCCAAGAGGGTAAGGACATCTATGACACCGCTTGTATCACCTGCCACGGTGCCAATCTGCAGGGCATCGAAGGTCGCGGTCCGTCCCTCGTTGGTATCGGTGCTGGCTCCGTGTACTTCCAGGTGCACTCCGGCCGTATGCCGATGATGTCTAACGACGCCCAGGCAGAGCGTAAGGCTCCTCGCTACACCGAGCAGCAGACTCTGGCCTTGGCTGCATATGTTGCAGCCAACGGCGGCGGCGCAGACATTGTCTACAACGACGACGGAAGCGTTGCTCAGGAATCGCTGCGTGGTGCTAACTACAATGGCGAAATCCAGGCAGAAGACGTAGCGAAGGGCTCCGAGCTCTTCCGCATGAACTGCGCTTCCTGCCACAACTTCACCGGCCAGGGCGGCGCCCTGTCCTCCGGTAAGTTCGCTCCGGAGCTGGCTCCGGCAAGCGAGCAGGAAATCTACCAGGCAATGCTGACTGGTCCGCAGAACATGCCTAAGTTCTCCGACCGCCAGCTCACCGCAGATGAGAAGAAGGACATCATTGCCTACCTCAAGTCTGCAAAGGAAACTCCTTCCCCAGCAGGTTGGGACCTCGGCGGTCTTGGCCCAGTAGCGGAAGGCCTGGCAATGTGGATTATCGGCATTAGCGCCCTGTGCGCTGCCGCTATGTGGATTGGATCGCGCTCATGAGCAATGTGAAGAAGAATTACACTAACGCTGAGCTCGACAAGATGAGCAACGATGAACTCGCTGCTCTTGGTACCGAGCTCGACGACGTCACCGTTGCGTTCCGCAAGGAGCGCTTCCCAGTCGAAGGTGACCCGGCTGAAAAGCGCGCTGGACGTAACGTTGCTATCTGGTTGTTCCTGTCCGTCATCGGAGGCCTCGGATTCCTCGGCGTTTACCTGTTCTGGCCGTGGCAGTACAAGCAGCTAGGGGAGGAGGGCCACATTTGGCACACCCTCTACACCCCTCTGCTGGGTATTACTGCAGCCCTCGCAATTTGCGGCTTGGGCATCGCCATCGTTCAGTACGTTAAGAAGATTCTCCCTGAGGAGATTTCCGTTCAGCGTCGTCACGACGGTCCTTCCGAAGAAGTTGACCGCCGTACCCTGACCGCTCTTCTGAACGATTCTTGGAAGACCTCCACTCTGGGTCGCCGCAAGACCGTTCAGGGTCTGTTGGGCGGCGCCGGCGTTCTGTTCGGTCTTACCGTGATTGCTCCGCTGGGCGGCGCAATTAGGAACCCTTGGAAGGTTCGCCACAATATGAACTATGCCGGTGACGGCACTCTGTGGACTTCCGGTTGGACCATGCACAATGAAGGCGTCAAGCTCTACCTGGCGCGCGACACCGGTACTATCGCCGAGAAGCACTCTGGCGAAACCGGTGAGCACTACAGCACCAAGGGTGTTACCCGCTTGGTTCGTGTGCGCCCGGAGGATCTGGCGGCAGGCGGCATGGAGACCGTCTTCCCGCTGGCAGAAGAAGACGTTAACGATGGCGACAAGTACGATGCCGAGTGCGATGTCTACGAGCACCACATGCACTCGATTCACGGCAACCGCAATGCGGTCATGCTGATTCGCCTGCGTCATAATGACGCTCAGAAGGCAATCGAGCGCGAAGGTCAGGAAGACTTCCACCACGGCGATTACTACGCCTACTCCAAGATCTGTACCCACATCGGTTGCCCGACCTCTCTGTATGAGGCGCAGACCAACCGAATCCTGTGCCCGTGCCACCAGTCGCAGTTCGACGCTTTGCACTACGGCAAGCCGGTCTTCGGCCCGGCTGCCCGTGCACTGCCACAGCTGCCTATCACGGTGGATGACGAGGGCTACCTCGTTGCACAGGGCAACTTCATTGAGCCTGTCGGCCCGGCATTCTGGGAGCGTAAGTCATAATGAGCAATAAACTCGCCCAAATGGGCAACAACATGGATGAGCGCTATAGCGCCGCCGGCGTGCTGAGGACTCAGCTGAACAAGGTCTTTCCGACCCACTGGTCCTTCATGCTCGGTGAGATGGCGCTATACAGCTTCATCATTCTTGTACTGACCGGTATCTACCTGGCGCTGTTCTTCGACCCTTCCATCACCAAGGTCATTTACGACGGCACCTATGCACCGCTTAACGGTGTAGAAATGTCCCGCGCATATGCCACCGCGCTGGATATTTCCTTCGAAGTTCGTGGTGGCCTGTTCGTGCGCCAGATGCACCACTGGGCAGCTTTGCTGTTCATGATGTCCATGGTTGCGCACATGCTGCGCATCTTCTTCACCGGCGCATTCCGTCGTCCGCGTGAGGCAAACTGGATCATCGGTTGCGCACTTATTCTGCTGGGCATGATCGAGGGCTTCCTTGGTTACTCCCTGCCGGACGACCTGCTTTCCGGTGTTGGTCTGCGAATCATGTCGGCCATCATCCTGGGCCTGCCGATTATCGGCACCTGGCTGCACTGGGCAATCTTCAGCGGTGACTTCCCGTCTGACCTGATGCTGGATCGTTTCTACATCCTGCACGTTCTGGTTATTCCGGGCATCATCCTTGGCCTGATTGCAGCCCACCTGATTATGGTTTGGTTCCAGAAGCACACCCAGTTCCCTGGACCGGGTCGTGCAGAGAACAACGTGGTTGGCGTCCGCATTATGCCGGTCTTCGCCACCAAGGCTATTGGTATGGGCATGATGGTTGCTGGCGTACTGGCGCTGATGTCTGGTCTGCTGACCATCAACGCCATCTGGACGCTTGGACCTTATAACCCATCCCAGGTTTCCGCTGGTTCTCAGCCGGATATTTACATGCTGTGGACTGACGGTGTTGCCCGTGTCATGCCGGCATGGGAGCTCTACCTCGGTAACTACACCATTCCTTCCGCGTTCTGGGTAGCTCTGCTGTGTGGCCTCATGGTCGTCCTGCTTATGTCTTACCCGTTCTTGGAGAAGAAGTTCACCGGTGACGATGCACACCACAACCTACTGCAGCGTCCGCGCGATGTTCCTACCCGCTCCGCTATTGGTGCGGCTGCCATCGTGTTCTTCCTGCTGGTTACCCTGTCCGGTGGTAACGACCACGTGGCACACTTCTTCCAGATTTCGCTGAACGCAATGACCTGGGTTGGTCGTATCGGCCTCATCGTGCTGCCACCGATTGCGTACTTCATGACCTACCGCATTTGCGTTGGTCTGCAGCGCTCTGACCGTGAGGTGTTGGAGCACGGTATTGAAACCGGCGTTATCAAGCAGATGCCGAATGGTGCCTTCATTGAGGTTCACCAGCCACTCGGCCCGGTTGACGCCGATGGTCACCCGGTTCCGCTCGAGTACGCAGGCGCTCAGGTGCCGAAGCAGCTCAACCAGCTTGGCTTTGCGGACTCCGAGACTCAGGGCACCTTCAGCCCTGATGATCCGGCCCTCATGCACCGAGTACACGAAATCCACTCGGATAACCACGACGAGGAAGCGGAGATGTTCCGCCGCCTCAACGAGGCTAACCGCCGTGAGGACGAGGAAAACGGCCGCATCTAACCGCTTTTCCTGAGGACTTCTCGAAACACGCTCACAGACCCGCCCTTGCTCCTATTAAAGGAGCAAGGGCGGGTCTTGCGTATGTAAAGATCAATTCCGAACCCAGTCCTTATTCTTCTAGCTGCAACAAGAGATTTTGAAGGGGGAGCTGTTGCGCTTCTGTGAGTCTTTATGAATCTTGAAGCATTTGAAGGGCTGCTGCTGAAGCTTGTTGTGTAGTCGGTTTAGTACGTGTTCTGGTGCGCGAATTGTCGGTGGTTAGTGGTTCTCTCATGCTTTGTAGCTTTAGGAGCCTAGTGCGTGGGCTCAGATGGGTGTGGATGCCGGAAGTCTTTGTTTGCTGGAAGCACGTTTCGCTCGTCGATTGAGCGCGTTAGGGGGCGTCGGAAAGCGGTTTAGCTAGAACCACCGCAAGGAAAGGCGGCAAAGCGGGGCGCAGTTGCGATGAAAACTAGGCTCTAGGCGTGCGGTAGAGGAGTCAATTGGTGGGGAAGAAGGGGCTGCCAAAATGTCTTAGTGCTGAAAGTCACAATTTAGAATTCTCTTAATTGTTAAGCGTTTTCTTAGTAAGGGTAATTCTTGGTCGGGTGTCTGTCATCCTCTGTCGTTTGTGCAGCTTGTGACCTTAAAGCCTCTAATTCTGGTGGGAACTAGCGTCCGTGTGGAGGTTAAATCTCGACAAGGTCAACGGAAGGTAACGAAGCGATAACAAACGTTATTTTGGTGTCGCGAATGGACATTGCTTGTGATGATTTCGTAACCTATTCGAGACATTGAGTTACCGCCCGAAAAGGTGCTCAATCTAAACAGAAGAATTACAGCGCCGCATCTGGCCCCTCCTACTGAGGGGCCGAGCGGAGGAAATCCTAAAGGAACGGATTCCCAACGAACGCTAGTCCCCCAGGGTCAGAGCTTCCTTTACAAGGGGAGTAGGCGCGCAGGAAGATTTGGAGTTTTACTCATGGCACAGCACCGTCGTCAGGGCATGAAGAACACCCGTCGCATCGCATCTACTGCAGCACTGGCTGCAACCGCCGCCGTCGTCGCACCGGGCGTCGCACAGGCAGCAGAGGTCGTCGTACCTAATACTGACTACCGCTTTGAGGTAGCAGGTCTGGAAAACGTCCCGAACATTGACCAGGTTCCGAACATCGACCGCTACGTTCCGTCCCTGGGTAAGGTTTCTAACCAGCAGAACACCAACTACGCAGCAGCTGGCCACAAGCAGGCCGCTCCGGCACAGCAGACCGTTGGCCAGAAGGCACTGGCTGCAGCACGCTCCGTCATCGGCTCCCCGTACGTATACGGCGCCGCTGGCCCGAACGCCTTTGACTGCTCCGGTCTGACCAGCTGGGCATACGCTCAGGCTGGCAAGCAGATTCCGCGTACCTCTCAGGCACAGGCTGCCGCCGGTACCCCGGTACCGCTGGATCAGCTGCAGCCGGGTGACATCATTGCTTACTACGGTGGCGCTTCCCACGTTGGTATCTACACCGGCCACGGCACCATCATCGACGCCCTCAACTCCGGCGTCCCAGTTCAGGAGCGCGACCTGAACTACATGCCGATTCACTCCGCAGTTCGCTTCTAAGAAGCAGCGGATCTAGCCCTCCCCTTCGCGGGGAGGGCTTTGTCGTGCATTAGGGGGTAAAACCCGCTATAGTTAATACGATTTCTAAAATTTTCTTAGTCTAAGGGTCCTTACGTGTCTAAACGAGTACTTCCTGCAGCTGCACTTGTGGCGGCTCTTGCTGTTTCGTCGGTTTCTGGGATTTCGCAGGTTGTTGCGCAGGAGGCGGCTCCACAACAGGAGAGCGCCACCGAAGATGTGGACGCCTTGGTAAAGCGCGTTGGCGAAGTTGCGCGCAAGGTTTCTGCCAAGAATGAAGAAGTAAAAGAGCTCGAGGTCAAGCTCGAGGAAAAGCAGGCTGAGGTTGCTGAATCTGAGCAGGCCGCCGCTGAGGCACAAACGCGTGCGGACGATGCGAAGGGCGATGTTTCCACCCAGCAGGACCGTGTCAACGGCATCGCACAGTCGCGCTACCGCGGTGATTCCCGTTCGGCAGTGTCTGGGGCCTTGGCAGCGGAAGATCCTTCCGATGCCGTAGAGCGCATGGGCTACCTCGGCGCGCTTTCCCGCAAGGCCCAGCGCACGCTTGATGCGAAGGCAAATGCTGCGTCCATGGCGGAAGAGGAAAAGCATAAGGCTGCTGACGCCGCTGCCAAGGTGCGCGAGGAAAAGAAGGCGCTGGAAGAGCAGCGTGAAGAGCTCCTCAAGGAGAAAGAGGAGCTGGAAAAGCAGCAAAAGGACATCGAGAAGCAGGTGGACGCCCTCGATGAACAGCAACGCGAGGCTTGGGAAGGCCAGTTCGGCGGATCTGATAAGCCGGATATGGATCTGGGCGAGGTCGCAGATGGCGCTGCTTCCGCAGCGTTGTCGAAGCTGGGCGCCCCATATGGCTGGGGTGCGGCTGGCCCCGATCAGTTTGACTGCTCCGGCCTGATGTTCTGGGCGTATCAGCAGATTGGCAAGTCCATTCCGCGTACGTCGCAGGCTCAGATTGCAGGTGGCACATCGGTACCGTTGGAAGACCTACAGCCGGGCGATATCGTGGGCTATTACCCTGGGGTAACGCACGTGGGCATGTACATCGGTAATGGTCAGGTGGTCCATGCCTCTACCTATGGCGTGCCTGTTCAGGTAGTACCGCTGAAGTCCATGCCGATTACCGGAACGGCGCGGTACTAAGTGGCCCGCGTTCTGCTGGTAACCAATGACTTTCCGCCCAAGATTGGCGGCATTCAGTCTTACCTGCGCGATTTCGTAGCAACCTTAGATCCGCGCGATGTCGTGGTCTTTGCCTCAACCCAGGAATCGCCGGCGGAATTCGATGCCGGGGTGGACTACAAGGTCATCCGCTGGCCTCGCCGCGTGATGTTGCCGACGCCCGCCACGGTGCGTCGGATGCAGGAGATCATCCGCGCAGAAAATATCGACATCGTCTGGTTTGGCGCCGCCGCGCCCCTTGCCTTGATGGGCAAGGCTGCAAAAGAGGCGGGTGCCACCCGTGTGGTTGCTACCACGCACGGGCACGAAGTGGGGTGGTCAATGGTGCCCGTGGCACGGCAGTGCCTGCGCCGTATTGGTGACCATGCTGACGTGATTACCTATATTTCCGACTACACCCTGCGTCGGTTGCGTCGACCATTTGGACCGAATCCGCGCTGGGAGCACCTGCCTTCCGGAGTGAGCGTGGAGGGCCTTTCTCCAGCCACGCCGGAGCAACGCGCAGCGGCGAAGGCAGAGTTCGGGGTCAGCGGGCCGACCATCGTCTGCATTTCGCGGTTTGTCCCGCGCAAGGGTCAAGACCAGCTGCTCCGCGCTATGCCTCTAGTGCGTGAAGAATTCCCGGATGCACGGCTACTGCTTATAGGCCGCGGACGCTATCGCTCGGCCCTAGAGCAACTGGCGGAAATGTACTGCCCGGACGCAGTGATCCAAGAAGCAGAAAGCATTGAGACTGCTTTGCACGCAGCGGATGTTTTTGCCATGCCGGCACGCACCCGTGGCGGTGGGTTAGACGTCGAGGGCTTGGGAATCGTGTATTTGGAGGCCCAAGCGTGCGGCCTGCCAGTTATCGCCGGAGACTCCGGAGGAGCACCGGAGACGATGACGGGGGAGACGGGGGTCGTCGTCAAGGGCGCCTCTGTGCCGGAACTAGCTGAAGCGTTGAAAGCTCTCCTGGCCGACCCGCAGCGTAGGCTGCGCATGGGGCAGGCGGGGCGTCGCCATGTGGAAGAGAATTGGACGTGGCGGATAATGGGGCAGCGATTGCGGCAGCTGATGTCTTGATGTGACCCTAACCCGGTTGTCGGTATATTCTGTTATGCATGCTTAAGAACAACTCCGCCGATCTGACTATCGGCTTCGACGTCGGTGGCACCAACGTGCGCGGCGGAGTGATCACTCGGGAGGGTGAGATTCTCGCGAGCCGCACGGTTCCTACTTCCATGGACGCCGAGCAGCTGGAAGCGGATATTGTGGGCATTGTCAATGAGCTGCGCGCTGACTATGAGGTGGACGCCGTTGGCCTCGCCTTGGCGGGATTTTTGGATCCTACGTGCGAGGTAGTGCGCTTCGCCCCGCACCTTCCCTGGCGGCACGCCAATGTGCGGGAATCACTCTCGCAGAAGCTCGGTATGCACGTGCGGTTGGAGCATGATGCAAATTCCGCCGCGTGGGGTGAGTGGTGCTTTGGCGCCGGCCGTGGAGCGGAGGATTGGGTTTTCTTTGCGGTAGGAACAGGTATCGGTGCCACTCTGATGACGCATGACACCATCTACCGCGGCGCGTTTGGCACCGCCCCAGAATTTGGGCATATCGTGGTAGTCCCTAATGGTCGGCAGTGCTCCTGCGGTAAGCGCGGCTGCTTGGAACGCTATGCCTCCGGCACCGCGTTGCCGGATACCTGCGCCGATTTGCGTGGGAGCTATGAAACCTCGCTGCCGGCTGAGCCCACCGGTAAGGAAATTACCCAAGCGGCGCGCCGTGGAGATCCGCTTGCCGTAGCGGTAATGGAAGACTTCAGCCGGTGGCTGGGCCAGGGCCTATCCATTGTTGCTGATGTTTTGGATCCGGAGCTCATCGTGCTCGGCGGCGGCGTATCCCAAGATGCGGACCTCTATCTCGAGGGCGCTGCCCAAGCCATGGGGCAGGATATTGTCGGGGCAGGGCATCGCCCCCTCGCACGTGTTGCCACCGCAGAATTAGGGTCGGCAGCGGGTATGATTGGCGTAGCCGATTTGGCCCGCAGCGGCCGTTAAAACTAACAAAGGACGACCTGGCGATGAAAAACAAGTGGTACTGGGCTTTTAAGCACATCTTCTTCGGACCCGCCCTGCGAGTATGGAATCGCCCGTGGACCGAGGGCATCGAGAAAATCCCCGCTGAGGGTCCTGCGATTTTGGTGTCGAATCACCAGGCCGTCATGGATTCCTTCTTCTTTCCTTTGGTGTGCCCGCGCCAGATCACGTTTCCGGCTAAGTCGGAATACTTCACCACTCCGGGTCTTGTCGGCAACCTGCAAAAGTGGTTCTTTACCTCGGTAGGCCAGGTCCCCATTGAGCGCGATAGCGAGGACGCAGGCGACGCCATCGTGGAAACCGCAGAGGGTATTTTGTCCCGCGGCGATCTCTTCGGTATCTATCCGGAAGGAACTCGTTCCCCAGATGGCCGTGTGTACAAGGGCCGTACCGGCATGGCGCGCATCGCCATGGAGACTAATCAGCCAGTATTTCCCATTGCGATGATCAATTCGCGCAAGGCCAATCCCATTGGCTCGTGGATTCCCCGTCCATTTAAGGTTGGCGTGCGGGTAGGAGACCCCATTTGGCCGCATGAGTGGGCCAAGGAGCGCGGGATGAATCCGGCCGAGCATGAGACTATCCGCGCCTTCACGGATTTTGTGATGCGCGATTTGGCCGAGCTGAGCGATAAGCCTTATGTTGATGTGTACGCCTCCGATGTGAAGGCTTCGCTTAAAGCCGGCCATGGTTACCCCGCCGGCGCCGAATACAAGGGGAGGTAATCACTATTCCCAAGGCCCGCTTAGCTTGGCCAGATACCGCTAAAGGCGTATCCATTATCGGCGTGGTGCTCTTGCACGTCACGCTGGTGGTTCCGGAAGGTGAGCTAACGTGGTTGGCTGACCTAAACATGTGGCTGGACCCGCTCCGCCTACCCTTGTTTTTCCTCGTATCCGGCTATTTCTCTACCAAGATCTTTCGCTATTCTTTCAGCGAGCTTTTTACCCGCCGCCTTTGGTTTTTTCTCGTGCCCTATACGGTGTGGATGACCGTTGAGCTGTGGACTAAGCGCATCGAGTACCACTGGGTATTTGGTGATCCTTATCTGCAGCTTACGGATCTGCTCTATAACCTGCTGCTGGGCCATACCATGGCGTGGTTCATTCACGCGCTTATCTTTTTCAATATATTTTTGTGGGCCGTACGCAAGTTGCCCGCGTGGGCAGGCATTGGCCTGAGCTTTGCACCGCTGCTGTTTATAGCGTGGCAGGATCATTATTACTTTATTGGCAAGGCAATCATGTTCTTGCCCATCTTCGTCGGTGCAGCCTATCTCCGCGGGCCTATTACGCGGTTTGCCGACGCCGCCGAAGCACCCTTTAAAGGCACCTTCCGCAAGGGCTCTATGTGGGCATATGGCGCGGCAATCATCAGCTACATCGCGGGACTTACCATTCGGCACACCTGGAATGCCGTCGAAGGCGAGGTAGCGGTGCAGTGGCCTCTGCCAGGCGGGGACATTCTTGGCCGAGGCGATCTAGACCTGTTGATCCGCTTTGCGGAGCAGACGCTTGAAACCCCAGCGGGCATCGTTGGTGCTGTGCTTATTAGCCATGTTCCGGCTCTGTCCACTTTTGTAAAGTTCGTGGGCCGGCATACCCTGCCCATCTACTTGGCCCACCCAATCGGCATGACGCTGGGGTACGGCTTCTTCATGGCCCACCGCGATTATGTGGTGAGCCTTGCTGGCCAGTGGCCGATGGAAAACACCTGGTTCTGGATCGGAATGTGCTTCTTCTACTCCGCTGCGGCGTCGGTAGCGCTCTGGGTCCTCGGGAAGGTCCCTATCCTTGGCTGGACGCTGGTTCCGCCGCGGATTGATAAGCGCCGGCCCGTCGTAGAGCCAATGGTAGCGAGCAAAGAACCAGCAGAGCGGTAACGATGGCGTAGTCATTGCCCACAATGTGCTGCCACCATGCCCAGTTCAGCTCTTGGTCATTGGCATGGGGGACGAGCCAATGGCCGCGGGCCAAAAGCGCCAGCCACGTCAGCGCCCCGAGCGCCCAGTGGCGCCGCGCCACTAGCAGCACGCCCGCCAATACTAGCCAGGTGAAGTGGTGTGACCATGACACCGGCGAGCACAGGAGCGATACTGAAGCGGCCAGCAGCATGAGTACCGCCTGGTTCTCGTGGGAGAGGCGCTCCATAGCAAACCACACGATGGCAACGACGAGGACTACGGCTACAAGCCACAGCTTTTCAGCGTGTTCGGGGACTAGGCGGCTAAAGAAACCGCGCAGGGATTGGTTGGAGCTATAGGCAAGTCCACCTATGCGGTTGGAATCGCGCAGCGTTTCGCTCCAGTACTGGATGGAGCTATGCGGATTGCAGGCGAAGGCGATGAGCCCAGCTGCCAGAAAGGAACCCAGGGCGCTGAAAAATGCGCGCCATTCGCGGCGGACGAAAAATACGGCGAGAAATACCGCAGGGGTGAGCTTGATCGCCATAGCGATGCCGGTAAGCACGCCCCTGCCGCGTCCGGGGCGCAGCCAGAGGATATCGACCACGACGAGTGCGGTGAGCAGGATGTTGACCTGCCCGAAGCTAAAGGTCTCCGTTACCGGCTCCGTAAGCATTGCCGCTAGCAGCGCCCAGCCTGCCCAGCCAGGGCAATCAACGGCGCGCAGAACCAAGGCTATGCAGCCCCACAGCGCAAGAAAGGAGGCGATAGAAACCAGGATGCTTGCAGCAGTGAGGGGAATCCAGCTCAGTGGGGCAAAGAGCAGCGCCGCAAAGGGCGGATAGGTGAAGGGAAGAGAGACATCGCGATTGCTGCCAACGAGGTAGTCCTTGGAATAGAGGTCGCTGCCAAAGCCGGCCCCGCCTTCGCGGTAAACGTCCAGGTCAATGTGGTAATACGTGGAAAAATGGCCGGAGAAAAGCTCCGGAATATCAATGAGCCACCAAAGGGCCACGAGGGCAGAGAGGCACAAGGGCAAAGCAGTAAACCACAAAGATTTCTTCACGCCAGAAGTCTACAACCGTCTCTTTAAGGGGCCAATTTATCGCCGCAGACTAGGCGGCACTAGGCTTGGGAGACGTGCGCTACTTCTATGACACCGAATTTATCGAAGATGGACAAACCATTGAATTGGTCTCCATCGGCATCGTCGGTGAGAATGGCAGCGAGTACTACGCCGTGTCTACGGATTTCGATCCGTCCAAGGCCAATTCTTGGGTCAAAGACAATGTACTGGCCAAGCTGCCCAGCCCGCGGGACCCAGTATGGAAGCCTCTGGAGACCATTCGCGCGGAGGTCTTCGAGTTCCTGACCCAGAGCTCAACTCCGGTAGAGCTGTGGGCGTGGGTGGGCGCCTATGATCATGTGGTTTTGGCGCAGCTGTGGGGCGATATGGCCGGACTGCCAAAGCGCATGCCACGCTATACCCGCGAGCTGAAGCAGTATTGGGAATTTGCAGGGCGACCGAGCCTGCCGGCCGTGCCTAAGGGCAATCACGATGCGCTTGTCGACGCCCGCCATAACCTCGCCAAGTTCCGAGCCTGCGCCCAGGTGCTTCCGCTGTCTAAGGGTAATAGAATTAATATCTAGAATTTAACTAACTCGCGATAGGCGCTTGATGGTTAAATAGCAGTGTGAGTTGGACAGTAGATATTCCGCAAGGCGTTCTGCCAGACCTTCCGCCATTGCCCGCCGGCATCGACGAGGTCTTCCAGGACGTCATCAAGCGTGACGCAAAGCAGCAGCCCAGCTGGGATACTTCCCAGGCCGATAACGTGCGCAAGATTCTCGAGTCCGTGCCGCCCATCGTGGTTGCGCCCGAGATCGAGGCGCTCAAGAAGAAGCTGGCAGACGTTGCCTTGGGTAACGCCTTTTTGCTGCAGGGCGGCGATTGCGCGGAGACCTTTGAGTCCAATACTGAGCCGCATATCCGTGGCAATGTGAAAACGCTGCTGCAGATGGCCGTGGTGTTGACCTACGGCGCATCCGTTCCCGTGGTTAAACTCGGCCGCATCGCTGGCCAGTACGCCAAGCCACGTTCTTCCGATACGGACTCCAATGGTTTGCTGAACTACCGCGGTGACATTGTCAACGCCGTGGAGCCGACCGATGAGGCTCGTCGCCACGACCCAGCCCGAATGATCCGCGCTTACGCGAACTCTTCGGCGGCAATGAACCTCGTGCGTTCTTTGACCTCTTCCGGCACTGCGGATCTCTACCGCCTGCATGAGTGGAACCGCGAGTTCGTGCGCAATTCCCGCGCTGGTGCCCGCTACCAGGACTTGGCCCGGGAGATTGAAAACGGACTGAACTTCATGAATGCCTGCGGCGTGCATGATGACACCCTGCGCTCGGCCGATATCTACTGCTCGCACGAGGCTTTGCTGAAGGACTATGAGCGCTCCATGCTGCGCTTGGGCCAGGACAATAACGGCGATACCAAGCTCTACGATCTCTCCGCACACCAGGTATGGATTGGTGAGCGCACTCGTGGCATCGAAGATTTCCACGTGAACTTTGCGGCGATGATTGGTAACCCAGTGGGCATCAAGCTGGGACCGGGCGTCACCCCGGAGCAGGCCGTGGAGTACGCGGAAAGGCTGGACCCGAACCGCGAGCCGGGGCGCCTGACCATGATCTCGCGCATGGGCCACGATAAGGTGCGCACGGTTCTGCCTGCCATTGTGAAGGCGGTGGAAGACTCCGGCCACAAGGTGGTATGGCAGTCCGATCCGATGCACGGCAATACCTTCACCGCTTCTAATGGCTATAAGACTCGCCACTTTGACAAGATCGTGGATGAGGTCCAAGGCTTCTTCGAGGTTCACCGCGAACTGGGTACCCACCCGGGTGGCGTACACCTTGAGTTCACCGGTGAAGACGTCACCGAGTGCTTGGGCGGCGCCGAGGACATTACCGACGTGGATCTGCCGGGCCGCTACGAGTCGGCCGTGGATCCGCGCCTTAATACTCAGCAGTCGCTCGAGCTGTCCTTCCTCATCGCGGAGATGCTACGTAACTAAATCCACAGGTTCGGCGTCATGCCGTAGAGCGAGGAGCCGAACCACCACCCGCCGATAGCCACCGCGCCCACCGCAATCGCGACCACTACTAAGTACAGCACTAGTGACAGCGGATTGCGGTTGGTCAGCGGACGCTCGGCGGGTTCTTCATGTGCGCTTTGGACCGGTTGCTCGGGGACAGGAGCAGGTACCGGTGCAGGCGCAGAGGCAGCTGCCGGCGCAAATGGTTCGAGTGGGGGCTCGGACGCGGAATACGGCTGTGCCTGGGGTTGTGACAATGGTTGCGGCTCCGGTTCAGGAGCGGCCCCGGCCTGTGGCAAATCCAGTTTCGTCTCAAAGCTAAGGCGCTGCGGCGGGATGACTTCAGTCGGGCCGCCGTCGAGATGCTCCGTTTCGCCCTGAGGAATGCTGCGGGTGGGTTCGAAAATTTCCGTGGCCCCAGTGCCAGAAAAATCCGTGGGTGCTTGTGCCGTGCGCGCCGCGGCAGCGTTCCTTGGCACGGGGATGGTCACGTCCGGAAGATCGAGCTCCCGGCAGACATCATCGAGCGCCTCGAGGAATTCTCCGGCGTCGGCGAAGCGCTCGCGGGGATCGCGGGCGGTGGCGGTGGCCACGAGGGCGTCGACAAGCTTGGGCACCCCAGAAATCCGCGAGGACGGCGCGGGGACGTCAGAATCCAAGCGGGCCGTGGCATGCGCTAGGGGAGTATCCCCCGAGAATGGAACGGTGCCGGTAAGCAGCTCGAAGAGGACGATGCCGGCTGAATAGACATCCGAGGCCGGCGTAATTTCTTCGCCCGTGACCTGCTCCGGCGCGAGGTAGGATACGGTGCCCACGATCATGTCCGAGG
Organism: Corynebacterium tuberculostearicum; assembly: GCF_046097255.1. Lineage (GTDB taxonomy): Bacteria > Actinomycetota > Actinomycetes > Mycobacteriales > Mycobacteriaceae > Corynebacterium > Corynebacterium tuberculostearicum_J. The sequence goes on from NZ_CP175770.1 coordinate 1,342,065, forward strand.
TAGCCTCGGCATTGGTGGCACGCACCAGCCCAAAATCGCCCACCTTTACCCGGTGGTGCGAGGTAATAAGCACATTATCGGGCTTAATATCGCGGTGGATAAGGCCAGTGGAGTGCACTTCCTCCAAGCCGCGCAAAACATTGCGAAGGGTAGAGGTGGCCGCCTGCACCGGAAAGGGGCCGCCCTCGGCCAGTAGCTCGCGTAGCGTACCGCCGTCGATGAGCTCCATGATGAGATAAATGGGCTCGCCTTCGGCGGAAAAATCGTGAATAGCCACGAGATTGGGATGCTGCAAGCGGGCCATGGCGCGAGCCTCGCGAGAAAAACGCTTGATAAAGACCGGGTCATCGGAATAGCGCTCGTCCATGACCTTGGCCGCGACCGCTCGCCCCAGCCGCATGTCCACGCAGCGATAGACGGTAGACATGCCACCGCGGGCAATGGGGCGATCGATCCGGTAACGATTCTCCAGAACGTCACCAATTTCCAACCTAGTCATGCTTCCCAGTATGGCCGATCATCTAGCCCGCGTTAAAGTAGAAAACGTGACTAACCAAGAAAAATCCCTCGATTCCTTGCTCGCTAACGAAGAACTACTCAGCATGCAGCAGGTGGCAGAAAAGCTAGACCTACCCATCACGCGCGCTTATGACCTGCTCCAGGACCGAAAGTTCATTGCCTGGGATTCCCCAGAAGGAAAGCGCGTACCTCTGGCCTTCTTCAACGACAAGGGTGTGATTGCCAAGCATGTAACTGCCGCAATTACCGTGTTGACAGACGGCGGCTATAAGGACGACGAAATCTTCAAGCATCTCTTTACCGAGGATGACTCGCTGCCGGGCCGCCCGATCGATGCCCTGCACGGTCACCTTGCCCGCGAGGTTATTCGCCGCGCGCAGGCTGCCGCTTTTTAGGCACGCCTTCAAAGATCCACTGGGTGGCAAACCACGCCACCACAATCATGCCGATCACCCAGAACCAGTTGTAGAGCTGGTGATTGCCATCGCCGGAGAAAGAGACGCCAATAAACAGGGCCACGCCGGTGGTGAATTTGATGAGCCAGAGCGGCGGCCGGAAGGTGCCCATCAGGGTAAAGATAGAGGCGTAGTACCACGGTAGGGTCACGGCATTGAAAACAAAGGCAACTTGGTACGCGGCCGCGGTGCCCATAATGGCGTCGCGGTTGTCCTTGCGGCAAAGCCACCACACCGCCACCAGCCCAATGAGCATGCAGGCCATGGCGATGCTGCGCAGGACGGCCAGGATGGCGTTATAGGACGCATCCGGCATAAATATTTGTACCGCTGGGAAGATAATATCGGTGGCCAAGGTGGGGCCGGCTAGCGGGTTAATCACCTTGGAATTGCCGCTTACCTGCGATAGCCAGCCCCATGACGTGCCGGAAACCCACGTGATGAGGGCTACTGCGGCGATGATTTCTGCCACTGCGGCGATGCCAGATAGCACAAAGACAGCAAGTTGTCGCCACTTACTGGAGCCCTTGGGAGCGTAGTGGTGGAGCATCATCCATACGATAAACGGTGCCGCAATAACCGCAGTTGCCTTCATAGCCACGGCCGTGCCCACGAGGATGAGGGCGGCGTGGAAGCGCTGATGCAATGCCGCTAGCAGGCCGATAGACACGAGCCCTACCATGAGCGACTCATTATGCATGCCGCCGATAAGGTGCACGATAATAACTGGATTAGCTACACCAAGCCACAGTGCTACCGCAGGATCCGCGCCGAGTTTGCGGGCGATGCGGGGGATTGACCAGGCGATGGCAATAAACCCGAGCAGAGAAAGAACCTTATAGATCACCACGCCTGCAGTGACGTTATCTCCTACCAGGCTGGTGACCAGTTCTCCTATCCACAGGTGAAGGGGACCATAAGGTGTGGTGGTATTGCGCCAATCTTGTGATACCTCAAGGAGGAAGGGTCCGGGGTTAACGGCGGCACCTTCGGTATACGGGTCGAAGCCATCGCGAACCATAGCACCTTGCATGAGGTAGGAATACACATCGCGTGAGGCCAATGGCCCGGCTAATAAAAGGGGAGCTACCCAGGCGATGAGGATGCGCTGGATGTCGCGCAAGCCGCCCTCGGGGAGAGGATTTTTGAGCTGTGGGCGAATGATGGTGCGCCCAGCAAGCACCCACGCTGCGGCTAAGAGGAAAATGCCCACCCAGTACAACGCGAGGCCGAGATTGCGCCCGTGCCCATAAGACAAGAAGCCAATATTTAATGCTTCGAGGAGTCCTCCGCGGTTGCGGGTGGCTCCGCCAGAAAAGGACGCTAGCAATAAAATGCCGGAGGCAGATAGCCCCAGCGGCAGCGCGCGTGGAATGGGGAAAGAGTACGTTTTTGCCACGGCACAACCTACTTGCGGCGAGCAGTGGCCTTGATCGCCAACTGCTCTAGGGCTTCGGTCACCGCGGGATCCACCTGCGCGGCGTGCAGGTGCTGCAGTCCCGATCGCGTTAGGGCATCGATGCGGCGCTCAATTTCTTCTGGTGCGCCCGAATCAGCGATGATCTGGGCCAGGCGCGATAGCTCCTGGGGATCTGAGGTGTGGCCAATGAGCTTGCGCAGGGTAGCAGCAGCTTGTGGATCGGACTCATCCGCGCGCTGGAGCGCTAGCGCTAAAAGTTCGGTTCGCTTTCCTTCGCGCAGATCATCACCGGCAGGTTTGCCGGTCACCGCGGGATCGCCAAAAACACCCAGCTGATCGTCGCGCAACTGGTAGGCAATGCCTATATCGTGCCCATAGCCGCGGAAGGCTGCGATAAGTTCCTCGCTCGCACCGGCGATGGCGGCGCCCAAGTGCAGCGGGCGTTCAATGGTATAAGCGGCCGTCTTATAGCGGTTGACGGAATTGGCAAGCTCTACCGATTCGGACCCTGCCGCCTCCAAAGAGATGTCCAAGAGCTGTCCACCGATAACCTCAGTGCGCATGCCGCGCCACGGGCTGCGGGCACGGTGCAAAGCGGCCGCACTCAGGCCGGAATCTTGGAACATGTCTTCTGCATACACAAGCGCTAAATCACCCACCAAGATTGCCACGGAGGTGCCGAAGAACTCTGGATCCCCCAAGTATTCCGATTCGCGGTGCAGCTTTTCGACGCCCCGGTGCACCGTAGGATTGCCGCGACGGGTATTTGAAGCATCGATAATGTCATCGTGGATAAGAGCGCAGGCTTGGATAAATTCCAAAGAGGCGGCCGCGCGGAGCATAGCCGCGGGTTCTTCTTCTCCTCGACCTGCAGCAAGGTAGCCCGCCCAAGCATAGGTAGGGCGCACTCGCTTGCCGCCGTCAAGTACGAAGGATTCCAAAAAGCTCACGGCCTTGGTTACCGGGGCACCAATTTCCGCCACCTGCCCTCGGCGTTGATCGAGAAAGGTGGCGAGTTCCTCGCGCACCGCACCGGGGATTTCCGCAAGCTCAGGAATATTCTGCATAGTCACACCCCACACGATACCGGCTAGGCTGCGCAAGAAATAACAGAGGTTTACAGCGGCAGGCTCGCGCCCAATATGGCAAAGGGGCGGGCATCGGCGGGGTAGAGATGATCACGGAGGACATCGAAGAAGCCGGCGGCTCTATAGAGGCGGAAGGCACCGTTATCCTCGTTCGGCACCTCGGGTGTGGACAACAGTGCGTAGCGCGCCGGAGCATTCCATAGCAATCCCTCTAAAAGTTTTCTGCCTAGGCCGTGCCCCTGGTACTGCGGCAAGACGTGGATCTCTGCCAACTCAAAGTAGTTGCGCACAATGTCCCACTGTTCTTCGGTGGGCCCGCCTTGTAGTAGGAGCCCCCGGCGAAGCTCAGCGTCCCACCAGCTATCTGGGGAACCTAAGAACCCATAGGCCACGCCGACGATGCCATTGTCATGGGTGGCAATCTGCGCGCTGAATCCGGGGCGGGTCACGTCATTTCGCCAGCTTGAAATGCGACTATGCAAGATCGCGGGGTTGTAGTGCATTGCCTCGATGTAGATTTCCACCAGTTGCGGGGCTAGCAGGGAGAATTCCGGCGGGGTTAGGCGGCGAATTTCAAAGCTCACACTTCCTATGACACCAGAAGTCTGTGGCGGAGGGGAAAGCAGGGCTCGCTATATTCTTCGAAATTCATAAAAGTGAATCGAACAAGAAGACTGAGGAAAGCGTGTGTCCAGCTATTAACATTGCTCGAATCGAACAGGTGAACTATACTCGGGGTTGAAATGTCTAGCGGCTTACTTAGGGTCAGGGGCAGTTCAACGACGTTATTTATTTAGTTAAGGGCAAAGACAATGGCACAGATTATTTCGGCAACGCGTACCCGTTCTCTTGGGCGAGGAGGTGGCAAGCGGGCACGGTTCCTCTTTCAGGCACGAGAATTATTAGACGCCGCGCGAGGTTATGCGGCTGAGGGGCGATTCGATCAAGCCTTAGAGGTGGCGTACCAATCGGCTCTACGTACTGCTGGCGCACGAGTGGCTGCATCTGTAGTGGCTCGGCGCCGCCGCCTTCCCTCCAGCGCATGGGATCGTTTAGCGCTCGTCGGTGTGGAGGACAAGCGGTGGGCTGAATCCTTTAAGGGGTATTCGCGGACTCGTGCGCGCGTGTCTTCGGGGCTGGATGAAGCGCCGAGCGAGGAATATGTTTATGGCCTCATGCAGCGTGCTGCACAATTTTTGGATGAAAGTGAGGCAGGGACTACTTTCGGCACTTTTGCTGCGTAGTCACTCCGTGGGGCGCTCACTACCTTTTGGGGAACATACTGATTATTCTGGGCGTTAGTATAGATAGAACTATCACCGCCCGAAGCTCAATCCCTAGTTGGAGGAACAGTGTCTCTTTCCGAGCAGGAGCAGCGCACGCTCCGTGAAATTGAGGAATCGTTACTTGCTGACGATCCTAAGTTTGGCGCTTCCGTTTCTGAGCCTACGTCGTTCGGCGGATCTGGCGGTGCGGTAACCCTCCGAGGCGTAGCGCTCGTTGTCGTTGGCCTTTGCATGCTTATCGGCGGAGTTGCTCTCGCCCAGCAAAGCCTGTGGTTTATCGTGCTTTCTATCGCGGGCTTTTTGGTGATGTTTGCCGCCGGTGTGTGGATGCTGCGCGGAGATGGATCTGGGCATTCTGCCCAGGGGCATTATTCCAGCGCTCGTGCAAAGAAGTCCGCGTCCCGCAGTGGTGGAGTCAGCGGCAAGTTGGAGGAAAACTTCCGTCGCCGCTTTGAGGAGCGTTAGCGCTTTTTAATTTAGTTCGCCCCGGTTGGCCCAGTGAGGGTCAACCGGGGCATTTTTGTGCCGCGCCAAAATTCCCCACTTTGCCCCACGGATGAGGCGCTGGGTGGGCAATGGTGGGGTGGTTGCCCCATGGGCTTAGATAAAAGTCCTCGATAACACAGCATATGGGGTCGGTGGGTGGGGTGGGGCGCATTATATTGGTGTTACGGGTGGGGTAAGTGGGGTGGTTGTAGTGGGCTGTCAAGGCCTTTCGCGGGATTTCTTCCCACCGGAAAAACCATTATCTAGCTGCACGTAATTGAAAGTAATCCGAGGGACACGCCGCTTTAAGTGGGTTAGGTGGGGGAAAGTGGGGTAGAGTGGGGCGCAGCGGAGGAAAGAGGGGCTCAAGGGTCTCGATTCTGAAGTAAGAGAATCCGGAGTTTTTGAGTAAGGAAGGTGGACGCCGGGATGTTTCTCGGAACCTACACTCCGAAGCTCGATGACAAGGGACGTCTTACGCTTCCGGCAAAGTTTCGCGATGAACTCGCGGGTGGCCTCATGGTCACCAAGGGGCAGGACCACTCGCTGGCCGTGTACCCGCGGGAGGAATTTGCGGCACGTGCGCGGAAGGCTGCGGCGGTTTCTCGAACCAACCCAGAAGCACGTGCTTTCATTCGTAACTTGGCAGCAAGTGCGGACGAACAGCGGCCGGATGGGCATGGGCGCATTACGTTGTCCGCGGGGCATCGGGAATATGCCAACTTGTCCAAGGAGTGCGTTGTGGTTGGCTCTGTGGACTTTCTCGAAATTTGGGACGCAGCCGCGTGGGCTGAGTACCAGTCGCAAACTGAAGATGCTTATTCGGCAGCAGATGCCGATGACGTACTGGCAGGCTTGCTCTAAGCCTGCACAAGAGTGCGTGTAAGGACTCTGTCCGAGGCGGATGATTCTGGTGTACTTCCCCGATATCAGAAACCTGCCTCGGACAGGGCCCTATACGCACTCGCATGCTTTCCACCACTGGAAGTCAGGGAATTTGAGAAAGGGGGTTGCGGGGAGACATGGCTACCAAAGACCTAAATTATGATGTGGCCGAAAACCACGGCCACGTGCCGGTCATGCGCGAGCGCATGGCTGATCTCCTGCGCCCCCAGGTAGAAGCGGCGGGGGATAAGGCAGTGCTTCTCGACGCCACCCTGGGCGCCGGTGGCCACACTCGCTACTTCCTGGAATCTTTCCCCGAGGCTCGAGTCATAGGCGTTGACCGCGATAAGCAGGCGCTGCGCAATGCATCCGAACGTCTTGCGCCCTATGGCGATCGCTTTGTCGGCGTTAATGCACGATTCGATGAGCTGGGCAGCGCCATCGCGGAAGGCGACGGCGACATCTTTGATTCGGCCCGCACCGTAGGCATTGCCGGCGCCCTTTTTGACCTTGGTGTTTCCTCCATGCAGCTAGACCAGGCTGACCGCGGATTCGCTTATAAGGCGGATGCACCGCTGGATATGCGCATGGACCCTTCGCAGGGGATTACTGCGGCGGATGTGCTTAATACCTATTCGCACGGTGACTTGGCTCGCGTCCTCAAAACCTATGGTGATGAGCGTTTCGCGGGAAAAATTGCCTCTGCCGTGTTGAAAGAGCGCGACAAGGAGCCTTTCGAGAACTCCGCGCGGCTCGTTGAGCTGCTTTATGATGTCATTCCCGCTGCGACCCGCCGTACCGGAGGGCACCCCGCCAAGCGCACCTTCCAAGCGCTGCGGGTTGAGGTCAATCGCGAGTTGGAAGCTATCGAAAATGTCCTGCCGGTCATAACCCAGGCGCTTTCAGAAGGCGGCCGTGCCGTATTCATGAGCTACCAATCTTTGGAAGACCGCATCGTTAAAGCAGCCTTCAAAGAACTGACCACTTCCAAGACGCCGGCTGGGCTGCCGATGGATCTGCCAGGCACCGCGCCGAAGTTCAAGATCGTTACGCGCGGGGCGGAAAAGGCCTCTGAAGAGGAGGTCGCGGAAAATTCGCGAGCCGCGTCGGTGCGTGTTCGTGCCATCGAAAGACTCGAGGGAATGCCAGAATTTCTACCGCCGGGAGGCAGGCAATGAGCACCATCCCACGCCGCAACCACCTAAAGACTGACAGCCGCGACAGAGAGGCCACTCGCACCATGGGCGCCAGCCGAGACTTCACCACCGGAATCGATACCGGAGCCCCGACGGCGCTGCGCGAGCGTCCCAGCACTAAGCGTGCCCCGAGCCGCACTCGCGTGCCGCACCGCAGCACGAAGCGCCTAGGCTCGAAGCAGGTAGTGAGCTTCCGCGGCCGTCAGCTGCAGCCGCAGACGAAGAAGAACGGGCTCCTAACCCGGTTGGGCGTCATTTCTCTCACGCTGCTTATCGTCGGCGTGGCCTTGGCCATGTGGCTGTCCGGTCTGTCCACCAAGCAAACCTTTGCCATCCAGCAGCTGACCGTGCAGAATTCCCAACTGGATAACCAGATTGAGACCCTCAACCGCGATGCAGAAAATCTCAGCTCTTCTGCTGATATTGCGCGCCGCGCGGACGAAATGGGAATGGCTATTCCCAAGCAGCCGGGCATTGCGGAAGTCGGCGGCGATGGAAAGATCGTCGACAAGCGCGAAGGCACCCCGGATACCGAAAAGCTTATTGATGTCAACGGTGAACCAATCCGCCCGGGCCAGGCTTCCAGCGACCCAAAGGATACGGAGGGGATGTCGGATTCCCTCAATGCCGTGCCACAGGGACAGCAGCGCACCAGCAATGGTGGCGATGCCGGCGACCGCAACTCGGACCGTGAGACCAGCGATGCCGGCGCCGCCCAGGACACTGCGCGGCCCAACCTTCCGGCCCGTGCGCCGTATGCCAGCCGCGCCGAGTAGCTAGAGAAGAATAATCGGTGAAAAAGATGATGCTCGCGCGTGGTGGCGCGGGCATTCTCACTTTTGTAGGGCACAATCAATACACGCAAGAAATTGTGGCGGAAATAGGGAAGGTGACACTGGACTGTGACTACGCCAAGTAAGGCTAGGCGCCGCCCGCGCCGCTCGACCAGCTCCGCGGTGCCGCAAAAGAAGATGATGCGCAAACGCCTGCGCATCATCGTATCCGTGGTGCTCGTGGCGATGGTCGTCCTCGCTGGCCGCTTGGCCTGGGTACAGCTTGTGTGGGGCCCGGACCTTTCCGCCAAGGCCGTAACGCAGCGCGAGCGCGTTTATATCGAGCCGGCCCGCAGGGGAGAGATCTTAGACCGCGATGGCCAGCGCTTGGCCTACACGATGAAGTCTCGTTCCTTGACCGTCTCACCGACCCGCCTGCGCGATGAGCTAAAAGACAAGGCCGAGATTGAGGCCCAAAAAGATGGCTCGACGGAGGGCATGGATGATGAGAAGCTGGATAGCTTCCTCACCCAGAAAATGGAGGAGACCCTCAAGGACATGTCTGAGGGAATCCCGAAGCTGATTGAAGATTCCGGCGCCTCGACCTCCAAGGTAGATAAGGACGACATCCTCAATAAGCTCAAAGCCGATACCCAGTATGAGGTACTGGTGCGCAATGTCGATCCGGATGTTGCCGTAGAGATCGCCAATAAGTACCACGGAGTGGCAGCGGACCGCCAAGACATCCGCCAATACCCCAACGGCGCCATTGGTGAAAACGTTGTGGGCAAGGTATCGATGGACGGCCATGGCCAGTTCGGTTTCGAGGCCGCGCGCGATACGGAACTTACTGGCATTGACGGCCAGTCCACCGAGGACGTATCCGCAGATGGCCAGGTGATCCCGGGCACGTTGCGTGACGTCGTGGATACCGTTGATGGTCGCGACGTCACCCTCACTTTGGATCTGGACCTGCAGACCTACGTCCAGCAGAAGCTGGAAAAGGCCAAGGCCAACTCCAAGGCTTCTGGTGCGGAAGCAGTGGTCCTCGATGCTGCAACCGGCCAGGTCCTCGCCATGGCTAATACCGATACCGTGGATCCCAATAAGAATGTTGAGGATCAGCTTGATGAGGGCAAGGACTTTGAAAACCGCAGCGTCTCCCATCCTTATGAACCGGGTTCTGTAGCCAAGGTGGTTACCGCGGCTGCTGCACTGCAGGAGGGCGTGACCACCCCGGATGAGGTGCACCAGGTCCCCGGTTCCATCGATATGGCGGGCGTGACGGTCAACGATGCCTGGGAACACGGCACCGAGCCGTATACCACCACCGGCATCTTTGGTAAGTCCTCCAACGTCGGCACCTTGATGATCGCCGATAAGTTGGGCCAAGAAAAGTACGCCGAGTACCTCAAGAAGTTTGGGTTGGGCAATACCACCGGTATTGAGCTGCCGAACGAATCGGCCGGCAGCGTCCCAGACTTGGAGCAATGGTCCGGCGGCACCTTCGCTAACCTGCCTATTGGTCAGGGCCAGTCGTGGACCACCTTGCAGATGGCCAGCGTGTACCAAGCGTTGGCCAATGGCGGCGAGCGTATCGAGCCGCGCATCATTGACTCGGTCAAGGGGCCGGACGGCAAGGACGAAAAGCTAGAGGAACCGGAAAAGAACCAGGTGGTAAGTCCGGAGACTGCCAAGACCACGGTGGATATGTTCCGCGCCGTCTTCCAAGACGATGATGCGGGTCTGCAAAATGGTACGGCCGGCAATGCGCAGCTTAAGGGCTACCAGCTTTCCGGTAAGACCGGTACGGCCCAGAAGGTGGACCCAAATACTGGGGCGTATTCGAATTCCGCCTATTGGATCACCTTTGCCGGCATCGCGCCGGCCGATGATCCGCGCTTCGTTGTTGCCGTCATGTTGGATGAACCCAAGTCCGGCGTGGAGGACAATGGAGGCGGCGGCCAGTCGGCGGCACCTATCTTCCGCGATATCGCCTCCTGGCTACTTAATCGTGACAATATTCCGACTTCGAAACCAGCACCGCGGCTGACCCTGCGGGCACAATAGGAGCTTAGTATGACCGTTTCTTTGGATACTCTCGCCCAGCTTTCTGGCGGCCGCGTCATTGGTGATGCCTCCGTGGAGGTCGCCGCGTGCGGGCTGGATTCTTCCCGTTTGCCGGAAGGCGCGCTCTTTGCTGCCTTGCCGGGCACGCGCGTACACGGCGCGCAGTTCGCTCGCGATACCAAGGCTGCAGCTGTGCTTACCGACGCCGCCGGGCTCGACCTGCTTACCGAAGCCCAAGAGACCCGCCCCATCTTGGTGGTGGAGGATATTCGTGCCGTGCTCGGCCCCATTTCCGCCGAGATTTACGGCCACCCCACCCGAGACTTGACGGTTATCGGCGTTACCGGCACCTCCGGCAAGACCACCACCAGCTACCTACTGGAAGCTGGCCTGCTCCACGCCGGGCATTCCGTGGGCCTTATCGGAACCACCGGTACCCGTATCAACCGCACGCCGGTCCCCACGTCGCTCACCACACCTGAGGCGCCGACCCTGCAAGAGCTTTTCGCGCGCATGAAGGACGAGGGCGTTACCCACGTGGTGATGGAAGTGTCCTCGCATGCGCTGGAGCTGGGACGCGTGCGCGGAACTCGGTTTGCGGTAGGCGGGTTTACGAACCTGAGCCAGGACCACCTCGATTTTCATCCCACCATGGAGGACTACTTCCAGGCTAAGGCGAAGCTTTTTGCTGGGGAACAGGCGGCCGAGCGGGCCGTCCTCTGCATCGATGATGAGTGGGGCGAGCGCATGCGCGGCGTCGCCAAGAGCACCGACCACCCAGTGACTACGGTTGCCACCCAGGGCGCTGCGGCCACGATTAGCGCGCGCCAAACCGCCACTGAGGCCACCGGTGCCCAGGAGGTAGCCCTGAATTATGACGGCGCTGATTTCACCTTCCGGCTGCCGCTGCCTGGCGAGTTCAATATCGCCAATGCTTGCTTGGCACTCGGCATGGCCACCGCGGTAGGAGAGGACCCAGCGGAGTTCCTATCGGGAGTGGAGAAGGTCGCAGTCCCCGGCCGCATGGAGCGCATCGACCGCGGCCAAGACTTTGTGGCCGTGGTGGACTACGCGCATAAGCCCGCGGCCATCGCTGCGGTGCTCGACACCCTGCGCGGCCAGCTGGAGGGAACCAAAGGCCGCGTCGGCATTGTCGTCGGCGCCGGCGGAGACCGCGATAGCTCTAAGCGCCCCATCATGGGCGCAGCCGCAGCCAGCCGCGCAGACCTCACCGTGGTGACCGATGACAACCCTCGCTCCGAGGACCCCGCCACCATTCGCGCGGCGGTGATGGCGGGCGCACGTGACGCCGCCCCAGAAGGCGATATCCGCGAGGTAGGCTCCCGCGCCCGTGCCATCGATGAGGTCGTCGATTGGGCCGAGCCGGGCGATGCTGTCATCGTCGTGGGCAAGGGCCACGAGGTGGGACAACTCGTGAACGGAAAGACGTTGCACTTTGATGACCGCGAGGAAATGGCCCGCGCTATCGAGGAAAAGCTGGCCGGAGCCCCGCACCGCGATACCCTTGGGGATGCGAAGGAGTAGACATGATTCCACTTTCTATTGCCGATATTGCCGAAATCACCGGGGGCAGCCTCGATTGCGTGTCTGACCCAGACCAGCGCGTTACCGGGTTCATCGAATTCGATTCCCGCAAGGTGACAAAGGGCGGGCTCTTCCTTGCCCTGCCTGGTGCCCGAGTGGATGGCCACGACTATGCAGAAAAGGCCATCGAGCAGGGCGCAGTGGCGGTGCTGGCGGCGCGGCCGGTGGGGGTTCCGGCGGTCGTCGTCAAGCCGCAAGGCCGCGTTACCGGTGATGCCGCCAATGCCGATATTTATGCCCACGACGAGGACGGCTCGGCCGCCGCGGTGGTGCAGGCGCTATCCGATATCGCGAGAGAAGTCACGCGCCGCCTGACCGCCGAGCAGGGCCTAGACATCGTCGGCGTGACCGGCTCGGCCGGAAAGACCTCCACCAAGGACCTACTGGCCACAATCTTCCGCGCTGAGGGCGACACCGTCGCTCCTCCCGGCTCCTTTAATAACGAGGTCGGCCTGCCGTATACCGCTTTGCGCTGCGATGAGCACACCCGTTTCCTGATTGCCGAAATGTCTGCCCGCGGCATCGGTCATATCCGCCATCTGACCACCATCACCGCGCCCACCGTCGGCGTGGTACTCAATGTTGGTACCGCACACTTGGGTGAGTTTGGCTCCCGCGAGAATATTGCCCAGGCCAAAGGCGAGCTCGTGGAAGCCTTGCCCTCGGCCGCTGAGGGCGGCGTCGCCGTGCTCAATGCCGATGATCCCTTCGTCGCGGGCATGGCACCGCGCACCTCAGCCAAGGTCGTCTACTACTCGGCCAATAAGCCGCCGGCTTCCGACGCCCAGTACTACGCCAGCGATATCCAGCTCGATGACGTCGCCCGCCCCTCGTTTGTGCTGCATGCGCCGGGAACGGACCCACTTCCGGTGAAGCTGCAGGTCTTTGGCAAGCACCAGGTTTCTAACGCTTTGGCAGCGGCCGCCGCGGCCATCGAATCGGGCATGGACCCGCAGGTGGTAGCCAACGCGCTATCCGGGCACCAGAATGCCTCGGAACACCGCATGGACGTGCGTACCCGCCGCGATGGAGTAACCACCATCGATGATTCCTATAACGCCAACCCCGATTCCATGCACGCGGCCATTGCTGCGCTGGCCTATACCTCGGCCGCCCGACCGGATGCCCGCGCCATCGCCGTGCTCGGTGAGATGGGCGAGCTCGGCGGAGAAGCAGTGGCCGCCCACCGCGCATTGGGAGAGGTGCTTTCCAAGTACCATGTTGACCACCTCGTGGCCGTGGGAGACAACGATAATATGAGGGCCATGGTTGAGGCCGCACAGGCGCGGGGTATAAATACTACTATCAGCCCGGATGTTGACGCCGCTGCGGCGGCGGTCGAAGACATCATTAGGGTAGCGCCTGCCGGCATCGAAGATTGGACGGGGCGCGAGGCCAAAGATGTAGTCCTCATCAAGTCATCGAATGCCCAGCGCCTGTGGCGCGTGGCAGAACAGCTCAATCGCCGTTAGTCCTCAGTACAAGGAGAAAGACCTCTAGCAATGACTCAGATCATTATCGCGGGCATCCTCAGCTTCCTCGTCGCGATCTTTACCACTCCCATGTTGGTGCGCTACTTTTCCGGTGTAGGCAAGGGGCAAGAAATCCGCGAGGACGGACCGCAGCTGCACCTGCGCAAGCGCGGCACCCCCACCATGGGCGGACTGGCGATTTTGCTGGCCATCACCGTGGCCTACCTCGTGGTAGGAATTTATGCCCGCGTGACCGGTAACGGTGGTTTTAGCCCCTCCGGTCTTTTGGTCTACTTCCTCACCATGGGCCTGGGCGGTCTGGGTTTTGCCGATGACTTCATCAAGCTGTTCAAAAAGCGCAACCTCGGCCTGAACAAGACCGCCAAGCTGGTAGGTCAGCTGGCCGTGGCGCTCATCTTCGGCATCCTGGCGCTGCAGTTCCCAGACGAGCACGGGTTGACCCCAGCGTCTACCAACCTTTCCTTCGTTCGCGATTTTGAAACCTTCGACATCGCCGTGGGCGGCGCCATCATCGGCACCATTGTTTTCCTGGTCTTCCTCTATCTACTCATTGCTGCGTGGTCGAACGCCGTGAACCTCACCGACGGACTCGACGGCTTGGCCGCCGGCACCACCGCGATGGTGATGGGCGCCTACGCACTGATTTCCTTCTGGCAATTCCGCAACTCTTGCGCCGTCTCGCCAGCGGCAGGGTGCTATGAAGTTCGCGATCCGCTCGATTTGGCTGTGCTGGCTGCAGCCGGCCTGGGCGGTTGCTTGGGCTTTTTGTGGTGGAATGCCGCACCGGCAAAGATCTTCATGGGCGATACCGGTTCGCTTGCGCTCGGCGGCCTCGTCGCCGGCCTCTCGGTGACGACTCGCACCGAACTGCTCATGATCATCATCGGCGCCATCTTCGTGATTGAGACGGTCTCCGTAGTTATCCAGATCATCGTCTTCCGCAGCACCGGAAAGCGCTTCTTCCGCATGGCGCCCATCCACCACCACTTTGAAAATGGTGGCTGGGCCGAGACCGCCGTGGTCACCCGCTTCTGGCTGCTAAGCGCCATGGCCGCTATCGCTGGCGTATGCATCTTCTACGGCGACTGGCTGTCCGCCGTCGGCTTTGCTTCCTAAGACTCACGCCTTTTTAGCTTTATCGAGGAAAGAGGAATAGAGATGACCGAGTTGCCATCCTCGTTGCGCGGGCGAGTGCTCGTGGCCGGGGCGGGAGTATCGGGGCGCGGTTGCGTCGCTATGCTGGCAAGCCTCGGGGTGGATACCACCGTTGCAGATTCCAACGAGACCGCGCTGGCGGAATTGGCGGAGGAATACGGGGTAGCAACCGTCTACGTCGATTCTGCCGCCCAAGGCGATTTTGACCTTGTGGTTACTTCGCCGGGCTGGCGTCCCGATTCGCCTTTGTTGGTTGCTTTCCAGGACGCTGGGGTAGAGGTTATCGGTGACGTGGAGCTGGCCTACCGCCTGGATCGTGCGGGCGTCTTCGGGGCGCCGCGCACCTGGCTGGTAGTTACCGGAACCAACGGCAAAACCACCACTACCGGTATGTTGGCCCAGATCATGCAGGCTGATGCCAATCGCACCGGCAAGCGCGCACTGGCGGTGGGAAATATCGGCGTGTCGCTTTTCGACGCCCTCACGGCCACCCCTCGCGTCGACGTTCTCTGCGCCGAGCTATCTTCTTTCCAGTTGCATTGGTCCAGCCACTTGCGCCCGGATGTGGGCGTGTTGCTGAACCTGGCAGACGATCACCTGGATTGGCATGGTTCGTTCGATGCCTATGCCCGCGCGAAGGCCAAGGTGCTCTCCGGTGACGTCGCTGTGGTGGGCAAAGATGACGCCGAGGCGGTCCGCTACGCCGCGGATACCACAGACTTCTACGGCTTTACCGCCGCTGAACCCACACAGGGAGAGGTGGGCGTAAGCGCCGGCCGCCTTGTCTCGCGGCTTAACGAGCAGCGCGAGGTTCTCGCGTCCGCAGAGGGCATTGAGCCCGCCGGCCTGGCAGGTGTCCTCGACGCTGCGGCCGCAGCCAGCGTCGCGCGTCTGGCAGGCGCCACCCCGGAGTCCATTGCGCAGGGGCTGGCCGCATATACCGTCGCCGGGCACCGCGGCGCTGTGGTTCATGAGCATTCCGGCATCACCTTCATCGATAATTCCAAGGCCACCAACCCGCACGCGGCGGATGCGGCGCTCAAGGGGCTCAATTCCGTGGTCTGGATTGCTGGTGGGCAGTTGAAGGGCGCGGAGGTAGACGGGCTCGTCGCCAAGCACGCCGCCCACATCAAGGCCGCGGTAGTCCTAGGCGTGGATAGGGAAGAGGTTGCCCGGGCACTCGCCGCGCACGCGCCGCATGCCCCGGTGGACGTCATCGAAACGCAGGAGCCTGTCGCAGCCATGCATGCTGCGGTGGAGGCTGCACTGCAACACGCCGACGCCGGGGATACCGTTCTTTTGGCGCCCGCTGCGGCATCGTTGGATATGTATACCGGCATGGCTCAACGCGGTGATGTTTTCGCCGCGGCCGCGCGGGAGCTTACCCGTAAGTAGAGCTTTAGATTTAAGGATCAGGAGAACACATGACGGCCACCTCCCAGCAGCGCCCGCGCTCCAAGAGTTTTGGCGACCGCGTTCGCGACCTGCGCGAGCGAGCCCGACAGGAAGCAGGCCTTGATTACCAGCTGCTGCGCTTTATCATCTTTTTCCTCGTCGGCATCGGCGTGCTCATGGTCTTTTCCTCCTCCATGGCCACCTCTTTGACAGAAGACGGCGGCGTATGGAACCAGGCATTGCGCCAGTGCGTGATGGTGTTCTTGGGCCTCGTTGCCTTTTGGTTTGGCCTCAAGGTGTCGCCGCATACCCTGCGCAAATGCGTGCCGTGGATTGTGGGCTTGTCCATCATTTTGCTCATCGCCGTGCTGATCCCCGGCGTGGGCACCGGCCGCGAGGAGGTAGGTTCCCAGTCCTGGATTTACTTGGGACCGTTCTCCCTGCAGCCCTCGGAGCTTGCCCGCATCGCCGTAGGCATGTTTGGTGCGACCGTATTGGCGGATAAGGAGCACAAATCCATGAAGGTAACGGATCCCTTCATGATGTACTCCCTCATTGCCGGCGTTATGTTCTTGCTCATCGTCTTGCAGGGCGACTTCGGTATGGCTTTGTCCTTGGCCCTCGTGGTTGTCTTCACCCTGATTTTCGCGGGTGTCGACTGGCGCGTTCCGGCGACCATCGGCGTCGCAGCCGTGTGCGGTTTGCTGTTTATCTTCCTTTCTGGCGGCTTCCGGTCCAACCGCTTCCACACCTATTTCGATGCCCTCGTAGGCAATATCTCCGATACTCAAGGTACGGGTTTCCAGTCCTATCAGGGCTTTCTCTCGCTTGCCGACGGCGGCTTCTGGGGCGTAGGCATCGGCCAATCTCGTGCCAAGTGGTTCTACCTGCCCGAGGCGAAGAATGACTTTATTTTCGCCATCGTGGGCGAGGAGCTCGGTTGGTGGGGCGGTGCGCTCGTCATCGTGCTTTTCGCCGCCTTGGGTTATGTGGGCCTGCGCACCGCGATGCGCGCGCAGAACCAGTTCCAGTCCCTGCTGGCCGCAACGCTGACCATCGGTGTGGTCACGCAGGCCTTCGTGAATATCGGTTACGTCATTGGCCTGCTGCCGGTGACCGGTATTCAGCTGCCCATGATTTCCGCCGGCGGTACCGCGGCGATCATCACGATCGGTTCGATGGGCATCTTGTGCAACGTGGCGCGTCATGAGCCGATGCAGATTTCCGCCATGCAGAATTTCGGCCGCCCACTGTTCGACCGCCTCTTTTTCATCGGCGAGCCGCAGCCGGTGCCGAAGCCGAAGAAGAAGCAGCAGGGTCGTCACGCTCGTCCGCAGGAACCGCGATCCCGCGTGCGCGAGGAGCGTTTTGGACGCCCCGTGACCGGAAGCGGCCGCCGCTATCCGCGCGCCGAGCGCCGCTATCGCTAGGTGGCGCTGGTAGCCTTTAGGCTATGAATTCCACGCCTATTTCCGTCGTCATCGCAGGTGGCGGCACCGCCGGACACATTGAACCCGCCCTCGCCGTGGGCGAAGCTTTGCGCGAGCGCCACGGCGCACGCATCACCGCTCTCGGTACCGAAAAGGGCCTCGAGCGCGATATCATTCCCGCCCGCGGCGTGGACCTTAGCCTGATTACCCCCGTGCCAATCCCGCGCAAGGTCAACGCGCAGCTCTTCAAGCTACCGTTCAACCTCTCCCGCGCGGTGGGGGAGGCCAAGCAGGTACTCAAGGATGTCGAAGCGGATGTCGTCTTTGGCACCGGCGGCTACGTGGCCGGGCCGGCCTATATCGCTGCGCGATCCCTCGGCATCCCGTTCTATGTTCTCGAGACCAATGCCTTGGCTGGAATGGCCAATAAGCTCGGTGTAAAGATGGGTGGCATCGGACTCAACGCCCACCCGGATTCTGGCATGCCGGGCGAGGTCGTCGGCATCCCCGTTCGCCCGAGCTTGGCGGAGGACCCGAATGGCAACCTGGCCGCAGACGCGCGCACCAAGTGGAACCTGTCCGAGCTTCCCACCATTCTTATCACCGGCGGGTCCCAAGGCGCGGCCAGCATCAACCGCGCTGTTGCCGGAGCGGTAGAGGACTTGGCACAGGACTTCCAGCTTCTGCACGCCTACGGCAAGAAGAATGACCCGCCCGCAGAACACCCGAACTACGCCGCACTGCCGTATATCGAGGACATGGGCTCCGCCCTTGCGGTAGCCGACCTCGTCGTGTGCCGCTCCGGCGCCATGACCGTTGCCGAAGTATCCGCCGCAGGCTTGCCGGCCATTTACGTTCCGCTGCCGCACGGCAATGGCGAACAGGCGCTCAATTCCCGCGACGTGGTCGAGGCAGGCGCCGCCATCCAGATCCCGGACGCGGAGCTGACCGCAGAGCGACTCATCTCCGAGGTGCGCGGCATTCTCGATGACCCGCAACGCCTCGAGTCGATGACGCACGCCGCCGCCCATGCCAGCGCTGGGGACGTGGCCAATACCATCGCAGACCGCATCGCCGCCCGCGTATCCGAGGCCGAAGACGCCGCTGGAAGGAAGGACAAGTAAATGACCGATCCCGCACACTACGATCTGCGCCGCGTCCACCTCATCGGCGTTGGTGGTTCCGGCATGTCGGGGCTCGCGCGAATCCTCGCCGCTCGCGGCGGAGTGGTCACAGGTTCCGATGTCAAAGACTCCACCCCGGTTGAGGTGCTGCGCACCATGGGTGCCAAAGTCGCCATCGGCCACGCCGCAGAAAACCTGCGACTGTCTGGCGAACTGCCCACCGTCGTGGTTACTTCTTTTGCCGCCATTCCCCAAGACAACCCGGAGCTAGTGGCCGCAAAGGATAACGATATTCCGGTAATTCGCCGCTCCGATCTGCTCGCCGCCTTGATGGAAGGCCACAAGCAGGTGTTGCTGGCTGGCACCCATGGCAAAACCTCCACCACGTCCATGACCGTGAGCGCGATGCAACACGCGGGTCTCGATCCTTCCTTCGCCATCGGCGGCCAGCTCAATCGCGCGGGCACCAATGCCCACGGTGGCACCGGGGAAGCTTTCGTCGCCGAGGCCGATGAATCTGATGCCTCCCTGCTGCGCTATAGCCCCGATGTTGCGGTGCTCACCACCATCGAGCCCGATCACCTCGACTTCTTCCACGGCGAGGAAGCCTACTTCCAAGTTTTTGATGACTTTGCTGACTTGGTCACTCCGGAGACCGGCTATCTCGTTGTGTGCGCTGAAGACGAGCACGCTGCCCGGGCTGGCGAGCGGGCGCTGGAGCGCGGCATCAACGTCGTGGCCTACGGCTCGGCGGAGAAGTCTTTCACCTCTACCGTGCCGCTGGCCGCCGAGCTGGTCCGCGAAGAGACCACCGCGGAAGGCATGGACACCACCGTCAAGCTCGACCTTCCTGGCGTTTCTGAAACCGTGCGCTACGAGCTGCAAATTCCAGGCCACCACATGGTGCTCAATTCCATGGGTGCCTTGATCGCCGGCGTGCTCTCCGGTGGCGCTCCAGCCGCCATCGCCGAGGGATTGGCTGATTTTGGTGGTGTGCGGCGGCGCTTTGAGTACCGGGGGAGCGTCGACAAGCAGGGCAAACCCGTGCGCGTCTTCGATGACTATGCGCACCATCCCACCGAGGTTGCGGCAGTGCTGCGGGCCGCACGCGCCAAGGTCGAGGCGGAAGGCCACGGCGGGCGCGTTATTGCCTGCTTCCAGCCGCACCTGTACTCACGCACCATGGAATTCGACGCCGAGTTTGCCCAGGCACTCTCGCTTGCCGACGCCGCCGTGGTCCTCGACATCTACGGCGCCCGCGAACAGCCCGTGGAGGGAATTACCTCCCGCATCATTACCGATAAGATGCCCGCTGATATGCAGGTCATTTTCGAGCCGGATTTTTCCGCCGCCGCCCGCGACGTCGTGTCGGTGGTGGAGCCAAGCGATGTGGTGCTGACCATTGGTGCTGGCTCGGTAACCATGGTGGCGGCGGAAATCCTCGATGAATTGCGGGCAAGCTAGTGCGCGTCTCCGCAAAGCTCATCGCTGGGGTCATCGCCGCAATTGTCGCCGTGGCCGTCATAGCGGCCGCCGTGATGTGGACAGTTCCCGTCCTGAAGGTACGCAATTTTCACGTCGAAGGCGTCCACCAGCTCGATCCCGCGCAGGTGGAGGAAGCCTCTGGGGTTCCCAAGGGCGAAAACTTGCTGCGCGTTAACGCGCGTGAGGCAGCTTCCGGCGTTGCTGGATTGGACTGGGTCGATTCGGTGACAGTCTCTCGCGATTTCCCTTCGACCTTGACCATCAACGTGGCCGAGCACAAGGCCGTGGCGTTTGTAAAGCGCGATAATAAGCCCTACCTGATCGATGATAAAGGCGAGGAATTTACCTCCGCTGAGCCTCCCGCGGGCGCGGTTGAGGTGACGGGCTCCGTCGATAGCGGCTCCCCGCAAACCCAGGATGCGGTGCGAGCGATTGCAGCGCTTTCCGACGACGTCCGCAACCAAGTAGCAAAGCTGGAAGTGGCGGGCGAATATTCGCTGACTTTCACCACCAAAGATGACCGGCGCATCTTCTGGGGTGCCAGCGATTCCAACGATGAGGACAAGGCGCATGCCTTCGCCACCGTGTTGAAGATGGAAGGCCGCGAGTGGAATATTTCCAACCCTGAGTTGGTCACCACCCGCGGATAGGGCGACGGGTGCCCCCGCGGGTACTTTCTATCGCGCTTGTGGGCCCGTGCAGCACCGCTTAGGCGTGTGCGCTGCACGGGCCCATTTCAGTGCCTGAACCATGGGGCGGATGATACGGGTGTGACAAGCAAAACCGCAGGTGAGAAACCCTAAAGTGGAACTTGAGGGTCTCGACACGCGGAAAATGTGCGTGAAAATTACACCGCTGTCGTTAAAGATGGAAAGGAACGCGATTCGCCCTCGGCGGAGCGCATTACATTCCTCGTTTAATGCACGTGCAGACTTAAAGTAGCGAAAGGTGAGACCAACTCACATGATCTCTTCCAATAACAATCTCGCGGATATCAAGGTCGTCGGCGTCGGCGGTGGCGGCGTCAACGCCGTGAACCGCATGATCGAAGAAGGCCTCAAGGGCGTTCAGTTCGTCGCCATCAACACGGACTCCCAGGCCCTCATCTTCTCTGACGCAGATACCAAGCTCGACATTGGCCGTGAAGCCACCCGCGGCCTCGGTGCCGGCGCTAACCCTGAGGTAGGCAAGACCTCCGCGGAAGATCACAAGTCCGAAATTGAAGACGCCCTCGAGGGCTCCGATATGGTCTTCGTGACTGCCGGCGAGGGTGGCGGCACCGGCACCGGTGCTGCTCCGGTCGTGGCGTCTATCGCGAAGAAGATGGGTGCGCTGACCGTCGGTGTTGTCACCCGCCCGTTTAAGTTCGAAGGCGCTCGCCGTACCCGCCAGGCGATGGCCGGTATTGAGGAGCTGCGCGAGGTCTGCGATACCCTCATCGTCATCCCGAACGATCGCCTGATGCAGCTCGGTGGGGAAGAGCTCTCCATCGTTGAGGCTTTCCGCGCTGCCGATGAGGTGCTGCATAATGGTGTGCAGGGTATTACCAACCTGATCACCATCCCGGGCATGATCAACGTCGACTTTGCGGACGTCCGCTCCGTCATGTCTGACGCTGGCTCCGCGCTCATGGGTATCGGTTCCGCCCGCGGTGATAACCGCGCCATGACCGCTGCTGAGCAAGCCATTAACTCCCCGCTGTTGGAATCCACGATGGAAGGCGCCAAGGGCGTGCTGCTGTCCATCGCCGGCGGCTCCGATCTTGGCCTGCACGAAGTAAACGCCGCTGCCTCCATGGTGGAAGAGCGCGCTGACGAAGACGTCAACCTCATCTTCGGTACCATCATCGATGACACCCTGGGTGATGAAATCCGCATCACCATTATTGCCACCGGTTTCGATGCCGAGGCCAATATGACCCAGGCCGCTGCGCAGCAGCAGCCGCAGCAGGAACAGCGCAAGCCCGGCTCCCTTTTTGACAATCGCCAGCGCGAGACCGCAGAGCCCGTCACCCCGGCACCGGCGCAGCCTGCTGCCGCTCAGCCGGCACAGGATGACTACTCCCCGCGCCACTCCTACGAGCCGCGCGCCGGCCAGGAGCGAGAGCGCTACACCCCGCAGCGCCCTGCCGAGGAGCGTCGCCCAGAATCTAGCGGTCTGTTCACCAACTCTGACCGTTTCTCCCGCGAGGAGCGCCGCGATGACTACCGTTTGTCCCGCCCATCCCAGCGTCGTGACGATGACGGCGACGACGATCTGGACGTGCCTTCCTTCATGCGCTAAGCGCAAAGCGCTACGCTGGTGTGCATGCCAGTAAACGAGGAACATCGCACCACACGCCCCGTCCGCATGGTTTTTACTAGCCGTGCTGGCGGGGCGTCTGCTATTCCATACGACTCCTTCAACTTGGGGCACCACGTCGGCGATGACCCCGCCGCGGTTGCCGCTAACCGCGAGCGCCTGAAGCGCGTGACCGGTCTGGACGACATCGTGTGGATGGAACAGCTGCACACCAATACCGTCACCGTCGTCGATGGTCCACAGGACGAGCCCGTGCCAGCCACAGACGCAATTGTCACCACCCAGCGACGCCTCGGGCTAGGCGTTCTCGTTGCGGATTGCACGCCGGTGCTGCTTGTCGACGTCGCCGCTGGCGTCATTGCTGCCGCCCACGCCGGCCGCTTGGGCGCCCGCAACGGCATTGTGGTCAATACCGTGCGCGAAATGCAGAAGCTGGGCGCACAGCCCGAGCGCATTCAGGTGGTTATGGGGCCGGCTGCTTCGGGAAAGAACTACGAAGTGCCTGAGGAAATGGCCACTGACGTCGAGCGCCGCTTGCCCGGCTCCAAGACTCGGACGTCGAAGGGCACGTGGGGCATCGATGTGCGCGCAGGGCTGATTCGCCAGCTCATGGGGCTAGGTATCACCGCGATTGAATCCGACCCGCGCTGCACCATCGAAGACGAAGACTTCTTTTCCTATCGGCGCGAAGGAACCACCGGCCGCCAGGCTGGACTAATTTGGTTGGAGGCTAAGTAATGTCAGACCGAAAGGCACAGCTAGAACACAACCTATCGGACACCCGTGCCAAGATTGAACGGCTAGCAGCGCAGTCAGGGCGAAAACCACCGCAGCTGTTGCCGGTAACGAAGTTTCACCCAGCTGCCGATATTGCCCTGCTGGCAGAGCTAGGAGTTACCGACGTCGCCGAAAACCGGGAACAAGAAGCCCGCGCCAAGGCCACCGAGCTGCCGCAGCTGCGATTCCACATGATTGGCCAAATCCAGACCAAGAAGGCCAACCACGTAGCCCGATGGGCAGCCAGCGTGCATTCGCTTGATTCCCTCAAGCTGGCCCACGCACTGGAGCGGGGAGTTTCCTTAGCCAAGGAACGAGGCGAGCGCGAAAGCAATTTGCCGGTATTTATCCAAGTCTCCGCCGACGGTGATGGTGCTCGCGGTGGTGTTTCTCCTGAGGCACTCGATGAGCTCGTGCGTGCCGTAGAAGAAGCGCAGCATCTAGAACTTGCCGGACTCATGGTCGTTCCGCCTCTCGACGCCGATGCTGGTGAGGTATTCCGAAACGTCCGCGGAGAGGTAGATCGCTTATCCTCTGAGCTCAATCGACCGCTGAAATTCTCTGCTGGCATGAGTGCGGACATGGCCGAGGCAATTGCTGCGGGCAGTGATATCGTGCGTGTCGGAACCAGTATCATGGGGCCGCGGCCAGTAGGTTAAAAACATCGCAAAAGCGCATTTCACGGCGTAAATCACATGAGTCACACCAGACACATTTTACGCGTTTAGACTTGTACAAATTTAGGTCAGAGGGAGACCCAAAAATGTCATTCATTGATAAGACGAAGGATTTCTTCGGGCTGGGCCCGGTGGACATCGAAGAAGACGATGCCTACTACAACGAGGAGCCGCGTTACTCCGAAAATAGCTCCTCGGCCTACGCACCTCGCCGCGCCCCGCAGTCCTACGAGCCGGCCCCGGTACAGGAGGAATTCGTCCCGACCATCGTGGCTATTTCCCTGACGTCTTTCAATGACGCCGCCAAGGTAGGCGAGCCCTTCCGCGACGGCGATGCCGTGGTCTTCGAGCTTACCGACGCCGAAAAGGCCACCGCCAAGCGCTTCATCGACTTCGCTGCCGGCCTCTGCTTCGGCCTGGAGGGGCGTATGCTCAACCTCACCAAGGGCATGGACACTGAGCGCAAGGTCTTTTCCATCGTGCCGAAGTCTGCGGACATTGCAAAGCACGAGCTCGAGCGTGCCGCAGGCCTGCGCTAAGCGGCGCGGTTCATTTGGCCCCCGTGGGGTGCCGATTGGGCACCCGCGGGGGTTTATTCGATAGGCTCGGTCATTGTGACACAACTCGGAATTATTCTTATCCTGCTCGTGCGGATCTATACGTGGGTGCTCATCGCCCGCATCATTATTGAGATGATCCAGTCCTTCTCGCGGCAGTTCAACCCTCCACGCTGGTTCATGGTTGTAGCGGAGCCTCTGTTTGTAATTACGGATCCGCCGGTCAAGGCGTTGCGCCGCCTGATCCCGCCCCTGCAAATGGGTGGCGTAGCGCTTGATGTATCGGTGCTTGTGCTGTTCGTCTTGCTCTCGATACTCACAATGATCTTGCGGATAATTTTCCTGACTTAGCACCCCCGTCGCCTCGAAACCTGTGGTAAACGTTGAGACTCGGCGGGGCGTCGATTATTGTGGGCGTTTGGTTACGATAAATCGCGATAACCCGTATTATGAACCACATGTACCTTTGTGGGGAAGGTTTAGTTAGACCTGAACCGCACTCCTAAGGCCCTGGAAGCTCCGGGGTTGTACCAACCTGAAGGGGAAGAGAAGACATGCCACTGTCACCAGCTGATGTTCACAACGTCGCGTTCAGCAAGCCGCCGATTGGCAAGCGCGGCTACAACGAAGACGAGGTGGATCAGTTCCTCGACCTCGTAGAGGACGCCCTTGCCCAGTTGCAGGATGAGAACGAAGACCTGCAGGCGCAGGTTAGCGATTTGAACTCCCAGGCCAAGGCGGGTGCTGGCGCCGGTGCTGCTGGTACCGCAACTGCGGCTTCCACCCGCACCGATGAGGCTGCGCTGCGCAAGGAGATTGAGGCCAAGCTGCGCGCCGAGTACGAAACCAAGCTGGCGGACTCCAAGTCCGAGGTTTCCCGTGCCAAGGAAGAGACCAAGAAGGCACAGGAGCAGGTTAAGGCTGCCCAGGCTGAGGCTTCCAAGGCACAGGCGTCTGGCTCCGCTGCTGCTTCCTCTTCCGCAGACCTGAAGGCAGCCCGCGATGAAGCGGCTCAGGCCAAGAAGGACGCCGAGGCAGCTCGCGCCGAGGCAGCCCAGGCAAAGAAGGACCTCGAGGCTTCCAAGAAGGAAAACGACGAGCTGAAGAAGTCCGCTTCCGCAGCTGGTTCCTCCAAGGCTGGTGCAGCGGCAGCGGGTATCGCAGGCGCTGGTGTTGCACAGACCGCCGATGGCCTGGCTACCCCGGAAACCCACATGCAGGCTGCCCGCGTTCTGGGACTGGCACAGGAGATGGCAGACCGCCTGACCTCCGAGGCTCGTGCGGAGTCCGAGTCCATGCTGTCCGAGGCGCGCACCGCCGCCGAGAAGCAGCTGACCGATGCAGATTCCCGCTCCAAGGCACAGCTTGCCGACGCCCAGAAGAAGTACGACGCCCAGCTGCAGGATGCAGATTCCCGCTCCAAGAAGCTGGTATCTGACGCCGAGGCTAAGGCAAAGCAGACCGAGTCTGATGCTTCCTCCCGCGCTGAGGCGCAAATCCGCCAGGCTGAGGAGAAGGCTGCTTCGCTGCAGGCTGATGCCGAGCGCAAGCACACCGAGGTTATGAACACCGTCAAGCAGCAGCAGACCGCGCTGGAGGCTCGCATCTCCGAGCTGCGCACCTTCGAGCGCGAGTACCGCACCCGCCTGAAGACCCTGCTGGAGTCTCAGCTGGAAGAGCTGGCTACCCGCGGCACCGCCGCACCGAACGGCGAGGCTGGCAACAACTAAGCCACCCCTTCTTCCTAGCGCCCCCGCCACCGCGGCGGGGGCGCTATTGTTGTTTTAGACCGTCGTGCTTTAGCCCGCCCCTACCGAAAGGAACCACTGTGCTCGTTGCCGCTTTAGTTCTCGCCCTCGTGGCATTCGTGGCCTTGGTCAACTTCGTTATCTCGGGAGCCGACTGGTCGTTGTATATCGTGTTTGCCGCCGCTGGCGTCGGACTCGTGTGCTTCATCCTGGACTGGGCGCATAAACATCGCGCTGACAAAGCCAAGTCAACTGAATCCCCCGAGGAGGAGGCGCTGCGCGCAGCCTTCCGCGAGGACTAACGCCGCGAGACCCAAAGCTTTCGGTTGCAGGCATGCCAATAAGGCGCACGAGGCGCCTTATTCTGCAGTCGGGCTCTAGCAATCGGGCGGTTGCCACCGAATCCGTCCGTTGGTTCGGGCAAGTCGCCCGCGCAGCGGCGGGGCATTGGGATCGTCATCGTTCGCGCCATTGTGGTACGCGCAGGCTGTGGATAAGTTCGCGATATTGGTCAATCCACCGTGCAACCACGGCTCCAAATGGTGAATTTGGCATTCGTCGGCAGGCTTAGCGCAGCGCGGCCATGGGCATACCGGATTTTCCGCGCCCGCCATCAACCGCTGCTTGGCATTGGCGAAGCGCTCCGTGCGGTACAGGTTCACCGCGCCTTCATAGGGGCTCACCAGAGTAATGAGCCCATGCTCCTTTAACGTGCGGCGCACATACTGCGCCCCCGTAAGCGTTGCTCCGTTGGTCATCTGCAAGGTGATTTCCTCGCCATCACCGTTGACGATGCGCACGTAGTCCTCCAGCCGCACGATGACATTGGTTAACACGGTGCTGCGTTGCCCCGTATCGCTGCCGAAGAAGGTATCTTCCACCACATCCAGCGGCTTTTTGTCTTGGTTTTCCACCGCCGCGTGGAGGTCTGCAATGAACGAGGACGAGCCGTCGATAGCTAACGTCCACGGCGCATCCTTGCGGCGGATGATGCGTATACCAGGCTTTATCTTGCGCTTTTTCTTCGGAACCTTGGATTGCGCCAGCTTTTCTAGTGCCGCTGCTGTGGCCTTGGTGGTGCATAGCTGTTCGCGGAGGACCCATGCGTCGAAAAGCGTGGGCATCTTGCGTGCATACTTTTCAATGATGGATAACGCAACGATGGAATGCCCATTGTGCTGAGCTCCTTCGATAGCACGACGACGCTTCCTTGTGAACTTGGTCGTGCCGCAGTACGCCTCTTTGAGCAATGCCAACTCGCGGGCCGTCTTTTCAGCGGCGCCACGCGCGCAGAGGTCGTCCTCGGACATGCCTGCGCACCCGAGGACGATGTCCATCCCGGGTGCCATGGCTGCGAGGTAAGTATCTAGCGCGTTCACGACTCACAATTTATTTCCCCGCGCAAGCCCCCACAAGGGAAAGTTTTTAGCCTGTGGATAACTTCTTGTGCACGAAGATTCTGGGGCGCTATACTGTGGCCTACACGCAGTGATCCGGCCATCACCGGGGAGCAATTCAGAAGAACAGCCAGTGTGGCCCAGTAGAACTGAACGGGTGGGACCGTCAACTCCTTCACCGAAACGAAGCGGAGCCTGCGGGCTCAAGCAGGGTGGTACCGCGAGCCTTAAAGGCGCGTCCCTGCACCGGGTTAAGAGTGAAGGATAATTATGGCGAAAAAGATTTACCCCAAGGTCGATATGACCGGCGGCTCCAGCCGCTTCCCAGATATGGAAGAGGAAGTCCAGAAGTACTGGAAGCAGGATGATACTTTCCAGGCTTCGCTAGAAAAGACCAAGGATTGCCCAGAGTACATCTTTTATGATGGCCCTCCATTCGCAAATGGCTTGCCTCACTATGGCCACCTGTTGACCGGTTATGTGAAGGATATCGTCCCGCGCTATCGCACGATGGCTGGCAATTACGTTCCTCGCGTCTTCGGCTGGGATACCCACGGTCTGCCCGCCGAGCTGGAGGCGGAAAAGCAGTTGGGTATCACTGAAAAGGCGCAGATCGAGGACATGGGCTTGGAAAAGTTCAATGAATACTGCGCCAAGTCCGTGCTGGAGTACACCGACGAGTGGGAAGAGTACGTCAACCGCCAGGCCCGCTGGGTGGACTTTGACAACGGCTACAAGACCATGGATATCAACTACATGGAATCGGTCATGTGGGCGTTCAAGGAGCTTTATGACAAGGGCCTTATCTACAAGGGCTTCCGAGTTCTTCCGTACTCTTGGGCGGAGCACACTTCTTTGTCCAATCAGGAGACCCGCCTGGACGATTCCTATAAGATGCGCCAGGATCCGACCCTAACCGTTACCTTCCCAGTAGAGGGCGCGCGCGAGGGAAGCGCGGCAGAAAAGACGTTGGCGGAGCACCCTGCGCTTGCCGACGCCTCTTTCCTCGCCTGGACCACCACCCCCTGGACCTTGCCTTCGAACGAGGCCTTGGCGGTTCATCCAGAGGTTACTTACGTGCTCTTTAAGGCTACGGAGGGCGATTTCGCTGGCCGTACCTTCATCATGGCGGAAAACCTGCTGGCCACCTTGGAGAAGGAACTAGGGGAGGCCGAGGTGCTGGAGACGTTTACCGGCGCGCAACTCGAGGGCTTTACCTATGAGCCTATCTTCGGCTTCTTCCCGGATCTGCGCAATGCCTACCAGGTTTTGATCGCTGATTACGTCACCACTGAGGACGGCACCGGTGTGGTACACCAGGCTCCTGCGTTTGGTGAAGACGACATGAATACCACCAACCAGTACGACATCGAGCTGGTTATCCCAGTGGACGAGGACGGCAAGTTCACCTCGCAGGTTCCGCCTTATGAGGGCCAGCTGGTCTTTGATGCGAATAAGGACATCATCAAGGACTTGAAGGCTGCTGGGCGAGTGGTGCGCCACGTAACCATCGAGCACTCCTATCCGCACTCGTGGCGCTCGGGCGAGCCGCTTATCTACATGGCGCTGCCGGCCTGGTTCGTAAAGGTGACCGAGTTCCGCGATCGCATGGTGGAGCTTAATCATAAGGAGATTGAGTGGCTGCCGGAGCATATCCGAGATGGCCAGTTTGGCAAGTGGCTCGAGGGCGCGCGCGACTGGAATATCTCCCGTACCCGCTACTGGGGTGCGCCTATCCCAGTGTGGATGTCCGATGATGACAACTATCCGCGCATGGATGTCTACGGCTCCTTGGATGAGCTGGAGCGCGATTTCGGAGTTCGTCCGGAGTCGCTGCACCGTCCGCATATCGACGAGTTGGTGCGCCCGAACCCGGATGATCCGACCGGTAAGTCGATGATGCGCCGCGTGCCAGACGTGCTGGATTGCTGGTTTGAGTCCGGCTCGATGCCCTTTGCGCAGAAGCACTACCCATTCGAGAATAAGGAATGGTTTGAGACCCACTCGCCGTCCGATTTCATCGTGGAGTACTCCGGTCAGACGCGTGGTTGGTTCTATGTGATGCACGCGCTGTCCACCGCGCTTTTTGATCGCCCGGCGTACAAGAAGGTCGTGGCCCATGGCATCGTGCTGGGCAACGATGGCCTTAAGATGTCTAAGTCCAAGGGCAACTATCCGAACGTTAACGAGGTCTTTGACCGTGATGGCTCGGATGCCATGCGCTGGTTCCTGATGTCTTCGCCTATCCTGCGCGGAGGCAACCTCATCGTGACCGAGCAGGGCATTCGCGAGGGCGTGCGCCAGGCTATCCTGCCTATCTGGAATGCCTATACCTTCCTGCAGCTCTACGCAGAAAAGGAAGCAAAGTTCGACACCAGCTCCACGCATGTTTTGGACCGCTATATCTTGGCCAAGACCCATGACGTCGTGGCCAATGTCAACGCGGCGCTTGCCGATACCGATATCGCCACGGCAACCGAAGAAGTACGCCTGTTCGCCGACGTCCTGACCAACTGGTACGTCCGTCGCTCGCGCGATCGTTTCTGGGAGGGCGAGGACGCCAATCCTGAGGCGTTTAATACCTTGTACACCGTTCTGGAGACCGTGACTCGCGTGGTGGCACCGCTGCTGCCGCACGTGGCAGAGGTTATCTACCGTGGACTGACCGGTGAGCGTTCGGTGCACCTGGCGGATTACCCGCAGGCTGCGGACTACCCGTCCGATGCAGATCTGGTGTCTGCAATGGATGCGACCCGCGCGGTCGCTTCGGCTGCATCCTCGGTGCGCAAGTCCAATAAGCTGCGCAACCGCTTGCCGCTGCCGAAGCTGACGGTGGCTCTCGATGGGGCGCAGCGCTTGGCGGACTTCGCCGATATCATCCGCGACGAGGTCAATGTCAAGGAAGTTGAGCTTACTGACGACGTCGATTCGGTAGGCACCTTCCAGGTTGTCTGCAATGCGAAGGTCGCCGGCCCGCGCTTGGGCAAGGACGTGCAGCGCGCCATCAAGAACCTCAAGGCGGGCAACTACGAGCGCCGCGACGACGAGGTTGTAGTGGACGGCGATATCGTGCTTGGCCCGGATGAGTACACCGAGCGCCTGCAGGCAGCGAATCCGAAGTCGACCGCGCGTATCGAAGGCCTCGACGGCCTGGTAGTACTCGATACCGAGGTGACCGAAGAGCTCGAGGCCGAAGGCTGGGCGGCGGACGTTATCCGTGGCCTGCAGGATGCCCGCAAGGCTTCTGGGTTCGAGGTCTCGGACCGCATCGCGGCCGTGCTCTCTGTCCCAGAGGAGAAGAAGGCCTGGGCGGAGCGTCACGCCGACCACATCGCCGGTGAAGTGCTCGCCACCGATTTCCAGGTGACCACCGAGGCACTCGATGGTGTGGACGTGCACGAGGTGGTGAAGGGGGTTAAGGCTACCGTCGTTAAGCAGTAGCGCCTTAGCCGCCACCTAAAAGTATTTGCCCAGCCTTAGCGGCTGGGCAATTTTTTATGAGTGATAGGACTTAACGGACCGGGCCGGGCAGGTGAGCGCGCCAGCCGAGGACGACGTTAACGAGGCAGCACAGTGCGAGCACGGCGCCAATGAGGAATAGGGTGGTAAAGCCGAGCAGCGGCGCGAGTGCGCTGAAGGCCATGGGGATAAAGAAGCCGGTATAGGAGACCGAGTAGTACACGGCGGTGAGGCCGGCGAGTTCTTCGGCGCGGGCGATGCGCTGGACCTCGGAGAGACCGGCGACAAGGGCGAGGCCGTAGCCTGCACCCATGACAGCGGCACCGGCGATGCCGAGCGGCAGGGAGCGAGTATGAGAGGCAACCGCGCCGAGGATGGTGCCCACGGTGATAACGCCCATGGCAACTGCGGAAGCGCGGGCGGAGCGGCTGGTATCGATAACCTTGCCGAGCATCTGGATGCCGACGCCGCAGCCCAAGGTGATAACGGTCATCAGGCCCGAGAAAGCGATGGGGGCATCGCCGGCGGACTTGGACAAAAGCTGGGGCAGGAGGGCATAGGCGGCGCCAGCGCAGCCGAAGACCCACGGTGCGACCGGCAGAACAATGCGCACGAAGCGGCGGTGTGCTGCGGAGGGGATG
Organism: Corynebacterium tuberculostearicum; assembly: GCF_046097255.1. Classification (GTDB taxonomy): domain Bacteria; phylum Actinomycetota; class Actinomycetes; order Mycobacteriales; family Mycobacteriaceae; genus Corynebacterium; species Corynebacterium tuberculostearicum_J. The sequence continues at coordinate 1,373,487 of NZ_CP175770.1, forward strand.
TGTAGCATGCGCAGCATGTCGCGGATGCTCAGGTCAAGGAAGGTGTCTTTTACCGTAGCGCCACGCGGCGGGCGGGTTTCCGGGGTCTTCATCAACCAGATGGCGGTGGCGACGGTGAGGAGGATGTGCAGGATATACGCCAAGTGGGTCGGCCACGGGCCCCACTGGGCCAGCACCGATGCGAGGCCGGCGCCGATGAGGAAGCCTAAGGTCAGGCACATCGAGGCGTGGCGCGGGCCGGCAGCGGGATCGCCACCTGCGCGGGTGATGAGCTCTGCCACCCACGTGGAGCCGACCGCCATGACGATGCCCAAAGCCAAGCCGCACATGATGCGGCCCACGGCGATAACGAGTGGCTCGTTCGGTGCGATGGACAAAAGGAAGGAACCGAGCAGCGATAGTGGCGCGGCAGGCAGCATCGTGGGGCGGCGGCCAATGTAGTCCGAAAGCGGGCCAGAAATCAGCAGCGCCGGCACGATGCCGAGTACGTAGGCGGCCAAGAGGCCATTGACGGTGACCTGCGAGAAGTGTGACTCCTCGCGGTACATAACTAGGAGAGGGGTGAACTCATTGCCGCCCCACGCGACAGCGACCATGCTGCCAGCGACGGGAAACCATGAGTGTTTGGCAAACTTTTCGGTCATAGTTGATTCCTCGAGTTGGTTAGGTGGGTGTCCAATGCGGAAAGGTAGGCGTCGAGGTCGCCGGTGCGGAGGGCATCGGCAAGCGTGCGGTGCTGATCCACGAAGGTGCGGGCGCGGGCCACGTTGCGGCCAATGGCCGTGGCGGTAAAACGCTGCTGGCGTTCGCGCAGCTGGTGTCCCAGCCCGGCTAGCAGGCTATTGGCACCGCCATCCATGATGATCTGGTGGAAACGCGCATCAAGATGCGTATAGGCATGCAGGTCTGCGCCATCCAACGCAGTGTCCTGCTCCGCGATGGTCGCGTCCAGCTGATCAGCGATGTCCGCGCGCTCGGCATCAGACATTGCGCAGATCTTTTCAGCACAGTGCCTATCCACGAGCAAGCGTGCCTCATAGACCTCGCGGATTTCTTGCGGGCTGATCGGCACGATGAGCGCACCCCGCCTGGGGTAGAGCTGCAGAAAGCCTTCGACCTCTAGGCGCAGGAAAGCCTCGTGCATCGGGGTGCGGCTAATTCCCATTTCGGTAGCCAGGGAGGCCTCGGAAAGCATCTGCGAGGGCTCGAAGGAGCCGTCAATGATCTTCTCTTTGACGAAGTCATAGGCGCGCTCCGCGGCGGGCTGCATTCGTTCATTGGACATGCATCCATCTTGCATGCAAGCTTGCATGCAAGCAAGCGTGCGGTGGCACTTTGTGGGGAACGGATCTAGCTAGGCAAACGTGTGACGTGGCACGTATCGGGGTCGAAGAGTAAGCCGTGGCCCATGCCGACCCAGCCGATGAAGGGGGCGTCGGCAAGCGTGTGCGGGGAGTGGACGTGCCCAAGGATCCAGGCATCGGCCTCGCAGGCCTGTAGCTCAGCCACGGAAAGCGGCAGGCAGGTGCCTTTAGAAAACTCACCGGTGACGGAAGAATGTAGGAGGCCGAGGACGGGGCCGTCGCTCGGGCGCGGTGGAAGCTGGAGGCGGCGCGGGTCCGGATCGGTGGCCACCGCTGCGGTTAGAACCGTGGTGTTTCCTATGCGAAAGGAGTGCACCTGCGTGCCGTGGACCGTGACCTCGGGCGGGAAGTCCAGATTGTGGTGGGTATCGTGGTTGCCGGAAATGAAGTGGACCTCGCCGAACAGTGTGGCAGCGTGGGCCATTACGGCGCGGGCCTGGGGCACGAATTCGGACGCCTCAGCGTTGCGGTCAATGATATCGCCCAAGCATACGCACGCCGTGGCTCCACTATTGGCGGCAACTTCGAGTTCTTGCAGGGCCCAGTCCAGCCCAGGGGCGCCCGGGCGGCCTAGGTGCAGATCGGCAAAGACAAAAATGCTAGCGGGCATGTGCGGCCTTTCGGTTTTGCCACCAGGTGATAGCTACCAAGACAACGGTGGAGGTTCCGACGCCGATGAGCGTCATGGCCATGGCCTCGGCACGGTGGCCTTGATCGAATTGGTTCATGATCCACGGAGCCAAGAGGTTGACTTGGCTCGGGCGAATGAGTGAGGACATGACCAGCTCGCGGATGCCTACGAAGAAGGCGAGGAGCCAGCCAGCGAAGATGCCAGGGGCAAGCAGGGGCAGGGTAATGCGCCCAAAGGTATGCAGAGTGGAGGAGCCGGAAATTGCAGCGGCCTCGTAGACGGTAGGGGAGACGGACTCTGCTGAAGCCTTGATGTTTTGGATGGCCATGGGCAAAAAGAGCACGGTGAAGGCCATAACTAGCATGCCCATCGTGCCGTAGGGCGACCATGGCAGCCAGGGAGAGTTCCACAGCAAAATGAATCCAATGGCCAGGACAATGCCGGGTACGGTGTCGGGGGCGATGGCCAAGAAATCGCTGAATTTTGCGGCAATGGTGCTTTGGCGGCGGGTGAGCACCGTGACCAGGACGCCGAGAGCAACGGCGGTGGTCGCGCCAAGGGCGCCTAGTCCGATGGAGCGAACAAGTGCCTCTTGAGCGGTTGGCATCTGCACAACGATGGAAAAGTAATCGAAGGTGAGGTTATTAGGCGTAGGCGGGGCCGAGCGCAGAATGGTCATCGCGGCCAAGGTGATGGACAGGTAGGGGATGATCACCGCGACCATGAAGATTGTTGCGGTCACCACAGCGCCGAAGGCGGTGCCGACCGAGCCGAGGCGGATACGTACGGGGCGGCTTACTCGGCCCCCGCCGGAGAGGTCGCGGCGTGAAATCCACTGTTGGAAGGCCCAAGCGGCCACGCCGATGGCAAAGAGAACCGACGAGGAGGCAGCGGCGCTGGAAAAATCGAGGGGGTCGATGGTGACGTCTTCATAGATGGAGGAGACGAGCACCTTGTAGCCAATGGCGTTGCCAAGCGTGACTGGGGTGCCAAACTCGCCGGCGGCCTTAATGAAGATAATCAGCGCGCCGAGGGAATAGGGCCCAACAACATTCGGGGCGATGATGCGCACGGCCTGTTGCCAGCGGCTCGCGCCGGCTATCTGTGCCATCTCCAGCGTGGACGCCGGAATGGAATTGAGGCAGGTGCGCAGGATGAGGTACAAGAATGGGAAGAGTTCCGCGGCCATGATGAAGGCCATGCCCCACACCGAGTAGATGGCATCGTGGGCGAGTTTGCCGGCGCCGTGGCCGAGCAGCATCTCGGCCACACCACCGCGGCGGGTGAAATCCATCCACGCCATCGCCGCCGCAAAGGGCGGGGTCATAAACGGGATCATGATGACGATCTCGATCCAATTGGCCCTGCTAAACCGCGTCCACGAACGGAGGAAGGCGAGCGGCGCGGCCATGAGCGTGGCAAAAGCCACGACCAGCACGGAGAGCAGGACGGTATTGCCAAGGATGTGCAGCATGCCCGGTTGGACAATGCTGCCTAGGGCTGAGGGCTCATCGTGGTAGCCCACGGCCGCGTTGACCAGCACGGAGGCTAGCGGCGCGGCGACGAGGGCAAGCAAGATGAGAAGGACCCCGTAGATCCCAAGGCGACGTTGGGGAGTGGTGGTGGAGCTCATCGGTTACTTCAGGTAGCGCTTGGCAAAGGTTTCCTTGATGTCCTTGGACTGAGAAACCAGGCCATCGAGGTCATCGTTGAGGGTCTTAATCTCATCCAGCTTCGGGCCATTCTTTGGAGCGATGTCCTTATTGGCCGGGATCATGTTCTTGGAGGCCGAGATCTCCTGCGCCTCATCGGAGAACATGAAGTCCACGAATGCCTCTGCGGCTTCCTTGTTATCGGAGGACTTGAGGATCATGACTGGGCGCGGGGTAACCGTGGTGCCGGAGGTTGGGATAGCAACCTCGAGCGGCTCGCCCTTCTTCTGCGCGGAGTATGCGGAGTAGTCCACGCCGCCGAGGACGATGCCGCGGGAGCCGGAGGTGACCTGGTCCAGCGCTGGGCCATTGGCGCCTTGGACGATCATGCCGTTGTCAAAGAGCTTGTCAAAGAGATCCCAGGTCTTCTCCTCGCCCCACTGATCTACCATGGCCGCGATGAGGTCGGCTGCGGTACCGGATTCGCGCGGGTCCGGCATGATGATTTGGTCCTTGTACTTTTCATCGGTGAGGTCCTCCCAGTCCTTCGGGGCCTCGTCCACGACGTTGGTGTTGGTTACCAGCGCTAGGGCCGAACCATCGCGGCCGGTAAACGCCCCGCTTTCCGACGCCCACTTGGGAACAACCTTGTCCGCTCCCTCCGGCGTGTACTTTTCAAGGGCGCCGGACTTTTCCTGCTTGCTAGCTGCCGCCCAGGAGGCGAGGTAGACCACGTCAGCCTGCGGGTTGGCTTCCTCGGCCTTGAGCTTGGCGGTGATCTTGCCGGTGGTATCGGCAAAAACATTGACGTGGACGTCGGTCTTTTCTTCGAAGGCCTCCACGAGGGCGTCGGTAAGCCCCTGCGGGTTAGCCGAGTAGTAATCCACCTCGCCGGACAGGCCTTCAGGTGCCTGCCACTTTTCGGCAGAAGAGGTGGACTGGTCGGTGGCGGTATCGGCGCTGTCCTCGACGGATCCGCAACCGGTCAAGGCGAGCGCACCAGCAGCGGTGGTGGCGATGGTGGCGGTGAACTTCTTGGTAAACATGTGTGGCTCCTATGCAGAAAGAGAAGATGGATAGTTGAGGTAGACGGTCTCGCCGCGAGTGAAGCGATGCGGTGAATACGCCACCCACGGCTCCTCGGACCCGGGAACATCGCAGCGCAACTCGTAGCGCCCACCGATGTAGTGAGCGCCAAGAACCTGCGCCTCGACCCGGCGCGGGGAGGCGCCGGTGTCCTCTTCCGCAGTGGTGACGGTGAGATTTTCTGGACGTACGCTGGGCAGCTGTGGGTGGCGGTTCATGGTGCCTACAAAGCCAGCGATGAAATCGGTGGCCGGCTGTTCATAAAGGGTGACTGGATCCGCGAATTGTTCGATATGGCCTTGATTCATAACCACGACGCGATCCGACATGGCAAGTGCCTCGGCTTGGTCGTGCGTGACGTAGATGACCGTGAGCCCCAGCTCCTGTGCCAGCTGGGTGAGCTCGGCGCGGATTTGCACGCGCAGCGCGGCGTCGAGGGCGGAGAGCGGCTCATCCATAAGCAGGACATCTGGATTAGAAACCAACGCGCGGGCGATGGCAACGCGCTGCTGTTGGCCACCGGAAAGTTGGTTCGGCCGCGCCTTCGCCTTGGAAGCGATGCCCACCATGTCCATGCAGGCGCGGACCTTCTCGGCCCGCTGGCCTGCTGCCACCTTATTGCCTGGGGTGGTCAGCGGAAACTCGATGTTCTTTTCCACCGTCATGTGCGGCCACAGTGCGAGGTCCTGGAAGACCATCGACAGCCGGCGCTTATTGACGGCCACGTTGGTTCGTGGACCAAATACCTCCATCTCTCCGAAGGAGATGGTTCCCGCGTCAGGCGTTTCTAATCCGGCTATGCAGCGCAACAGGGTGGACTTACCGCAGCCGGAAGGTCCGAGAATAGAGATGAATTCACCGCGGTTGATACTTAGATCGGTCTCGTGGAGGCCCGTATTATCGGCGAATTCGCGCTTAACGCCGCGCAAGATGACGTGGGGTGAGTTCATAATCAGCGAAATACTTTCTTCAAGAAATAACCTCGAAAAAGATAAGGCCGCAATATTGCATGTGGGTGACGTGAAGATGGAAAGAAATAAAAGCTTTAATTAACGGCACGCAAACACCCAGGAGTGCATGTGGAGGTGCGCCTATTAGACTGGGCCGCATGCAACGCTGGGTTCTACACATCGACATGGACGCGTTTTTCGCCTCCGTCGAGCAGCTGACCCGGCCTACCCTGCAGGGGCGTCCCGTCCTGGTGGGAGGTACCAGCGGGCGCGGCGTGGTGGCCGGCGCCTCCTATGAGGCGCGCGTGTACGGTGCGCATTCGGCCATGCCGATGTACCGCGCGCAGCAGCTTGTTGGACTTCGCGCGGTGGTGGTGCAGCCGCGCCGGGCGGTGTATTCGGCGGCCTCGCGTCGCGTTTTTGAAATCATTGCGCAACACGTGGAGGTCATCGAGCAGCTTTCTATCGATGAGGCCTTTATGGAACCCGCCGCCCTGGAAGGGGCGAGCGCGGAGGAAGTCAAGCGCTGGGCGGATGAGCTGCGCGCGCACATTCGGGAGGAGACGGGTCTGCCGTGTTCCATTGGGGCGGGCTCGGGCAAACAATTTGCCAAGATTGGATCGGGCGAAGCGAAGCCCGACGGCACCTTTGTTATTCCGGCGGAGCGCCAGCTAGATATGCTGCACCCCCTTGCGGTGAACAAGTTGTGGGGAGTCGGCCCGGTGACCGGCGCGAAGCTCAAGTCCATCGGCGTAGAAACCATTGGGCAGCTAGCGGCGATGACGCGCAAGGAAGTAGAGATTTCCATCGGCAGCGTGGTGGGGCTGCAGCTGTGGCAGCTGGCCCGCGGCATTGATGACCGTGAGGTGGCGCCGCGCGCAATTTCTAAACAGATTTCTACCGAGCACACCTACCCGAAAGACCTGCAGACCGCCCCCGAGGTCGATGCAGCCATCACTCGCGCGGCGGAGGGCGCGCACCGCCGGCTGCTTAAGGATGGGCGCGGCGCGCGCACCGTAACGGTAAAGCTGCGCATGGCGGATTTCCATATCGAATCGCGCTCGACCACCTTGCCCTATGCGACTGACGACGCCGCCGTGCTCACCGCCGCCGCCTTCAAACTCGCCCGCTACCCCGATGAGCTGGGGCCCATCCGCCTGGTAGGGGTGAGCTATTCCGGGCTAGAGACCGCTCGCCAAGACGTGCTTTTTCCGGAGCTCGACCGCGAAATAGTGCGCCCTGCACCGGCGGATACGGACTATGAGACTGGGGTGAGCGACGACGCAACACCGGCCATACCAGCGCCTACGGTGACGGTGGAGGAAGAAACCGATAACCAGTGGCACGCAACGCAAGACGTCTTCCATCCTGACTACGGCCACGGTTGGATTCAAGGCGCCGGCCACGGGGTGGTCAGCGTGCGCTTTGAAACCCGCGCCACGGGGCCCGGGCGCACCAAATCCTTCGCGGCCGACGATCCCGCGCTCGTGCCAGCAGACCCGCTCGACTCACTGGATTGGCAAGACTGGCTGACCAGCGAGGGCTAGCCCTCCTGAGCGAAAAGATCCGCCGGATCGGTGCCGGTGGCTAGCGCCGCAGCGAGTAGGATTCGCGCTTGGCTCGGGCGGAACCATCCGGCGTTGATGGCGCCACGCTTCCCCAGGCTCGCGCCACCGCCGTCGCCGCCATAAGCCAGTGCCGTCGGGCCATAGGGCGTGCGGGTAGAAATGGCGATGGGGAGACCGGCGTGGAGGGCGTCGGCAAGCGCGCGGCCCATGTCCTCACCCATGTTTCCCGAGCCCATGGCCTCCACAATGAGGCCGGAGGCGGGGGAGTGTACGGCGGCGTCGACCAGCAGGCGGCCCGCTCCCGGATAGGCAGGGATGATCTCGATACGCTGCGACGCCAGCGGGGCAGGACGCAAACGCGGGGTAGTGCCAGGAACGGACAGCGACTCAAACCCGCGCAGGTCACTGGTGTGCCGCTTGCGCGCACCGCGCGCCGGGATGGTCTCGCCGCCGAAGCAGAGGAAAACCCCAGGGTGCCCGCTGGCCGCTAGCTCGCGGGCAGCCCGCAGATTGGTGGGGCCGTCGGCCGCGGGGTGATCGTAGGCGCGCTGCGCTCCAGTAAGCACGATGGGCTTTGCCCCTGCGCAGAAAATCTCCAACGCCAGCGCGGTTTCCTCCATGGAGTCGGTGCCATGGGTGATGATCACGCCACCGATGTCCTCGCGCGCGGTGTGCTCATTGACCACCGCAATGAGCTCATCGAGGTCCGCCAAAGTAATAGAGGAGGAGTCGAGCTGGCGAAACTCCACTACCTCGGCGTCGATTTCAGCGGCAAGGTCCGCGCCAGAGACGGTGGGAACCAAGGAACCATCGGCCACGGTGGTGCACGCGATCGTGCCACCGGTGGCTATCAAAGCAAGTCGGGTCATGCACTCAAGGTTAAAGAAATCTCCGCCCACGCGGCGGGCGCAGCCCGGAAAAGGCTGGTGCAGCTGTAAACTGATGGGAGTTTAGAACCCAGACGTGAGGAGTTAGAAGTGAAATTCCGCAAGTTTAGCGCCGCGTGCCTCGCACTGACCGCGGCCACCGCCCTGGCCGCCTGCTCTTCCGACGACGAGCAGGACGATACCGCCGCCACCAACACCGAGGCGCAGGAATCCGCCTCTTCCGACGGCGATTCCGCCGCCCCAGCGCTGCCGTCCCCGGCGGACCTCAACGCCATCTTGGCCAAGGCCACTGATCCGAACGCCTCTGAGCAGGAAAAGACCGCCACCGTGCAGGGCGGCGAGACCGCACCGGAAATCTTTGACACCATGGCACAGTCCAAGCAGGAATCCGGCGCCGAGTTCGAGGTCGTCGATCCCGTACTTCCGGGCTATGACCCGCAGTCCGTGCTGACCACCGTGAACTTCACCACCGCTGACGGCCAGCAGCAGACCGCTGACCAGGTGGAATTCGTTTACGAAGACGGCACCTGGAAGCTTTCTAAGGCCTGGGCTTGCACGCTCATCCAAAACACCGTGCCGCCGGAGCAGGTTCCGGAGATGTGCGCGGATACCGGCGCCGGTGCCTCTGCACCCGCCCCGGCACCGGCCGAGGGCGACGCTGCCCCGGCTGAAGGCGACGCCCCGGCTGCCGGCGCCGAGCAAGCCCCAGCTGAGGCCCCCGTAGAAGCCCCGGCCGAGTAATTAGGAAAAGTTCAGCTCCGTCAGGCTCGACTGCACCACGCGCAGCTCCGAGCCGGCGGCGCCATAAATGACCTTCGTGTCGAAAGACACGTCACCGCCCACGGGCAGCGGCTTGCCCAGGTCTACCGTGATGTTGCCCTTGGATTGGGTGCTGGAGTCCACAACCTTGAGCTCCTTGTCCTCCAACTCCGTGCCCTGGGCCTGGCCCTCAAAGGACAGCGCGCCTAGCGACGGCCGCTGCTCCACCTCCACGTTGAGCTTGACCTGGTCACCCTCGATGGAAGCGACCGTATAGCGCGTGGTCTGCAGCAGGGTGGACTCGCCGGTAACGCGCGAATCCACCGTCCAGCTCGCTCCCTTGCCTACCTCCTCGGTGGGGAAAACCACGGGCAGGGCCGTCAGCTTCATAATTGCCTGTTCCACGGAGCCACGGGCTTCATCCGTGGCCTCCTGGGGTGCGGCAAGGCGCAAGGAATTCATCTGGCCGGTATTTTGGCCTCGCCAGCCAAATTGAAATCCCTCGGCCGAAGAGACGTCGGTGTCGCCAGAAGTTTCCGGCGCACCGGCCGTGACGAACGCATTGCGGGTGGCGGGCAGCTGATCTTCAACGTCCTCGCTAGCCTTATCTACCTTGGCCGATAGCGGCAGGGTAGTGGTGGTGGATTCGACGTCGGAGGCCTGAAACTTCTCGGCCGCTGACTTTTTGAGCAGGTCCTGCGAAAAACCCTCGGTAACGCGGTAGTTCACGTCCTGCGTGGAGTCGATATCGCGGTATTCCAGGAGCTTTTTCTCCCCGGTGCCGGGATTGTCCACGGTGACGCGTGGGGCGTCGATAGTCAGGCCCACGGGCTGTTCTACCGCGGGTTCCGGCTTTTCATAGGAACACGCCGTAAGCGCTACGGCGGCTGTGGTCAGGGCTGCAAAAACTTTGACTCGAAACACGCTTACCAAAATACCGGACGCTCCCGTTTAGAATAGAGCGGGTGAGTCAAAAACGAAGGAGCAAGACAGGACTTATCGCCGCGGTCGTCATCGCCGTGGCGCTGGTGGACCAAGCCGTGAAACAAATAATGCTCTCCATCCTTACGGAGGGCGAGCCCCTGCCGGTCATTGGGGATTGGTTCCGGTTTACCCTGCTTTTTAACCCTGGCGCGGCCTTTTCCATGGGCGGGGAGGGATCGACGTGGCTTTTTACCACTATCCAGCTGGTCTTTGTGCTCGGCGTGGCCATTGCCGCCCCGCGCATTACCCACTCCGGCCAGGCGGTGGGCCTAGCGCTCATCGCCGGTGGTGCGTTGGGTAATTTCGCTGACCGCATCTTCCGCGCCCCCGGCTTCTGGTTCGGGCACGTGGTGGACTTTATTTCGGTCGGCTCTTTCGCCGTGTTCAATATTGCGGACGCGGCCATTACCTGCGGCGTGGTGCTGTTCATTATCGCCATGGTGCTGGAGGAAAGGAAGGCCGAGCATGAATAGGCAGATGCGCAGCTTCCCCATTCCTGAAGGCCTAGAAGGCATGCGTGCCGACGCCGCCCTGGCCAAGCTCCTTGGCCTTTCCCGCAGCGCCACCGCGCAGCTGTGCGCCGAGGGCAGTGTGACCATCGATTCCCAAGAGCTGGGCAAATCCGAGCGATTGACTTCCGGCAACGTGGTCTCCGTGCTTTTGCCGGAGCCAGAAAAGCCGTTGCTGCCGCGCGAAGAGCTGGTCGAGGGCATGGACGTGCTTTACAACGATGCCGATATCATCTGCGTGCATAAGCCGGTGGGCGTGGCCGCGCACCCCAGCGTGGGGTGGGACGGGCCGACGGTGATTGGTGGGCTGCGCGCGGCCGGTTATACCGTGGCTTCGTCCGGGCCGACCGAGCGCAAGGGCATCGTGCACCGCCTCGATGTGGGCACGTCAGGCGTGATGGTCGTGGCTTCCTCGGAGCGCGCCTATTCCGCGCTCAAGCACGCCTTTAAGTACCGCAGCGTGAAAAAGACCTACCACGCCGTGGTGCAGGGGCTGCCGGATCCCATCGAGGGCACCGTTGATGCGCCCATCGGCCGCCACCCCAAGTCGGGCTGGAAATTCGCCGTGCTTGACGACGGCAAAGCGGCCATCACCCATTACAGCCTCATCGAGGCCTTCCGCGAGGCCAGCCTCATCGAGGTGCACCTAGAGACCGGCCGCACCCACCAGATTCGCGTGCACATGTCCGCCACCGGCCACCCGTGCGTGGGCGACCCAATGTACGGCTCGGATCCCAACTTGGCTAAGCGCCTTGGGCTTCAGCGTCAATGGCTGCACGCGGTAAAGCTCGGCTTTACCCACCCCGGCACCGGCAAGTGGTTCGAGATTGAAGCGCCGTACCCGGCCGATCTCGAGCACGCTTTGGAGGTTCTGCGGGGATGAGGAAGGTCTACCGGCGGCGTCGGCTAGCGGCCCTGGCGGTGCTTGCGGTGCTTTTCTTGGCCGCGCTCGCGCTTTTTGGCGCCCTAGGGACCCAGGCCTCTTCGCAAGTACAAGGCGATCAGCTCGGCCCGGATGGCGAGACGCGCGCGGAGTATATTGCGCGCGTATCCGGTAGCGACATTCCGGACGCGCCTGCCTACGCCCTTGTTACCTTCGACGAGGATTTGCCACCCGTAGCCGCCGCGGCCGCCGTCGCCGCCGCCCCGCGCATGGATGCCATCCTTATCGGCTCCACCGCCCCCATTGACGTCCCCGAACCCACCGCCGGCGAGGACCGCGCCGCTGTCATCCAACGCGCCTTCGACCGCATCGATGCCTCCTATGGCCAGCGCCCCACCGCGGTGAGCGCCGCCGTGGTGTGGGGATCGGGCGCCCAGCTTGCCGACGTCGCCTCCACCCCCTCCGTCGCCGCCGTCGAACCCGCACCCGCGGACGCCGCCTGGGGCAGCTTCGCCATCCGCCCTCCCAGCTAATATCGCCCTCCTGGGACCTGTGGCGCGCGGTGGCCGCCCAGCGCTTTTAGCATCGAGGGCATGGAACACATTCGGGCTTATATCGCGGCGCTCAACTCGGCGATGGACCTCCTCGCCGAGGCCGCCGACGCCTCCGCCGCGGACCTTACCGCCGCCGGCATGCCCGATGCCACGGCTGACACTATTGCGCAGCTCGCGCAGGTCTACTTCGGGACCACCAGCTTTCGCCGCCGCCAACGCCGCGCGGTGGACGGGGCCCGCCGCAACCGGCATTCGCTGCCGACGCTGGCGGTCATCGAAAAGCATGCCCGGCGCGCGCCCACGCAAGCCCGCGCATGGGCCCTGCGCGCCGAGCTCACCCATATCGCGTGCGATACGCGGGAGATGGAAAGGCGTGCTCGCAAAAAGCTGCGCGAGATGCGCGCGCCGCGCGAACCCAAGCCGGGGGTGCGGTTGCGCCGCCGCGCCGCCGGCAAACCCTGGACGCTGTCCATCACTGGGCCGTCCGCACTCATCGCCGAGTTACACCAGCATGCCGGTTCGCTTGCCGACGTCACCTCCCTCTTCCGCACCGGTACCGGCGCCGCCGCAACCGTGCGCACCAACGTTGTGGTGCCACTGGATAAGTTGGTTGGCGTGGCCCATGGCAGCGACGATGTGGTGTTGACCATGACCAATGGCGCGCAGATTACGGGTGCTGAATTGGCCCAGCGTGCGCTTGCCGAGGAGGGATTTGTCACCCTGCTCCACCCCGTAGAGGGCCCAGTGAACTTGTACCGCATGCGCCGTGGGGCCACCTGGAAGCAGTTCATGATGGCCGCGGCGGAAAATCCCACCTGCCCGGTCAAGGGATGCAATAAGCCTGCCGATGAGTGCCAGGTTCACCACATCTTCAGTTGGGCCGGCGGCGGGTGGACCAATGCGAAGAACCTCACCACCGCCTGCGCCTATCACAACGGCCGCAATGATGACCATCGCACCGGCCCGCCGCGCAATGGCCGCTTCGAGCGCACCGCCCGCGGCGTTCGCTGGGTTAACCCCTGGGATCCGCCCCCACCGGACCTCGTCGATACCGGGCCCACGAATACGACCACCGCGTAGACTAGACCTATGTCCTCACGCCAGCCCTTTTCGCAGTGGATGCCCAACTACAAATTTGGCTATATCGCCGCGTGGGTCGCGGTGGTGGTTTCCGGCATCGCGCTTTTCATCGGCCTTGTCACCGGCGGCACCTCGATGACGCTGGTGTTTTCCGGGATCGTATGTGCCTATGGCATTTTTCTCGTCGTGGTGATGCCGCGCTGGGCGCTGCGCGCAGAAGAGGAACAGGCGGCGCGTCGCCGCGCCCGCGCCGCCCGCGAGGAACTTAAGCGCTCCTAGCCATGCGCACCAAGTCGGCGACGTAAATCGCCACCGCCACGCCGATGATGCCGAAGCCGATCCAGCGGTGCGTCGAAAAGTGCTCGTGGGTGACAAAGAGAGCCCACAGCATCTGCATGATGGGGGTGAGGTATTGGAGCATGCCGATCGTCGATAAGCGCAGTGTCCGTGCGCCCTCCGCAAAGCAGAGGAGCGGCAGCGCGGTAATCAAGCCGGCGCTGACCAAAAGCAGCGCGTGGCCGACTCCCTCGCTGGCGAATGTGCCCTGGCCGCTTGTTTCTAGCCACAGGATGTAGCCCACCGCCAGCGGTGACATCACGAGCGCCTCCGCCGCGACCGAGACGGCCGAGGATACCCGGACCTGCTTTTTGAGCAGCCCATAAAAGCCGAAGCTGAAGGCCAGCAGCAGCGAAATGTATGGCGCCTGGCCGGTAAAGAACGTCAAGTACAGCACCGCGATGGCCGCAACGCCCACCGCGCCGGCCTGCCACGGCCGCAGTCGTTCCTTCAAAAACACCATGCCGAGGGCGACCGACACCAAGGGATTGATGAAATAGCCCAGCGCCGCATCGGCCACGTGGTTGCTATTAATCGCCACCACGTAGGTGCCCCAATTGACCGTGATGAATACACCCGCGGCCGCAAGCCAACCCCACGTGCGCTTGTCCATGCGCGCCATTTCGCGCCACCGGCCGCCGAGGAGCAAAAATCCCGTAACCAACACCGCGGTCCACAACACGCGGTGAGCCAAGATTTCCAGCGGCGATGCCGGCAGCAACAGGGGGAAGAACGCGGGGAAAAATCCCCACATGATGTAGGCGGCGAGCGTGTAGAGCATCACAAAATAATAGCCCATTTTGACCGCCCCGCTATGATGAGCCGCATGGCCAAAAACTCCTCCTTCGTCCACCTGCACAACCACACCGAGTTTTCCATGCTGGACGGCATGGCCAAGGTCGATATGCTGGCCGACGAGGTGGTTCGCCAAGAAATGCCGGCCGTCGGTATGACCGACCACGGCAATATGTATGGCTCTGATGCTTTCTACCGCCGCATGACCGGTGCCGGCGTCAAGCCGATCATCGGCATCGAGGCCTATATGGCGCCTGAATCCCGCTTCAATAAGAAGCGCGTGCTGTGGGGCACGCCGGATCAAAAGCGCGACGACGTCTCCGCGTCCGGTGCCTACCTCCACCAAACGATGATCGCGGAGAATGCCACCGGCCTGCGCAACCTCTTTACCTTGTCCTCGCTGGCTTCCTACGAAGGCCAGTTGGGCAAGTGGCCGCGCATGGACGCCGAGCTCATCGCCGAGCATGCCGACGGCATCATCGCCACCACCGGTTGCCCCTCTGGCGACGTCCAGACCCGCCTGCGCCTGGGCCAGTTCAACGAGGCGCTGGAGGCCGCGGCCATGTGGCAGGACATCTACGGCAAGGACAACTTCTTTTTGGAGTTGATGGACCATGGTCTGGACATCGAAAAGCGCACACGCGATGGCCTGCTAGAAATCGGCCGCAAGCTGGACTTGCCGCCGCTGGTGACCAATGACTGCCACTACGTGTTGGAGTCCCAGGCGCCGGCGCACGAGGCGATGCTGTGCGTGCAGACCGGCAAGACGTTCATGGATCCGGACCGCTTCAAGTTCGGCGGCACCGGCTACTACATTAAGTCGGCCGCGCAGATGCGCGAGACCTGGGACGATATGATTCCAGATGGCTGTGATAACACCTTGTGGATTGCCGAGCGCGTGCAGGACTACGGCGAGATCTGGGAAGAACACACCCACGATCGCATGCCTATTGCCGACGTCCCCGAGGGCCATACCCCAACCTCCTGGCTCACCCACGAGGTGATGGAGGGCCTGCAGGAGCGCTTCCCCGGCCAGGATGTTCCGGAGGAGTATATCGAGCGCGCCAAGTATGAGATCTCCGTTATTGAGATGAAGGGCTACCCGTCCTACTTCCTCATCGTGGCCGAGCTTATTAAGCACGCGCGCTCCGTGGGCATTCGTGTGGGGCCGGGCCGTGGTTCGGCGGCCGGTGCGCTCGTCGCTTACGCGCTGACCATTACCAATATCGACCCGCTGGAGCACGATCTCCTCTTCGAGCGATTCTTGAACCCAGAACGCCCGTCCGCACCCGATATCGATATCGACTTCGACGACCGCCGTCGCGGTGAAATGATCACCTATGCGGCCGAGCGCTGGGGCGAGGACAAGGTGGCGCAGGTTATTACCTTCGGCACGGTGAAGACTAAGCAGGCCATTAAGGACTCGGCCAAGGTGCACTTTGGCCAGCCCGGCTTCCAGATGGCCGACCGCATCAACGGCGCGCTGCCGCCGGCCATCATGGCCAAGGACATTCCGCTTAAGGGCATCACGGACCCGGACCACGAGCGCTACTCAGAGGCCGCCGAGGTCCGCCAGATGGTGGAATCCGACCCGGATGTGAAAAAGATCTATGACACGGCGCGGGGCTTGGAGGGCGTCGTCAGGCAGGCGGGCGTGCACGCCTGTGCGGTGATTATGGCTTCGGTCCGGCTCATGGACCACATTCCTATGTGGAAGCGCCCGGCCGACGGCGCTTATATCACCGGCTGGGATTACCCGGCCTGCGAGGCCATCGGCCTGCTGAAGATGGACTTTTTGGGCCTGCGCAACCTCACCGTTATCGGCGATGCGATTGAAAACATCAAGCGCAACCGCGGCGAAGAAATCCACTTGGAGCAGCTGCATGCCGACGACCCCAAGGTCTCCAAGGTCTATGACCTCCTCTCGCGCGGCGATACGCTGGGCGTCTTCCAGCTCGACTCCGGCGGCATGCAGGAGCTGCTCAAGCGCATGAAGCCGACCGGCTTTAAGGATATTGTGGCCTCCCTTGCGCTCTACCGCCCAGGCCCGATGGGTGTGAACGCCCACTGGGACTACGCGGACCGTAAGAACGGCCGCAAGGAAATCACCCCAATTCACCCGGAGTTGGAAGAGCCGCTCAAGGAAATCCTGGATGAGACCTACGGCCTTATCGTCTACCAGGAGCAGATCATGCGTATCTCGCAGAAGGTCGCCAACTACACGGCCGGCGAGGCAGATGGTTTCCGTAAGGCAATGGGTAAGAAGAAGCCCGAAGTGCTGGCCCAGCAGTACGACAAGTTCTGGGGCGGCATGCAAGAAAACGGCTACTCCAAGTCCGCCATGGACGCGCTGTGGGGCACCATCGAGCCCTTCGCGTCCTACGCGTTTAACAAGTCCCACGCCGCGGGCTACGGCTTGGTGTCCTTCTGGACGGCCTACCTCAAGGCTTACTACGCGCCGGAATACATGGCCGCGCTGCTGACCTCGGTGGGCGATAAGAAAGATAAGTCCGCCATCTACCTATCGGACTGCCGCCACCTGGGCATCAAGGTGCTGCCGCCGTCCGTCAACGAGTCCGAGGAGGACTTCCAGGCGGTGGGAGAGGATATCCGCTTCGGCATGGGCGCTATCCGCAATGTGGGCTCGGAAGTGGTGGAATCCATCATCAAATCCCGCCACGACAAGGGCGCGTTTACCTCCTTTAGCGATTACCTGGACAAGATCGAGCTCGCTGCCTGCACCAAGCGCGTGACAGAAGCGCTGATTAAGGCCGGCGCCTTCGATGACTTGAACCACCCGCGCAAGGGCCTCATGCTCATCCACGAGGACGCGGTGGATGCGGTGCAAACCACCAAGAAGGCCGCGGATAAGGGACAGTTCAATCTCTTCGCTGGAATTGGCGGGGGAGAGGACGACGCGGCTTCCAACGCTTTTGCCTTGGACATTCCAGAAGACAACTGGGATCGCAAACACGAGCTCGCCCTCGAGCGCGAAATGCTGGGTCTATATGTTTCCGGCCACCCACTCGATGGCTTCGAGGAGGCGCTGGCCGCGCAGACGGATACCCCGCTGACCAAGATCCTCAACGACGAGGTGCATAACGGCCAAGAGCTCATCATCGGCGGCATCATTTCGGGCGTGGACCGTCGCTTCTCTAAGCGTGATGGCTCGCCGTGGGCCATTGTCACGGTGGAAGACCACAACGGCGCGCAGGTGGAAATCCTGGTCTTCAACAAGGTGTACTCGCTCGTCGCCCCGCAGATCGTGGAGGACAATATCATCCTCGCGCGTGTCAACGTCAAGGTGCGCGATGAGCGCCGTTCGCTGTTCTGCTCCGATATCCGCGTGCCGGAGCTGGGCCCGGGCGGTGGCGCCGGCCTGCCGCTGCGCCTGACCATGCGCACGGATCAGTGCACCATGGAGAATATTGCCCGCCTCAAGCAGGTCCTGCTCAAAAACCAGGGCGAGTCGGATGTGTACCTCGAGCTTGTCGACGGCTCCGAGTCCACCACCATGATCCTCGGCGACCACCTGCGCGTGGAGCGATCCGGCAACCTCATGGGCGACCTCAAGGCCACCATGGGTGCGGGCATATTAGGCTGAATTTAAACTCGGCGGCGGCAGGCCCCCTCCACTAATCTAGACAGCACAGTCTATAACGATGGAGGAAACCTGATGGTGAACAAGATTCGCACCACCCACGTCGGCTCGCTGCCGCGCACCCCGGAGCTGCTGGAAGCCAACCTGCAGCGCGCGGAGCTGCCGGCCGCGGAGTTTCAGGGGATTTTGGAGGCTGCGGTGGCGGACGTCGTCAAGCGGCAGCTCGATCTCGGCCTCGATATCATTAACGAGGGCGAGTACGGCCATATCACCTCTGGCGCGGTGGATTATGGCGCGTGGTGGAATTATTCGTTTAGCCGCCTGGGCGGGCTGACGATGACGGATACCGACCGCTGGGAATCGGCCGAGGTGGTGCGCTCTAAGCCGGGTGAGCCGCGGCTGACGTCGTTTATTGATCGCCGCGACCGCGCGCTGTTCTCGGAGGCCTATAATGACCCGGATTCTGGCATCTTCACCGGCCGCGCCAAGGTGGCGAACCCAGAGTTTACCGGACCGGTAACCTACATCGGCCAGGATGAGGTCGCCGCCGATGTGCGCTTGCTTGCCGACGCCCTCCCGGCCGGCACCCCCGGCTTCATCGCCGCCCTTTCGCCCGGCTCGGCAGCGCGCCTGACCAACCGCTACTACGACGATGAGCATGAGCTGCTTGCCGACGTCGGCCGCGCCATGCGTACCGAATACCAGGCCATCACCGACGCTGGGCTTACTGTGCAATTCGACGCGCCCGACTTGGCTGAGGCTTGGGACCAAATCAATCCCGAGCCGTCCGTGAAGGACTTCCGCGGTTTTATTCGCGAGCGCATCGACGTCCTCAATGATTCCATCGCCGGCCTGCCCAAGGAACAAACGCGCCTGCACATCTGCTGGGGCTCCTGGCACGGCCCGCACGTTACCGACGTGCCCTTTGCGGATATCATCGAGGAAATTCTGCGTGCCGAGGTCGGCGGATTCTCCTTCGAGGCCGCTTCGCCGCGCCACGCGCATGAGTGGCGCGTGTGGCAGGACCACGCGCTGCCCGAAGGCACTGTGATTTACCCGGGCGTGGTATCTCACTCCACCAACGCGGTAGAGCATCCGCGCCTCGTGGCCGATCGCATCATCCAATTCGCTGAGGTAGTCGGCCCCGAAAACGTCATCGCGTCGACCGATTGCGGCTTGGGCGGCCGCCTGCACCCCCAGATTGCCTGGGCGAAGTTGCAGTCCTTGGTCGAGGGCGCGGAGATTGCTACCCGCGAACTCTTCTAAAACACACAAAGCCGCTCCGGAGCTCCGGAGCGGCTAAATTATTCAGTGCTTAGAAGCGCACGCCCAGCTGCTTGAGGGCATTCTTCATCGGCTCCAGCACGGCCGGGTTCACCTTGGCAACCATGGTGAAGGCCTGCAGCAGCGCGGCAACGAGGCTGGCAGCCACGGTAACCCAGCTCATGACCTCGAGGAACTTCTCTGGGGAAGAGGAACCCCAGATAGGCAGGCGCTTGAGTGCCTCGATCTGTTGCGCCTCTGCTTCCTCGGCTACGCAGTCCGGCTCCTTTGGCATTCCGGAAGAGCCGTAGCCGTTGGCCAGGCCCTGCATGAGCTCCTGCGGGGTGCGGGCGGAAGATCCGAGCTCGCCGCTCTCAATCTTCTTGAGGTGCTCTTCCTTGGCGTTGTCGACCTCGGCCTGGCATTCGGCCGAAATCTCCTTCGGCTTATCTTCTGCGGCAGAAGCGGTTGCTGGTGCAACGAGGCCCGCTGCCACGGCGGTGGCGGCGACGAGCGAAGTGCTGAGACGGTTGCGCATGGTTCTCCTTTAGAGTGAGAGGTATTAGCCTCAAACAATTTAGCAGGTAAATCCCGGAAGGTCTATGGCAATAGCTTGCGCACCTGCGCCGGCAACAGCGCATAGAACTCGTCGACGGTCTTCGGCAGGAAGCCCAGCGCCCCGCCAATCAGGGCGCCAAGACCTACCAAACCAGCCACGATGCCCACGCCGGCAGCGACGCTGCTGCCGCTGCTGCTGTTGCTGGAACCGTCGGAGCTGCCGGATGCGGTAGGGGAGTCGGGGTTGTCGGAGGCGTCGGCAAGCAGGTCCTTGACGGAGAACACGGTGGTGGTGCCGGATACCTCGTTGCCGGCGATGAGAAGGGCGTCCTCGGCAGGGGAGTCAGCGGCGGGAACGAAGGCTAGACCCTCTGGTCCGAGGTCGCCGGCCTTGGTGGTTGCAGCAACATCGTCCTCGTCGTAGCCAACGGAGAAATCGCGATTGTTGACGTAGGTGACAAATTTTGCCTCGGCGGGAGTGGTTACGTCATAGACAAAGATGCCGCCCACGCGCTCTGCGCCGATGAAGGCATAGGTGCGATCGCCAACCTTGCCGATGGTCAAGGCTTCCGGCTCTGGTCCCTTGTTATCGGAGCGGTCATCGAAATCCGGATCCTCGTTATCAGCGTTGAAGTTCAGGCCGGGCATATCCTTAGTGATGTTCTCGAAGTCCGCACCGGAGTCGAAGACGACGTTGCCCTCGGCGTCGTAGATGCTAAAGGAGCGTGAGCCATAGGAATACAGGTCGTCGAAGCACTCTTTTTCTTCGTTCCAGCCAGAAGCGTTGGTGAGTTTGAGGTTGCCGGCAAACTTCTTATCCTCAATGCCCTCGGGAAGCTCGAGATCGTCGCAGACCTTGCCGTCCTTTACTAGGTCCTTGAGCTCTACTTCGTCGGTATAGCCTCCCCACTCGCGGGCATCGCCCTCGTTGGCGGTGGCGAAATAAGTCTGGCCCTCCGCCTCGAAGGCGCCGATGGAGTCCGGCATGGACAGGCCCTTGACCGGAATGGTGCGCAGCTCCGCGGCGTCATCCTTATTGGACGGATCCAGCGGCATCTGGGAGTGGTCCGCGATATGAGCGGGGATTACCTTTTCTACGGTGGCGGATTCGATATCGATGACCGCGATGGCGTTGTTTTCCTGCAGCGTGGCGTAGGCCTTGCCGCCCGCGGAAGAAATGTATTCCGGTTCGAAGTCCCGCGAGGGTAGGTTGTGGTGCGCGGAAGGGCCGAAGACACGGATCGAGGGGTCGAGGTCGGCGGTATCAAAGGCGGTGAAGTCGGCCGTGTGGACGTCGTCAAGCGCGGGCGCTGCGACGTCCTCGGGCAGGCTGATGACAGAAATGGAGCCCTCTGGGTCCTTGAGGTAGGCGGTGCCCTCGGCGTTGAGGGCGTCGGAAGGCTCGCCCTCGTTGGCAACCAGCGCGTGGCGGCCGTCGGCGGTGAGGTGCACGTTATCGGGCAGGGCGCCAACGCCCACGCGCCCAAGCTCCTCGCCGGTTTCGGCATTGAAGAACAGCGCCTCGCCGTTATCGGTTTTGTCCGCCTGCTGCACCGCGGCGACGGCCAGGCCATCGGGGCGCACGGCCACGGAGTTGATTTCCTTGTCCCCGCCGGCGGAGAGGGCGCCGATCTTGCGCGGCTTAGTGGGATCGGAGGCGTCCAGGATATCGACCTCGCCAGAGCGCGCATTGACGGTGAGGATGCGCTGGGACGCAGCGTGGTAGGCGACGATTTCGGCGGCGGATTTGCCCAGCACGCCGGATTCATGGGAACCGATGGGGGTCAGCTGCAGTGCCGCGTTGGGGGCGGAGTGTTCCAGCACGTTATCCACGATATGGGCGTGGGCGGCCGGGGCACAGGCGAGGACGAGCGAGGAGGTAACGCAGAGAGAGATGCGCTTGAGCATAAGTATTCCTTTCTTGTGGTTATGTCCACTATTGCTGATGGAGGTAACGGTGCAACTAAAGGACAGTGAATTTCCAGTGAATGGGTAGACTGTCAAGACATGACTGATTCGACCATCCATGCATCCGATATCCAGCAGGCGCAGGCGCGGATTAGCTCGGAAATCGCCCCGACTCCGCTGCAGTACTGCGCCCGGCTGTCGGCCGAGACGGGCTGCGAGGTCTATCTCAAGCGGGAGGATCTGCAGGACGTGCGCTCCTATAAGATTCGCGGCGCGTTAAACGGTATGTCGAATGTTCCCCGGGAAGAGCGCGGCCGGGGAATTGTTACGGCCTCGGCCGGCAACCATGCGCAGGGTGTGGCTTATGCCTGCCGCACGATGGGCATTGCCGGCAAGATTTTCGTGCCGGAGCCCACGCCGATGCAAAAGCGCGACCGCATCCTGGTTCATGGCGGTGACCAGGTGGAGCTGGTGGTGGTCGGCGCCAACTTCGATGAGGCAGCCGCGGCCGCGCATGCCGACGCCGCCGAGCGCGACGCCACCTTCATCGAGCCCTTCGACGCCCGCGATACCATCACTGGACAAGGCACGGTCGCGGCGGAGGTTCTGGCGCAGCTTTCGGCCAAGGGCAAGTCGCTCGATACCATCGTCGTTCCTGTGGGTGGCGGCGGCCTGATTTCTGGCATCACCTTCTATGTGGCGGATATGGCGCCGCGGACCCGGGTGGTGGGTATGGAGCCGGAGGGGGCGGCGTCGCTAAGAGCGGCGTTTGACCACGGCGGACCGGTCACGCTGGAGGAGGTCGACCCCTTCGTGGATGGCGCGGCCGTCAAGCGCCTAGGCGCGCTGCCCTATGAGATTTTGCAGGCCAATCGCGAGCGCCTGAGCTTCGACACCGTGTCCGAGGGCGCGGTGTGCACGGACCTGCTCAACCTGTATCAAAATGAGGGCATCATTGCGGAGCCGGCCGGCGCACTGTCGGTAGCGGGCCTGCACCAATTGGACCTGGAACCGGGCGCGACGGTGGTGTGCGTAATTTCCGGCGGCAATAATGATGTGCTGCGCTACGCCGAAATCATGGAACGCTCCCTGGTTCACCGCGGCCTGAAGCATTATTTCCTGGTGAATTTCCCGCAGGAGCCGGGCCAATTGCGCCACTTCTTGCACGAGATTTTGGGCCCGACCGATGACATCACGCTCTTTGAATATCTCAAGCGCAATAACCGCGAGACGGGCGCTGCGCTGGTGGGCCTGCAGCTTAGCCGTGCCGAGGATCTCCAGGGCCTGCTAGAGCGCATGGAAGAATCCAAGATTTCGGTGCAGTACCTCAAGCCCGGCACCCCCGAGTACGAATTCCTCGTGGCCTAATGCAGGATTCTTATCGTCGCCCAGTGGGCCAGGTTGAACACGAAATTGAAATTAAGCGCTCCCGGTTCATTACTTTGATCGGCCGCGTCACCAACGAGGAAGAAGCACGTGCGTTTATCGACGCCGCCCGCAGCCGCTTTCCCGACGCCCGCCACCATTGCTCCGCCTACGTCTACCACGTTGATGGCGCGAACCCGGTGGAGCGCTCTTCCGATGACGGCGAGCCCTCCGGCACGGCCGGAAAACCCATGCTGGATGTGGTCAAAGGCTCCGGCATGCTCGATGTGTGCGCGGTGGTCGTGCGCTACTTCGGCGGCATCAAGCTGGGGGCCGGCGGGCTGGTGCATGCCTATGGCGGCGCGGTGAGCGAGGCCATGGAGAAGGTGCGCGCGGTAACCAGGGCGCGCCGGGAGCTTTATGCGGTGGAGTGCCCGCATGCGACGGCCGGGCGGGTAAAGGCGGACCTGCGCGGGCGCGGCTATGAGATAACCGATACCGCCTATGCGGCCGCGGTAACCTTTACGCTGGCCGTGCGCCCAGGCGGGCTGGACGAGCTGGAAGCTACGCTCGCAGCGATCTCGCAGGGCCAGCTCGAAGCGGCAGAGGCCGGCAGCGCGTGGGTTGAGGTAGGATCCTGACCATGACTATGCAGCAGCGACCGAATAACCCCATTGCGCAGCGCAAGCAGCAGGTGCGCAAGCACTCCCGCAACGCCGTCGTATGCGTGGCCGGCGGCATTGGTGTGGGCGTAGTGCTCGGCGTGCTTTCGGCTAACTTCTGGGCCTGGATGCTAATTGGTGCCATCGTTGCCGTCGCAGGTGGCGGCTATAACTGGCTGAAGATCCAGAAAATCGTCAACGAGAACCACAACCAGTACTAGATGCCGGCACCGCAACCTAGCGGCCGCCCCGTCAGGATCGATGCCTGGGTGTGGGCCGTTCGCATGTTTAAAACCCGGTCCGCGGCCGCGACGGCCGTGCGCGCCGGGCACGTGAAGATAAACGGCGAGGCCGTCAAGCCTTCCCAACAGGTGGTGCCGGGCGACCGCGTGCGCGTGTGGCGCAACCACCATGAGCATGACCTCGAGGTTTTAGCGACCGTCGCTAAGCGCGTCGGCGCGCCCGTCGCGCGTACCTGCTATACGGACCACGCGCCACCGCCGCCGCCCAAGGAGTTTCTGCCGTCGGTTCCCGTGCGCCCGCGCGGTGCCGGTCGGCCGACGAAGAAGGAGCGCCGCGATATGGAGAAATTCCGCGGCGGTTTCCGGTAAGTCGCCGAAATTACCGCGCGGCTAGTGGGCGGCGCGCAGGGCTTTCAGGCGCGCAGTAAGCCGCCGCTTGCGGCCTGGGCGGTCGCCGGATTCGGCGGTGGCCTCGATGTGTTGCTTGCCAAACTTGTTGAGCAGCAGGTCGTCGATAAGCCGCACCTGGCCGGGGCGGAAACGGTAGCGCATGGCGTCGTGGACGTGGGCAATGGCGGTGTCATCCAGCAACTGCTCAAGCTGGCCTAGGTGGCGCACGCCGTTCTGTTCCAGGAGCTCCGCCAAGAAGCGGTAGTGCTCCGAGCGCGAGAGCGGGAAGCGGTTACCCAAAATGATGGCGAGCACGCCCGGCAGGGTCTCGGCGGTAAGTTCCACGTCCTTGTCGGTTTCTGTATCGGGGGCCTTGAGGGCGGCGATCTCATCGAATTGCTGGTCGGCGAGCTCGATAAGGCCGGCGGCCAAGGTAAAGAGGCGATCTACCTCCGGCGAGGGCGGGTTCGGTCCCTGCTTATAGCGGATATCGTGCTCAAATTCCGCCCATGCGTGCTGCAGGACGGTGCGAATCTGCACCTCAAAAGTCCATCCCACGTAGGCGGCGAGCTCTTCCATCGCAGCCGCGCTATCTTCGGTCACGGTAAGCACCAGGTGGTGGGAGCCGTAGCCAAAGCCGCCAGAGATGCGAGTTTCGGCCGCCTTGTCTACGGAGCGCTCCACGTGGAAAGACTCCCCAAAGACGTTGAGCGCTTGCGGGATGGCGGTGGAGTGATACAACGTCACGCGCACGCCCATCACATCGTGGATCTCCTGCCAGGGCTGGGGATAGACAAAATCGCCGTTCTCCCGGCGCTTCTTGGCCTTCGCCTTCAGCGAGGGCCAGGTCTTTACGCGGGTAGAGACGCGGTCAAAGATGATGCCGGCGTCATTGAGGAGGTCCTCGATGGCGGTGCGGAAGTCCACCGCGGCGGTGGGGTGGCTGCGCGCCCAGTCGTGGTACTGGTTGCTCAGCCGCGACATCCTACTTTCCGGCATAGTGCTCCTTTCATAACTCCCGCGGGAATCCGTTAGACCATACTAGCGGGCGTGGGTGGAGCACGGTGCGATGGCGGGGCACGCGCGCGACGGCATCGGCGGCCAGCTGGCGGGCATAGGTGTCCGGCAGGTGGGCAAAGGCAAAGAGCGTGGCGGAGTCCGGAACTAGGTAGGTCAGGGAGTGCGATCGCAGGAGCCGGCGCATGTGCTTGTCCAACACGGTAAAGGTCTCTGGGTGGGCAATCCAGGAGGAAATCGGTGCGCCGTGGGAGCGCACCTGCAAGCCACCGAAACGAGCGGCGGAAGGCAGCTCGCAGGCGGCAGGCCGGGTCCAAAAACGCAACCCTTGCGAATCGAGGGCGGCGCGCTGCAGATTATGCGAGGCGTGGTTCCATGCGCGGCGCGTGGAGATGTCCATGTCTGCGAGGCCGCGGTGACTCAGCCGGCGAAAGGTCTGCTTGCCGGGAAAGACCAGCGCCATGGACAGGCTGGGGGAGAGCTGGATGGTGGCGAGGGAGTCGCAGAAGCCGTCGTCGGAAAGCCGCTGTTCCTTCAGCCACGAGCGGGCAAAGAGCGCAGGCAGCAGGTTCGCGGTGGTGGGACGAGGCGGGCGCAGGGCGACGGTCACGGCGGGTTCTCCAGTGTGGCGGTAGGGTGCGGTCGCCTTTATTGGACTGGAGAAACCGCTGTTTGGTTCCCCGGGTGGGTCTAGAAGGGTGGCTCGGCGTCGAGCTGCAGCTCAGCAAAGAGCTTATCGGCCGGCCAGATGTCGATTTCTTGGCCCTTGGCCTGCAGCTCCTCTGCGCGCTTTTCCTTGGAGGTCTTCTTGGCCCATTCGCCCACGATGAGCAGGGTGGACTTTTTGGTGACGTTCTTTGCCACTTGGCCACCGCGCTCGGCGATGCCCTGCCACAGCACGCCCTTGTCATAGGGCTCGAAATCGCCGGTGAGGGTGACATGCTGGCCGTAGAGTGCGCCCTCCGGGTCGGCGTCGGGGTTGGGCTCCGGGATTGTGTCCGGGGTGGCGACGGCCTGCCAGGGGGCAGGACCGCTGGGCTTCTTTTTCTTGGCACCGGCTGCGCGGGTCTGGTCGCGGAAGTCGGTGCCAGCGCCGAGGTCCGCGCCGGAGGTGGGGGCGGTGTGAGCACGCAGGACGGGCAGGATGGCCTCGGGGTCGAGGCGACCCAAGGTGAATTCGCGGGCGGTGAATAGGTCGCGGATGCTGCCGGTGTGTCCGAAGCGCTCGGCCAAACGGGCGATGATTTCGCCGGCCGCACGGGCATCCTCGGTGGCGTCGTGGTGGCTGAAGTCCGGCGCAGACAGGTGGGCGGCGACGGTGGGCAGCTTGTGGTTGCGCACCGAAATAACCTTGGCCTTGGAAGCGTCGCGGGACAGTGCGAGAGAGCAGGCCAGCGGCACGGTGGGCACCTCGGCACCGGCAGTAAGCAGGCCGGTGCGCAGCGCGGTGGAATCGAACTGGGCGTTGTGGGCGACAAGCACGTCGCCGCCGAGGAAATCGAAGAGCTCCTTGGCGACGTCGGCAAAAGCCGGCGCTCCTTTCACATCGTCCGCGGTAATGCCGTGGATGGAGACGTTGATATCGGCAAAGTGCTCTAGGCCTGGTGGAGGGGTGCACAGCCAGGACCGGGAGTCGGTCTCCTGGCCGTCGCGGAAGCGCACCGCGCCAATTTGGCAGATAGAGCCCCAGTTGTCGTTGGCCGTTTCCACGTCCACGGCGGTGAAATCTAGGCCGGGAATGGTGGCGGCGGAGGAGGGCGCTTCGCCGCGCTGTGCGGCGGAAATGGCGCGGGCGACTGCCTGCGGGTCTTGGTGCGGGGCGAAGGCGATAGTGCCGGCGGCGCCCAACTCGAGGGCGCCGAAGCCGGTGGCGGTCGGTTCACTCACGCGCACGGTGTCGATGGACTCAAGCGGGATATCCTGCGTGGCGGGGGCGCCGAGGCTGGTGGCCAGCAGGGTGCGGTGGAGCACGAGTTTATCCGCTGTGACATCGATGAGTGCGCCGTGCGCGGGAAATGACACGAGGGGCCTTTCTTTAGGAATCGAAGATGGGCGGTTCAATCTGACGCAGAATCAGCGTTGAACGCGGCTGCACCGTGATCGTACCCTCTGCCTCAATGAGGGTTTCCTCCGCGGGGTAGCCGCCGGAATCGGCGGTATCGACCATCAGCCGCCACGTAGCGCCGAGATCCTTAGTGGGCAGGGTGAACTCGATTTCGCCGTCATGGGAGTTGAAGATCATGATGAAGGAATCATCGGTGATGCGCTCGCCGCGGGCGGTGGTTTCCGTGATGGCATTGCCATTGAGGCAGACCATGAGGGCGCGGCCGAAATCGTGGTCCCAGTCGTCCTGGGTCATCAGGCGGCCCGAAGGAACCAGCCAGGCGATATCGCGTTCCTTGACATCAGCACCGAGTGGGCCGCCGGCCAAGAAGCGCTTGCGGCGGAAGACGGGGTGGTGGTTGCGAATGGACAGCACGCGCTTGGTAAAGCCCAGCATCGCGGCGGATTTTTCTTCTTCCAGCATGGACCAGTCCATCCACGACAGCTCGTTGTCCTGGCAGTAGACGTTATTATTTCCGTCCTGCGTGCGGCCGAATTCATCGCCATGCGAGAGCATGGGAGTGCCCTGGGAAAGCAGGAGAGTGGTTAGGAAGTTGCGGGCCTGGCGGCGGCGCAGCTTGCGGATTTCATCATTATCGGTGGGGCCTTCTTCACCGCAATTCCAGGAGCGGTTGAAAGATTCGCCGTCGCGGTTGTCCTCGCCATTGGCCTCATTGTGCTTGTCGTTATAGGAAACGAGATCGCGCAAGGTAAAACCATCGTGAGCGGTGATGAAGTTGATGGAGGCGGTAGGGCGGCGGTCATTATCGGCATAGAGGTCCGAAGAGCCGGTCAGGCGGGAGGCGAATTCACCTAGGGTAGCGGGCTCGCCGCGCCAGAAGTCGCGCACGGTATCGCGGTACTTGCCGTTCCATTCGCTCCAAATTGGCGGGAAGTTGCCCACCTGGTAGCCATCGTGACCAATGTCCCAGGGCTCGGCGATGAGCTTAACCTGGCTGACAATGGGATCTTGTTGTACAAGGTCGAAGAAGGTCGCGAGCTTATCGACGTCGTCAAGCTCCCGCGCCAAGGTCGCCGCCAGGTCGAAGCGGAAGCCATCGACACGCATCTCCGTAACCCAGTAGCGCAGCGAATCCATAATCATCTGCAGCGAGTGCGGGTGGCGGACATTGAGGGAATTGCCGGTGCCGGTGTAATCCATGTAGTGGGCCTCATCGCCCTCGACGAGGCGATAGTAGGCGCCATTGTCGATGCCGCGGAAAGCAATGGTCGGGCCCATGTGATTGCCCTCGGCGGTGTGGTTATAAACCACGTCGAGGATGACCTCGATGCCGGCCTCGTGGAAGGCGCGAACCATGGACTTGAACTCGGAGACCACCTCGCCCGGCTTCTTGGCAAAGGCATAGTCATGGTGCGGGGCGAAAAAACCGAAGGTGTTATAGCCCCAGTAGTTGCGCAGCCCCAGGTTGCGCAGGCGATCGTCCTGCAGGAATTGGTGGACGGGCATGAGCTCAACGGTGGTAACGCCAAGCTCTTTGAAGTAGTCAATGACGGCAGGGTGGGCCATGCCGGCATACGTGCCGCGGAGCTCTTCCGGCACGTCCGGGTGGGTCATGGTCATACCCTTGACATGGGTTTCGTAGATGACCTTTTCATTATCCGGAATATGGGGACGGTGGTCGCTGCGCCAATCAAAGAAGGGGTTAATGACCACCGACAGCATGGTGTGGCCCAGCGAGTCTTCCTCGTTGCGGCCGGTGCCGGGTTCCTCGGCATGGATGTCATAGGAGTAAAGGGAGGCATCGCCGTCGAATTCGCCGTCGAACGCCCTGGCATAGGGGTCTACAAGGAGCTTGGAAGGGTCGCAGCGCAGGCCGTTTTCTGGTTCATAGGGGCCATAGACGCGGTAGCCATAGCGCTGGCCAGGGGTGACATTGGGGAGGTAAATATGCCACACATGGGCGGTGACCTCCGACATTTCGATGCGTTCCTCGTTGCCTTCTTTGTCGATGAGGCAGAGCTCGACCTTGTCGGCTAT
Source organism: Corynebacterium tuberculostearicum (assembly GCF_046097255.1). Classification (GTDB taxonomy): domain Bacteria; phylum Actinomycetota; class Actinomycetes; order Mycobacteriales; family Mycobacteriaceae; genus Corynebacterium; species Corynebacterium tuberculostearicum_J. The sequence goes on from NZ_CP175770.1 coordinate 1,402,633, forward strand.
CTCGGAAAACAAGGCAAAGTTGGTGCCGGATCCATCAAAGGTGGATCCCAGCGGGGTGGGTTTGCCAGGCCAAATTTGGCGGCCGTAGCGCTCGGTGGGCGTGGGGACTGCGTCCATGGCGGGAGTGTTCATGCCCACGAGCATAACCACTTTTTAGTCGCCAGCGCCGTGCGTAAGTCCAGCGTTAATAATGCGTACGCCCCGTAGGAGGTCTGCGCGATAATCTGTGGCCGGCGACTCGCCGGTGGTTTCTGCAAGCTGGCGTTGGGACTGTTCCATCAAGGTGGCACCCAGCACGAGGTGAATGGCGGAGAGCGCGGCGGCGCGGTGGGCGCTGTCGGCAGCGAGGGTGCTGCGCGTGGCAGCAGCGGTGAAGGCCGCCAAGAGGCGGTCCCAGGCAGGGGCCTGCGGGAGGGAGAGGCCGGCAATGACTACCTCGGCGCCGTCGCGGCGAGCGAGCAGCAAATCACGGAGATTGAGGCTGATAGCCTCGAGCGACTCCCCAGAAACGGGGGAGATAATGTCCTCCGCTAGGGCTGCAATGAGCGCCTGTTTATTGGCAATATGCCAGTAGAGCGCGCCGGGGGCGACGCCGAGGGAGGAAGCAACGCGACGCATGGTGACGTCGCCAAGCCCGTAGGCATCAAGCAGGGAAAGAGCGGCGTCGATAATACTCTCGCGGTTTATGTGCACCTTGGCAATTGTACGGACTTGGCCGGGGGACGGTAGTTCACAGGTTCTTTTAACGGAGTCTCAATGTCATTTCCATCGTCGGGTTGTTAGTATTGCGAAGACAAATAAGAGGCCGCCCTTGGGGCGGCTTCACACTCGCAAGATTGATTCAGGAGCTTTCCCTTGTCCTTTTTGACCCCTGCAAAGAAGTCCCTCATCGCAGTTGCGCTGGTCACCCCGCTGGCGTTGGCTGCGTGTGGTTCGGATGACAATGACGACTCCAAGAAGGCGGCCGCCACCACGGCATCCAAGTCTTCTGAGGATAAGTCTGCAGATAAGTCCGAGGGCAAAGATGCCGATAAGTCCGAGGACAAGGACAAGGACAAAGAAAAGGATCAGAATAAGGACGGCGAAAAGAAGGACGCCGCTGCGGGTGCAGAAGGCCAAGAAGGCGAGGACGGCGCTGCCGAGGGGCCCGATCAGCTGGCTAACCCGCTGAACAATGGGGAGGATCCTTTCGCTGGCGCGAAGGATATCAAGCCGATCGAAGGCGGCCAGGCCGCTAATGATGGCGATAAGCAGGCCATCGAGCAGCTGGTTCGCGGCCAGCACGAGATCGATAATGTGAAGGAATACTTCAACTACATGCCGCAGCACGCCTGCCAGGCAGTCCGCGATGAACAGTCCCAGGAGTTCGGCCAGTACCAGCAGTACGTCGATAGCCTGCCGAACCAGTCCTTTGCTGAGTACGCCAACACCATGCGCCAGCAGGGCGGTGGCAACCCCGAGGTAGAGAAGTTCGCTGGCCAGCTGGAGTCCATCCCGCAGTCGACCAAGCTGCAGTCCGTCAACGACGTTGTGGTCAATGGCGACGATGCTTCTGCAACCGTGAGCGTGTCCAACTCCGAGGGCACCGAGACCTCCACGGTCCGCTTCCGCCGCGAGAATGGCAACTGGACCTTCTGTAACTAAGTTGTCTCTGTTTAATCATCGGTTACCCCGCACCCTAGGTTTCGGTGCGGGGTTACTCGCGTGTGCGCTCTTAGTCTATGGCGTGGCCGGTGCGCTGTGGGGGCTTTTCCGGCCAACACTTACCGGCCATGAGGTGGATGACGGCGGTTATGCCATCGATGCAATGGGAAGCGCCCAGTTCATCGCCTTTATCACCTTTGCCCTCATTACCGGCCTGCTTGGTTTGTTCTTGGGGTTGGGCGCGTATCTGCGCCGGCAGGGGCGGGGCTTGTCGATGCTCCTGTGGGTCGGCGTATGTGCCCTTGCCGGGGCGGCGTCGTTTTATGTCTTTGGCGGGGTCACCGCCACGCATCCGCCCGAAAACCCAGGGGAAGTCGTTGAGTTCGCCCCAAACTTCTCCCCGGCCATCTCGTGGGCGGTCGCGCCCTTTATGGCGATGTTTGCCTATTGGTCCACGGCCTTTGTGAGTGCCGATGAAGATTGGTGATGTGCGCGGCTAAGGCCATTCGACGGGGGAGGCGCCGGTTACCTCGTGCGCGATGTCATCGATGCCGTGCAGGATGTGCTTGAGCCCGCGGCCGATGGCGCTAAAAAGTTGCGGCCGGGTAAGTCCCGCGGCGGTAATGGTGGCGGCATCCATTCGCACCTGCAGGCCCTCGGAGGTGTGGTGGCAAAATGCCACGGCGCCGTGGTGGGCGCGATTCCAGTCATTGCAAATGAGGAATAGCCGGGTAAATTCCGCCTCGTCCAGGCTGGGGTCCCAATGCCCCTTGATAATGAGGCTGGGCCCGTTGTCCAGTGCAAAGGCGAAAAGGACGTCATTGACCCAGGCGTAGATGGCGGTGGCGCCGTCGCTTTGGAAACGCTGGATGCCGATAAGTGGCAGGATCTCGGCCACGCTATCGAGGGTGAAGGGTTCTAAGGGGGCGTCGGCAAGCGGGGCAAGCTCCGGCGAGGCTTCGCGCACGAGGCCGGGGTGCGACTGAGCGAGCAGATCCATGAGTACCTCCGCGTTGCGCAGCGCCGGTAGGAGGAATGCTGCAAGCTGTTCGCGGCTGGGGGAGGTATCGGCCGGCAGGTAGCTATGGCCGGACACGCTCACGTAGTCGGGCTGGTCATAATCAACCACGACGGCCGGGGAGAGGCAATCGTGATTCCACTCGTTGGCCAAGTGCGCGAGCTCAGAGATCTCGCTGAGATCAACGCCGCCGCGGGGGCTGGTGTGCAGGTGGAGCACCGGTTCTTCCAGCTGGTCTACAAAAACGAAAGTGGAGCCACCGGCCGCATGCGGCACGAGTAGCTCGCCAGTGGGCAGGGTCCAGCAGGAAACATCATTATCGCGGGCGATGGTGCAGGCATGCGCGAGCAGAAGAGAGGGTTCAATCTCGCTCATCGCTGCCACCACCTTAAAGCTGTGTTGACACCGAGTCTATAGCCCAAACCGGCCCCCTCGCTGGCGTTTGGCCATTAGGATATTGGTTTAATAACAGAAATCCGATTGGCAAAAAGGGGATCCGGGAATGCTCCGCACCATCGATCTGCGTGGCCACGAGCTGCGCCCCGCCCAGCTGCGGCGAGTTTTGCCGCGCGGTGGCACCGACGTCGCCGCCGTGGTGGACAAGGTGGCGCCGATGGTTCATCGAGTACGCCACGAAGGCGCTGCGGCCGCCTTGGACTATGGCGAGCAATTCGATGGCGTGCGCCCAGCCCATCTGCAGGTGCCCCAAGCGGAGTTGGAGAAGGCCGCTTCCGGCCTAGACCCGCAGGTGCGCCAAGCGATTGAGGCCTCCATCGAGAGGGTTCGCAAGGTTCACGCCGAGCAAAAGCCGGCGGCGCACACCACCGAGCTGGCACCAAGTGCCACGGTGACCGAGGTCTTTCGCCCCATCGAGCGCGTTGGGCTATACGTGCCGGGAGGCAAGGCGGTCTATCCGTCCTCAGTGATTATGAACGCCGTGCCAGCACAGGCGGCCGGCGCGGAAAGCTTAGTGGTAGCCTCGCCGCCACAAAAGGAATTCGGCGGTCTGCCGCACCCCACGGTCCTGGCCGTGTGCCAGATGCTGGGCGTGGAGGAGGTCTGGGCGGTAGGAGGCGGCCAAGCCATCGCGCTGATGGCCTACGGCGATGATGACGCCGAATTAGCCCCGGTGGACATGATTACCGGCCCTGGAAATATCTTCGTCACCGCGGCCAAGCGGTTGGTGCGCGGCGTGGTGGGCACCGATGCCGAGGCCGGTCCGACCGAAATTGCCATTATCGCTGATGAGACCGCGAATCCGGTGTATGTGGCCTATGACCTTATCTCCCAGGCCGAGCATGATCCGATGGCCGCGAGTGTGCTCATTACGGCATCTCCAAGCCTGGCTCAGCGTGTGAAGGAGGAGGTAGAAGCGCGCTACGGCTCCACCGCTAATGCGCAGCGGGCGGCCGAAGCTCTAGGCGGCGAGCAATCCGGAATTGTGTTGGTCGACTCCCTGGACGCAGCGGTGGCGGTGGCCAATGCCTATGCCGCTGAGCACCTGGAAATCCACACCGCAGAGCCCGGCGCGGTGGCCGAGCGGATTAAGCACGCCGGTGCCATCTTTGTAGGGGACTTTGCTCCAGTGCCGCTTGGAGATTACGCGGCCGGCTCCAATCACGTATTGCCCACCTGCGGTACGGCGCGCTTTTCTGCCGGCCTGTCTACTCATACCTTTATGCGGCCGGTCAACCTTATTGAGTATGACCGAGCTGCGTTGGAAGAGATTGCCCCGCACGTTATCGCTTTTGCGGAGGCTGAGGGGCTGCCTGCCCACGGTGAGGCTATCCGCGCCCGATTCGAGGAGAATTAAATGACGCACTTGAATGATCTTCCCCTGCGCGAGGAGCTGCGCGGCAAGTCTGCCTATGGGGCGCCGCAACTCCATGTGGCCTACCAGCTCAATACCAACGAAAATCCTTATCCGCCCTCGCAGGCGCTAGTGGATGACTTGGTGGCGGAGACCCGGCGCCTTGCCACCACGCTCAATCGCTATCCGGAGCGCGATGCGGTGGAGCTGCGCCAATCCTTGGCGGACTATATATCTGAACAAACCGGCGTGCGCGTGGGTTATGCGCAGGTGTGGGCGGCCAATGGCTCGAATGAGATTTTGCAGCAGCTGTTGCAGGCATTCGGCGGTCCAGGCCGCAGCGTGCTCGGTTTCACCCCGTCTTATTCCATGCACCCTATCCTCGCTGACGGCACCCATACGCAGTTTGTGGAATGCCCGCGCGATGAAAATTTCCGCATTGATATGGACCGGGCGCTCGCAGCCGTGGCGCAGCACCAGCCGGATATTATCTTTGTGACTACGCCAAATAACCCCACCGGCGGGGTGACCAGCGTGGACGAGATTGCCGCGCTTGCCGACGCCGCCCCGGGCATCCTCATCGTCGATGAAGCTTATGGCGAATTTTCTTCCTCACCTTCTGCGGTAACGCTGCTGGATAAATATCCTACGAAGCTGGTGGTCTCGCGCACCATGTCTAAGGCCTTCGATTTTGCCGGCGGCCGCCTCGGATATTTCGTGGCGCACCCGGCTTTCGTGGAGGCCGTAATGCTGGTGCGGCTGCCGTACCACCTGTCCGTGCTTTCCCAAGCGGCGGCGACGGTGGCGCTGCGCCATAGCGCGGATACGCTCGCCACCGTGGAAAAGATCGCCGCCGAGCGCGAGCGGGTGGCCGCTCGCTTGCGCGAATTGGGCTATACCGTCCTGCCGAGCGAATCCAATTTCCTCTTCTTCGGCCGCTTTACTGACCAACACCGCGTGTGGCAACAGTTCTTGGATAAAGAAGTACTCATTCGCGATGTTGGCATCGCGGGCCACCTGCGCATGACCGTGGGGCTAACGGAAGAAAATTCGGCCTTTTTGGCCGTAGCCGAGGACCTTGCGGATACAGTAGTGGCTGATTCCACGGCCGCAGGTGAAAGGAGCGAAGCATGAGCAACCGCGTAGGGCGCGCCCAGCGGGCGACGTCGGAATCGCAGATTTCTGTGGTCATTGACCTCGATGGCACCGGGCGTAGCGATATTTCCACCGGACTGCCTTTCTTTGACCACATGCTCACGGCCTTTGCTACTCACGGCAGCTTTGATCTCACCGTGCAGGCTACGGGCGATGTGGAGGTAGATGCCCACCACACGGTGGAAGATACTGCCATCGTGCTCGGCACCGCGCTGCGTGAGGCGGTGGGGGGTAAGGCCGGCATTCGCCGCTTTGGCTCCCAGCTTTTGCCCATGGATGAGGCCTTGGTGGAAGCGGTGGTGGATTTTTCTGGGCGCGCCTATTTTGTCATGAACGGCGAACCAGAGCACCTGCAGTGGCAGACCATCGGTGGGCATTATGCCACCGTGATCAACCGCCATTTCTTTGAAACGCTCGCCACCCACGCTGCGGTAACGCTCCACCTCAACGTGCGCTATGGGCGCGATCCGCATCACATTACGGAAGCGGAGTATAAAGCCGTAGCGCGTGCGCTGCGCGGTGCGGTGGAATTCGACCCCCGCCAGACTGGAATTCCATCGACGAAGGGAGCACTCTAGAACGCATGCACTTTATGATCTTGGTCCTCTTCCTCGTAGCTGGCATGCTGGTGGGAGGCGCATGGTCTGCCTACCAACAGGGGTCGAAGGCAATGACAGTAGTAGCCTCTCTTTTGGCCGCAATCACCGTGATAGCAGCAATCTCGTGGATGGTAGGAGCGTTCGGTAAATGAGCACAACCCAAGAAACTAATATCTGGAAGGTACCTGGATATACCGCGACCATGTTGGCCATCGCCGCAGCCTTCGGTGCTTGGTCCATCCTCCTTCCAGTGGTGCCGCTAGCGGTCATTGACTCCGGCGGCTCAGCTACCTTGGCGGGCTCATCCACGGGCATATTCATGGCCTTTACCGTGCTGACCCAGATCATTTCCCCATGGCTCCTGCGCCGGTGGGGCTACCGCCGCGTAATGGCACTGTCCGCGTTTACCCTGGGTGTACCTGCCTTTGGCCACCTCTTGGGTACCGATGCCTGGGTAGTCCTGCTCTTTTCTGCCATGCGCGGCGTCGGCTTTGGCGCGCTGACCGTTTCTGAGTCCGCGCTCATTGCGGAACTGGCGCCCGTACGCCTGCTGGGCAAGGCAACCGGCATGATTGGTGTCTTTACCGGCCTGGGCCAGATGGTCTTTTTGCCCCTGGGATTGATCATGGCGGAAAAGCTGGGATATGCCTCGACCTATATCACCGCCGGCATCATTGGCTTTGTGGGCTTTGGTCTGTGCCTGCGCATTCCCAAGATTAAGGTCACCCTCGCCTCCGATACTGAAGAGGAGCCGAACCTGATCCGCGTACCTACGTGGAAGCTAGTGCTCGTTCCTGCGCTGGCGCTAACGACGTTTTCTATGAGCTATGGCGCCGTGTCTTCCTTCCTGCCGCCGGCGGTGCAAGAACTTGATGCCGAGCGCGGCGCTAGCTTGGCCGGCTTCATGCTGTCCATCGTGGGTGGCGCGGCCATGATTTTCCGCTACTTCGCCGGCATGGTGGCAGACCGAGTGGGCACTCCCGGCCGGCTCTACATCCCCGGCCAGGTAATGGCTATCGTGGGCGTGCTCGCCATTGCCGTACCGCTGTACCTCGACGGTTCGGTGTGGTGGCTCGTTCTGGGTGCGTTCCTCTTCGGTGGCGCCTTTGGTATTGCCCAAAATGAAGCCCTGTTGTCGATGTTTGACCGTCTGCCACGCGAGCGCGTCTCGGAAGCTTCGGCCATCTGGAATATTTTCTATGATGGCGGCACTGGCTTGGGCTCGACCCTCTTGGGCGCCTTGGTCGCCGGCTACGGCTATGCAGGGGCTTTTGGCGCCGGCGTGGTCATCCTCGTCGCCGGCGTTGTGATGACGCTGGCAGATTTTATCCTTGGGCGCACCCGCGTGAGCGAAACCAACGATATCCGGACGCGACTGCGTCGCATGCGTAAGGTATAGCCCATGGCAAAGACGGTCGCATTATTGGATTATGGCGCGGGCAATGTGCGCTCGGCCCAGCGCGCGCTGGAGCGAGTGGGCGCGGACGTCACCGTTACCGCGGACCCTAAAGAAGCGGTGGAAGCGGACGGTCTGCTTGTCCCTGGCGTGGGTGCCTTTGCTGCCTGCATGCGCGGGCTACGGGCGGTGCAGGGCCCTCGGGTCATCGGCCAGCGCTTGGCAGGAGAGCGGCCGGTGTTGGGCATTTGCGTAGGCATGCAGGTCCTTTTCGACGCCGGAGTGGAACACAACATCAACTCCACCGGCTGCGGCGAGTGGCCCGGCACCGTGGAAAAGCTGCAATCTGCGGTGCTGCCGCATATGGGATGGAATACCGTAGAGGTACCCGTCGGCAGCGATATGTTTGCCGGAGTGGCCGAAGACGAGCGGTTTTATTTCGTGCATTCCTACGGCGTTCGCCGGTGGGAATTGGAAACAGAAATTACCCGTCCGCCGCAGGTGAGCTGGGCCGAGCACGCGGGCGATAGGTTCGTCGCGGCCGTAGAAAACGGCGCCCTGTGGGCGACCCAATTCCACCCTGAAAAATCCGGGGACGCCGGTGCACAGCTTTTGGAAAACTGGATGCGTACGCTCTAGGTAGGATGAAGAATATGACTTTTACGCTCTTGCCAGCAGTCGATGTATCTCAAGGCCAAGCCGTGCGCCTAGATAAAGGCGAAGCAGGCACCGAAACCTCGTATGGTTCCCCGCGCGATGCCGCACGAAAGTGGCAGTCCCAAGGCGCGCACTGGCTGCACTTTGTGGATTTGGATGCGGCTTTTGGCCGGGGCTCCAACCACGCAGAAATGGCGACGATTACCCGCGAGCTGGGCGTGAATGTGGAGCTTAGCGGCGGAATCCGGGACGATGCCGCGGTGGAGCGCGCACTGGCTACCGGTGCGCAGCGCATTAGTATCGGCACGGCTGCACTAGAGCAGCCGGAATGGATCGAGGACATCCTCGCTCGCTACGGAGATAAGGTCGCCGTGGATCTTGCCGTGCGCGAGGAAGGCGGCGAATGGCGTACCGCCGGCAATGGTTGGGTTTCCGATGGCGGCGATCTGTGGGAGGTACTCGAGCGCCTCGATGCCGCCGGATGTCAACGCTTTGTGGTGACAGACGTGTCGAAAGACGGCATGCTCACCGGACCTAATATTGAGCTCCTGCGCGAGGTAGCGATGGCGACGGAGGCAAAGATCACCGCCTCTGGTGGCATTTCTAGCGTGGAAGACCTGCGCGAGCTCGCGCTTTATGAAAATGAGGGCATCGATTCCGCCATTATTGGCAAAGCCCTGTACGAGGGGAAATTCACCCTCGACGAAGCACTCGCCGCGGTGGCCGAGGTAGAGCCGCTGCCGGCGGAAGAAACCATTGACCCTTTCGACCCTGAGGACAACTAAGTCATGATGGAACCCCGCGAGTTGGTGGCCTTCGCGGAGGCGGCCGTAGACCAAGTAGAACCCATTTTTCGCTCCGGCCTCGGAGCTGCGCCCGCCCGTTTTAAGGGGCAGGGAGATTTCGCCACCGAGGTAGACCTCGTCATCGAGCAACAGCTGCGCGATATCTTGACCCAGATGACCGGTATCCCGGTCTATGGAGAAGAATCGGGCGGCAGCGTGCTCGATACCGTGTGGGTGGTAGATCCGATCGATGGTACCGCGAACTACTCTGCCGGAAACCCCATGGCCGGCATCCTGGTGGCGCTCATTCATGAGGGTGCGCCCGTCGCCGCGGTATCTGACTTCCCGCTCCTGGGGCGCCGTCTGGTCACCTGCGATGGCTCCCCACTGCGCTCAGTAGGTGGGCCTGCCACTGGCTTCGGAGGAGGGGACGAAGCAATGGGATTTGATGAAGCACGCGGCCACGTGGGCTGCTCTTCCCACCTGCCTACCGAAATCTTCCATGAGCTGCGCGAGACCGGACTGCGACCGCGAATGACCGGTTCTGTGGGGCTTGATAATGCCTTCGTCGCGCAGGGTGTGTTCGATGGTGCGATTAACTTCTCTCCGCACCCCTGGGATAACGCCGCGGGTGCACTGCAGATCCAGGCAGCCGGTGGAGTTGTTACCGATCCGGACGGAAACCCGTGGACTGCGCAGTCACGCGGCATGGTGGCAGGTACCCCGCAGGTCCATGCCACCATCGTGGATATCCTGTCTCGTCATACCGGTACTTTTCACCGCTAAAATTTAAACCTTCAAAGGAGGCGGCCGCCATGGCTGTAGCCGTACGCGTGATCCCCTGCCTAGACGTGGACCAAGGCCGCGTGGTCAAGGGCATCAACTTTGACAACCTGCGCGATGCCGGTGACCCAGTAGAGCTGGCCGCGCGTTATGACGCCCTAGGAGCCGATGAACTTACCTTCTTGGACGTCTCTGCTTCTAAACAAGGCCGCTCCACCATGCTCGAGGTCGTGCGCCACACCGCAGACCAGGTATTTATCCCCTTGACGGTGGGTGGCGGAGTTCGCAGCGTTGATGACGTCCGAGAACTATTGCGCGCCGGGGCAGATAAGGTCTCCGTGAACACCGCGGCCATTAAGAATCCGGAACTGCTGCGCGAAATGGCTGAGATTTTCGGGGCCCAATGCATCGTGCTGTCTGTTGATGCTCGCCGGTGCCGCGAAGAGTATGCGCCATCCGGCTTTGAGGTGACCACGCACGGCGGTACGGAATCGGCCGGGATCGACGCCATCGAATGGGCACGCCGCGGCGAAGAACTCGGCGTAGGGGAGATCCTCCTCAACTCAATGGATGGCGATGGCACAAAGGAAGGATTTGACCTTGAATTGCTGCGCGCCGTGCGCGCAGCGGTGATCATTCCCGTTATCGCCTCTGGCGGCGCGGGAAAAGCCGCGGATTTCCCACCAGCCGTTGCAGCCGGCGCCGATGCCGTCTTGGCAGCAAGTATTTTTCACTTCGGTGAGGTAGAAATCAGCGACGTGAAAGACGCCTTGGACGCTGCGGGCTACGAGGTGCGCCGATGAGTACCCCGGGCAACTATGAACTTAACGGGGACATCGCCAAGCAGCTCAAGCGCAATGACCAAGGCTTGGTGCCGGCCATTGCCCAAGCTGAGTCTGGTGAGGTGCTGATGATGGCCTGGATGGATGACCACGCCTTGGCCCATACCCTCGCCACCCGCAAAGCAACGTATTTTTCGCGCTCGCGCAATGAATATTGGGTCAAGGGAGAAACTTCTGGAAATACCCAAGAGGTGCTGGGCGTTCGCCTTGACTGCGATGGAGATACTATTCTGCTGACCGTGCGGCAGCGCGGCGGCGCCTGCCATACCGGTGACCGCACGTGCTTTGACGCCACCGATCTCCTAGGAGGGCAACCGTGAAGGCTAGACGCCTTGGACCACTACTTATCGCTGTAGGAGCCATCGTAGTGTGGCTGTCCTCCCGTGCTACGTGGGTGGTAGCCGCCAGCGAAGACGACAAGGCCGGCTCTGCGGCCAATGACATCATCGGCTCGGCTTGGTCGCTGGAAATCATGGCCTTGACCCTAGTTCTGGTAGCTGGTGCCGTCGCAGGGATGGCGCTGCGTCGCGTAGGTAGGCGAGTAGTGGGCATCGTGTGCGCTCTTGCGGCCGCGGCTAGTGCATGGACCCCGGTGAGCCTGTTGACTGCGGGCGCGGACGCCGAGCGCGCCCAGAAGATCCTGCAGGGAGCCTCGGCCAATGAAAACGCCGTAGACTCTGCCCAGATTTCTGACTGGGCCACGGTCGTTTCCACCGAGGTGCATTCCCTGGGCCCAATTCTGGCCCTAATAGGTGCGGCAGCGGCCCTCTTCGGTGCAGTCATGCTTGCGCGCAATCCAGGCGTGGATAAGGCGAAGGCGTCTAGCAAATACGAAACCCCGGCGGCACGACAAGCAAAGCTGGAGGAGGATTTGGAAACCTCCTCCGACTCTGGCCGCGTGATGTGGGACGCCCTTGATAGTGATATAGATCCCACCGATATGGACAAAAAATAGCCCCGTTTCCTGTGTAATTTCCGGAACGGCACGCTAGCGGGTTAACCTAAGTGTGATTTTAATCGCCCGTGGAGGGAGGTGCTGATGCCTACGCCCATTGCCGTTGACCACCTAGTTGCAGGAGTCTTGGAGGACGTCGCTGCGCGGGAAGCTCGCGTGTCTTTCAAAGATGTGAAAGCCCGCTCGCGTGACATGGAGCCTCCCCGGGATGCCCGCGCGGCGTTGCTGCGCACTGGCTGCTCGGTCATCACGGAGCTCAAGCGCGCCGTACCCTACGGTGGCGAAATCGCACATGTTGGTTCTGCGGAACAGATGGCGGAATGGGCCCGCACCTTTGAACACTGCGGCGTACATCTCATGGCATGCCAGACCGATTTCCGCCGCTTTCACGGTTCTTTAGAAGACATGGCAGCTGCGCGTGCTGCGATTGATATTCCCATGATGTCGCGCGATCTCATCGTGGACCCTTACCAAATTCATGAAGCCCGGTGCTTTGGGGCCGATGCTATTCCATTGCAGGTTGAACTCTTAGAGCAAGCTCGCCTGGAGGCACTTTTGGACCGGGTGGAATCGCTCGGTATGACCGCGATCGTAGAGGTACGCAACTGCGCCGAGGTTGACCGCGCAATCAAGGCAGGAAGTAGCGTCATTGCCATCAATGCGTGGTCGTTGGCTTCGGATGCCATTAACCGCGAGGCGTTTAACGATATCGCCCCGGGCTTACCCGAATCCATCCTCCGCATCGCAGTAGGCGGGGTAAACAACGCGCGCAACCTGTTTCACTATGCTTCACGCGGCGCCGATGCAGTGTTGGTGGGAGAATCAGTCATGGCTGCCCAGGATCCTACGGCGCTGGCGCGCTCTTTGGTGGCTGCCGGGCAGCATCCAGCGTGTCCCGCGCGCAAGATAGAATAAGACCCCAACTAGCTGGTGGGGTGGGGGATAAGGCACACTGGCTACGTGCACACAGAAATTCTTGCAAATATTCCGTCTCCGCCGCAGGGCGTGTGGCAGTTGGGGCCCATTCCCATTCGTGCCTATGCGCTGTGCATCATCGTGGGTATTATCGTCGCCTTGCGAATGACCTTACGCCGCTACACCGCACGCGGCGGTAACCCAGACACAGTATGGGATGCCGCCATCGTGGTCATCCCAGCCGGCATCATTGGCGGGCGGCTCTACCACGTCATTACCGATAACCAGAAGTACTTCTGCGATAGCTGCAATCCCGCGGACGCGCTGAAGATTACCAATGGCGGACTGGGCATTTGGGGCGCCGTAGCCTTGGGCGCACTAGCTTTGTGGGTGCTTTTCAAAGTGAAAAAAGTACCGCTCGGCCCCTTTGCTGACGCGGTGGCGCCAGGCCTCGTCCTCGCGCAGGCGATTGGACGCCTAGGCAACTGGTTTAACCAAGAGCTCTATGGGCGCCCGACCGACGTTCCGTGGGCTTTAGACATCTATTACCGCGTCAATGAAAATGGCGGCTATGCTCCCGTTTCCGGACACTCCACGGGGGAGATCATGACCTCGGTGCACCCGACCTTCCTGTACGAGCTCGTGTGGAATGTCCTGGTCTGCCTTTTCCTCTTGTGGGCTCACAAGGCCTGGAAGTTGGGGCACGGGCGCGTCTTTGCCCTTTATGTCATGGGCTATACATTGGGCCGCTTCTTTATTGAAGGGATGCGTTCCGATGAGGCGACCCATATCTTTGGGGTCCGCGTGAATCTCATCGTGTCGCTTGTGATTTTTATCATCGCCGCGATTGTCTTCTTCGTGCTTGATAGGCACCGCCAGGGCCCAGAGTCCCCCGAAGAGGTAGATCCTAAGTATTGGGCGGAGCGCCGGAATACTGATGGGCACAGCCATGAGCACGCGGTATCTGACGGGCAGCAACCGGGTTCTTCATCGACGTAAGCATTGCCCAAGTGTGTCCGGTTGGTTTTGGGTTTGTGGGAAATAGGGCATTTTGGGGTGCCCGTTCAGAAAATGAACCCGAGAAATTGTGGCCCCAATCCTTTCGAAGTAGTAGGTTGGGGAGTGTTCAGTTTCCCCGACGGAATAGGCCAATAATGCTGGATAGAAGAACGAAGATTGTTTGTACTCTCGGCCCTGCCGTTGCTAGCGAGGATGGCATCTTGCGCCTCGTACAGGACGGCATGGACGTTGCCCGCCTGAATATGTCTCACGGCGAGCATGCAGACCACGAGGCGAATTACAACTGGGTGCGCCAGGCCACCGATAAAACCGGCCGCGCCGTCGGTATCTTGGCGGACCTCCAGGGCCCTAAGATTCGCCTTGGCCGCTTTATCAACGGCGAGGAGCAGTGGGATAACGGCCAGATCGTCCGCATTACCGTGGACGATATCGAAGGCACCCATGACCGCGTCTCCACCACTTACAAGGGCCTGGCGAAGGACGCCAAGCCAGGTGACCGCCTGCTGATCGACGACGGCAAGGTTGCCGTTGTTTGTAAGGAAGTCGACGGCAACGACGTCGTCTGTGAGGTCACCGAAGGTGGCCCGGTTTCCAATAACAAGGGCGTTTCCCTCCCTGGTATGGATATCTCCGTGCCGGCTTTGTCGGAAAAGGATATCGCTGACCTGCGCTTCGCTTTGAATCTCGGCGTTGACCTCGTGGCACTGTCCTTCGTCCGCTCCCCAGCAGATGTGGATAAGGTCCATGAGATTATGGACGAAGAGGGTCGCCGCGTTCCAGTTATTGCCAAGCTGGAAAAGCCTGAGGCAGTAGACGCGCTCGAGTCTATCGTGCTGGCATTCGATGCCATCATGATTGCCCGTGGCGACCTCGGTGTTGAGGTGCCGCTGGAGCGCGTGCCGCTGTTCCAGAAGCGCGCTATCCAGATTGCTCGCGAGAACGCTAAGCCGGTCATCGTGGCTACCCAGATGCTGGATTCCATGATTTCTAACCTGCGCCCGACCCGTGCAGAGGCTTCCGACGTGGCTAACGCCGTTCTCGATGGCGCTGACGCCGTTATGCTCTCTGGTGAGACTTCCGTGGGTATTGACCCGCAGAACGTCGTGCGCACCATGTCCAAGATCGTGGCTAATGCTGAAGATGGCGGCAAGGTTCCACCGCTGTCCCACGTTCCGCGCACCAAGCGTGGTGTGGTGTCCTATTCCGCCCGCGATATTGCCGAGCGCCTCAATGCAAAGGCCATCGTAGCCTTTACTACCTCCGGCGATACCGCTAAGCGCGTGGCTCGCCTGCACTCCCAGCTGCCACTGCTGGCATTTACGCCGGACCCAGCGGTTCGTTCCCAGCTGGCTTTGACGTGGGGTGCTGAGACCTTCTTGAGCCCGCACGTTAAGTCCACCGATGACATGATGGAAGCTATCGATGATGCATTGCTGGAGATGGACAGGTACGAGGAAGGCGACATGATTGTCGTCATTGCTGGTACTCCTCCAGGAATTGCTGGCAACACCAACATGATTCAGTGTCACTTGTTGGGTGAAACCAAGAAGTAGATTTTTGGCACGAGCGCCGCGACCCACCCTTTAACACGTTCCACGGCTCGCGGCGCTTTTCTATATACATTTATACAAATGTAGATTTATATTTACCTCGAGTACACTCAGCGGTTGCTTTCCTGACATGCGGCTGCAGTACTTTTTGGTTGTTCATGTTTCAGCTTCTCTACACATTCAAAGGACAACTGCACAATGACCTAAATCAGGCCGACTTGGCCTCAGTGGCTGCGCTTACCCCCATCCATTTTCATTTAATTGTCAATAAGCGTCGACGGGGATAGGCTGAGTGCATGGCACACGAGCACCACGACCACGATCACTCCAGCACGCCGCTGCGCGCACTCTTGATTGCGCTAGGCATTACCGGCACCGTCTTCTTCGCGGAGCTGATCGGCGGCTGGTTGGCGGGTTCGATGGCGCTGATGGCGGATGCGATGCACATGCTTTCCGACGCTGCGGGGTTGATCATCGCGGTGTTAGCGGTGTTGGTTGGGCGCCGACAAGCATCGGCTCAGGCCACGTACGGCTACCGACGAGTGGAGGTGCTTGCTGCACTGGCGAACGCAGTGATGGTGCTGGCGATCTCGGTGTGGATTGTCGTCGAGGCGGTGCGCCGCCTGCAGAGCCCGGCCGAAGTGCAGGGAAAAACGATGCTGATCATCGCGGTGATCGGCCTGGTGGCGAATGCGCTATCGGCGTGGGTTCTGCACCGGCACCGCAAATCCTCGATCAACGTGGAGGGCGCGTTCTTGCACGTGTTAGTGGATATGCTCGGCTCGATCGCAGTAATCGTGGCCGGCATCGTGGTACTGACCACGGGGTTTGTGGCGGCGGACGTGATCGCCTCCCTAGCGATCGCGGCGATGGTGCTGCCGCGCGCTTGGCAGCTCATGCGGCTTTCGGCGAGCGTGCTGCTCGAGCAAGTCCCGGCGGACTTCGACGCCAGTGCGATCGAGCCCGCGCTGCGGCAGGTCGAGGGCGTTGCTGACATCCACGACCTGCACCTGTGGAGCCTGGACGGCGTGAACGTGCTCACGACCGTGCATATCGTGCGCGACGGCACCGTCGGCACCGGCCCGCTGTTGGATGCCGCCCAGCAGGCCCTGCGCGAACACGGTATCGAGCACTCCACCATCCAGATTGAGCACCCAGAGCACGAATCCCACGAGACGGTGTGCTGATTCCCTTCTAACCTGACTTAGGCCAATTTTGTGCGGAAGTTCGCGGCCGGTGATTACTTGGATGGTGGCAGTGAGGTCGGGCGGGAATGGTACGGCGGCGTGAATGGTTTCGCCGCCAACGACGAGTTGAAAGCTGCGGTATTTCTTGAGTGTTCTCACGAGGCGTTTGATGAAGTGACCACTGCGGGTCTCCATCAGGTGGGTCACGGCTAGTGCTGCCATCACAATATTGAGATGTGCTGTGATCGAGTTTTGTTTCCTCGCATAGATTGGGCGTGCTTTCAGGTCTGATTTCGACATCCGATACGACATTTTCAATGTGGAATAGCCTGCGGTAATGCCCGATAACCTCCTGGGCGGGAAGAGCGGTCAGGTCGGTTTCATAGCTGTCGATTTGGGGTAGTTGGTACCGCGAGTCTGCGTAGTTGGTACCGGTGTTCCGCGTACCCGGTACTGCAAGGGGTTTTCTTTCATAGTTGATGTTGGCGACACCACAATCCGCTGGTGTTGCGTCAACTTCTACTTGGAAGGAGCCGGTCCTTGTGGCTAACTTCAAACAGATCATCGCGATGTGCCTTGATGGTGCTAGCTACGCGCAGATCACACATGCATTGGGATGTTCACGACGAGAAGTATCCCGAGCAAAGAAAGTCATCAACGATGAGGCACTAACTCCAGAGCGTTTCCGTCAGCTCCCACCGGGATGGTTCGATGATCGATTCAGTGATGGCCGGAGTAAGCGGTCGTTGCCCTACGACCAGCCTGATTTTCATGCTCTTGCACGCAAGCTGAAAGGTACGAAGCATGTGACCAGGCATAAGCTGTGGATGGACTACGTGTCGAAGCCTTGTCCGACGGATAAGACAAAGTACCAGTACTCCCAGTTCTGCAGTGGGCTCAATGAGTTTCTGCGTGCCAACGATCTCGTCGAAGTTATCACCCATGAGCCAGGGCAAGAGCTTTATGTCGACTGGGCCGGTGACAAAGTGCCTGTAGTAGATCAGGCCAGTGGTGATACCGTGTTCAAGGCGTCATTGTTTGTCTCGGTCAGCCCGTACTCAGGGCTGATGTACGTTACTGCTGCTGCGAATGAGAAGATGTCGGCGTGGATTGAGTGCCATGTTAAGGCGTTGAATTATCTTGGCAAAGTACCAGCAATCATCGTGCCAGATAATGCTTCTACGGCGACTTATCGGCCGAAGAAGACCTCTACATACCGGATGGTCACTGACCGCTACGCAGCGTTTGCTGACTATTACGGGGTCACGATTGTGCCGACTAGGCCCGGCAGGCCTCGTGACAAGGCAGCGGTAGAGCGTGCCGTGAAAATCGCCTACACCAAAATCCTGGGTTACTTTAGCAACGAGGTCTTCTATAACCTTGATGAGCTTAATGAGGCGATCGCTTGCCGTCTTGCTGTTATCAACGGCGCAATGACGCGGCCTGATGGCTCAACACGGCAGATGCGCTTTGATAAAGAAGAGGCACCAATGATGCGGGATCTTCCGCCGACGCCGTTTACGGAAGTGTCTTATAAGCGGCTTAAAGTCGATCGCAACTGGCACATCACCTGTGACTACCAGTACTACTCAGTGCCATTTCAGCTGGTAGGAGAGTCGGTAACAGTCAGGCTCACCCCGCAACTGGTGAGCGTCTTCAACGGGGAGCAGCTTGTTGCTGAACACACGCGCCTTCACGGATTCAAATACCGGTATTCCACCAACCCTCAGCATGGGCCGCGTGGCGATGATGAAGGCCACAAGGCGCTTACCCGTGATGAGCTTTTGGCCTGGGCCTCGTCGTTTGGGGCAGCAACGCACGCAGTCATAGCGATGATCCTCGACCGCAATAGTGCCGCCGTACCCCGCGGACTCATCCAGGCACGCAACGTGTTGGCCAACCTGGGCAAAAAGCACAACAAAGCCACCCTGGAACCTGCCTGCCAGCAGGTCGTGGACAAGAAGCTGGCCCCAACGATGGCAGTGATCAAACGCCTCCAGACTGACATTGCCCACGCCCAACAACATCCCGGGGAACCAGGGCCAAAAACACAGCCTGTGGCCAAGCGCCAACCACGCCCAAGTACCCCGCTTACCGGCGACGTGGCCGATGCCGTCTTTATCCGGCCTGCTGACCACTACGAAAACTAGAAGGAGTGTGAAAAATCATGAGCAGCATCGACGACGAGATTGTGCGGGCAAAAATGCGCAAGCTTCGTGTATCAACCTTCGCTGACATCTTCTACGAGGTTGTCAACGACGAGGCCTATGCGGATGCGCTACCAGAAGACATCGGGCCTGACCCCCGGAAAGTGGACACGTCGGGGGTTAGCTATGCTGCTCTAGTCAGTGTAGCTGAATTCTCGGCTTCAAAGACGTCAGGAGCTGAAAGATTGCACCAGGAGTGCCGTCGGCGTGTGTTGTAGCGCATGCACCACCGGAAGACTTCTTGGCGGCAGGAGATCGGATTGTCAAAGACTTTCCTGTCACGCAAGATTTCCCGCTTGAGCGTGGCGTTAAACGATTCTGCTAGGGCGTTATCAGCACTCGTTCCTACCGCTCCCATAGACTGGCGCACACCCAACGACGAGCAATAGTTCCTAAAGGCTTGTGAGGTGTACACGCTGCCGTGATCAGAATGGAAAATTGCCCCTTTAAGGCTTCCGCGGACTTTCCTGGCATGGGACAAAGCTTCGATAACCAGTGATACCCGCATGTGATCGGCGAGTGCATGTCCGACAAGTTTGCGCGAGTAGACGTCGATGACCGTGGCCAGGTACATGTTCTTGCCGCCCTTACACGGCAGGTACGTAATGTCGCCTACATAGACGTGGTTTGGCCTGTCAGCTGTGAATCTGCGGCCTACTAGATCTGGCATGACGCGGTGACCAGGCTTACGCCTGGTAGTGACGCATCGGCGGCGTTTGGTAAAGCCTTTAAGTCCCATGGATTTCATGATTCGTGCGACTTTCTTGTGATTTATCGGGCCAAAGCTCGTATCGGCTTTAAGGCTTGCAGCGATGCGTTTAGCACCATAAAGCCCGTATTCATCATCGAAGATGGTCTTGATTCTTGCACCAATAAGAGCATCCGAACACGTCTTTAACCTGCGTTCTTCGCGGGTTTGCACCCATTTGTAGAACGAGGAGCGATTGAGCTTTAACACCTGGCACATCCGCTTAACCGAGAATTCGGTTCGGTGGTCATAGACAAACTGGAAGCGGATCACCAGTGAGTCTCTTCGGCAAAATATTTCGCGGCCTTGCGCAGGATGTCACGTTCTTCGCGCAGCTTTGCGTTCTCTTTTTCTAACTGGCGGATCCGTTCGGAATCATTCGCTGCTTGGACCTTGTCGCGCATGCTTTTTGTGCGGGCACGTTTGCCGGTGCCGTACTTCTTGATCCAAGAATGCAGCGAGGCACGGTTGATACCGAGCTCTGCTGATGCTGAGTTCAGTGAGAGGTCCTCATTGTTTTCGTAGAGGGCCACGGCATCGCGTTTGAACTGTTCGGAGTACCTGGACATGGTGGTAGATTACCTTTCTTCCAGCCCGACTGGGCTGGATATCAGGTGTCCACCAAACAGGGGTCAGGTCCATCTTCCTCGCCGCAGTCGAAGAAGCCTACACACAACGCCAACAGCGCAATATCGCCAAGGCCATCACCCAGGCACAATTCCGATACCCGGATGCAAGCCTGGCTGAAATCACCCGGGCAGAACAACGTGGTATCAACATGCGCCAGCTGAAACGAATCGCAGCAACCAACTGGCGGGAAAACCCGACCAACATACACATCCTCGCACCGACCGGAACAGGCAAGACATACATTGCCTGCGCCATCGGCATCGCCGCATGCAAAGCCGGATATTCCGTGGCGTACTACCGGCTGGATCAACTTGTAGACATGCTGGCGGTCTTCTCACCGACTGACCAAAACTACCTCGATAAGATGCGGAAACTGATCAACGTCGATGTCCTTATCATCGACGACTTTATGACCATCAGCATCAACCAGCGCGGGCAAGAAGACCTAGCCAAGATCATATTCGACCGCGACGGAAGGCTCCCAACACTGATCTCTTCCCAATCAGCTGCCGCCTACTGGGTTGAAACACTGCCAGACAGAGTCGGAGCCGATTCACTCGTAAGCCGCCTCAACAACGGCCACCGAATCCATATCGGAGACTTCGACATGCGTAAAGCCACCGCCCCGACCACCCCAGACGACTAAGACTAACGGCCCGGGCCGACGTACCCCTCGGCCCGGTACCAACTACCCGGAACACGACAGTACCGAGTCCCCAGAACACCGGTACCAAAAACTCGCATCTGACATCATAGCCTTTAATTCCGGCTAGGGCTCGGTGTTTGGCAGCAAGAGCGTAGTTGACCTTCTTGTTCGGGGTGGAAAGATCGAAATAGCGGTTGCGCTTAATGGCGATTTCGCCGTCAACAGCGCGTTTGGCTTTTGCGACTTGCTCTTTGATTCCGCGCAGGCCGCGTCTGGCCCGATCATAGGAGTACTGGAAGTGGGTCACCGTATTCGGGGTTGTGTGTTTGCGCGCATCGCTTGCCGAGGCTTGTGTCCAGATCTGGCCGTGGGCGTAGGCTTCACCAGGGATTTCCCGCCGCCAGGTTTCAATCACCTCAGGCACGGTGGGGTTTCACCGACAAAATGTAGTGCAGACCTGCATCTATCAATGCTTGCTTGTTCGGAGGGTATCAAGTTGTTTGTGTGTGGGGCTAGGTTTATAGGTATTTGTCGAAGCTGTCGGGGTAGGCCACGGCCATTTGGTTAATGGCTTGTTTCCAGCCGGAAACTCGGGCTCCTTCCATGAGTCTGCCGGCTGTTGCTGAGACTCGTTTGCCTTGCTTTGCCCTCTTTGCGGCTCGTTTGTCTTCGATGTTGCAGATCATCAACCATAGCGTCTTGAGCGCTGATTCATTGTTAGTGAACTGCACCCTGTTGTGGGTAGCTTTCCGCAGTTCATTGTTGAATGATTCAATCGAATTCTTCGTGTAAATGACCTTGCTGGCTGCTGGTGGGAACTGGAGAAACGGTACGAAACGCGCCCATGCATCTCGCCAGACTTTGACTGAGCGTGGATACTTTTCTGCCAATTCAGAGGCTTCAAATTCGTCTAAGGCAGCCTTAGCTGTGGACTCGTCCGTGGCGGTGTAAATCTTTTTCAACGCGGCCGATACGCCCCGGCGATCCCCGTAGGCTACCCACCGGTTAGCGGCACGAATCAGGTGCACGATACAGGTTTGCACCATAGAGTTCGGCCACGTTGCCTCAACTGCTTCAGGCAGACCTTTAAGCCCGTCACAGCAGACGATAAAGACGTCCTTGACCCCACGATTGGAAAGATTGGCACATACCTGCGCCCAAAATGAAGCGCCTTCTTCTTTGGCAATCCACAATCCTAAAATGTGTTTGATACCGTCCAGGTCCACGCCGATTGCCATGTACGCAGATTTGTTGACTACTCGGCCGCCGTCGCGGACTTTAATGCGCAGCGCATCCAGGAAAATGACTGGGTAGAACTCATCTAACTGGCGGTTTTGCCAGACCATGACCTCATCGAGGACGGCGTCAGTAACCGCTGAAATCGTCTCATGGGAAATATCAACACGCATCGCCGTTGCCATATGATGCTGGATATCCCTAATTGTCATCCCACCGGCGTACAAGCTAACGATCATGTCATCGACATCAGTCAATCTCCTCGAGCCTTTAGGGACCATAGTTGGCAAGAATGTTCCAGCCCGATCTCTTGGCACATCAACGGTGACTGGCCCGTAGTTAGAATCCACGGTCTTTGGATACGACCCGTTGCGGTGATTGTCTGTTCCAGCAGCAGCTTTAGCGCTCCTGTCGCCAGACTCGTAGCCCAGGTGGGCATCCATTTCAGCGTTGAGTCCCCTGGTAATCGAGGCTTGCAACATGCCGCGAACCAGGTCATTGGCATCCGTTGTGGATGTGCCTAGGTCATCAATCAGCTTCGCGATTTCAGGGTTAGCAAGCAGCTTCTTTTCAATCGCATCAATCTTGGCCTTATCAGCCGGATCTCGTCTCGCCACAGTAGTCATTCTGGTCCATCTCCTTATGCGGGTTAGGTACCCACACACAAACCATCAGACACTCTTTATTCCGAAGCCACTCCGGCGGCGTGGGCCGCGCACAACATGGACCGCAATAAGTTGCCGGACATCAGCCGCGAGATGCTTGGCAGCGACCTTGACGTTGTCATGGCAGCTGGTCACCCGTTCTACGACAATGACCACCAAAAGGTCGATACTCCGGACTACAGCTTTATGTACGAGGAGGACTACGCCAAGCTTTCCGCCGGCGAGACCGACTGGAACTACTTTGAGTCCAACGATGACTTCAAGAAACTGGCGGAAGGCGACGTCAAGCCGGGCCAGAAGTACTGGGGTATCGCACAGGTAGGATCCACCTTGCAGAACTCCCGCTCTGGCGAGACGAAGGAGCCGTACTCTGACCCGCTTAACGACGTCGTGGATCTCCCCACCATGACCACCGGCGCACTCAACGCACTGGGGCAGGATGAGGATGGATTCTCCGTCATGATCGAGGGCGGTGCCATCGACTGGGCTGGACACGGCAATAACCCGGTGCGCGACATCGAAGAGACCCAGGACTTCAACAAATCGGTCGATGCCGCCATCAAGTGGGTAGAGGAGAACTCTTCGTGGGAGGAGACCCTGCTGGTTGTTACCGCAGACCACGAAACCGGCTATCTCTCCGGTGCGAACGAGGCTCCGACTGAGGATAACCCTGAGGCGGATAACCGCTTCAACGCTATGGAAGGTGAGAAGGGCAAGGTTGCTCGCCACGGTTGGTACTCCGGTCAGCACACCAACCAGTTGGTGCCGTTCTTCTTCAAGGGCGCCGGCTCCGAGGACATCATGGCCCGTACCTCTGGAACCGATTCGGTCCGCGGTGACTACATCGATAACACCCTGGTAGCCAACTTGACCTTTGATGAGTGGTGGAACGATGGCACCGGCCAAGCAGAAGAGCCAGAGCAGCCAGAAGACGCTGCCAACCCGTCCGATGACGCTGATGCCGGCAAGGAAGGCAGCAGCAAGGGCTTTGCTGCTGGTCTAGCTACGGGTCTGGGGATTCTGGGCGCAGTTGTCGGCGCCTCGGCTTCCTAGCTACGCAGATGGGCGTGCTTAACATTGACTTGAAGCCCATCTATGAGCAGCTCAAGCGCGTGGGCCTGCGCTAAACAGCATCAGGCACACCGCCTACATAAAGGTCCTGCCCTTTGCCGTGGAAGCGAAGGACAGGACCTTTTCTTAGCGCTGGGAAATCGGGGTCGGCTGGATCTTCCACACCTCGTTCGCGTAGTCCGCGATGGTTCGGTCCGAGGAGAAGCGACCCGAATAGCAGATATTCAGCCAGGCCTTCTTGGCCCATGCAAGATCGTCCTCTTGATACTCCGCGGCCATGCGGTCGCGGGTCTCGCGGTAGTCGGCGAAGTCACCGAGGACGTAGTACTGGTCTTGGGCGTGCTCCCCGAAGCCGTCGAGAAGCGAGGAACGCAAATCGCCGAAGATGCCGGCATTGTCGGCGCCCAGGGTGCCGTCGACTAGCGCATCCAGCGCGCGGGCCAAGCCTGGCACGCTCTGGTAAAGCTCGCCCGGGTTGTACTCGGCGCGCAGCTGCGGCAACTCCTCATTGCGGGCGCCGAAGATATAAGCGTTGTCCTCGCCAACCGCCTCGACGATTTCTACGTTTGCTCCATCCATGGTGCCCAAGGTCAGTGCGCCATTCATCATGAACTTCATATTGGACGTGCCGGAGGCTTCCTTGCCAGCCACGGAAATCTGCTCGGAGATATCAGCGGCCGGGATGATGTGCTCGGCGGGGGAGACGTTGTAGTTCTCTACGAAGACGACGCGGATGATGTCTTTGGTCGCCGGGTCGTTATTGACCAGATCCGCGATGGTGTTGATGAGCTTAATAATCGCCTTGGCGCGGTCGTAGCCTGGCGCGGCCTTGGCACCAAAGATGAAAGTGCGCTTCGGCACGGTTTCGCCCTCGTCCTTGATGCGGAAGTAGAGGTCGAGGACGTAGAGGGCGTTCATCAGCTGGCGCTTGTACTCGTGCAGGCGTTTAATCTGCACGTCAAAGATGGAATCGGGGTCGATTTCAGCGCCTTGGTGGTCGTTTACCCACTGCGCAAAGTCGCGCTTATTGGCCTGCTTGATGGCGATGAGCTGGTGCAGCAGGTCCCCGTCGTCGGCCTTATCGGCGAGTTTGGCCAGCTGGGTGAGGTCAGTAACCCACGCATCGGAACCAGCCTGCTGTGTGAGCAGTTCTGCCAGGCGGGGGTTGCACATCTTTAGCCAGCGGCGCGGGGTGACGCCATTGGTCTTATTGTTGAATTTTTCTGGCCAGAGATCGTGCCATTCGGATAACGTATCGGCCTTGATGATCTCGGTATGCAGGGCGGCGACACCGTTAATGGAGTAGGCGGCGTAGCAGGCGATCCAGGCCATGTGCACGTGTCCGTTGGATACCGGCGCCATGTAGTCAATGCGGCCCTGATCTAGGCTGCGGCGGGCCATATCTTCGCGGAAGCGGCGGTCGATTTCCTCCACCAACTGCCAGATGCGCCAAAACAGCTTTTGGAAGATGGACACTTCCCAGCTCTCCAGGGCCTCTGCGAGCACGGTGTGGTTGGTGTAGGCAAAGGTCTCGGTGACGATCTTCCACGCCGCATCCCAGCTCAGACCATGGTCATCGAGCAAAATGCGCAGGAGCTCTGGGATGGCGAGCACTGGGTGGGTGTCATTGAGCTGGATGGAGTTGTACTGCGCAAAACCGGTGAGGTCCTCGCCGTGCTGGGCAATGTAGTTATCCACCATGGTCTGCAGGGATGCGGAGACAAAGAAGTACTGTTGGCGAACGCGCAGTACCTTGCCCTCATAGGTGGTGTCGTTGGGGTAGAGCACGCGGCAGATATCCATGACGCGTTCGCGATCGACAATGGCCTCCGTAAAGCGCTGGGAGTTGAAGGCATCATAATCGAATTCAGCGATGGGCTCGGACTTCCACAGGCGTAGCGTGCCTACGTTATCGGTTCCGTAGCCGGTGATAGGCATGTCATAGGGAATGGCGCGCACGTCCATGTCATCAAAGTGGACGCGGCGCTGCTCGGAGGCGCGGCGGATGATGAAGTCATAGCCGTTTTCCATCCACGCATCAGGCTGTTCCTTCTGGAAGCCATTCTCAAAGGACTGGCGGAACAGGCCGTAGCGGTAGAGCAGGCCATAACCGGTAACGGGGTAGTCCTGGGTGACAGCGGAATCGAGGAAGCAGGCGGCGAGGCGGCCGAGGCCACCGTTGCCGAGCGCGGCATCGTGCTCGGCTTCGAGAACATCGCTCAGCTCGTGGTCGGCGGCGGTGGCGGCAGCCTTGGCATCGTCAACCAAGCCCAGGTTGGTGAGGTTATTGAGCAGCGCGCGGCCCTGCAGGAACTCCGCGGAAAAGTAGTGCTGCTGGCGGGTCGCAGCATAGGCGGAACGGGTGCGCTCCCAATTATCGGCAATCTGCTCCATGACGGCACCAGATAGGCCCGACCAGAACTTGCGGTAGGAAGCGCTGTGCGGGCTTACACCGGAGGCCGCACGAACATGGGAGGGAACGGTGGATTCGAAAACAGAGTGCCGTGGCTGGCTCATGTGAAACCTTAAGGTAGTGGGAAGTCACGAAACGCCTGCCAGCTTAATAGGATTGGCGCCGCCTTGCAGGGAGGAAATAGGTAAAGGCGCACCGGGTACTTAGGGCTTTGCCAAGTAGGTCAATGCCGCACCATACGCTGCCCGGGTGGAGGCATAGACGGTCGGGGCATAGTCCGGCAGGAAGGTTGCTTGGTGGTTGACCGGTGGGTCTTGCAACTCGTCTTCCGGGGTGCAGCCGATATGCCAGAAGACATAAGGCACGCCCCATGCCTGGGGTAGGTAGCAAAAGTCCTCAGAGGCGGTAGAAGGGGCGGCGATGACCGAATCGGAGCCGAAGGCGGCATCGAAAACCTCGGCCACTGGTGCGTGGGCCGTGGCGTCGTTATCGGTGACCTCGCCGTGAGCGTAGTACTCAAAGGTCGGGTCTTGCTCGCTTCCGGACGCCGCACACTCGGCCTTGACCATGCGCTCGAGGGAGGCATAGACCTTTTCCGCGAGTGCGGGATTGTAGTAGCGCGTATTGAGTACCAACTCGGCGGATTCGGGAATGATGTTGTTTTTATCGCCGGAGTGTAGCTCGCCTACCGAGATGACAAAGAACTCGTGTGGGGCAACTTCGCGGCTCACAATAGCTTGGAGGCGGGTGACGATCATGGCCGCGATATAGGTGGGGTCGATGGAGTTATGGGGCATGGAAGCGTGGGCCGATTTTCCGAAGACGCGGATGTGCAAGGAATCGCAGCCGGCCATGATGGGGCCTGCGGTGTGGCGTACAGTACCGGCGCGGCCGGGCATGATGTGTTGGCCTAGGCAAATATCGGGACGAGGCACTCGCTCGATGAGGTTATCGGCCAACATGTCCTTTGCTCCCACGGAGGATTCTTCGGCCGGTTGGAAAAGGGCGAGGAAGGTGCCGGACCAGGTGCTCCGGGAGGCGTCGAGAAGCGCGCAGGCACCCAGCAGCGCCGTGGTGTGCATATCGTGCCCGCAGGCGTGCATCTTTCCATTAGTGGCGGAATAGGACACGCCGGTGGCCTCTTCCACGGGTAGGCCGTCAAAGTCCGCACGCAGCAAAGCAGTGGGGCCATCGCCGTTGCGGAAGATAGCGACCATACCAAAGCCGCCGATGTTTTCTACTACCTCGCAGTCAAAATCGGCGAGTTTGGCGCGGATGCGACTGGCGGTGCGCTCCTCTTCATGCGAAAGCTCGGGGTGGCGGTGCAGGTCCTCATAAAAGTCCTGCTGCCACCCCAGATCGGCCTCCTGGGAAGTGACGAGCTGGGCGATGCGGGCAGAATCAGACATGGTTTCACACCTTAGGGATTGGGTAGGGTTGGCGCTATGCCGGTTATTCAATTTGATGTTTTGGTTCCCAACGCGCAAGCAGAGCGCGTCGCGGACATCTTTACCACCGCCACCGACAAGCTGGTGGAGAGCGGTTCGCTTTCCTCAGCTGACGTTACCCGCCCAGAGGCACCGCAGTTTCCAGAGGGGTTGGAAGAGCAGCTGCGGCAAAATTATCGCGACGAGCATGAGGACCGCGACCTTGCGGACGCGAGCGTGCACCGCTATGACATCGCGGTGGCGGGCGTGAGTGGCTCGGTTAACCAGCTGGGCATGGTGCTCTCGCGCCTTCTCACCCCGCATGCGGTGCTGCCCAAGGACCACGTATTGCTAGAAGATGAGCTGGCGCATGAGCGGCCCGCAATCTTCCCGTGGTCGCTGTCCATTCGGCCTTAGAGCTGCTTGACGATGTCCCCGGCGGCCGCCGCCAGCTGCTGGGCCAGCGTGCCTTCTTGGCTCAGGGGAGCGCAGTAGGCGTCGGTGTCATGCTCGAAGGAGCCGGCGATAATGCCCACCGGTGTTCCGGATTGTTGCGCGAGATCCGTGATGGTTCCGACTGCCTTGCCGGTCAGAGACTGTTCATCAAAGCGGCCCTCGCCGGTAATGACAAGATCGGCCGAGGCGATCTTTTCCGGAAGCCCCAGTGCTGCGGCCACATGCGTGCCGCCGGACAGGACGCGCACGTGTTCGTCTGAACCCCAGAGGGTGCGCGAGAGCCAGGACAGGCCGATGGGAAGGCCGCCCGCGGCGCCAAAATATGCAGAATCTGCATCGGTGTCGGTAACTTCGCATGCTTGGAGCATGGCGCCGGCCAGCAGCGCTACTTGTTCGCCTTTCGCTCCCTTTTGGGGACCGTACATGGTCGCCGCCTGCACTGGGGTAGCGCGGGTATCTGCCAACAGGGTGAAGTCGAGCATGCCCGCCTTGATATTGAGCTGCGCGGTATCGATGTGGTCGAGCTGAACTAGGGGAGCGCCGCCCTTGGGCAGGGCATAGCCGCGGGCGTCGTGCGCGGCGGCACCGAGTGCGGTGAGGATGCCCATCCCGGCGTCAATGCTGGCGGTGCCGCCTAATCCCAGCACGATCGAGGTAGCGCCACGTGTTTCTGCGTCCGCGATCAGCACGCCGGTGCCATAGGAATCGGCGTGGAGCGGATCAAGGCTGTCCTGCACGGCTGGCAGCCCAGTGGCAGAGGCGACGTCAATGAACGCAGTGGCTCCTGCGAGAACATAGCTTGCCTGAGTCAAGCGGCCAATGGCGTCGGTAGTGGGCAGGGTAATGGTCTCGGCGGATTGTCCGCCGGCCGCTGCTGCCTGCGCGAGGACGGCAGCGGTGCCCTCGCCGCCATCGGCCATGGGCAGGGTGGTCACCGTGGCGTCGGGAAGCGCTTGGCGCACCCCCATAGCAATGCTGGCTGCGGCCTCGGGCGCGGAGGCGGTGCCTTTAAATGAGTCTGGGGCGACAACAATATGCATGCCCGTGATTATAAAGCCCGCCCGCGCTGGGGCACGGTGCGACTTAAGATTCGAACGGTCTACAGAAAATAGTTAACTTTATTGTCGCTGGTAAAAGGCGTTGTATGTCTCCCTAAAGCCTCGAACCTGCTTGCATTATCGGTAGTTTGATAGGAAACTGGTATCTGTTCTTACAAGCCCACAGAATGGAATGCACACCATGTCAGTAGATAGCCAAATCTCTGAGTACTACGACAAATTGCTCAAGCGCAATGCGGGAGAACCGGAATTCCACCAAGCGGTTTCTGAGGTCCTGGATTCGCTGAAAATTGTCCTAGAAAAAGACCCGCAGTACGCGGACTACGGCCTGGTGGAGCGCCTGTGCGAGCCTGAACGCCAGCTCATCTTCCGCGTGCCATGGATCGACGATAGTGGCGACATCCAGGTCAACCGCGGCTTCCGCGTTCAGTTCAACTCCGCGCTCGGCCCCTACAAGGGTGGCCTGCGATTCCACCCCTCGGTCAACCTGGGCATCATCAAGTTCCTTGGCTTTGAGCAGATTTTCAAAAACTCCCTGACCGGCCTGCCCATTGGCGGCGGCAAGGGCGGTTCTGACTTTGATCCCAAGGGCAAGTCCGAGGTAGAGGTCATGCGCTTTTGCCAGTCCTTCATGACGGAGCTGCACCGCCATATTGGCGAATACCGCGACGTGCCGGCCGGTGACATCGGCGTCGGCGGCCGCGAGATCGGCTTCCTCTTTGGCCAGTACCGCCGACTGACCACGCAGCACGAATCCGGCGTCCTCACCGGCAAGGGATTGACCTGGGGTGGCTCCCTGGTTCGTACTGAGGCCACGGGCTTTGGCACGGTCTACCTCACCAATGAGATGATGAAGACGCACGGCGAGTCTTTCGACGGCGCCAAGGTTATCGTCTCCGGTTCTGGCAACGTGGCCATCTACGCCGCAGCCAAGGCCCAAGAGCTTGGCGCTACTGTAGTGGCCATGTCCGATTCCTCCGGCTACATCACCACCCCTAACGGCGTGGACATTGAGCTGCTCAAGGACGTCAAGGAAACCCGCCGTGAACGTATTTCCACCTACGCCGAAGAAGCTGGAAACGGCGTGGAATTCCACAAGGGGGGAAATATCTGGGAAGTGCAGGCAGACGTAGCTCTGCCGTGTGCCACCCAAAATGAGCTCGATGGCGATTCTGCCAAGAAGCTCGTTGACGGCGGCGTGCGTTACGTAGCCGAAGGTGCCAATATGCCGTCTACCCCAGAGGCGGTCCACGTCTTCCAAGAATCCAAGATCAACTTCGCGCCGGGCAAGGCAGCCAACGCTGGTGGCGTTGCTACCTCCGCGCTGGAAATGCAGCAAAACGCATCCCGCGACTCCTGGTCGTTTGATTACACCGATGATCGCCTCCACGCGATCATGTCCAATATCTTTAAAAACATCGATAGTACGGCCAAGGAATATGACCGTGAAGGCGATTACGTTGCCGGTGCAAATATTGCTGGCTTCAAGAAGGTAGCGGACGCCATGTTGGCACAGGGCGTTATCTAGCTGCTCACTTCTTCTTTCAAGCTCCCTTTCTGTGCTGCCTTTGTGTAGTGGAGAAGGGGAGTTTGTGCTGTAAATACGCGCCATAGATTGTGTGAGTGGGTGGGTGGAAGGCGATTGTTTGCACTGGAGGGGAAATCCGCAGTACACACTCGGTGCGTGGCCTCCACGTCTGGCACGTGAGGGCATGTAAAATTCGCAGCATGTACCGTGTCTTTGAGTCCCTAGATGAACTAGTCCAGCACTTGGAAGAGGCCCATAGCCTCCCCATGACCTCTAATTGCATGGTTCCGCGCCATGAAATGCTCGCGCTTCTCGACGACCTCCGAAACGCCCTGCCCGTTGAGATTGATGACGCGCAGGATGTCTTGGATAAGCAGGATGAAATCCTGCACGGCGCCGAAGAGCGTGCGGACCAGACCATCAATGACGCTAATGCGCAGGCTGATGACATCGTGGGCCATGCTCGCGAGGAGGCGGATGCCACGGTCTCCCACGCAGAACAGCATGCCGCCAAGTTGGTAGCTGATGCTGAAGCTCGCGCTCAGTCCATGGTGGAACAGGCCCGCGCGGAAGCAGACCGCACCATCGCTCAGGCCAACGATGAATATGAGCGTTCCGTGGCAGAAGGCCGTGCCGAGCAAGAGCGTATGGTTTCGGAATCTGAAGTTGTGCGCCGCGCTGATGAGGAAGCACACCGCATCGTGGAGTCCGCCCACACTGAGTCCAACCGTCTGCGCAGTGAATGCGATGAGTTTGTAGACGGCAAGCTAAGCGAATTTGAAACCACCCTCAATGGGCTGCTGCGCACCGTAAGCTCCGACCGCTCTGCACTGCGCGGCGGTGCCGGGGTCCGTTCCCGCGGCGGCGACTACCAGCCCTCGGGACGTGCCGGCGGCGTTGCGGGCGGCTCCCGCTACGCAGAAGGCGAGGCCTACGAGCGTCGCTATAACGAGCGCTAAACCTTTAAATTCTTTCTGCCCTTAAGCTTCATTTCCCGGAGGCACCCGGGCTAAGGAGCTTAAGGGGTGAGGGGTGGTTTAGCCCCTTATATCAGGCACGGCCAAAGGCTCTGGTGGGTGGGCAGACGGTTTGTCGTACACCGTCTGCCCACCCACCAGAGCCTTTATGTTTTCCTACCAGCGCAGGCAGTTCAGGAGGTTGCGCGGGAGCGAGGCTGTGTGGTGGGCACTGCCGTATTCGGTGCATGGGGAGCAGCTGTTAACGGCGTGTGTGTGGACGTGGCGCTGCTTTCCTTCCTCGATGTGAGACGCGCAGGCGCGGCGGATTGGACGGCCATACATGCTGCAATGATTGTGGTCACTAATCCAGGGAAAAGGAATGCAACGAGTGCGGTAAAGAAATAGGAAGACAGTGACGTCAAAGAACTATCACTAAAGTTCTGCGGAAAGCACACGGCGCACATACTCACTAGCGCACCTGTGGCAACCAGCATGGTGCCTACAGAAATAAGCGCCGTGGGAATGGTCTCCCGAGAAAACCAGGTAATGGCGCCTGCGCTTAGGGAAAAGATGAGTGCGCCGGTGAGCACCGAAAGGTCCATGCCAGTGGGCAATACCAGGATGGTGCCAGCTATCAAACCAGCAATGATGCTGCAGATGAGTGCAGTAAAGAGGCGAATCCCACTAGCGCCATAGATTCCTGAACGGTCCGGCCGTGGAGTCGCGTGCACGAGCGTGCCGGCAATGGTTAATACCGCGGCAGGAAGGCAGCTAAACACGGCGAATCCGAGTGCGATGCTGCGTGGATCCGTGGAGGCTAGCGCCAAGTGGTAAGTCATGCCTCCACACTAAAGACGGCATTGGCTTGGGCAAAGGCTAATCCGGAAAGGCATAGGCCCTTTTACTTTAAACGACAGACTCTTGACAGAAAGTTTGCCTGTGCTGGCCGCTAGGCGGAGTTTGCGGGGCAAGGTAGACTACCTAGTGTTATGACATCACCATTGAAGTTCGATGTGGGCGAATTGTTGAACGCCCAAGGCGCTGACGCACTGCCGGAGCAACGCACCCAGACCGGCCCCGCACCTGAGAGGATTGGCGTCGAGATGATCGCCATTCCGAAGGGCGAAGAGCTTACCGTAGACGCCACCTTGACCCCACTTGGTGCAGGTGTCTTGGTGGACGCCAACGTATCCGGCCGGCTAACCGGGGAATGCTCCCGGTGCTTGAAGGAACTGCACCCGGAGCTGGACCTGCATGTCACGCAGGTCTTTGCCGCCGATGAATCCTTCGTCTCCGGCGATGATCCTGCAGCCGATGATGAAGGCTCCGGAGATGAGATTCCGGAGATC
The DNA here is from genome assembly GCF_046097255.1 of Corynebacterium tuberculostearicum. Taxonomy (GTDB): domain Bacteria; phylum Actinomycetota; class Actinomycetes; order Mycobacteriales; family Mycobacteriaceae; genus Corynebacterium; species Corynebacterium tuberculostearicum_J. Next base: position 1,435,342 of record NZ_CP175770.1, read on the forward strand.
GAGGATGATGAGCTGAACCTTTTGCAGGCCGTGATCGATGAGGCAGGACTCAACCTTCCCTTTGCGCCGGTATGTGAAGATGGCTGTGAGATTGACACGCCTGAAGGGGTGACCACCGGTATCTCTGGCGAAGAAGAGGAAGACAAGGTCGATCCCCGCTGGGCTGGTTTGGAGAAGTTCCTATGAGCCGCAAAAAGAAGCTAACCGGGGAAGAAGCGCTGGCAGCCGAGTTTGCTGCCGTAGACCACACCCCATTGTTGGAATCGCTTGGCGTGGATTTGCAGCCAGAACACCTGCGCCTAGCGCTTACTCACCGCTCTTTTGCCAATGAGAATGGGCATTTGCCTAATAACGAGCGCTTAGAGTTTTTGGGCGATGCGGTGCTGGGCCTGTCGGTGGCCTCCCAGCTCTACATCACTTATCCCTCTCGTCCGGAATCGGATATTTCCAAGATGCGTGCCTCGATCGTCTCGCGCTACGGACTATCGGATATCGCCCGTGAGATAAACCTCGGCCCGCACATTTTGCTGGGCAAGGGAGAGCAGTCCACTGGTGGCCGCGATAAGGATTCCATTCTTGCCGATACCACCGAGGCAATCTTTGGTGCCATCTACCGCGAGCATGGATTCGAAACCGCGCGAGATGTCATCTTGCGCTTGTTTGCAGAAAAGATCGACAACGCCACTGTGAGTGGTCGCCACCTGGATTGGAAGACCACCTTGCAGGAGCTGTGCGCCGAGCTTAAGGCACCGATGCCGGTCTATTCGGCTACCTCCACTGGCCCAGAACATGATCAGACCTTTAACGCGGTAGCTACCGTCGCTGGTCTGACCGTGGGCAATGGAGTGGGACACAATAAGAAGTTGGCCGAGCAGCAAGCGGCTCAGGAAGCCTGCCAGACTTTGCGCGAGACTCCTCTCTTGGTGCAGGGCACTGCGCATAAAGAAGGCTAAGCATGCCGGAACTGCCGGAAGTCGAGTCCGTCCGCCGGGGTCTTGAGCCCCATGTGGTGGGGCGGACTTTTGAGTCTGTGCACGTCCTGCACCCGCGTGCCAACCGTGGCCAAGATGAGCCGCTCTCCGGTCTTCTTGTCGGTAAAGAGATCGCTGCTGTGGCTCGGCGGGGAAAGTTTATGTGGCTGGAATTTGTGGGCGAAGATTCCATGGATCCTCACCGCGACGTCCTTTTCATCCACTTAGGTATGTCGGGTCAGGTGCGAATCGGCACGACCGATTCGCCGCATCTGCGCATTCGCGCCCAGCTAAGCGGTGGGGTAGAGCTTAGCTTTGTAGACCAGCGCACCTTTGGCTATTGGCTCTATGCACCGTGGGCGAAGATCTCGCACATTGGCATTGACCCGTTGGAACCAGACTTCGACATTGTGGCAACCGCACGGCGCTTGCGGGCCAAGAAGACTGCAGTAAAGACTGCACTATTGGATCAAACCTTGGCTTCTGGAATCGGCAATATCTATGCCGATGAATCCCTGTGGGCGGCACAGATTCCGCCCCGCAAAAGGGCATCGACGTTGCGACAAAAGGATGCCGTGGCTTTGCTCGAGGCGGCCCAAGAGGTCATGACCGCCGCCCTAAAAGTGGGTGGCACGAGCTTCGATTCCTTGTACGTCAACGTGAATGGTGAATCGGGGTACTTTTCGCGGTCTTTGGCCGCGTATGGGCGGGCTGGCCAGCCCTGTCGGCGGTGTGGTACTCCCTTGGAGCGCTGCGTAATTTCAGGACGATCCACCCATTTCTGCCCCCATTGTCAATAAGTTATGGCGCATGGGGTTCACGTTGTGAACCTCAAGGCAGTAAATTATTCTGCATGGATTTTCTTGAAAATGTCGTAACGACATTTAATGACGGCGTCTGGTCGTGGATTCTGCCCTGGCTGCTCATCGCTGCGGGCCTATTCTTCGGCATCCGTACCGCTTTGGTGCAGGTGCGCATGGTGCCAGATATGTTCCGCGCCGTCGTCGAGCGACCCAAGGGGGAAGGTCGCGATGAGGACGAGGACTATGGGGGTATCTCTGCTTTTAAGGCCTTCACTATTTCGGCCGCCTCCCGCGTTGGCACCGGCAACGTGGCCGGCGTGGCTGTGGCCATTTCCGTGGGCGGCCCAGGTGCAGTCTTTTGGATGTGGCTCATCGCCATCCTCGGTGGCGCAACTGCATTCATCGAATCCACCCTGGCGCAGCTGTGGAAGGTGCGCGATGGTGACGGGTACCGCGGCGGCCCTGCGTACTACATGAAGCGCGGTTTGGGCTGGGGCCCGCTCGGTGTTCTTTTCTCCATCGCTATTGCCTTTACCTTTGGCTTGGTCTACAACGCCTTCCAGACCAACGCCATTGCAGATGCGGTGTCCTTCTCCTTTGACCGCGATGACACCATGTTCCGCTCCATCATCGGTGTTGTTATTGCCGTGGTTGCAGGCCTCATTATCTTTGGCGGCGTCAACCGCATTGCCAATATCACCCAGATCATCGTGCCATTTATGGCGGTGGCCTACTTGCTCGTCGGTGGGTTTGTTGTCATCACCAACTTTGACAAGGTGCCGGGAATGATTGGCGATATCGTCGGCCACGCTCTGGGTATTAAGGAAATCGCTGGCGCCGGTCTTGGTGCGGCCATGATGAAGGGTATTCAGCGCGGACTGTTCTCCAACGAAGCTGGTGAGGGCTCTGCTCCGAATGCAGCGGCTACCGCGGCAGTCTCGCACCCGGTCAAGCAGGGCCTGGTGCAAACCCTTGGCGTGTACTTCGACACCTTGGTGGTGTGTACCATCACCGCCTTCATCATCTTGCTGGGACCAGAGATTGCCTACGGCGCCGAAGCAGAAGGCGTCTCCTTGACTCAGGCGGCACTGTCTTCTGAGGTGGGCGACTGGGGCATCCACTTCGTTAGCTTCATCCTCTTCTTCCTGGCTTTCTCCTCCATCCTGGGCAATTACTACTTGGCGGAATCTAACCTGGAATACCTCACCCAGAGCAAGCCTGCGTTGGTGATTTTCCGCCTCGTCGTTCTCTTCTTCGTTTGGTTTGGCGCAGTGGGCTCCCTGCCGCTGGTCTTTGCGTTGGCCGATACCGGTGCGGCAACCATGGTGATCCTCAATATCATCGCCATCGTGCCGCTATCCGGTGTGGCGATTAAGCTGCTCAAGAATTACAACGAACAGCGCAGCCACGGCATTGACCCGGTATTCCACCGCGATATGATGCCGGAACTGAAGGGCGTAGAGTGCTGGGACGGATCCGATCCCGTTACTCGCCGCAGCGAAGAGGATCGCCGCGTATTGCGCGATAAGGGACACCACGACCGCTATTAGAAATTTGGGAGGCCGCATGGCACTGGAGAGAATGACCGCTTTTGTCCATGGGCACGTCCAAGGAGTGGGCTTTCGTTGGTGGACGCGCTCCCGGGCCTTGGAGCTCGGTTTGAGCGGGCATGCCACCAATCTGAGAGATGGCCGGGTGCAGGTGGTAGCGGAAGGCCCGCGGGAGAAATGCGAGGACTTGCTGGGCCTCCTCAATGAGCAGCCGAGTACGACCCGCCGCCCGGGAACGGTGGATCTGGTTGTCGAACAATGGGCTTCCCCTAAGGGCGAATCTGGCTTCATCGAACGTTAACTCGCAGCACAAGCCCGCCGAAGCGAGCCTCTAGGCTCGGCTGGGCAGCTGCGTTCAAGGCTTGCTAAACTTACCCAAATGCACCTGAAATCGCTGACGCTGAAAGGCTTCAAATCATTCGCGTCGGCGACGTCTCTGAAATTCGAGCCCGGAATTTGCGCCGTCGTCGGACCGAATGGCTCCGGCAAGTCCAATGTGGTGGACGCCCTGGCCTGGGTTATGGGTGAGGGAAGCGCCAAGACGCTGCGCGGCGGAAAGATGCAGGACGTCATCTTCGCCGGCGCCGGCGACCGCAAGGCTCTGGGGCGCGCCGAGGTCACCCTCACCATCGATAATGCGGACGGTGCGCTGCCGATCGAATACTCGGAAGTGTCGGTCACCCGCCGCATGTTCCGTGATGGTGCCAGCGAATACGAAATCAATGGCTCCAAAGCGCGCCTGATGGATATTCAGGAGCTGCTATCTGATTCCGGTATTGGCCGCGAGATGCACATCATCGTTGGCCAAGGCAAGCTTTCTGAGATCCTAGAATCGCGGCCTGAGGATCGGCGCTCGTATATCGAAGAAGCCGCGGGTGTACTCAAGCACCGCCGCCGCAAGGAAAAAGCGCAGCGCAAGCTCACCGGCATGCAGGCCAATTTGGATCGCTTGCAGGACCTTACTGATGAGTTGGGAAAGCAGCTCAAGCCTTTGGCCCGCCAGGCTGAGGCCGCGCAGCGCGCCGCCACTGTGCAGGCTGATCTGCGCGACGCCCGCCTGCGGCTGGCAGGAGATAGGGTGGTGCGCCTGCGCAGCAAGTTCCAGGAGGCCGAGCGCGCGGCAGAGGTCTTAGCCGAGCAGGTAGAAGAAGTTACCGCGCAGCTGGAAGAAGCAACAGGTTCGCAGCTAGAAGTGGAAGCCCAGCTAGAGGAGGTAAACCCCAAGGCGGATGCTGCCCAAAAACTGTGGTTCGATCTGTCCACACTTTCCGAGCGCATTTCCGCGACCCTGCGTATCGCGGAGGAACGAGCGGCCAATGCCGGCGCACAGGTGGCCTATTCTGGCCAGGATCCGGATGACCTAGAGGCACGGGCTGCCCGCGCGGACGAAGAACATGCAGAGCTTCTCGCCGCAGCGGAGGAGGCTGCGGAACGCCTGGAGGCTATCCGCGAAGAGGTAGCAGAGCGCCGTGAGGCATTCGAGGCCGCTGAGCGCGAGCACATGGCGCAGCTGCGTGCCATTGCGGATAGGCGCGAGGGCGTCGTCCGCCTCATCGCCGCAGAGGAAAAGGCGGCAGGCCAGGTTACTTCGGCCGAAGAGGAGCTGGTGCGCCAAGAGGAGACCCTGACTTCTACCAAGCAGCGCACCCAAGCCGCCCAGGCAGAAGCCGATGAGGTGGCGGATAAGCTGCAGTCTTTGGCCGGCGAGCGTGAGCCGCTCGAGGAAGCCCATGTGCGGGCGGCCAGTGAATCGGGTGCAGCCGATAAGCGTTTGGAGCAGCTTCGCGACGAGCAACGCGAACGTGAGCGCACCGTCTATACCTTGCGTTCCCGCATCGATACCTTGGCTCAGACTGCGCCGGAAAAGATTGATGTAGGCGAGCAGTTCCAACCGTTGGCCGAGTTCATCACCACCAAGTACGAGACCGCGGTAGCTGCCGCGTTGGGTGCTTTTGCAGAGGCCCAAGCGGGCGAGATTTCTGCCCAGCTCATTGCAGACTTGGAAAAGGGCACGCGCTCCGCGCTTATCGACGTCTCCGTGGCCGCCCCCGCCACTTCCTGGCGCGTGGATGCGACTTTGCCCACAGGCGCCTCGTGGTTGCTCGACCACATTGCAGTAGTCCCAGAAGTCTCTGCAGCGCTGCACCGCCTCCTTGCGGATGTCGTGCTCGTCTCCGATGTCGCGGAGGCGAAAAAGTTGGTCGCCGAGGACCCCCGCCTGCGTGCCGTCACCGAATCCGGCGTGGTGCTGGGTGAAGGTTGGGTAGAAGTGGGCACCGGTGCCTCATCCACCGTTGAGGTTTCCGCTCGCATCGCGGAGGCAGAGGAGCAGTTGGAATCCGCCACGCAGGAGCTGGAAGAACTCTCCGGCACGCTCGAGGGCGCGAAGATCGCTGCGGAGGATGCCCGCGTGACTGCAGCCTCGGCGAAGGCTGCCTTGCGCGAGCACGATACTGAAGTTGATGCGTGGAAGCGCGATCACCAGCGCTTGCTTAAGCAGTACGAGGCCAATAAGAACGAGCACGAGAAGGCCGCGGCGCGGGCGACCGAGATCGAGGTCAAGCTCACCGAAGCCCGCACGCAGCTTGCCGACGCCCGCGATAGGCTCGCCCGCGTCGATGCGGACGAGCAGCCCGACGAGCCCTCTTCGGTGGAGCGCGACGAGGCCTCCGCTGCATTAGAGCAGGTCAAGTCCATGGAAATGGAGGCGCAGGTGGCGGCCCGCTCGGCCCAAGACCACGTGGGTCAGGTAGCGGGTAAAGGCGAGGCGTTGCGTCGCCAAGCGCAGCATGAACGCCAAGCCAAAGCCCGCCACGAGCAGGCCATGGCGCGGCGCAAGGCCCAGGGCGAGTTGGCTGGTGCGGTAGCCAAGCATTCACGCGATCTGGCCGCGCGCGCCACGCAGCTGCTTGAGCGCGCTACCTCTGAGCGCGATGACTACTTTGCGCAGCGCACCTCCCTCAACTCGCAGCTACAGCAGGTCAAGCAACACGTCTCGGCCGCGCGGCAGCAGCTGGACCGGCTGACCAACCGCGCCCATGACTCGGAAATTGCTCGCTCCCAAGCGCAGGTGCGTGTGGACGAAGCGGAAGCCAAGATTGTGGAACAGCTGGGCATTGCGATTTCGGATCTCTTGCAGGACTACACTCCAGGCGAAGATTTCGACCGCGGGGCGGAAAACGCGCGCTTGAAGCAAGCAGAAAAGGACCTCAATTCACTAGGCAAGGTCAATCCGCTCGCGCTGGAAGAATACAAGGCTTTGGAGGAGCGCTATTCCTTCCTTTCCACTCAGTTGGAGGATGTCATCCAAGCTCGCAAGGATCTTGCGGGTGTTATCGAAGATGTAGACGCGCAGATTTTGCAGCTGTTTACCGATGCGTGGCACGACGTCGAAGCAGAATTTCCAAAGGTTTTCCAGACCCTTTTCCCCGGTGGCGAGGGGCGCCTCATCCTCACAGAGCCGGAGGACATGCTCACCACCGGCATCGAGGTGGAAGCGCGCCCACCGGGCAAGAAGGTCAAGCGCCTGTCCTTGCTATCTGGTGGCGAGAAGTCGCTTACTGCCCTTGCGATGCTGGTAGCTATCTTCCGCGCCCGCCCCAGCCCGTTCTATGTCATGGACGAGGTTGAGGCAGCGCTTGATGACGTCAACCTGCGCCGCCTCATTGCCCTCTTCGAGGAGCTGCGTAAAGACTCGCAGCTCATCGTCATTACGCACCAAAAGCCGACGATGGATGTCGCCAACGTCCTCTATGGCGTAACCATGCGCGGCGATGGTGTTACTCGCGTGATTTCGCAGCGCATGAATCCCGCAGGCAGCGCCCCCGGAACGGAGCAAGCCAGCGAGGATGCTACTCGCTTGGGTGTAGATGCTCCCCGCGGTGACGAGGCGGGGAAGTAGCCTGGGGTTCGTCCACTTCCCGCAGGACCCCTTCCCGCTATAGGAGGGGGTTCGGCGTGCCGCGAGCTGAGAAGACTGGCACTATAGAGGCATGAATTCTTTATGGTTATGGATCGGCATTGCGATCGTCGTCATCGTGCTGATTATTCTTCTCGTGGTAATCGGCAAAAAGCGCGGCGACGCCAAGAAGGTGTCCTTTGATAAGCCTGCTGAGGAAGAACCGAAGCAGCTGACCCAGGAGCAAAAGTCCGGCAACTATCAAGCCAAGTCCGGCTTTAACTTCGCTCCTGCTGGCGGCGCTAAGGAAGCGCAGAAAGCCCCGGTTCAGGCGGACAAGCCGGCTCAAGCGCAGCAGGCAGCTAAGGCAGAGCCGAACGCTGCAGAACCGAATGCTACTGATATCGCCAATAAGCAGCTCAGCGGCAAGACCTCGCAGCCGAAGGAAAAGCCGCAGGCGCAGGCTGATAAGCCACAGTCTGCTCAGCCCACGGCCGATGCCGCGGCAAACAAGCCTGTGGCAGAGGAACCAGAAATCAAGCCGGCACCTCAGCAGGAGAAGCCGGCGAAGTCCGATAAACCGGCAGAGCCTACTAAGCCCGCCGAGGTCAAAGCGCCAGCGGAGGAGAAACCGCAGGCGGCAGAATCTTCCGCTGATAAGGCAGATAAACCACAGTCCAAGGGAACTGGCGCTGCGGCGGCGGCTGCTGCTGGTGCGGCAGGCGTAGCGGGTGCGGCAGCTGGGGCGTCGGAAAGCGAAGAATCGCACACGGACCGTACTCCAGAAGCGGCTGAGCAGCCAGAAGCTGCACCCAAGCCGGAAGAGCCGGCAGCTGCCGAAAAGGCGGAAACTCCAGAAGACGTTGTCTCCGTGGAAAATGCCGAGGTAGAAGAGGAGTCCCCAGTCTTCGACGAGGTTGTTGAAGACAATGCTGCGGAAGACATCGAGGAGCGGGTGGACGACCGCGAGGAAGCCGAAGAAGCCGCAGCCGCTGCCGAGGCGCAAACCGGTGCAGCCGAAGCTGCCAAGGAACAGACCGAAGTTCCAAAGGGTGAGCCTGCCCCAGCACCAGCTCCGCAGGATGATATCGCACCCGCCGGTGGGCGTCTTGGCCGTTTGCGCGGGCGCCTTTCGCGCTCGCAAAATGCCATCGGCCAAGGGCTTATGGGAATTTTGTCCGCAGGCGATCTGGATGAAGATGCCTGGGAGGAAGTTGAAGATACGCTCATCATGGCGGATTTGGGTACCAAGTCCACGATGAAGGTGACTGATTCCCTGCGCGAGAAGATTGCAGAGCGCGGCGTTTCCAGCGAGGATGAAGCCCGTGCCATGCTGCGCGAATGCCTGATTGAAGCAGGCCACCCAGAGATGGATCGTTCCATTAAGGCTATGCCGAATGAGGGCAAGCCAGCCATCGTCATGGTCGTCGGCGTGAACGGCACCGGCAAAACCACAACCACCGGCAAGCTTGCTCGCGTGCTGGTATCCATGGGCCACAAGGTCCTTTTGGGTGCTGCCGATACTTTCCGTGCTGCGGCCGCTGATCAGCTTGAGACGTGGGGCCGCCGCGTTGGCGCCGATACCGTGCGCGGCAAGGAAGGTGCCGACCCAGCATCGGTAGCCTTCGATGCGGTAGCAACCGGCGTGGAACAGCAAGTAGATGTGGTCTTGGTCGACACCGCAGGCCGCCTTCACACCTCCACGGACTTGATGGACCAGCTGGGCAAGGTCAAGCGCGTGGTGGAGAAGAAGACCGATGTGGACGAGGTCCTGCTGGTATTGGATGCCACGGTGGGGCAGAACGGCCTTACGCAGGCACGAATCTTCCGCGAGGTAGTAGATATCACCGGTGTGGTTCTTACCAAGCTGGACGGCACTGCCAAGGGCGGAATCGTCTTCCAAGTACAAGAAGAATTGGGTGTTCCAGTCAAGCTTGTGGGCTTGGGCGAAGGCGCCGATGATCTCGCGCCATTCGAAGTTGAAGGCTTCGTCGACGCCCTGTTGGGTGAGAAGTAGCAGCTAACCTTTCTAACTCCCCCTGCATATCGGGTGCCACGTACGTGCACCACGGTGTGCTGGGGGAGTCCTTCGTTTTCATGGGAGAGTTATAGCGTGCAGCAATCTCGCGAATTCTTTTCGCTCTCATCTCGCTGTCAGTTCGCAGACTATGCAAAAAGTCCTATGCAATTGGCGCGGGAATAAGTCCTGCTGAGCGCCTGTGAATTCTCTGCCTGCGAGCGTAATTGTGGCGGTTGTGCTTGCCTTTTATGAATCGGTAGGGAGTGCTGCAATGTGGTTTGACCTTGGTGGGAATGGTAGCCTGAAAGGGCTGTATTTAATGCGAAATTCGCATTAAACCTAGACCAAGGTTCGTGAGGCAAGTATTTCGTGACGCTACTTTATGCAGTCCTCCTCGCGGCGCTGGCAGTGATCTTGGCACCGGTAACCGTAAAGGTTATTGACCGAAAGGCAGGCTATCCACTAGCTGGCCTTTTTCTTATTGCAGCGGTCCTCATCGCCAAGGAATTTCCTGCCATTGCAGCCGGGGAGGAATTAAGTTTCCACGCCACTTGGGTGCGTGATTTCATCGCACCGGGCGTCGACGTAAGTTTTGCTCTCCGCGGGGACGCGTTGAGCATCTTTTTCGCTATGTTGGCGCTGGTCATTGGCGCCGTCGTTTTCACTTATTCGGCGGCCTATCTGCCCAAGAATGAGGGCAACACCAGCTTTTATACCTTGATGACAGCGTTCACGCTGTCCATCTTGTTGCTGGTTCTGGCCAACGATGTGGTGGTTTTGTTCCTTGCTTGGGAGCTAGTCTCCTTGGCTTCGTTTATGTTGATTGCTCGCTCCGGTTCAGGCGGCGAGGCTGGTTCGCAGCGCACACTGATCCTGACCTTTATTGGTGGATTGACCCTGCTGACCGGCTTGGGTATCGCCGCGACGGTGACCGGAACGACTACCGTTTCTGAGATCTTGGCGTCCCCTGTATGGACGGAACGCCCAGGAGTAACGGCAGCCGTAGCCGTGTTGATTGCGGCGTCTGCCTTTACCAAGGCGGCGCAGTTCCCATTCCATTTCTGGTTGCCAGAGGCTATGGCCGCCGCCACCCCGGTATCGGCTTTCCTTCACGCGGCAGCGGTGGTCAAGGCCGGTGTGTACCTGCTTATTCGTTTTTCCACCATCTTCCACGATGTGGCGGTGTGGAATTGGTTGCTCATCGTCGTAGGCATGGGCACCGCGGTGATGTCCGCGGTATTTGCAGTGCAGAAGACGGATTTGAAAAAGCTTACGGCCTATTCCACCGTCTCCCATCTGGGCTGGATTGTTGCCACCATTGGCGTGGGTACCCCGTTCGCTATCGCCGCAGCGTTGGTCCACACTCTGGCGCACGCGCTGTTTAAGTCCTCGCTGTTCATGCTCATTGGCGTCATCGACCACGAGGCTGGGTCGCGCGATATTCGCCGCCTTGGACCGCTGTGGAATAAGATGCCGTGGACCTTCGGTTCCGTAGTAATCGGTGCAGCCTCGATGGCTGCGGTGCCACCGCTTTTGGGCTTTGTGTCCAAGGAAGGAATGCTTACCGCGTTTGAAGACGCCCCGATTGGCGGTGCGGGCCAGGTAATCCTTCTCATCGTTGCCGGTATCGGTGCTTTCTTTACTTTTACTTACTCCGCAAAGATTGTCTTCGGCGCCTTCTTTGACGGACCTCGCGACATGGGAGATGTCCATGAAGCACCAGTGTCGCTGTGGCTACCTGCAGCTTTGCCGGGCTTTATGTCTCTGCCGCTGGTATTTGTGCTCGGGCTCTTTGATTCCCCGATCGATGATGCAGTGGCTGCCGTGGGATTGGAGCATCATTCGCACCTTGCCCTCTGGCACGGGCTCAACGTTCCTTTCCTTATCTCGCTAGTGGTCCTCATCCTCGGTATTGCCGGTATCTTTGCCCGCAAGAAGATGTGGGCAAGCTTTGAAGCCCACGAGTTCATGCCGCGTAGCGGCAATGATTTGCTGTACTCCTTGATGAAGGGCTGCTCCCAGTTGGGGCGCGTCCTAGGCAAGATGTCCGACTCGCATAATCCATCCCGCCACATGCTGCCGATTGTCATTTTGATCATCGTGCTGGCTGCCACCACCCTCATCCGCGATGGCGTCGACGGGGTAGCGCTGCAACCACGGGTGGATGGTCTGGATAACCCATGGGACCTGCTGCCACTGGGCATCATCGCCCTGGCGATGTTTGGACTGGTTCGCACCCAGAATCGTTTGACCGGTGCCATCATGATTGGCATTGCCGGCTCGGGCGTGACCCTGCAGATGTTCCTGCTGGGCGCACCTGACGTGGCGCTGACCCAGTTTATGGTGGAGGCCCTGTCCGTCATCGTCATGATGATGGTGCTGCGCTACCTGCCAGAAACCTTCCATCCGGTGAAGAACAAATCCCGCAAGACCGGCTCCATCGTCATTGCGGTCTTGGCCGGCGTGGCTGCGTTCCTAGGTGTGTGGGGACTCATGGGTCGACACGAGCGCTCCGATTTGGCCATGTGGTACCTGGACAATGCTCCGGACATCACCGGCGGCGACAACGTTGTCGCTACTATCATCGTGGAGTTCCGTGCACTCGATACCTTGGGCGAGCTTTCCGTACTGGGCATGGCTGCGGTGGTTATTGCAGCAATCACTACGACGTTGCCGCGGTTCCCATTCAAGTCGGGTACACGCCCAGCGCCGTTTGGCCAGTCCCAGCTGAACTCCGTGCCATTGCGCAAGGGCGTGCACGTTGTTATCCCGCTGTTGGTCATTATGTCCGTCATCGTTTTCTTCCGCGGGCACAATGCCTCCGGCGGCGGCTTCCCCGCGGCGCTGATCATGGGTGCAGCAATCGGGCTTATCTATCTGTCCCGTGGCTCCGATGAAATTGTTTTCGGCCGCATGACTCCGATTCACCTGACCGGTATCGGCATCATCACCGCCTTGATCGCCGGCTTTGTAGGTTACTTGCACCACGGCATTGGCAATGGTGGCTTCTTGGCTGCAATCCATGCCGAAGCCTTTGGCCAACACTGGACCACCTCGCTCATCTTCGACTTGGGCATCTACCTAGCGGTGCTAGGTATGTTGACCATGGCGATTAACGCGTTGGGTGGCTACCTGCGCCCAGGCACGGAGCGTGACTTCTTGCCATGGGTTCATGATGATGGTTCCGCGCTGCCGACGACTCCACGCATTTCGCTTGAAGACGTCGACGATCCGTACCCAGACCCGATCAACCCTTCGACCGATCCGTTGGCCTTGCTGACGCCTTCGGAAGCAAAGACGAAGAGGAAGAGTAAGCGCTCCGCGGCTATCCGGGGAGGGGAGAAGTAATGATCCTTGCATTGACTATTGCTTTGCTCATCGGCAGTGCTGTCTATCTCATTCAGCAGCGCGGCTTGGTACGCATCGTGCTGGGCATGATGGCCTTTGGCCACGGTGCCAACCTGATGCTGCTGGCTACGGGCGTGTATTCCTACCGCGGAGAGTCCTTCCCATCCCAGGTTCCGCACGATCAGATGGCCGACCCGCTGCCGCAGGCCTTCGTGCTGACCGCCGTTGTTATTTCCATGGCAACCTCGACCATCTTGTTGACGATGGCGGCCATGGGCAAGAACGACGACACCGATGTGGTGGAACCAGTTGATGACAACACCATCGACCATGCCTTTTCGACCTTGGGACGCGACGCCCAAAATCGCCAAATTTTGGAGGAATCCACCAATCAGCTTGACCGAATTGGTCAGGTGGACCACAACACTCCCGTTGCAGAACGCGGGGTAACTGAACAGAAGGAGGATGACAAATAATGGCTGATGCTGTAGCTCAACTCCTTCCGCTATTTCCAGCGGTCCCGCTGATTGCAGCGGCCTTCGCATTGCTGGCACCGTGGCGTGCGGTACGCGATTCCATCATGCTTATCATCCCGGGCGTTGGAATTTTCGCCGGCTTGGGTCTGCTCATCTACACCATGAACAATGGGGTAGTAGCCCATACTGTTGGCCTCTACCAAGGCAATGTGGGTATTCCGTTTGCGGCGGATGCCTTCTCCGCGTTGATGATCATTACTACGATGATCGTCGCGTTTGGTGCCAACTGGTTTGCCATTGTGGGCGGAGAGACTAAGTCTCGCTACTATCCTTCGCTCACCCTGATCTTGATCACTGGTGTGTGCGGCGCATTGCTCACCGCCGACCTCTTTAACTTCTTCGTCTTTATTGAGGTCATGCTTTTGCCGTCTTATGGCCTTATCACCATGTCTGGTACGTGGTCGCGCTTGGCAGCCGGCCGTGCCTTCGTCTTGGTTAACCTTTTCGCCTCCACCTTGTTGGTTGTTGGCGTGGGTTATATGTATTCGGTTACCGGTGCGGTTAACCTGGGCGCGCTGAAGGGCGCAGCGGCAGGCAATGGGCCGGTGACCGTGGCAGCAGGCTTGATCCTCATTGCGATTACCGCCAAGGCCGGCGTGTTCCCCGTGCAGTCGTGGCTGCCACGCACCTACCCAGGGACCTCGGCCGCGGTGATGGGCCTGTTTTCCGGCCTGCACACCAAAGTGGCCGTCTACATGCTCTACCGCCTCTACGTGCAGCTATTCGATCTGGAGCAGCGCTGGAATGTGCTGATCATCGTCATCATGATTATCTCCATGATGATCGGTGCCTTTGGCGGCCTAGCTGAAAATTCCATCCGCCGCGTCCTCGGCTACCAGATGCTCAACGGCATGCCTTTCATTTTGGTCATGCTTGCGTTTACCTCTGATGACCCACGTCGCGCACTGGCAGCTGGCATCATGTACACGATTCACCACATGCTGACCGTTGGTTCGCTGATTTTGGCTTCTGGTGCCATTGAGGAAACCTACGGCACTGGCTTGCTCAGCAAGCTTTCCGGCCTTGCTCGCCGCGACCCCATTATCGCGTGGATTTTCGCTGCCGGTGCATTCTCCGTTGTGGGCTTCCCACCGTTCTCGGGAATGTGGGGCAAACTGATGATTGTTTTCGAGATTGCCCGCGTGGGCGGTGCTTGGGCCTGGATTGCTATCGCGGCCATCATCATCGCTTCCTTCGCTGCCTTCTTGGCCATGCTGCGCGTGTGGCGCAAGGTCTTCTGGGGCAAGGGCCTGCCGGAGGACAAGGTTCCGGATGAACTGGTCATCCGCAAAAAGCTCATGGCCCCATCCGCCGCTCTCATCCTTGGTTCGCTGTGCATGTTCATCTTCTCCGGCATCGTCCTCGATGTCGTGGATGCTGCAGCGGAGCAGCTTTTGGACACTAACGCATATACTGAAACCGTCTTGGGCGACGAGCCGATTGCCGTTCCCAATATCGATGAAATCCAGGAGGGCCGTTAAATGAACGCAATTGTGTATGCATTGTGGCTCATCAAGGAGATTTTCGTCGCCGGCATTAGCTTGGCACTGGCGGCCTTCAAACCGGATAACGAATATAACCCGGTTATCATTCGTTACCCACTGCGCGTGACTAGCGCCTGGGAGATCTTCTGGTTTACGTCTTCCATTACCGCAACCCCGGGCACGCTCTCGCTCGGTTTGCGTGAACCGCCCCGCAAGGGTCTGCCCCGCATCGTGCTGGTACAGGCCGTCCAAGGATCTGACCCAGCGGGAATCGTCGCTGATCTTGCCGATATGGAACAGCGCCTCGCCCTGCGGGTTAAGGACATCGATTACGGAGTCCCGGGTCAAGGGGAGACTACAGAATTGGATGAGGCTTTCTACGAGTATCCGCTCGAGTCCGTCGGTCGTTATATGCGCTCGCCAGACTTGGCTCGGGCGGAGGACACTCCGCTTTCAGAAAGCGAAGCGGACGTCGAAAAGCCAAAGCGCCGCGCCCGCAACGTACAACGCAGAAAGGAGACCGAGCGATGATTGACTTTGCCACATTGTCCCCGTTCGGCTGGGTCGTATTTGTATGCGTATTCATCATGGGCATCGCCACGTGGTGCGGCGTGCTGCTGGCGCTTCGCACGCGCGATGAGCTCACCCGCGCCATTACCTCGGATATCGTTTTCTACGGCATGATCTGCATGTATTTAGCGTGGTCGATGACGAATAATGCCCCGATGGCGTATTACATTGCACTCCTCGGAGCCATTGCCGCCGGTGTGCTACCGACGCTATCGATGGCCCGCATTATTTCGAAGGGTAGGCGATAAACCATGGCCATCTCTGAAATTATCGCTTCGGTCCTGCTTATTATCGCTACCCTCTTGGTGGTCGCTACGGTGGTGTCTCTGTGGCGAGCGCCTGATGCCTTGACCCGTGCCAACCTGCTGGGCCCTACCGTGGGACTTGCGGTGCCGCTGATCATCGTGGCCAAGCTAGTCGTGGACTTTGGCCGCGATGGCTTTTCGCTGTGGCTGCTCATCCAGGCACTGATCGCCTGCTTCGGTGTATGGATCATCGGCTCGGTAGGTTCCTTTTATCTGGGCCGCTCCATCTATGGCGTAACCGTCACCGACGTCAAGCACGCCAAGCACACCAATAAGGAAGTTCAGACCGTGCAAGCAGAGGAAGACGATATCTAGTCCTCTCCAGCTCCTTCTGGCGGCGAGCCTTTTCTGCTCCTGTGCGTAGCTGCGGGGAGAACAGAACAGCTCGCCGCTTTTCTGGTTGCACAGTGGGGTCTTCTGAGCCCACCAGCGCCCTGGATTCACAATGTGGAAAAAGTTGCACAGCAATTGCTGTGCTCGGGCTAGAATGGATGCACGTTATTCGGTGCCTCTAGACCCGCCCCGAAGAGTTAGCAAGGAGTAACAATGAAACTCATCACGGCCATCGTTAAGCCCTTCACCCTGCCGGAAATCCGTCAGGCTCTGGAGCAGCAGGAAGTACGCGGCCTCACTGTTACTGAAAGCCAGGGCTTTGGGCAGCAGCGTGGACACAGCGAGGTATACCGCGGAGCAGAATACGCCACTGACTTTGTGCCCAAGGTTAAGCTGGAGGTTGTTGCGGCCGATGACCACGTTGAAGACATCATTAATGCCATCGTGGATGCTGCCTACACGGGCAAGATCGGCGACGGCAAGCTGTGGGTAACCCCAGTTGAAGATGCCATTCGTGTGCGCACTGGCGAGCGCGGCGAGGCGGCACTTTAAGCCCGCATGCATACCGCCGCACAGATTCGCGCCGAGGCCCATGCCTCGGCGCTTCGTGTATTGCGCAGTCTCGAGCTTCCTCCAGGAACCGCGCTCGCTGCCACCGGTTCCTTTGCCCGCAATGAGATGACTCCGTACTCGGATATTGATGTCATCCTCATCTATCCGGAAGGCCACGAGCCAGATCCGGCTCTGGTGGAGCAGCTGTGGTATCCCGTGTGGGATGCCAAGTACCGCCTGGATTATGCCCTGCGCACCCCACAAGAGTGCGGGGCGATTGCCGCCGAGGATGCCTCTGCCGGCTTTGCCCAGTTGGATTTGGCCTTTGTAGCAGGGCGCAAGGTCCTGGTGGATGAGGCGCGGGCGCAATTGCTTGCGGCGTGGCGGCGCCAGCTGCAGCGCGGCTTTGATGATTTCTTGGATACCGCGATTACTCGGTGGAAACGTTCGGGCGCGGTGGCAGCGATGACGAACCCGGACCTGAAGAATGGGCGCGGGGGACTGCGCGATATTCAGCTCTTGCGCGCGATGGCCTTGGGTAACCTGTGCGACTTTCCAGATTTGGACGTTGAGCAGCGGCTGCTTCTCGACGCCCGCACGCTCCTGCACGTCACAGCCCGGCGCCACCGGGACATACTGGATCCCGAGTTCGCCGCGGACGTAGCGGCGGATCTGGGTTTTGAAAGCCGCTACGCACTGACGGCAGCTTTGGTCAGCGCTGCGGCCACGGTCAATAAGGCGGTGGAGCGCGGCCTTGCAACCGCCCGTGGGGTGCTAGGCCGTAATGCTTCAGCGACCGGCCGGGGCCGGCGCCGCCCGCTCGATGTGGACGTCGTGGCTGAGACCGGCAGCATTTTCCTTTCGCGCAAGCCAAATGTAGAGGACCCGTGGCTTCTCACCCGCGTGGCGGCTGCCGCGGCGCGCACGGGATATATCATCGCCGAGACCACGTGGCACCAGCTTCAAGATCTGCCCGAGCTGCCGCCACGCTGGCCGCGGGCAGCGGTGGATGATTTCTTCGCTATTTTGTCCTCCCCGCGATGCACGCCGCGTGTCATACAGGACTTGGACCGCTATGGCCTATGGGAACGCTTAGTCCCAGAATGGGGGCATGTGCGCGGCTTATTGCCGCGCGAGCGCAGCCACGTCCATGCAGTGGACCATCATCTCATCGCTACGGTTACCCGCTGTGCGGAAATGCGTACCTCGGTGGCTCGTCCGGATTTATTGCTTTTGGCGGCGCTTTACCATGACATAGGCAAGGGCTACGGGCGCCCTCATGCGCAAGTAGGTGCGGAGATGATTACCCGCCAGGCAGCCCGTATGCGGTTGAGCGTCGCCGATAGGTCGCGCGCCCAAACCCTGGTGGCAGAACATACCACCTTGGCGCGGTTAGCGGCGACGATGGACCCGGCTTCCGATGCCGCTCGCGATGCCCTCTTGGCTGCCGCGCATTATGACCAGCTGACTATATCCCTGTTAGCGGTGTTGGCTGAGGCTGATGCCCAATCGACCGGGCCTGGCGTGTGGACACCGCGAGTGAAGCAAGCACAGAAGCTGATCGTCGCGCGGGCACTCGAGGCGCTCAAACCGCGTGTTCTCGACCGTCCTGCTGTGCATGTACCGCTATCTAGCGAAGGCGTTGCGCTCACAGTGGATTGGGAAGACCAAGAAGTCAGCGTGTCGTGGTGCGGTACCTCTCAAGGGGAGCTAAAGCGCATCTTCGCTTTGCTATCGGCGCTGGGGTGGACCATCGTGCGGGCGAATATCGTTCGCGAGGAGGACGGTGCCTATAAGGCGGAGTTCTTTATCCGCACGGTGCAACAGACCCTAAAGGAGGCAGCGCAGGAGATAAGGTTTATTCAGTCCTATAACTCACGAACTTATACGGAGCTGCCGGCCATTGCGGGAGAGGTGACCACTGCGGCATTCGATGTGGGCGGCATTTTGGTCATCCGGACGGTTGAGCGCATCGGCGCTTTAGGGCACTTGGTAGAGGCATTGCCGGACTTTGTATGGCTGCGCCATGAGATTATGGGCGCGACGATGATCGTCAATGTGTACCTTGCCGGGCAGGTTTCTCGCGCTACCGTGGTGGGGAATGTGACCAGGGCCCTGGCTAGGGACTAAGATTGAATAGTTGAACTTTAGATCGATCTAAATTAAGGGAGCGCATCCGTAGTGTTTGACTCACTATCAGACCGCCTACAGTCAGCCCTGGCGGGCCTGCGCGGTAAGGGCAAACTGACCGAGGCTGATATCAATGCCACCGCTCGCGAGATCCGCCTCGCGCTGCTGGAAGCCGACGTGTCTTTGACCGTCGTCCGTGGTTTTATCAAGCGCATCAAGGAACGTGCCCGCGGCGCGGAAGTCTCTGAGGCGCTCAACCCGGCGCAGCAGGTAGTCAAGATCGTCAATGAGGAGCTCATTGAGATCCTTGGTGGCGAAACCCGCCGCCTGAACTTGGCTAAGAACCCGCCGACGGTGATCATGCTCGCCGGCCTGCAGGGTGCTGGTAAAACCACCCTGGCCGGTAAGTTGGCCAAGCACCTAGCTAAGCAGGGCCATACCCCGATGCTGGTGGCCTGTGACTTGCAGCGTCCAGGCGCGGTGCAGCAGCTGCAAATTGTCGGCGAGCGCGCTGAGGTGCCGACTTTCGCACCGGATCCGGGAACCTCCCTAGACTCCAACGAGCATGAAATGGGTACCTCGCACGGGGACCCGGTGGACGTCGCCAAGCAGGGCATTGCTGAGGCTAAGCAGAAGCAGCACGATGTGGTCATCATCGATACCGCTGGCCGCTTGGGCATTGATGAGACCCTGATGACGCAGGCTCGCAATATCCGCGATGCCGTCAACCCGGACGAAGTCCTTTTTGTCATCGACTCGATGATCGGCCAGGACGCCGTGCAGACGGCCGAGGCCTTCCGCGATGGCGTGGACTTTACCGGCGTCGTTCTCACCAAGCTGGACGGTGACGCCCGTGGTGGTGCGGCCTTGTCTATCCGTGAGGTCACCGGCAAGCCCATCATGTACGCCTCTACCGGTGAGAAGCTCGATGATTTCGATGTCTTCCACCCGGAGCGCATGTCCAGCCGCATTCTGGGCATGGGTGATTTGCTCTCCCTTATCGAGCAGGCTGAAGCAACCCTGGACCACCAGAAAGCTGAGGAGGCAGCCTCTAAGCTGGGCTCTGGCGAGCTGACGCTCAATGACTTCCTTGAGCAGATGCTGATGATCCGCAAGATGGGCCCCATCGGCAACCTGCTGAAGATGATGCCCGGCGGCAAGCAGATGAATGAAATGGCCGCCATGGTGGATGAAAAGCAGCTGGACCGCATCCAGGCGATTATTCGCGGTATGACGCCGCAGGAGCGCGAGGATCCGAAGATTCTCAATGCTTCGCGCCGCAAGCGCATTGCTAATGGTTCTGGTGTTAGCGTTTCCGAGGTCAACCAGCTCATTGAGCGCTTCAACCAAGCTAAGAAGATGATGTCCAAGATGGCCGGCCAATTCGGCATGGGCGGCATGGGTGGTCGCTCCGCTACCAAGAAGAAGCCCAAGGGCCGCAAGGGCAAGAATGGCAAGCGAAAGAAGGGCAAAGGCGGCGGCAACCGCGGCCCGAAGATGCCGGGCGGTATGCCGGGCATGGGCGGAATGCCAGGAATGCCCGGTGGCGGCGGTATGCCGTCCATGGAGGAGCTGCAAAAGCTCCAGCAGCAAATGGGCGGCGGCGGTGGCATGCCAGGTATGCCCGGCATGCCAAAGATGCCGAAGGGAATGGAAAATATCGATCTCGACAACCTGGACTTTGGCAAGGGTAAAAAGTAGTTTTCCCAGCCTTAAAGCATAAAGAAGGAGGCTTCCGCGTTGCTGCGGGAGCCTCCTTCTTATACGCTTGCCGACGCCGCCCTAAGCCCCAGCGCGCCTTCGCATGAGGCGCCTTCGCCCTCGGGGCTTGTGCACGACCGAGCTATGGCCTAGACGGCATCGTCTTGTGCAGCGTTGGGGTAGGGGACGGGGTTGGCATGCTGCTTGCCGGCGTTGGTAGGTGCTGCGGGTGCTTGCTCTACGGCTCCTGCAGCCTGCTCCGGTGGAATATCCGGGGCTTCCTGCTGGACTTTTTCCCCGTTGAGGAAGGGCTTTAGGGCCTCGCGAATCATCGGCATTGCTGATTCCGCAAAAGCGTTGGTGATGTGGTGCATGTCGCGGTAGACCATCGTATTGCCGATGATGACCGGGCAGTCACCATTGGCATCGCAGAACCACGGAGCGGTATCGATCGAGAGCATATTCTGGTACTCCGACAGCACGACTGCACCGGGGTCATAAGGCTGGTAGACCTGCTCAAAGCGCATGCCGCAGCCGTAGGCATCTTCAGTAGCGACGTAGCACTCATCAAACTCGCGTGGACGGCCTTCTTCGTCGAATCCCCACGGGTTATCGCGGAAGCCCAAGAAGGGAATATCGCGTTCGGCCAATTCCTCCCAGAATGCCTGGTAGCCGGCGGGCACGGCATCGGGGCCGGTGCCAAATTCATTTTGCGGGCGAGTGGTATTTGAGATAACCAAGGCCGGGTTCGCCTCTTCGATGCGATCCATGACCAGCTTGCCCCACTCGGCACACTCTGGGGTCACGGTGACATCGTCACCCAATTCAATCGGGCAGCCCTGGCGCAGCAGTGGTACCAGCTTAAAGCCCATTTCCTTGCCTAAGCGGTCCAGCGGGGCAGAATACTGCTCCGCGTGGGAACCGCCGACCAAATAGACTTCCTTCTCTGCGTTGGGGTCACCGAAAATGCAGGGGGTCTTGCCGTCCTTGCGGGTTTCGAAGAAGAAGTCAGCGGGCTGGCTATCTGGCACGAAGCACCAATTTGTCGCTACTGGTGGCTGGATTCCGCCGGCCAGAATCGGATCAGGCTTGACCTCCACGTTATCCGGCGGGGTGATGTCGTTGATGAACGTCGTTGCGCCGGGGTAGAGGGCAGGATCCAAAAGCTCCGCATCAGCATCATCAAGGGTGCGCATCCACAGTGGCTGGATAGCCAAGAGGCCGACAACAGCCGCAGCGACTACGACGCCGCCCACACCGCGGGCGGCACCGGCGGGTTTCTGCAAGGTCGAAAGGCCCTTACGTACCGGCAGATCCTCGGCCGTGGGGCGCTTGCGATGCTGGCGCAGGGGCTTTTCCAAAAAGCGGTGCGTGAGGTCCGCCAACACTAGCGAAATGACGATAATGATGACGCCCAACCACCACGACGGGGTTTCTTGACCCAGGTAGGAGGTGGACAAAATGAGCAATGGCCAGTGCCACAGGTAGAGCGGGTAGGCTACATCGCCCAGCCAGCGCGCTTGCTTGGAGGCCATGGCCTTGGAAATCTTGCCACCGCCGCCCAAGATAATGAGCACGGCGCCGCCTAGTGGCAAGAGGGAAAGCGGGCCAGGATACGCAGTGGTATCCGCGATGATGGCACCAGTAAAGATGAGCATCAGAAGGCCCAGGCCGGTAAAGAGGTCATAGAGGCGGGCTGGAATCTTCCAGGAGGAACCGTAGATGGCCAAGACCGCGCCCAAGGTCAACTCCCAAGCGCGCGACCAAGTGGAATAGTAGTTCTCCGGAGTTCCGTAGAGGCCGTGGCGCGAAGCATAGGCGAAGGAGGCGATGGTGACCACGATGAGGATCGGGCCAGCAATCTGGTTGACCGTGGGGAAGCTGCGCTTGCCCAAAGGCTGCTGCTTCGGCCGGAACTTCATGATGGCAGCCAAGATGAGCGCGAAGGCAATGCCCATGATGTAGAACTGACCCTGCACGGCCATGGACCACATGTGCTGCAGCGGCGAGGTATCGGCCGCGGCCGCCGTGTAGTCGGCGTTTTGTTCCGCTAGCTCCCAGTTCTGGTAATACAGCATGGTGGCTGTAATCTGCTGGGTGAGCTCGGTGCGCATGAGCTGCGGGGTGAAAATTCGCACTAGAATGTAGGTCACACCGATGACCAGAACCAAGCTCGGCACTAGGCGTCGCAAGGTGCGCCAGATGGGCCACCATGGGTTCAGCGAGGCGTTGGGCTTGCTTGCGTAGCGCAGCTGGGAGCCCAAGAAGAAGTAGCCGGATAGCAGCAGGAATACGTCGACGCCGCCGGATACCCGTCCGACGAATACGTGGTAGATAACTACTAGGCCGATGGCAATACCGCGCAGGCCATCAAGGTCATAGCGGTACCGGAAATTTCGCGGTGATTCTTTAGTCATAAACTGTCTTTTCGTGCGCCTATGCCTGAATGGTGGGGCGGAAGGCGCGCCATACATATGAAACGAAATGTCTATATTCGGCCCTTAAGGGTACTCTGCTTCAGTATCGCAGGCATAACGAACCTGCGTGCGTGGCGTAGTAATTTTTGAAAATGCAGCTACTCGCGCTAAAATATTTCAGGTTGTCTGCTCGGATTTCTGAGCTAGATAAACTGAAGAACGTAATATTCTGCGTAGCACCGTTTCCGTCCACGGTCGGCCGGTATGTCACGCGCAGATAAAATCCAAGGGTTGAACCGGCGCACAATCTAGTGCGCGTCTGTACTGCCCAGTGACTAGTAAAGGAGCCAACATGGCTGTCAAGATCAAGCTGCAGCGCCTGGGCAAGGTCCGCGCTGCTGAGTACCGCGTTGTTATTGCTGATGCCCGCACCCGTCGTAACGGCAAGGTCATCGAGAACATCGGTATCTACCACCCGAAGGAAGAGCCTTCCCTCATCCAGATCGATTCCGAGCGTGCACAGCACTGGCTGTCCGTTGGCGCACAGCCAACCGAGCCGGTTCTCGCTCTGCTGAAGGTCACCGGTGACTGGCAGAAGCACAAGGGCCTGCCGGGCGCAGAGGGCACCCTGAAGGTTGCTGAGGAGAAGAAGTCCAAGCTGGAGATCTTCAACGAGGCACTGGCTGAGGCTAACAATGGCCCGACCATCGAGGCCATCACTGAAAAGAAGAAGAAGGCCAAGGAAGAGGCTGAGAAGAAGGCTGCTGAGGAAGCTGCTGCTGCAGAGGCTGCCGCTGCTGCCGCCGGCGAAGCTGACGCTGAGGCCGAGGAGAAGGCTGAGGAAGCCTCTGAGGAGTCCGCAGAGTAATCTGCCTCCCTCGTTAAGCGCATAGCGCTTTAGCTTCGGGCCCCGCCGCTACGATCACTGGTCGTAGTAGCGGGGCCTTTATTTTTCGCGGAAGAACGCCGGCACACTATAGCGACCGCGCACGCTAGTCCTTGCCGGGGCTGCGTACGCGGTCGCTACTGGCGGTGACGCGCTAGGAAACTTGCGGCATCCATGTCGGGATATGCCAGTTCGCCTTTAGTTCTGTGGCTTGTAGTTGGAGTAGCGGCTGTAGACGTTAGAGGGTTGCTTAAAGTCCATGCCGCGCAGGGCGCCTGCAACAACCGGTGTGAAAAGCTCGAGGATCTGCTCGCGTGGAAGCTGCGACATAGGGCCGTTGATGGCAAGCACGGTAAATCCATGAATAGCCGACCAGGCCAGCAGAGCATTTTGCAGGAAATACGTAGGCTCAGTGGTATTGTCCAGTGCTTCGGCGTGGCGGGACAACAGGGCAAAGAAATCGCGAATCTGCTGTAGGTGATCCATCTTCGGATCATCTTCCGTATTGGGATCGACGCCAAGCATGAAACGCAGTGCCTTCCACTCCAGCATGCAGCGGAAGAAATTGGTCTCATCCAAGGCAAACTCGAGGTAAGCGTAACCAATTTGCATAAGGTGCTCTGGAAAATCTAGGCCCTCTGCAGTCTCGGTAGTCTCGTGTAAACGCCGGACCAACTCATCGGTGGCAAGTTCGGCGACCTTGTCGTGCAGTTCTTCTTGGTCCTTGAAGTGGCGGTATGCGGAGGTAGGGGACACTCCTGCTTCGCGGGTTACCGCACGAACGGTAATTGCTTCGGGGCCGCTTCTTTTGCCTAGTTGAACAGCGATACGGAGCAGCTCATCGTGGAGGTTTCCATGATGGTAGGGCTTATTGTGCGTTTCCATAAAACTCATTTTATCACCAAAACTTATGTGCATATAAATTATTTGGTTAGCATGGTGAGCAGCAAAATTGCGGGGGTAGAAGGGTCGCCGCTCTCCGGCGTGGCCTCGACTTTATGCACCTCATATGCAGGAAGGTGCACGATAGAGCCGGGGGTGAGCGGGATGGTTTCACTGCCGTAGCTGAAGTTAAGCTCACCGCGCAGCGCCTGCACGGTGATGGGATGTGCGGCCTTATGGTTGGGCAGGGACTGTCCAGGCGCAAAGCTAAAGAGAATGAGGTTGGCACCATCGGCGCTCAAGACGCGCTGTACGCCCGGGCGCGGGCGGTGCGGATCGGTATCAGGCGCGATGTCCAGCAGGTTTAGCGCGGACATTACGGAATCCTCGCCTGAATGAGAAGCCGCGCCAAACGTGTCCGGGGAGTTGGTCGGTAGATCGCTCATAAGCCCACTTTAACGGCAACAATACTCAAAATCTGGGTTTGCTTTCCAAAGCGCCAAAATTCATGACTGACAAGGGCAAAGAGGTCTGTGTTGTAGACTTTCCGCTATGGAATTGATGATTGGTCGCGTGATTAAATCACACGGCGTGAAAGGTGAAGCGGTAGTAGAAGCCACTACGGATGAACCGGAGGTGCGCTTTGCGGTAGGGGAAGTGCTTCATGGCACGCAGGGCAAGAAGGAGCACACACTAACTATCAAGGCGGTCCGCAGCCATAAGGGAAGGTTGCTCATTACCTTCGAAGAGATCAAAGACCGAACAGTGGCGGATAGCCTCCGCGGTACCAAGTTCTTTGCCGCTCCGCTAGACAGTGATGATGATGGCTTTTATGACCATGAGCTGGAAGGGCTTCGCGTTCTTTTAGCTGGCAAGGAAGTCGGTAAGGTCACATCGGTCATCCACGGCGGAAGCCAGGATTTGTTGGAGGTAGAACTCGACAACAGCAAGGAGGCGCTCATTCCCTTCGTGCATGCCATTGTTCCTGAGGTGAACCTTGAGGCCGGAACGTGCACCATCGATCCACCGGAAGGACTGCTTGACCTATGAGGCTTGACGTCATCACCATCTTTCCGGAGTACCTAGACCCGTTGCGGCATGCGCTTTTGGGAAAGGCCATTGAACAAGGTCGCCTTGAAGTAGGTGTGCACGACCTGCGGCAGTGGGCTACGGATGCGCATAAGTCCGTCGATGATTCGCCGTTCGGTGGCGGCCCCGGCATGGTTATGAAGCCGGAGGTATGGGGGCCAGCGCTCGATAGCGTCGCCGCACAAGAAAGTGCGCCCAACTTAGAATCGGCGCTGCCCCATCTGAACCGTCCACGCCACGATGAACTAGAAGGGGTAGAGGCACAAGCCTATACGGTTGATGCCACGGCCGATGAGGATAGCGACCTCCCACTGCTTATCGTGCCGACGCCAACGGGAAAACCGTTTAGCCAAGCAGATGCGCGGGCGTGGTCCAATGAGGAGCACATTGTTTTTGCCTGCGGGCGTTATGAGGGCATCGATCAGCGCGTGGTGGATGACGCCGCTCGGCGCTACCGCGTGCGCGAGGTTTCCATCGGCGATTATGTGCTGATCGGTGGGGAAGTGGCAACGTTGGTGATTGCAGAGGCCGTAGTGCGACTCATCCCCGGTGTGCTGGGAAATAAGCGCTCTCATGAGGAAGATTCCTTTTCTGATGGTCTCTTGGAAGGCCCGAGCTATACCAAGCCGCGAGAGTGGCGTGGCCTAGCCGTGCCGGACGTGCTCACCTCGGGAAACCACGGTTTGGTAGACACATGGCGGAGGGAACAGGCATTGCTGCGCACGTGGCAACGCCGTCCCGAACTTTTGGAGGCGGCTGAGCTCGATAAGGACGACAAGGCTTTCATCGCGCAGTTGGAACAAGAAGCCAGCACACAGGGTGAAGGCTAATGGAGGTAAGCGCCGATCTTTCCGTGCTCATAGAGCCCAAGAAGTGGGAGAAAAGCCTCGAAGCATTGCCAGAGGCGCTGCGGGCACGGGGCTTTGAGCCGCTAAGCATTTTCGCTCTCCAGGTAGCGGAGGAATGCACTGAAAGCAGCCCGCTAGCGCAGGAATATCGCTTCAGATTTGGCCAGTGG
Source organism: Corynebacterium tuberculostearicum (assembly GCF_046097255.1). Classification (GTDB taxonomy): domain Bacteria; phylum Actinomycetota; class Actinomycetes; order Mycobacteriales; family Mycobacteriaceae; genus Corynebacterium; species Corynebacterium tuberculostearicum_J. The sequence goes on from NZ_CP175770.1 coordinate 1,461,835, forward strand.
CCACAAGGAATACCGGTGTGGCGGCTCATCGTAAACGGAAAGACCACGCAGCCCCTGGCCACGGTGGCTTCCTTAGTAGCAGACTGCTTGCCGCCGGCAGCCTCGTGGGTAGGCAGTGCGGAAATCGGTTTTACGGAGATGGGGCTTGGTGCCCCGGCGGTGTGGCGGGCGGATTCTGGGTTATAAGCGGAATCTAGACAATTATTTAGCGCTTTTTCATGCCTAAACTGCAGCGCATATGCCTTCTAAGGTTATAGTGAAGGGGACATTCCCTCCAGATTCCTATTCCCAAGGTGGTCCCTTAAATATGACGGCTCCCAATGGCAATAACTACGGTGGATATAACCAACAGCCGCCCCAGTACAATCAGCAGTATTATTCCCAGCCGCAGCAAAGCGGTGGCGTAGGTGGCGCCACGATCGCCGCGATTATCGCAGCCATTGTGGCGGTTATCGCGGTGGCAGCCATGGTCATCATGTTCGTGACCAATAACAAGGACGATGCATCGACTAGCGCGGCCGCCGATAGTCAATTCCAGCAGGCTGATGCCAATAGCGGCTCCGGCTCCGGATCTAGCAAGCACTCCGGTTCCTCGTCTAAGGACGATGCTGAGGATGAGGATGAAGATTCCAGCCCGGTCACGGTGACCAAGACCAAGGACGCCCCAGCACCAGCGCCGGCACAGGCTGGTTCCGCTGGCTCTAGCAATGGACATTCCTGGGGTGATTTCCCTAACTATTATGCGACTGGACCGACTTCCAGTCCTTTTGCTCGCAACGTCTATACCGCTTTTATGAATAACTGGGTTGCAGGCGGCGGCACCAACGTCACCTTGAGTGTCCATTCGCCGACCACCGGTGGTACCTACACCATGTACTGCTCCGGTAGTTCCGCCCGGGTTACTTGCACCGGCGGCGATAGAGCCCGCGTGGTTATCCACTAGGCCTGCGGCGCACCTTCCTCCTTTCCTTTCCGGAAAGGGGGTTTTGCGTTGAAGGGGGCGTCGGCAAGCGAAGGCGGTAGAGGGGTCGTGCGGTAAATTGGGTGGGTCTAATCCCAAACCTCGAGAAAGAGTGAGGAGACCACGTGAATATTGCGGCCACTATCGCCGCCGAGCTCAACGTTAAGGAATCGCAGGTTTCTACCGCGTTGCAGCTGCTTGCGGAGGGCAATACAGTGCCCTTTATCGCCCGCTACCGCAAGGAGGCCACCGGCGGGCTGGATGATTCCCAGCTGCGTACCGTTGAAGAGCGCGCGAACTACTTGAAGGAACTGCAGGAGCGCAAGGAGACCATCCTTGCGGCGATTGAAGAGCAGGGCAAGCTTAGCGACGCCCTCAAGGAGCAAATCCTTGCCTGCGAAACCAAAGCGCGCCTAGAGGATTTGTATCTGCCGTATAAGAAGCGCCGCAAAACCAAGGCCGATATTGCCCGCGAAGCCGGCCTAGAGGAGCTGACCGATAAGCTCATTGCGGATCCCAACGCCGCTCCAGAAGAGCTGGCACAGGGGTTTGTTACCGAGGGCTTTGAGGACACCAAGAAGGCCCTCGACGGCGCCCGCGCCATCTTGGTGGACCGTTTCGCGCTCGATGCGGATCTGGTGGGTGAAGTGCGCGAGCGTATGTTCACTGAAGGCTCCATGGGCGCGCACGTTGTTGAGGGCAAGGAAGCCGAAGGCGCGAAGTTTAAGGATTACTTCGATTTCAACGAGCCCTTCCACAAGCTGCCTTCGCACCGCATTTTGGCGCTGTTGCGCGGCGAGAATGAGGGAGTGCTGCAGCTACAGCTAGATGCCGGCGATGACGCCGACTACGAGGATGTAATTGCCTCCCGCTTCGAGCTGGATCGCTCCTCCAAGTGGCTTGCCGACGCCGTCCATTGGGGCTGGCGCACCAAGCTCTATATTTCCTCCAGCCTGGACGTTCGCATGCGGCTGAAAGAGATTGCGGAGGAAGGCGCGCTGAAGATCTTTGCCACCAATTTGCGCGACGTGCTGCTCGCGGCACCTGCTGGCCAACGTTCCACCATCGGCTTGGATCCGGGTTACCGCAATGGTGTGAAGTGCGCGGTAGTGGACAAAACCGGCAAGGTGCTCGACACCGCCATTGTCTACCCGCATCAGCCGCAAAATCAGTGGAGTCAAGCAGTTCAGACGCTGTCGACCCTGTGCGCCAAGCATTCTGTAGACCTTATGGCCATCGGCAACGGCACCGCCTCCCGCGAGACCGAGAAGCTTGCTCAGGAAATTGCGGACCTAATTAAACAGGCCGGCGGCCAGCGACCCACGCCCGTCGTGGTTTCCGAGTCCGGCGCCTCGGTCTATTCCGCCTCGCCGCTTGCGGCGGAGGAATTTCCCGACATGGATGTCTCACTGCGCGGCGCGGTTTCCATCGCTCGCCGCTTGCAGGATCCTTTGGCTGAGTTGGTCAAGATCGATCCGAAGGCCATTGGTGTGGGGCAGTACCAGCACGACGTTAACCAGACGGCGCTCGCCCGCACCCTCGATGGCGTCGTGGAAAGTGCGGTAAACGGCGTGGGCGTAGATCTCAATACCGCTTCCGTCCCGCTGCTTGAGCGCGTAGCTGGTGTCAATTCCACCATCGCCGCCAATATCGTGGCCTACCGCAATGAACACGGTTCTTTCGCTTCCCGCAAGGAACTGAAGAAGGTACCGCGTCTTGGACCTAAGGCCTTTGAGCAGTCTGCGGGCTTCCTCCGCATCAACGGCGGTACCGATCCACTGGATTCCTCTGCCGTACACCCAGAGGCCTATCCTGTCGTCTCCCGCATCGCGGAGAAGACGGGCCTGGGTATTTCTGAACTTATTGGCAATACCCGCGTACTCAGCACGCTGGCGCCAGCAGACTTTGCAGACGAGATTTTCGGCATTCCTACGGTGACCGATATCATCGCCGAGCTAGATAAGCCCGGACGCGATCCGCGCCCTGAGTTTAAGACCGCCACCTTTAAAGAAGGCGTACATAAGGTCTCCGATCTCACCCCGGGCATGATTCTTGAGGGCACGGTGACCAACGTGGCGGCATTTGGCGCCTTCGTGGATGTCGGAGTCCATCAGGATGGCCTCGTCCACGTTTCTGCCATGAGCCACAAGTTTGTCTCCGATCCGCACGAGGTCGTGCGCTCTGGCCAGGTGGTCAAGGTGAAGGTCATGGAGGTTGATGTGGAGCGCCAGCGCATCGGCCTCTCCCTGCGTTTGGATGATGAACCGGGGCAGCCGGCTCCCAAACGCCGCGGTGATTCCCCACGCGGTTCCGCCAAGTCCGGCGGCAGGGGAGAAGGAAAGCGCTCCGGCCACAAGTCCGGCCGCGGATCCCGGGGCGGTTCGCGCGGCCGCACGGGTGGTGCGGGCAGCGCCGGCGGTGGTGGAGCCATGGCCGATGCTCTGAAGAAGGCAGGTTTCTAGGTTCCTTGCACTGCGGTGAGGAACCTTGGGCAGAGCAAGCAAGCTTGCGATATGAGAATTTGGTTCCGGCTGGCGTATGTGGAAAAATAGTGCACCGTTCTATGTAACGGGCACGAACCGGTTAGGCAGTACGCCGCTAGGGTCCTCTGTCCCAAACTGAAAAGGAATATTGGCATGTCCAACATTATTGACAAGGTCGATGCAGCACAGCTGCGCGACGATATCCCGTCCTTCCGCCCAGGCGATACCCTCGACGTTAACGTAAAGGTTATCGAGGGCAACAACGAGCGTGCACAGCTCTTCAAGGGCATCTGCATCCGTCGCCAGGGCTCCGGCATCCGTGAGACCTTCACCGTTCGTAAGGTCTCCTTCGGTATCGGCGTTGAGCGTACCTTCCCGGTTCACTCCCCGAACCTGGAGTCCATCAAGGTCTCCCGCCGTGGCCGCGTCCGCCGTGCGAAGCTCTACTACCTGCGTGATCTGCGCGGCAAGAAGGCTCGCATCAAGGAGCGTCGCTAGTACTAGCGCGCTGCGCGCCAGCTTCCCCTTGCGCCCCACTGTGGGCGCAAGGGGATTTTTAATACCCAATTGCGCTTATTCCAAAGTTAGAAGCATGATCTAAACGGAAAGTTCACTGTGAATCCCCCTGCAGCGAGGGGGATAAGACCGGAAACGGTGCGTGGGGTTGCTAGGATCTAGCGCGTGAATAAAGACAGCATCTCGCAGGAACAGCCGCCAGAAGGCGAGGGGGCCCACCCAGTACAGGGCGAGGCCGCCCAGCAAGGCAAAGAGGCGACTAAGAAGAAAGAAATGCCGTGGCTGCTGGAAACCCTTCTGGTAGTAGCGACGGTTCTCGTGATCGTCGGACTATTCCAGAACTTTATCGGCCGGCAGTATGTGATCCCGTCGGGTTCGATGGAGCCGACTCTCCACGGCTGCGAGGGCTGCACGAATGACCGCATCTTTACGGAAAAGATCTCTTACTACGGTGACGGCGAGCCAGAACCAGGCGATGTCGTTGTATTTAAAGGCACTGAGGACTGGAATTCCAGCTACGTCTCACCGCGCTCGTCCAATCCGATCATTCATGGCGTGCAGGATGCGTTGAGCTTCGTATCTTTGGCACCGCCAGACGAAAATACTCTGGTCAAGCGCGTGGTTGCTACCGGCGGACAGACGGTGTCCTGCCAGGAGGGCGATCCTGCCGTCATGGTAGATGGCAAGCCCATCGAACAAGACTATGTGCAAGACCCGCCAACGTACCCGGTAGATGAGTCGACCGGCTCGGAGGCCTGCGGTGGTCCGTACTTTGGTCCCGTCGAGGTACCGGAGGGCAATATCTGGGTGATGGGCGATAACCGAACTGCTTCGGCCGATTCTCGTTACCACATGACCGATAAGTTCCATGGCACGGTTCCAGTAGAAAACGTCCGCGGCAAGGTGAAATTCGTATTCTGGCCGTTTACCCGCATTGGTGGGGTCGATGACCCGGACATTCAGGAATAAGCCTTCCTCCCAACGCCTGCGCACCCGGGATTTTCTCATCCCCGTGGTGGCAGGCTTTGTCCTGCTAGTGCTCCTGCAGGCGCTAGTGGGGCGGATGTATGTCATTCCTTCTGCTTCGATGGAACCCACCCTGCACGGGTGTGCCGGCTGCAAAAATGATCGCATTGCCGTGCAAAAGGTCAGCTACTACTTCACGGACCCCAAGCCTGGGGAGGTTGTGGTTTTTGAAGGGCCCGAGTCGTGGAATAACGAGTTTGAGGTCAATCGCTCGTCCAATATTTTTGTGCGCGGCGCACAAAATGCCTTGGCGGCCGTAGGGCTGCTTCCTAATGGGGAAAATATCCTGGTAAAGCGCGTTATTGCTACCGGCGGGCAGACGGTGAGCTGTCAGGCTGGCGACCCTGCGGTCATGGTGGACGGAAAGCCTATTGACCAATCCTTCGTTCTCGATCCACCGGAGATTCCCGTAGACCCCAGCGTGGGCTCGCAGGAGTGCGGCGGCGAGTATTTTGGCCCGGTCACCGTCCCCGAAGGAAACCTTTGGGTGATGGGTGATAATCGCACCAACTCTCTCGATTCCCGTGCGCACTTGGGCGACCACCTGCAGGGCACCGTGCCCGTAGACAATGTCCGCGGGCGCGTCGAGGCCGTCATTTTGCCGCTTTCGCGTTGGGGCGGGGTGGAGCATCCGGAAATTTCGCATGCGGCGGCTTAAACAGCGACGCACCTACGAGGTCGCATTGAGCAAGGCCGGTTTAGGTCCGGTAGCCGGCGTGGATGAGGCTGGGCGCGGTGCCTGCTGCGGACCGATTACCATCGCAGCCTGTGTCATGCCCGATCGACCGATCAAGGAGTTGGCACAGCTTACAGATTCAAAGAAGCTAACTCCCAAACAGCGCGAGAAGCTCTTTCCTCTCATTAAAGACAAGGCTGTGGACTGGTCTGTGGTGCATATTGGTGCGGGGGACATCGATAAGCGCGGCATCCAACACGCCAATATTTCCGGCATGCGCAGGGCGGTTGCGCGCCTGGAAGCGCGTCCGGGCTATGTGCTTACCGACGCCCTCTTTATCCCCGGCCTCACCCAACCCCACCTGCCCATTATTGGCGGCGATGCGGCCGCACGGTGTATCGCCGCGGCGAGTGTATTGGCCAAAGTCAGCCGCGATCACCTGATGCACGAACTGGATGTGCGGTACCCCGGATACGGGTTGGCCAGCCATAAGGGGTATGGGACCAAGGCGCATGAGGCCGCAATTGCGGCGCTAGGAGCGTGTCCGGAGCACCGGATGAGCTACGAGAATGTCCGTCGCGCTCATGCGGAGTTTGCCGCGCGTGCCTAGCTAAAATCTAGCCTTTCTCGCGCTAAGCTATAGCGAGCTAACCCACAACCTGGAGGTCCACCGTGAGTGCAGAGGAACTCGATAACTACGAGGCTGAGGTAGAGCTGTCCCTCTACCGCGAGTACCGGGACGTTGTCAGCCAGTTTTCCTATGTCGTTGAAACTGAGCGGCGCTTTTATCTGGCTAATGCGGTAGAGCTCATTCCGCATACCTCTGGGCCTGATGTCTACTACGAGGTGCGCATGTCCGATGCTTGGGTATGGGATATGTACCGCTCCGCGCGCTTTGTGCGCTACGTCCGCGTTATCACCTACAAGGACGTCAACATCGAGGAGCTGGATAAGCCGGAATTCATGATGCCGGAATAGTTTTGTCAAGCCGGCGCACGCGGCGCCGCGCCCTAGCTGTGGATAACAGAGTTGCAGAGCCTAGTTATCCACAGCTAGGGTCTTTTTGCTTTTGCGTCCCTTGTGTAAGCCTTACCAGCTGCGGTGTTCTGTGCTGGCCAATGAATTTCCCAACGCACAAGGATAAACCGCAATGCACTTTAATTCAGAACACCGCTTGGCCACGAAGAAGCCTCGCCATAAACAAGTCTTAGGCAAAAGGGGAGAGGCCTTCGCAGCGCGCTATCTGCGCGAGCGCGGGGCAGAAATCATCGCTGCCAACGTCTCTTATCGGGTGGGAGAAATCGATCTCATCGCCCGAGAACCTAACGGAACCATCGTCTTTGTCGAGGTTAAGACCCGCGCCAATTCCAACTACGGGGTAGCTGAGGCCGTAACCCCGCAGAAGCTCGCGCGCCTGCGCAAAGCCGCGGCGCAGTGGCTTGATGGAAAGCCACTGTCTGAGGTGCGATTCGACGTCATTGCCTTGGTCGCGCAGGGGCAAGGATTCGTGCTGGAACACTTCAAGGGGGTCGAAGATGGCTCTAGGTAATTGTTTGACCATGTCCCTCAACGGAGTCTTAGCCCAGTTGGTTGACGTGGAGGCGAACGTCGGTCACGGGCTGCCGGGCATTCACGTTGTAGGCCAGACGGATACCGCAATCTCCGAATCCCGGGACCGGATCAGGACCGCAGCCTTTAATTCCCATCTTCCCTGGCCCAAGACCAAAGTGGTGGTCTCCATGTCCCCGGCTTCGCTTCCCAAATCCGGGTCCCACTTTGACCTACCCATAGCGCTTGCGATCCTCGCGGCACAGGCGGAGGCCGACTTCCCGTCTTATGGCAGTACTCCCTCGCCCGCCCAACGTCTCCAGCGCACCTTGGTCCTGGGCGAGCTCGGTCTCGACGGCTCCGTTCGGTCTGTAGCAGGCATTATCCCCGCTCTTCTCGCCGCACGGGAACAGGGAATAACAACTCTTATCGTTCCGCCTGGCAATGCCGCAGAGGCCACATTGGTGCCGGACATGGACGTACTCGTTGCGTCGTCGTTGAAGGAAGCCTTCAGCTGGGCTTGCAGTAACCGTGGGCTGCCGCAGGCTGGAAGCTTTTCGGGGTCGCTCAGCCCCGCGCCTGCGGCGGCGTCGCGACTCGACTTTAGCGATATCGCTGGTCAATCCAATGCCAAATGGGCTGCCGAGGTTGCTGCTGCCGGCGGCCACCACTTGATGATGATCGGGCCGCCTGGGTCTGGAAAGTCCATGATCGCCTCGCGTCTGCCCACCATCCTGCCTACGCTTACCCCAGATCAGCAGATAGAAACCACTGCGATTCATTCGCTAACCGGAACTCCAGGTGAGGTTATCGAACGCGCCCCATTCATTGCCCCGCATGCCTCGGTAACTCGGGCCGCATTACTTGGCGGCGGTTCCGGTCATCCGCGACCTGGTGCGGTGAGCTTGGCTCACAATGGTGTGCTCTTTCTCGACGAGGCCAGTGAAGTAGCCGCGCCGGTACTCGATGGATTGCGTGCACCGCTGGAGGAAGGACACGTGCGGTTGGCGCGCTCGCGCCGCGAGGTTACCTATCCTGCTCGCTTCCAACTGGTCATGGCGGCAAACCCGTGCAGGTGTGCGGCCGAAGACCCGTCCAAGTGCAGGTGCAATCCGCATGAACGCATGAACTATCTATCCAACCTCTCCGGTCCGCTGCGAGACCGTCTGGATATGGTGGTCACGCTAACGGGGCAGGCGGCAACTATTAACGCGGAGGGAGAAGAGGAATCCGCAGTTATCGCCGAGCGCGTCGCCGCTGCCCGTGAACGTGCCGCCGCGCGCTGGTGGGCGGATGGCATCACCGCGCGCACCAATGGGGAAGTGCCTTCGTCCTATTTGCGCCGAAAGAGGCCAGCCGCCGAAGCCGCGATGGTAATGCTGTCCGCTTATTTGGCAGATGGCGAAATATCCCAGCGCGGAGTGGACCGCGTATTGAAGCTCTCCTGGACCCTGGCGGATCTAGCAGGAAAGGCGCAGCCGGACCTGGATGAAGTGGGGCGCGCGCTCGATCTGCGCGGCTCAATTAATGTAGGGAGGCTCGCGGCATGAGCGAACTCGACCTCTCTACTCCGTATGCGACCTGGGTATACCTCAACCGAGTGGTGGAAGGCCCCTCTGCTGCTCTGCAGGCCTTGCTAACGCAGTACCCAGCAGAGGAAATCGCCCACGGAATCTATCACCGTGCTGACTGGATTGGTCCGCTTTTGGCGCGCACGGCCTCTCGCTATGACTGGTTGCGGCAAGCCGAAGACATGGCGGCAGCCGAAAGGGTTGGGGCACGGCTCATTACGGCAGAAAGCCCAGAGTGGCCCACAGAAGAGTTTGACTCTGCATTCGGCTTCTATCAGCACAGCGGGGAGGCCCCAGCTACTTTTGATGACCAAGCATTGCCACCGCATAGCCTGTGGGTGCGCGGTGCGCCATTGCAAGCAGAGGTTGCTCAAGCTGTAGCCATCGTCGGAACTCGTGCTATTTCTCGCTATGGCTGGCAGGCCACCCAAAACGTCGTGTCCGGATTGGTTCAGCATGAATGGACTCCAATATCTGGCGGCGCGCTGGGAGTGGATACCGTCGCGCACGAAACAGCGTTGCACAACAACGGGCGCACGGTAGCTATAGCAGCGTGTGGCATCGATAGGGATTACCCAGCCCGCAATGCCAACTTATTTGCCAAGATTGCAGATAACGGCTGCATCGTTTCTGAATTCGCACCGGAAACCGCGCCGAAGCGCCACAGGTTCTTAACACGCAATCGCTTAGTGGCAGCATTGAGCCACGGCACGGTCGTTATGGAGGCGGCATTTCGATCGGGCGCATTGAACACCCTCAACTGGGCAGAAGCGCTTGGGCGCGTTGCGATGGCGGTGCCCGGGCCGATAACTACTAGCGGTTCGTTGGGCTGCCACCAGTGCATTCAAGAAGGCCGCGCACAGTTGGTTACCAGTGCTGATGAAATTCGCGCTCTAGTAAGTCGCGCCGGGGAAGTGGACCCAGGCGCACAGTACGAAATCAATTTTGCGGCAACCATGACCCAACGCCTCTCCCGCAATGAGTTACGCGTCTTTGACGCGACGCCACCGCTAGGACAGGAGAAAGCAACGGCAGAAGACATTGCCCGCGAAGCGGGATTTCGTTTACCGCTGACAGTTCACTTACTACTGGCACTGGAAAAGATGTGCGTTGTCGTCCGCCATGGCAATACCTGGGCGCGCCGGGAAACAGAATAAAAGCGAGTACACTGCTGTGGCATGAGTGAAGATGGAAAGTCCGCGAAGGCTCCGAAAGTTGAGGGGCAGATGGCTGAGGCCATTGAGGACTTCGCGGATTTCCAACTACATGTCAAAGGCCGCGCAGAAGCGACGGTGCGCGGGTATCGCTCCGACTTGCGCGACCTTGCACGCAGCGTGCCTACCTTCGCGGAGTTTGACCTCAACAGCCTGCGCCAATGGTTGGCAGAAGCTGTTACAGAAGGAAAGTCGCGTTCCACCCTGGCACGGCGCACCGCGGCAGCGAAGGGTTTTTCTACTTGGGCAGTGCGCGAAGGGCACCTTAAGCGAGACGTTGCTGCCCGACTAGTTACGCCCAAAGTGGGGCGTCACCTTCCCACGGTTCTCGCTCCTGAGCAGGCCGGCGAGCTTATGGGCAATGCGGTCTCTGCCGATGAAGTCCACTTCCTTCGCGATAGCGCCATCCTGGAGTTGCTCTATGCCTCCGGTATGCGCGTGGCGGAGTTGGTCCGGCTGGACCTAGGCGATATTGATTTTCAACGCGGTACCTTGCACGTTACCGGTAAGGGCAATAAGCAGCGTGTAGTGCCTTTCGGGCACGCAGCGGAAGACGCCCTAAAGCAGTGGATTGACAAAGGCCGTGGAGAAATCGCTGCGGCCGATACTGAAGCGGTTTTTGTTGGCAGCAGGGGAGGGCGCATCGATCAACGCCAGGTGCGCCGCATTGTAGAAAAGGCCGCCAAAGTCACTGGTACACAGGGGCTTACCCCGCACGGGGTGCGCCACTCTGCCGCAACCCACCTTTTAGAAGGCGGGGCAGATTTGCGCGTAGTGCAAGAACTACTGGGGCACTCCTCGCTTAATACCACGCAGATTTATACCCACGTGTCCGCGCAGCGCTTGCAACGCGTATACGGCCAAGCCCATCCCCGAGCCTAAAGCGGTTTGAGGCGAATTGCCGGCATATCCAGCAGGGTTAAAGGGTCTATGTAGGTATCCTTTGCGATGAGTGCGCCCCAGTGCAGTCCGGGATAGCCATCGACGGGATTGCCTAAACGGCCAATAACTTGGCCCTCGCGGACTTCTTGGCCCTGCTTTACGGAGCCGTGCACGGGCTGATACGTCGTTCTCACTCCATCCGCGTGAGCAATGGAGACAACTGGTTTGCCGGCCACCGTGCCCACAAAGGCGACTTCGCCATCTTCGGAGGCTACCACCGGTGAGCCCACCGATAGGGCCATGTCGACGCCGCGGTGGCCAGGGCTCCACTTTTGTTCTGGGGCGTCGAATCCGCGTAGTACCCGCGCCGGGCTAGGTTTGCCGGAAGCAGGGTCGACATAGGCCGTGGCCGGTGGGCAAGACAGAATAAGAAGCGAAAGAAGGGTGAGGAAAGTAGTGGGGAGGAAGGTGGGGCGTCGGCAAGCGGGAAATGCGGAGGGGGAAAGAAAGTGATTCATGGGCACAGTGTCTGCCGGAGACAAGCATTTGGGAAGTCCGTTCCTTTTAGCTGTGGACAACTTGGGTTGCATGATGTGGTTGAGCTGGTTGTGACGATTGATGCAAAGTGGCTGCGGCGAAGTTGTGGATAAGCTGTCTTCGGTTTGGAAAAACCAGCGTATAGGGATTATTCTTTGGGGCAGCAGTGTGTCCACCTCGTGGAGGCATTGACTACGCGCGGCGAAGTTGTCGCTTCCTGCTGGAAGGAAGAGACAGCCTGACGGTTGACGTGGTCCTTGGAAACAAGGTGTCAGCGGGGCCTTCGTTGCTAGGGTGCGGAATAAAACACCGCACAATTGGAAAACCGAAAGACAAGATAAAAAGAAAGCGAGCGAATCATGGCAGTTGTAACCATGCGCGAGCTCCTCGACGCTGGTGTGCACTTTGGCCACCAGACCCGTCGCTGGAATCCGAAGATGCGTCGTTTCATCTTCACCGACCGTAACGGCATCTACATCATCGACCTGCAGCAGACGCTGACCTACATTGACGAGGCTTACGAGTTCGTCAAGGAAACCGTTGCACACGGCGGCACCATCCTGTTCGTTGGTACCAAGAAGCAGGCTCAGGAAGCAGTTGCTGAGGAAGCAACCCGCGTCGGTATGCCTTACGTCAACCACCGCTGGTTGGGCGGCATGCTCACCAACTTCCAGACCGTTTCCAAGCGTCTGAAGCGCATGAAGGAGCTTCAGGCAATGGACGAGCGTGAGGACGGCTACAAGGGCCGCACCAAGAAGGAAGTTCTCATGCTCAACCGTGAGCGCGCCAAGCTCGAGCGCGTTCTGGGTGGCATCTCCGATATGGCCAAGACCCCATCCGCACTGTGGATTGTTGATACCAACAAGGAGCACATCGCGGTAAAGGAAGCTCACAAGCTGAACATCCCGGTTGTTGCCATCCTGGACACCAACTGCGACCCGGACGACGTTGACTTCCCGATCCCGGGCAACGACGACGCCATCCGCTCCACCAAGCTGCTCTCCGGCATCGTTGCCTCCGCTGTTGAGGAAGGCAAGAAGGCTCGTGAGGAGCGTCAGCTGGCTGCAGCTAAGGAAGCTGCCGGCGACTCCGCTGAGAAGGAAAAGCGTGACGCTGAGGAAGCTGCCGCAGCTTCCGACCCGGCCTCCGCGGAAAAGTCTGAGGAAGCATCCGCAGACAAGGCCGAGAAGTAGTCTTAACTTCTCGCTAGGAATCTTCCTTACCTGCGTTTAACTGAATACCCCACGCACTTTTGGTGTGGGGCAGCAAGGGAGTAATTCCTGCCCAAGGCTGTTTACCAACCCCCGCCACCGTGCTTTAACGGCGGCGGGGGTTGGTTTTATCTATGCTGGGTTCTGCTGAAGCCAGCTCCACCTTTACGCAGAGGTGGGAAAGGGGTGGTTTCTGCCACCCTAAAGCGGCGCGATTTCACCGCGTCGACTACGCTGTTTGAACGAACACTGTTTGATTTTCAAGGAGGATCGCCCCAACTATGGCGAACTACACTGCTGCAGACGTCAAGGCACTGCGCGAAGCTACCGGCTCCGGCATGCTCGATTGCAAGAAGGCTCTGGAAGAGTCCAACGGCGACTACGACAAGGCCGTTGAGTACCTGCGCATTAAGGGCGCTAAGAACGTCTCCAAGCGCGCTGACCGTGAGGCTACCGAGGGCCTCATCGCAGTTTCCGGCAACACCATGGTCGAGATCAACTGTGAGACCGACTTCGTTGCTAAGAACGAGGCTTTCAAGACCTTCGCAGCCAAGATTGCTGACGCTGCTGCTGAGGCCAAGGCAAACTCCGCTGACGAGCTCAACAACATTGAAATCGACGGCAAGAAGGTCTCCGAGGTCGTGGACGAGGAGTCCGCAAAGACCGGTGAGAAGCTGCAGGCACGCCGTGCAGTTACCGTAGAGGGCGACAACGTTGCCGTTTACCTGCACCAGCGTTCCGCTGACCTGCCGCCGGCAGTGGGCGTTCTGGTTTCCTACGAGGGTAGCGAGGAAGGCGCTCACGCCGCAGCACTGCAGATTGCTGCAATGAACGCTGAGTACCTCACCCGCGAGGACGTTCCTGCAGAGATCGTTGAGAAGGAGCGCGAGATCGCTGAGGCCACCACTCGTGAGGAGGGCAAGCCAGAGGCAGCCCTGCCGAAGATCGTGGAAGGCCGCCTGAACGGCTTCTTCAAGTCCATCGTTCTGCTGGAGCAGGCTTCCCTGTCTGATAACAAGAAGACCGTAAAGCAGGTTGCTGAAGAAGCTGGCACCACCATCACCGGCTTCGTTCGCTACGAGGTTGGCGCTTAAGCCCATCCCGCTGTAACGACTAGCCCACGAAGGATTATCCTTCGTGGGCTTTGTTGTGCGCTCACCGTGCCGACTTGTGCGGATTGTCTATTCGCAGGAGCGGGACTGGCACCTCGCAATTGCCTACTGGCCTGCACCGGCGGGCGGTGTGAGGATGCGAAAGATATATGGGTAAGATAGGGCGGAGATTGAAACTGCCCCGCGTTAAGGAGACGAAGTAGGCGTGACTGCTGCAGATATTAAGCGAACCGGATACAAGCGAGTAATGCTGAAGTTGGGCGGTGAGATGTTCGGCGGCGGCAAGGTCGGCATCGACCCAGATGTGGTTGAAAACGTAGCCCGCCAAATCGCCGAGGTCTCCCGCCAGGGAATCGAAATTGCAGTGGTTATCGGCGGCGGAAACTTCTTCCGCGGCGCGGAGCTTTCCCAGCGCGGCATGGACCGTGCTCGCTCGGACTACATGGGCATGCTGGGCACGGTAATGAATTCCCTTGCATTGCAGGACTTCCTCAAGCAGCAGGGCGTCGACTGCCGCGTGCAGACCTCCATCAACATGGCGCAGATTGCCGAGCCGTACCTGCCGCTGCGCGCTGACCGCCACCTGGAAAAGGGGCGCGTGGTTATCTTTGGCGCCGGCATGGGCATGCCGTACTTCTCCACGGATACCACTGCCGCGCAGCGAGCCCTGGAAATTGGCGCTGAGGTTCTTTTCTTGGCCAAGGCGGTCGACGGCGTCTACTCTGATGACCCGCGCACCAACCCGGACGCGGAACTGTACTCTGAAATCACTCCGCGTGAGGTCATTGAAAAGGGCCTCAAGGTTGCGGATGCCACGGCCTTTAGCCTGTGCATGGACAATGATATGCCAATTTTGGTCTTTAACCTGCTGGAGGAGGGCAATATCGCCCGCGCCGCAGGAGGCGAAGTTATCGGCACGCTGGTGCAGTCCTAATACTGTAAGGGCTGCGAACCTGCTACCTTTTTATACAGCCACCCCTATTCGTTTAAGGATGATTTAACCTCATGATCGATGAGATTCAGCTCGAAGCAGAAGAGCACATGACCGCTTCCGTCGAGCACACCCGCGAGCAGCTGGTGACCATTCGTACCGGCCGCGCGAACCCCACCATGTTCAACGGCTTGGTAGCCGAATACTACGGTGTACCTACTCCGATTACCCAGATGGCTACCATTTCCGTACCGGAGCCGCGCATGCTGCTCATCAAGCCTTATGAGCAGTCCATGATTCATGAGATCGAAAACTCCATCCGCAACTCGGATTTGGGCGTGAATCCCACCAACGATGGCCAAGTTCTGCGCGTGACCGTTCCGCAGCTCACGGAGGAGCGTCGTAAGGAAATGGTGAAGCTGGCCAAGAGCAAGGGCGAGGACGGCAAGATTGCTATCCGTAATATTCGCCGCAAGGCCATGGAGCAGTTGAAGAAGCTGCAGAAGGACGGCGACGCCGGCGAGGATGAGGTCATCGCTGCGGAAAAGGAAATGGAAAAGATTACTTCCGGCTACATCGAGCAGGTGGACAAGCTGGTAGAAAATAAGGAAAACGAGCTGATGGAGGTCTAAGACCTCCCATCATTGCCGCCGTGCCCGTCCCCGGCCGGCGGCGCTTTTTCTGTTCCGCGGCCTACAGATCCGAAGTTTGGAGTAGGGGAGGTCGAGCAGTGAAAGTTAGCGAGGGGCGCGAAAAGATGCAGCGAAAGGAGCCGGTCACGGTGAGTGATGCCATAAACCGCCGATTGCCACAGCCGAAGAATGGTGCAGGCCGCGATTTGCCGGCCGCTATCGGCGTTGGCGTAGGCCTTGGCGCACTTGTCGTGCTCGCCGTATGGGCCGGCCCACTCGCGTGGTACGCGGTCGTGGCGCTTGCAGTTGGCGTTGCCATGTGGGAGGTACTCAGCCGCCTGCGAGAGCATTCCTATTATATTCCGCGCACGCTGCTCATTATTTTGGGCCAAGCCATGGTGTGGGTCTCGTGGCCACTGGGCGCGCCCGGCCTTGTCGCGGTCTATGTCACCGCTGTGCTGGCGCTCATGTTTGGTCGCCTCTTCCATAACGGTCGCCATCGCCCGCCAATTAACTACCTGCGGGATATGTCCGTTGGCATTTTTGTGCTGACATGGATTCCGCTTTTTGCCACCTTCGCAGCAATGCTGTCGCTGGTGTCGACTCCGTTCGCCAGTGGTGCCGCTTCCATCGTCGTCTTCATGTTGTGCGTGGTGGCCTCCGATACTGGTGGCTATATCGCTGGCGTGATGTTTGGCTCGCATCCCATGGCCCCTGCGGTGAGCCCCAAGAAATCGTGGGAGGGCTTTGCCGGGTCCATCGTCTTCGGCGTGGTCACCGGCGCGCTTACCGTGAAGTTCCTGCTCCATCACGATGCCTGGGTGGGCGGCCTGATGGGGCTTGGCCTTGTCATTTGCGCCACCTTGGGTGACTTGGTGGAATCCCAGTTTAAGCGTGAGCTCGGAATCAAGGATATGTCGGCTCTGCTGCCAGGACATGGCGGCTTGATGGACCGTCTGGATGGCATGCTGCCTTCCGCCATGGTCACCTGGGTGGCCATTAGCTTCCTGGCTACGTTCACACCATAGGAGCAGTGGGTACGCAAAAGCCGCCTCTCCCCAATAGTCCTTCCTAAGAAGGCAGAAAAAGGGGAGAGGCGGCTTGTTGAGACTTATACCTGCTGAGCCTGTTTGCGCAGTTGGCGGCGCAACTCAAACATGCGCCAGCCACCCACCAGAGCCATGATGAGTGCTCCGCCAATGGCGAAGATGAGGAAAGCAATTCCGGCAGGGAATTCACCGGACCAGCCTAGGAAGTTCATGGGAACCTCGTGCTGGTTTTGCATGATGAAAACAATGAGGACAATCAGGAGCAGGAAATCTACGATGAGCGCGATCCAAGTGCTGGCTGCGAAAGATCCCTTCGCCTTGCCGGAAGGCTGGGTGGAGTGAGAAGTAGAGTCAGAGACCGTCGGCTCTAGGCTAGAATCGGTCTCCGGTGCAGAAGTGTTCAGCTCCGTCGAGGAGAGGTCTGCGTCGGAAGAAGAAAAGTCATCTGCGGGGTAATTCGGATTTGTCATGCATCCATTATTTCTTTAAACCTGTCGATTATGCCACTTGGCATGGCTTTCAATTGGAAAAACCCACGCAGACCGTGGAAAGATGGGCAACACTATGGCTCAACCAGTGAAACTTAACTTCTCCGCCCCGCGCCGCGGACTTCCCCCTAAGCACTTCGCGGACCTGACCGAAAGCGAGCGCATTGATAGGCTCGCAGAAATTGGCCTGCCTAAATTCCGTGCAAAGCAGCTGGCTAAGCACTATTACGAGCACTATACCGACAATGTGGAGGATATGACCGATATCCCCGCCGGCAAGCGCGAAGCGGTAAAGGAAGCCTTCTTCCCTGAGCTCATGCAGCCTATCCGGACTACTTCCACGGATGACGGCGAGACCACCAAGTCCCTGTGGCGTTTGCATGATGGCACGCTGCTGGAGTCGGTTCTGATGCGCTACCCAGGACGCGCCACGTTGTGTATTTCTTCCCAAGCCGGCTGCGGTATGGCCTGCCCGTTCTGCGCTACCGGCCAGGGCGGTCTAGACCGCAACTTGTCCACGGGCGAGATCGTTGAGCAGTTCCGCCATGCTGCAGCCGCGATGGCAGCAGAAGGTGGCCGCCTGTCCAACGTGGTCTTCATGGGCATGGGTGAGCCACTGGCCAACTACAAGCGCGTGGTGCAGGCCGTGCGACAGATTACCGGCCAGGATGGTGCCGGCTTTGGTCTTTCCCAGCGCAACGTGACCGTGTCTACCGTGGGCTTGGCACCGGCAATCCGTAAGCTGGCGGACGAAGATTTGGCCTGCACGCTCGCCGTTTCCTTGCACACTCCGGATGATGAGCTGCGCGATGGTCTCGTGCCAGTCAATAACCGTTGGTCCGTCGATGAGGTGCTCGATGCTGCGCGCTATTACGCGGATAAGTCTGCTCGCCGCGTGTCCATCGAGTATGCCCTGATTCGCGATAAGAATGACCAGGATTTCCGCGCGGATATGCTGGGCCGCAAGCTGCATCAGAAGCTGGGCTCCAAGGTTCACGTCAATGTCATTCCGCTGAACCCCACGCCGGGCTCGGAGTGGGATGCGGCCCCGCAGGACCGCCAGGACGAGTTCGTGCGCCGCGTACAGGCCCAAGGCGTTCCTTGCACGGTGCGCGATACCAAGGGCGATGAGATTGCGGCAGCGTGTGGTCAGCTCGCAGCGGATGAACGGGAAGATAAGTCCGCCTAACTGATAACATTGGCGGATATGATTATTCCGAATTATCCACCGCTTGCAGATGACCCCACCGCGCAGGCCTTTGCCGTGCGCGGTCTGAATAAATCTTTCGCTGGACGCCCCGCGGTGTCGAATTTGAGCCTTGACATTCCGCGGGGCTCTATTTATGGCATCGTCGGCCCTAATGGCGCTGGCAAGACCACCATGCTGACCATGGCGTGTGGTCTGATGCGCCCCGATAGCGGTGAGGCGTTCATCGCTGGGCACAATACGTGGCAGGAACCGATTGCGGCTAAGGCGGCGATGGGCCTGCTCATTGATGGTGCTCCCGTCTTTGACCGCTTGTCTGGCCCGGAGTACCTGTTTTATCTCGGCGCTTTGCGCAGCATGAACCAAGCCGAGGTGGAGCGCCGCAGCGCACAGCTGCTGGATGCCCTGCAGCTTGCCGACGCCGCCGATAAACCCATCGCGGACTATTCCGCCGGCATGACTAAGAAGATCCTTTTGGCAGGTGCGCTCCTGCATAACCCAGAGGTAGTGATCCTCGACGAGCCTTTGGAAGCGGTGGACCCAGTCTCCGGCCAGCTCATTCAGGAGCTCTTGCGCGCCTATGCCGCCCGCGGTGGCACCGTAATCCTGTCTTCACACGTCATGCAATTGGTGGAGGGCTTGTGTGATCATGTAGCCATTATCGCGGGAGGACAGGTGCTATCTGCTGGCCATGTGGAGGAGGTGCGCCAAGGTGGCAGCCTGACGGATGCCTTCATCCACTTTGCCGGTGGGAGTGATTTTGATGCGGGCTCTTTCGATTGGCTGCGTCGTGAAGGCGGCGAGCCGCAGCGTGGGGACGGGGAGGCGTAGGTTCAATGACTTCGACGCTCCTCAAGCTGCACCGCACACTGTGGGTCCGCAATCTCAAGGCGAATGCCGCTGCGGTCATGATCCCTATCTGTCTCTTGCTCTACGGACTCATCGGCCTTGCGTCGCTGGGCGCTCTTGCCGCGGCAGATATCTCCATCGGAACTGGGAACGTGCAAGCCCTTACCGTGGCCCCTGCTGTAGGCACGCTTGCCTTTATCGTTATCACCCTCATCATGCCCAGCGGAGAGAATCAGCTTTCTGCCCGTGAGCTTTCCGCGTTGCCGGTGCGGTTAAAAGACATCACGCCGGCACTAGCTATTGCCTCAGTACTCAATCTGCGCGCTCCAGTATCTGTCTTGCTCTCCATTGCCTATGCGGTGGCGGGAAGCGTGATTTTGGCGGCCAATGGCAAGGCATTGTTCATCGTGCCCTTCTGCCTGAGCATGCTCTTTGCCCTAGTACTGACGCTGGTTTTAGTGGACCTCGCGGTCTATGTCGGGGTTACTGTCGCGGAGCTAAGCTCGACCACCCTCAAAGTTTTGGGTGCGCTGGCGGTGTTCTTGCTCATCTTTGGTTCTAATCGGCTTGCATCCCTTGCTGGCTCTGACTTCCCATTGGGATCTGTGGGCGAGGGTCTGGCGTGGACGCCCGTTGGCGCACCGGTGGGCTGGGCGCTCGCGCTCGCCCAAGGCGAACCAGTAGTAGCCTTCTTGCAGTTTCTCATCGCCGCGGCGTCGCTGGGCGCAGCCGTGTGGGCGTGGCACCGGTTGCTGCGCTTGCAATTCGAGCGCCGCACACTCTTCTCGGCGGAGCACAAACGCCGTGAAAAGGCCAAAGGAATAAGCCGCTTTTCTTTGGGCTCCTTTTCCTATCGCGGACCAGCTGCGATGGAATTTACCCGCTCGCTGCGCTACATCTTCCGCGACTCTCGCCTTATCGGAACCATCATCATGCAGCCAATTTTGGCAATCGTCTTTATCATTCAGGGCTTTACTACTGATTCCGTCATGCCGTCTATAGGAGTGCTATTTCTGGGACTCTTCGGCGGAATTGTAGCCACTAATGATTTTGGCTACGACGGTCCAAGCCTGTGGGTAAAGATGGCCGCACCAGTTCGTCCGCGCACGTTTCTCTACGCGCGGCACTGGGCGCACTTGGCGCCCACAGCCATAACTTTCGTCCTCTCGGCGGCGGTGCTTTTCGCGGTGAGCGCCGACAAAGCGCTCACCGGGTGCTTGATGGTGGTCGCCCTGGGAATTTTCATTTCTTCTGCAGGATTGTCATTGCTGCTATCCACCTTTAATCCCTTTGCCACCGCGCGGCCCGGTGGCAGTATGTGGGCAGATAAATCCGGCTACTCGGCCGGTGCCTTCTTAAGCGCCATTTTGAATTTGTTTATTGGCTGGACGCCGATTATCCCTGGCGTCATTCCAATGGCCATCGGCTACGGCTCGAATATGGTACTGGTTGCGCTGGGGTTTATCCTCGTCATCGCGGTTCCAGTTGCGTGTTATATCGTTGCCCTCCGGGTAAGCGGAAAACGCGTGGACAACTCCCTGCCTGAGATTTACGCCAAGGTGGGTCACTGGGTGTCTTAATCCTCCGGCCCCCCGCGACAGTGGCCGCATCGCGGCCCTCTCGGGGTCGCGGTTGAGGCCGTGGGGGCTGGGAGTGGGGCCTAAACGACAGGATGTGTTGGTGAGTAGGAGGGGCGTCGCCAAGCGGAGGCATAAAGAAACCGCCGACCTTCGCGGGGAAGGGCGGCGGTAGCTAAAGCGTACTAAAAGCTTAGAGCGTGTGCTTGCCGGAGGAAACCGGGGTGGCGTTGTTGGTGCCTGGCTCAACGCGCAGGTGAGAAACGCGGGAAGGCTCAATGTTGAGCGCGCGCAGCTGGGAATCAGTCAGCTCGGCGTATGCGCCGGTGCTGGTCTTTTGGTCGTAGACCCAGTCCGGCTCCTGGTGGCCTACTGGCTGGTTGTTGGCGGTCACGGTGCGGACCTGGTGCAGCTTAGGCTGGAAAGCGTGGATGAGCAGGCCAACGGCGATCAAGATAGCCAAGGCAATGAGCCAGATGGTCTCAACGTGGCCCTTGTGGTTACCAAAGTTGTAGGCAAGCAGGAACAGGACAGAGATCCAACCGGCGATCTGTACGCCAGAGCGGCTGATGCGGGACCAACCGAATCCTGCGGATGGGACGTCCTCAGTAGAAACACCGTCAAATACCTGCGGTACCGGCTTGTGGGAAGACACTTGCTCTCCTTCGCTTCTGCGTGTGTCCGTCTGTGCGATGGGCATGCGGGCACACCAATGCCATTTGTCTGCTACACATTCTAAAACATCGCACCTGAGATGGCGATTAAACACCCCCGTCGCAGTGCGGCGTACCTGGCGCGCACGCCCAATGGTGGTGGGCGCTAGGGTGGAGGCGTGACTACTCAGCGAATACTCATTCTTGGTTCCACCGGTTCAATCGGCACGCAGGCTCTGGAAGTCATTGCGGATAATCCCGATAAATTCGACGTCGTGGGAATCGCTGCGGGTGGCTCCAACCCGCGGCTCATCATCGAACAAGCCCGTAGCCTCAACCTTTCGTTTGACCACGTTGCCGTGGCCAACGAGGAGGCCGCGGCCGAGGTGTCGGCCGCTCTAGGCGGTTCGGTTTTGAGTGGCGCCGACGCTGCAGAGCACCTAGTGCGCTCGGCCCCGGCCGATACGGTACTCAATGCCTTGGTGGGGTCTTTGGGGCTCAAGGCCACCTTGGCCACTCTGGAGATGGGCGAGTATTTAGCCTTGGCCAATAAGGAATCCCTCGTGGCGGGTGGCACGCTGGTTACGCAGAAGGCGCGCCCTGGCCAGATTATCCCTGTTGACTCGGAGCATTCCGCCATGGCGCAGTGTCTGCGTGCCGGCGAGGAGGGGGAGCTGGATAAGCTCGTACTTACCGCCTCTGGTGGCCCCTTCCGCGGTTGGTCGCGCGAAGAGATGTGGGACGTGACCCCTGAGCAGGCAGCGCAGCACCCTACCTGGTCCATGGGGCAGATGAATACCCTCAACTCCGCCACCCTCATTAACAAGGGCCTGGAGCTGATTGAAGCCACCCTGCTCTTTGACATCGCCCCGGAGCGCATCGACGTCACCGTGCACCCGCAGTCCATCATTCACTCCATGGCCACCTTCAAGGATGGCTGCACCATCGCCCAGGTCTCACCGCCATCAATGAAGCTGCCCATTTCGCTAGCGCTGAATTGGCCGCACCGCGTCCCAGGAGCCCAGCCGTCCTTGGACTTTGCGCAGGCACACGATTGGCGTTTTGAGCCGCTTGACGATGCCGCCTTTCCCGCCGTCAACCTCGCCCGCCGGGCCGCGGCCGAGGGAACAGGGGTCATCTACAACGCCGCCAATGAGGAAGCAGCTGCCGCGTTCTTGTCTGGGCGCATCCATTTCCCGGAGATCGTGGACGTCGTGGGCACGATCCTTGATTCCGCATCCGAGTTTGCTGGTGTAGTCTCTAGCCTCGATGAAATCCTCGCGGTAGAAGGCGAGGCGCGCAGGCGCGCGAATGCGCTGATTGATTCGCTGGCTGACTAGAAAGCTTTCACACCATGGCAAACTTGCTGGGCATTGTGTTTTTCGCCCTCGGCATCGGGCTTACCGTAGCGCTGCACGAAGCAGGCCATATGCTCACCGCGCGCGCCTTTGGCATGCGCGTGCGGCGTTATTTTATTGGCTTTGGGCCGCGCCTATTTTCCTTCCGGAAGGGCCACACGGAATATGGGCTTGCGGCCTTCCCGGTAGGCGGGTTTTGCGATATCGCTGGCATGACGGCCCAGGATGAATTCCTCACCGAGGAAGAAGAGCCCCATGCCATGTATAAAAAGACGTGGTGGCAGCGCATAATCGTGATGGCTGGCGGCATCGGCGTCAACCTGATTTTGGGCTTTGTCATCCTCTACTTTGTGGCGATGACGGCTGGTCTGCCCAACCCGGATGCTGACGTGCGCCCCCGTGTAGGCGAGGTGACCTGCTCGGCCAATCAAAAGCTGAACCAAGAACTGGAAAAGTGCACGGGTCAAGGCCCAGCCGGAAAAGCCGGCGTGCAGGAGGGCGATATCATCGTGGCCCTCGATGGCCAGAAGCTGGATTCTTTTACCCAGCTGCGCGATGAGGTAATGCAGCGCCCCAGCGAGACCATCACGCTGACGGTTGAGCGCGGTGGGGAAGAAAGGGACTTCCCGGTTCAGCTCGATACGGTCAAGCGATTGAACCACGACGGCGAGCTAGTGGATGCTGGCTCAATTGGGCTGAGCAATCAGCTTATCGATGTCGTCGAAAAGCACGGCGCCGTCGACGCCCTGCCAGCAACCTGGCGCTTCAGCACCTACTCGCTGGAAGCCACGGTTGACGGTCTCAAGCAATTCCCCGGCAAAATTCCGGGTGTGGTGGCCTCCATCTTCGGCCACGAACGCGAGGCCGATGGCCCGATGTCCGTCGTCGGCGCTTCCCGCGTGGGCGGCGAATTGGCGGAGCGCTCCCTGTGGTCGATGTTCTTTATGATGCTGGCCACCCTGAACTTCTTCCTCGCGCTTTTTAACCTGATTCCGCTGCCGCCTTTTGACGGCGGACATATCGCCGTCATCATCTATGAAAAGCTGCGCGATGGCATCCGCAAAATGGCGGGCAAGCCAGCTCTGGGCCCGGCCGATTACACCAAGCTGATGCCGGTGACCTATGTGATGGCCGCGCTGCTGATGGGTGTTGGGGCCATCGTGATCGTCGCCGATGTGGTCAACCCCATTCGGCTATTTGGCTAGCCGCCGCAGCCCCCGCTGCGCGCACTTCAGGCATAAAGCAAGCAGTGCTAGAGTGGGGGCGTTAATCACCCACCGTATGTATTTACTGTGCTTCAACAAGGAGAATTCATGTCGACCCCCATCGGTCTAGGAATCCCAGACGGCCCACCACCAGTCCTGCACCCGCGCCGCAAGACTCGTCAGCTGCAGGTGGGCCCGGTCGGCGTCGGCTCTGACTCGCCCATCTCGGTGCAGTCAATGACCAATACCAAGACGCACGACATCAACGGCACGCTGCAGCAGATCGCGCAGCTGACCGCTTCCGGCTGCGATATCGTGCGCGTGGCTTGCCCTAAGCCCATCGACGCGGAGGCACTTCCGGCCATTGCCAAGAAGTCTCCGATCCCGGTGATTGCGGATATCCACTTCCAGCCGAAGTACATCTTCCAGGCCATCGACGCTGGTTGCGCCGCCATCCGCGTAAACCCGGGCAATATCCGCGAGTTTGATGGCCGCGTGAAGGAAGTTGCTAAGGCCGCAGGCGATGCCGGCATTCCCATCCGCATCGGCGTGAATGGTGGTTCTTTGGACAAGCGCCTGCTGGAAAAGTACGGCAAGGCCACCCCGGAGGCACTCGTCGAGTCCGCTATTTGGGAGGCTGGCCTCTTTGAGGAGCACGGTTATGGCGATATCGCTATTTCCGTTAAGCACTCCGATCCGGTTCTGATGGTGGAGGCCTACCGCCAGCTGGCGGAAAAGACTGATTACCCGCTGCACCTTGGCGTGACCGAGGCCGGTCCGAAGTTCATGGGCACCATCAAGTCTTCCGTGGCCTTCGGTGCACTGCTGGCAGAGGGCATTGGCGATACCATTCGCGTGTCCCTGTCCGCCCCGCCGGTAGAGGAAATCAAGGTGGGCGACCAGATTCTGCAGTCGCTCAACCTGCGCCCGCGCAAGTTGGAAATCGTCTCCTGCCCGTCCTGCGGCCGCGCCCAGGTGGACGTTTACAAGCTGGCAGAAGAAGTTACCGCCGGCTTGGACGGCATGGAGTTCCCGCTGCGCGTTGCCGTGATGGGCTGTGTTGTCAACGGCCCAGGCGAGGCCCGCGATGCCGATCTCGGTGTTGCTTCTGGCAATGGCAAGGGTCAGATCTTTGTTAAGGGCGAGGTTGTTCGCACCGTGCCGGAAGACAAGATCGTGGAGACCCTCATTGAAGAGGCCATGCGCATTGCCGATGAGCAGGGTATGGAAGCCGTGGAAGGCGCCAAGGCTGAGGTTCGCGTAACCCAGTAATTCACCCACTTTGAGCAGACTTCCCCGCACTTCGGTGTGGGGCAGTCTTTTTTGGCGCTTGCGCTGCTAGAGTGCCAAGACATGAAGAAGTTGGTCGCGCTGGTTGCAACTATCACGCTCGCCTCCACCAGCGTGGTTTCCTGTACTCCGAAGCCGGTTTCTGCGGAACCGGTGGCGGAAGAATTCCTCCAGGGGATGGAGTCCCGCAATAATGACGGTTTAGCCGCGCTTACCGACGCCCCCTCGGACGCCACCTCCGCCCTCGATGCCACCTACTCCGGCTTGCAGGCCGAGGGGCTCGACATTGAGCTTGAAGGCGTGGACCAGGATGAGAACCTCGCCACGGCGAACTACAAGGTCACCTGGGACCTGCCCAAGGATCGTACCTTGAGCTATGACACGCAGATGACGCTGACCAAGACTGAGGATGAGTGGACGGTGCGGTGGAAACCGAGCCTTATCCACCCAGACCTGGGAGCAAATCAGCACTTGGAACTGCGTGCGCTGGAAGCAGAGCGCGCCAGCGTGGTTTCTTCCAACGGGGTGGAATTGATGAGCCCGGGGTTGAATTACCGGCTGGTGGTAGATACCAGCTCGCTGGATGATGTGCGGCCCACCGCTTCCAAGGTCAGCGGCGCACTGGCTGCCGCCCACCGCCAGGATGACTCCATTGCGGAGATGGATGCCAAGGATCTGGCGAAAAAATTGGAGGATGCAGACGGCTCCTTTTCCGTCACCATGTTTACGGAGGATCAAGCCAAGGCTGTGCGCCCCAAGGTGGAAGGCATGGACGGCGTGCGCCTCAATGAAGAACCGGCTCTGGTCACCCGCGACCGTGGCCTGGCACCCGATCTGATGTCGCGCGTGCGTTCCGCGGTCCAAGATGAAGTCGATGGCCAAACCGGCTGGTCCATTTCTGTGGTCAATGAAAATGGTGCGGCGCTCTCTGATGTGGAAAAGCACGACCCTGATGCGGCGCCGTCGATCAAGGTAGGTCTGGACTACGACGTGCAGCGTGCCGCGCAAGAGGCGGTCAATGAGCGTGCCGATTCCCAGGCCATGCTCGTAGCCATTCGGCCCTCCAATGGCGATATCTTGGCCGTCGCCCAAACCGAGAAGGCCGATGAAGAGGGCGACGTAGCCCTCCAAGGTCAGTACCCTCCGGGCTCGGTGTTCAAGATTCTCACCGCGGCGGCCGGCGTAGAAAAGCAAGGGCTTAATACCGATACCATCGTTCCGTGCCCTGGCACCATGGATATCTTTGGCCGCGTGGTGACCAACTACAATGCCTTCGCCCTAGGTAGCGTTCCGCTCAGCCAAGCCTTTGCACAATCGTGCAACACTACCTTCGCGGATATCTCCACCAAGCTTAAGCCTGGTGAGTTGAAGGATATGGGCAAAAAGTTTGGCTTCGGCGTGGAATACGAAATCCCAGGCCTTACTACCATTACCGGTTCCATTCCGGAGGGCAAAGAACCACTCGAGCGCACTGAAGCTGGCTATGGACAGGGTTACGACTTGGCTAGCCCTTTCGGCATGGCGCTTGTCTCCGCAACGGTTGCCAATGGCAAGACGCCTACGCCCACGCTTATCGAAGGCCACGAAACCAAAGCCTCCGATAAGCCGCAGCAGATTTCGAAGCCTGTGCTAGATAACGTCCGCGCCATGATGCGCCAAGTGGTTACTAGCGGTACCGCACGCAGCATGGCGGCGGGCGGCACGATTTACGGCAAGACCGGTGAGGCCGAGATTAACGAGGGCTCGCACGCCTGGTTTACCGGTTACCGGGAAGAAGACGATATCGCCTTTGCCACCCTCGTGGTTTTGGGCGGCGGCTCCGATGTCTCGGTCAATATCACTAGCAACTTCTTGCAGAAGGTCGATGACTACCGGTCCGGACCGCACGAGGGTGCGGCTCCGCCGGCCGAAGGGTAGAAACCCCGCCTGCCCTCGTGACCCCGGCTGCTGCATTATGGGCGCAGAGGACTACCATGGGAAACCATGAGTAATCGAGGAAAGCTAAAGCCAGGCAAGCCCACTCCGATCCTCACCGTGCCGGAGAGCATCGAGCGCCCCGAGTACGTGTGGAAAGACGAGGTGCAGGAGGCCGTAGGCGAGCCCTACGTCCAGTCCCCAGAGGTCATTGAGAAGATGCGTGAGGCCTGCAAGATCGCAGCCAACGCCCTCAAGGAGGCCGGAAAGGCCGTGCAGCCGGGCGTAACCACTGATTACGTGGACCGCGTGGCGCACGAGTACATGTGCGACCACGGCGCTTACCCGTCCACGCTGGGCTACCGCGGCTTCCCCAAGTCCAGCTGCGTGTCCCTCAACGAGATTGTCTGCCACGGCATCCCGGATACCACCGTGATTGAGGATGGCGACATCGTCAATATCGATATCACCGCTTATAAGAACGGCGTCCACGGCGACAATAACGCCACCTTCCTCGCCGGTAATGTCTCCGAGGAACACCGCCTGCTGGTAGAGCGCACCAAGGAGGCCACCATGCGCGGCATCAAGGCCGCAAAGCCCGGCCGTGAGATTAACGTCATTGGCCGCGTTATTGAGTCTTATGCCAAGCGCTTCGGCTACAACGTCGTGCGCGATTTCACCGGCCACGGCGTCGGACCAACCTTCCACAACGGTCTTGTGGTCCTACACCATGACTCGACCGTGTACCGCGACATCCTTGAGCCTGGCATGACCCTAACTGTTGAGCCGATGATTAACCTCGGCTCCTTGGATTACGAGATCTGGGATGATGACTGGACCGTCCAAAACACCGACGGCAAGTTCACTGCCCAGTTTGAGCACACCCTCGTCATCACCGAAGACGGCAATGAAATCCTTACCATTCCAGATGAGGACTAGTACTTAGTCTCAGAACAAACTGAAGGCCGCCTCCATTTCCAGAGAAGGGGAGTGGAGGCGGCCTTTGTATTCTTGCCGACTTCCCACGGAGCAGTCGGCCGTATCGGAGCGACTATACATAGCAAAAAGGGCCTCGTTACAAGAACGAGGCCCGTGCAAGCCCTAGCTATCTAGAGCCAATCTGCGGCTAACAATTAGCGGCGGAAGATTGGGTCCAGGATGTGCTGCGGGATGATGCCGTTGTAAACAGCGTAGTTGTAAGCGCCGATGATTGCGCCGATAACGGAGGTGATGCCCAGTGCGGTAGCACCCTTCTTCCAGTTGGAAGCCCACTCCGGGATGGTTTCGGAGGTTTCCTTGCCGAACATGTCCTCGCCGGTGACCTGGTTGTCTGCAGTTACTACCGGCTTGCCGTCCTCGCCCGGAGTCCATGCGCCCCACTCCTTGCCCTTCTGGGTGAAGGAGCTGGAGGACAGGGAGGAACCGGTGCTCTCGTTGGCGGTGGAGGACTCTGCAGAAGCGACGGCAACGCCGCCGAAAGCTACGGTGACAGCGGTAGCAGCAGCAACGGCTGCGGTGCGGAAGTTACGCATTGTGAAAATTACCTTTCGGAAGTTTTGATTGAGCCGTGTGGCTGTTGCTTAGAAGGACGGGCCGTGTACGAAGAAGTTGTAAACAGGGCCGATGATGCCGCCGAGCAGGGCACCAACGCCTGCTACAACGGTTGCACCGTAGAAGACCTTTGCCCATGCTGGCTGGCCGGAGAAGTCCTTGGAAGAACCAAAGATGGCAACGCCGTTAGCTGCCTTGTCGCCCTCGAGCTTGTGGCCAAGCTTGGAGGACAGGGAAGGGGTGTAGTCCTCTGGAGTCTGGTCCTCGGCCTGGCCTTTACCAGTCTTGGAAGGGTTAGCCTGCTCTACGGTGACGTTGTTGCCGTTCTGGTTGACGGTGTCGGCAGCGGAAGCGACGGTGGTGCCGCCGAAGGCAACGGCGAGAGCGGTTGCGCCAGCGATTGCTGCATTGCGGATACGCATATCAAAATTCCTTAAAAGTCGTACTTGCAAGGCTTCCGCACTGGGAAACCAAAGTGTTATTGAATACACAGGAGGTATTCATAAACACGCGGTAGCCGTGTTCGTATCGGCTCGAGCCGGTGTCCCAAGTGAATTTAGTAAAACTCCCGTCCTTTTGCACGTCAAAGACCGGAATTTCAGCGATTAAATTAATTTGGGCCCCTTTATGGTGGTGAATTTCCTGAAATTGTGAATGGGGCTTCCTTGGCGTGAAGTGGGAAAACGTCCTAAACCCTGGGAAGAAACTGGAGGAGTGTGAGAAGGATCACGTAACAGTTCACTTATTCCACTCCAGTCCCAAAAGGGCATTTTCCACTACTTCTGGCAGCGCAGGGTGGATCCAATATTGGTTGCGAGTGAACTCCCGCATGTCCAACTTGTAGGCCATCGCGGTAATCAATTGCTGGATCAAGGTAGATGCCTGTGGACCCATCAGGTGCGCGCCGAGAAGCTGCCCAGTGGCGCGGTCTGCTACCAGCTTGCAGATGCCGGTGTGATCTTCCATAGCCCAGCCGTAGGCAACGTCGCCAAAGTTCTGTACCTTGACGGTGACGTCGAAGCCCTTCTGTTGCGCCTGCTTCTCAGTTAGGCCCACTGTGGCGATTTGTGGGTGGGTAAAGATGGCGGCGGGGACATTGTCGTGGGGCAGTGGGCGGAGATCTTCTGGGTGGAGCAGGTTATGCTGCACTGCGCGTGTCTCCGCATTGGCTACGTGCTTGAGCATATATGGAGAAGAGACATCGCCAAGCGCCCAAACACCCTCGGCGGTGGTGCGGCCGAACTCGTCGGTGCTCACGCGGGCGTCGGCAAGCAGTTCAATGCCCGCCTTGTCCAGATCCATCTGATCGCCGTTTGGGGTGCGCCCAGTAGCAACCAGAATCGCTTCTGCTTCCACGGACTCACCATTGTCGAGCTCCAACCGCACGCCCGTGTCAGTTTCCTCGAGCTTGGTGCCATTGGCTATGCGCACGTCGAAGCGATCGCGAGCAATCTGGTTGAAGCGGCTAGATAGGTCATCATCCAGGTGGCGTAGCAAGGTCTCGGAGCGATTGACCACGGTCACCTTGGTGCCGAGGCCGTCAAAGACATGGGCAAACTCCATGGCGATATAGCCACCGCCTACCACAATGAGGCTTTCTGGCTGGTGGTCCATGCGCATGATGTCTTCATTGGTGTAGTACTTCACGCCCGAGTTGGCATAGACCTCCGGAATGACCGGACGGGAGCCGGCGGCAATGACGATCTGGTCGCCGCTGATGACATGCTCGCCGGTCTGAATGGTCTTCGGGCCGACGAAACGGGCGTGCTCATCAAACACGGTAATGTTCGGGGTTTCTTCGCCGCGACGGTACTGTTCGCCGCCCTGGGCAATCTGGTCGATGCGGTTGGTAAAGACCCGGTCCACGATGGAATCCCAATCCACGCTAGTGACCTGAGCATCAAGGCCGAGCCGGCCGGCCTCGCGCGCCGCTAGGGCAATATCGGCGGCGTAGACATACATCTTGGTGGGAATGCAGCCTACGTTGAGGCAGGTGCCGCCAAAGGTGCCCTTTTCAATGATGGCGATTTTCTGGTCATCAAAATCCGGGCTAGGGATGGAGTTTCCGGAGCCAGTGCCGATGATGATGAGGTCGAAATGTTCCTCGGCAGCGGGCGTGTGGGACTGGTGTGAAGTAGTCACGTTTATTCCTTATATATAGGGACTAAATTACTGAGTGGATTGTGGGGCTTCGAGGACGGTGGGCAGCCACTTGTCACAGGCGTCAAAAGCTTCTTGCAGCGGGTCCGGAAGCGATAGGAACACATCGTGCCTAGCCCCCTTGATGGGATGCAAGGTGTAGTGGGCACTAAGTTCCTTTGCCCAGCGCCGCGTTTGTGCAACGTCGATGATGACATCTGCGTGGTTCACGCTGTCGGAGTAGGGCTGGCCCAATTGAGTGCGAGTGGACTGCAGCGTCAAGATGGGGACGCCGGCATCAATGCGGCCGCTGTGGATAGCGTCAAAGCTATGGAATACCGCGGCTATCCAGCCGACATATTTCTTATGGCCGGCCAATGGCTTAAAGCGAAGATCAAAATCCCATTCGCCGTAGAAATCCTTATGCACGGACTCGCCGTAAGCAGTGAGATTGCCACCGGGCAGGGGAGTCATGGGGGCGATGCGGCCCAATGTGTAGAGCAGCGGCTTGAGGGGAGTGAGGACCTGGCCGGGCACGCCCATCATGTCGAGCCATGGACTATTAAGGATGAGGCCCGCCAAGCGCTGGTGGCGTTCTTGGTCAGTTCGGCGCAGATGATCCATCCACAGCGGGGTGATCAAGCCGCCGGTGGAGTGGGCGATGAAGATGACCTCCTCATTGGGGATGGCATCAAGTGCGGCGGTGAGATCTGTAAAGTACAGCGCCAGGTCCGAAGCATAGTGCCACGACTGACCCGAGCGGCGCGAGCGGCCGCACTTGCGCAGATCGATGGCGTAAAAATCGTAGCCTTCGGCGGCAAAGTGCTCGGCTACGTGGGTGTGGAAGAAATAATCGGTCATGCCGTGTAGCCACACCAGTGCCGGGCGTGACGGGGCGGCTGACTCACGTGCAGTATCGCCCGCGTGCTCCGGCGCGTAGTGCACCAGGGTGGTGACCACGTCGCCCTCGCCATCGGGGTCTGTACCCAAGTCAATGGTGGCAGCTTCATAGTCAGGGCCAAGTTTGTCTGGGCCCCATACCGGGGAGTGTGTAACCATGCCTCGATTCTAGGTGCAACGAAGAATTTATGGTGTTGCCGGTGGGGTGTAAATAGTGGGGGCGGAAATTCCCACATTTTTGCCACTGGTCTGGGGGAGAAATCCCAAATTGGGTGAGAAAAGCGTAGAGTAAGGCCTTAATGCGTGACGCACTGCCAGGTTGTCATAGTGCAGCGATGGTGGCGCGGGGCGCTAAGCGCTAAAAATCAAGGCGTAGACCGCGCCGATGGATATCTATTTTCAATTCGAAGAGGTAATAACACAGTGTCCTCCGCTAAGAAGACAGCACAGGTTGTAGACGAGGTCGATGTAGCACTAATCGGTGCTGGCATCATGAGCGCCACCCTGGGTGCTATGCTCCGCGAGTTGGAGCCCAGCTGGACCCAAATGGTCTTTGAGCGCCTCGATGGCCCCGCATTGGAGTCCTCCTCCCCGTGGAATAACGCCGGTACCGGCCACTCCGCACTGTGCGAGCTGAACTACACCCCGGAGAAGAATGGCCGCATTGATATCTCCAAGGCTCTGGGCATCAACGAGAAGTTCCAGAAGTCTCGCCAGTTCTGGTCCCACCAGCTCAACAACGGTATTCTCACCGACCCGAGCGAATTCATTAACCCGGTTCCGCACGTGTCCTTCGCACAGGGCGAAATCCAGGTGGATTACCTCAAGCGCCGCTATGATGTGCTGAGCGAGAAGCACATGTTCCCGGGCATGCAGTTCTCCGCAGACGATTCCGATTTTGCTGAAAAGCTGCCGCTGATGGCGAAGGGCCGTGACTTCTCCAATAAGGTGGCCATTTCTTGGACCGACGCTGGTACTGACGTCAACTTTGGTGCACTGACTAAGCAGTTCCTGACCGCGGCCAAGGCCTCCGGCACCGAGATCCGCTACGGACATGAGGTCATCGACATCAAGCGTGATGGCTCCGCGTGGAAGGTGTACTCCAAGAACAAGCACACCGGCGACATCACCGTAGTCAAGGCTAAGTTCGTCTTCGTTGGTGCCGGCGGTTACGCCCTAGACCTGCTGCGCAAGGCAAAGGTGAAGGAAGTTGCCGGTTACGCAGGCTTCCCGGTATCCGGTCTGTGGCTGCGCTCCAAGAACCCTGAGCTTATTGAGCAGCACCAGGCGAAGGTCTACGGCAAGGCTGCCGTGGGTGCCCCGCCAATGTCCGTGCCGCACCTGGATACCCGCGTGATCGACGGCGAGAAGGGCCTGCTCTTCGGACCTTACGGTGGTTGGAGCCCGAAGTTCCTGAAGAAGGGCACCTACCTGGACTTGTTCAAGTCCATCCGCCCAGACAACATCACCTCTTACCTTGGTGTTGCCGTGCAGGAGTTCGGCCTGACCAAGTACCTGGTCGATGAGGTGCGCAAGAGCTTCTCGGACCGCGTGGAAGCCCTGCGCGAGTACGTACCGGAAGCAAAGGAAAGCGACTGGGAGACCGTTATCGCTGGCCAGCGCGTCCAGGTGATTAAGCCTGCTGGTGCTCCGCAGTTCGGATCCCTCGAGTTCGGCACCACCTTGGTGAACAACCAGGAGGGCAATATCGCCGGCCTGCTTGGCGCTTCCCCGGGTGCATCCATTGCCCCAGCCGTCATGCTGGAGCTGCTGGAGCGTTGCTTCGGCGAGCACATGATTGATTGGGCAGACAAGATTCGCGAGATGGTTCCGTCTTATGGCATCAAGCTGCGCAACGATGAGAAGCTGTACGACGAGATGTGGGAGTACACCCAGAAGACCCTGAAGCTGGACCGCTAAGAGCTAGCTTTCGGCCTCACAAACCCTCGCACCCCCTTCGTGCCGGTGCGAGGGTTTCGTGCGTCCTAGGCAGGTAATGGCAGCCCTAGGTGCCGCAGTAGGTGAGGTAGCCCTCGAGACCGTTAGGATCCGGCGATTCGAAGGTGGGGTTGGGCTCCCACGGGTGGGTGACCGCGTGGAGGAGCTCCTGATACGGGCCCATCTCCCCGCGTTCGGCAGCATCCAGCGCGGATTCTACGGCGAGGTTGCGCGGGATAACCCGCGGCATGGCGCTATCGACTCGGGAAGGATCGGGCGAGGACGCAAGGTAGTCATCCAAGAAGTCTCCCTTGGCAAAGAGCTCGCGGGCGTGGGTGTGGTAGCCTGCGGCGGCGTCGGCAAGAGCGCGGTGAGCCAGCGTGATATCTGGGCCGTTGAGCTGCATGGCAGCCGCATAAGAAGAAGCGACTTCTAGAGAGGTATCCAAAGCCTTCGCCACATCTGCCCTGCGCTGGTCCGCAAAGCGGTCGGTAAAGCCGTTGATGGATTCTTGGGCAAAGCTCATGGCCTTATTCATGTCCATATCAAAAAGCGGCAGGAGGGATTCCGCCAAGCGGGCCAGGTTCCATCCCAGAATGGAGGGTTGATTGCCAAAGGCATAACGGCCCTGCCTATCGATGCTGGAAAAGACCGTCGCGGGCGAATAGGCCTCCATAAAGGCACAGGGGCCATAGTCAATGGTTTCGCCAGAGATGGTGGTGTTATCCGTATTCATCACGCCATGAATAAAGCCCAAGCGCATCCAGTGGGACACGGTGCGGATCTGCGCATCCATCACCTGGGTGAAAAATTCCTGGTAGTCCGCGCCAGGGTAGTGGCGCGCAATGGCATAGTCGGCCAACTGGCGGGTGTAATCCGTCTGCGCGGCTAGGTGAAAGGTGCCGACGCGGATATGGCTGGCTGCCACGCGTACCACAATGCCGGCCGGTTGCACGTGCCCGCGCTGAATGGGCCGGCCGGTGGAGATAACCGCCAGCGCCCGGGTGGTGGGAACACCCAAGGCATGCATAGCCTCAGAGATTAGGTACTCGCGCAGCATGGAAGATAGCGTTCCGCGGCCATCGGACCCGAGGCGGGAAAAGGGAGTAAGCCCAGTCCCTTTGGCATGGAGATCCCACAAACGGCCGTCCTTTTCTACCTCGCCTAAGAGCATGGCCCGGCCGTCTCCCATCTGCGGGTTAAACGCACCGAATTGGAAGCCGGAATAGGCCATAGCGTGGCCGCCTGCTCGGCCGGTAAGGAAATCTATGCCCTCGGAGGAGCGCAGCCAGTCCGGGTCAAAGCCCAACTGACTAGCCAGTTCCTCGTTCAAAATGACCATCTCTGGGTTCGGCTGCTCCTCACCCTCGGTGGGGCGAACCAAGTGGGGGAGCTTCTGGGCAAAATCGTGGTGTAGCTGCATCTAAACCTCCAGTGTTCCGCGCACGCGAATCTGGGCGCGACCGCCTACCCAAATATCCGTGCCGTCATCGTTGATAAATACTTCGCCCGCTCGGCCTATCTGGCTGCCTTGTGTTGCGGTATAACGCGCCGGCACCAAGTTACGCGAGCGCATAAACTGCGCGGCGCCGCCATTGAAAGAACCGGTGACTGGGTCTTCGAATTGCGTGGTAAAGGCCCGAACCTCATAGGCCGACTCACCCTCTGCGGCGTTGGGATTAAGGCCCACTACGCCGACCTTGGGGCGCTCGGATCGAGGCTCAACCGCGCGCACCGCCGCGGCATCGCGTAATTGCAGCAGGCGCCAGCCCGGGCCATTGTCCACCCAGCCATGGTCAACAATATCCGCGCTATCTAGCCCCAGCCCACCGCAGGCCTCCTTCAGATCCGCCGGGCTTAGCGGTTCATCGCGGCGCAGCGGCGGGGTAGCAAAGGACAAGACTTCGCCCTCTTCGCGGACGGTTACCAAGCCCACGCCGCATTCTTGGACGATAGTTCCCTCTGTCTGCGGGTTATTGCCTAGCGCCCGCCACGCGGCAGCGCTGCCCAAGGTGGGGTGGCCGGCAAAATCAAACTCCTCGTACGGGGTGAAAATGCGCACGCGGTAGTCCGCGCGGGCGTCGTGAGGCTCGAGCAAGAAGGTGGTCTCAGAAAAGTTGGTCCAGTTCGCGATTGCCTGCATTTGCTCGGTACTTAGGCCGTCGGCGCCCGCGATCACCGCCAAGGCATTGCCGTTAAAGGCACCCGTGGCAAAAACATCAACCTCAAAGAACTCGTGGTGCATGCCCGCCAGTCTAGTCAGCCCCAGGGATGAGGACTAAAGCTTAGCGCCTGCGCTAGCCTAGAAAGCCATGAAGAAGCTATGGCCCGATGCACTTCGCGCGTGGGTAGGCCCACCGTGGAGAATTATCATTCCGCTGTTTTTCTGGGGGGCTTCGGTGCCGGCGGCAGAAGGTGTTATTGATAGAACTTCGCTTTTCCAGGAGCTGGTTCTCGTACTTTATACAGTCGTTATTCCACTAGCACTCTGGCTACACCCCAAGCTCAGGGAATATGCCATCGGGGTCACTGCTATCACGCTAACGGTGTGCATCTTTACCCCGCTTGCTGCAATGGGCAACGCTCACTTTTTCCCTTTGGCTTACTGCGTGTTTCTGATAGGAGCACATTCACCCAAACGACTACAGCGAATCTGGGTAGGGTGGATTGCCTTTGGCTCCTTGGCGGCCACCGCAGCGGACCTATACGGGCGGAGGATTATCAGCGGCATCGATTTTGGCCTCGAAGACACCACTGTTGGCCCGCTTCCTGCCTTCGCCTCCGTCGTCATCATCGCGTGGCCGGTCATGGGCTTTTTCTTCCTGCTTGGCACCAATGACCGCAAAAAGCGCGAGGACCAGCAGCTTCTGATTGAACGTGCGGAGATGGCCGGCGCGGTAGAGCGCAACCGCATTGCCCGCGAAATGCATGACATTGTGGCGCATAATTTAGCGGGCGTTATCGCGCTTGCCGACGGCGCCCGGTTCGCCGCCGCCAAAAATCCCGCAGCGGCCACAGAAGCCTTAGAAACCATCGCCTCTACCTCCCGCGATTCCCTCAAACAGATGCGCGGATTGCTCTCTGTGCTGCGAGATGGAGATTCCCGCGCCGATACCAAGGCGCCCGGCGCGAGTGATATCGCAGGACTCATCTCGGAAGCCCGCCGCAGCGGTTTCGATATCATCGTGCACGGGCTGGAGGACCTGCCGACCGAAAGCGACGAGCTCTATCAGTTCACCGTCTACCGCGTGGTGCAAGAGATTTTGACCAATATGCTCAAGCATTCCCGCGATAAAAGGGGAGTGCTGCGCTTTCGCTCTACTGGAAGCGGCCTAGTATTGAGCGCCGATAACCCGGCCGCACGCACGCCGGACAATCACGAGCCCGGTTACGGGCTCATCGGGATGAGCGAGCGCGTTAGGGCCTATGGCGGCAGCGTTGCTACCCGCACAGAGGACGGACACTTCTTTATCACCGTGGAGGTACCCAATGACTAACTCTGAGCAGCCAGCAAGATCGCATGCCGCTCCCATCCGCATTGGCCTAGTAGATGACCAGCCCCTCGTGCGCGCCGGGTTCGCCATGCTCCTTGGCTCCCAAGAGGATTTAGACGTTGCCTGGCAGGCATCCGATGGCGATGAAGTCCTCGACCTCGCCCGCGCGCAGCCTGCCGATATTGTGCTCATGGATGTCCAGATGGCCCGCGTCAATGGCATCGCCGCCACCGAAAGGCTGCTGCCGGAATTCCCGGATACCCAAGTCATTATGCTTACCACCTTCGATGACCAGAACTTTGTCCACGGCGCCATTTCCGCCGGGGCTTCTGGATTCCTGCTCAAAGACGTCGAACCGGAGGAACTCCTCGCCGCCATTCGCACCGTACATTCCGGCGAGGCCGTCCTTTCACCGCGCATTACCGCCCAGGTGCTGCAGCAACTGCGCAGCGAGCAGTCCGCGTCACAGCCTAATTCACATGCCACCCCCGTTGCGGCAGCGGCTACCGCCCCTCCGGCAGAAGATCTCACGCCACGCGAGCTAGACGTCCTCAAGCTGATGGCACTGGGGTATTCGAATACCGAAATCGCGGAGTGCGAGTTCGTCTCCATGGCCACGGTCAAGACTCACGTGCGCCACATCTTGACGAAAACCGGCTCGCGTGACCGCGTGCATGCCGTGCTCTACGCGCTTACTCATGGCGTGGTTTCGGTGGAGGAACTGCTCTCTCATCCCTAGGTATGACCTGCTAAATCACTCCCAAGGATGGTTACTTTGT
This sequence comes from Corynebacterium tuberculostearicum, assembly GCF_046097255.1. GTDB lineage: Bacteria > Actinomycetota > Actinomycetes > Mycobacteriales > Mycobacteriaceae > Corynebacterium > Corynebacterium tuberculostearicum_J. Next base: position 1,499,526 of record NZ_CP175770.1, read on the forward strand.
GCCGGTCAGGCGGCACGATGGGAACCATGCTCAAAGTTTCACACCTTTCCAAGAATTTCCGCTCCTTTAAAGCAGTAGATGACCTCTCCTTCGAGGTTCCAGACGGTCAAGTCACCGGCTTCCTCGGACCGAATGGTTCCGGCAAGTCCACCACCATGCGCATGTGCGTGGGTCTGGAGACTCCGACTTCCGGCACCGCGACTTTTGATGGCACGCCTTTCCGTGAACTGTCCAATCCCGCCACCATGGTGGGCACCTTGCTGGATGCGAACTGGTTCCACCCGGGCCGCAGCGCCCGTGCTCACCTGGGCTACATGGCCGCGTTGCAGGGCGTGTCTATGAACCACGTGGATGACACCTTGGACCGCGTCGGCCTAACTCAGGTAGCCACCAAGCGCGTGGGCGGCTATTCGCTAGGCATGAAGCAGCGCCTGGGCCTTGCTTGTGCGCTCATCGGCGAGCCGAAGCACTTGCTTCTCGACGAACCCGTCAACGGTCTCGACCCCGAAGGCGTGCACTGGATGCGTGCCCGCATCCGCGAATTCGCTGAGGCCGGTTGCTCGGTCCTCGTATCTTCCCACCTGCTTTCGGAAATGCAGCTCACCGCAGACCGCCTCGTAGTCATCGGCAAAGGCAAGCTGCTGGGCGAGGGCACGGTGGAAGAGTTCGTCAACGGCACGGGAGGCGCAAGCCTCGAGGTAATTGTGGACCAGCCCGATGAACTCCTGCGCCTACTGCACGGCACCGACGCGGAGACCTCCTTTGACGGTGAAGTCTTGCGCGTGCGCGGCCTCGAAGGCTCCGACATCGGCCGCATCTGCCTGGATAACCGCATTCTTATCTCCAGCTTGGAACGCAAACAGCCCTCCTTGGAAGAGGCCTACCTCGGCGCGACCGCCGACCACGTGGCCTACCGCTCCGCCTAAACGCATAACTCAACCTTTAAGGACAGATTTTCAATGAATACTGTGGTTTCAGAATCCCGCAAACTCTTTTCTCTTCGCTCTACCTGGGTCTACCTCGCCATCGTGGCACTCGGCATGACCGCCGGCGGCGTGCTTACGGCCTGGGGCTATGACTTCAACGGCACCGCGGACGGCAAGTTTCAATCCAGTGATGTCTTATCAGCTAGTGAACTCGCCATGGTGGTGATGATCTTTGCATCCGCGATGATGGTCGGAGGTGACCTGGGAAAGGGAACCGTTGCATGGTCTTATCTTTCATCCAATCGCCGCGTTGGCATAGTGCTCAGCCAATTCTTAGTCATCCTGGTATCACTCTTGCTCGCTGCCACGCTGGGTATAGCTGTGGGAACCTTGCTGATTGCGGCACTCGGCGGCGATATTGACTTCACAAGCTTTCACCAGTGGCCGGACTGCAACCGAGTGGTGTTTGCTTACCTGGAATGGGCCGGCTTTAGCCTGCTGGCTATGGGGTTGGCTTATCTCTTGCGTAGCGGCACATTTGCGGCGATGATCCTCGTGGTGGAATTCTTTGTCGTAGAAACTGCGCTTATGGCATTTGATACCTCCTGGGCAGAAGCGTTATTGAGCTGCCTGCCCTTCGTCAATATGCAGACCTTGGTCTTGGGTAGCGATTCAGGTCCCTTGGATCATTCCCGCGCTGTGTCTGCTTTGATTCTGGGCGTAACGCTGGCAGTCTGCGTCGGTGGTGCGTGCGCAGTGTCCCGCCGTCGGTCCGTCGCCAAATAACTCCCAGAACTAGCTACGCTGGTGGGCATGAGTGATGCACTTTTTGCCCGCATAGAACCCATCCAGACCATGCGGGATGGCACGGTCAAGCAGGTCAACCCGTTCTCCGGGACCGAGGTATGGACCGTGCCGGGCCGCGGCAACCGTCCGCTGTCTACGCCAGTGGCTAACCCGCAGCCACTGCAGGAAGAAGACTTCACCCACCGCTGCGCTTTTTGCTCAGGTCGCATGACCGATACCCCGCCGGAAAAGGCTCGCATTCTGCCGTCCGGCGGGATTGTGCGTGGATTGCCCTTGAGCGAATACGGCCACACCGTCCCGGCCTTTCGCCGCATTCCAAATCTGTTTGAAATCGTCTCCTTTGACTATTGGCACGCCAACTACGGCTTCGACATGGATGCTGAGACCCGCCAACGCATGGACAACTACCTTGCAGATCCTGCCGGCCGTGAACATGTGCTCAATATCGTGCGCACGAAGCGAAAGGCAGCGCACCTGCCCGAGGCAAGCGACGAGGAACTTATAGAACAGGCGGCGGGCTTTTTCGCAGGTGGCCACGACGTCATCGTGGCGGGCCGCCATTTTGAGCGCGGTGCACAGGATGATTCCCAAGTGGTATCTTCCGGCACCCTCAGCGCCGAAGAGCACCTGCTCTTTATGCAGCTGACTATTGACGCCATGCGCGACCTCTACGAGCGCAACCGCTACGCCCCCTATGTGGTGGCCTTCCAAAATTGGCTGCAGCCAGCCGGCGCCTCCTTCGAGCACCTGCACAAGCAACTCGTCGCCATCGATGATCGCGGCATGGCCTCCCACCGGGAGGTACAGATGCTGCGCAGCAATATGAACATGTACAACGAGTGGGCCGTGGACTATGCCGCTAGCCGCAACCTCATCATTGCGGAAAACGACCATGCCGTCCTCTTCGCCGGCTTTGGGCATCGCTATCCCACCTTGGAGGTCTACTCCAAGTCCGCGACCTGTGAGCCCTGGCGGCAGTCGGAAGAAGAAATCCGCGCCATGAGCGACCTCGTCCACGCCGCCCACGCCGCAGTGGGCCGCGAGGTGCCCTGCAATGAGGAATGGCACCACAAGCCTGCCGATGTCGACGTGGCTCAGCCATGGCGCATTCTCATCAAGCTCCGCATTTCTACCCTTGCCGGATTCGAAGGCGGCACCAAAATTTATCTCAACACCATCTCGCCCTGGGATCTGCGTGATAGGGTAGTTAGCCAGCTTTATTCCTTGCGCGAGTCCGGACATGTTGCCCGCTCGGTCCGCGTGGCTACCGAATGTTCGGTACAGCGCAATAGCCTGCTGTATAACCCGCAGCTGCGCTAAGCGGGCAGCGTTGGGCTCAGCGCTTGACGACGAGCGTAAGCTCACTCGACCCAGGCCCCGGCTCCTCAACGGTCATACCCGCGGCGCGCGCGATGGCGGCAACGTCGGCGGCGCTATAGGCGTCGGCAGGCGAGAGCGCTAACTCGCGGGCTAACAGGCCCTTGAAGTGCTTATTGAAGTGGCTGACCACCTTGCGCGAACCATCGTCCTGCAGGCTTTCCACCCGTACCGTTACCGCATCCTTTACCCGGCCGAGCTGCTGGTAAGTGCCCGAGCGCAGATCGACAATAAGCTCGTCCACTCCCTCGAGCGCCTGCGTAATCTGCTTGCCCCAGCGCGACTTCATGGTGCGGCCGACAAGCTTCGAGCCACCCGAAAGCCGGTAATGCGGAATGGGGTCGCTGGCGCGGAGGACGCCAAAGAGGGCGTCGCCAATAGCAAGACGATCCCACGTGGGTAGGGAAGGGGCATCCAAGGCATCAAAAAGCACGCCGGTATAACGCAACACGGCCGGCATGGTGGGGGTGGTAAAAAGCCCCTGGTTGGATTCGGCCTCACCACGCAGCTTTTCCGAAAGCTTGAGTACCTCCATGGCCTCGTCTACCGGAAGAGACTGCAGCTCAGCGGCAATTTCTTGCCGGGTGGCATGCAATTGCGGAAAGGACAGTTGGCTGAAGTCAAGGGGCTGTCCCGTACCGCCATGGGCCTTAGTTTCTGAAGGAGGGAGGATAATGAGCATATATACAGGGTAGCGGGGTATATTTTTGTGCATGATTACCCGCCTTTCTGAACTATTTCTCCGTACCCTTCGTGAGGACCCCGCCGATGCCGAGGTCCCCAGCCACAAGCTGCTCGTCCGCGCCGGTTATGTACGCCGCGTCGCGCCGGGTGTATATACCTGGCTGCCGTTGGGTCTGCGCACCCTGCGCAAGATTGAGGATGTAGTCCGTCAGGAAATGGACGCCATTGGCGGCCAGGAGATGCTCTTTCCTGCTTTGCTGCCGCGCGATCCTTATGAAAAGACCAACCGCTGGGTGGAATACGGCGATAACCTCTTCCGCCTCAAGGACCGCAAGAACGCAGATATGCTGCTTGGCCCTACCCACGAGGAAATGTTTGCCAGCGCGGTCAAGGATATGTACTCCTCCTATAAGGATTTCCCGGTCACGCTGTATCAGATTCAGACCAAGTACCGCGATGAGGAGCGCCCCCGCGCTGGTGTGCTGCGTGGCCGCGAATTCACGATGAAGGATTCTTACTCCTTCGACATGACCGATGAGGGATTGGACGAGTCCTACGGCCGCCACCGCAAGGCGTATCAGAATATCTTCAACCGCCTAGAGATCGATTACGCCATCTGTAAGGCCACCTCTGGTGCCATGGGCGGCTCCGCGTCCGAGGAATTCCTCGCCGTCTCTGAGGTGGGCGAGGATACCTTTGTGCGCTCCACCGAGGGCGACTACGCAGCCAACGTCGAAGCCGTGGTGACACCAGCACCGGCGGAAAAGGATATCGAGGGCCAGCCAGAGGCACAGGAGCATGACACCCCGGGAGCAGAGACCATTGAGAAGCTGGTCGAATGGGCCCAGGGCGCAGGCATTACTGTCGACGGCCGCGAGGCCACCGCGGCAGACACCCTCAAGTGCATGATGGTCAAGCTCTTCCACCCGGCCGTTGAGAGCGAAGAGCGCGAGTCCGAGTTGGCGGCCGTTCTCATCCCTGGCGACCGCGAGCTGGATGAAAAGCGCCTTGAGGCCGCACTCGAGCCGGTGGAGTTTGAGCTGGCCGGGGACAAGGACTTCGCAGACAATGACTTCTTGGTCAAGGGCTATGTGGGCCCGCGCGCTTTAAACGCCAATGGCATCAAGGTCCTGGCCGATCCGCGCGTGGTCAAGGGCACGGCGTGGATTACCGGTGCCGATGCGAGCGAGCGCCACGTGGTTGGCTGCGTGGCCGGCCGCGATTTCACCGTGGATGAGTTCATTGAGGCCGCAGAGGTTAAAGAAGGCGACCTGGCTCCTGAAAACCACGGCACCTTGACCTTGGAGCGCGGCATTGAGCTCGGTCATATCTTCCAGCTGGGCCGCAAGTACACCGAGGCCTTCGATGTCCAGATTTTGGACGAAAACGGCAAGCGCGCCGTTCCTACCATGGGGTCCTATGGCATTGGCATTACCCGCATGCTGGCCGTCCTGGCTGAGCAGCGCCACGATGACAAGGGCCTCAACTGGCCGGTTGCCGTCGCTCCTTACCAGGTACACGTAGCCGTTGCCAACAAGGATGCAGCAGCCATGGAGGCCGGCGACAAGCTGGTAGAAGAGCTATCTGCCAAGGGGCTCGAGGTGCTCTTCGATGACCGCCCAAAGGTCTCCCCAGGCGTGAAGTTCAAGGATGCAGAGCTCCTTGGCATGCCCTTCGTGGCAATTCTGGGCCGTGCCTTCAAGGAAGGCAAGATTGAGCTGCGCATCCGCGGGGGAGAGACCCTCGAGGTTCCAGCCGAGGACATCGTGGACAAGATCCTCGAGCTCGTGCATGGCTAAATAAGACCCAACTCTGCGCGGCGGGGTACCGTGGAAGGCATGAACTTTCAAAAGAATGGGCTTTCCACGGTGCTTTCAGCAATGGGCGTATTGCATTTTGTGAAGCCGAAGACTTTCGAATCCATTGTCCCGCCGCAACTGCCAGGTCCTGCGCGGTTCTATAACTTTGCTTCGGGCCTGTGGGAGATTGCCACCGGTGCCTTGCTTCGCCGCCGCGCCACCCGCGGCTTCGGCGGTGCCTCCGCACTCGCGCTCTTTGCAGCGGTGTGGCCGGCCAATATGTACCACGCCTGGATCGAGCGCAAGGCAGGGTGGCCAAAGAAGCTCTACCACATCATCCGCCAGCCGCTGCAGGTGTTGTTGATGATGTATGCCTGGAATATCGCCAAGCATGAGGCCTAAAGCCGCCTTGGCTGCATGCTAGCCAGCTAGGTCAAGCACAAAACCGGCCTCCTCCCTTACTCCGCGGGGTTTAGCGGGAAGGGGAGGAGGCCGGTTTCGTGTTAAATGCCGAAGCTAAAACTAGCCGGCGACGGGGCCGCCGCAGTTAGGCCAAGCGCCAGCACCCTGGGTGGCCAGGACGTTTTCGGCCACGGCAATCTGCTGCTCGCGGGTTGCCTGGTCAGCGGTCGGGGCGTACTGAGTGCCGCCATTGGCAGCCCAGGTCTGCGGGTTGAACTGCAGGCCGCCCTGGTAGCCGTTTCCGGTATTGATGTGCCAGTCACCGCCGGACTCGCAAGCAGCTACCTGATCCCAAGCGCTAGCCGGTGCGGCGGTAGCAGCAGGCGCGGCCAAGCCAGCAAGGCCGAGTGCCGCGGCGGATACGGTCAACATGGTCTTCTTAGAACGCATTGAGAGGAAACTCCTTCTCTTTGTGTCTGTTTAGCTTGCGGAATCTCCTGCAAGCTCATGGTGAACCAACCTACGCACGCTAGAGGAGCCGAAGCAATGCATAGGGCCGTAGAGGTTGCTGCCATTTCGCTGGCCCGTTGTCAGGGGATAGACAGGTGGGGGCTGGCCGGGGCGGCAGTGGCCTAGTGCATGCCGTGGGACTCCGCCGCGATGCCAATGAGCCACGTAACCCATTCCTGATCCGGGGATTCTTCTTGCGCTGCACCTGTGGCGGCGGCGGACCACTTGCGGCCGTCGTGTTCGGCAAGGCCATCGATAAAGGCCAGCGCGGAAGCAGAATCGTGGGGCAGTTCTTGCTCTCCGGAAGTATAGGCCGACTCTGGCTGCGGAATGTTGCCGTAGCGGGCTAGTGCATCCTGGAGGGCGTCGATGCGGCGATGATGAACAGCTAGGCGATGATCCACCTTGTCCTCGTGCTCGGGGCCAACGTAGGCGCGGGCGAAATCTAGACCGAATACCTGCTCATACTCCCAGCTCAGGAGATCAGCAGCGCTTTTTTGCTCTGGTTGGGAAAGCTCGGGGATATCCGGGGCATCGCCAGGCAGCCAGGCATTGAGCGCGATGGCCTGCTCGGTAACTAGGACGCGCGATTCAACGGTGACTTCATCGGCCGCCTCTGTCGTCGCAGAAGCGGCATTTTCCATAATTTCGCCAGAGTCTGCGGCGTGATTGGCTTCGGTAGGGCGCTCTACCTCGCAGGAGCGTGGGGGATTGCCAGCATCATCCGTGCCGCATAGCCGTGTAATTTCGGCATACAGGGCGTCCGCCTGGGAGCTGCGCAGCCCTGCGGCATGGTCGTCGACGCCGCTGAGGGACAAGGCGTCGGTGGCGGCGGCGTCGGCAAGCGCCAGCAGCCTGCTTTCTGGCCGCGGGCCAAAGTAGTCGACGACGGAATCAACCGCTTGGCACCCAGCCAAGGTGGGCAGGGTGGCGGTTGTGGCTACGAGGGCTAAAGCTAAACGTCGGCGGTTCACGCAAAAGACTGTACCCCGTAGCACGTAGGCTAGTGCACATGGCTTTCCCAGATGCACAACAATTGACCGATCTCCTGCAACCCAAACTGGCTGAGCGGGGATTGGACGTAGAAGACATTAAAACCACCAAGGCGGGAAAGAAATCCCAGGTCATTATCCGTATTGATGGTGATAAGTGCCCTAGCTCCGATGTGTTGGAGGAAGTATCCAACGAGATTTCTGCCTTCTTTGATGACAAGGAAGCGCAGGGAGAGCTGAACTTCGGTGCGGGCTATACCTTGGAGGTCTCCACCCCCGGTGTGGACCTGCCGCTCACCGCCCCGCGCCACTGGCGTCGCAATCGGGGACGCAAGGTCTCCTTCGACCTTGGCGATGGCAAGACTCAATCGGCGCGCATTGGCGCGCTTAACGACGCCGCCGATGCCGTAATCCTCATCACGGCAAGCAAAAAGGACGTGCAGGCGCGCGCCGAACGATTGGAAAACATTGCCCGGGCAGTGGTAGAAATTGAGTTTGCACAGCCGTCCGAACAGGAGTTAGAGGCAGTGCGCAAGACGTTTGAAGAAGCCGAGAATTAACCGGCAACCGAGAGGAATGACAAGTGAATATTGATCTACAGGCACTTCGTACCATCGAGTCCGAGCGCAACGTCCCCGTAAAGGACTTGCTGGAAGCGATTGCGGGTGCCTTGTTGTATTCCTACCTGGATTACCGCGAGTCTAATGCTGGCGGCAAGGTAGAAGGCGCCAAGTCCCGCGTCGATATCGACGCCACCACCGGTGCGGTCAGCGTCATTGTCTCGGAGCGCGACCCAGAAACTGGGGAAGTAACCACCGAATACGATGACACCCCGGAAAACTTTGGACGCGTGGGCGCACAGGCCGTGCGCGAGGCCATCCTGCGCAAGCTGCGCGAGGCCGAGGCAGAGCGCACCTATGATTCCTACTCGGAGCTCACCGGCCGCGTTGTCAGCGGCATCGTCCAGCGCGACGCGCGCGCTAATGCCCGCGGAATCGTCGTGGTCCAGCTGGGCTCTGAGCTGGAGTCCCAGGACGGCATCTTGCTGCCGGCCGAGCAGATTCCGGGTGAAAAGCTCGAGCACGGTGACCGCATTAAGGCCTATGTCGTAGGCGTTAATCGCAATGGCGCCCAGGTACAGATCAATCTCTCTCGCACTCATCCGGAGCTGGTGCGTGGCCTCTTCGAGCTCGAAGTGCCAGAAGTTGCCGATGGCAGCGTAGAAATGATTGCCATCGCCCGCGAGGCAGGACACCGTTCCAAGGTGGCCGTTGTGGGCCATGCCAAGGGCCTGAACGCAAAGGGAGCCTGCATTGGCCCGCGCGGTCAGCGCGTCAACAACATCATGCGCCAGCTCGGCGGTGAAAAGATTGACATCATCGACTTCAGCGAGGATCCCACGGTCTACGTAGGCAATGCCTTGGCCCCCTCGAAGGTGGTCAAGGTCACCGTTGTGGACAATGAGGCGCAAATCGCACGCGTGGTGGTGCCGGATTACCAGCTGTCCCTGGCTATTGGTAAAGAGGGCCAGAATGCCCGTCTTGCTGCCCGTTTGACCGGTTGGAAGATCGATATTCACTCGGACGCTGACGCTAATTAAGGATCTGCGCTTTTGTAGCGTAGGCTAGTAAACGGCCCAGTTGCAGATTGGGGCATATTGGCGACGCGAAAAGTAAGGAGATGAATGTCTGAGAGGAAACGACTCCGGACCTGCATCGCTACTCGCCGCCGCCTGCCAGATACGGACTTGCTACGGGTGGTCATCGACCACGATGATCCGCACGGCCGCCGTCTGGTAGCAGATCCACACCGCCGGCTTCCCGGCCGCGGGGCGTGGATTAGCCCCACACTATCTGCACTCGAGCTAGCGGAGCGCAAACGCGCCTTCAAGCGCGCGCTTCGCACGTCCGCACCCGTGGACACAGGTCAGGTACGGCAGTACTTGGAAGCGCATAGCCGACAAGTACCTAGCGCGGAAGATGCCGCGTTAGATTCGTACGAACCAGAGTTACAAAGGAAGACCGAACACTGATGAGCGCACAACGATGAAGCATCAGCGATGAAAGTCCTACACACCTAACTAGGGGTCAGGCCAGTTTCCGCGGCCTTGACTCCTAGTCGATACCAAGAGGAGACAAGTGCCCGGAAAGCTACGTGTTCACGAGCTCGCAAAGCAGCTCGGAGTAACCAGCAAGGAACTGCTCGCCACCCTGAAGGAACAGGGTGAGTTTGTAAAGACTGCTTCTTCCACCATCGAACCGCCGGTGGTTAAGAAGATGCGAGCACATTATGAAGCACAGTCCGGCGGCGATGACGCCGCCGAGAAGAAGCAAGACAATAAGCCTGCCAAGGGTGCCGCTAAGAGCACCGCAAAGGCGAGCGCCCCGAAGCCGGGTGCGAAGTCTGCTGCCCCTAAACCGGGCGCAGAGGCGCCAAAGCCAGGCGCGAAGGCCGCTGCCCCGAAGCCTGGCCAGGGCGCACCGAAGCCGGGACAGGGTGCTGCTAAGCCCGGCGCAAAGCCAGCTGCCCCGAAGCCGGGTGCTCAGGCCCCGAAGCCGGGTGCAAAGTCCGCCGCACCGAAGCCCGGCCAGGACGCACCAAAGCCTGGCCAGGCTGGCGGCAAGAAGTCGGGCGAGCGTCCGACTCCAGGCAATTCCATGCCTCGTCCTATGCCGAAGCCAGGCGGCTCCCGTCGCGTAGCTAATAACCCGTTCTCCACGGGTGGCGGCGACAACCGTCCGGGCCCTCGCCCAGGCGGCTCCAAGGGTCAGCGTGGCGGCAATAAGCCCGGCGATAACCGCGGTAAGCGCGGTGGCCAGAACGAGGGCGGAAATAACCGTCAGGGCGGCAATAACCAGGGTGGCGGCGGGCGCCGTCCATCCCCGGCTATGATGCCGTCCCACCCGAACCCTGCGTCGATGCCGTCTAAGGCACCGAGCGGCGGTGGACGTGGCGGCCGCGGTCGCGGCGGTCACGGCGGACCGGGTCACGGTGGCCCAGGTGGCGGCCGTCCAGGCGGTTTCCGCGGAGGCGGACGCGGCGGACGTCGCGGTGGCACCGCAGGTGCATTCGGCCGTCCAGGTGGCGCTCCACGCAAGGGCAAGAAGTCCAAGCGTCAGAAGCGCCATGAGTACGAGGAGCAGCAGAAGCACGTCGTAGGCGGCGTGCGCTTGCCAGACGGCAAGGGCCAGACCGTCCGCCTGCGTCGCGGTGCATCCCTGTCTGACTTCGCCGAGAAGATCGGTGCGGATCCAGCAGCATTGGTGCAGGCACTGTTCAACCTCGGTGAAATGGTGACGGCAACCGCTTCCGTATCGGAAGATACGCTGCAGCTGCTCGGCTCCGAGATTAACTACAACGTCGAGGTCGTCTCCCCTGAGGATGAGGACCGCGAGCTGCTCGAGTCCTTCGACCTGAAGTTCGGCGAGGACGAAGGCGGCGAGGAAGCACTGGAGAATCGTCCTCCAGTCGTCTCCGTTATGGGTCACGTTGACCACGGTAAGACCCGCCTGTTGGACGCCATCCGTAAGACCAACGAGGGCGCCCACGAGGAAGGCGGCATCACCCAGGGCATTGGTGCCTACCAGACCACGGTGGACGTGGACGGCGAGCGCACCATCACCTTCCTGGATACCCCGGGTCACGAGGCCTTTACCGCCATGCGTGCCCGTGGTGCTAAGTCCACCGACTTGGCCATCCTCGTGGTTGCCGCCGATGACGGCGTCATGCCACAGACCGTGGAGGCCATCAACCACGCCAAGGCTGCCGATATTCCGGTCGTCGTGGCCGTGAACAAGGTGGATAAGCCGGAGGCTCAGCCGGATAAGATCCGTGGCCAGCTCACCGAGTACGGCCTGGTTCCGGAAGAGTACGGCGGCGACACCATGTTCGTGGATATCTCCGCGAAGCAGGGCCAGAACATTGACCAGTTGCTTGAGTCGGTCATCCTGACCGCGGATGCCGCCTTGGAGCTGACCGCTAACCCAGACATGGACGCACAAGGCGTGGCCATTGAGTCGCACCTGGACCGCGGCCGTGGTCCGGTGGCAACGGTCATCGTTCAGCGCGGTACCTTGCACGTGGGTGACTCCATCGTCGTCGGTGATGCGCACGGTCGTGTCCGCCGCATGCTCGATGAGTTCGGCGAAGATGTCGAAGAGGCTGGTCCATCCCGTCCGGTGCAGGTCCAGGGTCTGTCCGGTGTGCCGGGTGCAGGCGATAACCTGCTCGTGGTGGAAGATGACCGCGTTGCCCGCCAGATTGCTAACCAGCGTGATGCTCGCAAGCGCTCTGCCCTACAGGCCAAGCAGCGCAAGCGCGTCTCCCTGGAGGATCTGGACAAGGTATTGCAGGAGACTTCGACCCTCAACCTCATCCTCAAGGGCGACAACGCCGGTTCCGTCGAGGCACTGGAAGATGCCCTGCTGGATATCAAGACCGAGGACGAAGTCGAGCTCAACATCATCGACCGTGGTGTCGGTGCTGTGACCGAGACCAACGTCTCTCTCGCAGCGGCTTCCGACGCCGTCATCATTGCCTTCAACACTCGTGCGGAAGGCAAGGCAACGGAGATGGCTACCCAAGAGGGCGTGGATATTCGTTACTACACGATCATCTACAAGGCCATCGAAGAGGTCGAGGCTGCGCTCAAGGGCATGCTCAAGCCGATTTACGAGGAACGCGACACCGGTGCTGCCGAAATCCGCGCCCTGTTCAAGTCCTCCGCGGTGGGTACCATCGCCGGCTGCATGGTTACCGAGGGCAAGGTTGTCCGCAACGGCAAGGTTCGCCTGCTGCGCGATAACAACGTCATCACTGCCGACGCCAAGATTGAATCCTTGCGCCATGAAAAAGATGACGCAACCGAAATCAAGGCCGGCTACGAGTGCGGTATGGTGCTCTCTTACCCGGATATTCAGGTAGGCGACATCATCCAGGCCTACGAAGAGGTCGAGGTTCCGCGTACCTAGTCCGCAAGCGGCGTAAATAAAATCGCCAGGTGTTTCCCCGATTGGGGAAGCCCTGGCGATTTTATTTGCAGCTTCTGCTGAACTTTAGTATTTAAACTATCTAGACAGGTTTACGACAAGTTGGGTTTGCTAATGCGTGCCTTGTTTAGCAGAGAAGTTGAGGAATGCAAGAAATTTTTCGGCCTTGATTTGGGGCTCACCAAGCAGGTCGAATACCCAGTCCTCAAGTGGGAGCATTTCCTTGTTGCCATCGTTGAACCGAAGGCCGATACTATTTTCCGTAGCCTCGCCGTGGGCCAAGTCCGACCACGTTCCAGTGCGTTTCGAAAGTAGCCATTGGCCCAAAACGTAGGTGATTCCTATTCTTCCTTCTTCGGCTTTTGTGCTGGAAGTGAGCAACCTGTGCAGTACCACTTCACTAATCTGTTCTTGATCGTTTAGCCACTCTTGCGTGAGTTTAGCCCTTTCGAGGCAGCTTGCTGCTTTGTTCGGAGCATCGGCGTGAAACTCATTTAAAGGCTGGGGCGTGACGCTCGCTGTTTCTGGCTTAGATTGGTTTTGGTCTTGCAAATCCTAGGTCCTTAGATGCCATACTCCGTTTCCCCAGTTGCTTTCGTAATTGCAACTTGCTCTTCTCGCCCAATTAGCTGTCGCTGGGTCTTTACGTAACTCCTTCAGCGATCTTTCACACTGATCTTTTGTGTCATAAAGGAAGTTTCCGATGTCGGCGGTGGCAATATTTGAGGAAAGAAGGAGGGAAAATGCTGATACAATCGCGATGATTAGGGTCCTCATTCTGCTGCGTGTATCTAGCATTCTTGAATACCGTCCATTCGCTTTGTCGGAGACCATTCAAAGTTCCTCCGCGAATGTGCTTTTACCAACAGGCATTGTGTGTCGAAATCAAATGCAACGATTACTTTGACGTTCATATCAAAATCGCAATCGTTATAGACTTGAATTGCGCCCTTTTCCTTCTCAGAATGAATGCAAGCAGGAACAGGATCTCCCGGGCTTCTTTCCCCCGTGGAATATGGTTGCAGGCTTGGGGCGCCGTCAGAATCTACATTGAGAATGACGAATTGAGGGGATCGTTAAGCGTTTCATTTGTGGCAGAGGCTGGAGGGACTGCAAAGCGGCCGAGGATACAAGCGGCGGTAGTGATCGATGCGGCTATTTTATAAGGTTTCACGTTTCTCTATTCAGGCTCGTGGTGGGGTGAAACACTTTTGACCATAGTTTCGGAAACGTTTTAATTCAAGGGGTCCATAAGATATATATATGGTTTTATTGCATGTTCGAGATCCTCAGAATTGCCTTCATGTGCAGTTAATTTTCTGCCACAGGACATGCAGGCGGAGTAATGTAAGATGGACACAATTTTATAGATCTTGGTAGAGATTTACAGATCTTGGTAGAGATCGATAGTTCGACGGAGAGGGAGTTGCACCATGGTTGACCACGCGCGTGCTGCACGAATGGCCAAGCGTATTAAGGAAATCGTGGCGAGTGCCATAGAACGCGAGATCAAGGATCGCCGCCTCGAGTTGGTGACCATCACAGATACTCGAGTGACGGGCGACCTGCACGATGCCACCGTTTTTTATACCGTGCGCGGAAAAGACATTGACTCCGAGCCAGACTTCGCTCAAGCAGAAGAAGCCCTCAAGCGCGCTAAAGGTCAACTGCGCAAGATTGTGGGTGATCAACTCTCGGTGCGGTTTACCCCGACGCTCACCTTCGAGGTCGATACCGTTCCGGAGGCCTCCGCTCATATGGAAGAACTTCTGGCCCGTGCTCGCGCCCGCGATGAAGAACTGGCAAAGCTGAAGGAAAACGCCCAGCCGGCAGGGGATGCGAACCCGTATAAGACCTCCGATGAAGACGAGGCTTAAGTGACTAAGAAGCAATACCAGCCGGCAGTTGCCGCTTTGCATGATGCTCATAGCATCTGCATTGTGACGCACCTGCGGCCGGATGCCGATGCCATCGGCTCTGCTGCGGCGTTGCTGCTCGCGCTGCGCCAACGGGGCAAAGACGTGTGTGCCGTTGTGGGCCAGGAGCGGGAAATTTCCCGTAACCTTTACACCATTCCTGCCGCCGACGACGTCACCACTAGTCGTGAGCTGCCGGAAGGCTATGACCTCTACGTCACCGTTGATTGTGGTTCTTTGGACCGAACGGGCTTTTTTGCGGATCGGATTGAGCAGCTAGCCCAGCAGGGCCGGGTTCTGTGCATTGACCATCATTCTTCTAATCCAGGGTTTGGTGCCATCAATGTGGTGGACACTGAATGTGAATCCACCACCGTGGTGTTGCTGAGCATCTTGGATTCATTGGAGATTCAGATTGACCGTCATATTGCACACTGCTTATATGCCGGTTTGATGACCGATACTGGCAGCTTCCGCTGGGGTAGGCCGGCTATGCACGATATTGCTACCCGCCTCATGCACTACGATCTGGATACCAAGCAGATCGCAGCTGACCTGTTAGATTCCACCACTCCGGACGATCTTCAGATGATCGGTAGGGTATTGGCCGGTTTGCGCCTCGAAGAAGCAGGGGAGCACACCCTAGGCATTCTCGTCGCGCGGCTGGAAGATATCCAGGGACACTCCGATTCGGCTGTCGAATCACTAGTGGAGTTCGTTCGCGCGCTTGAAGGAACCACCGTCGGCGTGGTGTTTAAGGAACAAGCTCCGGAGGTGTGGGCAGTTTCTTTGCGTTCTTCTCGCATCGATTGTTCTTCGGTGGCGCTAACCTTCGGCGGCGGCGGGCATGTACCGGCCGCGGGCTATACCGCCTACGGGGCTCCGGAAAAAATTATTAAGGAATTGGTGGCCGCTATCCAATGAGAAATAGGCAGACGGATGGAATGAACGCTCAGGATCGCTCCACCGCTGGCACGGTAACCGCACGCGAGGTCTTTGGCCTCGCGTTTCCCGCGCTTGGCGTACTTGCGGCCATGCCGCTCTACCTTTTGCTAGATACCGCGGTTGTTGGTCGTCTAGGTGCCCAAGAGCTCGCCTCACTTGCTGCAGCCACCACAATTCACTCCGTGGTGACGACACAGTTGACTTTCTTGTCCTACGGCACGACCGCTCGTTCTGCTCGGCTCTTTGGCTCCGGCAAACGCGAAGCTGCGGTTGCTGAAGGCGTGCAAGCCACCTATGTGGCCCTAGGAGTAGGCGGGCTGCTCGCGGTAATCATGTGGATTTTTGGCGGCGTATTTGCACGCGCCTTAACCGGTGATCCCACCACGGCCGCCGGGACGGCCTTGTGGCTGCGCATCGCAGCACTGGCTATTCCCGTTACTTTGGTGGAAATGGCCGGAAATGGCTGGATGCGCGGTGTCCAAGATACGAAGAAGCCGCTGTACTTTACGTTGTCTGGCATGATTCCCGGCGCTATTGCGGTGCCCATCTTCGTCCATTTCTGGGGGCTGGCAGGCTCGGCCATTGCCACGGTATTAGGCATGAGCATTATTGCCGCGCTATTCGTCCGCGAATTGCATAAGGAACATACCGGCTCCTGGCAATTTCAATGGCATGTGGTACGCGAACAGCTCATCTTAGGCCGCGATCTTATTTTGCGTTCAGCCAGCTTCCAGGTGGCCTTTCTTACCGCCACGGCTGTGGTTTCCCGCGTTGGTACCGCTTCTTTGGCCGGTCACCAGATCATGATGCAGCTGTGGAACTTCATGTCCCTCATCTTGGATTCGTTAGCCATTGCCGCGCAATCATTGACTGGTGCTGCACTAGGTGCTGGCTCTGCGCGGCACGCACGCAGTGTGGGCAGCAAGGTGGCGTTGTACTCTACGATTTTCTCTGGCCTCTTGGCTGTCGTATTTGCTGCTGGTGCAGGGATTATTCCGCGCATCTTCACCTCCTCTCCGGAAGTGCTCGATGCCATCTCTAAGCCGTGGTGGATCCTGGTAGCCATGGTTATCGGCGGTGGCGTGGTCTTCGCCTTCGATGGTGTCTTGCTCGGCGCCGGCGATGCTGCGTTCCTGCGCACGCTGACCATTTCTTCGGTCCTAGTGGGATTTTTGCCGGGCGTTATCTTGGCGCACTTTATGGGCACAGGCTTAACCGGCGTGTGGTGTGGCCTCGCCGCCTTCATTGCTTTCCGCATGGTGGGTGTCGTCTACCGGTTCCGATCGATGAAATGGGCCGTAGTGCAGGAGGGCTAGCTGCGCTAAAGTGGGCGTGTTGATACTCTCGCGTGGTGTGCGGCTACGTGCAGCGCGCAGCTTCTAGGAAGACAGGTGAGAAACCTATGCCAACAGTGTGGGCGGTTTCTGACCTGCATGGAGCGGTCAGCGCCAATAGCGAGCGCATTGATCAGCTTACTCCGCCCGATCCTGCGGATTGGCTGATTGTAGCTGGGGACGTCGCAGAGCGTACCGATCTCATCATTCGTATTTTGCGCCAGCTCAATGATCGCTATGCCAGGGTCATCTGGGTGCCGGGCAACCATGAGTTATTCTCCCGCTCCCAGGATCGGTATCAAGGCCGAGAAAAGTATGCGCACCTAGTGGAAAGGTGCAGGGAGATTGGAGTTATTACTCCCGAAGACCCGTATCCGGTATTCCACGGGACCACCATCGTTCCGCTATTTACTTTGTATGATTACAGTTTCCGTCCGCATGGTCTTAGCGTGGACGAAGCCATTGAGGCGGCGCGCGCAAAACAACTGATGATGACCGATGAGTTCGCCATTGCTCCCTTCGTAGACGTGCGGGCGTGGTGTTGGGACAGGTTGGCCTATTCCATCAAGCGCCTTTCCCGAGTACATGGTCCTACCGTGTTGGTTAACCATTGGCCGCTGGTCCAAGAACCGACAATGCTATTGCGCTTTCCGGAAATTGCCTTGTGGTGCGGAACCCGGCATACGCGGTCGTGGCCGCGGCGCTATAACGCGCAGTCCGTCATTTATGGGCACTTGCATATGCCGTCTCGCATGAATGTGGACGGCGTTGACCACATTGAGACGTCATTGGGGTATCCACGCGAATGGCAGGGTCGAGATAGCACCCAGCCGTGGCCCTATCCGGTACTGCGTTCTTTTGAAGGGGAGGAGGCACGATGATGTATCCAGAGCTATTTCCGGAAAGTGCGCGCTATTGCTATGTGCGCACGGATTCGGGTTACGCGGATTTGGCTAATTTTGAAGGCCTCGCGGCCGAAGAAAAGTCTCTCGTCTCCCATGCGGTTGATGTGCGCAAGGCCGAGTTCGGTGATGCTCGGTGGTGTGCGCACCGAGCCTTGCAGGAATTAGGTGCCAGCCCGGTGACGCCGATTTTGCGCGGCGAGCGCGGCATGCCGCTGTGGCCAGAAGGTTTTGTCGGCTCGATGACGCATACCGAGGGGATGCGGGCTGCGGTGGTTGCCCCTACCTCAGCTTTAAAATCCGTAGGCCTGGATGCAGAACCCGCCGAACCGCTGCCAGATCATGTGCTCACCATGATTGCTCGGGCAGGGGAGATGCCGCAGCTTTTGCGGCTTCGTGAGGCGGGGATTACCTGCCCGGATCGTTTGCTCTTCTGTGCCAAGGAGGCCACGTATAAGTCGTGGTTTCCCATGACCTTTCGTTGGTTGGACTTTGACCAGGCAGAAATCGACCTGCGCGAGGATGGCACGCTTATTTCCTATATTTTGGCTAGGCCCACACCGGTGCCTTTTATCACCGGGCGCTGGGTAATCAGAGATGGCTACGTTATCGTCTCCACCTCGGTTCCGGCTTTAGACTTTAGCCGCTAAAGGGTAGAGGGCCGTGCCACAAATACGGTGGCCAGGCGCTTGCCTTTTTCTTTAATGAGCGCCACGGCTTGGCCATTAGGGGCCACAGCAGCGTGGACGCCCTTGAGCCCGCGGGGCTCTAGCCATTTGCCCATAGCGAGGGCGGCTGCCTCCTCCTCCGAAATGGAAAGGACGGGGAAGCAGCGAGCCAAGGCCTCGTCCAGGCTGAGGGAAAGGCGCGGGGAATCGGCCAGGGTGTCGAGCGAGAGGGCGTCGGCAAGTGCAAAAGGGCCCACCTCAGTGCGGCGCAAGGCGGTCAGGTGCCCGCCCACCTGCAGGGCCTCGCCTAGGTCGCGGGCCAAGGAGCGAATATAGGTACCGGAAGAACAATCCACCGTGACGTCTAGATCGATGTAGTCGCCCTCGCGGCGCTCTGCCAGAACGTCAAACTTATCTACCGTTACTGGGCGGGCGGGAATGTCTACCTCCTGGCCCTCGCGTACTAACTCATGGGCGCGGCGGCCGTTAATTTTGATAGCGGATACCGCCGCGGGCTTTTGCATAATATCGCCGGTGAGCTTGGCAATCTCTGCCTCGATTGCGGTGCGGTCAATGTCCGCAGCGCTAGCACCCCAAGAGTATTCCCCCTCGGCGTCATCGGTTGTGGTGGCGGCGCCGAGGCGAATGGTGGCGTCATAGGACTTAGTGGAGGCAACCATGTGGGCCAAGAACTTGGTGCCACGCTCCACGCCAAGGACCAGCACGCCGGTGGCCATGGGGTCGAGGGTACCGGCGTGGCCTACCTTCTTGGTATGAAAGTACCTGCGTAGGCGGCCGACAACATCGTGGGAGGTCATGCCGGCGGGTTTGTCTACGATGACGAGTCCGGAGTTTGCGAGCGCATCAGTCATAGCCTCTAAGTCTATGCTCTACGATGGTCTGCGTGGATATTTGGTACGGAATCGATGACATCCCCGCGGAAGTGGGCCCAACGTCAGTAACCATCGGCGTCTTTGACGGCCTGCACCGTGGCCATCAACAGCTCATCTCCGCCTGTGTGGAGCATGCACGCGCTCATGGTGAGCGCCCTGTCATGGTGACCTTTGACCCGCACCCGGTGTCGGTATTCCTCCCAGAGCGTGCGCCCCTGTCGGTGTTGAGTTTTGAACGCCGACTGGAATTGGCCGAAGAGATGGGCATTGCTGCCGTGCTCGTTATTGACTTCACCCGCGACCTTGCTGGGGTGGAGCCACGGCCCTACGTAGAAGATTTATTGGTAGGAAAGCTCGCAGCCCAGCACATCGTGGTAGGAGAGAACTTCACTTTTGGCGCCGGCGCGACCGGAACCGCCCAGGCTATGCAGGACTTTGGTGCCGAGTTTGGCTTTAGCGTGGACATCGTTCCACTGCTGGATGATAAGGGCGTGCGCATTTGTTCCACCCACATCCGTGAGTGCCTTGCGCAGGGGGACATCGAATCCGCAAACTGGGCTCTCGGTCGCCATTTCACCGTGACCGGGCCCGTAGTGCGCGGCGCAGGACGTGGAGGCAAGGAGCTCGGATTTCCCACGGCCAATCAGTATTTCCCGGATACGGTGGCCATCCCGGCCGATGGTGTGTACGCGGGCTGGTTCATCGTCCACTCTGATTCCTCTATCGAGGGGGATATGCGGCCTGGCGTGGCCTATGCGGCCGCCATTTCCGTAGGCACCAACCCCACCTTTGGCGATGAGGAGCGCTCCATTGAGTCCTTCGTGCTCGACCGCGACGCTGACCTGTACGGCTACGAGGCTACGGTGCACTTTGTGGGCCACCTCCGCGATATGGTGAAATTCAATTCCGTAGACGAGCTGCTTGAGGCCATGGCCAATGACGTAGCCAAGGCCCGCCAGGTGCTCGCTGCCGACGCGAAGGCGCAGGGCTGGACCGCGAAAGACTACTTCCTGCGGGAGAAATAAATGAAGGCGATTCTCGATCTTGATACCGGCATTGATGATGCCCTAGCGCTGGCGTATGCCATCGCCCATCCGGACCTGGACCTCATCGGCGTGACCTGTACGTACGGCAACGTGACCGTGCCCTTGGCCGTGCGCAACACCCTGGCTCTTCTAGAGCTGCTGGGCCAAGACGATATTCCAGTGTTTGCCGGGCCTAGCCCGGATGGGTTTCGGCCAAGTGAGATTTCTTCCTTTATTCACGGCCACAACGGCGTGGGGGAGGTCCTGCTTCCGCCGGCAACTACCCAGGCGCAGTCCCAACCAGCGGCCGATTTCCTCATCGAGGCTCTGCACGAGCACGGCGATGATCTAGTAATCATTCCGACCGGCCCGTCCACCACGATTGCTGCCGCCATGCAGCAGGACCCCTCCTTTGCCACAGCCGCACACCTAGTGATGATGGGTGGGGCTCTTACCGTTCCTGGCAACGTCACGCCGTGGTCTGAGGCCAATATCTCCCAGGATCCGGAAGCTACCGATTACCTCTTCCGCCACACGAGCGATACCACCATGGTGGGCTTGGATGTCACCTTGCGCACCCTATTGACCACGGCGGAGTCCGCTCGTTGGCGCGCTACCGGCACCCACGCTGGCCGCATCTTTGCGGACATGGTGGACTATTACATCCGCGCTTACGCCACCACATCGCCGCACTTGGGCGGGTGCGGTTTGCACGATCCATTGGCCGTTGCGGTGGCAGCAGATGCCTCGCTTGTCGACGTCCTTTCGATAAACCTCAAGACTGACACCACCGGCCCTACCCGTGGGCGGACAATCGCGGATGAAAAGCGTTTGGATGCGCCACCCACCGCCCGGGTGGCTGTGGGCGTGGATAGTGATCGTTTTGTGCGGGAGTTTGTCGGACGCCTTGAGACGCTCTTCAGCGAGCTCTAAAAGCACAGCCTGGAAGCCATGTGGTTTTGATTTTTTCTGCCTGGGCGCTGTAAGGTGTTTGTTTGGCTTAGCGACTGCGGTTCACAGCAGTTGCGGCACGCACAAGCAATGCGCATCGCGCTGGCTTATGCGTCACGATAATGTGGACTGAAATAAAGGAGAAATACTCATGGCATTGACCACTGAGAAGAAGGCCGAAATCCTCAAGGAGTACGGCCTGCACGAAACCGATACCGGTTCCCCTGAGGCACAGGTTGCCCTGCTGACCTCCCGCATCAATACTTTGACCGAGCACCTGAAGTTCCACAAGCACGATCACCACTCCCGTCGTGGTCTGCTGCTGATGGTTGGTCGCCGTCGTGGCCTGCTGAAGTACCTGGCTGAGAACAACGTTGATCGCTACCGTGATCTGATCTCTCGCCTGGGTCTGCGCCGTTAATTCCGGCCCAGCTTCGGCCACCTCGCCCCGCCCTTTGGCGGGGCTTTTGTGGTTTTTCTGTTAGAATTTGACACCGTTGTCATAGACAAAATCGACCAGGCGGCATCGACGATCGCCCAAACCACTCAAGGAGACATTTTTTAATGAGCGTTCAGAACTCCGTCGAGTTCAATATTGACGAGGACTTTGGCATTACCGAGGCCATTGCCACGCTAGACAATGGTGACTTTGGCACCCGCACCCTGCGCTTTGAAACCGGCCAGTTGGCCCGCCAGGCAGACGGCTCCGTGACCACCTACTTGGACGATGACACCATGTTGCTGGCCACGACCACTGCGTCCAACCAGCCGCGCGAGGGATTCGATTTCTTCCCCCTGACCGTGGACGTAGAAGAGCGCATGTACGCCGCCGGCAAGATTCCGGGCTCCTTCTTCCGCCGTGAGGGCCGCCCTTCTTCTGAGGCCATCCTGGCATGCCGCCTCATCGACCGCCCGCTGCGCCCAACCTTTGTCAAGGGTCTGCGCAACGAGGTTCAGGTCGTTGTCACCGTGATGTCCCAGGATCCGGAAGAGTATTACGACGTCGTTGCCATCAACGGCGCCTCCGCCGCCACCCAGCTGTCCGGCCTGCCCGTCTCCGGTGCAGTCGGTGGCGTCCGCATGGCACTGATTGCTGACGATAAGCACCCAGAAGGCCAGTGGGTAGCGTTCCCGAACCACGAGCAGCACGAGCGCGCACTCTTTGAGATGGTCGTTGCCGGACGCATTGTTAAAAAGGGCCGCAAGGACGACGTAGCCATCATGATGGTTGAGGCCGGTGCTGGCACCAACGTTGCTGAGCGCATTGCCGACGGCGCTCCTGCACCGCAGGAAGCAGCCGTCGCTGAAGGCTTGGAGGCAGCAAAGCCTTTCATTAAGACCCTGTGTGAGGCCCAGAACGGTCTGGCGGAGCGTGCCGCCAAGGAAACCCAGGAGTTCCCGCTCTTCCCGGCATACGGCGATGATGTCTTCGCGGCAGTTGAAAAGGCCGCTGCAAAGAAGCTAGAGAAGCTGCTGACCATTCCGGGCAAGCAGGAACGCGACGACGCCACCAATGAATACATGGAGCAGGTCGAAGAAAAGCTCTTGGACCAGTTCGAGGACTTGGAAGAAGCCGATGCGTCTAAGCAGATCCGCGGCGCTTATAACGCTTTGATGAAGCAGATCGTGCGCCAGAAGATCCTCTCCGAGGGCTTCCGTATCGATGGCCGCGGCGTTACCGATATCCGTGACCTCTCCGTTGAGGTGGACCTGGTTCCGCGTGCTCACGGTTCCTCCTTGTTCGAGCGCGGTGAGACCCAGATTCTGGGTGTTACCACCCTGGACATGCTCAAGATGGAGCAGCAGATTGATTCCCTGACCCCGGTGGAATCCAAGCGCTACATGCACCACTACAACTTCCCGCCATTCTCCACTGGCGAGACCGGCCGCGTGGGCTCCCCGAAGCGCCGCGAGATCGGCCACGGTGCTTTGGCCGAGCGTGCTCTGCTTCCGGTCATCCCATCTCGTGAGGACTTCCCATACGCCATCCGCCAGGTCTCTGAGGCCTTGGGCTCCAATGGCTCTACCTCCATGGGCTCTGTGTGTGCCTCCACCTTGTCCCTCTACAATGCCGGCGTTCCGCTGAAGGCTCCGGTAGCTGGCATCGCTATGGGCTTGGTCTCTGGCGAAGTAAACGGCAAGGAGAAGTTCGTCGCCCTGACCGATATTCTCGGCGCCGAGGATGCCTTTGGCGATATGGACTTCAAGGTCGCCGGTACCTCTGAGTACATCACCGCCCTGCAGCTGGACACCAAGTTGGATGGCATCCCGTCCAAGGTCCTCGCCCAGGCACTGGAGCAGGCTCGCGATGCCCGCTCTACCATCCTGGAAACCATGGCTGAGGTCATCGATACCCCGGACGAGATGTCTGGCCTTGCTCCGAAGATCACTTCCGTGAAGATCCCGGTTAATAAGATCGGTGAGCTTATCGGACCAAAGGGCAAGACCATCAACCAGATCACCGAGGAAACCGGCGCCGATGTCTCCATCGAGGATGACGGAACCGTCTACGTTTCCGCTGCCACCGGTGAGGCTGCGGATGCTGCCATCGATAAGGTCAACTCCATTGCTAACCCGCAGCTGCCGAAGGTAGGAGAGCGCTTCCTGGGTACCGTGGTAAAGACCGTTCCGTTCGGCGCATTCGTTTCCTTGACGCCTGGTCGCGATGGCTTGATCCACATTTCCAACCTGGGTGGCGACGAGCGCATCGAGAAGGTAGAAGACGTCATCAACGTTGGCGATAAGGTTCAGGTAGAAATCGCGGATATCGATAACCGCGGCAAGATTTCCCTGGTTCCGGTTGAGGACTAATCCCTAAACCCAAAGAAGGCTCTGCCTTCCAGTTTATTCGCTGGAAGACAGAGCCTTTCTTCGTAGGTGTGCACCGTTTAGAGGCGCCGCTAAACCTTAGTTCTGGAAGTCAATGACCACGCGCGACGGGTCTTTCAGATACGTCACGGAATAGGCGGTCTTCTTCTCTAGACCGATAATGAGCTGGGTTTGCGCCTCAAAGGTGGTGGTGTAGTTGACTTCGCTAACCACCCCGGCACCAGGGGTAGTGCCTGGCTGCATGTACTTTTCTTTTAGTTCTGGGGTAGAAGGCCACGGCGTTCCCTCAATGCCGAGGTTGAGGAAAGTATTTCCTTGGACCTCAACCGGCTTTCCGGATGCCTGTTGGGCCGGGCTATCGGTATAGGACGTAAACCAGCCCGGTTCACCTTCGCCCTCCAGGTCGATGACGACGCGGGTGAACCCATCGTGCGCCCCCACTCGCACACCCGTGGGAATGAGGTTTCCGAGCCCCTCCGGCATGTGCTGTTGGTCCTCGAGCGAGGCCGTACCCATACCGGCGAATGCCAGTGGGGCAGAGTCTTGGGGAAGCTTCTGCTTTTCCGCATCCGCTGCCGAGGTACTGCGCGGGGCAGAAGTAGCGGCGGGGGTAGCGGAGCTGGTCGGAGCATCAGCCGTGTCGGTAGTTGACTGAACCTCACTAAAGGCCGGTGCGCCTGCCTGCGTAGTGTCCTCATTGGAACAAGAGGCAAGTGCTATTGCGCATCCTGCGCTGATGGTCACGGCGATAGTGCGAGAGAAAAATGAGGGAGACATATTCATCACTTCCTTGGTGCTTACCGTGTCGTTACACCCATTCTACTGGGGCAGATGGGACGGACTGTAGGAAGTGATGCAATTGTTAACCCGTGTGAGAGGGGAGGGTGCGGCTACTTCTTTAGTTCCACCAGCTGAATAAGGTTGCCCACGGTGTCATCGAATACAGCGATGATGGACGGGCCAACATCGGTGGGCTCCATGGTGAACTTCACGCCCTTGTCACTGAGCTCTTTGTATTCTTTTTTTCACATCGGCGGACAGGAACTGGGTGGCTGGAATGCCGTCGGCCTTGAGTGCTGCGGCATAGTCTTTGGCGGCGGGATGGCCCTTCGGCTCCAAAAGTAGCTCGGTATCTCCCTCACCTTCAGCATTGGTGACGGTGAGCCAGCGGAAATCGCCGTTGGTTACGTCATCCTTAACTCGGAAGCCAAGGGTATTGACGTAAAAATCGTGAGCGCGGGCAACGTCGTCTACAGGAACGGAGCGATATAGATCTGCATGCCCGCCATCCTAGTGAGAGTGAGGGGCATCGTCGGAGAGCGCAAGTCCGTTCCAAGGAAGGCGAGGAATTGCGCAACCCCCATGCGCGTTAGGATGGGGAGAAAAGTACTACCGATGTGGCTGAAGAAGGAGAACACACCATGGCTATCAAGGTTGGCGTACTAGGCGCGCACGGACGCGTAGGCCAGGCAATCGTTGCAGGTGTCAACGCGGAAGACGACCTCGAACTGGTAGCGGAAATTGACCGCGGTGATGATCTGCAGCAGCTTATCGACGCCCACGCAGAGGTCATCGTGGACTTTACCCAGCCAGATTCGGTAATGGGCAACCTGGAGTTCTGCATTGCCCACGGAATCCACTGCGTGGTGGGAACCACCGGCTTTGATAAGGAGCGCTTGGCTCAGGTGGAGGAATGGACCAAGCAGGACGGTGCCGGCAATGTCCTCATTGCGCCGAACTTTGCCATTTCTGCAGTTCTCACCATGGTGCTAGCTAAGCAGGCTGCCAAGTTCTTTGAGACTGCAGAGGTTATCGAATTCCACCACCCAACCAAGTTGGATGCGCCGTCCGGTACTGCGATCCATACCGCTGAGGGAATTGCCGCCGCCCGCAAGGAGGCTGGTCTGGGAGACATGCCGGATGCCACGGAAAAGCAACTCGATGGTGCCCGCGGCGCTACCGTCGACGGCATTCCGGTTCACGCAGTACGCACCCGTGGCATGGTGGCACACGAGGAGGTCATCTTTGGTGCTCAAGGTCAGTCGCTGACCATCCGCCAGGATTCTTATGACCGCGCGTCCTTCACGCCGGGCGTACTGGTGGGTGTGCGCCAAATTGCGGATCACCCAGGCCTAGTCGTGGGCCTCGATAAGTACCTGGGGCTTTAAGCCATGGCTAAAGCAAGTGAGCTAGACATTCAGCTCATTGCCGCAACACAGTTCCACGCCCCGCGGGGCGTGGAGTGGCACGCGGATGACTCAGCCTCTGATGGGGAAGCACTTGTCGAGTTTGCTGGACGGGCGTGCTATGAGTCCTTTGA
This sequence comes from Corynebacterium tuberculostearicum, assembly GCF_046097255.1. GTDB lineage: Bacteria > Actinomycetota > Actinomycetes > Mycobacteriales > Mycobacteriaceae > Corynebacterium > Corynebacterium tuberculostearicum_J. Next base: position 1,525,794 of record NZ_CP175770.1, read on the forward strand.
TAAGCCAAATCCCCGGACGGCAACCAATGAAACCTACCTGCACCACATCATGGAGGTAGGCCATACTGCGTTGCTCGAGCATGCCACGGCCACCATGTACATCACGGGGCTATCGCGGTCGGCGAGCCATGAGCTCGTGCGGCACCGGCACTTTTCCTTCTCGCAGCTCTCCCAGCGCTTTGTTCACCCAGAAGAGACCGAAGTAGTTCTACCAAAACTGGTGGCCGAAGACGAGCAACTAAGCCGATTGGTAATGCAAGCGGTAGATGAGACTCGCTTTGTTTACGATGAACTGCTTAGCGCACTGGAAGAGAAGCTGGATGAGCCCAACGCTCTCCTGCGCAAGAAGCAGGCCCGTCAGGCGGCGCGTGCTGTGTTGCCAAACGCCACAGAAACGCGCATTGTTGTCACTGGCAACTATCGCGCGTGGCGTCACTTTATTGGTGCTCGTGCCGCCGAGCAGGCCGACGAGGAGCTTCGCCACGTTGCGGTGGAGTGCCTGAAACTGCTGCAAAGCAAGGCTCCAGTGCTCTTTGATGATTTCAATATCACCACTCTGGCTGATGGGACCCAGATGGCGGCAAGCCCCTACGCCTAACACGCGCGAGACCCCGATGCGGCTAATTGCAAGCCAAAAGGGTAATCTTGACGGCTATGAGCACAGGTATGACAGCAAAGACTGGCGTCGACACCTTTGGACGCATCGGCATCGCCATGGTCACCCCGTTTGACCGTGACGGTGCGCTGGACGTTGCAGCAGGTCGTCGCCTAGCAGCTCATCTCGTTGACAATGGCGTTGATTCGCTCATCCTTGGTGGAACCACCGGCGAATCACCGACCACTTCAGTTGAAGAGAAGCTGGAGCTGCTCAAAGCCGTAAAGGAAGAAGTAGGAGACCGCGCAAAGCTTTGCGCCGGTGCCGGAACGAATGACACCGCAACCTCCATTAAGCTGGCTCAGGCCACCGCTGAAGCGGGGGCAGATAGCTTGCTAGTGGTAACTCCCTACTACTCCAAGCCTTCACAAAAGGGCGTTTACGAGCACTTTGCCGCAGTCGCGCAAGCCACGGATCTACCGATCTGTGTCTATGACATCCCTGGCCGCTCGGGCATCCCAGTGGCGCCGGATACCCTCCGCCGCCTTGCGGATTTGCCGACCATCCAAGCCGTAAAGGACGCCAAGGGCGACCTTCCTGCGGCCGCAGAACTCATCCAAGAAACCGGTTTGGCCTGGTATTCCGGTGATGATCCGATTAACCTGCCGTGGCTTTCCCTCGGCGCATCTGGTTTCATCTCCGTTATCGGCCATGTTGCACCGCGTGCCTTGGTAGAACTTTATGAAGCTTTCGACGCGGGCGATATGGCCCGCGCCCGAGAAATCAATGTCACTACGCTCCTTCCGCTTACCCATGCACAAGCTCGGTTGGGCGGAGCGACGTTTGCAAAGGAAGCCCTGCGCCTGCAGGGCATCGAAGTTGGCGATACCCGTCTTCCTGTCACCGCTGCGAGCGAGGAGGAACGCGAGGTACTTCGCCGTGATCTGGAACAATCTGGAGTCCTCTAAGAATGAATGAACCCCGTAACCGTTCCCGCAAGGTGACCCGCAAGGCGGGCCCACCGGCGGAAAACGAAACCGCCTCCAACGAGGCGGCTTCGCCAGTTTTCCAAGCCCCAGCAACTGACGCGGGCAATTCCGCGCAGGATAATTCCGCTAAGGGCGACAAAGATAATTCTGGCAAGAAGAAGTCCTCCGACAACAACACTGATGGCGGCAACAACCGTCGCTCCCGTTCCCGTGGCAGCCGCGGCCGTGGCCGTGGTGGCAACGGCAATGGCAATGGCAATAACCACGGTGGAAACAATAACCACGGCGGCAAGAACGGCAACGGCAACGGAAAGAATGGTAAGGGCCGAGGCCGCAATAACCGTGGCCGCCGCAACGTGCCCAAGTCTATGCAGGGCGCGGATCTGACCAAGCGCCTGCCGGAGCCACCGAAGCAGCCGAAGGACGCCCTGCGCATTTACGCTCTGGGCGGTATCTCGGAGATCGGCCGTAATATGACCGTCTTCGAGTACGGCGATGACCTCATCATCATCGACTGTGGTGTGCTCTTCCCATCCTCCGGTGAGCCAGGCGTGGACCTCATCCTGCCTGACTTTGGCCCGATTGAGAAGAAAATCCACAAGGTCAAGGCCCTCGTCGTTACTCACGCGCACGAGGACCACATCGGCGCTATCCCGTGGCTACTCAAGCTGCGTCCGGATATCCCCATCGTTGCTTCCCGCTTCACCATCGCGCTCATTGCTGCAAAGTGTAAGGAGCACCGCCAGAAGCCGAAGTTCGTCGAGGTTAATGAAAAGTCCGACGTAACCTACGGTCTGTTCCGCGTACGCTTCTGGGCAGTCAACCACTCCGTGCCGGATGCCTTGGGCATCATGCTGGGTACCCCAGCTGGCAATATCATCCACACCGGTGACATCAAGCTGGACCAGACCCCGCTGGATAACCGTCCAACGGACCTCCCAGCCCTGTCCCGCTATGGCGATGAGGGTGTTGACCTCATGCTGTGTGACTCCACCAACGCGACGGTCCCAGGTGTATCGGCATCTGAGGGCGATATTCCTGCCAACTTCAAGCGCCTCGTTGCCGGCGCTAAGCAGCGCGTTATCTTGGCCTCCTTCGCCTCCAACGTCTACCGCGTCCAGGCCGCTATCGACGCTGCCGTGGCAAACGGCCGCAAGGTGGCCTTCAATGGCCGTTCGATGATGCGCAACATGGAAATCGCGGAGAAGATGGGCTTCTTGAAGGTCCCACGCGGCACCATCATCCCCATCGATGAGGCTGCCAAGATGGCTCTGCATAAGACCATGCTGATTACCACCGGTACGCAGGGTGAGCCTATGGCCGCACTGTCGCGTATGGCCCGACGCGAGCACCGTCAGATTACCGTCCGCGATGGCGATACCATCATCTTCTCTTCCTCGCTCATTCCGGGCAACGAGGAGGCCGTCTACGGCGTCATCAACATGCTGTCCCAGATCGGTGCCAACGTCATTACTAACCAGGACGTAAAGGTGCACGCTTCCGGTCACGGTTACGCTGGCGAGCTCCTCTTCCTGTACAACGCAGCGCGCCCGCGCAACGCTATGCCGGTGCACGGCGAGTGGCGCCACCTGCGCGCCAATAAGGAACTGGCTATCTCCACCGGTGTGGACCGCGACCGTACGGTGCTGGCACAAAACGGCGTCGTCGTGGACCTGCGCAAGGGCCGCGCCGAGGTCGTAGGCCAGATGCAGGTGGGTAACCTGTACGTCGACGGCGTGTCCATGGGCGATGTGGATGCCGATACCTTGGCTGATCGCACCAACCTGGGTACCGGCGGCGTGGTTTCTATCACCTGTGTGATTGATAACCGCACTTCGCGCCTGCTGGAGCACCCAACGGTATCTACCACAGGCTTCTCCGATGATGACCGCGGCATCGTGCCGGAGGTTGCGGAGATGGTGGAAAACACCATGAACGATCTCGCCGCTGAAGGCGAGAATGATACCTACCGCATGGTGCAGAAGCTGCGCCGTAAGGTATCCAAGCTCATGGATTCCAAGTACAAGCGCGAGCCGGTTATCCTTCCGACCATCGTGCCGACCAACTCCGGCCCTTTGGTTACCGATGAAGAAGACGTCGACGCTTCACGTGAGTCCCTGTAAGTAATACGGGTGCCTCGCGCTAAGTAAGACACAGCCCCAGCATGCCAGCTAGCTCGGTATGCTGGGGCTTATGTCGTTTTCTTCTGCTGAGCGCGCCAAGATGGTAGCGCTATTTCATAAGCTTGGTCCCGATGCACCTACCTTGTGCGAGGGCTGGACAACCCGCGACCTAGCCGTGCATTTATGGGTGAGGGAAAACCGCCCCGATGCCGCCGCCGGCATCTTCGTCAACGCACTGTCCGGCCGGCTGGAAAAGAAATCACGCAAGGTGGCCGAACGCGACTTTGATGAGTTAGTTGATGACTGGGGGAGGGGACCTGCTTCCTATAACCCCGTCCGGTTCGTGGATGCACAGCAAAACTTTGTGGAGCACTTTGTTCACCACGAGGATATTCGCCGGGCTAATGGCATGGGCCCACGCGACTTTTCGGCACGCATCAAGCAACAGATGCATAGCTACCTAAAGCCCTTGGCTAAGGTGGCCTTGCGCAAATCTGAACGTCCGGTCATTCTGCAGCCGGAAGGATTGCCGCGAATCGTTGCCGCAGATACGCATGGCGTGGTGGAGAAGGGCGATGCCGTGGTTCGCGTTTCAGGCGAGGTAGGCGAGCTCATCCTCTGGTCCTTCGGGCGTGATGCTGCTGAAGTCAAGATTGAAGGTGACTCCGAAGCCATCGTAAAGTCAATTCTCTAATCTTGATTTAATCGCGGTTTCTTAGCTGTGGGGTGCGTGGGAAGCGTTCGCCGTTAGATTGTGGGTCCAGGAGTTAGGGAAACGCGTGTGGCTAATGTGATTTATGGGGTGGCGCGGTTAAGGTAGAGGCATGTCTGTCAAAAATGCCTCTTCGCGCGGAACGCGCCGAAAGTCGAATCGTTCACGGCCGTCGGGCCGCAGCCGGTCCGGTGCTGGCATGCCGGAAAACCTGGCTATGACGTCTTCGCATCGGCGCGCGGCGGCGACCTCGCAGGAGCGTACGGGCAGTGCGTTCCGGGCCGTCGGCAAGGGCTTGGGCGTTGCCTTTGGTGCCACGGCCCGCGGCATGGGAAATATGGCGCGGGGTGTAAGCCATGGCGTCGCCGGGCTCAAGCCCAGCGAAGACGTATATGAGACCGAGGAGTACGAGACGACGAGGGAGCCGGAAGAAATTTCTGCACGCGGGGAGAGAAAGAAGAAGAGCAAGGTTACGCGGGCGCGCGATGTAGCTGCGGAAGAAGAGTTTTCTACCATGGAAGTAAGCGAGGAAGAATCACGCGGTATTCAGGTGAAAAATCCTGATGCGGTGGCGCTCGTTCTTATTGGTATTGCCATCGTGCTTGCGGCTACCGTCTGGTTTGGCGTTGCCGGCCAGGTAGGCGCCTGGGTGGGCAATATCGTCCGCTACGTCATTGGTGCAGGCGCCTGGGTGCTGCCGGTGGCACTGGTGGCCTTGGCCATTGCCTTGATGATGGATATCTCCGGCCCAGCGGGGCACTTTAAGCCGCGCATTGTGGGCGGTATTAGCATTATCGTCCTTGCCATGCTCAGCTTGATCCACATCTTTGCTGGTACCCCTGAGCTAGGCTTTACCCCGGACAGCGCCGGTGGTGCCGGCGGTGTAATCGGCTACGCCATCGGTGGCCTTCTGGAGACGGCCTTCACCTCTTTCGTCGCTGTGCCGTTGCTTTTCCTCGTCATTATCTACGGCGCCCTATTGGTCACCGGCATTACTATCCGCGAGGCCTATGAGTTGGTGGCTGATGCCATTGCTGCGGCCTTCTCCCGCTTTGGCGGCGCGGACGAAGATTATTACGACGAAGAGGGCGATGACCTCTACGGCCACGTGACTGGTGATATTGATGACATCGCAGAAGGACGCGAGCGCAGCGAGCGCCCAGCACGACCTGTGGCCAAGCGTCGTTCCTCTGCGCGTGGTGGAAGCCTGCGCGCTTTCCGACGCCCCACTGAAGACCCCGCCCCGCGTGGTTCTTCTTATCCGGTAGATTCCCCTGCTGCAGCAGAGGAGGAACATGCCACCCGCGCCTTTAGCGCACCAACGCGAGGCGGGTTCCAGTCCGTGTCTAACGCGGCTGAGAAGCCAGTCTCCCGTGACATCGGCGATACCGATGAGATCCCGGTGGTAGACGACGCCGCTGCGTCGTCGCCGGAACAACCGGCTTCCGGGGATCCGGAACCGACCCGAGTGCTGGGCACTACTCGTCAACGTCCCGCTTCCCCTTCTACTCGCTCGGCTACGGCAGCGGGTGCTGATGCTGGCACCGCCGCCGGTAACGCAATTGGCTCGGCCGCTGGTGCGGCTGCGGGTGCCGCGGGTGCTGCGGGAGCAGCAAGTGGCGCAGCAAAGACTGCTGCTGCGGGTGCTGCCGGTGCCGCTGGCGCTGCAGCAGTCGGTGCAGCTGCAGGCGCTGCTGGATCCGCGGTGGAAGGAGGCGCTGATGCGGTCTCGTCCGCACACGAGAAGGCCCGCCAACTCTTCCGTGAGCGCTCCGGACGCGACGCTACGACCGGTGCACAGGTGGACTCCACCGAGCCTGCGGCCGAGGCCGCAAGGGAAACGGGTACCTCTGCTGCACCTGCGCCGGCCGCGCAGTTTGGCAACGAGAATTACGCGGTTCCCACCACGGACCTGCTGACTCCGGGCACTCCAGCAAAGGAGCGCACGGAGATTAATGACCGCATCATTGAGGCCATCACCGATGTCTTCGAAGAGTTCAAGGTCGATGCCCAGGTAACCGGCTTTAGCCGTGGCCCAACAGTGACCCGTTATGAAATCGAGCTGGGGCCCGGCGTCAAGGTATCGAAGATTACGAACCTGCAATCCAATCTGGCCTACGCCGTGGCCACGGATAATCTACGTTTGCTCACGCCCATCCCCGGCAAGTCGGCCGTCGGCATTGAGGTTCCGAACCCGGACCGCGAGATGGTGCACCTGCGCGAGGTGCTTGATGCGCCGAGCATGACCAGCTCGCCGGATCCCATGCTCATCGGTTTGGGTAAGGACATCGAAGGCGAATACACCTCGTTCTCGGTACAAAAGATGCCGCATTTGCTGGTCGCCGGTGCTACCGGTTCCGGTAAGTCCGCTTTCGTCAACTCCATGTTGGTCTCGCTGCTAACCCGAGCCACCCCTGAGCAGGTTCGCCTCATCCTGGTGGACCCGAAGATGGTGGAACTTACCCCGTACGAGGGCATTCCGCACCTGATCACGCCCATCATTACCCAGCCGAAGAAGGCCGCAGCAGCCCTGCAGTGGCTGGTGGAGGAGATGGAGCAGCGCTACATGGATATGAAGGCCGCTCGTGTGCGCAAGATTGAGGACTATAACCGCAAGGTGGTCTCCGGCGAATACCAGGCACCGGCAGGATCCGAGCGCGAGGTACGCCCGTACCCGTACATCGTCTGTGTTGTTGACGAGTTGGCCGACCTGATGATGACCGCGCCAAAGGAGATTGAGGACTCCATCGTCCGCATCACCCAGAAGGCGCGTGCCGCCGGTATTCACCTGGTGCTGGCAACCCAGCGCCCGTCCGTGGACGTGGTGACCGGCCTGATTAAGACCAACGTGCCATCGCGTCTGGCGTTCGCGACGTCCTCGTTGACCGACTCTCGCGTTATCTTGGACCAGGGTGGCGCGGAAAAGCTCATTGGTATGGGCGATGGCCTCTTCATTCCGCAGGGCAAGCGTCCTGTGCGTATGCAGGGCGCATTCGTCTCGGATGATGAAGTCATGGCGGTTGTCGATGCCGCCAAGTCGCAGGCTGCGCCGAACTACACCGAGGGCGTGACTGAAGAGAAGCAATCCGAGGCCAAGCAGGAAATCGATGAGGAAATTGGCAAGGACATGGACGACCTCCTCGAGGCCGTCGAGCTGGTGGTCACCGCCCAGTTGGGCTCGACTTCTATGTTGCAGCGTAAGCTGCGCATCGGTTTTGCCAAGGCCGGTCGTCTCATGGACCTGATGGAATCTCGTGGCGTCGTCGGACCGTCCGAGGGCTCCAAGGCCCGCGAGGTCCTAGTGAAGCCGGAAGAGCTCGATACCATCATCTGGATGATTAAGGGCGCCGATCCTGCCGAAGCCCCGAAGGAGATTCAGGAGGAGATGCAGCAGCAAGAGCAGGAGGAAGCTGCCGCTACTTCCGACGCCGATTCTTCCGCAGGCGCCGATTCCTCCCCGCAGGGCGATGCCGGCGACACCCGTACCGTTCAGGCGACGTATAACCCTTCGGCAGGCGCCTTCTAAGATCGTGTAAGGTTGGACGGGTCTTGGAGGGGAGTACCCCATCCTTCGGCATCGATCGTCAGCACGGTAGCATTACGCTCCCGGTCGTGCCGGCCCAGCGGAATTTAGTTCGCCGGGCGGGGGAGACCTCCGGTCAATTTGTTGTATCTTCGACCGGAGGGATGTACCAATGCATGTGCCATTGTGGATCTGGGCGATTTCTATCGTCGTCATTCTTGGATTCTTTGTTTTTGATTTCTACTCCCACGTGCGCACCCCGCACGAGCCGACGCTGAAGGAATCCGGGTTCTGGACCCTGTTCTATGTCGGTATCGCTTTACTTTTTGGTGCCGGTGTGTGGGCCATTTGGGATCACGAGCACGGCATCCAATTCCTCACGGGTTACGTGACAGAGAAGGCGCTATCCGTAGATAACCTCTTTGTTTTCGCGCTTATCATGGGCGCCTTCAAGATCCCGCGTAAGTACCAGCAAAAGGTATTGCTCATCGGTATCGTTATTGCCTTGGCATGCCGCCTGGTGTTTATCCTTTTGGGTGCTGCGGTCATCGCGGCATGGTCCGATATCTTCTACCTGTTCGCGATATTCCTCATCTACACAGCGATCAAGCTCATCGTCGACGAGATTCGGGACGCCCCCGAAACCGATCCCAATGACATGGGCATCATCAAGCTGATCCGCAAGGTAGTCCACGTCACCCCGCGCTACCACGGCGATAAGCTCACGCACCGCCTGGAAGATTCCTCGGGCAAGCGGAAATTCGCGTTCACCCCGCTATTTATTGCGTTGGTGTCCATTGGCCTTATCGACGTGATGTTTGCCTTCGACTCCATTCCGGCCATTTACGGCATTACCTCGGAAGCGTTCTTGGTCTTTACCACGAATGCCTTCTCCCTCATGGGATTGCGCCAGATGTACTTCCTGTTGGATGGCCTACTGGATCGTTTGGTGTACCTGCCCTATGGTTTGGGCATCATCTTGGGCTTCATCGGTGTGAAGCTCATGTTCCATGCGCTGCATGAGAATAACTTGCCGTTTGTAAACGGCGGCGAGAACGTGGAGTCGATCCCAGAATTTTCCACCATCACCTCACTTATCGTGATCGTGGGTGTCCTGGTTATTACGGTTATCGCCTCGATTATTAAAAACAAGCGCGATGAGAACCAAGGCGGAGTACCGGTATCGCACAATCACTTCGACTGGGACGAGGAGGGCAATAAGATCGTCCGGAACAAGAAGGGCGAATTCTTGGGCAAGGCCGAAGACCTGCCCAAGGAAGAGCTACCCCACTAGAAGCGGGCGTTTACGGGATTCCATTCGCGGAAGCTGCGGCCGGTGATACAGCCGGCTTGGTAGAAGGGGTCGTTGTCCATGAGGGCGATGGCGTCGGCGACCACGGCGTCGTCGGCAAGCCCCACGATGATCAGCGCGCCGCCCTTGGAATCCGTCAACGGGCCGGTGGCAATGATGGTGCCCTCCTCAAAAAGCTGCGCGGTAAACTCGCGGTGCGCGGGGCGGGCCTTAGCAATCTCAGGATTTTTGGGGTTGTAGTCGTAGCTCACAGCAAAATACTTCATGCTTTGCATTTTAAAATGCAGGGGCATCCAAGCGCAGGCCCTTGGCGCTAACAGGTAGTATGTATAACGTGAATCAACCCGGAACACAGTCAGCGCAATCCTCGGATGTGAATCCGCAGGTATCCAATTGGAACCTGCCAAATATTCTCACCAGCCTGCGCATTCTTTTCATTCCGGTTTTCGCATGGCTGGTGATTGTTGGCCATGACTGGTGGGCTTTTGGGCTATTTGCGGCCTTAATGCTCACAGATAAGCTCGACGGGGACATCGCCCGTGCCCGTGGCCTTATCACCAATTTTGGCAAGATTGCTGATCCCATCGCGGATAAAGCGCTTATGACTACCGCACTGGTATGCCTCAACATCATTGGGGTACTGCCAGTGTGGATTACCGTGGTCATTCTCATCCGTGAGTTCGGAATCACCATCTGGCGTATGGTTTTGTTGCGCCGCGGTAAGGTCGTGCCTGCTTCGAAGGGCGGCAAGCTGAAGACTGTATTGCAATCCCTGGCAGTGGGGCTGTACCTGTGGCCGTTGCCGGAGTGGATGAACGTTCCTACCTTCCTAGTGATGCTCTTGGCCGCAGTGGTGACCGTGGTTACCGGCGTCCAGTACCTCATCGACGGTAAGAAGCAGAATAGCTAGGTAGATCATGAGCACCATGGCGGCTCGCCTCGTATCCGAGCTCACCGAGCGCGGCGAGACTTTGTCCTTTTGTGAGTCACTTACTGCTGGGTTGGCCAGCGCCACGGTGGCTTCTGTCCCTGGAGCCTCGGCTGTATTGCGCGGAGGGCTTATAACATATGCCACCGAGGTGAAATCCCACTTTTTGCACCAACCGGTAGCCGATATCGAAGCAGCCGGTGTGGTTTCTGGGGAGACCGCCCTTGCAATGGCCCGCGCGGCAGTGGCAGAAACCGCTGCGGACTGGGGGATAGGCCTTACCGGAGTGGCAGGACCAGACCTACAAGAAGGCAAGCCGGCGGGCACCGTATATATCGGCATCTATTCTCCTGGCAGAGTCGCTTTCTCCCAGCTGCTATCCGGATTGGGCAAGGAGCGAAATGAAATTAGAGAGGCCACGGTCGCAGCCGCCCTGCGTCTACTGTGCTCAACTGTGGAAGAAAATCCGGCACCGCGGGAACAATAACGAGACAAGGAGCGTTGACCATAGTGATGAACACTTCTACTGCAGTCCTCGAACACCCGGTAAACGGCGCTACTGCACCAGCGGCGCCCGCCACTGCTCGTACCCCTGAGCCCCTTTTGCGTGAGGCTCTTGGGTTGACGCTGCGCGCCTTCCGCGCGGACAAAGGAGTAACCCTGCGCGAATTGGCCGGGGTGGCCCGCGTATCGCCGGGTTACCTTTCGGAACTTGAACGCGGCCGCAAGGAGGTCTCCTCTGAACTCCTTGCGTCCGTGTGCCACGCGCTGGATTGCTCAGTCTCGGACGTATTGATTGAAGCGGCCGGTTACATGGCCCTGCCCTCCATGGATGAGGAGCTTGCCCATACGGCACCTGCCGCATCAGAGCTTTAGCCCACAGCGGTCTATGTCTACAGCCGGCCTATTCTCTCGCGAGGAGGGGGCGGCTGTGGTGGTTAAGGGGGGCGTCGGCAAGCGCCCGCGACCGCGGGGAGTACAAGCGGCGGAAACAGCGCTTCGCTAGTATAAACAGCAGAACATTACGCACATTTTTTAACCTAGAAAGGTTGAAGCACACCATGGCGAACCCATTTGTTAAGGGCTGGAAGTACCTGATGGCACTCTTTGATAATAAGATCGAGGAAAACGCCGATCCGAAGGTGCAGATCGAGCAGGCTATTGAAGATGCTCAGCGCCAGCACCAGGAGCTGTCTCAGCAGGCGGCCGCCGTGATTGGTAACCAGCGCCAGCTGGAAATGCAGCTTAACCGCCGTCTGGCAGAGGTAGAAAAGCTGCAGGGCAATGCTCGCCAGGCTCTGGAATTGGCTGATCAGGCCCGTGCCAAGGGCGATGAAAATAAGGCCGTGGAGTACGAGAACGCGGCAGAGGCTTTCGCCGCCCAGCTGGTTACCGCGGAAGAGTCCGTGGAAGATACCAAGAAGCTGCATGACCAGGCGCTACAGCAGGCAGAAAAGGCCAAGAATGCGGTTCAGCGCAACAACGCCGCGCTGCGCGAAAAGGTCAATGAGCGTTCCAAGCTGCTTTCCCAGCTGGAGCAGGCAAAGATGCAGGAAAAGGTCTCTGAGTCTTTGAACTCCATGAACGAGCTGACTGCCAATGGCAATACACCGTCTCTGGATGCTGTACGCGATAAGATTGAGCGCCGTTACTCCAAGGCACTCGGCCAGGCTGAGCTTGCTGAGAACTCCGTGGAAAACCGCATGGCCGAGGTACAGCAAGCTGGTATTCAGATGGCCGGTCATTCCCGCTTGGAGCAGATTCGCAGCGAAATGAACTCTTCTAAGTCCGTGGAAGGCAATAAGGCTCAGGCCATTGAGGGCAATAAAGCGTCCGGCTCTGCTGCCGACAACGCTGCTCAGCCAGGCAGTGCCAACAACGATGCTGTGCAGGCCCGTTTGCGTGAGCTGCGTGGGGAGTAACCCCCCGACAGTCTTTTAAATATTTATCGCCTCCCTCGGCCATCATGTGGTGGTGCAGGGGAGGCGATAATTTATGCTGCTAGTCTCCGACGCCGCGGGCTTGCAAAGCCTCACCCATGGCGCGCGCTCGCCGGATGGAGCGAATAATAACGGGGGTGCCAAATGCCAGCGGGGACATCCCAGCACCGCGCGCTTTGCGGGCATCCAGGACTTCATAGACGGTCTCAAACATCAGCGGGATGAGCCGAATAGTCAGTGACATAGCCAAGCTGATGTTTTCTACCGGTATTCCGAGCCGCTTTAGCGGCTGCAGCGACTCTTCCAGCGACTCCATAATCTCATCGACCGTGGAGGTCAGCGTGAGCAAGAAGGCAGCCATCATAGCGGCGAAGACATTGAGGAACATCACCGCCGCATAGTCGAAGTCCTTTGCCCACCATTGAAAGCCAGCTAGGGGGACTAGGAAAAAGAGTGGCGGCCAGATCTGACTCCACGCAATGCCCAGTGGAATCTGGGCGCAAGCATAGAGAAAGACGACAAAAATGACGCCGCCTGCTGCCCACGGAATGGACTTGAAAAAGATGCTGGTGACCAGGATAAAGACTAAGAGGAATGCGATCTTCCTACTGGGCTTGATGCGGTGAACAAAGCTCGTGCCGTCAACATAGACCGAAAGTGGGAGATTCGTGCGTCGTTGCATGACAATTCTCCCTACAGCGGCCGCTGGGCCATGAGGTCTTGGTAAAAAGCTATGACCTCCGCAGGCCGGCCATCCGCGGCGATGCGATGGTCATCGATGCAAATGACCCGATCAAAATCACGCAGAAAGTCCAGATCGTGCGTCACCACAATTAGTTGCTGTTCCAATCGCGCGAATTCTCTTTTGATTCGATCGCGGTTGCGCAGATCCAGCAGGGTAGTGGGCTCATCAGCGATGATGAGAATCGGGTCGATGACCATGACCGCTGCCAGCGCGAGTAGTTGCTTTTGTCCGCCAGACAGCGTGTGCGGCGAGCGCTCCGCAAATTCGGCGAGACCGAAGCGCTCGAGGGTAGCATCCACGCGGGCGAGGCGCTCGTGTTTGGGCAGCTTAAAGCGGCGGAGCGAAAAGGCGACGTCATCGCGCACATTGGGCATGACAATCTGGTTTTCGGCATCCGAAAAGACAAACCCCACCTTTTCGCGCACCTTTTTGCCCTGCTTGGCGACGTCCATCTGGTCCACCGTCACCGTACCTTCACTAGGCTCGCCCAACCCATTAATGAGCCTGGTCAAGGTGGATTTCCCGCCACCATTCTGGCCGATGATGCCAATGCGTTGTTCGGTGAGGGTGAGGTTGATGTCCTCGAGCACCACGGTGTCATCAAAGGCCACCGTGACCGAGGAAAAATCGATCGTGGGCACTAGGCAGCCTTTCGTCCCATCAGATCGGGGAAGGCCGCGTGAACACCCAGAGCGATGATGACGGCAACGACCAGCTTTCCAGCATCGACGGGGATAAAGGGCAATTGGGCTGCGAAGGCTGGGCCAATTTCCAAGCCAGAGCGGATCATGAGACCAAAGGCGCCGCAGATGTACTGGACGGCAAGGCCGGCAACGGCAGCGATGGCAAGCATGACCGCCATGCCGCCCTTGTTCTTAGGGGAGCGGTAGGCAATTGCGCCGGCGACTGCTGGCGAGAGAACATAGCCGATGATGTAGCCCGCGGTTGGGCCTGCCAGTGCGCGGAGCGTGGTACCGCCACCTGCCAGAACTGGGAGGGCAAGGCCCAGGAACAAAAAGAGGAGTCCCACGTAACCGCCGCGCTTGCTGCCCAAAATTAGGCCGGCGAGGAGGAGCGCTGCGTTTTGCAGCACGATGGGCACGCCGGCCGAACCGATGGGGATGGACACGAAGGCAAGGACGATGACGAGAGCGGTAAACACGGCAACATAGGCAATGGTGGTTGCCAGAGAGTTCTTTTTCATGCTCAAGAGGTTAGCACTGCATGAAAACTGCAGACAATTGAGGGTTTTGAACGGTGTTCACCCGCGGCTGATAGTTGTGAGGCAGGGCCATTGCGGCGGGCTCCCAATCGACGCTTTCTGGACCGCTGGCGCTCGTGCTTAAGCGCTGAGTAGGATAGCGCGCATGCGATTGACCGAGTATCACCAGCTCATTGTGGACGAATTTGGCGAGTCTAAGGGAAAGTGGATTAGCCACTCTCATGTCTTGCCCGACCTCGGGGCAACGCCCGATGAGCTTATCGAACGCGGCGTCGATCCGCGTCGCGTCTGGCTGAGCCTGTGCGATGACTTTGATGTACCGAAGGAGCGCAGGTTGGGAGTCGATTACCCAACTTTATAGCGCCGTCGAATTCGGCGGACTGGCGTTTTCACTTTCGAAATTCGAACAGATGTATGTAAGATGGCAGAAGTGTCGATGCAGTCGTCTACAGTGGGATGGCGTTGACGGAGGGAACCGTTTGAGTTCCACGGCAGTCTAATAATGCGTTAGTACATCGTCGTTAAAGATAAGGATGAAAGTTAATGGCAACCAAAAAGAAGTCTTCTTCTGCCGCCTCTAAGGGAGATGACCGCCAAAAGGCCCTCGATGCCGCAATGGCCATGATTGAGAAGGATTACGGCAAAGGCGCTGTGATGCGCCTGGGCGATGACAACCGCCCACCGATTAAGGCCATTTCTTCCGGTAATACCGCAATCGATGTCGCGCTTGGTATTGGCGGTTTCCCGCGCGGGCGCATCATAGAGATTTATGGCCCGGAGTCTTCCGGTAAGACCACTGTTGCGCTGCACGCTATTGCATCCGCGCAAAAAGATGGCGGCATTGCCGCGTTTATTGACGCCGAGCACGCGCTCGATCCGCAGTATGCTCGCCTGCTTGGCGTGGATACCGATAACCTCCTGGTTTCCCAGCCAGATACCGGTGAGCAGGCCTTGGAGATTGCCGATATGCTGGTGCGCTCCGGCGCAATTGACATCATCGTCGTTGACTCCGTAGCTGCCCTTACCCCGAAGGCGGAAATTGAAGGCGAAATGGGCGATAGCCACGTCGGCCTCCAGGCCCGCCTGATGTCCCAGGCGCTGCGCAAGATGACCGGTGCCCTGTACAACTCCGGTACCACCGCTATCTTCATTAACCAGCTGCGCGAAAAGATTGGCGTGATGTTCGGCTCGCCAGAGACCACCACCGGTGGTAAGGCGCTCAAGTTCTACTCTTCGGTGCGCTGCGATATCCGCCGCATCCAGACATTGAAGGATGGCCAAGATGCCATCGGTAACCGCACCAAGCTCAAGGTTGTAAAGAACAAGGTCTCTCCACCATTTAAGATTGCTGAGTTCGACATCATGTATGGCGAAGGCATCTCTCGCGAGTCGTCCATCATTGACCTTGGCGTCGAAAACGGCTTCATCCGCAAGTCCGGCTCCTGGTTTACCTACGAAGGCGACCAGCTGGGCCAGGGTAAGGAGAAGGCGCGTAATTTCCTGAAGGATAACCCGGATCTGGCTAATGAAATCGAGCAGAAGATTTTCCAGAAGCTCGGTATCGGCGAGGCCGCGGCCGAAGGCGAGGAGGGCGCTGCGATGGACGTTCCTGGTGCCGATGACCCATTGACCGATGAGTCCGTGGATCTCGTTCCAAACGTCGATTTTGATGACGACTAGAAACGTCTAACCCGTCCCCACACAGTCCGCGTACTATTTGAAACTGCATCATGAATCAGCCCGCCCCCGAAAAGCTCGCCCAACTCCGACAGGCCCTCGAAGCCTATGAGAATGGAGCAGCTGGGGGCGGGCTTTTTGATCGAGAGGCAGAAGAAGCTAAGGCCAAGGTCCGCTCTCGGGCCCTAGGCCTTTTGGATCAGCGTTCTAGGTCCCGGAAAGAGCTCTATGACCGTCTAGTAAAGGCCGAGTTTGAGCCAGATGTCGTTGAGGACGTGCTAGATGATTTAGCCCACGCGGGCCTGGTGAACGACGCCGCTTTTGCACACGAGTGGGTGCGCCAGCGCCATAAGCGGCGCGGCAAGTCCAGCTCGGTTCTCAACAGGGAATTGCGGGAAAAGGGCGTGAGCGAGGCCGACCGTGCTGAGGCCCTCGAGCAAATTGACCCTGCCGATGAACAAGCCATGGCACATGCCCTTGCGGAAAAGAAGGCTCGCTCCATTAAATCCGTACCGGAGGATCGCAAGGAGCGCGACAAGGCCCTACGCCGCATCGTGGGTGTGCTGGCACGCCGCGGCTTCAACGAAGGAATGTCGCTGCAGATCGCAATCGCAGCCCTTGACGCGCGGTGCGCGGAGCTGCGCGCAGAGGACTGATACGGCTAAGGCAGGGTAGCGCCGGAATGGCCAAGTCCGGCAGTTATGAGATGCCTAGCTTCATGGCTAAACTATGCCGACGTGGAGCAGACAATCGCAGATAACCGTACTTATGAAGTCCGAACTTTCGGCTGCCAGATGAATGTGCACGATTCCGAGCGCATCTCTGGTCTCTTGGAGGAGGCCGGCTACGCGGCCGCCGGCGAAGGCGTGGAGCCAGATCTCATCGTCTTCAATACCTGCGCCGTGCGCGAAAATGCCGATAAACGGCTCTACGGCACCTTGGGTGCCTTGAAGAAGACAAAGGAAAATCATCCCGGCATGCAAATTGCCGTGGGCGGTTGCTTGGCGCAGAAAGACAAGGACACCGTCCTAGATAATGCCCCGTGGGTTGATGCTGTCTTCGGCACTCACAATATGGCGGCCCTGCCGACGCTGCTGGAGCGCGCCCGACACAACGATGAAGCCCAGGTAGAAATCGTTGATTCCCTCGAGGCTTTTCCGTCTGTCTTGCCAGCCAAGCGTGAGTCTGCCTATGCCGGCTGGGTTTCTGTTTCTGTAGGCTGCAATAACACCTGCACCTTCTGCATTGTTCCTTCCTTGCGCGGCAAGGAAGAGGATCGCCGGCCCGGCGATATCTTGGCAGAGGTCAAAGCCCTAGTAGATCAGGGCGTATCCGAGGTCACCCTGTTGGGGCAAAACGTCAATGCTTATGGCGTCAATTTCGCCGATCCCGATATGCCGCGTGACCGTTTCGCTTTTTCTAAGCTGCTGCGCGAGGTAGGCAAGATCGAAGGCCTTGAACGCCTACGTTTTACCTCCCCGCACCCAGCGGAGTTTACTTCCGACGTCATCGATGCCATGGCCGAGACACCGGCAGTGTGCCCGCAGCTGCATATGCCACTGCAGTCTGGCTCCGACAAGGTCCTTAAGGACATGCGCCGTTCCTACCGCACCAAGAAGTTCCTGCGGATTTTGGACGAGGTACGGGACAAGATTCCACACGCCGCAATCACGACCGATATCATCGTGGGCTTCCCGGGCGAGACCGAGGAAGACTTCCAAGACACCATGGAGCTTGTGCGCCGCGCTCGCTTTGCCTCGGCCTTTACCTTCCAGTATTCGCCGCGCCCGGGAACCCCGGCTGCGGAAATGGAGGACCAGATTCCCAAGGAGGTCGTCCAGGATCGTTTCGAGCGTCTCGTTGCCCTGCAAGACAGCATTCAGGCAGAGGAAAACAAGAAGCTCATTGGTACGGATGTGGAGCTTTTGGTGCAGGCCGAAGGCGGCCGCAAAAACGATGAAACCCACCGCATGACCGGCCGCGCGCGCGATGGCCGCCTAGTGCATTTCACCCCGGTTGACTCTGACGGCACGGATATTTCGGCGGAGATTCGCCCGGGCGATGTGGTGCATACCCAGGTCACTGGTGCGGGCTCCTTCTTCTTGCTTGCCGACGCCGCCGTTACCTCCCACACCCGCACCAAGGCCGGCGATATGTCCGCTGCCGGCGAAACGCCTACCACCGCACCCATCGGCGTCGGTCTGGGATTGCCGTCGATTGGCAAGCCCGCGGCCGCCGATTCCGGCGATTCCTGCGGTTGCTAGCAGGGGAGTAGGCTAGGGAGCCATGACTGAGGAACGTTCGACCACCGCAGCCCACAATGCAGCTAACGCTGAGCGTAGAGCAGCACAAACAATGGACCTCGGCGGTCACAAGGTCACGCTGTGCATTGCAGTGGTGGTCTATTTCCTCTACCTGATTTTGCCCTACGCCGGTCCGGCTCATGGTTGGGAGGCATTGACGTTCGGCACCACATCTAGTGGCGTGAGGATTTCCATCATGGAAACCGTCTCTGCGTGGCTCGCGCTCATTGGTTTGGGCATTCTTACTCCGGTGACGCTGTTCACCCGTCGCGCCACGCCTGGGCTGATTGCATGGATGTTGGTGACGGTGTCCTTCTTTGCCAACCTATGGGGCTTCTGGTTCCGTGGCTCTACCGCCGACGGGGCGTCGCTGGGAATGTGGGTAGGAATGCTAGCTACCTTCCTAGCATTTCTGGCCTATAGCATGGTGGCGCTGCGCCGCAGCCCAGAGCAGAAGGCCGCCGAAGCCCGCGTGCGCGCCACCGCCGGACAGCTCGATGAGGTGGGCGAATTTCAATCCAGGATTGACGCGGCACCGCAGCGGGAGCCACTGGAAGACAATCGCCGCAAGCAAGCCGCCGAACGCCACCGCGCCCAGCGCGGCGAGCAGTAGGCCTGCCGCCACTAGTCCTGCAGCCGCAACTCCCACGCGGAAGATCGGGAAAGTTCCCGGGCACCCAGGCTGCGGTAAATGGCATTCATGGCCGCGTCCTTGGCGGCAACGGAACAATAGCAGCGCCGCACTCGCGGCCAATAGCCTGCCACCTCATGCAGCGCTGTGAGCTTGGCTAGCTGCGCAAGTCCGCGGCGGCGGTGCGGGCGATCGGTCACAGTCAGAGTCCACTCGCATACTTCAGGATTCGCGTCCTCGTGCCTAGCCATTTCGGTCAGTGCGAGAATGCTCCCGTCCTCGGCGGTAAGTGCGATAAGAAGCGTGTGCCCGCGACGAGAGCGCAGGCGGCTGTGCGCTTCGCGCAATCGAGTACGCGTCCATACGATGGGCTCCACCGTCAGATCACCAGTTTCTGCGTCTGTGGACGCTAGGCTAAGCAGCCGCATGACCTCGTCGAGGTAGCCCTCAGGGATGTCGTAATCCGGCCAGACTCGGGCGGTGATTCCCGCCGGGAGCAGTGCTGCGACAGGGCTTTCAGGGATGTCCATCACCAGCTGGTGTTCCGCATGCCGTTGCGTAAATCCCAACTCGCGGTAGATGCTGCCCATAGCGTCATAGTCCGGGTCCGCGCCCGGCGGGTGCAATAGTCCTACGTGCGCTACGGTGCGGCCGAGTTTACGGGCCAGCTCCAGCGCCTTCGTACCCATCCACTCGGCAACCTTGCGCCCTTCCTCATCGAGCTGCTCGCCGGGCAGAGGCAGGTCGCACAGCACGCATTCAATCTCTGCGGCCTCGCGCTCTTCCAACAGCGGCAGGCTAATGTGGATGAACCCGAGGTAATCCAGCTCCGGGCTCGGCTCCACCGAGGGGATGAGCGGCAGTCCCAGCTCAGAAACCTCACCAAGGGTGGAGTCGCCGTCCACTACGGCAAAGAGATGGGTCTGTGATTCGCTAGATCCCTGCAGGCGCTGAACCACGCGGCCTGGCGACGTCGATGCCGCGGCATCGCCGCTTGCTTCTTGGGCCGCCAAGTTGGCCCAAAAGACGAAGCTGCGAATGCAGTCCGCAGGTTCGCTGGGCCGAGATTCGGCGGTAGGTGAGTGCGGCGGCCGTGGTGGCCGCGCAATGTGGACGAGGTGCACTACTTATCGTTGACGGCGTTAGCGGCGGCGTCGGCAAAAGCCTGCCACTGCTCGGCCTGCGCGCGCAGATCAGCGGCCTTTTTCGCATTGCCCTTGGCCTCAGCTGCCTCGGCCTGAGAGTTAAACTCATCGACCTTAGCTTGGAACTGCGCCACGCGTGCTTGCGCCTCTGGGTCAGTGCGGCGCCACTCGGACTTTTCTGCCTCGGTGACGCGCTGCTCCAGCGCCTCAATCTTGGACTCGTACTCGCGCACTTGCTTGCGGGGAACGAAGCCAATCTCTTCCCACTTTTCCTGCAGCTCGCGCAGCTTGGCCTTCGCACCTTCGATGCCCTTGGACGGGTCGATCTGGCCGTCGTATTCCGCAATCAAGGCGTCCTTGGCCTTGGCATTTTCTGCAAACTCACGGTCGCGTTCGTCATTGACGGCATTGCGGGCATTGAAGAACTTGTCCTGGGCGGCGCGGAAGCGGGCCCACAGCTTATCGTCCACGTCGCGCGGGGCGCGGCCGGCGGCCTTCCACTCGGTCATCAAATCGCGGTAGGCGCGGGCGGTGGGGCCCCACTCGGTGGAATCCTGGATGGCCTCGGCACGCTCGACGAGTTCTTCCTTCTTCTTGCGGGCAACCGCACGGGCGCGGTCCAGCTCGGCAAAGTGGGAGCCCCGACGGCGGTTGAAGGAGTCGCGGGCGCGGGAGTAGCGCTTCCACAAGGCATCATCGGTCTTGCGGTCAATGCCCTTGATTTGCTTCCACTCTTCCAGGATGGCGCGAATGCGGTCGCCGGCGGCCTTCCACTCGGTGGAGTTTTCGGCAATCTCTTCTGCCTCAGCTGCCAGCTTTTCCTTGGCAGCAATAGCTTCCTCGCGGCGGCGTTCCTTATCGGCCTGCGCCTGCTCGCCGGCTTCTACCGAGTGCTCAATGACGGCAACAAGGCGGCGGTCAAGTGCTGCGATATCACCGATGACCGCAGCGGTAGGCAGGGTGTCGCGCAATTGCGCTGCGGTCTTTTTGATGCCAGCGGCCTCGCTGGGGTTGGCGCGCAGGCGCGCCTCGAGCAGTTCAATTTCGGTGGAGAGGTCGTCGTAGCGCGCGCCGTAGTGCTGTAGGCCCTCCTCGGGGGTGCCGGCCTGCCATTCGCCAATCTTGCGTTCGCCCTCCGGAGCGGAAACGAAGACGGAACCATCCGCGTCGACGCGGCCCCACTTGGCCGGGTCATTCTTGCTGGGTGCCTGGACGGGAACAGGCTTTGCGGTGGGACGAGGGCCCTTCTTGGGCATGGAACCTGGGGTAGGGATGGGAGACATGACAAGCCCTCCTATGCATAGATCGCCGCGCGTCACGGCTGCCGAATAAAATCACTGGATACATTACCGCGAATATCCCGCGCGTGCCCAGATTCTATTTAATTACCTCCACTTGGGTAGATAGTATGGAGGAATAATGTTCAATCTCATGGTAATGCCAGCCTCACCCGCGCTGGCCGTGGAGCTTTCCGCCAATGACGCCGCTTCTCGCGCACTGCTTGCCGCTGCCCGCACCCTCGCGGTGGAGGCTGCGGCCGCCGGCATAACGCAGGCAGATATCGTCGGCAGCCAGGACAAGCGCTGGTACACCGCCCACACCGGCAGCTTAAAGGCGTGGGGTGCGGCCACGAACCTAGGCGGCGGCAATTATCTACCCGAGATTATGGCCCGGTACGTGCTGCACAGCGTGCCGCAGCTAAATGCCCGCGCTAGCCGGGAGCGCATCGGCCAGCCGGATCCAGCGACGCTCACCATCGTCGTGGCAGATGGCAGCGCGGGACTGACCGAGCGAGCCCCCATGGCGCTCGTTCCCGGTGCCCAGGAAGCGCACGAGTGGTGCGAGGAGTTGCTCATGGGGGCGTCGGCAAGCAAGGCAGGCGAGTGGCTTTCCCAGCGCGGCGTAGTAGAGCCCGCCCTTTGGGAGGAATTGGCGGGCCTAGACCCTAAGAAGAAGCAGTTGCTGGCTACCGACGCCACCCTGGGGGTTGGCCGCTACGTTGCAGGATGGGAGGTCTAATGCGCCCGATTGCAGTGTTTGGACCCACCGCCTCCGGCAAATCTGCGCTGGGGTTGGCGCTGGCGCAGGAGCTGGACGGCGAGGTGGTCAACGTCGATTCCATGCAGCTCTACCGCGGTATGGACATTGGCACCGCCAAGCTCACCCCGGCCGAGCGCGAAGGAATCCCGCACCACCAGCTTGACGTGTGGGATGTTACCAAAACCGCTTCTGTGGCGCGCTACCAGCGCGATGCCATCGCGGACGTGGAAGGCATCATGGCCCGCGGCAAGACACCAATCTTGGTCGGCGGCTCCATGCTTTATGCCCAAGCGCTTGTCGACGACTGGCAGTTCCCACCCACCGACCCCGCCGTCCGCGCCAAGTATGAGGCCCGGCGCGTAGAAATCGGCACCGACGCCCTGCACGAGGAGCTGGCGCAGGTGGACCCGGCCGCGGCCGCCATCATTGAAGATAAGGACCCACGGCGCACTGTGCGCGCCCTGGAGGTCATCGAACTGACCGGTAAACCTTATAAGGCCAGCCAACCGCCGAAGGACGCCCCGCCGCGGTGGGGTACCCGTTTGCTCGGCCTGCGCACCAACGCAGATTGGCTTAATCCGCGCATCGAGCTGCGCACCCGCCAGATGTTTGAGCGTGGGCTCATCGAGGAAGTCGAGCGCCTCCAAGCCCAGGGCTTGGTGGCCGATTCCACGGCCGGGCGTGCCATAGGCTATGCGCAGGTATTCCAGGCCCAGCGCGGCGAACTCACCTGGGATGAGGCCGTTGAGCGCACGATTACCGGGACACGGCGCTACGTGCGCCGCCAACGCTCGTGGTTCAATCGCGACAAGCGCATCACGTGGTTGGATGCCGCGGGCGATACGACCGCCCAGGCGCTGCGCGCGCTAGGGTAGGGAGCATGAAATTTGCCAAGGGTCATGGAACTGAGAACGACTTTGTCATCGTCGAAGACCACGCGGCCGCCACGCCGCTTGCCCCCGAGCGCGTAGCGGCGCTGTGCGATCGCCGCGCCGGTATCGGCGGCGACGGATTGCTGCGCGTCGTGCGCGCCGAGGCCTTGCTCGCGGCCGGGGAAATCGAGTCGCTGCCCGAGGGCATCGCGCCCACTGACTGGTTTATGGATTACCGCAACGCCGACGGTTCCGTGGCCGAAATGTGCGGCAACGGCACCCGCGTTTTCGCCCACTGGCTCCGGTCGCGCGGCCTCGTCGAAGAAGACGAGTTCACCATCGGTACCCGCGCCGGCGCCAAGCGCGTGACGGTGCACTCGTGTGATGAGCAAGCGGCCGAGGTCACCGTAGAGATGGGACCGGCCGAAGTAACGGGTGTATCCACCGCGTCTATGGCCGGGGAGAGCTACGCCGGTCTAGGCGTCGACATGGGCAACCCCCACCTCGCGGCCGTAGTGCCGGGGCTGGACGCCGAGGGACTTGCGGCCAAGACTTTCGAGCAGCCAGTCATCGATGAAGCCTTCTTCCCAGCCGGCGTGAATGTTGAGGTCGTGACCCCGCTGCGCGATGGCCACGTGCACATGCGCGTCTTTGAGCGCGGGGTAGGAGAGACCCGCTCTTGCGGCACCGGCACCGTGGCGGCCGCGACCGCCGCGCTTGCCGACGCCGCCGTTGACCACACCACCACCCCTCACGGCACCGTGCACGTACACGTCCCCGGCGGGGAAGTGACGGTGGACATCTACGAGGGTGGCTCGCGCCTGACCGGCCCGTCCGCCATCGTCGCCACCGGCGAGACCTCCCTTTAGACCGCGTCGGGCCCGACGCGCGCGGTGCGCGGTGAGTGCTTAGGCGCTGCGCCCTTCGCCTTCCTCTTCCTCGAACGCTTGCTCTTCGAGGGCTTGGCGGCGCAGGGCGCGATTTTTTACTTCGTTCTTTTCATACTTCGGCCCGAGCGCAAAGGCGGCGCGGCGGGCCGATAGCCAGGTTTCCTTGAGCTCGCGGGCTCGTTCATCTGTCACCTTGAGCAAGGATTCCAGCTCGTTGGTGCTGACCTCTTCTGCGTTGACGCGCAGGTTCAATCGGCGCAGGAACCGTCGCGCGCCCGAAATCTCATAGTGGAAGGCTTCGATGGTGGGGTCGGAGCAATCCAGATCTAAAAGCGCCGGCCGGTAGAGCGTGCGGTCCGCGATCTTCTCGGCCGCCTCGGAGGACCGGAAGTCTTCGTACTCCGCCAAGACGTCCTCAATATCTTCGGCCGAGAGCCGAATAGAGCTGCGCAGCGCCGCCTGCTCCGAGGCGTCCGGCCGGGTGTGGAGCATAAGCAGCGCCGCCGCGATAAGTAGTGCCGCGATGAAAACCCCGGGAAGTTTTAGGGTTGCCACAACCGCCACTGATCCCACCAGGATCAGCGCGAGGACCAGCACCCGCCGGTTTCTCGCATTTTCCGGGAAAGGCATCCACACAGCTATTCCACCAGACCTTTGCGTCAGTTCTTAATGGCCGCCGCAGCCGCAGCCACCAGAGCCACAACCGCAGCCAGCGCCGTCGCCGCAGCCACCGCTGGGCATTTCAATAGAAGCCGTCAGCAGGGCGGTGCCGGCCACGATAGAGTCCTTGGCCGGTAGCTCGTCGCCCCCTGCAGGCAGGCAGAGATCGAAGGGGAAGAGGCCATCCATGACGAGGTGGGCGAATTTCTCGCCGGTTAGCTCATTGGTACGCCACTCGGATTCCATGACGCGGGCCGCAAAAGTAGCGGCCGGGGTAGGAACCTCCGCGCCAGAGCCGGAGGAAATAACCTTTGCTCCTGCGGACTCGAAGAGCGCCGGGAATTCGCCCTCGGCCGCCTCGTAGGCATCTGCCGACTCGTAGGTGCGGACATCAAGGCCCATGGCGGTGAGGGAGATTTGCTGCCATTGCTGCAAGGGTTCGTCGGCAAGCAAAGGCCCCTGCGCCAGGTTCGCGGTGGCCTGGGCGATGGTGGTGCCGAAAGGATCGATGATTTCCAGCAGGGCGAGAACATCGTTGACCATCTCTACGTGGGCGAACCCCTGCGTAACCGCATTGAAGCCGATGAAAGTAGCAAAAGGCTCCACCGCGAGGATATTGAGCTGCGCGCCCGATGGATCGGTGAACTGAATCAGCTGACCACCGCGTACCTCACCGGTAACGGCCAAGCGATCGCTAGCGATGGCGGCCTCGACGGCGTCCTGCCAGCGTTCGAAATTGAGGCCAATGGCCTGCATCTCGGTATTCTGCTTCACCCCAGTGTCCTTAACGTTCATGCCCGCCATTGTATCGCCTTGTGCAGCCAGCTAAGAATCCGCAATTCCCGCTTTCGGCCGTAACGTGCCAAAATGAGAGGTAGTATGACCGAATTTTCCCAGCACAATAACGACGATCTCCTCGCCCGCGCGTTCCGCGATAACGACGCCCCGGCCGCACCAGAGGCGACGCCCACCACCGGTGACCTTGACCTGGCAGAGCGTAACGCCTTCCGCCGCGTTACCCGTGAGACCACCATCCGCGCTGAGGACACCACCGATGGCTATGAGGTGGAGTACCGAAAGCTGCGCCTCGAGCGCGTCATTCTGGTTGGCGTGTGGACCGAAGGGACCGTGGCCGAAGTCGAAGCCACCATGGACGAGCTTGCAGCGCTGACCGAGACCGCCGGCGCCGAAGTAGTAGAGATGATCTACCAAAAGCGCGATAAGCCGGATTCCGGCACCTTCATTGGCTCCGGCAAGGTCAAGGAATTGCGCGACATCGTCGAGGCCACCGGCGCCGATACCGTGGTGTGCGATGGCGAGCTCAACCCTGGCCAGCTCACCGCTCTCGAGCGCGCGCTTAACACCAAGGTCATTGACCGCACGATGCTCATCCTTGACATCTTTGCCCAGCACGCCAAGTCCAAAGAGGGCAAGGCACAGGTCTCCTTGGCGCAGCTGGAATACCTCTACACCCATACCCGTGGTTGGGGCGGCAATCTTTCGCGCCAGGCGGGCGGCCGCGCCGGCTCCAACGGCGGCGTCGGACTGCGTGGTCCCGGTGAGACCAAGATTGAGACGGACCGCCGCCGCATTCGCACGGAGATGGCCCGGCTGCGCAAAGAGCTGCGCGCTATGAAGACCGCCCGTGAGGTCAAGCGTTCCAAGCGCCAGCGCTCAACCATCGCGCAGATAGCCATTGCCGGCTACACCAATGCTGGAAAGTCCTCGCTCATTAACGCCATGACCGGCGCCGGCGTGCTGGTGGAGGACGCACTCTTTGCCACGTTGGACCCCACCACTCGCCGTGCCACGCTTGCCGACGGCCGCCAGGTCGTCTTCACCGACACCGTCGGGTTTGTCCGCCACCTGCCCACGCAGCTGGTCGAGGCCTTCAAATCCACACTGGAAGAGGTCCTGGCCGCCGATATTATGCTGCACGTGGTCGATGGCTCTGACCCATTCCCGCTCAAGCAGATTGAGGCGGTCAACCAAGTCATCTATGACATTGTGTCCGAAACCGGCGAGCAGGCCCCGCCCGAGATCATCGTGATCAATAAGATCGACCAGGCCGACCCGCTGGTGCTCGCCGAGCTGCGTCACGTACTCGACCACGAGGACGTAGTCTACGTATCCGCGCGCACGGGCGAGGGAATCGACGAGCTTACCGCGCGCGTAGAGCTCTTCCTCAACTCCCGCGATAGCCACGTCAAGCTGCAGGTTCCCTTTACCCGCGGCGATGTGGTGGCTCGCGTACACGCCGAGGGCACGGTGCGCCACGAGGAGTACACGGCCGATGGCACGCTTGTCGACGTCCGCCTTCCCGCACCCACCGCCCGCGAACTCGCCGAATTCATCGTGGAGGAAGTTTCCTAAAACCACCCCGGGTGATCCATAATTAAGGCTCGTGAGCTTAAAAGGTTGGACCGTCCACGGAGACGGTAAAAGGATTGCACCGGGCGCGGTCGTGGCGCCGGAAGAACGACTCAGCTGGGGCCGAACCATCGGCATCGGAATGCAGCATGTGGTGGCCATGTTCGGCGCTACGCTTTTGGTTCCCACCTTGACCGGATTCCCCGTCAATACGACGCTGCTCTTTTCCGGCCTCGGCACAATTTTGTTCCTGCTTATCACGCGCAACCGGCTGCCGTCCTACCTCGGCTCCTCGTTCGCATTCATTGCACCTCTTTCGGCGGCGCAGCAGTACGGCATCGCCGCGCAAGCAGGCTCTATTTTGGTCACCGGCCTCGTCTTGGCCGCGGTGGGTGTGGCAGTCAAAATCGCCGGCCGCCGCGTCCTAGACGCCGTCATGCCGCCGGCCGTCACTGGTGCAATCGTGGCCCTCATCGGCCTGAACCTGGCGCCGAATGCGGCCGAGAACTTCGCCTCCCAGCCGCTCGTGGCCGCGGTGACACTGCTCGTTATCTTGCTGGCCACCGTCGCCGGCCGCGGTATGGTCTCGCGCCTGTCCATCCTGCTCGGCGTGGTCGTCGGCTGGGTTTTCGCTGCGCTGACCGGCAACCTCGGCGATGACGCCGTCGCGGCCATCGATGCCGCCCCGTGGGTGGGCCTGCCGGAATTCCACGCGCCTTCCTTCAACGTCTCCGCCATTGCCGTGGCACTTCCTGTACTGGTAGTTCTCATCGCGGAAAACGTCGGCCACGTCAAGGCCGTATCCGAGATGACAAAGCGCGATCTCGATGACCTGGCCGGTGACGCTCTGATTGCCGATGGCCTCGCGTCCACCCTTGCCGGCGGCTTTGGCGGCTCCGGTACCACGACCTACGCCGAAAATATCGGCGTGATGGCCGCAACCCGTGTATATTCCACCGCCGCCTACTGGGTAGCAGCCTTTACCGCCATCCTTTTGGCCTTCGTGCCGAAGTTTGGTGCGCTGATTTTCACCATCCCGACCGGCGTCCTGGGCGGTGCCTGCATCGTGCTGTATGGACTCATCGGCATGCTGGGTGTGCGCATCTGGATGGATAATAAGGTTAATTTCAATAACCCGGTCAACCTGACTGCGGCCGCAGTGGCGCTTATCGCGGGCATCGGCAACCTGACCCTCACCGTGGGCGGGGTCTCCCTCGAGGGCATTGCGTGGGGCTCGGTTGGCATCATCGTGGCCTTTCCGATTATGAAAAAGCTCTACGATTCCGTCGGCGAGGGACACGGCGCCAAGTACTAATTTTCAACCTGTGGATGACTGCCCGTCGCGCGCCCGCGGCGGGCAGTTTTGTTGACGGGCCAACGCGGGTTATCCACAGCGAGCCGATATGCGCCTCGCGTAGGCGTGCGGGGGCTATTTTACTTAGCGGCATGACCGCATTGGACGCATACTTAAACGCAGTGAACGCCGGCATGGACATTGTCGCCGCCGTTCAAGGGCTGAGCGATCGCGAGCTCATCGCGCGGGGCGCCTCCGACATCGCCGCGCGCGACCTGCTGCGTCTATGCGATACCTATTTCGGCCGGTGCGGCTTTGCTGCCAAACAGCGAGCGGCGCGGCAGACTAGGCATTCCCTCGACGTGCTACTGCTGATTGAAAAGTATGCCTTGCGCTTGCCGACGCAGCGCGATGCCTGGACCCTACGCACCGAACTGTGTGCCTTTCGCGGCAGCGCCACCGCCCTGGAAAAGCGTGCCCGCGCCTTGGTACGCGAACTGCGACCGCGCCGTACGCCCGAAAAGGGAGTACGAATTACTCGCCGCTCCGGCGGCCCATGGTCACTGACCATTACCGGGGATTCGGCCGATGTGGCGGATATGCACGCTGCCTTAGACGCCAATAAGCCCCTGGAATCTGCCAAAGACCTCTTCTTTGGCAAGGCGGATGCGACGCGGGCGACGGTGACGACGCAGGTGGTTCTCACCCTTGATGAACTCGACCGAATAGTCGACGGCGGCGGCGAGGAAATCACCCTCCAACTCACCAATGGCGCTCGAATCACCGGAGCGGAGCTTGTCGCGCGGACACTGAGCGATCACGGCTATGTCACGCTCGTCCATCCCCACGAGGGGCCGGTCAACCTCTACCGGACCTCGCGCGTGGCCAACGACAAGCAGCGGCTCATGGCGGCTGCGGTCAACCCGGTATGCCCGTGGGAGAGCTGCAATTATCCCGCCGACAAGTGTCAGATTCACCACCTCAAAGCCTGGAAGCATGGCGGCGAGACCAACGCTGCGAACCTCGCGACCTGCTGTCCCTATCACAATGGCGTCAATGACGATGACCCCAACGCCCCGCCGCGCCGTGGCCGGCTAGCCCGGGTGCGCGGGCAGGTGACGTGGGTGCCACCGTGGGGATAGGTGGCGTCGGCAAGCGAAAAGCTCCCCACCGCAAGGGTGGGGAGCCTAAAGTGGAGCCGTTTTAGGACTTAGGAAGCGTCCAGGTCCTTCTCGATGAGAGCAGCAATCTTTTCCACTGCTTCTTCGTTTTCGGAGGTAACGGTAACTTCATCGCCCTGTTCTGCGCCAAGAGCCATGATCATCAGGGAAGAGGCAGCATCGGTCTCGTCCTCATCATCGTCGCCGACCAGGTTGAGGAAGATATCCTCATCGAACTCGCCGGCAGCGTCCGCGATAATAGATGCAGGACGTGCGTGCAGGCCTACAGAGGAGCCAACCTTTACAGTCTTGGAAGCCATGGAAAATATCCTTTCTTACGGGGATTTTTAGAATCCAGTGTACGAGTGTTTGGTTTATGCTGCCACGTTCTGGGCGGCTTCTTCGGCGGCCTTGTTAGGCCAGAACTGCTTCATCGCCAGCACCGCCGCAGTCGAGACAACCACGCCGGCCGCAATGGCCACGAGGTAGCCCCAGAACGGGTCGATGGCGAAGAAGACGAACACGCCGCCGTGCGGGGCACGGGAGCCGACCGACAAGGCCATCGAAATCGCGCCCGTCACCGCGCCGCCGGCCATCATCGAAGGAATGACGCGGAACGGATCGGCCGCTGCAAACGGGATGGCGCCCTCCGAGACGAAGGACAGACCCAGCAGCCAGGCGGACTTGCCGTTCTCCTGCTCGGCCGGGGTAAACAGCGACTTGCGGATAAACGTAGCCAGCGACAGCGCAATTGGTGCGACCATGCCGGACGCCATGACGGCGGCCATGATCTGCATGGAGGATTCGTCGCCGGTGGACAGCCCGGCCGTCGCGAAGAGGTAGGCCGCCTTATTGACTGGGCCGCCCAAGTCGAAGCACATCATCAGGCCGAGAATGATTCCCAGCAATACAGCCGAGGAGCCGGACATGGACGACAGCCAATTTTGGAGGCCCTCCATGATGGCTGCCAACGGTGCTCCCAGCAGCAGGTACATTGCGAGGCCGACGATTAGCGAGGTAAGCAGCGGGATAATAACAACCGGCATGAGGGAGCCTAGCCAGCGCGGTACCTTCCAGTTGCCAATCCACATCGCGATGAAGCCTGCCAGCAGACCGGTAACCAGACCACCGATGAAGCCAGCGCCCAAGGTGACCGCGATCGCGCCGCCCGCGAAGCCCGGGGCGATGCCCGGACGGCCGGCGAGCGCGTAGGCGATATAGCCCGACAGCGCGGCTACAATAAAGCCCATAGCCGCTTGGCCGACGGCGAAGAGAACAGCGCCGAGATAGAGCAAGAACCCGGAGCGCTCGAAGTGCATGAGTTCGCCGTCAACAGTCACGTCATGGCCGGGGAGATTGCCCAACGAATAGTCCGTCGATAGTGCCTGCCACCCATTTGCCATATCGGCACCACCGAAAAGGAAGCCGAGGGCGAGCAGCAGGCCGCCGGCCGCAACGAACGGGACCATATAGGACACGCCGGTCATAATGGCCTGTTGGATGCGCTTGCCCCAACCGAGCGACTGACCTTCTTCTTCCGCGTCGGCGCGGGTAGCGGTGCCAGAGACCTTGTGGGCGTGCGGGTTGCGAGCAGCAGCGATGGCCTCGTCGAGCATGGTGCCGGGCTCATTGATGGCGCGTTTGACGCCGGATTCGATTACCGGCTTGCCGGCGAAGCGTTCGCGGTCGCGCACGCCGACGTCCGTGGCGAAGATGACTGCATCGGCCGCGTCGATTGTGGATTGGGAGACAGACTCATTATTAGACGAGCCCTGCGTCTCAACGGTCAGAGATACGTCGTCACGCTCGGCCGCGGTTTGGGTGAGGGCGTCGGCCGCCATGTAGGTGTGGGCGATGCCGGTGGGGCAGGCGGTGATGGCCACGATGCGGGTGACATCGGCCAAAGGCTCTGCGCTGGCAGGGGTTGCGGCCGAGGGCGCGGCGGCGGAGGAGCCGGCGGCACCGGCACCGGTTGCGGCAGTGCCGGCAGCAGCGCCCTGGGCGGCTGGGTCTTCGACTGGCTTCTTCTTCGGCTTTTCGGCATTGACAACGTCCAGCACAAGCCGAACGATTTCCTCCTTGGTGGGGGCGTTGCGCAGGGACTCGAGGAAGTCCTTGCGTACTAGAGCGCGGGCCAACTTGGACAAAATCTTCAAGTGGGCTTTGCCGCCGCCGGCCGGAGCAGCGATGAGAAAGACCAGCTGGGCGTCGCCGTCGGGGCCGGAGAAATCCACGCCGCGGCTCAGGCGGGCGAACGCGAGGGTGGGTTCGGTCACGGCCTCGGAGCGGCAGTGTGGAATGGCGACGCCGCCGGGGACGCCGGTACCGGCCTTGGCTTCGCGGTCGATGGCGGGCTGTGCCAAGCCGGCGATGTCGGTGGCTCGGCCGGTGTCATGGACTAGCGTGGCCAGGTTAGTGATGACGGAGTCAACGCTGTCGCCGAAGTCGGCGTCGAGCGCGACTAGGTCGGTAGTGATGAGGTCGGAAGCCATGATTAGGCACTCCTTAGGCTAGCGAGTTTACGGGGGTATGTGCGATATCGAGTTCTTCTGGGCGAGGGAATTGGGTGCCTTGTTTGGATGCAGCCGCAGTTCCGTAGGCCACCGACTGCGCGAGACTATCGGCCGGCGACTTTCCGGCGGTGCGGCCGAGGAGATATCCGGCGAGCGCGGCGTCACCGGCGCCTACGGTGGATTTCACCGTTGCTGGCGGGGGAGTTGCAGCCCAAGCGCCATCCGCGGTAACCAGCACCGCCCCGGCACCGCCAAGGGTGACGAGTACTTCTGCGATGCCCTGCTTGACGACGTCCCGGGCCGCTCGAACAACCCCCGAGTACTCGCCGCGTGCGGCCTGGTCTTCCAGTTCGCGGCCGTCGGTTCCGGTGAGCTGGCCGAGCTCTAGGCCGTTCGGCTTAATGAGATCCGGCGCAGCAGAATTGAGGCTTTCCCCAATGGCCTGCATTGGAGCATCTGACGTATCGACGGCAATGCGAGCCTGTGGTGCGGCCGCGCGGACCGCGGAGATGAGGTCGCAATACCAATCGGTGTTAACGCCACGCGGCAGGGAGCCGGCTAGGACCACCCAGTCGGAGGCAAGGGCGCGGGCGGTGAGCTCGGAGGTAATGGCTTGGGAATCGGCGTCGGAAAGCGCAGGGCCTGGACCGTTGACCTTGGTGGTAGTGCCATCAGGCTCTGTGATGGTGGTATTGACGCGAACCGTGCCGTCCATGGGGATTGCAGAGGAAGGCAGCCCGGCCGAGTGGATGAGATTTAGGAAAGAATCGGAGTCGTGGGCCGGGAAAAGAGCCAAGGATTGCTCGCCGGCCAAGTGCACGGCATGGGTGACGTTTACACCCTTGCCGCCAGCAACCTGTGTGACCTCGCTGGCACGGTGGACATCACCGGAGGTCAATGGCTCGCTGAGCACAAGGGTGGCGTCGATACTGGGATTGGGGGTCAGCGTGAGAATCAAGTCGTCCCTTTCGCAGGTTGTATATTGGGGCCGAACGCCGTTGGAGAGGACCTCGCGGGCATGGCCCGCCCTTAATGTTGATTCTTGTCCGATTGTGTCCGAAAGTCAACAGAATTTCTGTGGTATACATTGCTTTTCTATCCGATTTGTGGTGTTCTGGAAGTTAATAAACCGCTATCTTCGAAGGAAGTACGCTCATGGAAAACGCGTCTGAGTCCACAATCAAAGGAACCGGTGTCGTTGCCGGAGTCGCCTACGCCGAAGCCGTGTGGGTCCGCCCTCGCCCGGCCCTGCCTACCGAGGGAAGCATTGACCCAGAGCAAGCGAGCGATTCTGAGTACGACCGCTTCCTTGCGGCCGTAGATACTGTCGCTGGCCGCTTGGAGCAGCGGGCTGCTGCCGCCGAAGGCCAGGCTGCGGAAGTTCTGACTGCAACGGCCGGCATGGTCAAGGACCGAGGCTGGCATAAGGCCGTGCGCAAAAACATCCGCACCGGCCGGAATGCGGAGTTCGCTACTGTCGGCGCCACCGATAAGTTTGTCACCATGTTCGAAGCCGCCGGCGGAGTGATGGCAGAGCGCACCACTGACTTGAAGGACGTGCGCGACCGCGTAATCGCAGAGCTGCGCGGCGAGGACGAGCCGGGCCTGCCGCTCGTAGACGGCGAGGCCGTGCTGTTCGCGGACGATTTGGCCCCGGCCGATACCGCGACGCTGGATACCAAGCACATCAAGGCCCTTGTCACCGAGCTTGGTGGACCTACCAGCCATACGGCCATCATCGCCCGTCAGCTCGATATTCCGTGCATCGTTGCTGTGGGCGCGGCGCTGAGCGATATTGAAAGCGGCACGCTGGTATTCGTCGATGGCGCAGTGGGCGCCGTCACCCTTGGGGCCGACGAAGAGGCTTCCACGAAGGCTGTGGCCGAGTACCGCGAACGTGCGGCACGCGTTGCTCAGTGGCGTGGACCGGCGGAAACCAAAGATGGCCACCGTGTGCAGCTGCTTGCCAACGTCGCTGATGGCAACGCCGCTCGCATTGCTTCGGATTCTCAGGCAGAGGGCATTGGTCTGTACCGCACGGAGCTGTCGTTCCTCTCGGCCAGTGAAGAGCCCAGCGTTGACGAGCAGGCAAAGATTTACGGCAAGGTCTTTAATGCCTTCCCTGAATCCAAGGTTGTCGTGCGTACGTTGGATGCTGGCTCCGATAAGCCCATTTCCTATGCCACGCTGAGCTCCGAAGAAAACCCGGCATTGGGCGTTCGTGGTCTGCGTATTGCACGCGATAATGAGGCTTTGCTGACCCGCCAGCTGGATGCGATTGCCCAGGCTGCTGGGGCTCGCGATGACAAAGCCACTACTTGGGTGATGGCTCCTATGGTTGCCACCTCGACTGAGGCCCAGTGGTTTGCTGGGCTGTGCCGCGAGCGAGGCCTGACTGCCGGCGCCATGATCGAGGTTCCGGCCGCAGCGCTTATGGCGGATAAGATTATGCCGCACCTTGATTTCGTGTCCATCGGCACCAATGACCTGACTCAGTACACGATGGCTGCGGACCGCTTGTCCCCACAGCTGGCCTACCTGACTGACCCGTGGCAGCCGGCTGTGCTGCGGCTCATTCAGCACACCTGCATCGTGGGCCAGGCCAATAACGTTGCGGTAGGCGTGTGCGGTGAGGCAGCAGCCGACCCGATGTTGGCCTGCGTGCTTACCGGCTTGGGTGTGAATTCGCTATCCGCAGCGTCGACGGCTGTAGCAGGCGTCGGCGCGCAGCTGGCAAAGGTTACCCTGGAACAGTGCCAGCAGCTTTCCGAGGTGGCGCTGGATGCGGAAAGCCCTGACGCTGCCCGTACCGCAGTGGTCGAGCGCATGGAGTCCTTCGCCTAAAGTAGGCGAAGGATCGGGGGAGGGGATTATTCGCTGGCGAGCACGACCTCAATCTCGCGCTCGCGCAACGCTTCCACGAAGGAATCGGGCGCAGCGGCGTCAGTAATGACGACGTCGATATCGGCGGCGGAGGCGAAACTTACCAAATAGTCATTGCCCAGCTTGCTGGAGTCACACATGACCACAACCTTGTGGGCATTGGTGACAAAGGCGGATTTGATGGCTGCCTCTTGGGAATCGGCCGTCGACAAGCCATGGTCCAGGGTTAGGGCATTGGTACCGATAAAGGCGACGTCGGCACGCATCAAAGCCAGGGTGCGCAGTGCCGTATCGCCAACGACGGCTTGGGTAATCGCGCGGACCGTACCGCCAAGTAGCTGGACGTCAGGCACGCCATTGCCTGCAAGAGACAGCGCAATAGGCAGGCTATTGGAGACAATATTAAACTGCGCCTGTGGGTATTGCTGTCCAATGAGCTCTGCGAACGCGTTAATGGTGGTGCCTGCGTCCAAGAAAATGCTGCCGCCGCCCTGGGGAAGAAAATCTAGGGCCGCGCGGGCGATAGCCGCTTTTGCGCCGGAGGCGGACCGCTGGCGGGTATCCAGGGTAAGCTCCGCGGTCTGGAAGGATTGGGAGGCTACTGCGCCGCCATGCACGCGATGGACGACGCCCTCACGGTCAAGCACCGCAAGGTCGCGGCGGATGGTCTCGGCCGTAACTTCGAAGCGTTCCGAGAGCTCAGTGACGTTGACGCGGCCTTCAACGGCGGTGAGGGAAGCAATTTGGCGACGCCGCTCTTCTGCGTACATGATTCCTCCTTGAATCTAGAGACATCGCGTCATGTAGTGGGGGTAAAAGTTGCCACTTTATGCGGAAGTGAAAATCCGGCGATGTTGTTTTGCTTAGTCCATTGTCTCAAAAATCGGGAATAAACGGACTAAAGCAAAAATTTGCACGGCTGCATTCTATATCCGGTGCGCTGAAGTACCTGGTCAGAGGGAAAAGTGGGAAAGTGGGATTTTCGTCTCTTTTGGTGTCCGGGTCTGAAATGGAGCCAAATGGGGGTGGCAGGAAACGGGCCGCTTCAACGAAGGGTGTACATAGATAGACCCCGCAAGGGCCAATCGAGGACCTCGCGGGGCTATAGAATCTGTGTCAGGCTGGTGACTAAAGCTTACGGAATACGGATACAACCTTGCCCATGATCTCCGCATCATCGCCGTTGATGGGAGCGTAGGCATCGTTGTGGGGGAGCAACCACACGCCAGAGGAATCGCGGTGGAATTCCTTAACGGTAGCTTCAGCACCATCGAGCAGCGCTGCAACGAACTCGCCCTCTTCTGCAACTGACTGGGAGCGAATGATTACCCAGTCGCCGTCAAGAATGCCGGCATCCTGCATCGAGTCGCCGACCACTTGCAGCATATAAAGGTCGCCGCCACCGACTACCTCATCGGGCATCGGAAAGTAAGTGTCTACGTTTTCTTCCGCGGTAATGGGCGCACCCGCTGCGATTCGGCCAACCACAGGAATGTAGGAAACCGCACCTGCCTCTGCGGGAACCTGCTGTTCGGGCTTAGCCGGTTTGCGGCCCGGCTTCTTGGCGCCATCGTCGGTATTTAGGTGTCGAACATCTACGGCTCGCGGCTTATTTGGGTCACGGCGCAAGAAGCCCTTTTCTTCCAATTGCTTTAGCTGGTAGGCAACAGAGGAGGTGGACTGCAAGCCTGCTGCGTCACCAATTTCGCGGATGCTTGGTGGGTAACCACGCAGCATGACGGCGTCACTAATGACGTTAAGAATTCGTCGCTGGCGGTCAGACAGGGAAGCGTAGTCGGTCTTCTCGGTGGTCTTCTTTGGCTTGCGGCCCATTGCTGGCTCCTCGGAGGGGATCGGCTGGATTTATCGGTGGTCTGTTAGCTGGCGGCGCTGAAAAGTTGCCACACGTCATTTGTAGCACGAAAAGTACAGATGTTCGAGATTTGCGTGTTGGGGTGGACAAGTATTCGAAGCGATGCTATAAATCGAACGTACCAACTAAATCGAACATTATGGCGACTGGGTGTCATGACGTGTCGCATGAGGCGCCTACGGTGGGTTCAGTCGTCGAAAGGAAAGTTATGTCTCTGCTGATCAATTCTCGCAATAACCTGGTAACTCGCAAAGCTTCCGAACCTGTAGTGGTGCCTTCTGCGTCCGTGTGGGATGTGGAGCGCGGCTACGGTTCTGCGGCCCGCGGCACCGAAAGCTCTCGGTATGTTCGAACCCTACGTGTGGAAGATCGCACGACCTATCGTTCGAACCGTACGTCGGCCGGAGGCTCTGGGAACAGATCGAATAGGGGACGAAACAGTGTGGGTGAGTCGAACACAGGTAACTACGCATTGGGTGCAGTGTTTGGTGTCGCGGTCTTTGTGGGCACATTGCTAGGGGGACTTGCGGGCGCTGAAGGAAATAGTGCTCCTCAACCCCCGGCTTCTGGTGTGCAGCAAGTTGAAGCTGCAGTAGCGCACTAGGGGCTACAGCGGGGTGAAGCCCAGTGGCCGCACGGAATTGGAGATGAGTAAACTACTGGCGTATCAACGTCAGTGAAAGGACCACTGTGTATTGCCCCTTTTGTCACAATGAGCAATCCCGCGTCATTGACTCGCGTGTGGTCGATGCTGGAGCGTCGATTCGGCGCCGGCGCGAGTGTGCTTCGTGCAAGGGGCGCTTTACCACGGTTGAGAAGGCCGTGTTGCTTGTGGTGAAGAGAAACGGTCTGGCCGAGCCCTTTAGTAGAGATAAATTGATTCGCGGTGTGCGCCGTGCCTGCCAGGGGCGAGATGTGAGCGACGATGCCTTGAAGAAGCTGGCGCAAGAAGTGGAGGAGACCGTGCGCAGTCATGGCTCCTCGCAGGTCAACGCGAACGAGATTGGCTTGGCCATCCTAGAACCACTGCGGGACCTTGACGAGGTGGCCTATCTGCGCTTCGCCTCTGTATATAAATCCTTTGAAAGCGCAGATGACTTTGAATCCGAGATTCGCCTGATGCGAAGGCGCGATCGCGAGGACTTTTAGCGCAGTTTGTCCACCGCCTTTTGGATGCGCCGGAGTGAAACGGCATGGGCTGTGCCAAGGCGCTGAGCAAAAAGGGAAACTCGAAGTTCCTCTATCATCCAACGCACGTCCTTGACCTCGCGGGTCTTTTCGCGGCCGGCCGGTAGATTGCGCAGGCGGTTGGATAGGTAGGCCTTGGCGTTATCTACCTCGGCTTGACGGTCTGCATCGCGGTCGGGGTCAAGGTTCATATCCTCTAGGCGAATGCGCATGGCTTGGATATATCGCGGTAGATGGCGCAGATGGGACATTCCATGGACAGTGATGGCGTTTCGGGGAAGGAGGAAATCCAATTGTGCGCGCATGTCATCGATTGCTGGACCGTCCCAATGAGCAAGTTCCGCTCGCAGGTTGGAGTATTCGGCGAGTCCGGGGGCAATAGCTACCACTGCCTGGCGTACGCGGCCTGGGACCTGGGGCTTGACGGTGTCTTTAAGCTTCTGAAACGCCGCGGGGGTGCGGACGGGCCCGCCGGCTTCGAGCATCAGGTCGCGGATCGCGGCGATGCGGGCGTCATTGACAAGGCCGTCGGCGCCGCCGTGCGGATAGGAATCGACGGCGACGCGCTGTTGCAATGGCAGGCCCTTGACCATTTGGGAGGCGTTGACGGATATCTCACGCATGAGGAGCGTAAGGGTGGTCGTTACCATGGCGGCATCTGCGGCGGCCTTGGTGGGATGAACCTTGAGTTCGACGCCGTCCTTGGTAGCGACCAGGGCAGGGTAGGCGGTGACTTCGTGGCCGTCGACGGTGGTCGTAACCGTGTCATCGATGGTGCCGAGGGTGTCGTCGGTCCATTCGCTAACGGCGGTGGACTCGGAGGTGCGCGAGACGCGGGATACGGAGGACTTGATGTGTCCGGCCTGCCGTCGGACGAGCGCCGCGAGGTCGCGGTCCGAGTCGACGATTTTGCCGCGCTTATCGATGGCCCCGTAGTTCATCCGCAGGTGGGCGGGTAGCTTGCTGGCCTGGAAGTCGGTGGCGTTGATTCCTTGACCGCCGAGTTCGCGGAGGACGTCGGCAAGCTGCTGGGTGATGGGGCCTTCATAAGGGATGAGGCGGTCGAGGGCGCGCTCGGCAAATTCGGGCGCGGGTACGACGGTGCGGCGCAGGGCCTTGGGCAGGCTGCGGATGAGCTCGGTGACGAGCTCGAGGCGCAGACCGGGAACGAGCCAATCGAAGCCTTCGGTATCCAAGCCGGCGAGCATAGGAATGGGAACCATTACGGTAACGCCGTCGAGAGGATCGCCGGGCTCGAACTTATAGGTCAGTTCGTAATCGATAGAGCCCTTGCGCCAGTGGTCGGGGAAGGATTCCTCGGTGACATCATGGGAGTCATCGATGAGCTTAGCGGGATCGAAATCCAGCAGATCCGGGGTGCGGCGGCGCTCCTTTTTCCACCACGAGTCAAAGTGGCGGCCGGTGGTTACCTTTGCCGGAATGCGCTGGTCATAGAAATCGAAGAGCGTGTCTTCGTCCACAATGAGGCCGCGGCGGCGGGCCTTTTCTTCGTATGCGGCGGCGTCGTCAAGCGCTTGGGCGTTGGCCTTGAAAAAGGCGTGGTGGGTGTTCCAGTCGCCGGCGATAAGGGCATTGCGGATGAACATATCGCGGGCAGCGGCGGGATCGACGCGGTGGTAGGGAACGGTGCGGTCGGCCACGATGGGCACGCCGTAGAGCGTGGATTTTTGGTGCGCGATGGCGGCGGCGCGCTTGCGAGACCAGGTGGGCTCGGAGTAGTTGTGCTTGAGCAGGTCCCCACCGAGGTTTTCCACCCAGGCGGGATCGATGGCGGCGACATCGCGCGCCCAGAGGCGGGAAGTTTCCACTAGCTCGGCAGCCATGAGGAATTCCGGCGGCTTTTTAGCCAGGGCAGAGCCGGGGAATACCAGGAAGCGGGTGTTGCGCGCGCCCTGGAACTCCTTGGAATTGCCGTCGCGGGCGCCGATATTGGATAGCAGGCCCGAAAGGAGTGACATGTGGATGTCATCGGAGCGGCGCTCGGTGCCTTCCTGGTAGGTCCAGCCCAGCTGCTTGGCGACGTCCTTG
Organism: Corynebacterium tuberculostearicum; assembly: GCF_046097255.1. Taxonomy (GTDB): domain Bacteria; phylum Actinomycetota; class Actinomycetes; order Mycobacteriales; family Mycobacteriaceae; genus Corynebacterium; species Corynebacterium tuberculostearicum_J. The sequence continues at coordinate 1,565,431 of NZ_CP175770.1, forward strand.
AGCTGGCGCACCAAGTCAAACCACTCGCGGATGCGCATGTAGTGGAGGAATTCCTGCTTCATGCGCTTGCGGAACTTATTGCCGGATTGCTCGTTGCGGGTTTGCTTGATGTAATCCCATAGCTTGAGCATGGACAAGAAATCTGAGGTCTTGTCCTTGAAGCGAGCGTGGGCTTGGTCGGCCTGGGCCTGGAAGTCCAGGGGGCGCTCGCGCACATCCTGGATGGTCATGGCGGCAACGATGACCATGACATCATCGAGGCATCCGTTGGTATTGGCTTCAATGAGCATGCGCGCCATGCGCGGATCCAGTGGGATGCGGGAAAGATCGCGGCCGATGGTGGTAAGCGAGGGCTTGTCTTGCTTGTCGTGGAGGGCGCCAAGCTCGTGGAGGAGGGTGAGGCCATCGCGGATGGCCTTGTGCTCGGGTGGCTGGATGAAGGGGAATTGTTCGATATCACCGAGCTTGAGCGAAACCATTTGCAGGATGACACTCGCGAGGTTGGTGCGCAGGATTTCCGGGTCGGTGAACTCGGAGCGGCTTTCAAAATCCTGTTCGCTGTAGAGGCGGATGGCGATGCCGTCTGCAACGCGGCCGCAACGGCCGGAGCGCTGGTTGGCGGAGGCCTGCGAGATGGGCTCGATAGGCAACCGCTGGACCTTGGTGCGCGTGGAATACCGCGAGATACGGGCGGTGCCGGTATCGACGACATAGCGGATGCCGGGCACGGTAAGCGAGGTTTCGGCGATATTGGTGGCCAAGACGATGCGGCGGCCGCGGTGCTCGCTAAACACGCGGTGCTGCTCTTGGTTAGATAGGCGGCCAAAGAGGGGAGTGACCTCGACGTTTTTCCACTTCTTGCCTTCGATGGCTTCCATGGCATCGCGGATATCGCGCTCGCCAGGGAAGAAGCACAGGATATCACCGTCGCCTTCGCGCATGAGCTCTTCGATGGCCTCGGTCAAGCCGTCGAGCGGGTCTTGGTCCACGACTTTTCCGCCGGCCTCGAACTCGAGCGGCCGGTAGCGGATTTCTACGGGGTAGGTGCGCCCGGAGACTTCGATGATGGGGGCGGGGTTGCCGTCGGCGTCGGCAAAGTGGGCGGCGAAGCTTTCTGGGTCGATGGTTGCGGAGGTGATGATCACCTTGAGGTCGGGGCGCTTGGGCAATAGGCGCTTCAAGTAGCCCAACAGGAAGTCGATATTGAGCGAGCGTTCGTGGGCCTCATCGATAATGATGGTGTCGTACTTATTGAGGAAGCGGTCGCGCTGCATCTCGGCGAGCAGGATGCCGTCGGTCATAAGCTTGACGGCGGTGGTCTCAGAGACGCGGTCATCGAAGCGGATGGCGTAGCCAACAGACTCGCCGATCTTCTGGTTCAATTCCGCGGCAATGCGTTCAGCCACGGTGCGCGCTGCAATACGGCGCGGCTGGGTATGGCCGATGAATCCGCGCCGGCCGCGGCCCAGCTCGAGGCAGATCTTCGGGATCTGGGTGGTCTTACCAGAACCGGTCTCACCAGCGATGATGACGACCTGGTTGTCCCGAATTGCCTCGGCGATATCGTCCTTGCGGGCGGTGACGGGGAGGGCGTCGGGGTAGGTAATGGTGGGAACGGCGGCGTCGGTAAGCGCGACGCGCTCGGCCGCGGCATGGATTTCAGCGCCGATTTCTTGCAGCGCCTTAGGGGCGCGAGCCTTCTTGAGGCGGCGGCGGAAGGAGCGGGCCTCGGCCAAAGAGACATTTTCGAGTGCGGCGAAGAGCTCGTCGCGAGAAGGGGATTCGTTCTTAGTCATGACTAGGCAACGAGTTTACCCGCCCACCTGAAATGAGGAAAAAGTTGTTAAAGTGAAAATACTTATCCATTTTTCTATGTGTATTCCTGAAGGAGGAGCACCGCCTATGACGAACCCGTATTCGGGTGGAAATGACGATTTTCCTCGCTATGAGCCGACCAACCATCCCGAGGATCGGCCGGACTACGGCCAGCTTCCATCGTATGGTGGCAGCCACGAGGGCAACGCCCAAGGCTACGCCGGCTACCACGCGGGTCAGCCACAGCACACCGGAAAGGTTTCGGCCATAGATGCCGTTTCTTGGGCTTTTCGGACTGTCTTTGGCAACTGGAAGCTGTGGATCCTAGGAGCCCTAGCGCTTTTTGTTCTAAGTATCGTTTTTGTAGCCGTTGCAGGCGGCATCAATGCCGCGAGCTACTCCGGTACTGGTGATCCAACCGCGGGTTCTTGGGTTTCTCAGCTCATTTCGACTGTCCTAAGCCTTGTATTGTCGCTGGTAATTATGCGCCTAGCGCTTTTCCAGATCGATGACGTCCGCACCGGTTGGGGTTACCTTTTTAAGAACGTGCGTTGGTGGCAGCCGCTGGTCATCATGCTCGTCATCGGGGCAGTGGCGAGCCTCATTGCATTCGCTGCAGTAGGTGGAACTGTCTATGGGTTGCTTAACGACGCCGAGAATATGACGGAGGACGAAGCAGTTGCGGCAGTATTAAGCGTCATGGGCATCATCGGCGTGATTTCGCTGATTAGCTTCTTTATCCAACCATTCTTCTCGCTGATGCAATGGTTCGCGGCCGATGGCGATAGCGTTGGGGATGCCGTGAAGAAGGGCTTTCAGGCAGGTAAGAACAACTACGGTCAAATGTTGCTACTGGCAATTTTGAACTTTTTCATCATTGTGGCCGGCTTCTTGCTTTTGGGCATCGGCCTCATCGTGGCGTATCCGGTTACTCTCTTGGCACAGGCGCATATGTTCCGCCAGTGCGCGGGCCGCAACACCTTCCCACAGGTCTAGCGCACCATAGTTAAAGGCCACCGCTCCAATTAGGGGCGGTGGCCTTTGGCGTGCTTGGCGACGCCCCCGTGTGGGGCCGCCGGGTGAGACTACTGCCGGGAGCGCTCAATCGCCTTGTTATAGGCGGAGGTGATGAGCGTGCCGAATTCGCGGAATTCCTCGGCGCGGGCGGCGGAGGAACGGAACACGAGGCCCACCTCGCGCTCGGCGGTGACATCGGAGGCAAAGTGGGCGATGGCGACGTCCTTGCCATGGCATTCGGTGGCCAGGGCGGATTCGGGGACGAGGGTGCAGCCCAGGCCGCCCATGACCAACTGCATGATGGTGGTCAGGGAAGAGGCGCGGGTGACGGAATTGGTGGCCTCGGCTGGGTTGATATCGGCATGGCGGCAGAGGTCGACTACTTGGTCGCGCAAGCAGTGGCCGTCGTCAAGCAGCAGTAAATCCAAGTCCTTGAGCTCCGCAAGCTCGACATCCTCGCGGCCGGCGATGGGGTGATCGGGCGGGCAGACAATGGAGAATTTCTCCGTGTACAGCGGGCTATCGACCATGCCGGTGGCCTCCGACGGAAGGGCCATGATGGCAAGATCCAAGTTGCCATTGCGCAGGCGAGTAATGAGGTGCTGGGTTTGCTCCTCGACGAAGCGCGGCTGGAGATCCGGGTAGGCCTCGGCAAGCATGGAGAGCAGATCGGGGAGGATGTAGGGGGCGATGGTGGGGATAACGCCGATCGTCAGTGGGCCGGCAAGGGTGCCGTTGGCGCCGCGAGCGTGGGCGAGGAAGGTATCGGCTGCTTCAAGCGTTGCCTTGGCGTAGGGGAGGAGGGTCTCGCCAGCCGAGGTGACGATGACCTTGCGGGTCGAGCGCTCAATAAGCTGCAAGCCCAAGCCCTGCTCGAGAGCAACGAGGCCCTGGGAGAGGGAGGGCTGGGAAATTTCGAGTTTGGCGGCTGCGGTACCAAAGTGCTTGTTTTCCGCAACGGTGACGAAGGTACGCAGCTGAGCAAGTGTAGGGCGATACTCTTTATTATGCATGCCTATTACTCTAACACTTACCTATAGGATTTGCTATTGACGCGAGCGGAAAAGATGGTATAACTGATCGTGTTGGGCCGGACACGGTCCGGCCCTGCTGCTTGTACGTCAAGCGGCAGGACACTTAGAGGAAAAGCCTTTGCTAAAGGAGTTGAAGACTATGCCTATTTTGACCGTCGGCGAGAAGTTCCCAGAGTTTAACCTCACCGCCCTGACCGGTGGCGACCTACACGACGTTAACGCTAACCAGCCGGAGGACTACTTCGAGCAGGTATCCCTGGACAAGTACGAGGGCAAGTGGAAGGTCGTCTTCTTCTACCCGAAGGACTTCACTTTCGTCTGCCCGACCGAGATCGCTGCCTTCGGCAAGCTGGACGAGGAGTTCCAGGACCGCGATACCCAGATCCTCGGTGGCTCCACCGATAACGAGTTCGCTCACTTCAACTGGCGCGCAACCCACCCAGAGCTGAAGAAAGTTCCTTTCCCGATGTTCTCTGACGTGCGCCACGACCTTATCCGTGCACTGGGTGTAGAAAACGCTGATGGCGTTGCTGACCGCGCTACCTTCATCATCGACCCGGATGGTGTTATCCAGTTCGTCTCCGTTACCCCGGATGCTGTCGGCCGCAACGTAGACGAGGTTCTGCGCGTGCTCGACGCCCTGCAGTCCGAAGAGGTCTGCGCTTGCAACTGGGAGAAGAACGACCCAACCAAGAACATCAACAAGATGGACGTCGTTCAGTCCGCACTCTAAATCTCACTGAGATGCAGGTTTACCCCGCTTTCGTGGCGGGGTTTCCTTTTAAATCCAGCGCAGTAAATTCCTATCAAAACCTCAAAGGAGAAAAGCTATGTCTATTGATAATCTGAAGTCTTCCCTACCGGAGTACGCCAAGGATCAGAAGCTCAACCTGGGCGCCCTGACCCGTTCCAAGGACCTGGACGAGGAGCAGCTCTGGGGCTGCCTGCTGGCATCGGCCGCCGCAACCCGCAATGACACCGTGCTGTCTGAGATTGCGGAGGAAGCAAAGGAGCACCTGTCTGAGGAAGCTATCGAGGCAGCCTACGGCGCAGCCACCGTTATGGCTATGAACAATGTTGCCTACCGCGCCAAGGGCTGGTTGGGCGATGACTACGCACGGGTTAAGTTCGGCCTGCGCATGAACATTATCTCCAAGCCAGGCGTGGACAAGGCCAACTTCGAGCTGTGGAATACCGCAGTCTCCGCCATCAATGGCTGCGAGCACTGCTTCGGCGCCCACGCCCAGGAAGTCAACGAGGCTGGCCTGAGCAAGGAGCAGATCTGGGAGGCCGTTAAGGTCGCTGCCGTAGTTCAAGCTGTGGCACAGGCTGTCCAGATTGAGGCCGCACGCTAAAAGTCTGGCTTATAGCCGCCCTCGCGCTTGCCGACGTCCCCCCAGCTCCAGCGAGTGTGGGTCTTCCGGATTGGTCTGGATGATGGCTTTCATGCCACACCACCGTATTTAAATCCAATCGTCCTCGACGAGGAAGGCATTGACCGCAATGGCGGCGGCGTTGGCCTCGCCCATCGCCATCGCTACCTGCGCCGGTGGGTTGACCACGTTGCCTACGGCCCAGATGCGCGGGTGGCTGGTGGCACCGGCGAGGCCCGTTTTGATCAGGCTGCCGCCCATGCCCGACGGCGGACTGTGGCGCTGAAGATTGAGGTCAGCGAGGAACTCATCGTGAGGGCGGGGAATGGGCATGTAAAACAGTGCATCGACGGCATGCTCGTCGCTTTCCAGCAGGACTTTTCCGTCTTGGAAGGCGGTGACGGGGTCGTCGATAAGCGCAATGCCCCGCCGAGTCAGGTCCGCGCGCTGCTCGTCGGTGAATTCCATTCCATTGGTGAAGAAGGTGATGTCCTTCGACCACTGGCGCAGAACCGCGGCATGGTGGAAGGAGAACTCGCCGATGTAGAGCACGCCGAGCTTCTTGTCCGCCACCTCGTATCCGTGGCAGTAGGGGCAGTGGAGGACCGTATTTCCCCAGTTTTCTTGCAGGCCCGGGATAGCTGGGTGCTCGTCGTCCACGCCGCTGGCGACGATGATAGAGCGGGCAGCGATGGTCTCACCGTTGCTCAACGTGGCGGTGAGCGTGCGGTCATTATCGGTGACGGAATCCACGGTGGCGTTCACGATCTGCGCGCCATAGCTGCGCAGCTGCTCCTTGCCGCGCTCTTGAAACTCAAGGGGTGGCGTGCCCTCGAGGGCAATGACTCCATGAATTTCATGGGCGAAACGGTTGCGGGGAGTGGCGGAATCAACAATGAGCACGCTGCGGCGGGCGCGGACCATGACTAGGGCTGCCTGCAGGCCAGCCGCGCCGCCGCCGATGATGAGGGTATCTACTGTCTGCATGGCCCCGAGTAAACCAGAGGAGGGTTTAAATGGCAATGGTTTTCAGTAGGTTGTGGCAGGCGTCACGCCCAACCCTGACTTGGCCAAGTTAGTGCCGAAGGGTTGGGGTGTGGTGGGAATTCGTCAACATGAGGCATCGGCCAGAATCGGGAATCCGGCCGTCGAAGGAAGGCGCCTTGTGTATCCTTTGGGTGTCGTTGAGCCTTTAAGGAGCAAGAAAGTAGCATGACCCACCCCTCCACCGTCTCTAAGGTGGGCATCCGATCCCGTGCCCTGCGATTCGCACCGCGCCGCTCGGACTGGTCCCGCGCGACTATCGGGCGCGACCTTTCGGCCGGCCTTATGGTGGCCCTAGTCGCACTCCCCCTGGCGCTCGACTTCGACGTTGCTTCTGGTGTCGGCGCGGCAGCTGGAATTACGACGGCCATCGTCGCGGGCATCCTGTCCGCAGTCTTCGGCGGTAGCAACGTCCAGGTAAGCGGCCCGACCGGCGCAATGACCGTGGTGCTCATCCCCATCGTGGCCGACCATGGTGCCGATGGGGTGCTCGTCGTTGGCGTGCTGGCGGGGCTCATGCTGCTCTTGCTGGCATTCACCGGCGCTGGCCGCGCGATGAAATACATGCCGTTGCCTGTCATCGAAGGTTTCACAGCCGGTATTGCGGTGATCATCGCCCTCCAACAGCTACCTGCAGCACTCGGTGTTGACGTAGATGGCGAGAAAGTCCTCGGGTTGGTGTGGGACGCAATCAAAGCTTGGCTAGATGCTCCGGTATAGCAGGCGCCCGTTATGACCCTCGCGGTGGCGGCCGGAATCGTGGTTGCTGCCCGCATTCGTAGTGGCTTTCCCGCGGCGCTGGTGTAGGTAGCTGCTGCGACGGCCATCAACATGCTGGCAGACAGCGGTCTGAAGACTATCGGCTACATCCCGTCGACGTTGCCTGCCCCGCGCTGGCCGCAGATCCCGTGGGAGCACCTGGATTCCTTGCTGTTGGCAGCGGTCGCCGTCGCAGCGCTCGGTGCGTTGGAATCGTTGCTGTCAGCGACGGTTGCCGACGCAATGACTGTCGGCGACCGGCACGATCCTGACCGCGAGCTCTTTGGGCAGGGCGTGGCCAACGTCGTCGCGCCCCTGTTCGGCGGGATCCCCGCAACAGCCGCGATCGCCCGAACTGCTGTCAACGTGCGGGCAGGCGCGGGCACACGCCTGGCAGCGGTGTTCCATTCGCTGCTCCTGCTCGTCGCCGTACTCGTTGCGGCCCCCCTTACCCCGGGGCGAGGCAGCCAGGGCGGCTTTGTCGTTTTTCGCAGGCTAGTATTCCACGCGCAGGTCCGACAGCCGGACTTCGCCAGCCTCATCGGAGGCATCGAGATCTACCGTAGCGACGAACTGGTAGGCGTGGTCGCCGTCTGGGTCCTTGATGATCTGGCGCACGGACCACAAACGCGAGTCAGTATCGCCCAGGCGGAAGTACTCGGGACCGCGGGCCTCGGGGCCGGAATCGATATCGTCATATTCATCGAAATAGTCATCCAAGATGGCGCCGAAGTCCGGCACCTCGTCCAAGTAATCGAGCAGCTCCGCCAAGCGGTCTTCCTTTTCCAAAGCAAAGAGCTGCACCAAGCGGAACATGTAATTGCGCACCATGATGGTAAAGGCGCGGCGATTGGCCGTGAGCGCGGTGGGGTCCTCCACGCCAAAGGCCAGCTCGCGGTCCACCGTGTCTTGGTCGATGGGGGAGTCTTCGCCGGCCATTTGCGCCCATTCGTCGACAAGCGAGGAATCCACCTGGCGGATAAGCTCACCTAGCCAGACAACGATATCTTCGAGTTCTGGAGTGTTGTACTCGTCCGGAATGGATTGCTTAAGAGTGCGCCACGCGTCGGTCAGGTAGCGCAAAATCACGCCCTCGGAGCGGGCCAAGCCGTAGGTTGCGACCAGATCCGAGAAGGTCATCGCATTCTCGAGCATGTCGCGCACCACGGACTTGGGTCGCAGCTCAAACTCCTTGACCCACGCATTGGTCTCAGCGAAAGTATCGTAGGCCTGCTCCAATAGCTCCTCGAGCGGCTTCGGCCAAGTGATATCCTCCACGATATTCATGCGATCGGTGTAGTCCACCCCGTCCGCCTTCAGCGCGGCGATCTCTTCGCCGCGGCGCTGCTTCTGCTGGGCAATGAGTACCTGGCGCGGGTCATCTAGGATGGCCTCGAATACGGAAATGACGTCCAGGTTATAGGTTTCTGCCTCCGGATCTAGCAGCGAGAGCGCTGCCAGCGCGAATGGACCCAGCGGTTGATTGAGCGCAAAGTCACGCGGCAGCTCTCGCACCAAATGGTAGGGGCGGCCGTAGATATCCAATCCCTTGGTGGACTTTTGCACCACGCCGGAATCCACTAGCCCGCGGAAGAGATCGAGTGCGGTGAGGATGTCCTTATTCTGCTTGCTGCGGTTATCGTGGTTGTCTCGCAGCAGGTGGCGCATGTGGTCATAGCCATTGCCGTGGCGCGCCAAGACGTTGAGCAGCATAGAGTTAGAAACGCGGAACTGAGAGGTAAGCTGTTCCGGTTCCGCCTCAGTAAGGCGCGCGAAAGTCTTCTCGGACCAGGACACCTCGCCTTCTCGGGCGGACTTTTTCTTGAGCTTCTTCAAACGTTTGGGGTCGTCGCCGATGCGGCGGCGTTCCTTGGCATTTTCGATCTCGTGCTCGGGGGCCTCGACCACCACAGTGCCCTCGGTGTCATAGCCGGCGCGGCCGGCGCGGCCGGCAATCTGGTGGAATTCGCGCGATTTGAGGATGCGTTGGCGCTGGCCGTCGAACTTGGCAAGCCCAGTCATCAGCACGGTGCGGATGGGCACGTTAATGCCCACACCCAGGGTATCGGTGCCGCAAATGACCTTAAGCAGGCCCTTTTGTGCCAGGCGCTCTACCAATCGGCGGTATTTGGGCAGCATGCCCGCGTGGTGGATGCCGATGCCCTTGCGTAGCAGCTTGGATAGATCTTTGCCAAAGGCGGTGGTGAAGCGGAAACCGCCGATTTCCTGGGCAATCGCTTCCTTTTCTTCCTTAGTGATGATCCCCGAAAGTGAGGTCAGCGCCTGGGCGCGCTCGGCCGCCTCACGCTGCGAGAAGTGCACCACGTAGATCGGAGCCTTCTTATCGGCCAAGAGCTCCTCGATGGTCTCGTGCACCGCGCTAAAGACATAAGAAAAATCCAGCGGCACAGGCCGCGTGGTGCCGGCGACGAGGTTGGTGGCGCGGCCGGTGCGGCGGGTGAGATCCTCTTCTAGCCACTGAGTATCGCCCAAAGTGGCGGACATGAGCAGGAACTGCGCCTTGGACAACTCCAGCAGCGGCACCTGCCATGCCCATCCGCGGTCCGGTTCGGAGTAGTAGTGGAACTCGTCCATCACTACCTGGTCGATATTGGCCTCGGCGCCATCGCGCAGCGCAATATTGGCCACAATCTCGGCGGTGGCGGCGATGATGGGGGCGTTGCCATTAACGGTGGCGTCGCCAGTCATCATGCCCACATTCTCGGCGCCGAAGATATCGCAGAGGGCAAAGAACTTCTCGCTCACGAGGGCCTTAATCGGTGCGGTATAGAAACTGCGCTGGCCACGAGCTAGGGCGATGAAGTGCGCAGCATTAGCCACCATGGACTTTCCCGAGCCCGTAGGGGTAGCGAGGATAACATTATCGCCGGCCAAAATACCGAGCGAGGCTTCTTCTTGCGCTGGGTACAAATTGATACCCCGGCCGGTAGTCCACGAGGTAAAGGTATCCCAAATTGCCTCGTCTACGAGGGACTCGGGTACTTCCGTCAAATCTGGCAGCAGCTGAGATAAGTTCACCCCCACCACCTTAGCGGCGATGGGGGCGGGTTAGTTAGATATCGTCACCTAAGTCGCCCTCGCCCGAAGCAGAATCAGGGCCATCCTTGCCATCATCGGACTGCGGGCCTTCCTCCTCGGCGGAATCTTCGCGGTCATCGATCTCGGTATTGATGATCTGCTGGCTTTCTTCTTCATCCAAGGAAGCCAAAAATGCCTGGAACTCCTCGCTGATTTCCTCACCGGTAGGCATGGGCTCCTCGCCAGGCATGATCGCCTGCGGATGCTCCTTGCGGTAGCGCTCCATGTAAGCGTCATATTGCTGCTCGAGTTGTTGGACTACGCCTTCGATCTCATCCGAGCCACCAACTTGCTCTTCCAGCTGGTTTTCCACGCGAGAAATATCGGCCTCAATGCTGCCCAAAGGAATGTCGAGGCGCGCCGCCCGAGCCACCGAATCCAGCAACTGGTACGTGGCCTGCGGATAAGGCGAAGCTGCCAGATAATGCGGCACGTGGACGGTATATCCAGCCACCGTGCGGTGCTTATCCGCCAGAGCCTTTTCCAGATACAGTGCGGCGGAGCCCGGCACCATCATGGTGGAATCCATCGAGAGCATGTGCTCAGTCAAGCGGGAGGAGGTGCCATGGGCCGTAACCACCGTGGGGCGGGTATGCGGCACCGGCATCGGCGCGGCATAGAGCATAATGGTGTCTTCGATATTGAACTTTTCCACCAGCTTCACCACGGCGGTAGTAAACGCCTCCCAGCGCATGTCTGGTTCAGGGCCAGACAGCAGAAGGAAAGTCTTGCCGGAATTATCGCGCAGAACCTTAATACCAAGATCCATGGACTCGATTTCCAGCGCCCGATCCTTATCAATCGTTATGGCCGGGCGGCGCGAGCGGTAATCAATCAGCTCATCAGAGTTAAACGACGCCAGCTGGCGGCCTTCCAGAGCGGCCTTCAGATGGTCAGCACTTGCCTCAATGGCCTGGCCAGCGTCAGCATAACCGTGCATGGCAACAATCATGGTGGGGCCTTGTCCGTCACCGGAATCATCCCTAATCACCGGAGCCGGATATTCCAGCTCATACATGCGGCGATCTTCTTCGTGCATGTTGTGTTACCTCCTTGCTTTCTTACCTACCCCAACGCCGCGCGAGTGCCTACTATTCCCGCGCGCACTGCGAGGTTAAATAAACAATTGTGCCCCAAACTGCTGCGCATTGCCAGCGCAATCCCGGGCGGGGTGTGGAAAGCCGCTTGCCGACGCCCCCTTCACCCCACCTATCCACAGATCCCCACCACCTAGCCCCTGGTGGCCTATGCAGAGTTGCGTGCATGGTTGAAGCTGGGGCCATGGACATCACAACACCAACTCAGCCAATCCGTACGCCAGGCGATATCCTCGCCAATATTCCAGGAATCCTCGGATTCTTTCCCACTGAATCAGTCATCCTCATCTCCATCCAACCCAGCCAACGCGGATACAGCATCGGACCAGTAGCCCGCCTCGATTTGCACGATGTGCCTGGTGCCCTGCACGAAGTGATGGAAGCGTTTCACTGCGGAAATCCCGAAATCATCTTCTGCTTCGTGCTCTCCCAGCGCGAGGAAGGAGAGCTCTGGGACATTCTGCAGTCTCTTTACCATTTCCAAGACCGGACAGGTATGGGCATCGATGCCTGCTGGCTGGCCGAAGAACTATCCACCGATACCGCCTATGACCTCATCTTTGGCCACGCCACAGAAAGCGGCGAGGGCCCGCTGCAGAATTGGATGGAAGGAACCATACCCGCCATCTCGACGAGCCACACGATGCGCGCCTGCGTGAATAATGGCATGCTTCCGGAACTGAACCGTCATGACTTGGTCCAGCGCTTCAAGGACCCGAACCCATACTTTGGGGAAGAAGAGATTAGGGCCATGGAGCGATGCGCCGAAGAGATTGCCCGCCAGTTGCGCGCCGGGCACGGATACGGCACCACAGATCCAGTGCAGGTGGTCAAACACCTCATCGCCGATGTGCGCTATGTGCTCAGCGAGGTCGAATCGCTGGAGGAAACCCTAGAAAATGAAGAATTGTTGTGCGTGGCAGCCATGTGGATGTCTACCACCTGGACCCGTGACCTAGTCATTGCGGAGCTCGTCTCCGCATCGCAGGAAGCAGGTGACCTGTTATTGGCGGTAGCCCGTACATTCCAGGGGTCTATTCGCTATAACGCCCTAGCTTTGTATGCTGCTAGCCAGGTGTCCCACGAATTCGGAATTTATGCCGGTCCGGCGCTTTCCGTAGTAGTAGAAGAGGCGCCCCATCACAATTTGGGGCGCCTCATAGCGCAGGGATATCGCAGCGGCATGGGAAAGCGGTTGGTCTCCAGCCTATGCCATGGCTGCGAGCTAGCCCGCGAAGCGGCGGGGCTCCGAGTTGACAGTCCCGCCTAACACGCGCGGCGTCTAGGACCGCTTTGCGGAATGTGCCTTATCGCCGAGCTGTCGGGTGAAGTGCCACGCGTCGGTGACGATGGTTTCCAGGTCCGTACGGGTGGGATTCCACCCGAGCTCGCGCTGAATCTTCTCAGAGGAAGCGATGAGCGTAGCTGGATCGCCTGCGCGGCGCGGGGCCACCTCAGCCGGAATGTCGTGGCCGGTGACCTTGCGGCACATTTCGATGACCTGCTTGACGGAGTACCCATCGCCAGAACCCAAGTTGTAAATGCGGTGGGTGCCAGATTCATTGGACTCGAGGGCAAGCACGTGGGCGTCGGCTAGATCGCGGATATGGATGTAGTCACGCACTGGGGTGCCGTCTGCGGTATCCCAGTCATCACCGAACATGAAAATCTTATCCCGGTGGCCCAAAGCAACTTGCAACACGATGGGGATGAGGTGGGTTTCTACCTCGCGGTTCTCGCCAATATTTCCGTAGGCGCCAGCCACGTTGAAATAGCGCAGTGAGGTAGCGCCCAGGCCGTAGGCGTGGGCAAAGGACGTGATCATGTAGTCGATGGCCAGCTTTGTCGCACCATACGGATTGGTGGGCTGGGTTGGCATGTCTTCCGTAATCGGGACCTGGTCGGGCTCACCGTAAGTTGCAGCGGTGGAGGAAAAGACGAGGTTTGTGACGTCGTTATCCCGCATGGCCTCAAGCAGCATCAGGGTAGTAACTACGTTGTGCTGCCAGTACTCATCTGGTTTTTCGACGGATTCGCCCACCAAGGAGCGCGCAGCGAAGTGAATGACGCCTTCGAAGCCACCTTCGCCTAGGACATCGGCAGCCTTGTCCGCGACGTCGCCCTCGATGACGCGGGCGGCTTCCGGAACGGCCTCACGGTTGCCAGTGGAGAAATTATCGATGATGGTTACGTCATGGCCTTGTTCGACCAATACTGCGGCGCAGACACTGCCCACATAGCCGGCGCCACCGGTGACAAGAAGCTTCATGGTTGTACCTCCACGCGCACTGCGTGCGCCAAATCGTCGGAAAGCACGACGCTGCCACCTTCCGGTGTCGACAGCGTAATCGTGCCGCTGTTATTGACCACAGATACCTTGGCACCCACACGAATGCCGGCATCGGTGAGCTCCTGGAAGGTTCCATCATCAACCTGCAGGATTTCATTGACCTGGATGACGGTCGCGGAGACCTGCTCGCCATTGGGGAGGTCGACCGCGCGCGTGCCCTGATCCGGCTGCGGAACATCGAAGCCAAGTGCAGACAGCGCCGGAATAGGATTGCCAAAAGGCGACCGCGTCGGGTCATCGAGAACGGCGACCATGCGCTTTTCCACCTCTTCACTCATGACGTGCTCCCACCGGCAGGCCTCGTCGTGGACCTTGGCAATGTCGAGCCCCAGGACGTCGGTAAGCAAACGCTCTGCCAACCGGTGCTTGCGCATGACTGCGGTAGCTAGGTCGCGGCCCTTGTCCGTGAGGTCCAAACTGCGGTCGGTGCGCACGTGCAAAAGGCCATCGCGCTCCATGCGAGCTACAGTCTGAGAAACCGTAGGCCCGGACTGCTCCAAACGCTCCGCAATGCGGGCGCGCAGGGGAGTAATGCCTTCTTCTTCTAGCTCGTAGATGGTCCGCAGATACATCTCCGTTGTATCAACTAGGTCCCTCACGTGGGCATACCTTTCTGTGTGAATACAGTTACGCGGCTGTAGTCCCGCCCAAGAACGGGAAAGCGCTTTCTAGACTCTGCAGTCCAGATTAGCCTACCCAAGGCTTGGCTCGCCGCTAGGAACCAAGCCGATGCCATATCAACGCCAAACCCCGAGCCCATGGCGGTACGTTGCCAAAATGGGCCCGGGGAGAGGATGTGCTGCCGAATGCAGTAGGTGTGGATTACAAAGCGTACTCGCGCAGGCGATCGGCGCGGTTGCCATCGCGCAGCTTTGCCATGACTTCGCGCTCAATCTGGCGCACACGCTCGCGCGAAAGGCCGAAGCGGCGACCAATCTGATCCAAGGTGCGCGGAACACCATCATCGAGGCCGTAGCGCAGGCGGATGACATCCTGCTCGCGCTTTTCCAAGGTGTCAATCACGCCGCGGATATCGGAGTGGCGCATTGAAGCGACCACCGCAGTTTCAGCATCGGTAGCTTCCGCGTCTTCGATGAAGTCACCCAAAGGAGCTTCTTCATCGGTACCTACCGGCATATCGAGAGAGACCGGATCGCGCGACTGGCGCAGCAGCATCTCGATCTTGTTCTCGTCAATACCGGATTCTTCCGAAAGCTCCTCGTTGGTAGCTTCGCGACCCAAGGATTGATACATCTCGCGTTTAATGCGGGAAAGCTTGTTAACCTGCTCAACCAAGTGGACTGGGAGGCGAATGGTGCGGGACTGGTCAGCCATGCCGCGGGTAATTGCCTGACGGATCCACCACGTGGCATAAGTGGAGAACTTGAAGCCCTTGGCGTAATCAAACTTCTCCATGGCGCGGATTAGGCCTAGGTTGCCCTCTTGGATGAGATCCAGCAGCGGCATGCCGCGACCGGTGTAGCGCTTTGCCAGCGAAACAACGAGGCGCAGGTTAGCTTCGAGCAGGTGGGAGCGTGCCTTCTTGCCTTCGCGGGCGAGGATCTTAAGGTCGCGCTTTTCTGCACGGGTGAGCTTTTCTGCGTTATTGAGCTTGTATTCCGCGTACAGTCCAACCTCGATGGCCTGAGCGAGTTCTACCTCATCTTCCGCGCTGAGCAGTGCGGTCTTGCCGATGCCGTTGAGATAAACGCGGACGAGGTCGGCAGAAGGATTATCGTTGGTTTGGTTGCGGCGAGATCCGCGGTCTACTTCCTGTTCTTCATCAGTAGTGGCACTTGAAGTGCCCTTGGCGGTGGTGGCAGATGTCTTCGTCATAGTGAAGCCTCCTGAATTTGTCGCCGGTTTCACAAAGTACAACGGAGTCTTGAGAGTTTTAGTTCCCGGTGCGGAGAGAATTTTTAAAAACAGTTGTTCCCCGTGGTGCAAATCCACCTTTTCGGGGGAGAGGAACCACGGGGAACGGTTACGAGCTGCGAGTAGCTAGAAATGTGGGACTACTATCCGCGCACCTGTACGAGGTAGCGGTAGATGGTGGGCTCAGATACGCCGAGACGCTCTGCAGCTGCGGCAATTCCGCCTTTAAGAAGGAAGAATCCTGCATCCTCAAGGTCAGAAACCACCTCGAGACGCTCTTCGCGCTGCATGCGAGGAACTGGCGTGCTCTGGTTGGAAATCGCAGAGTTCAGCATGGAATCGAGAAGGTGCTCCACGTTAGAACGCAAAGACTCGCTGACTTCTTCCTTCTCTGGCTCCTCTTCCGTAGCCTCGTCTTCTGGAATCGGGTCTGGTACCGCAACGGGCCGCTGCGGCTGCTCTTCTGTGCCGGGGTAGCCGCCGAAGGCCTTTGACTTATCAAATGCGGGATCATCGGCGTTGCCGATAAGTGCGGCGGCAGCATCGCGAATGTGTACCAACTCGGAGACATCGACATTGATGCACAGCATGCCGCGCATATGGCCGGAGTCATCTCGGATGAAGTAGCTTGAAGAACGGCAAATCTTGCCTTCCGCATTGACGGCGCGGTAGCCGGTCATCATGGGGATTGCTGCGGCATCGCCTTGTTTCATAAACCACAAAGCGAAATCGGTCACCGGGCCGCCTAGCTGCCGGCCGGAGATGTGGCCGTTGGCGATGGCCATGATGGATTTATCGGGGACGTCGAGATCGTGGAGCACGATTTCGGTGTTGGGGCCCATTGCCTTACCGAGGAATTCGACGAGGGGAATGTACTGCTCGAGGAAGTTTTCTTCGGAGGCATTGCCGCTAGGGAAGTTCATTAGCTGAAGCATGTCCTTTAATTCCTGTCAGGTTATAGAGAAGATATCACACGGAAGCGAATAGGCGAAAGGGGGAGTAGCGCCAAGAAAGCCGGGTGAACACAAGCGGCTTAGCGCTGTGCTCACCCGGCTCATCGCTTCTTTATAGGGTGGTCTCTATCCGCACACCGGAACTGGTGGGTGAACTGCTAGAGCCAGGCCACCTTGTGAGGTTTCCCTGTACTTGGCGTTCATATCCTTACCAGTCTTATACATGGTCCAGATAACTTCGTCCAAAGAAACGCATGGCTTGCTCTCGCGCTCCAGCGCCATACGTGCGCTGGTGATGGAATCAACGGCAGCGACAGCGTTGCGCTCAATGCAGGGTACCTGAACCTGTCCGAGGACCGGGTCACAGGTCAGGCCAAGCTTGTGCTCCATGCCGATCTCGGCTGCGATGCATACCTGCTCTGGGGTAGCGCCCATGAGCTGGGCGAGACCGCCAGCAGCCATGGAGCACGCTACACCAACCTCACCCTGGCAGCCGACCTCAGCGCCAGAGATGGAAGCGTTCATCTTGTACAGGGAAGCAATCTGGTTGCAGGCGAAGATGTAATCAGCAAACATCTCGGTGGTAACGGGCTCAACGAACTTGTCGTAGTAGGCCAGCACTGCCGGGACAACGCCGCAGGCGCCGTTCGTAGGAGCGGTAACAACGCGGCCGCAGGATGCATTCTCTTCAGAGATAGCCAGAGCGAACATATTGACCCAGCTGAGGATGTTCAGACCATCGTGCGGTTCGGACTGCTCCAGGCGGCGCTTGAGGGCAGCGGCGCGGCGGGGGACAAGCAGAGAGCCTGGGAGTGGGCCGTCGGTAGCGGAGCCGCGCTTGATGCCGGTGTACATGACATCGCGAACCTTGCCCAGGTGCTCGTTGACTTCTTCTTCGGAACGCAGTGCCAACTCGTTGGCAAGACCCAGCTCCGGGAGGGTCATGTTGTTCTTCTCGCACAGCTCGAGCATCTCTGCGGCGCTGGCGTATGGGAAGGGGATATCAACCTTGGCGTCGGTGCGCTTGGCAAAGTCTTCCTGCTTGACGATGAAACCGCCGCCGACTGAGTAGTAGGTCTTGTGCAGGATGTCTTCCTCGCCAGCGAAGGCGATAAGACACATGCCATTTTCGTGCATCGGGAGGTACTCGTCATGGAAGAAGAAGCCGCCGTCCTTGGGGAATTCTACCTCGTGGGAGCCGCCCAGCATGAGCTTCTCGCTGCTGCGGACGTTCTTCATGAATTCGGAGATGCCGTCGATATCAACCGTCTCTGGCTCTTCACCGGCGAGACCGAGGAGGATGGCCTTGTCGGTGGAGTGGCCGATTCCCGTGAGGGAGAGGGAGCCGTAGACATTTGCCTGAACTCGAGTGACCTTGTCAAAGAGGTCCTTTTCCTTGAGCTCGTCCACGAAAGCCTTGCCGGCTTTCATTGGCCCAAGAGTGTGTGAGCTTGAGGGGCCGATGCCAATCTTGAACATATCGAAGATGCTGATGAACATTGTTCTTTCCTTGAATCCTCTGCGATTTTCTCGTCTGCGGCGGTGCTTAGAAAGCCTGGACGATGGAGTAGATGATGGTTGCGAGGGCGACGAGGCCCATGAAGAAGACGAAGTAGTTGGAAGCCTTGCCCTTGTAGCGCTTCAGCGCAGGAACCTTGTGGATGGCGACCATTGGGATGATGAAGAGCATGATGGCAATCGTCGGGCCACACAGGGTTTCAATCATGCCCAGGATGGATGGGTCAGCCCAGGCGACGAGCCAAGCGGTGACCAGCATGAAGATGAGGGTGATGGTATCGAGCTTGTGGGCGGACTCTGCGTCGTCCTTGCTTGCGTTCTTGCTGCCCTTGATGACGAGGCCTTCGAAGCCTTCGGCTGCGCCGAGGTAGTGGCCGAGGAAGGACTTAGCAACTGCAATCATGGCGATGACTGGGGCAATCCACTGGATGAGCGGGTTATCGAAGTGGTTGGCCAGGTAGGACAGGATGGTGATGTTTTGTGCCTTAGCTTCTGCCATGTCAGCCGGGGAGAGGCTCAGGGCGCAAGAGAAGACGAAGAACATAACCACGACGACCATGAGGATTTCTGCGCGGAGCAGGGTCTTGCGGGACTTGGCCTCAGCGAACTTGCCGTAGGTCTGGCGGCGGTCAACGGCGAAGGAGGAAATCATCGGGGAGTGGTTGAAGGAGAAGACCATAACCGGAACCAGCAGCATCAGGGTAACGCCCATGCTGTGGCCAGAAGCCTCGCGAGCAACGTTGAGGTCGAAGGAATCAAAGAGCGCGGTATTCCACTTCGGGATGAGGTAGAGGGAAAGCAGAACCAAGATGCCGATGAATGGGTAGACCAGGTAGGACATGACGTGAACTACGACGTCCTTGCCCATGCGGACGACTAGGATGAGGCCGCCTACCAGCAGGAGGGAGGTAAGCCAGCGGTCCGGCGGGGTGATTCCGAGCTGGTGCTCCAGGAAGGAGTTGACCGTGTTGGTGATGGTTACCGAGTAAACCAGCAGGATGGGGTAGACCGACAGGAAGTACAGGATGTTCATCAGAACGCCGGCCTTCTTGCCAAAGTGTTCCTCGACGACATCCGTGAGGTCACCGTCTGGCTTGGAGCTGGAAAGCACCAAGCGGGTCATTCCGCGGTGGGCCCAGAAGGTCATTGGCAGTGCTACGACCGTCATGATGATTAGTGGGATGATGCCGCCGATACCGGCGTTGATGGGGAGGAAGAGGACGCCGGCGCCGATTGCGGTGCCGAACAGGGAGAGCATCCATACGGTGTCTTCCTTATTCCACTTCGGTGCACCCTCCTGGCCATCAAACGGGGTGTCAATGCCAGGGGCTGGTGCGGATTCTTTGGAGGAGGGAGCTGCCTTGGAGGTCTTGAGATCCTGGGGCATCTCAGCCTGGTTCTCTGGGTGCTGGGCTTTGTTGCGCCGCGTGATTGAGTGGGACATTTTCTTTCCTACATCTAGTTGGTCGGCCGAAGCGTTTGGGCTTCTGCAACCATGATTGAGAAAATTTCTTCTCACTCAATTTTGCGTTTGTAGGATTTTGAGAAATTATCTCGCATCCTGCATATCCAGCCCTTTTGCTTCGCTGTGCCTTCAGTATAGAACAAAATCTTGCAGGGTGATAATAAATTATTGCACTGCGAGTAGGGCATTTATCACTCTCTGAGAATTTGCATTCCCCAGTGCTTTATGGCTTGCTCTACACAAAATCCGGGAAAGTGGTTTGGGTCACGGAATCGTTTGTAAAAGGGCCTGCTTAACACGATTTTCAGATCTCGTGAGCCGGAGATAGAGGGTGCGAGCTAGGTCTCTACCAAGACGGTGAAAGGTCCTTCGTTCACAGAAGAAACGCGCATTTTAGCCCCGAATTGGCCTGTTTCAACTGACACGCCGCGTTCCCTGAGGTTCGCAATAATCGCCGCGATGACCGGTTCGGCCTCGGGTCCTGGAGCAGCATCCGCCCACGAAGGGCGTCGCCCTTTGGCGGTGCGGCCGTACAAAGTAAATTGGCTCACCACAAGCACAGGGGCTGCGGAATCAATGACTGATACTTCGCCATCAAGAATGCGCAGTTCTGCAATCTTGCGTGCCATCTTCTCAGCGCGGGGCTGCCAATCATCCATATCCTCGCGCGAGACCCCAATTAGAGCGAGAAGGCCACCGGTTTCGGGACTAGCAATGGCCCCTACGGTTTCTCCATCGACGGTCACTGTGGCCTCTGATACCCGAGTCAAAACTGCGCGCATGGTTTACTTCTCCTTAAATAACGAGTGGGGGAACAGTGCGGATCTAGCTGAGGTCCGGCGAATCGGTATCCAAGAGGAGATCAGCTGGGATAAGCAGGCCATGTCGGACCATATCGATCACGGCGGGTAGGGCAGCAGTAGTAAGTTCTGCCTCGTCGAAACCATGCGCCGCCGCATATAGGCCAATGGTTTCTTCCAGGTTCAAGCCCTGTGGGTTGAGTCCGGCGACTATGGCAGCGATGTGTTCATCTACTTCGTGGCTCCAGCGCGGACCGTCGGTGCGAGTAAGACGTAGAGCGGCCCGAGTAAAGCCCTGGCCCAATTCCGCATCTGGGGTGCTGATATCTTCGCGTGCCAGCCCCGGGCGTACCTGGAAGTGCTTTCCCTGTAGCTCGCCGGGTACGAGGTCGCGCAACCACGCCACGCGGGCAAAATATTCCTCTACTTCAGGGCCAAGTGGGTCGCTAAAGGCCTGCGGCATTTCTTCGGCCAAGATATCGGCAGGTTCATCGTCGCCGATGCGTTGGATAGCGACAAATCCAAAGCCAATGCCATTGACCTCATGTTGCTGGAAATGCTCCAGCCAGGCGCGCGAGCGCTCTTGTCCTTCAGGGGAGCGTACATCCAGGGATTCGTCCTCGAGCCAGGTGGACACATAGAGTGCGGGATCGGCTACGTCGCGCTGGATGATCCAGGCAGCAATTCCTTTGTCCGGTAGCCAGGAAGCAACGCGTTGCTGCCAGGTCTCGCCGCTGGTGTGTACCCAAGCTGCCAGAAGGTGAGCCGTTCCGCCAGGGGTTAGGTGGTCGGTGGCTCGAGAGACAACCAGCTCGCTGGCACCGTCCAGATTTAACCCGGAATCGCGGTAGACGTGGCCAACTTCGGGAAGGCCAACAACAAAAGGTGGGTTAGCTACGAGGCGGTCAAAGCGGCGGCCGGCTACGGGGTCGAACCACGAACCTTGCAGCAATTCCACTTTCTCGCTATCGCCAGTAGCGGCAATGGTAGCCTCGGCCAATTCCAACGCACGCTCATGCACGTCGGTGGCGGTAATCTTTTCAGCGCAATCGAGCTGCCCCAGCAATTGGACGCCCGAGCCAGTGCCTAGATCTAAGACGCTGCCTACCGGGCTTACTGGCGTGGATTGCAGCAGGGAGAGGCTTGCCGCGCCAACGCCAAGCACATGGTCTGGGCCAGGTACGTGGTCGACCAAGGAGGCGTCGACGTCGGAGAAGATGAGACGGTTGGCGCCAACGATGGTGTGGGGGCGGATATCGAGGGCGATGTAGGCCTTGCCATGGGCGTCGGCAAGCGCAACATTGGCATCCAGCAACTGGGTAGCCAGGCGCGCGCCTACCGCCTCGCCTAAAAGCGTGGCCGGCAGGTGCTCATGAAGGAGGAAGAAGCGGATCAAAAGATCCAATTGAGATTCGCTATGCGCGGCGAGCGCAACTGGTGCGGGTTCGCCGCGGAAGAGGGCCTCGGTAACTTCCGGACCTAGGTGCCCGGCTACGCCATCGGTAGTAAAACCGGCGGCGGTAAAGACGTCGGAAAGCTCTGCGGCCAGCGTGGCTAGCGCGGAGGCATCAAAGTCGGGGCCAAAAGCGGTCGTCATATAAGCAGGAATCCTTTACTCTTCTTCGTGATCAATGATGTCGTGGTGTGCCTCAATAGGCCGGGCGGTGCCGCCGGATACCTGTGGGGCGTGGGTCTGGCTATAAAGCTGCCGGTTCATGGCTGGCTTGTACACGTTTTTCTCGCGCTTATCCTTCTTTTCTCCCCGGCCGTTGCCAATCACCACGGCTATCCAGGGGAGGGGAAATGTCACGCCCACAATGATGGCGGCTAAAAGCCACCAATGCATATAAAGGAAGAAGCCGGCGATGAGCAGGGAAGGAACGCGCAAAAACTGAAAGATTCCGTACCGAATTTCGCGGCGCTTGCGGTCCTGGCCAGGCGAGAGCTTGGCATCTGTGATGAGGTAGCGCTCTTTTTTGCCAAACAACCTAGACTCGGCTCCCCTCGTGCGCGTTGGCGTTCCCTCGATAAGGGGAGAGGGGCGCAGTGGCTGGCGTGCATGACGTGTACATGTTCTCCAAGGGTAGCCGCCTGACTCGCAAAGTTCGATGCCGATGCGGCAAAATGGAGTGCGTGACTACGACTACGAAGACAATTGAACGGCCAGATATTCGTGAAGACACTTCGACGACGGATAATGACACGCCGAAGTTCTTCCACTACGTCAAAAAGGATCACATCCTCGATTCCGCGGTGAACGGCAAGTACGTCGTTGCGCTGTGCGGCGAAACTTTCCCGGTGACCAAGCAGGCAAAGCCGGGTTCTCCGGTGTGCCCCGATTGTGAGCGTGTGTATAAGGGTCTGCGCCGCAAGTGAGGACTTTTAAAAAGACTAACCTTCGCGCCTGGCAGCAATCCGCCCTCGATAAATTCCTCGCCACTAAGCCGCAGGACTTCATGGCGGTGGCGACCCCGGGCGCCGGAAAGACTACCTTCGCGCTGCGCATTGCCACCGAGCTCATGGAAGACCGTACGGTCGAGCGCGTAATCGTGGTGGTGCCTACCGAACACCTCAAGACCCAGTGGTCTAGCGCTGCCGCGCGCGTAGGTCTGGCTCTAGATCCCGCGTTTAGCAATTCCTCCGCCGTTAATCCTTCGATGGACGGCATCGTGGTGACTTATGCGCAGGTGGGTATGCACCCCTTTAAGCACCGCGCGGTGGCTTCTGCCCGGCGCACTTTGGTGATCCTGGATGAGATTCACCATGCAGGCGACGCCAAGAGCTGGGGCGATGGCGTCAAGGAAGCTTATGACGATGTGAACCACCGCCTGGCTTTGACCGGTACGCCTTTCCGTTCCGATGACTCGCCCATTCCATTCGTCCAATACGTGGACGATGGGGAGGGGCACAAGGTATCCTGCTCGGACCATACCTATGGCTATGGCGATGCGCTTGCCGACGGCGTCGTGCGCCCCGTTGTCTTTCTTTCTTACTCGGGCGAAGCCCGCTGGCGCGATTCGGCCGGTGAGGAACATGCAGCCCGTTTGGGCGACATTATGAATGCGGAGCAAACCGCCCGGGCGTGGCGCACCGCCTTGGACCCCAAGGGCGAGTGGATCCCAGCTGTGCTGCAGGCGGCGCATACCCGCCTGATGCAAATGCGGCGCAATATGCCGGATGCCGGCGGCCTGGTGCTGGCTTCGGATACGACGACAGCACGCGCGTATGCCAAGATCCTCAAACAGCTTTCTAATACGCCAGTGTCGGTGATTTTGTCTGATGATCCCGGCTCCTCGGACCGCATTCAGGAATTTTCTGAGTCCACCGATGAGTGGATGGTAGCAGTGCGCATGGTGTCCGAGGGCGTCGACGTCCCGCGCCTAGCGGTGGGCGTTTATGCTACCTCGGCATCGACCCCGCTCTTTTTCGCCCAGGCCATCGGCCGCTTCGTGCGCTCGCGCATGCCGGGCGAGACGGCATCGGTTTTCCTTCCATCGGTTCCTGTCCTGCTGGGCTTGGCCGAAAATATGGAAAAGTCCCGCGACCACGTCTTGGGTGAAGAAAAGCCTGACAAGGAAGGCTGGGACGACGAACTGCTAGAGCAGGCGAATCAGAAAAAGACCGAACCAGACATGCTGGAGAAGTCTTATGAGTCGCTTGGTGCCGAGGCAGAGTTTTCGGGGCTGCTCTACAACGGTTCTCAGTTCAATACCGGGGATATGACCACCGATGAGGAAGCAGACTTCCTTGGCATTCCCGGGCTACTTGATGCGGACCAAGTCAAAGATTTGCTGCGCAAGAAGCAATCCGAGGAAATGGACCGGCGCGAAGCGGAGGAAAAGGCGCGACGTGCCGCTGAGGCGGAGGAAGCTCACCGCCGCAAGCTCTACGGCATGGACTATGCGCCGGCCTCACGGAAGAAGTCTATGGAGTCTGAGTCCAGCGACACCGGAGTTGTCGATGAGCTAGGCCAGCTGCGCAAAGAGCTCAATACGGTCGTCTCCATCGCTGCCCAGCGCTCGGGCCGCCCTCATGGTGCTATCCATACCGAGGTGCGCAAGGCCTGTGGCGGCCCGCCCACCGCGCTGTGCAATGCCGAGCAGCTGCGCGAGCGCATCGAATACCTGCGCAAGTGGTAGAACGGCCATGGTGGTTAGAGAGTAGTTACACAGAAAGCCCGCACCGAAATTGGTGCGGGCTTTCTACGTTTCTGCAGCTGCAGCGATTAGTCGAGGTAGTCGCGCAGAACCTGCGAACGAGATGGGTGGCGCAGCTTCGACATCGTCTTGGACTCGATCTGGCGAATACGCTCGCGGGTCACTCCGTAGACTTGGCCAATCTCGTCTAAAGTGCGCGGCATACCGTCGGTCAAGCCGAAGCGGAGGCGAACCACGCCGGCTTCACGCTCGGACAGGGTAGTCAGCACGTCTTGCAGCTGATCCTGCAGCAAGGTGAAGGAGACGGCGTCGACCGCAATGACGGCCTCGGAGTCCTCGATGAAGTCACCCAACTGGGAGTCGCCTTCGTCACCGATGGTCTGATCCAAGGAAATGGGCTCGCGGGCGTACTGCTGGATTTCGAGCACCTTCTCCTCGGTGATATCCATCTCCTTCGCCAGCTCCTGCGGGGTAGGCTCGCGGCCCAAGTCCTGCAAGAGCTCGCGCTGGATGCGGCCCAGCTTGTTGATGACCTCCACCATGTGCACTGGGATGCGGATGGTACGAGCTTGGTCAGCCATGGCGCGGGTAATGGCCTGGCGGATCCACCAGGTG
Organism: Corynebacterium tuberculostearicum; assembly: GCF_046097255.1. Classification (GTDB taxonomy): domain Bacteria; phylum Actinomycetota; class Actinomycetes; order Mycobacteriales; family Mycobacteriaceae; genus Corynebacterium; species Corynebacterium tuberculostearicum_J. The sequence goes on from NZ_CP175770.1 coordinate 1,590,402, forward strand.
GCGTAAGTGGAGAACTTATAGCCCTTGGTGTAATCGAACTTCTCCACCGCGCGAATAAGACCCAAGTTGCCTTCCTGAATGAGATCCAAGAAAGCCATGCCACGGCCGGTGTAGCGCTTCGCCAAGGAAACCACCAGACGCAGGTTGGCCTCCAGAAGGTGGTTCTTGGCCTTGCGGCCATCGCGGGCGATGCTGCGCAGGTCGCGCTTTTCCATGGGGGAGAGCTTGGCGGCCTTATCGCCTTCGGCGCGGGCCTTTTCCATCTCATCCATGCGGTGCTGTGCGTACAGGCCAGCCTCGATGCGCTTGGCCAGGGAAACCTCTTGCTCGGCGTTGAGCAGGGCGACCTTACCAATCTGCTTGAGGTAGGCGCGGACGGAGTCAGCAGAGGCGGTCAGCTGCGCATCCTTGCGTGCCTGACGCAGCGCAGCGGACTCTTCCTCGTCCCAGACGGAAGAGGAGTCTTCCTCTTCTTCCTCATCGTCGTCGTCCAAATCCTCTTCGAGGTCATCGTCCTCGAGGTCTTCGCCAGCGTCGAAGTCATCATCGTCTTCGATGTCCGCATTGGTGGGATCGAAGTCGACGTCTTCGTCGTGCTCGTCCTCCTCGAGCTCCTCTTCTGCTTCCGGCTGTGCCTGCTTTTCGGACTCGGCTGGGGATTCCTGCTTCTTTGCCGCGGATTTGCGGACCGTCTTCTTAGTGGCCTTTTTGGCAGACTTCTTAGTGGTCTTCTTGGCCGACTTTTTGGCGGTCTTCTTCGCAGTCTTCTTGGCTGTTTTCTTAGCGGTCTTTTTGGCCGTCTTTTTCGCGGTTTTCTTTGCCGTCTTCTTGGCGGTCTTCTTTGCAGGAGTAGATGCCTCAGCGGCGTTTTCGCCCTCGCCGAGTGCCTGGTCTGAAGATTCAGTGGCTGCCACGTACGCCCTTTCGACTAACTTCTTGATTGAAACAGCTCAGTGCGCCCTAGTGGGGCGCTCGTGCATCAGTGTGATGTTAACGCGTTGTGGCCTTAAGCAGGCCAGACACGCCCTAGAGCTATTTAACTTAGGATCGACCGCCCAGTATAGAGGATCTTTCCAATCTGCCGGTGGATAGGGTCACCTGCAGTGCGTAAATACTACGGTTTCAAACCGTCTACCGCCGCCATCGCAGCTCCGACAATTCCCGCGCGATTGCGCAGTTGTGCAGGCATGACGGGGGTTTCAATATCAAGGTGTGGGCCCCACTTTTCAAACTTGCGGGAAATCCCACCCCCAATGAGGAAGGCCTGCGGGTTAAAGAGCTTTTCATATTCCGCGAGGACCTTGTTGAGTCGCTTAGTCCACTGCTTGTATTTGAGTTCCTCGCGGTCCTTCACGGCCGAGGACGCAATTTTCTCAGCCTCGTCATCGCCCACCGTGAGGTGCCCCAGTTCGGTATTAGGGAACAACTGGCCGTCCAGGAAGAAGGCCGAGCCGATACCGGTGCCGAGGGTTAGGAAGATAACGGAGCCCTGCTTGGCGATGTCCTCTCCGTAGGCAACCTCGGCTAGTCCCGCCGCGTCGGCGTCGTTAAGCACGGCAAAATCCGCATCCAGGTAGTCCGCGAAGAGCTCTGTGGCGTTGACCCCAATCCAGTCCTTGGAAATATTTGCCGCAGTCTCGACTTCCTGGTTGCGAACCACGGAAGGCAGGGTGATGCCAACGGGGCTGTCCCACTGCTTTTCCTGCACGATTTGGGCTACTACCTTGGCAACTTCATGCGGCGTAGACGGCTGTGGGGTGGCGATCTTCAAACGCTCGCCCACGAATTCGCCGGTGGCAAGGTCCACCTCAGCGCCTTTAATGCCGGAGCCTCCGATATCGATGCCAAAGGAATGGCCAGAAAGAGTAGTCATGCCCGACAGTCTAGAAGAAGGCACAATAGTTGGCATGACTGAGCAGATCGATTTTCTCCAATTGCGGGATTTTGCCGTTTCTACCGCCACGCGCGCTGCGGAATTAATTACTGCGCGCCGCGCAGAACTAGTCGCAGGTGACGGCATCGCGGCGCATACCCACACCAAGTCCAGCGACGTAGATCCCGTAACGGAGGTCGATACCGCGACAGAGGAGTTCATTGCCACCACCATCCGCACCCAACGCCCCGGGGACGGAATTTTCGGCGAAGAAGGCGCCAATGTGGAATCGACCAGTGGCGTTACCTGGATTGTCGATCCGATTGATGGCACCGTGAATTTCCTCTACGGGGTGCCGGACTACGCCGTATCCATTGGTGCGGAATACCAAGGGCACCTCGTAGCTGGCGCGGTGGTCAACGTAGCACGCGGGCGCACCTATGCTGCCGCAGCCGGCCAAGGCGCCACGGTCACCGGCCCAGACGGAATTGAGCACGCACTGCGGTGTGGCCAGACACAAGATACTGCGTTGGCCTTGGTAGCAACCGGATTTGGTTACGAAGCTGACCGGCGTGCAGCCCAAGCCGAGCTTCTCACCAAGCTTCTGCCTAATGTGCGTGATATTCGCCGCATCGGCGCTGCCGCGCTCGACCTATGCCGTGTGGCAGAGGGAACCGTTGATGCCTACTTTGAGCACGGCATCAATGCGTGGGACTTCGCCGCAGGGGCAATCATTGCTCGCGAGGCAGGTGCGGTAGTGCGCCATCCAGGCTTTGATAAAGGCTCCGCCGACGGTGAACTTACCTGGGCCGCGGGGGCAGATTTGGCCCCCGCATTCGAAAAGCTTTTAGCAGCGCACAGGGCCACGGACGCGCTGCGGGGGTAATAGTTTCCCACGCCGGCAAGCGGTGAGATGACATCTAGCCATTTGTGCTTTACTATGCGCGATCGATAAATACCCATTCCTTAAAGCAACTTGACCATTAGGGGCGTGCATTATGGCCACCGATTATGACGCACCGCGCCGGCGCGCGGAAGATGAACTCGAAACTGACTCCCTAGAAGGACTCAAAGCCGCTGAGAGCGATAACAACGGCATGGACGATGACGGAGAAATCGTCGAAGCCTTCCAGCCGCCATCAGTAGACCTCACGGGCGAGGAGCTTAATGTTGAGGTAGTTCCACGTCAGGAAAATGAGTTTACCTGCGGCTCGTGTTTCCTGGTGCAGTCCAATAAGCGTTACTCCCACGAAGAGGACGGCCAGCCAATCTGCAAGGATTGCGCCTAAAGGAATACGCAGCAGAAACGAAACCCCGCACTTGGCAATTTTCTACGTGCCGAGTGCGGGGTTTGCTGTTGCAGCCACCACATTCTCTGTGGTGTGCGAAGTCAATAAAGATTAGTGCTGTTCCGGAACGAAAGCGTGGAGCAAAGCCTCCGGATCCTTCGAGGCGATGAGCCAATAAGGAGTATCGTCCTCTGGATCATTGAGCACCATCATGGCGTGCTCATCCACCCAAGCGTGGGAGACCAAAAACGCCGCGGGATCGAACTGCGGGCCCAGGGCATTGCGCCGCGCAGATTTGGGAACGGTGATAGACCGCGAGACGACGTCGTTAGGCAATTGGGCATCTTTGACCGTGAGCCAACGCGTTCCGTCCGGGTCGCGCTCTACCTTGATGACTGTATTGGACCAGGTAATAAGTACCCACACGGCGATAGCACCAAGGAGGATCGCGGGAATAATGGTCCACCACATGGAGCGATTGAGGCCGGCGGTAGCGGAAGTAAGCCCCACGATGGCGGCTGCAAAAAGCCAAAAGTACCAAGGGACCCATTGGCGTTCGCGGTACAGCACCTGAGGGGCCACCGTGCCCTGTGCCGAAGCGGCGCTTGACGGTGCCGGAGTTGCGGAAGTAGCAGATTTATCAGACACGTCTAGTCAGTCTAGTCCACACGCGCCGCAGAATGAACCTCCCAAGGCAGGTAGGATTGGCCAAGTGACTGACTCGATTCCGCATTCTCAACCAGAAAGCCCCTTTGGGGACGTTAACGTCAAGCGCCTGGATAAGGAGCTTCCGCTGCCGCACCGCGCACACCGTGGTGACGCCGGTGCGGACCTCTATGCAGCTGAATCTCTTACCCTGCAACCCGGCGAGCGCGCCCTCGTCGGCACCGGGATTGCCATTGCGCTGCCACTAGGAACGGTCGGTTTAATTCACCCGCGCTCCGGACTAGCCGCCAAGCAAGGGCTTTCCATTGTCAATACCCCGGGCACGGTGGATGCCGATTACCGCGGGGAGATCAAGGTCTGCCTCATCAACCACGACCGGCACACTCCTATTGAGATCGAACGCGGAATGCGCATTGCTCAGCTCGTGGTCCAGCGCGTAGAGCTGGTGGGGTTTGCTGAGGTTGCAGAATTGGATGACACCGTCCGCGGAGCCGGTGGCTATGGCTCTACCGGTGTGTAGTTAAAGCAGTAGAGACTCAACGACACTTTTAGAAAGGACGTAGCACCCATGGGAATCTGGCCCTTTGGCAAGAAGAAAGACGAAGAAAAGAAGGCTCAGGAAAAGCCTGCAGCACAAAGCGAAAAGCCGGCGGACCCCACGTCCGCGGATGCAGAGGCGCAGGAGACCTATGCTCCAGTAGGCGACACCGCAGCAGATGCCGCGGCGGCTTCTGGCAATGAACCCCGCGAATTTGCCCATGATGCCATCAATGGCCAGACCGGCCCCTTTGACGGCGACTCCGTCGATATCGAGACCTTCGATTTCAGTGACTTTTCCATCGGCGTATTAGATCTGGGGTCCCTGCGCATTCCACTGCCAAAGGAATCCCAGGTACAGGTGGAAATGGGCGAACAGGGCCCACGAATGCTGCACATCGTGACCAAGGTAGGCCGAATTACTCCCGTAGCCTTTGCCGCCCCACGTAAGCCAGGCCAGTGGGCAGAATCCGTGGAGGAAATCAAGGAGGGCATGAGCCGCGACGGACTTACCGTTACTACCGAGCCAGGCCCTTGGGGTGCTGAGGTCGTGGGCAAGAACGACAACGGTCAGGTCCGCGTCATCGGTGCAGACGGTCCGCGCTGGATGCTGCGCATGACCCTGGCCGCGCCGGCCGGCATGGAAGCAGACCTCGCAGACATGGCTCGCGAGGTGGCCGCCCGTACCTTCGTCTACCGCGGGGAAGACCCCATCTTGGCAGGAAATGCTTTGCCGGTCATCATGCCCGAGCAGCTCGTAGAGCAGGTCAAGCAGGCCATGGACCAGCGCCAGCAAGAACAGCAGGCAGCCGCTAATGCTCAAGACCACCCAGAAAACGGAGTGGGCGGCCCCGACCCTGCGGCAGAAGCAGAGGCGGAACAACACTTGCGCGATTTGGGCGGCAGCCCACAACAGGGTGAGAATGGATCGTCCCCGCAGAACCCCGATGAGGGATCTGCACCTAATTCCAAGAACTAGGCAAAGTAGTAAACCACGTGACACATTCTTCCTCGCCTCAACCTTCCCCGGACGCTAAGAACCTGGACTCTGAGGAGTCTGCTGCCGAACCCACCTTGCTGGAGCAAATGGGTGGCTTATCAGGGCTCGTGTCGGCTACTTTGCCGGTCATTGTGCTGATTCCTGTCAATAACTTCTTTGGGCTGGGACCAGCCTTGGCAGCGGCGCTCGGCGTGGCCGTTGTTATTGCACTCTGGAGGGTAATCCGGAAAGAGACCCTGCAGCCAGCCATATCGGGTCTGCTGGGAGTGGCCCTTTGCGCAGCCATCGCCTGGTTTACCGGTGATGCCAAAGGGTATTTCTTGTACGGCATCTGGATGTCGTTGGCGCTGTGTATTGCCGCGGTACTATCAATCCTCTTTCGGTGGCCCGCTGTGGGTGTCATCTGGAAGGGGATTAATGGCGAGGAAATGCAGTGGCAAAAGGTTGCCCAGGCGCGCCGGGCCTATGCCATCGCTACTGGTGGGTGGGCGGTTATCTTCCTGGCCCGTTTTGTTATTCAGCGCGCCATTTATGATGCGGATGCAACCACGGCCTTAGGGGTGACCCGAATCTTGATGGGGTGGCCATTGACGCTTCTAGTTACGGCGCTGACCGTGTGGATGGTGCGCCGCGCGGATGCAGCCGTTGACGCAGCGGCGGGCACAGGTGAGCACACTAACGCAGAACAAGAACCAAAGTCTGAGGCAGAAAATGACTGAATCAACGATGAGCCGCGGCGATAGTCTTGAGGTCACCATTGACCGCATGGCGCACGGCGGGGAAGGAATTGGCCAGGCGCCGGATGGGCGAGTGGTATTCGTTCCTCGCGCTTTTCCCGGCGACGTCGTAAAAGCTACGGCCGGCCGTGTAAAGAAGTCGTTTATTAAAGCGGAACTGGAAAGCGTACTAAGCCCTGGGGCGTTGCGCGTTCCCTCGTCTTGTCCTGCGGCCGCGCAAGGAGCTGGCTGCTGTGATTTCGCCGAGCTGGATCCCGCGGCCGAAACCGGAATCAAGGCAGAGATCTTGTCGGAGCAGCTGCGCCGCACCGGCGTTGTCACTGGCGAGGAACTGAACATTGAGCAGCACACCCTAGAGCCGGTTCGGGGATGGCGCACGCGGGTGAGGTGGGGCGTCGACAAGCAAGGGCGCGCCGGAACCCGTCAGCGTCGGTCCAATGAGCTTGTTACGGGCGCTGCCTGTACACAGCTGGCTCCGGGATTGGCAGACGGGCTCGTTGGAGAAGGTGCGCGCCGGTTTACCCCAGGTGCTGAGGTCATCGCCGTTCTCGATGGCGAGGGCAACCGCCACGTGGTAGAAACCCGCAAGGCCCCACGCGGGCGCCGCGTGGAGACCATCCGTGAGGTGGTAGAAGGCAGCGGCAAGGTGCACGAGCATGTCGACGGGCGGACGTTTAGCTTTCCTGCTACGGCCTTTTGGCAGGCCCACAGCCAGGCACCGGCGGCGTATACCGAATTAATAGCGGAGTGGCTCGGGGAGCGCGAGTACCAAGAGCACACCGCCTGGGATCTCTACGGTGGCGTTGGCCTATTTGTTCCCGCACTGGCCCATGCCGTGCAGGGCAAGGTTATCTCCGTGGATTACTCGCTGGCGGCTACGGCCGGGGAACAGGCCGCCCTTGCGGACTGCGATGTGGAAGTAAAGTCCGCGAAGGTCGAGCAAGTCGCCGCCCAGCTTTCCAAGCCTGGCGCTGTAGTCCTTGATCCGCCGCGCACCGGAGCAGGGGAGGATGTGATTCGTTCCGTGGCGGCCGCTGCACCCCAGACGGTCGTTCACGTGGGATGTGACCCCGCCACCTTCGCGCGCGACTTGGGATACTGGAACCAGCACGGATACGGAATAGAAAAGATGGCGCTGATTAACGCGTTCCCCGGAACGCACCACTTTGAAACGATTGCGCTCATTACCCCTGCCTAATGAGCTTTTATGGCTCCGAGGCGGGGTGCGGCACGTTGCCGCGCCGTTCTCGGAACATTGACCGATATAATATTCACCGCCCGCCGCGGGTACGGTAGAAAAGAAGAACTAAGCACAGAAGGAGTTGAAGGCCGCTCCATGACTATCTTGGATACCATTAACTCGCCGCAGGACCTCAAGGTGCTGTCTGCAGACAAGCTTGAGGAGCTGGCGGCAGAGATTAGGCAGCGCCTCATTGACAAGGTCTCCGTCACGGGCGGACATCTGGGGCCTAACTTGGGCGTGGTGGAATTGACCATTGCGTTGCACCGTGTATTTGATTCTCCGCGTGAGCCCATTATTTTTGACACTTCGCACCAGTCCTATGTGCATAAGATGTTGACGGGGCGCACGGATCAATTCGATACCTTGCGGCAAAAGGACGGCCTTTCGGGGTATACGGACCGCGGCGAATCCGAGCATGACTGGACCGAGTCCTCCCACGCTTCGGCGTCGCTGTCTACGGTCGATGGCTTGTCTAAGGCCTTCAAGATTCGCGGCGACGGTCACCGCAATGTCATCGGTGTTGTCGGCGATGGTGCCCTTACCGGCGGCATGTGCTGGGAGGCGTTAAACAATATCTCTGAAGACAAGGGCCGCAATGCGGTCATCGTGGTCAATGACAACGGCCGTAGCTATTCGCCCACTATCGGTGGCATTTCCGAAAACCTAGGCCGTATCCGTTCCCAGCACGGTTATGACGAGCTCATGGAACAGGGTAAGCGCCGCCTGAAGCAAATGGGGTGGGTAGGCGAGCGCGCCTTTGATGCCTTGCACGCCATGAAGGAAGGCGTCAAGTCCACCGTCTTGCCTACCGAGATGTTTCCAGAACTGGGCATGAAGTACATCGGCCCCATCAACGGGCACAATATCGATAGCTTGGTGCATGCCCTGACTTATGCCCGCGATTATGACGGGCCCATCATCGTGCACGTGGTTACCGAAAAGGGCCACGGTTTTGCCCCGGCCGTCAATGAGCCGAAGGACCAGATGCACTCCACCGGTGCTATCGATCCGGTCACCGGTGTGGCAAAGGGCACCAAGCAGCCTGGCTGGACGGCCGCCTTTTCAGAGGAGCTGGTAGCCGCTGCCGAAAAGCGCGATGACATCGTTGCCATTACGGCTGCTATGGCCGGACCAACTGGGCTCGCTCCCTTCCAAGAGCGCTTCCCAGAGCGGTTCTTTGATGTGGGAATTGCCGAGCAGCACGCAATGACCTCTGCCTCTGGTTTGGCGCTCGGCGGGATGCACCCCGTCGTGGCGGTATATTCCACCTTCTTAAACCGGGCTGTGGACCAGGTCATTATGGATATTGCGCTGCTAAAGCTGCCGGTAACCATCGTGCTTGACCGCTCCGGGGTTACCGGTTCCGATGGCGCTTCGCATAATGGCGTGTGGGATATGGCGCTCATGAGCATTGTGCCGGGAATGCATATTGCTGCCCCGCGCGATGGCGCGCGTCTGCGGGAGCTCTTCCGTGAGTCGCTAGAGATTGAATCTGGCCCGTCCGTGGTCCGCTTCCCTAAGGGCAACCTGCTGCCGGATATGGAAGCGGTGGATACGTTGGGCGATGGCGTAGACATCCTGCACTATGGCGAAGCCGATGCCGGCGAGGACACCCCTGAGGTACTCATCGTGTCCATCGGTGCCATGTCCGCGCGCAGCATCGAGGCTGCGAAGCTGCTGGGCGAGCAGGGCGTGAACGTTACCGTTGTTGACCCGCGTTGGGTAGCGCCGGTGGCAAGCTCTGTGGTGGCTCTCGCCGCTGACCACGACTTGGTGGTTACGGCAGAAGACGGCCTTGTTCGCGGCGGTATTGGCTCCATGATTTCGGAAGCCCTCAGCGCAGCCGAGGTCGATACTCCTGTGCGCCGACTCGGCGTTCCGGGTTACTTCCCTAAGCACGGCTCTCGCGGCGAGGTTTTGGAAGAGTTCGGGTTGACGCCGGAGCTTATGGCGGCGTCGATAAGCGAGTGGCTAGAAAACCTCACCGCTGATGCCAACGCGCGAGGAGAAGAGAGCTAAACCTAGCCTGCTAAATAGAGCCTAGAATAGACCGTCCACGATAATCGGGGCGGTCATTTCTATTTGCCATTCGCGCGCGCCCTCCGCGCGGAGGAAGGCAGCGACGTCGCCTGGCTGCCGGATGGCGCCGGCGACAGAATCAGCTCCGCGGTGGCGCTTATCGGCGCGCACACCTACCTTCGCCCATACCGCTGCACGCAAAGCGGCAGGGCGGATAAGGAGTTCGGATGTCATACCGAGTTCAGTGGCGAGATCGGCGATGTCCGCGCGGATGGTTTGGTATATCTCCCATAGGTCCGGGTAGTCCTTGGCCCAGATGGTTTTGGAAGGAACCGGTTGTGGGGCGCGGTGGACGCGAGGCCGCTGCTGCGGGGGAACGGCGCGCGCCTGGTGAAGCACAGCCATCCACTGGGCGGTCGCGCCCTTGCGCCGGCGGGGAAATCCCTTGACTCGGGCAAGATCGCCGGCGGTGGTGGGAAGGGCGCGCGCAATTTCTACCAGCGTCTTATTCCCTAATACCCGGCCGGGCGCAGTATCTGTGCGCCGAGCGATAGCGTCACGCTTGAGCCACAGCGCCCGAGCAGCGGCGAGCTGACTGCCGCTGCGCAAACTGGAGATGCCCTTAAGATCGCGCCACGTGTGCGGCTGGGGAGCGAAGTCTCCGGAATGTTCCTGGACTATGGTGGAAAATTCCTCTAAAGCCCAGTCCATCTTGTCTTGTTCGGCCAAAATGTCGCGCAGGGCGTCGGCTAGCTCGAGGAGCAGTTCCACATCGAGCGCGGCGTATGCCTTGAGTTCCTCGCTGAGCTGCGGGGTGGACCAGTCGGCGTCGCCGTAGCCCTTTTCCAATTCGACGTCAAAAAGCTTTGCGACCATAGTGCCCAGATTGGGCCGTTCAAATCCCGCGAGCCGCGCCGCTAGTTCCGTGTCAAAGATAGAGCCAGGAAATAGACCGAGCCACCCGAGGCAAGGCAAATCCGAATGGGCGGCGTGAATAATCCACTCCGTGCCGTTGAGCACTGGGGCAAGGGCGGTCGTGAGCTCCTCGCGGTGGCCCTCAGGGGCAAAAAGCATCGTGCCCGCGCCGCGGCGGCGAATTTGCACTACGAAGGCTCGATCATCGTAGCGATAGCCGGAGGCGCGCTCGGTATCGATGGCAAAGGGGCCCGTACCCGCGGCGAGGCGGGCTGCGGCAGCGGTGAATTCCTCCGGGGTGGCAAGAACCGGCGGGATGCCCTCGAGCGGCCGGCTGCGCAATTCTGGCATATTAGCGGCCGAGCTCGGTGACGCCCTCAGGGGGTAGTCCGGCAACGTTGGCCAATACCTGGGCAAAGGCCTGCACGTGGGGTGCGAGATCGAGGCCTTCGGCAGTCCACGAAGCGCGCATTTCGATCTGGTAGGCGCGCGGTGGCCCGCCAATCTCGCCAAAACGCACGGACGCGGTGGAAGTGACGGTGCCGCCCAAATTCGTGTGGCCGGCCCCTTCCTTTTCTAAGCCCTCGTTGAGCCACTGCCACGCCACATCGGGCAAGAGTGGATCGCCGGCTACGGCATCATCCATATCCGCCTGGATATAGGCCACAAGGCGCATGGCGCCCTCCCAAGCTTCCTCGGCGCCTGGATCGTGGAGCAGGATGAGGCGACCAAAGGCGTCACCCTCTGCATCGGTGGGCACGATATCTGGGTTATCTTCGTTTCCCACCTCGAGGCCGATTGCGTGGCTAAACGGCGCAAGGCGTTGCGGTGGGCGAATGGAGCCTAGGGTTATCTCAGGGCGCAGGTCGGCCGCGTGCATGGACTCCACTGCTTGGGTGAAAGCGGCGGGGGTAGCTGGCTCGTGGCTTTCCGCCTGCCCGTGCAAAGGGGTGGGGGCGGAGGCCTCGGCGCTGCGTGGGGTGGTCGATTCGGAATTGCTCACGACGTTCAAGCTATAGTTTCGCGTCCTCTAGCTGGGGGAGGCGCGCCGATGCGGAGGCGTGTCGTCCTCCTTATGGTCGAGAAGTGACAAGGTTTCATATCCAACTTATGATGGATATGTTCGTTAACCCAAAGGCTTCTGCAAAGGAGAACGCAATGGCGAAGCTTGATTACAAGGAACTCAACGCGGTTCAGCAATATTCCCAGCACGCAGTTTTTAAGGTGATTCCGAACGCGCTCGGCACCGAGCGAGCGGAGATCATCGCCCAAGCGCAGGAGTTCTTTGCCGGCGTGGAAAAAGCCGGAAAGGTAACCGTGCGCGGCATTTACGACCTCACGGCTATGCGCGATTCCGCCGACTTCATGATCTGGTGGCACGCCGAGGAATTCTCTGACCTACAAAAGGTCTTCGGGGACTTCCGCCGCGAGACCACCCTGGGCCAGGTAAGCGAAGTGACCTGGGTGGGCAATGCCTTGCACCGTCCGGCGGAGTTTAATAAGTCGCACTTGCCGTCTTTCATCATGGGTGAGGAGCCCAAGGAGTGGATCTCGGTGTACCCCTTCGTGCGCTCTTATGACTGGTACACCATGGAGGATGAAAAGCGCCGCCGCATCCTCATGGAGCACGGTATGCAGGCGCGCGACTACCCCGATGTGCGCGCAAATACCGTCCCAGCCTTTGCCCTGGGTGACTATGAGTGGATTTTGGCCTTCGAGGCGGATGAGCTCCACCGCATCGTCGACCTGATGTACCTGATGCGCTACACCGAGGCCCGCCACCACGTGCGCGAGGAGATTCCTTTCCACACCGGCCGCCGCGTCAAGGACGTAGCAGAGCTCATCGCAGTTCTGCCCTAAAAGTAACGCCGCCCAGCAGTAGCCCTGCTTGGCGACGTCCTCACTTAGCCGCGCCCCGTCACTAGCCTGCACGTTAGGCTGCTGACGGGGCGCGCTTTCTTGTGCATGCCCCCTTAGGCGGTGCCATCTTCTACCGGCTTTTCCTCCAAGTCCAGGCAGATGGAGTTGATGCAATAGCGCAAGTCGGTGGGGGTATCGTAGCCCTCACCCTCAAAGACGTGCCCCAGGTGAGATTCGCAGTTGGCACACAGAACCTCTACGCGGCGCATGCCTAGCGAATTGTCTTCGCGCTCAATGATTTTGTCCCCTGCGAGTGGGGAGAAAAAGGAAGGCCAGCCGCAGTGAGACTCAAACTTTTCCGTAGAGCGGAAAAGCTCCGTTCCACACGCGCGGCAAGAATAGACCCCCTCGGTGGTGGTATTGGTGTACTCGCCTACGTGGGGCGGCTCGGTGCCGGCTTCGCGCAGGACGTAGTATTCCTCGGGACTTAAGCGCTGGCGCCATTCGGTATCGGCAATGAGCTTGAAATCGGTCATGGGCCGAGTCTAAACCGTGCTGCGCGCGGCACGCCACCAGCCGGCAACCGTAGCGAAAATTGCGACGATAAGCAGCGCCCATCCCGCCGTGGCCGTGAAAAAATTCATCCACCGACCAGCATCCGGGTGCGCTGTAGACGCCCAGGAAACGGGAGCCAAATAGAGAAAGGCCGCAAACCACGCACCCGCAGAATGGAAAACCGAACGCTTGAGCACCACGGTAAACATCAATGGGAATAGCCACATGGAGTAATACTGCTGGCCAAGAGAAGACAGGAAGAAGATACCCACCATGATCGCCCCGCTGGTCGTTAGCGCCCACAAGGTCGGGTTGGAATTGCGGAAGCGCAAAAGCCCGAGAATCGCTGCGGCCGAAAGCGCGGCAAATATCAACCACACGGTCCAATACAGTCCCGCGCCAAAGTCAACGTAGGCGTGGAAGCCTGCCCAGGAAGAATTGGCATAGTCACGGGTTTCTGAGAGGTAGGGCAGGAGGTTATCCACAAAGCCGCTAGCGCCCGGCACGAGCGGCCACGCTAGGAGGTTGAGAATTACCGGTAGGCCAATGCCAGTCGCGAGACTGCGCCATTGCAGCTTGACCAAGGGCAGGAAGAGCAACGGCGCAAATTGCGGCTTAATGACGATGGCCAAGCCAATGACTACGCCTGCCACCCAGCCCAGCCATGGGGTGCGCTCGGCGCGCACGAAAGCCCACAAGAACACGGCCATGCATAGCAAGAGAATGCCATTGATATTGGTAAATGCGAGCGTATTGGTCACCGATTCGGTGACAAAGGCCAAAGCGATAGATACTGGCCACACTGCCGAAGTAAGTGTGCGGCCCACTACAAGGGTGAGCACCGCTAGCGCTGCCACGATTGCAGCCGCGTTGGCGAAGATGAATAGTCCCCGTGCTAGCGAAAAATCAATATGAGCTAGCGGTGCGAGCAGCAGCGTGGCCCCCGGGGTATACAGGTACAGCGGGTCCACGTGGTTATAAGCCTGCTCATAGACCGGCTGGCCAGAGGACATGCGTGCCACAGCGTTATACACGGTGGTGAAATCATCCGTCGGCGTGCCATTGCGCGCGATGATGAACACGCGATGCACAACAAGCAGGATGGCCACAGGCCAGGCGGCGACATTGATTCGGGAATTCACGGCCCCTTAGTCTACGGCCTAGCGGGCGCGGGAATACCGCAGAAACACCGTGCCATCGTGATCGGCCGCGACATTTTCTAACTGCATGCGGCGATGGGAATGCTCGCCCTTAAACGTCGCCATGGGAGTTTCCACACCGGTGGATAGATGTGGGTCCAGGGTCAAATACATCTGGTCGATGGCATCGATGTCTACCAGCTGCCCAATCATTCCTGGCCCGCCCTCGCAGAGCACGCGCTTAAACCCGCGGTCCTTTAAGACGGAAATGTAGTCCTGCACGGTTCCTTCGCCAGCATCGCAGACTTCCGCGCCTGTGGATTCGATGGTCGCGATGCGCTTTGCGAGCTCTTGATTGTCCCGGCTGCTATGGGGGATCAGGATGATGGGAGGGGTAGTGAAGTCTGTGAAGAAGTCCGCGGTGATATCGAAATCAAGGCTGCGGGAAGGCACGGCAATAGGAGCCGGCCGCGAACCATCCCCGTTAGGTTTTACTCCGGAGTAGTCCTCCGCGCGCACCGTTTGCGCGCCCACCAACACGACGTCTGCCCAATTACGTAGCGCAGCAAAAAGCTGCCCATCAGTGTCATTTCCCATGTCCTCGGAAACGTGGTTCATGGTTGCCGATCCAGTTAGTGTGCTGACCATATTTGTGCGGACGGTGAATACATCACCGGAATCGGGGCCCAATAGCGAAGAGATATCCATGCCTTCCCAGCCTAGTCAAGGCACCAGATACCCAGCACGGCAAAGTACCGGGCATAGCCACAGGAGAGGGGCTTACACCAGGCGGATGAGTATTACACCAAGCAAGATCACTGCAATGCCGGCTACCTGGCGCATTGCGACTCGCGCACCCCGCAGGCGATCAATGAGCACGGACCCCAACATGGAACCGAGAAGGGTTGCCACCACAGTAAGCCCAGTGCCAATTTGTGGTACTAAGGCCGCGTTGCCAAAGACAAATAAGGCTCCCAAGGCGCCGCCTGCCCACATCCACCAGGGGTTAGCCTTTCCCTCGGGACGCTCAATGCGAGGGCGCCAGCGCAAAACAATATTGAGCATTACGAGCGCGGAAACGCCAATGCCAAAAGACACCAAAGCCGCACTCACGGGCGACCCGGTAATCTGGCCCAGGTGGCCGTTAATGGCGGATTGGCTTGCGGTAAAGCAGCCAAAGACAAAACCTGCGAGGAGCCAAAGCCACAACGCCGTAGCGCTGTCTTCTTGCTTCGTCGGCGCGCCGGGGCTGGCGACGATAGAAATCACTCCACCGAGGACAATTAGTGCCCCAAGGGCGCGTACCAGGGACAGTGGGGAAGTGGGGGAGTCAAACAGCCCAAAGTGGTCGATGACAAGGCCCATCATGATTTGGCCCGCGATGGGAAGGACTACGGTCTGGACCGCGCCCAAATGAGGAAACAACAGGATATTTCCAGTAAGCGCAACCACGCCGAGCAGACCACCGAACCAAACCCACAGCGGTTCCCCAAAGGCGCGGGAAATGCCAAACTCGCCGCCGGTGACGGCTGTCGCGATGACAAGCAAAGTCAACGTGCCCACGGCAAACGAGATGAGCGAAGAGGAAAACGGCGTGCCAGTAGATGCGCGAAGGCGCGTATTAACCAGGGTCTGAACGGGTAGAACGAGTCCGGCGATAATGCCTAAGAGAATCCACAACACGTCGGGACACTTTACAGACATATAGAGAAACCCGCCCAAGCTCCTATGGAGGGGAGCGATGGGCGGGAGATTGTGGTCCTAACTGGGATTGAACCAGTGACCTTTCCGGTGTGAACGGAACGCTCTCCCACTGAGCTATAGGACCTTGCGGTGGCTTAATCTACACCGCACCAAATTCAAACACCTAATTGGCTGGGCAGGAGTGCGCATCAAGGGGAGGTGGCCTGCGGTCCACTGTCTTGGGAGAATCACACCAGTGTGTTTTGGGATGGCTCGAATGTGAAAAATCGGTGCCAGAAAGAATGCCGCTGGGCTGGGGATTTGGAAACTGGCGCGGAGCACGATAATGTTTCTTCTCGCACCGCAACGGTACAAAGTTCGCGGGGCAATGCGGATGTAGCGCAGTTGGTAGCGCATCACCTTGCCAAGGTGAGGGTCGCGAGTTCGAGTCTCGTCATCCGCTCCACGCTTTTCTTGGGTTTCACCCGTGAAGAGTGATTCTAAATGAATAGCGCGCGATTAGCTCAGTGGGAGAGCGCTTCCCTGACACGGAAGAGGTCACTGGTTCAATCCCAGTATCGCGCACAAGGACTTTGTCCTAGAAACCGGGCCTGGTTTCGCATGCGGATGTAGCGCAGTTGGTAGCGCATCACCTTGCCAAGGTGAGGGTCGCGAGTTCGAGTCTCGTCATCCGCTCCAGCACTGTATTGTGTGAGGCGGTATCGCCACGGTGGAATGGCCGAGTGGTGAGGCAACGGTCTGCAAAACCGTGCACACGGGTTCGATTCCCGTTTCCACCTCAACTTCTTAATGCCTTCGGGCATTAAGCGCGATTAGCTCAGTGGGAGAGCGCTTCCCTGACACGGAAGAGGTCACTGGTTCAATCCCAGTATCGCGCACGAGAGTCCTATTTGGGGCTCTGCAACAAACTCCGGTTTGTTATGCGGATGTAGCGCAGTTGGTAGCGCATCACCTTGCCAAGGTGAGGGTCGCGAGTTCGAGTCTCGTCATCCGCTCAGGTGAGCCGCCCTAGAAATAGGGTGGCTTTTCGCATGTCTAGCTAGGATCGCAGGGTGAACAGCTGTTAGTTGCAGTAGCCACAGTGGAAGGGGTAGCGATGTCACGCAATGTTTTAGTTCCGCTACTGGTGGGTGCCTCAGGCTGCCTGTCACTCTTGGTAGGAAGCGCACTATTTGCTGTGGGGCTATCGGAGGCGGATATCGGTGGCAATTCCGGTAACGCGATTTGGCCCTGCGCTCTCATCGTTGCAGGTACGGTTTCGATAGTCACTGCCTTGATGCTGACTGGTCCTGCATTTGAAAGCAGGCGTGCTGGGGAATGCTGAGGGAGCCAGCTCCAATCATTGAGTTGGCATTCCTTAAATAGTGATAAATGCCTCTTTTTATTCAAGGCGGGGAACTTGTGCGCACTACAGCCCGACATATGACTCGACGCGCTGCTTATCGCGATTGCCGCTCCGGCAAACCGCGCGGCTAGTATGTCTGACAATTCAACTTGTGCATTTTCAACACAAAAGGAGCTATTTATGGGCTACCGCGTACCTTGGCTGCGCCGCACGGCGGCAGCAGTCGGCACTGCAGCACTAGTTCTGGGCGGGTCGATGCCGGCCGCCTTCGCGCACGACTCCGTTATTGGCGGTTCGGTCAAAGACGGCGACCAACTCGACGAGTTTCCGAAGGAAATCACCCTCGAGTTTTCTGGTATCCCCAAAGAAGACTTCAATACCTTTGCCGTGACCAACGCGGATACTGGTGAGAAACTCTTTAGCCAGGAACCGAAGCTCAATGAGCGGGATCTCACCATTGAAACCCCTGCGGATGTCCACCCTGGGCCGGGTAATTACCAGGTGGGTTTCCAGATCACGTCTTCGGACGGACACGCTACCCGCGGGGGAGTGGAATTTTCCGTCAAGGGTGACTCCTCCGAGAGCACCGAGGCGTCTGAAGCTGATTCGGCGTCCCAGGATGGGGATGAGGGCCTACCGACCGCGCTGAAAATCATCCTGGGTGTGGGCGGCGTTTTGGCAATTGCCGCAGTAGTTGCCCTATTTATTGCCAAGTCTCGTCGCATTGATTCGGAAGGTGAAAAATAATGTCCAAGATTTCTAGCATCGCCCTTGTGGGCTTGACTGTGGCCGGCCTCGCCCTGGCGGGTTGCTCACCGCAAAACCAAAATGATTCCACCGAGTCGAAGACGGATGCTGCCACTAGCACAGGGGAAACATCCTCCGCTGCGGAATCTAAGGAACTGACCTTTGAGGATGCTGTCGTGCGCGCCAATGAGGACAAGGACATGACCGCCATCTTTGGCACCCTGGTCAACCATTCCGACAAGGACATCACCATCACTGGATTTTCCACCAGCCTCAATGCCAAAGTGAACCAGATGCATGAGACTGTCGATGGCAAGATGCAGGAAATGTCGAGCCCATTGGTAGTTAAAGCTGGCGAGTCCCACGAGCTGGCACCTGGTGGTGACCACTTCATGCTCATGGAGATGGAAAACCACATCGCTCCCGGTGAATCCCTTGACCTCAAAGTGGAGCTAGAGGGCGGCGAAGAGCTCGATCTGGGCGAGATTCAAACGCGCAGCATGCCTGCCGGCGATGAGGACTACGGCGATATGGCAGGCCACGGTATGGAAGGCCACAACCACTAGTTATGTCTGGATTCAGCAGAAGGGGATTTCTCACCGGCGCTGCGGTATCGACCAGCGCCTTCGCGTTGGCTGGCTGCACTGATCGGGGCTCTTCCCCGGATGCTCAGGCGCAGGATAGGCCCGCGCTTGCCGACGCCCTCGTGGCCTTCGATGGCGACCATCAAGCGGGTATCGCTACCGCAGCGCAGGCCCACCTGAATTTGGTGGGGTTTGACCTTAAAAGGGGCGTCGACAAGCGGGGGTTCGCCAGCCTTATGAAGCTGTGGACCGAGGACGCCCGCGCGCTGTGTACGGGGGAGGCGCCGCTGGGCACGCTAGAGCCGGAAATGGTGCAACAGCCTGCCAACCTGACTATCACCTGCGGCCTAGGCGAGAAGGTTTTTAACCTGCTCGGAGTGGACAAGCCCCAGTGGCTGGGAGACGTACGACCCTTTGAGCGCGATGAGCTGGAGGATAAGTGGGGCCAAAGCGATCTCGTCCTGCAGATCTGCTGCGATGACCCACTGATGAATACCTACGCCCTGCGGCACATGGTGCGCGCAGGCGAGCACTATGCCAGCGTGAAGTGGTTGCAGCAGGGCTTTATTAACGCCTACGGCAGCCAGGAAAAGGGCGCCACCGCGCGCAATATGTTCGGACAAAAGGACGGCACTGTTAACCCACGCAGCGAGGAGGACTTCGCGGCCCAGGTGTGGATTGATAAGGGCCCGCAGTGGGCCAAAGGGGGAACGGCGATGGTGGTACGCCGCATCCGCATGAACGTTGATACATGGGAAAAGCTGGATCGCTCTTCCCGCGAGAACGCTATCGGCCGCAAGCTCGATACCGGCGCCCCACTTACCGGCAAGGACGAATTCGACGCTGCGGATTTCGATGCGGTAGATGACTATGGACTGCCGGTTATCGATAAAAACTCGCACATGGCCGTTGCCGCCCCGCCCGCTGACCACCCGGAGCAGCGCATCCTACGCCGCCCGTATAACTATGAGTTAGCTCCCGATGGCAAGGACAGGCAGCTATCCAATATTGGGCAGGTTTTTATCTGCTACCAGCAGGATCCCACCCAGCAATTTGAGCCTATCCAGGCCCGATTGGATGAATCCGACCTAATGAATGAATGGCTAACCCATATCGGCTCCGCTATGTATTTCTGTCCGCCGGGCACCCTTGCTGCCGATGGGCGTGAATCATGGTGGGCAAAATCGCTCTGCGAGCATGCGGGGTTGTAGAATAGCTATCCGTAAATTTAAATAGCGGACGCGGCCAGGTATGCCGCCGACGCACGAGCGCATAAAGGAGCGCGATTATGGCGGAACTCATCCCC
Source organism: Corynebacterium tuberculostearicum (assembly GCF_046097255.1). Lineage (GTDB taxonomy): Bacteria > Actinomycetota > Actinomycetes > Mycobacteriales > Mycobacteriaceae > Corynebacterium > Corynebacterium tuberculostearicum_J. The sequence goes on from NZ_CP175770.1 coordinate 1,609,921, forward strand.
GCAGTACCGGTCAATTACGATTCCTTCACCGTGCCCGCCGGCCAGGCCGTGGGTGCAGCAATGCGAGAGCTCAACCTTCCCGATAAGGGCCCTGAGGCTGTCGTAGTCGTTCGCGGTGAGGACGGCACTCTCTTTGATTTGTCGCACACCCCAGACACGGAGTCCACCTTCACCCCGGTTGCCGCCAGCGAGGAAGACGGCCGCGCCGTCATCCGCCACTCCTGCGGTCACGTTATGGCCCAGGCCGTGCAGGCCGAATTCCCCGGCACCAAGCTGGGCATCGGTCCGGCCATTGAGAATGGCTTCTACTTCGATTTCCAGACCGCCGAGCCTTTCACGCCGGAAGATCTCAAGGCGATTGAAAAGCGCATGAAGAAGATCATTAAGGGCGGCCAGCGCTTTGAGCGCCACGTCTACGAATCTGCTGAGGAAGCGGAAAAGGCCCTCGCCGAGGAGCCTTTCAAGCTCGAGCTGGTCCAGGACAAGGGCAATGTTGACCCTGACTCCGACGAGGCCGCAGAGGTCGGGTCCGGCGATCTCACCCACTATGACAACATCAACCCGCGCACCGGGGAGGTAGAGTGGTTCGACCTCTGCCGCGGCCCGCACGTGCCAACCACCAAGTACATCCCGGCCTTCACGCTGACCCGTTCTTCTGCCGCCTATTGGCGCGGCGACCAGTCCAAGGCTGGCCTGCAGCGCATTTACGGCACCGCTTTTGAGTCCAAGGAGGCGCTGGAGGCCTACCAGACCATGGTGGAAGAGGCTGAAAAGCGCGACCACCGCCGCCTGGGTCAGGAACTAGATCTCTTCTCCTTCCCGGATGAGATTGGCTCCGGCTTCCCGGTATTCCACCCGAATGGCGCGACCGTGCGCATGGAGATGGAAAACCACTCTCGCAACCGCCACGTCCAGGCTGGGTACTCCTTTGTTAATACCCCGCATATCACCAAGGGTGACCTATTCAAGAAGTCTGGCCACCTGGACTTCTACGCCGACGGGATGTTCCCGCCGATGCAGCTCGATGGCGAGTATGACGAAGAGGGCAATACCGTCAAGGAGCCGCAGGACTACTACGCCAAGCCTATGAACTGCCCGATGCACAACCTGATTTTTGCATCCCGTGGCCGTTCCTACCGCGAGCTCCCGCTGCGTCTATTTGAGTTCGGTACCGTCTACCGCTACGAAAAGTCTGGCGTGGTCCACGGCCTGACCCGTGCCCGCGGCTTTACCCAGGACGATGCCCACATCTACTGCACCGAAGAGCAGCTGGAAGAAGAGCTAACCAAGGTCCTCGACTTCATCATTTCCTTGCTGAAGGACTACGGCCTGTCTGACTTCTACCTGGAGCTTTCTACCAAGGACCCGAATAAGTTCGTCGGTTCCGATGAGATCTGGGAGCGCTCTACGTCTATCCTGCAGTCGGTCGCAGAAAAGTCCGGCTTGGAGCTGGTTCCGGATCCCGCAGGTGCAGCCTTCTACGGCCCGAAGATTTCTGTGCAGGCGCGCGACGCCATCGGCCGTACCTGGCAGATGTCTACCGTGCAGTTGGACTTCAACCTGCCGGAGCGCTTCGAGCTGGAATACACCGCGTCGGACGGCACTAAGAAGCGCCCAATCATGATTCACCGTGCGCTCTTCGGCTCCATCGAGCGATTCTTTGGCGTCCTGCTGGAGCACTACGCCGGCGCCTTCCCAGCATGGCTAGCACCGCACCAAGTGGTGGGCATTCCGGTGGCTGACGAATTCTCCCCGCACCTCGAAGAGGTTGCCACCCAGCTGCGTCAGAAGGGTATCCGCGCCGATGTGGATACCTCTGATGACCGCATGCAGAAGAAGATTCGCAACCACACCACCGGTAAGGTTCCGTTCATGCTGGTGGCTGGCGCGCGCGACGTAGAAGCTGATGCCGTATCCTTCCGCTTTCTCGATGGCACCCAGGTCAATGGTGTGCCGGTAAAGGAAGCCGTGGAGCTCATTGCCGCATGGGTAGCAGAGCGTAACAACGAGCAGCCGACCGAAGAGCTCATCAGTGCCCGACGCTAAAGAGACAAACGAAACCGACAGCTCCGCCGTCGCTGAAAGCCAAGCTGCGGTGGAGACCTTCGTTGACTCAGGTGCTGGCGAGCCGGACCGTCTTGAGCGGTTATGGGCGCCTTATCGCATGGCCTATATTGCCAAGCGCTCTAAAGACCCCTTCGTGGAAGCCCCGAAGGGCAGCGATGAGGACGGGCTCATTATTGCTCGCGGCAAGACCGTCTATGCATTGTTGAACCTGTTTCCGTACAACGCCGGGCACCTCATGGTGGTGCCGTATCGCAAGGAATCGCAGCTGGAGAACCTTACGCAAGAGGAATCTCAGGAGTTGATGGCCTTCGCGCAAAAGGCGGTTCGAGTGCTCAAACGAGTCTCACACCCAGAAGCCATCAACGTAGGACTCAACCTGGGTCGTGCTTCGGGCGGCTCGGTAGGAGACCACCTGCACCTGCATGTGGTGCCAAGGTGGCCCGGGGATAGTAACTTTATGACTGTTCTCGATGGGACTAAGGTATTACCGCAGCTTCTGCAGGATACGCGCCGCGTGCTGGCAGAAGGATGGCGCGAGATGGAAGAGGAGGATTCGCGTGCTTAGCGTGCATGGGCGAAAGCCCGCCGCCGTGGTGGTGGAACCTATAGCCAAGGCCTTTTTAAAGCTGGGCCTGACCCCGAATGTGGTCACGGTTGTGGGTACCATCGTCACCATTGCGATTTCGGTGATCCTTATTCCTACCGGCCACCTCTTTTTCGCTGCGGTCCTGTCCGGTCTCTTCGCCGCTTTCGACATGCTCGACGGCACCATGGCGCGCCTGAGCGGCAAGGCTACTGCCTTTGGTGCGACCTTGGATGCGTCCTGTGATCGCATCACCGATGGCGCATTGTTCAGTGCTATTGCATGGTGGCTGATTTATTCTGCGGATTCTTCCCGCATCACGGTCATTGCCTGCTTTGTCACCTTGGTATGTTCCCAGGTCATTTCCTATATCAAGGCTAGGGGAGAAGCGTCCGGATTCAAGATGGTCGGCGGCCTTATCGAGCGTCCCGAGCGGCTTATTTTGGCCCTGGGCGGCATCGGCCTCGAAGGCCTAGGAGTACCGCATGCCATTGAGGTTGCGCTGTGGATCTTGGCCGTGGGCTCCGTCTTTACCGTGTGCCAACGTATGGTTATCGCCGCCCGCCAGGAGCAGCAGTAGCTCATACTGCACCACCTAAAACCAGGAGGTTGTAACACCATGTGGGACAAAGAAGACCTCTCCGCGGCGGGTTACCTCGCGGGGTGGAAGGTGGTGCGCCGTCTGCCCGAGCCCATCGCGCGCACGCTTTTTCGCTGGGGTGCGGACTACGCAAGCGGCAACGGTCGCGGAATGGAGGGCTTGCGCCGCAACCTGGCGCGCGTGGTAGGCCCAGAAAACGTTACCCGCGCGTTGGTGCGCGATTCCGTGCGCTCCTATATGCGCTATTGGATGGAGGCCTTCCGCCTGCCAGCCATCCACGGTGATGCCGGGCTGCATGAGCGCTTGCTCAGTGGCTTGGAAGGCCTCGAGCATTTTGATGCTTCGGCTCAATCCGGGCGCGGCACCATTTTGGCGTTGCCGCATTCCGGGAATTGGGATATGGCGGGCGTCTTCCTCGTTGGCCATTATGGGCAGTTCACCACCGTTGCGGAGCGCCTTAAGCCCGCAGTGCTTTTCGACGCCTTCGTGGACTACCGCGAAACCCTTGGCTTTGAGGTTCTTCCCCTCACCGGCGGCGAAGCCTCGCCTTTTGCTCGCCTCAAAGAGGTGCTGGAAGCCGGTGGCGTGGTATGCCTGCTGGCTGAGCGCGACCTGACCCGAAGCGGTGTCACCGTGGATTTCATGGGGGAAGAGGCCAATATGGCCGCAGGCCCCGCGCAGCTTGCTATAGAGACCGGCGCCGCCCTGCACGTGGTGCACTCGTGGTTTGAAGGCGAGGGCTGGGGGCTCTCTGTGTCTCCTGAGCTCGAGGTAACGGATCTGCAGGAGACAACTCAGCGTATGGCCGATGGCTTCGCCGCCAATATCCGCCGCCACCCAGAGGATTGGCATATGCTGCAGCCGCAGTGGAATGTGGACATAGAGAGGCGTCGGCAAGCGCGGGCGGCCAAAAATGCCCGCAATGCCCGCCACACCGGGCCATCGCAGGAAGGGGAGAGCTAGTGCGCATAGGAATCGTATGCCCCTACTCCTTCGATGAACCAGGTGGAGTTCAAGCCCATATCCTTGATCTAGCCACAGTTTTCATTGAGCAAGGGCACCACGTTCAGGTCATTGGCCCCGCTGCGGAATCCACCCAGCTGCCAGATTTCGTAGTCAAGGGAGGGCCGGCTTTCCCCATCGCGTATAACGGTTCGGTGGCGCGCCTGTCCGTGGGACCCCACGTAACACGCAAGGTAAAGCAATTCATCAAGCAGGGCGACTTCGATGTCTTGCACATCCATGAGCCTAACTCCCCGAGCTTTTCCATGACCGCGCTGGCCGTGGCCCAAGGCCCACTGGTGGCGACCTATCACGCCTCTGCATCGAGCTCCCTGGTGCTGACTCTGGCCAAACCATTCCTCGTTCCCTTCTTGGAAAAGATCCGCGGCGGCATCGCGGTATCCGATATGGCGCGGCGGTGGCAGGTGGAGCAATTGGGCGGCGACCCGGTGCTCATTCCCAACGGCGTGGATACATCGGTCTACGCGCAGGCTCGGCGCCGCAGCCCGGCCAAAGCCCCCGGCGATCCCTTGGAAGTTGTCTTCTTGGGACGGTTGGATGAACCGCGCAAGGGCCTCGATATCCTGCTGAGCGCGCTGCGCCAAGTACACCACGATATCCGCGTGACCATCATGGGCGGCGGCCGCGCCCGCGAGGTTGAGGGCGTGGATTTTGTCGGCCGGGTCAGTGACGCCGAAAAGGCAGAAATCCTGGGCCGTGCCGATGTCTACGTGGCCCCAAATACTGGTGGCGAAAGCTTCGGAATCGTGCTCGTAGAGGCTATGGCGGCCGGCGCGGCTGTTGTTGCTTCTGACCTCGAGGCTTTCCGTGCGGTGTGCAATGCCGATTCCGACGAGGTTGCCGGCGCACTCTTTCGCAATAAAGACAGCGAGGATCTGGCACGCGTCCTCAACGAGGTGCTCGATGATGCCGAGTATCGGGCCCAGTTGGTGCGCAATGGCGTCCAACGCGCCAGCACCTATGACTGGGACCATGTAGCGGCGGCCGTGATGCAGGTCTACGAGACTGTCCAAGACGGCACCAAGGTGAGGGTAAAGCGTTGATGACCATCGAAATCGCCCTAGTCCTCTTCCTACTTATCATCGTAGGTTTGTGGGCACTTTTTACCGCCCAGCGGCTTAACTCGCTGCACATCCGCACTGATGCCTCGCTTGCCCAGCTGCAGGCGGCACTCGACCGCAGGGCAGCGGTAACAGCGGCGGTCGCACCATCGCTTGCGGCGCTAGCTCAGCGAGCAGAGTCTACCGAGCTCTATCAAGGTCACTTTGAACCGCGCACGATGGCCGAGCGGGAACTATCTGCCGCCATCGTGCGGGAGTTTCCCGCGGACCGTCGCCCTGCCGCGCTTGCCGACGCCGAGGGCCGCATCCAACTTGCCCACCGCTTCTACAACGAGGCGGTCAGCGACACTCGCGCGCTGCGCCTGCGCCCTGCGGTACGGCTCTTTCATCTGGGCGGCACCGCAAAATTACCGGAATATTTTGACTATATGCTGGCCGAGTAGCCAGCAGGTCTACCTCAAGATTTAGGAGGCAAGTGCGTGCCGGCCGCGTCGGCGACGGAATACCGGCTTCGCCTCGGTGCTAGCGGCCGAGTCTTCCTCCGGGGCGTTAGGCGCTTGCTGCTGCATCTGCGCCCGCTCGATCTTTGAAGCCAACGCCACCTCGACTGCAAACCAGACAAGTCCGATGATGGCCATGACAACGATGAGGATATTGCGGGCTACCAATAGGTAGACGGCGAACATGTTCTCGCCCACGTGGTTCCAGATGTAGTCATAGTTGAATGGGTAGACCAAGGTGCCCAGCACGGCGGCGATAATGGTGCAGGACGCTAACAAGGCTTGGAATATCCGCACGGAGGCGAATCCTTGCGGCAGGCGCTGGCGGATCACCACGGCAAGCAAGGGGCCCAGCCAGACGATGTATTGCGGGGAGAAAACCTTATTCGTCGCGATGAGCAGCAGGACCATAACGGTAAAAAACGCCATGGTTGTGCGGGTGGTCCACCCGCCGGCACACAGCCGGTACAGCGCCCAGCCCACTGCGAAAACGAGCATGGCAATGGTGGCAATCGTGCTCCACGTCATTGCGGTATCTACGCCAGGCCCGGAAATCTCAAAGCTCTTGGACGGGGCGTAGCCCAAGTGCCAGCGCCCTGGAGTGCGATGTGCCTGCAGCAACAGGAACGTCGCCGGGATGGACTCCAACTGGAGACCGCGCACGCCCTGATAGTTCAGCGGTGAAAGCAGGCGCTCGGTACCAGAGGCAGCAATCGTGACGGTGCAGACTGCGACGATGGTGCAGAAAAACGCGAGTAGGCGTTGCCAGGTTGCGGATCTGTTGAAGCGGCCCACTAAGCCGGCAGCGAGGACTCCTGGCCATAGCTTCATCGTGGTGGCAAAACCCAGTACCGCCGAGGCGATGAGCGGGCGGGTAGCTAGAAGGGCAGCTGCCCCGGCCACGGCTAGGGCGGGGAATATATCGAGACGCCACACAAAGGTGTGGCCAGCTGCGGTGCCAAAGAGGACCCAGAACCAGGCGGCCTGGAAACTGCGCGGTTGAGTCGCGTGGTGACGCAGGAGGAGGGCTAAAAAGGCGGCGTCCACTAGCAGGGTCATGATGGTGAAGCCGATATAGAATGCGGTGATATTCTCGCCGGTGAGCCACCCCAAAAGCACCGTGGGCCACGTGCCCGCGTGAGGGTATTCGGTCATCTTTGTCGGGTCATCGCCAAAGCGTCCAGCAAAATAATATGCGACATCGCCCCTGGGATTGTGGTTAATCTTGAGTAGGTAAATAAGGACAAGGCGGGCGATGACCCACCCAATCCATACTGCTGGAACAGAAGCGATGCGTTTCACTCGAAAGACTTTATTCAATGCGCGCTTACTTCGGTAGCGGACATAGTTTCTTCTAGAAAATTCCTCTACTTTTGCGCCCAGAAGTGGGGGACGAATTGGAAAAACAAACTGTCGGCTCGTCCAGTGAGTAGTGTGGACAGCAAACGCTGGGAGAAGTGACGTAGAGCATAGGGAGCGTGCAGATGGCATCCATTCGCGAGGTCTTGGCCGTCGAGGAAACGAAAACGGCCGATGTCTTTACAGGCCCTGCTGTGGAGTCGCGGATTGAGCGTACCTTTGGCGGGCAGATTGCTGCGCAAGCAGTGGCCGCAGCCCAGCGCACTGTGTCTGGCAAAGAAATCCACTCCCTGCATGGTTACTTTGTAGGCCCTGGCGATGTGAGCCGGCCGATTGAGATCCGGGTCGAACGCATTCGGGAGGGGAGATCTTTTGCCAACCGGCAGGTACGCGTCTACCAGGGACATGTGCTCCTTTTTATTCTTATGGCTAGTTTCCATCGCGACGGGGATCGCGGCCCGCAGCATCAGGATCCTGCGCCAGAGGTGCCAGGGCCCGAGGAAGCAGCTCGGATGGGCGGCGGAGCCCCGTACTCCACCCGGATCATCCTCAAAGAGTGGGAGGAGTGGGATATTCGCCTCGTGCCAGAAGAAGGCCGCGATCCGGTGGCTGCAGAGCGCACCGGTGCCGGCTATCGGTATATCTGGTTTCGCAATACTGCCAGCCTGCCTGCGGATTCTTCCTTTCACCGTGCGGCGCTGACCTATATGTCTGATATGACGCTGATTCGCTCCGCGCTTATTCCGCATCAGGGAGAAAAGGTGCAATTGGCCAGCCTTGACCATGCGATATGGTTCCTGCGCCCCTTCCGCGTGGATGAGTGGTTGCTGTATGAGCAGGTATCACCCACAGCGTCGAATGCTACGGCGGTTGCGCGTGGCAAGATTTTTACCGAGCAGGGTGAATTGGTGGCGTTGGTGAACCAAGAGGGGCTTACGCGTTACTTAGATGAAAATTTGGGCAGCGGCTCTGCCCATGGCAATTGGCACAATGTATAAGAGTGTCCCGCTTATAAGGGGGTCGCTTTCACGCATTCGTGCAGCACACGTATAATTGCCACCAGTTTCAGCACCCGATTAGAAAGGGACTACATGTCAGGCCACTCGAAATGGGCAACTACCAAGCATAAGAAGGCTGCCAACGATGCCAAGCGTGGCAAGGAATTTGCCAAGCTGATCAAGAACATCGAAGTGGCGGCTCGTACTGGCGGTGGTGACCCAGCGGCTAACCCAACACTTGATGACATGATCAAGAAGGCCAAGAAGGCCTCCGTCCCCAATGACAACATTGAGCGTGCTCGCAAGCGCGGTTCCGGTGAAGAGGCCGGCGGCGCCGATTGGGAAACCATCATGTACGAAGGCTACGGCCCGAACGGTGTAGCCATGCTCATTGAGTGCCTTACGGATAACCGCAACCGTGCGGCGACCGACGTGCGCACTGCGATGTCCAAGAACGGCGGCAACCTGGGTGAGTCCGGCTCTGTGGCCTACATGTTCACCCGTACCGGCTACGTCTTGGTAGAAAAGGGCGAGCTAACGGAGGATGACGTCTTGATGGCCGTGCTGGAAGCAGGCGCGGAAGAGGTCAAGGACCAGGGCGAGAAGTTTGAGATTGTTTGCGCGCCGACGGACGTGCAGGCAGTCAAGGATGCGCTCAAGGACGCCGATATTCAGGTCGATGACTCCGACAATGATTTCCGCGCCTCCGTTGAGGTACCGCTGGAGGCCAATGACGCCAAGAAGATTTTCCGCCTCATCGACGCCTTGGAAGACTCCGACGATGTGCAAAACGTCTACACCAATATGGATCTCTCCGATGAGGTTCTAGCCGAGCTGAACGAGGACTAACCACCTCGCCGCAAGGACGGCTCTTAGCGCCGGTAGCGCTCCGTGGGTATAGCCCAGGAGACGTTGCCGGCGCTTCGTTATGTGACAGCTGGATGCTACGCTTGTAGAACACCTGTGTGTAGTCCATAATGGGGCAGTAGGCGGTGCACAGTGGTGCCAACATGACAATGGGGGAGAGATGAACCTAGAAGGAATGCGCGTGATGGGAATTGACCCAGGCTTGACGCGCTGCGGACTTTCCGTGGTTCAGGCTGGTCGTGGCCGAGCAATCCTTCCTGTTTCTGTCGGTGTGGTGCGCACCCCTAGCGATAAGGACTTGACGGAGCGCCTCCTGCGCCTTTCGGTGGCGGCGAAAGAGTGGATGGATGACTATTCGCCAGATGTGGTTGCGATCGAGCGCGTCTTCGAACGCGGCCAGGTGTCCACAGTCATGCAAACGGCCCATGTAGTTGGTGTGCTGGTGCTAGCTGCCGCCGAACGCGATATTCCGGTCTACATGTACACCCCGTCCGAGGTGAAAAAGGCCATCTCTGGAAACGGGCGCGCGGATAAGAAGCAGATGACCACCATGATTACCCGTATTCTGGGGTTGACTGAACCGCCCAAGCCTGCCGACGCCGCCGACGCTCTTGCGTTGGCAGTCTGCCACTGCTGGCGTGCCCCGGCCATTGTGCGGATGGATCATACCGGTCTCGGGCTTGGTGCTAAGACCAGCGGCGTGCGCGGCCAGGGCAAGAAGCGCTAGGGAATTTTACTGAGAGTGGAAGGATAGGAAGCCAATGATTGCTGCACTGCGTGGAGAGGTAATCCATATTGGACTCGACCATGGGGTTATCGACTGTGCAGGTGTGGGGTACAAATTTTTAGCTACCCCAAAAACTCTGGGCACCTTGCGTCGCGGGGAACAGGCTACGGTTCTGACTAACTTGGTGGTCAAAGAAGATTCTCTGACTCTCTATGGCTTTAGCGCTGATGAAGACCGCGAGATGTTCCACGTGCTGCAATCCGTGTCCGGCCTAGGGTCTAAACTTGCCTTGGCGGCGCTGTCGGTAATGGGGGCAGGGGAGCTTGCTGCGGCAATTGGCGCGGAAGATGTAAAGGCGCTGCAGTCTATCCCGGGCGTCGGCAAGCGTATGGCCCAACGCTTGGCGCTGGAGCTGAAAGATAAGGTAGCGGCCTTTGCGCCAAGCGAGCCCGCCGCCGCAGGTTCCGTTGATACTGCCGTCGCGCCGGCCGGTGGTGCCGTGGTAGAAAGCGTGACTGAGGCACTCATTGGCCTTGGGTTTACCGATAAGGGAGCGCGTCCCGTAGTGGAATCCGCTTACGCGGACAACCCCGATGCCGATACGTCCTCTCTCTTGCGCGCAGCGCTGGCGCAGCTGGGCAAGAAGAAATAACCGGCAGGAAGGCTGAAGAATCATGTCCGATATTGAGCGCACCGAGTTCAATCTCCCTGAGGGCGTCGACGCGGCGCACGCCACCCAGCGCAATAGCGATGTGGATGCCACCGCACACTCCGAGGAGCATGATATTGAACGCTCCTTGCGTCCAAAGTCGCTCGAGGAATTTATCGGCCAACCCAAGGTGCGCGAGCAGCTCTCCCTTGTGCTTAAGGGGGCAAAGAACCGTGGGGTGACGCCCGACCACGTTTTGCTTTCAGGTCCGCCGGGCCTGGGCAAGACCACTATGGCGATGATTATTTCCCAGGAGCTGGGCACCTCGCTGCGTATGACTTCCGGGCCCGCTTTGGAGCGCGCCGGTGATTTGGCCGCAATGCTTTCTAACCTGATGGAAGGCGATGTCTTGTTCATCGATGAAATCCACCGTATTGCCCGGCCAGCAGAAGAAATGCTGTACATGGCAATGGAGGACTTCCGCATTGACGTCATTGTGGGCAAGGGGCCTGGTGCTACTTCCATTCCGCTAGAGATCCCGCCTTTTACCTTGGTCGGCGCGACTACGCGTGCCGGCATGCTCACGGGCCCATTGCGCGACCGCTTCGGTTTCACCGCGCAGATGGAGTACTACGACACGGCCGATCTCACCCAGGTGATCAAGCGCGCTGCCCACATCCTGGACGTGGAAATTGACCACGATGCGGCAGTAGAAATTGGCTCTCGGTCGCGCGGAACCCCGCGTATTGCTAACCGTTTGCTGCGCCGCGTGCGTGACTATGCCGAGGTCAATGGCACCGGCTTGATTGATCTCAGCGCGGCCCAGGGAGCGCTCGAAGTCTTTGACGTAGATGACATGGGACTTGACCGCCTCGACCGGGCGGTGCTCAATGCCTTGATTAAGGGGCACGGCGGCGGACCGGTTGGCGTGAGCACGCTGGCCATCGCAGTGGGCGAGGAGCCCTCGACGGTCGAGGAGGTGTGTGAGCCTTACCTGGTGCGTGCCGGGATGGTTGCGCGCACTGGGCGCGGCCGTGTAGCTACCGCTGCAGCATGGCGACACCTGGGGCTTACCCCGCCGGAGGGCGCGGCCGGGCTGTTTTAATTCAAGGGCTAGCCTGCTTGGCGATGCCCCCTTGGGGTTTCTGTGTGCATCGCCGTCTGGCACACTAGGGTGCTATGGAAATCATCATTCTCATCATTATTGGCATCCTCTTCGTCGTTCCCTCGTTTATGGCCATGCGAAAGCAGCGCCAGCGCCAAAACGAGATGCAGGCCCTCCAGAACTCCCTGCAGCCGGGCGACGCCATCGTTACGGCGGGCGGCGTGCACGGCGTAGTGCGCAGCACTGGCGATAAGGATGTGGATCTAGAAATCGCCCCTGGCGTAGTGGTTACTTTTGACAAGATGGCGGTCATTCGCACTGAGCAAGAGGCCAATGAGCTTGCGCGCCCCGCTGCTGGGGAAGAGAAGAATGATGCGGCAGATAGCCTGCCTGATGAGAAGTACCCTCCGTTTGACGGCGAGGAGAAGAAATAGCCCGCCACTTCCTAAGAGTTACCTTAATGTTTGCTAGGTAGGTGGGGCCTTCGCGGAGCGTAGACCCCGTCACACTTTGGGCCTTTTCCGGCCCTCGTTAAGGAAAACTCCGCCTGATGACGTACGATTGTGCGTTGTTGACGTGCCTGCGCCGTATGGCGGGGCCGTATTTAATGTTTAAACACCCTGTTATAAGCAGCACAGGAGATTATCGTTGTCCGCAAAATCCCGTGGCGCTATGAAAAATAGCAAACGCCAATGGCCGAAGCGTGCGATCGCGCTCTTCGTTCTCATTGTGGTTGTTATCTATGCGCTTATCTTTTTAACTGGTAGCCGTCAAAGCACTCCAAAGCTTGGCATCGACTTGCAGGGCGGTACCCGCGTAACGCTGGCGCCGCAAGGCGAGGAACCCACCCAAGACCAACTCAAGCAAGCACGCAATATTTTGGAACAGCGTGTTAACGGCATGGGTGTTTCTGGTTCTGAGGTTGTCATCAACGGCAATACCCTGGTCATTACCGTGCCAGGTGAAGACGCCTCCCAGGCACAGGCCGTGGGCCAGACCTCGCAGCTGTTCTTCCGTCCGGTGGCAAAGCCATCCATGCCGGACATGGAAAAGCTCAATAAAGAGCTGGAAGATATGGCCAATCGTTGGGTGAAGTACGACGTACTGAGCGCAGACGAGGCCAATAAGCAGATGGAGCAGATGACCCAGGCCATCGCTCAGCAAGAAGCGCAGATGACTGGCAAGGAGCCAAAGAAACAGAAGGCTCCTAAGGTCAGCGCCAAGCCGCTTGAGGAGCCAAGCAACTCCATTGAGCAGACAAAGCGCCGCGATGAAGTCACGGAGATGCTGCTGAAGGACCGCCAGTCCGAGGATCCGACCACCCAGGCTGCAGCCTCCGCGCTGATGACCTGCCAGGGCAGCACCGATCCCTTGGCCGGTGCCGACGATCCTGCCAAGCCATTTGTTACCTGTGACTACTCCAACGGCAACCCGTACGTTCTGGAGCCAGCACCGCTTCTCAATGGCATCAAGGACGAAAACGGCACCCGCCTCACCGGTAACGAGATCGATACCAATTCTCCGATCGAAGGCGGCCTGAACGGTCAGTCCGGCCAGATGGAGATCAACTTCTCCTTCAAGACCGGTGATGGCCCGAACGGTTCTCAGACCTGGGCAGACCTGACGCAGGAACACTTGAAGGACCAGGTAGCCATCACCCTTGACTCTGGGGTTATTTCCGCACCGGTCATTCAGGGAGCAACCCCAGTCGGTTCTGCTACCTCCATTACTGGTGACTTTAGCCAGGAAGAGGCACAAAACCTGGCTAATAACCTGAAGTACGGCGCACTGCCGTTGTCCTTCGCAGGTGAAAATGGCGAGCCGGGTGGCACCGTAGAGTCCATCCCGCCAACACTGGGTAAGGCCGCTCTGCAGGCCGGCCTCATTGCAGGCCTTGTTGGCCTGGTACTCGTGATGGCCTACTCGCTGTACTACTTCCGCGCGCTGGCCGGCGTATCCCTCATCTTCCTCATTGCCTCCGGCGTACTGACCTATGGCTCCCTGGTTTTGCTGGGCCGCTGGATCGGCTACTCGCTGGACCTTTCCGGTGTCGCGGGTCTGGTCATCGGTGTGGGCGCAACCGCTGACTCCTTCGTGGTCTACTACGAGCGCATCAAGGACGAGCTCCTCGAGGGACGCACCTTCCGCTCCGCTACACAAAAGGCGTGGGAGCGCGCGCGTGCCACCATTGTGACCGGTAACGCGGTGACCCTGATTGGCTCTGTTGTGGTCTACTTCCTCGCCATCGGTGAGGTGAAGGGCTTCGCCTTTACCATGGGCCTGACCACGGTCTTCGACCTAGTCGTATCCTTCCTGGTCATGGCACCACTGATGCAGATGGTCGGCCGCCGTCCGGCTGCCGCTAAACCTTCGATGAATGGCCTCGGCGGTATCTACGCACTGGTGGAAGAGCGCCGTGAGCGCGGCTACTTCGGATCGGGACGTCGTCAAGCGAACGCTGCTGAATCCGCGAGTGCAAAGGAGCCAGCCACCAAGGAAACGGCAGGAGATTCTGCCGCAGGAACCGCACGTCCCGTAGATGCTGCGGAAGATGAGGAGAAATAAGCATGGCTGTTTCGACTAAGCACAAGATTTCCCGGATGGACCGCCTCTACGAGGATGAGCGCGGTTATGACTTCATCGGTCGCACCAAGCTGTGGTACGGCATCACTGCAGCACTAATCGTGGCCGCAGTGGCCGCGATCCTCATTCGTGGATTCTCGCTCTCGATTGACTTCGAAGGCGGCACCACGTTGTCGATGCCGGCAGGCGACCTCAAGGAAGACGAGGTAAGCCAGGTCTTCGAAGACTCCACCGGTGTAGAACCCGAGCAGGTTCACATCGTGGGCGCTGGCGATTCCGAGACCTTGGAAATCGTTTCTGAGCGCCTGAGCCAAGAGGACGTGAATGCGGCCCGCGCGGCTATCTATGACAACTTCCAGCCGAAGGATGAAAACGGCAAGGCCACCCCGGATGCCATTGGCTCGTCCACGGTATCCGAATCCTGGGGTTCTTCTATTACCCAGCGCATGCTCATTGCCATGCTGGTCTTCCTGGTAGCCGCGACCGTCTACGTGGCCATTCGCTTGCAGAAGAACATGGCTTTTGCCGCCATCATCGCGCTGATTGCAGACGGCGTGATTATCGCCGGTATTTACGCCCTCTTTGGCTTCGAAGTTTCCCCGGCCGTCATCATTGGTCTGCTTACCGTCCTGACCTTCTCCATGTATGACTCGGTCATTGTCTTTGACAAGATCAACGAGAACACGGAAGGCCTCGAAGGCCAGCGCAAGAAGACCTTTGCTGAGCTGACAAACTTGGCTATTAATCAGACCGTCATGCGCTCGATTTCTACCTCGGTAATCTCCGCGCTGCCTATCATCGCGCTCTTCGTGGTCGCCGTGTGGCTCATGGGTATCGGTACCCTCCGCGATCTGGCACTCATCCAGCTCATCGGCGTGGTCGAGGGCATTTTCTCCTCCATCTTCTTTGCTACGCCGCTGGTCGTGACCTTCGCCAACATGTCCAAGAAGATCAAGCGCCACAACAAGCGGGTCGCGGACTACCGTGCCGGCAAGGACCAGGATGCAGCGGTAGAATCCGGCGCAGCATCCTCCGGTCGCACCGTGGTCTCACCAGTGAGCGCAAAGTCCACCCCGGCTGAGATCGAAGACGATCCGTCCGAGTCCACTGGGCAACCTGGCGCAACCTGGCGCCCGGGCCGGTAGCTTGCGGTAGTAAAATTTTGGCGAAGCGGTAGCTGAAGTGAGGGCAAATTACGGTGCTTAAATCAAAGAGCAGTTCTAGAAATCGTCACTGGGGAAGGAAGGCCATTGCCTCGTGCGTTTCAGCTCTAGCTCTAGCTGCTTCTGCCTGTAGCGGGCAGGGCGGCGAGGAGGACACCTCTAGTGCTCCCCAGGAGCCAGAATCCTATGGATACTTTGGCTACCAGGTTAATTCCCGCTTGGCCACCACTAATGCTGGCACGTCTTTTGGTGATGCTACCTCCGCCGGACTGCTGTCTACGCGGCTTTATCCGGGGCTTTTTGTGCCCGGTCCCTCTGGCGAATTAATTCCCAATGCGGATCTGGTTGAAACTGAAGAGCTTCCGCCCGTTGCCGGCAGCGACCAGCGCAGCGTTCAGCTCACTTTGGAGGAGGACGCCGTATTCTCCGATGGCACTCCTGTTACCTGCGATGATTACTTGTTGACGTATGTGGCCGGTACTCATCCAGCTGAATTTGCCTCCCATATGCCGTTGATGAATGACATCTCGGAATTTAGCTGTGAGCCCCAAAGCAAAACCTTCACCCTGACCTTTAACAAGGATCAGGGGCAGCGCTGGCGCCACATGTTTGGCGCCGGCACGGTCATGCCGGCCCATGCGCTGGCCAAGAAGTCCGAGTTGAGCATTGAGGAACTCAACGCCGCCCTGGCAGTAGAAGACATGCAGGCGCTTGCGCCGGTAGCTAAGGAATGGCGCTATGGCTTTTCCGTGGCCAAGGATCAACTAGATCCCGAGCTGCAGGTCTCCTTCGGACCCTATGTCATTGACAAGGTAGGCGACGAAGGGGAGGTTATTCTCAAGGCAAACGAAAAGTACTTCGGAGACGCCCCAGCGGAAGATCATGTTGTGGTCTGGCCTTCGGATGCTGACGCACAGAAGCTTGCTGATAAAGGCGCACTGCGCGTAGTGGATGCCGCAAGCGAAAATCCTGACTGGCTGGACAGCACGAAGGATGAGGCAGGGGAGTCCCCCTATGAGGTCACTCCAATGGTAGGCGAGCTAACGGATACGCTCACGCTATCTGAAGCTGGAGTATTCGCGGAGCCGTGGGCGCGCGAGAGCTTCGCAGCCTGCGTCGATCAGCAGGCGGTTGCGCAAGCAAGCTCAGCGGCCTCCGGTGTGGAGGTGCCACCGGCTTACTTGCGTACCGTCTCCGCGACCAACCCAGTCGCCGGCGGTCTAGACAAGGTGGGCAAGGAACACCAAGGCACGGATTTGGCTAAGGCCGGTGACCTCAACGGTACGACCATCAAGGTCGGCTATTTGGGGCCAGACAAACGCTACGCCGCCATGGTGGAACAACTCCGTGCATCCTGTGAGCCGGCTGGTATCACCATCGAGGACGCGTCTGGGGAGTTCATGTCCCAGCACTACTTGGAAATGGATCCGGAAACCTGGGCGCCTACCGTCGATGCCTTCCTCGGCCCGGTCGATCCCCAGACGGAGTATTCCACTGTGGAGTCAAGCATGAAGAACTCTGCGGAGCTGAAGAAGACAGAAGAGGCTCTGTGGAAGGATGTACCATCCATTCCTCTCTCCGCGCAGCCGCGCGTCTTCCTCGTCCGCCGCGACGTGGAAGGCGTCCTGCCGTACACTGGCGTCTCGGGCATCGGTTGGAATATGGATCGCTGGCACAGCACCGCCCCAACGGACACGGAATAGGCCCCGAATATCGGGCGTTCAAAACCTCTCGCAATTATTTCTCAAGGAAGACTATGAGTTCGCACTACGAATCAGCAGCACAGACACTCAAGGATAAGGTTCGCCTCGTTCAAGACTTCCCGGAGGAGGGCATCCTCTTTGAGGACCTCACCCCAGTCTTGGCGGATCCAGAGGCATTTCGCACCGTAGTGGACGGCTTGGCGGCCGCCTGCGAGGAATTGGGCGCGGATATGATCGGCGGCCTGGATGCTCGCGGATTCCTCCTCGGTTCGGCCGTTGCCTACAAGATGGGCCTAGGCATCTTGGCCATCCGCAAGAAGGGCAAGCTTCCGCCTCCGGTATATACCGAGGAATATGAGCTGGAGTATGGTTCTGCGGCGCTGGAGATTCCAGCCAGCGGCGTTGACATCAAGGGCAAGCGCGTAGTGCTTGTCGACGACGTCTTAGCCACCGGTGGCACCCTCCACGGCGCCAAGCTTTTGCTTGAGTCCGCAGGTGCCGAAGTCGCTGGCAATGTGGTGGTCCTGGAAGTCAAGGGTCTCAACGGGCGTGAGCGTTTATCCGGCCCACCGCTCATTGTGTTGAATGCCACAGACTAAGATGGGATGTCTAAGCTAGATCGCACGATCTAGATGGACATGAGGCCACAAGGCCCGTGGCACTGTGAAGGGCGGTAGATTTGGCCATGGACAAACCCGTAAAGCGCCAGTCCGGCGGCGGAATGCGCAGCATGTCGGCTCGCCTAGCTCGTTCGCTTACCGGCGGCCGAGTGAAGGTGAATCCGGTGCTGGACCCGTTGATGTCCATCCACCGCAAGTTTCACCCGAAGGCCGATGCTGATCTGCTCAATCGCGCCTATGACACCGCGGAGCGGCTCCATGAAGGTGTCTTTCGCAAATCCGGAGAACCGTATATCACCCACCCGCTCGCCGTGGCGACGATCGCGGCAGAGATCGGTATGGACACCACCACCATCGTCGCAGCGTTGCTGCACGATACCGTGGAGGATACGGACTACTCGCTAGAGGACCTCACTCGGGATTTCGGTCCTGAGGTAGCTCGCTTGGTCGATGGCGTGACCAAGCTGGACAAGGTGGCACTGGGCTCGGCCGCAGAGGCGGAGACCATTCGTAAAATGATTGTCGCCATGGCCACCGACCCCCGAGTCCTGGTCATTAAGGTCAGCGACCGCCTGCACAATATGCGTACGATGCGGTTCCTCCCACCCGAAAAGCAGGCTAAAAAGGCGCGGCAGACCCTCGAGGTGATTGCTCCGCTAGCTCACCGCCTCGGCATGGCCAGCGTGAAGTGGGAGTTGGAAGACCTGTCCTTTGCCATCTTGTATCCGAAGAAGTACGACGAGATCGTACGGATGGTGGCAGATCGTGCCCCCTCGCGCGATCGCGCGCTGAAAGAGATCATTAGCCAGGTCAGCGGGGCGCTGAAGGAAAACGGCATTGAAGCCGAGGTTATGGGCCGACCAAAGCATTACTGGTCCATTTACCAAAAGATGATTGTGCGCGGCCGCGACTTCGCGGAGATCTTCGACCTCGTAGGAATCCGCATCTTGGTCGAGGACGTCAATAACTGTTATGCCGCGATCGGCGTGGTCCACTCGATCTACCAGGCATTGCCGGGGCGCTTTAAGGACTATATTTCCTCGCCGCGATTCGGCGTGTATCAGTCGCTGCACACCACGGTGCTGGCAGATGGCGGCGCTACCTTGGAAGTCCAGGTACGTACCCACGAGATGCACTATAACGCCGAGTTCGGCGTGGCTGCTCACTGGCGCTACAAAGAAACCAAGGGCAAGAACTCGGGCCACCAGGAAGAAGTGGACCAGATGGCGTGGATGCGCCAACTTCTGGACTGGCAGAAGGAGGCCGCCGATCCCAACGAGTTCCTCGACTCCCTGCGCTACGACCTGACCGCCAAGCAGATCTTCGCCTTTACCCCCAAGGGCGATGTGGTGAACCTGCCTGCCGGTTCTACACCAGTGGACTTTGCCTACGCAGTACATACTGAGGTGGGGCACAGGTGTATCGGTGCCAAGGTCAATGGCAAGCTCGTCGCGCTCGAATCGAAGCTAAAGTCCGGCGACAAGGTGGAGATCTTTACCTCCAAGGATCCCAATGCTGGTCCGTCCCGCGATTGGCAAGACTTCCTCGTGTCTGCTCGAGCCAAGACCAAGGTGCGGCAGTGGTTTGCCAAGGAACGCCGCGAAGAACACTTGGAAGCCGGTCGCGATGCCCTAGCGACCGAAGTTCAGCGCGGCGGCCTGCCTATGCACCGCCTGTTTACTGCCAGCTCCATGAAGCAGGTAGCGGAACAGCTGCACTACACCGACGTCGATTCGCTGTATACCGCCATCGGGGCCGGCCACGTATCTGCTCAACACGTTGCCAACCAATTGGTTGCCATGTTTGGCGACCAAGATGATGCCATCGACACCCTGGCCTCGCGCACGCCGCTTTCTGAGATTGAGCACTCCCGTGCCCAGCACACCGAAGATTCGGCATCGGGCACCGGCATCTTGGTGGAAGGCAGCCCCGATGTGATGGCAAAGCTCGCCAAATGCTGCCAGCCCGTGCCGGGCGATGCCATTTTCGGTTTCGTTACCCGCGGCGGGGGAGTCTCCGTGCACCGAGCCGATTGCACAAACGCGGAAAAGCTCAAGGCAGAACCAGAGCGCATGTTGGAGGTGGCCTGGTCTTCTGGTACCTCCGCAACGGGCGCTTTCTCGGCGACGCTGCAATTGGAAGCCCTCGACCGTCAGGGCCTCCTCTCGGAGCTCACTCGGGTAATGAGCAATCAAAACATCAACGTTTTGACCATGAACTCGAATCGGGGCGATGACCACATCGCGACGGTTAGGTTTACATTCTCCGTTTCGGATACCAAGCAATTGGGCACCTTGATGACCACACTGCGCAATACCGAAGGCGTCTTTGACGTTTACCGCGTAACCGCCTAAGGCGCTGTGCCCCACCCTCAAGGAGGGGCGGGGCAAGCAATGCAAAGGCATCGGGGAGGTTACTTGTATGTGAATTCTTGACTGCTGCAAGGTAAAACTCCAGCAAGCAAGCTTGATTTCTCCTGCCAAGTAGTTAGCGAAGCGATATAAATTATGAAGCGATATAAATTATCCTGTCGCTTTCTACTATCTAGGAGTACTTCAATGCAGTTCCGTCGCATCGGCCAGCTTGTGGCCGCCACTACCGTTTCCGCTGTTGCTCTCTCCGGCGCGCAGGCGGTGGCACAGGAAAACAAGACCACCATCTCCGTCACCAATATCACCGATATTCACGGTCACTTGGAAGACAAGATTGGTGACCCAGCCAAGGCCGGTGATGAGATCGGCGTAGCTCGTCTGCAGACCCTCATTAAACAGGTAAATGAGGGTCAGGAATTCAACCTGACCTCCTCGGGCGATAACGTGGGTGGCTCCGCCTTCGTATCTGCAATTTCTGATGACAAGTACACCCTTGAGGCTCTCAATCAGATGGGCATGAAGGTGTCAGCGGTGGGCAACCACGAGTTCGATAAGGGCACCGAGGATCTCACCGAGCGCATTCAGCCGAACTCTACGTACCCCATCCTGGGCGCAAACGTGCTTAAGGATGGTCAACCCTTGCTCGAGCCTTCTCACGTTGAAGACGTGGACGGCGTCAAAGTGGGTTATGTCGGAACCGTGACGGAAAATACCAAGTACAAGGTATCCGCGGCGAAGATCCCGGGCGTTACCTTCACGGACCCAGTAAAGGCAACGAATGAAGAGGCCACCCGCCTGAAGGAATCTGGCGAGGCGGACGTCGTCGTCGCGCTCTTCCACGAGGATGCCCAAGACTATGCCGAGGGCTTCAATAAAGACGTAGACGTGCTCTTCGGCGGCGATACCCACCAGCGCACCAAGGGCGAAATCCCCCGCGAAGGTGCCCTTCCATTGCAGTGGGCAGAGGGTCATGAGTATGGCAAGCTGCTTAACGACGTCGACATCACCTTTGACAAGTCCGCCAAGAAGGTAACCGACATCAAACTCAGCCAGTACGATGCTACGGATGCTGCCGATGTTGAGCCGGACGCCGAGATTGCGGACCTCGTTGAGAAGGCACAGAAGGAAGCCGAGGTTGAAGGTTCTAAGACAGCCGGCAATGTGAAGCAAGACCTGTTCCGTGGCTCTGACGAAGGCGCAGAGGCTGGTTCCAACCATGGCGTAGAATCCACTCTCAATAACTTCATCGCAGAAGGCCAACGCTATGCCATGAGCAAGCAGGTAGGCAAGGATATCGAGATCGGTGTGATGAACGCCGGCGGTGTACGTGCCGACCTAAAGGGCGGAGATGTTACCTACAAGGACATCTTTGAAGTACAGCCTTTTGGCAACTCCGTGATTACCGCCAAGATTTCTGGTGAAGATTTCATCAAGGCATTGGAAAACCAGTGGCAGGAGGGAAGCATTCCACGCCTTGCCATGGGGATTTCCAATAACGTCCAGGTGGTCTACGACCAGAAGGCTGGCAAGGGCGAGCGCGTAAAGTCCGTGACTATCAATGGCGAGCCAATTGATCCGAAGAAGGATTACTCCATTGCGCTGTCTTCCTTCCTTGCTTCCAGTGATGAAGAAGCAGGCGGTGACGGCTACTTCAACGCTGGTTCCATCAAGGACAAGAACGATGTGGGCTACATGGACACTCAGGCCATGATCGACTACATCAAGTCGGGTGAATCGGAGGTCCGCACGGGCCAGGGCCAGATCGGTGCACACATTGAGGGAGACGTGAAGCCGGGTGAGGAAATCACGGTGAACCTGTCCAGTCTCAATTACTCCACTGACGGTGAGCCGATGGCGAAGAAGGCAACCGTGAAGTTGGGCGACGCTGAGCAGACCGTAGACATCGACAACGCCGCACAGGAAGGCGATGCGCAATTCGGTGAGCGAGGTCGCGCAACGGTAAAGCTCACCGTTCCGGAGAACCTGAGCGGTACCCAGAACCTGGAAATCACCACCGACGCCGGCACTAAGGCAACTCTGCCTCTCGAGGTAAGCGGCGAGGGCTCCGAAAAGCCGGGAGCTAAGCCTGCGCCAAAGGGCTCTTCCTTCTCTTCCAACGGCTCTTCCGTGGGTGCCGCAGTATTCGCCATCGTTGCAGCGTTGGTAGCTGGCGTTGCGGTTGTGGGCATGAACCCGCAGATTCTTCCTGCCCCAGCTCGCAAGATGATTGAGGACCTGCGCAAGCAGTTCCACATCTAAGACAGCACAGCACTAGGCGGAGCGGCTCTTCCTGAACGGGGGAGAGGCGCTCCGCCTTTTCTGTATGTCTCGCGGCTGCCGGGTAACCTAAGCAGTCGTGGATACTCTAGAACTCTTCCTGCGCGAGATTACCTATCAACTGGGTATTGAATGGCACCGTATTCCCGTTGTCGTGCTGGCGACTTTGGGTATCTACCTATCCTTTATGGTTTTGGTGAAGTTATTTGGCTCTCGCGTACTTACGTCCATGACGGCCTCAGATGCCATCATCATTATTATGTTTGGCGCGGTCGCGGGCCGTGTCATCGTGGGCAATCCACCGACACTAGCCGCCGGCGTCATCGGCCTGACTACGCTGATGGCGCTCGAAGCCGCTTTCGGTACCATTCGCAAGGTAGTGAAGTGGACGCGCTTTCTGGACCGTCGCCCCATCCTCTTAGTCTTTAGCGGGGAGATGGTTGAAGATAACCTGACGTTGGCCCATATCACTGAATCGGATATCTACTCGGCGGCCCGTAGAGCCGGCATTAGCCGTATGGAAGACGTGCAAATAATGATCCTTGAGCCTACAGGCCATATCTCCGTCATCAAGGTCGGTCAAGCCATCGACCCGGAGCTTTTCAAAGACCTCGTGGGGGCCGAATACATCGAAGACGCTAAAGACTCTTAGCGCGCACCTGACAGCTTAGCTAGGAGCGCAAAGACCATTTGTGGGCTCCCTTTGCCTAAGGCACATGAAAAAGCCGCTGCATTCCACTAAGGGAAGCAGCAGCTTTAGAATCGCTATGAAGCGGTGGCCTTACTTGTTGCCGAAAGGCAGGTCGAGGTACTTGTTAGCGAAAGCAAACAGGGTGCCCAGAGCGCCGATAACAGCGGTGACAACACCGATCCAAGCCTGGATCTCCTTTGGATCAGCGTCCTTGAGGGAGGAGCCCTGCTCAGCCGGCTCAGCTGGCTTGGTGGTGGTCGGCTTAGCAGTAGTGGACTGGGTGGTCGACTCAGCTGCCGTAGCAACGGTGGTGCCAGCGAAGGTCATGGACAGAGCGGTTGCGCCAGCAACGAGTGCCTTGCGGGAGAAAAGCTTCATTTTTGATTCCTAACAAGCTTGGTGTGGTCAAAGACGTTTCAAATACTAGACAGGTTGACAGCCTTCCGCAACAGTATTGGCAGGTTTTGTTCATCGGATGAACTAGCTGAAAGTCTGCTGTGTGCTGCGAGTTTACTATTGTGACTCTTGTGATCTGGGGGAATTTCGGTGTTTTCGTGTTTCTGCAGCTTAGCCCTCATAATCGGGCTCAGCTTAATTTAAAGAAAGGATAAGCCCCGGCGCATTCGTCCACGGAATGTGTGGTGAATGGCCGGGGCTATATACCCGCCCCCGTTAGGGGGTGTGGGGTGGGGGTTAAGAGGGGGCGTCGTCAAGCAGGGCTTTTTCTGTCGCCTAAGCCTTGACGGTTGCCTTCTTGATCTTGACTTCCTTTGCCGGCTTGCCGTCTGGCTGCCCGCCTTCGACGCCGTTCTTGGCAATCTTATCCATCGTCTTCATGCCCTTGTCGGTGATGGTGGCGAAGTAGGTGTAGTTCGGGGCCAGCTCAGAATCGTCGTAGTTGAGGAAGAACTGGGAACCATTGGTGTCTGGGCCGCTGTTGGCCATGGCGACGGAGCCGCGCGGGTAGACAACGGGGTTCTGTGCGTCCTTCTCATCCACCTCGTCGGTGGGGTACTCATCGGCGAAGCTGAAGCCGGGGCCGCCGGAACCGGAACCGGTGGGGTCGCCACACTGCAGTACGTTGAGCCCGCCCGAGGTCATACGGTGGCAGACGGTGTCGTCGTAGTAGCCCGACTTGGCTAGCTCAGAAATAGCATTGGTGGTACACGGCGCCTTGGCGCGGTCCATTTCCATCTCAATAGTGCCCTGGTTGGTTTCAAAGGAAACGGTGACGGTGCCCTTGGTGGAAATATCCTTGCCGTTCGGCTTCTTCGCGCCGTTGGACTCTTGCCCGTTGTCCTCATACTTACAGGTCACGGTATCCGGCAGGGCCTTGGCGCGCTTGTCAGCGATGGGCTGCGCCTGTGGGGTTTCCTGCGAGGTCTCAGCTGCGGAAGATTCCTCAGCCTGTACGTTTTCATCGTCACCCTCGCGGGTGGACAAGAAGTAGATGCCTCCGACGAGGGCGAGAATTACTACGAGGGAGGCGGCAACAACGCCTAGGGGGCGTGCCTTTTGTTTGCGTTCGCGGGATTTCAGCTCGCGCTCCAGCTTGCTCAGCGCCTCTTCGCCGCGCTTTTGATTATTTGGCACCGGGAGTCAACCTTTCTAGCGATTATCGGTGGCATGATTCAACCTGACCGAGTCTAGCGGTTCCATACTCTCGTGAGAGCGTTGGCATGAAAATAGGTCAAGTTAATAGCTTTTAAGCCCAATCATAAGTACGCTGGTTTCTATGGTTGAACCAGATTTTACCGATCCGCCAACGCCCACCGTTGGTGAACTTCCCGCAGTGGGAGACCCGCTGCCCGAATTTGAACTCATCGGTACCGACCTGCGTCAGATTACCAATGAGACTTTTGCGGGCACGCGCCTTATTATTTCCATCTTGCCCTCTATTGAAACCCCTGCCTGCCAGGACCAGCTGCGCCGTTTCCATGAGCAGGTTTCGCAGCTAGATAACACTAAGCTTCTTTCCGTTTCTCTCGACTTGCCCTTTACTCTCAAGCGTTTTTGCGCTGCTGAAGGCATTGAGGATGTCATTGCCGCCTCCGCATTTCGCTCTGACTTTGGTGAGAAGTTCGGCGTGACTGTGCGCGATTCCGTCCTGGAAGGTCTGCTTGCCCGCTCCGTGGTGGTGGCTGATGAAAACCACAAGGTCATCCACACTCAATTGGTTCCAGGCGTGGTCAACCAGCTTGATTATGACAAGGTCTGGGATATTTTGCGTTAAGCCGTTTGGCGCTGCCGGCCTCTACTCATCCTGAAAATGGGGGAGACCGGCTCTTTTTGTTTCGGGCAGCTAGGGTAGTGGGTATGGAAATCTACGGTTTTACTGCCGGTCCATTTCAGACCAATACCTACGTGATTGCGGAAGGCCGCCGCGCCTTCATAGTGGACCCGGGCAAGGATGCGATGGAAAAAGTCCTCGAGCATGACTTGGAGTACGAGGCTATCGTGCTCACCCACGGCCATATTGACCACACCCGGGATGCCGGGTCTTTGGCAGAAAAGCTCGACATCCCTGTCTATATTCATCCCGCTGACAAGTTCATGCTTGACAGCGGTGAAGGTGTTTCGCCCCAGGCCCAAGAGCTTTTCGACGCCGCCCATATGACCCCCATCTCCGACCTCCGCGAGCTCCAGGATGGCGAAACCCTGGAGCTTATCGGTCATACCTTTGCCCTCAAACACGCGCCTGGGCACTCGCCGGGCTGCGTCATGATCGTCGCCGAGGACTTTGCCCTCACCGGTGACGTGCTCTTCGCCGGGGCCATTGGACGCACCGACTTACCTCACTCGGACCCCAATGCCATGCAAAAATCGCTTGCCGGTCCAGTGTGGAGTCTGGCAGATAACCTCGACATTCTGCCCGGCCACGGGCCCACCACCACGATGCGTAAGGAGAGGGCGACCAATCCCTTCTTCGCAACATTGAGGGAGGTACTGTAATACCCGTGAGTAATAAGAAGCAGTTCCAAGCCCTGTCCGCCCCCAAAGGTGTCCCAGACTATTTCCCACCGCAGTCGGCCGCGTTCTATATGGTGCGCCAGACCATGGTGGAGCAGGCACATCTCTCCGGCTTCCAGCATATTGAGCTGCCCATTTTCGAAGACACCGCGCTTTTCGCCCGTGGCGTGGGCGAGTCCACCGACGTGGTGTCTAAGGAGATGTACACCTTTGCGGATCGCGGCGACCGTTCCGTTACTTTGCGCCCGGAGGGCACCGCTGGCGTGATGCGCTCGGTCATTGAGCACAACCTAGACCGCGGACAGCTTCCCGTGAAGCTCAACTATTTTGGTCCGTTCTTCCGCTATGAGCGCCCCCAGGCTGGCCGCTATCGCCAGCTACAGCAGGTCGGTGTAGAAGCCATTGGCGTGGACGATCCTGCGCTTGACGCCGAGGTCATCGCTTTGGCGGATCGTTCTTTCCGCGCGCTGGGGCTTAGCGGATTCCGCCTCGAGCTCACCAGCTTGGGCGATCGCAATTGCCGTCCGGCTTACCGCGAGAAGCTGCAGGAATTCCTCTTCAAGCTCGACTTGGATGAAGAGACCCGCCACCGTGCAGAGATCAACCCTTTGCGCGTGCTGGATGACAAGCGCCCAGAGGTCCAAGAGCAGCTTGCCGACGCCCCCTTGATGCTCGACCACCTCAATGACGAATGCCGCGAGCACTTCGAAACTGTCACCGGCATGCTAGACGATATGGGCGTAGCCTACGAGATTAATCCGCGCATGGTCCGCGGCTTGGATTACTACACCAAGACCTGCTTCGAGTTCGTCCATGACGGACTTGGTGCGCAGTCCGGCATTGGTGGCGGTGGTCGCTACGACGGGCTGATGGCCCAGCTGGGCGGTCAAGACCTATCTGGTATTGGCTACGGTCTGGGTGTCGACCGCGCTCTGCTGGCGCTGGAGGCTGAGGGCATCACCCTCGATGGCGTTGAGTCCCGCGTGGATGTCTTTGGCGTTGCACTGGGTGCTGCTGCCAAGCGCACCATGACCACCCTGATCAATGACCTCCGCAAGGCTGGAATCTCTGCGGATATGTCCTTTGGAGACCGCGGCCTGAAGGGTGCGATGAAGGGCGCCGACCGCGCCGGCGCACGCTTCGCGCTGGTCTTGGGTGAACAAGAGCTAGAAAATGGCACGGTTGCGCTCAAGGACCTTGCCGCCCATGAGCAGCACGACGTACAGGTTTCTGACCTAGTGTCTGTACTTGCTCGGGAAATGAACGGCGAGGCCTAAATTTCCTTTAGCCGGTGGGCATTGCGCTTAGGCGCGGTGCCCACTTTTTATGCCCGCCAGAAAGAGGTCAATGATCTTTTCCTGAATATCCGGCTGGTAGGCATCGATATCAACCTCGCGGGGTCGTGCCAGGCTCAACAGTCCCACAATGAATTCGAGGTGGGTGACGCCGGGGCCAATCTCGCCTTGCTTTTGGCCCAGCTCAATAAACCGTCGGCCGTTGCGCTCTAGGAGGTCGCGCTGGGCGGTTAATTCAGGGCTCAGAGAGTCCAAATCCTGCGGGACGAACGCTGGAATAAGGGTGTTCAGTCCCATGGTCAGGATATGAGTGGCGTAGGTCCGGACGTAGTCTTTCCCGGAATGGGTAGAGTTCTCAAAGTCCGCGATGAGGCGCTGTTGAAACTTGGCAAAGGCATCACCCATATATTCCGCGCACGCGCGGATGAGGCTCGCACGGTTGGGGAAGTTGCGATAGACCGTAGCCACACTTACGCCTGCCTGCGTAGCCACCTTTTCCAAAGCGACATCATCGCCGTGGGTACGAAAGAGCTGGCATGCCGCAGCGATAATGGCGGTGCGGCGGTGAAGGGCATCTGCGCGCATGGAGTTCTTTTTAGCACTCCACCTGCGAAACGCTAAAGCCCATGGTCTTGGCCAATCCGCCCAGGGAGGTCTCCTTGTACTTGGAGAGCATATCCCGGCCGGTTTCAGCCATGGTTTGTACCGCATTATCCAAGGTCACGTGGTGAGTGCCTTCGCCCATTTTGGCCATGCGCGCGGCGTTGATGGACTTTACCGCGCCAATGGCATTGCGCTCGATGCACGGAATCTGCACCAATCCGCCCACTGGGTCGCAGGTAAGGCCCAAATTATGCTCCAAAGCAATCTCCGCGGCGTTTTCCACCTGCGCCGGGGCTGCTCCCAGCAGCTCTGCCATGCCTGCGGCGGCCATAGCGGAGGCGGAACCCACCTCGCCTTGGCACCCGACCTCGGCACCAGAGATAGACGCGTTTTCCTTGATAATCATGCCGATGGCACCGGCAGTCAATAGGTAGCGACGGGCAGTGGAACGGGTGAAGTCGGCGCGGAAATCGCGCGCATAATGCAGTACTGCTGGAATGATGCCGCATGCGCCGTTGGTAGGTGCAGTAATAACGCGGCCACCGGCAGCGTTTTGCTCATTGACCGCTAGGGCGTACAGGTTAACCCACTCCATGGCGGAGAAACCGCAGCTGGTGTCGTCCTGGTCTTCTAGCAACTGGGCGTACATCTTCGGGGCACGGCGTGCCACACGCAGGCCACCTGGAAGAAGGCCCTTGGTGGAAATACCCTCAGTCACACACTCACGCATGATGTCCCAGACCAAATCAAGGTGGCGCAGAACGTATTCCGCGCCGCCTTCATCGCGGTGCAAGGCCTCCTCGTTGGCAAGGACGAGCTCCCAAATTGCTTTGTCATACGCCTCGCAGAGGTTGAGCAGTTCTTCGCCCGTGGTGAACTCATAGGGAACGGAGTCATCTACCTGGGCGGCGGCTACGCCGGCGGGAACCTCATGGCTCTCGGCGACTTCCGCATCGAGCTCGGCGCGGGAGAGGATAAAGCCGCCGCCGACAGAAAAGTACTCTTCCTTTTCTGCGAGCAGGTTTCCGCTGTCATCCCAGGCGCTAAAAATCATGCCATTCGGGTGCTGGGGCAGCGGTTCATTATCAAAGACGATCTCATAGTCCACCGTGCCCCGGGGACCAGAAATAGTTCCTTCGCTGGGGATAAAGCCGCCCGCGTGAGGTTCGGCGTCGATAGGCACGCTTAGCGGATCCCAGCCAGCGAGCCCAAGGATAACGGCGCGATCGGAAGCGTGGCCACGGCCAGTGGCGGAAAGCGAGCCGCGCAACTCCGTATAGACCTTAGCTGGGTGCTTCTCTAGGGAATCGAGGAATTGCTTAGCCGCGCGCATGGGCCCGACGGTGTGCGAAGAGGAAGGGCCAATGCCGATGGAGAAGATGTCCGTGACGCTAATTGTCATAGTTAAGCTGTGCCGAACCTTTCTGAAGGGATAGCTATAGGGTGCTTGCTGTGCCGTTATTGGGGTCAAGCTGGACCCAAAGGGTCGAGGCAGATTTTATGTGACCAGGGTAGCGAAAGTCACACCTTCTATCAATCGCTGTCTATGCGTAGCGCTGCTCGCGTTGTGGCTTATTTGCCGTACCCATTCAGGAGCTTGTCGAGGGGGATGAAGTTCTCCTTTGCTAGCCGTACGGTGGAGCGGCCTCCCAACCCAGTGAGATCGCCGGCAATTCCTGGCACCCGGTCCCGCGGGGTAACGATCTGGTCAGCCAGCTGGATGGCTGAGCGCTCAATTCTGGAGGCAATGCGCTCGCCCTCCGGAGTGCCTAGGTCTTCTGCGGCCTGAAAAACACCCGTCGGCACGATGTTTGCGTGCAATTGGTTAAATAGCGGGCGGAGCGCGTAGTCCAAAATGAGGGCATGGCGCGAAGAACCGGCCGTCGCTGCGATGATGGTGGGAAGGTTGTCGAGGGCATGGGGCTCCAAGGTGTCAAAGAACATCTTGAAAAGGCCCGAATAGCTGCCTTGGAATACAGGGGTGACGGCGATGAGTCCATCGGCATCGGCAACTTGCTGCTTGGCTCGAGACAAAAGGGGCGTTTGCGCAGTCTGATCGGTCATGGCGGTAGCTAGTTCGAAAGCGAGATCGCGGACCTCAATGACATCGATTTCGGCTCCTTCACCGCGCGCGGAGATTTTGGCGCGGGTGGCTTCTGCGAGCATGTCCGCCAACCTGCGAGAGGAAGACGGCTGCGAAAGGCCAGCTGAGACAACGAGGAGGGAGCGCATAACTAGTTTTCCTTTCCTGGGCTGACCTGAAGGTGCGAAGGATGAGGCGCAGAGAGCAAGCTTGCGTGCGTCGGCGGGTCAGAAGGCACGTGGCTCGGACGGCGCTGCTCAAAGCGGCGTCGCAGCTCGGGGACAACCTGCGTGCCTAGGATTTCTATCTGTTGGAGGACTACTTCTTGTGGAAGTCCCGCGTGATCGATGAGGAATAGCTGGCGCTGATAGTCACCGGCCCAGTCAGCGAAGCTGAGGGTCTTTTCAACTACCTGTTCCACGGTGCCGACGGTCAGTGGAGTCTGCGCCGTGAAATCCTCGAGGCTTGGCCCGTGGCCATAGACTGGGGCGTTGTCGAAGTAGGGGCGGAAGAAGTCTTTAGCTTCCTGTTCGGTATCGCCGATGAAGACTTGGCCGCCAAGTCCGACGATTGCTTGGTCCGCTTGACCATGGCCATAGCTTTCAAAGCGACGGCGGTAGAGGTCCACCAACTGAGCGGTGTGCTCCTTATTCCAGAAGATATTGTTGTGGAAGAAGCCATCGCCGTAGTAGGCCGCTTGTTCTGCGATTTGCGGCGAACGAATGGAGCCGTGCCAGACAAAGGGCGGAATTCCATCCAGCGGTGCCGGAGTTGCGGTAAACCCTTCCAAACCCGCACGGAACTTTCCTTGCCAGTTAACGACTGGCTCGCGCCACAGCCTGCGCAGCAAGTGGTAGTTTTCAATAGCCAAAGGAATGCCCTGCTGGATGTCTTTGCCAAACCAGGGATAGACCGGGCCGGTATTTCCGCGTCCGAGCATGAGGTCTACGCGGCCGTCAGCAAGGTGCTGCAGAAAGGCATAGTCCTCTGCGATTTTTACCGGGTCATTGGTGGTAATGAGCGTGGTCGCAGTAGATAGCTGCAAGCGCTCCGTCTGCGCGGCGATATAGGCCAAGTGCGTTGTAGGAGAGGACGGCACGAAAGGTGGGTTGTGGTGCTCGCCGGTAGCAAAGACATCAAGGCCGACCTCTTCGGCTTTAAGCGCAATTTCCGTTAGGTTGCGGATGCGCTCAGCCTCATTGGGTGTCTTTCCTGAGATGGGGTCAGTAGTTAAATCCCCGATAGTGAAGATGCCGAATTGCATGGTTGCCTTTCTATGCGGTGCACAGGAGTAAAGATAGACGCCGTGCCGACTGCGGAAAAGCCGACTGCGGGAGAATTATTCCCATTCTAGGGCATCAAAAAGTGCCGGTAGATCGGCCGGTGCAACGAGGCGCAGGGGCCTCTCAGTGACCTTGCCGTGTTCCGTGATGACCGCTGCGCATGGGCGATGTCCTTGGTTGTCGGTTTCTGAAAGGGCGTCCACCGTTTCCTGCACGCTGACTGTGCGGGCAAGAAAGATAGCGCGATCACTGGGTTCTTGATATTCCACGATGTCCGCGATGTCCGCCGCATCGAGCACGTGATTATCGCTGAGGTCCCCGGCTACCCATCGCGCAATGGTGTTGGTGGTTAGCAAAGCGGTGAAGCGGCCCTCATCGTAGATGGGGATTTGGGAGAAGTCCTTATCCTTTATGACGCTAAATGCCTCCATGATGGATGTGGCAGACGTCAAGGTGAATACCTTTTGTGGCTGCAAAACTTGGAGTGTGTCGGGCGGGGACACCACTATGTCTCGGAGAGCCGAAATCTGCTTAACCACTGCTTCGTGCGGTTCAGCAATGGGCTCTGATTTGTAGTAGCGCCCGTGGGCAATTGCATTGCGTAGGTTGGAAAAATCTTTGAGTGCCTCGGCTTGCTTACTGGAAAGCACGTGCTTGTCTCGTGCCTTGTCTACTATCCACCAGAAGGAATCGGAGTTCTCAGCGTTGAGAGCCGAGCGCAAGTGTTGTTCTATGTCGTTGAATGCGGCCAGGAATGCAGTAGCTCGGTGCGCGGTCATATGGGCCAGTGTAGAGAAGGGGGCGTCGCCAAGCAGGGCGTTTGTCCAAGCCACCTAATGGAAAATCCGCTAGCCCCGGCACAATGGCCGGTGTGGCTAGCGGATGCAATGGGGAACCGATGATATGCGGCGCTGAGCTATCCCTAGAAGACTACGCGCAGCACAGACACAGTAATGGCGGCGATGACTGCCGCGGCGGGCAGGGTGATGACCCACGCCAAAGCGATAGGCTTCATCAGGTTCCAATTGGCTGCCTTGTTGACAATGCCCACGCCCAGTACGGCGCCGATGAGGATGTGGGTGGAAGAAACCGGAAGGCCCAAGATCGATGAACCCATCACCACAGCGGCCGCGGCAAGCTCAGCAGCGAAGCCGGAGGACGGGTGCATTTGGGTGAGGCCCGAGCCCACGGTCTGAATCACGAAGCGGCCGATGAACCACAGGCCAGAAATCAGGGCGACACCCATGGCAATCATGACGGCAACGGGCACGGAAGCTTCATCGCTTACTTGGTCGGTCTTGAGGACGTCAATAACCGCAGCGAAGGGGCCAATAGCATTGGCAATATCGTTGGAACCGTGGGAGAAAGCGAAGGCGGAAGCGGTAAATACCTGCATCCAAGAAAAGAGGAGGAAGGTGGACTTTGCCAGCGACTTCTTTTTCAGGGAGCGGGCGAAAATGAAGACGGCCATCCACACTACTGCGCCGACCATGCCCATGACCAAGAGGTTCTGAAGGACGCTGAAATCGAGTCCGGTGTGCTTGAGGCCCTTGAACATCACCATGGCGGAGATGATGATGGCACCGATGGCGGCTAGTACCGGTACCCAGCTCTCCAGGGCGCGGTGAGCCTTGACATTATCCATGTCCTTGTTGAGGTTATACAGATCGCGGTAATACTCAGATTCCAGCTGATCCGGATCGAAGTCTTCTTCTGCCACCAAGGCGGCGTCCCGGGCCATGGCGTTGGTGTAGCTGATCTGCTGGATTTCATTGAGGCGCGAAAAGCGAGACTTGTGCTCTTGGCGCAGCTCCGCACGACGGGTCTTGATTTCACGCAGCTTCTGGTCTGCTTCCTCGTTGTAGACCAAGATGGAGGTCTTAATCCACTTGAACAGGATGAACGCAGCGAGACCGCCGAGAACAGGGGAGAGCACCCACGAGATGGCAATAGTGCCAATCCCGCCCCACTGCACCATGTCCAAGCCGCCCTTGCCGGTGACGAAGCCGACGGTGAGCGCGGCGCCGACGATGCCGCCAACGATGGAGTGGGTGGTAGACACTGGCCAACCCATACGGGTGGCAACGAGGAGCCAGATGGCCGCACCCAAAAGGGACGACATCATGATGTAGACGAACTCCATGGGGTCGAGCCCATCGATGGCGTCAAGGTCGACGATGCCAGAACGCACGGTATCGGTGACCTCGCCGCCGGCGAGGATGGCGCCAGAGACTTCGAAGATGGCGGCGACAACGAGGGCCTGCTTCATGGACAGCGTACCGGCACCTACGGAGGTACCGAAGGAGTTGGCAACGTCATTGCCGCCAATATTGAAGGCCATGAAGAGAGCGAAGAGAATGGCAGTGCCAAGCAGAATAGGTTTAGAGCCATCGACGTAGTCGTGGCCCCAGATCATAAAACCGATGAGGGTAACGGCGGTAAGGCCGCCAAAGATGGCGTGCCAAATCCAGTCGTTGCCCTTGCCATTGACGGCCTCAATGTCCGTCATCTGGGTGGTAGGGGTAGACACAGGAAGAACCTTTCAGTCAAGCGTGCACGAGGGGTATGGCCGCGCTTGTCAGCGTGGCGAAAAGGATTCTCAAAGGAAATTCTTATGTAGAGAATGCACGCTCAGACTAAAGGCCCTAGGTGTCGGGAAAGTGAACTCAAGGTGTGGAGTTCGTGAAAGCATTGTGGATATTTGCGAACATAGTGGCCGCCGCTTTAGGTGGCGGCCACGTTGTGAGTATTAGCCGCGGTAGGCGCCGCGCTCCAGGGTGTCGCACTGGGACATTTTGCCGGAGTTATATCCGGCAAGGAATGCCTTCTCACGCTGCTCGGAGGAACCATGCGTCCAGGAGTCGGGCTGGACCTGGCCGCCGGAGCGGCGCTGGATATTGTCATCGCCCACCGCCTGGGCTGCCGCGACGGCATCCGAGACCTGTTCCTTGGTGATCGGCTCGAGCAAGGGGTTATCGCCCTTGTCGGCGTAGGAAGCCCACAGGCCTGCGTAGCAGTCAGCCTGGAGCTCGATCTTTACCGCGTTGGAATCGGCGCCTGGGTCGTCATAGTCCGACAGGCCGAGGGTGCCCTCAAGGTTTTGAATGTGGTGGCCGAACTCGTGCGCCACGATGTACATGCGGGCCAAAGGGGCATTTTCCGCGCCGAAGTTGCGCAGGGAATCAAAGAACGCGGTGTCGAAATAGGCGGACTCATCGCGCGGGCAGTAGAAGGGGCCGGTAGAAGAAGAGGCCGCGCCGCAACCGGTATTAACGCCGCCGTGGAAGACCACGCGCTCCGGCTCGGTGTATTGGATATCGGCCTGTTCCGGCAAGACCTTGGACCAGACGTTGTCTACGCTGCGACCGGTGAACTCAACGAGGCATTCATCCTTGGTGTTGCCATCTTCTGCAGTTTCGCATTCGGGGCTTTCGCCTTGTGCAGCGCCGTCGGATTGGGTCTGCTCGCTGCCCAGAATTGAGCCCAAGTCTGAGGGATTGCCGCCCAAGAGGAGGAAAAGGCCTACTAGAACAATCGAGCCGACGCCACCGCCAATGGCGATACCACCGCCACCACCACCCGAACGCGCTTCTTTGCCGCCGAAATCGGCACCTGATCTAAAAGTCATGCCTAAATAGTGCCACATGGTCCCCTCATACACTGGATGGAGATTGTTGCAAAGAAGCCGAAGGAGGGAAACGGGGGTTCTTCTGCGGCCTTCAGGGTTAGCTTGCGTCCACCTAACTGCGCTCCGCGTACCGGTAGGGATGTAGAATTGTGCGCGTTCCTAGTCTTGTGCTTGGTTTGGCGCGCGCTGTTTACGCGTGGCGGGACCCGCAAGTGACACAATTTTCAGAAGGGATTGAACAACAGTGCTGCGTACCCACTTAGCAGGTGAGCTCCGCAAAGAACTCGCAGGAGAGACCGTCACCCTAACCGGTTGGGTTTCCCGCCGCCGCGATCACGGTGGTGTGATCTTCATTGACCTGCGCGATCGCTCCGGCATCGCCCAGGTTGTCTTCCGTGAATCTGACGTGGCGGAGCGCGCCCACGACCTGCGTTCCGAATACTGCGTTAAGGTCACCGGTACCGTGGAGCCTCGCCCAGAAGGCTCAGAAAACCCCAACCTGCCGTCCGGTGAAATTGAGGTCAATGTCGCGGATCTTGAGGTTTTGAATAAGTCCGCAGCGCTGCCGTTCCAAATTGATGATCCTTCCACCTCGGGTGAGGTAGGCGAGGAGACTCGCCTGAAGTACCGCTACCTGGACCTGCGTCGCGAGCGCCAGGCACAGGCGCTGCGCCTGCGTTCTGCAGCCAACCGCGCGGCCCGCAAGGTGCTGGATTCGCATGACTTTGCTGAAATCGAGACTCCAACCCTGACCCGTTCCACCCCGGAGGGTGCACGCGACTTCCTGGTTCCAGCACGTTTGAAGCCGGGCACCTGGTATGCACTGCCACAGTCCCCGCAGCTTTTCAAGCAGCTGCTCATGGTCTCCGGCATGGAGCGCTACTACCAGATCGCGCGTTGCTACCGCGATGAGGACTTCCGCGCTGACCGCCAGCCGGAGTTTACCCAGCTGGACGTGGAGATGTCCTTCGTAGACCAGGACGATGTCATCGCCTTGGCGGAAGAGATTGTCACTGAGCTGTGGAAGCTCATTGGCTACGAGATTAAGACTCCGATCCCGCGCATGACCTACGCCGATGCGATGAAGTACTACGGTTCCGATAAGCCGGACCTGCGCTTCGACATCAAGATTGTAGAGTGCACCGAGTTCTTCAAGGACACCACTTTCCGCGTCTTCCAGAACGAATACGTCGGCGCCGTGGTCATGGAGGGCGGCGCCTCCCAGCCGCGCCGTCAGTTCGATGCTTGGCAGGACTGGGCTAAGCAGCGTGGCGCCAAGGGCCTGGCCTACATCACCGTGGGTGAGGACGGCACCTTGGGCGGTCCGGTAGCTAAGAACATTACCGACGCCGAGCGCGAGGGCATTGCAGAGCACGTCGGCGCCAAGCCGGGCGACGCCATCTTCTTTGCCGCTGGTGACACCAAGTCTTCCCGTGCCCTCCTGGGCGCTGCACGTGGCGAGATTGCAAAGAAGCTGGACCTTATCAAGGAAGGCGACTGGGCCTTTACCTGGGTTGTAGATGCTCCGCTCTTTGAGCCTTCCGCTGATGCGACCGCTTCTGGCGACGTCGCACTGGGGCACTCCAAGTGGACCGCGGTTCACCACGCCTTTACCTCTCCTAAGCCGGAGTACCTGGACAACTTTGACCAGAACCCGGGCGAGGCGCTGGCATACGCCTATGACATTGTCTGCAACGGCAATGAGATCGGCGGCGGCTCCATCCGTATCCACCAGCAGGACGTGCAGAAGCGCGTCTTCGACGTTATGGGAATCGGTGACGAGGAAGCCCAGGAGAAGTTCGGCTTCCTGCTCGATGCTTTCCAGTACGGCGCCCCACCGCACGGCGGCATCGCCTTCGGCTGGGACCGCATCGTCTCCCTGTTGGGCGGCTTCGACTCCATCCGCGACGTCATTGCGTTCCCGAAGTCCGGCGGCGGCGTGGATCCGCTTACCGACGCCCCTGCGGCAATCCCTGCCGCACAGCGTAAGGAGACCGGCGTAGACTACAAGCCGGAAAAGAAGAAGGAACAGGAAAAGTCTGGTTCCACTGCGGCCGAGACTGCTGAGGAGAAGTAAGCCGGGAACTTAAACCTCGGCCTTTCAGGCGCACCGTGCGGGGCACATCGTAGTCCGCGGCAATTTCGCTGCGGGCGAACTTGTGACCCCGCTTTGGTGTGAGGGGGCATACTGGATAGAACTATGGTTGATAACGAAGCTGTGCTATCACCCGAGGATGTCATCAAGGCCGCCTCGGAGATGTTGTCGCGCCGTTTTGGTGGTACCCCGGAGATGTCGGGTGTGGAGCGCTTGGACGGTTCCGGCAATGCAATGGTCCTGCGCGCCAGGATTGCCCCCGGAGCCTTCCTGCCGCACCGCTCGGTAGTCATTAAGTACAACCCGGTCACCGGCTATGGCGTCGACGATGCCGCGATGCTGCGCGAGGTGGTGGCTTATCAATTCACCACTGCGTTATCTGAGGACGTGCGCCCGGGACCCGTACTTCTGGCCCACGATCTGGAGCAGCGCATTATCGTGTTGACGGACTTGGGTGAGGGCGAAACGCTTGCCGACGTCCTTGTACAGTCCACCGATGATGACCGCGTGCGGGTGCTGCGCTCGCTGGGCAGTGCGTTGGGGCACATGCACGCTGGAACCGCGGGCCACGAGCAAGATTATGAAACCCTGCTCAATAGGATGCTGCGCAAGAATCCGGACTTGGCCCCGCACCAGTCCGTGCGCGATGAGGCGCTGGAGCGCTCCATTGGCATCGGCCTCGACTTGCTGGATAAAGCCGGGCTCGAGGCACCGGCCAGCTTCCGGGATCTTGCGGGTCAAGCCGCACGCTCCCTGGCATCCGGCAAGGACCGGGCCTTTA
Source organism: Corynebacterium tuberculostearicum (assembly GCF_046097255.1). Taxonomy (GTDB): domain Bacteria; phylum Actinomycetota; class Actinomycetes; order Mycobacteriales; family Mycobacteriaceae; genus Corynebacterium; species Corynebacterium tuberculostearicum_J. The sequence continues at coordinate 1,647,608 of NZ_CP175770.1, forward strand.
CTCCCTTCGACCTTTCACCGGATAACATCATTGTGTCCCAGCGCCTGCACTTCTTGGACTATGAATGGGCAGGATTCCGCAATGTTGGCTTCGACGTAGCCTGCGTTATCGCCGGATTCCCACAGTTCCTCTTCTCCAAGCCGATTACGGACGAAGAGGCAGATATCTTCATCTCTGCTTGGTCCCGTGCCGTATCTGAGGTGTGGCCGCTATTTTCCAATGCGGAAGAAACCCATGGTCTCATTGTGGCCTCGCTCATCGGCTGGGCGCTATCGAGCGTGACCACGATGCACGCCGGCGGCATCGAAGGGCTGGTTGCCCTAGCCAGGGGTGAAGCCGAAGTGGTCCACGATCCGCAGCGCTCCATCTTGCGCCCTGCTGACCATGGTCCGTTCACGGAAGATGAATTGCTCGTGCGCCGCGACCTCTATGAAACCTTTGAGGCGCTATCCCGGTATGCCGCGCGCTGCGATGGCCCCGCCTGCGCGCCCATCGCGGAATTTGGCAGCGCCATTGCGCGCCGCTTGGATGACGAATAGACAATCACGATGTGCCCGCACGCTTTTAGGAGGTAGCTTTCCAGTGTCTCAAGACTCATTATTTGGCGGGCCCACTCCGGACCGCAGCGCGTCGCCGCTGCCGGGGAAGAACCTTTTTGCCACCCACGCTGGGTCCCCACTGGCGGCGCGCATGCGTCCCCAAAACCTCGATGAAGTGGTCGGACAAGACCATCTGCTGGCGCCCGGCAAGCCATTGCGCCGCCTCGTGGAAGGATCAGGAGAGGCCTCCGTCATCTTGTACGGGCCGCCGGGCACCGGCAAGACCACCATTGCCTCGCTCATCGCCAGCCAAATGGGGCAGAACTTCGTGGGCCTTTCCGCGCTTGATTCGGGCGTCAAGCAGGTCCGCGAGGTCATCACCCACGCCCGGCAAGAGCTCATTCATGGCCGGCGCACGGTGCTGTTCATTGATGAGGTACACCGATTTTCCAAAACCCAGCAGGACGCACTCCTCGCAGCCGTGGAAAACCGCACGGTACTGCTCGTCGCGGCAACGACGGAAAACCCTTCCTTCTCCGTCGTCGCGCCGCTTTTGTCTCGTTCGCTGCTGTTGCAGCTGCATTCGCTCAGCGACGATGACTTGAGGGGCGTCGCCAAGCGCGCGCTAGAAAGCGACCGTGGCCTAGGCGAGCGCAAGATTCGGATTACCGATGAAGCCTTGGACCAGTTGGTACTCCTCGCCGGCGGCGATGCGCGGCGCACGCTGACCTATCTCGAGGCCGCGGCAGAGGCGGTTGACGATGGCGGGGAGATTACCCCACAAACGGTCACGGACAACGTCAATAAGGCGGTGGTGCGCTACGACCGCGACGGCGACCAACACTACGACGTGGTTTCCGCGTTCATTAAGTCCATTCGCGGCTCCGATGTCGACGCTGCGCTGCATTATCTCGCCCGCATGGTAGAAGCCGGGGAGGACCCGCGCTTTATCGCCCGGCGGCTCATCGTGCACGCCTCCGAGGACATCGGCATGGCCGATCCCACCGCGCTCCAGGTGGCCGTGGCGGCGGCCGAGGCCGCTCAGCTCATTGGCATGCCAGAAGCCCGAATTCCGCTGGCGCAGGCCACCATTCACCTGGCCACCGCGCCAAAATCGCCCTCGGTCATCTCTGCCATCACGCAGGCCCAAGCCGATGTAGCCGCCGGCAAGGTGGGCCACGTGCCACCGCACCTGCGCGATGGGCACTACGAGGGTGCCAAGCGGATGGGAAATGCCGTGGGCTATGTCTACCCCCACGATGATCCCCGCGGCGTTGTAGAGCAGCAGTACCTGCCCGATGAGCTGGAGGGTTCGGTTTACTATGAACCCACCGATCACGGGGCTGAGAAGCGTGTTTATGACTATATAGGCCGCTTGCGCAGCATTATTCGCGGCAAGCGTGGTCCAGGCAAAAACGCTCGCCGGCCGCGCTGATCCCCACCGATGGGAAATCGCTGTGCAGCGAAGGGTAGAGTTGGGCGGGTTAGAAACTTCTTGATAGAAGATGAAAGCTCAGACAGTTAGGATTGTTGCTCGTGAAGACTCATGAGATCCGGGAACGGTTTACCCAGCACTTCGTCAATTCTGGTCACGAGGCAGTACCAAGCGCCTCGCTGATCCTGGATGACCCTAACCTGCTTTTCGTTAATGCCGGCATGGTTCCGTTTAAGCCCTACTTCCTAGGCCAGCAGAACCCGCCCTTTGCCAAGGGCCTTGCTACTTCCATCCAAAAGTGCGTGCGCACCTTGGACATTGATGAGGTGGGCATTACCACCCGCCACAACACCTTCTTCCAGATGGCCGGCAACTTCTCCTTCGGCCAGTACTTCAAGGAAGGCGCCATCACCAATGCGTGGACCTTGCTTACCGGCTCCGTCGATGAGGGCGGCTTTGGCCTAGACCCAGATCGCTTGTGGGTCACCGTTTACCTGGATGATGATGAGGCCGCCGAAATTTGGCGCGACAAGATCGGAGTTCCAGAAGAGCGCATTCAGCGCCTCGGCATGGAGGACAACTACTGGTCCATGGGTATCCCTGGACCCTGTGGCCCGTGCTCTGAGATTTATTATGACCGCGGTCCCGAGTACGGCAAGGACGGCGGCCCGATTGCCGATGACAACCGCTACATGGAGATCTGGAACCTGGTCTTCATGCAAAATGAGCGCGGCGAGGGCATTGGCAAGGGCAACTTTGAGATCGTCGGCGAGCTGCCCAAGAAGAACATCGATACCGGCCTGGGCATCGAGCGCGTGGCCTGCATTTTGCAGGACGTAGACAACGTCTATGAAACGGACCTGCTGCGCCCAGTCATTGACGTAGCCGAGGAGCTTACCGGCGCCACCTATGGTGACAAGGCCTCCCACGAGGACAATATCCGCTTCCGCGTGGTAGCTGACCACTCCCGTACCGGCATGATGCTCATCCTGGATGGCGTGACCCCGGGCAACGAGGGCCGCGGGTACATCCTGCGCCGTCTGCTGCGTCGCATTATCCGTTCCGCCAAGCTGCTGGGCGCTAAGGGCGCGACTATGGAGCGCTTCATGAATACGGTCATGGACACCATGACCCCGTCCTACCCGGAGATTGCAGACAACCGTGAGCGCATCCTGCGCGTTGCCGTGAATGAGGAAAAGGCCTTCCTGAAGACCCTCGAGTCCGGCACCCGCCTCTTCGATGATGCCGTCCAGGAGCTCAAGTCCACCTCCCGCGCGAAGACCGCAAAGGTCCTGCCAGGCGAGAAGGCCTTTGAGCTGCACGATACCTACGGTTTCCCTATCGACTTGACCTTGGAGATGGCCCAGGAGGCTGGTCTTGAGGTCGACATGGATGGCTTTAACGACGCCATGGGCGAGCAGCGCCGCCGCGCCAAGGCCGATAATCAGGCCAAGAAGCACGGCCACACTGACCTTTCCCTCTACCGCGACTGGGTGGACAATAACCCCACCGTCTTCACTGGCTTTGAGGAGCTTACTTCCGACGCCCGCGTGATCGGCCTCGTCCGCGGCGGCGAGAAGGTCGACCAGGTACGCGAGGGCGAGCAGGTTGAGGTCATCTTGGACCACACCCCGCTATACGCCGAAGCTGGCGGCCAGATGGCAGACCGCGGCCGCATCATGGCCGGCGAATCCCTCCTTGAGGTCAACGACGTTCAAAAGATCGGTAAGAAGCTGTGGGTACACAAGGCGACGGTTACTGCCGGCGGCCTTGACTTGGGCATGTCCGTTGAGGCGGCCGTCGACGAGCAGTGGCGCCACGGTGCTACCCAGGCACACTCTGCTACGCACCTCATTCACGCCGCACTGCGCCAGGTGCTTGGCCCCACCGCCGTCCAGGCCGGCTCCATGAACCGTCCGGGCTACCTGCGCTTTGACTTCAACTACACCGAGCAGCTCAGCCAGGCACAGTTGGAAGAGATTGCTTTGATTACCAACCAGGCAATCGACTCCAACTTTGCCGTGAACACCATTGAGACCTCCCTGGAGGAGGCCAAGGCCATGGGCGCTATGGCACTATTCGGTGAGAACTACGGCAAGGAGGTCCGCGTAGTAGAAATCGGCGGACCGTTCTCCATCGAGCTGTGCGGTGGTACCCACGTTGGTTCCTCCGCTGAAATCGGACCGGTGTCCGTGCTGGGTGAGTCCTCCGTTGGCTCTGGTGCTCGCCGTATCGAGGCCTACTCCGGTTTGGATGCCTTCCGTTATTACTCCAAGGAAACCGCCTTGGTAGAGGGCGTTTCCCGCGAGCTGAAGGTGCAGACCGAGGATCTGCCAGAGCGCATCGCGCAGCTGTCTGAAAAACTCAAGGCAGCGGAGAAGGAAATTGAAACCCTGCGCAAGCAGCAGCTGGCTGCGCGTGCTTCCGAGTTCGTCAGCGCAGCTAAGGACGTCAATGGTTTCAAGGTCATTGCGCTGACCTTGCCAGAAGGCACCACCGGTGGCGACCTGCGCACCGTTGCAACGGACCTGCGCAACCGCCTGCGCGAAGAAGAAGCCGTCATCGTCCTGGGCGCCGAAGACAAGGGCAAGTTCCCATTCATCGCGGCAGCCACGGACAAGGCTGTTGGCCGCGGCGTAAAGTCCGGCGACATCGTCAAGGAGTTTGGACAGTACGTCGACGGCCGCGGTGGCGGAAAGCCGGATATGGCCCAGGGCTCTGGCTCTACTGCGGCCGGCGCTGAGCGCGGCTTTGAAGCTGTCAAGGACATGCTCGAGTCCCTGTAGGAGTTCGACCGTGGCAAAAGTGGAACCAGATAGCCCCGGAGTTGATGACCTGGGGCAGGGCCGCCGGCTCGCGCTCGATGTCGGTACGGTGCGCATTGGTGTGGCAGTGTCCAATAGGGAAGCAACGCTTGCCACTCCAGTGGAGACCGTGCGCCGAGAAACCGGGTTCAAAGACCGCGATAAGGGCGATATTGACCGCATCCTGGAGCTCATTGATTCCTATGATGCAGTTGAAGTTGTCGTTGGCCTGCCACGGGACTTGCAGGGAAATGGCTCCAAAAGCGTAAAACACGCTAAAGAAATTGCGTTTCGGATCCGCCGTCGGTTGAATCGAGATGCAAATATAGATAAAGTTCCACCACCAGTACGTTTGGCTGATGAGCGTCTGACTACCGTGGCAGCGACCACCGCGCTGCGCGCGTCCGGCGTGTCCGAGAAGAAGGGCCGTAAAGTCATCGACCAAGCAGCAGCGGTGGAGATATTGCAGACTTGGTTGGATGGGCGCGCGAGCGCGCTACGATCCCATGATGCAATAGACCAGCCTTCAGACTCAGGAGACTAAAACACGTGAGCCGTAATCAAGAACGCCTCGGCCGATCGATGGAGCCGAAATACGTCAAGCGCCGCCAGCGCGGCATTGCCGTTGTTATTGCGTCGATCATCGTCATCCTTGGCGCCCTTATCTACATCGGATTCCGACTCGGCAATACCTCCGCCGATTATGAAGGAACCGGCAACGGTACCACCCAGCTGGTGGAGGTGCCGGAAGGCTCGTCCATGTCCGAGCTCGGACCTGCATTGGTAGAAAAGAATGTGGTGAAGACGCAGGACGCTTTCGATTCTGCTGCGTCGATGAACCACGGCGCGAGCCAAATCCAGCCGGGCTTCTATCGTCTGCAGGAAGAAATGAGCGCGGACGCGGCAGTCGAGGCACTGCTGGATGAGAATAACCGCGTGGACATGCTCGAGGTCCAAGGTGGCGCCACCTTGGAGGACGTCAAGGTTGTGGGCGGAGACGTCCGCTACGGCATTTACTCCCTGATTTCTGAGGTCAGCTGCAACGATGGCAACTGCCTGAAGAAGGAGGACTTGGAAAAGGTTGCGGCGGAAACCGACCCTGCCGAGCTGGGCGCACCGGAGTGGGCCTTGGACGCCATCAATAAGCGCGGCAATGATCCCAAGCGCATTGAGGGCCTTATTGCCCCAGGCCAGTATGTCCTCGACCCCAACATGGAGGCCAAGGATATCCTCAAGGACCTCATCACCCGCTCCACCAAGCGCTACAACGAGACCAATATCGAGGAACGCGCCCAGGCTATCGGCTTGAGCCCTTATGAACTGCTCACCTCCGCTTCCTTGGTGGAGCGCGAGGCTCCGGCGGGCGAGTTCGATAAGGTTGCCCGCGTTATCCTCAACCGCTTGGACGAGCCAATGCGCCTGGAGTTTGACTCCACCGTGAACTACGGCTTGGAAGACGTTGAGCTGGCCACCACCGATGAGGCCCGTGGGGAGAAGACCCCGTGGAATACCTACGCGAAGGAAGGCCTACCGGATACCCCGATTGCTTCTCCTTCGGACGATGCAATCAAGGCCATGGAAGAGCCGGCTGAAGGCAACTGGAAGTTCTTCGTCACCGTGGACAAGGAGGGCACCACCGTCTTCTCCGATTCCTACGATGAGCACTTGGGCCGCGTCGATGACGCCATCCGCTCCGGCGTGCTTGACTCCAAGCGCGAAGGTGAGGGCGCTGGTTCCGGCAACGGCGACGCCGCTGCCGAGCAGCCCGCCCAGTAGAGTCGCGACAACCACAAAGAGGTAGAACACCATGCCACGTGCGGCGGTCCTTGGTAGCCCCATCAAGCACTCCTTGTCTCCGGTGCTCCACAATGCTGGCTACGAGGCCGCCGGGCTGGCCGGTTGGGACTACACCCGCTTTGAAACATCGGCGGAAGGCTTGCCGGAATTGGTGGCGGCAAGCGACTCAGAGTTTGTTGGTTTCTCCGTGACCATGCCCGGCAAGTTTGCCGCCCTCCGCTTTGCGGACACCGTAAGTGACCGGGCCCAACTGATTGGCTCAGCAAATACCTTGGTGCGCAGGGCTGATGGTTGGTATGCGGACAATACCGATACCGAGGGCGTACGCGGTGCGCTCGCCGAACTTCTGGGGGATGATCCAGCAGCTCATGCGCTGCTCATTGGTGCTGGGGGCACCGCTCGTCCCGCGTTGTGGGCGCTTTCCGAGCGCGGGGTGAAAAAGGTTACGGTCCTCAACCGTTCCGACCGCAGCACCGAACTTTTGCCGCTCGCGCAGAACCTAGGGCTGGAACTTTCCTTTGTTAGCTTCGACGGGGACTTATCCGCGCTGGCTCGCAGCGTCGATGTCATTGTGTCCACCGTTCCAGCCGCGGCGGTGGAAGACTATGTCTTTGACCTCGCCCACGCACCGGTGCTGGACGTCATCTATGATCCCTGGCCCACACCGCTGACCTCGTGCGCGGCGGCCAATGGCTACAAGACCGTGGGCGGGCATGTCATGCTCGCGCACCAAGCATTTAGCCAGTTCGAGCAATTTACCGGGGTGGCCGCCCCGCGGGAAGACATGCTGAAGGCATTGAACCAGGAGCTGCAGAAGCGGTCGCAGACGACTAAGTAGGAGGGGCGTCGGCAAGCGCGGCCTGCAACCCCCGTGCCGTAAAAGCTGCAGATTTCGCCATGTAGACATTGGCGCCCAGCGCTTCTTCACAGCGTGCCTTAGGGTGATCCCCGTGTTAATAGTCGGGGGAATTATTTATGGTTTGTGGGCAGCAGCCTTGTCTTGGTGGGATATTCGGCAGCGCCGATTGCCAGACTGGCTGACGCTTCCAGCTGCGGTGCTCTCGCTTGCCCTTGCCAATTGGAGTGGGCTGTGGTGGCCAGGGATGTACCTCGTGCTGGGGCTGGCCCGTGCAGGCGTGGGCGGAGGCGACATAAAACTCGCCTGGCCCCTGGGAATGCTGGTGGGGCATGTGGCCGGGTTTATGGGCGTGGTAGCGGCAAGCGGCAGCGCGTCCCTCCTGACTCTTATGTGGTCGGTGTGCAGTGGGCAGAAGGAGAGCCCGCATGGTCCTGCAATGTTGCTAGCGGCAGCGGTCGTTATCGCATGTGCGCACCCTCTTTGAGGGGGTGGAAGAATATATTGCGGGGCCAAGTTGGTACTGGATTGGCCAGGCCGTGCGATAATACCCGCATGCTTCGTTGGACTACTGCAGGTGAATCCCACGGCCAAGCTCTTATTTCGATGCTGGAGCACATGCCCGCTGGGGTTCCTATTACCCGCGCCGATATTTCCCATCAGCTTTCCCGGCGCCGCCTCGGTTATGGCCGCGGTGCCCGTATGAAGTTTGAGGCTGATGAGGTGACCGTGCTGGGCGGAGTCCGCCACGGGCGGACCTTGGGTAGTCCCATCGCCATCATGATTGGCAATACGGAGTGGCCGAAATGGACCACCATCATGTCGGCCGATCCGCTGGATATGGACGATGAAGACACTATTAAAGCGATGAACTCCGGCCGCGGTGCCGCCTTGACGAGGCCGCGCCCAGGGCACGCGGACTTTGCCGGAATGGTGAAGTACCGCCACAGGGAAGCACGCCCCATCCTCGAGCGATCCTCTGCGCGTGAGACGGCGGCGCGAGTGGCCGCAGCTACCGTTGCGCGCAATTTCCTGCGCGAGACCCTCGGCGTCGAGGTTCTCTCCCACGTGATTTCCATTGGCGCTTCCGAGCCTTATGAGGGGCCTGCGCCAGCGTTCGCGGACATCGAGGCTATCGATGCCTCGCCGGTCCGCGCCTGCGATAAGGCGGCTGAAGCCTCCATGATTGCGGAAATTGAGGCCGCAAAGAAGCAGGGTGATACCTTGGGCGGCATCGTTGAAGTTGTGGTCGATGGCCTGCCTATCGGCCTGGGCTCGCATGCTTCCGGCGATGACCGCTTGGACGCCCAATTGGCCAGCGCATTGATGGGCATTCAGGCTATCAAGGGCGTGGAAATTGGCGATGGCTTTGCCGAGGCCCGTCGTCGCGGTTCCGCTGCCCACGATGAGATGGTGCGAACCGAAGACGGCGTATCCCGCCTTAGCAACCGTGCTGGCGGTCTCGAAGGCGGCATGACCAATGGGCAGCAGCTGCGCGTGCGGGCGGCAATGAAGCCGATTTCTACCGTTCCGCGTGCCTTGCGCACCATTGATATGGAATCCGGCGCTGCAGCTACTGCCATCCACCAGCGCTCCGATGTGTGCGCGGTTCCGGCGGCGGGCGTGGTAGCAGAAGCAATGGTTGCCCTCGTCCTTGCGCGCGCCGTGCTAGAAAAATTCGGTGGCGATAGCCTCGAAGAAACCTCTGCGGCCATCGCCGCGTATGATAAATACGTTTCGGACCGCCTTGCTTTTGACCAGGAGTAAGTTATGACCACCCCAACCGCCGTTACGGGCCTGCCCCGTCCACGCGTTGTTTTGGTTGGCCCGCCAGGTGCGGGTAAATCCACCATCGGCCGCCGCCTTTCCCACGCCTTGAGCTGCGAACTGGTGGATTCGGACCACCTTATCGAACAGGCTAAGGATAAGCCGTGCGGAGAAGTCTTTAGCGAGCTTGGTGAACCAGACTTTCGCGCGCTCGAAGCCGAGCACGTTGCTGCGGCACTGCGCACCGGTGGAGTAGTCAGCCTCGGCGGCGGGGCAGTGCTGACGGACGCCACCCGTGAGCTGTTGGAGCGCCATACCGTCATCTTTTTGGATATCTCGCCCGAAGAAGGCGCACGGCGGACGTCCGGGGATAGCAATCGGCCGGTTCTCGCAGCCGCAGATCCCCTTGAGCACTACCGCAACCTCGTGGAGGCGCGCCGCCCCTATTACCAAGAGGTGGCCGATTACCGGGTACGCACCGATGCCCGGACCCCACAGCAGGTAGTGGGCGATATCCTCGGCTTCCTCGATACCCTGTAGATTCCCCGCCGCGCTAACACTAGTTGCTCGCCCCATTGGCTTGGCGGCGAACGGAAAGGACCATCATGCCCAGCATTGCCGTTAATGGACCACAGCCCTATGAAGTTCGCATTGGTGCCGATCTCAACCGGGACATCGCGCAGCGCTGTGCGCAGATTGGTGCAGGCCAGGCGGGCATTATCTGCCAGCCGCCGCTGCGTTCCGCGGCCGAGCGCTTAGCGGAACTCGTTGCCGCTGAGGGGGTGGAGCCTACGCTTATCGACGTCCCCGATGCCGAGGCCGCCAAGCAACTCAGCGTCATCGGTGGCGTATGGGATCAGCTGGGGGAAAAGGGCTTTAACCGCCGTGACGTCATTATCGGCCTCGGCGGCGGCGCCACCACCGATTTGGCTGGGTTCGCTGCGGCTGGGTGGATGCGCGGCATCAAGGTCATTCAGGCGCCTACCACGCTATTGGCCATGGTTGATGCGGCCGTCGGCGGCAAAACCGGTATCAATACCGCAGCCGGCAAGAACCTCGTTGGCGCCTTCCACGAGCCAGATTCTGTGTTTGTGGACCTCGAGCACTTCGATACCCTGCCCGCGGCGGAGATCATTGCTGGCTCGGCAGAAATCATCAAAACCGGATTCATTCATGACCCGGTAATCCTTGAACGCTATGACAGTGACCCCGCCGCATGCGTGGACCCGCAGGGCTATCTTCCAGAATTGATTGAGCGCTCCATCGCGGTAAAGGCCGCGGTGGTGGGCGAGGACCTTAAAGAATCGGGCCTGCGCGAAACGCTCAATTACGGCCATACCTTTGGCCATGCGGTGGAGCGCCATGAACAGTATCGGTGGCGCCATGGTAATGCGGTGGCGGTGGGCATGATGTTTATCGCCCACCTGGCGCATGCGCGCGGCCTCATTGACGCTGAACTCGTGGAAAAGCACCGCCGTATCCTGCACAGCATTGGGCTGCCGACTACGTATAGGCCAGGGCAGTTCGCGGACCTGTATGAGGCAATGACCCACGATAAGAAGAACCGCGACGGACAGATCCGGTTTGTAGCCTTGACCGGGGTAGGTGAGAGCACCCGTCTCGAAGGCCCCAGTGCGGAAGAGCTAGAGGCGGCCTACGCCGCGATATCGGAGTAGAAATGAAGATTATTGTCCTCAACGGCCCGAACTTGAACCGCTTGGGAAAGCGGCAACCGAATGTCTACGGTTCCACCACCTTGGCAGATGTAGAAGAGATGATCTCCTCGCGCGCCGCCGCGCACGGTGCAGAAGTAGAGTGCTTCCAGTCCAACCATGAGGGCGAGCTGATTGAGAAAGTACATGCCGCCGCGGATGCGGGCCACCCAGTAATCATCAACCCCGGCGGATTTACCCATACCTCAGTGGCCCTGCGGGATGCCCTGGCAGAGGTAGCCGATGGCGCCGGATTCGTAGAGGTGCATATCTCTAATGTGCATGCGCGCGAGCCCTTCCGACATCACTCCTATCTCAGCCCTATCGCCCGCGGCGTTATCGCCGGGTTGGGTATCTTTGGCTACGTGGCGGCAGTGGATTACCTTTGCCAATAGGCACCCCACGAACGGGCTGGGCGGCAGCCGGCTAGAAAGAAATCCGCCCAACTGCGGTGGCGGGGCCGATATACTGGGTGGATACTTTCTACACCGCAGTCGACCCTAAAAGGATGAAATCATGGCTTTGGCAGATACCCGTTTTAGTGACCGGCGCCGCAAGCTTGCCGCGGAACTAGCCGGCCAGCGCATCGATGCCGTTCTGGTCACCCACCTCACGCACGTGCGCTACCTTTCGGGATTCTCCGGCTCGAATGGCGGGCTACTTTTGCGCAAAGACCTTACCGCGCAGGTTGCTACCGACGGCCGGTACACCACGCAGATCGCCCGCGAGGTCCCCGATCTGGAGGCTATCCAAGGCCGCGCGGTAGGAAAGGTGCTCCTGCAGCAATTTGCCGATGTCGAGGGGCCGGTCCGAGTCGGTTTTGAAGCCGACTACCTCTCGGTCTCTGAACTGAAGGAACTGGAAGACTCCGCCCCGGAGTCGGTTACCTTGGTCCCTATCGCTGGGGTCATTGAAAAAATTCGCCTCGTCAAGGACTCGCTCGAGCTAGAAAAGCTGGAAGAGATTGCCGCGCTGGCTAATCAGGCGCTGGAGGATCTGCTCGCTGCTGGTGAGTTGCGCGCCGGACGCACCGAGCGCCAGGTGGCTGCCGATTTGGAATATCGGATGCGCATGCTCGGCTCGGAGCGAGTGAGCTTCGATACCATCGTGGCTTCTGGTCCGAACTCGGCGATGCCGCACCATGGCGCTGATGACCGGGTCATCGAGGACGGTGACCTAGTGACCATCGATTTTGGTGCTCACCTGCGTGGATTCAACTCCGATTGCACCCGAACCTACGTCGTGGGCACGGCGAATGACTTTGCCAAGGAAATCTATGATGTGGTGCTCCGCGCCCAAAAGGCAGGCGTGGCAGCGTCGGTGCCGGGCGCTAAGCTTGCCGACGTCGACGCCGCCTGCCGCGATGTCATCTCCGCCGCCGGCTATGGCGACTACTTTGTGCATTCGACGGGCCACGGCGTGGGCCTAGACGTCCACGAAGCCCCGTTCGCGGCACAGACGGGTAAGGGCGAACTCGCCGCCGGCATGACCCTGACCATCGAGCCGGGCATCTATGTGCCCGGCAAGGGCGGCGTGCGCATCGAAGATACGCTCATCATTACCGATGGCGCACCGAAGATCATTACCGCCGCGACGAAGGAATTTACCGAACTGCCCGCTTAGTGGGCCAACACCTTGGAGTTAAGCAGCTGGGCGACGTTACGGTTGCCTAGGTGCGTGAGGTGATTAAAGAGGTTGTGCGGTACGGAGTACTCCCACTTGCCGGAAATCCAGCGGGAGCTGTCCGGCGCGCACATGCCGTGATCAATGGAGTCGGCACGTAGGTCGTAGTACTGCACGCCGTTTGCGCGTGCTGCCTTGTACATGGCGCTATTGACCTGGTCCTCACCGGTGCGAACCAGGCCCGCGTAGTCCATGTTGAACCCGGCTTCAGAGGAACCCGGTGCGGAGGTGCGCAGCGGGCATACCGCGCCATTGCGGGCGGAGATAGCGGGATAGCCTACAACGGTGATGCGGGCATTCGGGGCGGCGTGGCGAATCCGCTGGATCGAATGTTTCATGCCGTCGTAGTAGGGGTTAGAAGAAGAAAGCGATGGGCGCAGGATTTCCTGGAGATCATTGGCGCCAAACTGAATCAAAACGTTCTTCGTTTCGCCATTGAGATCATTATTGGCAATGGCTCCGTTGATCTGCTCATTGAAGTCCTTGCGGTGCGAGTGGCCGGCGGCCTTTGCCGCAGAGCATGCGTAGTTGGCTACGTGCTGGCCAGAAACGCGCCCCAATTCGCGGCCAACATTACTCTGACCCTGCGGGCAGCCCTGCGGGGATGGTGCGCCGGGAGCGTCTTCGATGCCGTGGGTGGCAGAAGAGAGCGTAGTGCCTGCCGAAGGGGACAGGCTCGAGGTCGTGCCAACTTGGCCATAGGTTGGGTTGGCAAAGACAGAATCGCCGAACATCACGGTCTGGGCGTCTGCCGCCAGGGCCTGCGGGGCGGAGAGTGCTGCTACGGCTGCGCCAGTAGCGGTAGCCGCGGCGTAAAGCTTTTTGAGAGGCATCGCAAAAATCCTTGGTAGACATGTGAAAAATCAATAAAGCAAAGCCTTATGGTACAGCGAGTTATTGCTGGATAAAAACCTTTGATTGCTCGCGTGTCTGATGGTTTAGGGCAGGCGACGGGCCCCAAAAGTCACTCCGCTATCAACTGTGGGGAAGAAATGGGGGACCGGTAATACCCCAAGGGGCAGTTGTCCGGTAGGCTTAAACATTGTTTTCAACCTTTAGTCCACAATTTTCGGGAGTTTAACCGCAATGGCTGATACTACTGATTTCAAGAACGGCCTCGTTCTGAAGATCGACAACAAACTGATGCAGATCGTTGAGTTCCAGCACGTGAAGCCGGGCAAGGGCCCAGCCTTCGTGCGTACCAAGCTCAAGGATGTTGTCTCCGGTAAAACCGTGGACAAGACTTGGAATGCTGGCGTTAAGGTAGAGACCGCTACCGTGGACCGCCGCGATATGACCTACCTGTACAACGATGGCACCAGCTACGTTGTTATGGATGAAAAGACCTTCGAGCAGTACGAGCTCCCGCCGGAGAAGTTCGGCGATGCCGCTCGCTTCCTGCTGGAGAACATGCGCGTTCAGGTTTCCTTCTACGAGGATGAGGCACTCTTTGCAGAACTGCCTATTTCCGTAGACCTTAAGGTCGAGCACACCGAGCCTGGCCTGCAGGGCGACCGTTCTTCCGGCGGCACCAAGCCTGCCACCCTGGAAACCGGTGCTGAGATCCAGGTTCCGCTGTTCATCGAGATCGGCAACGTTCTCAAGATCGATACCCGTACCGGCGAGTACCTCTCCCGCGTTAACAACTAGGGCATCTGACTGTGTCTGATAACACCCCTAAGCGCGATATCAATTACAAGCGGCACACCGCGCGGTACCGCGCACGTCGTCGTGCCGCCGATATTCTCTACGAAGCAGAAAACAGGGACGTTGACCCCGTTGCCATCGTGGAGGATCGCATCGCCTTGGCACGTGAGGATCGCAATGCGGTAGCACCTGTCGCCGAATACACGCAGGTGATTGTTAAGGGCGTAGCCGAAGAGCTGGATGCCATCGATGACACCATCTCTCGCTTCCTTGCCGAGGACTGGGAACTGCACCGCATCCCGGCCGTTGACCGTGCGATCCTGCGCCTATCGGTATGGGAGCTGCTGTTCAACCCGGATGTTCCCACCGCTACTGCGGTTGTGGAAGGCGTGGAGATTGCCTCCCAATATTCCAACGATCAAGCGGCGCCATACATCCACGCTGTGTTGGATGACGTTGCACAATCCCGTTCTGCGGAAAACCCGATGTCCGCTGAACACCAGGGCAGCGATGCAGACGCGGACGGCGAAGATTCGACTGACGCGGAGCCGCTAGACTCCGAGAACGCGGATGATGCGGCCGAGGATACTTCCGCATCCACCGCTTCGGACTTCGCTGCCGCGGCCGATGACTCGGCTGTAGCAGACCGTTCTGCGCAGCAGGACCCCACTGCGGAATAGTCAGGTTTAGACTGGCCCGCATACTTAAACCGCCCGCCCAGCTCGATGGTGAAGAGCTGTGGCGGGCGGTATTTTCATGCCCAAGACCGTGCCAATCGACGCTCATCCTCGCGTCTCCGTGTGCCCAGTATGGCCAAGAGCAAAAAGAACTCTCCCCGTCACCCTTGCGTCATTGTTAAGGCAGAAGGAGAGGGGAGAGCAGTGAATTCTAGGGCGGCTTAGCTCTGCGGGGCGTCGCTTGCGGCAGCGTCGCCAGATCCGGCGTTGGCTGCGGTCTCGGAGCCAAGCTTGGCCATCTCTTCGGCGGCAGAAACCATGGCGTCCTGGCCGCGGATGACGCCATCCACGGCGGACTTCAGGGCAGCCTGCAGCTGCTCATCGGTCATGCCGGCGGCGGCAGGGATATCGCGCTCGGTGCGCACCACGAGCATGTCATCGTGCTCCGAGATAACTGCGCGGGCGCCGAAGGCTACGGAGTTGATCTGGTTAGCCGCGAGGAAGAGGCCGGCATCGGCCTTGGAGTAGGCGGCGTCGGTAGGCACATCGCAGCGGACAATAACCACGGAATCGAGAACCGCGAACATGGTGGGCAGGCCGTTGAGGTTGGCGGTAGCTGCCTCAATATCGCTGTCCATCTTGGTCAATTCGATGTCGAAGGTGCGCATGGCCGCGACAACGCGGTCAAGGGTGATCTCCGGTAGATTGTTATCGGTAGAGGCATTAGTCATGGTTGTGCTCCTCCCAAGTCACGAGCTGTGGGTAGTGTTCTTCCACGAAGGCGAAGGACTGCAGCATAGAATCCAGCGTGGACATCACGAAGGCGCCGATCTGGTTGCGGGACAAACCGTGGGCAATGTTGATCTCGCGCACGCCAGAGACGGCGAGGTTATTCTCGGCAGACTCAAAGAAGCGCAGAGTCGGCGCGAAGTGCTGCTGGTTCCACTGGTTGAGCACCATCAACAGGCTTGGGCCCTCAGAAGAAGGAACATTGCCGCGCCACACGGAATCCGCCACGAGCACATCATCGCGCACCTGCATGGCGATGGCGACGTTGGAGAAACCCGTGCGCAGGATCTGCACGGTTTCTTCCTCGCTCACTGGCTGCTCTTCGAGGCGGTATTCCAGGTTCTCAGATGCAAAGATCTCGCCGATGCGCTCGAGAGTTACGGGCTCTACCGGCGTATCGGGATACAGGGTTGGTTCTTCAGACACTTAAGTAGTCTCAATCCATGTACTAATCGGGGATAAAGGTCAACCTTTACCAGTTTACCTAAGTTCCCATCCAGTTAGTGGGACTGCCATAGACGCTCGCCGCCAAGTTCGTGCGCGAGAGCAGTATCGATCGTGGGGTAGCGGAAAGTATGCCCGATGTTGTGTAGAACCGTGGGGCTTACGCGTTGTTGTGCCAAAGCCAACTCTTGGGCGCCCTCCTTGCCCAGCAAGATTGCGGGACCGAAGGGTGGAACGGGGAGCAGGGCTGGGCGGTGTAGCTCTGCGCCGAGGGCTTTGACAAAGTCCTTGTTGAGCACCGGGTTAGGCGAGGCCGCATTGACCGGGCCTTCTAGCGAATCGTCCACGATGGCGCGGAAGTAGGCATCTGTCAGGTCATCGAGGGCGACCCAGCTGAACCAGAACTCACCGTCGCCGAAGGGGCCGCCCAGGCCGGTAGAGAAGAGGGCGCGCAGCAGCGGCAGGAGGCCGGAACCGCCCGACATGGCGATGCCGGTACGAATATTGACCACGCGGGTGCCCGCGGCGCGGGCGGGCTCGCAGGCGCGTTCCCAGTCGACTACCACGTCTGCCAGGAAGCCCTCGCCAGGTGCGGAGTCTTCGGTGAGGACCTCATCGCCGCGGTCGGATCCGTAGTAGCCCACGGCAGAGGCGCAGACCATGGTGCGGACGGAATCCGTGGTGCCCGCTAGACGGGCTAGGCGCTCGGTGGGGCCAACGCGGGAATCGCGGATGGCGGCCTTGTGCTCGTCATTGAAGCGGCCGAAGATGGGCTCGCCTGCCAGGTGGACGAGGACGTCGACGCCGCGCAGGAGGTCGGGATCGGGGTGTTCTGGTCGCCAGGTGCGCTGGCCCTTGGAAGCCGTGCCGCGCACGAGCTGGATCACCGTGTGCCCGGCGGTGCGCAGTTGGGCGGTAAGCGCTGTACCCACGCTGCCGCGGGAGCCGGTCATGGCGATGGTTAGTGGTTGGGTGTTCAAGGAGGCGTCGGCAAGCTGCTGGAGAAAGGAAAAATCCTCAATGAGCTGGTGCTGCCGATAAGCAAAGACCGATTCCAGCGCCGCCGAAGGGATGCGGGTGGTGACTTCATCGCGAACGAGCGTGCCGTCCGGGTGATCCGCAAAGGTGTGATGGTGTTGCCATGCGGCGAATTTGCGAATGGGGGAGTTTACGCACACATCGGTGAACTCATAGCCCTCGCGGTACTGGGAAAGCTTATGCTGCGCGGTCCAGCGCAGGCCGCCCGGAAGGCCCAGGATGGAGGTGCCATCGCCCAGGCTCTCTGCCTGCTGGATGGGCTTCATGAAGGCAAAGGGCGCGTTCAGGCGGGTTAAAGCGCCTTGGCGGGTATGCCATTGCCAGACCTGCTCGCGAGGGGCGGGGACTATGTGTTCGGCGGAAAAACTCACTGTGTGAAGTGCCTCCTTCTTTTCGCCCTCACCCAAATGGTGGGGAAGGTGCTAGAGTATTTTGTGTCTAAGAGCATAGACATTTTTGAGACCATCAACCGGCATCCTTTAAAGACCGCACCGTGAGGCGGGGAAGGAGGTCACGATGAGTGGAACTGACGCTACCGCGAACAAGCTAGAGCTTTTAAGCTCCGATGATGTTTCGCGTACCGTTGCACGCATCGCGCACCAGATCATTGAAAAAACGGCGCTCGATTCCGCGGACGCACCGCGGGTCATTCTGCTTGGCATTCCCTCTGGTGGCGTGCCACTTGCACAGCGCCTAGCGCACAAGATTGAAGAATTTTCCGGGGTCGCAGTCCCGTGGGGCTCCCTCGATATCACCCTCTATCGCGATGACCTGCTTGGTAAGCCGCATCGCGCGCTACAACCCACGACCATCCCCACCGGTGGCATCGATAACGCCACCGTTATTTTGGTCGACGATGTGCTGTATTCCGGCCGCACTATCCGCGCCGCCTTGGACGCGTTGAGTGACGTGGGCCGTCCGGACATTATTCAGCTGGCCGTCCTCGTAGATCGCGGCCACCGCGAGGTTCCTATCCGCGCCGACTATGTGGGCAAGAATCTGCCCACCGCGCGAGAAGAAGACGTCACCGTATACAACAGCGAGATTGACGGCCGGGATGCGGTCGTATTGACCCGAGCCGCCGCTACTACTAGTGGAGCTGGCTCTGAAACGGGGGAGGCATAACCATGAAGCACCTCATCGATATGGCAGAGCTAGACCGAAGCGAAATTACCGATCTAATGGATGAAGCGGATCGCTTCCGCGAGGCCCTCGAAGGCCGCGAGGTAAAGAAGCTGCCGACCCTGCGGGGCCGGACCATCTATACCCTCTTTTATGAAAACTCCACCCGCACCCGCTCTTCCTTTGAAACGGCCGGAAAGTGGATGTCCGCGGACGTTATCAACCTGTCCGCCTCCACCTCCTCGGTAAAGAAGGGCGAGTCCCTGAAGGATACGGGCCTGACCTTGGCCGCCATCGGCGCCGATGCGATCATCATGCGCCACCCTTCCTCTGGTGCGCCGCAGCAGCTGGCCCAGTGGGTAGCCCCTAACGGCAAGGGACCTTCAGTGATCAACGCGGGCGACGGCGCGCACCAGCACCCAACGCAGGCGCTTCTCGACGCCGTCACGATGCGCCAGCGCTTAGGCCTGCACAGCGACGAAGGCTTTGCCGGCCTGAAGGTAAAGATTGTGGGCGATTGCCTGCACTCGCGCGTCGTGCGCTCCAACGTAGATTTGCTTACCACTCTCGGTGCTGAAGTAACCCTCGTAGGCCCAGCCACCCTCATGCCCTTTGGGGTTGAGAATTGGCCGGTGCGGGTGTCCTATGACTTTGATGCGGAAATCGCAGACGCCGACGTCATCATGATGCTGCGCGTCCAGCAAGAGCGCATGAATGGCGGCTTCTTCCCCTCCCACCGCGAGTACGCCAACCTCTTTGGCCTGTCCAAGGATCGCGCGGCGGCCATGCACAAGGACGCCATCGTCATGCACCCCGGCCCGATGCTGCGCGGCATGGAGATTAACTACGGCGTCGCAGATTTGGACAAAACTGCGGTCCTACAGCAGGTACACAACGGTGTGCACGCCCGCATGGCGGTGCTGTTTACCCTGCTGACCAATGGCGAAAACGCCGGCATTTAAAACCGCGACCCACACTCAACTTTAGGGAGAGACAATGACTACTTACCCGGAAACCGGTCGCCTTTCCGCGCCGGCGGAATCCCCACTGGTGATTAAGAATGTGCGCCTGTACGGCGAAGGCGAGCCCACCGATGTCGTGGTCAAGGACGGCATCATCGCTACCATCGGCGCTACGGCAGAAGCCGAGGATGCACAGGTCATCGACGGCCAGGGCAACGTGCTCTTGCCAGGTCTGGTGGATATGCACGTGCACCTGCGCGAGCCCGGTCGCGAGGATACCGAGACCATCGAGACCGGCTCCAAGGCTGCCGCCAAGGGCGGTTTCACCGCCGTGTTCACCATGGCTAATACCAACCCTGTGACCGACCAGCCGATCATCGCTGAGTCCGTATGGGCCAAGTCCCAAGCACTGGCGCTGTGCGATGTCCATCCGGTGGGCTCCATTACCAAGGGCTTGGAAGGAAAGACCCTCACCGAGTTCGGCATGATGGCCCGCTCGGACGCCAAGGTCCGCATGTTCTCCGATGACGGCAAGTGCGTCCAGGATCCGCAGCTAATGCGTCGTGCTTTGGAATACGCCAAGGGCATGGACGTGCTGCTGGCGCAGCACGCCGAGGACGACCGCATGACCGGCGGTGCCTCCGCCCATGAAGGCGAGACCGCGGCCAAGCTAGGCCTGCGCGGCTGGCCGCGCGTGGCGGAGGAATCCATCGTGGCTCGCGACGCCTTATTGGCGCGCGACTACGGCAACCGCGTGCACATTTGCCACGCCTCGACGCAGGGCACCGTGGAGCTGCTGAAGTGGGCAAAGGAGCAGGATATTCCTCTCACCGCCGAGGTAACCCCGCACCACCTATTGATGACCGATGACAAGCTGCGCACCTACGATGGCCTCTTCCGCGTCAACCCGCCGCTGCGCGAACAGCGCGATACCGAGGCCCTGCGCGAGGCGCTGCTTAACGGCACCATTGACTGCGTTGCCACCGACCACGCCCCGCACGGCTCCGAAGACAAGTGCGTGGAATTTGAAAATGCCCGCCCTGGCATGTTGGGACTGGAATCTTCCCTGGCCGTCATCGCCAAAATCTTCGTCGAAACCGGCCTGGCCGATTGGCGCTTTGTCGCCCGTGTGATGTCCGAACGCCCCGCAGAAATCACCCGCCTGCCGGGCCATGGCCGCCCGATCGCAGAGGGCGAGCCTGCCAACTTGACCATTGTGGACCCAAACCACCACTGGGTTTCTGATTCCGCCAAGCTGGCCTCCAAGTCCGAAAACAACCCGTACGCTGGCGAAGAATTTGGCGCCCGCGTTACCCACACCATTTTGCGAGGTGCCGTCACTTTTGACTTGGCAGCCTCCGAAGAAGACTAACCTTGCACACTGAGACCACCTATATGGCAGAGAAAGGCCACGACGTGACTGATAGAACCCCAGCAATCCTCGTTCTCGCGGACGGGCGCACCTTCCGCGGTTATGGCTTTGGCGCCACCGGCACCACCTTGGGCGAGGCCGTATTCACCACGGCGATGACCGGCTACCAGGAGACCATGACGGACCCGTCTTACCACCGCCAGATTGTGGTTTCCGCAGCGCCGCACATTGGCAATACCGGTTGGAACGACGAGGACAATGAGTCCCACGGCAACCACATCTGGGTTGCGGGCCTCGTCATCCGCGACCTCGCGCAGCGCGTTTCTAACTGGCGCGCGGAGCGCAGCCTGAGCGAGGAGATGGAAAAGCAGGGTGTCATTGGCATCCGCGGCATTGATACCCGCACCTTGGTTCGCCACCTGCGCAACTACGGCTCCATTGCCGCCGGCCTGTTCTCCGGCGAAGATGCACAGCGCCCGGTAGAGGAGTTGCTCAAGGAAGTTAAGTCCCAGGACTCCATGGAAGGCGCCGACCTCGCCGCAGAGGTATCTACCGACGAGCCGTACACGGTTGAGGCCGTAGGGGAGAAGAAGTACACCGTCGTTGCCTTCGACATGGGCGTGAAGACCGCAACCCCGCGCCACTTTTCCCAGCGCGGCATCGAAACCATCGTCGTGCCCGCAAATACCTCCTTTGACAAGGTGAAGTCTTATAACCCGGATGGTGTCTTCGTCTCCAACGGCCCGGGTGACCCGGCTACCGCCGATGAAATGGTGGGCATCATCAAGCAGGTGCTCGAAGCCAAGATCCCGTTCTTCGGCATCTGCTTTGGCAACCAGCTCCTGGGCCGCGCGCTGGGCCTGGACACCTACAAGATGAAGTTCGGCCACCGCGGCATCAACGTGCCGGTGCGCAATAACGTGACCGGCAAGATTGATATCACCTCCCAGAACCACGGTTTCGCGCTGAAGGCGCCGGAAGGCTATGACCTAAACAGCAACGACGCCGAGTTCGCCACCGACTTCGGCCCCGCGCAGGTCACCCACATCTGCCTCAACGACGACACCGTCGAGGGCGTGGCATTGCGCAACGGCATGGCCTACTCCGTGCAGTATCACCCAGAATCCGCTGCGGGCCCGCACGATGCCAACCCGCTATTTGATCAGTTTGAAGAACTGATGGCTAACCACACCCCAAATAAGTAGACAACCAGGAAAAGGAAGAATAACTATGCCAAAGCGCAACGACATCAACCACGTCCTGGTCATCGGCTCCGGCCCAATCGTCATCGGCCAGGCTTGCGAGTTCGACTACTCCGGTACCCAGGCCTGCCGCGTGCTCAAGGAGGAGGGCCTGCGCGTAACTCTGGTCAACTCCAACCCGGCCACCATCATGACCGACCCTGAGTTTGCGGATCACACCTACGTCGAGCCCATTGAGCCGGACTACATCGAGAAGATTTTGGTCAAGGAGCGCGAAGAGGGACACCCCATCGATGCTGTGCTGGCTACCCTGGGTGGCCAGACCGCCCTGAATGCTGCAGTTCAGCTGGACCGCAAGGGGATTCTGGACAAGTACGGCATTGAGCTCATCGGTGCCGATATTGACGCCATCGAGCGCGGCGAGGACCGCCAGAAATTCAAGGACATCGTCGCCTCCATCGGCGGTGAGTCCGCCCGCTCCGCTGTGTGCCACAACATGGATGAGGTCCACGAGACCGTCGACAAGCTTGGCCTGCCTGTCGTAGTCCGCCCATCCTTCACCATGGGCGGCTTGGGCTCTGGTCTAGCCTTCAATAATGAGGACCTAGACCGCATTGCCGGCGGCGGCCTGGCAGCATCCCCCGAGGCCAATGTCCTGATTGAGGAGTCGATCCTCGGCTGGAAGGAATACGAGCTCGAGCTCATGCGCGATGGCGACGATAACGTCGTGGTTGTTGCCTCCATCGAAAACGTGGATGCCCTTGGCGTGCACACCGGCGATTCCGTCACCGTCGCCCCGGCGCTGACCCTCACTGACCGTGAGTTCCAGAAGATGCGCGACTTGGGCATCGCTATTATTCGCGAGGTCGGCGTCGATACCGGCGGCTGTAATATCCAGTTCGCGGTAAACCCGGATGACGGTCGCATCATCGTCATCGAGATGAACCCGCGCGTGTCCCGTTCCTCCGCGCTGGCATCCAAGGCCACCGGTTTCCCGATTGCGAAGCTGGCGGCCAAGCTCGCCATTGGCTACACCTTGGACGAGGTGCAAAACGACATCACCGGCGAGACCAAGGCCGCCTTCGAACCCACCTTGGACTACGTCATCGTCAAGGCTCCACGCTTTGCCTTTGAGAAGTTCCCGGGTGCCGATGACACCCTGACCACGACCATGAAGTCTGTGGGCGAGGCCATGGGTATTGGCCGCAACTACATTGCGGGCCTGAACAAGGTCATGCGTTCTTTGGAAAACAAGCCGAATGGTTTCTGGACCAAGCCGGATGAGTACTTCGCCGGTGAGCGTGCTACCGACCTGCAGGCGGTGCTCAAGGATCTGGAGCGCCCAACCGAGGGCCGCATGTACGACATCGAGCTGGCCCTTCGCCTCGGCGCTTCTGTAGATGAGGTACATGAGGCCTCCGGTGTTGATCCCTGGTTCATCGCTGAGCTGGCTACATTGGTGGCCTTCCGCCAGGAGCTTATCGACGCCCCAGTGCTCACCGAGGAGCTTTTGCGCGAGGCCAAGGTCTTTGGGCTTTCCGACGCCCAGATTGCCGCCCTCCGCCCCGAATTCAACGGCGAGGATGGCGTACGCAGCCTGCGCTGGCGCATGGGCATCCGCCCCGTGTACAAGACCGTAGATACCTGTGCCGGCGAATTCGAAGCACAGACCCCGTACCACTACAGCTCCTATGAGCTCAATCCGGATGCCGAGACCGAGGTTCGCCCGGCACCGGAAGGCTCCAAGGGTAAGGTCATCATTTTGGGCTCCGGACCTAACCGCATTGGTCAAGGTATCGAGTTTGACTACTCCTGCGTTCACGCGGCCCTTGAGCTCTCGGAGCAGGGCTACGAGACCGTCATGGTCAACTGCAACCCGGAGACCGTCTCCACCGACTACGACACCGCAGACCGCCTCTACTTCGAGCCGCTGACCTTCGAGGACGTCATGGAGGTCTACCACGCGGAGGCCGCTTCCGGTGACGTTGCTGGTGTGATTGTCCAGCTGGGTGGCCAGACTCCGCTGGGCCTCGCTGCCCGCCTGGAGGAGGCAGGCGTTCCGGTTGTGGGCACCAGCCCTGCAGCAATCGATTCCGCCGAGGACCGCGGCGAATTCGGCAAGGTCCTCGATGAGGCAGAATTGGCAGCTCCGGAGTACGGCACCGCCACCTCCTTCGCGGAGGCCCGCGAGGTTGCTTCCTCCATCGGTTACCCAGTACTGGTTCGTCCGTCCTACGTGCTGGGCGGCCGCGGTATGGAAATCGTCTATGACGAAAAGGCGCTGGAAGACTACATCGAGCGTGCCACCGAGCTGTCTCCGGACCACCCGGTTCTGGTGGACCGCTTCCTGGATTCCGCCATCGAGATTGACGTTGACGCTTTGTGCGACGGCAACGAGGTCTACCTGGGCGGCGTCATGGAGCACATTGAGGAGGCCGGCATTCACTCCGGCGACTCCTCCTGTGCGCTGCCTCCGATGACCCTTGGACCAGAGGACATTGAAAAGGTCCGCCGGTCCACCCGTCTGCTCGCCGAGGGCATTGGCGTCAAGGGCTTGATGAACGTCCAGTTCGCCTTGAAGGATGACATCCTCTACGTCATCGAGGCGAACCCGCGTGCTTCCCGTACCGTGCCGTTTGTCTCTAAGGCCACCGGCGTACCACTGGCTAAGGCAGCTTCTCGCGTCATGATGGGCTCGAGCATCGCCGACCTGCGCGCCGAAGGCATGATTCCTTCCGAATACGACGGTGGCTCTTTGCCGCTGGAGCACCCGATTGCCGTCAAGGAAGCAGTCTTGCCATTCAATCGCTTCCGCCGTCCCGATGGCAGCCTGCTCGATACTCTGCTCTCGCCAGAGATGAAATCCACCGGTGAGGTCATGGGCTTGGCTACCAACTTTGGCGCGGCCTATGCCAAGGGCGAAATTGCAGCCTTCGCCGTGCCGCCCACGGAGGGCACCGTCTTCGTTTCTGTTGCCAACCGCGACAAGCGCACCCTGATCTTCCCGATTCAGCGCCTGGCCAACATGGGCTACAACATCGTCGCTACCGCCGGCACCGCCCAGATGCTGCGCCGCAACGGTATCGAGTGCGAGGTTGCCGCCAAGGTCTCTGAGGCCAAGGAAGGCGAAGAGTCCATCGTGGATAAGATTTTCAACGGCGAGATCGACTGGATTCTCAATACCCCGGCCGGCTCCGCCGGTGCCCGCCACGACGGCTACGATATCCGCGCCGCGGCTGTCCACATGGAGATTCCGCTGGTGACCACCGTGCAGGGTGTAACCGCAGCGGTCCAGGGCATCGAAGCGATGCGCATTGGCAACCTGCAGGTACGTGCACTCCAGGAGCTTGAGCATGGCCCACAGCACTAAAGGATTTGGCGAGCGCCTAGAAGAAGCCGGCCAGGAACGCGGGCGCCTGTGCGTTGGCATCGACCCCCATCCGTATCTCTTGGACAAGTGGGGGCTGGAGCCCACCGCTGATGGTCTGCGGACCTTTAGCATGCGCTGCGTTGAAGCCTTTAGCGATACCGCCGCCTTGGTAAAGCCACAGGTAGCCTTCTTTGAGCGCTTTGGCTCCCAGGGCTTTGCAGTCCTCGAAGACGTTCTGGCTGCCCTGCGCGAAGCGGGCTGCCTAACTGTGGCCGATGCCAAGCGCGGCGATATTGGCTCCACTATGGCCGGCTACGCAGACGCATGGCTCGGCGATAGTTCGCCGCTGCGCGCAGACTCTGTGACCGTGTCGCCCTATCTAGGCGTTGGTGCACTCGGGCCGGTATTCACCAAGGCCGAAGAAACCGGCCGCGGTGTATTCGTCCTGGCGGCTACCTCCAACCCGGAGGCACGTGCCATCCAGTCGGTCCCGGTGGGCGAGGAGAGCACTATCGCTCAGGGCGTCGTCGATGAGTGCGCCGCGTTCAATGTCGAGGCGCACAAGGCGGGCAAGCCTGGCGATGTCGGCGTAGTCGTCGGCGCTACGTTGGACAATCCGCCGCGCCTCGATGCGCTCAATGGCCCAGTTCTTCTGCCGGGCGTCGGTGCCCAGGGCGCCGGCCCAGAGCAGGTGCACGGCATTGTTTCTGCTCGACCATCGCTGGGATTCGCCAATGTATCCCGAGCAGTGCTGGAGCAAGGTCCTGACGTCGCTGACCTGCGCAAAGCGGTTGCTCAGGTGGCGGCAGAGTTCCGGGACTAAAAGGGGCGGCGTGGCTGATTAACGGCCGCGCCGTTTACCTGGTACTTTGTTTAAGGTATGTGCGGTGACGTGCTAAAATAGCCGTGCTTTTGGACCCGCTAATCGTCACCGTTCAATGAGCAGTGCTAGGATTGCCAGAAGTCGGTTTGCTCGAAGGTTATTGATGACTTTCCGCGGTGTATAAACTGCGTTAGGCAGCCGTAATCTGGTACCAAGTACTAGACGTAACAGAATCAATCTAATGAATCGGAGGAAACCCGTGGCCCTTCCAAAGTTGACTGATGAGCAGCGCAAGGAAGCTCTCGCAAAGGCCGCTGAGGCCCGCAAGGCTCGCGCCGAGCTCAAGGCTGCGCTCAAGCGCGGCGAGACCGACCTGAAGGACGTGCTCGAAAAGGCTGAGACCGATGAGATCATCGGCAAGACCAAGGTTTCTGCACTCCTCGAGGCTCTGCCGAAGGTTGGCAAGGTCAAGGCTAAGGAAATCATGGAGGATCTGGAGATTGCTCAGACCCGCCGTCTGCGCGGCCTGGGTGAGCGTCAGCGTCGTGCTCTCCTCGAGCGTTTCGGCTACGGCGAATAGTCACAACCATGGCTGACGCAACTGCACGCGGGCGCCTCGTCGTATTGGCGGGGCCTTCCGCAGTGGGAAAATCCACCGTAGTTTCGCGTCTTCGCAGTGACGTCGAGGGGCTGTACTTCAGCGTGTCTATGACCACGCGCCAGCCCCGCCCCGGGGAGCAGGACGGTGTCGACTACTTCTTCGTCACCCCAGAAGCCTTCCAGCAGCGAATCGATGCCGGGGAGATGCTCGAATGGGCTGATATCCACGGCGGATTGCAGCGCTCTGGAACGCCCGCCCAGCCGGTAGAGGAAGCTTTGGCCGCTGGCCGCCCGGTACTCGTTGAGGTTGATCTCGCGGGTGCTCGGAGTGTGAAGAAAGCGCTGCCGGAGGCAGACCTGGTCTTTTTGGCACCCCCGTCATGGGAGGTACTTGTGGAGCGGCTCACCGGCCGCGGTACCGAGCCGCAAGACGTCATTGACCGTAGGTTGCAAACTGCGCATGAGGAACTAGCCGCACAGGACGAGTTCGATCACGTCGTTGTGAACGAGGATTTGGACGAGGCAGTAGCTGCCATTAGTGATATCCTGCGAGCATAGACCTCCTTTTTGACCATCTTCAATCAATGTAAAGGTGCATGTGACTAACGTGACCACCCCTTCTAACACTGAAGCCGCAAAGGCGGAACCAGTATTTGATGATCCGATCGGCATTACTGATCCCCCGATCGATGAGCTTTTGGACAAGGTTTCCTCTAAGTACGCTTTGGTCATCTTTGCCGCTAAGCGCGCACGCCAGATCAATAGCTACTACCAAGAGCAGGATGAAGGTGTCTTCGAGTTCGTAGGCCCGCTGGTTACCCCAGAGCCAGGCGAAAAGCCTTTGTCCATCGCATTGCGCGAGATTGATGCTGGCCTGCTTGACCACGAGGAAGGCAAGTAGCTAGCACTAAGCGTGTAATAGCTTTAAGGCTCCACGCGCCGCCACAGGCGTGTATCCCCGGTTTGGGGTGCACCTCTTGGTCGCGGCGGGTGGAGCCTTTCTCTATGTCGGCAGGTACCATCGTGCGGTGTGACTGATAAAGATACCTCTCGCAATATTGTTCTGGGCGTCGCTGGCGGCATCGCTGCCTACAAGGCGTGCCACCTTGTGCGCAATCTCAAGGAAGCGGGCGATGATGTCCGCGTTGTCCCGACGGAAAGTGCACTGAACTTCGTGGGCGCGGCTACGTTTGAGGCTCTATCTGGCCATCCTGTCTCCACGAGCGTGTTTGAGGCCGTGGATGAGGTGCAGCACGTCAACGTAGGACAGCATGCGGATGCAGTGGTCATTGCGCCTGCCACCGCAGACCTTATCGCGCGCTTGGCCGCAGGCCGTGCAGACGATTTGCTCACGGCCACCGTATTGGTCGCGACGTGCCCGGTTATTGTGGCCCCGGCCATGCACACTGAGATGTGGCATAACCCCGCTACGCAGGACAACGTGGCTACTTTGCGACGTCGCGGTATCACCGTCATCGAGCCCGCCCACGGCCGCCTAACCGGCAAAGATTCTGGCCCGGGTCGTTTGCCGGAGCCGGAACAGATTGCGGAGATTGTCCGTACTGAAATGGCGGGCTACCGAGTGCAACACACCTGGCAGGGCAAGAAGGTCGTCATATCAGCCGGCGGTACCCAGGAAGAGCTGGACCCGGTCCGATACTTAGGCAATCGCTCTTCCGGCAGGCAGGGATTCGCGCTCGCGGAATGGGCCGCCCAGATGGGGGCCAAGGTCACCCTCGTGGCGGGTAATACCGCCCAGCTTCCTGTGCCGAGCGGCGCGAAACTCCGGCACATTGTCTCCACCCGTGAGTTGGAGGATGCCATGCGCGAGGAGTCCCGCAACGCGGACGTGGTGATCATGGCCGCCGCGGTTTCTGACTTCCGTCCCGCGGAGGTCGCCGAGTCAAAGATGAAGAAGGGGCAGGCAGACGATGCGCTCTCGACGCTCCATCTGGTGGAAAACCCCGATGTACTCAAAGGGCTCGTCGCTGCGCGCGAGCGCTCGGAAATCCCTGCCGAATGCGTAATTGTAGGGTTCGCCGCCGAAACTGGCGATGCCCAGAAGTCCGCCTTGGACTATGCCCAGGAAAAGTTTGCGCGTAAGGGCTGCGACGTGCTCATGGCCAATGAGGTCGGGCGCGGAAAAACCTTTGGTCAAAAGTCCAATGAAGGGTGGATTTTACGTCCGGATTGCGCGCCACAACGTGTGGAGCATGGCTCGAAGCAGGTTGTCGCCGCTCAGATTCTTTTGGCTGTGAATGAAATGTTTCAGGTGTAGACAACTAAAATTGCGTTTATAGACCGCTTGGTCTAGGATTGTGAGGTATTAGGCTTGGGCGTAGAAAACCCACAGCATCGAATCAACAGTGAGAGCGAAGGAAGTTTTTGTGACTGATAACGCTGCAGTGGCAACTCGTCTTTTTACCAGCGAGTCCGTGACAGAAGGCCATCCCGATAAGATTTGTGACGCCATTTCTGACGCCATCCTTGATGCCCTGCTGGAAAAGGACCCAGCATCCCGCGTCGCCGTCGAGACGTTGGTAACCACCGGCCAGGTCCACGTGGTGGGCGAGGTTCGCACCGAGGCATACGTAGAAATCCCGGCGCTGGTGCGCGACACCCTTAAGTCCATCGGCTTTACTTCTTCCGAAGTCGGCTTTGATGGCAACACTTGCGGTGTGAATATCGCCATCGGCGAGCAGTCCCAGGAAATTGGCGCCGGAGTGGACAACTCCACTGAGGCCCGCGCCCATGACGAGGACTATGACGCCGAAAACGATACCGCCGGTGCCGGCGACCAGGGCCTGATGTTCGGCTACGCCTCCAATGAGACTGCTGAGTACATGCCACTGCCCATCGCTTTGGCGCACCGCCTGTCCCGCCGCCTGACGCAGGTACGCAAGGAAGGCATCGTCGATCACCTCCGACCGGATGGCAAGACCCAGGTGACCTTTGCCTACACCGATGACAATGAGCCGTCCCACCTGGATACCGTGGTGATTTCCACGCAGCACGATGCCGAGGTCGATAGCGCTTGGTTGGAAGGCCGCTTGCGCAGCGAGGTCCTTGAATGGGTTATCAAGGACGCCGGCTTGGAGAAGTACTACACCGAAGACACGACCTTGTTGGTCAACCCTTCCGGTTCCTTCATCCTTGGCGGACCGATGGGAGATGCCGGTCTTACCGGCCGGAAGATCATCGTCGATACCTACGGCGGCATGGCTCGCCACGGCGGCGGCGCGTTCTCTGGCAAGGACCCGAGCAAGGTGGACCGTTCCGCTGCTTATGCCATGCGCTGGGTGGCTAAGAATATCGTCGCCGCGGGCTTGGCAGATCGCGCTGAAGTCCAGGTGGCTTATGCAATCGGCCGCGCAAAGCCGGTGGGTCTGTACGTGGAGACCTTCGGTACCGCTAAGGAAGGCCTGAGTGATGCGAATATCCAGGCTGCGGTGAATCAGGTATTTGACCTGCGCCCGGCCGCTATCATTCGCGAGCTCGACCTGTTGCGCCCCATCTATGCGCAAACTGCCGCCTACGGTCACTTTGGCCGCACCGACGTTGAGCTGCCGTGGGAGCAGTTGAACCGAGTGGAAGCATTGCGTGCTGCCGCTGGTCTGTAGAATCGAGGCCTATGCCTAAGAAAACACCCGCCACCCGGAAGCCGGTTGCGCGGGTGTTGCCTCTTTTGGGGGTTGCGCACCTAGACCGGGGATTTGATTACCTCGTAGAAGAGGCAGACTCAGAAGAAGTCCAACCGGGGATTAAGGTGCGCATCCGCTTCAATGGGCGCTTGGTGGATGCGATTGTTTTAGAACGCCGGCATGACTCCGAATTTGGCGGCAACCTGCGCTTTATCGAGCGCATTATCTCACCCTTCCAGGTTTATCCGCCGCAGCTGGCCCGGCTTGTCGACGCCCTGGCAGACCGCTACGGCGGCGTGCGCTCGGACATTATCCGCTCTGCTATCCCGCCGCGGCACGCCAAGGCGGAGGAATCCGATTTAGAGACCCCGTGGGAGGAGCTCGGCACCACGAGCGAGCCCGACCTATCAGGATGGTCGGCCTATCAACATGGCGAGGCTTTCGTCGATTCGATTCTGGCCGGCAAGCTCGCCCGTGCCGCCTGGCAAATCGCCCCGGGCGATGATTGGGCACATGCGCTGGCTGCACTCGCTGCTAAAGTGGCGCTTGGCGGAGGAGGGGTTCTCCTCGTCGCCCCGGACCAGAAGAGCGTCGATGCTGTAGAGGCTGCGCTTCGCCGGGTACTTGGGGCAAAGCAGATAACGGTGCTGACTAATAGCATGGGCCCGCAGGCGCGCTATCGCCGTTATCTCTCCGCGCTAGTGGGCCAAGCCCGCGTGGTCATTGGTACCAGGTCCGCCGCTTTTGCCCCGGTCAAAGACCTGCAACTGGCGGTGATCCTCGATGATGGCAATGATAATTTGGTCGACAACCTCAAGCCCTATGTCCATGCGAGGGAAGTGCTCACCACCCGCTCAGCCTTCGAAGGCTGCAGCATGGTTTTGGCCAACCATTCGCGAACAGCAGAGACACAGCTGCTCGTGGAATCAGGATGGGCGCACGATGTGGTGGCCAAAGAGCAAACCATAACGGCGCGGTGCCCGGCTATCGAGGCGGTGGGGTCGTTCGGTCTGTCTATCGCCCGTGACCTCCACGGCGGCACCACCAAAGTACAAGCGCAGGCCTTCCAAGCCGCCCACCAGGCGCTGGATAGGGGAGAGCCGGTGCTGGTGCAGGTACCGCGCAAGGGCTATGCGCCCATTTTGGCCTGTGGCCAGTGCCGAGCGCCGGCTCGCTGCCGGCATTGCAATGGGCCATTGGGGCTGCCGCCCAAGGGGGCGTCGGCAAGCGCGGGCTCGGACGAAGCGGGAATGCCTACCTGCCGCTGGTGTGGTCGCATTGAGGCACGGCATCGGTGCACCGAATGCGGGTCCCCACGCCTGCGAGCCATCGTGTTGGGCTCGGAGCGTACCGCGGAGGAAATGGGCCGGGCCTTTCCCAATACGCGGGTGGTGGTCTCGGGTGGAAATAAGGTGCTCGATGCGGTGGACAATGCGCCGGCCCTGGTCATTGCCACCCCTGGCGCTGAACCGAAAGTAAAAGATGGTGCCTATGGCGCGGCGTTGCTCTTGGACGCCGGAGCATTGCTCAACCGGCAAGACCTGCGCGCCACGGAGGACACACTAGCGAAGTGGGCGCAGGCGGCTACTTTGGTGCAACCGCATTTCAAGGGTGGTCGAGTAATCTTGGCGGCCGATGAGACGCTCACCGTGGTCCAGCACTTCCTGCGTTGGGATATGGTGGGCGCGGCCGCCGCAGAGCTTGCTGCCCGGCGCGAGGTGCGCTTCCCACCCGCGGTGCATTTTGCTGCCATCGACGGTGCGGATGCATCCTTAGATGGCTTTGCCGAGCTGGTGGATCTTCCAGACCATGCGGAGGTATTAGGACCAGTTCCCCTTCCGCCGGGGCAGAGCCTGCCTGGTGACTACGATAGCCAGCGCTTTGGCCCACCGCAGCGGTTGGTCGTGCGCACCCCGCTGGGGCCGCGTTCCCAATTGGGGCGGGCATTGCGCAGCGCCAACGCCGCGCGCAGCGCCCGCAAGGATGACCTGCCTTTGCGCATCGTGGTTGACCCCATCCACGTGGGTTAGCCATATCGGGACCATAGGTGCTCATGCGCTAGTCTCGACGGAGGAAGCCGCCACCACCGGCCGGTTTGGTCTCGGTGCCATGAGAAAGGTGTGATTGCCATGTCCCTTCGAGAGCTGCGTATCTACGGCGACCCAGTCTTGGGTAGCCGCGCGGAGGAAATTAGTAAGTTTGATGCCGGTCTGCGTGCTTTGGCGAGCGATATGCTCGAGACCATGGATAACGCCGGAGGAGTAGGGCTAGCGGCTAATCAGGTGGGAATTTTGAAGCGCATCTTTGTCTATGACTGCTCGCATACCCAATCTGGGCTGCGCGGGGCGATTGTTAACCCGGTCTGGACTCCGGTGGGAGAGCAACAGCAAACAGGCCCGGAAGGATGCCTATCCATTCCGGGAATTAGCGCGGAAACCACGCGGTTCAACCAGGTCTTTGTGTCCGGCCAGGATATTGAGGGGCGCCCTGTGTCCATGGTGGCCTCAGGACTGATGGCTCGGTGCATCCAGCATGAGACCGACCACCTCGATGGGGTGCTCTTCCTACAACGCCTAGAGGCGCCAGTGCGCAAGGAGGCCATGCGCGCCATCCGTGAATCCGAGTGGTTTAACGCCTCGTAGCCCACTCGCTGTGGCGGCAGCGTTGCGGCGTTGTAGCCTAGTATTTTGAACGATATTAAGAGGAGAGTTTCCCCGCATGCGGATCATTTTTGCCGGTACCCCTGAGCCAGCCGTTGTGGCCTTGGAAAAGCTGCTTGCCTCGTCGCACGAGGTGGTGGCGGTAGTCACTCGCCCAGACGCGAAGAAGGGCCGCGGCCGCACTCTTCACCCGAGCCCAGTGAAGGCGCTCGCCCAAGAACACGGCATCGAAGTATTGACCCCGACCACCCTGCGCCCTGACTCGGAGGACGGTCAGGCGCTGCGCTCCCGCTTAAAGGAATTGCAACCAGAAGTGATTCCGGTGGTGGCCTACGGCAATCTGGTGACTAAGGACTTGCTGGAACTACCACAGCATGGCTGGGTAAACCTGCACTTTTCCTTGCTTCCGGCATGGCGCGGCGCGGCACCAGTGCAGGCTGCCATCGCCGCAGGCGATGACGTTACCGGCGCATCAACCTTCCGCATCGAAGAGGGCCTGGATACGGGCCCGGTGCTCGGCACCGTGACGGAGGAGATTAAAGGCACCGATACTGCCGATGACCTGTTGACGCGCCTGGCCTATTCCGGTGGCGACCTGCTCGTGGCCACCATGGATGGCTTAGCGGCGGGGCAGCTGGAGGCACAGCCGCAGCAGGGGGAGGCTACCTATGCGCCGAAAATCTCTACCGCGCAGGCCCGCGTGGAGTGGACCCAACCGGCCTTTGCCATCGATCGGCACATTCGCGCACACACGCCTGGGCCGGGTGCATGGACCATGTGGGGCGAGGCCCGCGTGAAGATTGGACCGGTCAGCCTCATAGAAGAAGTGGCGGTTCCACAGGAACTAGAACCAGGGCAGCTGCACATTGCCAAGAACGCCGTATTCGTCGGTACCGGTACGCAGCCAGTCCAGCTGGGTAAAATCCAGGCTCCGGGAAAGAAGATGATGAATGCGGCCGATTGGGCCCGCGGACTAGGCAAGGATGCCGAGGTGAAGTTTCAATGAGTGGTGGTTTCCGTTCCCGCAGCAAGTCCGGGGATAAGTCGCCGGCGGGCAAACCGCAGGACTCCCACAAATCCACTGGCGCGAAGGACCGCGGTGGCCGCCCGCAACGGCAGCAGCGTGGCAGCCGCGGTGGGCAGCACAGGGGCAGGCAGGCTGCTGCTAAGGGCCAACGTCCCGGCAAGCGCCAGGAAGGCGGATTGATTCAGGCCGCGCTGGCCGCGGGCGTGGATGCGCCGCGTGCGGTCGCCTTCGACGTGGTGCGCAGGGTAAGCGAGGATGATGCCTTCGCTAACCTCATTTTGCCCAAGGCACTGCGCAAGCAAAAGCTCAAGGGGCGCGACGCCGCCTTCGCCACCGAAATCACCTATGGCACGCTGCGCACCCTTGGCGTAGTTGATGCCGTCATCGCGGAGTGCTCTTCGCGCGGCCTCGAGGACATTTCCCCCGCCGTGGTTGATGCCTTGCGCCTGGGCACCTATCAAGTTCTCTATACCCGCGTGGAGCCACACGCGGCGGTTGATACCACCGTTCGTTTGGTAGAAGCCGCCGGTGAAGTCAAGGCCAAGGGCTTTGCTAATGGCATCATGCGCACCATTACGCGCACGCCAGCTAAGACCTGGCTGGACAAGCTCGCCCCGCAGGGGGAAATCGCCGGCATCGCCTTTAAGCATGCCCACCCCACCTGGATTGCGGAATCGTTTAGCCGCGTGTTGGGCCTAGGGGAGTTGGAGGCTGCCCTGGCGGCGGACTCTGAGCGCCCTTCGGTGCACCTGGTGGCGCGCCCCGGGGAAATCTCGGCCGAGGAATTGGCCCTGATGACCGGCAATGAGGAGGGGCGCTATTCCCCTTATGCGGTGTACATGGAATCCGGTGACCCCGGCCAATTGGAACCCGTGCGCCAAGGATTGGCGGCCGTGCAGGACGAGGGCTCGCAGCTGATTGCCCGCGCGGTATGCGAGGCGCCCCTCGAGGGAGAGGACACCGGCCGGTGGCTCGATCTCTGCGCCGGTCCCGGCGGAAAGGCGGCCCTCATGGGCGCGCTTGCCCGCATCGACTCCGCGCACGTTGATGCAGTGGAGGTATCCCCGCACCGAGCGGCGCTGATTGAAAAGACGGTCAGCGATTTACCCGTGGACGTCCATGTGGCAGATGGCCGCAATCCCGGCGTGGGAGAGGACTTTGACCGCGTGCTTGTCGATGCCCCCTGTTCCGGCCTTGGCGCGCTCCGTCGCCGCCCAGAGGCGCGGTGGCGCAAGTCGGAGGCCGATATTGCCGAGCTTAACCAGCTGCAATTCGAGCTCCTGTCCTCCGCATTAAACCTGGTGCGTCCGGGTGGCGTGGTCATCTACTCCACGTGTTCGCCAGATCTGCGCGAAACCCGGGGCATCGTTGACCGCGCCGTGCGCGAACTCGGCGCCGCAGAACTCGACGCACATGCTCTCATTCCTGATATGGGCGATGTAGGCCATGAGAAATCCGTGCAGATGTGGCCGCATCGGCACGGTACCGACGCCATGTTCTTTGCGGCCCTTCGCCGCGCAGCCGACTAATCGCGATAGACTGGTGGGCATGTCCGCACCGATTATTTCCCCTTCCATTCTGGCCGCCGATTTTTCTCGCTTGGGCGAGGAACTTGCGGCGATTGATACCGCAGACTGGGTCCATGTGGACATTATGGATGGGCACTTTGTGCCCAACCTGTCCTTCGGCCCAGATATCACGGCCACGGTCCATCGCAGCACCAATAAGCCACTAGATGTCCACCTCATGATCGAGGAACCCGAAAAGTGGGTGGAGACCTATGCCAAGGCGGGCGCACATACGATTATCTTCCACGTGGAGGCCGTCGCCGATGACCAGGCGGCAGTGGACTTGGCCCAGCGCATCCGCGATTTGGGCGTGTGTGCGGCCTTTTCCATCAAGCCAGGCACCGCCATCGAGCCGTGGTTGGATAAGCTGCACCATTTCGATGAGGTGCTCGTGATGTCTGTGGAGCCTGGCTTCGGCGGGCAAAAGTTCATGCCAGAGATGCTGGAGAAGGTCCGTAAACTGCGCCGCAGCATTGATGAGCAGGGCCTTGAAACCGTCATCGAGATCGATGGCGGCATTTCGCCCGAGACCATCGGGGCAGCCGCCGAGGCGGGTTGCGACGCTTTCGTGGCAGGCTCAGCCGTATTCAAGTCGGACGATCCCGCCGGCGTCGTCAAGCAGCTGCGTGATCTGGCGGCTGGTGCCTGATGGCCGCGGAGAACCAGAACAGCACTCTCTCCGCAGCGCTGTTGCGCGCGATGGCCGCGGGTGCTGAGGTACGTGGAACCACGAGCCCTAATCCACCGGTAGGCGCGGTCATCGTGTCGCCAGCTGGGGAAATTGTGGGCGTCGGCGCCACCCAGCCCGTGGGAGGCGCGCATGCCGAGGTCATGGCGTTGCAGGAGGCCGGAGATAGGGCGCGCGGCGCCACGGCCGTGGTCACCTTGGAACCCTGTGCGCATACCGGCCGCACGGGTCCCTGCGCGCAGGCGCTTATCGATGCCGGCGTGGCTCGCGTGTACTACCTCCACGCCGATCCCACCCCGCAGGCTGCGGGTGGAGCAGAAGTGTTAGCGGAGGCCGGAGTGGACGTCGCCAAGTTAGAAAAGCCCCCGCACGCCGAGGATGCTTTGGTGCCATGGCTATTCGCCGTGCGCACCCAGCGGCCCCACGTCACCTTGAAGTTCGCGCAAACGCTGGACGGTTTTACGGCCGCGGCCGATGGAACCAGCCAATGGATTACGGGCGAGGAGGCACGCGACTGGGTGCATGCCGATAGGGCGCACCGCGATGCCATCGTGGTAGGTACCGGCACTGCGCTGGCTGATAATCCCTCGCTCACCGCACGCTTTCACGACGGGAGCCTGCGCGCGCACCAGCCACGCCGGGTGGTCATCGGCAAGCGTGATTTGGAATCGGCGGGCGATGCAGCAAGCCACCTGCGCGAGCTAGGGTACGAGCAGTACGAGAGCATCGAAGAGGCGCTCTTCGAGCTCTACGCCACCGGTGCCCGCGACGTCCTCGTGGAAGGAGGCGCAGGCCTAGCCAGTAGCTTCCTGAAGGCCGATTTGGTGGATGCCATCTCTGCCTATATCGCGCCACTTTTGCTGGGCGAAGGCTGCGGCGTGCTCGCGCACCCCGTGACCCAGACGCTGGCAGAAGCCACCCGTTTCCGCCGGGTGGGAATGAAGGCGCTGGGTGATGACGTTCTTATTGAGTACGTGCGCTAGACGCTGGACATAGTAGTGAGCGAGAAAGGTTGGAAGTGTTTACTGGTCTAGTACAAGAGTTGGGCACCGTGGAGGCAATGGAACCGCATGCAGACGCGCTGCGTTTGAGCATTCGTGCCCCGCGTATCGTTGCGGAGGCCGCACTGGGTGATTCCATTGCCATTAACGGCGTATGCCTTACCGTGGCGGAACTGTCGACGGATACTTTTTGTGCGGATGTGATGCAGGAGTCCCTTGACCGCACCGCCCTGGGGCGCCTTGCCGAGGGCGATCCGGTCAATGTCGAACCGGCGCTGCTTCCCACCACCCGGCTGGGCGGGCACATTATGCAAGGACACGTGGACGGCACCGCGACGCTCCAGAGCCGAACTAGCTCCGAGAACTGGGATGTGCTGCGGTTTAGCTTGCCGTCCGAGCTTGCCCGGTACGTCGTGGAAAAGGGCTCCATTGCCGTGAGCGGCACCTCGCTGACTGTGAGCGCCGTGGGCCCAGACTGGTTCGAGGTATCCCTTATCCCCACCACTTTGCGCGATACTATTCATGGCGCCTTGCCGGTGGGAGGAGAGGTAAATCTCGAGGTGGATGTGCTGGCCAAGTATGTAGAAAAGATGCTTCACCCCGAAGCTTAACCCCCTGGGGCTAAGGACTAGACTGCTACCTTATGAGCGCGAGTGATAATTCCATCCGTCTAGATTCCATCGACCAGGCCATCGCGGATATCGCCGCTGGTAAGCCGGTTGTTGTCATCGATGATGAGGATCGCGAAAACGAAGGCGATCTGATTTTCGCCGCGGAGCTAGCCACCCCGGAACTCGTAGCCTTCATGGTGCGCTATTCCTCTGGATATATCTGCGCACCCTTATTGCCAGAAGATTGCAACCGGTTGAACCTACCACCGATGCTGGCGGTCAACCAAGATGTACGCGGCACCGCCTACACGGTGACCGTGGATGCAGCAACGGGCAGCACCGGTATTTCTGCCACCTCGCGCGCAGAAACCATCCGCCGCCTGGCAGACCCCAGCACCACTCCAGGAGAGTTCACCCGTCCAGGCCACGTGGTGCCGCTGTGTGCTCGGCCGGGCGGCGTTTTGGAGCGGGACGGTCATACGGAGGCATCCATTGATCTCGCCCGATTGGCGGGCCTGCGCCCGGCCGGTGTGCTGTGCGAGATCGTCTCCGAGGATGACCCCACGGATATGGCACGCTCGCCAGAGTTGCGCCGCTTTGCCGATACACATGGGCTCTCCATGATCTCTATCGCGCAGCTAATCGAGTGGCGCCGCCATAATGAAACGCAGGTCACCCGCCAGGTAACCACTGAGCTACCCACCGAATACGGTCACTTCACCGCCATCGGTTACCGCCATGAGGTAGACGGGCAGGAACACGTTGCATTGGTCGCAGGGGATCCCGCCCAGCTGCGCGGCGCGCGCGACGTCATGGTGCGCGTCCATTCCGAATGCCTAACCGGTGATGCCTTTGGTTCACGGCGCTGCGATTGCGGGCCCCAGCTGCATGAATCCATGCGCCTTATCAGCCAGGAAGGCCGCGGCGTGGTCATCTACCTGCGTGGTCAGGAAGGACGCGGCATCGGGCTTTTGCATAAGTTGGAGGCCTACCGCCTGCAGGATTCGGGCATGGATACCGTCGATGCCAACTTGGAACAGGGGCTTCCCGAGGACGCCCGCGAGTACTCCGTGGCCGGGCAGATCCTTCGCGATCTCGGCATAGAATCCGCGAACCTTTTAACCAATAATCCGCATAAGGGCGAAGGGCTGAGCGGATTTGGCGTGGATGCCAGCCACCACACGCCGCTGGCCACCCCAGCACACGCGGATAATATTGACTACTTGCGTACTAAGCGCGACCGCATGGGCCACGACCTTCCGCAGGTTGCCCAGTGGGACGCAGAACATAAATAAATCTTTGACGTGCGATTGAAAGGATAGCGATGAGTAAAGAAGGCCTGCCTGATATTGCCCAGGTAGATGGCAGTGGACTGCGCGTTGCTGTGGTTACCGCTACATGGAACGCAGAAATCTGCGATCAGCTCCATGCCCAGGCGGTGCAGACCGCCACCGATAATGGTGCCGAGGTCGACGAATACCGAGTGGTAGGTGCCTTGGAACTTGGCGTTGTGGTCCAAGCAGCAGCTCGCTCCTACGATGCCGTGGTAGCAATAGGCTGCGTTATCCGTGGCGGCACCCCGCACTTTGACTACGTATGCGACTCCGTCACCCAGGCGCTGACCCGAATCTCACTCGATGAATCCACCCCGGTAGCTAACGGCGTGCTGACCGTCAACGACCAGCAGCAAGCCATCGACCGCGCTGGTTTTGCAGATTCGGTAGAAAACAAGGGCGCCGAAGCTATGATTGCAGCTTTAGATACCGTGCTGCAGTTGCGTACACTAAACGCAGCACAGAAGTAACCGCTAGCAATGCGTCAGCGCCCGATGCTTGACCACTAAGGTGGCCGGCGGGGCGCGCCCCAAAGGAGTATGCACATGAACGAGGCGCAGGCCCCAAAGAATCCGCAGCACAGCCGCCAGCTTAGCGACGCCGAAGTATTGGCCTATATCAGCGCCGATCCCTTCGCACAGACCACGTCTAAGCCATGGGAGTTTACGGCAACCTCGCCTTTCCTCCGCAAGGTGGCTATCGCCTGGGTGATCCTCGTTATGGCCATCCATATCTTCATGGGAGTTACCTTGGATGTGTCCTTTACCGGTGCGCACGTGACTACCATCGACAAATTCGCCTTCCCTGGCGTCGGTGTTCTCATTTCCGTTCTGTCCTGGATCGCTCTTAACCGTCCACGCTTGCGCGCCAATGAGGATGGGGTAGAGGTCCGCAATATCGTGGGCACGCGCTTTTATCCGTGGCAGGTGGTCTACGGACTTTCCTTCCCGGTAGGCCAGCGTATGGCACGCCTTGAGCTGCCCGAATTCGAATTCGTCCCCGTCTGGGCGTTGCAATCTGGCGATAAGGACACCGTCATCGACAACGTCCGCCGCTTCCGCGACGTGGAAGCCAAGTACATGCCTCAGGATTAACCATTGGCTGACCCCACTACCTACCGCCCGGCTCCTGGAACCATTCCCACCGACCCGGGCGTCTATAAGTTCCGCGATGAAAACCGCCGCGTTATCTACGTGGGTAAAGCCAAGAACCTGCGCGCTCGGCTGTCCAACTATTTTCAGGACATCACGCAACTGCACCCGCGTACTCGCCAAATGGTGCTCACCGCCAACTCGGTGGAGTGGACGGTAGTTGCCAGCGAGGTGGAAGCCCTGCAGTTGGAGTACACGTGGATCAAGCGCTTTGATCCGCACTTCAACGTCATGTACCGCGACGATAAAACCTATCCAATGCTCGCGGTTTCGGTCGGGGAGACGGTCCCTCGCGCCTTTTTCTACCGTGGCCCGCGGCGCAAAGGTGTGCGCTATTTCGGACCCTACTCTCATGCCTGGGCCGTGCGGGAAAGCTTGGACCTGCTTACCCGCGTCTTTCCCATGCGCACCTGCTCGAAGGGCGTGTATAACCGGCATGAGCGGCTCGGGCGTCCGTGCCTTTTGGGGTACATCGGCAAATGCGATGCACCCTGCATTGGCCGAGTAAGTAAGGAAGACCACCGCGAGACGGTCAACGATCTCGTGTCCTTCATGAATGGCAACACCGGTTCAGTGCGCCGCAAACTCACCCAGGACATGGAGCAGGCCGCCGAGAACCTAGAGTTCGAACGCGCTGCGCGCCTGCGCGATGACTTGGGCGCTATTGACAAGATCATGGAACAGCAAGCCGTGGTCTTTACAGACGGCACGGATGCTGATCTCATTGCTTTTAACTCGGATGAACTTGAGGCAGCGGTACAGATTTTCCACGTTCGCGATGGGCGCATTCGCGGTCAGCGCGGTTGGGTAGTCGAACGCGCCGGCGATCAGGCGAGTTCAGAGCCCTTGGAAGAGGGGCAGCCTGATCCCGCGCTGCCCGCGTTGGTACAAAATTTCCTCATCCAGTTCTATTCCGATGCGGTAGAGCGCGAGAAACAAGAGGCGCGGGAAGATGCTGCGCTCGCCGCGGACGTGAAGCGGCGCGGGGTGGACCAAGAATCGCACATGAAATCCCGCCGCGTGCAGGTTATTCCACGCCAGATTTTGGTTCAGGCCCTGCCGGATGAACCGGAGCAGGTCGTCGCGCTGCTGGAGGAGCTGCGCGGCGCCCAAGTAGACCTGCGCGTTCCTCAGCGCGGCGATAAAAAACAGCTTATGGCCACGGTGGAGAAAAACGCCAAGGAGCAATTGCGCCAACATAAGCTCAAGCGGGTAGGAGACCTCACCGCACGCTCGGCGGCCTTGCAGGATATTCAAGAAGCCCTAGGCATGGAACAAGCCCCATTACGCATCGAATGTACCGATATCTCGCACATTCAAGGCACAGATGTGGTTGCTTCTCTAGTGGTCTTTGAAGATGGTTTGCCCAAGAAGTCGGACTATAGGCGCTACCGCATTAAGGAGGCGGCTGGCGATGGCCGGTCGGATGACGTCGGTTCTATCGCAGAGATCACGCGCCGTCGGTTTAAGCGCCATAAGCAAGATAAGCTCGCCCATCCCGATGAGGAAGTAGAAGAGTCTTCCTTTGCAGAGGAGAAGGTGGCGGAAGAATCTGCCGAAGCGGGTCGTCGCTTTGCGTACCCGCCGCAGCTTTTCATCGTGGATGGCGGCGCGCCCCAGGTGGCCGCGGCTCAAGAGGTATTTGATGAGTTGGGCATCGTGGATGTGACCCTGGTGGGCCTGGCCAAGCGCCTCGAGGAAATTTGGGTTCCAGGCGATGATGAGCCGGTGATTTTGCCGCGTAACTCGCAAGCGCTCTTCCTCCTGCAGCAAATTCGTGATGAAGCCCACCGCTTCGCTATTACTTACCATCGGCAGCAGCGCTCAAAGCGGATGCGTTCCTCGGTACTCGATTCCGTGCCGGGATTGGGACCGCAACGGCGCACCGATCTGGTCAAGCATTTCGGTTCGGTGAAAAAGCTCAAGGCCGCCACTGTGGATGAGATCTGTGAGGTCAACGGTTTTGGTCCAAAACTGGCCCAGACCGTGTACGAGAGTTTGCATGATTCTGCGGGCAGTTAAGTGGCATTCTCCTAGAGGCAGCGAATCTTGAAGCGCTAGACTGAAGAGCATGACGCATTTCGAAACTCCACCCATTTTGATAACCGGCATGTCCGGCGGCGGGTTGAGTTCCGCTGCCAAAGTGTTTGAGGACAAGGGCTACTACGTGGCCCACAATATTCCGCCTCGCGCCATTGTTGACCTTCTCAAGCTGTGCAACCAAGAAGAAACTCCGGTGGGCAAGGTAGCAGCCGTCACGGATGTGCGCTCGCGCATGTTCCCAGGGTCTCTGTTGGAGATTATGGATGAGCTTACGGAACTTAATATGAAGCCCACCGTGCTCTTTTTGGATGCTCGCGATGATGTACTCATCCGCCGGTTCGATTCGGTGCGGCGCACCCACCCCTTGCAGGAGGGGGACACGCTCAAAGTAGGAATCCAACGCGAGCGCCAGGCAGTGGCAGAAGTGCGTTCCCATGCGGATATCATTATCGATACGACCAACCTATCCATTCATGATCTCCGCCGTGCCATTGAGGCCGCCTTTGGTGAGATGCAAAATGCAAAGCAGCATGTCACCGTGGAATCCTTTGGATTTAAGAATGGCTCGCCCCGCGATGCTGACTTAGTAGTAGACGTGCGGTTCCTGCCCAACCCCTATTGGGTTCCAGAACTGCGCGGATACCGCGGTACGGATGAACCAGTTGCCCACTATGTGCTCTCGCAGCCAGCGGCGCAGGAATTCGTAGACAATTTCTTGCAGATGTTTTCCACCATGCTGGATGGCTACCGCCATGAGGGTAAGAACTTCATCACGCTTGGCGTCGGTTGCACGGGCGGTCACCACCGGTCCGTTGCCGTCGCAGAGGCTATTGCGGCGCGCCTGCGGGACAATGACACCTTAGACGTCAGCACCTTACATAGGGATATCGCTCGAGGTTAGAGCACAGGAGTTTTAACGCTTTTATGACCAATCCTTCACACATGGTCTGCCTTGGCGGCGGCCATGGACTTTATCAAACCCTTCTGTCCGCACGCTTTAGCGAGGCGGCCGATATTTCTGCCATTGTTACGGTCGCGGATGATGGCGGCTCCTCTGGCCGTTTGCGCCGCGAGCTGGAAATCATCCCACCGGGTGACCTGCGCATGGCGCTGGCTGCCTTGGCTAATAGTGACCCAGTGGGGGACTTGTGGGCGCGAACTTTGCAACACCGTTTCGGTGGCAATGGCGCGATGGCAGGACATGCGGTGGGCAATCTGATGATTGCGGGATTGACGGATGTGCTCGGCGATTATCAAGCTGCCCTGGATACCATCGCAGAACTTACCAATTCCCAGGGGCGGGTATTCCCAGTAGTCAACCAGGCCCTAGAGATTGAAGCGGACGTAGCCGGGCTTGACGACGACCCCCGTGTCATGCGCCAAGTCCGCGGCCAGGTTGCCGTCGCTTCCACGCCGGGCCAGGTGCGGCGCGTGCGCATCGTGCCCGAACAGCCCAGCGCGAATCCGGATGCGCTCGATGCCATCCAGCGCGCGGATCTCATCACCATCGGTCCAGGCTCGTGGTTTAGTTCGGTATTGCCACATACTCTCGTGCCGGAGGTAGTGGATGCGATTTCTGCTTCCGATGCGCTGCGCGTTGTTGTTTTGAACCTTTCGGCCGAGCCCGGTGAGACTAATGGTTTCTCCGCGGAGCGCCACTTGCATGTGCTCGCTCAACACGCCCCCGATCTGCGGATTGACCGCATTTTGGTGGACGAGGCGGCTTTACCCACCGATAGTGAGCGCGTCTATATTCAGCGCGCCGCGCAGTCCCTAGGCGCTCGCGCTACCTTCGCGGATGTGAGCCAAGTTGATGCCAATGGTCGCAGCATCAATAAGCATGACCCTGAAAAGCTGTCTACAGCACTTCTGGACCTATATTCGGACTATCGCAGCGCTCGCGATTAGAACTGGCGCCTACTCTTCCGGCTAGCGTGCGGCCGATCGCGCTTGACCGACTGCGCGTCGACCGGGCGCGCGCGGTATGATGTCAGAAATCCTTTCACCGCACTGGGCTGGGAGCAATGGCTCTGGCCGGTATGCGTACTTTGTGACTGTGAGAAAAGAAATGGGGCGAACTAGGTGACCACACCATTGACCGACCAGGTCAAAGAAGAATTGACGGCTGTCGTTGTGCCACGCCAGTCCGCTCGCG
The DNA here is from genome assembly GCF_046097255.1 of Corynebacterium tuberculostearicum. GTDB lineage: Bacteria > Actinomycetota > Actinomycetes > Mycobacteriales > Mycobacteriaceae > Corynebacterium > Corynebacterium tuberculostearicum_J. Next base: position 1,692,126 of record NZ_CP175770.1, read on the forward strand.
CTGCCGAACTGGCGGCGATGTTGCGCTTCGCCGGCGAGCTAGATATTTCCGGCGACAGCATGTCCTATGAGCTAGAGCTAGAAAGCCACGCTATTGCACGGCGCTTCATCAACGCTCTTGATGACCTCTATGGCATCACTGCCGAAAGCCATGTCGCCGGCCCGGCAGGAACCACTAAGAAGACTCGCGTGACGGTTCGCATCTCCACCGGCGCGAAAGAGCTGACCCGTCGGCTGGGCCTTATCACCCGCTCCGGCCATGCAGTAGTGGGTCTGCCGCCGCAGGTCATCTCCGGCACCGTAGCCGATAGCGAAGCAGCATGGCGCGGAGCCTTCCTTGCCCATGGCAGCCTCACGGAGCCAGGCCGCTCTTCCGCGCTGGAAGTAACCTGCCCGTGCCAAGAGGCTGCGTTGGCACTGGTGGGCTGCGCCCGCCGCCTTGGTATCTCTGCGAAGACGAAGGAGACTCGTGGCGAAGATCGCGTCGTTGTACGCGATGGTGATGCTATCGGGGCGCTTCTTACGCGTATGGGTGCTCAGGAGACTCGATTGAGCTGGGAAAAGAAGCGCGTTAAGCGGGAGGCGCACGATACGTCGCGGCGCTTGGACAATTTTGATGACGCCAACCTTCGGCGCTCTGCTCGCGCTGCGGTTACCGCAGCAGCGCGCGTTGACCGCGCCATGGAGATTTTAGGCGATGATGTTCCTGAGCATTTGGCAGACGCGGGCCGCTTGCGAGTTCAGCACCGCGAGGCTTCGCTCGAAGAGCTAGGCCGCTTGGCCGAGCCTCCCATGACCAAGGACGCAGTAGCCGGGCGCATTCGCCGCTTGCTGTCGATGGCCGATAAACGAGCCGAAGAGCTTGATATTCCCGATACCAATCAAGCGATTACAGATGACCTCTTCAACGAATCCTGACCCTCGGAATCACCTACATTAAAAGAACTCCCCGCAGTGCGGCTACCAAAGCGGTAGGCGCAGCTGCGGGGAGATTTTTAGTGCCTTCCCGGCTAGCAGGTGCGCAACCGGCTAGCCAGAAGCGTTAAAGACTAGGGCACGAGGAATCCTAGGACGTTGGTCATCAAGAACACGATGACGCAGACAAAGGCCAGGAAGGCTACGGAGTAGCCCACTACGTTCTTCAGGATGACTGATTCCTTGCCCTCCATATTGACGGCGGTAGCCGCAATAGCAAGGGACTGCGGGGAGATCATCTTGCCCACAACGCCGCCTGCGGTATTGGCCGCGAGCATGAGGTCAGGATTCACGCTGATTCGCTCTGCCGCTGCAACCTGCAGGTTGGCAAAGAGGGCATTAGCAGACGTATCGGAGCCAGTAACCGCGGTACCAATCCAGCCCAGGACTGGGGCGAAGAGCGCAAAGATGCTGCCGGCAGAAGAGACGAACTCACCAATAGCAATGGTCTGGCCGGAGTAGTTCATCGTATAGGCCAAGGCCAGCACCAGGATGATGGTAAGAGCCGAGAACTTCATGCGGCTGACGACGTCCCCAAAGGCGCTTACCGGCTGTCCAAAGCTTAGGCTGTAGCGGCCATTTTCATTGAAGAAGTGGTAGACAACCGCAACGATAATGCCCGAGAGCAGCAGGAGCGTACCTGGGTTGCCAAAGACATTGAAGCTGAAGCTGGTATCCATGAGGTTGCCGTCGGCGTCGACAATCGCGTCATCAAGCAAAGGCCAGGCAAAGTGGAGCTTGAGGAATCCGAAGATAGCGGGGACGGCGGTTGCCACGGCAAAGACAACGGTCACTACGGCGTAAGGAAGCAGCGCCATCCAGATACGGCGTCCGTTGAGGTCAGTGGTGGACTCGGCGGCAGGCAGCTCGAGGCGCTCGCGCAGCTCCTTGACGCCCTTCGGCTTCCATACCCGGAGGAAGGCGAAAGCACAGCCCAAGGAGACGATGCAGGCGATGACGTTGGTGAGCTGGTACGCAAAGAAGGTCGCGGACAGCCACTGAGCCAACGCGAAGGAAACGCCAATCACGGCAGCGGCCGGGGCAGTTTCCTTGACACCGCGGATGCCGTCCAAGATAAAGGCGATGAGGAATGGCACGATAGCGGCGATGAGCAGCACCTGCAAGGAGATAAGTGCTGCAATGTCCTGGGTCTGCTCGGCGCTGCGACCGGCAACCTCGCCCGCAGTGGTTACCGGGATGCCAACCGCGCCAAAAGCAACCGGAGCGGTATTAGCAATCAGAACTACTGTTGCCGCGCGCAGTGGCTTCACACCAAGGGCCATGATCATGGTCGCGGTAATGGCCACGGGGGCGCCGAAGCCAGCGAGGGCCTCCAACAAACCGCCAAAACAGAAGGCGATGAGGATAGCCTGGATGCGAATATCACCATCACCCAAAAGGTCGAAGGTCTTGCGCAAATCCTCGAAGCGCCCGGAAGCTACGGTGATTTCATAGAACCAGATTGCGGTAATGATGACCCAGACAATGGGCAGGAGCCCGAAAAGCCCGCCGCGTACGGCGGAGGACAAAGCCATATCTACCGGCATGGAGAAGCCGGCGATGGCAATAATGAGGGATACTGCCAGGGCAACGGCGCCAGAAGTATGCGCGCGTGCCTTTACGCCTAGCAGCATGATAAAGAATGCAATGAGCGGGAGAATCGCCACCAGGGCGGTAAGCCCGAGGCTGTCACCCACAGCAGAGGTATTTATTTCGAACAAGAGAAGTCCTTGATTTCTACGGTGGTCTTGCCCGTAGGAGATTACGGGCACATGAAGCATTCTCACGGTGACCAACGGTGGCGCTAGAGCAGGCAGGGTTGCCTTAAACGCTTTGTGAGCCAGTGAGTAAGGAAAGCATATCGTGCGGTGGGTGTCACGGAAACAATACGGTCGTCTTGGTAGGTGTTAGCGGCAGCATTTCTCAATGTCCGATCGGGCAGAGGCGGGCGCAACTCCTGAAGTGTAGCAGTGATATATCTCACGTTTACGGGGTAAACACAACACAAACCCACGGGTTCGGGCCTATCCAGCGGGTTTATATGTGGGAAATAAAAAGGATCGGAAAGAGTGTACGCGCTTTTGGAAAGTCTGTCATCTACTAGTTCTTAAGGCTGCTGGGAGCCTGCGCTGACAAAAAACGCTCGGTAGTATCGGCACTGTAAGGGAAAACGCTCGGGCGCTTCTCAAACACAGACTTCATCGAAAGACCCGCGCACATACCCGTACACACAATTACTCGACTCTTTGAGGAGAAATACAGTGACTATCCGCGTAGGTATCAATGGCTTTGGCCGCATCGGCCGTAACTTTTTCCGTGCAGTCGCTCAGGGTGACAACGACCTCGAAGTTGTTGCAGTAAACGACCTGACCGACAACGGCACGCTGGCTAACCTGCTGAAGTACGACTCCGTACTGGGCCGCTTCGATGGCGAAATTACCCACGACGATGAGTCCATCACCGTTAACGGTCACCGCATCGTGGTAACCGCAGAAAAGGACCCGAAGCAGCTCAAGTGGGGCGAGTACAACGTAGACCTCGTCATCGAGTCCACCGGCCGCTTCACCAACGGCAACGACGCCAAGGCTCACCTCGAAGCTGGCGCCAAGAAGGTCATTATCTCCGCTCCGGGTAAGGAAGTAGACGCAACCTTCGTCTACGGCGTCAACTCTGACACCTATGATCCGGCAAACCACAACGTCATCTCCGCAGCATCCTGCACCACTAACTGCCTGGCACCGATGGCAAAGGTTCTCAATGACGAGTTCGGCATCGAAAAGGGCCTGATGACCACCGTTCACGCTTACACCGGCGACCAGCGCATCCAGGACGCTCCACACAAGGATCCGCGCCGCGCCCGTGCCGCTGCAGTAAACATGGTGCCTACCTCCACTGGTGCTGCTAAGGCCGTTTCCCTGGTTCTGCCTGAGCTGGACGGCAAGCTGGATGGCTACGCAATGCGCGTCCCGGTTATCACCGGCTCCGCTACCGACCTCACCTTCACCGCTTCCCGCGACGTCACTGCTGAGGAAATCAACGCTGCCCTGAAGGAAGCTGCTGAGGGCGAGCTCAAGGACACCCTCGCATACACCGAGGATCCGCTGGTTTCCACCGACATTGTTACCTCCCCGCACGGCTGCATCTTCGACTCCGGCATGACCAAGGTTTCCAACGGCAACTTGGTCAAGGTTCTGGGCTGGTACGACAACGAGTGGGGCTACACTTCCCAGCTCGTTCGCCTGACCAACCTGGTGGCAGACAAGCTCTAAACTAGAGCTCTAGCAATGAGGATCCGGCCTCGATGCAAGTCTCAACGGCACTGCGTCGCGGCCGGTATTCTTATATCTATAGCCTTTTAACCCGTCCGAATTAATTAAGGAGTAAATAATGGCTTTCCAGACTCTTGACGATCTCCTCAAGGAGGGCGTCGAATCCCGCCACGTCCTCGTCCGCTCTGACTTCAATGTTCCACTCGATGAAGAAGGAAACATTACCGATCCCGGACGCATCAACGCTTCTCTTCCGACCATCAAGGCACTGGTAGAGGGCGGCGCAAAGGTCATTCTTTCCGCACACCTGGGTCGTCCAAAGGGTGAGGTAAACGCTAAATTCTCTTTGTCGCCAGTAGCTGAAGCGCTGTCTGAGGCACTTGGCCAGTACGTTGCCCTAGCCGGCGATGTCACCGGAGAAGACGCGCATGAGCGTGCCAACGGCCTCAACGATGGCGACGTGATGTTGGTAGAAAACGTCCGCTTCGACCCCCGTGAGACCTCCAAGGACGAGGCTGAGCGCGGCCAGTTCGCTGACGAGCTCGTTGCTCTGGCAGCCGATAACGGCGCTTTTGTTTCCGATGGCTTTGGCGTTGTCCACCGTGCGCAGGCATCTGTGTATGACGTCGCTAAGCGCCTGCCGGCTTACGCAGGCAAGCTCGTAGAAAAGGAACTGTCGGTTTTGTCCACCGTAGCTAAGGAGCCGGAGCACCCGTACGTGGTTGTGCTCGGCGGCGCTAAGGTTTCGGATAAGCTCGGCGTGATTGAAGCACTGGCCGGCAAGGCAGACAAGGTCATCATTGGTGGCGGCATGTGCTACACCCTGCTGGCTGCCAAGGGCTACAACGTGCAAGAGTCCCTGCTGCAAGAAGATCAGATCGAAAACTGCAAGGACCTGCTCGAGCGCTTTGGTGACAAGCTGGTGCTTCCGGTTGATCTGATTGCTGCAAGCAAGTTCGCGGCGGATGCAGAGACCCAGGTGGTCGAGCTCGATAGCATCCCAGAGGGCTGGATGTCCCTGGATATTGGGCCAAAGTCCGTGGAAAAATTTGCAGAAGTTCTTGCTTCTTCCAAGACCGTCTTCTGGAACGGCCCAATGGGCGTATTCGAAATGGAAGCTTTCTCCAAGGGCACTGCTGGGGTAGCGCAGGCTATTATCGACGCCACCGCAAACAACGGTTCCTTCTCCGTCGTCGGTGGCGGCGACTCCGCTGCCTCCGTGCGCATGCTTGGCTTGGACGAGGACGGCTTCAGCCACATCTCCACCGGTGGCGGCGCCTCCCTCGAGTACCTCGAGGGCAAGGAGCTTCCGGGCGTATCTGTCCTGGAAGCCTAAAACTGCCTGATCAACTTGCCAAAAGAGAGGAAAAATTCATGGCACGCACCCCACTTATTGCAGGTAACTGGAAGATGAACCTTGACCACGTCGAGGCCATCGGCTCCGTTCAAAAGTTCGCCTTCTCCCTGCCAAAGGACTACTACGAGAAGGTCGATGTGGCCTACATGGTCCCGTTTACTGATATTCGCACGATCCAAACGTTGGTAGAGGGCGACAAGCTGCAGGTCACCTACGGTGCGCAGGACATCTCTAAGCACGAGTCCGGCGCATTCACTGGTGAAGTGTCTGGCAAGATGCTGAGCAAGCTCGGCTGCAGCTGGGTGGTCGTGGGACACTCGGAGCGCCGTCAGTACCACGGCGAGACCGATAAGCTCGTTGCAGAGAAGGCAGCCGCAGCATTGGACAATGGCATCAGCCCCATCGTGTGTGTAGGCGAGCCGTTGGCTGTACGCGAGGCCGGTACCCACGTGGACTACGTGGTTAACCAGACCCGCAATTCTTTGGCTGGCCTGAGCGCAGACCAGCTTGCCAAGACTGTTATCGCCTACGAGCCAGTGTGGGCTATTGGCACCGGCAAGGTTGCCTCCGCAGACGATGCCCAGGAAGTCTGCGCCGCCATCCGTGAGCTCGTAAAGGAGCTCGCAGGTGAGGAGGTTGCTGCAGGTATCCGCATTCTCTACGGTGGTTCCGTCAAGGTTGATTCCGTTGCAGAGATCGTCAGCAAGCCTGACGTCGACGGCGGCCTCATCGGTGGCGCCTCCTTGGTTGGCGAGGAGTTTGCCAAGTTGGCTGCCAACGCAGCTAATGCCCTGAGCTAACAGGAGTTATCACCTGTCACAGGTTCGCGCTAAGGTGCGGGTTGGAATGGTTCCAGCCCGCGCCATCGTGTAGAGTGGGCCGATGTGATTGCTTTGCTGTACGCGAAGTCTAAAAGTACGATTCCGCGCTAGCGGGTGGCGAGAGTTACCCACAGGGCGCACGTTAGAAATAAGGATTATCCTCATGGTCTTGGCACTGGAAATCATCTTGGTCATCGCAGCTATTTTGATGTCCATCTTCGTGCTGCTGCACAAGGGCAAAGGTGGCGGCCTGTCCAGCCTCTTCGGCGGCGGCGTGCAGTCTAACCTTTCCGGCTCGACCGTCGTGGAAAAGAACCTGGACCGTTACACCGTGGTCATGGTAATTATCTGGCTTGCGTGCATCGTAGGCCTCAACCTCATCCAGGCATTCGCTTAAGCTACCAGCTGGAATAGCGAAAGCGCCGGTATCGGCTTCCAACTTCCTGGTTCCCTGTGGGAACTGGGGTGGGGAAGCGGTACCGGCGCTTTTTGCGTGGCGCCGAGCCACAAGTTCAGCTCGGCTGCGCACTAGGCTGACGTGACTACAGCTCGGAGGCAGCGTCATCGGCAAGGAAGAGGATGGTCTCTTCCTTCCCGTGCACGCCTGCAGCCGGCCATTCTTCGGGCTCAGCGCCTTCAACGACATGCTTGGCAGCTTCCGCCTTGGCCTCGCCTGCAACAAGAAGCCAAATACGAGCAGACTTGTTTACCGCGGGAAGAGTAAGGGTAATGCGCTCGCTCGGCGGCTTGGGAGAGTCATGGACGGGAACAGCTAGCTCTTCTTGTTCCCGAACCGCCTCAGAATGGGGGAACAAGGAATTGATATGGCCCTCTTCGCCCATGCCCAGCAGATGCAGGTCGAATCCGTTCGGGGCGAATTCCTTTAGCTCTGGCTCATACGCACTCGCTGCGGCTTCCATGGACACCGCGCCCAGATCAAAGCCGTGAATATTCTGGTCCGGAATATCTACGTGATTGAGCAGGGCACTGCGTGCTTGACCTTCATTAGAATCTGCGTCAGAGACGGGCACATTACGCTCGTCGCCGAAAAAGACGTGAACGCGCGACCAATCGATGCGCTGGGCTGGAAAATTCTCGCCTTGCTGCTGTGCCGCGAACTCCAAACGAGCTAGCTCGTGAAGAACGCCAATTCCAGCGCCACCGCCGGTTAGGACAACTCGCGCGACCCCATCGTGGTGGAGCCCGCCACCGGCGGCCTGGATACGCGCTACGGTATCCACGAATTTCAGCGCGGCCTGGGAGATAAGGTCATCCACATCGCTTACGCGGTGAAGAGTTACCATGAGGTATCGCTATCCTTTGCAAAGAATCAGAGTTAAGCCGTTTTACTGCTTACTGTAGTCTACTTGCGCGAGCGCACGGAGTGCTTGCGCATAAGTCTTATCGGCATCTAGATGGCGCAATTCTTCAGAGAGAACCTCAGCTTGGGAGCGCTTGCTAAGGCTCACCAGGGAATCCGGGGAACCTGGAACGCACACACGCACCGTGCGCTCGTCGACGACATCTACGTCGACGTGGCTCGTTTCCCGATTAAACCGCAAGTGGGTCACCGGGAAGTGCGGCTCCTGAGAGTCGGTCACGGTGCGGTGGACGGGGACTGCAAGGCGATCGAGGAGCCATCCGGCCGCGAAGTCTGGGGCTGGGTGGCCCGCAGGTCCCGCCACTTCGACGGACTGCACGGGCTCGTGAGGATGGCGGTCCAATGCGGAGGCCACGACGCCGCGCCACAAAGTGATGGCGGCCCAGGACATATCGGAATCGCCCGGCGTGTAGCCGGCGGATAATGTGCGTAGATCTTCGCCAGTGACGCGTCCGTCATGGGCAACGTTGGTGATGCGGCGTTGAGCCAGCTTGCCCACCGAGCTGGAAGCTGGGTCGGGCGGGCACAAGGTAGGCCACCAGGCGACCAAGGGGGTATCGGGAAGCAGCAGTGGAGTAACGACTGCCTCGTCCTGGTTCGCCAAAGCGCCGTGCAACTTCATGATGACCATCTCAGAGGCACCTGCCTCACCACCCACGCGCAGCTGCGCATCTAGGTGGGTATCTGCCTGCGGGTCGCCCGTCACGACGACCAAAACGCGCGACGGGTGCTCGTGGGAGGCATCGCGCACGGAGGACAGGATGTTTTCCAGATCATCGTCCTCGCGGGCCGCCACGATTAGGGTAAGTACTCGGCCGGTAGTAAGGGTGTAATGCTCTTGGGCCTCTACTAGCTTCTTGGAGATTTCACGCGTAGTGGTGTTGGGCAATGGAATAATCATTGTCTGCGTCCCTCCTATGGGCGGCGCCAGGAGTGGCCCCAGCGGCGCAACATTCTATCGGCGGATTCCGGGCCCCACGTGCCAGCGCGGTATTCCTCCGGCTGGCCTGCTTCGGCCCAGTAATCGATGATGGGATCCAAAATCGACCAGGAAAGCTCTACCTCTTCGTTGGTGGGGAAGAGCGAGGACTCATCGAGGAGGGCATCCAAAATCAATCGCTCGTATGCTTCCGGAGATTCCTCGGTAAAGGCCTCAGCATAAGCAAAGTCCATATTGACGTCGCGGACCTCCATGGTGGAGCCGGGCACCTTGGAACCAAAGCGCATGGTGACACCTTCATCCGGCTGTACGCGGATGACCACGGCGTTTCGGCCCAGCGCATCGGTCTGGCCGTCAACGAATGGTTGATTTGGCGCTGCCTTGAATACCAACGCAATCTCGGTCACGCGGCGGCCCAAGCGCTTGCCCGTGCGCAGGTAGAAGGGCACTCCTCCCCAGCGGCGGGAGTTTACTTCCAAGGTGCAGGCTGCATAGGTCTCCGTCGTGGACTCCGGATCGAAGCCTTCTTCTTCGCGCAGGCCCTTGACAAATTCGGAGCCTTGCCAGCCGGCGGAGTACTGGCCGCGAGCGGTGGTCTTATTTAGCGGGTGCACGGCGTGGGTAGCGCGCAGCACCTTGACCTTTTCTGCCTGCAGGGCCTCAGGCTCGAACGAGGAGGGTTCTTCCATCGCAACCAGAGCCAAAAGCTGCAGCAGGTGGTTCTGGATGACGTCGCGAGCCGCACCGATGCCGTCATAGTAGCCAGCGCGTCCGCCCAAGCCAATATCTTCGGCCATGGTGATTTGGACGTGATCGATGTAGTGGGCGTTCCACATGGGCTCAAAAATTTGATTGGCAAAGCGCAAAGCCATGATGTTTTGCACCGTTTCCTTGCCCAGATAATGGTCAATGCGGAAGACCGCGGACTCAGGGAAGACGGCGTTGACAATCTCATTGAGCTTGCGGGCAGACTCTTGATCGTGGCCGAAAGGCTTCTCAATGATTACTCGGCGCCACGAGTCCTCGACGGAGTTGGCCATGCCCACCCGCTCCAGCTGGTGGCAGATATTAGAGAAGAATTCCGGTGGAACCGAAAGGTAGTATGCCCAGTTGCTGCCGGTGCCGCGCTCGCGATCTAGCTCGCCCAAACGCGCCGAGAGGCGATCGAATCCAGCATCGTCGAAAGAGCCTTGCACAAATTCGATTCCCTGGGATAGATGCTGCCAGACATCTTCATTGAACTCGGTACGTGAGCCAGCGATGACGGCTGAGCGAACGTAGTCACAGAATGCGACCTTGTCCCAGTCACGGCGACCATAACCCACAAGGGTAAAGCCAGCGGGGAGGAGACCACGGCTCGCTAGGTCGTAGATTGCGGGCAGTAGCTTTTTATATGCTAGGTCACCGGTAACGCCGAAGATGACCATGCCCGCGGGTCCTGCGATTCGCGGCAATCGCTTGTCGCTGGCATTGCGCAAGGGGTTGACCCAAGCGGCTGAGTCGGTCACGAAGAATCCTTCCTGAGTTTATGGGCTTTAAGCTCGCTAATATTCTAGCGGCAGAATGCCCCGCCGAATTCTCGGCGGGGCACAAGTCACACGGCTAGTTTACGCGAGTCGCTCCTCAATGGAAGCAAGCAGTTCCTCCCACGCAGCGACAAACTTATCAACGCCCTCGCGCTCCAGCACTGCAAAGACATCATCGAAATCAATGCCAACCTCTTCTAGCTGGGCAAAGACACCTTCTGCAGCCTCGCGGCTATCAGACAGGGCGTCGCCGTGGAGGTTGCCCTCGGAGAGAACCGCATCGATGGTCTTTTCCGGCATGGTGTTGACCGTGTGCGGGCCAGCCAGCTCCGATACGTACAAGGTGGCCGGGTACTCCGGATTCTTTACGCCGGTAGAAGCCCACAGTGGACGCTGGAGGTGGGCGCCTTCGGGCAAGTCGGCGTCGTTAAGCAAGGCGTCCTGGAAAAGAGCATAGGCGCGCTGCGCATTGGCGATGCCCGCCTTGCCCCGCAGTGCCAGAGCAATCTCGCTGCCAATAGCTTCCAAGCGCTTATCCACTTCGGTATCCAAACGGGAAACAAAGAAGGAAGCCACGGAGTGAATGGTAGAGACGTCCTTGCCTGCTTCGGCGGCACGCTTGAGGCCAGTACGGAAAGCCTCAATGACATCGCGGTAGCGATCTACGGAGAAAATAAGGGTGACGTTGACGCTGATTCCCTCTGCCAGGGCATCTTCGATGGCCGGGAGGGAGCCGGTCGTGGCCGGAATCTTAATCATCACGTTGGGACGATCAACCTTGGACCACAGCTCACGCGCCTGTTCAAGGGTGGCAGTAGCGTCATCAGAAATGCGCGGGTCGACCTCTATGGACACACGGCCATCTGCGCCGTTAGTAGAGGAGTAGATATCCGCAAAGAGGTCGCAGGCATTCTTGACGTCCTCGATGGCCAATGCGTACACCGCTTCCTCGGCGGTGGCCTTGGTCTCCTTCAACGTGGAAAGCTCGGCGTCGTAGGCGGTGCCGTTGGTCATCGCCGCGGCGAAGATCGCCGGGTTGGTGGTAACTCCCACGATGGACTTAGCGGAAATTATCTCCTTGAGATTGCCCGAGACTAGGCGCTCGCGAGAAAGGTCATCGAGCCAGGTTGAGGTTCCCAGCTGGGCAAGTTCGGAAATGTGGTTCATGATTACTCCTTATCCAGTCCTGGAGGTTTACTTCTGCGCGGCAGCGAGCGATTCCTGCGCCGCTTCAACAATCGCTGCAGTGGTGAAGCCAAATTTCTCAAAGAGTTCGCCCGCAGGAGCAGAGGCGCCGTAGTGCTCGATGGAAATGGTCCGGCCGAAAGAACCGGTGTACTTGTGCCACGGCATAGCGATGCCGGCTTCGATGGACACGCGGGCCTGTACTTCGCTAGGCAGCACGGATTCGCGGTATGCGTCATCTTGCTCATCAAACCACTCAAGGCACGGTGCGGAGACAACGCGGGTGGCAGTTCCGGCGGCCTCCAGTTCCTTAGCGGCGGCGACGGCAAGCTGCACCTCAGAGCCGGTAGCGATGAGGATCACGTCTGGCGTTTCCTTGGACTCTTCCACCAGAACATAAGCGCCGCGGCGCACGCCCTCATGTGCCTTTTCCTTGGTGCCTTCCAGTACCGGCAGTCCCTGGCGGCTCAGTGCCAGGCCCTTTGGTGCGGCCTTGTACTCGAGCGCTGCGGCCCAAGCCTGAGCGGTTTCGTTGGCATCGGCCGGGCGAATAACGGACAGGTTCGGGATAGCGCGAAGGGCAGAAAGGGTCTCTACCGGCTGGTGGGTCGGGCCATCCTCGCCCAAGCCGATGGAGTCGTGGGTCCAGACATAGTAGGTATCGGTAGACATCAACGAGCCCAGGCGGACAGCGGGGTACTGGTACTCGGAGAAAATAAGGAAGGTGCCGCCGTAAACGCGGGTATTGCCGTGCAGAGCAATACCGTTCATGATCGCAGACATCGCGTGCTCGCGAATGCCGAAGTGGAGGTTGCGGCCATACGGCTGAGCCGACCACATATCGGTGGTAATGGCTGCGGGGCCGAAGGAGTCCGCGCCCTTAATCACGGTGTTATTGGAGCCGGCAAGGTCAGCAGAGCCACCCCACATCTCAGGAAGGGAAGCGGCCAAGGCTTGGATGGTGGCCTCAGAAGCCTTGCGGGTGGCCAAGGATTCACCCGGTTCCCACACCGGCAATTCAGCGTCGAAATCTTGCGGCAATTCGTGCGCCTGCATGCGGTCAAAGAGTGCCTTATTCTCCGGATTAGCCGCAGCCCACTCGTCGAACTTCTTCTGCCATGCGGAGTGCTTCTCTGCGCCGCGCTCGCGCAGCTTGCGGGTATGTGCAATGACCTCGTCGTCGATGTGGAAGCTGCGCTCCGGATCGAAGCCCAAGACCTCCTTGGTGGCAGCCACCTCGTCATCGCCCAGCGCAGCGCCATGCACGCCGCCGGTATTCATCCTATTCGGGGCCGGGTAGCCGATGACGGTCTTCACACGGATGAAGGAAGGGCGCTCGGTCTCTGCCTGTGCGGCCTTGACGGCCTCCTCAATGGCTACGACATCTTCGCCGGATTCGACCGTTTGGACGTGCCAGCCGTAGGCCTCGTAGCGCGCTACCACGTCTTCGTTGAAGGCAATATTCGTATCGTCCTCAATAGAGATGCGGTTATCGTCCCAGAAGACAATCAGGTTGCCCAGCTTTTGCGTACCCGCCAGGGAAGAGGCCTCAGCGGTAACGCCCTCCTGCAGGTCACCATCGGAAGCGATGGTGTAGACGTAGTGGTCGAATGGGGATTCACCGGCCGGTGCCTCTGGATCGAAAAGCCCGCGCTCCTTACGTGCGGCCATGGCCATGCCCACGGAGGAAGCAAGGCCTTGGCCAAGGGGTCCGGTGGTGATTTCCACGCCATCGGTGTGGTGCACCTCAGGGTGGCCGGGCGTGCGCGATCCCCATGTGCGCAGCTGCTTGAGATCGTCCATCTCCAAACCAAAGCCGCCCAGGTAGAGCTGGATGTACTGGGTGAGGGAGGAGTGACCAACCGAAAGAACAAAGCGGTCGCGGCCGGCCCAGTGCACATCGGCGGGATCATGGTTAATGACGCGCTGATACAAGGTGTAGGCGAGGGGAGCGAGGGACATTGCCGTGCCTGGGTGGCCGGAACCGCATTTTTGTACAGCATCTGCGGCTAGTACTCGCACGGTGTCGACGGCGCGGGTGTCAAACTCCGACCAATCCTCCGGGTAACGGCGCTCGACCATAGTTTGGAGTTCTGGGGACAACTTATCTTTCGACACTGGAAAGCCTCGCTTACGTCTAGGCAAAAAGTACTTAACTTTATTCAGTCTAGTAATTTTTTAACCGGCGGTGCGCAATTATAGAAAGCTAGGCATAAACGGTATGCTGGCATGGCTAAGTGGAGTGCGCGTAGGCGCTAGAGCGCGCACTGAATCTAGCGGCCATAGGTCTGTAGTCTTTCGCCCCGGCGCCGAAAACTGTGAGTGAGAGAACTGGAACTTTTTCACGGGCATGTGCGACCGCTAGGGGTGACCGCGCGCAGTAAGTGCGCGGGGCACAGTTCACCAACGTTCAGATAGTGGAGGAATCCCTTGGAGACCATCAAGGCCTATTTTGCGCTAACGAAACCGAGGATCATTGAACTCCTCCTCGTGGCCGCAATCCCGGCGATGCTCCAAGCGCAACGCGGTGTGGAGGCCGTTTCAGACAATATCTGGCTTATCGTGTCGACCATTTTCGGCGGTTGGATGGGCGCTGCTGCTGCCCACACGTTCAATAACGTCGTGGACTATGAGCTGGATCAAAAGATGCAGCGCACTAGGGCCCGACCACTGGTGAGGGCTAAGATTTCCAAGCGAAACGCAGCAATTTTCGCGTGGATAATGCTCATTATCTCCGTGCTGTGGTTGGGCGTCCTAGCTCATTCCTGGCTGGCGGCCTTCTTCGTGGTTTTGACGAACTTCTTCTATGTCTTCGTCTACACCAAGTTTTTGAAGATGCGCAATGCCCAAAACATTGTCTGGGGCGGCTTGGCCGGCTGCATGCCGGCGATGGTCGGCTGGGCAGTTATCCGGGATAACGCTCCTGCTGGAGAGCCTGACCGCTGGTGGCAGGCAATCGTGCTCTTCCTCATCATCTTCTTCTGGACTCCGCCACACACGTGGGCGCTGGCCATGAAGTACAAGGAAGACTACCGCAAGGCCGGCGTGCCGATGCTGCCCGTAGTGGCTGATGAAAAGGAAGTCACTCGACAGATCGTGTGGTATACCGTGGGCACGGTTATCGTGACCCTACTTATCGTCCCCGCTGCCTCGTGGATCTACTTGGTCGCAGCGCTTGCCTCCGGAGCGGTATTCCTGTGGATGGCTATCCGCCTGCACAAGGGAGTCAAGAACGGTGCCAAGGTTAAGCCGATGCGCCTGTTCATTTACTCCAATAACTATCTGTCGGTGCTCTTTATCGGGTTGTCCATCGACGCAGTATTGGGCTGGGAGCCACTAGGCCGGATGCTCGGCTGGTCGGCCACGTTATTTTAACTGTGCCCAAATACCTAGGATAGGAACCAGAAAGCGCGGGAAGGCAAGGCAAATGCTTTCCCGCGCTTTTGGTGTTCGTGGGTGGGTTTAGGCTTTATCGCCAGCTTGGACGCGCAGCACGATGGAACCGGTAGTCTTGCGCTCTTGGAGATCGCGGTGGGCTGCAGCGGCATCTTCCAGTGGATAAGACGCCGTGACGTTGAAGCTCAGATCGCCGTCGATAACAGCTTGGACGACCGCCTGGGCACGCATTTGGAATTCGCCTTCCTGGGCTGTCCATGCGCCGATGGAAGGCCGGGTGAGGAAGATAGACCCATGCTTGTTCAGTAGCTGCGGGTCGATAGGCTCAACTGGGCCAGAGGCGGCGCCGAAGAGCGCGACGGTGCCACGGGGGCGTACTGCTTCGAGTGACTCGTGGAAGGTCGCCTTGCCGACGCCGTCGTAAACCACGTCAACACCCCTATCACCGTTGTAGCGACGAACCTGCTCGGCGAGTCCGTCGCCATAGCGAAATACCTTATCCGCACCGGCCGCGTAGGAGAGTTCTTCCTTTTCGTCCGTGGAGACCACCGTATAGACGGTAGCGCCGAGCGACGATGCCATTTGGGTGAGGATCTGGCCTACACCGCCGGCGCCGGCGGTGATCAGGCAGGAAGCGCCTTCACCTAGTTGATAGACGCCATGCGCCAAATAGTGTGCAGTAATGCCTTGCAGCAACATGGAAGCAGCGACTTCTGGCTGGAAATCATCCGGGACTGCTACTAGTCCCTCGCGTGGGACGCAGACCTGCTCGGCGTAGGAGCCGAAAGCCTGGTTCCAGGCCACCATCGTGCCCTCGGCAACTTTCCCCTTGGGGTCGTGGACTACGCGCCCGGTGCCTTCGAATCCGGGAATGAACGGGGTGGCCGCGTTATAGATACCCTCACGATAGTAGGTATCGATGTAGTTGACGCCAGCCATGATGACGTCCACCAATACCTCATCGTCATTAGGGGTGGGGGCGGGTACTTCGGTATAGCGAAGTACTTCTGGTCCGCCGGTTTCTGTGACCTGAATTGCGTGCATATAGCCAGGCTAGCGCAAAAAGCCGGCCGAGTGCAGTACTTCGGTCGGCCGTGAGCGTTACGGGTTAAGCGTTCGCGCGCTCCCGCTCGAGAGAGGCTTGACGCGCCGCGTACTTCTCATCGCCGCTGGGAGAGCCGGTGATGAGATCTGCGGTGCCATCGGTGCGGCGTACACCGTGCGCCCACAGCAGGGCGGTATACGCGGTGACGAAGGAGGAGAGGCCAATATGGAACGGTACAGTCCAACGCGGAATGCCCATGTAGAACTGGTAAACGCCTACTGCCCACTGAATGAGGATGCATACAACGAGGACCCATCCTGCCTTCTTGGCATCCTGTGGCGCCCGGTTCTTGTAGAGCAGGAAGACGGTAATAACAGTGAGCGTCAGATAGACGTACATGCACATGGCGTGGGTGACGGCCATGGCTTCGGTATCTACCTGCAGGCGGCCTTCCATTCCCACCCCGGAATCGCCAGAGTGAACGCCCGAACCGGTAACCATCGTGCCGGTGATGAGCACAACGCTCAAGGCAACGGTAGCGACGGCTGCAAGCAGGCGAATCGCTTGGGGGAAACGAGCGCGTGGCGTTCCGTCATCGGGTTCCAATATGCGGGAATAGAGCATTGCCGCCAGCCATACCAAGAGCATGGAAGGGAGGAAGTGCAGCGCCACGGACCACCAGCGGAGGTCCAGATGGACAGAAATGCCGCCAATGACCGCCTGCAGAACGATGCCGGCGACGTTGAGCCAGGCGTACACCTTGAGCTCTGTGCGGCGACGCGCCATGCGCATGGCGATGACGGCGGCAACCGCTGCCGCAGAGACGACAAAGGTCAGCAGCCGGTTACCAAACTCAATGGCCTGGTGGAGAGCAGGCGCGGCGCCTTCCATAGGGACAAGGGAGCCTGGTTGGCATTCCGGCCAGGTGGGACAGCCCAATCCCGAGCCGGTCACGCGGACAATGGAACCAGACACGGTGATGCCACCCTGGCACAAGAGGAGGATGAGCGCGATGAGGCGCTGCTGTTGCAGTGTAGGGGCGGCTTCCTTAAAGAAGCGCTTGATCTTCGTCCAGTAATTCACGCATTGCATCCTACTAGTCGGGAGATTTTGGGCATAAAAATTCCTCTCGTTTCGAAAGGAACCGGACAAAAGTCACATTTAGCCATCGAAGCGGAACCAACGGACCGCAGCGAACGACGCCACCGCAAGCCACGCCAACAAGGATAGGAGCTCGAGGCCGGGAAAGGTGGAATTAGAGGCGTCGGTAAGCGCGCCTGCTAGGGCGACGGTCGGCACCGCGTTGAGGATGCCATTATCGCCCAGTCCCTGGGAGTAGAGGGTCCACCCGACTACGCCGAGGAGCAGGAACCAGATGAGGTTGGCCAGTGCGAGTACCACCTCAGAGCTGAGGGTGCCGCCGAGCAGCAGCCCCATGGCGGTAAAAGCCGCAACACCAAAAAATAGCGAAAGAATCATGAGCAGCACCCCGCCCAGGCTGATGCGGAGGCCCAGGATATAGGCAGCGATGCCCAAAACGAGGATTTGGAATACCACCATGGTGAGCACGCCGAGGATCTTGCCGCCAATAATGGCCCATGCGGGCACGCCGGACGCGCCGGTGCGTTTAAGGGCCCCGTAGCGCCGGTCAAAGGCAAGCGAAATGGCCTGACCGGTAAAGCCTGCGGAGGTGGCAGCTACTGCAAGCACCATGGGAAATACCTCGTGCAAGCCATGTCCGGTGAGCGACTCCAGGTGGGCCGCGCCAATGAGCAGGGCCAGCGGAATGATGACGCTCAGCAATTGCTGCTCGCCGTGGCGCAGCATGAGTTTTGCTTCCATCTTTCCTTGCGCGAGCAACATGGCGCCGGCGCTAGCCCGTTTCGGGGCCGGGGTAAAGGTTCCAGTGTTAAAGGTAGTGCTCATGTGGTGGCTTCTTTCCGCAACGCAGTTGATTGAATTCGATCTTGGCGGAGGGCGCAGCTAACTGCGCAAATGGCGCCCGGTGAGGTCAAGGAAGACCTCCTCCAAGTTGCGGTGGGCTGCGTCTAAGCGCCGCAGCAGGACTCCTTGGCGGGCAAGTTCGGCGCTCAGCGCGGCAATCGTCTCGGGCGTGCCGGACTTGGTTAAGCGGTAGTGCAACGGTCGCGATTTGGTCGCTCGAATTCCAGCCTTAGCCAGAGCCTCCACATCAACATCGATATCGGTGCTGAAACTAAGCCCTGCCGAGTCCGACTGGGCGGTAAGTTCCGCGGGAGTGCCGTGGGCTACGAGCTCGCCATGATCCATGATGGCCACTCGGTCCGCTAGTGACTCCGCTTCATCCATGAGGTGGGTGGTAAGAACAATGGTGACGCCATCGTGCCTAAGGGCTCGAACAAGGTCCCAGACCGCCAACCGGGATTGTGCATCCATGCCAGCGGTGGGCTCATCCAGGAAAACCAGCTCGGGCCGGCCGATGATTGCTAAGGCGAGGGAAAGCCGTTGCTGCTGCCCGCCGGAGAGCCTGCGATAGGGAGTCCGGGCTACCCCTTCCAGCCCGAGCGTTTCCAGTAGCCAGCGCGGGGAGAGGGGATGGGCGCTGTAGCTAGCGGAAAGTTCAAGCATTTCCAGAACACGGATGCCGGAGTAGGAACCACCACCCTGCAACATGATGCCGACCTTTTCGCGCACCTTGTCCGGTGCGGAACTCGGGTCTAGCCCGAGGACGTCGATCGTGCCGCTGGTGGGGTGGATAAAACCCTCTGACATCTCAATCGTCGTGGACTTTCCGGCGCCATTAGGGCCAAGGAGGCAAAAGACCTCACCTGTGGCAACGCTAAGGCTTAGACCATTAACGGCGGTGGTGGAGCCATATTTTTTCACCACGTTGTCCACGGTGAGGGCTGGGCGATCGGCTGAAATGGAATTCACGTGGGATTAGTTTAGGACACGGATTCCGCTGCGCCGCACTGCAACCCACCACAGGGTGGCGATGACTGCGAAAGTGCAGGCTGCCGACACATAGATGACGATGATGGTGCTGGGCGGTAACCCGAGCCCGCGTGGCAGCACAAAGAAGCTCATAGCTGCCGAATAAGCCACGACGCAGAACCGGAAGATAAGCCGGTTGGCCCATGCAGCCAAAGGCAGTACCGCCCACAGGATGTACCACGGATGGACCACGGGAAAGAAGATAACCAGCACTAAGGAGGCGGTGCCGAGTCCTCCCACAGGGTGGATGCGGCCGCGCAACGTTGCAAAGAGCATGCGGGCCATGAAAGCTACTGCCACCAGCACACCAAAGGTACGGGTTACGGTGAGAATAGCTTCGGTGTGGTCACCTAGGCCCAGTAGCATTCCGATAAAGCCGGTACCCACGCCTACGGCGGTGGAGGTAGAAAGCCACGAGCGGATGGAGGCCGCCCCGCCTTGTCCTGTGATCCACCCCAGGCCAATGCCGGTCAGGGCGCTAATAAGGGCGATGGTTGCAATTAAAATGACTAGCTGCAGAGCAATGGCGTAGGCCAAGGCCTTCCAGCGTGATGCACGCTCCTTGTCTATCAGGTGGCGGGCATATGCCATCCCTACAAAGCCCAGCCCGATAAAGCCGGTAACCTTGACCATTCCGGCGCAGGACAGGAAAACTCCAGAAGCAATGAGTGCTAGGTAGGCGCTGCGCGTGGACTTTTCTAGCTTGTCGACGCCCCGCAGGCCCAGCTCCATACCCACCAAGAGCAGGCCCAGCATGATGGATTCATTATGGATTCCGCCCACCAGGTGCAAGATGGTCAGTGGGTTGAGAATGCCGAGCCACAGGGCAGATTCTGGAGATACCCGGCAGCGCCGCGCGAGACAGCTGATTGCCCACCCAGCAACCATGATGCCGGCGATGGATAAGAGCCGGTGGGCGATTACTCCCAAGAGGATGGAATTAGAGGTAACTGCGCTCACCACTCCAGCGAGCCCGAGTGCTACGGGGCCATAAGGGGAGGGGGAGTTGGCCCAGATAAACGGTACGGATCGGGCGAGCTCATCACCCGCGCCAAGCAATTGCACCGGTCCTGCAGAATAGGGATCCATGCCTTGCATCACGATGGAACCGTTGGCCAAGTAGGAGTAGATGTCCTGGGTAAAGAGCGGGGCGGTAAAAATCAGCGGGATGACCCAGCCGGCCCACGTGCGCCACAGTTGGTGTGTGGTCACGAGCCGGCGGGCGCGCGTTGGGGTGAGCGAACCTTCCTGGGGTTGGCGCAGCGGAGTGCCCACAAAAGGGGCAAGGAACACCCAGGCGGCCACCAACAGCCCTACTCCCACCATGACTATGGCAGAAGAGGTCTGCAGCATGCGGGACATGAGGGAGCCAAAAGGCACGTTGTCATAAGGGTTTCCCACTACTGGGAGGGCACCGGCGCCCAACGCGCCGAAGGCGATAAGCAGGGATCCAACTGTGCCCACCCAGCGCAGGATAAAAAATGTCCGCCACTGTGCGGTGGTGGTGCGCTTTAGGCCATCTTCTTTGGCGGGGACAAAATCAAAACGAGAATCAGGCTCCGCGGCTCCGGTGTCCTCGGCGTGTAGTCGCGCAGACCGAGAACCAGCGGTGCCCAGCTGCGGCAGCTCGGCCTTGACGCCGGAAAGGAAGCCGCGGAATTTGCCTGTCATGGGTTAAGACCTTACGCGAATCCTCCGCCCCAACCCCAGCAGGCCCGCCCTTTTAACGCGCGCAGCACCGCCAGTTGTGGCGATGAGGGGAGTTAGCCACCCCCGTGCCACGCCGAAGAAAGGCCAATGGTGGCATTCCGGAATGAATTAAGGAACACTAGTG
The DNA here is from genome assembly GCF_046097255.1 of Corynebacterium tuberculostearicum. GTDB lineage: Bacteria > Actinomycetota > Actinomycetes > Mycobacteriales > Mycobacteriaceae > Corynebacterium > Corynebacterium tuberculostearicum_J. Next base: position 1,712,827 of record NZ_CP175770.1, read on the forward strand.
TTGTCTAATAAAGGAGGCGCAGTTGGACTGCGGCGCGACTCTCGGAATTACGGGAGCCGGCTGCAGGGCGGCTGTAAGTGAGCGAAGCACGAAGGGAGGTCCCGGCATGAGCACACCTCAGCGCGTAGAAACTACGCACAAGGCGGCTAAGGAATCCCGCACTACGGATGGCGATACCCGCCGGCAAGTGATGCTGTTGCTGCTGAAGGACGGGCCCGTTACCGCTTCCCACTTGGGTGAACGCCTTGGCCTTTCTGCTGCCGGAATCCGCCGGCACTTAGACAATTTGGTGGAAGAGGAATTGACGGAGGTTGTGCGCCGCCGCCCAGTTACCCGCGGTTCAGCGGGTAGCGGCTCTGGTCGCGGGCGACCAGCCAAACATTTCCGCCTCACCGATCGTGGCCGAGCGCAATTCGGCCACGCCTACGATGATTTGGCCTCTGATGCCTTGACGGCGCTTCGCGACGTCGGCGGGTCTGAGGCCGTTAAGCGCTTTGCTAAGGTCCGCTTCGAGCGACTCGTTGCAGATGTGCGCCCCCTCGTAGAAGAGGGCGAATCTGTAGAGGATGTGGCCCGTAAGCTGGCCGAGGTCTTGGACGAGCACGGGTATGCCGCCACGGTGGACCGCGCTGGTCAGGGAGTGCAAATCTGTCAGCATCATTGTCCGGTCTCCCATGTGGCGGCCGAGCACCCAGAGCTGTGTGAGGCGGAACAAGAAGTCTTTTCTGCTCTATTAGGCAAACACGTACAGCCTTTGGCCTCCATCGCCGGAGGCCACGGGATCTGTACCACAAACATCCCCTTGACACCCGTTAATACAAATACTGAAAGGAGCGAGTCATGACCCAGGCACAATCGGCACCCGAGAACAAGATGACCGATGATGAAATCATTGATTCCATTGGTGCATATGAGTACGGCTGGCACGACTCGGACGCGGCTGGTGCTTCTGCTCGCCGCGGCTTGAACGAAGATGTAGTTCGCGATATTTCCGCCAAGAAGGGCGAGCCGGAATGGATGCTTAACCAGCGCCTGAAGGCACTGAACATCTTTGATAAGAAGCCCGTTCCCACCTGGGGTGCGGATTTGTCTGGCATCGACTTCGACCAGATTAAGTACTACGTGAAGTCCACTGAGGAGCAGGCCCAGACCTGGGACGAACTCCCTGACGATATCAAGGCCACCTACGATAAGTTGGGCATTCCAGAGGCTGAGAAGCAGCGCCTCGTTGCCGGTGTGGCCGCCCAGTACGAGTCTGAGGTTGTCTACCACCAGATCCGTGAGGACCTGGAAAGCCAGGGTGTCATCTTCGTCGATACTGACACCGCGTTGCGCGACTACCCTGAGCTTTTCAAGGAATACTTCGGCACCGTTATCCCAGCCGGTGACAATAAGTTCTCCGCGCTGAACTCCGCAGTGTGGTCCGGTGGTTCCTTTATCTACGTGCCCAAGGGCGTGCATGTAGATATTCCGCTGCAGGCTTACTTCCGCATCAACACGGAAAATATGGGCCAGTTCGAGCGCACCCTCATCATCGTCGACGAGGACGCTTATGTTCACTACGTCGAGGGCTGTACCGCTCCTATCTACAAGTCTGATTCCCTGCACTCCGCAGTAGTGGAGATCATCGTGAAGAAGGGCGGCCGCTGCCGCTACACCACCATTCAGAACTGGTCCAGCAACGTCTACAACTTGGTGACCAAGCGCACCAAGGTAGAAGAAGGCGGCACCATGGAATGGGTCGACGGCAACATTGGCTCCAAGGTGACCATGAAGTACCCGGCCGTATGGATGACCGGTCCTTACGCCAAGGGTGAGGTTCTCTCCGTTGCCTTTGCTGGTGAGAATCAGTTCCAGGATACGGGCGCCAAGATGACTCACATGGCTCCGCACACCTCTTCCAATATCGTGTCTAAGTCGGTTGCCCGTGCCGGCGGCCGCGCCGCGTACCGCGGCTTGGTGCAGGTTAATCAGAACGCGCACCATTCCACTTCTAACGTCGAGTGCGATGCGTTGCTGGTGGACAATATCTCGCGTTCGGACACATACCCGTATAACGACATCCGCAATGACCACGTCACGCTGGGCCATGAGGCAACCGTTTCCCAGGTTTCTGAGGAGCAGCTGTTCTACCTGATGTCCCGCGGTATTGCGGAAGAAGAAGCAATGGCGATGATCGTGCGTGGCTTCGTTGAGCCGATTGCTAAGGAGCTGCCGATGGAGTACGCCCTCGAGCTCAACCGCCTCATCGAACTGCAAATGGAAGGATCGGTCGGCTAAAGAAAATGGTCGCTTCGAACGAATTCAATCCGGATAAGATCACCAAGGGTGACGTCTTTACCTCCACCAACGTGGAGGACTTCCCGGTGCCGCACGGCCGCGATGAGGTGTGGCGCTTCGTCTCCCTGCGCAAGCTCCGTGGACTACACAATGGCGAGTTCGCTGAGGTAGTGGCACAGGATGTCACCGTGAGCGAACATCCAGGCGTAAGCTCCGAGACCGTCGCTCGCGATGACGAGCGCTTGGGCCGCGTTGGTACCCCGTCTGACCGCGTTGCGGCTCAGGCGTGGACTTCTATGCCTGAAGGCCAGGTTGTCACCATTGACGCTGAGGCTCAGGTGGAAGAGCCCGTAGTCATTACCTACACCGGCAAGGGCGAGGGCGTAACTTCCTTTGGCGCTACCTCCATCGAGGTAGGCCACCACGCGGAAGCCACCGTCATCCTGAAGTACGTCGGCTCTGGCACCCACGCAGATAACGTCGAGTTCATCGTGGGCGATGGCGCTCACCTGACCGTCGTCGTTGACGTTGATTGGGAAGACGATGCCGTACACCTGTCTAACCACGTGGCACAGCTCGGCCGCGATTCCGTGCTGCGCCACAACTCCGCCATCTTTGGCGGCGAGGTGGTACGCATCGTGCCTCGCGTGAACTTCACCGAGCAAGGCGGCGACGCAGAGCTGCTGGGCGTCTACTTCGCTGATGAAGGCCAGTACTTCGAAAACCGCATGTTGGTGGATCACTCCGTCCCTAATTGCCGCTCCCACGTCCTTTATAAGGGCGCACTGCAGGGCACCAAGGACAATGAGGCCCGCACCTGCTGGGTAGGCGATGTCCTTATCCGCTCCAATGCACAGGGCACCGATACCTACGAGACCAACAACAACCTGATCCTGACTGAGGGCGCTCGCGCGGACGCAATCCCTAACCTGGAGATTGAGACCGGTGAAATTACCGGTGCAGGCCACGCGGCCACCGTTGGTCGCTTCGATGACATCGAGTTGTTCTACCTGATGTCTCGCGGCATTCCAGAGGCTGAAGCACGCCGCCTCATCATCCGTGGCTTCTTCAATGAGGTCATCCACCGTATTCCGGTGCAGTCCCTGTCCGAGGAATTGGAAAACCGCATTTCCGAAGAACTGGAAAAGATCTCCGCCTAACTCTTTCATAGAAGGAAACCCACACACATTATGTCTACTCTGGAAATTAAGAACCTCCACGCCCAGGTGCTGCCGACGGAAGAAGGCGGCGAGCCGAAGGAAATCCTCAAGGGCGTTAACCTGACCATCAACTCCGGCGAGATCCACGCCATCATGGGCCCGAACGGTTCCGGCAAGTCCACCTTGTCCTACACCATCGCCGGCCACCCGAAGTATGAGGTCACCGAGGGCGAGGTGCTTCTCGACGGCGAAAATCTGCTGGAGATGCCCGTCGATGAGCGCGCTCGCGCCGGCCTCTTCCTGGCGATGCAGTACCCAACTGAGGTACCGGGTGTAAAGGTCTCTCAGTTCATGCGCTCCGCAGTCACCTCCATTCGCGGCGAGGCACCGAAGCTGCGCGAATGGAACAAGGAGCTTACCCAGGCCCGCGAGAACTTGAAGATTGATAAGTCCTTCATCTCCCGCTCCGTAAACGAAGGCTTCTCCGGCGGTGAGAAGAAGCGCCACGAGGTCATGCAGCTGGATATCCTGAAGCCGAAGTTCGCAGTCATGGACGAGACCGACTCCGGCCTGGACGTTGACGCTCTGCGCATCGTGTCTGAGGGCATCAATAGCTACCAGAAGGAAACCAATGGTGGCATCTTGATGATTACCCACTACAAGCGCATCCTGAACTATGTGAAGCCGGACTTCGTCCATGTCTTCGCTGACGGCCACGTCATCAAGACCGGTGGCGCTGAATTGGCGGACCAGCTCGAGTCTGACGGCTACGACCAGTTCCTCAAGTAAGGACCGACCCTCGGCCGGTCAACCGCGACTATCCAAAGAAGATTCATGTCTGGATTTGATGTAAACGCAATTAGGGAACAGTTCCCGATTCTCCAGCGCACGGTGCGTGGCGATAAGCCACTGGTGTATCTGGATTCGGGTGCTACCTCCCAGCGCCCGCTGCCGGTATGGAAGGCGGAAGAGGAGTTTGTGCTGCACACGAACGCCCCTGTTCACCGCGGTTCCTATCAACTGGCAGAAGAGGCCGATGATGCCTACGAGTCCGCGCGCCAAGCTATCGCCGCATTCGTGGGCGCGGACCGCGACGAGATCGCCTTTACCAAAAATGCCACTGAGGCCCTGAACGAAGTTGCCTATGTGCTTGGCGACGAGCGCGCGGGGGACCTCTACGTGGGCGAGGGCGATACCGTTGTCATCACCGAATTGGAGCACCACGCCAACTTGGTGCCGTGGCAGGAGCTGTGTGCTCGCACCGGCGCTACGTTGAAGTGGTATTCCATGACCGAAGACGGCCGTATTGATCTCGATTCGCTCGAGCTCGATGATTCCGTCAAGGTAGTTGCGTTTACTCACCAATCCAATGTCACGGGTGCCGTGGCGGACGTGGATGAACTGGTGCGCCGTGCTCGCGCGGTGGACGCCATGGTTGTCCTCGACGCCTGCCAGTCGGTGCCACACATGGCGGTTGATTTCCATGCTTTGGACGTGGATTTCGCGGCCTTTTCCGGCCACAAGATGTGTGGCCCCAGCGGCGTTGGTGTGCTGTACGGCAAGGATGAGCTGCTCAAGAAGCTGCCACCTTTCCTGACCGGTGGCTCCATGATTGAGATCGTCAAGATGGAAGAGACCACCTTTGCCGAGCCGCCGACGCGCTTTGAGGCGGGCACGCAGATGACCAGCCAGGTGGTTGGCCTTGGAGCCGCGGTGAAGTTCTTGGAAGAAGTGGGCATGGACAATATCCACGCGCACGAAAAGAAGCTCACCGAGCGCGCATTGCGCCAGCTCAAGGAAATCCCGGGTCTGCGCATCATCGGTCCAGAGACCACCGAAAATCGCGGTGGCGCCATTTCCTTCACTGTGGAAGGCGTTCACCCGCACGACTTGGGCCAGGTCCTCGATGACCACGGTGTGTCCATTCGCGTTGGCCACCACTGTGCGTGGCCACTGCACCGTGCCTGCGGCGCACAGTCCACCGCCCGCGCTAGCTTCTACCTATATAACACCGAGGAAGAAGTAGATAAGCTGGTGGACGCAATCAAGGCTGCCCGCGAATTCTTTGGAGTTGCCTCATGAACCTAGATTCCATGTACCAGGACGTCATCCTGGATCACTATAAGAACCCCCAACACGCCGGCCTGAGGGAGCCATATCAGGCCGAGGTTCACCACGTGAACCCGTCCTGCGGCGATGAGCTCACCCTGCGCGTGCGCCTTTCGGACGACGGCAAGACCGTCGAGGACGTCTCCTATGACGCGGAAGGCTGCTCCATTTCGCAGGCTTCTACCTCGGTTATGGCTGAAGAGATCGTTGGACTGCCGCTTGCGGAAGCCAACGAGAAGCTGGCCGAGTTTGAAAAGATGATTACCTCTCGTGGCCAAGAAGAGGGCGATGAAGACCTCATCGGTGACGGCGTTGCCTTCGCCGGCGTGTCCCAGTACCCAGCGCGCGTCAAGTGTGCGCTCCTCGGATGGAAGGCCTTCCAGGCTGCATCCGCCGATGCACTAACTGAAGTGGAGAACTAGATGACGGAACCCGTAGATCCTTATCAGAACGAGAACTCTTCATTCTCCGGCAGCGGCGAGCGCCCGGAGCAGACCGAAGAGCAGATCTCTAAGGCCTTTGACGTCACCGAATTCATGCGCGATGTCATCGACCCCGAGCTCGGCATTAACGTCGTCGACCTGGGCCTTGTCTATGACCTCTGGTTTGAAGAGGACAATGGCAAGGAAATCGTCATGATCAATATGACGCTGACCTCGCCGGCCTGCCCGCTGACCGATGTCATTGCGGAGCAGGTCGAAGACATCGTCAAGGCCAATAAGCTGGCCGATGCCGTCCGCATCAACTGGGTATGGATGCCGCCATGGGGACCGCAAATGATTACTGAGGAGGGCCGCGAGCAGCTTCAGGCCCTCGGTTTCGCGGTTTAAAATCGCGTATTAATCACACGCCCCCAGCAGCGCATTTCTCGGATTCGGGAAGTGGCTGTTGGGGGCGTTAGTGCGTCTTAGCGTTGGCCGCGTCAATTGCTAGACTATTTCTTCGTGATTGTAACCAATGATTTCGAAGTCAGGGTAGGAGCGCGCACGCTTCTCGACGCCCCCGGGCAGCACCTCCGCGTGCAGCCCGGCGACCGCATTGGCCTCATCGGCCGCAACGGCGCGGGCAAGACGACGACCATGCGCATTTTGGCAGGGGAGACGGAGCCTTATGGTGGTTCTGTGACTCGCTCGGGCCCCATTGGTTATCTGCCCCAGGATTCCCGCGAGGGAAATATCGAGCAAACGGCGCGCGAGCGCGTTCTCTCCGCACGCGGCCTGGATGATCTTAAGCGCCGCATGGCGAAGCAACAAGAGCTCATGGAATCGGCCACGGACGATAAGTTCCGGGATAAGGCTATCCGTAAGTATTCCCGCTTGGAGGAGCAGTTCGAGTCGCTCGGCGGCTATGAAGCCGATTCCGAGTGTGCGCAGATTTGCGATAATTTGGGCCTGCCACAGCGTGTCCTAGACCAGAAGCTCAAGACCCTCTCAGGCGGCCAGCGTCGCCGCGTGGAGCTGGCACAGATCCTCTTTGCAGCTACTGAAGGCTCCGGCAAATCCCAGACCACGCTGCTCTTGGATGAGCCGACTAACCACTTGGATGCCGACTCTATTACGTGGCTGCGCCAATTCCTGTCCAAGCATGAGGGCGGGCTCATTATGATTTCCCACGACGTCGAACTGCTGGAGGCCGTGTGCAACAAGGTGTGGTTCCTTGACGCGGTCCGCGGCGAGGCCGACGTCTACAACATGGGCTATAAGAAGTACCTCGATGCCCGTGCTACCGATGAAGCGCGGCGTCGCCGAGAGCGTGCCAATGCGGAAAAGAAGGCGTCTGCACTGCAAAAGCAGGCTGCCAAGCTCGGTGCCAAGGCAACCAAGGCCGCCGCGGCAAAGCAGATGCTCCACCGTGCTGAACGCATGATGAGCGAGCTCGACGAGGTCCGCGTGGCCGATAAGGTGGCCAATATTAAGTTCCCCGAGCCGGCGCCGTGCGGCAAGACGCCCATGAATGCCAAGGGTCTGACCAAGATGTACGGCTCGCTGGAGGTTTTCGTGGGCGTAGACCTCGCTATCGACAAAGGCTCTAGGGTGGTTGTTCTCGGCTACAACGGTGCAGGTAAGACCACCCTGTTGAAATTGCTTGCCGGCGTGGAACGCACCGATGGTGAAGGTGGCATCGTCAGCGGCCACGGCCTGCGCATCGGCTACTTCGCGCAGGAGCATGACACCATCGACCCGGATAAGTCCGTGTGGCAAAACACTATCGATGCCTGCCCAGACGCGGATCAGCAGGAGTTGCGCAGCCTGCTTGGCGCCTTCATGTTCTCCGGTGAGAAGCTGGAGCAGCCTGCGGGTACCCTCTCCGGCGGTGAGAAGACGCGCCTTGCGCTAGCCGCCTTGGTCTCCAGCCGCGCGAACGTCCTGTTGCTAGACGAGCCGACCAATAACCTGGATCCGATTTCGCGCGAGCAGGTGCTTGATGCACTGAAAACGTATACGGGCGCTGTGGTGCTGGTGACGCACGATCCGGGTGCGGTTAAGGCACTGGATCCGGAACGCGTGATCATCATGCCCGATGGTGATGAGGACCTGTGGTCCGATGACTATATGGAGATCGTGGAGCTAGCTTAGGGATTTATGAAGACACTGCTGGAGAGGATGCCCGCTTGGCGGGAGAAGTTTTGGCTCATCCCCGCCGTGGCGGTGGCCATCGCCGCGATCGGCGCGGAATTGCTCATTGCGGTTGGTAGCAATTTTGACGTGTCGGACACGCCCTTTTATGACGGCAGCGCCGATAGCGCGCAAGGGATTTTAAGCGCGGTAGCAACCTCGTCACTCTCCTTGGCCGGCACCGTCTTTTTCATCACGCTGACCGCGCTATCCGGTGTCGTCACGGTGATGGGCCCGCGCCTCCTGCACGAGTTTTTAAAGGATCGCTCCATTCAATCCACGTTGGCGATCTACCTGGCAACCTTTATTTTTGCGCTCCTATCCCTGCGCGCGGTTCGTACCGGCGGCGGTGGGGTAGAAGAATACGTTCCTTCCCTCAATGTAGCCGTCACAGTGCTGCTGGCCATCGCCTGCGTTGTCTTCCTCATCTACTTCATCGTGCACATTGCGCAATCCATCAGCATGTCCCACGTGGTGCACGTGGTTGCCCAAGACGTAGAAAGCCACATGCGCCGGCTCATCCGCCGCGGTGAGGAGGAGGAGAAAGTAAAAGCGCCGGGGCCAGAGTTCTACACGAACGCGCAAAAGCGCCGCAGTAGTGAGACTGGCTATCTCAAATTCGTGGACTATGACGCCATCGCGCAGGCTGCAGCGCAAGAGGATTGCGCGGTGCACCTCGGCGTGGCACCGGGAGACCTCGTATTGGAAGGCGAGGTCATTGCCCACGGCGTGCCACGTTTGCCGGAAGATATTGAGCGTCATATCGTGCTCACGCAACACCGCGAAAACGCCTCTGCCCACGATCCTCGGTTTACCGCTCGGCACCTTGCAGAAATTGCTGCCCGCGCTTTGAGCACCGGCGTTAATGACCCATTTACGGTAATTGACATCATTGACCGCTTTACCCAGATTCTCACCGTGATTGGGGATAAGCGGCTTCCGCAGGGCATTGTGCATGTGGACGGCGAATTTCGGCTGGATTATCAGACCTTTAGCTATGACGAGATCGTCGAGGCGATGTTTACACAGATTCGGCGCGATGCGGCCGATAATGCGGAGATCTACCTCAGCATGCTGGATAACCTCGCTAAGGTGGTTGCCCTCCTTCGCACAGCGGAACGCCGGCGCGTGCTTGACGACGCCGCCCGGGCCATCTACTCCGATGCCCGCCGCCAGGTAGGCGGTGAGGTGGAGCTGAAACAGTTGGAGGCCTCCTACCAGCACTTCCAGGCCAACCTAGCTGCGTGGGCGGAATCCGATAAGCCAGGCGAGGAGCACGCCGCGGATTAGACCGCGGCGCGGTTGTCGCTGGCGCTAGTTGCGGAATCCATGCACCGGGGCGGGGATGAAGCCGCCGCGGTTTATGAACTGCGTATTGCCCACCTGATTGACCGGGATGACAGGGGCGTAGCCAAGAAGCCCGCCGAAGCTGACCTCGTCGCCTACCTGGGCGCCAGGTACCGGAATGACGCGTACTGCGGTGGTTTTATGGTTCATCACGCCAATGGCGGCCTCATCAGCGATCATGCCCGAGATCGTCGCGGCCGAGGTATCGCCCGGCAGGGCAATCATGTCGAAACCAACCGAGCAAATAGCGGTCATGGCCTCCAGCTTGTCCATGGAAATGGAGCCGGACTTGACCGCGTCGATCATGCCTTTGTCCTCGGAAACGGGGATGAAGGAACCTGACAACCCGCCCACGCGGGAACAAGCCATCATGCCGCCCTTCTTAACGGCGTCGTTAAGCAGAGCCAAGGCTGCAGTGGTTCCGTGGGTGCCTACCTGGTCTAGGCCCATGTGCTCCAAGATGTGCGCAACCGAATCGCCCAATTCGGCGGTGGGGGCAAGCGAAAGGTCGATGATGCCGAAAGGAACGCCCAGGCGCTCCGAGGCCATGGTGCCTACCAGCTGCCCGGCGCGAGTGATCTTGAAAGCAGCCTTCTTCACCTCTTCTGCAACCTGGTCTAAGCTGGCCCCCTCGAGCGAGCCCAAGGCACGGTCGACCACACCCGGGCCAGAAACGCCCACGGAGACCACACAATCGGGTTCCTCAATGCCGTGGAAGGCGCCGGCCATAAAAGGATTATCTCCCACGGAGTTAGCAAAGACCACGAGCTTGGCGCATGCAATGGCAGAATCATCCTTAGTCAGCTCGGCCGCTTCCTTGATGACCTCGCCCATCTTCTTCGCCGCATCCATGTTGATGCCGGCGCGGGAGCTGGCGATGTTTACGGAGGAACACACGACGTCCGTAGTAGCCAGCGCCTCCGGAATGGAGCTGATGAGCTTTTGCTCGGCGGTGGTAGCGCCCTTTTCTACCAAGGCGGAATAGCCGCCCACGAAGTTGACGCCGACCTCTTTTGCCGCCTTGTCCAGCGCCTTCGCTGCATCAACGGGGTTTCCCTCTACGCCGGCCACCACCAAGGAGATGGGGGTTACGGAAATGCGCTTATTGACGATGGGGATGCCGAGCTCGCCCTCGATGCCTTCGCATACCTCGACGAGGCGCCCTGCCTGCTGGGTGACCCGGTCATAGATGGCCTGGCAGGTAGCCTCCATGGTGGAGCGGGTGCATCCGAGGAGCGAGATGCCCATGGTCACGGTGCGGATATCGAGACGATAGTTCTCAATCATCTCGATGGTGTCCAAGATATTGGTGGTATTAAAACGCGTACTCATATTAAATTTCGTTCATGGCGGTGAAGAGGTCTTCGGACTGAATGCGGATGGACTGGTGCTTTTCCTCCGCCACCGGGCGCATGTGCTCCTTGATGGCCTGGATGGAGACCTTGTCCGCATCGAATTCGACGCGCAGGATCATGGTGAAGTATCCGCCCATGAGCGTCTGGGAGACGTCAATGACGTTGATATCGAGTTCTGCAAGGGTAGTGGTCACCGCGGCGATGATGCCGGTGCTATCGGCTCCGGTGACGGTCATAATGGCATACATGCGTGCAATTCTATCTGCTTGCCGAGCGCGCCGCGGTGGTTTGTGCGTGCCGGAGTAAGGAGGCCGTCTGCACGCCGGCCGCGCCGTTGTTACGGTGGGGCGGTATGACTGATAAGAAGAAGATTCTGTACATCGGTGGACACGGCAAGGTCGGGCTGCTGACCGCCCCTAAGCTGGTTGACGCCGGCCATGAGGTCCACTCCCTCATCCGCAACCCAGAGCAGAAGGCCGAGATTGAAAAGCTCGGCGCGACCCCGGTTATGGCTGATATTACTGAACAAACCGTGGATCAGTGGGCAGAGCTTTTCGCCGCTTATGACGCTGTAGTCTGGGGCGCTGGCAATGGCGGCCGCGGTGGGGCAGACCTCACCTGGGCCGTCGACCGCGATGGCGCCCTCGCTACCCTCGACGCCATGGACAAGTTGCAGCAGGAGGGCAAGAATGTGCCTGCCTATGTGATGATCTCTTATGTCGGCTCCCAGGTAGCAACCACGGATCCTGCCGATGAGAAGTGGTATGCCTACGTGGAGTCCAAGAAGGAAGTAGACAACCGCCTTGTACAGGCCAGCTACCCGCACCTCATCCTCAAGCCAGCGATGCTGACCGAGGAACCAGCCAAGGGCATTGAGCAGATTGAGGATAAGAAGCTGAAGGAGTCTCTGACTTCTTCTCGCGAGCTGGTTGCGGACGTCATCGTCGAGTCCCTTGGCCGTGAAAACCTGCCGGGATCCCCGCTTGCCTTCGTTGATGGCGACAATCCGGTGAGCTCCATCAAGTAAGGCGCTAGACTGGCTGGCATTATGACTGCTAAGCCACCAGCTGTACTTATTGATTGCGATCCCGGCATCGATGATTGCCTCGCCCTTATGTACCTGGCGGGGCTGCATCATGCCGGGGAGATCGAGCTGGTGGGGGTTACCACCACGGCCGGCAACGTCGAGGTCCACCGGACCGCGGATAATGCCCGCTGGATTCTGGACCTGTGCTCGCTTTCCGACGTCCCCGTAGCCCCCGGCCTACCCCAACCCCTCAAGGTAGATCTCACCACCACCCCTGAGACCCATGGCCCGACAGGGCTGGGCTACGCACACGCCCCCGCTGCCGCCGCCAAGCTACAACAGCGCGATTGGCAGCAGGTATGGGAAGAAGCATTAGCCACCCATGACGATCTGCAGCTGATCGTTACTGGACCGGTCACCAACCTTGCGGCCTTCGAAGCAACCCATAGCGAGGCTGCCGCGCGCTTCGGTGCCATCACCATCATGGGCGGCGCGGTCAATTACCGCGGAAACACCACGCCAACTGCCGAATGGAACTTTTGGGTGGATCCGCACGCCGCCGCCCAACATTTTCATTCAAACGCCCCACGCGTTCTCACCACGCTGTGTTCCCTCGAAGTAACGGAACAGTTTCTCATTACTCCGCAGCGCCTAGACGAGGCCTTGGAATTGTTGGGGGAGCACCCCACGGCACAAATCCTGCCGGACGTGCTGCGTTTTTATTTTGAATTCCACCAGGCACAGGGGGAGGGATATCAAGCTCAGATTCACGACCTCTTGACCTGCATGATTGCACTCGGACGCATCAATTTCGACGCGATAGAAACCACCATGGACGTCGAGGCGGAATCGCCACTGCTGCGTGGTACGAGCGTCGCAGATTTGCGCAACCATTGGGGCCGCGCCCACAACGCGCGGCTGGTAACAAGCGCAGACATGGAGGCCGCACACCACGAATGCGCGCGGGCATTGACGCTATTGGTTTCGCATTAGTGGCTTTTAGCACGCAGAGCCTCTACTATTATCCGCGGCGCACGTGCCGTGCGAGCTCGCTTTCCGAGGTGACATAGGAAAGCAGCACCATCCGCGGTCGGCGTTTATTTTGCCCATTTTTCGGTATATGGATTTGGACTTTTACTGTGTCACAGCTTTCTCTCACCCCCGTCCGCAAGGCTATGGTCATCGCGGGTGCACTCATCGTCGCCGCAACCTGGATTTATCTGGTTCTTCTGCGTCCTACTGATTGGGAATCCGTTGCCGGCTCGACCGAGGCGCTCATTACCCTCGCCGGCTACCTCGTTGGCGCCGCGCTCCTTCTCACCGGCACCGTTCCGGCATTACCGGCGCGAACCATCGCCATCATCCCGGTAGCACTAGTGCTCAATATTGTTGTCGGCGAAATCATCGGTTCTATCGGTGTTCCGCTGTATATCGACTCCGTGGGAACGATCCTGGTAGCCGCGCTCGCGGGACCCATCGCCGGATTGGCTACTGGTACCTTGTCCTCCGTCGTATGGGGACTGTTGAACCCCGCCGCTTTGCCCTTCGCCGCCGTGTCCGCCGCCACGGGGTTCCTCTCCGGACTGGTAATCAAGAAGGGCGCTTTCACTAAGGTGTGGTGGGTCATTCTCAGCGGCGCCATCATTGGAATCATTTCCGGCATGCTCGCCGCACCAGTGGCTGCCTTTGTTTATGGCGGTACCGCAGGTCTTGGTACGGGCGCGGTTGTTTCGCTGTTCCGAGAACTGGGCAATTCCCTCATCGCCTCGGTTACGCTGCAGTCCTTTATTTCGGATCCCCTGGATAAGGCACTGGTCTTCCTCATTGTCTGGGCAGCGGTCAAGGCATTGCCGCAGCGCACCCGAGAATCCCTCCAGCCACGGTAATGCAAGGCCTTCATCCCGCCACCGTTGTCACCATCGCGGCCTGCGGCTGGGTCCTTACTTTGGCGCTAAATACCCCGGTGGCGTCGGCAAGCGTAGTGCTCATCGCCCTAGCCTGCGGTACCGCCGCTACCCGCAACGCCTCCGTAATTTTGACAACATTGGCGCTAAGCGCCCCAGCGGCCCTTTCCATGCTGGTCATTCACGCCCCCTACGGTGATGACCCGGTGCTGCCGCTGCTAACTAGCGACGGCCTGGTTCTCGCCGCCACCCTCACCCTCCGGTTCTGCGCCCTCATGGCCTGCTTCATCGCGGCCATGGCAGTGCTGCGCATTGCTGATATCGCCAAGTGGCTGCAAGTTTCGCGCGCTGGCCACAAGGTCGCGTATATCGTTGGAGCCTCCCTACAAACCCTGCCCCAAGGTGCGCACGCTTGGCGTTGCGTCCGTGAAGCCAACCAGCTCGCCGGCATTACCGTGACTTGGCGCAATACCATCTCGCGCGTCATTATTCCCGTCATCGCTCGCCTCCTTACGCAAGGAACCCAACGTGGCCAGGCCTTAGCCGCCGTCGGATTCGACCAAGAAGGGCAACGCACCCTACTGCGCCCCGTTACCGATTCCATGGTCTCCCGCGTCTTACGCTTCGTCATTCCGCTAGTTAGCCTTGTGGTGGTGATTGCTACATGGATCTAGCCCGCATTGAGCCCACCCCTGGGGCCATTTATCAAGTACTCGTCGAACCTGACACAGCCGTCGAAGACGTTGCCGTGGAACTAGCCGAGCACCTATCTACCGAAGCCATCATCGGTACGGATGCCTCAGCACAGATTAGCTTCCTGCGGGAAACCTGTATCGAAGAAGTAGTTTTAGGCCTCGAAAATGCCGGCGTGCCTGCCTCTGAAATGCAGCGGCGCGGGGAGCGAATGCTTCGCGCTGTGGGCCTGTCTGACTACTGTGAACATAACCCAACACAGCTATCCGGTGGCCAAACGCGCAGGTTGGCGGCAGCCTGCGTTGCCATTCGCGAGCCAGAAGTCATGATTGTGTGCGAGCCTGCAGCCGGGCTGGACGCTAACTCGCGCACGCAAGTGGTTCGCCTCTTGCAGGAATTGCCGGAAACCTGCGTCATTTCTATATCCAGTGCTTCCTGGCAAGAATTGGGTGGGCACATCATTGGAACAGGCCCACTCGTAGCGGCCGTAGACTTACCGCGGGTTTCTGCAAGCCCCCGGACAGGGAGTATCGGTCCGCTAACGGCACGCCGGGGTGCGGCAAAGAAGAAATGGTGGCACTTTTCTCAGCCCAGTGGCACGTCCTTCAGCGTCGGACCGGTGGAAATCCCCATCGCGGAATCCGCGGTTACGTGGCTGCGCGGCGATAATGGCAGTGGAAAGACCACGCTCCTGCGCGCCGCGGCTGGGCTCGATGGCGCCGGAGTTGTCTCGAATCCACCCGCTCTTGCCCTGCAATCGCCGTTTGATCAGGCAGTATTCC
Organism: Corynebacterium tuberculostearicum; assembly: GCF_046097255.1. Taxonomy (GTDB): domain Bacteria; phylum Actinomycetota; class Actinomycetes; order Mycobacteriales; family Mycobacteriaceae; genus Corynebacterium; species Corynebacterium tuberculostearicum_J. The sequence goes on from NZ_CP175770.1 coordinate 1,728,099, forward strand.
CAACGGTGGAGGAATTCGTCCCCAATGACACCGTGCGCAACCTGCTGGGACTAAACCCCGCAGACCATCCTCTCGATCTATCATCGTCTCGCCTGCGGCTTGCGCAGATTGCCCACGTGATCGGGCAGCAGCGACCGGTGGTTCTGCTCGACGAACCAGACACCTTGCTTTCAGCTGCCGACCGCTGGCTCATGCACCAACTCATCCACTACGCACTGCAGTCCGGCAGTTCCCTCGTGGTTACCTGCCACGATCCTAAGTTTGTGGCTGAAATAGAAACCTATGCTGAAGTAGCGGAAAAGACACTGCCGGCGCCGAAGCTATAAGCGCATACAAAACTGCTCCCGGCTCTTTCCAAGATCAGTTAAGAAGCAGCCGGGAGCAGGATTGGATGTACGGGGGATTACTGTGGGCTCGCCTGAGCACCGCGGATGGATTGCTCTACTAAGTCAAGAACATTTTCCAGCTCCGCGGTATCGCCCAAGGCAAGTCGATTAATGAATCCGTCCATAAATACCTCAAGATAGATGGCTAAGGTATCGATTCCTACATCATCTCGTAGGCGACCCTTATCCGCATTAGATGCCAATCGTGCGCGAACGGCTTCATCACGAACCGATTGATTTTCTTTCCACCGAGCGGCGAACGAAGGGTCCGTGCGTAGCAGGGAAGTGATTTCCAAGCGAGTGGCCAGCCAATCGTGGCGCTCTGGATGCTGGAGCATTTCCCGCATGACTTCTACCAAGCCATTTTGAGCCACGACTTCGGCCTGACGAGCGGCATCTTCTTGCGCCAAGGCAAGGAATAGTGACTCTTTGTCACCGAAGTGGTGAAAAATTGCGCCACGTGACTTACCCGTCGCTTGCTCGAGTAGCCGAACAGTAGCTCCCTCGTACCCGTGCTCTGCAAAGCAGCGGCGGGCACCTACGAGAATGTCGTGCCGGCGGCGACTAAGTTCAGATTCGCTCACGATGGGCATAGTAGGGAACTCTCCTTAATGGGGGATATCTAAAGATTGTTTAATCAGTAATTTTAAATAAGAAATAAAATCGACGTGACGAAACGCGGGGCCGCATTGCCCTTCCTGAGAGAGGGCGGTGCAACCCCGCGTTGTCGACTGAACTTAGTCCTTTAACCCATCGGTTGGGCTAAAGGACTGCGCGAAGACGCTTAGTTCTTGACCATCTGACGCAGAACGTACTGCAAGATGCCGCCGTGGCGGAAGTAGTCAGCCTCACCCGGGGTGTCGATGCGGACGTCGGCATCGAACTCGACGGCCTCGCCGGACTCCTTGGTAGCGGTGACGCGGACGGTCTTCGGGATGGAACCATCGTTGAAAGCGGAGATGCCCTCGATGTCGAAGGTTTCCGTACCATCCAGGCCCAAGGACTCGTGGGACTCGCCCTGCGGGAACTGCAGTGGGATAACGCCCATACCAATCAGGTTGGAACGGTGGATACGTTCGAAGGACTCAGTAATAACAGCCTTCACGCCAAGCAGGTTGGTACCCTTGGCTGCCCAGTCACGGGAAGAACCAGTGCCGTACTCCTTGCCGGCGATGACAACGAGCGGGATGCCGGCTTCCTTATAGTTCTGGCAAGCATCGAAGATGAAGGCCTGCGGGCCGCCTTCCTGGGTGAAGTCACGGGTGTAGCCACCGGTGACGTCGACCAGCTGGTTGGCCAGGCGAATATTCGCGAAGGTACCGCGCATCATAACCTCGTGGTTACCACGACGGGAGCCCAGGGAGTTGTAGTCCTGGCGGGCAACGCCGTTTTCATCGAGGTACTGCGCAGCCGGGGTGCCCGGCTTAATAGCGGAAGCAGGGGAGATGTGGTCAGTGGTGACGGAATCGCCCAGCTTTGCCAGCACGCGTGCGCCCTTGATGTCCTCAACCGGGTTCGGCTCGGTTGGCATGCCGTCGAAGTAAGGAGCCTTGCGGATGTAGGTGGAATCTTCATCCCACTTGAAGGTCTCGCCCTCCGGCACGTCCAGGTTGCGCCAAGCATCGTCGCCCTTGAAGACGTCGGCGTAGTCAGCCTCGTACATCTCGCGAGAGATGGCGGACTGGATGGTGTCCTCAATCTCCTGTGGGGAAGGCCAGATGTCCTTCAAGAAGACATCGTTGCCTTCCTTATCCTGACCCAGCGGCTGTGCATCAAAGTCAAAGTCCATGGTGCCGGCGATGGCGTAGGCGATGACCATGATTGGAGAAGCCAAGTAGTTCATCTTGACATCCGGGGAGATACGACCCTCAAAGTTGCGGTTACCGGAAAGTACCGCGGTGGCAGCGAGGTCGTTCTCGTTGATGGCTGCGGAAACCTCGTCCGGCAGTGGGCCGGAGTTACCGATACAGGTGGTGCAGCCGAAGCCGGAGAGGTAGAAGCCCATGGCTTCGAGGTCCTTCCACAGGTCTGCACGCTGGAAGTAGCCATCAACAACCTGGGAGCCAGGAGCACAGATGGTCTTAACCCATGGCTTGGACTGCAGACCCTTTTCTGCTGCCTTACGGGCGATAAGGCCTGCGCCCACCATGACGGATGGGTTAGAGGTGTTGGTACAGGAAGTGATGGAGGCAATGGCAACCATGCCGTGGTCCAAGGTGAACTCGCCACCGTTTTGGGACTCAACGGTAATTGGGTTGGAGTGACGGCCCTTCGCGCCGGTAGCCGAGGACTCGCCGTGACCCTCACGAGCCTTGTTCAAGCCGCCAGTGACGTCCTCCATAACTGGAGCGCCGCCTTCTGCGGACATGCGCTTTGCCTCGACAGAGGATTCGTCAACGCAAACCTCGTCGGTGGTGTAGTTAGCCAGATCCTTGCGGAACTGCTCCTTGGCCTCGGTCAGCAGGATGCGGTCCTGCGGGCGCTTCGGGCCGGCAATGGAAGGAACAACGGTGGACAGGTCCAGCTCGAGGTACTCGGAGTACTTTGCCTCTGGAGCGTCCTCTTCCAGCCACATTCCCTGTGCCTTGGCGTAGGCCTCGACGCGGTCAATCTGCTCCTGCGGGCGGCCGGTGAGCTCGAGGTACTTGGTGGTCTCCTCGTCAATCGGGAAGATCGCAGCGGTGGAACCGAACTCAGGGGACATGTTGCCGATGGTGGCGCGGTTTGCCAGCGGGACAGACTTAACGCCGTTGCCATAGAACTCAACGAACTTCTGAACAACGCCGTGCTCGCGCAGCATCTCGGTGATGGTAAGAACGACGTCGGTTGCAGTGACGCCGGTAGGAATCTCACCGGTCAGCTTGAAGCCTACGACCTTCGGGATAAGCATGGATACCGGCTGGCCGAGCATGGCAGCCTCTGCTTCGATGCCGCCGACGCCCCAGCCCAGAATGCCCAGGCCGTTTTCCATGGTGGTGTGGGAGTCAGTACCGATACAGGTATCCGGGTAAGCGAGGCCCTCGTTGTCGAATACAACGCGGGACAGGTACTCGATGTTTACCTGGTGGACGATGCCGGTTCCTGGAGGAACAACGCGGAAGTTGGAGAAGTTCTCAGCACCCCAGCGGAGGAACTGGTAGCGCTCTTCGTTGCGCTGGTACTCAATTTCAACGTTCTTTTCCAGCGCATCGGTAGAGCCGAAAGCCTCAACGATGACGGAGTGGTCAATGACCATTTCGGCCGGGTTGAGAGGGTTAACCTGATCCGGGGTGCCACCCAGTGCGGAGACGGCCTCACGCATGGTAGCGAGGTCAACAACGCAAGGAACACCGGTAAAGTCCTGCATGAGGACGCGTGCTGGGGTGAACTGGATTTCGGTGTCCGGCTCTGCCTCCGGATCCCAGTTTGCCAAGGCGTTGATGTGGTCCTTGGTTACGTTCTTGCCGTCCTCGTTACGCAGCAGGTTTTCTGCCAGCACCTTGAGGGAGTAAGGCAACTTCTCCAAGCCGGAGACGGTGTTGATGTCAAAGTAGTCATAAGACTTGCCGTTGACGTCAAGGGTCTTCTTGGCCTCGAAGGAGTTCAAGCTTTCAGTCACAGGGAGCTCCATTCCTTGTTAATAAACAGTGTGTTCTGTTTGGTACTCGCCGCCAGTCGTCACCGCGGGGCAGTGCTCGGCATCATTGGTCACTGGTGTGACGCGACGCGACCATGGGGCCCGCTGTGTTGAAGGCGACAAAGAACGCGATGGTTCACCTAGATATTGTAGAGGCTAAAACCTTCGGTCGCTGCCATTGTAACAGTACAAGCGTTCTGTTTTCACCTTTTCGAGAAATTCGGCGAGTTGAGGGGAAGGACGTCTGTGGCCCGCCCGTATCTTGGGGGAGAAGAAGTTTAGGAGCCCTATATATAAGGAAGAGATACACATGGTTCCCGCGGGCGTAGATGTAGCTGATTTGGCAGGCCAGCTGGAAGAGGATGGCGTGGCCTACACGTCCCCAACGCTCAGCCAAGATGCACAGCTCAACGCGGAGGTAGCTCAAGGCTTGCGAGACGGTGACGGAGTGGCCGTGGTTGATGTGGTGGCTGATCGGGCACCTGATGTCCGTGACATTGCCCAAGAGCTCCAGGATGCGACAGGCTTGAATACCGTCATCGTACAAACCCCTCGCCATGTTTCTTCCGTTAGTGACACTTATAGCCGTGCCGACATTGAGTCGGTGCAGGCACAGATCCCGCCTGGGGTTGAACAAGTAGACCTTCTGTCTGAGTACTACAGGGGGCTAGACCAAATCAGCTTCCCGGTCGGCGCAGTGGTGGGGGCAGTTGCCGTAATCGCCGTGATTGTATTGGTTGGCTCTTTCCTAGCGGCCGGCCGTCGCACGCTCTAATAGTTGAAAAGAACCTACGGAAGCTGGGCGTGCGAGACGGGCTAGTGATGAAAGCCGGGCGAGAAACGTGGAACTTGGCTTTTCAGAATTCGACAAATAGTCCCTGAAAATTAAGTTTGTTCGAGAAAGTATCACGTTAGAGGGTGAAACTTTTGCGGGCCTTTGATGCGCGGAAAACTCGGGCAACTGACCCGAAGGCGTGTACTGAAGGACTCCGGGCGAATGTGGATGACGCAGTTTCGTTCACTCACGGGGTGCCGGGAGAGTCGGTTGCGGATTGGGGAGGCAGAAGTTCGGCCTGGACTTAACGTGAGCCGGATACCTAATTGGGGATCGTGGATGGGGCGGGGGAGTGGTCAAAGTAAACCCTTAGGGGTTGACATCCGGTGGGGGAGTGGTTGAGTTGTCCTGGTTATGGTCAGACTCGGGGCTAGTAGGGCGTATGGGGCTCCGGTTGTCTAGTGATTAAAGTCACAATAACGGGATGGTAACAAAATCATTGCAGGTTAGGTGCACATGTTGAGTCATGTGAATTAACTTGACTCACGTGAATTGCGGGAAAATTGTGCGAAACGGGCGTGTCGTGACGTAAGGTTCGATTGTCGACTCAGGAGACATTTCTTGCTTCCTGGGTTCATGGGCTTAGCCTTGACTGTCACGAGAGAACTCGCACGGGTATGTGGGGAAGCACGCCTCGAGCGAAAGTTAGAACGTCGAGTGGCCGTTCTTGGAAGTCAATGAACCGGGACCTTTCGATAGCGATTGGGAACGCAGGCAAAGAACTTGAGCGATTACAATGTTCGAAAAATTACACATCAACCCACCTTCCGTTTATGAGGTGAGACGGGTTCATTAGAACTCCACCGTGTGGAAATTTTGGTGCGAACCTTTATATGGCTAAGGCTAAAAGCCTGTTGTTACAGAAGGTGCGTACGGAGAGGTCCATAGGGATAGGGTCCGGGAACGCCGAATCACTCCACAAGGGTCAGCTTCGTGCGGCCTGTTCATGGTTTGTGGCTGCTTGCCCTCGACGGCTCGGTAGTGCTCAAAAGGTTAGACCTTTTGGACTCCAGTTGGCGCCGCGGCGAGGTCTGCCAGAACCCGTAGAGCAGTTCTCACGGTGCTCAGTGCAACGAAGACGTGATCGGGGCATACGGAATCGCGGGTTGTAAAACGCACCCTGGAGCGTATGTCGCGCGCAGCGCAAGAATAGAAGTGGATTTCACAGTCGTGGGACTTTGTTTGAACAGAGGATAGTTGTAGACCATCTGTGTCCGGCTTGGCGGACTCGCGCAAGTAGACCTTTAGGCTCTCTTGCCAGAGTGCAAATTGTCTGGATATCGCTGTTGTGGGGAAACAGTAGCGGTTAGAGTCGTCCAGTATCGGCGCAGCAATCGTCCTCAACTGTCTCTAGTTCCAACATGAAAGCCCTAAGTCTGCTGAGCGTCCACAGAATGTGCACACCCGGAGTGAAGTCTCAGCCGAAGTAGGCAGTCTATCAACAATTACCGCTCTAGTGTCTGCGGGCACCAGGGGGTTAGCTTCGCGTATCTATTGATATCTACCCAAGGCGAACCTCTAGGCCGCCCAATAAGGCATGCGATAACGCCTGTGTTTGTGCGAAATATACAGGCGGGGATCCCGGGCATACCTATGTCCGGAGTCTTCATGGACTCTCACTAAACGAGCAGCGTGGGCCCAAACTAGGAGTATTTCAGTGGCCACCATTCGCCTTCCGCGCATTCGACATGTTCGCGCTTTCATTGCTGCAGTAGCAGGTACCGCAGCTATTTCAACGCTTTCCACCGTAGCCCCAGCGGGCGCCGATGAAGTATCGACGCCAAACCCAGGTACGGTCCAGGACCAAAACTCAGACCACGTAGCAATTGACCGTGCGGTTGCCAATGCAGATTCGCTGCAGGCCGCTGTAGAGGAGTCCCGGGCAGAGCTAGGTCGCGCGGAAGCGGATGTTTCCGGAGCGGAAGACCGTATTGCTCAGATTCGAACCCAATTGGAACAAGTGAACGGCGAGCCGGGCACTAATGAAGAGTATGTTGCCAGCTTGGAAGATGAGCTGCGCCAGGCGGGGGAGGAAAAGCGAGAAGCCGAGAGTCGGGTCGCGCAGGAGCGTCGAGAGCTGGCCCAGAATGAAGCTCGACTAAACGCTACCCAAAGGTTTGCGGAGGCCACTTTTGCCCGCCAGCAGCAGGCTGCGCGCCAAGAGGGGGCAGCAAGCGGGATACAGCTCTCGCAGCAGGATTCTCTTCCAACCTCGCCAAATCAAGTTGATAATCTTGATTCTGCAGCTTCGACTAACGCCTTTACGGTCAACTCTGAAGACTTGACTTCCGAGGACAAGTCTCAGGGCTTTACAGATGAGGTAGTAGATCGGGGCTCGCTTGAGGCTCCTGGCAGTGCGGACGTTGCCGATAATCCGGAGGCTCCATCCGTTGCTGAGCAGGAGAAGACTACTCCAGAAGCGGACTTCGGAAACGCCCTCAACAAGGGTACAACGCCGACGTTCCAGAACGTCGATTTTGGCACTGGATCCTCCGTGAACGATGCGCTCGGACTTGCGAATGATATCGCCGCAGCCGTTGATGAGGACGATGTGCGCACCCTCATGCAAGGTTCATCTGACTTGCTTGGTTTGGGCAGTCCGAACACTGCACCTGCCGCCAGTGTTGACGCTCCCGAGGTGGATGAGGTAACTGAGTCCGAGGAAACCACCACTGGTGCAGATGCGGGCCGAGACGCTCAGATCGAGGCCGTCATTTCTCGCGCCGAGTCTCAGGTCGGCGTCCCTTATGTGTGGGGTGGCGGCGATAATAATGGTCCTACCGGTGGGCTTCGCGATGGTGGCGTGGCTGATTCCTTCGGGGACTTTGGACAGTCTGGCTTCGATTGCTCGGGGCTAGTCAAGTACGCCTACGCGGCAGCCGGCCTGGACCTTCCTCACTACACTGGTGCGCAGTACCAGCAGGGCACGAAGGTTCCCCGCGAGAACGCACAGCGCGGTGACCTTATCTTCTACGGAGCTGGTGGAAGCCAGCACGTAGCTATCTACCTAGGCGACGGCCAAATGATTGAAGCGCCACAGTCGGGTCAGACTGTTTCAGTAGTTCCGGTTCGCTGGGGTGGCGCTACTCCCGATGTCGTGCGCCTTCTCTAATCTCCAACTTTTGGTTGGTATGGTTTAGGGCATGACTGACGCACAACAGAATGCCCAAAACTTCGACGCCCTCCTCGTTCTTTCTTTCGGTGGCCCGGAAGGAAACGAGGAGGTCGTTCCTTTTTTGGAGAATGTTACCCGAGGTCGAGGCATCCCTCGCGAGCGGCTAGAAGTGGTGGGCGAGCATTATTACCACTTCGGAGGGGTAAGCCCGCTCAATGCGCTTAACCGCGAAATCATCGATCATGTCCAAGGCGAGTTGAGAAAACGCGGACATAATCTACCGGTCTACTTTGGCAATCGAAATTGGCATCCCTTTGCCAGCGAGACTGCGGAGAAGATGTCTCAGGACGGGGTGCGCAAGGTAGCTGTCTTCGCTACCTCTGCATGGGGTGGGTACTCCGCATGCCGGCAATATGATGAGGATATTCAGCGGATGCGCGAGCATCTGGCGGAGCAGGGTCTGCCGGACATTGAATTTACTAAGATTCGCCAATTCTTCGACCATCCGAAGTTCGTGGCCGAAATGGCAGCCGCTGTCACGGAGGTCTGGGGACAGGTTCCGGAAGAAAAGAAGGAATCCACTCGCTTGCTATTTACCGCCCATTCGGTTCCCGTCGCGCACGATAACGTGGGCGGAGCGGAAGGCGATAAAAACCTTTACTCCCGCCAGGTGGCAGAGGCGTCGCGGTTGGTGGCCGCACAAGCCGGTATTTCTGGCTATGACCTTGTATGGCAGTCACGTTCGGGCAATCCACGCACTCCGTGGCTCGAGCCAGACATTGTTGATAAAACCACTGATATCCACCACAACGAAGGCATCGACACGGTAGTGGTGTGTCCGATTGGCTTCATCTCCGATCATATGGAGGTTATCTGGGATCTCGATTCCGAGCTGCAGAAGGCAGCCGAAGAGATGGGCGTCAAGGTCCTGCGCACTCGTACAGCGGGTCCGACTCCACGGTTTGCGGAGATGGTCGTTGATCTCATCGATGAGCTAGAGCAGGGCCGCGAGTGGGAGACCAGCGGGAGCGTCACGGTGCAAGGGTGCACAGTCAATGGTGAGCCGTGCGCGGCGGGGTGCTGCGATATCTGGTCGCGTTAACGGGCAAACTCTCCAAGCGCATAAGACACGCCCGTCATGCGGGCCTGGCGGATGTGGCGCCACAAGCGAAGCAATTGTGGATCAAGGCTGTGGTCATTGATGCGGTCAGTGACGGTTTCGATGATCGCGGCCACTCGGTCGGCACGGGCAAAGAGCTTGGCTGCTCGAGCTGGCGTTGAACGGGGAAGTCCGGGTGTGTCATAGAAGTCGCTCAGGGTTCCCACGGTGAGGCGTGGGTTGGGCAATGCCTCGGTGCTATACCCGGTTGCCGCGATGAGCTGGGCGGACTCATTGGTTGCTTGAGAAAGGAGTGCGTCGGCTTCACCGGGGCTTAGCCAGGCGGGTGCGGGGAGCTGCTGCTTTTCGACGACCACTTGCCACGCTGTATGGCTGTGGCGAATGTGGGGGATGAGGACTAAGTTACGCAGGGGATCATTGGTGCGAACTATGATTGCTCCGGCGGAACTTTGTGTAGCCGCGCGATAGGACTCCGATCCCGCCGGCAATGCAGGCGGCTCGCCTGGCCCGGACAGTGCGAGGCGCACGATAGGTTCTGCACGTACACCGCGATGAGCGGTAAGCTCGGAGGTCTCCGCGCGCAGCATGGCTAACACATCGACGAAGGGGGATTCGTCCAAGCATTCTGGACGTCCGCCTAGTTCAGTAAGCGCGTCCAGCAAGTCATCGGTGGTTTCATGTCCCCACAGCCACGAGCCAAGCCAGACGGCGGTGTTTTGTAAAGGTGACCATACTTCGGCGCGCATATCCATGGCGAGCCAGTCTAGTAGATAGACTAACGGGCCATGAGTTTTGATCCTTATGGCGGAGATATTTTTGCTGGCCACTCGCGGTCGAAGCCGCGCCAGTACCCGGAAGTACCAGCCGAGCCCGGAATGGTAGTGGAAGTGCGCGGCGATGACTTTGTGGGGGCTGTTATGGGCGTGGATAAGACCGTTTTCGGTGAGGTGGTACGCCTTGAGGATCGCCATGGCGTAGAACGGGTCTTTAACCTGGTTAAAGGCGGGTTCCTAGTGGAAGGCAAACCAGTAACGCTTACCCGGTACGTCGAAAAGCAGGCTCCCCGCAAATCCAACTCCGGCTCCCGCCGCGTAGAAAACGTGGAGGCAAAGGTTGCCGCGCCATCGCGCATTTGGGTGGAGGGCGTGCATGATGCCGCCATTGTGGAGAAAGTGTGGGGTCACGACCTGCGTGTGGAAGGCGTGGTCGTCGAATACCTCGAGGGTTTGGACAACTTGGAGGCGCGCCTCGCAGAATTTCAGCCAGGGCCGGGCCGCAGGGTCGGCGTATTGGCCGATCACTTGGTTCAAGGCTCCAAGGAAACCCGATTAACGGAAACCGTGGGAGAGCATGTCCTGGTCACTGGACACCCCTTCATCGATATCTGGGCGGCGGTAAAGCCGCAGCGCGTAGGCCTGCGCGAATGGCCAGATGTGCCCTACGGCGAGGATTGGAAAACCGGTATTTGCCGCCGCGTAGGGTGGAGCGACCCGAAGGATGGGTGGCGTCATGTCTATAACGCCGTGCATTCCTTCCGTGACCTGGACTCCAGCCTGATCGGTGCCGTGGAGCGCCTCGTGGACTTCGTTACTACACCTGAGTTGAGCAAGTCCGACTTGCTCTAGGGGTGGGCAAGGTTGGCGCGTTCAATGAGGTTGACGGCCAACTGCCACCCCGCCATCTCCGCGCTCCATCCGGCCGCCTGGAGGCGTTGCGACATGGCTTGCTTGGAAATTCCTAGCTCTTCGGCGGCCTCATTCTGGTTGAGTCCTGCGCGGACGAGCGAGGTTGCTTCGCGCCCTTCGATGGTGCGCTTGTGCAGAACGTACCCAAGCAGGGCAAAGGTAGCTGCGATATCGCTCGCCTCCGAGGCACGGCCGCGCTTATTGAGTTTGGCGTAAACCTGCCCCATGCGGGCGGACTTCCGCAATGCGGCGGTTGCTACCTGGCGCGCGCCTTCCTCATCTTCCTGGTTGCCGGGGCTAATGCCGATGCCGATAGCCCAGTCGCCGTCGGCAAGCAAGGCCATGACCACGTCGCACACGGCAGTTGCTGAATCTACTACGGCGCAAATATCTTCCACGCCGAGCACGTGGAACTCGCCCACACCATTGAGGGTGGATAGCGCCGTTGCAGAGCGTTGGACCAACTCTGCGCGACGCACGGAGCGGCCCCGGTAGCGAGCGTGGACAGCAAGCACAGAAATCCTCCTTAAGGAACCAATTGCGAAATAGTCTACCGCTCGTACTTGACTTATGGGCGAGTGGGTAGGCGCGAATCCATATACAGCCCGCCCATACCGATGGCGGCAAAAGCTACCATGGCGACAATGATGCTGGGCGAGGTGTGGCCGGTGAGGGCATCGCCGAAGAAGACGCCGAGGGCAGTAGTCGGGATGGAACCGAGGAGGGTGGCCACGGTGAAATGGCTAAGCTTCACGGGTGTTAGTGCGGCAACATAATTCAGGAGACTGAAGGGGACGCCGGCTACCATTCGCAGCGAAGCGATGGCCAGCCAGCCGCGTCGCTCCAAGTGGGCATTGATTTTAAACACTGCGGGGTGGGTTAGGTGCGGCCGGATCCAGTCTCCAAGGAGCGTGCGGACGATGAGGAGCGACAGGGCCGCAGACACCGTCAAGGCGCACAAGGAGAGGGCGAGGCCCTTCCATGGGCCAAAAAGTATTCCTGCGGCTACCGTCCAAAACGTTCGGGGGAATGGAAGCTGCGTAAATATGACATAACCTAGGGTGAAAAGGAGGGGGAACCAGGCGCCATAGCGGGTGGAGGCCTCGCGAAGTTGAGCCACGTCCGGCAGATCAAAGAAATAAAGGAGGGCCACGACGGTGAGGATGGCCGCGAAGAACGCCAGCCAACGCCGTATCGACCACTGGAGGATTGACCGCCAAGCGGACCGGGCGAGCGACATGAGGAAATGGCCGAAGCTGCGCGCCCAACTCAAAAGTGTGGTCATGGGGGAGATCGTAGTCCTTGTGGGAGTACTGAATAGAAAAATCCGGCGGCTACCTTAGTGGTAACCGCCGGTCCGTTGTGCCCGAGGGGGTGTCTGGTTCGGAGACATCGTTCCGCATGTCTTATGAGATAGTGCCGGTCTAACCAGCACTAATGTCTCATTACATCGATCCGGTAGAAAACTCTGAAGTTAAATTTGCCCGGCCGCGACAAAAAGTGATGTCTCGAGACATCGATCCTCCATGCTTTAAAAATGGAGCAGAAATCAAAACCAAGCCCAAAAATCATCATCGAAACCATGCTTGCTACCGGCATGACTCAAGCCGAAGCAGCTGACCATTTCGGCGTCAGCACCAGATGGATCCGAACACTTCAAGCCCGCTACCGAGAAGGCGGAATCAACCGCCTAGAACCACGCTCTAAACGCCCGCGCACTAATCCCCGAGCGCTCAACCCCAGCACTGTCGACCGCATACTTAAACTGCGCCAGGACCTCACAGAACGCGGCACTAACGCCGGAGCCCATACAATTCGCTGGCACTTGCAGCAAGAGGGAATCGACCCACCACCAGCACCATCCACAATCCACCGAGTGCTCGCAAACAACGGTCACGTCATCGCCCAACCATAAAAGCGTCCTCGCAGCTCATGGATACGATTTCAAGCAGATCAACCCAACGAAACATGGCAAATGGACTACAGTGACTGGACCATCGCAGGTCACAAGCGAGTAGCTATCCTCACTATCTTGGACGACCATTCCCGGTTCATCATCTCCTGCTGTGCCTACAACAATGCCACCGTGGGAAACGTCATAGAAAGCTTCATTAATGCAGGCCAGACACACGGCTACCCCCAGTCCACCCTCACCGACAACGGCCGAGCATTCACAACCAGCACAGACCGGACAAACCCCGCGCGAAACGGATTCGAGCAACTGCTCATAGACCTAGGAATCAAGCAGAAAAACGGTAAACCCTACCACCCCCAAACACAAGGAAAAGTTGAACGCTTCCACTACACCCTTAAACTAGCCCTAGCAAGCAAAATACCAGCTCAAAGTCTCGATGAACTCAACTCTCAGCTAAAAGAAATCATCGAATACTACAACCACAAACGCCCCCATAGAGCCCTAAACAGAACCACCCCCGCAGAAGCCTACACAGCACTGCCCAAAGCTCTCCCAGCAGACATCAAACCAGACCACGACTACCGCCTACGCACTGACAAAGTAGGCACCAACGGCAAGACAACCCTGCGATGGGGTGGCAAACTACGCCGCCTCTACATCGGGCGCCGATGGGGCGGCGAACCAATCACCATGGTCTGCATCGACAACCGCGTAAGCATCAAAATAACCACCACTGGGGCACAAATCGCCGCCTACACACTCACCGAAGAAAAAATCTATTACAACAAGAAAGACAACGAACTTGACCCCCAACAGGGCAACTGAAAACGAAAAATCTCGAGGCATCGACCGGAACGATGTCTCGAGACTTCACATTGTGCCCGAGGGGGGACTTGAACCCCCACGTCCGTTAATAGGACACTAGCACCTCAAGCTAGCGCGTCTGCCATTCCGCCACCCGGGCAGGGTGTTTATCAGCCTCTCGGCTGGGCACTCCGATACTGTATCCTGCTCGAGGCTTGCTTTACAAATCGCCAGCGTAAGGCGTGAAAAAGCTACCGTTTACGGCGTGTGGAAATACATGGTTGTAAGTCTGGGTGGGGGCTTTCCGCGTGTGCGGCAAATAATATGCAGGGTGCGGCGGTTACACCACATCGACAGCGGCTTGTGAGGTGGGGTACAAAGGGGTCTATGACTTCTTATGCAGATGATTCCCGCTTTCCCGGTCCAGATCCTTACGCACCGCTGCGCGATGTCCCTTCCTTCGTTCTCTCGTCCACTGATGTGGTGGAAGGAGACGAGCTCCAGGAAAAGCTCCGCGCCCCAGAGAGCGTATCGCCTCAGCTAGCGTGGTCCGGACTGCCGGAAGGCACTAAGTCCCTGGCCGTAACTTGTTTCGACCCAGATGCGCCAACGGCGTCTGGTTTCTGGCACTGGGCGGCGTTCAATATTCCCGTCGAGGTAAGCGAGCTGCCTACCAATGCCGGTGCTGCAGAGGACTTGGGCATTGACGGCGTCATCAGCTTGCGCAACGATTCCGGCGAGCGCACCTACTTCGGCGCTAACCCGCCTGCCGGACACGCCCCGCACCGCTACCTCTATGCCGTCCACGCAGTTGACGTAGAAAAGCTCGACATCGACCCAGATGCTTCGCCGACCGTGCTTGGGTTCAACCTGCATTTCCACGCCCTTGGCCGCGCCATTTTGTGGGGCTGGTACGAGGCGAAGTAATGGCGAGTAGCTCTACTTCATCGCAGCCTAGTCCGCCGACGGCGCTGCGGGTGGGCGGCGCCTTCATGGTGGTCGCATTCGTGCTGGTGCTCTTTGCGTTAATCTCCGTCTTCACGGATGGTTGGGGTGCCGATTTCGAATGGACGTATTCCAAAGTGGCGATTATTGTTGCCGCGGTCATCGTCGGGGCCTTTAGCACCATGAGCAAAAGTCAGGCGGGAAGTCGCGCGCAGGTTGCCGCATTGGTCATCGCCATTGTGATCATTGCAGCCAGCCGCTTTGTACCCGGCGATATCCTATTCACTCAACCACAGTATTGGGTCGTGTTCTACGCCGGCTTTGCGGTGTTGTGCGCACTGGTTCTCAGGCGCAGCGTTATGGCGCAGACCTAGTCAGCACAGCAAAGACAAAGGGTCCGCCTACTTCCTCTGCGTGCAGCAGGAGAAGTAGGCGGACCTTGTGTTGAAAAGCCTTGGGCTGGACTAATCCAAGGGCTTCCAGGGGAGGCCGGAGCCTACGGCCTGGGAAATATTGCTCAAACCGTGGGCACGGATTTGGGCGGCAATGCCGCGGTGGATATTGCGGATCCAGTCCGGTCCGCCGTAGATGAGACCGGTGTAGCCCTGCAGTAGGGAAGCACCGGAAGTGATGCGCTCCCATGCCTGTTCTGGCGTGGAGATGCCGCCCACGGAGATGAGGGTGAGCTGGCCGCCGACTCGCTCATTGAGGCGGCGCAGTACCTCTAGGGAGCGCTCGGCTACCGGAGGGCCGGATACGCCACCGGCACCCATGTCCTTTACCTCGGCAGCTGGGGTCTTAAGGCCCTCGCGGGAAATGGTGGTATTTGTCGCTACGATTCCGTCGAGCCCGAGTTCAAGGGCTAGGTCTGCCACGGCGTCAACGTCGGCATCGGAAAGGTCTGGGGCAATTTTCACCAGCACCGGAACCGCGGTGCATTCTTGCACGGCGGAGAGAATGGGGCGCAGCGATTCTACTGCTTGCAGGTCGCGCAGGCCCGGGGTGTTCGGCGAGGAAACGTTGACCACCAAGAAATCTGCCAAGTCGCCCAACACCGACGCGGAGCGGCGGTAGTCTTCTACAGCATGCTCGGCAGGGGTGACTTTGGTTTTGCCAATATTGATGCCAATGACATCGCTGTAGCGACGCTTGCGCAGGTTTTCCGCGGCGGCCGCTGCACCTTTATTGTTAAAGCCCATCCGGTTCAAGATGGCCTTATCGGCCTTCAGGCGGAAGAGTCGCGGAGCAGGATTGCCGGGCTGTGCTTGGGCGGTGACGGTGCCCAACTCTGCATAACCAAAGCCAATGGGAGTCCACGTATCAGCAGCCGCGGCGTTTTTATCAAACCCGGCGGCAAGTCCCAGCGGGCGGGGGAATTCTACTCCGAAGACCTCTTGGCGCAGCACTGGATCGTTGACCGGCAGGATCTTTGCCAGGGCTCGGTTGGCTGGCCCGGCGGCTTGGAGTCCGCTGAGCGCAGTGTTGATAATCTCGTGGATGCGCTCCGGGCTCAGTTTAAACATGCCCCGCAAGGCAAGCTGGTAAGCCTGCGCGCGCAATTGGTCAATAGTGCTGGTCATAGTGTTAAGACTCCTTCTTCAGGTGCGGGGCGTCCACGAACTGCAGCCCGTGGCCGGTGGCGGAGGCGGCGACAAAGGTGCCGTCGCCAAGCAGGGCAATATTCTGCGCATCCGGCACGGTGGAGAGATCTCCGCGCAGCTCTGGTACGCCTTTGCCAATTTCATAGGCATAAGCCTTATTGGTATCGGTGGCGCTCACCCACGCCAGATTGCGCTTATTATCCCAGGCTACGCCCCATGGGGTGCCCTCAACGTTGCCGTATTGATGCAGGCGGACGACGTCATCTGAGGTGTAGACGGCCAAGCGGCCGCCCTCGGTATCGGAGGCGAGGACCACGCCGTTATCGCCCACCGCGATGCTGCCGACTCCCTGGCCAACGCGCAGTCGGCCGCCCGCGCGATCATTCGTCCAGTCCACGTTCTGGATGGTGGAATCCTCTCGGTGGATGCGCACCACTCCGTCATCGCCTGAGGAATTGGGCACGGCCAATAGCTGGTCCGAGCCGGCCTCTACCTCGATATCTCCGTCGCGCTTTCCGTCTTTATAGATGCCTACCGTGGTGGAATCGGCCGAGGTGGCAAAGATCTCGCCGCTGGATAGCTGGGTGGCGGCGGTAACGGGGGAGTCCTCCTCCATGTGGACCTCCTGGGGAGAATCCGGGGATGCAGGATCGATGAGGAGAACCTTATCCGGGCAAGCGAGCACGAAGCCCGACTCCGAAGAGCTGAGGTCACCACACTCCGCAGAAATGTCTAGCGAGGTAGCCTTCTGCCCCTCAAAATCCTTCTGGCTACCGATGAGAAGCTCGTCCTTGGTGCGCACTGCCACCGAGTCATCAAAGGCGGCAAGGTCAGTGATGTCTGCCTTAAGGTTGACCACAGTGCCTTCCGGATCCGCCTTAGCCGGGGAGACCGCTGGGGTGGCGTTGCCCTTGACCGCGGTCTCTGGATCGGCGCCCACGCCCACTTCGGGCTGGCAGGCGGCCAACGCGGTGGCGCTAAGCGCCAGCAAACTGGAAAAGATAAGTGCGGAGCCAGATTGAGATTTCACGGCTACTAATCCTAACAGTGCGCGTTGTAAAAACTCGAAGCCCAGCGCGGCTGTAGTGTGAAGCGGGTGATTTCTAATACCGCAACTGACGCTGTTTCTTGGGCGCAGGTCATTGTTTTGTCCATCGTGCAGGGGCTTACCGAGTTTCTTCCGGTAAGTTCCTCCGGTCACCTGCGCATTGTTTCCGAACTTTTTTGGGGCAACGACGCCGGCGCGTCCTTCACCGCAGTTATCCAGCTGGGCACGGAGCTGGCTGTGCTGGTGTATTTCGCCCCAATGATTTGGCAGATTCTCTCCGGCTGGTTCCGCGGCTGGGCCGATAAGTCCTCTCGCGGCCAGGACTGGCGCATGGGGTGGATGGTCATCGTGGGTTCCATTCCTATCGGCATCATCGGCTTCGCATTCGAGGACGCTATCCGCGGCGCCCTGCGCAACCTGTGGATTACCGCTGCCATGCTCATCCTATTCTCCTTTGTCTTTATCGCTGCAGAAAAGATGGGTAAGAAGGAGCGCAGTTTTGACCAATTGACCATGAAAGACGCCATTATTATGGGCCTGTGCCAATGCTTGGCGCTCATCCCGGGTGTCTCCCGCTCCGGCGGCACCATTTCCGGTGGTCTATTCCTGGGTCTGGACCGCGAGGTGGCCACTCGCTTTAGCTTCTTGCTCGCCATTCCAGCCGTGCTGGCTTCGGGCCTTTTCTCGCTTCCCGATGCCTTTTCTCCCGAATCCGGCCAAGCAGCCTCCGGCCTGCAGCTTCTCGTCGGCACCGGCATCGCCTTTGTACTGGGCTACGCCTCCATTGCGTGGCTACTAAAGTTCGTGGGCAACCACTCCTTCTCATGGTTTGCCGCTTACCGCATCCCGGTCGGCGTGCTCGTCATGATCCTCCTTGCATTGGGAGTCCTGCAGCCGCTCTAAGGCACACCGCGTTAGGATGGTGGCTATGCATTCTTGGCCAATACCTTCCTTCCGCCCTGTGCCGGGTGATGCGGCACAGCTGCGCTTGTACGATTCCGCGAACCAAACCATCGCTCCCGTAGAGGTCGCAGGGGATACCGCCACCATGTACGTGTGTGGCATCACGCCCTATGACTCCACCCACTTGGGCCATGCCGCCACGTACCTGACCTTTGACCTCATCTACCGTGCATTCCTGGATGCCGGGAAGAAGGTTCACTACGTCCAAAACATCACCGACGTCGATGATCCGCTATTCGAACGTGCTGAACGCGACGGTGTAGATTGGCGTGAGCTCGGCACTTCTCAAATTGATCTCTTCCGTTCCGATATGGAGCTGCTCTCCGTTTTCCCGCCGCAGGACTATATCGGCGCCATGGAAGCCGTCGATGAGGTTGTGGAGATGGTGCAAAAGCTGCTTGATGTCGGGGCGGCCTACGTCGTAGACGACCCTGAGCACCCAGATATCTACGCCTCCATCGAGGCCACCGAGCGCTTTGGTTATGAGTCCAATTACTCTGCCGAAGAGATGCGCACCTTCTTTGCCGAGCGCGGCGGCGACCCCGACCGCCCAGGGAAGAAGAATCCGCTCGACGCACTCATCTGGCGTGCCCACCGCGAGGGCGAGCCGGCATGGGATTCGCCCTTTGGGCCTGGTCGCCCGGGTTGGCATATTGAATGTTCCGCCATCGCTACCAACCGCTTGGGATCAACCTTTGATATCCAGGGTGGCGGCAGCGACCTGAAGTTCCCACATCATGAGTTTTCCGCTGCCCACGCCGAGGCCGCCCTCAACGTTGAGCGCATGGCACAGTTCTACGTGCATACCGGCATGATCGGCCTCGACGGGGTCAAGATGTCTAAGTCCTTGGGCAACCTCGTCTTCGTCCACAAGCTCGTAGGAGCGGGTGAAGATCCCTCCGCTATCCGCTTGGGCGTCTTCGCAGGCCATTACCGCGACGAGCGCGACTGGTCCGACGAGGTGCTCGACGCCGCTAAGCGCCGCCTCGCCGCGTGGCGGGAGGCTCTTGAGCAGCCGGGAAGCATGGCAGGGGCCGAAGAGGTCGTCGCCAAGCTGCGTGCCGCAATCGCCAACGACCTTGATACCCCGGCCGCGCTCGCTGCCGTGGATGAGTGGGCAGAGGCCGACCGTGGCACGGACGAGGACGGCGCGGCCGATTTGGTTCGCACCGCACTAAATTCGCTCCTCGGCGTGCAGGCTTAGGCAAGATAGGGCAGTATCTACAGCATGAGCATTCGCGCCGATTTCCAGCCCACCGTAGATGAGTTCATTAGTGACCTGAAGTCCTTCGCCACCGGCGATTACCTCAAGGAAGAAGAAAAGGAGTTTTGGGAGGCACCGTTTGACGCCAACGTCCTCCCAGAGCTGCGCGGCCACCTTGAGCAGATGCTCGATGGGCTGGATGCTCTTCCGGACGATCCCGACGGACCACAGTTGGTCACCGTCTTGTCCAAGACCGTTCGTAAGTTGGCAGATTTTAATCGCGCTCAGCACGATGCCGTTCTCGAGCCAGAGGAAAAGGAAGAGCTCTCTGAGCTTATCTATAACGCCAGCGCGGCCACCGGAGCAGACGACGAAGCCCTGTCGCAGATTCCGGAACTGGACTTCTAGGTCCTTTCCTTCCGCATTAGTGAGTGCTAGTTTGCGCCATCCGCGCAGCCTAGCGCTCACCGCCGTGTGCCTCCAACGTGGACGGTGCCACTTTTTCCTGATAGAGAAAGCTAGCTTTATTCCCGTGTCGAACTCCACCGCCGCTTCCAGCCGGACTAAGCCCGCCGCCATCTTCTGGGATATGGATGGCACCCTCACCAATTCGGAGCCCCTCTGGGCGGAGGCAACGTTTTATCTTTCAGAACTGCTGGGCAAACGGCTCACTCCCACCCAACGCCTGGCTACTGTGGGCGCGACCTTTGATACCACCTTGGCAATCTGTGCGGATAATGCGGGGGTGACGCTGCAACCTGGTGACAGCGAGCGTTACCGCGCCCGAATGTTTGACTATGTCAAAGGCCTTTTTGCTCGCAAGTTGGAGATCTTTCCGGGAATTCCCGCCTTGCTCCAGGAGCTAAAGGCGGATGGGGTGCCCATGATGGTCACGACGAATACCGAACGTAATGTTGCCGATGCTGCTATCACTGCGTTGGGGCGGGACTATTTCGTCGATACTATCTGCGGCGATGAGGTTCCTGCCGGCAAACCAGCGCCGGATATGTACCGCGAAGCCGCCCGCCGCATCGGAGCAGATCCCGCAGAGTGCTTAGTTTTCGAAGATTCTGCAACCGGCATGCGCGCCGCAGTTGATGCCGGCTGTGCGGTGATCGGGCTGCCAGAAGATGACCAGGTTGAGATACCGCCAGAGATCACCGAAATTTCTCGCCTCCGCGATTCGCGGCATCTCGCTGGGGCTAAGGCCACCGACGTATATGAGTGGTTCGCTAAGATTTCGGCGGGGCAGTAGAAATTCAGAGTTCCCCTACATTCTCTAACTACCTGTGGAACAATAGGTAGGCGTGAAGAACTTTGAGACTCTTTTTACCGAGTTAGCCGAGAAGGCCGACCAGCGTCCAGCTGGTTCTGACACCGTTGCCGCGCTGGATAAAGGCGAGCATTTCATCGGTAAAAAGATCATCGAAGAAGCCGGGGAAGTATGGATCGCCGCCGAATATCAGTCCGACGATGAGCTGGCGGAAGAGATGTCCCAGCTGCTTTATTGGACTCAGGTCATGATGCTTAAGCGCGGACTTACCCCTGAAGACCTTTATAAGTACCTCTAGGTAACTCCCCACAGGATGGAAGGATCCGCATGATCAAGATTGCTGTACCGAATAAGGGCACGTTGTCAGAAGCTGCCGTGGAGATCCTTTCAGAGGCCGGTTACAAGGGCCGCGGGCATTCCAAGGCGCTCAACGTAGTGGATTCCGATAACGGGGTCGAGTTCTTTTTCCTGCGGCCGAAAGATATCGCCATCTATGTTGCCCGCGGGGTCTTAGACCTAGGCATCACTGGCCGAGACTTGGCGCTTGACTCTAAAGCGAGCTTTGATGAAGTGCTGCCTTTAGGCTTCGGCGGCTCCACGTTCCGGTACGCAGCCCCGCAGGGGGAGGAGTGGGATATCTCTCAACTGGTTGGGCGGCGGATCGCGACGTCGTACCCCAATCTCGTCCGCGCCAACCTTGCCGCACATGGGATTGAGGCCGATGTTATTCGATTGGACGGCGCCGTAGAGATCTCCATCCGGCTAGGCGTTGCCGATGTTATTGCTGATGTCGTGTCAACTGGTACTACTTTGCGTCAGCAAGGCTTAGCGCCGTTCGGGGAGCCGATCATTGAGTCCGAAGCTGTAGTCATTAAGCGCACAGGGGTAGAAGTTACCGAGGAAGAGCAGGTAGTGCTCGACCGCATTCAGGGAATTCTGCACGCTCGCACCTATCTGATGATCGACTACAACATTGCTCAATCCAACCTCGACGCAGCCACTGGTATTACTCCAGGATTAACCGGTCCTACGGTGTCGCCGTTGGCGCGTGAGAACTGGGTGGCAGTGCGAGCGATGGTTCCGAAGAAGCAAGCCAACCAAGTCATGGACCGACTTTCCCAACTTGGAGCGGAGGCAATTTTGGCTTCCGATTTGCGCATCGCCCGCTTTTAGGGGGATCAATTTCTCTGGGTCGGCCCAAATAGATTCAGTCGTGGCTAACATTAGCGCTTGAGGTTACTCATTCGAATATAAGTCTCGACAGGCAAAGGAGCCGAGCCATCATGGCAAAGTCCTCTAAGAAAGAAGAAAAGGACACCAAGTCTGCAGCAAAGGACGTGAAGAAGAAGGAAGCTGACACTTCCACTCACGCCGCACAGCAGAAGGTGGCCGAACAAAAGGCACCTAAGAACTCCAGCAAGAAGACTCGCACCGAGACCGACCTTCTTGGCTCTTTGGAAGTTCCCGCTGACGCTTACTACGGTGTGCACACCGTACGCGCCATGGAGAATTTCCAGATTTCTTACGTGACCATCAACACCATCCCGCACTTCATTCGCGGAATGGTCCAGGTCAAGAAGGCGGCCGCCATGGCAAACCGCCGCCTGCACGTACTGCCGAAGAAGAAGGCTGAAGCCATCATCTGGGCCTGCGACCAGATCCTGGAAGAGGGCCGCTGCATGGATCAGTTCCCGCTGGACGTTTTCCAGGGTGGCGCTGGTACCTCGCTGAACATGAACACCAACGAGGTTGTTGCTAACCTCGCGCTGGAGTACCTCGGTGAGGAGAAGGGCTCCTACGACATCATCAACCCGAATGATGATGTGAACATGTCCCAGTCCACCAACGATGCTTACCCGACCGGCTTCCGCTTGGGTCTGCACGCAGCAGTTGATCACCTCATTGAGCGCATGGATGGCCTGCGTGCCGCATTCCAGGTCAAGGGCAATGAGTTCCAGGACATCCTGAAGATGGGCCGTACTCAGCTCCAGGATGCGGTTCCGATGACCTTGGGCGATGAGTTCAAGGGCTTTGCCAATAACCTGAACGAGGAGCAGGCATTGCTGCGCGATGCACAGCGCCGCCTGCTCGAGATCAACTTGGGCGCAACCGCGATCGGCACCGGCGTGAACACCCCGGCCGGCTACCGCCACCAGGTCACCGCAGCTCTGTCTGAGGTCACCGGCCTGGAGATGAAGACCGCCCGCGATCTCATTGAGGCAACCTCTGACTGTGGCGCTTACGTGCTGCTGCACGCCACCATCAAGCGCGCGGCGATGAAGCTCGCCAAGATCTGTAATGACCTGCGCCTGCTGTCTTCCGGCCCACGCGCTGGCCTGGCTGAGATTAACCTGCCTGCACGTCAGGCCGGCTCCTCTATCATGCCGGGTAAGGTTAACCCGGTTATCCCGGAGGTTGTGAACCAGACCTGCTTCAAGATCTTCGGCAATGACCACGTCGTCACCATGGCCGCTGAGGCTGGCCAGCTGCAGCTCAACGTCATGGAGCCGGTCATCGGCGAGGCACTGTTCCAGTCCATTCGCATCATGGGCAACGCCGTCGATGCCCTGCAGGAAAAGTGCGTCACCGGAATCACCGCCAACCCGGATGTCTGCCGTGCCTACGTGGAAAACTCCATCGGTATCGTCACCTACCTCAACCCGTTCATCGGCCACCACAACGGTGACCTGATTGCCAAGGAGTCCCTGGAGACCGGCAAGGGCGTCAAGGAACTCGTCCTGGAGAAGGGCCTGCTGGATGAAGCAACCTTGAACAAGGTCCTGTCCGTTGAAAACCTCATGCACCCAGAGTTCCGCGGTCAGCTCTTCATCGACGAGGACTAAAGTCGCGGCTTTTGAGAAGCAGTAGGGCATAGCGCCCCGCATCTTAGGCCCCCACGGTCTTTGCCACTTTCACTTCATGAGAAGGAAATCTGGCGAAGGCCGCGGGGGTCTTTTGCGTGTTTGGAATCGGCGGTTGCTAGTTTCCTTTTACGTCCCTGTGCAGGGAGAATGCGGAGAAGGATACCGACCGTCTTATAACGAGACGCTAAATACATGTGGGAATCAACACAAACGGACAATTCGAGTGAATAAATCGACGTGACAGGTGCAAAATAGAAGATGTTGAGGACGGCATGCACTCTGTATGGGGATGCGTGCCCTTAGTTTGCATACAGAGCGTATGGAGTATGTCCATGGTTATTGTTCATATAGTCATCGTTCTCGCCGCCATTTTCTTGGGCGCGAGGATTGGTTCAATTGGTATCGGTATGGCCGGCGGCCTCGGTGTGTTGGCCCTTGGTCTCACCGGTGTCCCGGTTACTAGGGAAGACATCCCGTTCGACGTCATCGGTATCATCATGACCGTTATTGCCGCCATTGCCGCAATGCAGCGGGCTGGTGGCATGGACTACCTGGTGCACATTGCAGAAAAGTTTTTGCGTAAAAACCCAAAGCGGATTACGTTCTACGCGCCCATCGTTACGTGGTTGATGACGGTGCTGGCCGGTACCGGCCACACTGCATTTTCTACGCTGCCGGTCATTGTTGAGGTAGCTAAAGAAGGCAAGGTTCGCCCGTCACGCCCGCTTTCCATTGCGGTAGTTGCCTCTCAGATGGCAATTTGTGCCTCGCCTATTTCTGCCGCAGTGGTACTCCTAGCCAGCCTGTTGGAACCAGCTGGAGTGGGCTATTTGCAGGTGCTGGCGGTCGTCATTCCGGCAACGTTCCTGTCTATCTTCCCGGCTGCGTGGATTGCTAATAAGTTTGGCAAGGAACTAGATGATGACCCGGTGTATCAGGAGCGCAAGGCGCAGGGCTTGGTTAAGGAACCACTAGGCGCTGAAAACTTCGCGGCGCAGAAGGGTGCCAAGGCCTCTGTTCTGGTTTTCCTGGTAGCCATCGTCATCGTGATGGCCTGGGCCACGCTGACCTCGGAGCAGGTTGGCCTCATTGCAGAACCAACCCTGCCACGTAATGAGGCCATTATGACGGTTATGCTTACCGCGGCCACCATCATCGTCATGATGACGAAGGTTCCGGCCGGAGATGTTCTCAATACCCCGGTATTTAAGTCCGGTATGTCCGCATGTATTTGTGTGCTGGGCGTTGCTTGGTTGGGTACCAGCCTTATCAACCACTACATGGACGATATTCAGTCCATGGCCGGCAGCGTTATTGAGTCTTCGCCGTGGCTGCTCGCGGTGGTCTTGTTCTTCGCCGCAGCGCTGCTGTACTCGCAGGCCGCTACGACCAAGGCCCTCATGCCAGCAGCCCTGGCTCTGGGCGTAAGCCCCCTTACTGCAGTTGCTGCTTTCCCGGCCGTCTCGGCGCTATTTATCCTGCCGACCTACCCAACGCTGCTGGCAGCAGTGGAGATGGACGATACCGGCTCGACTCGAATCGGCAAGGCTGTATTCAACCACCCATTCCTTATCCCAGGCACGGTCAGCATCGTGGTTTCTGTCCTCTTGGGCTACGCGTTCGGCTTGGTCATCCTTTAAGAGACAGACGACAAGTCCACCTGCAAGGCGCCCTGTAGGGCGCCTTTTTGGATCGCAGCGTGAATAGGAAGATTGATTCACTTCACTTTCTTGGAAAAATGCGGGTTATTTAACTTGCGAGCTCGGTAGGCTAAGAACATGACTACTCAGCCATCCGATGTTGAAATTGCCCAAGCCCACCAACTGCAGCCAATCGCGGAGATCGCGGCCAAGGCAGGCATTCCTGCCGACGCCGTGATTCCCTACGGCACCACCAAAGCCAAGGTAGATATCACCAAGGTGGACTATTCCAAGGAAAACCAGGGCAAGCTGGTGCTTGTCACCGGCGTATCGCCCACACCTGCCGGCGAGGGCAAGTCCACCGTACTCATCGGCCTTACCGACGCCCTAGATCAGTTGGGCAAGAAGGCCATCGTTGCCCTGCGCGAGCCCTCCCAAGGACCAGTGATGGGTATTAAGGGCGGCGCGGCTGGCGGCGGCTATGCACAGATTGTCCCCATGGAGGACATCAATCTTCACTTCACCGGCGATTTTCATGCCATTACCTCTGCAACCAACACCCTGGCCGCCATCATTGATAACCACATCCACCAAGGCAACGCCCTGGGCATCGACCCGCGGCGCGTGACATGGCAGCGGTGCATGGACGTCAACGACCGTGCCCTGCGCAACGTGGTGACCGGTCTGGGCGGGCCAGCTCACGGTGTGCCTGCAGAAACCGGTTTCACCATTACCGCGGCCTCCGAAATCATGGCCATCTTGTGCTTGGCCACGAACCTCGAGGACCTAAAGAAGCGCCTCGGCGATATCACCATCGGCTTCACTTATGATCAGCGCCCTGTTACTGCGCGTGATTTGAATGCGGAAGGTGCGCTCACGGCGCTTATGCGTGATGCCCTCAACCCCAACCTTGTACAGACCCTTGGCGGCGTGCCGGCCTTGGTGCACGGTGGGCCATTCGCCAATATTGCGCACGGCTGCAACTCCCTGCTGGCAACCCAAACCGCGCTCCAATTTGGCGATATCGTCTTAAGTGAGGCCGGCTTCGGTTCGGACCTAGGTGGCGAGAAATTCGTCGACATCAAGGCGCGCTTTGGCGACCTAGATGTTGCTGGTGCTGTGGTCGTAGCCACCATCCGCTCCCAGAAATACAACGGCGGTGTGGCCAAGGATAAGCTCACCGAGGAAGACCTGGATGCCCTCAAGGCGGGCATAGTCAACCTAGAGCGCCACGTAGAAAACCTGCGCAAGTTCGGGATCAAACCGGTAGTAGCGCTCAACCTCTTTTGGTCCGATACCGAGGCAGAACGCGAGTTCATGCGGCAGTGGGCCGAAGACTTCGGCGTGGCCTTGGAGGAAGCCAACGTGTGGTCCGAGGGTGGCGCGGGCGCTACCACGCTGGCAGAGACCTTGCTGGAGAACCTGCAGGGAGGCGCCAAGCAGCTCTATGATCCGCAAGAGGGAATCGAGGCCTCCATCGAGACCATCGCGCGCGAGATCTATCGCGCAGACCGTGTGGAATACGGGGCAAAGGCGCTCAAGGATCTTAAGTACATCCAGGACAATGGCTGGGACAAGCTGCCCGTGGTGATCTCTAAGACGCAGTACTCCTTCAGCGACGATGCCTCCGCCCTAGGGGCGCCGGAAGGCCATACGCTGCACGTGCGCGAATTGCTGCCGCGCACCGGTTCGGGATTTATCGTCGTGCTCACGGGCAACGTCATGACGATGCCGGGGCTGCCGAAGAAGCCGGCGGCCAATAATATCGACGTCGATAAGCAGGGCACCATTTCGGGCCTTTTCTAGGCAGGTGGGGCGCTAGTCCTTTGCGTCCGCCGCGGAACCCGGCCAGCCCGGGTACTGCGGTGGAGTGCCGCCAAACTCCGGACAGAGATCCTGGTGGGCGCACCAGCCGCAAAGCTTAGAGGGCTTCGGGCGGAAGTCCCCGGCGCGCCCATCGGCCTCAATTTTGGCCCACAGCTCGCCGAGATCGCGCTCGAAGTATTCGAGCTCCTCTCGGTTAGGCATAAGAAACATCGAGTCCAACACCTTGAGATACATCAGGCGCAACTGGTGGGGAATGGTGCCTAGAATGCGCCAGTAGACCAGCGCATAAAAGCGCATCTGGAACTGTGCATCGTGGGAATAGCGGGGCAGGGGCTTCTTGCCTGTTTTATAGTCCACGACCCGGACCTCGCCGGTTGGTGCGCGGTCCACGCGGTCGATGAAGCCGCGGACGGGGACGCCATTGGGCAGGACCGTGTTGACGTACATCTCGGTTTCTTGGCAATCAAAGCCTTGTGGATTTTCCATCTGGAAATAGCCTTTGAGCAGTTGCCTGGCAGCGACGAAGAAGTCGTAGGTGTCTTCTTCTGGCACGAGCTCAAGCAGCTCATCATCCTTGGAGGTCATCTCTGCCCAGGAGGGCTTAATCATCTTCACCGCAGCGGGATAGGTCCGCTCTTCGCGCGGCAGTTTGTGCATCTCTTCCAGGACGGCATGCACGAGGGTTCCTTTGACCTGCGCGATGGTCTTGGGCTCGGGCAACTTGTCAATGGCGCGGAAGCGATAGAGCAGCGGGCACTGCTTATAGTCGGAGGCGCGCGAGGGCGACAGGGCGAGTGGGCGGGGTGTAGATGAAGTAGCCATGGTGTATCTAGCCTATCGCCGCGCGATTCGTGGCAAGCTAGAAGGTATGAGTTATACCGCAGATTTCCTAGATTTCATTGCTGCTTCTCCTTCTTCGTACCACGCTGCCGATGAGGTATCCCGCCAGCTGAGCGCGGCGGGTTTTGAGGTACAGGATGAGGGAACGCAGTGGTCCGCTGCGCCTGGCGGCCACGTCATGGTGCGCGGCGGCGCGGTAGCAGCATGGTACGTGCCAGAGGGTGCAGATAAGAATTCTGGTTTCCGCATCGTGGGGTCCCATACAGATTCGCCGGGCCTGGTGCTGAAACCCACGCCGGACTTTTCCGCGGCCGGCTGGCAGCAGGTGGCAGTAGAGGTCTATGGTGGCGCGCTACTGCATACCTGGTTTGACCGGGAGCTGACCGTGGCCGGGCAGATTGTCACCAAGGATGGCACACGACACCTGGTCAATACTGGCCCGGTACTGCGCCTTCCGTCCCTTGCCATCCACCTCTACCGCAAGGATGAGTTTAAGCCGGATCGCCAGCACAACATGCAGCCGGTTCTGAGCGTCGGTGACCCAGAGGCATCGATCTTGCAGGTAGTGGGGGAGAAGGTGGGCGTCGCCAAGCAGGATATTGCTTCCTTTAACCTGATTACGGCCGATGCTGCTCGCGGCGAAGTCTTTGGCGCGGGCGAGCAGTTCATCGCGGCCGGACGCATGGATAACCTTTCTTCCGTACATGCCTCGTTGGCAGCGATGAAGAAGGCCGCCGAGGAATATCAGGGCAAGGATATCTTGGTCATGATGGCCTTTGACCATGAAGAGGTGGGCTCCAGCTCGCGCTATGGTGCGGGCGGTCCCATCCTGGCGGATGTACTTACCCGCACGGCGCGGGCGCTGGGGGTCAACGAGGAGGAACGCTTTCAGATGTTCTCCCGCTCGAGCTGTGTCTCGGCCGATGCGGCGCATTCGGTGCACCCAAACTACGTGGGCAAGCACGATCCCACGCACCATCCGATCGTTGGCAAGGGCCCGGTGACCAAGATCAACGGCAATCAGCGCTATGCCTCCGATGCCACCACGGTGGCGTTATGGGAAGCAGCGTGCGAGAAGGCAGGCGTGCCAGTACAGCGCTTTGTGGGCAATAACGATGTGCCCTGTGGCTCGACCATTGGTCCCATTACGGCGACGCGTCTGGGCATCGACACCGTGGATGTGGGCGTGCCCATGCTGTCCATGCACTCGGCGCGGGAAATGGTGGGCGAGCGGGACCAAGTATGGCTCGCGCAGGCACTTGAGGCATACTTGGTGGGATAGTAACCGCAACCTCGAGGAGTCTTGAGACATGGCTTATTCCGGCCCCTTTGCTTATGGCGACCGCGTGCAGCTTACCGACGCCAAGCGGCGCCACTACACGGTCATTTTGGAAGAAGGAGGCCAGTTCCACTCCCACAAGGGCATCATTAACCATGATGACATCGTGGGTATGGACGAGGGCTCGGTTATTGAGTCCACGCTTGGCTCCTCCTTCCTGCTTTTCCGCCACCTGATGGTGGACCACGTGCTGTCGATGCCGCGCGGTGCCGCGGTGATCTACCCCAAGGATGCGGCGCAGATTTTGGTAGAGGGCGATATCTTCATGGGTGCGCGCGTGCTCGAGGCCGGTGCCGGTTCGGGTGCGCTGTCCATGTCGCTGCTGCGCGCCGTGGGCCCAGAGGGGCATGTGTATTCCTATGAGGTGCGCGATGATCACCTGGAGTATGCGGTAGATAACGTCAAGGAATACTTTGGCGAGCAGCCCGAGTGGTGGTCGCCGCGCCTCGGCGATCTAGGCGATGTCACCGCTGAGGACTTGGGCGGTCCGGTCGACCGCGTGATCCTCGATATGCTCGAGCCCTGGGAACACTTGGAGACCGTGCGCGATCTTCTCATCCCGGGTGGTGTCTTCATGACCTACGTGGCAACGGTGCCGCAGTTGATGAAGGTCATGGAAGGCATCCGTGAGCTCAAGTGCTTTACCGAGCCCAAGGCCTGGGAATCTCTGGTGCGCGAATGGAAGGTGGAAGGCCTGGCTACCCGCCCGGAGCACCGCATGAATGCGCATACCGCCTTCCTTATCTGGACCCGCCGCTTGGCCGATGGCGTGACCCCTCCGCGCCCGCAGCGCCGCGCCCGCAAGTAGAGCTGGAAATAGGCTCACCTCAGCGCCCAGAATTTAAAGCGCAACTGCCCTCTTTCGCCGACTGGGCCGCGTTAGAGTAGTGGGCATGGATGAAGCCACGGACTATAAGCGGCAGATCAGCCAGCTTGCTGCCCGCAATCAGAAGTTGGCGGGCTTATTAGAGGAATCGCGTGGGAAGCTCGAACAGCTTTTTGCGGAGCTTAACGCGCTGGCTGAGCCGGCATCGACCTACGGCGTTTTCTTAGGCTATTCGCCTACCCACAGCGAGGTGGGAACCACCGCGGAGGTCTACACCAACGGCCGTGTGATGCAGCTAAAAGTCTCGCCCAACGTGGAACCAGGCAGCCTAGTGGCAGGCCAGCAAGTTCGCTTGGGCGATGGCTTCGTAGTGGTGGAAGGGTGCGCGCCCGAGCGCACGGGCGAGCTCGCCACCGCGGTAGAGCGCCTAGGAGATAAACGCCTCATCGTGGCAAATTCCTCCGGCGAGGAAAAAGTGGTGCTGCTATCGCAGGCACTGCGCCAGGAAACCCGCGTGGCAGCAGGCGAGATAGTGCTGGTCGAACCCAAGGCTGCTATCGCGCTGGAAAAGGTGGAAAAGACGGAGGTCTCCCAGCTCTCCCTTGAGGAGGTCCCCGATGTGCGCTACGAGGACATTGGCGGACTAGACGAGCAGATTTCCCAGATTCGCGATTCCGTGGAACTGCCGTTTATCCATCCGGACCTCTATCACCACTACGAGCTGCAGCCGCCTAAGGGCGTCCTCCTCTATGGCCCGCCTGGGTGCGGAAAGACGCTCATCGCCAAGGCCGTGGCCCATTCCTTGGCGCAGCAACTGGGCGGCGACGCCCCGAGCTACTTCCTCAATATCAAGGGCCCAGAGTTGCTCAATAAGTATGTAGGTGAGACGGAACGCCGCATCCGCCTCATCTTTGAGCGCGCCCGCGAACTAGCCCGGCTGAGTTCTGACCGGCCGGTGGTCATCTTCTTTGATGAGATGGAATCCATCTTCCGCACCCGTGGCTCAGGCGTGTCCTCGGATATGGAAACCACGG
Source organism: Corynebacterium tuberculostearicum (assembly GCF_046097255.1). GTDB lineage: Bacteria > Actinomycetota > Actinomycetes > Mycobacteriales > Mycobacteriaceae > Corynebacterium > Corynebacterium tuberculostearicum_J. The sequence continues at coordinate 1,758,979 of NZ_CP175770.1, forward strand.
TGGTGCCGCAGCTGCTTACGGAACTCGACGGAGTAGAAAGCCTTTCCAATGTGATAGTCATCGGCGCGACCAACCGCGAGGAGCTCATCGATCCCGCCATCATGCGCCCCGGCCGGCTGGATATCAAGATCCGGGTCAACCGCCCGAATAAAGAGGGCGCCCGCGAGATCTTTGCCCGCCACTTTGCAGAATCCGTGCCGCACCAGGGCACGCTAGAGGAACTCATCGGCGCCGCGGTGGACGAGCTTTATGCTGATCGCCCCTTTGTGCAGCTGCACTTTTCCAGCGGCGAGCGCGAGGTATTGCACTACCGGGACTTTGTCTCCGGCGCGATGATTGCCAATATCCTCTCCCGCGCCAAAAAGCTGGCTATTAAGGACGAACTGCAACAGCGTGCGGGCAGTGAGCAGGGGATAGGCGGGCGCCACGGGGGCATCGCCAAGCAGCATTTGCTCCAGGCCATCGCGGCCGAGCGCGCCGAATCCGAGTACGTGCCCACCTCTACCAACCCGGAGGAGTGGACCAAGATCATCTCCCAAGACCATGCAAGTGCCCGCGTTGAGCGGGTGGAGCTACTGACCGCTAGGAGGAGCGCATGAGCCGCGTTGTAGGTACCGAGACCGAGTACGGCATTGCCACCCCGGAGCTGCCGGAGTATTCGCCCATCATTTCGTCCACGCACGCCGTGGTAGCGTATGCCGCGCTGCACACTGGGGCGCGCTCGCGCTGGGACTTTGCCGAGGAGCACCCGCTGCGCGATTCCCGCGGCTTCGATCTCAAGCGCTACCAGACAGTTCCCGTGGTCGATCCCAACGCCATCGGGGTGGCCAATGTGGTCACGGCCAATGGCGCGCGTTTCTATGTGGACCACGCCCACCCAGAATATTCCGCGCCGGAATGCACTAATGCTTGGGACGCCACGCTTTACGACGCCGCAGGTGACGCCACGCTCCTGCAAGCCGCCGCGTCCGTAGCGTGCCTGAGCGCGCAAGGAAAGTCCGTCCTTGCCAACCATGACACGTGCCCTGCCTTGCGCTTCTATAAAAACAACGTGGACGGCAAGGGCGCGTCTTATGGCTCGCACGAGAACTATCAGTACTCCCGTGCCACGGACTTTGACACCATGGCGCAGGCCCTTATCCCGTTTTTCGTGGCCCGCCAGGTAGTCATCGGCGCCGGGCGCATGGGGATCGGCGAGTTTGGCGAGGAGCCGGGATTCCAGATTTCCCAGCGCGCTGACTATATTGAGCAGGAAATTTCGCTGGAGACCACCCTTAATCGCGGCATCATCAATACGCGCGATGAGCCGCATGCGGTGCACGCGGACTTTGGGCGCCTCCACGTCATCATTGGGGATGCGAATATGTCGCAGACTTCCACGCTGCTTAAACTGGGCATGACCTCGCTGGTGCTCGATGCGATTGAGCAGGGTGTGGACTTTAGCGATCTCCGCTTGCAGGATGCCGTGGCGGAAGTTCCGCGCGTCAGCCGCGATCTCTCCCTTCAGCATCGCCTCGAGCTTGCCGACGCCCGCCAGCTCACCGCCCTAGAAATCCTCGCCGAATACCGCGCTCGCGTCACCCCACGCACCGACGCAGACCACAAGGTGCTTGCGGCTTGGGACGAGGCCGTAGCACTTCTGGCAAAGGACCCGATGCAGGCCGCGCACCTTCTGGATTGGGTGGCGAAATATCGCTTGATCAAGGGCTACCTCGACCGCGGTATCGATCCGGCAGACCCAAAGCTGCGGCTCATTGACCTGCAATACGCGGAGATCGATCCTGCCAAATCGCTCCATCACGCGCTGGTGCGTAAAGGTCAGATGCGGCAGCTCTTTAGCGCTGCAGAGATTGAAGACGCCGCCAGCACCCCTCCGGAGGATACCCGCGCGTATTTCCGCGGCCGAGTGACGCAGAAATTCGGCGAGGACATCATCGCCGCGAGCTGGCAAAGCCTCACCGTTCGGGTAGGCGAGACAACCGCGGCACCCTGGGCCACGGTTCCGATGGATGAGACCACCGGCCTGACCCGCGCCCAGTGCGAGGAGATCATCGACACCGCACGTACGGTGGAGGATCTCCTCCAGGGACTCACTGACAGCGGTATCCAGCCCGAGTACCGTAATTGATAACCAAGCAATTAGGCAGAAGCCAAAGAAAGGACTTCCTCCCTATGTCTACTCACCAGTCCCAGGTCACTGGCGGCAATGGCGGCGATGACTCCACCGGCGATGAGGAATTTACCTCTACGCAGCTGAGCATCAACACCACCGGCACCGATGAATTGCTCGATGAGATCGATGGCCTGCTAGAAAACAACGCCGAGGAATTCGTGCGCTCCTATGTCCAAAAGGGCGGGCAGTAAGGGTGAGTGACCAGCGTCCCGTCTTCGCCCGTCGCATCATGGGCATCGAGACGGAATATGGCTTAACCACCAGCGCGGGCCCAGGAGAACGCGCCCTGAGCCCCGATGAAGTGGCGCGCGTGCTTTTCCGGCCCATCGTCCAGGAACATTCTTCCTCTAATATCTTTTCCACCAACGCGAGCCGCCTGTACCTCGACGTCGGATCCCACCCCGAGGTAGCCACCGCCGAATGCGATAGCTTGAGCCAGCTTCTAGCCTATGAATGCGCCGGCGATGCAATAGTCAACCGGCTGGGCGAACAAGCAGAGCAGGCCTTTGCCGCCGAGAGTCACCCGCGCGCGGTGTACCTGTTTAAAAACAACGTGGATTCAGCCGGAAACTCCTTCGGCTGCCACGAAAACTACCTCATCAGCCGCCACATGGTGCTCAAGGATTTGGGGCTGGCGCTCCTTCCGTTCCTTATTACCCGCCAGCTCATTTGCGGCGCCGGCATGGTGCAGCCCGCAAAGGGCGATAAACCCGCCCAATTCCTGCTCTCGCAGCGCGCGGACCAGGTGTGGGAGGGCGTATCTTCGGCCACCACCCGCTCGCGTCCGATCATCAATACCCGTGATGAGCCGCACGGCGATTCCAAACGCTTCCGCCGCATGCACGTCATAGTGGGTGACTCCACTATGGCCGAGCCCACCATGGCGCTAAAGGTTGGCTCCACGCTGCTCATCTTGGAAATGCTGGAGGCAGGATTTGAGTTGCCGGAGTTCGACATCGAAAAACCCATTCACCATATCCGCGCCATCGCGCGCGATATGACGGGTTTGACCGAACTACCACTCGCAGGAGGGGGATCCGTCACCGCGCTCGAGGTCCAACAGCAACTGTGCCAGCGCGCAACCCAATGGTTGGAAGAACGCGAAGACGCCGGAACTCCCACGGCAGAAATGCGGCGCGTGGTGGATCTCTGGCAGCGCACGCTGCACGCCATAGAGACTCAAGACTTCTCCGGAGTGGACCGAGAAATCGACTGGGTCATTAAATTGGGACTGCTCGAGCGCTACCGCGCACGGCTAGGCGGTCACTGGGGACACCCCAAGCTCGCCCAGATTGATATGACCTACCACGATATCCGGCCGAGCCGCGGGCTCTACCATGTCTTGCTGCGCAAGGGCCTTATCGAACGCTGGATCACAGACTCCGAAATCGAACGAGCCATGGTCACAGCGCCTGCCACCACCCGTGCTGCGCTGCGCGGCCAGTTCCTTGCCGCTGCGCGTAGCCTCGGGGCCAACGTCACCGTTGACTGGACGCGCCTCAAGGTCAACCGCCCAGAGCCACGCACCGAGGAGCTCCTAGACCCCTTCGTAGCCGACGATGATCGGGTCGAGGCGTTGCTAGACTATATGCGTCTACACCACAGCTAGAAGCACACGAGCCGCACCAGGGAGACAACACAACACGTGGCAGCACACAACCCCGCGCCGAAACGGCATGATGAGGCGGTAGAAAGACTCACCAACCTCTCTTTCGCGCTACAGGGCGCCGCAAACTCCGGCGGTAGCCCGGACCGCACCGCCTCCTGGATTCGCCGTCATGTAGCAGGATACGGCGATAAATCAGACGAAGCCTTCGCCAAATCACTGGCACGAGATATCGCAACCCTCCAGCGCGCCGGGGTGCCCATTGTTCATTCCGGTAGCGAAAGCGGTGCGCGCTATCGCCTGGACCCGAGCAGCTACCAGCTTCCTCCGGTGGAGTTTTCCCCTGAGGAGGCCATGGTTCTAGGCATTGCAGGAGGCGTGGGTACCACCGGCGGCTTAAGCGATTTTTCCCTGTCGGGATGGACGAAGATTGCTGCTAGCGGCGCCTCCCGCAACCTAGCAGGCGCACCGGTATACACGGCGGTCAATGACATCACGCGACTCGCCCCAGAAATCATCACCGCGGTGCTTGCTGCGGTGCGCAATCAGCTCCGCATTACGTTTTCTTACCGTGCTAATCCGGCTACTGAGCCGGTACGCCGTGTCATGGACCCCTGGGGAGTGGTCAACCGGGACAGCCGCATCTACCTCGTAGGATTCGATGTGGGCCGCAACGAACCGCGCGTCTTTCGTGCCCTCCGCGTCTCTGACATCAAACGCTCGCACGATCCCGCGGAGCACACCAGCCCAACTGAAGACCTGCAGGTGTTAGTAGAGCGTGCACTGCAACGCGGGAAGAAGATCGATGCGCGCCTTGTCATCCCAGAGGGGCAGGCGAGGGAGCTCATGGATGCTGGCGAGAAACAACCCGATGGCACGGTATTGCTGCAGAAGGTAGATAAGGATTGGGTCGTGCGCACTGCGGCCGGCTACGCCCCAGAGGTACGGGTGCTCGAACCAGCCGGGGTCCGCCAAGAGGTCATCTCCCTTTTACGCAAGGCGTCACAATCGCAGGAGGAAGGCTAGACATGGCTGACGGATCGCTAAAGCTCCAGGCGCTAGTGCGCTCTTTGAACCTGATTCCATACTTTAAAAACCATCCCGACAAGACGCCTATGGAAGCGGCCAAAGATTTGGGTATGGATCCTGGCGAACTGAAGGATGCTCTTGACCGGCTCTTTTGTTCCGGCACTGGGCGCAATACCGAGGATCTCATTGATCTCACCTTCAGTTATCGCGATGGGGTAACCATTCACAACGATCAGGGCTTGAGCCAAGCGCTGCGGCTTACCCCAACGGAAGCCGGTGCTTTGCTCCTTACCTTGGAGTCCTTGCAGGCGATGCCCGGGCTAATCGACGCCCACGCTGTCGAATCCGCAGCCGCTAAGCTGCGCGGCATCATGGATGAAAAGACAGTCGCCATCTATGAGTCGCTGTCTACTCCAGCCCCTGAAGAGACGGATATCCAGGCGCTTTTGACCCAAGCCGTCAATGAAAGAAAGCGGGTACGGCTGCGTTACTGGAGTGCTTCCTCAAATGCTGAATCCGAGAGGGTGGTGGACCCAGCCCGCATTTTCATCGTCGATTCCGAGCCTTACTTGGCCGCTTGGGAGGAAGCAAAGCAAGCGCATCGCACCTTCCGCATCGACCGCATTAGTAAGGCTCGTATCGTGGAGGAAAAATCCCAGCCGCACCTGAAAGATCTCGACTTTGATGCCGCATCACCCTTTAATTTGGGCGATGCGGACACCGTGCAACTAGCAATTAACCAAGAATTCACGTGGCTGGCTGAGTATTACGATATGCGGCTGGGTGAAGACTTAGGAAATGGGGAAGTAGCTGCAACGATGCCTATGGGATCAGTGGATTGGCTTATTCGCTTTGCCCTTGGTCAAGCTGATAGGTTGCGGGTAGTGGCTCCTCAATCCGTAGTAAATCTCATTGCGGAGCGAGGAAACACCGCGTTGAGCGGCTATACTCAGTAGCCAGTTACTTGCCCGTTTACTGCGCCCGCCCGCCGGCAGATAAGTTGGCGGTGATGCTTCCCGGCATGCTGGTGCACTAGTTGAAAAGAGGTTTCTCCATGAGCATAGGGCCTATGGAAATTGGCGCAATTGTTCTTGTCATCGTCTTGCTATTCGGTGCAAAGAAGTTGCCGGAATTGGCACGCTCTATTGGCCGTTCCGCGCGCATCTTCAAATCTGAGGTCAATGAGATGCATTCCGAGGATGCCCAGCGTTCTCAGTCTCAGGCGCAGCTGAACCAGAAGCAGCAGTCCGATGAGGAATTCTGGAACCGACCAGACATGCAGCCGGGCCAGCAGAGCAACACCAATACTCAGCAGTAAACGCCCCTAACCTGTCGTCGCGCGAACACCCCTGCAGCGCGCGGATATGCATCCGCAATCCGTGCAGTAGGGAAGTGTTCGCTTCTTTGCGTTGAAAGAGCCACACTGATGTCGTCACAGTCACAGCCTGTACCTGCCCAGAAGGCAAGCAAGAGCGTGAAGGGTAAGCTGCGCTTTTCGCGCAAGCAGAAGAACCCTACCGGGGAGATGACCTTGGTGGAGCACCTGCAGGAGCTGCGCCGCCGCATCATTATTTCCGTGCTAGCGGTTGTCGTCGGGGCCATCATTGGGTTCATTTGGTACCAGCGAGCACCATTTGGGCTGTCTCCGTTGGGTGAAATTCTACGAGAGCCGTATTGTGCGCTGCCCCCCGATAAGCGAGCATCCTTCAGCGCGGACGGTGAGTGCCGTCTATTGGCCACCAGCCCGTTTGAAATGCTCCTATTGCGCCTGAAAGTAGGCGCTTTGGCCGGCACTGTATTGTCCTCGCCGGTGTGGCTGTATCAGGTCTGGGCCTTCGTTGTGCCTGGTCTCCATAAGAACGAGCGCCGCTACACGTTGAGCTTTGTCAGCGCCGCGGTGGGTCTGTTCGTTGCCGGCGCAGTGTTGGCGTACTTCATTTTGTCCGTTGGTCTGGAATTCCTCATGGGAATCGGCGCCGAGTATCAAACAGCGGCCCTGACCGGCGAGCGCTATTTCTACTTCCTCTTAGCCCTTCTTCTCATCTTCGGCATCAGCTTTGAAATCCCACTGCTTGTCGTGTCCCTGAATCTCATTGGCGTACTCGAGTATGAGCACGTCAAGGACAAGCGACGTCTCGTCATCGTCATCGTGATGATCTTCGCCGCCTTCGTCACCCCAGGCCAAGATCCTTTCTCGATGGTGGTACTGGCTGGTTCACTCATCTTGCTCATCGAGATCGCATTCCAGTTCTGCCGCCTCCACGACAAGCGCATGCAACGCGAACGCCCCGAGTGGATGGATCTCGATGATGAGACTGCTTCGCCGCTTGGCGCTGGACCAGGAGCCATCGGCGGGCCAACCCCTGTCGAGGCGCCGAGCAGAGTAAACCCTTCACCGGGGCCCTCGCAGCCCGTTTCACAGCCGGTACAACAGGCACAGCAGCAGCCGCAGCAGACATGGAGCACTGGTGCCAGTGGGACTTCGTCGACAAGCGGCGGCTTTTTCGACGATGTCCTTTAGGCACGGGTAGCCTGGGGAGTCATGACTGAAACTCATCTGGATTCTTTTACCGCAGCCCTGCCATACCCGTTGGATGAGTTCCAGGTAAAGGGCTGCCAGGCCGTGGAAAACGGTCACGGCGTACTGGTCTGCGCGCCGACTGGCGCCGGCAAAACCATCGTGGGTGAATTTGCGGTTTCCTTGGCACTGAGCCGGGGAACCAAGTGCTTTTATACGACGCCGATTAAAGCCTTGAGCAACCAGAAGTACCACGACTTGGTGGAAGAGCATGGCGAAGAAGCCGTAGGCCTGCTCACCGGTGATGTATCGATCAACTCTGACGCTGAGATCGTCGTCATGACCACAGAGGTGCTGCGCAATATGATTTACGCAGAATCCGCGGCCCTCGATCGCTTGACCCACGTGGTCATGGATGAGATCCACTTTTTGGCTGATGCCTCCCGCGGCGCAGTGTGGGAAGAGGTCATCCTCAACCTCGCGGATCATGTCTCCATCATTGGCCTATCTGCTACCGTGTCCAATTCGGAAGAATTCGGCGATTGGCTTTCTACCGTGCGCGGCGATACCACCGTCATCGTCTCCGAACACCGCCCAGTTCCGCTCGACCAATGGATGATGCTGGGGCGCAAGATTTATCCGCTCTTCGAGCCAGAATCTGGCGGCCAGGTCAACGCCGAGCTAGAGCGTAGGATCCAGCGCCTCGAAGCCGGCGATACGGACGATGGTCGCGCGGACTATAAGTCCAGCAAAGGTTTTCGCGCCCGCGCCCGTCACAAGGGCGGCGGACGCAGCGAATTCCACGGTAAGGGAAGGGGACGCTCCGGCGCCGCCCGGCAGCAGGATCGCTATCGCCCCTTGGGCCGCCCAGAGGTATTGAAGGTATTGCAATCGCAGGACATGCTTCCGGCGATCACCTTCATCTTCTCCCGTGCAGGCTGCGATGGCGCTCTCTATCAGTGCCTGCGCAGCCGGATGGTGCTTACCTCCCAAGAGGAAGCACAGCAGATTAAAGACATTGTCGATGCGGGTGTGGAAGGTATCCCTGAAGAAGATCTGCAGGTTCTAGACTTCAAACGCTGGCGCGAAGCCCTGTCCCGTGGCTTTGCCGCGCACCATGCAGGTATGCTGCCCGCCTTCCGGCATATCGTGGAAGACCTATTCGTACGCGGGCTCGTCCGCGCCGTGTTCGCAACCGAAACCCTTGCTCTCGGCATCAATATGCCGGCGCGCACCGTGGTGCTAGAAAAGCTCATTAAGTTCAATGGTGAGGCGCACGTCGATCTCACCCCAGGCCAGTACACGCAGCTGACTGGCCGGGCAGGACGCCGTGGCATCGATACATTGGGCAATGCAGTTGTGCAATGGGCACCCGCCATGGATCCGCGTCAAGTAGCTGGCCTTGCTTCTACCCGTACGTATCCTCTCATTTCCACTTTTGCACCGGGCTACAATATGGCGATCAATTTGCTGGGAATGCTTGGTTTCGAGGAATCTCTCCGCCTTTTGGAAAAGTCCTTCGCACAGTTCCAGGCCGATGGCTCCGTCGTGGAGGAAACTCGCGAGATTGAACGCGCGGAACATCGCGTGCGCGAGCTGCGCAACCAGCTCGATGATGCCGTGGCGTCGCTTGCACCACCTGCTAAAGACGGGGAAGATCCCGCCGAGGTTCTCATGGACTATGTCCGCCTGCGCCGCGAGCTCACAGCGGAGGAAAAGCAATCAAAAATCGATAGTGCCAATCAACGAAACCAAGAGGTTATCGCGGTACTGGGGCGCCTGCAGCTGGGCGATGTTATTGCCATGCCCGGCAAGAAGCGTCCAATTCTCGCCGCGGTTGTTACTCCCGCTAACCAAACCGCGGATCCCCGCCCGTGGATTACCACTGAGTCCGGGTGGTCGGGACGTATCGATGCAACCGGAATCAATAACCCACCGATCCAAGTCGGTAGCATCAAGATCCCCAAGCCGGTGCGCAAGAATCCGCGCCGCAATACCCGATATGTGCAAGATGTCTTGCACCGCGAACACTTCGACCGGCCCAAGCGCATGAAGTCGCACACCCGCGCTCGGCCAAATAAGCGGGTAGGTCAGTTGCGCGACGCACTGCGTGCTCATCCAGCTCACGATTGGCCGGCTACTGACCGCGAACAGCTGGCGGGCCTGGCACAAAAGCTTGCACGGCGCGAGCGCGATCGGGACAAGCTGCAATCCAAGGTCAATAAGGCTACGGATACATTGGGCCGCACCTTCGAACGCATCGTGGATCTCCTCGCAGAAATGGACTACGTTGAGTTCACCGGGGCTGGCGCGGACCGCACGCCGGTCATCACCGAAGAAGGCGAACGCCTTGCCAAAATTCACAGCGAATCCGATCTGCTCGTCGCCCAATGCCTCAAGCGCGGAATTTGGGATGAACTCGATCCCGCAGAGCTTGCCGGCGTTGCCTCCCTGTGCTGTTTCGAAAACCGCAAGGCCACCAGTGGGCAACCGGAAGCAGCCACCGAGCGCATGGCTGACGCTATGAATGCCACGTGGCGCGTGTACACCGAACTTACCGCTGATGAACAGCGCCACCGGCTGCCACCTACCCGAGAGCCGGAAGCCGGATTCGCCTTGGCGGTACACCAATGGGCGGCCGGCGCACCCTTGGGCTACTGCATGGCTGCGGCAAACGAAGCCGGCGCCGAACTCACCCCGGGTGATTTTGTCCGTTGGTGCCGCCAAGTCATCGACCTGCTGCAACAAGTGGCTAAAACGGGGTACGATGGCGAAATTCAGCGCAACGCCCGCCGGGCCATCGACGCAATTCAGCGCGGTGTCGTAGCCATTGGCGCCTAAAATCCGCGGCGCGGACGAGTAGACTCTGGGGCATGACTGATACTCAGACTTTTTCCGCTGATGTCTACGCCCAGCGTCTGCACGCCGCCCAAAAGGCGGCTGCAGACAAGGGCATCGATCTGCTCCTCATTGGCACGGGGCCAGACTTTGCCTACCTCACCGGCTCTTGGGTTTCTTCCCACGAACGCTTGACGGTCTTGGTTGTGCCGCAGCAGGGCAATGCATGGATCGCCGCGCCCAATACCGATATCACCGATATCAAGGCTGCTCCAGTAGGTGAGCTGGATGTGGAGTTGCGTGGCTGGAATGACGGAGAAAATCCTTATGAGCTTGCACTGCGTGGCGCAGGCGACGGACTAGGCAAGGTAGCGCTGGGACAGTCGCTGACGGCAGACCACGTGCTGCGTTTCCAAGATCTGCTTCCACACGCCAGCTATGAACTGGCCACTTACGCACTGGCCGAACTCTTTACCCGCAAAGACGAGGCTGAGATTGCTGAGCTGCGCAAGGCTGGCCATGCCATCGACGCAGTCCACGCGCAAGTTCCACAGCTTTTGCAGGCCGGTCGTACTGAGGCCGAGGTCGCCCACGAACTGGAAAAGCTCATCCTGCAGGAGCACTCTGTTATCGATTTCGTCATCGTCGGCTCGGGCCCGAATGGCGCCAACCCGCACCATAGCTTTTCGGATCGCGAGTTGGCTGAGGGCGAGCCAGTCGTCGTCGATATCGGAGGCACTTTGCCTTCCGGCTACCACTCCGATTGCACCCGCACCTACGTAGTGGGCGGGGATATTTCCAAGGCTCCGCGGGATTTCCAGGATGCCTATGCCGTGCTTGCCGACGCCCAAGCTGCCGCCCGCGCCGCAGCCCACCCCGGCAGCACCGCCGCAGACATCGATGCCATCACCCGCCAGGCGATCTCGGCAGCCGGTTGGGGCGACTACTTTGTCCACCGCACTGGACATGGCATCGGCCTGTCGACGCATGAGGAGCCTTTCATCATGGAAGGCAACGATCTCGCCTTGGAAGAGGGCATGGCCTTTTCCATTGAGCCGGGTATCTACTTGGAAGGCAAGTGGGGCATGCGTTTGGAAGACATCGTGGTGCTGACCAACGATGGCTACGAGTCCCTGAACCAAGCTCCGCGTGACGTCCGTTAATGGCTGGCGTACTGATTCTGGGAGGCCGCAGCGATATCGGCGGAGAAATCGCTAGGAGAGTAGCCCCAGGCCAAGATATTGTGCTCGCCGCTCGTGGCACCCACGGTATGGAAGACGTGGAAGGCCGGCTCCGGGCGGCGGGTGCGCGCAGCGTGCATCTGCTCGATTTCGACGCCGCAGATTTTCCGTCCCACGCCGGTGTGGTCGATCGCGCCATAGAGCTGGCAGGCCCCCTTGAGCTTGCTGTCGTCGCCTTTGGCATCTTGGGCGATCAGCAGCGGGCAGAACGCGATGCTTCCCACGCGGTCGACATCGCCACAATCGATTATGCCGCGCAGATTTCACTGCTTACGCTGGTTTCCCAGCGAATGGACCGCGGCCATATCATCGCCTTTTCCTCGATAGCAGGCTGGAGGGCCCGCCGGGCAAACTACGTGTACGGATCTACCAAGGCCGGTCTTGATGCCTTTTGTCAGGGGCTGGCGGACAAGCTGCACGGCAGCCAGGTAGGCCTTATTACCGCGCGTCCTGGCTTTGTCATCGGCAGCATGACCGAAGGAATGAAGCCGGCGCCGCTTTCTGTGCGTCCGGCAGATGTGGCCGAGGCAGTTGTCGGTTGTATTGACCGCGATGCACGGCGCGGTAAGCCGCGTTCGCGCACCGTGTGGATTCCTCGCGCCCTCCAGTGCCTCGCGTGGGTCATGCGGCTTGTACCGCGCCCAATATGGCGGCACATGCCGCGCTAGATCCTGAGTTCTTTTAATCTGCGCGCAGCAGGGGAGAGTTGATGTCGAAGATAAAACCGCGTGGGGCGAGTACGCGCAGTACCACTTCGGCGTCACCCTCGGCAATATTGTGAAAGACTAATCCGCCCCATGGGGTGACGGTGATGTCAACCTCTAACTGGCCGATGAGCTGCGCAAACTCAGCAGGGATGGCGCCGCGGTGCACGCCCGCGCCGAGGTCAACTACGCCCGCAGGCAAATGATCATCTAACCAGCCGATGGGGCCTGGTTCTGCCAGAGCGGAGACATCATGCTCTAGGGATTCGGCGCCTTGGAGCACCGCCTCATAGTGCCGGGCGGCAGCATGCGGAGTCAGTGGGGCAGAGGGGGCGTCGCCAAGCGGGGAATGCTCAAGGCGCAGGGCTCCGTCCCCGTCGATGCTAAGGCTGACTGCGGCCGCGCCGGTCGGTACGTCGTCGTGGGCGATAACGGCCAGTCCGGGACCGCCTTCCGCCGCTCCCAGCTCAGCCGCGATGTCCTGGGCCGTGTGCTTGGCCTCCGCCGACAAAGGCGAAGCCAGCACCGGCGTCGCCGCGGCGCGCAATTGCAACTCCTGGAGCTGCTGAATGAGTGCCTCCGCATCCTTAATGCCGCGCAACTCGATTGCGGAGAACCGGTCGATGTAGACATACCCATCCGCACCAGCACTGGCGCACTGCGCCAAAGTGACCCAGTCCTGGGCGTGGGTGCTGCCGCCGGCAACGTGGATGCGGATGCACGTGCCGTATTTGGGGTCTTCAAAAAGCGCAGGAGTAAACATGCGCACTAGTCTAACCTGCCGCGGCTGCAGCTTCCCGCATGAGTGTTGCCAGCACTTTATCAGTCTGCCTCGTTAGACTGAGGCCATGCCGTTTATGTATTTTGCTCTCTACATGGTCGCAGAGACCCTGACTTTTTGGGCCGTCTCAAAATGGATCGGCGTTGGCTGGGCGCTTATCGCACTCTTTGTCACCATGTTCTTCGGAATGTCCATCGCTGGCCTTGAAGTGCGCCGCTTGATGGGAAAGCAGGTCGAACGCACAGGGGACGGTACATACGTCGTTCACGCCGGCAATGTGGGCAAGACCGCCAGCAATGTGGGCCTTACCTTGGTAGGCGGCATGTTGCTTTCTTTGCCGGGCTTCTTGACGACGATCCTCGGAGCCCTCTTTATCTTCTCGCCGACCCGCGCCGTCTTGCGCACGGTGCTAGCGGCCTCCTTGTACCGCAAGATCGAAAACATGGGCGTTAAGATCTACGAGGCCACCCCAATGGCACAGCAGCACGACTCTTATGGCGACTTTGGCTCCTTTGGTCGTGGCCAAGCAACACAAAGTGGGCACCCCAGCATGCAGGATGCTGGCCCGCATGAAGTGTTGGATGAGGAAGAGATCCGCCGTTGGAGCGAGAACCTGGATCCAGATGACTTCGGACCCTCCGGTGGCGAGTCCAAGGGCGGAAAGAGCTAGTGGTGCTAACTCTTGCCCGCCTCGTAGTGGCGGGCCTTTCCGGTCTGCTCACCTATGCCGCCATAGAGCCCCGTGGCTGGTGGTGGGCTGCCATTGTGGGCGTGGGCTTGCTGTACGCGAGCTTGCTGCCGTGGGGAACTAGGCACGTTACCGCCCGTGTGGGCGCGCTTCTTGCAGTCGCGCATTCGCTCGTGCTGTACCTGCTGACGCTGCCATGGATCGGCGAATTAGTGGGCAGTGGGCCATACATCGCTTTGGCTATATGGCTTTCGGTATACGCGATTCTACTGGGCATTGGCGGCGCGGCAGTAGCGCGGTGGAAATACGGTTTTATTGCCTTCCCGTTCTTCTACCTCGCGGTGGAGGTGTTGCGTTCTTCGGTACCTTTCGGCGGTTTTTCTTGGGTGAAATTGGCTTGGGGACAAATCGACGGACCGCTAGCCAACCTGGCTCCGTGGGGTGGAACCTCGCTCATTACCGCAGCCACGGTTCTGTGCGGTTGCGGTCTCGCTGCACTGCTGATTCAACGCGGATGGAAAGCCAAAAGCGCCGCATTCTTAGCAGCTATCCTTCCCCTTGCAAGCGCAACGGTGGCAGGTCTGGGAATCAACCGAGACGATTCCACTGTCGGGGAAGCAAAGGTTGCCGCTATCCAAGGAAACGTACCACGCATGGGCCTAGACTTTGCCGGGCAACGCCAAGCGGTCCTTAACAACCACGTGGCTGAGACAAAGAAGCTGGCCGCACGCGACAAGGACATTGACCTAGTCATCTGGCCCGAAAACTCCTCTGATATCAACCCATTCCGTGACGGCAAGGCAGCCTCGGCGATCAGTGGCGCCGTCGATGCGATAGACGCACCTGTTTTGGTTGGCACCGCTACGCGGGATGAGGTGGGAGCCCGCAACACAATGCAGGTCTTTGCTCCCGGGCATACGGTAGGAGACCACCACTATAAGAAGTACCTGCAGCCCTTCGGTGAAACCATGCCCATGCGGGACTTCTTTGCCAAATTTTCTGACTATGTGAATCTAGCCGGTGACTTCAAACCCGGCGACGGCCCAGGCGTTGTCTCCATGGCGGGAGTGCCGGTAGGCGTGGCAACGTGCTACGAGGTCTCCTTCGATAACGCCTTTAGGGAGTCGGTGAAAAATGGTGCACAACTACTGACTACTCCCACCAATAACGCCACCTTTGGCTATTCCGATATGACCTACCAACAATTGGCCATGAGCCGATTGCGCGCCATGGAGACGGACCGAGCCGTGGTGGTGGCGGCGACCTCTGGAGTATCCGCCATTGTTCACCCAGATGGCCACGTTAGCCAGTCCACGGAGATTTTCACGCCGGACGCGTTAGTAGAGCAGTTGCCCTTGCGTAGCGGAGAGACCTTTTCCGTGAGGTTTGGTTCGCCCCTGCAATGGCTCATGGTTATTATTGGAACAGTCTGCGCACTGGTAGCTTTGCGCACAAACCGCCTGCGACGCACCCCGCGCCGCTCCGGCACAGATACATACGTAGGAGCATAAACACTGTGAGCACGCTTGAATCCTCGACCTTGGTCATCATCCCGACCTATAACGAGATCGAAAATCTTCCTCTCATTACTGGACGCGTCCGTGAGGCCGTCCCAGAGGTCCATATCCTCATCGTGGACGATAACTCTCCCGATGGAACTGGTGACAAGGCCGATGAGTTCGCAGCACAGGATGACCACATCCACGTTCTTCACCGCGAGGGCAAGGGCGGTCTGCTAGGCGCTTATATCGCCGGCTTTGAGTGGGGATTGGAGCGCGACTACCAGGTGCTGTGTGAGATGGATGCAGACGGCTCCCATGCGCCGGAACAGCTTCACCTGTTGTTGGAAGAGGTGGACAAGGGCGCGGACCTAGTTATCGGCTCCCGCTACATTCCGGGTGGCGAGACCGTCAACTGGCCGGCTTCTCGTGAGTACCTCTCCCGCTTGGGCAATATTTACATCTCCGTAGCGCTGGGCGCTGGGCTGTCCGATATGACCGCCGGCTACCGTGCGTTCCGCCGCGAGCTGCTCGAGTCCATCGACTTTGATGAGCTGTCCAAGGCCGGCTACATCTTCCAGGTCGATTTGGCCTTCCGTGCCGTCAAGGCTGGCTTTGACGTTCGCGAAGTTCCCATTACCTTCACCGAGCGCGAATATGGCGAGTCCAAGCTGGATGGTTCCTTCGTGAAGGATTCTTTGCTCGAGGTCACCAAGTGGGGCGTTGCTCATCGCGCTGAGCAGCTGCAGGACTTTGGCGGCGCGGTGTCCAAGTTGGTCAACCGTGAAGTCAAGGACGGCTCCATTCATGACCTAGGCGTTCAGGCCCGTAAGGGCGCCGGCTGGGTTTCTGACTTCGCCAGCGAGATTGGCCATCTGGCAAAGCACCAGATTGCGCAGCTGAAGAAGTAGGCGCCACCGCAACGCATAAGGCCCGTACCGTCCCTTAGTCAGACTAGGGAGGTACGGGCCTTTTTGCTGCCGCAGAACTTTAAGAGTTATTTTGCTGCTGCTCCTGCTGTTCCTTCAAGAGGCGAGCTGCGGAACGGCGGCGGGAGCGCAGGTGGTTAATGCGCTCTTCAAGCAGCTCATCGAGCTCCTCGATGGAGCGGCGCTCACGCAGCATATCCCAGTGGGTGCGTGGTGGCTTAGCGGGCTTAGACTCAACGCCTTCACCTTCTACTAGGTGGCCCAGCTTGCCGTTCTTGCACATCCATTCTTCAGGGATTTCAGCATCATCCGCGAAAGGCACCTCATAAATCTCGCCGTCTTCGGTGCGGTACTTCACCATCTGGCGCGGTGCGAGGTCGTGGTCGCGGTCGGTTTCGTAGCTGACTGCGCCCATACGGCTGCCACGGAGTACGCGATCTGCCATGCAACATCATCCTTTTCAAAGAGATCCCTGATTGAGTGCGAAGCAAAACTTCGCCTAAGAGCTACTAATTATAACGAACACCCACGCGTCTTTGTTCCCAGCCCGCCCAAAATGGACTAAAGTGTATCGGGTGATCCGTACAGCTAGTCGTGAACGCAACGTCGGTTCCTGCCAATGGTGTGGGAAGGACATTGACCAAGGCGGTAGGGGACGGCCACGGAAGTTTTGCAGCGCCTCCTGCAAGCAGCGCGCTTATGAGCAGCGAAATAACGTCAGTGGCACGGGGATTCCCGCCAATGCCGTGATCCTTACTCCAGAAAAGGCAGAGAGTTTGCGCGACGGACTTTTTGAACTACGTTGTTCCGCAGAAGATATCAATACCGCCGCGGAGGAAGGCGCTAGTGCGCAGGAGCTTGCCGGTTTGTGCGAAGAGCTTGTTGCCCTGGCGCGACGCCTAGAAGGACTTCGATAGCAGATGAAAAAGCTTTTTTATAACCGCAAGCTCGTCATCACCATCTTTGTGGTGCTGATTGTGTTGCTCACCGCCGTGGCCATTGGCCCGATGGTGTATTCGCTCCTCAAGGGCGCCGGAGTAAAGACCGAACCAGTTTCCGCCGACGGCGCAAAGGCCGCATCAACGGAGCTCGATGGCACCTGGGAGGTAGCCAAGGGACGCGCCAATAACCATACCTCGGTTGGTTTTACCTTTAATGAGGTTCTACCTGCGGAAAAGACCACCACATCGGGTTCAACCACGGAGGTCACCGGCCAGGCGGATATTTCTGATTCCACCCTGAAAACCGCCGCGGTCACTGTTGATATGGACGAGCTGACCACGGACAAGAAGGTCCGCGATCAGAACATGAAGTCCAAGCTCTTTGAGACCCAGCTTTTCCCAGAGGCATCCTTTGAGCTCACCGAGCCAGCCTCGCTTGCCGACGTCCCGGATGACGGCACCATTGGCACAGTCAAGCTCACCGGAGATCTGACTATCAAGGATGAAACGCACGAGATTTCCCAAGACTTCGACGTTCTTCGCGATGGCGATCAGATCGTCATCGGCGGCACCGTGCCAGTTGATCGCCTTGATTATGGCGTGGAGACCCCGGAGATGCTCGCCGCGAAAGTCGAGGAAAAGGGCGAGGTAAATCTCCGCATTTCCTTTGAGAAAAACTAGCGATGGTCAAGCCAGTGAATTCCCGTCAGATTATCCCGTTTATGTGGCTGCGCCTCGTCGTCGTCATCGGCTTTACCATTTTCGTAGCCGTTCAACAGATGTGGGTCATTGTGGCCATCTCGGTTCTTTTGGCGCTGTTGACTATGTGGCAGCTGTGGAGCGCTTACCGTAATTCCTAGTTGAGGCCTTCACGGCGTGGGTAGAGTTCCCCGAATAACGTCAGTGTGACGTTATATAGTGGTGTAGTTGGCACCGCCAGTAGGGCGTATTTTCGCCCAATATCAGGTTTTTCGGTCACCGAACGAAACACCGCCACCAACGGTTGACCCCCTGAATGAAGAAGTCCCGAAAGATAGATGGGGCCCGCTGTAGTAAAACCGAGCCCCAATGAGCTACAGCCGGAATCCATACCTGCGCCTGAGTCTGGCGGTCGGCGGAGGGCGCGACAGAGACCGCGGGGCGTCGCCAAGCAAAGCGTCGTAACATCGCGTGGAGGGTTAAGGGAGCTGAACCGGAAACCAATAGATGGGCCGGGAAGATGTGTAAGCACTCGGGCGCTTATGGTGGCGACGAACGATGACCCTCCCGATATCAGTATTTGTCCGATAATGTACATTATGTCATTTTAACTAGGGGTGGCATTCCCCCATTTAGTTTCTGACTCCATACATTGATACCTGCACCTCGCATCTGCCGTTTGCTCCTGCCAACACGCGCCCGAATGAAGCTTCCCAGATGTGCCATTCCTTCACGACAATTGGGCTCTCGTCATTTCTCAGACGGCGGATGACTTCTTTTTCGGCTAGGCCTCTCGTAGCACATGCGGCCTTAAGCTCTGGATCGAATTCAGCGCTCGACGGATCCGATCCCTGCGCGTGTCCACCGCTAAAAACCAGGTAAACCACTTCCGGATGGTGTTCTGCGTCCAGTGAACCTTTCCACCCACGCAGGCGTGCTTCTTCAGTCCAACAGGTTACCCCCGAGCGGTCTACGCATTGCCCCATGGCTTTTTCTTGGGCGCGCGTCAGTGCAACGCCTGCAAAAGACTCATCATATGAATCGTCGTTCCGCGCAAATAATACGAAGATCCGCGCGGTGCTTTTTCTTCTGCTCCTTCGTATCCTTGTCCACATCTTCTCACCCGGCTATCGGTTAGTCTTCGACCAATACGCACATTAGCGCATATAACGACCAAGATGGCCTCTATCAGGGGCGATTCCAAGCCGGCGAACGGGCCTGATTACCACAGGGTGCGTAAAATTGGCATCATGACGATTCAGCATGTAGTAGATAAGCCTTCCCGCGCAGCTCTCTTTCTTGTCCTTGAAATCAAGGACGGCGGCGAGCAAGCCACCCGCGATATGCTCACGGGGTTTGCCGGACTGTTTAAGTCCGTCAACTTTCGCTATAACGAAGGCGAACTTTATACCGTAGTCGGCATTGGTGCCTCCATGTGGCCACGTTTGACCAGCGCGCCTATGCCGGAACGCCTGAAGGAATTTGAGGCAATCGATGCCGCGCATAAGGCCCCGGCCACGCCAGGCGATATTCTTCTCCACTTCCGTGCGAATACCTATGACCTGTGCCATGAGATGGCCCGCCAGGTACTGGATCAGCTGGGCGATGCCGCCAGGGTTATCGATGAGACCCACGGCTTTAAGTACTTGGACCAGCGCGATTTACTAGGCTTTGTGGATGGCACCGCCAATCCCCTCGCCGAGGAGGCTTTGGATACCGTGCTGCTTGGCGACGACGCCGATTACCCCCGTGGCTCCTACGTCACCGTTCAAAAATATATCCACGACCTAGCCAAGTGGAACGAGCTGAGCACCGAGGAGCAAGAAAAGGTCATCGGCCGCACCAAGGCCGACGATATCGAGTTGGATGACGATACCAAGCCCACTAATTCTCACGTGGCCCTGAATGACCTAGAGGAAGATATTTACCGCGAGAACATGGTCTTCGGCTCTTTCGCCGCGGGTGAGATGGGCACTTACTTCATCGGCTATGCCAAGGACCCAGAAAACGTCATGGAGCGCCTGCGCAATATGTTCATTGGCAAGCCGGAGGGAAACTACGACCGTATCTTGGACTTCTCCACCGCGCTTACAGGCACCAATTTCTTTGTGCCCAGCGCGGATCTGATGAAGAACTTCGACGAGCTGCCGTCGGCCTAAGGGCCACCTGCCTAACGCCGGCCCCCGCGGTTGCGGTGGGCCAACCCAAATTGCACCGAGTCAATCATCCCGAGCGTCATAAGGGCCTCGCGGAGGGCAAATTGGAAGGTCCACAAGCGGCGGAAGACTGGGTCGAACCCAGCGGCCGCTGCTTCCCGCAGGTGACCGTCAAAAAAGGAACGCTGCTGACGCAGGGACTCCAAGTAATGGGTGCCCACGTGTGTTTCGGACACGATGCGCAGGTTAGAGTTCTTATCTACTAGCTGGTGCATCTCCGTGGTGCGCGGATAGTCCAATCCCGGCCACACATAGGCTCGTAAGGCCTGAAGCGATGCCTTACCGGCCTCCGTCATTGACTCGGTCGCCACGATGGACTGGATTCCTGCCCGCCCATTAGGCGTCAAGAACCGGTCGACTGCGCGGATATATTCTTTGCGCTCGCTAGCGCTGAGTTGCTCTACCTTTTCTACGGTGAGGATGGCGTCATAGTGCCCGTGCCACTGCTTGGGGTTCGGGACGACGCCGGGAATGCGCTCGACATGGATGGAATCGTCTGCCCCCTCTAGTACGAGGGCCTCGCGCATGTGGCTCATTTGGTCCACATCACTGGTCAAAACGTCCACCGTAGCGCGTCGCTTAGTCGCCCGCATCGCTGGCTGCAGTCCGGCAGCCGGGTACACCAACAGGTGGGTTCCGGCGCCGGTACGGGTGACGTCAAGCAGCCAATCCGCCGCGCGGCGCTGCGCATCTCCCAGATCATCCCTGTCCACACTCGTGGGCTCACTCAGCGTCGTGACATCGACGAAGTGGCTCTTCGGCTCCTTGCGGCCAGCCTTGGGGCTATAGCTTTCCACCGTTTCCCTTATGGTGGTCGGTACACCACTGGAGAAAATTCCACCGACATGGCTTAAACCATCGCCGGCATAGAGTCGAACCAATTCCAGCGGCAGCTCCCCTGGCTCCGACTTACCGGCACCCAGCATCTTGGCTTTGGGGAGGTAACCCACTCCCAATAGGCGGCCGAGGACTTTTACCAGCTGCGAGGAAGAGGTAACGGTCCACTCTCCTGCCATATAACTTTCTGCAAATCCCAGCCAACCGCTAGCGGCAATGCGCTCAAACAAGGCGTCATGGCCCACCTTCAGATCTGGTCCGCCTTCGGCTTCTAGGTCTAGTTCTAGTCCGGCATCATCGCAGGCCTTGGCAAATTCTACCTCTGCCCGGCGGGCTTTCATTCCAGGCCAACGAGGTGCGGGAACCGTAGCCACATTGGGCCAGGATTCTGCATCGATAGAGCTCAAATGCTCAGGGCGGATAAAAGTCATAATGCCAGGTGCGCTCCTTGGTGGGCGGAGGAAGTCACTATCCGGAACAACCTTAGTCAGCTTTGTGCGCACCCCGGTTTAGGCGCTCCGCACAGCCGCGCCGGTTCTTCCCACGGAAACCGCAACGCAGCGGCGGAAGTTTATCAGTCATTAAGTATGCGCGTTCTGTTTGAAGTGTTTAGACTGTATGGGTACTAAACATTAGCTTTCTTAAGGAAGGTCGCATTAAATCCATGACTGATACCCCTTATCGCCCTAACGGTGGCCGCCACCACGTCGTCGTGGTTGGCGCCGGCTTCGGTGGCCTCAACACCGTTCAGAAGCTGAAGAACGCCGATGTGGAAATCACCCTCATCGATAAGAAGAACCACCACCTGTTCCAGCCGATGCTGTACCAGGTAGCAACCGGCATGATCTCCGCCGGTGAGGTTGCCCCTTCCACCCGTCAGCTACTGCGCGATCAGGACAACGTCCACTTCGTCAACGCCGAGGTTACTGATATCAACCTGGCGGATCGGACGGTGACCGCCGAGCAGGACGAGTTCTCTCGCACCTATGCTTATGACTCCCTGGTTGTCGCCGCGGGTTCCGGTCAGTCCTACTTTGGCAACGACCATTTCGCTGAGTTCGCCCCAGGCATGAAGACCTTGGACGATGCCCTGGAGCTGCGCTCTCGCATCATCTCGGCATTTGAGAAGGCTGAGCTTACCGACGACCCTGCGGAGCGCGAGCGCCTGCTTACCTTCATCATCGTTGGTGCTGGCCCAACCGGCGTTGAGCTCACCGGCCAGATTGCCGAATTGGCAAACCGTACCCTCAACGATGTCTATTCCAACTACGGCACCACCTCTGCCAAGATTTACCTGCTCGATGGTGCCCCACAGGTACTGCCGCCATTTGGCAAGCGCCTGGGCCGCAAGGCTCAGCGCACCTTGGAAAAGGAAGGCGTACAGGTTCACCTGAACGCTATGGTGACGGATGTAACCGCGGACACCGTCACCTACAAGGACATGAAGACCGAGGAGGAGACCACCCTGACGGGTGCTACCAAGATCTGGTCTGCTGGTGTGGCCGCTTCCCCACTGGGCAAGATGGTTGCAGAGCAGGCTGGCGTCGAGGCCGACCGCGCAGGTCGCGTCTCCGTCAACGAGGACCTGACCGTAGGCGAGCACAACAACGTCTACATGATCGGTGACATGATCTCCCTCAACCGCCTGCCAGGTCTGGCACAGGTTGCTATCCAGGGTGGCGCGCACGTCGCTAAGCTCATCCAGGCCAAGGTGGACGAGGAATCTACCGCAAATGAGAAGGAAGCCTTCGACTACTTTGACAAGGGCTCCATGGCCATCGTCAAGCGCTTCAACGCCGTCGTTAAGCTGGGCAAGACCGAGTTCGGTGGCTTTGCAGGTTGGGTTGCATGGCTCGGCCTGCACCTGACCTACGTCATTGGTCTGCGCAGCCGCTTGGCCGTGCTGGTTAACTGGGCAACCAATATCCTTTCCCGCGATCGCGGCAACCTGGAGATCACCACCCAGCAGCGCATCGCACGCAATATCATTAACAAGAACGAGAAGTAATACCTCCTCGCTCGCATCGCCGCCCCAGCTGCTGCACGCAGGCTGCGGGCGGCGATTTTTATTTTCCCGGACTACCCGTTATT
Source organism: Corynebacterium tuberculostearicum (assembly GCF_046097255.1). Classification (GTDB taxonomy): domain Bacteria; phylum Actinomycetota; class Actinomycetes; order Mycobacteriales; family Mycobacteriaceae; genus Corynebacterium; species Corynebacterium tuberculostearicum_J. The sequence goes on from NZ_CP175770.1 coordinate 1,781,769, forward strand.
AGCGCCGGCGATTCCACACCTGGATACCCGGACGCCGGTTTTCGCACATAGTTTCCGTGACCTTTGTTAGGCTGAGACACGCAACATGGGGTGCCGCACACGGTGCGGCTGAGAAATACCCATCGAACCTGCACTCAGTTAGAACTAGCGAAGGGATAGTTGTGGATTATGCTTTTCTGCGCGCACACGACGCTGTGCGCGAGTCCACGCCGCTTATTCAATGTTTGACCAATAAGGTCGTCAGCAACGTCACCGCCAATGCCCTGCTGGCCATCGGGGCTAGCCCGGCAATGGTCGATACGCCAGAGGAATCGCGCGAATTTGCGCAGGTAGCCAGCGGCGTACTCATCAATTGCGGTACGCCCAGCTCAGAGCAATACGGCGGCATGCGCGAGGCCATCACTGGGGCGAACTCCGCGCACACCCCCTGGGTACTTGATCCGGTAGGCGCCGGCGGCCTGAGCCGCCGCACCGACTTCATGCGCGAGGTGCTGCCACTTGGCCCGGGCGCGATCCGTGGCAATGCCTCAGAAATCATTGCCCTCGCAGGAACCGGACGGGGCGGCCGAGGCGTCGAATCTACCGATGGCGTGGAAGCCGCCCTGGATTCGGCAGTAGCACTTTCCAGGGATACCGGCGCTGTCGTGGCCATTTCCGGCCCGCGAGACCTTATCGTCCACGTCGGCGATACAACGCGTGCCGTCTACCTCGAATCAGGGCACCCGATGCTCCAAAACGTCATCGGTACTGGCTGTTCCCTCGGTGCTATCTGCGCCGCATATCTGGCCGCGTGGGAGGATCCTTTCGAAGCGATCATCGCCGCCCACGCGCACGTTGGCGCGGCGGGTAGCTTGGCCGCCGAAAAGCACCACGCCCCCGGCTCCTTTGCCGTCGCTTGGCTGGATGCGCTCTACGATGTCCCAACGGCGGATATTGAGGGCCTGGTCAAGCTCACTGATGCGGAGGAGGTTTAAGTGGCTATTGACTGGACGCTCTATCTGGTCACCGATCCAGATCTGGCTGGCGGGCGAGACAACGTGGTCCCCATCGTGCAGGAGGCTGTACGCGGCGGTGTAACCGTTGTCCAGCTCCGGGACAAGGAAGCTAGCGATGAACAGATCGAGCGCACCGCACGCGAGTTGCTTGATGTACTGGGCGATGTCCCGCTATTTATCAATGACCGCGTAGAAGTGGCCGCAAAACTCGGCTGCCACCTGCACATTGGGCAGGATGATATGGCTTTTCGCGAGGCCCGGGAGAAGCTGGGTGAGGGCCAGCTTATTGGCTTATCCATCGGCAGCCACGAGGAGCTTGCTGCTATAGCGGACGATGCGCGCCCAGATGTCATTGGCATCGGGCCCGTGCATTCGACTGCAACGAAGAAGAACGCCCCAGCCGGCATGGGTACGGCTGCAGCCGCAGCACTCGCTCACGCCGCACGTGAGCGTGGCATCGAGTCCGTCGCCATCGGCGGGATCAAGGCCCATAATGCGCACGAGCTGGCGGGCAGCGACTTTGCCGGAATTTGCGTAGTCAGCGACATCATGGCGGCCGAGGACCCCGCAGCAGCTGCCGCCCACCTTAAGGAGGCTTTCCATGGCTAAAGGCATCTATCCCCGAGTACTGTCCATTGCCGGCACCGATCCCACTGGCGGAGCAGGCATTCAAGCCGACCTGAAATCCATCTCTGCCGCAGGCGGCTACGGCATGAGCGTGGTGACTGCGTTGGTGGCTCAAAACACCCAAGGTGTCCGCAGCGTCCACGTACCGCCGCTGGACTTTCTGCAGGAGCAGCTAGACTCCGTCATCGACGATGTGGAGATTGATGCGGTAAAGATTGGCATGCTTGCCGACGCCGCCATTACCGCCAAAGTCGCAGACTTCCTGCGCCGCCTGCCGGACGGTGTTCCCGTGGTACTTGATCCGGTCATGGTGGCTACCAGCGGAGATCGCCTGCTGGAAAAGGAAGCAGAACAGGCCGTGCGCGATCTCTGCTCCCAGGTAGATCTCATCACCCCGAACTTAAAGGAATTGGCAGTCCTTACCCAGACGGACGAGGCGGGCGATCTTGAGCAGGCCATTGCCACGGCGAAGGAATGGGCGAAGGGTGCTGGTACCGCGGTCGTCGTCAAGGGCGGGCACCTCGATGCCGACATCGCCGACAATGCGGTGGTTAATGCGGATGGGGCTGTGCACCGCGTTGCTTCCAGCCGTGTGGACACGAAGAACACGCATGGTACTGGCTGTTCCCTTTCCTCTGCCCTAGCCACCCGCCTGGGAGCCGGCGATAGTCCCGCGGCAGCTCTAACGTGGTCCACCCAGTGGCTGCACGAGGCCATTGCCCATGCGGATGCGCTTCACGTGGGCAGGGGACACGGGCCCGTGGACCACCTGCACCGCTCGCAGCGCCTTATGCAGGAGGCCTCTACCCTGCCCCAGCCGTATTTATCCGGCAGTTTGGAAGAACCGGAAAACGTTGACCAGCCGCGCGTTCCCGCGGCCGGCCCGCACACGCAACGCCTGTGGAACCTAGCCGGGGATCACTGGGAGGCCATTAAGGCGCTGCCCTTTATTCGGGCCTTGGGCACGGGAGCGTTGGAAAAGGATGCCTTTGGCTTCTACCTCGACCAAGATGCTCAGTACCTGAATGCCTACTCCAAGGCGTTGGCTCGCCTCGCCAGCCAAGCCCCAGAAGCGGCACAGCAACTGCATTGGGCTGAGGGAGCGCATGATTGCTTGGCAGTGGAGGCCGAGCTGCACCGCGGCTGGCTCGAGAGCGATATCACGACTGCAGCCTCCCGGGTAACTAGCGCCTATACGGATTTCCTGATCCGTTCGACCCACACGGATGACTACGTGGTGGGCGCTGCGGCGGTACTGCCCTGCTACTGGCTATATGCAGAGGTAGGCCTCCACCTCGCAGAATTTGATTCCCCCGAACACCCCTATCACTCATGGCTTTCCATGTACGGCGGCGAGGACTTCCTCAACGGGGTTCGCGCTAGCCTCGAGATCGTCGAACAAGCCCTCGCCGGGGCGGATGAGCGCACCCGCCTGCGGGCCGAGCGCGCCTATATCACCGCTAGCCACCATGAGGTCGACTTCTTCGACCAAGCGGATAGGCGTTTTTAAGCCAGCAGGTCTGAGCCGGGTCGCGAAAGGACGGCGACGAGGAAGGTGGAATGCTCCGAGAAGAGCTTCATATCCCACGAGGAGAAGGTGAAGTCTACTCGGTAGCCCACCTTCTGCGCCATGTCGAGGAAATCAGCAAATTCCCAGCCACGGCCTTCGCCAAAACCGGTGACGAGGCGACCACCGGGCTTGAGGGAATTATAGATATTGCGCAGGGCGGGCTCGCGACCTTCCTTTGCTAGAAAGCCCATCACATTGCCTGCGGACACGGCGATATCAAAGGGGCCTTCTGGCACCTCTTCCTCGCACAGATCTCCCACGAACCATTGCCCCTCCGGGAAATCGTGCTCAGCGTGCTCGATAAGAATGGGGTCTACATCGACGCCCACAACGCTATGGCCGCGGCGAAGCAGCTCGCCGCCCACGCGGCCGGTGCCACAGCCGGCATCGAGGATGGTGGAGTTGCGCTCCACCATGGCGTCGATAAGCCGGGCCTCGCCGTTGATGTCTTTACCCTGTGCGGCCAGCACCTTCCATTTGCGAGCAAAGTTATGGGAGTGCTCGGGATTAGCTTCGGTTACTTCTTTCCACGTAGGCATAGATTCGATTATATTACCCGCCTTCGGTGTAAGATTTACCCGCTGCGTAAAATCGCCGCCTGCCCATTGGGAAAATATCCGCACTACCGCGCAAAGGAGGCTGAAAAGATGCCATCCGTACCTTCACCCTTTAGGGGCCGCAAGAAACCCGAGCCTCCTAGTAAGCCCACTTCCCTGCCGGTACCACCGGAGCGCGCCATCGAACACTGCCGCGTCTTTGTGGATGGCGAAGCACTTCCTGGAGAATATTCCACCAGCTCCGCGCTGGAAGCCATTGAGGAATACGGCCGCGGATTTATTTGGGTGGGACTGCATGAGCCCTATGAATCCCAGATGACTAAGGTGGCCTCCCAGTTTGGCATCCACGAACTTATCGTGGAAGACGCCGTTATGGCCCATCAACGCCCTAAGCTCGAGCGCTACGATGATCAGCTCTTCGTTGTCGCACGATCCGTGAACTACCGCGATCATGATGAGGTCACGGATAAGCGCCAGATCATTTCCACCGGTGAGATCCAGATGATTATGGGCTCCAACTTCATCATCACCGTCCGCCACGGCGCAAAGCTGCCCAACCTGGCATATACGGTAGAAGATGAGCAGGACTTGGTGGAGCTTGGCCCGGTGGCCATGGCCTGGAAGATCCTGGATATGATGGTGGACCGTTACTCGGAGATTTCCCGCCTTATCAGCATCGAGGTCGATGAGCTGGAAGAAGAAATCTTCACCCCGAACCTCAAGTTTGATGTGGACCGCATCTACATGTTCAAGCGTGAGGTGCTGGAGATGAAGCATGCCATTGACCCGCTCTCGGTGGCACTGAAATCCATGGTCTCTGACCACAAGGATCTAATTTCCAAGCAATTGCGCTCCTACCTGCGCGATGTCAACGACCATGAGCTTGTGGTCAAGGACCAGGTATCCAGCTTCGATGAGCGCCTTACCTCGCTTATCGACGCCTCGGTAGCCAAGGTAACGATGCAACAGAACTCGGATATGCGCACCATTTCCGCGGTCGTTGGTATGTGGGCCGCGCCTACCCTGGTGGCGGGTATCTACGGTATGAACTTCGACATTATGCCGGAGCTGCACTGGGCGCTGGGATACCCCACGGCGATTATCATTATGATCTTGGTCGTTGTGGGCCTGTGGGCTTGGTTCCGAAAGAACCACTGGCTCTAATCCCTCCGGTACGCTCGTGCATTATGAGCGATATCACTGTTTACGGCGCTACCGGGCTGGTCGGCCAATTGGTGGCGCGCTACCTTGCCTCGATTAACGCGCCCTCTGTGACTCTGGCCGGCCGGAACCGACCGGTGTTAGCCGCGCTGCGCGATGAACTCAATCCGCACTGGGACATCGCCATCGCCGCCGCCGATGATGCCGCCGCTGTGGAGCGCATGGTGGAAGGTACCAAGGTGCTAATCACCGTGGTCGGCCCCTACAGCCTGTATGGTGGCCACGTCGTTGCCGCTTGCGCGCGCCATGGTGTGGACTATGTTGACCTCTGCGGTGAGGTTCCCTTTATTCGCCGGAGCATCGACTCCCACCACGCCACTGCCCAATCCACGGGTGCGCGCATCGTTCACTCCTGCGGCTTTGATTCCGTGCCCTCGGATATGGGCATGCTTAATCTCTATCAGGCGGCAGGAAAGCCGTTTGCACGGGTGCAGATGGTCGTCGACAAGCTCAAAGGCGGAATCTCACCGGGCACCATCGAGTCTTCCCTGCAGGTCTCGCACGCAGCGCACGCGGATAAAGAGGTAGCCCGCAACCTGCACAATCCTTACTCGCTGGACCCGGATCCCAAGGCCGGGCCACGCTTAGACGGCCTCCAGAATGACTTCGAAATCAAAGAAGTCGACGGCGTGGGCTGGGTAGGGCCATTTTTCATGTCCATGTTCAATACCCGCGTGGTCCGCCGCTCTAACGCTCTGCTAGGGCGCGCGTGGGGTACACGCCTGTTTTACAAGGAAGCATGGTGGGCTGGCACCGGTCTTCCCGGTCGCGCCCGCGCCTATGGGCTGGCGCTCGCCACCAAGCTACTCTTTGATGGCACTCAGTCGCGCCTGCGCCCACTGGTGGAAAAGGTCCTGCCCACCCCCGGAACTAGCGGTGGACATTTCCAGGTCAGCCACCACGGCATTACCGAAGATGGCCAACGCTGGCGAGCAACTGTGTCGGCGCAAGGCGACCCGGGCTATGAAGTCACCGCAATGATGCTGAGCCAGGCTGCGCTCCGCTTGCTCGATTCGCGCTCCGGTACTAGCCGCGCAGGCGGCGTACTCACCCCGGCCACCGGACTTGGAAAGCCTTATCTGCAGCGGCTTTCCGCCCATGGCATGTCTTTTACCGCCGCTAGGATGAACTAGCGCAGAATCATAGTGCGCAAGGTGGTCCGGGCGATTAGCTCGCGGCCTTGCCGCATCTCGACGCTCCACACATGGGTGCGGCCGCCTAGCTGCACCGGCGTGGCCACGGCTTCCAACTCGCCCTCGCCTGTGGAGCGAATGAAGTCGCTGGAGTTATTGACGCCGACTGCGGGGGCGTCGGCAGCCGCCACGCTGGCAATGGAAGCCACGGTTTCTGCGATGGAGCAATACAACCCGCCGTTGGCTACTCCCCAAGGTTGGTGATGCTCCGGCAGCACCTGCAGTTTCGCACGCGCCTCGCGCGGGCCCACGTGGGTGAACTGCAGTCCTAGCAGTTCCGCTAGGCCGCCGTTTAAGGCATTGAGAGACTCCAGTTCTTCTGCATTGAGCACTCGCGTATGCGCGACGTGGAGCAAGTCATTGAGTTTTTGCGTATCCGACATAGTCCACCAGCCTAACCGTCGGTGCCAGCGCTGCGCTCTAGTGACGTAGGATAGGCAGCATGACTGATAAGAATGAACTTGCTCAGATTGGCGTCGTGGGATTGGCGGTCATGGGCTCTAATTTGGCCCGTAACTTTGCCCGCAACGGCAATACCGTAGCGGTGTATAACCGCAGCCCTGAAAAGACTCATGCACTCATTGAGGCCCACGGCGAGGAAGGCAACTTCGTGCCCTCGGAAACCATCGAGGACTTTGTGGCTTCCTTGGAGCGCCCGCGCAAGGCAATCATTATGGTCAAGGCTGGCAAGGCCACCGATGCCGTCATCGATCAGCTGGCCGAGGCCATGGATGAGGGCGATATCATCATCGACGGCGGCAATGCTTTGTTCACTGACACCATTCGCCGCGAGAAGGACGTAGCCGCCCGCGGCAAGCACTTCGTCGGCGCCGGAATCTCCGGCGGCGAGGAGGGCGCGCTCAACGGTCCGGCCATCATGCCTGGCGGCCCCAAGGAATCGTGGGAGACCCTCGGCCCGATTCTTGAGTCCATTGCCGCCAACGTGGACGGCACTCCGTGTGTAACCCACATTGGTGCGGACGGCGCCGGCCACTTTGTCAAGATGGTCCACAATGGTATCGAGTATGCCGATATGCAGGTCATCGGCGAGGCTTATCAGCTGCTGCGCTATGGCGCGGGCATGGAACCGGCCGAAATCGCAGAGGTGTTCCGCGAATGGAACTCCGGCGACCTTGATTCCTACCTCATTGAAATCACCGCCGAGGTTCTGGCCCAAAAGGATCCGGAGACTGGCGCCCCGCTTGTCGACGTCATCGTGGACGCTGCCGGCCAGAAGGGCACCGGCCGCTGGACCGCCATCAACGGCCTAGAGCTCGGCGTTCCGATTACCGGTATTGCCGAATCCGTCTTCGCCCGCGCGCTGTCCTCCTCCACCGCGCAGCGCAGCGCAGCGCAAGAAGGCCAGCTTCCCGCCGGCACCATCAAGGCGCTGGACGTGGACAAGGCAGATTTCATCGAGGATGTGCGCCGCGCGCTCTACGCTGCCAAGCTCATTGCCTACTCCCAGGGCTTTGACGAGATTAAGGCTGGGTCCGAAGAATTCGGTTGGGACGTTGACCCGCGCGATCTAGCAACCATCTGGCGCGGCGGCTGCATCATCCGCGCCAAGTTCTTGGATCGCATCCGCGCAGCCTACGACAATAATGCGGACCTGCCCGCCCTCATTCTCGACCCCTACTTCAAGGGCGAGCTGGAAGACCTCATCGACCCTTGGCGCCGCGTGGTCGTCGCCGCTACCCAGCTGGGACTTCCGGCACCGGTCTTTGCGTCGTCCCTCTCCTACTACGACAGCCTGCGTGCCGAGCGCCTGCCGGCCGCTCTCATCCAGGGCCAGCGAGATTTCTTCGGCGCCCACACCTTCAAGCGCACCGACAAACCAGGTACCTTCCACATTGAGTGGTCCGGTGACCGCAGCCTGACCCAAACCGACTAGATTCGCAGTGACGTGATTAGGGGCCCTTCGGGGCCCTTTCGCCTTTTCCAAGCAGGTCTTTCTCATGGAATGCGGCGATCCGCCGCGCTGCCGATAGGATGGGAAAGCGATGACTACCTTTGCCGATCTCGGCCTTCCCCAGCGCCTAGTACACGTTCTGCACAACGAAGGCATTACCGAACCGTTTCCTATTCAAAAAGCCGCGATTCCCGACGCCCTGGCCGGCAAAGACGTACTCGGCCGCGGCCCTACCGGGTCGGGCAAGACCTATACCTTTGGCTTGCCCATACTTGCCCGCCTTGCCGGAACAGGTGCATCCAAGCCTGCTCATCCCCGTGCGCTTATCCTCGCCCCGACCCGCGAGTTGGCCACTCAGATTCACCAGCGCCTTGATGAACCAGCGGCAACGCTGGGCTTAAGAGTGCTCGCTGTCGTGGGCGGGGTAAATATCAATCACCATATCCGCTCCCTCGCCCGCCCCGTCGATGTACTTGTCGCTACCCCTGGCCGTGCCCAGGATCTAATTGACCAGGGCAAGCTGCATTTGGATGCGGTCCAGATTACTGCACTGGATGAAGCCGACCAGATGGCCGATATGGGCTTTTTGCCCCAGGTACGCAAGCTGCTGCGCCTAACTCCGGCTAAAGGCCAGCGCTTGCTGTTTTCGGCGACGCTTGACGGCGACGTCAACAAGCTGGTGGAGCAATTCCTCCACGAACCGGTGGTCCACACCACTGCGCCGGTGCAAGCTGCAGTGGATTCCATGTCCCATCACCTCTTTTTCGTCGGCGAGCGGACCGCCCGCAACGAGGTGGTGCTGCGCATTGCTGCCCGCCAAGGCAAAACCATCATGTTCATGCGTACGAAGCACGGCGTGGACAGGCAGGTCAAGAAATTGCGTCGCTCCGGCATCAACGCTTATCCATTGCATGGCGATAAAGGCCAAGGCGCGCGTACCCGCGCAATCGAAGGCTTCGCCGATGGCAGCATTCCAGTCTTGGTCGCCACCGATATTGCCGCCCGCGGTATCGATATTGCAGACGTTTCACTCGTCGTTCACGTCGATCCGCCCGCAGAGCACAAAGCCTATCTCCATCGCGCCGGTCGCACGGCACGCGGCGGTGCTGCGGGTACCGTGATCACTTTGGTCATGGATGAACAACGCAAAGAAGTAACTGCACTCATAAAGAAGGCTGGTGTCACGGCTACGGAGCACGATATTTCTCACCGTGACAATCCTGCAGGTGCGCCGGTACTTAAGGAGATTACGGGTGCTCGCAAGCCCAATGGTCCTGCGCTTCCGCCACCGGGGCAGGACGCGCCTCAGAAACCGGCGAAATCTGTCAAGAAATCTCATTCCCAACGCCGCCGCTCAGGCGGCAAAGTCGCCCGCCGCCGACGCCGCTAAGTCAAGGAGGTTAACTCTCATGCGTATCTTGAGCCCTGAGGAATGGAGTGCTCAACAGCATGAACACGAAAAGCAAGCCACCGACCGCTTGGAGCGCTTCCGACATCCTGGCAGCTACCACCCTGTTTTCGATTTTCTCTTTGAGTACTACCCCGTACGCCCTTCTCACCTAAAGCGCTGGCACCCAGGTGTAGGAACTGCGCTAACGGGCACTCCTCCGCATGCCGAATGGCGGGATTACCACGCCACCTCAGACGGCATCACCGTCGACATCGGCAGCTTTCTAGAGCGTCGTGGTGACTCGGTTCGGTATATTTCTAATCTGCTTCGGCGTTCCGCTACCAATCCGGCCCACTTTGACTGCTTCGGTCTGCATGAATGGGCAATGGTCTACCACACGGATTCCCCGCGACATTCGCTGCCCTTGCGGCTTGGTGCGGACGGGACCAATCGGGTTGTCGATGAGCACTCAATTAAGTGTTCTCATTATGATGCCTTCCGGTTCTTTACTCCTCCCGCTCGCCCTCTTAACCTCACTGTCCTGCATCGTGAGGATCAGCCCGACAATGACCAGGCAGGCTGCGTACACGTCACAATGGATTTATATAAGTGGGCCTGGAAGCTGGGACCACTGGTTCCAGGCGAACTTTTCCTTGAGTGCCTGAATCTGGCGATTGAAGCGCGCATCCTTGACATGGAGGCGTCCCCTTATGACTGCCGTGATTGGGGACTTGGCGTCGTGCCCATCGAAACACCTGAGGGCAAGGCCGAATACGTCTCGAGGCAAAGAACGCTGGCGCACAAAGCTGAACCACTGCGAGAACGGCTTGTCGCTGTGATAGATCAGGCACTTGCCCCGCTAGAATGAGCCACTAACAACGGCAGTTTGCTTGGGAGGAAAACACCACATGGCACGGCATTCAAACGGGAAAAATAGCTTCGCAGTAGCGGGATGGGTTATTGCGGTGGCTATTATCGCGCTGCTGGCCATAATCGCCCTGGTTACCTTCCTTTTACGCGGCGCGGGCAACGACGACGGCGAAGACTCCGCCGCACCCGGCGCAGTGGAAACCAGCACCGAGGCTGCACCGGAAACCAGCACGGCAGCTGCTTCCAGTGCTTCCACGTCCGCTGCGCCTACGAGCTCTTCGTCCCCGAAGAGCTCCGCTCCAGCGACGAGTTCCGCAGCAGCTCCCACGCCCGATGTGACGATGGCGGCAAATACGCTCCTGCTCTTGGATACTTCTTCGGCCATGGCGCCGATGTACGGCCCTGTATCCGAAGCCTTGGGCACCACTGCTTCTGACCTAGCCGCAGACGGCGGGGCAGTCTCGTTGTGGAACTACTCCTCTCCTATCTCAGAGACCGCCACGGTTGGCTTCCGTCAAAACCTGGGCTTTGGCGATGGCAACGCTGTATCCGGCACGCTCAGTGGCTTTGGAACTGGCGGTGTTCCGCAAACGCGCAGCGCAGTGGTAGCGGCAGTAGCCAATGCCGCCGACCAAGCTGCAGGCAGCGGCGATAAGGCGCGCGTGCTTGTCGTAACTACCGGCACCGAGCAAGACATGGATGATGCTCAATTCACGTCCGCTCTTGACGACGCCGCCTCCAAGGACGTTTCTCTCAGCGTCGTTCATGTCGGTGAAGGCAATGTCGATGCCGCACTGAAGTCCGCGGCTGATAGCTTCACTTCCGTTGATTCCACCGATGAGACCCAGCTTTCGGGAGCAATCAACAAGGCCGTCGGCATTTAACGAGGAACCGATTTTTCCCAGCACCGTACGAAGTCTCGTGCGGTGCTTTAATTTTTTGCCCTTAAAAAGACTAGAGCTCTCATACACAGCCCACCCACGGGCACTCCACCCAATTTAAGCACAAGGCCGGCACGGGTTCTAAGGCAGAGCTCGACCTCGATCCCGCGAGCCACACAGCGCGGAAAAGAACTGTCTTGCATTGTTGTCTCAAGACGATAGAGATTAAAATCCACCCTTCTTCCCCGTGAGCTGGGAAGGAGGGTGGATTCTGTGTGGACGAGCTTAGGAGCTCTTGCGCTTGCGACGAGCAGCCAACTCGTCGAGGCCGACCACGTTGTCCTCGGCGAAGTCATCGATGCGCTCCGAAGGGAAGGAAGAAATGGTGCCGGACAGCTCCTTCAAGATGCCCGGAACCGCAATGCCAAAGACGCCCTGGCCGCCAGCGAGCAAGTCAATGACCTCATCGTTGGAACGGCACTCGTACACGGTGGTGCCATCGGAGACAAGGGTCAGCTTTGCCAGGTCATTTACGCCACGATCGCGCAGGGATTCAACTGCCAAACGGATATTCTGCAGGGAAATACCAGTATCCAGCAGGCGCTTCACGATCTTGAGTACCAGCACATCCTTGAAGGAGTACAGGCGCTGGGAGCCGGAGCCACGCGCCGTGCGGATGGAAGGGTTGACCAGGTTGGTGCGAGCCCAATAGTCCAGCTGGCGGTAGGTGATGCCGGCTACCTGGCAAGCGATGGGAACGCGGTAGCCCACTTCTTCGTCAGGTCCGACGTCAAAAAGTGATTCCTGCACGTAGGTGGATTCGGACTGGGAGTCCTCGTTAATGCTCACGTAATTACTCCAATGGGGTTTGTTGGAAGTTCTAAAGATCAATTAAAAGCCACGCACATACGCCCGTCAAGCGCTGCTTGCTCAACTGTCAAGTACAACTTTAGACTTCTCAAACCCCATTGTCACCATTAGTCACACGCGTGTCATTAATTTTTTTCGTCGTCATCCCCCGAAAGGAAATCCTTTTCGTCCATACCCAAAGACCTCATCATGGCTTCAAAATCTGCATCTGCCTGCGCATTTCCTGACGCCGAGGTCGAGGAATCATTGTTTTCGCTGGTCGATAGATTATCGGCTGCGGCGGGGGTGGAAATTTCCAGGTCGAAGTACTCTTTCACATCCGCATCGCTGGCATAAACGGACACCTGGGCAAGGAGATCTGCTTCGGCTGAAATCGGGACGTTGAAATATTCGGACACTGCAAGTGCGTCGCTTAACCGAGAGTCATAAACCTCTCCGTTCGGAGCCTTGATATCTACCATGAAGGTTCCCTGGTGGTAGTTGGCAATTTCAATGGCCTCTACCCCGCCAGAGCCCTCTAGCACCTCGCAGATAAGATCGTGCGAGGTGGGACGGTTTGGCTGGTGGCCGTCTAAGACTGCGGCCAATTGCATGCCCTCAATGGGAGAAAACCACACGGGAATCAAGCGATTTTCTTCCGGCCAGCGCAGCAAAGCGCACACATCGTCTTCGGGGCCGACTTGGTGGATACCGTGGAACTCTAGGGTTACATCACTCATAATTACCACTCTCCCACAAAGACGGGAGCACGTGTGTATTAGGAGTGGTATTCCTCGCGCAGATCCGACTTCACCAGCGTCGCATGCAAGGAGACCACGAGAGCGGTCATTTGCTGGGAGATTTCCTCCGCCTTCTGATGCGCGGTATCAGAGTTTGAGTGCGCCACAGGAGCAGCCGCCTGGGAGATCAGATCTGCCTGACGGCGGGCGTTATTGCGCAGGGACTTAAGTTCACGGGCGCCAAAACCAAATGCCTTAAGCGCCACGGCGGCAGAGACAATAGCCACGTCATCGGTATTGAAAAATCCGGCGGCATCCGGGCGGATGAGGCCATATTTAACCAAGGAGGCTACATCATCTTCGCTGGCACTAGCCTGGGTAGCTACCTCTACATCGGTCAGGCGGGTGACCACAGGGGCCTTAAACTGCTGCGGGGAAAGCAGGGTTTCCGCATTTCCCGCAGACACGATGGCGGTCACCTGGCCGGAATCCATGGCTTCTAGCTGCTCACGAATAACCTTCAGCGGCGTATAGTTATCGCGCTGAGTGGTGAGGATATACCGCAGTCGGTCCACGTCCTCTTGGGTGAACCGACGGTAGCCCGAGGCCGTGCGCTGTGGACTGATGAGCCCCTCAGATTCAAGGAAGCGAATCTTAGACACCGTGACGTCTGGGAATTGCTGATTCAACGTTTCTAAAACCACGCCAATGGACATGGTCTTAGGCTTCTTAGCTTTAGTGCTGGTGCGGCGTACTGCTGCTGCCGAAGAATCTGCTGCGCTCACTGTGTCTATCTCTTAGGGGGTACTGAAAGTTCTTATCGTGCCATAAGTAGACTACACCGCCCCTCCTAGTAAGGAAGCGCGGCTAGTCTACGTAAAAATTAGCTCTGGTTAGCGATGAAAACCAAGCGGAACTTGCCAATCTGGATTTCGTCTCCCACCTCGAGCACCTGGGAGTTGCGGGGCTCGCGGTTAACGTAGGTTCCGTTCAGGGATCCCACATCAACTACCTCAAACTTGCCGTCATCATTCTTGCGAAACTCCGCGTGGCGGCGGGACACCGTAACGTCATCGAGGAAGATGTCTGCCTCGGGGTGGCGGCCGGCGGTAGTAGTCGCCTGATCCAGCAAGAAGCGGGCACCCGCGTTCGGGCCACGCTTTACCACGAGGAGGGCCTGACCTTCCGCCAGGTTGTCGGTGCCGGCAGCGGTAGCATCATTGCCATTCGCGCCGTTTTCCATCTCCTTGAGCAGGTCTGCGCGGAATACAGATGTGGTCTCTACCTGTGGTTCCGGGGTTCCGGTGTTCTCGCTCATTGTTACCTCCGGGGATTAGTTACGAGTTACTTATAACAATACTAGCGACTCATGTGAGTCCGTGACCCCTTCGCGGGGAATTATTTCACCGGAAAATGTTTCCGATGCCGCTCAGCACGGAATTTCCCTTGCCGGCAAGGGGGTTATCGGAGACCATGTAGGTCCATGTAGCACTCGGACGAGCGAGGCCGGCGTCATCGAGGTGTGCCCCAGCGGCGTCGATAAGCACTGTGCGGAAAGTCTCCACAGACTTGTCGACGGCCCTCTGAGCCAAGTCCTTAAACTCCCTCACCGCAATGCGGTGGTACTCATCGATGGGCGTCTCACGTGCGATGGCGCGCAGGTGGATGGACTCGCGCACATCGTCCATAAGCTCCAGGTGGTCGGCCCAGGCCAAGTCCAAGTGATAGAGCATGATTTCGCGCGCGGCCTTGATGCGGGCTTCCTCAGGAACCTCCGTGAGCTCTGCTGCGCGCTCTGCGGCGCGCTGGGATAGTTCCTGCCAGGCTTGATCAGTATCCAGTAGTTTGGCTCGGCGCTCATCAATAATAATGCGCTGATCCGCCAGGAGCTGGTTATACTTCCAGGTCTGGGCATGAATTTCGAGTAGTTGGCCCTCGGTCACGCGCTGGCAGTGGGCCACGAAATCGCTCACTCGCTTGGATTCAATGCGCCCGTCTTCTGCTGGTTGGGCACGCACAGTCTCGCCGTCGCCGCCTTGCTGGACCACATCGTCTTCAAGGGAGACGAAGAATAGAGACAGGCCCGGATCGCCCTGCCGGCCTGCACGGCCGCGCAATTGGTTATCCAAGCGGGCGGTGCGGTGGCGGGAGGTACCGATAACCGCCAAGCCTCCCAGCTCCGCTACGTCATCGTGGTCAGCTTCGTTAGCACCGCCCAACTTAATATCGGTGCCGCGTCCGGCCATCTGGGTAGAGACGGTAACGCGTCCAATATCGCCGGCCTCGGCCACGATCTCTGCCTCCTGCTCATCGTTTTTAGCGTTGAGCACATTGACGTCGATGCCGCGCTCGCGCAACGCATCCGCCAGATCTTCCGACTCGGCTACATCCTGCGTGCCCACCAGGATGGGCTGACCCGTAGCGTGAATGGTGGCTATTTCCTCCACGATGGCGGCGGATTTATCATCGACTGTCGCGAAAATGCGGTCTTGCTCGTCAAAGCGCTGCAGCGGCTTATTGCGGTCGATCACGGATACATGAAGACCATAGAACTGCCGCAGTTGATCGGTCGCCTCCACCGCGGTACCAGTCATGCCGCACACGAGTGGGTAACGCCGCATAAGCTCTTGCAGCGTGATGGTGTCGAGGATGCGACCGCCTTCGGAAACCTCTAGGCCTTCCTTGGCTTCTACTGCCGCTTGGAGCCCGTCGGGCCAGCGTTGTAGGTCGGCAACGCGGCCCCGGGAGGCGTCGATAAGCTGCAGCTTGCCATCGACCACGATGTAGTGGATGTCCCGGATAAGCAGGGCCTTGGCATGCAGGGCGAGGTTGACCTTCACCAAGATGGTGCCGATATTCTCCTCCGAATAGAGCGAATCAATGCCCAATTCCTGCTCCACGCGGCGTGCACCAGTCTCGGTCAGCTGAACGGTGCGGCCGTCCTCAGAGATGGAGTAGTCCAGCTTCTCGCGCAGGCGGGAAACCACATTGGTGATGTGCCCGGTGGGGGCCTCACCCGGCCGATTCCCGGCCAGCACTAGGGGCACAAGCGCCTCATCCACCAAGACGGAATCGGCTTCATCCACGAGGGCAACGTCGCCGGCAGCCTGCACCGTGTGGGAGCGGTCGGTAATTTGATTATCGCGCAACAAGTCAAAGCCCAGCTCGTTGACCGGTGCGTAGATAATATCCTGCGCGTAGGCAGCGCGGCGCTCGTCCGGTGTCATGCCCTCTGTTACCGAGGCAACGCTTAAGCCAAAGAACTCCACGACAGGGCGCATCCATTCAGCGTCGCGGGCGGCGAGATAGTTATTGACGGTAACAACGTGGACGCGTTTGCCACTCAACGCGAAACCTGTAGCCGCCATGGCGCCAACCAAAGTCTTGCCTTCGCCGGTTGCCATCTGGATGACGTCTCCGGTGAGCAGGCGCAGGACTGCCTGGGATTGCACGTTGAAGGGATTCATGCCCAAGGTGCGCTCGCACGCTACGGCCAGGGCCGCGAGGAACTGCGCCTTATCCGCAATCTCGCCGCCTTTCACAGCATCGCGTGCGGCTTGGGCTACAGCTGCGTCGTCTTGCTGGCCCAATGCCCGTGCCGCTTCATCGGCTGAACCCACGATGGCCTTGGATTTCTTATCGTTACGTTCGCTTTGCGAGCCCATTGCCTTCCAGAACCAATCGAACGCGCCCATACCTCATCCTCCTTATTTGGATTGCTCCTATCGACTGTAGTCAACCTGGTATGGCTTGCGGGTAAGAGGCCCGTTATTCTAGTTCTCATGCAATCCGTCAATGTTAAGCTGCCTTCGAGCCGGGGTACCGAGATGGCCGGAACCATCGACTTCCCGGATTCTCCTCCGATCGCCTATGCCATCTTTGCCCATTGCTTCGCCGGCTCCCGCCATACTCCCGGTGCTGCCCGCACCGCGAAGCAGCTCACCGAGTTCGGCATCGCCACTTTGCGTTTCGATTTTCCCGGCCTTGGCCAGTCCGCCGGTGAATTTGGCGATACTACTTTTAGCCAGAACGTTGAAGATATTCATGCCGCTGCCGCCTGGCTGACGGAGAACTACTCTGCCCCACAATTGCTCATGGGCCACTCGCTAGGTGGCGCCGCCGCGTTGAAGGCGGCCACCACCATGAAATCACTCAAGGCGGTAGCCACCATTGGCGCCCCCTTTGATCCTGCCCACTCCGTGCTTCACTATGCGGACAAGATCGGCGAGGTCGACGCCAACGGCGAGGTAGAAGTCATCCTCGGCGGCCGCGGCCTTATCATTTCCCGCAAGTTCTTGGAGGACTTGGCAGATACCAATCCCGAGGAATATCTGCCTAAGCTACGCAAGCCTTTGATGGTATTGCACTCGCCCATTGACCAGACGGTGGGTATTGACAATGCGCAAAATATCTTCCTGCTCACGCGCTACCCCAAGTCCTTGGTCTCCCTCGACAAGGCCGACCACCTGCTCACCAAGCAAGGTACGGCCGCTCGTGCAGCGGATCTCATCGGTGCATGGGCCGAGCAGTTTATCGTTCCTGACTACCGCCCAGAAGAAGTAGGAACCGACGCCGCAGTTGCGCAGCCGGCTACCGGCACCAAATTCGGCGTGGTCGTGCGCCACAATGACCATAGCCTCAGTGCCGACCGCACGAAGAAGAATGGCGGCAAGGGTAAGGGCTTTACCGCAGAGGGCCTTATTATGTCCGCGCTGGCCACGGCGGCTACCCAAGCAGTCAAGGATGCCGGCAAGAGGCTTGCGCTTGACGACGTCCACGTGAGCATCACCCAAACCGGCCCCGCCAGCTTCGAGCGCCGCATCGAGCTTAAAGGGAACCTGTCTGCATCAGAAGAATCCACGCTGCGATCCGCCGCGAAAGACACCGATGTGGAGCGCATGCTCGGCAACGTCACCATCGTGGACGTGGACGCGCACTAATGGCAGCCTTTGATTCCTCGCGCCGCTGCCCGTGCGGCACCGGCCTGACCTACGGAGAGTGCTGCGGCAAGTACCATGCCGGCACCAATGCGCCTACCGCTGAGGCGCTCATGCGCTCGCGCTTTAGCGCCTTTGTTACTGGCGACGAAGCTTATCTGCTCCGTACGTGGGATCCCGATACTCGCCCTGCAACACTCGACTTGGCTGATTCTCCCGTCCGGTTTTACCGCCTTGATATCCTAGACACCCAAGCAGGCGGATTGCTCGATAATTCCGGCGTGGTGGAGTTTGAGGCCTTTTATAAAGGCGCGGCCGTTGGCTCACAACGCGAGCGTTCTTCGTTTCGCCGCGTGGGCGGCGCTTGGGTCTACTCCAGCGGCGAGTTTTAGCGCAGGTTACACCCCAAATTTCACAGTAGAATCCTACTGATGTAATCTAGACAAGTCGCACAGTTCGACGGCGGGCTATGGCGCAGTTTGGTAGCGCACTACACTGGGGGTGTAGGGGTCGCAGGTTCAAATCCTGTTAGCCCGACAAAAAGTTCAGCCGGCACCGTGAAGGTGCCGGCTTTTTCTATTCTGCGGTTTACACCGCAAACAAGATCGCAATTCCTAACAGAATTAAAACCGCGGGAAACAGTACGCTTTCCCATTTCTCCAGTGCTTCTGCAATGCCCGGCCGCGTGGCCACAAACCGCGCTGCCCACACTAGGGGCGCCACGAGGATTAAGAAGGCCACGCAATAGATCGCTACCTCAGCCGGCGCAGAGGTGGTAAACACTGGTACATAGACGCCGATATTGTCGCCACCGTTGGCGAAGGTCACCCCGGCTACCGCAAGTGCGCTCAGCCTTTTGCCCGAAACGTCCTCATCGTCATCCTCACCCCGGAATGCCTGCCACGCTGCCCATAGGCCTAAAAGCAATGGAATGAGACCAAAGTAGCGAATCAAATCCTCAGGTAAAACAGCATTAAAGCCCAGTCCGACAATGGCAGAGGCCGCTAGTATGCCGAGAAACCCCACATACTGACCTACCAGAATCGCGGGCGTCGTGCCCTTGCGCCCAGCACCACGGGCGAAGAAGAGGGACAACACCACAATGTCATCGATATTGGTGGCCACGAATAGTCCAGTAGCCGCTGCGAGAGTAGTAAGCACTTTCCTACCTTATCGCGGCATGACACTTGTCATGAAAATGTGTTGACAGATCCTATTCATCATCTTTGCTGGCTACGGATACTTTCCAGGTATGAGAACTACAGATCCATCTACCGGACAACCGCCAGCTATAGACGTATCCGGAGTCAGTAAAGCCTTTGCCACGAGATCCTCCCATCCCGTCCATGCGCTCAGGGATATTTCCTTCAGCATCGCCCAAGGCGAGATCGTAGGCCTATTAGGCACCAATGGAGCAGGCAAAACCACCCTATTCGATCTCATCCTCGGGCTCACCACACCCTCCTCCGGCAACATTTCCGTGCTCGGACACACACCGCACGCTGCGATCCGCGCGGCGCAGATTGGAGCCGTGCTGCAAACCGGTGGCCTGCTACCTGAGCTCACAGTCCTGGACACCCTGAAGATGATTTCCTCTATCTTTCCTGAACCCTTGCCTGTCGAGGAAGTTTCCAGACAGGCCGGCCTAGACCTTATCCTGCACCGCCCAGTGGGCAAATGCTCTGGTGGCGAGCAACAACGTGTGCGATTCGCCCTAGCTCTTGTGGGCAATCCCCAAATCCTATTGCTCGATGAGCCAACAGCTGGCATGGATGCTCATACACGCCGTGAATTCTGGTCCACCATGCACAGACAAGCAGACCAGGGACGCACCATTGTCTTCGCTACGCACTTCCTCGAAGAGGCAGACAATTTTGCAGAAAGAATAATTCTCCTGCATGAAGGAAAGCTGCGCGCAGATGCTAAGGCCACAGAACTGCGCGAACAGTCGGGCAAGCGCATAGTCGAGGCGAAATTCGACGGCACACCTTTAAATGCGAAAGAGCTACCCACCGTCGCCGAGGTTTCCTTGTCTAACGGCTACGCCCAGATGACCACCCGTGACTCCGATGTACTTGCGAATTATCTTCTCAATCACACCTCGGCCCATGACCTGACTATTCGCACACATTCCTTAGAGGACGCATTTCTTGCTTTGACGTCATCCCAGTCCTAACCCGTCTCTCCGTTGGCTACTTCGTGAAAGGAATATTCAATGACTGCACAGTCAGCAACAACCAGTGCGCGCACTTTCGGGTTTGCCATCCATAACTTGTTGCGCCTTCGCCGTAACCTTACCCCGCTGTTTTTCAGCACGTTCTTGCCGGTATTTTTCTACCTGCTCTTTGGCACCATGATGGATTTTGGTGACGCCTCCTTTAAAGGCGGAAACTTCGCCGCCTTAGAGATGATCAGCATGGCCCTTTACGGCGGCGTCGCTGGTTCCGTCTCCGCCGCTGGCTCCGCCGTGACAGATACCAAGACTGGGTGGGCGCGCCAATTAGCACTTACTCCCCTGCATCCACGGCAGATTCTGTGGGCAAACCTGATATCCATCGGCTTTCAGGCACTGCTTCCCATCACCGCGGTGTTTATCGCCGGTGCCATGACACAAGCTGCAATGCAACCACACCAATGGGTTTTAGCCATTATCGCCTGCGTCCTAGTTTCCATTCCCTTTGGCTTTTATGGCTTGGTGTGGGCCATGGCTTTGCCCACCGACAATTCTGTCGCAATCGCCTCGACCTCCGTTGTCCTCTTCCTCTTTGCCGCCAATGTATTCACTCCCCTTACCGAGCCGCTGATGGAATTGGGCCGCTTCACTCCCCTCTTTGGCCCCGTTGTGCTCGCCCAGTGGCCCCTTGCAGAAGGCATGCAGTTTCTTAACGGGGAGGAAGGCACCGTGTCGCACCCTATGTGGGCCGCATGGTTAAACTTCGCGGTATGGACGACCATCTTTCTCACCGCTTGCCTGGTGCTGCGCTCCCGCGAAAAGGCGCGCCGTTAATGGGCCCCTTTCGCGAGCCGTGGCGCGGTTTTAGCCTCCATAGCGCTCTTTTCGCCAGCGTATGGTTGGTCTTCCTCATTCCCGGGTTGGGCATGACCTTTGCCGCGCCGGGCACGACGCTCGCTGGACGAATTGGGGCTTCTGCGTGCGTTTTAGCGTTTAGTACTGTCTACTTCTTTTCTTTTGGCGCTGTGGGCTACTACCCACGCGGATGGCGGTTAGGACAGCGGGTCGGGCTTTATTGGGTGTTACTCGCGGCCATCGCAGCGACATCAATTGGTTTCTTCGGGATTATAGCCGTCACGTTTGTGCCTTACCTGGCGGCACTGCTCGGCTTTAACCTTCCGCTACGCCGAGCATTAGCGCTAACCCTGCTAATGGGGACCGTGCTCGCCACCACCTCGTGGTTCTTCGCTCCTGAAAGCACCGGCTGGGCCCTGATAGTCCTCTTCGCCTGGCCGATACTACTAGTACTGCTAGGTACGTTTTCCCAGCGCGAAGATAGTCGCGCTGAATTAGAACATGAATTGGACTTGGCACGCCAACGCGAGGACATCGCTACCGATGTTCACGACCTCTTGGGCCACTCTTTAACCGTTATCAACCTCAAATCAGAGCTTGCCCGCCGTCTAATAGATTCGGATCCGCAACGGGCGCAGCAGGAGCTCCAGGAGGTGAGCGCGCTTTCTCGGAAAGGCTTGGCGGAAGTCCGCTCCACAGTAACCCGGATGCGCATGCCCACTTTTGAAGGAGAAATCCACGCGGCTCAAAGGGCCCTCGACACCGCAGGCATTGCATCGCACTTGCCCTCTGCGGCCAAAACTGCTGAGCTTTACGACGCCGAATTTTCCTGGGCTCTGCGCGAGCTGACCACAAACGTGGTCCGCCACTCAGGCGCAGCGCACTGTTGGGTCCAGGTGACAGACCACCAACTCCAAGTGGTGGACGATGGCTGCGGGTTTGACGCTGACGAAAGCCTTTCTCGTACCCACGGTGGGATTGTCGGTTTGCGCAAACGCATAACAGATACTGGCGGACAGCTGCTCTTTGCGCGCCGCAAAGGCTGTACTCTGGCCTTGGTTACTATGAATGGCGACACGGACTTTCTTCCTTTTGCTACCGCCGGAGGCTCAGGCAATGACTGATCCCATCCGAGTTCTCATTGCTGAGGACCAATCATTGGTGCGTGGGGCGCTCGTTGCCCTCTTGGAGACAGAGCCGGATATCAGCGTTGTAGCTGAGTGCGCAACGGGCGCGGAGGTTGCGGGGCTCGTCGCCAAGCATAGCGTCGACGTTGCTTTACTTGATATTGAAATGCCCGTTAAGAACGGTCTTGATGCGGCCGCTGAACTAGAGGGCACGGGTTGCCGCAGCCTGATTGTCACGACCTTTGGGCGCAGTGGCTACGTCAAACGTGCTTTGGAAACGGGCGTAGCTGGCTTCGTAGTCAAGGACACCCCACCCGAACAACTTGCCGAAGCCATTAGGCGAGTGCACGCCGGTCTAAAGGTCATCGACCCTGCACTGGCCCAAGAGACTATTTTTACGCCCGACAATCCACTAACCGCACGCGAAAAGGAGGTCACACGTCATGTCTTGGAGGGGAGCGACACCCGCCAGATTGCCGGGCACCTCCACCTGAGCACTGGCACAGTGCGCAATATTGTCTCTTCGCTCATCGCCAAGACAGGAACTGGGAACCGCTATGAGGCAGCAACTACGGCACATGCCCAGGGATGGATATAGAAAACAAGGGGAGCCCGCTGCGGGTCCCCTTTATTGCTTGACTTCCTATTCTGGCTTCTTTAGCTCAAGGACATTGACCATGCCCTGAAGAACCACATCCATCACCTTGGAAGCTAGGCTGAAGTAGAAATTAGCCGAGTGATAGCGCAGGGCTCCTACGGTACTCAACTGCGAGAGGCCGTGGATGCAGGCCCACAGCGCCGCAATCTGGGTAAAAAGAATCCATGGCGATCGAGGTCCATTCGACTCAGAAATGGCATCGCGCACCAGATTCATGATGAAGGTAAAGGCCTTACCCATATCAAATGGCTGCTCACTATCGCCGGACTCATCGAAAGAGACGGGCACGATCGAGCGGCTCGAAACCTCAATGAGGGCGACAAAGCCGACGGGGTCTTCTAGCGCATACTCCAAATACCCGAAGCCGGTTGCCTTAATATAAGCCAGTCCGTGGGACCCTTCCGGCACGGCCTGGTTCTGGCGCATGATTGCTAGCGTATTGGCTTCATCCAAAGACTCTTCCAAAGATTGCAGCAGGTGAGAATTACCATCGAAAAGATGCTCCGCATCTGCCAAATCCACGCCTGCTCGTGCAGCAGCAGAACCGAGATGCAAGCTAGGCAATCCATTTTGGGCTATCTCTTCGGCCGCACCGCGGAAAATGGCTGCACGCTTTTCCTCAGCCGTAGACTTTGGCATGTCCTTGGCTGCTATAGTAAACGGTTCCGCTGGTTCGCCAACGAGTGCTAGCGGTTCAAAGGGCGCAATCTCCCCGTCACGCAAGCTAACTTCCAGCCCAGAGAATAAAGTCTCAATGCAAGCATTGAAGGTCTGCTTCTTCGCCGTGGGCGAGAGATGACGCATAATGCCGAACGTGGCCAAGTGAGTAATGCCCTGCAACTCAGACAAGAAAGAAAGTGCTTGGATCACTACCAGGCGGTGCTCAAAATCGCCGCGTGCTGCAATAGCTGCTTCCCGCATGTGTTCAAGCATCCAGCGGAAAGTGGGCGGGAAGGCATCAAAGCTTCTCGACTCTTCGATGCCGTCCTCAAAGTTGGGAAAGCTCGTTGCCGTCTCGGAGTTGTTATAGGCGGCGAAGTAGGTGGGGTTATCAAGAGCCAAATTGAAGTAAGCCTTGGCAGACTCGCGAAGTTTCTGAATCGCGGACGCGTCATCCGGCAGTTTATCGAGTGCCCCGTAGGCAGCTACTAGGAGACGCTCATCCAAGAACTGGCTGGTCTGAATGTAAAGGTCGTGGTCATCTTCAAAGAAAGACTTAGCTTCTTCGACTGGAACAGCGATCTGCTCCGCCACAGCACAAACCTTTAAAGCGTCGCGCCCACCCTTAGCCAGGATACGGGCACTCTGCTCCAGCAAGCGCTGCTTAGTGGAGCCCGCATCGGAAACGGTGCCTTCAAGATTGTTCACAAACATAATCCTAGCGATTTCATGCAAATTTGCTTGGGATACGTTCACTTTTTAAGTTGAGTCACCCACAAACAGGTGGGAGCACCAATATAGACCTTTCCCGGCTTTGAGCCACTGGTCTTCATATAACTTTGGCCCCCAGCCCTTGCGGGCTGGGGGCCAAAGTAGAAAGTAGCCATTCACCCTTTAAGCGGGCGAAGCTATTTACTCGGTACCAAGCTTGCCGTCAGCTGCGTCACGAGCCTTGTCGATCTGCTCAGCCTTGTCCTCGCCGAGCTTGCCCTTAGCTGCGTCAGCTGCCTTGTCCAAGCCCTTGTCGCTGAGCTCTTCGCCCTTGTCGGAGTTCAGTGCGTCCTTTGCCTTATCGAAGATACCCATGTGGTTATCCTTTCTTCCAGTTCTAGCTTTATCTAAAAGCTGCCGTGTCCGGCAACACACCCCAACGTACCGACAATTGAGCCAACATGCCACCGAAAAGTCTCTTCGGCCACTAGACCAAATAAATTTTACCGCCCCGCACCGCGATTGTTCTCAGGGGCATCCAGACACCCCCGCAGCCAATCGAGCACCCAATAAGGCCTGCTGCTTTATCCCTACCCCAGCGAAGTATAAGCAAAATCGGGGTGCATATTTTAACTTCAGGCCAATTTTCCTCAGTCTTGCAAATGATAGCGTTAGACGGTAACGACGATTTACCAACGAAGGCTTCGCACCATGGCTTCAACTACCCCAGCGCCGCCGTCCACCCCGGAACCGGGCACGGAATTCTTTGGCTTAGTATGGCCAGGTAAAGAGGCTGCCCGAGCAGCTGCCAGATCGCCGCTGAGCCGACGTTTCACGCGTGATTCCGCGCTCAGCACAGCCTGCGACACGGACAACGCGATTATTGCGGCAGATAATCTTCCGGTTCTGCAAAGGCTCACCTCCCGCGGAGAACTCTTTGACGTTATCTATATCGACCCGCCTTATAACACGGGCAAAGACTTTGTCTACCGCGATAACTACCGATTGCGCCGCCAGATGCGTTCCGGAAGCTATGCAGAATGGCACTCGCAATGGCTGTCGATGATGCTTCCCCGACTCATCTTGGCCCGAGACGTACTTTCCGCACAAGGTTTCATTTTTGTCTCCATCGGAGAAGACGAAGTGGCCAATACGCGCAAGGTACTCGATGAAGTTTTTGGAGAGGAGTGCTTTGCCGGCCAATTGATTTGGAAAAAGGCCGGCACCGGCAAGAACGATTCTAAGTACGCGGTGGTAGAACACGAATATATTCTGTGTTACGCCCGTACTCCCGACAATCCGGGGTTCAATGTCGATCTCCACGGTCACACTTCTACCAAATACAACCATGAGGATGACAAAGGGAAGTACTCCTTGGTGCGTTTAGACTCTAAGACCCTTGGGTACCTTCCCTCCCTCGACTTCCCTATCTCTGGGCCCGACGGCAAGGAATATTGGCCGGACCAGCCGGTGGGAAAAGAAAAGGTCGCCCGTTGGCGCTGGGGACGGGATAAGGTTGAACAGCGCTTCGATGAGCTCGTCTTCCGGCGAGGTTTTGTCTATACCAAGAACTATCAGAAGGTGGGAGCGCGCCCACGCTCCATCTTGGACGGCGAGCGCTTTGGGGTGACCCGCACTGGCAGGCGCGATGCTGAAGACGTCATGGGGATAGAGGGCGTTTTCGAGTTTCCCAAACCGGTGCGCTTGATTAAGCACCTCATTTCCATTGCGGGTGGAAAGAATGCGCGCGTCCTTGACTTTTTTGCGGGCTCCGGCACCACTGCCCAGGCGGTAGTGGAACTCAATAACGACGATGGGGGCACTCGGTCTTTTCACCTTGTGCAAATTCCAGAGCCAACCTCCCCGCGTAGCGCTGCTCATCGCGCGGGCTTTTCTACCGTGGCAGACATTTGCATTGAAAGGGTGCGCAAGGTTCCAGGCGCTAACTTTCAGGTCTATCGCCAGGACTAAGTCTGTGCGGTACCGGACGGGCGACCGGGAATGCCGAAGAAGTCTAGGACGCGGTCGGTGGCAAAGAATTTGCCTACCTCATTGTGCGCGTCTGCTGTACCACCAGGCCATACGTGTGAGCCTCCGGCGATACGGATGTGTTCAAGCGGTGCGGTACAGCCGCTCCACTTCATATCGAGTGCATTGTTGACCAGGCGGGTCATATCGACATTGGTAGAGCAACCATTGCGTTTACGGTCTTGTTCCAGCACGGATTCCACAGAATAGTACTTGGTCTTATGGCGCGTTCCACCGTAGTAGCCCACCACGGGGTCCACGGTGCCGTGCATATCCAATCGGCCCACGGGTGAATGAGCACAGTCTTTGAGAATATCTTTGTAGTAGGCGGCGGAAACTGTAGCCACGGATTTAAAGACATCGGGCATCTGACAAGCCAGGTAGGCGGCAAACCCGCCACCGTTCGACATCCCGGTAGCAAAAATCCGGGAGTCATCTACCCGATACGTTGCTCGAACGGCATCAATGATGTCGCGAACAAATTTCTTGTCCTCTGCCGTTGACGTCTTGGCATAGGGAGCAGGGCTCCAAGCCTTCTTTTTACCTTCTGCGAAAACAGTGATGGCATCAGCGGCATCGAGGCGGGAATAGCCGCGGAGATTCTCAGCAGATTGTCCCCAGCCTGGAAAGGCCAGGACCATGGGCCACTTTTTCTCCCCAGTGTAGTCTTTGGGCACGCTGAGGATAAAGGAACGGCCCGAGGGCAGATTAACTGTTGTATAGCTTCCCGGCTCTGGTCCGCTCAAAGGTGCGGAGGTTGGAATCCCTAGGTTTTTCGTCTCAGTTGGGACTGCTTGAGGCGCGGAGTCGGGCGAATCGGCCGAACATGATGCGCCGGCAACCGCAAGGAAACAAACTGCTACCGCACCAACCACGGCCCGTAGCGACCTCGCGTTCATCTTTGTCGTCCCTTCTGCCATGCGGTCCATAGTTGCTTATAGCGGCCACCATAATTTAACAGTTCGTGGTGACTGCCTTGCTCCACCACCCGCCCGTTATCCATCACGGCGATGCTATCGGCTCGTGCGGCTTGGTCTAGTCGGTGCGCCACTACCAGTGCGGTTCGCCCACGGGTGACCTCTGTGGCGGCTTCTTCCAGAGCTTCTGCCCCCACCGATCCGGCCTCTGCGGTGGCCTCATCCATGATGACGATCTTGGGATCTAAAAGCAATATTCGCGCCAGCGCAAGCTGCTGCGCTGCTACTGGGTCTAGGTGAATCCCCTGTGCGCCAATGACCGTATCTAGGCCCTCTTCTAGCTGCAGATACCACTGTGCGCCGACGCGCTGTAGTGCAGTTTCCATTTGTGCGTCTGAGGCTTGCGGGGCGGCCAAGGACAAATCTTCGCGCAGGGTTCCTGAGAATACGTGGACCTCTTGGGAAATCATCGCTAAACGCGCCACCCGTTCGGAATCAGAAAGGGCCGATACCTCTACTCCATCGACCACGACTGTTCCGGCAGCAGGCACCCGCAGCCCGGCTAGAAGAGCAGCAACCGTGGTCTTTCCCGCACCAGAGGCTCCCACTAAAGCTACGGTGTGTCCAGCGGGAAGCTTAAGGTTTACGTCCCTCACGGCCCAGCCGCCGTCTTCGTAGCTGAAGCTCACTTCTTTTAATTCGGCAACTCCACCTGGGGTCGGGGCGCCGAAGTCTGGCACCGCCCGTGGCGGATCCATGACCACCCCAACTATCCGTGACAGGGAGGCATAGCCGGATTGAACGGTATCGATGACTCGCATCAATCCCATGAGCGGACCGCGCAAGCGAATAAGAAGGAGCATGGCCGCGGTGACTGCGCCAACGGTGAGGGCCCCAGACTGCACCACCCAAAAGCTAACGACCAGACCGCAGACCAGCATGACTAGCTCAATGACCGTCATCCATAGCTGCAGGACCATCATTGTCCTTCGCGCAGCGTAGCCCTTGTCCACCACCTGTGCGGAGGCACGTTCAATACCGGCATGCATCTGGTCTTCCATGCCAAAGGCGCGCACAGTCTCTCGCCCGCGAATTGCCTCCAGGAGCCTGCGTGCCCGTTCCGCCATGGCAGCGCGTTCGTCGGTATAGCGCTGTGGAGCGCGCTGCAGGTACTGGCGCGCAGCAATGAAATATAACGGCGTAACTGCGCCTACTACCAGTAAGTATTGCCAATTGAGGCTGACTAGTGCCACCCCGGTGGTTGCGATGGCGAAGACGGATTTCGCCAGCACAGGAACGGTCTCGGTTACGGCTGCCGATAGTTCTGCTACGTCGTCGGTCGAGCGAGAGACCAAATCCCCAGTGCCGGCTTCCTCCACACGGTGGGTAGGCAGGCGGAGAGCGGTAGAGACCATATCTTCCCGCAAAGCGGAGATCACGCGCTCGCTCAGGCGCGAAAGGACATAGAACCCCGCAGCGGAAAACAGTGCGGAGACCACAGCCACCAGCACCAGCGAGATACCGATGGGTGCGATGGCGCCGTGATCAATGACAGCGTCAACGATCTTTCCCAACAGGATGGGGATAGCTACATTGCTGCCGGCGCCTGCGGTAAGCAAGGCTAAGGCCGCTGCGGCTTGGGGGCGAGCACCGGGGACGTCGGAAAGCTGGCGGCCCACTTCCTTACGCACTTGGGGCCAAGAGGCCGTGGGAAACCGCATCATAGCTCCGCCCCCACTGTTGCCCACGCCGGCGAAGTGGTGAAGACAAGCGTGGGCTTAGACCCGCGGTGATGCGCCACTCGCTGCGCAATTTCCTGCTCGGTCACCGAATCCACCGCGGTAGTTGGGTCGGCCAAAACTAAAATCTCTGCGTCGGCAGCAATGGCTCGTGCAAGCGCCACGCGCTGTTGCTGTCCACCAGAAAGGTTTCGGCCGCCTTCTCCCACCTCACGGTCCAACCCGCCCGGGATATCTTCCCCTGCAGCCACGTAGAGGGCTCGTTGTGCACCCGCGCGATCCGGATGAATATTGTCCCCCACGGTCCCCTCGAAAAGCATGGTTTCGTGTGGAACAACCAGGAATCGCTCGCGCGGCAAGAATTCGAGATCCTCTGGAACAGGTTCGGGCACCACGTTGACCCCAGGAGCGAGAGCCGGAACCTCCGGTTCACTCTTCTCCACCCCGGGGGCGGCGAGGAGGGCGGTAATGCGCTCAGCGCTTGCCTGTGCAGCCGCCCACCGCGAGGCGATATTTCGGCCCAGCATCGTCATCGGGGTGATAATGAACTGCGTAAGGCCAATAACCGTAATGAGTTCACCTACGCTAATCATGGAGCGCATAGCCATCATTCCTGCACCAATACCCACCGCAATGACATATACCGAGCCCAAAATCTCCGTGGTCGCATTAAGTCGGGCTTGGGCACCATTGGCTTCTACCGTTCGCGCATAGGCGTCACCAGACACCGCGGAATAACGCCTACTCACTGTGGCTACAGCGCCCAGGCCCTTAAGGATCCGCAGGCCCTGGACCACATCGGTGGCCATGGAGCTGGCCTTCGCCAACGCCGCTTGGCGGATTCCGGAACGCGTACGCAGAGGCTTTGCCGCGCGCACTGAGCCCCACACCATCAACGGCCCGCCACACAAAATGGCAATGCCTAAAGGCAGGTTAATACGGCTAGTCATAATCGACACATACACAATGGCGGTGATCTCAGCGACGGGAAAGACCGTCATCATAACGGCATTCTGCACGCGCCGTGCGTCTGTGGAGGCGATGGCAAGCAGCTCGCCGGCGCTGCGGGGCTCACCCGCAAGGCCCCGCGGGTCCTGAATCCTATCCGTGATGGCCATGCGGACATCGTGCCCAATTACTAGCATGGCTCGCGCGTTGAGGCCGCGTCCGAACCATGCGGCTATGGCATTCAGACCAAAAGCTGCCCCCAATACCACCAGCCACATGCCTAGTCGGTCAACGGATCCTTTCGACACAGCTTCATCAATGGCATGTCCCACGATCACTGGAGTCGATCCGTTAAGCAGAAAAGAGACAGCCATGCAGACTGCGGCCGGCACAGTGAGTGCCGGACGAGAAAAGACGGTCTTTAGCAGCCACCTGGGATCTGATGGCGCAGGAAGTGTCCTCATAGGCTGCCATTCTAATTCGCGGTAGGTTAGATGAGCTATGTCGACTCGCCGCCCCGATCCCAGCCACTTCCCTAGCTACCGCAAGGCCTCCACTAGACAAGGCCCCGGCTTCCGCAATGCCGCGCAACGCACCGCTTCCGCCCAGGCCTTCCGCCGCGGCGCGAGCACCTATCACGATGTGCGCCCCGGCTATCCGGACGAGGTTTCTGCCCTTATTGCTGACGCCCATACCGTTGCCGATATTGGCGCCGGTACTGGAAAACTCACCGAGTCCCTACCCAATGCCCGGGTTGTGGCTCTGGAGCCCTCCGCTGATATGGCCGGAATCCTCGCAGCCCACCTCCGCCTGCCCGTCCTTCGTGCTACGGCCGAAAACACCGCGCTTGCCGACGCCTCCTTAGACGCCGCCTGCCTCGCCCAAACCTGGCACTGGGTCGACGTGCCAGCCGCCTGTGCAGAGCTTGACCGCGTCCTCGCGCCGGGCGGGAAGATTCTCCTGGTGTGGAACACGCTCGATGTCAACGCGGACCCCTGGATCCTGCGGCTATCTCGCATCATGCACTCCGGCGATGTACATAAGCCAGGCTTTTACCCGGACTATACGGCGCCGTGGTCTTTAGACCGCGAGCTGCGCTTGACCTGGGAGAACAAACTTACCCCGGAGCAGCTTCACCAATTGATGCATACCCGCTCCTATTGGCTGCGCAATGGCGAAGCCATCCATGAGCGTATGACCCACAACCTGGATTGGTACCTCTACGAGCACATGGGATTTAAGCCGGGGCAAAAACTACGCATCCCGTACCGCACGGATGCCTTCGTGCTGGTACGGGATTCGGATTAGAGCAGGACCTGCGCCAGTAGCGAGCCCACCACGCAGGAGGTGAACACCGAGATGGCGCCAGGGACAAGGAACGAGTGGTTGATGACGAACTTGCCAATGTGAGTGGTGCCCGTGCGGTCGAAGCCGATGCAGGCCAGGTCCGAAGGGTAGGTTGGCAAGATGAAGTAGCCATACGCTGCGCCGTAGAAACCAACGATAATGGCGGGGTCAATTCCCAGCTGCAGGCCAATCGGAGCGATGGCAACCAGGGCGGCGGCCTGGGAGTTAACCAGCTTGGACACGATGACCAGTACCACCGCGTAGGCCCACGGGGCGGCCTCGACCACGGACCCGAGGTTGGATTCTAGGGCATCGATATGGGCTTCGAAGAAGGTATCTGCCATCCATGCCACGCCAAAGACCGAGAATACTGCGGTCATACCGGCCTTAAAGACTGGCGTGGACGCGATCTTCTTCGGGTCAGCCTTGCAGCTAAGCAAGATGATTGCGCCGGCAACAAGCATGACCATCTGGATAACCAGGTTCATCGACAGCGGGCTCAACTCGCCATCATCGCCTGGGACGAGTGGGCGCAGGAATTCGAACGCACCGAGCGCGACCACGCTGGCGATAGCCACGAGGAAGATAACCACTGCTCGTTTTGCTTCTGGCGAAAATTCTTCATCCATCAGCGATCCGGTGGACTGGTGAATGCTTTCTGCAAACTCCGGATCCTTCATGCGCTCCTGGAATGCCGGGTCCTCGTCCAGGTCCTTACCGCGGCGCAGCGACCACAGCGAGGCAAGAATGACACCGGCAAGCGAGGCGGGCATAGCCACCATGAGGATCTGCGGAATGGAATAGGCGTGATCGATAGCACCGGCGTTTTCCGCGATGATGGACGCTAGGGATACGGTGGCCACAGATACTGGCGAGGCCGTAATACCCATCTGAGCCGACGTTGATGCCACGGCCATGGGGCGCTCTGGGCGGATGCCCTTCTTCAGGGCAATGTCCTCGATGATCGGAAACATCGTGTAGACCACGTGGCCCGTACCGCACAGGACCGTCAGGAACCAAGTGGTTAGCGGCGCGAGGATGGTAATGCGCTCTGGGTGGGCGCGGAGAAATTTCTCGGCAAATTGCATCATCACTTCTAGGCCGCGCGCCTGTTGCAAGGTGGCGGCGCAGCCGATGACCGCAATGATGGTCAGCATCACGGATACCGGCGGCTCACCCGGGGCGAGGCCGAAGACAAAGACCATGAGCATCAAACCGATGCCGGAAATAAGTCCTAATCCGATGCCACCATAACGAGTGCCCAGAAGCAGGGCACTGAGAATGATGATGACCTGGAGCACGATGGCCAGAATTGAATCTGGCGCAATTACGCTGGCTAGCATGCTGAGCCTTCCATCACGAGAGAACTTTTGACTGGTTATATCCTATCCAGGCCCACATGATCGGACATAAACGGAAAGGCGAGCGAATTCTCACACCGTGTCCGGTGCAATAATCGCTCGCCTGAGTGCTATAATCCCAGCGTAACGGGCATACTGCTAGCGCTTCTTGCCGCGCTTTTCCCTCACTCGCACTGCGATGCGGATAGGCGTTCCGTGGAAACCGAACCGCTCGCGGAACTTGCGCTCAAGGTAGCGGCGATACGCCGCGTCCAAGAAGCCCGTCGTAAACAAGACGATAGTCGGCGGCTGAGTCGAGGCCTGCGTAGCGAACAATACGCGCGGCAGGCGGTTATTCTTCATCGGCGGCGGATTAGCCGCGATAGCCTCCCGCAACCAGTTATTCAGCTGGCCCGTGGACACACGCTGATCCCAACTTTCCAGTGCCTCAATCATGGCCGGCTCCAGCTTCTGCAGCGCGCGGCCCGTTTCCGCAGAGATATTCACGCGCGTGACCCACGGCAAGTGGCTCAGCTGCTGATCAATCTCGCGGTCCAGGTAGTAGCGGCGATCCTCATCCATGAGGTCCCACTTATTAAACGCAATAACTAGGGCCTTGCCCGCCTCGAGCACCATATTGAGCACGCGCTGGTCTTGCTCGGAGATCTCCTCAGAGGCGTCGATAAGCATGATGCAGACCTCGGCCGCATCGATAACGCCGCGGGTACGCAGGGACGCATAGTACTCATGCCCCTGCGCATTCTTCACCTTCTTGCGCAGGCCAGCGGTATCAATGAACTTCCACAGCTGATCATCCAGCTGCACCAGAGAGTCCACCGGATCCACGGTCGTTCCCGCGACGTTGTCGACCACGGAGCGCTCCTCGCTGGTGAGCTTATTCAGCAGCGAGGACTTGCCCACGTTAGGCTTGCCCACCAATGCGACGCGGCGAGGTCCAGAGGTAATCGCGGTCTGTCGGGGCTCTTCAGGGAAGACCCGCAAAATCTCATCGAGCACGTCCGCACCGCCGCGGCCATGCTGGGCGGATACGGGCCACGGATCGCCCAAGCCCAAGGCATAAAACTCCGCCATATCCGCGTACTGATTATCGGAATCGAACTTATTCGATACCAAAATCACCGGCACAGGCGATTTCTGCAGGCGGCGGGCCATGACCTCATCCGTCTCCGTGATGCCCACCTTGGTGTCCACCACCATAACGATGACATCGGCGGTTTCCATGGCTACTTCTGCCTGGCGGGCAATCGCCGCATGGATGCCCTTCACGTTGGGATCCCAGCCACCGGTGTCCTGTACCAAAAAGCGCTGGCCATTCCAGTCCGCTACGTAGGAAATTCGGTCACGGGTAACGCCAGGGTGGTCCTCTACCACCGCTTCGCGGCGGCCAAGGAAACGGTTAACCAAGGAGGACTTACCCACATTTGGGCGACCGACAACGGCCACCGTGCACAGGGCTTCTTCGGTGTGGTCATCGGACTCCACGCCAAAGGCACGGGAGAGTTCTTCCCACTCCTCTTCACTCAGAGGCTCTTCTGCGTGCGCATCGTCGCTATAATCTGCCTCACCAAATTCCGAGTCATCAAAGTCATAGTCGAATTCCTCGGTATTGAAATCATCGGCGGCCCAACCAGGAGAGGCTTCTACCACCTCGTCATCGAACTTACCGGCTGGGTAATGGAACTGAGTCTCCGACTCTTCCTGGGGATCGTGATTAGTCATTGACAGACTCCTTTACCACGTTAATCAGAGCTTCCAGCACATCCTCTGGGCTCATATTGGAGGTATCGACTAGGGTTGCGTCTTCCGCTGGGCGCAAAGGTGAGGCCTTGCGGGAAGAATCCGCCGCATCACGGCGCTGGACATCTGCGAGCACCGTCTCGTAATCCGAAGCGATGCCCGCCTTTTCATTCTGGGTTTGGCGGCGCTGCGCGCGGACCTCGGCAGAGGCAGTCATGAATGCCTTAGCGGGGGCGTCGGCAAGCACCACAGTGCCAATATCGCGCCCTTCTACAATCGCGCGGTGCGCTTCGCGGGCAAGCTTGCGCTGCAGCGCTACCAGATTCTCGCGCACCTCCGGAATGGCTGATACGGCGGAAACATTACGGGTGACTTCGTCTTCGCGAATAACGCGCGAGACGTCCTCGCCGCCGAGGAGAACTTCAGTGGAGTCCGGGTCATCGGATACTCCCAAGGGCAGATTGGCCGTAGCCGCAATAACCGCGGCGGTGTCAGCAGGGTCGACGCCTTCACGCAGCACCGCAAGCGTTGCCACTCGGTACATCGCACCAGTGTCGACGTACTTTGCATTCAGCTGCTTGGCCAGCGCACGGCACGTGGTCGACTTTCCAGTTCCAGATGGGCCATCCACGGCAAGGATGAGACCGTCATTCGGCATATTAGAAATCATTACATCTCCACCGCCTTGTACAGGCTAGTCAGCTCGCTGGAATTAAGGGCACGCAGACCTCCAGGCTTCATATCGCCCAGCTGGACTGTATGCAGCTTGGTGCGCACCAGGCGCTGCACGGGGAAGCCGGCCTCCTTCAACATGCGGCGCACGATATGCTTGCGGCCTTCATGCAGTTCAAGACGCACCAAGGAATAACCCTGGTTGGTATCAACTACCTGTGCAAAGTCGGCCTTTGCCAGTCCGTCTTCCAGCTCGATGCCTTCCTTGAGCTGTCGCACGAGCTTCCTATCGGCCTCACCCAATACGGTGGCGAGGTAGGTCTTGGTCACCTCGTACTTAGGGTGCATCAAGCGGTTGGCCAACTCGCCATCATTGGTGAGGATGAGCAGGCCTTCCGTATCGGCGTCGAGGCGGCCGACGTGGAAGAGTCGTTGGCCAGCTGCGACCTTTTCTGACACCACGTCGCCCACGCACGGTCGCCCCAGGTCATCGGACATGGTGGACTGCATGCCGCGCGGCTTATTGAGCACAAAATATTCGTGCTCCTCATTGACGTTGACGCGCACGCCGTCCACTCGGATGACGTCGACGGAGGGGTTTACCTTGACGCCTTGCTTGGCGATGATCTTGCCGTTGACCTCAACTCGGCCGGCATCGATGAGGATTTCTGCGTGGCGGCGGGAAGCGACGCCTGCCTTGGCGAGCACCTTTTGGAGGCGCTCTCCCTTGGGCTTGTCTTCATCGACCAGCCAATCGGCACCCAATTCGCGGGCTACGGATTCTGCAGTAGCCTTCTGCTTTTTCTTTGACACATGCTGGTGACGGGCCGGCTTGGCATTGGAGACAATGATGTCACTGTCTCGCTGCTTCTTATCCGGTGTGCCGTCACGGCGAGCGGGAGGAGTCACGTACGTGTCCTTTTCTCTCGAAGATATGAAATTACCTGGGCAATCCTACCCCACGCTAGTACTCTTCGTCGATCGCCTCGACGTCAGGCAACAGCGGCGCCAAGTCAGGCAGGCGCTGCAAAGAATCGATCCCCAATAACTCGAGAAATAATTCCGTTGTCTCGTACCGGTGCGCGGCGCCCTCAAAATCATCCTGCGGCAGCTCCCGGACCAATCCGCGCAGGTTAAGCGTTCGCATTACACCATCGACATTGACGCCGCGAACCGCCGCCACCTGCTGGCGAGTAACGGGCTGACGATAAGCCACTACCGCCAAAGTCTCTAGGGCAGCACGGGAGAGTTTGGTTTGGGCGCCATCTAAGAGAAATTCTTCTACCGCCCCGGCATTTTCGGTGCGCGTATAAAAGCGCCACCCCTCTTGGGTCTCGCGAAGGTCAATACCAGAACCGCGACTATCCAACTCCCGCTGAATAGAACGCAAGCA
The DNA here is from genome assembly GCF_046097255.1 of Corynebacterium tuberculostearicum. Taxonomy (GTDB): domain Bacteria; phylum Actinomycetota; class Actinomycetes; order Mycobacteriales; family Mycobacteriaceae; genus Corynebacterium; species Corynebacterium tuberculostearicum_J. The sequence continues at coordinate 1,817,837 of NZ_CP175770.1, forward strand.
ATCACTGACGACGTCCCTTTCTGCCCCCAGCGCACGCGCCAATAACTCCACAGAGGCTGGGGAGTCGAGCACGAGCAATATGGACTCAAGACGGGAACGCAGCTGCGAAATGAGGGGAAGATCCATAGCGCCCGAGTTTACTGGAGAGGAAAAAGTAGCAGAAAATTCCCCAAATCACTTTCGTTCCCCACTGTGACTCGGCTAACATATTGTCATGGAAACCATCACTCGCACCGACAGACTCATCCTCATCCCGCTGTCCGCCGCTAATACCGAAGAGACCCACAAGGTCTACAGCGACGGACGTATCTGGAGCCACCGTCCCAATGGGCGCTTTGCCGATATCCGCACCACGCGTGCACTCGCACAAGCATCCTCCCAGTCGTGGGACGCTCACCACTTCGGCCCTTGGGCCGCGTATATGCGCCACAACCCTTCGGAATTCGTCGGCGTCGGCGGTGCAATCTTCGTCGAAGAGGCAAACTTCTGGGACATCAAATACCGCCTGCGCCCCGCCCATTGGGGTGCCGGTTTTGCCACCGAGATCACCTCCGAGGCGGTGAAGAGCATCCGCCAGGTGGACCCCAACTCCCCGATTACCGCCCGCGTGACCACAAATCACCCGGCGGCCATCCGGGTCATCGAAAAGCAAGGGCTCCAACAAGTATGGGAAGGGCGCCGCATAGGCACCGAGGACAACCCCGAGGAACCAGACGTACGCGTCTACTCCGACCGCGATCTCTCCCCCGAGACGCTGGAATTCATCCAGCAGCGGCCTTAGTCCCAGTTCGCTGCGGCAACTACCGCTGGGTCAACATCCAGGCCTGTCCACGATAGGTCCAGCTGACCCAGCGCTTCTTCTTGTTGTGCATCAACTGCCTTGGCTTTGTACAACTCCAACAGGGCCAAGAAACGCCCCACTACCTGCATAGAAACCGTACAGTCGCGGGTTAGCGCACCAAAGCTGGTCCATTGGCCCGCACCGAGTAGCTTGAGTGTTTCCAAAATCTTGCCGGCCTGCTCCGGTACAGATACTGCTACGGCGTGCACGTGACCGGTTGCCACTTCCTCCGGTGGCTTGGGGCGGAACACGCCCGCGGCAAGCTCAGCAAAGCTGGCCGACGTATGACCGAGCGAAACTGGAGGCAAGAGTTCAGCAAACCTCTCCTCGATGGAAACCGCTCGCGGATAGCTACGCTGTGCCTCGCGCTGCCACACGGCGAATTGGTCCGCTGCTTGCTTATAAGCCTTGTACTGCAACAGACGGGCAAAAAGGAGGTCGCGCGACTCCAGCAGTTCCAGGTCTTCAATATCGTCGACATCACCGCGCGGCAGAAGCCGCGCCGCCTTCAAATCCAAAAGCGTAGCTGCCACCAACAAAAAATCAGTGGTCTCATCCAGATCGGCGGACTCTCCCAGCTGGCGTGTATACGCCACGAATTCGTCCGTTACTTCTGACAGCGCAACGTCAGTCACGTCCATCTTCTTGGACTGAATAAGCTGCAAAAGCAGGTCAAAAGGGCCTTCAAAATTCCGCAGTGCAATGCGAAAGCCCGTAATCTCCGGCTGGGTCACGATACCTTAAACGGTCGAGCGCTCGATGACCTCTTTGGCCAGGTTCCGATACTGCTGTGTGGCCGGGGAGCTTGGTGCCCAAGTAGTAATCGGCTCGCCGGCTACCGAAGTCTCTGGGAACCGAACGGTCCGGGTAATGACGGTGTCAAAGACCTTATCGCCAAAGTAGTCCACCACTCGGGACATAACTTCCCGGGCGTGCTTGGTCCGGCGATCAAACATGGTCACTAGGATTCCCATAACCTCAAGGTCAAAGTTAATGCGATCAGAAACCTTTTCCACGGTATCGGTCAACAGCGCCAAACCGCGCAGGGAGAAGAACTCGCACTCCATAGGGATGATCACACCCTGTGAGCAAGCAAGGGCATTGACGGTGAGCAGGCCCAAGGAAGGCTGGCAGTCAATAATGATGAAATCATAATCGCGGCGCACGGGACGCAGGGCGCGGGCAAGGGTGTGCTCGCGACCGACTTCATTGACCATCTGTATTTCCGCAGCGGAAAGGTCGATATTCGCCGGCACCAGATCTAAGCCCGATACCCCGGTGTGCTGGATAGCGGAATGAATAGAGGTGTGGCTATCGAGCATCACGTCATAGATGGTGTCCTCGATATCGTCATGCGTGAGCCCGAGTCCCGCCGAAAGCGCACCCTGGGGGTCAAGGTCAACCAAGAGGACTTTACGGCCGTACTCGGCCAAGCAGGCGCCCATATTGATGGTTGAGGTGGTTTTACCTACGCCACCCTTTTGGTTACACATCGAAATGATGGTGGCCGGCCCATGCTTTTCCAAGGGTGCGGGTTCTGGCAACTCACGGATAGGACGACCGGTCAGCCCCACCTCTACGTCAGAGGCAGAAAATAGACCCTCTTCGCTCACAGTCACACCTGCTTCCTTGACGCCAAGTTCCGGACCATGACACTTGGCTTAGGGTTGATTACAACGTTGTCATTAAAGCGTACCCGTTACAGGTTAAAAGTACCGAGACTTAGCCTATATCAAGCGTTTAGCGTTGACTAGAACGGCGTTTGCGGATTGCCACCAGAGCTATGAGCGCGATGAGTACCGCCGCGGCTGCCCCTCCAATAATCCAGCCCAAATGTGAGCCGCCGTCTTCTTCTTTGGGGTCCTTTTGCTGGCGCTCATCGAGGTTTTCCGCGGCGGATTGATAATTAGGGTCCTGCAGCGTGACGATGAGTGCGGCCCCAGAACCGTCATTGCGTAGCAACTGCATGATGAAGGGATTATCAGGCGCCTCGCCCTCCGGATAGGTCAGCGTGAGGGTTCGAGAAGAGGCGTCCACATCACGCTCTACGCCTTGGATAATATTGCCCTCGCCATCGAGGTAGCGCAGCGTGACGTCATTTTCTTGCGTGTCCTTGAACTGCTGGTAGAGGTCATAGGCCTGCTTGAGGCCCATCTTTGCGGTAATAGTATTGCCTTCGATTTTGGATTCGAGATTGACGTATTCCGCACCGTCAAGGTTGGCTTCCCCAGCAGGCTTGCGCTCCGGCTTTTTACCTGGAACAACAGGCAAGTTGCTATTTTCTTTCGCCGGCGCGGGCCTGTCATCTCCGCCCTCGGCATCTTTTCCGGCTGGCGCCTTGTCACCTTGAGCCGGCTTATCAGAGCCCGGATCCGGCGCTGGCGCTGGGTTCGGGCCGCCTTCCGCGCCGTCAATTTCTTCCTGAATGTCCTCCTGCGCAACCGAACCATCGGCTACCAGCGTCAGGGTTGCATTCATGCCTTGGGCGGAGACAGGAACCGAGATTTGGCCGCCATCTGCCGGGGCGGTGATGGTAGCGGAGGTACCTGAGGCAGACACGTTCCACCCATCGCCGGAGTAGTTGGCTTCGGCCGGCACGGGCAAGCTTACAGTCGTGGTCTGGCCGGCAGGAACCGAAATGGGAGCGGCAATAGCTGCCTCTACCTCTGGAGGCAGCTGCGCGTGTGCCACCGCTGGGAAAAACAAGGCGGTAGAAAGCACCGCGCCAGCTACACGAGTTGAAAACATATAGGTCCTTTCTTAGGCACGAGGGTGCGCAGTGCGCCAAACCTCACGCAAGGAATCGGCAGTGACGTGAGTATATATTTGCGTTGTTGTCACCGAGGAATGTCCCAGTAATTCTTGCACGGTGCGCACATCTGCGCCGCCTTCAAGCAGGTGCGTCGCAAAAGAATGCCGCAAGGTGTGCGGAGAAATGGACTTTCCCAGTTGCGCCCGCTGCGCTGCAGTCTTCAACACAGTCCACGCACTTTGACGTGATAAAGCCCCGCCGCGGGTATTGAGAAACAACGCCGGCGTCTTACCTTTGCTCAGCGCCGGTCGCGCCCGCACCAAGTAGGCATCGAGAGCCTGACGGGCATGCGAGCCCACCGGCACAATCCGCTCTTTGTCTCCCTTGCCCCGCAGGCGTATTACTTCCTGCGCGGCGGACACGTCATCAACGTTCAGGGAGATGATTTCCGAGATTCGCGCGCCGGTGCCATAGAGCATCTCCAGCAGGGCGCGGTCGCGCACATCTACCGGGGTCTCAGTAGGAGTCGCTTCAATGAGGGCGGTGACCTCATCTACCGATAATGTCTCCGGCAAATGCTGCCCGGTTGACGGAGGGGTTACCTCAACCGCAACATCGACGTCCACTACGCCTTCTGACACGGCAAATTTATGCAGTCCGCGAGCAACGATGAGCGCTCGGTTGGCCGAGGACACAGCCATGTGTGAGCGCAGGTCTTTAAGATAAGCCTCCACCATCGGTCGCGTCACCGACCGCAGATCCTCTACCCCGTTATCCCCCAGCCACGCAAGGTAGCGGCGGACATCGCGGCGATAGTTGCTCAAGGTATTGGCAGAAACGCCGCGCTCGACTGCTAGATGATTAAGCCACGTCTGCGCTATGTTTTCTAGCGCACTCACAGCTGCTTTAGGTCCGCACCCGTGCGGCGGGAGCTCATTGAGGTAGGTCGAAGGTCGAACGGCTCCTCCACGCTGCGGGTCTGCTTCCCGCCACGCAGCACAGCGTAGGCCGCCAAGATGCCGCTGCAGGCGATGGAATTGACGATGTCACCGCGCAGCACCTTGTCTACGGCCTCGTCGAGGCCCACCCAGGCGACTTCCATATCGGCCTCTTCATCCCCGGTAGCCTCCATCCGGGGGACGTCGGAAAGCCCCGAGGCAAGGAATACGCGAACCGCCTCCTCGCAGAAACCCGGCGAGGTCACAAGGTCCGTCAACACGGACCACGTCTGCGCGCTCAGGCCGGCCTCCTCCTGCAGTTCACGCTGGGCGCCGGTCAGCTCATCCTCACCGCGTACGTCGAGCAATCCCGCCGGCAGTTCCCACAGGCGCTTTCCCACGCTGTGTCGGTACTGATACACCATCGCAATACGCTCGTCTGAGTCCACTGCCACGACGGCCACAGCACCTAGGTGCTCGACTACTTCCCGGGAGGCAGAAACGCCACCGGGCATGACTACTTCGTCGCGGCGGAGGGCGAGAATGGGGGCTTCGACAAGCAGCTGCGAATCAAGCACCTTGAAATCATGCGCCATGGGCTATTCCTTTCCCGGCAAGGCGGAGTCAGCAGTTTCGGTGGCGCCATAGTCACCCTGGCCACCATCAAGTTGTTCCTGGGTGGCCAGAATGACCGCAATGCGCTCCACTGCCCGTTCGGTGCTATCAACCGTAGACAGCTCCTCGCCCTGATCACGCACCTGGGCTAGCGCCTTATCATCCTGGGTCTGCTTGGTGCGCCCGCTCAACACCACGGAACCATTGACATCATCCAACCCGGTGGCAAATTCCGCCAGCGCGCTGGACGGGTAACCACGCAGGCCATTGCCAGAGACCACGATAATGGCCTGGGCAGGAACGATGGTTCCATCTTCGTAATCAATAAAGCCCTCGTCGCGCAGCTTATGGAGCACGTCTGCACGCTCTTCCACTGAAGCCAAAGGCTTCGTGCTCTCAGGATCCATAGACAGCGCAGTGCCTAGCACCTCACCGCTGAGGGCTCCTGCAGAATCCAAGTCCTTGATATCTGCCTTCTTGGGCGCAGTATCTTTCAAGATGGGAAGCAGCTTGTCCTTAGTTTCGGGGCGCAAAAAGTCCTTGGTCAGCTTAATCTCACCGGCCTCCGTGGCATCGGAAGACTCCAAGAGCTTCCGGATCGCGTCTACATCGCCGCCATTGGCGTCATCGGTGGTCACGATGAGTACTGGGCGCTGCGACAAGACTCCATCAACCATTTCCGCCCCAGAATCGGCCACGATCTTGTCGCTGGCGTCATTTTGGGTCTGCAGAATCTTATTGTCCTGGACCACCTTGCGGTGCTCCTCGCGGATGGGATCGTCGTCTGCCATGCTGGTGGTCAAGTTCGGCGCAATCACCAAGGCGCCCAAGGCTACGCCTACCGCAGCGCCGAAGCCCAAACCTGCTACAAGCTCAGTCTTTGCCATGCCCTATGCGCCCCCAAAGAGGCTGGACCAGGTTTCGCTGAGGTTGCTAGCAAAGTCCTGGCTGCCGCCGAAGCCGACGATGAGGATGACCGCCGCAATGGCAACCAGAATTCCCAGCACTGCCCATAGCCAGCCTAGGTTGGAGGAAGGCGCACTGTAGAGATTGATTACCGCATCGGCGTCGACCACCTTGGTACCGGCCTTGAGGCGGGACAGTACGGCAGAGGGGTTGGTGCGGTCAGCAAAGATATCATCGAGGTCCACCCCGCCGCCGGCCTGCACAATGAGATCGGCGCCGTGGTAATCAGCAAAGAGCAGGCCCAAGTCGGTACCGGAATGCGTTGCTGCGGGGAAGGTCATCGCACCAATGCCCAGGTCCTGAATGCGGTCGAGGCCTTCTACCTCACCTTCCGGGTCCGCAGGCACGATTACGCGGGCGCCGCAACGCAGAGCTTCATCGCTCACGCTATTGGGATCCCCAATAATGAAATCTGGCTTATACCCTTGGGCCAGCAAGGAATCTGCCGCCGATCCCACTGCAATCAGCAGCGGCTCATACTCGCGAATAAAGTTGCGCAGCTGCTTGAGCTGTTCGCGGTGCCTATCGGTAGGCGAAAAGAGGACAACCTTGCGGCCGGCGATTTCGGAGCCGGAGGCGGGGACACCGAGGCCGTCGATAAGCAGCGGCCCTTCCGAGTTAATAAAATCGATGGAATTGCCAAAGAAGGATTCCATATGGTCAATCAGCGCACCCTGCGCCGCGGTGAAGTTCTTTTCTGCTCGCTCACGAGTTACCACCCGGCCGGTGCCGAGCGCTTTATCGCCGCTAAAGACGGTGCCGTCCTCCCCGATACGCGCCTTTTTGCCCTCCTTGAACTCCGAAACAAAGGACTGCCCCACGCCCTCGAGGAGAGTAATGTCGGCGTCAAGCAACATGTGCGGACCATAATTTGGGACCGTGCCGGTAGAAAATTCCGCCACGTTAATGACTGCGGAGGGCTTAAGGTCTACGAGGGTCTGAGCCTCGTGGCGAGAGATATTAGCCGCATCAATTACGGCGACATCGCCTTCACTAAACTTTTTCATCCCCTTAGCGCCTGGAGTGCAATCGCGCAGTGCACCAGGCTGCTCGGGGTTACGGGAAAACAGAGCCATGGCCCTATTGTGGCGTGATTATGGTTTCGAGTGGGCGAGGCGCGCGGAAGCTTCTTCCTGTGCGCGGTCAAAAAGCTCCTGCGCGTGCGCGCGGCCGGTCTCGGTATCGTCCAACCCCGCCAGCATGCGAGCCAATTCCTCTACGCGCTCCTCCTGTGACAGCTCGGCCACGCCAGAGGTGAATTTCTCCTTCGATACATGCAGGTGCGCATCCGCGTACGCTGCTACCTGCGGCAGGTGCGTTACCACAATCACTTGGTTATGCACCGCCAAGCGCGCCAGGCGGCGGCCGATCTCTACCGCTGCGCGGCCACCCACGCCTGCATCGACCTCATCGAAGACCAAGGTGGCGCCGTCCTCGTCTGCCAGCACGACCTCCAAGGCCAACATGACACGGGAAAGCTCGCCGCCCGAGGCAGCAGAGGCGATCGGCTTACCATTCAACTGCAGCTCGGCTGCGTCTGCACCGGACTTAGAATATTTCGCCTGCGTAAGCTCGACCGACAGAGTCGAATTCGGCATGGCTAAGCCGTGGAGCTCCTGCGTTACCTGCTCGCCCAGGGCCTTCGCCGCTTTCCGACGCCCCTTTGTCAGCTCCCCTGCCCGCTCAATCATTACCGCTTCAGCGTCTTTGACCTGCTTTTTCAGATCCTCCAGGGCTTCTGTGGAGGTATCCATGGACTCCAGTTTTGCCGCTGCCTCATTGCGCCAGGCGAGCACGCCATCAATATCCCCCGCGTACTTCCTGGTCAACGTGCGCAATTCCTGCTGCCGCTGGAGGGACTTTTCCAACAGGTGTGGATCCGCCGGAAGTCCGGCTAGATACCCACCGAGCTCGCCGGAGATATCGCCCAGCTGCGAAGTAATCTCGCTAAGCCGCTCGCCCAAGGCCGCTAGTTCCTTATCGGTGGATCCCGCCAAGGCAGAAACCGCCCGGCCTAGCAGTGCCGAGGCGGCCTCCTCCAATTCCTCGGTGCCGTCGATGGAAGCCAGGGCAATTTCCGCGGACTCGCGCAGCCCATCGACGTCTTGCAGCTTGCGAACCAGCTGCACCAGTTCTTCATCCTCGCCGGGTTCTGGGGCGATGCCATCGATCTCATCGACAGCGAATTGCAGGCGGTCAACCTCTTGCGCCAGCTCGCGGCGCTGCTCCGTGCGCCGCTTATAGTCCTTGGCAAGGCTGCGCCACTCTTTGAAGGCCTCGGTATAGCGCTCTCGCACACGCGCCAATTTCGGATCCGCACGGTCTACCGCACCCAGTTGTTCCTCGGGCGCGAGCAAACGCAGCTGATCATTTTGCCCGTGGACCGTTATAAGCTCGCGCGCGAAATCGCCCAGAGTTGCAGCCGGCACCGCACGGCCGCCTAAATAGGCCCGCGATCTTCCGGCGGCAGAGACCGTGCGTGAAACGATATACTCGCCATTTTCGTCAGCATCGCCGCCGACCGACTCCACCAACTCACGGATGGATTCTTTCGACGAAGAAAAGTGCCCCTCCACTGCAGCCTTCTTCGCGCCATCGCGCACTCGAGAGGCGTCCGCGCGACCACCGGCTAAGAGCCTTAAACCAGTAACCACCATGGTCTTACCCGCACCGGTTTCACCGGTAAGCACGGTAAGGCCCGCGGATAGTTCCGCAGAGCTCTGGCTAATGACGCCCAGATCATTGATGGAAATATCGACGAGCACTACTTCTCCTTCGGCCCGCGCCACCCTTCTACGGGCAGGCGCAGCTTCGAGACTAAACGGTCAGTAAAAGGTTGGTCATCCAAGCGTACCCACCGCACCGGACGCTCGCCTCGCACTACTTCCACACGTGCCCCTGCTGGCATCGCAAATTCGCGGAAGCCATCTAATATCACGGTGGCGGGAGTCGTGCGCATCGTCGATTCGACGGCTACTAAAGAATTGGGCGATACAACCAATGGCTTGGTAAACAGCGCATGCGCATTATTCGGCACTACCAAGATTGCATCCAGAGAGGGCCACAACACCGGACCACCTGCGGAAAACGCATAGGCGGTCGATCCAGTGGGCGTGGAAATCAGCACCCCATCGCAGCCAAAGGACGACACTGGCCGGCGGTCGACTTCCAAGATTGCATCTAGCACGCCGGAGCGGTTTTGGTTTTCTACCGAAGCCTCATTCAAAGCCCAGCTGCGGTTGAGAAGGGTTCCCTCCTCATCAAAGATGGACACATCAATGGTGAGGCGGTCCTCAATGCGGTAGCGCTTTTCAATCACGCGCACCAAGGCCTGATCGAGGGATTCGACCTCCCACTCGGCCAGAAATCCCACGTGTCCTAGGTTGATGCCCAGCACCGGAATATCTACGGCACGCGCCATGTCGGCGGCGCGGAGGAAGGTTCCATCGCCGCCTAAAACCAACACCAATTCGCACCCGTCGGCCGCATCTTCGGTGTGAGGTACATGCTTCAATCCCGGCAGTACCTTTTCGTCCGCGCACACTCGTACGGTAATTCCCGCATCTTGCAAAAGCTCAGCTGCACGCGACGTCGCCTCCAGGTTTTGCTGGCGGTTGGCATGAGGCACCAACAGGATTTCACGGGTCATCGCGGGCCTTCCTCGACTGCGCGGTCAATCATTTCTTCCACTCTAGCCAGATCTGTTGGCTGACCGTCTTTTTTCAGCCACAGGAAGTACTCCACATTGCCGCTTGGCCCAGGCAGCGGGGATGCCACAGCCCCATGCATGCTAAGCCCCAGGGACAACGCAAATTCAGCGACTTCCTTGGTTACTTCTTTGCGCAACTCCGGCGAACGGACCACGCCACCGCTTCCGAGGCGCTCCTTGCCCACTTCAAATTGCGGTTTCACCATAGGCAACAACCAAGCGCCGTCCTTCAGACAATCCACCATGGCCGGCAATACCAAGCGGAGGGAAATGAAGGACAAATCGCCTACCATACCGTCGCAGGGGCCGTCGGTAAGCTCCAGCGTTAAATTCCGGATATTCGTGCGGTCTAAAACGGTTACGCGATCATCGTTTTGCAGGCGCCAGAGCAGCTGCCCATAGCCCACGTCGACAGACAGCACTTCCTGCGCACCGTGTTCCAGGCACACGTCTGTAAAGCCACCGGTAGAAGCGCCGGCATCGAGGATGCGGCCGTTCATGTCGACGTCGAACTCGGCCAAGGCACCCAAAAGCTTGTGAGCGCCACGGGAAGCCCACTTGTCTTCTTCGGCTTCCTCTACCTTGATGGAAACCTCGGGCTCTACAATCGACGCCGGCTTGTGCGCCTTGAAGCCACCCACCGTGACACGGCCGGACTTAATCATCTCCCGTGCCTGCTCACGTGACCGGGCAATCTTTCGGCGCACCAGCTCCGCATCTAACCTACGACGTTGTGGGGGCATTAATTCTCCTGCAATGCATCGCGCAACACATTGTGAGCGCGATCAAGCTGATCTACTTCAGCGGCCAAATCCGCTGCGTCTTCTCCAAGGATCTCTGCTACTTCCGCATCGATCTCTGCCGGTTCCTTGACTGCTCGAAAGTCGTGCGGCTTTACCGCCATTGCGCAACAACCTTTTCCGCACGCTCGCTACGCGGTTGAATATAGCGCGGCGGCGACGGCATGGCCCATGCAACTTCCAACACAGTGCGCAATGCCTGAACAGAGGTAGCCTTTTCGTCGCCGCCCTCGAGCAGAAGGTCATGGCCATCGCACCGCGCCGTAAATCCACCCTGTGCTCCGGGACGAGCGACAGAGACAGGAAGGGCAAGCTCGTGCATTCCTGCGCCAATAAAGTTGGGGCGTGCCTCCACAGGTGCCTCAATCAGCTCCAACTCACCAGAAACGCCGGTAAGCACATGGAAGGTATCCATTGCAGCAGAGTTACCTCCTGCAATATCAGTATCCAGACGGTCGCCCACAGCAAGTGGCTTCTTCGCGCCGATTTGCTTTGCCGCAAAAGTAAACATTGCCGGCTCGGGCTTGCCAGCAGATACCGGCTCTACCCCGGTGGCTGACTGGATGGCGGCAACCAGAGAACCATTTCCCACAGCAAGACCTCTCTCAATTGGCAAAGAGGTATCGAGATTCGAAGCAAAGAACTTGGCTCCCTGGCGGATGGCCAAGGCACCTTCAGTCAAGTGCTCCCAGCCAACCGAGCAGTCAAAGCCTTGCACAACGGCAGCAGGCTTGTCATCGGCGCTGGAGACTACCTTGAAGCCCATCTCTCGGGCCAAGTCACGGAGGGAATCGGCCCCGATGATAAGCAGCTTTGCCCCAGCTGGGACCTCTTCGGCCGCTAGTTGGAGAACCGCTTGCGCAGAGGTAACGATCTGTTCTGTACCCGCGGTGAGACCGATGTCCGCCAGCATCTTCGCCACTGCCTGTGGGCTGCGCGAAGCATTGTTGGTCACATACACTGCCGGCACTCCGCAGGTGTTGATGACGTCCACCACGTTAGAAAGGGGTCGGCCGCCTTCCCACACGGTGCCATCGAGATCGAGAAGCAGAGCGTCGTGCTTGCTTAGAACCGTCACTACTTGCACTCCTCAAGGCGCTCGGCAGCATCAGTCCAGTCGCCTTCATCAATAGAAACTGCGTGCTCAAACCAGTCCCGAGCCTCTTCCTTTCGGCCTGCTTCGAGCAGAGCATTACCGTAGGCATAAGCAAGACGGCACGCGCTTACCCCGCGGGCATCGCGGTCAGGATGTGCGCGCTGAATGGTGACAACCGCGGACTCAGCTTGACCCATATCTAGGCGGGCGCCGGCCAAAACAATGGCCAGCTCAATCTTGGACTCTTCATCAAGTTCCGATGCTTCCTCCGCACGACCTAGCTCCAGCGCCTTCTCCGGGCGGCCCAAGCCGCGCTCGCAATCAGCCATTACTGCAAGCATTCCGGGGCCACCGGAAATGCGGCGCGCGGCACGCAGCTCAGCAAGCGCTTCCTTCCACTCGCCCGCACGATACGCAGCAATTCCATTGACCTCACGAGCAATGGCGACGCGGCCAGCGCGGTCCTTGGCGGCGCGCGCATGCCGCAATGCAAGCTTGGGATCATCTTCCATCCAGGTCGCAGCCATGATCATATGCTTAGCGACGGCCTCGGAGTTCTCCTTCGATAGCGACTTCAGGTCCTGCAGCACCATCGGGTCCAGGTCGTTGACATCTACCTCTGCCGGGATGTCTGGGTCACTCATGCGACGGTTAATGCGTTCCTCACGGTAACCGGAGCGCTGCGGCGAAAAAGACTTCTTCTTCCGGGAATCGCCCTTAAAATCACGGCCCTTGTTATTGCGTGGCTTACGGTCACGTCCGCCTCGCCCATTGTGATTGCGCTCCGACATTCAGCCCTACCCTTTCTTGGTTGGAACTAGCACAGAAATACCGGCCCTATTCTACAACCCGCAAACCAAAAGCCGGAATTTAGATCCTGACGGGCTGCCGCAGCGCTACCCAAACATTACTCATCAAACCAACCCAGAGGCACACCGTGACGAACCGGATGCTACCACCAGGAACAAGTAGCGCGCCTAGAGCCCCGTAGACAACAAATAGCAGGCCCCACAGCGCTTGACGACGCACCGCCTTCCTCAATGCAGCCCAACCGAGAAGAATCACTGCGATCAGAATCAAGACCGCGCCAGTCGCAGCGTCCCACCAGCCCTCACTGCCACCTTCACACGAAATAGACAAGAGCAAAGATCCCGGCAGCGCAGTGCCGATACCGAATAAGACCCTAGTTCCAGAAACATCTAGCGGTCTTTCAGAAGAGAAGCCAGACACCGTTAAATCTCCTTCAGCCGCTGCGAAAAATAGTCACGGGCATCTTCTTGATTCTCAGCGAATTCCCTGAGCACACCTGGCCAAGTCGGATACGCATCAATTAGGTTCTCTGCGACATTCAATAGTGGTGAGAATGCAATTTCTCCCCATCTAACGCCTATTCCTACCCGTTCGGAGTATGCTGTACTGCTCAATGGGCCTAGTGCCCACTGACTACCGGACGCAGCATTCATCCATGTACCGCTGATAGCCAGTATTCGGGAGCCCTTGTCTTCGTAGCTGTGCTTGGAGTTTAAGACGTCTAGCACCGCGCCGAACGGAAACTCTTTAGAGCCCTGGGTGACTTGTTCTTCCTGCTCCGGCGATAGCTCCGCGAGCATCGAAGGAATCGCAACCGCGTGAAACTCTTCTAGGCGTTTTCCAAACTGCCGATGATAGCCGTCGAACCACATGAGTTTCCTCCCAAACTATTGAGTGGATAAGTGTAGCGAAGATGCAATGAAAAAGTTTGCTCTTCAGGACACCATTCGGAATAGCCTTCAAGATGGCCTCACAGACAATCGCGGTAAAACGACAAATGAAGCCGTAGAGGCTTTGGCACTTAGTGGTGCGCTGTCTTCTACGGCTTCATCATTGCTGTATTTTGTTGTTTTTGTTGTTTGGTGTCGGCGGTGACTTACTCTCCCACAACCTCCCGGTTGCAGTACCATCAGCGTGTGCAGGCTTAGCTTCCGGGTTCGGAATGGGACCGGGCGTTTCCCTGCAGCTATTGACCACCGACAAACATACGAAGCAAAAATACCCTTTTTGGGTGCCCTTTTGCTCTGGGTGTTGTGTCAGATACTGCATAGTGGACGCGGTCACGACAGTGACTGTTTCTTCTTCTTTTATTCTTTTTGCCAGTACACGAATGTGTGTTGGTGTTTGTTGTGGTCAATTAGTACCAGTAGCCTTCACACCTTACAGTGCTTCCAGGTCTGGCCTATCTACCCTATCGTCTTTAGGGGACCTTAACGAAACCTCATCTTAAAACAGGCTTCCCGCTTAGATGCTTTCAGCGGTTATCCCTTCCGTACGTAGCCAACCAGCGATACCCCTGGCGGGATAACTGGCACACTAGAGGTACGTCCGTCCCGGTCCTCTCGTACTAGGGACAGCTTTCTTCAAGTTTCAACGCGCGCGGCGGATAGAGACCGAACTGTCTCACGACGTTCTGAACCCAGCTCGCGTGCCGCTTTAATGGGCGAACAGCCCAACCCTTGGGACCTACTCCAGCCCCAGGATGCGACGAGCCGACATCGAGGTGCCAAACCATCCCGTCGATATGGACTCTTGGGGAAGATCAGCCTGTTATCCCCGGGGTACCTTTTATCCGTTGAGCGACACCACATCCACAAGTAGGTGCCGGATCACTAGTCCCGACTTTCGTCCCTGCTCGACATGTCTGTCTCACAGTCAAGCTCCCTTGTGCACTTACACTCACCACCTGATTGCCAACCAGGCTGAGGGAACCTTTGGGCGCCTCCGTTACATTTTGGGAGGCAACCGCCCCAGTTAAACTACCCACCAGGCACTGTCCCCAACCCAGATCATGGGCCAAGGTTAGATGCTCAATCCGATCAGAGTGGTATTTCAACAACGACTCCACCACCACTAGCGTGATAGCTTCCAAGTCTCCCACCTATCCTACACAAACCGAACCAAACACCAATACCAAGCTATAGTGAAGGTCCCGGGGTCTTTTCGTCCTGCCGCGCGTAACGAGCATCTTTACTCGTAGTGCAATTTCACCGGGCCTGTGGTTGAGACAGCAGAGAAGTCGTTACGCCATTCGTGCAGGTCGGAACTTACCCGACAAGGAATTTCGCTACCTTAGGATGGTTATAGTTACCACCGCCGTTTACTGGGGCTTAAATTCTCAGCTTCGCAGTCAAAGACTACTAACCGGTCCTCTTAACCTTCCAGCACCGGGCAGGCGTCAGTCCATATACATCAACTTAACGTCTTCGCATGGACCTGTGTTTTTGATAAACAGTCGCTTCCCTCTATTCTCTGCGACCCCACAACGCTTCCAGCCGTAAAGACCTTCACGTCGTAAGGCCCCCCTTCTCCCGAAGTTACGGGGGCATTTTGCCGAATTCCTTAACCACAGTTCACCCGAACGCCTTAGTATTTTCAACCTGACTACCTGTGTCGGTTTAGGGTACGGGCCATACACACACATCGCTAGAGGCTTTTCTCGACAGTACAGGATCACCACCATCAACCCCAATGGGTCTACGCATCACGTCTCAACCACAATGTGCGGCGGATTTACCTACCACACGATCTACACGCTTACACCACCAATCCAATAAGTGGCGTGGCTACCTCACTGCGTCACCCCATCACTTGAACCACACATCAGGCCCCACGACATCAACACCACCAACACTCAAAGAGTCTTAGTAGTGCATCCGCGGTGGTTAGTATCAGTGCTTTATCATGGGCGCGCATGTACGGGTACCAGAATATCAACTGGTTATCCATCGACTACGCCTGTCGGCCTCGCCTTAGGTCCCGACTCACCCTGGGAAGACGAACTTGACCCAGGAACCCTTAGTCATCCGGCGGATAGGATTCTCACCTATCAATTCGTTACTCATGCCTGCATTCTCACTCGCACACAGTCCACGCCTCCTTACGGTAACGCTTCAACCCATGCACGACGCTCCCCTACCCAAACAAAAATTGTTTGCCGCGGCTTCGGCGGTGTACTTGAGCCCCACTACATTGTCGGCGCAGAACCACTCGACCAGTGAGCTATTACGCACTCTTTCAAGGATGGCTGCTTCTAAGCCAACCTCCTGGCTGTCTTCGCGATCCCACATCCTTTTCCACTTAGTACACCCTTAGGGGCCTTAACCGGCGATCTGGGCTGTTTCCCTCTCGACTATGAAGCTTATCCCCCACAGTCTCACTGCCGTACAACACAATTAGTGGCATTCGGAGTTTGGCTGACATTGCTAAGATTGTAGTCCCGCTCAACCAACCAGTCGCTCTACCTCCACCAAGCTATAATACGACGCTGCACCTAAATGCATTTCGGGGAGAACCAGCTATCACGGAGTTTGATTGGCCTTTCACCCCTACCCACAGCTCATCCCCGCAGTTTTCAACCTACGTGGGTTCGCGCCTCCACAACCTCTTACAGCTGCTTCACACTGGCCATGGGTAGATCACCCCGCTTCGGGTCCAGGACATGCCACTATACACCCCATTAGGATTCGGTTTCCCTACGGCTACCCCACACGGGTTAACCTCGCGACATGCCGCTGACTCGCAGGCTCATTCTTCAAAAGGCACGCCATCACACACAAACGGTGCTCTGACGGATTGTAAGCACATGGTTTCAGGAACTATTTCACTCCCCTCCCGGGGTACTTTTCACCATTCCCTCACGGTACTCATACACTATCGGTCACACTGAGTATTTAGGCTTACCGGGTGGTCCCGGCAGATTCACAGCAGATTCCACGAGCCCGCTGCTACTCGGGCAACCCAACAACCCACATGCCATTGTCTTCAACTACAGGACTCTCACCTTCTCCGGCAGGCCATTCCAAACCACTTCACCTAACAACAACACACGAGCACGATGATGGTAGTCACCGTCAATTAGGGCCCACAACACCGCACACACAACCCCTACCAGGTATCACATGCACACGGTTTAGCCTCATCCACGTTCGTTCGCCACTACTAGCAGAATCATTATTATTTTCTCCTCCTACGGGTACTGAGATGTTTCACTTCCCCGCGTAAACCCCCACAACAGCTATGAATTCACTGAAGGGTAACCCCACATAACCAGGGCCAGGTTTCCCCATTCGGACATCCTCGGATCAACGCTCAATTGACAACTCCCCGAGGCTTAACGCAGCCTTTCACGTCCTTCATCGGCTCAGCATGCCAAGGCATCCACCATGCGCCCTTAATAACGAACACACAAACCACCACACACAAACATGCGGGTGGCCACACAAGTGAACTTGACAAAAAATTGATTAAAGAAAAAAGAAATCACACAAACACACACAAACAAACCACAAAAGCAGCCTATCTAGTGTGTTTAATGCTCGCGTCCACTATACAGTTCTCACACAACACCCCAACCACACCCTGCCAACACAAAAAATGTCAACAAGACTCATGGTCAGGCACAAAAAAGGGGGATAATGCCCCAGACACCCAACAATGCACCAACATACAAACAACATTATTTCTTGTTCAACTGTGCATGGACAACGTGTGTCACAAAGCGCCATTCAAACACTTAGTTCGTCTCTTGAGCGTGTGTTTCACCCGGACAATTTTCAATTCAAAAAGGCCGGCAGTATGACACTCGCATACTCAACCAACCAAGGGTGCAACTGCACCCGAAAAATAAAAGCTCCTTAGAAAGGAGGTGATCCACCCGCACCTTCCGGTACGGGTACCTTGTTACGACTTCGTCCCAATCGCCGATCCCACCTTCGACGGCTCCCTAACAAGTTTGGGCCACCGGCTTCGGGTGTTACCAACTTTCATGACGTGACGGGCGGTGTGTACAAGGCCCGGGAACGTATTCACCGCAGCATTGCTGATCTGCGATTACTAGCGACTCCGACTTCATGGGGTCGAGTTGCAGACCCCAATCCGAACTAAGGCCGGCTTTCAGCGATTCGCTCCACCTCACAGTGTCGCTGCGCGTTGTACCGACCATTGTAGCATGTGTGAAGCCCTGGACATAAGGGGCATGATGATTTGACGTCATCCCCACCTTCCTCCGAGTTGACCCCGGCAGTCTCTCATGAGTCCCCAACCAAATGCTGGCAACATAAGACAAGGGTTGCGCTCGTTGCGGGACTTAACCCAACATCTCACGACACGAGCTGACGACAACCATGCACCACCTGTACACCAGCCACAAAGGGAAAGACTATCTCTAGCCCGATCCAGTGTATGTCAAGCCCAGGTAAGGTTCTTCGCGTTGCATCGAATTAATCCACATGCTCCGCCGCTTGTGCGGGCCCCCGTCAATTCCTTTGAGTTTTAGCCTTGCGGCCGTACTCCCCAGGCGGGGCGCTTAATGCGTTAGCTACGGCACGAAAGTCGTGAAAAGACCCTCACACCTAGCGCCCACCGTTTACGGCATGGACTACCAGGGTATCTAATCCTGTTCGCTACCCATGCTTTCGCTCCTCAGCGTCAGTAACTGCCCAGTAACCTGCCTTCGCCATCGGTGTTCCTCCTGATATCTGCGCATTTCACCGCTACACCAGGAATTCCAGTTACCCCTACAGTACTCAAGTTATGCCCGTATCGCCTGCACGCCCGGAGTTAAGCCCCGGAATTTCACAGACGACGCGACAAACCACCTACGAGCCCTTTACGCCCAGTAATTCCGGACAACGCTCGCACCCTACGTATTACCGCGGCTGCTGGCACGTAGTTAGCCGGTGCTTCTTATCTAGGTACCGTCACAAAAAGCTTCGTCCCTAGCGAAAGGAGTTTACAACCCGAAGGCCGTCATCCCCCACGCGGCGTCGCTGCATCAGGCTTGCGCCCATTGTGCAATATTCCCCACTGCTGCCTCCCGTAGGAGTCTGGGCCGTATCTCAGTCCCAATGTGGCCGTCCACCCTCTCAGGCCGGCTACCCGTCGCCGCCTTGGTAGGCCATTACCCCACCAACAAGCTGATAGGCCGCGAGCTCATCCTACACCGAAAAAACTTTCCAACCATCACACTAAAAATGGCTCCTATCCGGTATTAGACCCAGTTTCCCAGGCTTATCCCGAAGTGCAGGGCAGATCACCCACGTGTTACTCACCCGTTCGCCACTCGAGTACCCTGCAAGCAGGGCCTTTCCGTTCGACTTGCATGTGTTAAGCACGCCGCCAGCGTTCGTCCTGAGCCAGGATCAAACTCTCCACAAAAAAATTTCAGAACAAAATCCGAAACAGGCCGTGAAAAGCCCGAAACCCAACAAAAGAACAAACCACCACAAACCCAAGTGCACAACACACAAAAGGCTCATGCTGGCGTCCAAAAAATTACTACAAAGAAAAATACAGTTCCCTCAACCCGACGGGGTCAAAAAGAGGAAACCACAAAGTTGAACACAATCACATGCCAACCAATCCATCTCAATGCAGCCGAAACACCAAACAGCATTCAAATAGGTACGCGTTTCACATACCCAACCGGCACACACCAACCAACAAACCACTAAGTCCGCTGGCAGACAAACCAATCAACACACAACCATGCACACAAAAAATAAAAAGTACATTGGCACACTATTGAGTTCTCAAACATCATCCACACACCACAAGAAAATTAACTTTCCGTTAACCTCTCGTTGGCGGCTCGTACAAACTTACTCAACTCAATGAACCCTGTCAAATCCTCGAACCAAGTCCGCACGAAATTCGCTAAGAAGTAACCTCCCGGCTACCTCGCGGCGACTTGGATTAATGTAGTCCACCACAACCACACAACACAAACCCGCAGGACAGCGTACAAAAATGAAAAATGACGTCCTTCCAACGAGTGGAATGGACGTCATCTACTGCTGTTTAATTCAACTTGGCGCCAGCGAAGTTCTTCTTGCCTCGCCGCAGCACCAGCCAGCTTCCATGCAGGAGGTCTTCTGCAGAAGGTTCCCACTCTGCTGATTCGATACGCTGGTTATTCACGTAGGCGCCGCCTTCCTTAATGGTGCGGCGAGCAGCGCCCTTGGAATCAGCCAAGCCGCTAGCCACGAGAAGGTCAACAATGGTGCGCGGTTCGCCGGCGGCAACTTCGGCGACAGTAGTTTCAGAAAGCGCGCCGGCAAGGGTCTTCTCATCCAGCTCGGAGAGTTCCGCCTTGCCGAATAGCGCCTGTGCGGCAAGCTCGACAGCCTTGGTTGCCTCTTCACCGTGAACCAGATCGGTCATCTCTTGAGCCAGGCGGCGCTGAGCGGCGCGCTTATAAGGCTCTTCTTCTACCGCACGCTCGTATTCGGCGATTTCCTCCTGCGTCAGGAAGGTAAACCAGCGCAGGTAGTCGATGACTACAGAGTCTCCTGCATTGAGGAAGTACTGGTACCAGGAGTATGCGGAAGTCTTTTCCGGATCGAGCCAAAGCTTTCCGCCACCAGTGGACTTGCCGAACTTCTGTCCGGAGGCGTCGGTAACCAGAGGCACCGTAAGGCCATGGACCTTGGCGCCATCGATACGACGGTTTAAGTCTACGCCAGAGACGATATTGCCCCACTGGTCACCGCCGCCGATCTGCAATACGCAATCGCGCTCGCGGCGAAGCTGCACGAAGTCATTGGACTGTAGAAGCATGTAGGAGAACTCGGTGTAAGAAATGCCGTCGCCCTCGAGGCGCCGCTTGACGGTATCGCGATCCAGCATCGTGTTGAGGGAGAAGTTCTTACCCACGTCACGCAAAAAGTCGATGACGGACATGTTCATGGTCCAATCGGCGTTGTTGACCATGGTGGCAGCCTGCTCGCCGTCGAAGTCGATGAACCGACGCAGCTGCCCCTTGATGGCCTCGAGGTTATGGGCCAAGTCTTCCTCGCTCAGCATGGAGCGCTCGCCGACGTCGCGCGGATCACCAATAAAGCCAGTTGCGCCACCCGCCAATGCGATTGGGTGGTGGCCGGCGTTTTGGAAGCGGCGCAGCATGATAAGTGGGACCAAGTGGCCAGCATGGAGGGAGTCGCCCGTGGGGTCGAACCCACAGTACAGCGCGATGGGGTTCTCACATGCCTCGCGCAGGGCCTCAAGATCGGTGGACTGATTGATCAGTCCGCGCCATTGCAGTTCATCGATGATATTCATGGGGGTCTTTCTAAAAGTCGAAGTTAAGCTGGCCATTTCTGGGCGTGGTCTACAAGCATGACTGGGATGTCATCCTCAATGGGATAGGCAATGCCCAGCCGCTCGTTGACGAGGACCTGTTTATCTTCCAGATATGTCAAAGGGCCCTTGTCTTGCGGGCAGACAAGGACCTCTAGCAACTTCGGGTCAAGACTCATGCGTCTTATCTTAGCGGGTAGAGGAAGAAGTTGGATCCCTCTACCCCACCTTCGACTTAGAGCAGGGAGGGAACGTTTGCAACCAGGGAGAAGAGATCCTTCGGGTCATCCGGGTTGGCGATGATGTCGATCTCGGACTCCAGGTCGGTGCCCTTGACAGAATCGCGCAGGTAACGCAGGGCGGAGAAGTCGTTGATGGCGAATCCGACGTCGTCGAAGAGCGTGATCTGCTCATCGTCATCGCGGCCGGTGGCCTGACCAGTGAGCACCTGGTAGAACTCGACAACCGGGAAGTCTTCCGGCTTCTGCTGGATTTCACCTTCGATGCGGGTCTGCTCTGGGAATTCTACGAAGACCTTGGACTTGTCCAGGATGGAGCTCTCCAGCTCGGTCTTGCCCGGGCAGTCGCCACCAACGGCATTGAGGTGGACGCCTGGGGCGACGTGGCGCTCAGCCAGAATCTGGTTCTGAGCCTTGTCTGCGGTACAGGTGGTGATGATGTCTGCACCCAAAACCGCCTCGTCGACGCTGGAACAAGCAGTGATATTAAAGCCCAGTGGCTCCAAGTTGCGCTTGAACTTTTCTACCGCCTCAGGGTCGATGTCATAGATGGTAATGTCCTCAATTCCCATAACGCCGCGGAAGCCAAGCGCCTGGAACTCGGACTGGGAGCCCGCACCAACCATGGCCATGCGCTTGGAATCCTTGCGTGCCAAGTGCTTTGCCACCATGGCGGAGGTCGCGGCGGTACGCAGTGCGGTAAGCAGCGTCATCTCGGCTTCGAAGGTGGGGTAACCATTGTCGACGTCGGCAAGCACGCCAAAGGCAGTAACGGTCTGGAAACCGCGAGCTGGGTTGGATGGGTGACCGTTGACGTACTTGAAGGAGTACTCCTTGCCATTGGAGGTAGGCATGAGCTCGATAACGCCGAACGGGGTGTGGGAAGCAACGCGCGGAATCTTGTCGAAGCGCTCCCATTCGCGGTAGTCGGCCTCGAGGTAGTCCACCATTCCGGTAATGATGTTTTCTACGCCTTCGCGCTGAATCCAGCGCGCCATATTCTCTACATCTACGAACTTAACTGCGTGGTTCATAAAAGTTCCTTTCTATTTCTTTGGGTGAAGGTCTGTTTGCGGTGCAGCCGGGAAGCTGGAGGTTGGCAGGTGCTTGGCCTTCCTCTCTTCCGCGATGGCGCGAATGCGGTCGCGCCATGCGTACCACATTGCCATAAAGACCGGAACGAGGAGCAGGGTCGATGCAAGCGCAAAGGTGCCGATTGGATAATCAAAGGCCATCAAGATAATGACTAGGCCAATGAAGATGAGCACTGCCCAGTCTCCGCCTTCGCCAAACGGCGAGCGGTATCCCGGTCGGGTGTAGCTTCCGCTCTTGGCCAGGCGCACAAATTTGAGGTGCGAGAGCGCAACTGCCGCCCAGGACGCCAATGTGCCCAAGGCTGCCAGGTTAAGCACGATTTCAAACGCCATCTCCGGCACCACATAGTTGAGGAAGACGCCTACCAAGCCCACCATGGCCGCCATCACGATGCCGCCGTAGGGCACGCCCGACTTGGACATGCGAGCGCCGAACTTCGGGCCGGAGCCGGAAGTGGACATGTTGTACATAATGCGGCCGGTGGAATACAGGCCGGCGTTGAGCGAGGAAATCGCAGCGGTGATAACGACAAGCTGGAAAATCGGGGCCGCCGCACCTACACCGAGGGACTCAAAGAAGGTCACGAATGGCGACACGTCAGCGACGTAATCGGTGTACGGCAGCACGAGCGTGAGCAGCAGCACGGAGCCGAAGTAGAAAATCAGGATGCGCAGCAGCACGTTGTTGACTGCACGCGGAATGTGCTTTTCTACATTCTTGGTCTCGCCGGAAGTGGTACCAACGAGCTCAATGCCGGCATAGGCAAAGACGACACCCTGGACGACGATCACGGCTGGCATCAAGCCATTAGGTAACCAGCCGCCGGTGTCAGAAATGAGACTAAAGCCGGTCGGGTCGCCACTCGGGTGGCCAAAGATGAGGACGCCGATGGCTACCAACATGAAGATGATCAGCGCGACGATCTTAATCAAGGAGAACCAGTACTCCAGCTCGCCGAAGATCTTCACCGAGAGCATATTAAATACGAGGATGCCGCAGATGACCACGAGCGCAAGTAGCCACTGCGGGACGGAATCGAGCCACGAGGTGTATTGGCTAAACCATTTGATGTAAATGGCGACGGCCGTGCCATCCGCCACCAGAGTCATGGCCCAGTTTCCCCAGTACAACCAACCGGTGACGAAAGCGGTCTTCTCGCCATAAAACTCGCGAGCATAAGACACGAAGGAGCCGGAGCTGGGGCGATAGACGATGAGCTCGCCAAGTGAGCGCAAGATGATGTAGCCGAAGAAGCCACATACGAGGTACAGCACGGCGAGGAAGGGGCCTGCGTCCTGCAGGCGGCCGCCGGTGCCCAGGAGAAGGCCGGTACCGATTGCGGAACCGATGGCAATCATCTGCAGCTGGCGATTGCCCATTCCCTTTTGCAGGCCATGGTCTTCCGAGGCGTAGACCGCCTTTTCATTCTCGTGTGGCCCAGCTGGAGTGGGCGGAGAATTTACTGTCATAGGAGAGATCGTCCTTTCATTACGGTGAACGAGTCTGTTAGGTCACATTCCCTGCAAGAATACTAACGCACCACACTGTTACCCATGTCACCACTACCCCCATTGTGTTCAACAACGCAGTTGACAGGTTGGGAATGGGGGTCAATCTCCCACCCCCGCAGCGAGATAAAAAAGAACCGCATGGCCGAAGACCATGCGGTTTCTAAAGCGCACCGAGAATTAGCGCAGCGGCTTCTGCGCCCACGAGCGAGCAGCCGCGGCACGCTGGCGGACAGTCTCGCGCTGCTCAGCCACGCGGACACCAGCGGTGCCGCCCTTGGTGGCACGAGAGGCCACTGCCCCGTCGATGGTGAGTACTTCACGGACGCTAGGCTTTAGCCGCTTGTCGACGCCCGCCAACTCCTCATCGGTGAGCTCCACTAGGTCAACTCCCCGCTCCTCAGCGATGCGCACGCAGGCGCCGGACGCTTCGTGCGCCTCGCGGAAAGGAACGCCTTGGCGAACCATCCATTCGGCCAAGTCGGTAGCCAACGTGAACCCGCGCGGGGCAAGTTCGCGCATGCGGTCCTCGTGGAAAATCAGCGTGGACACCAGTCCGGTCATTGCCGGCAGCAGCAGGTTAAGCTGCGCCACCGAATCAACGATGGGCTCCTTATCTTCCTGCAGGTCGCGGTTATAGGCCAGCGGCTGTGCCTTCAGCGTAGACAGGAGGCCAGTGAGGTTACCGATAAGGCGTCCAGTCTTGCCGCGGGTAAGCTCCGGAACGTCCGGATTCTTCTTTTGCGGCATGATGGACGAGCCGGTCGACCATGCATCATCCAGGGTGACGTATCCGTATTCCGGCGTGCACCAATAGATAATTTCTTCCGAAAGTCGGGACATGTCGACGGCAATCTGGGCCAGCACGAATGCCGTTTCGGAGGCGAAGTCACGAGCCGCAGTGCCATCCAGGGAGTTCTCCGCGGCGGCATCAAAGCCGAGTTCCTCCGCAATGGCTTCAGGATCTAGCTGCAAGGAGGAGCCGGCAAGAGCGCCGGAGCCGTAGGGCGATACCGCCAAGCGCTTATCCAGGTCCTGCAGACGCTCAATATCGCGCAGAAGTGGCTGCGCATGTCCCAAAAGCTCGTGCGCCAGCAGAATTGGCTGTGCCGCCTGCGAGTGAGTTTTGCCCGGCATAATGGCGTCCGGATGTGCTGCTGCCCGATCAGCCAAGGCATCCACCAAGTCACTCACCTGAGCCGTGGTATCGCGAATGGCATCACGTACCCACATGCGAAACAGCGTCGCGACCTGGTCATTACGGGAACGGCCGGCACGCAGGCGACCGCCTACCTCCGGGCCTACAATCTCGATGAGCCCGCGCTCCATCGCACCGTGGACGTCCTCGTCCGTGGGCGCTGGACGGAACTCACCGGAGGCCACCTTCTCCCCTAGCTCGGTGAGGCCGGAGAGCATGGTTTCCAAGTCGCCGTCGGAAAGCAAGCCCGCTTTGTGCAGCACTTTGGCATGCGCCTTGGAGGCTAGGACGTCATATGGTGCCAGCACCCAGTCAAAGTGGGTGGACACAGAGAGGGCAAACATCGCCTCAGACGGTCCGCCGGAGAAGCGGCCACCCCATAGGGCACCCTCGTTAGTCTTATGCGGTTCCATGTGCTCCTACTTCTGCGCGCTGGTGGGGAAACCGCCGTCGCGGTCGCGCTGGTTAGAGATCTGGGTGGACAGGCCGTGCAGCTGCACAAAGCCCTTAGCTGCGGTCTGGTCGAAGGTATCGCCGGTGTCATAAGTAGCCAGGTCAAAGGAGTACAGCGACTGGCCGGAACGGCGTCCGGTGACCGTGGCGGTACCGGCATGCATGCTCAGGCGGATATCACCGGTGACGTTTTCCTGGGACTCCTCAACGAAGGCATCCAGGGAACGCTTCAGCGGCGAGTGCCAGAGGCCGTCATAGACCTCCTCGGACCAGCGGGCATCGGTCAAGCGCTTGTAGCGGGCCAACTCGCGCTCCACGGTGACATCCTCCAGCGCCTCGTGGGCCTGGATGAGGACCATGGCACCCGGAGCCTCATAGACCTCACGGGACTTAATGCCCACCAAGCGGTCCTCCACCATATCCAGACGGCCAATGCCCTGCGCACCAGCGCGGCGGTTGACCTCTTCAATAATCTGCAGCGGGGACATCTTCTGGCCATCGACTGCCACCGGGATGCCCTTCTCAAAGGAGATGATGATTTCATCCGGGGCATTACCCAGGCCTGGGTCCTCGGTATAGGCGTAGAGATCCTTTGTTGGCGGGTTCCACAGATCTTCAAGGAATCCGGTCTCTACCGCGCGGCCCCACAGGTTCTGATCGATAGAAAATGGCGAGGACGCGGACTGCTCAATCGGCAGGTTGATCTCTTCCGCGAAGGCGATGGCCTTATCGCGGGTCCACGCATAATCGCGTGCAGGGGCGATAATTTCGAGGGAAGGATCCTGGGCGCGGAAGGAAACCTCGAAGCGTACCTGGTCATTACCCTTGCCGGTGCAGCCGTGGGAGACGTGGGTGCCGCCGAATTCCTGCGCGGCCTTTACCAAGTGCTTGGTAATGAGGGGGCGGGAAATAGCCGATACCAGCGGGTACTGCTTCATGTACATGCCGTTTGCCTTGATGGTGGGAACGCAGTACTCCTCTGCGAACTCATCCTTGGCATCGATAACGATGGACTCTACGGCACCGCAGTCAAGTGCACGCTGGCGAACCGATTCCATATCTTCGCCGCCTTGGCCCAAGTCCAGGGAAACGGCGACTACGTCACCACCGGTCATTTTTGCCAGGTATGGGATGGCAACGGAAGTATCAAGGCCACCAGAGTAAGCCAATACTACGCGTGCGGACATGGTTAATCTCCTTGCTCTATTGGAAACAATTCATCCAAGTACATAATATACGCTGGTGGTGGGAATTGCCACCACCACCGTCTAAATATTCCGCGTGGTAAGTGTCACTGCCAGATCTGCACCCGTGACACCCTCGCGCGCCAAGACGAAGATGGTGTCATCGCCGGCGATGCAGCCAATGACATCGTGCAGCCCCACCCTGTCAATAAAGCTGGCAAGGTACTGGGCCGCACCGGCTGGGGTGCGCAACATGGCTATATTGCCGGAAGAATCATGGGATACCACCAGTTCATCGAGCATGCGGCGCAGCTTTTCACGGGGGCCGCCCACCTGGTCTTCAAATTGCTCCAGCTCACCGCCGACCACGTAGAAGGAACGGCCACCGTCGCGCTTTACCTTCTTCGCCCCCAGCTCATCCAAGTCACGGGACAAAGTGGCTTGCGTGATGTCGATGCCGTCTGCGAGGAGAAGCTCGGATAGTTGCACCTGGCTGGTGACGCGATTGCGATCCAAAATCTCTAGGATCTTGGCCTGCCGAGCATTGCGGGTGGTCGGGGTGTTCATTACTTAGTTGATCTCCTTATTTATTTCGAGCAACCAGACAAGAAGCGCTTTCTGCGCATGCAGGCGATTCTCCGCTTCATCAAAGACGCGTGACTGTGGTCCATCAATTACCTCAGCCGTGACCTCATTTCCACGGTACGCCGGCAAACAATGTAAGAATATTGCATCCTTATGCGCTTTGCTCATTATGGTCGAATCAACCTGATATGGCAGGAACGGCGTACGCCTATCGCGGCCATCATTTTCCTGCCCCATAGAGATCCACGTATCGGTGATGACTACGTCTGCACCTTCAACTTCATCCACGTCATCAGTAATGGTGATGTTGCCCCGCTTGCGCGCGCGGTCGACGAATTCCTGGCGCGGCTGGAATCCTTCGGGCGCGATAATAGAGAAGTCCATGCCGGCCGTGGCGAAACCAATCATGTAGGAGTTAGCCATATTATTATCGCCATCGCCCAAGTAAACGGCCTTTTTACCTTTGAGGTCACCCAAATTCTCGCGACAGGTCAGCAGGTCAGCCAGAATCTGGCAGGGATGCAGGTCGTCGGAAAGCGCATTGACCAGAGGAACGGTAGCGGTCTCCGCCATCTGGAGAAGATTGTCATGGTCAAAGGTGCGCCACACGATTGCCTCCACGTACCGCGAAAGCACCGCGGCCGTGTCCTGGTAGGACTCCCCCTTGCCCATCTGAGTGGTAGAAGTATCGACAGTAATGGCCTTGCCGCCCATATTCGCTACTGCGGTTTCAAAGGAAAAGCGGGTCCGCGTAGACGTTTTATCAAAAAGCACCGCCACGGTCTTAGGTCCCTCTAGTGGGCGCTCCGCAAAGGGATCCTTCTTGAGCCTTTCAGCTAGGTCCAAAACGGTTGCTTGTTCTTGTGGGCTGAGATCATCGTCAGCCAGAAAGTGTCGCAGGCTCATGCTAGTTCCTCCATTATCGTCCGAAGTGTTGTCAGTGCTGTGTCTAGTTCATCGTGGGAAATAACCATGGGTGGGGTGAGGCGGAGAACATTCTCACTGGGTGCGTTGAGGATGAGCCCCTGTGCAAGCCCGTCGCGCACGGCCTGCTTAGCCACCGGTTGTGCTAAAACAATGCCGAGCATCAGGCCGCGGCCGCGTACGCGTTCTACAAGCGGCAATTTTTCAATCTCTTGCCGCAGATAGTCACCCTTATGGGTAACTTCCGCAAGAAATTCCGCATCCACGTATCCGGTGGCGCCTGCAATTGCTACTGAAATCGTCATAGGGGTGACTATAGCAATAAATACACTCGACCGTATGTTATTCATACAATTTAGAAAAATGCCTGGTTAAAGCTTCGTCAGGAGCGGAAAAATGTATGAAAAAGGGGCGGTGAGCTAAATCTCACCGCCCCTTTTTGGGAAAGCTATGCGCGCATCTCTGCGCCCAAGCGCTGCTTAGCCAGCTCCGCTGCCGCCGTACGGTGCTCGTTGACTTCCTCATCGGTCAACGTGCGGTCCGCTGCACGGAACAGAAGCTGGAAGGCCAAGGACTTCTTGCCCTCACCCAACTGCTCACCACGGAAAATGTCGAAGAGCTCGACGGACTCGATGAGCTCACCCGCCCCCTCTTCCACGGTGGCGCGCACGCGCTCTGCTGGGACGTCTTCATCCACCACGAGCGCAATGTCCTGGTGCAACGCTGGGAAGGAGGACAGTACCGGCGCAGGGAATTTCTCTTCCAATGGCATAGCGGTAACGTCCAGCTCCATGGCGCAAGTACGCGCCGGCAGGTTCAGCGCCTCCAGGACCTGCGGGTGGAGCTCACCGGCATGACCCAAGACCACATCGGTGCCAGCCACCTTCACGGCAGCACAACGGCCTGGGTGCCAGGGAAGAACGTTCGCTGCCTCCAGCTCGATATCCACGCCGGCGGCGCGAGCGACCTGGCGGGCGGATTCGATAGCGTCGGCGTAGCTATATGCGCGACCCTCGCCCCACGGTCCCTCATGCTCAATATTGCCAGTGGCCACCGTTGCAACGTGCAGCGGCTGCTCAGGAAGGGTATCTAGAAGTTCGGAAACAACCTGCTCGGAAGGTCGCTGCTCTACAGAAGGCATGGGCGATGCCGCGGCGCGCTTGAATGCCACTTGCTGCAGACCATACAGGGCGAGGTCGCTGCGGCCACGCGCAACATTGCGGCCGATGGCCTCCAGCATGTTCGGAAGCAGAGTCGTGGACAAGATGGCCTTATCTGCCTCAAGCGGATTCTGCACCTCTACGGTGCGGCGGCGAGCATCATCCTTGTCCAAGCCCCACACATCAAAGGTGTCGTTCGCTACGAACGGGGCCGGCAATACCTCTGCATAACCGGCATAGGCGAGGCCGTGACCAATAGCGCGGCGACGCTTCTGCGCTGGGGTCAGACCGCGACCGCCGGCCGGAGTAGGCAAGACGGTGGGAATGTCCTCCAAGCCCTCCAGACGTAGGACCTCCTCAATGAGGTCTACATCCATGGAGATATCGGTGCGCCACGTAGCGGGCGTTACCTGCAGCATGTCACCCTCATCGGCGACAGTGCAGCCGACTTCCTCGAGGCGGGAAATAACGGTCTCACGGGAGTAGTCTACGCCTGCATACTCGCTAGCCTTTGCGGTGCGCAGGGCAATGGGCTCGCGCTTGGCGACGTCCCCGATAAGCGTCCGGCCTTCCTCAATGGTGCCGCCCGCCAGCTGCTGCAAGAGCGCACATGCGGTGTCTAGAGCGACCTCGACAATCGCAGGGTCCACGCCGCGCTCGAAGCGGCGGGAGGACTCGGACGACAACTTATGGCGGCGGGAGGTGCGCGCCACGGTGATCGGATCCCAGATAGCGGATTCGAAGACAACATCAGTGGTCTCCGCCGAGGTTTCTGAGGTAGTACCGCCCATGACACCGGCTAGCGACTGGATGCCGTTGTCATCGCAGATGACCACATCTTCTGCAGAAAGCTCACGCTTTACGTGATCCAAGGTCTCAAACTTCTCGCCTTCGTCCGCATTACGGACAACGAGATTTCCTTGGATAACGTTGGCATCAAAGGCATGCATCGGGGCGCCCAAAAGCAACATCACATAGTTAGTAATGTCCGTGGGCAGGTTTACGCTGCGCTGGCCGCAGAGCATGAGCTCGCGCTCTAGCCAGAACGGGGTGCGTGCCTGCGGGTCGATGCCGCTGACCTTGCGGAGCCCGAAACGCTGCGCCTTGGTCTCGGGGGTGAGAGTGACGTCGATAAGCGAGCCCTGCGCCGCTGGAACAGCAGAGGTATCAATGCCAGCGACTGACGGATCCTCGGCAATATCGGCAAAGTCCAAGTCGAAAGCCGAAGCGATCTCACGGCTCAAACCGCGCGCGGACAGGGCGTATCCGCGATCCGGGGTGATGTTGACGTCAAAGTCAGTATCATGCAGCCCAATAATCGGGCGAGCATCCTCGCCCACCTTATCGGCGACGTCATCGCCCAAGACGATGATTCCGTTAGCCTGTGCGCCCAAACCGAGCTCAGCGCCAGAGCACAGCATGCCATTAGAGATGTGGTCGTAAGTCTCGCGCGCCGCAATCTTGAAGCCGCCAGGAAGCTCCGAGCCCGGAAGCGCCACAACGACATAGTCATTCAAACGGAAATTACGAGCACCGCAAATGATGCCCTGCAGCTCGCCCGTGCCATTAGCCTGGCCTACATTTACCTGGCAGTAGCGGATGGGCTTTTTGAACTGCGTAAGTTCCTCGATCTCTACCACCTGGCCGATGACCAGCGGACCGGTGCTCTCCGGAACGGCAGCATAGCCCTCGGTTTCAAAACCGACGCGCACGAATCCGGAGTCCATATCGGCAGCGGAAACGTTCCAACCAGGGTTCTTAGCGCCCAGGATGCGGGTGACCCAGTCTTGGGAAATAAGCATTAGTGTGTCTATCCTTTCTGGGTTTTAGGCCTGTACGCCAAACGGCAGGGTGAAGCGGACATCGCCTTCGACCATGTCGCGCATATCGGTCAAGCCATTGCGGAACTGCAGCGTGCGCTCGAGGCCCATACCGAAGGCAAAGCCCGTGTATTCCTCTGGGTCAACGCCTACGGCGCGCAGCACATTGGGATTCACCATGCCGCAGCCGCCCCACTCGATCCAGCCAGCGCCACCCTTCTTATTGGGGAACCACACATCAACCTCGGCAGAAGGCTCGGTGAACGGGAAGTAATTCACGCGCATGCGCGTCGTAGTCTCCGGACCGAACAGCACCTTGGCCAAGTGCTCCAGGGTGCCGCGCAGGTGGGCCATGGTCAGGCCCTTATCCACGGCCAAACCTTCTACCTGGTGGAAAACCGGGGTGTGGGTGGCATCCAGCTCATCGGTGCGGAATACGCGACCTGGGCAAGCGATATACAGCGGTACATCGCGCTCCAGCATGGTGCGCACCTGTACCGGAGAGGTGTGCGTGCGTAGCACCTGCTTAGAGCCCTCGCCGGAGACGTGGAACGTATCCTGCAGGGTACGTGCTGGGTGATCCGGCTTAAAGTTCAATGCATCGAAGTTGAAGTACTCCGCCTCAACCTCGGGGCCATCCGCGATTTCCCAGCCCATGCCGACGAAAATATCCGCAATGCGTTCTGACAATGCGGTAATCGGGTGAAGAGCACCAGTCTGGGTGCGGGTGGTGGGAATGGTGACGTCAACGGTCTCTGCTCGCAACTGCTCCTCGCGAGCCTTTTGCTCCAAGACATCCTTAACCTGGGCAAAGCGCTTTTCCATCTTGCCGCGGGCCATGTTGACAGCCTTGCCAGCGCTCTTGCGCTGATCCTTGGGCAGCTGCCCCAAAGACTGGCGCGCCTGCGGAATATAGCCGCCATCTCCTAGGTGCTCGCGGCGGGCTGCAGCCAGCTCATCGAGCGTTTCGGCTGCGTCGAAGGCTGCGATAGCCTTATCGGCCGCGGCCCCAAGAGCCTCTTCGGTCAATTCGATCTGCGGTGTATCGGACACGTACTTCGTACCTTCTTCTCGCGCGAAAACTAACGCGTGCAATCTTACTCTGTCCCGGCTAGTCCGACCGCCCCAGGGACCCCCTTTTCATTCGGGGATCTGCTTAGCTGTGCTCTTGGGCTTTTGCTGACTCATAAAGACAAATGCTGGCGGCTGTTGCCAGGTTGAGTGACTCTGCTCGCCCACGCAGCGGAATACGCACCCGCATATCGGCTTCTTCCAGTAGCTCGCCCAACCCGTGGGCCTCGTTGCCAAAAAGCCACGCCGTTGGCTGAGATAGGTCTGCCTCGGCAAGGTCTACCTCGCCATCAGCGGCCGTCGCCACAATTTGCATGCCCGATTTACGCAGCTGCCCCAAGACGTCCTTAATATTGGGGTCTCGCGCTACCGGGACATGAAACAGCGAGCCGGCCGAAGCGCGCGCTACCTTGCAGCTGAGGGGATCGACCGTCTCGCCCGCAAAAATTACTCCATCTGCTCCCATGGCGTCGGAAGTTCTAATCAAGGTGCCTGCATTGCC
Organism: Corynebacterium tuberculostearicum; assembly: GCF_046097255.1. Classification (GTDB taxonomy): domain Bacteria; phylum Actinomycetota; class Actinomycetes; order Mycobacteriales; family Mycobacteriaceae; genus Corynebacterium; species Corynebacterium tuberculostearicum_J. The sequence goes on from NZ_CP175770.1 coordinate 1,850,401, forward strand.
CGGCTCCGAAGTGAGCACGGGAACAGAGACCAAGCTTGGTTTGCCGTTAAGGATTTTGCCCGCGGACCACAGGACCGGCTTGCACAGCGCGAAAAGCCCCGTGGTGGTGGCGGTATCAGATAAATGCTTAGCCGCTTTATCGGTGATGGGATGTACGTACACTCCCATGTATCCACAGGCGGTAATAATGTCACCGAAGCGTTCTGCGGCCTTTTCAGTGACGAAAACATCGACAGCAGCGCCAGTAGACACCGCAGCATCTACGGCGTTTTCTCCCTCAATCAGGAATTGCTTCGCCTTCTTCCGGTTAGCAGCGCGGTGCAGCTTGGCTGCATTAACAATGCGCGGGGTGCGTTCAGTAAAGGCAGAGTCAAAATCCAAATTCATGGCTCCTACCCTACCTACTAGTTGCCTAGTCCCAGACTCAGCCCCAGCTGCGTAGGCAAAACAAAAAATCCTGTTGCCGGTATAGCAACAGGATCACAATGCTGGGTGCTACTTAGCTAGTGGCACGCCGCGGGCGTCCTTGTCGTAATCACCGGCGCCGGCGATGATCATAATGAACTCAATGAAAACCCAGATTCCGACGATGGCCCAAAACGCGAACCCGAGCAAGAACCAGAAAGTAGCCCAGCCCAAGATATTAAGCACCAGCTGCGCTACGCCGAAGGTCGTGCGACCGGTATAGAAGTTATGCGCGCCGAAGGAGCCCAAGAAGAAGCACAGAAGCAAAGTCGCAATCCAAGACTTTTGCTGTCCCTGCGCCACATACTGCTGCTGCACCGGATAGGAACCCATATTCGGTTGTGGTGCATAGCCCTGGTTGTACTGCGGCTGGTAACCGGCCTGCTGGTCATAGGGGTTGTACTGCTGCCCCTGGTTGTTGTCATAGGACTGGCCAGAATACTCGCCATTTTCTGGTTGGTAGCTACCATTTGGGTTTGTCACAGGGAATCTGCTCCTCGGTCTCGGGGTCACTCGTGGTCTGGACTCAATGTAGCACGGGAGACCGAGCTCATTAGACAGATAGAGTATAAAACGACCAAAGCCCGCTTCGCCCGGCACATAAGCCGGAGAAACGGGCGTTGTATGCCTAGTAACTAGGCAGCCTTAGGAGCGTTGACGTCCTCAGGCAGAGCAGCCTTAGCAGCCTCGCACAGTGCGGAGAATGCCTCGAAGTCATTGACAGCAAGCTCAGCCAGGATCTTGCGGTCAACCTCGATCTCAGCCAGGCGCAGGCCGTGGATGAGTCGGTTGTAGGTGATGTCGTTCATGCGGGCAGCAGCGTTGATGCGCTGGATCCACAGCTTACGGAACTCAGACTTACGAGCGCGACGATCGCGGTAAGCGTAAGTCATGGAGTGCAGCCACTGCTCCTTCGCCTTACGGTACAGGCGGGAACGCTGGCCGCGGTAGCCCTTAGCGGACTTCAGAATCGCGCGACGCTTCTTCTTTGCGTTAACTGAGCGCTTTACTCGTGCCACAGTGATACTTCCTTAATTCAAATTGTGATGGCGGATGTGGGTTGATTCGGCGCTATTATGCGCGGCCGAGCAGGCGCTTGACGCGCTTGGTGTCAGGCTGTGCGACTGCCTCGGTGCCCTTCAGGCGACGGGTACGCTTGGACGGCTTGCCCTCCAGCAGGTGGCGGCGGCCAGCCTGCTCACGGCGCAGCTTGCCGGAACCGGTCACCTTGATACGCTTTGCGGTGCCCTTGTGGGTCTTCTGCTTCATGAGTATTAAGTCCTTAAATCCTACGTGGAATCTGGTCTACTTCTTGCCCTTGCGAACCGGACCCAAAACCATGGTCATATTGCGACCATCCTGCTTGGGGCGGGACTCAACGACGCCAACTTCAGCGACGTCATCAGCCAAACGCTCCAAGAGGCGGAAACCCAGCTCCGGACGCGATTGCTCACGACCACGGAACATGATGGTCACCTTGACCTTGGATCCCTTCTCGAGGAAGCGAACTACGTTACCCTTTTTGGTCTCATAATCGTGATCATCGATCTTCGGGCGGAACTTCTGTTCCTTAACCACGGTCTGCTGCTGGTTCTTACGGGCTTCGCGAGCCTTCTGAGCCTGCTCGTACTTGAACTTGCCGTAGTCCATGATCTTGGCCACTGGGGGCTTTGCCTTCGGGGCTACCTCAACCAAGTCAAGGTCAGCCTCGTATGCAAGCTTGCGAGCATCATCGGTACGGACGATGCCCACCTGTTCACCACCGGGGCCTACCAAACGGACCTCGGGTACTCGGATACGCTCATTGATGCGAGCTTCAGCGCTGATTGTGGTTCTCCTCGATTAGGGGGTGTATGAGTAAGTAGTTCACCTACCGGGACCACAAACGAATCAAACCCGGTCTGCCAAAGACAGCCGGGAGTTCTCACAGTGCCAAGCATGTTTGCTTGGTTACCTTTACCTTTATCCTACGAACGGTGTTCGCGGCATCGGGTGGGAGAGACTCCGCTTGTGACCCACGCACCTCGAAAAGGCGTCATGGGCGGTAGTGGCTTTGAGGATAGCAGCTTCTACCCTTTCCACCAAATCGCAACTCGCCTAGCTGTCCTTGCATTGGGCAGCTGGTTTGATATTGCCCTTCTCTACCCCTCTATCAACGATGTCCACCAACTCATGGGCGAGATACTCTACCGCTGGCTCGGCTTTGGCATAATCCTCGCCATCTGTAACCACAGATAACGCGACGCCGACGCGCTTGCCGACAACCTCATGAACTCCAAATTGGCGGTAGGTGTACTCATTGTCGTCCTCGTCCAAGCCCCAGCCGCTTTTAGCGCGGGTTCGTTTCTCTTTCGACAGGCCAATTTTCTGCCAGGACACAATGTCTTTGAGCACCTTGTGGACGTAGTCCGCCTCCTCAATGCAAGGCAATTCAGCACCGAAGACTGCTTGGTCTTTCAATGACCACGTGGAGTAGCCAAAAGCGGTGTCATGGATATCCGCGTGTGATCCATAGTCTTCGAGCAATTCCTCTACTGCCTTATCGGCGGAGCCTTCGCGCCATTTCACCTGCGACCATAGGGCGTAGGCGGCATCGTTATCGGATTCCTTGATTGCCAGGTCGACCAAGCTCTTATCTGCGCCGTCTTTCAGCGCCGCGATGGCGATAGGGACCTTTATGGTCGACCAAACAGGGCCTTTGCCCTTATCGCCCACAGCAATGGTGTCATCGCCGGCTGAAATAGCAACCCCAACCTTGGCGTGGTACTTCTTTGCGGTCTTGTCCACTGCGTGGTCAAGCTGAGTGCGCACTGAGTCCGGGTTGGGTGCCGGAGAGCTAGTCGACGGCGCAGGGACGTTCTCGGTTTCAGGATCGCTAGAGCAAGCGCTCACCATAAACAAGGTGAGCGCTGCCAACAGGCTGGCGCCGAGGCGGTAACTATTCACAGTGTCCCTACTTCAACATGTCCTTTAGGTAGCTACCGGTATAGGAGCCTTCCACCTGCGCAACATCTTCCGGGGTGCCCTGCGCGACTACGGTGCCGCCGCCGGCACCACCTTCCGGTCCCATATCCACGATCCAGTCCGCAGCCTTGATGACATCGAGGTTGTGCTCGATGACGAGCACCGAATTTCCCTTGTCTACAAGGCCCTGGATGACCAACATCAGCTTGCGGATGTCTTCAAAGTGTAGACCAGTGGTCGGCTCGTCCAGGATGTAGATAGTCCTACCGTTGGTGCGCTTTTGCAGCTCTGAGGCGAGCTTAACGCGTTGCGCCTCACCGCCAGACAGTGTGGTAGCGGCTTGACCGAGGCGGACGTAGCCCAAGCCGACGTCGACAAGCGTGGCAAGGTAGCGGTGAATCGAGTTGATGGGTTCGAAGAAGTCCGCTGCCTCAGAAATGGGCATGTCAAGAACCTCGGCGATGTTCTTTCCCTTGTAGTGCACTTCCAGGGTCTCGCGGTTATAGCGAGCGCCCTCACACACCTCACACGGAACATACACGTCCGGCAGGAAGTTCATCTCGATCTTGATGGTGCCATCGCCTTGGCATGCCTCGCAGCGCCCACCCTTGACGTTGAAGGAGAAGCGGCCGGCCTTGTAGCCGCGAACCTTGGCCTCCTGGGTTTCGGCAAAAAGGTTACGGATCTTGTCAAAGACGCCCGTGTAGGTCGCCGGGTTGGAACGCGGCGTACGGCCAATCGGGCTCTGGTCAACCTGGACCAGCTTATCCAGGTGCTCCACGCCCTCGACGCGCTTGGCGCGGCCGGGCACCTGGCGGGCGCGGTTGAGCTTATTGGCCAAGGTCTTGGCCAAAATCTCATTAACCACGGTGGACTTACCAGAACCAGAAACACCGGTAATGCATGCCAACACTCCCAGCGGGATTTCGACGTTAATGCCCTTCAGGTTATTCTCGCGTGCACCCACCACTTTCAGGGTGCGGCCCTTGTCGATCTCGCGGCGGTGATCCGGGACAGCGAGCACCTTCTTGCCAGAAAGGTACTGGCCAGTCAGGGACTCCTCTACCTTTTCAATTCCCGCCGGTTCGCCTTGATAGACCACCTCGCCACCATATTCACCGGCACGCGGGCCCACATCGACAAGCCAATCGGACTCTCGGATGGTGTCTTCGTCATGTTCGACCACGATGAGGGTATTGCCAATATCGCGCAAACGCTGCAGGGTCTTAATAAGGCGCTGGTTATCGCGTTGGTGCAAACCAATGGAAGGCTCATCGAGCACATAAAGTACGCCGGCCAAACCGGAACCAATCTGCGTGGCCAAACGGATGCGTTGTGCCTCGCCGCCCGAAAGCGTGGACGCACCGCGATCCAGGGTCAGGTAATTCAGACCGACATCGAGAAGGAAGCGCAACCGAGCCTGGGTTTCCTTGAGTACCGCACCGGCAATGATTTCCTCGCGGTGCCCCAGCACCAAAGAGTCCAGGAACTCAGAGGCATCTTCAATCGAAAGCGCACACAGCCCCGCAATGGACTGCTCACCGTGAGTAGTAGAGGCCAAGCGGACAGCCAAGATCTCCGGCTTCAAGCGCGTGCCTTTACAGGTGCTGCACGGCACGCGGCGGGTGTACTGCAGCAGGCGATCCTTTTGGGACTGAGAATCGGTCGTTTCCAGTTTGCGGTGAATGAAACCGGTCGCGCCCTCAAACGGCGCGGTCCAATTGCGCTGGCGCCCGTAGCGGTTCTTGTACCGAACCTGCACCTCCTCGTCCGTGCCATAGATGAGCGCATGGCGCTGCTCCTTGGTCAATTCGCTCACTGGCGTCTTAGGGTCAAAGCCCATTGCCTTGCCCAGACCCTCCACTAGTTTGACAAAGTAGCGGGAGTTGGGAGAGGAGTGCCACGGCTGAATCGCATCAACCGCCGGGGCATCCGGATCCGGAATAAGCAGGTCAACATCGACTTCCAGCTTGGTACCCAAACCATCACACACCGGGCAAGAACCAAACGGAGCATTGAAGGAAAAGGCACGGGGCTCATACTCTTCAATGGTCAAGGTGTGGCCATTGGGGCAGGCGGCCTTTTCCGAGTACGTGTGGGTGAGCTCTTCCCTATCTACGAACTCGATGGTGACCAGACCATCGGCCAAGCGCAGGGCCGTTTCCACCGAATCCGTTAAGCGTTGCTTCTGCGAGGCCTTCACCTGCAGGCGGTCAACCACTACCTCAATATTGTGCTTGATCTGCTTCTTTAGCTTGGGAGGATCACTGAGCTGATGGGTCTCTCCATCCACTCGCACGCGGGAATAACCCTGCGCCGAAAGATCCTGAAAAAGATCCACAAACTCGCCCTTGCGCTTGCGCACTACCGGTGCAAGCACCTGGAACTTCAGCTTTTCTTCTAGTTCCAGCACCGCATCCACGATCTGCTGCGGCGTTTGGCGCTCAATTACCGCATCGCACTTTGGGCAGTGCGGCGTACCAGCACGGGAAAAGAGCAAGCGCAGGTAGTCGTAGATCTCCGTGATCGTGCCCACCGTGGAGCGTGGATTATGGTTGGTGGATTTTTGATCAATGGACACCGCGGGTGACAGGCCATCAATAAATTCCACGTTGGGCTTATCCATCTGCCCTAAAAACATGCGGGCATAAGAACTCAAGGATTCCACGTAGCGGCGCTGGCCTTCAGCGAAGATGGTGTCAAAGGCCAGCGAAGATTTACCGGAGCCGGATAGGCCGGTAAAAACAACCATTTTATCGCGGGGGATATCGATATCCACGCCCTTGAGGTTGTGCTCGCGGGCACCGCGCACCACCAAACGATCAGCCACTGTGCTCAGACCTCCAGTACTAGGGATTGCAATCTTCCCTCGAATGTACCCGTAGGCTGGGACACATGACTAACGAGCTTCAGCTACATCAGATTTCCGTGTCCGAGATGGACAATAACTGCTACCTCCTTCAGGCGGGCGAAGAGGGCTTGCTTGTCGACGCCGCCGATGACGCGCCCGCAATCCTCGACATGGCCCGCAAGGCCGGAGTGAAAATTACCGCGGTGCTCACGACCCACCGCCACTGGGACCACGTGCGCGCACTCGAGGAGATTTTGTCCGAAACGGGTGCTACTCACTACGCCTCCTTCCTTGATTCCCCCGCCATCCCGGCTGAGGTAGACGTGGAGCTGCGCAAGGGCGATTCCATCGAGTTCGCGGGTCTTCAGCTGCCAGTCATCATCTTGCGCGGCCACACCCCCGGCGGTGCAGCCCTAGTTGCAAGCATCGATGGCGTCACCAATCTCTTCGTAGGCGATTCCCTCTTCCCCGGTGGCCTGGGCAAGACTACCTCTGAGGGAGACTTCGTCCGTCTATATAAGGACGTCACCGCGCGCATCTTTGATGAGTTCCCCGACAATACGATCGTGCGCCCGGGACACGGCAAGTCCACGACCTTGGGCGAGGAGCGACCCAAGCTTGGTGACTGGTGGGAACGCCGCTGGTGATCCAAAGGCGGTTTTCCGCGTACAATGGTCTAGCACACGATAGGTCTAGAACAACGAGCTAAGGAGCTTTAAGGACTATGATTCGCAAGCTTGCCCGCCCCATGCTGGCATCCGTATTTGTATGGGAAGGCGTAGACAACCTGCGCAACGCGTCCGAGCATGTCAAGGAGACCGAGGGTTTCCTCAAGACCGTGCGCAAGGCCGTTCCTTCTGAGTACCAGGGCTACATCCCCAATGACCCAGAACTAGTTACCCGCGCCATTGGCGGCGCTAAGGTAGGCGCCGGCTCCACCTTGGCTCTGGGCAAGGCACCGCGCACTTCCGCTGCGGTTCTGGCCGCCGCTACCCTGCCTAACCTGATTGGCAAGAATAACTTCTGGGCAGCAGACAACAAGGAAGACAAGGAATCCCGCCGCAACGGATTCGTTACCAACACCGCTTTGCTTGGCGCCCTGTTTATCGCTACCCAGGACACCGAGGGCAAGCCTTCCCTGCGTTGGCGCGCACAGAAGGCCGGCAAGCGCACGAATAAGAAGATTCAGCAGGCGCTGCCTACTAAATCTGAATCCGAGCAGAAGCGCGAAGAGCTCTCTGCCCGTGCTAACGAGCTGTCTTCCAAGGCCGGCGACTGGATCAACGAGACCTCTGCCAAGGCACAGGCTTATGTAGACGACAACAAGGATGACTGGCAGTCCACCGGCCGCGGTCTGCTGGATACCGCCAAGTCCTATGTTGACGATGCCAAGACCTACGTAGAGGACAACAAGGACGATTGGCAGGAGTCTGGCCGCGGCTTGCTGGGCAACGCTAAGTCCTTCATTGAGGACTCGGTCGACAACGCCAAGACTTACGTTGAAGACAATAAGGGTGACTGGCTCGAGACCGCACAGGCTAATCGCGACATCGCCCGTACCCGTGCTGTGAAGGCAGCTACCAAGGCTCAGGCACGTGCCGACAAGGCCGTCGCCAAGCTGGATGGCGCCAAGTCCAAGCGCGCAAACAAGAAGGCTTCCAAGCACGCTGACAAGCTGCAGCAGGAGGCAAATAAGAAGATTGAGGCAGCTATCAAGAAGCTGGAAAAGCGCTCTAAGTAGCCACATCTTCCTTGGCCGAGTATCTCGGCGATGACTCAACGGCCCAGCCTTATGCTGGGCCGTTGTTCTTTGTCACAGCAGGGTCTAAACTCATCTCTCCCCCTCGCCGGACAGCGTGCCCGGCACCTTCCACCCCATCAACGTCCAATCACCAAGGAGTCACGTGAACTCAGCATCCCAAAAGCACGCGGCGGCCGCAGGTTCCTCGGAGCGCGAAGCCATCGCTACGGAGCAAGATTATGTGGACGGCCTTTTCTCCCGCCTCGACGATGAGGTGGCTGCAGCAAATGAACGGCTCAATGAGGTGCAGGCGGACGTAGATCCCTCCACCCCGGACGCAGATGCCTTGGTACGCCGCGAAACGGAATACCACGGGCTCCAAGCCAAGCTGGATCGTCTCAATGTGGCCCAAATGGGATTGGTCTTTGGCCGCATCGATATTGACGCCCCCGGTGACAATCCCACCGCGGAAGGCCTAGATCGCCGCTACATCGGCCGCATGGGACTCGATGCGCGTGAAGAGGACTATCGCACGCTCCTTCTAGATTGGCGTGCCCCCATGGCACGGCCCTTCTACCTCGCTACCACCGCCCAACCAGAAGGCGTGCACACCCGCCGCCAAATCCGCACCAAGGGGCGCACCGTCACCGGCATTCATGATGAGGTCCTTGCCGGTCCCGGCGTGCGTGAAGAAGAGGCCGGCGTAGCGAGCGAATCCGCTCTCTATCACGCTATGCAGCGAGCCCGCACGGGCCACATGGCTTCCATTGTGGAGACCATTCAGCGGGAGCAGGACGAGATTATCCGCGATAACACCCGCGGCGTGATGGTGGTAGAAGGCGGCCCTGGCACCGGTAAGACCGCAGTTGCGCTGCACCGCGTTGCCTATCTGCTCTATACCCACCGCGAGCTGCTTTCTGCCACTGGCGTACTCATCGTTGGTCCCAATAGCAGCTTCTTGGACTATATTTCGCGCGTGCTCCCAGAACTAGGCGAGACCGGCGTGGTGCTCTCCACCATCGGCGGACTCTTCCCTGGAATCGAACCGGAACACGAAGAAGACCTGGTGGCTCGGGAAATCAAGGGCAGCGACGCCATGGTGGAAATCCTCTCCACCGCGGTCAAGGACTACCAGCTGCTTCCCGACGACCCGCGTGAACTGGCAGTCGACGGCCTGGCCCTAGAGGTAACGCCCAGCATGGTGAAAAGCGCCCGCACACGTGCACGCCGCTCGCGAAAGCCACACAATGAGGCTCGCGGTGCCTTCATTGAGCACCTCGTAGAAGACCTTGCCCAGCAAATGGCAGAAAAGGTAGGTGCCGATCCGCTTGGCGGAAAAAATCTCCTTTCGCGCGCCGATATTGATCAATTCCACGATGACCTTGCTGAGGACGCGGCGGTTACTGCCTTGATCGATGAGTTTTGGCCCGAACTACACCCCACCGATGTACTTGCTGCTCTAGTCTCCTCACGCGAGCGTATCGCTTCTGCCGCCCACGGATATGACGAGGAAACCCAAGAAGCGCTCTACCGCGCAGAGGGGCGAGCATGGACGGGTTCGGATGCGGCCTTGCTAGACGAGCTTGCCGTCCTCATCGGCCTACCCAACCCTGAAGAAAAGAAGGCAGCCGATGATGCGGCGTGGCGCGACCAAGTGGCTGATGCGGAAGACGCATTGGATATCTTGTCCTCCTCCGAGTCCACAGATAATGACGATGACATGTTTGAAGCAGAAATCCTCTCTGCCCACGATGTCATCGACGCCGAGACCTTGGCGCACCGCCAGGAGGTACGCGATAAACGCACCACTGCCCAACGCGCCCGCGAAGACCATACGTGGGCTTATGGTCACATCATCGTGGACGAGGCCCAGGAGTTAACACCTATGGAGTGGCGAATGCTCTTCCGGCGCTGCCCTTCCCGGTGGATGACTTTGGTGGGTGATACCTCCCAGACTGGTTCCCCGGCAGGTGTTGATGACTGGGGCGAGGCCCTCGAGCCCTTCGTAGCCCAGCGCTTCCGTCACCACTTCTTAACCGTCAACTATCGCACCCCGCAGCCCATCACGGATTTGGCCAATGGACTGTTGGAAATGATTAACCCTGATGCCATCCCGGCGACAGCCATCCGTGATGGAGTGCAGGTGCGCCGGCTTGAGCAGGGCAACTACGTCCCTGGAGTACACAGCGAAGAGGATGGCAGGCTCACAGCGGTTATTGATGCCGCCACTGCGGAGCGCTACAAGGGCCTCGAGTTTGATCACGTGGTCGTGCTCGATCCGCAGCGCATCGTGGATGCCTCCCCACAGGGATTGCAGAACCTCTATGTCTGCATCACTCGTGCCACTCAATCCCTCACGCTCGTTGGTGACTGCGGCGAAGTTCTTTAGGCTTCCGTAAGCTTTATGCCATGGCCTTATCTGACATCATGCGCAAAGCTGAAAGCTCACTTAACTCCATTACTTTGAAGCGCTCCCAACGGCGTGGATGGCAGCCCCTGATTGTGGGATATACAGGTTATGGCACCACCGATCAGGTGAGAGTCTTCGGCCGCGTACTCATGCATGATCCTGATGAAGGCAAGAGGGATACGTGGGGTGAGCGCGGCTACCAGCAGTTTCTTACCATTCAAGTAGGACACCACGACGTTTCGGTAACTATTGGGGAAAAGACTGTCACCGGCACCACCGATCGCAACGGATACATTGACTTACTAGTCCATGACCACGAACTAGAGCCCGGGTGGCATACGGCAACAATCGAGGCCGCACATGCGAAGGCTGTGGAAGTCCAACTACTTATCGTTGATCCGGCGGCCAAGATCGGCATTGTTAGCGATATCGATGACACGGTGCTTGTCACGTGGCTGCCGCGTGCGCTCACCGCGGCGTGGAATTCCTGGGCCAAGCGCCCTAGCAAGCGACAGGCCGTTCCCGGAATGGCTGAATTCTATGCTCAGCTACAGCAACGCTTCCCCCAAGCCCCAGTGTTTTATCTATCTACGGGCGCTTGGAATACCTTTGGCTCGCTCAAGAAATTCCTGTCCCACCATGGTTTCCCCGCGGGTCCCATGCTGCTGACGGACTGGGGCCCAACGGAAACGGGACTTTTCCGCAGCGGGCAGGAGCACAAGCGTGTTCAACTGCGCAATCTGCTCATTGCCTACCCGGATATGCAATGGATTCTCATTGGCGATGACGGACAACATGATCCATTAACGTACGGCGATGTGGCTAACGAGCATCCGGACCGGATACACTCTGTGCTCATCCGCAATCTGAGCCCGCAGGAGCAGTTGCTCTCCCACGGCTCCCTGAGCCCTTTGGCCGATGCCAATGAGGAGGGCCACTTCTCTATTCCCTTGATTCAGGGCGCGAACGGCAACGCCATTGCCGCCGCATTCAACGCTGCGCATCCTGCAGAGTAGGCAGCGCTTAACGACGAAACCCGCCTTGGCCTTCCAGCGAGACCAAGGCGGGTTTTAATCACCGCATTTAGCTGACGGTGTGAACGATCATTACATCGCAGTCGGACTGGCGAGCAACGTCTGCCGGCACGGAGCCCAGCAGGCGACCGGTCAGGGAGTTGATGCCGCGGTTGCCCACGATAAGCAGGTCAGCATCGTTGTCGTTGACGATGGACATCAGGGCCTGCACTGGGGTGCCCGGGCGAACAGCGGTTTCGACCTTGGAAGCGCCGAACTTCTCAGCGTGTGCCTTAGCATCCTTGAGGTTTGCCTCCGCCTTCTCATCGCCCAAAATGGTTACGGAATCCTGGCGCAGGGTCTTGGAAGCCTGCTCCTGGTTTTCGTAGTAAGCACAACCAATAATCAGATTGGAATCGAATGCGGCGGCGATCTTAGCTGCTCGCTCTACAGCGAGGAGAGAAGACTTAGAACCGTCAGTACCGACAACGATCGAGTTGTAGTCGCTCATGATGACCTTTCTTTGTGGGTGTGTACCCGGAGTGTTTATTTAGCCTACAGAGGCATTACTGCCAGTGTAACAACGAAAAAAGATTAACGTTTCTCGCTGGTATTAACTACGACGACGTCTACCTTTGACTTGTGGGTTAGTTCCGTTGGGACAGAACCAAAGACTCGACCACGAACGGAATTCACGCCGCGGTTTCCCACCACGAACAGGTCCACGTCATAGTCCTGACCTACTTCCAACAAGGCTTTTACTGGGTCTCCAGATTTCCCTACGATTTCAATGTGTTCCGCACCCTCCGACTCGGCGATACGGGTGGCATTGGTTAGGTAGGTACCGGCCATGTCCTCACTTACAACGGGCAGACCGGCTTCGTCGCCCCTCGGAGCACCAAGCATGGATCCAGCGTGGTTATAAAAAGCTGAGATAATAATCAGCTTAGCGTCGTACGCCCGTGCCATGGACGCCGCAGCGCGGACCGCGCGCAGGGAGGTTTCAGAGCCATCGGTGCCGACGGCAATGTTTTTATAAGTAAGCATTATTCTCCTTGCAGTTGAACTATTTCACAGTGACAACTAAACGGCGCTTCTGGCACTTATCCAGTATAACTAGCGCAGCCCTTAAGAGAAGTACCCGCGGAGCCAATCATCACTTTCAGGGGGAGAAAACTAAATTCCCGCTTCCTTCAATCCACGCAATTCCTTCTTTAGATCAGCAATCTCATCGCGCAGACGACCAGCCAGCTCGAATTTGAGCTCGCGCGCGGCGGCACCCATTTGGGCCGAGAGGTCGTCGATAAGCGCCTGCACCTCATCGGTAGCCATGCTGGAAATATCCCGCTTCTCCACCACTGCAGAGGGGTCGGAGTTGGCCTCCTCTTCCCCTCCGTCTTCATAGACCTGGTCAAGGATATCGGCAATCTTCTTCCGCAAAGGCTGCGGGTCAATGCCATGTTCCTTGTTATAAGCTATCTGCTTTTCGCGGCGTCGCTCCGTCTCCTCGATTGCCTCTTGCATCGAATCGGTGATTTTATCGGCATACATAATCACCTCGCCAGAGACGTTACGGGCAGCACGGCCGATGGTCTGGATAAGCGAGGTGGTAGAGCGCAAGAAACCTTCCTTGTCCGCATCCAAGATGGCAACGAGCGATACCTCGGGGAGGTCAAGTCCCTCACGCAGGAGGTTAATGCCCACCAGCACATCAAACTCGCCAAGGCGCAATTGCCGCAAAAGCTCGACGCGCTGCAAGGTATCGATATCCGAGTGCAAGTAGCGCACCTTAATCCCCTGCTCCAGCAGGTAATCGGTGAGGTCTTCTGCCATGCGCTTAGTCAGCGTCGTCACCAGCACTCGCTCTTGCTGCGAAATGCGGGTGCGTACCTCATCAATAAGGTCATCAATCTGGCCCTTAGTGGGTTTGACGGTAACCTTCGGATCCACCAGACCAGTCGGGCGAATAACCTGCTCCACGTACTCACCGTCCGAGGACGTGAGCTCAAAGTCGCCAGGGGTGGCGGACATGTAAACGGTTTGTCCCACGCGTTGTTCAAACTCATCGAAGGTCAGCGGGCGGTTATCCACTGCGGAGGGCAGCCGGAAACCGAATTCCACCAGGTTGCGCTTGCGGGACATATCGCCCTCGAACATGCCGCCAATCTGTGGAACCGTGACGTGAGACTCGTCAATGATGGTGAGAAAATCCTCGGGGAAGTAATCCAGCAGCGTTGCCGGTGCGGAGCCGGCCGGACGGCCATCGACGTGGCGGGAGTAGTTCTCGATGCCGGAGCAAAAACCTACCTGCTCGATCATTTCTAGATCGTATTCGGTGCGCATGCGAAGCCGTTGTGCCTCGAGCAACTTGCCGCGGTTTTCCAGATCTTCCAGGCGCTCGGCCAATTCCTCCTTGATGGCAGCCACAGCTTTTTCCATGCGTTCGGGTCCTGCCACGTAGTGAGTCGCGGGGAAGATGCGCACCTCGTCTACTTCCTCGATGACATCGCCAGTGACGGGGTGAATGTAGTAGAGGGAATCGATATCATCGCCAAAGAATTCAATGCGTACCGCACGTTCCTCATAAGCCGGAATGATATCGACCGTGTCACCCTTGGCACGGAAGGTACCACGGGTAAATCCCACGTCGTTGCGTTCGTATTGGATATCCACCAGCAAACGGAGAAAGCGGTCCCGGTCCAGCTCCTCGTCCACGGAAATAATGACTGAGCGATCCAAATAGGATTGCGGGGTACCCAAGCCATAAATGCACGACACGGAGGAGACAACCACCACGTCCCGGCGGGACAGGAGGGCCGAGGTAGCCGAGTGGCGCAGGCGCTCTACGTCCTCGTTGATGGACGAGTCCTTTTCAATATAGGTATCCGTCTGCGCGATATATGCCTCTGGCTGGTAGTAGTCATAATAAGAGACGAAGTACTCCACTGCGTTATGCGGCAGGAGCTGGCGCAGCTCGTTCGCTAGCTGCGCCGCCAGGGTCTTATTTGGCGCCATCACCAGCGTGGGCCGCTGCTGTTTTTCGATCAACCACGCAGCTGTGGCGGACTTACCTGTACCGGTAGCACCCATGAGTACAACATCGCGCTCATCGCGGTTGAGGCGTTCATTGAGCTCTGCAATAGCGGCGGGCTGGTCGCCGGCCGGTTCGTATTCAGAGACAACCTGAAACTCACCTGGGGTGCGCTCGACCTCGCTGACGACGCGGTGCTCGGAATTTGGGATAAGAGGATGTTCAGCAGCAAAAGCCATGCCCACTACTCTACTGCTTATACGGCGCAGCTAGCTATGTTCACGGCAAGGAGTCCTGCGCGGTGCGCAGCCACTCTTCCAGCTCGCCGGTGGTCTCCCACAGCGCATAAACCGAGGAGGTCTCTGGGCGCATCGCACTATTGATGCGACGGCGCAACCACGCTTTAGACTGCGGCGTATACAGAGGCGCAAGATCCTCGCGGTGGATTCCTTCCGGCAGCGCATCAGCTTTCAGCTTCAATAAGGCGCCCAGTGCGATCATGGTTTCCGCGTCATCGGAGTCCATGGGCTCTTCGGCGCATGACTTCTGAAAGGCTTTGAGATCGAACGAGCCATCACGCAAGCTAGCGAGCAGTTCTCGCGCTGCATGATTATCAAAAGGCCCAGTATCCCACGTTCCCACGGCGAGTAGCTTAAGACGCGAAAGTTAACACAACTTCGAAACTGCGTAAACTCTAATCACCCAACGGTTAAAGTTTGGGTGACTCCGCGTCTATGACTCCGCTTCTATGCGGTCCATAACTTCGGCCGCTCGCGCGCGTAGCTGCTCCAGCGTGCCGTTGTTGTCAATGACGTGCGTGGCTGCGGCTAGTCTCACCTCATCAGGTACCTGCGCTGCAATGCGACGGCGCGCATCGTCCTCTTCCAGCCCGCGTGAAGCTACGAGGCGGCGGACGCGCTCTTCTACGGCCACGTCGACCACGATGACGAAGTCCATGTCTTTGTCTAAACCGTTATCCACCAATAGCGGCATATCGTAAACGGCGAAGTCGGAGCCTTCCTCACGTGCCTCCGCGAACTGACGCTGCGTTTCCTCTTGGATGCGTGGATGGGTAATGGAGTTGAGCAACTCAGTGTGTTCCTTGTCCGCAAAGGCTCGCCGAGCCAATTCCTTGCGGTTGAGGCTGCCGTCCGGCAGCAAAATATCTTCTCCAAATGCTGCCGCCAGCTCCGCTAACGCAGGCCGCCCGGGCTTGACGACGTCGCGCGCAATGCCATCGGCGTCTACCACGCGCCACCCTCGTCCGCGGCAGATCCTCGCGACTGTTGACTTGCCACTGCCAATGCCGCCTGTAAGGCCAATGAGTTTCATGGCAGCCACCCTACGCGAAAAGGAACCCCGCCATACGCGATGGAGCGGGGTTCATCTGTCGCTATAGGTGTCAGCGTTTGTTTATTCCGCTGCTTCCTCTGGCTTCGGGGGAATGCGGAGCAAATCATCACTCGGGGTAACCTGGCCGGCTTCGCCAGAGACCGCGCCGAACTTGGCGGCGTTAGTGACCACAACCGGAGTAATCAGGTTATAGCCCTTGGACCGAATGAATTCCGGGTCAAAGCTAATCAACTTATCGCCCGCGGAAATGCGCTGTTTCTTTTCCACGTGCACGTCAAAGCCTTCGCCTCCCAGTTCCACCGTATCGAGGCCTACGTGGATGAGCAGCTGCACGCCATTGTCGAGGCTTAGGCCTACCGCATGGCCGGACTTTTGAACGGTGAGCACCTTGCCGTCGGCAGGCGCATAGACGGTATTGCCGGTTGGCTGGACTGCCATGCCAGGCCCCAGCTTTGCGCCTGCGAATATAGGATCCGGGACTTCCGAAAGGTCAACTGCCTCGCCCTCCAGGGGGGAATCTAACACGATGTCGTCCTTGCCACTCTGCTTGGCGGCAACACCAGTAGCAGCAGTGCCCGCAGCGCTGGCAGCAACGGCGCCACCCGCATTCGAGGGCTCTCCCTTCCCGGCCTTGGTGGGCTTGAACTCCGAACGAACAGCTACGTCATCCACAGATTCGCCCTGTTCACGGGCGATGCGCTCCAAGTCTGCCTGCTTTTCTTCTGCTGTGCGGTAGCCGAAGAACAAGGTCAGGAAGAAAGAGGTAAGGAATGCAGCCGTAATACCAAGGACGTAGCCCAGCTGCGGCGTCATAGCGCCAGTGGTCAACGCAGAGGTAAAGACAAAGGCCTCAGCGCGGACATCGAAGATACCGATGATTGCGCCGCCTACCGCACAACCTGGCAGCAACCGGTAGTAGCTGCGGCGGAAGCGCAACAAGATGCCATAGAGGGAAGGCTCAGACACGCCACCGAGGATGCCCGCTGCGAAGGCACCGATAGAAACCTGGCGCATGGCATTGTTCTTTTCCCTGAAGGAGATAACCATGACCGCGCCCACAACGCCGAAGCAGGCGAAGTTCCACGCACCCATCGGACCCTGAATGAAGTCGTAGCCGTAGGTCGCGATGTTCTGAATCATGATGACATTCAGCGGCCAATGCAGGCCCATCGGAACGAGGAACGGGTACAGCAGCGGAATGACGATAGCCAAGATGAACGGCGAGAAACCATTGATTTGGTACAGGACCCAGGAAATGCCATTGCCTACGCCAATGCCGAACGGGCCGAGCAGGAAGGCCGTTGCTGGAATCATGATGAGCAAGGAGAAGAACGGCACGAAGACCATATGAACTGCGCTCGGAATGATCTTCTTTAGCCCCTTTTCCACCCAGTACAGGCCGATTGCAGCCAAAATAGGCGGGAATACCTGGGAGCCGTAGGAGTTGATGACCAACGGCAGGCCAAACACGTTGACGGTATCGCCTTGCTCACCCAGCGACATGAATTCGGGGGTCAAAAGTGCCGCGGGAATAGCCGCGGAGACCCACATATTCGCACCCAGCTTCTGGGCCGCGGTTGCACCGACCATTACGGGCAAGAAATAGAAGACCGACTGGAACATGGCATGAGCCAGCCGGAAGCCCTCTGGCTGCTCCTCCAGCGGTGCGCGGAAATCCTGGATGTGCGCCGTGTCCGCCAGGATGAGCAGCATGATGATGAGCGAGGCACCCAGCAACGCCCACAAGACAGGGCGGAAGGTATCAGAAAGGAACTCGAAGCAGTAATCCACCCAGTCGTACTTACCGCGAACCCCGTCATATTCCTTCTTGGAGGACGCCTCTTTGTCGCCGGAGGCATGCACACCGGGCTGTTTGATGATCTCGTTGTAGTAGTCAGCGACGCCGCCGCCCATGACTACCTGGTAGCCGTGAGCCCCCTGGGGCACGGTACCAAGCACCGCTGGGTCGCTATCGAGATTTTCTTGGTCAACTTTCCCCGCATCGGCAAGTTGGAAGCGCAGGCGCGTTGCGCAGTGCGTCAGCGACGTGATGTTGTCGGCGCCGCCGATACTTTCAACGATGTGGGTGGAAGTGTCCTTGATAGATGCCACTTCTTACTCCTCAGTTCAAATACCACTTATAACCAGTACTGCACTGGCTATAACGTCAGGTTTGAGTATAAGAGGATTCCCACATGAACAAAAGCCCGTTTTGTTGGCCTTCCAGGGACTTTCTCTACCTGGGAATGCTTCACCGCTGGTCAACCACCTAGAGGCAACGATCATCCCGGCAAACGATTGCACAAACTGTCTAAAAGATCACAAAAGCCGCGCCCACCCCATCTAGGTGATGAAGTGGGCGCGGCCGTGAGCCAAGCCCTAAGGCCTAGCGGAAACTAAGCGGAAGCTTTAGTTGCCAGCGAGCTTGTCGCGCAGTGCAGCGAGCTGCTCGTCGGAAGCCAGGGAGCCGCCAACCTCTGCCTGAGTCTCGGATGCCGGAGCTGCATCGGAGGAATCAGAGGAGTAGTTGGAGGACTCTGTAGACTCAGCAGCCTCAGCGGCTGCGGCGCGGTTGCGCTCGATCTGAGCGGTGTGCAGGTTGAAGCGACGCTCGGACTCTGCGTAGCGTGCCTCCCAAGCCTGACGCTGCTCGTCGAAGCCTTCCTTCCACTCGTTGGTCTCAGGGTCGAAGCCCTCAGGGAAGACGTAGTTGCCCTGCTCGTCGTAGGAGTCAGCCATGCCGTACTTGGACGGATCGAACTCTTCGGTGTAGTCCTCGTCCGCCTGCTTAACGGACAGGGAGATACGACGACGCTCGAGATCGATGTCGATGACCTTGACCATAACCTCCTGGCCAACGGTGACAACCTGGTCCGGAACCTCGACGTGGCGCTGAGCCAGCTCGGAGATGTGAACCAGGCCCTCGATGCCCTCCTCGACGCGAACGAAGGCGCCGAACGGAACGAGCTTGGTGACCTTGCCCGGAACGATCTGGCCCACAGCGTGGGTGCGGGCGAATACGCGCCACGGATCTTCCTGGGTAGCCTTCAGGGACAGGGAAACGCGCTCGCGGTCCAGATCGACGTCCAGAACCTCAACGGTTACCTCGTCACCAACGGTAACAACCTCAGATGGGTGGTCGATGTGCTTCCAGGACAGCTCAGAAACGTGAACCAGGCCGTCGACACCGCCGAGATCGACGAAGGCGCCGAAGTTGACGATGGAGGAAACAACGCCCTTGCGGACCTGGCCCTTCTGCAGCTGGTGCAGGAACTCGGAGCGAACCTCGGACTGGGTCTGCTCGAGGTATGCACGGCGGGAGAGGACAACGTTGTTGCGCTGCTTGTCCAGCTCGATGATCTTTGCTTCCAGCTCCTGGCCGATGTACGGCTCCAGGTCACGGACGCGACGCATCTCAACGAGGGATGCAGGCAGGAAGCCACGCAGGCCGATATCCAGGATGAGGCCGCCCTTGACAACCTCGATAACGGTACCGGTAACAGGCTCTTCCTTGGCCTGCAGCTCCTCGATGGCGCCCCATGCGCGCTCGTACTGCGCACGCTTCTTGGAAAGGATCAGGCGACCTTCCTTGTCCTCCTTGGTGAGAACAAGTGCGTCAACCTCATCGCCGACCTCAACAACCTCGTCCGGGTTGACGTCGTGCTTGATGGACAGCTCGCGGGAAGGGATAACACCTTCGGTCTTGTATCCGATATCCAGCAGTACCTCGTCGTGGTCAACCTTGACGACGGTACCCTCGACAATGTCACCATCGTTGAAGTACTTGATGGTGGCGTCTACAGCTGCGAGGAAGTCCTCTGCGGTTCCGATATCGTTAATCGCAACCTGCGGGGTGTTAGAAGATGGCATATTGAAAAATGCTCCGAATAAATGTAGGAAATCGAAATTGGACAACTGCGCGTCTCTCGAAAAAAGCTTGCTAAGCTGCGCAAATGCAGCTAAAAAGAGAAATAATCGATCCCGCCTCGTGATTGCTTAAAGCCTTCCTACAGGGGCTTAGAACAACCCGTGGCATAGACACGCCCGTTCAACACTACATCTGTCCAGCTAAAAGGGCAAATACGCAGACCAACTATTTCGCAAAGGAATTTCTTCCACCGTGACTTCCCCCTCGCACGCAAACCAGGCCTACTGGGATAGCGACGCCGCCCACTACCACACCGAGCACCCCGACTACCTATCTTCCTTTTACTGGTGCCCAGAAATGCTGCACGAAGACCAAGCACACTTGCTAGGCGACGTCTCGGCTTCCTCCGTCCTCGAAATTGGCTGCGGTTCCGCACCGTGTACCCAATGGCTCCAGACACGCACGCACTTCGCCACCGGTTTCGATATTTCCCGCGGCATGCTCAACCACGCTGCACCCGGACTCCCCTTAGCCCAGGCCGATGCACTGTCACTCCCCTACGCCACGGGCTCTTTCGACGTAGCCTTCTCGGCGTTCGGCGCCTTCCCTTTTCTTGCCAACCTTGACTTAGCCCTAAGTGAAGTCTCGCGTGTCCTCAAACCTGGCGGTAGGTTCGTCCTTTCTGCCAACCACCCCATGCACTGGATATTCCCTGATGATCCCACCGATCTGACGGCCGATATCAGCTATTTCGATCGCGCTTATCTGGAGCAAGACCGCGAGGGCAACCTCACCTATGCGGAGTTCCACCGCACTATCGCCGACTGGTTTCAGGCATTACAGGGCGAAGGCCCGTTCCTAATCGAGGACATCATCGAGCCCGAATGGCCAAGGGAGCTCACCACTACGTGGGGCCAATGGTCGCCGGAGCGCGGCGAAATCTTCCCCGGCACGATTATTTTCGTCTGCCGGAATTGCCGCTAACCTATGGGCATGTTTCTGGATCGAATTGGCCTACTCCTACGCCGCGGCCTCGCATGGTGGATCGACGCCTTCCTGGCAGCGGCCGTTATCGTTGTGGTGCGCTGGGCAATCAATGCACTTGCCGACGCCCCCTTAACCGGCCACACCCTCGAGATTTACAACGCTGTGGCCCTCGCCCTAGTCTTCTACGCCTACCGCGTATGGGCCGAGGCCACGAAGACAACTTCGCTAGGAAAATGGTCACTCAAGCTGGAGATCATTGGCACCCAGCCCGGCGTGCGCGCGGCCTGCCTGCGCAATTCCTGGCTGTTACTTTCTATACTCACACTGACGGGAGTGCCGTTTATTGTGCCGTTGCCACTCGGCGTCCTAAGCGTGAGTGTCCTCGCCTTCGGCCAAACACCGTTCGACATGCTGGCCAATTGCCTAGTCGAGCGCCGATCTCAGATAGACACGCCTTCTTTTCGCGGCACCAAGTAATACAGGAGCGCAAGGACTACCAGGACAGCGAACATCCACGAAGATGGGAAGAGGAATGCTAGTGCCGTAGCTACCACCATCACCGCTACGGCCGTTAACCTCCTAACCTTAGGGTTAGGTGCCAAACGGGCGTTAGCCATGGCACCCCCAAAATACGCCACCGCAATAATTCCGTACCCGATTACACTTACCCTATATTCTGCAAGATACCGTTCGAGCCCGAAGTCAGCAATATCGGTGGCTGGAAAGATTACTTGAATGGCCCACAGGCTTTCAAAGACGCGGAGGGTCCACCTATTCGTCTTCTCTTCTAACGCCACGGCTCGGCAATTCCCTTCTTAGCTTTTCGACTTACACTCATAACTTTTTCCGCACAGAAAAGGCTACCTAAAAAAACTTAGTGCGCATCCCGCCACAACTTTTGAACTTTCCGCATTGCATAGCCGGGCATGCCCAAGTCTTCAATGGCTTGCTTATTCCACGTTCCGCGGACCTGTCCATCCACCACGATGGCGCGGCGAAATACTCCACGATTTCCCGGTACCAGTACTTCATGGACCTCGTTTGTCATCGCAAATAGACGGGCTTGATAACCCAAGATGTACTCGTCAAATGCTCCCAGCAGCAATACCGATTGCTTCTTTCGCGCTTCGGCCATTTCCACTATCTCAGCCGACACAAGGTCCTGGGAATCTTCGCCGCAGCGCACGATGTCCGGCGCGAGGTTTTCGGCTGCGGGCCGTATCAGTCTTTGTGGGAGCTTTGCCCACCAGGCAAAGTCCCGCAATGTTGCGGGACCGTGCGTTCGGAAGTACCGAGTCATCAGCTCCGCGGTCGCCGCGACTTTATCACCGTTGAAGGTCTCCTCTAGCCCCGGCAGATCCACCGGTGTGATGAGCTGATCGGCTCCTGAATAGACGGCGTGACCGCTTTCCATTGCTACACGCACAACATGCCAAAAGGGTACGTCGGGCAACGCTGTTGCAGCCCGCTCCTTGAGCTCGGCGCGCGAAAGCGGATTCTCAATGAGCTTGGTTACCCCTGCTCGCAGCTCGGTATCACCCTTGCGCCCCTTCGCGCAGAGTTCGGTTATCCAGCCTATGTCCTTGATAGAAGCCGCGAAAAGCGTATTGCGCATGGGATACCCACGCACAATGTTTCCAGCATCTGAATGGTCTTTCGCCCGCAAGGCCAGTGACCGGCGCACCGAATGCAAGTCTTGGCCTTGCATGACGCCGAAGGCGCGGGCTGTCTCCTCAGCGCTCTCCCACCGCCTCATGGTTAGGCCTTGCGAGGCGAGCCTCAAGCGCGCCTTTTCCCGGCGGGAGAATATAACCGAGCTAGTGGGCTGCGGCATCCCAATCCTTGCCTGCGCCGGCGGAGACCTCTAGCGGCACGTTGAGCTCGATGGCAGAGTCCATCTCTCGTTCGAGAATCTCTCGAACCGTGTCAGCCTCACCGGACGCCACCTCGACTACCAATTCATCGTGAACCTGTAGCAGCACGCGAGACTTCATTCCTTGCAGTGCGCGGTCCACACGAATCATCGCCACCTTAATGATGTCCGCGGCAGTGCCCTGAATCGGTGCATTAAGCGCTGCGCGCTCTGCGTTCTCGCGTGCTAGGCGGTTATCGGAGTTGAGCTCTGGCAAGTAGCGGCGACGGCCGAAGAGCGTTGCCGTGTAGCCATCCTTGCGGGCTTGGACCACGACTTCATCGAGGTACTTCTTCACGCCGCCAAAGCGCTCAAAGTAGCTTTCCATGATGGACTTTGCTTCCCCGGCCGGAATGCCCAATTGCTGGGATAGGCCGAAAGCGGAAAGTCCGTATACCAACCCATAAGACATGGCCTTAACCCGACGGCGCAGCTCGGGTGTCACTTGATCAACGGGAACGTCGAAGACTCGAGAGCCAACATAGTTGTGCAGGTCTTCGCCTTCCTTGTAGGCCTCGATGAGGCCCGGGTCAGCGGAGAGGTGCGCCATGACACGCATCTCAATCTGGGAGTAGTCCGCAGTCATGAGTTCATCGAAGCCATCGCCCACGATGAAGGCAGAACGAATCTGGCGGCCTGCTTCGGTGCGCACGGGGATGTTTTGCAGATTGGGTTCGGTGGATGACAATCGGCCGGTAGAGGCCACGGTTTGGTTAAACGTGGTGTGAATGCGGCCGTCAGGCTGCACGGTTTTGATGAGGCCCTCCAGGGTGGTCTTCATCTTCTGGTACTCGCGGTGTGCCAAGAGGTGATCGAGGAAAGGGTGAGGGTTTTTGGCCGCGAGCTGTTCAATCTCCTTGGCCGCGGTGGAGTAACCCGTCTTCGTCTTTTTGGTCTTGGGCAGCTCGAAGGTCTCAAAGAGCACGGTTTGCAGCTGCTTCGGCGAGTTGAGGTTGAGCTTGTCATCGCCGGCAAGCTCGCGGGCGGCGCGCTCTTGTTCGGCAACCTGCTCTACAAAGGCATCCTTTTGCGTTTCGAGAATGTCAACGTCAACGGCGATTCCGGTAGCCTCCATGCGCGCCAGGATGGTTACCAGCGGCAACTCGAGGTCGGTATAGAGCTCGAAGGAATCAATCTCCTGTAGCTCCGCAGTGAGCCGTTCTGCCAGCTCCATAATTGCCGCGGCTTGGTCAACCAGGGAGGAATTATCCAAAAGGGAAAGCTGCTCCGTGGCGGCGCTGAGGGTCTTTTGGAGGTGGCGCTGGTAGACGTCGGCAAGCGCGTAAGTGCGCTGACCTGGGCGAAGAAGGTAGGCGGCAAGGGCTGTGTCATGGGCAATGCCGGCCAGCTCTATCCCACGACCAGCAAGCATATGAAAGGCCGCCTTTGCCTCGTGGAAATACTTCGGCGCATCGGAGGCCAACCACTGGGCTAGGGCCTTATCGTCCTCAGCAGAAAGATCGCCCAGCTCCACTTGCAGGCCGTGGCGTTCCTGGTCCACGAAAGCGATCGCAGAAGCGTCGCCTTGTCCCGGGTTTCCCTCGCCTTGGACATACACCGCAACATGCTCGCGGCCGGGCAACCACTGGGACAATGGCTCGTCATCGATGACCGTCTCTAGCTCTTGGACTTGCTCTGCCTGCTCTGCTGCCTCAGCACCATCATTGGGAATGGCTGCGAGTACGCGATCGCGCAGGCTGGTACCAAACTCAAGGTCATCAAACTTGGCGGCAACGTCGGCGACCTTGGCTTCCTTAAAGGCCAAGTCATTTGGACCGACCTCTAGGTCCATGTCCGTAATCATCTGGGTGAGCTTGCGGTTCATCTGCACCTGCTCGATGCGCTCGCGGAAGTTATTGCCTACCACGCCCTTAATTTCCTCGGCGTGTTCTACCAAGGATGCCAAGTCTCCATACTTGACTATCCACTTGGTGGCCGTCTTCTCGCCTACCTTTGGGATGCCCGGCAAATTATCGGAAGGATCGCCACGCAGCGCGGCAAAGTCCGGGTACTGCGCGGGGGTGAGACCGTACTTCTCTTCTACCGCGGAAGGGGTAAAACGGTGGAGCGTGGATACGCCCTTCATGGGATAGAGCACCGTGGTAGACTCATTAACCAACTGCAGGTAGTCACGGTCGCCGGTGACGATCAGGGTCTCATAATCCTGCGCCTCGGTTGCGAGAGTGGCCAGGATGTCATCAGCCTCGAAATTCTCCCGGGACAGGGTGGTAATTCCCAGTACCTCGAGCACCTCGCGAATGAGGTCTACCTGCCCCTTGAATTCCTCCGGCGCGGCCTCGCGCTGGGCCTTATAGTCCGGGAACATCTCGGTGCGGAAGGTCTTGCGCCCCACGTCGAATGCCACCGCAATGGCGTCGGGGGTCTCTTCCGCCACGATATTAGAGAGCATCGATAAGAAGCCATACACGGCATTAGTGTGCTGACCTCCTGAGGTGGAGAAATTATCCACCGGCAGGGCATAGAAGGCGCGAAATGCCATGGAGTGGCCGTCAATGAGCAGAAGTCGAGGCTGATTAGTAGTCACCTGCCCCATCCTAGAGAAGCACGCCGACATCCGAACACCCCGGTGCAGATTTTGTGGATGACGTGGGCATTCCCCCGCTGCCCCTACCCAATTAGGAATTCGCCTAGTGCCTGCGCTACTATTTTCACAGTCAAAGGCAGTCCGCCTTTACACTGTGCGCCCCTGTAGCCCAATTGGCAGAGGCAACGGATTCAAAACCCGTCCAGTGTGAGTTCGAGTCTCACCAGGGGCACTTTTCGCAACAACCCTCTGACCGGGAACTTCCTGGCAGGGGGTTGTTTTTCGTGTTACGAAACTGCAGTCATTGCGATCATAACGATCAGGACGAGCATAAAATGTTGTCAGATGTTGTCACGGAATCAGGCCCACAAATCCGCCATTTTCGAGGACACAGACCCCAGGTCGTCGTCAAACAGGTCCGCATACGTGTTTAGTGTCATAGCCGCGTCCTCGTGCCCCAACTGACGGCTCACCACCAAAACGGTGGCCCCAGCACTGATCAGCAGAGACGCCGCGGTGTGCCGGAGTCCATGTGGGGTGATGTGTGGAAAACTAGGGTCTTCGGCCTGTAGACGTGCCACAGCCTCCGTAAACCAAGACCCCGAGTCCGGAAGACGCATGGGGGTAGACGGGTCTCCGGGGCTGTGGAAAAGATACTCCCCTGGTCCCACAGCCGCAGCCCGTGCTCGAAGATCGTCAGCCACTACATCAGAAAATGCGACTGTACGGATTTTGCGTGTTTTTGGTGGCCCCACGACGATTTTTCCACCCACGGTAGTAGCAGAACGCCGGACAACCAGCCTGCGAGTATTAAAACTGACGTCCTCGGGGGTGAGTCCGGCCAGCTCACCGAAACGCAGCCCTGTGGTCGCCAGTACCCGCATCTATAGGCTATGCGAAGTTTCCATAGCCAGAAATGGTGCTCACCCATAAGAACGCTGATACGACGAAAGCCGCAGCGAATGTGAAGGCAAAAGCACGCCATGATCGGCCGCTAAGCCGACCCTTTTTCAACATGTAGACAGCCATGGCTAATACACCCAACACCACCAATGAAGGTAGAGGTAGCCCATAGAAGACGAAAGGTATTGGAAGCCATGTGTAAAGGACCACTCCGCCGTAAAGGGTTGCGACGCCCA
This sequence comes from Corynebacterium tuberculostearicum, assembly GCF_046097255.1. Taxonomy (GTDB): domain Bacteria; phylum Actinomycetota; class Actinomycetes; order Mycobacteriales; family Mycobacteriaceae; genus Corynebacterium; species Corynebacterium tuberculostearicum_J. The sequence goes on from NZ_CP175770.1 coordinate 1,876,680, forward strand.
AGACAATTCCAAAAAGTATTCCCGGAATGATCGTTCTTTCTTTCACAACAAATTCCTTACCAATCAGTTTATCTTGATCAGACCACCGTTTTTAGCCTGCGCATGACATTCATTAATGGCGCCCGCTTCATCTCCTTCGTGTCGCAATCCAATGTGTCGACCGATGGCATTGTTTGTTTGATCCATGTGCCCAGCTTCAGGAGAACCAGGATGGTCTGTTTCGTGGGCATCGCCAATTTTTCGTGCAAAATCTGCGTTAGCCCGGATCGTTGTCAGCGCCTGCCACACACAATGCCTATCAGCGTCCTGAATGTTATCGTTCGTTACTTTGTTTGGAAACATTTGCGAGGAAATACGGTCCGCGTGTTCGGAATACCTAGGCATGGTGGTAGATTACCTTTCTTCCCAACCCAACCGGGCTGGATATCAGGTGTCTACCTAACAGGGGTCAGGTCCTTTGCTACTTTTTGCCGCAATGGGGTTCCTTTCTAACTTTGGATGTTTTTATCAGTATTGGTTTTGTGAGATTTTTGGGTATTGGCGTTGTCAAATCGTTGTCGCAAAACGTGGCAACATAAGTTACTCCCTGGTCAGACCCTTACATTACGTTAGTTGGTGTGAGTTCGAGTCTCACCAGGGGCACAAAGAGAAAAACCTCGGACCTTTCTTACTGATTAGGTTCGAGGTCCTTTAATGCTTCAGCCCTTCTCCTCGATTTCAGTTTGATCGGATACTTGGAAACGCTCGGGTGCTTTTAATCTTTCGGTGCCCAAATAGCCCGCCAGAGCAAGGCAGGCTACCGCTTGCACAGACCGCACAACCGCCAAGCTAGGCAATTCCGCCCTAAGGACGAGATATCCGAATCCTATGGTTGAAAGAACTGAGTACACCCCCATAATCAGCGACCTATTCCCGTCTGACTTCTTCAGCATTTTCTTCAAATAGAAAAAGGACGCTATCCACGACAGTGCTACCACTGAACGGATCAGTAGGAGCCCTCGCAGTATCCACCGCTCGACCTGTACATCTTCAATTCCGTTAAACGAATCTCGGTGAATCGAGACAAACGCATCGGCATATTCATCAAACGAGACAATACACAGGACCACATTCAGGGCAGAAAGCGCAAGAACAAGAGCAATAGTTGCTAAGAACACCTTTTCACGGCGCCCATTTGCCCCCAGGCTACTTCCATCATTTCGTTGATCAGACATTCCTCAAGCCTCTACTCCCAACAAACAGTGCCTCTAGGTTCACCCCAAACCTAGCTATTTACTTCTAACCTAAGACAGTTACCACAAAGTTACATTACCAATACAGAGTGTAAACTATTGTTGACATCAAGACGATATTCTTTTATATTGAATCGTGTAGATGCGATGTGTCTGTCACAATGAGGTGTTTTATGAAAAGGTTACGAATTGAACGCACGAAAGCGGCGGTATTCACCGCATTGGCAATCATCACGCTTCTGGGGGCATTAGTTCTTCAACAACCTTCACAGGTTTGGATATCAATTCTGCTGGGTGGAGCAGCAGCATGGTTTTGGTGGAAGGTACATTTCTATACAAAGCAGGAAGAGCTATAAAAACTAAATGTGCTTAAGCTCGCCCACATGGCGCGAGAAACCTAAGCACATTTGGAACGATTGCTTGCGCAATCCCACCGCCAAAAATTGGCCCTCTCACACAACCTAGTAAAGCTCAGGCAACGTAGGTAGATGGTACTTGCGCAGCGCTGCGTTGATCTGCGGGATGGAAGCCTTCAGCTGCGGTAGCGCTAGACCGATGAGTCCTGCCACGCCTGCGATGCCGAGGATTGCTCCCAAGATGGCGGGCTTCGAGCTCGTACTGGAGCCCAACTCGGAGCTACCTGCGGCCGGCTGCGTAGTATCGGCCGGTTTGCCGTCCCCGTGTGCACGGGCGGTAAGCCATTCATCCTTGCCCAGAACACCCTGGGTCAGGCGGGTCTCGCCGATCCAGCCGTACCACGGGTCCTGCGGGCGCTGGTTATCAAAACCACCGCCCATAACCCACTGCAGGTCGCGCGGGAGAAGGCCTTCGGCGCCTACGGCATTGCGCAAGATGGGTGCGCCGTTGATGAACATCTCCACGCTATCGCTTTGTGGATCATTGACCACGGCGATGTGCATCCACTCGTCCTTGGGCACCTCGTGGGACCATACGGTAGAACCGCTTCCCTGCTTCGGCTCCGCCCACCAGCGCAGCTCGCGGAGGTTGGAGATACCAAACATGACGGTGGGATCCGTGTCCTCAGAGCCGTCCACCAGCTTGTTGATGGCAGAGTCGCGGCTAAGCGCGCTTCCCCAGCCATGCTCGGCACCATTGAAGTCTTCAGGAATCTTGACGAAGGATTCGAAGGTGTACCCCTTGGTGGTGTCCACATTATTGGCGGCCGCTCCCTTGTCGGTGCGGAACTCGGCGTTGCCGACCTTACCGGCAGGGTCGGACCAGAAGAGGGAGCCGGCATCAGAAGACAGCGGGTGGTGATCGGAGCTATAGGTCACCCGATCACCTAGCATGGCGCCAGAGCGATGCAGGTCGCTGCCCGAATCGCTGGCAATATCGGGGATGGTGGTGCCGCGGCCGGCAGGGGCACCGTCGGCAAGCGCATGCCCGTCCTTGTCTTGGGCCTGGCCCGGGCGCCAGTGGAATACGGTGTGGTCGTTCTTGGCAAAGTCATCCGCGCCCGTGGGCAACTCATCCTCCGCGATGGTATAGGGCCTATAGCCTTCCGCGGCGATGTCGCGCGCACGCTGCGCTAGGTCCGGCTGGTGGCCCTCGCCCACGGTGAAATCCGGGGAAAAGGAGGAAAAGCGCTGCTCAAAGTCGAACGGAATGGCGTAGCTATCGCCCTGATCATCCAGGGTGAGCTTATCGAATTGCGTCAGCTCCTCGTGCGGCTTCTGCGCCACCCACGGCGAGAGCGCGGTCATCTCCAGCTGCTTGCCGGAAAGGTCGAACTCGAGCACGCCCAGCAGACCATTTCCGCCCTGATAGGCCATCTGATAGTCCTGCAAGATGGAAACGACATCGTGGCCGGCATCGTTCTTATCCACGCGGTAGCCCGCACCGTGGTGGTGGCCGCCCATCACCAGGAAGATCTGGTCGTTGCGCTTGATGAACGTATCCCACAGGCCCTTGCCATAGTCATCGGAATAGAAAACGTTGCCCTCGCCATCGATATTAAGGGCTTCGTGCGTCGTGACGATGACGGGGAGGTTGGGGTGCTTATCGATGATGCCTTGCGCCCACGCAAGGGCCTTCTCATCGGCGCGCCAGCCCAGTGCCAAGTTGAGGTACTTCTGACCCTCGGCTTCAAAGATGTGGGCCTCGGAGTCATTATTGACCGCAGTGTAGCGCTCTTGGAAGCTCTCCGGATTAGCGGCTTTGGCGCGATCGGCGCTAAACCACTTGTCATAAGGGTGGGCCGCCGCACCCTCGACGTCCATGTCGTGATTGCCGGGCAGGATGGAGTAGTTCAGGTCAGAATCGTCGAGGACCTGCATGGCCTTATCGGCTACCTGCCATTCGCCCTCCACGTTCCACTGGTCGACGACATCGCCCAGGTGGGTGACGAAGTCCATGTTCAGCTCGTCTTGGTGGTCTACCAACCATTGAGTTTGGGCCAAGTAGGGTTCGCTTCCGTAGCGAGCTTGGGCCAAGTTGCCGGTCTCCGGGGTGGAATAGCGCGAGTAGAACTGGGTATCCGGTAAGACGCCGATACTGAAACGAGAGCCCTCGCTTGGCGACGCCCCCTCGGCCCCAAAATCCGCAGCACTTGCGGCCGGTACAACAACGAGGTTTCCCACCACCGCGGTTGCAGTTAGCGCAGGCAGGACGAAACGATTTTTCATAGAGAGTCCTTTAAGACTGGAAAGGGATGCTTGCACAGGGGAGATGGCTGGGAATACGCGAGGAATTCTAGGACGTGAAGCTTTCAGCTAGTTGAAGCCCGCGTAAACAGGAGACTGAATAATGGGAAACTTATGGTTGCTTCTGAATGGACCATCCCACTGTGGCCAAGTCCGTATATCCTGCCCCAAACTGCATAGTTGCATTGGGGTGCATTAAACTGACAGAATATTCGTGAATACGGTTTTACCTCTACGGTTAGGGAGAAGATCCCCCTCTGCCGCGGCAGGTAGCTAACCGCCCTCTAATGAAAGATATGCATTACGCTTCACTGTGGTTCGCCTAGCCTCCCTCTTCGGCACTTTTCTGCCGCCTTGCTAGGCCAGTCGCCCTCCGCACCAGTCCCCTCCCAGGTAAATTTTTATTTTATGCAGTACATTTTGAACGCTATCCGCGGTGCCCTCATCGGCATGGCCGAGCTCGTACCCGGCATCTCCGGTGGCACCGTGGCGCTCATCGTGGGCATTTATGAACGCGCAGTCCACAACGCCAACGATCTCATCTCCGGCCGCTTCAAGAAGGTCGAATGGAGCTTCCTCCTCTCCGTAGCTATCGGTATGTTCATCGCCGTCTTCGGGATGTCCACCGTGCTTTCTAACTTCGTGGAAAATCACGTATCGGCTTCCGGAGCGCTCTTTTTGGGCATGGTGGCTGTGTCCATTTTTGTACCGCTATCCATGCTCTCCAAGCAGGAACGGCTGCGCCCCTCGTCCATCATCGCGTTCGTCGTTGCCACGATTGCGATCTTCTTTATCACCGGATTCACCTCCGAACCGCACGAGAACCCCAGCCTCATCGTGGTCTTCTTCGCCGCCGCCATCGCGGTATGCGCACTCATCCTGCCAGGCATTTCCGGCTCGCTCATCCTGCTGACCATGGGCCTCTACCAGCCCATCATTGGCGCGGTTTCAGATCGTGACCTAGGCACTATCGCCGTCTTCGCGCTGGGTGCCCTGTGTGGCCTCGCGGCATTCATCAAGGCATTAAATTTCCTGCTGGATCACCACCGCGCCCCCACGCTGATGGCCATGGCAGGTTTCATGCTCGGTTCTCTGCGCGCCCTATGGCCGTGGGGAGCTGACCAGGATGCCTCTAGCGGCATCATCATCGGCATGTTCATCCTCGGTGCACTCATCGTCTCCGCGTTCATCTTCGCAGATATGAAGAAAGCCCGCGCTATAGATGAAAGGACGGCGCAAGAGTAATGCCGCGTTCGTTTTCTCGCCGCACAATTCTCGCCGCGGTCCTCGTCCCCACGTTGAGCCTGGGCGCCTGCGTCACCAACGAGGAAGATTCCACTCCGGACGGCTGGGAAGAACCCCATTCCGCAATGGTGCCGGAAATTGCCGCCATGTATGACGACAACGATGGCGTCCTTACCGCCGGAACTAACCCGCCCTATGCCCCATTTCAGCTTAAGGATTCCCACGGGGCACTCCAGGGCGTTGAACTCGATCTTGCTCGCGCCGTTGCCGGCGTCTTGGGACTCGATTTCCAGCCCATGGAACAGGACTTCTCCATGATCCTGCCCGCCGTGCAATCGGGCCAGATTGATATGGGCGCATCCGGATTCACGGATAACCCCGAGCGCCGCAATGAATTCGACTTTGTAGATCACCTCTACGCCGGCATCCAGTGGGCCGAGCGAGTAGATGGCCCCAAGAAGGTTGACCCGGATAATCCTTGCGGCCTGACCGTCGCGGTGCAGCGCACCACGGTATCTGAAACCGACGATGTGCGCCCCAAGAAGGATGCGTGCAACGGCGATCTCACGGTTTTGTCTTATGACACCGGTGACAACGCCGCGCTGGCGGTACTTATGGGACGCGCAGATGCCCTGTCCGCAGACTCCCCAGTAACGGCGTGGGCGGTCAATCGCTCCGAAGGAAAGATGCGGCAGGTAGGCGATATGTTCCAAGCATCGCCCTATGGCTTTGCCGTACCCAAGGATTCCGATTTGGGCAAGGCCTCGGCTGCGGCACTGCAACACCTCATCGAAACCGGTGAGTATGCAGAAATTTTGTCCCGTTGGGGCATCGAGGATGGCTTAATAGACCAGGCAATGATTAATGAAAGGCCGATCAATGGTTAATGAAAATGCGGCGACGCCAGCTACGGCAGAGCCTAAGGAAAAGCCCGCCAAGATCGAGGCGCGACCTCTACGCCACCCGTGGCGCTGGGTATTCGCCGGCCTGCTTATCGTGCTCGGCGTGTGGTTCATCATCGCCTCCGCCCGCAACGAGGCCTTTGGCTGGGACACCTACTTCCAGTATCTCTTTGATAAGCGCATTGCGCTTGCCTCCCTGCACACCATTGCCATCACCATTTTGTCAATGATCATCGGCGTTGTGGGTGGTGCCATCCTTGCGGTTATGCGCATGTCCCCGAACCCGGTGCTGCGCAGCGTCTCCTGGATATTCCTCTGGGTCTTCCGCGGCACGCCGATCTATGTGCAACTGGTGTTCTGGGGCCTGCTCTCCGCCATCTACCAATCCATCAACTTGGGCTTTACCGAGGTGTCTTTGCAGACGATCCTCACCAACGCCTTCTTCCTTGCGGTGATGGGCCTGGGGCTTAATGAAGCCGCCTATATGGCCGAGATTGTGCGCTCCGGTATCACCTCCGTTCCCGAGGGCCAGAAGGAAGCTTCCAAGGCACTCGGCATGTCCTGGTGGATGACCATGCGCCGCACCGTCCTTCCGCAGGCCATGCGCATTATCATTCCGCCCACAGGAAATGAGTTCATTTCCTTGCTCAAGACCTCTTCCCTCGTGGTGGCCATTCCTTATACCGAGGAAATCTTCGGCCGTTCCACGGATATTTCCGCCGCGCTCTTCCAGCCCATCCCGCTGTTGCTGGTCGCAGCGTCCTGGTACCTCGTGGTTACTTCCCTGCTGATGGTGGGACAGTACTTCCTGGAGCGCCGCTTTGAGCGCGGTGCCACCCGCGAACTCACTGGCCGCCAACTTGCTGCGCTGGCAGACGCTGAAGGAACCATCCCCCGCAACGTATCCGTGATTTCGGAGGCTAAAAACTAATGGCTACTCCCATGATTTCCGCCCAGAACGTCCATAAGTCCTTCGGACAGCTCGAGGTCCTCAAAGGCATTGACCTTGAGGTCCAGCCCGGCGAAGTGGCCTGCCTGTTAGGCCCCTCGGGCTCCGGCAAGTCCACCTTCCTGCGCTGCGTCAATCACCTTGATAAGGCGACGGCGGGCCGCCTCTACGTCGACGGCGAGCTGATTGGCTACCGCGAAAAGAACGGCACCCTTTATGAGATCAGCGAGAAGGAAGCCGCAGAACAGCGCTCCGATATCGGAATGGTCTTTCAGTCTTTCAACCTCTTCCCCCACCGCACGGTGATTGAAAACATCATCGAGGCACCGGTGCAGGTGAAAAAGATTCCGGAAGAGACCGCCCGCGCCCGCGCTATGGAGCTGTTGGAGGACGTTGGCTTGGCGTCCAAGGCCAATAACTACCCGGTACAGCTCTCCGGCGGCCAGCAGCAGCGCGTGGCCATCGCTCGTGCAGTGGCTATGGATCCTAAGCTTATGCTTTTCGACGAACCTACGTCCGCCCTCGACCCCGAGCTCGTCGGCGAAGTGCTGCGCGTTATGAAGGACCTCGCAGCTGAAGGCATGACCATGCTCGTCGTCACCCACGAGATGGGTTTTGCGCGCGAGGTAGCCGATAAGGTCTTCTTCATGGATGGCGGCGTAGTTATCGAGTCCGGCAGCCCAGCTGAGGTGCTGGATAACCCGCAACAGCCACGCACCAAGGACTTTTTGGCGTCGCTACTCTAATTCCCGCAGCACTCCGCTGAGTGCCTTCAGCCCGCCGGTCCTCTTCCGCGAAGAGGACCGGCGGGCTTTGTCGTGGCTGACTCGTCTACGAAAGCGTCAAAATACCCCGAATCAGTGCGCTGGCCGCGCCCAACCCGGCAACGCTCAGTGAGAGCACGCGGGCCTTTTCTCGTGGAACACGCCGAGCAATGCGGGTGCCGGCCCAAATTCCGACGAGCATACCTAAGACTCCGGCGGGCCACATCACCCAAGGCAGGCCATCAAAATGCGCCGCACCAGTAAGCGTCTTGGTCATCACGGAAAAGAATCCGCCTACGACAAAAATCGGCTGCAGCGTAGCTGCGTAGACATGTTGGGGCCACTTTGCCGCCTGGGCGTAAACGGTAATAACCGGGCCGGCCACGCCCGCCAAGGTATTGGTAAAGCCGCCGAGAATACCGGCGGAGATGGCAGGGCCTTTGCCCTCCATCGGCGGGACAAACTTCTTTCCAAAAGTGACAACCCCCAGTGCGGCCAGAAGCGCAGCGCCCACTACGATCATGAGCCCTGCCGTGTCCATACGCCTAATGAGCAGCGCCGCGGCCAAGGAACCAATCACCATGACTGGGGCTATGAGTCCGAACTTCTTCCAGCTCACATTCTCACGCACGGAATAGGTGGTCAGAATCGCATTTATGCAGGCCAGAACATTAATGACGAGGATGCCTTCGACCGGCCCCATGATCAACATGAGGATGGGGCCGCCGATGAGACCGAGCCCCATTCCGGATACCCGCTGCAGTGTCGAACCAACGACAACGACGAGGAAAATAACCAGTGCGAGGCTCACTGCCGGTATTTCTCCTTTACCGCACGGCCTACGGATTCGGGGAACATCCCCGTTACGTCGCCGCCAAACTTCGCTACCTGCTTACACAACGAGGAACTGATATAGCCGTACTTCTCGTCCGTGAGTAGGAAGACAGTATCGATTCCCGAAAGGCGCCGGTTCATCTGCGCCATGGGCAGCTCATATTCATAATCCAGAGAGCTACGCAGTCCCTTCACTAGGACGTCTGCCCCATGCTCCGTGGTGTAGTCCACCAACAGCCCGGAGCAATAATCCACCTTGATGGAAGAATCCACGCTCTGGCGGATAAGTTCCATGCGTTCCTCCACGCTAAAAAGCCCTGAGGGCTTGTCGGGATTACCGGTTACCAACACGGTGACCTCATCAAACATCTGGTTAGCGCGATTGATGATATCGACGTGACCTAAGGTGACGGGGTCGAAGGATCCAGGGCAGACGGCCTTAGTCATGCTACTTTCGCTTTCTTTTCAGGGGTTTAGTCTTCGGCGTCCTCGCTGCCGGGACGGGTATAAACCGCCATATCCATGCGTGCGATGCCAAAGGTGCGCTTCTTAAGCTTTTGGCCGGTGGGCTCAAAACCTGCAGGCCACACCGTATCCGCGGAATCGACGTGGCGCTCAATTACTACCATTGCGCGATCGGTAAGCACTGGTTCGATGGCAGCAATGAGTTCATCCACTTCATCAAAAGCATAGGGTGGGTCCGCCAGCACCAAGTCAAAGTGTTTGCGAGGGGCACTAGCCAGGTAAGTGCTTACCTTCATCTCATGCACGCGCACGCCGGGATGCTTGACGACGCCCATGTTGTGCCGGATGATCTTTACCGCATCGCCCGAAGCTTCCACCAGTACTGCTTCATCTGCCCCACGGCTCGCTGCCTCAAGACCTAGGGCACCAGAGCCAGCAAAAAGATCGAGCACCGAAGATCCAGCAAAGCCCCACCGTGCAGTTAGGGATGAAAACAGCCCTTCGCGGGCGCGGTCTGCGGTAGGCCGAGTTCCTTCTGCAGGCACTTTAATGGTGCGTCCGCGGGCTTCGCCGGCAATAATGCGCGTCATTTATGCTTCTCCAATCTCCATCAAAAGGTCTCCGCCCACCACATCACTAAAGTCAGAGACCACGATACGGTGGACCTTTCCTGGTCCCGGGCTTTCTACGGGAGCCTCAAGCTTCGTGGCTTCGACAGTCGCAAGCGGGACTCCGGTATCAACAGTGTCTCCCACATTCACATGGCAACGGACGATGCCCGCGAAAGGGGCGTAAATTTTCATGCTTCTAGGTTAACCCGTCTTAGTTCTTCTCCAAGTATTCCTGTTCGCTTTCGCTCAAATTGCGCGTGAGTTCCTCAGCCAACTCGGGATTGCGCAACACCATGGCGCGCGCATCCGTGTGGGTGCGCTCCACAATGTCTTGGTCATCCGCCAAGTTCAGTAGCCGCAGTGTGCGGTGAGTTCCGGACTGCATGGTGCCCAAGATGTCGCCCTCTTGCCGCTGGCGCAAATCAAGCTCGGCCAGTTCAAAACCCGAGGACGTTTGGGCGATCTGAGTGATACGACGGAAGGACGGAGTGTTATCGGCTGCCGTCGTGTGCAAAAGGCAGACGGAGGCATTGCCGCCTCGTCCCACACGCCCACGCAACTGGTGCAACTGGGAAACGCCGAAATGCTCGGACTCGCGAATGAGCATCACCGTGGCATTGGGAACATCCACGCCCACCTCAATGACCGTGGTAGAGACCAGGATATCGATCTCTCCCCTGGCAAATGACGTCATTACCTCGTCTTTATTGGGCATCTTCCCATGCAAAATGGCGACCCGCAGTCCCTTGAAGGGACCGTTTTCTAACTGCTGTGCAAGCTCTAGCACCCCGCCTTTGCCTTCAATGCGCGGGCAAACGATATAGGCCTGATGGCCGTGGGCAACCTCCTCGCGTATCCGCTCGAGTGCGCGCAGCACCCAGGTCGGCCGCCACTCGGCCACCACTGCTGACTGAATAGGTTTGCGACCACCGGGCAGCTCGGTCAGCGTTGATACGGCGAGGTCACCAAAGACGGTCATCGCAATGGTGCGCGGAATCGGTGTTGCTGTCATCACCAGCACGTGGGGGCTGAGGCCTTCACGTGCCTTTAACCGCAGGCTATCGCGCTGCTCTACACCAAACCGGTGTTGCTCATCTACGACGACCAATCCCAGGTTAAAGAACTCTACGGTGTCTTGGATAATCGCATGGGTTCCAATGATGATGTCCGCATCACCGGAGACAATATCCAATAAAGCCTGCCGCTTGTCCGCCGTACGCATGGAGCCGGTCAGGAATACCACCTTGACCCCTTCGGGAACCGAGGTCCCGATGGAGGCAGCGTGTTGGGAGGCGAGTACTTCCGTCGGCGCCAACAGCGCGGCCTGCGTTCCTGCGTCAACAGCCTGCAGCATAGCGCAGGTAGCCACCATGGTTTTGCCAGAGCCAACCTCACCTTGCAGCAAGCGCATCATGGGCAGCGGACGAGCCAGATCGTCTTCAATCTCGCTGATGACGCGCCGCTGCCCTTCAGTCAGATCAAAGGGCAGATGGCTCAGCAGTTCTTCGCGATAGCCGCCCAAGGTTGCCGGCATGGTAGAAGCGGTCCGGGCTTCGGCATCTCGCTGGCGCAATGCCATCACCAGACCAATAGACAGAGCCTCGTTATACTTCAGCCTCTGTATCGCACGGTACGGGCCCGCCTCCCCCGGCTCATGGATTTCCCGCACTGCCTTATCGAGGCTGATGATCATCTGATAATCCAGCGGTTCCTCAATCGGCGGAGTCTTAGATAAGACGTAGTGGATAGCGCCCATGATGTACCACGAAGTCACCTTGGACGTGGCCGGGTACACCGGAATCCATTCGCGTTCCAAGAGGAGCTGATCGAGCCTGCCAAACTGCGACAGATTCCGCAGCGAGCCGGTGGCCTTCGGGCGATGCTTCTTGCCGGATTCGGCTGCTGGCTGGCGGTAATCATCCAGCTCGCCATCGGGGCGGCCGAACGCATCGATCTCTACGAAGTCCGGCTGCTGTAATTGAGGTTGGTTGCGGAAGAATTTGAGCTTGCCGCTCATCATGACGCGCTGTCCGCGGTGCAACATCCGCATCACGTAATTGGCATTGAAAAAAGTCGCAATGATGCTGCCATCGAGCTGCACATTGATGATGGTGGTCTTGCCCGAGTCGTGGCGGGTGAATCCGGTAATAGTTCCGGTAACCGTGACGATATCGCCCTCCGCAGCATCTCCTAGTCCGACGTCCTTGTTGTGGCGGATATAGTCTCGCGGATAGTGAGCTAAGAGCTCACCGCAGGTCTCATACCCCAGTGCTTTGGTAATCTTCGCGGCGTCTTTCGCCGCAAGCACCTCTGTCAAAGGGCGATTGTCCTGCCAGCCGAGCATTACTATTCCACTCCGATTTCGGTTGCGATTTCCGGCACTTTCAGTGCCATGACGTCCACGCCAAGCTGTTGAGCTAGTTCCTCCTGGTCTAGGTCTAGGGCACTTAGGACTGTGACCTGCTCACCGCCTTCTGCCAAGAGATCGCGGCAAGTGGCAATGATTGACTGCGGGGTTTCCTGGCTCGGGTAAGCCACTCGCATGGACTTGGCAGCATCACGCATGGCTGCAACGACGGCACCAGTATCTGGGTTATCCGGTTCATAAACGGAGATCGCGGCTAAGGCTGCAGCCAGCGATTGCGCGGGCACTACTCGCCCAGCAGCGGTCTGTGAACACACGCCGGTGGCAAGAACGATGTCCTCGTCCTTAGCCGCAATGGGATCATCCGGAGACACCACGCTAACCCCCGCAGATGCCAGCAGATCGCTGATAGGCCCGGCCGGTGCGGCAGCAAATACTCGGCGAGCAATAGGCTCTTCGGAGGCAGGTTCGGCGTGCGGGGGCAACGCTTCAAGGTGCAGGTTGGTTACCTTTCCCGTACCAAAGGCGGTTTCGATGACCTTGCCTGCCTGCCGGGAGTGGATATGTACATTAGCGCTGTCCTCGGTGGCGCGAGCGATGACGAGGCTATCTCCCATAGGGGAAATTGCTGTTTGCAGCGCGTCTATATCTCCCTCGAAGAAAAACACCACTTCCAGTTCAGTTGTCGGCTCCGCCTCGGGCAGGCCTGTGTGCCCAGTCGAGCCTTCGATCTCAGCAAGGAGAGACTCTAAGAGGATAACGAGACCAGCGCCGCCGGCATCCACCACTCCTGCCTCGCGCAGGGCTGGCAATTGCGAAGGAGTGCGCTCGAGGGCCGTTTCCGCGGCAGCGATTGCGGCACTCACAGTACTGTGCAAGGTTGCGCCTGATTGCGCTTGAGCGTCGCCGGCAGCCTCGGCTGCTGCCTTCAAGACCGTAATAACTGTGCCTTCCACCGGCTCGGCGATAGCCCGGTCCACCAGCTCCACGGCCTGCTTGAGGGAGCGGACAAAGACGGCACCGTCGATAACTGAGTCCACAGTTGACTCGGCCACGCCGCGCAGAACCTGCGAGAGCACCATTCCCGAGTTTCCGCGGGCACCACGCACCGCCCCGAGCGCGAGTGAATCGGCGACATCGCCACCATTGTCCAGCTCCGCAACCGCTGCCTCCATAGTGTGCGCCATATTCGAGCCCGTATCGGAATCCGGCACGGGAAAGACATTGAGCGCGTTGATCTCATCGCGGCGATGGGCTAATTCCCCCACGGCGCGGGTGGCCCAATTGCGCATTCCGTGGGAATCCAGCGTGCTGGGGTAGGACATGCGCAATAGTTTACAAGCGCCAGTCTATTTCCTGTGCGCCTTGGTCCCGCAAAAGGGCGTTTGCCCGGGAAAAGGGCTTCGAGCCAAAGAAACCGCGGCTGGCCGAAAGCGGTGAGGGGTGTGGAGACTTGATACAGGGGACGTCGGGAAGAAATCGCTCGCATGCTTGTGCATCCCGGCCCCAGAGAATCGCGACCATGGGGCTGCGGTTGAGCGCGCGAATGGCAGCCTCGGTGAACTCTTCCCAGCCAATTCGGCGGTGCGATCCGGCTTTGCCTGGGGCTACGGTAAGCACCCTGTTAAGCAGCAGCACTCCCTGGTCCGCCCAGGCGCTCAGGTCCCCGTCTTCCCGGCCGTTGATACCCAGATCATCGTGCAGCTCGCGGTAAATATTGACCAAGGAACGCGGCGGTTTCACACCCGGGCGAGTGGAAAAGGCCATGCCCATGGCGTGTCCTGGGGTGGGATAAGGGTCTTGGCCCACAATGAGCACACGGACCTCATCTAGCGGCATCTGCAACGCGCGGCAGACGTCCTCAGCCGGGGGCAAATAGTCCTGCCCCTCAAGAGCATGGGAGATCTGTGGCCATTGCTTTTCAACAACCGGCGCCAGCACCGGCTCCCAAGAGGGGTGGTAGGTGGGGTGCATGGTTAAAAGCTCAGCCAGCCTTTCTGATAGCTCGGTGTCGTGCCACCCAGCGTAACCCCGCAGCCGCGGGTTACGGTGCCAATCTTTCGGAATCCCGAGGGCGCTTCCTTTGCCGTCGTGCCGATGAGGGTGTGGTCTTCGCCGCCGCTGAGTACCCATTCCCACGGGTCGCAGTCGAGTAGATCCGCGGCTTGGCACAGCAATTCTTCCGGTTGCAAGGCCTGCGGATCCAAGTCCATGTGCACGCAAGAGTGCTCGGCCATTGTCGTACAGTCTTGAATCAGACCGTCTGAGTTATCGGTCATCGCGGTGACCCCCGCGGCACGGGCAATGACGCCGCGGCCGGGGTTGAGCCAGGGGGCACAGTGGGCGTCGATAAGCGGCTGCAGGTGCTCATGCCCTGCAGGAAGGTTCCGGCCAAAGCGCTCCAACAAGGCCAAGCCGGCGGCCGAGTGGCCGATCTTGCCGTGCGCTACCACCTGCTGGCCTGCCCGCGCTCCGTCCAAGGTCAAGGCAGGAAGGCTGCCGCCCAGGAAGCCTACGGCCGTGATATTGATGACCAAGAGATCCGACTTTGTAAGGTCGCCGCCTACCAACTCGGCGTTATAGAAAGAGCTATGCTCCGCGATTCCCTCGGCGATGCCACGCACGAAGGGCACCGGGGTATCGCCTGGGGCGGCGATTGCAAGGAGGGCAGCAACCGGGCGGGCACCCATAGCTTCCACATCGGCAAAGTTGCGCAAGATGGCCTTTTTGCCAATCTCGCGCGGGGTCGACCACTCGCGCAGGAAATGACGTCCCTCCACCATCAAATCAGTGGCCGCCACGGTGCGGGAATTCGGCGGCGCGCTGGGCAGTACCGCGGCATCGTCTCCATTGAGCCCACTGGAGGCCACGGAGGTAATTTCCCGGATGGCGGCGCGTTCTCCCACATCTGCGAGAGTCTGAGTTAAGTTCACCAGCTTCCTTTCGATACTATGAGCCCTTATGACATCCCAATTTAACCGCACCGCGATCTTCATTTCACTTGGGTTGTCCATAGTGATGGTTCTGGCGGTCCTTTTCGGCGCAAAATACGTATTCAATAACGTCGCCAAAGCACCAGTGGCGGTCTCCCCCGTGGAGTCTAAGGAGGCAGACTCGCAAGCCTGCCGCAGCTTTATCGACGCCCTTCCGGATCAGGTCATGGATAAGCCACGTGCCGATATTGCCGAGCCCGTGCCTTCCGGCGTCGCGGCTTGGGCCACTACCTCAGACGATAAGGTCACCGTGCGCTGTGGCGTGGATATGCCTTTCCAGTACACCGAGTACTCCCAGACCCAGGACGTGGAGGGCGAAAAATGGTTCCAGGTGCGCGATGCCACCCCTGGCTCGAACCTCACCACTTGGTATGCGCCGCAGCGCTTCCCCGTTGTCGCGGTCACTGCCTCCACTGACGCAGAGCCGGGCGAGCTGAACGACGCCCTCTCGTCCCTCGAAGAAAAGCCTGCCACTGCCCACGAGGCGCCACTTAAGGCTCTCAAGGCGGGGAATGACCAGATGTGCGTAGAAGTAGACAAGGCCCTGCCCGATTCGGTGGCTGAGGGCTACCGCCGCCGCGAGGTTGAGGAAAAGAATACCTATGTGTGGAGCGCCGATGGCCGCGAAGACATCGTTGCGCGATGCGGCGTAGCCAAGCCGGAGAACTATCGCGCCGGAGTCAAGCTCCAACAGGTCAACGATATTCCGTGGTTCGAGGACACCACCTTGGCCCATGGCACGACCGCAGGCACGTGGTTTGCCCTCGGCCGCGAGGACTACCTTGCGCTACACGCCCCACAAGATGCCGCGCAGGCGGCACTGGTGGAAATCGGCGACGTGCTCGCAAAGCACACGGCCGAAAAGTAGGCCACGCTTGGGCCTACTTGGCTAGGGCCTGCTCGATAAGCGCCTCGAGCAGCGCCGGGTACTCGACACCCGAGGCCGCGAGCACCTGCGGGTACATGGAGATCGGGGTAAAGCCCGGCAGGGTATTGATCTCGTTGATGTACACGGAGTCCTTTGTGACGAAGAAGTCGACTCGGGACAGGCCCTCACAGTTGAGGGCCTCGAAGGCGCGGATTGCCATGTCGCGTAGCTTCTCGGTCAGCTCAGGTGCGAAAGGCGCAGGGATTTCGGCAGTGACCACATTGTCGAGGTACTTGGTGTCGAAGCCATAAAAGCCCTCATCGGAATCATCGATCCCGGCGAGCAGCGCCGGGACGGAGGCCAGCAAGGTGCCATCGGCATAGTGGAGCACGCCGATTTCTACCTCTTGGCCAACGATTTCCGGCTCCACCAGGATCTTTTCGTCATCCTCTAGCGCCAGGTCGACGGCTGTGGGGAATTCCTCCCAGGTGGTGACCTTGGATACGCCAATGGAGGATCCACCGCGAGCAGGCTTGACAAAGACGGGCAGGCCTAGCTGCTGCTTTTCGTCCTCGCTTAGCTCGGTGCGGCCTTTGAGGATGACCTCGGGCGCTACTGGCAGGTCTGCCGCCGCCAGCACCTTCTTGGTAAATTCCTTATCCATGCCCACCGAGGACGCCAAGACCCCTGGGCCTACATAGGGCAGGCCGGAAAGCTCAAAGAGTCCTTGGACTGTACCGTCCTCACCAAAGGGGCCGTGCAGAATGGGAAATACCACGTCGACCTCTGCAA
Organism: Corynebacterium tuberculostearicum; assembly: GCF_046097255.1. Lineage (GTDB taxonomy): Bacteria > Actinomycetota > Actinomycetes > Mycobacteriales > Mycobacteriaceae > Corynebacterium > Corynebacterium tuberculostearicum_J. The sequence goes on from NZ_CP175770.1 coordinate 1,893,363, forward strand.
AGAGCGTGCCGTCGGTGACGTTATGGAATTGGCCCTTCGCATTGGGATCAAGGGAAAGGGTCAGCTCCGCACCAGGGCTGACCTCCGGCATAACACCATCGACAATTTCTAAGCCCTCAGTGGTGCCGGGCGTCCACGTGCCCTCACGGGTGATACCGATGGGCACCACCTCGAACTTCTCTGGGTCGAGGTGGTTCATGATCGCGCCAGCGGATACGCAGGATACGGAATGCTCGGTGCTACGGCCGCCATAGATAACGGCCACGCGGGTCTTTTCAGTCATGCCCGCAGATTTTACCCTCGACCTACTCCGACTTCTTGGACCGACCCATCAAAGCGATGATCATATCTTCTACCGCCACACCCTCGTAGCACACGCCATAAACGGCGTGCGTGATAGGCATCTCTACCCCGGCCTGCTGGGCGAGGCGATAGATGGAGTCACAGGAGTAGACACCTTCGGCGACCTGTCCATTGGTCGCGGCCTTGGCCTCTTCAATCGTGCCGCCTTGGCCCAGGCGGTAGCCAAAGGTGCGGTTGCGCGACAATGTCGAGGTGCACGTTGCCACCAAGTCGCCCATGCCTGCGAGGCCGGAGAAAGTAAATGGATCCGCCCCCAGCTCCACGCCCAGGCGGGTAATTTCCGCCAGACCGCGGGTGATGATGGTGGCCATGGTGTTATTGCCCAGCCCCTTGCCGGAGGCGATACCACAGGCCAAGGCGATGACATTCTTGCAGGCGCCACCGATTTCCGCGCCGATGACATCGGTATTGGTGTAGGGCCGCAGGTACGGCGCGGCGACCGCTGCTTGCACGCGCTGAGCGCGGTCTTCATCGGAGCAGGCAATCACCGTGGCGGCCACTTGGCCGGCAGCAATCTCCTTGGCCAAGTTCGGGCCAGACAGTACCGCCACGCGGTCTGCTGGCACGCCCGCCGCATCCATGATGACCTCACTCATGCGCTTGAGCGTGGCAGTCTCTACGCCTTTAGAAATAGACACCAGGGTCGCGTCCTCTGGCAGGTGCGGCGCCCACTTTTCCACGTTGGCGCGCAAGGTTTGGGAGGGAACGCCGAACACGACGACGTCGGCAAGCGCCAGCGCTTCGACATCATCATGGGTGGCCCGCACCGCGGCCGGCAGGCGGGTATCCGGCAAATAGTCCGGATTGGTGTGAGTCTCGTTGATGGCCTGCACCAATTCCGCGCGGCGCGCCCACAGGCGAACGTCATTTCCGGCGTCCGCAAAGACCTTGGCCAAGGTAGTGCCCCAAGAACCAGCACCCATCACGGCAACATTAACCATGGTGTCTCCTCCAAACGTGCAAATCTATAACCCCAACCTTAAAGCATGCCCGACCCCCGTGGGGCAAGGATGCACAACGCGCCTAACCCGTGGGACAATGGGCCCTTAGACGTTGTTCTTATAAACCCAATTACTGTGGAAAGGCCCCGTGGAGGCAGACGATGCCCAATATTAAAAAGATGCACGAAACCGACAAGGATCAGCAGCACGAGGAGTTTATTTCCGGCCGCCACCAGGAAATCCCGGTGGACCCCGCCAAGGAATTCCACCGCACTACCCTTGCCGCCGGCGCCGTAATCTGGCGCGGCTCCCCGCAGGACCCAGAAATCGCGCTCATCCACCGCCCCCATTACGATGATTGGTCCCTGCCCAAGGGCAAGGTCGATCCCGGCGAATCCCTGCCCACTACCGCGGCCCGGGAAATCCTGGAGGAGACCGGCTTTAGCGTGCGTCTAGGCAAGCTCATCGGCAAGGTAACGTACCCAGTCCAAGGCCGCACTAAGGTGGTCTACTACTGGGTGGCCAAGTACCTGGGCGGAACCTATTCCGCCAATAGTGAAACCGATGAGCTACGGTGGCTGCCCATCGATGAAGCGCAAGACCTCCTGTCCTACGACGTTGATACCGCGGTAGTGGCCAAGGCGGCTAAGCGCCTACGCATCGCGCCCGCTACCCGCGTGCTCTATGTGCGCCACGCACGCGCGCATGAGAGGGTGAGCTGGCAAGGCGATGACAACCTGCGGCCACTGGATAAGAAGGGCCGCCGCCAAGCAGAGATGCTGGTGCCGATGCTGAGTGCTTTCCACCCCACCGCCATTTACTCTGCCCTGCCCCAGCGCTGCCAGCAGACGGCTGCCCCGCTTGCCGACGAACTGGGCAAGGACATTTCCATCAACAAAAACTTTGGCGATGAGGCCTGGGAGAACGACCCAGAAGCAGCCAAGAAAGCTTTCCGCCGGGTGGTCAACGAAGGCGGCGTTCCTGTCATCGTAAGCCAGGGCGCCACCATTCCTGGCATCATCGAGGACCTCGCCCCAGAGTTCCTGAAAAAGCCGGTGGACAAGCTGAAGTTTAAGAAGGCTTCTGTGTGGGTCTTGTCTTTCAACAATGGCGAGCTCACCGGTGCCGATTACCTGGCTAGCCCACTGCCGGTGCGCTAGTTTTCTGGTTCCTCGCCGACCAACAATTAAGGCCCTGCCTTCCATCTCATGCGGTGGACGAGCAGGGCCTTATTTGCGCAACTATCGTGCGGCTGCGGGGTTTTCTAACCGCGCAAGCCGAGCGTGCGACGGACGAAGAGGACCAAAATGAGGGTATTCAGTGCTGGGTACACAAACATGCCGACTAGGGTAAAGCTCAACACTGCGTACAGGACGGCACTCAGGACGACTACCAAGATGGTCACTCCGACATTCTTCTTCGCTACCTCGATGGAAGCCCCAAAGGTCTCGCCAACGGATAGCTCAGGACGTACGGCCTTAACAGCCGGCATCCAAGTAAAGAAGAAGGCGGCGAAGAGTCCCGGAATAATCAGGAGAACGAAGCCCAGGGAAATAACCAGCCACGAAAGCACATTCACCGCCATGAGACCGGCGACATTTTTAAAGCTCAGAAAGTCCTTTATCTCCAGCATCCCGGTATCAACCTGTTTATTAGCAGCCTTGTACCAGGTGCTAATGGACCAAATAAACACTAGGAACATGGCGATAATGGCTAAGAACATTACCGCAATTAACCCACCAGTAAGTGCGGCATCGGAACCCGAGCCACTATTGGCTAGGGCATCAATGGATGTACCGCTGCCTGCTAGGACGAGGGTCAACAGCAAATAGAGAATGGAGACAATTACGATCTGCACCAGTGGACCGAAAATCCACTGCGCCCAATTGCGGCCGAAGTAGCGGAAGCTATCCGCGATTACCTGAATGGCGTCTACGTCACGACCAAAAAGGGAATCTTCTCCTTGGTAGGTGCTTCCGGCGTATCCGGGTTGCCCGAACTGTTGCTGACCGTACTGCTGCCCGTAGCCTGGTTGGCCGTTCGCGCCGTTTCCGTAGGGCGCAGATTCACTGGCAGGTCCGGGAGTACCTGGACCATTGTTTCCTGAATTAAAGGAATCATTATTCGAATAGGGATTGCTCATAGATTTAAAGCTAGGGGCATACTTTGTTACAGGAAACTGGAGCAGGTGATTGTTACTCTTACGTTACCAATTTTTACCCCCGCAGCTCCCCCAAGGTTTGTACTCAAGACTCATACCCAAATGCAAAGCACCCCCACCGCCCCTTCTTTAGAAAGAACTGTAGGGGTGTTGGCGCAAGTTCATCCCCAACCGCGCTCCCATTTATGGGGCGATAACAGAGGGCTTAAAGCCGGGGCGTCGCTTTTCATAGTCAGCAATATTGTCCTCGTTACGGAGGGTGATACCAATGTCATCGAGTCCCTCCATCAACCGCCAACGGGTGTAGTCATCGATGTCAAAGCGGTAGGTATTTTCTCCCACCGTGACCGTTCGCGCCTCCAAGTCAACGGTGACCTGGGTTTCTCCTGCCTCCAGCTGCTTCCAGATAAGCTCTATGTCTTCTTGTTCCATCAAGCCGGTAAGAAGGCCGGACTTTCCTGCGTTGCCGCGGAAGATATCTGCAAAGCGGGACGAAAACACGGCACGGAACCCGTATTCACTCAACGCCCATACTGCATGTTCGCGGGAGGATCCGGTGCCAAAATCACTGCCTGCAAAAAGCACCGACCCATCTTTAAATTGCGCTTGGTTGAGCACGAAGCTGTCATCGGAGCGCCAATTAGAAAACAACCCTTCAGAAAAGCCTGTACGCTTAACCGACTTCAAGTAACGCGCGGGGATGATTTGATCGGTATCCACATTGGAAGCGCGCAGGGGCACGCCCGTTCCCGTATGGGTAATAAACTTCTCCATTGTCAATGCCTTTCTTAGCGCTTAATCCAGGTCTGCAGGGCTAGACAGGTAACCGGTCACAGCAGTCGCGGCAGCCACCTGCGGGGAGACAAGGTGCGTGTGCCCACCAGGACCTTGACGGCCCTCGAAATTGCGGTTGGAGGTGGAGGCGGAGCGCTCGCCCGGAGCCAATTGATCTGGGTTCATGCCCAAGCACATCGAGCAGCCGGCGGTACGCCACTCCGCACCGAACTGTCGGAAGACTTCGTCGAGGCCTTCCTCCTCCGCTTGGGCCTTTGAAGCGTCCTGGGTTTAGTTCCTACCTCAGCTAAGGAAGGATTGAACTATGCCTAGAAAGTATTCCGTCGAGTTCAAGGAGAAGGCGGTCCATCAGATCATCGAAATGGTCCGCCTGGAGTCTTGCTCACTGCAACGCGCCTACACAGAGGTCGGTGAGCTGCTTGGAGTATCTCACCACACGTTGCGGGCCTGGTACCGTGACAGCGCCTCAGTACGCGATAATTCTGACGCTTCAGGCGGCGAAACAATGGAAGAAGAACTCAGGCGTCTGCGCCGCGAAAACCGCGAACTGAAACGAGCAAACGGGATTCTTAAAACTGCTTCGGCTTTTTTCGCAGCGGAACTCGACCGACCCACGACCAAATGATCTCCTACATCGACGCGTACAAAGATCAATTTGGGGTCGAGGCCATCTGCCGAGTCCTTAAACAAGCAGATCGTGGATTCATTACTTCACGCGGCTACCGCAAAGCCACCACACGTGTTCCCAGCGCAAGAGCCTTAAGCGATAGCCTGCTCATCCCAGAGATACAGCGTGTGCATGCGGAGAATTTCTCGGTCTACGGCATCCGCAAAATGTGGCACGCGATGAACCGCGAAGGCTTTCATATTGGTCGCGACAAGACCGCACGTCTGATGAAACTTGCAGGTGTTTCTGGCCGCAGACGTGGGCGAACCCCAATAACAACGGTAAGCCCGAAGACACCGGATCATCGCCCGGACCTAGTGCGCCGAAACTTCCGTGCGCAGGCACCAGGCAGGCTTTGGGTTGCCGACATTACCTACGTTCGCACCCTGTCAGGATTCGCCTACACCGCGTTTGTCGTGGATGTCTTCAGCCGAAAAATTGTTGGTGTTGCTACACGCTCGACAATGCGCACCGATGCGCTGCCCATGGAGGCATTGGAACATGCGTTAACGACTGCAGGACGAATCCATGGAAACCAACTAATTCACCACAGCGATCGGGGCAGCCAGTACGTGTCACTGAAGTATTCCACCGCGCTAGCTGAGTCAGGAATCCGCCCGAGTGTGGGAACAATCGGCGATTCTTACGACAATGCACTAGCCGAAACAGTCAACGGTCTCTACAAGGCGGAACTGATTCATGCCCAGGGCCCGTGGACGTCGGTCGGAGAAGTCGAACTGGCCACCTTGCGGTGGGTGCATTGGTGGAACACTAAGCGACTTCACGAAGCATTGGACTACGCCACCCCACAGGAAGTAGAAACCGAGTACTATCTCACCCAGCCCATCAACACAGGGCCGTAAAAGAAGCGGAACTAAACCCAGGACGCTTCACTTGACCAGGGTGGAGGACGGCACGACCATCATCCGCGTATCGGCAGCGATGGTGCGTCCCTTCACCACGTCGGCCGCAGCACGCAGGTCTTCGATGCGGGCATTGGTACAGGACCCGACGAAGACGATATCGATCTTGATATCACGCAGTGGAGTACCTGGCTGCAGGTCCATATACTGCAATGCCTTTGCCACAGTGGCCTTTTCATTATCGTCACCACAGTCTTCCGGATCTGGGACCTTCTCCCCTAACGGAAGGCCCTGCCCAGGATTGGTTCCCCACGTAACAAATGGGGTCAGCGAGGAGCCATCAATTTCCACAACGGTATCGAATTCCGCGCCCTCATCGGTGGGAAGCGTCTTCCAATACTCAACCGCAGCATCCCAGTCTGCTCCCGTGGGGGCGAACTCGCGCCCCTTGACATACTCGAAGGTCGTCTCATCGGGAGCGACCATGCCAGCGCGGGCCCCTGCCTCAATAGACATATTGCACATCGTCATGCGCGCCTCCATGGACATCTTGCGAATGGCCTCACCGCGGTATTCAATGATGTGGCCCTGCCCGCCACCGGTACCGATTTTGGCGATAATGGCCAAGATGAGGTCCTTGGCAGATACCCCCTCTTGCAGCTCGCCAGTCACCTCAATAGCCATGGCTTTAAATGGCTTCAAAGAAAGCGTCTGCGTGGCCATGACATGTTCTACCTCAGAGGTGCCAATACCCATGGCAATTGAACCAAAGGCGCCGTGCGTGGAGGTATGCGAGTCGCCACACACGATTGTCATACCCGGCTGGGTAATCCCCAGCTGCGGGCCAACCGTGTGCACAATGCCCTGCTGAACATCACCCATAGAGTGCAAACGCACTCCAAATTCTTCGCAATTCTTGCGCAAGGTCGATACCTGGGTGCGTGAAACCTCATCCTTGATTTCCAAGAGGTTGCCGGACTTGATGCCTTGCGTGGGAACGTTATGGTCCTCGGTGGCCAAGTGCAGCTCAGGGTGACGCAACGTGCGGCCGGCCAGCCGCAAGCCATCAAATGCCTGCGGACTGGTAACTTCATGTAGTAGCTGAAAGTCAATAAAGATGAGGTCTGGCGCCCCAGCATCGCCCTGTTGGACGACGTGATCGCGCCACACTTTTTCTGCCAATGTCAGCTTCTGGTTCATAAACGTCTCTCCACACTTGAAATCTCATAAGTTGGAACGTAGATTTCATTGTATGGGAGAGTATAGCGCAGTTTCCGGAATCAAGGTGTTGGATCGAGCAATGGCCATTATGATGGCCGCCGCCAACCACCCCTCCACCCTCAATGAATTATGCGAAACCACAGGACTACCTCGGGCGACAGCACACCGTTTAGCAACCGCGCTCGAAGCGCACCGCATCCTCGTTCGCACCCCCGATGGAAAGTGGAAGGCCGGCCCTGCCCTCCCCGGCAACCGCGATCACCTCCTCGAGGCAGCCGGGCCAATCATGGAGAAACTGCGCGAAGACACCGGAGAATCCATCCAGCTCTACGAGGTCACCGGAAATACCCGTACCTGCATTGCCACCAGGGAGCCGGAATCCGGCCTCCACAACGTCGTACCAGTCGGGCGCCAGCTACCGCTTAGCTCCGGCTCTGCCGCGCGCATCATTGCCGCATATGTAGACATCAATATCGAAGATGCCTCGTTTACCCAAGAAGACATTGAGGCGGCCAGAAACCAAGGTTACTCCGAGTCTATTGAGGAACGCGAAGCCGGCTTAGCCTCCATCTCCGCGCCGGTTTTCGATGGTTCCGGCACCTTCCTCGCAGTATTGTCGATTTCCGGATCTGCCGAGCGCTTCCAACCTTCCCCGGCCCAGAAATACGCCCACATGCTCACTTCCGCCGCACGCGAATTGAGCAACCGCCTCTAAGGCCCTCCCTAGCTTTACGACGCCCGCTTCCACCTAGCCCCAGGGAGGCGGGCCCTTTTTATTTCCAAACCGGAAAAATTAGAGAAACACACCCACACCTATTGAAACCGAAATGAAAATACGGTTTAATGAAAACACACTGAAAACGACGGGGAACGTCCCCTACCAGAGAGGATCAGGCATCATGACCCACACCACCCACGAAGACCATACCCACACCCACGGCGCCGATTGCGGCCACGTTTCCTTCCCGCACGGTGACCACACCGACTATCTCCACGAGGGCCACATTCACCGTGAGCATGATGGCCACTGGGATGAGTGCGAAACCACCGAGCACGTTGAAGCCGAGGCACACGCCGACCACACCCATGGTGAAGGCTGCGGCCACGTAGCAATCCCGCACGGCGACCACGTGGACTACCTGCACGACGGCCACCGCCATGCCGCACACGGCGATCACTACGACGAACACTAAACGCCACCCCGGGGCCCAGCCCCACGTGCTTGCCGCCTAGGCCCCTTGAACTATGGGCCTAGGCGGCATTTTCTATGCCCACTACTACTGCTGAAATCGTCCCCGAATTTCACACCAGAAACATATCTGCAAGCTCGACAGGACGCGCTCTCTCATTTCTGTTAAAACTGACAGTCAGACTATTAGTTCTTTCCGGTTGGGTGCTACGGTTTTTCGAGTGATTACTAGTTGGAAGATTTTTCTCCAAGATTTTGTCCGCTTGTGGCGGACCCCGCAGGTCTGGGTGATCCTCATTGGTTTGATGATCACCCCAGCCCTGTATTCCTGGGTAAACATCTCCGGTTTCTGGGACCCATACGGAAACACAGAACACCTCAAGGTCGCCGTAGTTAATGAAGACAAAGGCGCATCCTCGGAGATGACCGGCCACTTAGACGTCGGCGGGCAGATGATTGACAAGCTGCATGACAATGACAAGCTGGGCTGGCAGTTCATGGACCGCCAGGAAGCCGAAGACGCCGTTAAGAAGGGGGACGTCTTCGCCTCGGTAATCGTCCCCGAGGACTTCTCTGCCGATTTCGTTAGCCTTTTTAAAGGTACCTATTCTCAGCCCACGCTGGAATATCACGTCAATGAAAAGCTGAACGCCATTGCACCGAAGATTACTGATACTGGCGCTTCGACCCTAGACACCACCATTAGCTCTACCTTTAATGAGCAGGTAGCGGATTCGGTGGCTACGGAGCTAAAGAACTCCGGTGGCGATTTGAGCCAGAAGATTAACAGTACCGCAAGCAAGACCGCGGATTCTTTTTCAGATACTGCAGATACGGTAGCTAACTCCCGCAGCCAGCTTGCTGACGTGCATTCCACCATCGAAGACGCGCGCCCTACCATCGCGCAAGCCCGCGAGTCTTTGGGCACGGTGCAAAAGACCGTCGATGATGCCCAGACCGCCCTGGATGAACTTAACTCCATTACTGCAGAGGTCCAGCGGGAAGTCACTTCTTTCTCGGACGATGCCACCGCTGCCTATGTAGAAGGCACTACCGCCATGGCGGACGGCACCGCCTCCGCCAATGCCACCGTAGGCTCGGTCTCCGGCAAACTACGCGGCGCACTCAATCGCGTCGGTGCCGCATCTGCGGGCGCGTCAGGAATCGTCGGTGAAGCTGACCGGGCTATCGATCAGCTTGAAAAGCTTGCGTCTTCACCGGCCCTGCCCCCACAGGTTTCCCAACAGATTAAGGATCAGGTAGGAGACCTCCGCGAACGCAATGACCAGAATAAGGCCGTTCTCGGTGATTTAGATACTCTCAACGGCGATACGAACGACACCATCGATTCGCTCAATAAGACCACGGGCATGTTGGAAAAGATGGCCGCCCAAACGCGCGATGATTCCCACGCGCTGCGCGATAATGTGGCCGAAGGCCTGCCCAAGCTCAATGCTGCGCTTTCCGACGTCACCGCTACCGCCGGTAAGCTTTCCGCCTCACTCGAAAGCCAGCAGGCACTGGTAGGGCAAACCGATGGGCTCTTGGGCGGCGTCGACGAGCAGCTAAGCCAGGCCCAACAAGTAGTTGAGCGCTTTTCTGTGGACCTCGACGGTATTGAGGAGGGGCTTCGCGCCTCCCGCAGCGACGTGATTGCGCTGAGCAATACCGCCAATAACAATTCCATTCTGCAGTCTGTCAAGGGCCTGAACACCGATGAGGTGTCTTCCTTCCTTGCCTCCCCTGCAGAGATGGAAAGCCACGCCGTATTCCCTGTAAAGCACTACGGTTCCGGCATGTCCTCGCTCTTTATCAACCTCACGCTGTGGATCGGCGCGTTCATGCTGCTCATCATCTTCCGCGCTGAGGTAGACCCGCAGGGCCGCAAGAACCTCACCATTACCAAGGCTTACCTTGCCCGCTTCCTCTTGCTTTCCTTCTTTGCCATCGCACAGGCACTCATCGTGTCCATCGGCAACCTGGCCATTGGAGTTGAACATGCCAATGCATTGGCCTACGTCGCTACCGCAGTCATCGTAGGCCTGTGCTACCTGAGCATTACCTATAGCTTGGTTTCTACGTTTGGACACGTAGGCCGCGGCATCGCGGTGGTCTTCGCCTTCATCCAGATTCCGGGCGCATCCGGCCTCTACCCCATTGAAATGACGCCGGACTTCTTCCGCGCGGTACATCCATTCCTGCCCTTTACCTATGGCATTGATGCCATGCGCGAGACCGTTGGTGGTTTCTACGGCAACCACTATGCACGCGACCTTGCCGCGCTCATCGGCATGGCCGCGATCGCTTACCTCATCGGTACCGTTATGCGCCGCGGCTTGTCCAACGTCAATATGCTGGTCAACGACGAACTGCATAAGGGCGGTTTGGTTATCAATGAGCAGGTCCATCTGGTCGGCAGCCGGTACCGCTTTACCGACCTCCTCTATGCCTTGAATGACCGCGAGGCGTATCAACAAAGCTTGGAGGATAAATGGAGCATGGCGCGCAGGAATTACTCCCAGCTGATGAAGATTACCGTCGCGGTAGGCCTAGCGTTAGTCGTCGCTTTGGGCATCTACTCACGCATTAACCCTGAAGAAAAGGCCATCATCTTCGGCCTGGCCTGCCTGGTTACGCTCATTGCGGTGGGGGTTATCTGCTCCCTTGAGTACGTCAAGCAGAGCATCGCGCACGATAACCGCCTGGCGGATCTCAGCGATGAGGAAATCCAGGAGCACCTCGAGCACCAACAGGAACACCCAAACCGCTACCTCCTAGAGGACTTAGACGAGGAATCCACACTTTCTAATACCAGCGAGACCAAGGAAATGCCCGCCGTTGATGGTGATGACTCCGGAAAGGGAGGCGAGTAAGTCATGAAAAACATTCTGACCATTCTCCGCGATGACCTCCACGCCATTCGCACCAATGTAATGACCGCGGTCATCATCTTTGGCCTTGCCATCATCCCGTTGCTTTTCACGTCCTTCAACGTGCTGGCTAGCTGGGATCCTTTTGCTAATACCAACCAGCTCAAGATTGCTGTGGCCAGCGAGGATGAAGGCCACGAAAGCGACCTCGCCTCCCTGAAGCTTAATCTGGGCGATGAGGTGCTCTCGCAGCTCAGCCGCAATCACGATATCGATTGGGTCATTACTGATAGCGCCGATGCAGTTGAAGGAACAAAGTCCGGCGAATACTATGCCGGCATTGTCCTTCCCAAAGACTTCAGCGCGGACCTTCTCACGTTCTATGTAGAAGGAACCGAACCAAGCAAGCTCAACCTCTATACCAATGAGAAGAAGAATGCGCTGTCTACCACCATCACGCAAAAGAGTGCGGACGGCGTCATTCAGAAAATCGACGAGTCCTTCACCCGCGTGGTATCCAATGTCGGCCTTGGCGTCGTCTCGGATTTTGATAAATACCTCAATGAGGACGATACCCAGACTGCACTCAATAACCTGCACAATCGCGTCAATAACGTCAGCACTCGCCTCGATGCTGCGGCTGGCACCGTAGGTGCACTAAGCAATCTGGTCGACTCCACGCTGCCGCTTACGCAGGCTGCGGACAATATTCTCGCCGAGGCTGGCCGCCAGGCTACGGAGACAGACAATGACCAAGGCGAAAACCCCATCGACGTTCTGCGCTCTACCCTCAATGACTCGGCTGGTTCGCTCGACGCTTCCTTGGCTGCTACAACGCGAAGCTACGATGCGCTCTCTGCCCAGGTCGATGAGTTGCTCAATAATGCAAGCAACACCAGCGCACAAACGGCGCAGACCTACCGCACCGCCGCTGAACGGGTGAATGAGCAAACTCAGGCCTTTGAGGGAGTTCGCACTTCCATCAAGGAGCAAGCCGATAAAGTAGCTCTACCTGCCGCGGTCACGGGTGGATATAAGGCGATGATGGGCCAGATTGATGCCTCCATTGCCCAGAGCAACGCTCTGCATGATTCGCTCGTATCTACCGCCAATGACCTTGAGCAAGGCCGTGGCACGTCCCAAGACTCCCGACAGCGCACCAAGGATGCCATCGCCAATGCCAAGCAGGCTGCTGAAAAGGCACGTAATTCCTATAACGAGAACCTCAAACCGCAGCTAGATCAGCTCAACCAGAGCGTCTCGGTTGTCGCGGACGATATTGATGCTGTCAAGCAAGACATCGCAGGCATTCGCTCCTCGGTTTCCCAGGATGACGGGTCGCCACAGCAAAGCCTGGCGCGCGCCCGCGATACCACTGCCGGCCTCGCCGGCACCCTGCGGGAGCAAAGCGGCCGTTTTGCGGACATGGGCCGCAAGATCGACGAGGCGCGCCGTGGCGGCGATTTGGACAAGCTGGCGGATATCGTCGGCAACGATCCAGAACTGCTTGCCTCTCGCATCGCCGCTCCTGTGGCTGTAGACCGCCAGCCGGTCTACCCTGTCGCTGCCTTTGGCGTGGGCATGACGCCGTTCTACCTCGCCTTGTCGCTATGGGTAGGCGCCCTTCTGGCATGCGTGCTGGTGCATACCAATGCCGAGCGTAAATACTTGCGCAAGGACGAGAACGGGAAGTACGACGAGAGCGAATTCACCCGTGGTCAAGCGTTTTTCGGCCGCTTTGCCACACTCAGCCTGGTCGGCCTCGCGCAGGCCACCTTGGTGGTTCTCAGCCTCATCTTCTTCGTCCAGATCGAGCCTGCCCACCCATTCATGCTCATGTTTGCCGCATGGATAGTCTCGCTGGTGTTTATGTTGATCATCTATTCACTTGTCATCACCCTCGATAGTGCCGGCAAGGCCTTAGCGGTGTTGTTGCTCGTGATACAAGTCTCCGGCTCCGGCGGCGCATACCCGCTGCCTTTGCTTCCTGAATGGTTCCAGAACGTGAGCCCGTGGCTGCCAGCGACTTACGCTATCGATGCTTTCCGCAGCGCCATTGCGGGTACCTATCACGGCGATATTTGGCGCGAGTTGGGCATGCTACTGCTATTTACCATCCCTGCACTCATCGTCGGCCTCGTTCTCCGCCGCGCAATGGATGCCTACCACAAGCGCCTGCAGAAAGCGATTAAAAAGACGAAGGTTATGGCGTAGCCACGCTTGCCGACGTCTCCCCTCCCACCCTTCCTATACCGCCCACCAAGCCCTTTTCACGGCTTGGTGGGCTTTTTCATGGTCGGGTCCCACGTTAGTGCCCAAAAGACCTAGAAGGGGCTGGGAAAGCCGCATACGCATCCGCTAAGAAGGACCCAGATACCCTTTATCGCTAGGTCTAGCTCCTTCTTAAGGGATTCCCTCGAACGCAGCTATCGAGCACGTACCCACTTACAGTCCACCTGAGTCCCTACTAAAGGACCGCTACGGGAGTCTACGTCCCGCTTTACCTCAGCTCCCATACCGTCCCGTGAGCAGGACCGTTAGCCCTTGGACATCGAGGCCTGTCCTACATGCCGCTAGATCGCGCAGGTCTTAGGTAAAGAAAAAGCTGCGAGCCATGTGGCTCGCAGCTTTCCGTTGGTACCCCGTACGGGATTTGAACCCGTGTTACCGGCGTGAGAGGCCGGCGTCCTAGGCCGCTAGACGAACGGGGCGCGTTCGCAGCAATCGCACGCTGTGCGTTGCGGACTTGTTAAGAGTAAACGATGGGTTAATTCAGCACAAATCGCGCGGTCAAGGACGGTTTTGAGGGCAGGCGAAGGAAAACGCAAAAATTCCCGAGTCCGGTACTGCAGTGAGGGTTCTTCGTGGCCGAGGTGCGGATCGAATCAGTGGTTATTCCGCAAGCAATCTGTGGATAGTCCGTGGCCGAGAACGCTGTGCTAGTAGGACTCGGGATGGCGCTGTGCGTCGAAGTGCATATGCTGCAGGCTCCTATACTTCATACAAACGTTGGTGGGAAGGAAGTTGTGGATTATAGCGTTACTACCTGGCTGTGCTTTCGGGCTGTGCGCCTTGGCTGTGGTGCGTTTCGCTTTCTGTCACCCGCTCTCCTTTCTGTTTGTTTTCTGCTGTACTTGCAGTCTATGCCTGCACGTGCAGGACAGGAAGGGTTTTGCATAACTTCGCGGCGGTCTTAACCCTGGTCTCATTGGCAGCAGACTGCTGCCTGCGCGGACGAGTCCAATGGTCTGGGGTAGGTTATAACCAGTTTTACTTGCGTCGTGGTCGCACCCCAGACTGACGCTGGAAAAGATGTTTCCCCGGAAATGAAAAATCCTCCGACCTAAAGGCTGGAGGTCTTTGTACCCCGTACGGGATTTGAACCCGTGTTACCGGCGTGAGAGGCCGGCGTCCTAGGCCGCTAGACGAACGGGGCATAGAACTAGTGAGCCTGCCGTTTAAAGCATTTTCACTGCTGGCCTACCAGGACTCGAACCTAGAATGGCGGTACCAGAAACCGCTGTGTTGCCAATTACACCATAGGCCATTTGCTAACTTGCGTTGGAAGCTTACTGCCTTCCGGCCATGCTCCCTTGCTCGCTGCAACGTGTAATAACTATAATGATCAACGCGTAAACTGCCAAATCGCCAGCGCACACGCCATTTTCAGGCCAGTAGAGTGGTTAATAAAATGCGGCGAATGACAGCGCTGTAGTTCAGCTGTCATTCGCCGCATCGAAGGGCGGGATTAGATATCTATCGCCGCCTTACGGGAGGCGCTCCCCCTACTGTGCCGCCGGCACATAAGGAGTCACTTCACGGGCCGCACGAAGGCGGGCCAGGGTGGACTCCTTACCCAGCAGCTCCATGGACTCAAAGAGCGGTGGGGAAACCTGGGCGCCGGAAATAGCTACGCGCAGTGCGCCGTAAGCCTTACGAGGCTTCAACTCAAGGTCTTCAATAAGCGCCTTGGATAGTGCCGCCTCGATATTCTCGGTCTTCCACTCCGCAATACCCTCGAGGGTCTCGATGCCCACCTCGAGCGGCTGAATGGCCTCTTCCTTGAGATTCTTCTTCGCTGCCTTCTCATCGAGCTTTAGGTCGGCATCCGGGGTCACTAAAAAGCTCATGAGCCCGTAAGCATCAGACAGGGTCTTGATACGGGTCTGCACAAGATCTGCGGCGAAGGCGAATTTCTCGCCGTCATAGTCGGCCGGGAAATCCGTGTATTCGGTCAGGTAGTTACGCAGACGGAAGGCAAACTCTTCTGGGTCTAGCTGGCGGATGTGATCCGCGTTGATGGCCTCGAGTTTCTTCTGGTCAAAGCGTGCAGGGTTACCCAGCACGTCGTGGACGTCAAAGTTCTCCACCAAGTCATCCATGCTGAAGATGTCCTGGTCTGCGGACAGGGACCAGCCCAACAGGGACAGGTAGTTGAGCATCCCCTCAGGGATGATGCCGTTATCGCGGTGATTAAACAGGTTGGACTGCGGGTCACGCTTAGACAGCTTCTTATTGCCCTCGCCCATCACGAAGGGTAGGTGGCCAAACTCTGGGGTAAACTCGGCAACGCCGATCTTCTTGAGGGCGTCGTAAAGCGCGAGCTGACGCGGAGTAGAAGAAAGCAGGTCCTCACCACGCAGCACGTGGGTGATGCGCATCAGGGCATCATCAACCGGGTTAACCAGGGTGTAGAGCGGCGCACCATTGGAGCGAGCCACCACATAGTCCGGCTGGGTCTCAGACTTGAAGGTCATTTCCCCGCGCACCAGGTCAGTCCAGGTCCAGTCCTGCTCCGGCATGCGCAGGCGCCAGACAGGCTTGCGACCTTCGGCCTCAAAAGCATCGATCTGCTCCTGAGTGAGGTCACGGTCATAGTTGTCATAGCCCAGCTTCGGGTCACGGCCAGCAGCCTTGTGGCGCTCCTCTACCTCTTCAGCAGTGGAGTATGCCGGGTAGACAAATCCGCCGTCGATAAGCTTGTCTAGGACCTCCTTGTAAATGTCCATGCGCTGGGACTGGCGGTAAGGCTCGTGCGGGCCACCGACATTGATGCCTTCATCCCAGCCCAGACCAAGCCAGGTCAGGGAATCAATGATGGCTTGGTAGGACTCCTCAGAGTCACGGGCGGCATCGGTGTCTTCGATGCGAAATACCAGCTTGCCACCGGTATGGCGGGCATAGGCCCAGTTGAACAACGCGGTGCGCACCATGCCTACGTGCGGTGTGCCGGTTGGGGACGGACAAAATCTAACGCGTACTTCAGTCATGCCCACCATCGTAGTGGAGGCGCCGATTCCAGTCCGCACCAGCCCAAGCGCCCCTGAAACCTGCCCGGCGCGCGGCAATTTGCAGTCTATCCCTACACGCAAATTGGGGTAATTGGAAACGAGTTTCACTACAAAGCCACTGGTCAGTGAAATCGGTTTCCATTACGGCTAACGGGTTATGGGAATCATTTTCTATAGTTTCTAGTGAACTTGTGAGAACTGTAGAAAGGCCTTCCCAACTGTGGCTTCCCCACGCACCCGTTTCCTTGCCACGCTGAGCACTTTGGCACTTATCACTCCCGCCACGGCTGTCGCAGGCCCCGATGATGGCAAGCACATCGCTACCAATACCCACGTTGACTCCCCCAAGTCTTTCTGGGAGAACAACGATTTCGTCCTGAAGTCCGAGTTTGGTGGTCAAGAGCCCCCGATTGCAGACACTGTTGCCTGGGTGGGCAAGGGCTATAGCGCTACGGATAACAGCAACCAGTATCTCTATACGCTTCCGGCAAATGGGACCCAAGACTATATTGGGGCCCCTGGCACGACTTATTACACAGCGCCGCACCAGGTATCCGGTAATACTTCGCCCATTTGGCTGGGCTTTGGCGCAGATGCTTCCCTGCCCACTGACAAATTTCGGGATGGCGTAGCCTTCCTTGATTTGCTCAGCGTCGATGGTCCCGGCGAGGTGGAGCTTTTTACCAATAAAGATGATGAGGACGGCACCCAGCTGCACCGCATGCTCGGTTCCTTCCCGGATTCGCCGCACTCTGCTTACCTTGTTGCCGGCACACATACGCACAACTCCACTCTGTTTACCAAGCCAGGACGATACCGCCTGACCTACCGCACCAGTGCGCGCGGAAAGGATGGCCAGCTCATAGCCAATGAGCCACAGACCACCACCATCCAAGTTGGCGGGCAAAAGCCCAAAGAGGAAAAAACGCCGAGCCTCAAGGAGCGCTTCACACAGTCCGCGGCTGGCAACGCCGCTGCTGCAGGCTACAGCCTGCGCATGGCCCCCAAGTCCAATCCCGAAAAAGACGGTGACGACAAGCTCACCACCATTTCCTTCGACGCCAAGAACAAGGCACAAGGCACCCTCACGCTGCTTATCGACGGCTACTTCCTCACCGATCTCCCCGTTAAGGACGGGCATGCTCAGTGGGATGAATATATGGGCCCCGACCCGTCCCAGGTACAGGCCGTCTTTACCCCTGAGGGCGATTCCCCACGCTGGATATCCCAACCCCTTGACTTCCAACCCGGTAAATCCAGCCACACCGATTCTTCTGCCGCCGCTGATACGTGGCAGGAAACCTCCCAGCCGCGCCAGCTTGCCCCCACCGAGGAAACCGAGCTAAAAGAGCTGGGCTACACCATCCGCATGCGCAAGCAGGGCAATGGTGGCACCAAGATTGTGGTGGATACCGAGGATAAAAACTTCAATGGCCTTCTCACCGGCGGGCTCTATGACACGAAGGGGGCTAAATACCCCACTGTGGATCTGGAAACCCCTATTACTAACGGCCACGGCGAGGTCGCCTTTGATGAGGGCGAGTACTTCGAAGGCTATTTTGCCAAGGTTAACCTCTTCCCCCATTCCACCGTTAAGGCTGGACATGCTAGCAGCGTTATTACTGAGTCTTTTGCTTTTGGTGAAAACTATGAAGTCAGTGGGAAGTTCTCCACTTCCAATGAAGAACCGGAGGCTACCCCAGGCAAGGAAGACACTCCGTCTTCCGCACCGCAGCCAGGCACCGAAGAACCGCAAGCCGGCAATGCACAATGCAGCGAAAAGTACCTACTAGACCGTGGTCATGTAGACATCAAAGCCCAGCCTGCCGAGGGAGGCTTTGCAACGGTTCTGCGCGATGACACGGCACAGGTGGACAAGAAATCTGTTGACCGCAAACTCGATGACGTGGTGCTCGGCGTACACGATAATGCACTCACCCCGCGCAATAAGAAGCTCGCGGGCAAGGAGTTCGATTTCCTAGGAAAGCCCGGTGAGCGCTTCTATCACCTGCCACAAACCCAGGATCAAAACATCATTTGGCCCGGCTATAACACCCAGGACCTGGATTATTCCTCAACCAAGGACAATGCCGTCAACCTCAACTTGAAGCCCACCTCCACGCCGGACGGTGCCGAGTGGGGCGCATTTATCGATGGCACCCATGGCAAAGGTTTTTCGGTCCTCGCCAATTCTGCGGCTAAGGACTACACCATCGAAACCAACTTTCCGGCCCATACCCATACGCACTGGGCCTTTTCCAAGCCTGGCTTGTACACCTTTGAGGCTACTTATACGGCCACGGGTACGGACGGCAAGGAACTAAAGTCCGCGCCCCAAACCCTCACCTTTGCCGTAGGCGATAAGACATTGGACTCCTGTTCCTTCCGCGCGCCGGGCACGACCGGGAGCGGAGAGCCCAGCGAAAGTCCAACAGATAACCCTTCCGCGGAGCCTTCCCAGGAGCCTTCCACGCAACCGTCCGCCCCAGATACCCCGGACACACCAGCCCACCCCGGCCGGCCAGAAGAGCCCACAGGGTCCTCGTTTAGCCCGTGGAGCCTGGTCCTACCAGCGGTCCTCGTGGTGATTTTCAAGGCCTTTTATAACTTCTTCCGAGATAACGAGAACCTCATCCGCAAGCGCTTCGGCCTCAACTTCTAAGCCTCTTCTACCCCACCAATTAGACGGGAAACCACAATGCACTATTCACCATCTTTTGCCTCCCGGCGCGTCCCGCTGCGGCGCCGATTTATTCACGTATTTGCCGCGGTCTTTGCCACAGCATTGGCCTTCTTCTCCCCCGCCGCGGCACTTGCCTTTGATGAGGTCTTCGACTCTGGGCATGTAGACGCCTTCTATGTCACGGCCCCTGATGGCAGGCTGCACCTTTCCATGAAAGAAGACATCACTGGATCGGGCGTTCCACGCTCCGGCGATGACGTAGTGCTCAAGGTTGTCGAGGATGCCTGGTCGGATGCCACCGAGGCCGTGCCGGAGATAGGCCAGCCCACCTACTTCCTGCCACAATCGCAAGACCAGCGCATCATTTGGCCGGGCTGGGATACCCAGCCTGCACGCGATGGCGGCTTTGACAACGTTGACCTAGAATTCGCCGAAGTTTCCGGCCCGGGTTCGGTATATGTCTTTGAGACCAGCGGTTTCGGCGACATACAGGCGGTTACTGATTCCGGTTCAATGGAGCTGACCAGCGGCGAGGTTATCAACCAACCCAATCCAGCCCACCGGCACGTCAACTGGGCCTTTAGCGAAGCCGGCACCTACACCATGACGGTGCGCGCCCATTCCAACGGCGAAACCAGCAATGCTGTGACCTACACCTGGGAAGTGGGCGACGGCGGCGATGCATCCACAGCCGATCGATCGGCTGACACGGGCGAGGAAAGCAATGACCAAGAAGCTACGAACGCCCAACGGCCAGCAGACAGGGGCGGCGCTGCAGCTGCCGATAAGTCCGGCGCCTCCGCGAACGAAGAGTGCACCCCGGGAATGACTCCGCAAATCAAGGACGATACGGTCTCCCCCTCCCAGTGGCGCGATGCTGATGGCGCTACCTTTTATCTCTCCGATAAATCAAGCGTCGATCTGCCTCAAGAGGTAGGTCCAGTGCCAGCTGGTCAGGCGTGGATGATTGGTTCTACCCAGGTCGATGGTGTGCCGTGGCTCGGTGCTAATACCCAAAGTCCGACCATGCGCGAGAATATCCCTGGAGATGTCACCTGGGAGTTAGCAGGCTTCAAGGGGCCCGGCCCGATGATGGTCTACTCCCAGGGCGGCTTGGGAAAGATCGTGGGCGATGAGTGGTTCCGCGGCAATGCAGATGCGGCGGAAGGAACCTATTCGATTGCTCCCAATACGCACGTGCACCCCAACTGGGTCTTTGGTGCGCAGGGCACCTATGACGTCACCATCCGCCAGGTGGCCAAGACCGATGAAGGCAAGCAAGTTGCCGGTGAAGCGACACTTCACTTCGTGGTTGGCGGCGACAAGCCGGCTGAAGCCTTTGACAACGGGCACTTCGACTTGGGTGCTGCGGTAAATCCGGAGGGCGGCGACTGTGGGCATGGTGCTGCGGCAGGTGGGGCGCCGGCAAGCGCTGGTGGCTCTACCGCAAGTACCGGATCAAACACTGGCCAATCCGGGCAGGCACACAGCAAGGGCGGTTCTTTAGCCAATACTGGGACTCCTATTGTTCCCTTTGGTATCGGAGCGTTGGGCTTGGGCATGCTCTTTCTCGGCCTCGGCATTGCCCGTCTAGCTGTAGCTAAGGCAGCGGACTAATGGCGCGTGCGCTTTCTCATAGACGCAGGCTTCGGACCATAGGCGCGCTGCTGGGCTCCTGCCTGCTGGCCACTGGTTGTGCCCCTTCGGCAGCGTTGGATACCGGAAGCGGAGAAAAATTCGCCGTGGTGGCCACCACCCCGATCCTCGCGGATCTTGCGCGCAACGTCGCGGGAGAAGATGCCCGGGTACAAAGCCTTATCCCCAGCGGAAAAGATCCGCATACCTTTGAGCCAACGCTGCGCACGGTGCGCGATGTTGCCAATGCCGATTTGGCACTAAGCAATGGCTACTTGCTGGAGCCGCAGTCTCTCATCGATACGCTGCACGAATCCACCGATGCCCCCGTGGTGGAAGTCGCCGATGCTGCCTCCACCCGCGGTGCCACTCTGGTGCCGCTGGTAGAAGATGTCTCGCTCGAGGCAATTTGGCTGGGCCTGCGCATCAGCGGTGCACAGCAGCGCTCTTCCGGAGTGGACTTCCGCATGGTCTCTGCCGATGGGCCAGGTAACGTCGCGGCCTATGTGGTCTCTACTTTCGGCACCCCGGAGGTCCTTTTTAACTCGGCCGATGGCATCGATGAAAAAGACTCAGTGACCTTGCCGGCCAACGCTCACACGCACGTGTCTTGGGGATTTTCCCAGCCGGGAATCTACCACCTCGGGTTCCAAGCAGAGGGCACCGACATCCAACACCTCACTGTGGCCGTGGGAGTAAACCCACCTAAAGGCATGCACGTGATAGATTCCGGACACCTGGATATTGCAGGTGACTTAGCCAAGCACCGCATTGACCTGCGCGATCAGGACAAGCGCTTCGACCCTGCCACCACCGTGGTGTCAATCCCCTCTTCGGTACTGCAGCCCATACCGCCAGATCCGGCCTACCGCTTCCTGGGCAAGCCGGGATCGGATACCTACCTATTGCCGCAGGCGGTGCTGGGAAAACACATCCACGGCGAGGTAGACCCGCACCTGTGGCACAACGTGGACAATGCCATCGCCTACGTCGATGTCATTGCCGAGGAAATGGCGCAGGCAGATCCTTCCCACGGGGCGTCCTACCGCCAACGGGCGGAGGACTACACGCAGCGTCTGCGGAATACGGATACCTATGTTGACCGCGCCATTTCTTCTATCGCAGAAGAAAATCGGCACCTTGTGACCACGCACCACGGCTACGCCTATCTGGAGCAAGGTTATGACATGTCGGTGGCCGGCTTCGTCACTCCCAATCCGGCCATCGAACCTTCCCCACGCGAGGTCATTTCCTTGCGCCGCACGCTGGAGAACCTCCATCTACCAGCCGTGTTTGTAGAGCCCGTGCAGCAGGCAAGCACCGAGACCCTGAAGCAGGCTGCCGCGGAGCAAGGCGTGGAGCTGTGCCCCATCTACGGCGACACGTTCGATGACACCGTCAGCTCCTACATCGACCTTATGAAATTTAACGCTGATTCCCTGCAGCGTTGCCTGAACACCAACCCAACCCATGGAGATAAAAATGCTTAAATTCGCTACTCGTACCGCTACCCGCACCGCCGCCTGCGTCCTTACTGCAGGTCTGGTACTTTCTACCAGCCCTGCTTGGGCGGGCGACCTCGCGCAGGTGGTCGGTGCCGATGAACGCGTTGCCCCGCAGGGCGAAGAAAAGGTCATCGACACCGGTCACGTAGACGTTGGTGCCCTGCTTGATGGCACGGATTCTGAGCTTATGGCCCGCGATGATGCCGGCGATAAGCCAGTCTGGCGTCACTTGGACGACCTCGTGTTTTCCGTGGGCGATAAAGCACAGCAAACCCTTCCCGATACGGATGACTTTGGCTTCGTTGGCGCTGAGTCCGGCGATAAGGTCTGGGTGGTTCCCCAAACCGAGCAAGTCGGCGTTCCCTGGCTGGGCTGGAATACCCAGGCGCCCTCCCTTGTCGACGCCGCCGACCGCGGCGTCACCATGGAATTCCTCGGCCACTCCGGCCCGGGCGATTTCTCCCTCTTCTTACAAAACGGAGGCTTTGAAGCACCACAGCTCTTGTGGTCCACCGCGCAGAAGAGCGACGAGGACTTCTGGGTAGACCTCAATACCCACACCCACGCCAACTGGACGTTTACGGAGCCAGGTACTCACCAGGTAGGCATCAGGGTGAAGGGCAAGACCAAGGACGGTGCCGATTTCAACACCGATGGCGTGCTCACCTTCGCCGTGGGCGATGATGCCGACGTCCAAGCGGCCCAAGACACTACCTGGAATCCAGACGATGCCCAGACCGCGGGCTCCTCTATTCCCACCTGGGTCTTTGTCCTCGCCGGCGTCGGCGCTGTAGTACTACTGCTGGCCCTAGGGCTCGCCCTGCGTTCTGCCAAGCGGGGCGATAGCCGTGGATAAACCGCTTATTTCCGTTGCTGCACTAAACGTCTCGCTCTCGCACCGCAGCGTTATCACCGCTGCCAATCTAGAGGTCCACCCCGGCGAATTCATCGGGCTCCTCGGACCCAATGGTGCTGGTAAGACCACCCTCATGCGCGCCATTTTAGGGCTTATTCCTTCCACCGGAACTCGCAGCGTTTCCGGCACCGTGGGATATGTTCCCCAGCGTCACGAAGTGGAATGGGGCTTTCCCATCAACGTTTATCGCACCGTACTCAGCGGCCGCACCGGCCTTATCGGCTGGCTCAAGCGACCGCGCGCCACGGACCACGCCGCGGCGGCAGAGGCGCTTCAACTGGTTCACATGGAAGAATTTTCTACCCGCCCCATCGAAGAACTCTCCGGTGGTCAACGCCAGCGCGTGCTCATCGCCCGGGCCCTCGCCACACAACCACACGTGCTGCTGCTCGATGAGCCCTTTACCGGACTAGATGCGCCCAATACCGAATCGCTCCTCGAGCTTTTTGAAGAGCTTTCCCACCGCGGAACATCCATCATTATGTCCACTCATAACCTTTCTGAAGCCGCACATTCTTGCCACCGCCTCATTCTCTTTAACGGCACCGTAGTAGCCGATGATTCTGCCTCGACCCTTCTTCACCAGACGGATCCGTGGACAAAAACCTTTGGCGTGCGTGCCGGTTCCCCTTTGCTTTCTGCCATTGGAGTCACCGCATGATAGAAATTTCCTTCCTCGATTTCCTGCGCGACCTGGTCAATCCCCACCTTGACTTTCTCGCCCGCGCGGTAGGCATCTCCTTGCTTGCGGCCATCGTATGCGGCGTCATCGGCTGCTATGTCGTGCTACGCGGCATGGCCTTTATTGGCGACGCCGTCTCCCACGCCGTATTCCCAGGCCTAGCCATTGCCTTCGCCCTGCAAACCTCGGTGCTCGTGGGCGGCGCAGTCGCCGGTGCGGTTGTGGCCTTGCTCATCGCCGCCTTTTCGCAGCGCCGCCACGTGCGAGCGGATTCCATCATCGGTATCTTCTTCGCCGCGGCCTTCGCTTTGGGCATGGTGATAATCTCGCGCACCGATGGTTATAGTGCCTCGCTGACAAGCTTC
The DNA here is from genome assembly GCF_046097255.1 of Corynebacterium tuberculostearicum. GTDB lineage: Bacteria > Actinomycetota > Actinomycetes > Mycobacteriales > Mycobacteriaceae > Corynebacterium > Corynebacterium tuberculostearicum_J. Next base: position 1,917,510 of record NZ_CP175770.1, read on the forward strand.
CTCTTCGGCTCACTCACCGGCGTTTCCCGCACCGATATTATCGTCGCGGGCTGCGTATGCGCCGTAGTTGTCGCCATCGTTATTGCCTTTGGCCCCCAGCTCAACGCCACGTGCTTGGACCGGGAAACTGCCCGCGCAATGGGCTTGCCCGTATTTGTGCTGGACATCATTTTGTACCTGTGTGTCACGGCCGCAGTGGTCATTTCCGTGAGCACCATCGGCAATATCTTGGTCCTCGCGCTGCTCATCACTCCGGCCGCGACGGCACGCCTGCTTAGCACAAATCTAAAGACCATGATGTGCCTTTCTGCCCTCATTGGTGCGCTGTCGAGCTTCCTAGGCATCTACCTGGCGTGGGCCATTGACCTGCCGGCCGGCGCCACCATCGTGCTCACCCTCACCGCCATTTTCTTGGTTGTATGGGCCATCCATCCACTGCTCGGCGCCCGCAAGCACGCAGGTGCCTCGCTTTCCGACGCCCCACATCCCACCCCACGAAAGGAATCCGTCTCCTCATGAAACCTGTCTGCCGCACCGCGGTGGCCCTTGGCACCGCGGGATTGATAAGCCTCGGCGTCCTTCCGGGAGGGGGAGTAGAACTCTTCGAGCCCGCCACCGCATATGCAAAAGAATCCACCGATTCTTGCTCTGCCAGCGACTTCGACCTCATCACCAAGGGCCACCAGGATATGGCACTCAGCGGCGATTCCGGCGATCTCAGCTTCCAGGTCAAAGATGATGATAAGGACATCGAGCATGACTCTGAGTCCTTTGCCATTGAGGTATCTGATGACCTTAAACAACCGCTATCGGAGCTCGGTGATTCTTCCCTGCCCGATGAAGGTTGGATTCTGCCGCAAACGCAAGACCCCGATGCTCCTTGGCTAGGTTTTAATACCCAAGAGCTGTCTCAGGATCTCCTCACCGCTGGAGACACCGCTACTTTGAGCATGGCTATCGCACAGGGCCCTGAGGATGGCCGCATCCTGGCCTACCAGGTGAATCTTGGTGACCCCAAGGTGCTTATGGACACTGCCGATGGCTCTGCCTGGGACTACCCCGGCAACTCCCATTCCCACCCGGCCTTTGCCTTTACCGAGCCGGGTACTTACGCAGTGAGCTTTACCTTCGAGCTTCCCGACGGCTCCCGACACCACTTGCATGCCGGCTTCCTCGTCGGCGAGCAGGCAGATGCGAAGGATCTATGCGGTGTGGACTATGCCGATGCGGATGGTGCTTCCGGCAACAGTGGTGACTCAAATAGCCGCCCCAAGCAACTGGAAAAAGACGTCAAAGACGTAGACAAAGCCATCGCCGGGTTGGACAAAGAGCTCGACAATACCCTGCAGGAGGGCCAGAAATTCCTAGAAGGTGGCAAGACACAAGAAGACAAGAAGGGTTCTGACGAGGACAGCGCGGGCAAGCGCAAGCAGCCCTCCCGCACCAAGGAAAAAGACGCTGGGAAGGATGGAGCGCCACGTAAGACGCCGTCCACGGGTTCGGCTCACGCCTCTGGTACTACTCGAAAGTCTGGTGCTGGTTCTGGGGCTACGACCCACCATTCGGCTAGCCGTGTTAATGATTCTGCCTCCACTGCGAAATCCGGAAAAAGCGGAGGCGCTGGCACGGGCTCGCACCGTTCTGCTTCCACCAGCGGTTCTTCCCACTCGACGGCCAAAAAGTCCACCGGCTCTCGGGACGCAAAGTCCGCAAAGCGTACCAAGGGCAAGGCCGCAGGCACCGCTGGTGCACAGAGGGTGCCGGATGCTGGCGCTGCGGAAGGCAGGGACTCTGAGAATGTACTGACTAATGCCGCTGCGTATACCGCCACTCTGGCTAAAAGCAGCTTCTGGGCGGGCCTTTTAGCCGGACTAGGCGCATTCGCTCTGGTGCTCGGAATCGGCCTGTTGGTCTATGTCCAGTTCTTCCGCAAGAAGAAGGCCCCAGCGCAGCAGCCGGCCGATGATGCCACGGCAAACTTGCCGCGCGTCGACTAGCCCAGTGCTAGTCATCGGCCAACAATAGAACTAGGCCCAGAGGATCTCTCCTCTGGGCCTAATCCGTGGCTAAGCGCCGCTGTTTTTATACCCTGGTCTTGGACGAGAGGAAGTCCCAGACCACCCGTGGAGTATCTGGCTGCCAGAACCAGGTGTGGTCTTGCGGAACCTTAACCAGTTGCACATCCTTTTGGCAGCCGTTAAAGCTCAAGCGTTCTGAACCGCCAGCTTCCGGAGTGGACTGAAAGGTCATATCACAGCGATTGCGCTTAAGGTAGCCGCCGAGCACCGTACGCACAGGGAGGTATCCAGCCTCGTGCCGGTCACCGCCCTCATAGGTCATCATCTTGTCGTTAACGCCATGCATGATGAGGGTATTCATCGGCGCATCAGCACAGTTGACCTCAACTGGGTTGTAGAAGGCACCCGAAACCATAGCTACAGCGGCAAAGGTGTCCTGTGCGTGGCAGCCAAGCACCGAGGTAAAGCCGCCTCCGTTAGACATACCCATGGCGTATACGCGGTTTCGATCAACGTGGTAGTCCTTGTCTACCGAATCAAGAATGCGCTTGATAAAGCGGATATCCTCCCCATCGCGCGTCTTAGCATAAGGCGCCGCCTCCCAGGCGCGCTCGAATCCCTCTGGATAGACGATGATGGCCTCGTTATTGGCCTCAGTGGTCTGCATGCGTGCATAGCCGGAGTAGTTCTCCGGGGAATCTCCCCACCCACCAAAGCCGAAGAGAACGGGCGCCGCCTTTTCCGGCGAATAGTGGTTAGGAATACGCAACAAGTACCTGCGGGTCTTGCCCTCGTGCTCCATTTCTAGGGACTGCATGGAACCCGGCGCAAACGGCGGGGTGGGATTGATGCTGGTATCTACCATTGGCGGCTGCGGCGCTGGCTCGGGAAGAGATGATCCCTCCGGAACAGGCGCTGCATTGTCATCGCTGCTGCCGCCTTCTACAGGTGCCGGGGTGGATTCCTTAACACCTTCTGGAACTAGGTGGGACCCATCAGGCTGCGGGGTAACCGGCTTTGCATTTTCGGGAGCAGGTGCTGGAGCTGGTGCTGGCTGTGGTGCATTTTCAGGGCCAGGGGCGGGTGCGGGAGGTGGCCCTTCTTGAGCATGGGCAGGAGCGGCGCACACAAGCGCAGCGCTAGCCAGCGCAGCAGCGAGGATCAGGTATAGGGAACGATAAAGAAACTTAGTAACATTAGCCACAAGGTTAAAATTAACCACATCCTTCACTTGATTCACTGTTTACACGCCCAGTGCACACTCAATTCTGTAAGAAAAGCCCAAGGCACTAAGCTAGATCCCCATGCACGAAGACAGACCAAGCACCGCCCCCGATTTTTTGCTTTCGCGAGCAACGGGGTCTGTCCGTACCCAAGGTGCGCGCCACACTTTTAATGACACCGACGCGGCAATTTCCGCCCTGCGTAGCAAGGATGTAGACATGGTGGTCGGCGCGATTCCGTTCGACTCTGACACGCCCGCTGCACTGACGGTGCCGGAGGCCATCATCCGCGAAGAGGGCCCCTTGGAGCCGCACGCCTACTACCGCAATAAAAGCCTAAACTCGCGAGTGGTCGGATTCGATCCGGAACCCGAAGAGCACCTACGCCGCGTAGAGGCGGCTATCGGCACGATCGAGACCTCCAAACTGGACAAGGTGGTTTTGGCCCGCGCCGTAGATATCGAATTCCCTGAGGCTATTGATCCACGCCTCGTGGCGGCGCGCCTTATCGATCTTTCCGCCAACCGCGATGGCTTCATTGCCGATCTCTCCCCCGCTGGCCGGCCGGGCGCGATGCTGGTTGGTTCTTCCCCAGAGGTTTTGGTCAAGCGTCAGGGCTCGACTGTTTCTGCTTTCCCCCTGGCGGGCTCCTCTCCGCGCCGCACCTCAGCGGCTGAGGACCACATCGCAGGTCAAGATCTCTTGCATTCCGCCAAGGATCTCCACGAGCATTCCTTCGTAGTGGAACACCTGCGCCGAGTGCTTAGCCCACTGTGCGAGCGGCTAGACATTCCGGACACCCCGCAACTTATTAGCACCAATGAGATGTGGCACCTTGGCACGCCAATTTCCGGAACACTCAAGGATAAAGACTTGACCGCTCTTGAGCTTGCCCTGGCAGCACACCCCACACCAGCCATCTGTGGCACCCCTGCAGAGGCCGCCCAAGCCCTCATTGAGACTGCAGAAACGGACCGTGGATTCTATGCCGGAGCGGTCGGCTGGTGCGATAGCTCCGGCGACGGCGAGTACATGGTAGCCATCCGCTGCGCAGAAGTAGCCGGCGATGGTCTTTCCGCGCGCGCGTGGGCCGGCGGTGGCATCGTAGGCGATTCCGATGCCCATGCCGAGCTGGAAGAAACCACGGCCAAGCTGCGCACCATTTTGAAGGCACTTAGCCTCTAGCCCACACGCTTGGCGACGAGCACGACATCGCTTTGGTGGTGCGCACACGCGCCTTCCCCACATCCAATGCCGAGGGCGGTGCCGGGGTTAAGTCCCGCGGCGTACTCGACAAGGGTCTCATTGGGGTTGCCCGATCACACCCACCCAGAACTCTGGTAGTGTTCCCCCATTTCTTCGGAGGTGGGTACGTAGCCGCGGTGTTCTTGGTGGCTTGGGTTATGCACGGTGGATGGTATTGCGCAGGGTGCCGAGGCCCGGGATCTCGATCTCGATGGTGTCGCCTGGGACCATAGGAGCGGTGCCAGCCGGGGAGCCTGTGGTAATGACATCGCCGGGCAGCAAGGTATAGGCAGCGGAGATCTCCTCCAAAATGCCGCCCATCTTCACGATCATCTGGTCCGTATTGGAATCCTGCTTTTGCTCGCGAGAGCCCTCGTGCGTCAGATACGCATTAATCTTCTGATCGTCTAGATTCAAGCTATCCAGATCGGTTTCGATCCACGGGCCGAGCGGGCAGAAGGTGTCAATGCCCTTGGCACGAGCCCATTGGCCATCCGTAAACTGCAGGTCACGGGAGGAAACGTCGTTACAGATGGTGTATCCCAGCACGTGGTCTTTCCAGTTCTCGGCCTTGATGTTTTTCGACGGCTTAGAAATGACCACGGCAAGCTCGCCCTCAAACTCGACGTTGGTGGCGTAGTCCGGAATCTTGATTGCAGCATCCGGGCCAATGACCGCGGTAGATGGCTTGATGAAGATGGTGGGAGGAAGACTATCGGCAGAATTTTTGAAAACCTCGGCAACGTGGTCCGCATAGTTGCGGCCAAGTGCTACCACCTTGGTGGGAAGGGTCGGCGCCAAGAGGCGAACCTCGTTAAGTTTCCACTCGCGGCCGGTCGGCTCCGGTGGGGTGAAGGGCGTGCCGGCAATTTCCTTTGCTACTAGCTCTTCCATTGGGGCGTCTTTTGGCCCATCGATAATGGCGAAACAGATTCCTTCTGGGTGTGCAATTCGTCCTAAACGCATAGCGGCAATCCTACTCAATCGCCTCCTTCACATGTGCGCAAAGGGTACGGTGTTAATTAGTTAATTTGAGTAAATTCCCATTGTCCTTTAATCACCGTTGCTAACCCCAGTGCGGACTACGCCAGGACGCGGGGGTTGGGGACGTCGGCAAGCGCTTAGCGCAAAAAGCCCGCTTCTATTCGACGAGCAGCTGGACGATTCGGTCACCAACTTCGACGGTCTTTACCGGCCCATCGCCGCGGTGCGCAACATCTTGTACCACAGCATCCTCAATCCGCTGGGCGTTGGACTCATCGCCTACGTGGCGAAGCAGCATGGCGGCGGACAAGATTGCCGCCGTTGGATCTGCAATCCCCTTTCCCGCAATATCTGGCGCAGAACCATGCACCGGCTCGAACATGGAAGGATTCGCGCCTGAGGGATCGATGTTTCCGGATGCAGCAAGGCCAATACCGCCAGTTACCGCGCCCGCCAAATCGGTGAGAATGTCTCCAAAAAGATTATCGGTGACAATGACGTCATAGCGCGCCGGATCGGTCACCATATAAATGGTTGCAGCATCAATATGCTGGTAATCCACCCGAACCTCTGGAAACTCGGCGGCGACTTCATTAACGGTGCGCTGCCACAACCCACCAGCATTGACCAAGACATTTGTTTTGTGCACCAAGGTCAGATGCTTACGGCGCTGCGCTGCCCGCGCAAACGCATCGCGCACTACACGCTCCACGCCGAAACGAGTATTTTGCGATACCTCGCTGGCCACCTCGTGCTCAGTTCCTTCTCGCAAGGTACCGCCGTTTCCACAGTACAAACCCTCGGTACCTTCGCGCACCACAACGAAATCGATATCGCCCGGTTCAGCCAGCGGCGAGGAAGCGGTGGGATAGAGCCTGGAGGGGCGCAGGTTCACGTGATGATCCAGCGCAAACCGCATCTTAAGCAACAGCCCCCGCTCCAGCACGCCTGGTGGCACCTCACCTGGGGCGCCGATCGCTCCCAATAGGATCGCATCGTGTTCGCGCAGGCTCTTCAAATCAGCGTCCGTGAGAAGCTCCCCATTGCGCAGATAACGCCGCGCACCCAGGTCATACTCAGTGACTTCAATATCGGAGCGAACGGCGCGAAGAACCTTGAGCGCCTCGGCCGTCACTTCTGGTCCAATTCCGTCGCCGCCAATGACCGCTAGTTTCATTATGTAGGATCCCTTTCTCACAGAGTGGATATGGACTTACCCTACCAAAAAGAACCCGCGTAGCGCAGGCAGATACCTGTAACTACGCGGGATTAGATTCTTAGGCAGTCGGCGGGCCTAGGCTTCCATGTCTAGCTGCTCGCATTCGGCACCCAAGGCTGCGTTAATTTCGGCGATGAGATGCTCTGGTACCTCGGCTTCCACGCGCAGAATCAGCACCGCATCAGATTCCTGTTTACCGTGCGTAAGTGCGGCCGCCACGATGTTGATTCCCGCAGCGCCCAACTTGGTACCCACCGTTCCTAATGCACCTGGGGCGTCCGCGTAACGGAAGAAAAGATTGCGGCCGGTAGCACGCATATCTACGCCGCGGCCGTTGATGCGAATGAACTTTTCGGTTCCATCGACACCGATAAGTGCGCCGGTGAGCGAGGATGTCTCGCCATCGGCGCCAATAACCTTCACCTGCAGGGAAGAGCGGTGCCCCTTGGACTCCGTATTAGTAGATACCTCAACCTCTACCCCACGACTATGCGCGATCTGCATTGCATTGACAAAGGTCACCGGCTCTGAAGTCACGCCGCTAAACAGACCCCGGACGGCAGAAAGTCCTAGCACCTCTACATCTTCGGTAGACAACTCGCCACAGGCCTCCACCTCGACGGCAACGGGGGCCTGACCCAAAAGGCGGCCAGCAGTAAGTCCTAGCTTGCGGGCGAGGTCCAGCCACCCTGCAACCTCTTCTCTCACTGGCCCGCCGGAGACGTTGACCGCATCCGGCACAAACTCTCCTTCAAGCGCCTTCAAGACAGACTCCGCTACATCGCTTCCCGCACGGTCCTGGGCCTCTACAGTGGAGGCGCCTAGGTGCGGAGATACGGTGACTTGCGGCAGCTTAAAGAGCGGAGAATCAGTGCACGGTTCCGTGGCATAGACATCAAAACCCGCACCCCGGTGGTGCCCAGACTCGATAGACTCAGCCAGAGCCACCTCATCTACCAAACCGCCTCGCGCTGCATTAATGAGAATCTGCCCTTGCTTGGCCTTTGCCAAAAGCTGCCTATCAAACATTCCGGCAGTCTCCGGAGTCTTTGGCAGGTGAATCGTCACGAAATCGGAACGCGACATCAGCTCTTCCAGCTCAACTAGTTCCACCCCCAACGCTGCCGCGCGAGCCGGGTTGGCATAGGGATCGTGCGCGATAATGGTCGTTTCAAAAGACTTCAGGCGCTGGGCAAAGAGCTGGCCAATGTGTCCAAAGCCGACAATGCCGATGGTCTTTCCATAGACTTCTACGCCCTTGAAAGAAGAACGCTTCCACTCCCCTTCACGCAGGGATCGGTCGGCTGCTGGGATCTGGCGCGCCGTCGCTAAGAGCAGGGCAATTGCCTGTTCACAGGCAGAGTGGATATTCGATGTCGGCGCGTTGACCACCATAACGCCCTTGTCTGTGGCCGTCGGAATATCGACATTGTCCAGTCCCACCCCGGCACGGCCCACAATCTTGAGCTTTGTGGCCGCTTCCAATACCTCTGCATCAACGATTGTGGCAGAGCGCACGAGCAAAGCCTCTGCCTCCGGAACCGCGGCGAGGAGCTCGGCACGATTCGGCCCATCCACCCAACGGACCTCAACAGAATCCCCCAAGGCCGTAACCGTGGACTGGGCTAATTTATCGGCAATAAGGACTACCGGCTTCGACATATCTTCCTTCGCTTAAATAAAATGCGGTGCACGCGGGTTGCCCCGCGTGTCAAGGAAGTGTAGTTCAGTCAGGAGTGCCCTGCTTGATTTTTGCCTTAAATTCTTTCACTCGACCGAATTCCGGCCCCAAGGCCACTAAGGCGCCGTCCTCAAGGCCCGCAACAGCGGCCATACTGTGCTTATCCGCTAGCGGATCGGCAGTCGGCACGACCAAAACTCTTCCACCGTAGGCTGCCGCAGTAATAACGTTCGCGATGGGACTATCCTTAGTGGCAACGATATTTGGCGCCATCTGGCCGTCCCTGCGGGACTGTGCTGGGATGGGTTGGTTCTTTTCCTCTCCGGCATCAAGTTCGCCTTCATACGGCACCCAGGCAGGACGCAGCTCCATATGGGGAGTCTTATCTAGCTGGGCAATATCCTTCACCATCTGCTCCGGGGAAGCTACCACCTTAGAACCATATTGGAATGCCGTGAACTCCCCTAGTGCCTTATGCGTTCCTGGATCCTTGATCACGCTGAATTCACCAGAGGTTTTCGTCCACGGCACGTCACCTACTACCACCAAGCGACTTACTCCCAAGTCCGTGAGCAACTTATGGATCTCCAAACGCCTAGCATCGTCATACTGCACCGCTGGCAAATGCTGGTTTACCGCCAAGGTTGCTGCACGAAGAATCGATTTATCGTCCGGGGCAAAAAGGACAAGCGAATCCGAATCTTCAAAAAATAGTCGGCTGGCTTCAATTCCAATGGGGTCATTAACAATGACCAACTTGCCATCAAATTTCGGATCAATAAGACGGTTTTGGTTTTCCGCCTTGGCCTTGCTGAGATCGATTTCGGACTCATCCAGATCGGACAGACCACGCCTGACCAGCTTGGATTCTGTGACCGGAGTGCCACAGGCTGCTAGCGCAAGAGAAGCAACAAGCACTGTAGCGGCCAAGCGCACAGATTTAGCGATCAAAAGCTTGCGGACCTTCCTCTCCACCAAAAAGGTTTGCTTCATCCACATCGCGGATAACGGGTTTACCTAAAGCATATTCCACAATGCCCAAGAATCGGTGACGGCGGTCCGCAAGGAATTCACGCGGCTGCGATGCGCGCAGATATTCCAGGTTCATTTCGTGGGATGCTAGCACCTCATCAAATTGCGCATCTTCCATGATGGACTTGGACTGAACGCGAGGTAGGTAGCGGTTGGGAGCGAAACCGTCGAGCACTACCTCGGTTCGTTTGCCCATCGGGGTGTAGTTCATCACCGACTCAGCCAAGACGGGATCAACTCCGTGACGCTTGCACCAATTTAGCGGGAACACAGGGAAAAAGCCTGGCTTGAGCTCTTCAAAGGTATGCCGAGTGAAGGCCTTTCCAGTGCGCCAGTCCTTCGCGCCGCGCGCCATAAGGAGGGCATAGAGTCCGTGCCATACGCCATCTTTGCCATCTACGGAAAGCAGCCGGGATTCACGGAAGGTGGCATCAGCGACGGTCTTCGGCGTCTCGTCCGTTGCACCGGCTACCCATTCGGTGACCTCATCTACGTCGCGAGCTGCACGCAGCTGCACTGCAGAAGAGCCGTAGAGCTCGCCAAAGACGCCACACCAGAACCATTGGTTGATACGGTTCCAGGACTGCTCGGTAGAAAGCGCTCCCCCGCGCTTGGCCAAGCGGGCGATAATGACTGCCAGGGGAACAATCTGCTCATTAAACGGAACCTGATCCATGCTGAGGATGCACCGCTCCGCCAAGAACTCTGATACCTCACGGAAGGTAATGCGCAGATCGTTGGCTGCCGACTTGTACTCCGCCAATGACAACTTCAAAATATCCTCGCGCTGGCCACCTGCACAGCCCTTTTCACCGGAGACCAGAAGCGATACTGCAGAGAGGAACTCGGTGCGCCCAATTCCATCCAAGGCTGGGGACTTACGCAGATCCTTTTCCACTTCTTGCCAATCAGCGGCCAAGTGGAAGCTGGGGTCCTCAGAGGCAAAGACGGCAGTGAGCAGATCGAATACGTCCATCTGCAAGCCGGCCGAGTTCGCTTGGGCAAAAATCGAGCCGATGCCGGCTCGCTCCGTCTCGCGGGAAAGTCGAATCATTGGCAGGTCATAACCGGACAATGGTCGAACGATGCGATTATTAAAGGCCGCCAATTCCGCGCTGTATTCCTGCTTGGTCGCCGCAAGTTCAAAAAGCATGCCGACGCCGTCTTCACTTAGCAGAGAAGCCACGGGAATGCACATATTCTCTAGCGCATCTTCGCGCGTTAGGATATCGCTCTCAATTGCCGGTGCGAAGTGCGAGCGAATCTTGCCGTCTTGATTAACCGCGAAGATGGCATCATCCGGCAAAAGATCGCCGCGTACGGCTGCGCGAATATCGATAAAGAAGCGGCGGTGAATCTTCTTCTTGCGGAAATCAGTGGTATCTACAAAGCCCTCGCCGTTGAAGCAGTGATACAGGGTGGTCAGGCGCTGCTGCCCGTCTAAAAGGAGCAAGCCGGGGTCGACGCCAGTGTCAGGTGCGCCCGCAAGGGCACGGGGACGAAAGCGCATCTTTTCGTTTCGGGTGTCAAGAGCCATGAGCGCGCCGATGGGATAGCCGCGCAGCACGGAAACAATAAGAGATCGAATACGATCTTCATCCCAGGCATAGCTGCGCTGGAAGTCAGGTAACTGGATATCCCCGCGATCAATTCGTGCAAAAAGGTCTTTGAGATCATAGCTTGGCGTCGTAAAGCCCATGGCCCTCATCCTACTCCCCGCACCGGAGTTTTACCTGACACAAATAAGGCAAAACCCACGGTAAACATGCCTGTTCACCGTGGGTGTGCGCTGCAGACGCCGCTTTTTATTCCTAGGCCGTAGCATCCAGCGGGTTCTTGACCCAGCTCATCAAATCGCGCAGCTTGATGCCGGTCTTTTCAATGTCGTGCTGCGCAAATTCCTCACGCAGACTCTCCAGCTCCTTGTTGCCGCCCTCAATATTGGCCAGCAGGCGCTTGGTGAAGGTGCCATCCTGGATATCGGACAAGATATCCTTCATGCGCTGCTTGGCATCGGCATCAATAACGCGAGGGCCAGAAATGTAGCCGCCAAACTCGGCGGTATCAGATACCGAGTAGTTCATGTTGGCGATGCCACCCTCAAACATCAGGTCCACGATGAGCTTCATCTCGTGCAGCACCTCAAAGTAGGCCATTTCTGGCTCGTAGCCAGCCTCAGTCAGAACCTCGAAGCCGGTGCGAATCAGAAACTCTACGCCACCACACAGGACGGCCTGCTCGCCAAAGAGGTCAGTAACCGTCTCTGCTTCAAAGGTCGTCGGGATAACGCCGGCACGCGCACCGCCGATGGCTGCAGCATAAGACAGAGTCAGATCATGGCCTTCGCCTTTAGGATCCTGTTCGGTAGCGATGAGGCACGGAACGCCCTTGCCGTCAACGAACTGGCGGCGAACCAGATGGCCAGGCCCCTTAGGGGCAACCATGCCGACGGTGACATTGGCCTGTGGTTCAATCAGCTTAAAGTGGATATTCAAGCCGTGCCCAAACAGCAGCGCATTGCCGCCTTCCAAGTTGGGGGCAATTTCATCTTCAAAGATCTGCTTCTGAGAGGTATCTGGTGCCAGCAGCATGATTACGTCTGCCCACTTGGCAGCTTCTGCAACGGTCTTGACCTCAAAACCGACTTCCTCGGCCTTCGCCGCCGACTTGGAGCCTTCACGCAGACCAATAACAACCTCGACGCCGGAATCGCGCAGGTTCTGCGAGTGCGCGTGCCCCTGGGAGCCGTAGCCAATAACGGCTACCTTGCGACCCTGAATGATAGACAGATCCGCATCATCGTCGTAGAAGGTTTCAATAGCCATTTCGTAGTCCTCAATTCTGTAATAATTGTAAGTTCAATGAATCAACGGCCCACCTAGCACTATACCACTGTGCGAGACACGGTGACCATATAGTGGGATTTAATTTCGCGGAGGTGCCATCGCCTTGGGACCACGTCCTAAGGCCACGTCACCAGACTGCACCAGCTCGAGCACACCGAATGACTCCAGGACATCGAGAAGCGCCGCCAGCTTTCCAGGGGTACCGGTAGCCTCCACCACCACTGATTCTTGTGCCACGTCTACCACGCGGGCACGGAAGATATTAACGGCATCGACCACCTGCGGCCGGTTGGCATTATTCGCAGCCACCTTGACCAGCATCAGGGCTCGCGCCACGGTCGAGTCTGCTTCGAGCTCCACCACTTTAATGACCGGCACAATCTTGTTGAGCTGCTTGGTCACCTGTTCCATAATCCTTTCGGAAGCATCGACCACGATGGTCAGCCGGTTAATCCCTGGATTTTCCGTTTGTGCAGAAACCAGCGAAATGATGCTGTAACCACGCCGGGAAAACATGCCGGTCACGCGCGACAAGATTCCCTCTACGTCTTCTACCAGGACCGACAGGGTATGCCGGGAAACGTCACTGGGGGCCACGCCTATACCTCCTGGATAGTCTCGTCGATATCGGCAGGAGTTTCTGCTGCCGATTCATTTTCATCAAACAGCGGGCGCAAGCCGCGGGCATATTGAATTTCTTCGTTAGACGCCCCACCACCGATCATTGGCCAGACTTGAGCGTCCTCACCAACGATGAAGTCAATAACCACGGGGCGGTCATTGACTGCGCGGGCCCGTTCAATGGCCGGCACCACTTCTTCCTCACAGGTGACGCGGATAGCCTCGCTCCCCAGCGCCTCTGCCAGGCGGACGAAGTCGGGGGTATAGACATCTCGTTCTCGCAGCTTGGTATTGGAGTAGTTCTCATTAAAGAACAGTGTCTGCCACTGACGGACCATGCCGAGGTTGCCGTTATTGATGACGGCAACCTTAAACGGAAAGCCTTCCAATACGGCGGTGGTGAGCTCCTGGTTGGTCATTTGGAAGCAACCGTCACCGTCAATCGCCCACACTTCCTTATCCGGGCATGCTGCTTTGGCGCCTAAGGCCGCCGGCACGGCATAGCCCATAGTTCCGGCACCACCGGAGTTGATCCAGGAGCGTGGGTGTTCAAAGTCAATGAACTGTGCCGACCACATCTGGTGCTGACCCACACCGGCGCAGTAGATAGCCTCAGGACCTACGGTTTCACTCAGCTTTTCCAACACAAATTGGGGATTGAGATGCCCATCCGGAGTGGGATCATAGCCACGGGGGAACCGTTCCTTGAGCCCATCGAGGTAATCCCGCCATGGGCCTACTTCCGGAGATTTCACCGCGGAGTTCTTGCGGTACTCCTTTAAGAGACCTGCCAACACGTTGCGCGCATCACCCACGATTGTCACGGCAACGTCGCGGATTTTCCCAATTTCAGCCGGGTCAATATCAGCATGAATTACCTGGGCCTCAGGGGCAAAAGTAGAGGTATCACCGGTTACTCGATCATCAAAACGCGCACCGATAGTAATCAGCAGGTCAGCTCGCTGCATGGCCGCAACTGCAGGGACGGTGCCATGCATGCCCGGCATGCCCATGTGCAGCGGATGAGATTCCGGAAAGGCCCCCAAGGCCATGAGCGTAGTCACCACAGGAATTCCGGTAAATTCCGCAAACTCGCGCAGCTCCTTGGCCGCCTCCGCCTTGATGACACCGCCACCGGCATAGATGACCGGCTTTTCTGCCTGCGAAATGAGCTCAACCGCTTGCGTGATTTGGCGATGGTGCGGCTTGGTCGTCGGTTTATATCCAGGCAGATCAAACGTAGCCGGGAAGGAATATTCCAATTCACCGTTTTGCACATCCTTCGGAATATCCACCAAGACCGGCCCCGGACGGCCCGTAGAAGCCAGGTGGAATGCGGCTGCAATGGCAGCTGGAATCTGGCTCGGTTCCGTCACGATGTAGTTGTGCTTGGTAATCGGCATCGTCACGCCGCGGATATCGGCCTCTTGGAAAGCATCGGTTCCCAAGAGGTTGCTGCCCACCTGGCCAGTGATGGCGACGATGGGAACGGAGTCCAGGTTGGCGTCGGCAAGCGCTGTCACTAGGTTGGTCGCACCCGGCCCGGAGGTAGCAATGCATACGCCTACCTTGCCGGAAGCTTGGGCGTAGCCTTCGGCGGCGTGGCCGGCACCCTGTTCATGGCGGGTGAGCACATGGCGAAGCGTGGTTGAGGTGTGCAAGGCATCGTAGAGAGGAAGCACGGCACCGCCTGGAATGCCGAAGACGAGATCGGTTCCCAGGTCTTCGAGAGTGCGGACAATGGCGTGGGCACCACTCATCCGCTCCGGAGCGTGGGCACGTGAGGCCGCAGCCACCGAAGCGGGCGTGGGCGAAGTTGTCGTAACCACGGTTAATGTGCTCCTTGGATTGGTCTTTTACAGGTCCTGATCATCATCGGTACCGGCCCCAGATATGAACAAAGCCCCCGCGGGCTTATGAACTGCTCCCCATTAGTTGGACTGAGAAATCAGTTTCCGATTAGTGGGGAGTAGTTTTCATTGAGAGCTCGAAGTTTGGTGAGTGAGCATCAGCGGGAGCAGTTGGTTGAACTATTTGAGCAAGGCGTGGGCTATCGTGCCGCTGCTACTGCTGTTGGTGTCTCCACATACGCCGCCCGTATGCTCTGTCGTCGGTTTAAGCTGCATGGCAGACTATGTCTTGTGGAAAAACCGACTAAGCAGCAGTATTCGTTCGAAATCAAGACCGAAGTTGTCCAACGCCACCTTTCTGGTGAGACAGCGATGGATCTTGCGCGCGAGTTTGGCCTGTCATCAGAGCACTTGGTCGGCGGATGGTCGAGGAAATGGCGTAAAGGTGGCGATGAGGCACTAAAACCGAAGCCGAAGGGCAGGCCCAAGGGTTCGGGCACGCCGAAGCCGCTTTCGGAGGAAGCGAAGCTGCGTCGCCAGATCGCGCGGTTGGAAGCGGAAAACGCATATCTAAAAAAATTGCGGGACTTGAGGAATCAGGGACACGCCTGAAGGTCCAGGCGATTGTCATCCTCAAGTCACGGCATCGTCTGCACTACCTTTTGGATGCGGCCGGCATGCCGAGATCAACGTTTTTCTATCACCAGAAACGACTCAGCTATCCGGATAAGCACGCTGCGCTCAAAGACGCGATCCGGGGAAGCTTCGAGCGCAACAAGTATCGCTATGGCTACCGACGAGTGCTACTTGACCTGCGCAACCAGGGGTGGGTGGTCAATCACAAGCTCGTCTACAAACTCATGCGCGAGATGGGGCTTCGAGCCAAGGTCCGCCAGCGCAGGCCATATGTTTCTTATAACGGGACGATCAGCCACATTGCCGACAACACACTTGACCGCAAGTTCACTCCAGATAAGCCAAATACCGTCTTTGTTAGCGACGTCACCGAGTTCAGGGTCGCAGGCTGCAAGGTCTACCTGTCACCGGTGATGGATCTGTTCGACCGTTCAATCGTTGCCCACACCGTGGCTACATCGCCGTCGACAGCGTTTACCGCCGATTCTTTAACTAAGACGATTAAAACGTGTGCGCCTGAGCCTGGGTGGATGATGCATACCGATCAAGGTTTCCAGTACAAGCACTCATCATGGCGCACCCTGATTAGCCAGCACCAGGGAGTCCAATCGATGTCACGCAAAGGCAACTGCTACGACAACGCGGTCATGGAGAACTTCTTCGGCCACCTGAAAACCGAGATGTACCACGGAGAAGCCTTCGACACCGTCGCAGAGTTCAACCAGGCAATCGACGAGTACATCCAGTGGTACAACACCGAACGCATCCAACAACGACTCAAGGGCCTGACCCCGATGCAATATCGAAATCAGACCCTTGAAGCCCTAACCGCCTAGAATTAAACCAGTCCAACTTTCGGGGGCCAGTTCACTTATCTGTCTGCGGGGGCGAGAAGCGTCGACGTCACGAGGCGTCGCGGTCACCACCGCGTTGGTACTGCCTGAAGTCGAATAATGATCATGGGCCTGACTATACATTGATAGGTATTGCACTCGTGGTAATTACCCCCTTTTGGGATCCGATTCCCACCTGGTGGGACACGCCTGAAAAATAGGTTCGCCCTTGCCGGCCTTAGTGAATTAGGCTTGCACACTATGACTCCACCACCTAAGGACAACCAACCTCGTCAGTCCACCACCCAGGCAGAGGTTTTCAAGCCATCCCGCGACCACATCTTGGGCATCCTCATCCTGTCCGCCATTGCTCTGCTGAGCATCGGATGGGCCCCCAAATACCTCGCATGGCTGTTCATAATCCCCATCCTCGGATTGTGGTGGGTCATAAAATCCCGCACCAAAGTCTCCGAATCTGGAATCGCTATCTCTTACGCATTCCGGAAAAATATCCAGATCGCATGGGACGATTTTGCCGGAATCGGCTTCCAACGCGCCCGCACCTTCGCCCGCACCAAGGCCGGCGCGGAGCACAGCCTGCCCGGCGTTACCTTTAACTCGCTCCCGCGACTTTCGGAGGCCTCCCGCGGCCGCATCCCTGACGCCCTTACCCAGGGCCGTGAAGCGGCAGATGACAAGGTGGTAATTGTCCACCGTGACGGCCAACAAGTCCTCCTCAGCAAAGAAGAGTATGAGGACTACCTCGAGCGCCACCCCGAGCTCAAGCCTTCGGCCGAAAACTAAATACGCCGCCTACACTCCCCCCACATCCTTGAAGGAATGGTGACTGAAAACCATGTTCCCGCTGCGTTCAAAAGTAACTACCGTCGGCCGCCAAGCCTCTGGCGCCCGCGCCCTCTGGCGGGCCACCGGCACCAAGGAAAATGACTTTGGCAAACCGATCGTCGCCATCGCCAACTCCTACACCCAATTCGTCCCCGGCCACGTACATCTCAAAAACGTTGGCGATATCGTCGCCGACGCCGTGCGCGAGGCTGGCGGCGTGCCCAAGGAATTCAATACCATCGCCGTCGATGATGGCATCGCCATGGGACACAGCGGCATGCTCTACTCGCTGCCTTCACGCGAAATCATCTCCGATTCCATCGAGTACATGGCCAATGCCCACACTGCCGACGCCCTGGTATGCATCTCCAATTGCGATAAGATCACCCCGGGCATGCTCAATGCGGCACTGCGCCTGAACATTCCCACCATCTTCGTCTCCGGCGGACCGATGGAGGCCGGCAAAGCCGTCGTGGTTGATGGCGTAGCCCACGCCCCCACCGACCTCATCACCGCCATCACCGCCTCTGCCAATGACGCGGTATCCGATGAAGGCTTGACCCAGGTAGAGGAATCCGCCTGCCCCACCTGTGGCTCCTGTTCTGGCATGTTTACCGCCAATTCCATGAACTGCCTGACTGAGGCCCTCGGCTTGGCGCTGCCCGGCAACGGCACCACCCTGGCCACCCACACGGCTCGCCGCAGCCTTTTTGAAAAGGCCGGCTCTACCATCGTTGATATGTGCCGCCGCTATTACGGCGAGGAGGACAAATCCGTTCTCCCCCGCAATATCGCCACCAAGGAAGCCTTCACCAACGCCATGGCGCTTGACATGGCCATGGGCGGATCCACCAACACCATCCTGCACACGCTCGCAGCCGCACAGGAGGGCGAGGTGGATTTCACCCTCGATGACATTAATGACATCTCCTACCGCGTGCCCTGCCTGTCCAAGGTCGCACCCAATGGCACCTACCACATTGAGGATGTCCACCGCGCCGGCGGTATCCCCGCTATCTTGGGAGAGCTTCGCCGCGCCGGGCACTTGAACCTGAAGGTACATACGGCGCTCTATGACAACGCCGAGCAGTGGCTCGATGACTGGGATATCCGCAACCCCCACGCCACCGATGAGGCCCGCGAACTGTACTACGCCGCGCCGGGCGGCGTGCGCACTACCGAACCATTTTCCCAATCCAACCGCTGGGACGAGCTCGACACTGACGCCGCCAATGGCTGCATTCACGACGCCGATCACGCCTTTTCTTCCGACGGCGGCCTAGTTGTCCTGCGCGGAAACCTGGCTCCAGACGGGGCCATCGTCAAGGCAGCGGGCGTTGAAGAAGAGCTGTGGACATTCTCTGGACCTGCCCGTGTGGTCGAATCCCAGGAAGAGGCCGTATCGATAATCCTGAACAAGGAAGTTCAGCCGGGCGACGTGGTGGTCATTCGCTATGAAGGCCCGTCCGGCGGCCCGGGTATGCAGGAGATGCTCCACCCCACCTCCTTCCTGAAAGGCGCCGGTTTGGGAAAGGCATGCGCCTTGATTACCGACGGCCGCTTTTCCGGCGGCACCTCAGGCCTTTCCATCGGCCATATCTCCCCGGAGGCAGCCCACCAGGGCCTTATCGGGCTCATCGAAAATGGCGACACCATCACAATCAATATCCACGAACGCGAACTAACCCTGGATGTGGACGAGGACGTGCTGGAGCGCCGCCGCGCTGCCCAAGAACAGCGCGAGCGCCCCTGGACCCCAGTGAGCCGCAACCGACCGTTCACTAAGGCGCTGCGTGCGTATGCAGCCATGGCCACCTCTGCCGATCGCGGCGCGGTGCGCGCGGTCGATGGCCATGTGAATTAGCCAGTATTAACTGCTAAATCCCTATGAGCCTCGGTGGGGTGCACGCCCGTTTGCCTGCAGATCGCATAAAGTGTACTGCGATGAAACTCGCGCGCACCCCACTTTTTCGTTATGCCTTAGCTCTGCTGGGCCTCATTTTTGGCGCCTGCAAGATTATTCAAGACACCCGCATCACGGACTTTCCCATTGACATGGTGGTCTACCGCGAGGGCGTCAAGGCCTTCCTTGAGCATCGCTCCGTCTATAGCGAGCCCATGCTGGCCGGGGACATTGAACTTCCCTTCATTTATCCGCCCTTTGGCGCGCTCGTCATGGTTCCGATCACGGCCTTTGACGGCATTGACCACGATATGGCAGGCGACATCGTGGTCGTCCTGTCTGACCTTCTCGTGCTCCTATGCCTCTACTTTGTATTCAAGGCAGTCCTGAAAAAGCCAGAAGTTCCTCCTGCCCGTCACCGCCATTACTTGGGCCATTGCCTTGCGCTTCGAACCAGTTGACCTCAACAATGGTTTTGCGCAGATCAATATCGTGGTGATGGCGCTGGTTATCCTCGACCTCGTTCCGCGCAAGCGCTTCTTGCCCCAAGGTATCTTGATTGGCTTGGCCGCCGCAATCAAAATTACCCCACTGGCTATGTTGCTGTATTTCCTCGTGCGCAAGGAGTGGAAGCAGATTGCCACAGCGCTCCTTTCCGCTGTTGCGGCCACCCTCCTTGCCGCAGCCTTCCGCTGGGACGCGTTCGTGGAGTTCTTCAGTTCCAAATTGCTCGATATGGGCTCTGGCGGCGACTTCGGCGTGGGGACTGATTACCAGTCCAATAGCTCTATCAAGGGCGCCATTCAGCGCATGTATTCTTCTTCCGAGGCCATGGACGCCAATGGGCTGGCCATCAACATCGCGTGGATCGCCGCCTCCCTCGTGGTAATTGCATTCGCCGCGTGGCTTATCAAGCGGCTGTGCGAGGAGCACCTGCTTGTCGACGCCCAATTGGTCACCGCCCTCACCCTCCTGCTCATCTCCCCGGTTTCCTGGTCGCACCACTGGGTCTGGCTCACGCTCATCATCCCGGTCTTTGTCTACCGCGCCTGGACCTGGCTGCCATCTGGATGGGCCGCGGGCAGCCTGCTGACCGTCCTCGTCGCCTGGTCAGCCATGCTGCTGACCGTCCCGCCCAAGTGGTGGTGGGGCGATCAAGTCGATGTCCACGCCATGGAGCGCTACCAGAAGTTCTGGGTGGATGACTTCGTGTGGCTAACCATACTGACCGTCGCACTTTTCGCAGCCGCTTTCTATGCCTCCCAGCGCAATAACCGGAACGCGAATACCGCTACTCCTGCCCCGCTAGCGTCTTAAGCGCTGCAAGGTGCGAATCGAATGCGGCTTTACCTTTAGCCGTGAGCATCACCCATACCGTGTCCTTGCCTCGCGAGGATCCATACTCACGAAAGCGACTGACATACCCCTCTTTTTCCAGTGCGCTTAGCTGCTTAGACAGCGTGGCATCGGATTGATTCACCTTGTCTCGAATCGCGGGAAATCGCATCTCTTTGTTGATGGCGCCTTCCACTGCCCCAGCCGCGTTGAGCACCGCACAAATCTTAAATCGGTTGAGCGGGTGGATTACTGGATCAAGCTCACTCATCGCCGCTTGCCCGCTTATTACTCTCGTGGTCTCGCGTGGACAGATCCATCGCACCGGAATTGAAAACCCAGAAGACAGCGAGTCCCCACAGCGTGGATGCTACGGCCGCAATTACCATGTGTCCTTCGAGAAAGGTCTGGAAAAACGTAGGGATAAAAATCAGAATGATTCCGAAATAGTATTTCTTATCCGGCTGGGGCTGTTCAAAAGGATTTTGTCTATAGCCTGCACGTACGTCACTCTTTTTAGCGCCAACCCAGAGTCCTACTCCCGCGCAGACCACCACTAAACCAAGGGACAACCACCACGGCATGCCATTCCCCCATTGGATCAAGACAAACCAAAGTACTGCCAGCGCTGCAGCAAACAAGGCATTAAGCGCAGTCCGCCGTCTGTCGCTTTGTTCCTTCTCCACTTCCTCGTTGAAGGCCAGTGCCTCGTGTACGCTTTCGTCCATGGTCGCCGTTCCTTTCGCCTTCGACTTTTCGTTGTTTTCCACTTTAGAAAGTATCATACTTTCCACCCAGGAAAGCAAGAGGGGAAAGAAAATCCGCCGCTATTGCGACGGACAATCTATTAGCGCCTAACTCAGCGGATTAACCCCTGCGCCGAAGAACCAGAGTGCGGCGAGAATGGCGATGCCGATGAGAACAAAGGCCCAGGAAGTACCCAGTGGGCGGCGTGCCCACGAGCGCTTGAAGTCTAGGGAGATAAAGCCTGGGCCAGTAAACTGCAGGCCCACTGCGATGACAAAGAGGACCAAGGAAAGCCATACGGATTCCGGCCAGCTAAAGACGTCCAGGCCGGCATCGGTCTGGGCTAGCTCGTGGACGGCGGTAAAGCCGGTCACTACCAAGCCAATCATGGCCGCCAGCGGCGTGATGAGGCCGAGCAGCAAGAACACACCAGCGATAAGCTGCATGGTCGGCACCGCAATGGACAGTGCGGTATCCCAGGCATAGTTAGCAAAGTCGCTCTCTAGACCGGACAAGCCCTGGCTATCACCCAGCTCGAAAAAGGTTTTTGCACCGGCAATGATCAGGTAGGCGCTCAGTGCGATGCGAATGAATAGCAGACCAAAATCGATAGTACCGCGGCGCCCGTAGCGTTGATAGCCTTCCTTTTCTTCTTGTTCCGCCTGTAGGCGCGCCTCGCGCTCCTCTGCGGTTTCGGTGCTGAGGGTGCTGTCCACGGGGGCGTCGGCAGTAGCAAGTGCCGTTTCTTGCTCTACGCTAGCCGGCGTGGTGGACTCCGGTTGCGCGAAGGCTACGGTCTCTTCGCCGGCGCCACTGTCCTGACGTGCGGCTTCATTGGCACTGGAATAGGACAGCACCTCGGTTTCAGGGTGGTCCTGCTGCGCCTGGGAAGGCTTGATCTCCTGCGGCTCAGCGC
Source organism: Corynebacterium tuberculostearicum (assembly GCF_046097255.1). GTDB lineage: Bacteria > Actinomycetota > Actinomycetes > Mycobacteriales > Mycobacteriaceae > Corynebacterium > Corynebacterium tuberculostearicum_J. Next base: position 1,939,445 of record NZ_CP175770.1, read on the forward strand.
GGCCGGCGCGCTCGAAAAGGCCGGGCTTCGACTTTCCCTGGCCGGAAGCAGAATCCTTACTAGCGGGCTTCGCGTTGTAGGTAGGCACGTCCATATCCTCATCAAACGGGGTGGCTTTATCCGGTTGCTGCTTATCGCTCATAGCTCCAACTTAGGGCACGTGCCTGCACTTTTGTGGTACCCACCACGGCGCGCCGCACCAGCTTGCGCGCTATGTGGCCACCAAGTCGCTCGCAGCCTCGAGAACCGAACGCGTAAGTTCGCTCAAAACCTCTGATTCCAAGCGCCAACGCTGCCAGTAAAGGTCGATATCGAGCGGGGAGTCGTCGAGAAGCACCAGCTCTTTTGCCGCCAATAGGGGCAACGCTTGGGCCTGGGGCAGAAGTCCCCACCCCAGACCAACGCGAACGGCCTCGAGGTAGCCCTCGGAAGAGGGAATCTGCGATACCCGGGCACGCACCACGGCCGAATCAATGAAGCGCTCCCGCATCGCATCATCCAGCACCTGATCGTTGGGACCATAGCCAACAAGGGGCATAGTTTCCCAGGTCAGGTGGCCATTATGGAAGCTTTCTGCAATATGTGGTGCCGCGACTGGGAAGTAGCGCATCGTACCTAAGAAGCTAGACTCGCAGCCCGAGACCGGCGTGGCTTCCCTCGTTACCGCGCCAAGCACATCGCCCCGTCGCAGCATGGCTAAGGTGCGGGCCTCATCCTCAATCCGGATGCGCAAGGCGACATCACCGCGCCGCGCGGTATCGCTAAGGACCCTACGAAACCATGTCGCTAGGGAATCCGAGTTCACTGCGACAGAGAGCGGAACCCGGGCTAGGCGGTGGCCCAGGCGCGCGTCCGTTTCGGCCTGCACCAACGCCATACGGCGTGCGGATTGCACCAGGATCTCCCCCGCTTCTGTCGCGGTTACCGGAGTGGCACGGCGAAGGAGCACTCGACCGGTGCTCGATTCTAGGGCCTTGATTCGTTGACTTACCGCAGACGGCGAGATGCCGAGCACGGCTGCGGCGACATCGAAGCTGCCTTCATCCACGATGGCGAGCAATGTTTCTAGGTGCACCGGGTTCATGAAGCTATTCTAAACCAACTGTAGATTCATTAACTGGAATAATTCAGGCCGGGAATTCACACTGGAAGGCATGTCCATCGTGCTTGCTGGTTTCTTCCTGGGATTATCGCTCATCGTGGCCGTCGGCCCACAAAATGCCATGCTGCTCAAATACGGCATCCGCCGCGACCACATCGGCCTCATCATTGTCGTCTGCGCGCTTTCCGACGTCATCCTGATCACCTCCGGCACGGCCGGCGTGGGCTACTTGGTAGAAAAATTCCCCAACGCCCTGCAGGTTCTGAAATATGTTGGCGCCGCCTACCTGGCGTATTTCACCTTTACCTGCTTCCGCGATGCGCTCAAGACCAAAGGCGAGGCCATCGAGGTGGAATCCACGCAGCCGAAGGTACCGCAGGAAGTCGCTTCCTTCGATGGCTCTCAGGCACGCAGCACGACCAAGACCGCAACTCGCGTCGAGATTAAGCGCTCCCCCTCCTGGGCTAAGCCGCTGCTGACCGCCCTGGCCTTAACGTGGCTTAACCCAGGCGCCTACGTGGACGTAGTGGTCATGCTCGGCAGCATTGCTAATCAATATGGCGAATCGGGGCGCTGGCTTTTCGCCGTGGGCGCAATCTGCGCCAGCTTCACCTGGTTCCCCTTCATCGGCTTTGGCGCCGCGCGCTTCTCCCACGTGCTGTCCCGGCCCACAGTGTGGCGCTGGATCAACTTCGGCATCGGCGTCATCATGATTGGCCTAACGCTCAAGTTGCTCCTGCTCTAGGGCCAGGGTTCAGCCCGCCTAGTTTCCTCGCACGCGCGACGCAGTGGCGCCGGCCCAACGGTTGATGCCGGCGTCATGGGCGGCGTCGTCAATCGCAGCCAGCTCCTCCGCGCTGAAGTCGAGCTTGTCCAGCGCGCCCAGGTTGTGCTCGAGCTGCTCCACGGAAGAAGCGCCCAACAGCGCCGAGGTAAGCGTGCGATCGCCCTGATCACGCAGCACCCACGAGATAGCCATCTGGGCCAGCGACTGACCGCGCTGGCCTGCAATATCGTTGAGCGAGCGGATCATGGACAGGTTTTCCTCATTGAGCCAGTCTTTTTCCAAGGTCTTATTCTTCGCCGCACGCGAATCTGCGGGGATGCCGTCGATATAGCGGTCCGTCAGCATGCCCTGCGCCAACGGGCCGAAGCCGATGACGCCTAGGCCGCTGCGCGCTGTGACATCAAGCAGCGACTCGCCGTCTTCGCCCGGGCGCTCAATCCAGCGATTCAGAATGGAATAGCTGGGCTGATGAATCAGCAACGGGCAGCCCTCATCTTCCATAAACTCCACGGCCTCATCGGTGAGCTCCGGGCCATAGGAAGAAATGCCCACATACAGGGCCTTGCCGGAGGCTACGATATCGCGCAGTGCATACAGGGTCTCCTCCAGCGGGGTATCCGGGTCCGGACGGTGGTGGTAGAAGATGTCCACGTAATCCAAGCCCATGCGCTTCAGAGAAGCGTCCAAGGAGCTCACCAGGTACTTGCGGGAGCCGCCGAAACCGTAGGGCGAATCATTCATTACCCAGCCGGCCTTGGAGGAGATGATCATTTCATCGCGGAAGGGACGAAAATCACGGGCGAAGATGCGTCCGAAGTTGTCCTCTGCGGCGCCTGGTTCAGGGCCATAGTTATTGGCCAAATCGAAATGAGTAATCCCCCGGTCATACGCCGCGCGCAGGATGTCGCGCTGCGTGGCCAGGGGACGGTCGTCACCGAAGTTCTGCCATAGGCCAAGGGAAATGGCCGGCAGCTTCAGCCCAGAGTTGCCTACTCGGCGGTACTCCATCGAATCATAACGGTCAGATGCGGGTGCATAGATACTCATGGCACCCCATTGTCCGCTTAATTCTTGGAATTGTCAGCCTTTGGCAGCTCCTCATCTTCCTCAGGGTCGCCGGATGCGCCGGTTTCTTCGACCCACTTTTCAATTTCTTCCGGGGTGCGGTCAGTTTCTACCGCATCACGCTCGGTGTAGTAAGAGTGATCGTGGCGATTTTCTTCGTACTTTTCCTTGTCAAAGTCCACGTCGTCGTCGCCATCGAGCTCTTCGGTGACTTCCTCCACCAGCTCATCATAGAGGGCCTCATTGTCCATATTGGAGTCCTCGATGTGCTGGCCAATTTCATCGTCGTAGCGCTCGGCGTCGTAGTCCTTGTCTGGGTGCAGCTTCAGGTGCATGAGGGCACGTACGCGCTCACGGCGCACGGCCTCATCCTGGATCTGAGACTGGCTGCGGAACCAAGCAAAGACCAAGATGGCCACCATCAGAATGCCCATGTAGCCGATGACTGGGTAGATGTAGTTCATCAGGGTCTTAAAGCCGGCGAAGGACACGGCAAAACCGGCCAAGCAGCCAACGATAAAGATAACCGGGAAGCGCTTCTCATGGCCGGCAGATAGGCGCTTGCCCAGCGCGTAGAACATGCCGATAGCGGTATTAAAGATCATCATGTAAATGATGACCGCCATGATGGCACCCAGCGTCGGGTTAACGTCATCTACCAAGGACAGCATCGGAATATCGGAACCTTGTGCCTTATCCGAGTTCATCAGCAAGGAGAATCCGGCAAGGCCCATCATGATGGAGTAGATGACGCCGCCTACAACGCCGCCCCAACCGGCCTCGCGCGGGCTGATATTGTCGCCGCCGATGACCAGGGACATGGACACGGCGAGCATCAGGGCAAGGCCGTTGTAGTTGAGTGCGGAAATGAGCCAGTTACCAATCGGGGTGTCGATCTGGCTGGAGGCATCCATAGCTGCGCCGATGTCATCCGGCATATTGAGGCCGGTGTAGATGGCCACGCCGATGACCGCAATGATGATGGTCGGCGTTACGGCACCAATAACCTTGGATACCTTGTCCACGTCGAGCATGCCGACAATCAAAACCAAGACCAGCATGAGCGTGGAGCCGATCCAAGTCTTCCAGCCAAATTGCTGCTCCATATTGGAACCCGCGCCAGCCAACATCACAAAGCCAATAGCAAAGAGGGTGATGATGACCGCGATGTCCAGCAACTTGGAGACGATCGGGTGGGTGACATTGCGAAAAACGGTGTTGTGCTCAGAAGCGTGGAAGTAACTGCCCAGCTGCAAGAACACGGTACCGGCAAGGGTCATGATGAGTGCGGCAATAATGATGCCGGGAATACCCCAGGAACCAAAGGCAGTGAAGTACTGCACCACCTCTTGGCCCGTGGCAAAGCCGGCGCCCACCAACAAGCCCACGAAGGACATGGCAATGGCGATAATGTTTTTAGAAGACACGGTTGCCTAACTTTTTGTAGCGAATATCTCTCGCATACTGGTGCGCGCGGCCCCTTGTCCCCCACTCCCCAGCACGTGGGTCCCACAACACCGGTATGCGTTCCTTAAGGAATGGTACGTAAGTGACCCGTTAAACACCTACTGACACATACCGATGTTGTGATAAATCACATTTGGTGATTAGGCGAAATCAACCTAACGCTTTAGTCATCGAAGGTCGCGGTGTCAATCACGAAGCGGAACTTTACATCGCCTGCCACCACGCGCTCATAAGCGTCGTCAACATCGTTAACGCCGATCTTTTCAATGACGGCGCCGATACCGTGCTCGGCACAGAAGTCCAGCATCTCCTGGGTCTCTGCAATGCCGCCGATGTTATTACCCGTAAGCACCTTGCCGCCGCCAACGAGGCTACTCATATGAATCCCCAGCTCCTCCGGCGGAAGTCCCACAACGGACATGATGCCGCGCGGCTTGAGCAACTGCAGGTAGTCATTGAGGGAGTACTGGGCAGAAATGGTGGACAAGATGACGTCGAATTCGCCGCGGTGGTTGGCAAAGAAGTCTTCCTCTTCACCGGTGGCCAGAATATGCTTCGCACCCAGCTCATAGGCTTCCTTTTCCTTGCGCAGGGAGCGGGAAATCACGGTTACTTCCGCGCCCTTTGCCGCAGCGATCTGCACACCCATGTGACCCAAGCCGCCTAGGCCCACTACGGCAACCTTGTCGCCTTCCTTGACCTGCCAGCGAGCCAGCGGCGAATAGGTGGTGATTCCGGCGCACAGCAGCGGGGCTGCGACATCAAAGTCGATACCCTCCGGAATGGTGCACACAAAGTTTTCGTTGACCACTACCTTCTGGGCGTAGCCGCCTTGGGTAATGGTGCCGTCTACGTCTTCGGAGTTATAGGTGCCCACATTGCCATTCAGGCAGTTCTGCTCCTGTCCGTTGCGACACTGTTCGCACTCACCACAGGAGTTCACCAGGCAGCCCACGCCAACGCGGTCGCCGACTTTAAACTTCGTGACCTTATCGCCCACGGCTTCCACGACGCCGGCAATCTCGTGGCCCACCGTCAGCGGGAAGTGGGCTTGACCCCATTCGTTGCGGATGGTGTGAATATCGGAGTGGCAGATGCCCGCAGCCTTGATATCAATGACCACGTCGTCTTCGCGCGGATCGCGGCGCTCAATTTCTACGACCTTGAATGGTGCTTCAGGGCTTTCCTTTTGCAATACTTTGCTCTTAATTGTCATGCCCACGACCCTACGCTTAACCCCACTGACCTCGCCTAACGAAAATAATCACCAGTTCCGGCAGGGAAGGAAAACCAAAAAGCCAGCCACGTCCCTTCGGTTGAAGAGGGATGAACGCGGCTGGCTATGTGGGGGTCTTAGTTCAGCTTCTCTGCGATGAGCTTATTGACCTGGCCCGGATCGGCCTTGCCCTGGGTGGCCTTCATGACCGCACCCACGATGGCACCGGTGACCTTCTTATTGCCGGCACGGTACTTTTCCACGATGTCCGGGTTGGCGGCCAGCGCGTCATCTACGGCCTTCTCGATGGCGCCGTCATCGCGCACGACCTCCAAGCCGCGCTTTTCGACGACCTCGTCGACGTCACCCTCGCCCGCCAACACACCATCAACGGCCTTGCGTGCGAGCTTGGTGGTCAGCTTGCCCTCATTGACGAGCGCGATAACGCGCGCCACGTGCTGCGGGGTAATGGACAGACCAGCAAGATCGGTCTCCTGCTCGTTGGCCTTGCCGGCCAGGTAGGAAACCCACCAGGAGCGCGCCTCGTCCGGCTTCGCGCCGGCCTCAACGGTATCCACGATGAGGTCGAGGGCGCCGGCGTTGACCAAGTCGCGCATCTCCTCATCCTTGATGCCCCACTCTTCCTGGATGCGCGCACGGCGAACCCATGGCAGCTCCGGAAGGGTCTGGCGCAGCTCTTCTACCCACTCGCGCGGTGCGATGACCGGCGGCAGGTCCGGATCGTTGAAGTAACGGTAGTCCTCCGCCGTCTCCTTTGGACGACCCTTGGAGGTGGTGCCGTCGGTCTCTTGATAGTGGCGGGTTTCCTGATCAATGGTGCCGCCATCTTCGAGCACCTGCGCCTGGCGCTGCATTTCGAAGCGAACCGCCTGCTCCACGGAACGCAGGGAGTTAATGTTCTTGGTCTCGGTGCGGGTACCAAACTCTTCCTGGCCCACCGGGCGCAGGGATAGGTTGGAGTCCACACGCATGGAGCCTTGATCCATGCGGGCGTCGGAAACGCCCAAGGCTGCAACGAGCTCACGCAGCGCGGAAACGTAGGCCTTAGCCACCTCCGGCGCGCGCTCACCGGCGCCAATGATCGGCTTGGTAACGATCTCAATGAGAGGAATGCCCGCACGGTTGCAATCCACCAGGGACGCCGTGGCGCCGTGAATACGGCCGTCCGCGCCACCGAGGTGGGTCAGCTTGCCGGTGTCTTCCTCCATGTGGGCACGCTCGATTTCCACGCGCCACTCGGTGCCGTCTTCCAGTACAACGTCCAGGTAGCCGTCGTAGGCAATCGGCTCGTCGTACTGGGAAATCTGGTAGTTCTTCGGCTGATCCGGGTAAAAGTAATTCTTGCGGGCAAAGCGAGAGGACTCCGCAATGGAGCAATTAAGCGCCAGGCCAATCTTGATGGCGCCCTCCACGCCCTTGGAGTTAACTACCGGCAGCGCACCGGGCAGGCCCAGGGAGACCGGGTCAACGTTGGAATTAGGCGCTGCGTTGAAGTTCGTAGGAGAGGTAGAAAACATCTTGGTTTCCGTATCCAGCTCTACGTGGACTTCCATGCCCATTACCGGTTCGAACTTTTCTAGGACCTCATCGAAGTCCATCAGGTCATACATCGCAGCAGTCATGCGTGCCATCTTAATACGTCCATGCGCCCGCGCGCTCACGCCCCTAAGCTGAATATTATGACTACACCACATAGCGTTGATGCCGCGCTTATCGATGCCCCATTGATCAACATCGCAGTCTTCCGCACTGCTCCTACCCCTGAGGAGGTAAGCGAGCGCCTGACCACCACTTTTGGCGATCGCCTGGGAGATATCATGCCGGGCAAGAATCCGGGAAGCATCATGGTCGAGCTTGATGATTCCTTCTTATTGCACTACCAAGCCGTCGATACCCCTCCCACCCGCGATAGTTATGGCCTCCACCCCATTTTGAGCGCGGATTCCCGCGGCCTCGATTCCGCCACCGCACAAATCCTCGTATCCGTGCTTCCCCAAGAGACCGAAGATGATCGCGCGAAGCAATTCCGCGAGGCCCGCCGCGAACACCTTGAACTGCTCTCCAAGGCCACCGCGGTGGTAGCCGAGCACCCCGACTGCCTGATAGTCCACAACCCCCGCGGAAACGTATCCATTGCGCCGAATACTTTCCTCGAGGCCGTTCGGGATAACCTTGCTCCAATGCACATCGCTCCGGTGTGGCTTACCCAAAAAGAAAACAAGATCTTGGGTTATACCGTTGGGCTGGTCCAAGCCGGACACCCCGAAATCCAGGCGGCCACCAAATCCATGGATCCCACCGATCTCTATTACAAGCTGGCCAATATCGCAGACCACGTGCTCCAAGGCGCCACCGTCAAAGACGGCGACACCCTCTCTTTCGAGCAAGGCCAGCCACCTCTCACCGTACAGAAAGAGCCCTGGTTTGTAGACGAGTCCTATCCTGCGGTCACGATTAATTTCTAGCGGAATCCCCCTACTTTCGGGAATCCGAATAGCGGCAGATGGCTGCCAGCACCGCACCAGAAAGGTTGTGCCACACCGAAAAGACGGCTCCTGGCAGGGCGGCCAATGGGTTCATATAGGTCGATGCCAGGGAGGTGGCCAAGCCAGAATTTTGCATGCCCACCTCGACGGCCATGGTGCGCCGCGCGGTAACCGGCTGCTTGGTCAGCATTCCGGCCAGGTAGCCCAAGCCGTAGCCGCAGGCGTTATGGATTACCACTGCGGCAAAGACGAGTACGCCTGCGGTAGCGATGGTGTCGTGCGCGCCGCCGACCACGATGCACACAATGGCTGAAATGGCCGCAACCGAGATCCACGGCAATGCCGCGTTAATCTTTGCCACCACGCGCGGAACCAGCATGCCGATGAGAATGCCGGCGACTACCGGAATGAGCACGACCTTCACAATGGACCACGCCATGGCAGAGGCGGAGACCGGCATGTACTCCCCTGCCAGCCACAGTGTCAGCAACGGCGTGAGGACCGGCGCCAACAGGGTGGAAATGGACGTCATGGTCACCGACAAAGCCACATCACCGCGCGCAAGGTAAGACACCAGATTGGAACTCGTGCCGCCGGGCGCGCAGCCTACAAGAATGACGCCGGCCGCTACAGCATCGGGAAGATCCATCACCGCGACTACCAGCAGCGCCACCAGCGGCATGATGACGAACTGCGCTACCACACCAATGAGAACGGGCAGCGGACGGCGTGCCACCAAGGCAAAATCCACTGGCTTGAGGGTTAGGCCCATACCGAACATGACAATGCCCAGCAGCGGGGTGACCTGCGGGGCGAAGGAAGCTGCGGTCTCTGGCGCGAGGTATCCCACCACGCCGCCGATAATCACCAGCACGGGAAAGCCTAGCGCTGCAATGAGCGCTTGGCGGTCTTGCACTGAGGAGGGCGCAGCGGGCGCCTCCACCCGATTATCTGTCATGCTATCGATACTCATGGGCAAAAGAATACGCTCCCACCCTGTGGGAGCGCTATCTTAATATTCGGAACGCGAAATACCTCTAGCCAAAGAGCGCTTGGGCGTTGCGGTAACGCGATTCCGGCACCGTCTTCAGTGTACCCACGGCATCTTCCAACGGGACGAGGTCAATATCCTCACCATGAAGGGCAACGCACATGCCGGACTTGCCCTCGTGGATGGTGCGCGCTGCGTGCACGCCGTAGCGAGTAGCAAGGACGCGGTCATAGGCCGTCGGCGTGCCGCCGCGCTGGATATGCCCCAGCACGGTCGTACGCACGTCATACCCGGTGCGTGCCTTGATTTCATCCCCGATTACCTGGCCGATGCCGTTAAAGGTCTGGTGCCCGAACTGATCGACGCCGCCGGCCTCGAAGTCCATCGTCCCTTCCTTTGGGAGGGCGCCTTCTGCCACGCAGATAATGCCGTACTTCTCGCCCATCTGGAAGCGGCGTTCCATCGCCTTCGTAATCTCCGCGATATCGAAAGGCTCTTCCGGTACCACGGTGTAGTGCGCACCGCCAGCCATGCCCGCATGCAGGGCAATCCATCCCACGTGGCGGCCCATAACCTCCACGATCAGGATGCGATTATGGGACTCCGCGGTGGTGTGCAGACGGTCGATAGCATCGGTGGCCACAGAAACCGCAGTATCGAAACCAAAGGTGTAGTCGGTAGCATTGACGTCATTATCGATTGTCTTCGGCACACCCACTACCGGCACGCCGTTATCAGAAAGCCACTTTGCGCCCTTAAGGGTACCTTCACCACCGATGGCGACAAGGGCGTCTACCCCGGCATCCGCCATGTTGGACTTAATCTGGTCAAGGCCGGCCTTGAACTTATCCGGATGCAGGCGGCCGGTGCCCAGGATGGTGCCGCCGCGCAACAGAATACGGTCGATTTCCGCATCGTCATAAAGATCGCGGCGGCGGTCTTCCATCAGGCCCACCCAGCCGTCTTCATAACCTACAACGGTATCTCCAAATTCATTGGACGCGGTACGCACTACCGCACGGATTACAGCATTGAGGCCGGGGCAATCGCCGCCGGACGTTAAAACACCTAGACGCATACTTACCAATCTAGCGCGCGATTTTTAGGCCCGCAGAGTGTCCCTAAAACCTAGGGCAGAAACCAGGCCAACCACCAGCGCAGCCACGATGACGAGCAGCGAATTAATAATTGCCGTCTCTGGGCTACCCGTTTGCATAACTGCGGATACCAGGGCAACTCCCACCACGGAACCCACCTGGCGGGAGGTGTTGTACACACCGGAGGCAGCGCCCATGAGCTCCGGCGAGATATCGCGCAAGGTGGTAGCTGCGTTGGAACCCCAAATGAAGGACTGTCCCACGCCGAGCCCGGCAATGGGTAGACCGAGGCCCCACGGAAGGGCGTCGACCTGCATGACCCACCATGCCGCAAGGAGCGAAAGTATCAGGATGGAAAATCCCAGCACCCCCAGGATCCGCGGGTTAACATAATCCGCCATGATGCCAGCGAGCGGAGATATCAGGAGAGACACCAGCGCCATAGGAGCCACGATGATGCCGGCTTCGCCCGCAGGCACCCCCTGCATGGTCTGCAGCCACAACATGATGGGCAGCATCACCGCGGCCGCCATAAACCCCATTGCGATGATGCCTACCGAGCCCGCCAGGTAATTGCGGTCACTAAATAGCGCCAGCGGCACCAGCGGACTCGACCCGCGGGCCTGGGCAGTTGCCTGCAATCGAATAAACCAGACGCTAGCGGCAACTCCGGCGAGCAAGATCAGCCAAATGGCCCATCCCCATCCAAGCACCGGGCCCTGCTGAATACCAAAGACGATTGCCGCCAAGGCGATGAGCGAAACGATGGCCGAGGGCGCATCGATAGACTGCGCGGTCGTGGGTAGCTCAGGCACCCACAGCAGCGCGAAGACAATGGCTAGCACCACGAAGGGAACGTGCACCCAAAAGGCGGCCTGCCACCCAAAGTTCCCGACTAGAAAGCCACCGGCGAGTGGACCGGCAAGTGCAGCTACCGAGCCAATGACGCCCCACACACCCAGTGCGCGCCCACGGCGCTCACGCGCAAAGATCCGATTGATAACGGACATGGTCTGTGGCATCTGGAGGGACGCACCCACGCCCTGCACCGCACGCGCCGCGATAAGCACTTCCACAGTGGGCGCCACGGCACACGCCACCGCACCGAGTCCGAAAATTCCCACACCCAAACAGAACATCCGGCGCTGGCCCAAAACATCACCCAAGCGGCCGGCAAAGAGCAGCGGCACCACCACAGCCAACAAATAGGCCGCGGATACCCACATGGTGTGGTTTACCCCCGCGTTCAGCTCGCGTTGCAGGTCAGGCAGCGCCACCGCCACCATGGATTGGTCCAGCAGGGATACAAAGAATCCGAGGGACAATGCAAACATGGCGCGCCATGCTTGGCGCTCGGGCGGCAGATGCGTCTCCACAGTCATGGCCTTAGAGTCTAGCGGTCCGAGAAATGTCGACCTAGACTGGCTGCATGTCCATGATCGATATTAAAAAGCCCCAAGACGTTTCTACCGCCACCACTGTCACGCTCGGCCTCATCGGTGGCTGGGTGACTGCCCGCGAGACCGGCATTCGCCCGCTGGGCGGCGTAATCCTCGCCGCCGCCGGTGTATGGGCGGGTCGCTCTTGGGCCAAGAAAACCACCCCGGCTACCACCGCCGGCCTGTGCGCACTCTACGTGGGCGCATTCGGCGCCTCCCACCCGCTGGCTAAGAAGATCGGTGCGTGGCCGGCGGTACTGAGCGTCACTGCAGCCTCGGCGGGCGCGGCATATGCGCTTTCCGACGCCAAATAGTCCCCACCCACACAAATGCGCACCACGTCCCTAGACATGGTGCGCATTCTTTTATCCTGTGTGCCGCTAGTTTCTACTTGGCTACCGTGAACTCAACCGCAGCATTCTCGCTACCCAAGGCGACGGTGCCGCCGGGGAGGTTACAGAAGGAGGGGTTGGATTCGAGGAGGCCCCGGAGGGCGTCGGAAAGCTGCTGCGTATGCTCGTCGCAGGCCGCGCGGGTGGAGTTGAACTCGCCCACGCTGATAGTGCCGTCCTTAGCCACCTCGTAGGTAGTGGTGTAGATATTGCAGCCATCATTGACTACCAAGGTGCGGTCCTTGGCAAAGGTGACGCTCAGCTTGCCATCTTCCTTAACGGAGTGGAGCTCGCCGGTGATGGTCTGTCCTTCAATGTGAGGCTCCAGCTTCTCTACGCCCTCCGGGAGCGGAGAAATCAGATCAGACTGAGTCGGCGCGGTCATGCTAAACCCCGGATCGATGTCGGGGACCTGCGCGGCGTTGGCGGCACCAGCGCCCATCAGTGCAGCGGCGGACAACGAAAATAGTGCGGTCTTTTTGAAATGCATGCCCAAGAATTTACCCCCGCCGAATATAAATTCAACGGGGGTAAAGAAATCCTTATGGAATCGTCAGGGACTCCACAGGCGGCGTTTTACTTATCGCGGCCGGCCTCGTAGGCAGCGCCCACCTTGTAGAGGCGGTCATCCTCGAAAGCCGGAGCCATGATCTGCAAACCGGTGGGCAGGTTGGTATCGCTGGCCAAACCGGAGGGCACAGACATGCCACACAGGCCGGCCAGGTTCAGCGGCAGGGTGCACAGGTCAAAGTTATACATTGCCATCGGATCCTCGGCCTTCTCCCCCAGCTTGAATGCGGTAGTCGGGGTGGTCGGGGAAACGAGCACGTCAACCTGCTCGAAGGCACGGGCAAAGTCCTGCGCAATGAGGGTACGCACGCGCTGCGCCTGCAAATAGTAAGCGTCGTAGTAGCCAACGGACAGCGCATAGGTACCCAGCATGATGCGGCGCTTGACCTCGGGGCCAAAGCCCTCCGCACGGGACTGGGACATGACCTGCTCCGCGGAGTGGGAGCCGTCATCGCCGGCACGCAGGCCGTAGCGCATGCCATCGAAACGTGCCAGGTTGGACGAGACCTCACACGGCATAATCAGGTAGTACGCCGCCAGGGCGTCGTCGAAGTGCGGGCAATCAACCTCAACGATTTCGGCACCCTGCTCGCGCAGCTGCTCGACGGCGGCGTGGTAATTCTCCATTACACCTTCCTGCCAGCCATCGCGTTCAAACTGCTTGATGAGGCCCACCTTGACGCCAGAGAGGTCACCCTTGGCGCCTTCGCGTGCGGCAGCGACAACCGGTGCTACCGGCTTATCCACGGAGGTCGCATCGAAGGCATCGTGGCCGGCGATGACCTCGTGCAAGAGCGCGGTATCCAGGACCGTGCGGCCACAGGGGCCGGCCTGATCCAGGGAAGATGCCGCAGCAATAAGGCCATAGCGAGACACGGTGCCGTAGGTTGGCTTTACACCCACAGTATTGGTCAGCGCGGCTGGCTGGCGGATGGAGCCGCCGGTATCGGTACCAATGCCGAGTGGCGCTTGGCCGGAAGCGAGTGCAGCTGCGGTACCGCCACCCGAGCCGCCCGGGGTGCGCTCGGTGTCATAAGGGTTATGAGCCGGACCAAAGGCAGAGTTCTCATTAGAAGAACCCATGGCAAATTCGTCCAGGTTGGTCTTGCCCAGGATCGGAATTCCGGCCTCGCGCAGACGCTTGGTCACGGTGGCGTCGTAGGGAGAAACGTAGCCTTCCAGCATCTTGGACGCTGCGGTGGTCGGCGCATCGGTGGTAACGAGCAAGTCCTTCAGCGCCAGAGGCACGCCTGCCAGACCAGAAGCAGGCTCTTCGCCGGCATCGAGGGCCTTATCCACGGCGTCGGCAGCCGCGAGGGCCTCTTCCGCCCCCACGTGCAGGAAGGAATTAAGCTCCTCATTGGTCTCTGCGATGCGATCCAGGAAGGCCTGAGTAACCTCGCGGGAGGTAATTTCGCGGGAGTGAATCTTTTCCGCCAACTCGGCGGCGGTCAGGGAGATCAAGCCCTCCGCAGGAACGGTCAGGTTAGACATTTATTCTCCTCCCAAAATCTGTGGCACAACGAAGCGCTCATCTTCTACGGCCGGCGCCTGATCCAAAGCCTGTTCTGCAGTAAGGGTGCGCACAATAACGTCCTCGCGCATCGGGGCGTCCACGGAGTGCGGGTGACTCATCGGCTCCACACCCTCGGTATCCACGTTTCCTACCGCGGAAACGGAATCAACAATTTCATCAATCTGCGTTGCAAACTGGGCTAGCTCTTCCTCACTGAGGGCCAGGCGGGAAAGCTTGGCGAGGTGGGCTACCTCATCACGCGAAATCTCAGACACGCGAACTCCATCCTTTATCTGCATAATCGACATGCGGGTGAAAAATATTCACACGATGCATGTACTATGTGAATTGCTAACGACCCATGGTACTGCACCTACCGCGACGGCTGCCGCGTCACCCCAAATTTGCGTTGCTTGAAGCCCGCATTGTGACGCACGTATCATGTCTGGGACTACAAACTACCGAAAGCGTGCGAGACCTTGTCCTTTTTGATCCGTGTACTGCTCCCCGATGCCCCTGGCAGCCTGGGCCAGCTTGCCGACGCCTTTGGACTCGTCGACGGCAATATCCAATCGGTCGATATCGTAGAAAACTTCCCCGATGGCACCGTTATGGACGACATCGTCATTGAGCTACCCCAAGGCGCCATGGCCGATGTGCTTATCACCGCCGCCTCCTCCGTCGACGGTGTGGAAATTGACTCCATCCGCCCGTTTAGCGGCCGGGTAGACCGCCGCGGCCAGATCGAGCTGCTCGCGCGTGTAGCTCATGCCACCAATGTCACTGCGGCTATGGAAGAGGTTGTCGCGGCGATCCCGAAGGCACTCACCTCCACCTGGTGCATCGTCATTGATAATAACGAGCCTATCCGCCGCCTGGCCTCGTCCAACGCAGCGCCAGAAGATGACGGCACCGTTCCTCACGACATTGAGGTCGAAAGCGCCCGCGTCCTCCAGCCCGAGCGCGACGAGTGGGTACCCGAAAGCTGGTCCCTACTTGACTCCGCACTCGCCGCCGCCCCACTCGGCGATACCGGGTTGGTCATCGCCATGGGGCGAACCGGCGGCCCTGACTACCTCGCCTCCGAGGTCGAGCACTTGGGCCACATCGGCACCATCTTGGGTAGCTTCCTCAAATAGCCACAGCGAATTAGACTTCGCCGGTTTCTAGTAGTTGCTGGAATTGCGACTCGTTGAGAATCGGGATGTCCAGCTCGCGAGCTTTATCCTCCTTCGAGCCGGCGTTTGCACCTGCTACTAGATAGGAGGTTTTCTTCGACACCGAACCGGTGGCCTTGCCGCCACGAGAGACAATCGCTTCTTTCGCGGAATCCCTAGTGAAGTTTTCCAAGCTGCCGGTGACCACAATGGTCAAGCCCTCGAGGGTCTGCTCCTTGTGATCCTCGGCCGCTACCTCCATAGCCACGCCCGCAGCAGCCCATTTATCCACAATCGTGCGATGCCAATCCACCTCGAACCAATCGTGGAAGGATTGCGCGATGGTCATGCCGACGCCATCGACCTCTGCAAGCTCCTCCGTCTCCGCAGCGCGCAGCCTGTCCATGGATCCATAGCGGGAAGCAAGCGCCCGAGCCGCAATCGGGCCCACGTGACGTATGGACAGCGAGACCAAGACGCGCCAGAAGTCGCATCCCTTGACCTCTTCCAGGTTGTTTAGCAAGTTCTGGCCTGCCGTATTGACCTTGACGTTGCCCTCCTTCTTAGAGCGCTTGTCTTTGGTGTCCTTCTTTGCGGTATAGACATCTGAGGCCAATAGCTTTTCCGCGGTGAGCTCAAAAAGCTCCGACTCATCAACGAGAATGCCATTGTCGATCAGATCCATCGCACCCTTCTCGCCCAAAGCCTCAATATCCAACGCCTTGCGGGAAGCCAGATACTCCAAGCGTGCCGAGAGCTGCGCCGGACAGGACTGTGTGTTGGGGCAACGCCAATCGGCGTCGCCGTCCTTCTGTGGGGCCAATTTCGTGCCGCACGCAGGACAGTTCTCCGGGAAGGTCCACTCATGCTCGCTACCATCGCGCTGCTCGCGCACCGGCCCAAGGACCTCCGGAATAATTTCGCCCGCCTTGCGGATAATGACGGTATCCCCGATGAGCACGCCCTTGCGCTTGACCTCGGATTGGTTGTGCAGGGTTGCCATAGACACCGTGGAACCGGAAACAAAGACCGGCTCCATGATGGCGAAAGGCGTTACTCGCCCAGTACGGCCCACCCCCACCTCAATATTCTTGAGTTTCGTGGTCACTTCTTCCGGCGGATACTTATAGGCAATGGCCCAGCGCGGCGCGCGGGAAGTCGAACCAAGTGCGCGCTGCGAAGCCAAATCATCCACCTTGACCACGAGTCCGTCCATTTCAAAGATGGCGTCGTGGCGGTGTTCTGCCCAATGCGCCACCTCTTCCTGAACCTCTTTGGCCGAGTGTACCTGCTTGGTATACGGGGAAACGGGTAGCCCCCAAGCCGCAATCGCCTTATAGGCATCGTGCTGTGAGCTGGGCGAGAATCCCTCGCGCGCACCCAAGCCGTGGCACACCATTTTCAGGCGGCGTTTTTTCACTTCGGCGGGATCCTTCATGCGAAGTCCACCGGCCGCGGCATTGCGCGGATTAGCAAATTTATCCTTGCCATCAGCCGCGCGTTCCTCATTGATCTCCTCGAAGTCCTCGGGGCGCATGTATACCTCGCCACGGATCTCGATAAGCTCCGGAACTGGGTATTCATCAGTCCCCGTCAGCTCGTGCGGAATATCCTCGATTACGCGTGCATTGGCAGTGATATCCTCGCCCACCGTGCCGTCGCCACGAGTCGCAGCGGTGGTCAAGCGCCCATCGCGATAAACCAGATCTATAGACAAACCATCGATCTTCAACTCAGTGAGATAAGTTTGGGCCGGAGTTCTATCCAACCAATCCTGCATCTCGCCAGCGCTAAAAACATTGTCCAAGCTCATCATGCGCTCAAGGTGCTCAATATCTTCGCCTCCGCTCGGAGCGGCGCCTACCTGCTGGGTGGGCGAATCAGGCACGGCAAGCTCTGGGTGCTCTTCTTCTAGTGCAAGAAGGCGCTGAAAGAGGGCGTCAAAGTCGGCGTCGGGAATAGCAGGCTCACCGTTGTAGTACAGATTGCGGTGGCGGCGCACTTCCTGCGCGAGGTCGTTCCATTCACGGTGCAGATCAACTGGATTAGTCACGCTGCACAAGTGTAGCTATCCCTCGTGTCGGGGCTAGCTATTAAGGTATGAATCATGAATTTCGACGCCTCCCGCATGCTCGCCTTCGACCTTGAGACCACCTCGGCCAGCCCTAAACAAGCCCGCATTGTTACCTCTGCCCTAGTCCGCATTGACGGCCGCGATGTGCAAAAAATTGAGCACCTAGCCGATCCCGGAATCGAAATTCCGCAGGAAGCGACCAATGTCCATGGAATCACCACGGAAAAGGCCCGCGCAGAGGGGCGACCACATGAGGATGTTCTAAAAGATACGGTCGACGCAATCAAGGCCGCATGGGAGGATGGCCTGACGCTGATCGTCTACAACGCGGCGTTTGATCTCACCGTATTGCGCAGCCTGACCGGCGATTTTACGGTGACCGGCCCGGTTTATGACCCGTACGTAATTGACCGCGTCAGCGATAAGTGGCGCAAGGGAAAGCGCACCCTTGGCGCCGTGTGCGAACATTATGGCGTTGAGCTTGGCAATGCTCACGAAGCTACTGCCGACGCCCTCGCGGCCGCCCGCGTGGCCTGGAAGCAGGTTCGCCAGCACTACCCCAACCTGGCGCAGATGGATGAAAATGAGCTCATGGAGTTCCAAGCCGTCAAGTGGTACGAGGACCGCGTCGCCTTCAAAAAGTACTTGGAAGGCAAGGGCCGCGATGCCTCGGATGTCTCGACCGCGTGGCCGCTAATCGGATAAAGTCTCCCAAATCTCCACATTGAGCCGAAAGTCTCCCAAATCTCCGACAAGACCGGTTACACTAGCCGCATGGACAATCCATTCCGCCCGACATTCGGCGCCCCTCCCCTGTTCTGGGTCGGCCGCGGCGTCGTGCTCGATAGTTTCCGCACCGCCCTCGATGGTTCGGCAGGCAATGCCTCCCGTTCCATGGTGCTAAGCGGCGCTAGGGGCATTGGCAAAACGGTCCTCATCAACGAGTTGGAAGATATTGCTGAAGCGCGCGGTTGGGTAACGCTACGCGCCTCTGGGCGCTCCACCATGGTGGAGGAACTGGTCAACACCACGATTCCGAGGCTTCTCGAGCGGCTCTCGCCCAGCGATAAGAAGAAGGTCAGCCGCATCGGCATCGGCGGCGTAGGATCGATTGGCTTCGACCACCAGAAAGAAGACCGCTTCACCCCCACGTTGAATACCCGCCTACGCGAGCTTTCCTCCGAGCTGAAAGGCACCGGCATCCTCCTCACCATCGACGAGGTTCAAGACGCCGACGTCGAAGAGCTCACCACCATCGCCGTGGCCTACCAAGACTTAGTGCGCGATGAAATCGATATCGCCTTGGTGGCCGCTGGCCTGCCGCAGGGGGTCAACCACTTGCTGGACCTGCCCGGGGTAACCTTCCTGCGCCGGGCCCAGAAATTCGTGCTCGGCCCCTTGTCACCGGCCAATGCGGAGCAGGCGCTCGAGCATACTGCCTCGGGCTCAGGGCTGGAGTTTAGCCACGAAGCGATTACCGACGCCGCCGCACTCACCCGCGGCTACCCCTACCTCGTGCAATTGGTCGGCTCACTAGCGTGGGAGCGCAGTCGCCGGAACCACGAAAGCGGCATTTCCCAGCAGACAATCGCCTCTATTGCCCCAGATGCAATATCAATCATGGGCGCGCAGGTGCACCAGCCTGCGACGCTAGCCCTGCCGCCGGCGCAGCGGGAGTTCCTGGAAGCGATGGCCGCAGTCGAAGTCGATGGCATCGCCACCATCGCAGACATCGCGGGCCACATGGACCGGACGGTGCGCTCCTTATCGGCCACCCGCCAGCGGCTTATCGACGCCGACCTCATCGAACCCACCGCACATGGCAAGCTACGCTACGTCATTCCCTATATGGGCGAATACTTCACCACCACGGATAGCCGCGGGCGCGTCGATTAAAGATCGCCGGCGTCGCGGACGAGGATGCCCGCCACCTCAGCGGCAAAAGAATAGCTGTGCGCGGCCTTGTCCACCGGCCACGGGAAGATATCAACCTGCCCTGGAATTCGCTCCCGCGAAAGCCCCATGCGGTCAAAGTGCTGCGCGATAGCAATAGCCTCCGCGCGAGCATCGCACCCTGCCACGCCGAGACCAACGCGACCGCCGCCATCAATCCATTGCCCCAAGCCATCGAGATGCTCTGGCGAGCCTAGACCAGCGAAATCGAGCAGCACCGTCTTCGCCGCCACTTCCCATAGTGGCTCGCGAAGCCGTAGGTAGTCCGCGTCAAACTCCGCCAGTGTCGCATTGACCTGGTCCGCGGGAACAGCCCTAATCGTATCGAAGTCGGTGGTGCCTGGAAGGGTGCCCGAAAGGACGTCGGCAAGCAGGGGCTCGTCCAGCTGGACCCGCACTTCTGCCCCAAAACGCTGTGCCACCTGCGCCGTGTGTTCCTGAATCCCGGCCAATAAAGCACCACACAGGTCCCGGAACGCACCTGAATCAGTAATCGCGCGGTGCCCGTTTCCTAGCTCCACAGCGGCCGCCAAACTCCACGGGCCTACCGCTTGGACCTTGACACGCGGAACTGACTCGCCCCACACCTCCTGAATCTCGTCCAGGTCCCGGCTCATCTGGTCGCCAATCCGATGCGAGATGAGCTGCGGCCGATCCCTGAGTACCCACGATCGTGGTCCGCGGTCAATAGAGACTGCTTCCAACAAGCCCGCTGTTCGCCCAATGGCCCCAGCGTGAATCCCGCGGTCCGGCAACTGCGGAAGGTGCGGAAGACCACCCGTCTCCCCCATCACGATGTCTGCCGCCTCACTCATGGAATAACCCGGCATGGGCCCTAAGCCAAAAGCGTCCATAATCACCTCGGCGCTAGTATTATTTTTCAGAATTATCTATTCGATACGCGACGTATCACTTGGAAAGGAACCTTACTATGGGCGTGGAAAAATACTCCGGCTGGACCTTCTACAACGAGTGCGAAATCCCTCAGGACATTTCCACCGTCTTGGCCGAACAGGAATATCCTGTCTGCGCCTTCAAGACCGTCCGTGATGCCGCCATATTTACCAATAGGCGCCTCATCATCCGCGATGCCCAAGGGCTTACAGGCAAAAAGGTAGAGATGTACTCCCTGCCCTATTCCTCCATCACCATGTGGTCCACGGAAAACGCAGGAAAGCTCCTGGACGTCAATGCGGAACTACAGCTGTGGACTAGGGCCGGCGAGTTCAAAATCAATATTGGACCCAATATCGATGTCCGTGCCCTAGACCGGCTCATTGCCAACTGCGTGCTTAATTAGTTCCGCAGATGGTGCCGGAGCCGATGACGATGTCTCCCAGCTCGTCCGGCGAAGGCAAGTACAGCACTGCTGCTTGGCCGCGGGCGACACCAGATAGCGGCTCCTTGAGTTCGAGGCGCATTTCGTCCGCCTCGCGGTCAACGTGGGCGGTACAGGGCACCACGGAGCCGTGTGCGCGCACCTGAACCTCGCACTCGAAATCCCCATCCATGCCTGGGTGGAGGTACTTCAGGCGATCTGCCTGAATCGAGGTCACAGCCAAGTCCTCGCGGGCACCGACGGTAACCGTGCCGGTAGCAGCATCAATATCGGTGACGTAGCGGGGGCGGCCGTCGGCAGCCGGCGCCTTAATGTCTAGGCCCTTGCGCTGGCCGATGGTGTAGTTCCACGCGCCATCGTGCTCCTTGAGCTCCGTACCCTCTTGGTCCACGATCATGCCGGGGCGCAGCCCAATGCGGGCGCCCAAAAAGGCCTGCGTATTGCCGTCTGGAATGAAGCAGATGTCATAGGAATCCGGCTTCTTCGCGGTGGAAAAGCCATGCGCCGCAGCCTCTTCACGGATCTGCGGCTTGGGGGTATCGCCGATGGGGAAAAAGCAGTGCTCCAACTCCTCGGCCGAAATCACGCCGAGCACGTAGGACTGATCCTTATTCTCATCTAGGGACCGGCGCATGTAGCCGTCTTCGTCGATGGTGGCGTAGTGGCCCGTCGCAACCGCATCGAAGCCAAGCGCCATGCCCTTTTGCAGCAACGCCCGGAACTTAATCTTCTCATTGCAACGCAGGCAGGGATTGGGGGTCTCGCCGCGGGCGTAGGAATCCACGAAGTCCGTGATGACCTCTTCTTTGAATTCTTCCGAAAAGTCCCAGACATAAAAGGGAATGCCCAGCTTATCGCAGATGCGGCGGGCATCGGCCGAATCCTCCAATGAGCAGCAACCACGTGCCTTTTCCCTGGTCTGCTGCGCGTCTTTGTGCAGGGCGAGGTGAACGCCAATCACCTCGTGGCCGGCTTCTACTGCACGCGCGGCGGCAACCGATGAGTCCACGCCGCCGGACATGGCAACCAATACTCGCATTGTGCTCCCCATTTCACCTTGACTACAGGCCCGAAAGTCTACTCCCTAGCCCCAACGCGGTTTAAATCGAATCCATTCCCTAAGCTTGTGTGACATGGGCAGAAAGCGAGCTTCCACTTATCCGGGAATTACCGGCACCTACGATATTTCTACCGGCACAGCCGAGGTTGTGCCGGATGAGTTTCGCGACGGCGCCTATATTCTCAACGTTAATGGCGTGCCGAGCAGCCACATTGTGCTCGGTGAGCCGGAGGAGCTGGAGTTTGAGTATATGCGCTGGATTGCGGCAGCGGTAGAGCACCTCAATTCTCGGCCCGCGAATAAGCTCCGCGTGACCCACCTAGGCGGCGCGGGATGCTCCCTTCCGCGCTATTTTGCCAGCAAGCTTCCGGGCAGCCGCCACACAGTGGTCGAACTCGACGCCAAGTTAGGCGAGTTGGTGCGTACGCTTTTCGACGTCCCCCGTTCCCCCACCGTCAAAATCCGTGCCGGCGAGGCCCGCACGGAAACCGAGGGGTTCCTTCCGTCCAGCCGCGACATCATCATCCGCGATGTCTTTGCTGGCGACAAGACACCAGCCAACCTCACCACCCTGGAGTTCTTTCAGGCTGCACAGCAGTCGCTGGCGCCGGGTGGCCTCTACGTAGCCAACTGCGGCGACTATTCCGATCTACAGCTGGCAAAGAGCGAGCTGGCGGGACTGGATAAAGTATTTGACCACCTCGCCGTCATCGCGGACCCACCGATGCTCAAGGGCCGGCGCTACGGGAACATCATCCTGGTAGCCTCAGATACAGAAATGCCAGCCGAGGGCTCCGTCGAAGCCGCTCAGCTGGCAAAGGCACTCCTTGGCGGGGCCGTGCCCGCCCATTACAAAGACGAGGCCTGGACCCGCGCGTTTTTCACCGGTGCTACTGCAGTACGCGATTAAGCAGCGTAGCCACCTGACCCGCATCAAAATCAGGAACATCGGCGCCGGCGTTCTTGGCGGCATTCTTAGCTTCCGATACCTCCGACTCGGAGACGTTGCCTGACTTAACATTGTTCACGTGACCGGCATTGTCCAGCAGGATAGCTAGGTCACTGACGGAAAAGTTGCCCTTGGCCATATCACCCAGGTCCTCCACTGGAAGGGCATCCTTGTCTTGCAGGGTCTTTACGAAGGCAGCCAAGCCCTCCGCTGCTTCGGGATCGAGGCCGGACTTTTCGGCGGCGTCGGCAAGCTGCGGAATCGCAATCAGCCCCGCCGCCAGGGCCAAAATAGCGCCGATGAGCGGCGTACTATCGGAGCTCAAGTCAAGCCCATCGCTCACAACCAGCTGTTCTAGCGCGCCGCCGACGTCAACGTAATTGCCGTCGCTGAAAGTCTGCAGCTGCTGCTTGGAACCATTAAACAGGTTCATGTCGACATCGGTAGAAATGCCTGCTACCTTGCCAGAACCAGAACGCTGCCAGAAAGATAGCTCGTTCCATCCGCCCACCGCTTCAGGTGCTTGGTCCTGATAGGCGGCGAGCCACAGTGGCATATCCGAGAACTTCTGGGAGTTATTCATCTGCCCCATCCAGAAGTACTTGTAGGTGTAAATCATGGGCGTGCGGCCGGTAAGACGCTTGAGCTCACTAGTAAATTCTTCAATCCACTGCTCCAGCTGTGCCGCAGACTTCCCTTCCGTCACCTCGATATCAAGTGCAGGAGGCAATGTCTGATTCGGGGCAAGGGCGATCTGCGCGGCAAAGTTCGCTGCTTGAGTCTTGGCGTCGCCAGCCGGACGTGCGTAGTGGTATGCACCGGTCTTGAGTCCAGCAGCATTAGCCGCCTGAATATCCTGTACGTAGTGGGGGTTTACCCAATCCCCGCCTTCGGTAGCCTTCACAAATGCAAAGGACTGTCCGTCGGAACGCACTTTAGACCAATCGATGGGCGTACCGCCCGGATGCTGGTGCGCCGCCACGTCAATGCCCTTAGGTGCACCAAAGCTCACCGCCTGGGCAATGGCGGTACCACTTACAGCTAGTGCAGCCACGGTAACTACCGCAGTGATGCTCTTTCGGAGTGCTTTCTTTGAAGTCATGCGCGTGAGTCTAGCAACACCTTCACTCCTGTCACATCTTTAACACGCACCACTTGAAATAATTTTCTTTACTTCCATTTCGCCCCTCTTGGAATACATCCCTTTAGAACACATATTTGCCCATAACCCTTGCGGAGCGGCAGGGCACGGCTTAAAATAAACACCATGAAATTACGCACACTAGTTCTACTATTCGGGGGATTTAATCTTGGACGCCTACTACATAGTCAATGACACCAACGATCCGATAGCAGTAAAAGCCACAGAAATCAGGAAACAAGAATACCTATTCTGGAGAGAGGTCAAGCCAGATCTAGAAGACGATTTCGATATCTCCTGCCACACACTTTCTGCTCGGACGGGCTTAAGCGAGCGGCGCACGCGGGACATAACCATGGCCCTTTATCGACTCGCAGAGCTACCACTCACAAAGGCGCTCCAGGAAACCTATTACTTCCTGGATTTCTCTCGTCTTATTACTATCGACGCCGTGCTTAGCAAGCTGGGCGACATCCCGACCGAAATTCTCGAGCGGATAGATCAAGAGCTTGCGCGTTACCTGACCCCTACCAAGCCCGGCCAGGTACTGCCTTCGAATACGAATTTGCGGCGAAAACTAAATGGCCTCATCGCTGTAGAGGACCCACACCCCAATGAAGATAGAGAGCCTGATGCAGGGAACGACTCCTATTTCACCTACCACAGTTTCGGTGGGAAGGCCGGGCTAGCAGTGGAATTCGATGAAGTTACCATGCTAGCCATCGATGAACACGTTAGTAAGGCAGCCGAAGAGCATAACCTCACGAAAGCTGAAGCCCTAGCCAAGTTGATTCTGGGCGAAATTGAGTCGCGGGCCAAAGTGGTTCTTCATATGTACCGAGCCCACGACCAGGAGGCTGCTCCCGCATTTATCCGGGGATTCGGATGGGTAAGCCCTGAGACCGCTGACAGTCTGCGTCCCACCCAGACGCGGGATATGGACCTTGCAAAAAGGATGGAAAGCGAAAGCTACGTTACTCCCCCGCTCATTGGCGCCTACGTGGAAGGCCGCGATGGCGTGTGCCGCTGGCCAGGTTGTAATCGCCCGGCAGAGAACTGCCAAAAGGACCACCGAATTGACCATGCACAGGGAGGAAAAACGGCGGGAAGCAACTTGGCCTCACTGTGCCAGCACCATCACAACATCAAGACTGATGGTGGCGCCTTCTACATCATGGATCCACATACTGGAGACATAGTATGGCTCTTTGACGATGGCCGCTGGGAATACGATGAGCCCCAAGGACCGCTAGCGCCCAGGAACAAGAACTGGGCGCTAACGGTAGGCCAAGCTATCGCCGCCCGGCGAGCTGCGGCGAAAGAAAGGAATGATAGCTAGACGGAACGGGCTCGGGAAATAACCTCCGGAAGATGAGCCAAGACGTAGTCAACATCCTCTTCCGAAGTAAGCCTGCCGAGAGTAAAACGCAGGGAACCGATTCCTTCCGCCTCACTTACGCCCATTGCCTCGAGGACATGAGACATGCGGTTTACGCCAGCGCTGCAAGCACTGCCGGTAGAGGCCTCGATCTGCAAGGAATCCAGCAGCATGATGAGGCTATCGCCATCAGCACCGGGAAATGAGACGTGCAGGTGGGAAGGCAAGCACGGCTCGGCAGAGTTGACCACTACGTCGTCGATGGTGGCGAGAATTCCGTCGCGCAGCTTATTGCGGAGAGCAGCAATTCGCTCACCCTGGGAGGCGATTTCGGAGACGGATTCCTCCAACGCCGCAGCTAGACCGGAAGCGCCCGCCACGTCCACGGTGCCAGGGCGGATGCCCCGTTCTTGGCCGCCACCGTAGGCAATCGGCTGGGGCGCGGGGCTCCGCTTGGCCAAAAGCAGACCGATGCCGCGGGGGCCGCCGAACTTGTGGGCGCTGGCGGCGAGGCTGGCGATCCCTAGATCAGAAAAATTGATGGGAACTTTGCCCACGGCCTGCACCGCATCCACGTGCACGGGTGTGCCTGTCGCATTCGCTCGGGCTGCGATCTCTTCGATGGGCTGAATGGCGCCGGTTTCGTTGTTGGCCCACATGCAGGTAGCGACGTCGGCAAGCGTGTCTAGGGCCGACAGATCTGCGATGTGCCCGGAACGGTCGACGGGAAGGATATCGACGGCCGCTCCGGTTTTCTCCAGCTTAGAGACAGTATCGCGCACGGCCGGGTGCTCAATATCGGTAGAAATGATGCGGTTCGTTTGCCCAGCCGCGTAGAGGCCCTGAATGGCGATATTGTCCGCCTCAGTGCCAGAAGAGGTGAAGATGACTTCGATGGGCTCGCAGCCGAGGAGGGAAGCGACCTTTTCGCGGGCATCATCCAGCACGGACCGAGCCTTGCGGCCGGATCCATACTGCGCGCCGGAGTTGAGGGAGCCGGCCGCCGCCACCCATGCGTCAATCGCGCTCTGGCGCATCGGCTGGGTAGCGGCATAGTCGAAGTAGTGCGGCATTACTGGCGCGCCTTCAGTTCCTCGGTCAGGGCTGGTGCGATTTCATGCAGGTCGCCCACGACGCCGAGATCAGCGATCTGGAAGAACGGCTCATCCTGGTCTTGGTTGACCACCACAATGGTGCCGGAAGTCTGCATGCCAGAGGTGTGCTGGATAGCGCCAGAGATACCCAAGCCGATGTAGAGGTCGGGCGAGACGGTAACACCGGTCTGGCCGATCTGATAGGCGGCGTCATAAAAGCCTTCATCGACGGCGTCGCGGGTGGCGCCGACTGCGGCTCCGAGGGCGTCGGCAAGCGGCTCGACAACGGCGCCGAACTCGTCGCCCACTCCTCGGCCGCCGGCGACGACTGCCTTGGCCTCGGTAATTTCTGGACGTGCGGACTTCTGTGCCGGGGTAAAGGAAGTTACCTTGACGTCTTTGCCCGTGGCGGCCGGCAACGGCATCGGCGCCGGCTGCGCCTCCACCTGCTGTGGTGCAGCCTCAACCGCGCCAGGGCGGAGGGTGTAAATCGGGCACTGGCCAGCGGCGGTAGAGGTGGTCTCATAGGAACCACCGAAAATGCTCATCTTGGCGGAGCCATCGGCGGCGATGCCATTGACATTGACCAGCGCGCCAGAGGCGAGGCGAGCCGAGAGGCGGCCGGCAATCTCGTTATTGGCCGGAGTTGCGGCCAGCACGATGGGCGCTGGGTTCGCAGCGCCAAGCGCATGCAGGGCATCGACCTCCGGGGTGAGGAACCGCTGGTCATAATCCTCGGCCGTTGCCTGAACCACCTGTGCGGCACCGAGGGCGGCAAGGTCGGCATCGAACTTATCGGCCTGCTTGCCGACGACCACTGCGGACACCGTACCCAATTCCCGCGCGGCCGTAATCAGCTCGCCGGTAACGGGAAGGAGGTTGTCCGCGTCGTGCTCAACTAGTACGTAAACGTGCGACATATCTACTCCTAAATCAAGTTCTTAGCGGACAGGAAGTCAGCGATCTTCTTCGCTGCGTCCTGTGGGTTAGGCTCCGAAATAACTTCGCCGGCGGTGCGCGGCGGGCGCTTCTCAGCGGCCACCACGGAGGTCGTCGGCGCGATGGCCTCGATGCCCAGGTCAGTCAGGGTGAAGGTGGTGATTTCCGCCTTCTTAGCTGCCATAAGGCCCTTGAAGTTGGGGAATCGCGGCTTGTCGCTCTTATCGTTCACCGTAACGATCGCCGGCAACGGCGCCTCAAGTTCCCAGGTGCCGCGCGCATCCTCGCGGGTGCCCTGCAGGGTGCCGTCAGCTAGCTCTACCTTGTGCAGGCCGGTAAGCGCCGGCAGCTGGCGGTATTCGGCGAGCAGGCCGGCAAGCAGGCCGGTGGAGGCGTCGGAAGCCTCGGCGCCGGCGGTGATCAGCTGGACGTCGTCAAGCTTGTTAAGCGCGGCGTTGAGGGTCCACGCGGTCGATAGCGCGTCCGCTCCGGCCAAGGAATCATCGGAGACGAGCACGGCATCGTCGGCGCCCATGGCCAAAGCCTTACGCAGTGCCTCGTCGGCTTGGGCCGGCCCCATCGTCAGTGCTACGACCTTGTAGCCCGCATCGGGGTTATTGTCGCGCAGGCGCAGGGCTTGTTCCACGGAGTACTCATTAACCTCATCAATGACGTTATCCACGGAGGTGCGATCCAGGGTGTGGTCATCGTTCAGAGACTTGGTAGACCACGTATCCGGCACGTGTTTGACCAGAGCCACGATAGTTGGCATTGGGCACTCACCTTTCCGATATATTTATGTTGCGTAATTATCCTCGGACGATGATACTCGGGGTTGACACAGCAAGGCGATTCCCTGTGAGCCAATTCGCGTAATGATGACCGCAAATGGTTTCTTGCCCTTCAGCTTCATCTTCTTCCGCAGCTGGTCAGGGTCCACTTCTACCCCGCGTACAAGGATTTCTAGGCTTCCCGCATCATAGGATTTAAGTACGGATTTTAATCTCTTT
The DNA here is from genome assembly GCF_046097255.1 of Corynebacterium tuberculostearicum. Lineage (GTDB taxonomy): Bacteria > Actinomycetota > Actinomycetes > Mycobacteriales > Mycobacteriaceae > Corynebacterium > Corynebacterium tuberculostearicum_J. The sequence goes on from NZ_CP175770.1 coordinate 1,967,688, forward strand.
AGGGGTACTTTTTCTATGAATGGAAATCCCGAAGTCCCCTCCGGAATCCTCTCCCCTGTCAGGTATGCGATGCGCGGATCGATTTGATGCAGCCCTTCCCTTGCCGCGTAGTGCTGGACCAATCCCGCTCGAACGATGGCCCCATCCGGGTCGATGAGGTAACTGCCAATGTCTCCAGCATCGGGTAGGTTGTCTGCGTGGTCATCGAGGACATCTAGCTTGCCTCCGCGAATCACCACTGCCCTTCGGCCGCTGCCAAGGCCTGGGGTATAAAGGCAGGCTTCTTTTACCCCGCCATCGACACTCGCGACGGTAACGAGGCCGTCCCACTCGCTAAAATCAAGGCCAGGCGCGCACTTGATGGCCAGCTCCTTGTCGCGATGCTTATCGACGACCTCCGGGAGCGGTGGCACCAAATCCTCCGGCCGCGTGATTCGCCTGCCACCGGCGCGGCGGGCTGGGTCTGCAAGGAGAACATCGGCAGTGGTAGTAGTCGTCAGCGCATCCGCGCGGAAAATCTTGGCGGAAGAAAGGTTATGCCTGGCCATTCTTACCCGTGATTCATCCAGGTCTGAGCCAAAATAGTCGAGCGGAGAATTATAGCCTTCGGTGCCGATGGAACAGGTGACGTCGTGGACGCTGCGCACGCCCTGCTCGGCGAGGAATTTCGTCCGATACGCCGCCACTTCGATGGGGGTTGCTTGCTGGGCGGAGTCTGCGTCCATAAGCCAATCGTGCGGGAGCTTGCCGGAACTGCGGGCGGTTACCAGCTCCATGACGGCGCGCCCATACTCACCGAACTTAGCTTTGAGGATTTCGGCGTCTTTCAGCCGAGAAGCCTTGGTTAAGGTGAGGTCGAGGTGTGCTATGTCCTCTTGGCGCTCGGCAAGGAAGTCAACTTCTGCGGGGGTAAAACTCATATGCGGTCTATGGGGGTGGTGGAAAAGAATTCGCGATAACGGGGGTCCTCGCGGGGATCCCCAATGACGGGGCGCAGGTCCGAAAAGGACGCATCCTCTAGGACCTCTTGGACGGAGGAATACTTGCTCAGCCTTTGCATCTGTGCCCACGTGGGGATGGCAAGGCGCACCAGCCCGGCGCGCCAGCCGTCCAGGATGAGCTGCGGGGAGAACCATCCGGCATCGTCTGCTTCATCGGTATCCCCATCGGGTTCTTGGCCGGAGGGCAACACCCCAACGAAGAAGAAGGTGTCGAACCAATGGCTTTTTCCCTTTCCTACCCAGCGCGCCCAGGGAAGGAGCATATCGGCGTCGACACGCATGCCGTTATTGCTGAGGAATTCGGTAAAGGAAATGGTGTGGTTTTCTAGGAGTTTTCGCTCTTTGTGATAGCGCCGCGCATTGGAGACGATGCCGTCCTCGCGGATGGCGAGAAGGGTGCCGGCCTCCTCGAAGAGCTCGCGGGCAGCCGCAAAAACAAGAGCGTGGGCTTTGTACTTGGTCACGCCCATCCGACGGGCCATGGAGATGACGGACTTTCCGGCCCATAGCTCGCCCGAGTCCCAGGAACGTGGTGGAAAGTCGCGCGGATCTACGCCGCCGCCGGGAAAGACTGAATGCCCCGGGTAGTTGTGCATGGTGTGGACGCGCTCTTGTACCCACACTTCAAGACCGTCATCGCCGTCCCGCAGGAGCAGGACGGTTGCCGCCAGGCGCCCACCGTGAAAGCCGGTGGTATCGCTGGCGTCAATGGCATCGAGACGGTCATGAAAAGGATTGGTCATAGAGAAGCTCGGCGGGCGAAGTATCGCTGTCCAATGCGGTCCACCTGAATGGGCTGGTGGAAGGCGCGAGTCAGGTTTTCGGAGGTAAGGACGGAATTAATCAGTCCTTTTGCCACAACTTTACCCTCATCCAACAGCATGGCGTGGGTGAAGCCATAGGGGATCTCCTCCACGTGGTGGGTGATCATGACAATCGCTGGGGCATCGGGGTCCATGGCTAGATTGCCAAGGTATCCCACCAGGTCTTCGCGGCCTCCCAGGTCCATTCCGGCGGACGGCTCATCGAGAATGAGCAACTCCGGGTTAGACATGAGTGCGCGTGCGAGGACGACGCGCTTCTTTTCTCCCTCAGACAGGGTCCCCCAGGTGCGCTCTTTGAGGTGGGTGGCGCCAACTTGGGCCAAGATGTCATCCGCGCGGGAGAAATCCATGTCCTGGTATTCTTCGCGCCAGCGGCCTAGCACTGCGTAGCCAGCGGAGACAACTAGATCGTCCACGCGCTCAGTGTCCGGAATCCGCGATTGCACCGCCGCGGAGGAGATGCCAATAAGCGCGCGCAGATCGCGCATGTCGGTTTTGCCGATTTGCTCCCCCATCAAAAAGGCGGTGCCTTTCGAGGGGAACTCTTCGGCCGCAGCCATGCGCACCAGCGAGGTCTTGCCCGCGCCATTGGGGCCAATAATGACCCAGCGCTCATCGAGCTCTACTTGCCAGTCCACGGGCCCGACGAGGGTCTTGCCGCCGCGGCGCAGCTCGACGCCGCGAAAATCTACGAGCCAATCTTGATCAGTGGGAGTTACGTCGTTCACGCCTTCCATTGTGACTGATTTGTTCTTTGCCCGGTGAAACTGACACAGCTGCATTAGTCTTATGGGCATGACTACTCGCCTTGGTATTGACGATGTCCGCCCGCTTATCTCCGCCGGTTCTGTAGCTTCCAAAGCAGTTGTAGGCGAGGTAATTCCTGTCACCGCCCTCGTCTGGCGCGAGGGCCACGACGCGGTCTCGGCAACCTTGTCTGCGTGGGCGGCACGGACCACGGCTACCTCCTCGGTCACCATGCAGGTTGATCCCGATGACCAGGACCGCGTGCACGGCGTATTTACCCCGGGCACCCAAGGCACCTGGTACTTCCGCGTCGATGCCTGGTCCGATCCCATCGCCACGTGGAAGAACGCGGTAACCAAGAAGATGGCGGCTGGGCAATCTGCCGCGGAGCTGGCCAATGACCTGCAGCATGGCGCGGAGTTGTTTTCTCGCGCGGCTCTGCAAACCCCGTCGGATGTGGTGGAACCGCTCTTTGCGGCAGCTCGGGACTTGGAGGATGAGTCCTTGGACGTCGATAAGCGCGTGCAGGTAGCGCTCTCGGAGGAGGTAACAGGCATCCTGCACTCGCATCCCCTGCGCGACCTACTGGTGGAGGGCGCAATCCACGAGGTATATGTGGAGCGTCCCGCCGCACTCTATAGCTCGTGGTACGAGCTCTTTCCTCGCTCCACCGGAGGCTGGGATGAAGAGGGAAATCCAGTCCACGGCACTTTTGACACCACTGCCAAGGCACTGGAGCGGGTGGCCGATATGGGCTTCGACACGGTGTACTTTCCGCCCATCCATCCCATCGGCGAGGTACACCGCAAGGGAAAGAATAATTCGGTCGTGGCCGAGCCCGGCGATGTGGGAAGCCCCTGGGCCATTCAGGACCACTCCACCACCCATCCGGATTTGGGCACGATGGAGGATTTCCAGAAACTAGTCTCCCGCGCCCAGGAACTCGGCTTGGAGGTAGCGCTCGATTTTGCGCTACAGGCATCGCCCGACCATCCGTGGGCGAAGAGCCACCCAGAATTTTTCACCGTCCTTCCAGATGGCACCATCGCCTACGCCGAGAACCCGCCGAAGAAGTATCAGGATATCTATCCGCTCAACTTCGATAACGCCCCTGATGCCATCTACCACGAAATCTATGAGACCTTGATGATTTGGGTGGAAGCCGGTGTAAGTACGTTCCGCGTGGATAACCCACACACCAAGCCGGCAAACTTTTGGGATTGGCTAATTACCCGCGTACATGCCACCCATCCGGACGTCATCTTCTTGGCCGAGGCCTTTACCCGCGCGCCTCGCCTCTTCGGTCTAGCGAAGGCAGGTTTTTCCCAGTCCTACACCTATTTCACCTGGCAAACCTCCAAGCACGAGCTCACCCAATTTGGCCAGATGCACGTCGACCAAGCAGATATCTGCCGCCCCAACCTCTTTGTTAATACCCCGGATATCCTGCACGAGTCCCTGCAGACCGGCGGGCGTGCCATGTTCGCCATTCGCGCTGTCCTAGCCGCGACCATGTCACCGCTGTGGGGCGTGTACTCCGGCTTCGAACTCTACGAGCACACCCCGGTAGCCCCAGGCTCCGAGGAATATCTCGACTCTGAGAAGTACGAACTGCGCCCGCGCGATTTTGCGGCGGCGGTTGCATCGGGAGATTCCCTTGAGTCCTATATCCGGCTGCTCAACCAGATCCGCCGCGATAATCCCGCTTTGCAGCAACTGCGCACCCTGCGGTTCCATGACACCGACAATGAAGCCATCATTGCCTATTCGAAGGCGGATCCAGCCTCCGGCAACGTAGTCCTCATTGTGGTCAACCTGGATCCGCGCAATGCGCAGGAAGCCACCGTCACGGTAGATATGCAGGCTATCGGCCGCCACCCCGGCGAGTCCTATACCGTCCAAGACACGATTACCGGCTCTGCTTACCACTGGTCCGAGCGCAACTTTGTGCGCTTAGAGCCGCTTCGCGACGTCGCCCATGTCTTCGTCCTTCCCCCTGCCGACCACGCCCTCCAGGAACAGCTCACCTGGCGCGTAGTTAGCGACTATCGCCCGTAAACATTCGCCCACCGGACCGCACTCGAACTAGGTACTCTGATTGTATGACTATCCCGGCCGCTGATCTCGCTCGCCTCAATGACTGCCGCCACCATGACCCGCACGGTTTCTACGGCTGGCACGACGGTACCGTCCGCACCCGCCAACCAGGCGCTACCGAGGTGCAGCTGCACACTCCCACGCAATCCGTGTCCATGGATTCGGTGGGCGATGACATCTGGGAGGCGGAAATTGGCGATAACTGCGATTACCGCCTAGAAATCTCCTATCCGGAGGCACCTACGCGCACCGTGGCAGACGGCTATCACTTCCTTCCCACGGTGGGCTCGCTGGATCTGCACCTGATTGGCGAAGGCCGCCACGAGCGCCTCTGGGATGTCCTCGGCGCCAACCTGCGTTCTTATGACACCGAAATGGGTACCGTATCCGGCGTCTCCTTTGCCGTGTGGGCGCCCAATGCCCAGGGAGTTGCCGTCGTGGGCGATTTCTGTGGCTGGAACCCCACTCAGTATCCGATGCGTTCTTTAGGATCTACCGGCGTATGGGAGGTCTTCGTTCCTGGTATCGGTGCTGGCGAGCACTATAAGTTCGCCATCTTTAGCCACGAGGGCCGCAAGGACAAGGCCGATCCCCTAGCCAAGCGCACCGCCTGCCCGCCGGAGACGGACTCCATCGTGGATTCCACCAGCTTCGCCTGGTCCGACTCCGCCTGGATAAACAAGCGCACCGGAAACCTCGATGTCCCGATGAGCATCTATGAGGTCCACGTCGGCTCGTGGAAGGTCGGGGCGAATTATAACCGCCTTCGCGAGGAGCTCATCCCTTATCTCAAGGAGCACGGTTTCACCCACGTCGAGCTCTTGCCCGTGGCCGAGCACCCCTTCGGCGGATCCTGGGGATACCAAGTCTCTGGCTACTACTCGCCGTCTGCGCGTTGGGGCTCGCCGGATGAATTCCGAGAGCTGGTCAATGCCCTGCACGAGAATGGCATCGGCGTCATCGTGGACTGGGTGCCAGCCCACTTCCCCAAGGATGATTGGGCCTTGGGTCGCTTTGATGGCCAAGCTCTCTACGAGCACCCCGATCCCCGCCGCGGCGAGCAGGCCGATTGGGGCACCTATGTCTTTGACTTCGGCCGCAATGAGGTCCGCAATTTCCTCGTGGCCAACGCCCTATACTGGGCCGAAGAATTCCACATCGACGGCCTGCGAGTAGACGCCGTGGCTTCCATGCTCTACCTAGACTATTCCCGCGATGAGTGGCTGCCCAACCAACATGGCGGCCGCGAGAACCTAGAGGCCGTGCAATTCCTGCAGGAAACCAACGCCACCCTCAACCGCACGCATCCAGGCGTACTCACCATTGCTGAAGAATCCACCTCCTGGCCGGGCGTTACCGCCCCCACCTCTGAAAACGGTCTAGGCTTTTCCCTGAAATGGAATATGGGCTGGATGAATGACACCTTGGAGTACTTCAAGCACGAACCCATCCACCGCTCTTATCACCATGGCGAGCTCACCTTCTCCATGGTCTATGCCTATTCTGAGCGCTACGTGTTGCCGTTTAGCCACGACGAAGTAGTCCATGGCAAAGGCTCGCTGTGGCAGCGCATGCCTGGCGACGACTGGAATAAGGCCGCCGGACTGCGCGCTCTATATGGCTACATGTTCTCCCACCCCGGCAAGAATCTGCTCTTCATGGGCCAAGAATTTGGCCAAACCACCGAGTGGTCCGAGGAGCATTCCGTGGACTGGAGCAACCTCGACGGTTGGGGTAGCGAATGGCACCAGGGCATTAAGCGCCTCGTGCGCGATATCAACCTCATCTACCGCGACACCCCAGCTTTGTGGAGCCAGGATTTCAGCCAAGACGGCTTCCAATGGGTCAAGGCCGATGACTCGACGAATAACGTGCTGGGTTACGTCCGCTACGGTGCGGACGGCTCCGCGCTACTCGCCGTGTGCAACCTTTCTGGCTCTTCCATCCCCAACTATGGCCTCTGGGTTCCACAGGACGGCGAATGGCAGATGGTACTCAACACCGATGACGCCGTCTACGAAGGCGCTGGGAACCCACTTCCCCAGCACATTCACGTGGCGGAGAACTCCGCCACGCTTCACCTACCGGCTAACTCGGTGCAGTGGTACGTACTGGAGAAATAAAACGCCTATCGCTGCGCGCGTAGGAACTCCACCACGCGCGCTTCGATGTCATCGCGAAGCGCATCCATGCGCTCTTCGCCCTCCAAACCACGCAGTGAAGGATCCTCGATGTCCCACCGCTGCGCTGGCCCCTCATATTTCGCATCACCTACTACAATGACGTGGTCGACAGCGGCAGCCAGGTGAGGATCCACTAGAGCAGGGGTACCAGTCATTTCTGCGCCCACCTTCGCGAGGGAAGCTTTGGCTTCTTGATTGATGCCCTGCTGGGTATGCTCCGGGGTAGTTTGCACCCCAGCCGAGTAAATATCCCAGTCAGGCGCATGCTTGGCGGCTAGTGCCGCAGCCATCTGCGACTTGCCGCGATTTGTATTACACAGGAAAAGCACTGATGTCATGCTTTTATACTACCCGAGCTAGTACAAGGCACTTGCCAGCTTGGTGCGAGCTTCCATCACACGCGGGTCATTGCCCTCAAAGAGTCCGAAGAGCTCCAGCAAGCGCTCGCGCAGGCGTGACTTCTCATCACCAGCCGTTGTCTTCATAGTCTCGATGAGGCGATCAAAGGCCTTTTCTGGGGCTCCGGCTACCACCTCGGCGTCGGCAGCTCGCATTTGCTTATCGACGTCCCCTTTATCCCCTTCCGCGGCCGCAATCGGGTCCTCGGTCTGGTTGGCAGGATCGAGGCGCTGGAGCAATACGGTGGTGTCGCGCGCCTGTTTGATCTGCACATTATCGGGCTCGGATTCCAAGATGGAGTTGTAGACGTTGAGAGCGCCATCAAAGTCGCCGGCGTTCAAGAAACTTTCTGCTTCCTGGAGACGCGGATCCTCTTCTTCCTCTTGTGGCTGTTCCGATGCCTCATTGCCTTGCAGGCCCTTCAGCTGTGGTCCAACATTTTGCACCAGGGTATCGACCCATTGCTTTAGGGCGTCTTTGGGTTGCGCACCCTCAAAGTTCGTTAGTGGCTGCCCAGCACCCAAGGCCACGACTGTCGGCAGATTCTTAACACCAAAGGCCTGCGCAACCTGCGGAGTAGCATCCGCATCCACGTAAGCAACCAAGAAGCTCAAGTTTCCTTGCGCGGCCAAATCCGCAAGGTCCGTCTTCAACTGCTCCGACTGGGTAGAGCGAGCAGTACCGATGAGAACCACGACCGGAACTTCCGTAGACCGGCGAACCACATCTTGATCGAAGTTGGCCTCGGTCACCGTGAAGAAGGGCTGGACGCCGGCGGCACTTGTCTGCGGCGATTCCTGCGCCTTCTGCCGGGCCTCGGCTCGCGCCTTGACCTGGCTGAGGTCGAGCGCTCCTCCTACATAAGCATTATTTGGTGAAGTCATCTAGTCCTCCTTTGCAAGGCGGCGGTTAACCGCATCTACTTTGTCCGTTAGCTGATTAGTTACGCCTTCGCGAATATCGGCCTTGACCACCAAAGAAGTGCGTGGGGAAACCGCACGCACTGCATCGGTAGCCTTTTTAATCGTGTCAAAGACCTCGTCCCATTCGCCTTCTAGCAAGGTGAACATGGCATTAGTCTCGTTGGGCAGGCCGGATTCGCGGACTACGCGCACAGCCTCGGACACGGCATCGGCCATTTCTTGGGAGTCATTATTGACCACCGCTGGGGCTACAGAAAATGCAACAATCATGCCCGCTAGTCTACCTACGCTCCCAGCAGTGGCGGTGCCAATGCCGGCGATCGTCGCCCTGGCGGCCCACGTCCCGCGGCCAGGCGACGATGTGTGCCACCCCGGGCGGAATGTTTTGGTTACAGCCAGGGCACAAGTAGTACTTCTGAGCGCGAGCAGAACCAATATGCCGCATGACGTAGGGTTCGCCGTGCGTCCAGCTTGGTCCCTCGACCGTTTGCGAGCCCAGAAAGGTTGAGCCGTCCTTAGGCAGGGATCGGATCTCTATGGGTTTGCGTCTATTTCGCCGTGGCATTAGAACAGTCGCAGTTCATTCGACTCGAGGCCGCGCAGCTCTTGGTAATCCAGTACGACGCACCGAATGCCGCGGTCCTCAGCCAAGGTACGAGCTTGCGGCTTGATTTCCTGGGCCGCAAATACACCGGACACAGGGGCGAGAAGCTCATCGCGGTTAAGCAGCTCTAGATACCGTGTCAGCTGTTCTACGCCATCAATGCCACCGCGGCGCTTTACCTCGATGGCGACGTTATTATTGTTCTCATCCTTCGCCATGATGTCCACAGGACCGATGGCTGTAGGATATTCGCGGCGCACCAAGGTGTAGCGCTCGCCCAAGGTATCAATCTGGTCCGCCAAGAGCTCCTGTAAGTGAGCTTCGACGCCATCCTTGACTAGGCCTGGATCCTCGCCCATGTCATAGGAGATTTCTTCATGAATCTCAGCAATGGTGATACGCAACTGCTCGCCCTTGGGGTTTTCCACCAGCCACAAAATTTCGCCGGTGTCTTCCCCGTCGAGGTCCTCAATCGCTGACTCCTTCAGGGTGCACGGGGGTGTCATCCAGTTGAGCGGCTTATAAGCGCGGTCGTCGGCATGCACGGACACGGAACCGTCCGCTTTGACGATGAGCAGGCGGTCTGCCATCGGCAGGTGGGCATCCAAGCGGCCCACGTAATCTACTGAGCATCGGGCGATTACTAAACGCATGTTCTCTACCCTAGCGGGTGGAGTTATCGCTTGGATTGACGGGTAGCGCGCTCGCGCAATTCTCGGAAGTCAAAGCGCTGCTGGCGCTTTGATGGAGCGGCCTCCACCCACGCCCCGAAGGCCATGATGCCGTGTGCGTCCGACGCCAGCTCATATTCTTTTCCCTTGGCCCGAAAGCGAATGACCTCGGTGGCAGCGGACATAAAAGAAGCCTCGTCATCATCAAGCGGGCGGGTGCTCACTACTTCGATGTCGAGGCGGTTGATGCGCAGATCACAGCGCGGAGAGACAGAACGGAGCTTGAAATACTCCACAAATTCGCCTTCATAACGCAACGAACCATGGCGCCAGGAAAGGGAATTCTTAGCCGGAACTCGGCGCAGGAGGACTGAAGTACCGCGCGATCGCACGGTGAAAAAGCGAAGCGCAGCCAGAAAAATAACTAGCAGCAGGGCCACTGCAAGGGCCCACAGAAGCACTGCAACCACCGTTGAATTCATGGGCCTTTTCACGCCATCCTCGCTCTGTGGAGAAACTGATTCTTTGGATTGTAGCGCCTTGAAGGGCCTACACGCCAATAAGAAAAGACAAAGAAAAAACGAAGAAGGCGCACCGGCTATAAACCGATGCGCCTTAAGAGAGCAGGAAGGGCGGCTATTGCTGCCCTCTCCTACCAATCCAAGGGATTAAGCCTTGGCGCGGCGAACTGCACGCTGTGCGGCCTCGCCACGGGACTTGGTGAGCTCGTGCTCAGAAGCGAAATCCTTCTGAGCCTTCTCCTCATCCACCTCATTGGACCAGATGGCCCAATCAGCGAGGACGGTAATCTTGTCCTGGGTAACGGAGAGGAAACCACCCTGCACGGCGGCGACGCGGCGCTCGCCGTCCACTGGGTGGATGGTCACCACGCCATTATCGATCAGCTGACCGATCATTGGCTCGTGACCGGGAAGCACGCCGATCTCACCCTCGGTGGTCTCAGCCGTGACCATGGAGGCCTGTCCAGACCACAGCAGGCGCTCGACGGAAACCAATTCGGCGGTGATGTCAGCCATGTGCCTCTCCCTACTTCTCGTTCAACTTCTCGTATGCAGCCTTGACGTCGTCCAAGCCACCCAAGCCGTTGAAAGCCTGCTCTGGGTAGTGGTCAAACTCGCCATCGCAGATGCGCTCGAAGGCATCGATGGTCTCAGACAGCGGCACGTAAGAGCCCGGCAGGCCGGTGAACTTCTGTGCGACGAAGAAGTTCTGGCCCAAGAAGCGCTCGATACGGCGGGCACGCTGAACGGTGACCTTATCCTCCTCGGACAGCTCGTCCATACCAAGGATGGCGATGATGTCCTGGAGTTCCTTGTTCTTCTGCAGAATACCGATGACGCGCTGTGCAACCTCGTAGTGCTTCTCGCCAACGATACCCGGCTCGAGGATACGAGAGGTAGAGGTCAGCGGGTTCACTGCTGGGTAAATACCCTTGGAAGCAATAGCACGGTCCAGCTCGGTGGTGGCGTCCAGGTGAGCGAACGTCGTTGCCGGAGCCGGGTCGGTGTAGTCATCGGCAGGAACGTAAACGGCCTGCAGGGACGTAATGGAACGGCCCTTGGTCGAGGTAATGCGCTCCTGCAGGACACCCATCTCATCAGCCAGGGTTGGCTGGTAACCCACAGCGGAAGGCATACGACCCAGCAGGGTCGAAACCTCGGAGCCGGCCTGGGTGAAACGGAAGATGTTGTCGATGAACAGCAGCACGTCCTGGTTCTGCACATCGCGGAAGTACTCCGCCATGGTCAGGCCGGACAGAGCCACGCGCATACGGACTCCTGGCGGCTCATCCATCTGGCCGAAGACAAGTGCGGTATCTTGCAGCACGCCCATCTCTTCCATCTCCAGGAAGAGGTCGGTGCCCTCACGAGTACGCTCGCCGACGCCGGCGAAGACGGAGGTACCGGAGAACTCACGGGCGATACGGGTAATCATCTCCTGAATGAGAACGGTCTTACCCACACCTGCGCCGCCGAAGAGGCCAATCTTGCCGCCCTTAACGTACGGGGTCAGCAAGTCAATGACCTTAATGCCAGTCTCCAGAATCTCGGTCTTACCCTCGAGCTGGTCGAACGCTGGCGGCTCGCGGTGGATGCCCCACTGCTCACCATCGCGGCCGAGACCCGGCTCGTCGAGGCAGTCACCGAGGGCGTTGAAGACGTGGCCCTTGACGACGTCGCCGACCGGCACGGAAATTGGCTTTCCGGAGTCGATGACCTCTGCACCGCGGACGAGGCCGTCGGTCGGTGCCATGGACACGGTACGGACAAGGTTGTCACCGAGGTGCTGAGCGACCTCGAGGGTGACGGTCTTTGCAACAGCTTCGAGCTTAATGTCGACGTGCAGTGCGTTGTACAGGGCCGGCAGTGCCTCACGTGGGAATTCCACGTCCACAACCGGACCGATGACGCGCACGACACGACCGGCGACTGCCGAAGACTGTGCATTCTGCTCTTGCAGAGCTGTAGTCATAATCTAGTCACTTTCTGCGCTGTCAGATAGCGCGCCAGCGCCACCGACGATCTCTGAAATTTCCTGGGTAATCTGTGCCTGACGGGCCTGGTTAGCCACGCGAGAGAGGTCCTCGACCATCTCGGTTGCGTTGTCAGTAGCAGACTTCATAGCTGTACGGCGTGCAGCGGACTCGGAAGCAGAGGCTTCCAAGAACATAGCAAACAGGATACGCGAGACGTACTGCGGAAGCAGCGCTTCCATCAGCGTCTCTGCGTCTGGCTCGAACTCGAATCCTGCGGCAACGTCGTCCGCAGATGCGGAGTCAGTCAGAGCGGAGTCTCCGAGGTGATACTCCTCATCCTGAATAACCGGCTGAACTGGCAACAGCTGCTGAGCACGCGCGGTCTGGGTCAGCATGGACTCAAACTCGGTGTAGACAACGTGTACCTGGTCAAAGCCACGTACACCGGCGCCCTCACCCTGCGCATGCAGGCCGTCGCGGCCCTTGGTAGTGCCATGGGAACCAGCAATGAAGCCATCAATCAAGTGACGGCGCACATCGTGGGTGGTCTCCCAGGTTGGATCCTGAGAGAAACCGCCCCAGCTGCCAACTACCTCGTCCTCGCGGAACTTGTAGTGGCCGATGCCCTTATTACCGGTAACGTAGCGAACTACCTCGTAGCCCTTGCTTTCCAGGAGAGCTTGCAGCTGTGCTGCCTTCTTGAAGACGTTGTTGTTATAGCCACCGCACATACCGCGGTCAGAAGTGACCACGAGGATGGCGGCGACGTTTCCGTCTTCACGCTCACGCAGCATGTCATGCTCCAACGTAGAGGCGGCAGCCAGCTTGTTCATCATGCTGGTCATCTCAGCCGCGTACGGCTGTGAGGCCTCTACCCTAGCCTGCGCCTTGGTAATGCGCGAGGTAGCAATGAGCTCCTGGGCCTTGGTGATCTTCTTAGTCGAATTGACGGACCGGATGCGGTCACGTAGTTCGCGAAGATTAGCCATCGTTTCTCCTCCCTTCTTTAATCTAGACGGTTAGTTGTGAGTTCTGAACTCTACTTAGCCGTCTTGCGGGAGACGTTGAGCTCGGTGTTCTTTACGTCGCTTTCATCCAAAGGCTCTACCGGCGCCTCGGAGCCCAAGTTGTGGCCCTCGGAGGTGCGGAAGGTCGGCTGGAAGTCCTTAGCTGCCGCAACCAATGCGTCCTTGGACTCATCGGTCAGCGGCTTGCCGCCGGAAATCTGCTCAAAGACCTCTGGGGTATTGGCATTGAGGTACTCGTGCACCTCGTCCTCGAAGCGGCGGACGTCTTCAACGGGAACGACGTCGAAGATGCCAGCCTCGGCGAGGTAGATGGACACCATCTGGTACTCCACCGGCTGCGGGGAGGACTCGGACTGCTTCAACAGCTCGACCAGACGGGAACCGCGCTCCAGCTGAGCCTTGGAGGCAGCATCCAGGTCAGATGCGAATGCCGCGAAGGCCTGCAGGTCACGGTAGGAAGCCAGGTCCAGACGCAGGTTACCGGCGACCTTCTTCATGCCCTTGGTCTGTGCTGCGCCACCGACACGGGAGACGGAAACACCGACGTTAATAGCCGGACGAACGCCCTGGTTGAACAGGTCGGACTCCAGGAAGACCTGGCCGTCAGTAATGGAAATGACGTTGGTCGGAATGAAGGCGCCGACGTCGTTTGCCTTGGTCTCGATGATCGGCAGGGCGGTCATGGAGCCAGCACCCATGTCGTCGGAAAGCTTTGCAGCACGCTCCAGCAGGCGGGAGTGCAGGTAGAACACATCGCCCGGGTATGCCTCGCGTCCCGGCGGACGGCGCAGCAGCAAGGAAATGGCACGGTAGGCCTCAGCCTGCTTGGTCAGGTCATCGTAGATAACCAGGACGTGGTTGCCCTGGTACATCCAGTGCTGACCCAGTGCTGCACCGGAGAACGGTGCCAGCCACTTGAAGCCGGCGGAATCGGAAGCCGGTGCGGCCACGATGGTGGTGTAATCCAGTGCGCCGTGCTCCTCAAGGGTGCGGCGTACGCCGGCGATGGTCGAGCCCTTCTGGCCGATAGCGACGTAGATGCAGCGTACCTGCTTATCCTTGTCGCCGGACTCCCAGTTAGCCTTCTGGTTCAAAATGGTATCGATGCAGACCGCGGTCTTACCGGTCTTACGGTCGCCGATGACCAGCTGGCGCTGGCCGCGGCCGATCGGGGTCATTGCGTCGATAGCCTTGATGCCGGTCTGCATTGGCTCTTCAACCGGCTGGCGCTGCAGCACGGACGGTGCCTGCAGCTCGAGGACACGCTCCTCTTCAGCGTTGATTGGGCCCATGCCGTCGATCGGCTGACCCAATGGGTTAATTACGCGGCCGAGGAATTCCTCGCCCACTGGGATGGAGAGAACCTCGCCGGTCCTCTTAACCTCGTCGCCCTCCTTGAGGGACTCGAAGTTGCCCAGGACCACGACACCGATGGAGTTGGTGTCAAGGTTCTGTGCGACGCCAATAACGCCGCCTGGGAACTCGAGCAGCTCATTCGCCATAACGGACGGCAGGCCAGAAACCTGCGCAATACCGTCAGCTGCCGAAATGACCACGCCGACCTCCTCACGGGAGGCCTCCGCGGAGTAGCTCGAGGTGTAGTTCGCAATCGCACTACGGATCTCGTCGGAGGAGATCGTCAGCTCCGCCATGTTCTTCCTGCTCTCGGTAGTATCTTCCAGCACTTACTTAAATCGTTTCTGTCGTTTCGGCTATGCCATCTGGGCACGCAGGCGGGCAATTTTGCCTGCCGTAGAACCGTCAATGACTTCATCGCCGACGCGGATGCGCATGCCACCGAGGAGGCTGGTGTCAACCTCAGAGTGAATGGACATCGCACGACCATAAATTTTGCCCAGCTTCTCAGCGAGTACTGCTTGCTGGCCTTCGTTTAGTTCACCCGCAGCGGTAACGCGCGCAATAGTGCGACCCTGCAGATCAGCTGCAGAATCAGCCAGTGCGGCTACGTCATCGATCGGGTTCTGCTCTGGGCGGGAGATGGCCTGAAGCACCAGTGCCTCAGTAAACATCGTGACCTTGCCGTAGAGCACGTTTGCCAGCAATCCGCGCTTGCGGGCGGAATCAGCAGTTCGGTCGGAAAGCAGCTGGGTGAGCTCGCCCTCACGGTCAAGGATCTGGGACAGGCGGAAGAGCTCGTCTTCTACCTGGCCCAGCTGCCCCTGCGCCTCAGCACCGCGCAGCAGTGCGCGGCGGCCCAGGGACACCAAGCCCTTGACAAAGTCCTTCGGGGTGGACCACTGTGCAGCCGCAGCTTCCTGGATGATGCGCAATGCGCCACCGGAAATCTTGGAGCCAAACAGGGTCTCGGCCAGGGACTTGCGTGCCTCGCTCGGGGCGGCGATATCGGTGAATGCGACGCGCAATTCGCGGTCTGCATCCAAGACATCGACAACCTCAAAGATATCCAGGCCCGCCTGCGCGGCGGTGGCGACATTGTTGTCGCCTCCCAGGATCTCATCCAAGCGGGTTTGCGAGGTTGCGAGTGCTTCGCGGCTAGCTGCCTTCATAGTTGCCTACTTTCCGGCCGGTGCCACAGAGTCGAGCTCGGACAAGAAGCCATCAATGGTGGAGGACTTCTTAGAGGCGTCGGAAAGCTCGCCGCCCAGAATCTTCTCCGCCAGGTTGATGGAGTTCTGGCCCATTTCGGAACGCAGCTCAGTAACAACCTGCGAGCGGGAAGCCTCCAGCTGCTTCTCGCCATTGGCGACGATGCGGCGGGACTCTTCTTCCGCGTTGGTCTTAGCCTCGGCCTCAATCTGCTTGCCGCGCTCGCGCGCCTGCTCGCGGATCTCGGCTGCCTCTGCACGGGCATCGGCCAGCTGAGCATTGTACTTTTCCAGAGCGGCCTTAGCCTCGGCCTGCTGAGCCTTGGCGCGCTTCAAGCCACCCTCGATCCGGTCTTCACGCTCCTGCAGCATCTTGGTGTACTTCGGAAGCACAAGCTTCCAGAACAACAAGAGAATTACAATGAAGCACAGCAAAGACCAGAAAATGTCATAATTCTTGGGCAGAAGCACGGAGAAGCTACCCGATCCCGGGTTCTCCCCTCCTTCTGCAGCAAGCATATAAACGACGTTATTCATAGGTCTCCCGTCTTAAAAGTTTCGGTTTGGAAAACTCGAGCTTTTAGAACAGGAAGCCGGCAACGAGGCCAATAAGTGCCAGGGCCTCAGTGAAGGCGATACCCAGGAACATGGTGGTACGAAGCTGACCGGCCATCTCCGGCTGGCGAGCCATAGCCTCAACGGTCTTGCCGGCGACGATGCCGATACCGATACCAGGACCAATAGCTGCTAGGCCGTAGCCAATAGTACCGAAGCCTTCAAACTTAGAAGCGGCGTCCGCTGCCAGAATGATCTCGTTCATGGTGAAAGTCGTTCCCTTTCGTAAATGTGTCAGCCCACAATCGGACTGAATGTCAATGTTGTGAAGTTAGGTGGTTTACTCGGTCGCGCTCGTCGACCTCGTCCTTAGTGCGAATCTGCGTGCAGGGACAGCTCAATGTACACCGCCGTCAACAGAGCGAAGATGTACGCCTGCAGGAAAATAACCAGAATCTCGAACAGGCTCATAGCCAAGCCCAAGACAACGGTTAATCCAGACAGGGCGGTCCACCCATTCAGCTGCCAGAAGAAGAAATTCGTAGCAGAGAAGAGAAGAACCAGGATGATGTGTCCAGCAAGGAAGTTCGCCATGAGACGAATAGCAAGGGTAACCGGTCGCAGAATGAACGTAGAGAAAAATTCAATCGGTACCACCAGCAAGTGCAGTAGCGGAGGCAAGTTCGGAATCACTACAGAGGAGCGAATGAACTTTCCCAAGCCGTAACGCTTAGCACCGGCGTAAATCATGGCGATATACGCAACGGCAGCCAAGACAATTGGCATACCAATACGACCGTTTGGCGAGACGTTTAGCCCCGGGATAACGGTCGCAACGTTCATAAACAAAACCGCGAAGAAGATGCTAGCGATAATTGGCAGAAATCGCTTTCCCTCCTTCTTACCCAAGATGTCCTCAGCGATATGTACACGGACAAAGTCGACCGCGTTTTCGCCCACATTCTGAAGGCCGGAAGGAACCAGCTTGGGGTTCTTAAAGGCGGCCCAGAATAGGATCACCACAATCAGCGTCATCAATATACGAATCAGCATCAGGCGATCAAGCGCGAACCATCCGCCGGCAAAGTCGCCGAAAAACAGATGGTCAGCATTCATTTGCCCCGGGAAGAATTCTTCACCTAGATCGGGCGTATGGAAGTGCCCTTTCATAGCCAATGTTGTAACGCTCAGCGTTCTCTCCCGTGTTCGGGCCACACAGCTTGTGAAAGCTTCTGTGGTGCGATGGACGTCTCAAACTCTCCGCCTTGAACACGGACTCCGTCGCACATCAGCGTGATCAAGGCAGGGATTTACCAGGACGGAAAGCAGGCTGGTGCCAACTACCGCGGTAACCCGAGGGAAATAGTATCAGCTAGATCAAGAGTTTTTGCACGTGGGGGCCCCAGTTTGCGAGTTGATCTTTCCCACAGCAGCGATCAAAGGATCAAAACCGCTATTTTCCGGCCAAATTCAAGAACGTGGAGTTCATCACACTGTTCTCTTTCACCTCCTCCTCGGGGGTGCCCATTTCCACTTCTGGCCGGTAGTGCACATAAAAAAAGAGCTGTCCTCCGCCACGACATGCAAAGAACAGCACATCCCAAATTGAGGTCGCTAGAGTAACCGTATGGGACTTAGGATACGTAGGTAACCCTAGAGGTAACGACTCCCCAAACCTCGGTGCCTAATGTCACAACGAGAGCTAAAACCACCGTTATAAACAACGCCCAAGTGTCGTAGAAATCCAGATCGCGGATCAAGGCAAGCACACCAATAAGGACAATTAGCTTGATTAGCCACCCTCCTAGAACTAAGGCAATCGTTGTGGGCGGGGTAGATTTCGCGGTAAGGAGGACAGACCCAGCTGTAAAAAGCACGAAACCACCGCCAAAGGCAGCACCAATAGCAACTCCCCATACCCCCGGCATACCCTTCATACCGCCCCACACAGCGAGGGAAACGATTGTAATGGCAAGGAGAGCCTTTGCACCTAGGCTTACAGCTCGCTGTATTGGAAGTCGCGGATCATCAAAGTCAGGATTCACTATTTGGTCACTCACGGCTACACACCCTACCTCACGAGGGCTCGGATTCCTTCACCACGACGGCCCCTCGCGCAGTTGGACCAATCTTTCCTTGCCGCAAAGGTACGAGGGTTGCCGCGAATGCCAAGAGCAAGGCAACGATGGTGACGCCAATGGCCACCGGCGCGGGCACGATGGAAAAGGACACCGCGCCAAAGGCCACGGCGGAGACCCACAGGTAAAGGACCAGCACAGTCCGGCGGTGGGTATGGCCGAGCGAGAGTAGGCGGTGATGGATGTGCGCCTTATCTGCAGAAAACGGCGAGCGCCCTTGAGACAGGCGGCGAATCACAGCCCAGACAAGGTCCAGGACTGGAATAAACACCGCTGCGACCACCACAATGATGGGCGACATCAAGGCGACAATGTCCACCGTGCCATAAAGCGACATGTTGATCTTGCCGGACGCAGAAGTCGAGGCCGCAGCGAGCAAAAGACCAATAAGCATCGAGCCAGAATCCCCCATGAAGATGCGAGACGGTTCGAAGTTATGCGGCAAGAATCCAGCGCACATTCCCACCAGGGCAGCGCTGATGATGGCCGGTGGGTAGGCCGAGACTGCCCCGCCTTGGTCGTGGAGAACCGTCAAAGAAAA
The DNA here is from genome assembly GCF_046097255.1 of Corynebacterium tuberculostearicum. Classification (GTDB taxonomy): domain Bacteria; phylum Actinomycetota; class Actinomycetes; order Mycobacteriales; family Mycobacteriaceae; genus Corynebacterium; species Corynebacterium tuberculostearicum_J. Next base: position 1,986,463 of record NZ_CP175770.1, read on the forward strand.
CACCAGGATTGCCCCGCCCGCAATCATGCCAAGGCCTGCCGCCAGGCCATCGAGTCCGTCCACAAAGTTGATCGCATTGATCAGCAGAACGGTAAAGAATGCGGTGAGCAGGGTGCTTTGCAATTGGTCGAGGACGACCGTGGTGCCGCCGCCAAAAGGGATGAAAAGCAGCGTCCAGGTAAGGCCCAGCCCGCTCATCAAGGTGGCCGCAAAGAGCTGACCAAAAAGCTTCACTATGGCACTCAGTTCCACCAAATCATCGACCACTCCGACAAGGACTAGCGCCAGGGCCGCCCAGAGCACCGCATTCATCTCCGGAGTGACGGGCATAAAACCACGAGTCAAGGCTGGAAGCTGGGCTGCGAGAAATATCGCCGCCACGAAGCCGGTAAACATGGCCACCCCACCCATGCGCGGGGTGGGCTGTGTGTGGGCGTCGCGCAGCCGAATCTCCGCCACGCGGCCGGTGCGCACCAAAAAGGAGCGCACCACACCGGTGGTGAGATACGTAAATGCTGCTGCGACGAGAATGACGAGGGCCAGCTCGCGCAGCGGGACACCACTGCCGCTCACGCGAATTCCCCCTTAAGCCTGTGGACGGGTGCGCAGGGTCTGCGCGTCGACGCCGATAACCTCGCCGATTTCCTCGGCCGAGAGCGCTCCTTCGCGCAGCAGGTACGGGCGCTCGCCGGAGAGGTCAATGATCGTCGAGGGCTTGCCGACGGCCGTCTCTCCCCCATCCAAGTAAACCGTCACGGCTTTACCAAGCTGCTGCTTGGCCATGAGCGCCGTGGTCGGCGGCTGGTGGCCAGAAATATTGGCAGAGGAGACAGCCATGGGGCCAACCTCGCGCAGCAACTCGATGGCGATGGGATGCAAAGGCATGCGCAGCATCACGGTGCCGCGGGTATCGCCGAGGTTCCACGGCAGGGACGGCGCTTGCGGGACGACGATGGACAGACCACCGGGCCAGAAGGCCTCCACCAAGTCACGCGCGGTATCGGTATAGGAAGCAACGAGGCCGCGAACGGTATCCCAGGAACCCACCAAAACCGGCACCGGCATATCCGGGCCGCGCTGCTTGGTGGCCAGGAGGTTGGCTACGGCATCATTATCAAAGGCATCGCAGCCGAGGCCATAGAGCGTATCGGTAGGCATAACCACGAGGCGACCGGATTGGGCAGCCTTGACCGCAATGTTCATACCCTCTTCGCGCTCGGCATCGTTGGCGCAGTTAAAAATCTTTCCTTGCATCATCTTCTCCCCTTCTTGCCCTCACTGGTGTCTTAGTCTACCCCGCGCACCGCAGTGACAAAGCGGGGCGTTCCCGTCAGGTCCTGCAGCGCGGCGATCTGTTCGAAGCCGCCGTGTCGGGCCAATGCGGCTTGGACGGCCTCGCTCGTGGAGTCGTCGTGTTCGATGGCTAGCTTGCCGCCCGGGCGCACAAGGCGCGCAATGGTCGGGATGAGGCCGGTGATGACCCCCATCCCATCCGCTCCGGCAAAAACCGCGTTATGCGGGTCATGATAGACCTCGGGATCAAGATCCGGGGTCTCTGGCACGTAGGGCGGGTTGGTCACGAGCAGGTCCACGGTCCCATTCCAGTCCGCCAAAGTATCGTCGGCCGTGGCATCGGCCTGAATGACCTCTACCCCGGTGTTACGGACATTGGTGTGGGTGTAGGTCAGGGCGGCGTCGGCAAGCTCCACTGCTTTCACTTGCGCCTCCGGTAGATAGTGGTGCAGGTAGAGCGCTAGCGCGCCCGTGCCGGTGCACAGATCTACCAGCCGCGGGCCGTCCGCGTTGCGCACCGCCCAGTCCGCCATAACCTCGGTCTCCGGCCGCGGGATGAACACGCCGGGGCCCACCTTGAGCTCCAGCGGTCCGAACCAGGCGCTGCCAAGGACGTACTGCAAAGGCTCGCGGGCTTCCCGGCGGCGCAGCAGCGCATCATAGGCCACGTCGAAGCCGGGCATAGGAGCCTGATCGAGCGGGATATCCATGTGGCCGCAGTGGATGAGGTGCGCGGCCATGATGCGTGCATCCCACTCAGGGCTGGCCACCCCGGCAGCACGAAGGCGCTGCACCCCGCGGCGCAGCGCCTGTCCATACGTGTTATCCACGCTGGTTTAGCCCTCGGCCTCGAGGCGCTCGGCGCGCTCTTGGTCCTGCAAGGCCTTAATAAGGTCATTCATGTCACCGTTCAGCACAGAGTCCAAGTTATTGGCCTTGTAACCAATGCGGTGATCCGTGATGCGGTTTTCCGGCCAGTTATAGGTGCGGATGCGCTCGGAACGGTCCATGGTGCGCACCTGGGAGGCGCGCTGCTCGCCGGCCTCAGCCTCGCGGGCCTCGCGCTCCATCTGATCCAGGCGGGCCTGCAGAACTTGCAGCGCACGCGCCTTATTCTGAATCTGGGAACGCTCCTTCTGACAGGTCACGATAAGCCCGGTGGGCAGGTGGGTAATACGCACCGCGGAGTCAGTGGTGTTCACGCCCTGACCGCCCTTACCAGAAGAACGGTAGACGTCGACGCGAATATCCTTGTCATCGATATTGACGGACTCGACCTCTTCCGGCTCCGGGTAGACCAGCACGCCGGCGGCAGAGGTCTGGATGCGACCTTGGGACTCGGTAACCGGAACGCGCTGCACGCGATGCACGCCGCCCTCAAACTTGAATACGGACCAGGCGCCATCGCGCGACGGGGACTTGGAACGGAAGGAAATGGTCATATCCTTCACGCCGCCCAGATCGGACTCATTGAGGCCCAAGACCTCCCAATTAAAGCCCGTCTTATCCGCATAGCGCTCATACATGCGGGCCAAGTCGCCGGCAAAGAGGGCTGCTTCTTCGCCGCCCGCGCCGGCCTTGATTTCCATAATGATGTCCTCGGAATCCTGCTCATCGCGGGGCGCGAGCAGGTCAGCGAGCTTTTCTTCCAAGCTCTCCACGGACTTTTCTAGGCGGTCCGCTTCCTCCTGGAAGTCATGGTCCTCGTAGGCCATTTCCTTGGCATCGGCGAGATCCTCGCGCGCCTGAGTGAGCTCATCATTGACCATGATGATGGGGCGCAGCGCCGCGTAGCGCTTGGAGAGCTTGCGGAATTGCTTCTGGTCGCCGGCTACTTCCGGATCGGCCATCTGCATCTCAATGCCCTGGTACTCGGACACGATGTCATCAACGAGGGAAACCTGATTAGACATAATCTTCTTCATCCTTATCCGCAGCCATCGGGGCCGAGGAGGCCACCTGCATCAAGAACTCGCCATTGGAGCGGGTCTTCTTCAGCTGCTTAATGAGCAGGTCAATGGCCTGGTGGGAATCCAGGGCGGAGAGGATGCGACGCAGCTTGGTCATGATGCGTGCCTCCTCTGGAACGAGCAGCAGCTCGTCCTTACGGGTGCCGGACGGGTTGACGTCCACGGCCGGGAAGACGCGGCGCTCAGAGATGCCACGGTCCAGCTTCAGTTCGGCGTTGCCCGTGCCCTTGAATTCCTCGAAGATGACGGTATCGCCGGTAGAGCCGGTCTCCACCATGGCGGTGGCGATAATCGTCAGCGAACCACCCTCTTCGATATTGCGGGCGGCACCCAGGAAGCGCTTTGGCGGGTAGAGCGCATTGGAGTCCACACCGCCGGAGAGGATGCGGCCAGAAGCCGGGGAGGAATTGTTATAAGCGCGGCCGAGGCGGGTAATGGAATCCAGCAGGACCACGACGTCCTTGCCCTGCTCCACCAGGCGCTTGGCGCGCTCGATAGCCAGCTCCGCCACGGAGGTGTGCTCTGATGGCGGGCGGTCAAAGGTGGAGGCAATTACCTCACCGTTGACGGAGCGTTGCATGTCCGTAACTTCCTCAGGGCGCTCGTCTACGAGGACGACCATGAGGTAGCACTCCGGGTTATTGGTAGAAATCGCGTTGGCGATATTCTGCAGAATCGTCGTCTTACCGGCCTTTGGCGGGGAGACGATAAGCGCGCGCTGGCCCTTACCAATCGGCATAATGAGGTCGATCACGCGAGTGGTGAGGATCTTCGGGTCCGTTTCCAAACGCAAGCGCTTATTCGGGTACAGCGGGGTCAGCTTATTAAAGTGCGGGCGCTGCTTTGCGCCTTCCGGATCGATGCCGTTGACGGTATCGACCTGTACCAGCTGGTTGTACTTGCGGCGGTTGCGGCCATTGCCGTGCGTGTGCGTCGGGCCGGAGACCTTGACCTGGCCGGTGATGGCGTCACCAGAGCGCAGGCCCAGGCGGCGGACGATGCCGTTGTTTACGAAGACGTCGGAAGCCGCGGCGCGGTAGCCCGTGGTGCGCAGGAAGGCGACATTATTGTCTACGACATCCAAGATGCCGCCGACGGCCTGCAGCTCATCGCCCTCGCGGACCTGCAAATCGTTGCCGCCGTTATTGTCATTGTTATTTCCGCGGCCGCGGCGGTTGCGACGGTTGCGGCGCCCACGGCGGTTGCCGCGCTCGTGGTTATTGTTGTCCTCGTGGCGGTTGCCGCGCTGCTTATTATCGCCGCGGTCATTCTTCTCGCCCTGACTATCGGAGCCGTCCTGGGAGTTATTGTCGCGGTTGTCCTTAGCGCCGCCCTTCTCCTCGTTGCGGTTGCGCTCCTCGCGCTCTTGCCGTTCCTGGCGCTCCTGACGCTCTTGGCGGCGGGCGCGGTTGCGGCGAGCGCGGCGGGCCTGGGAGCGCGACTCATAGCGCTGCTCCTCACCAGAGCCCTGCTGGCGATTATCCTTCTTCTCGCTGGATTCTTCCTGCTTTTCCGCCTTGTGCGGCGCTTCATCCTGCGCCTTATTGCGCGGCTTTTCCGCCTTCTCAGGCTTCTCTGCCTTTTCCGCCTTTTCTACCTGAGCGGCCTTTTCCACCTTGGCCTTGGCCTTAGGCGGAACCTGTCCGGTCTTGATGGCGGTGATGAGATCCCCCTTGCGCAGGGCAGAGACACCACGTAGGCCGCGCTCTGCGGCCATTTTGCGCAATTCCGGCAGCTTCAGGGATGCAAGATCCTGTGCTGCGGTGTTGTCCGTTTCGCTCACGGATATCCTTTCGTTGCTTGACCAGGTCCGATTATGCGGGAGCCGCCGCAGCCTATGCTCGCGGCGTTGCACTGGAAGCCAATGTGTATTTTTCTAGGACTTCTCGCCCTCGTGCCAAGGCGCATGCGCGTCCTGCCGGGCAATAAGTATGAGGCCTCTTCCGTGTCCTCGAGGAGACTTCGCACAACGAGTGCGCGAACCGGAAGAAATCAAGAAACGACTGCGGGCAAACTACTTCTCTGGGCCCGAATGCATAGGAAAGGGGAGCTAAAACTTTCCGGTTTCCTACCAGTCGCGAACAAGTATAACGCATAGGGCGCAACGCCCGCACCATGACACCGCTACAGTAGAGGCATGCTTTCCACGATGATGGATATCCCCCTCTCCCTGACCCGCATTTTGGAATACGGTGCCTCGGTTCACGGGGACACCACGGTTACCACCTGGCACGGTGAGGGCACCGGCTCGGAATTCGATCCAGCCGAGGAAGTTACCTTCCGCGATATCGCTGCCCGCGCCGCCGCGTTCGCCCACGCCATTCACGATGAATTGGGTATTACCAGCGATGAGCGCGTGGGCAGCTTTATGTGGAATTGCGCCGAGCACTTGGAAGTAATGTTCGGCACCGCCTGCAAGGGCGCGGTTTTCGCCCCGCTGAATAAGCAGCTGATGAATGACCAGATCCGCCACATTATTAACCATGCGGAAATCTCCGCCATCGTGTGCGATCCCCGCTTGGCGCAGCAGCTAGGCAAGGTGCTCGTGGGCACCGACTCCGTGGGAAGCGTCATCATCACCGGCGCCCAACCAGCGCAGCAGTTTGCTCACCTTTTCCCCCGCGGGGTTGAGGTGTATTCCTATGAGGCTCTTATCGACGGCCGCTCTACCGTCTATGACTGGCCCGAACTAGATGAGCGCACGGCCGCGGCGCTGTGCTATTCCACGGGCACCACGGGTGCGCCCAAGGGAGTGCTGTATTCACACCGGTCTCTCTATTTGGAGGCCATGCAGCTGCGTTCCTCAGACTCGCTGTGCATTACCCACGGCGAGACTTTCCTGTGCTGCATTCCTATCTGCCACGTGCTCAGCTGGGGCGTTCCCTTCACCTGTTTCATGACGGGCACCCCGCTGGTGCTTCCCGACGCCGACGTGTCCGCCCCCACCCTAGCCAAAGCCATCGCCGCTACCTCTCCGCGCGTGGCACACGGCGTGCCCACCATCTGGATTCAGCTCTTTGTCCACTACATGCACCATCCACCAGAGCGCATGACGCTCACCGAGATCTACGCCGGCGGCTCCCCCGTCCCGCCGACGCTGATCAAGATGTGGGAGGAGCGCTACGGCGTCGATGTGGTCCACGTGTGGGGCATGGTGGAAACCTCCACCGTGGGCAGCGTTGCGCGCCCGCCCCAGGGCGCCTCCGGCGATACCCGTTGGGCCTACCGCGTATCCCAAGGCCGCATCCCCGCCTCACTGGAATACCGCGTGGTCAACGACGGGCAAGTCGTCGCTCGCACCGACCGCAATGCCGGCGAGCTGCAGGTGCGCGGCAACCTGGTCACCGGTTCCTACTACCACTCGCCCACCGCTGAACCGGGCGAAATCGCTTCCGAATTCCGCGGCAATCAAGTCGAGGCCGCGGAGGATAAGTTCACCGCCGATGGCTGGCTGCGCACTGGCGACGTCGGCTCTGTGACCAAAGACGGCTTCCTTACCGTGGAGGACCGCGCCCGCGATGTCATTCGCTCCGGCGGCGAATGGATCTATTCCGTGCAGCTAGAAAACCTCATCATGTCCGACGAGCTTGTCGTCGAGGCCGCCGTCATCGGCTACCCCGATAAGCAATGGGTCGAGCGCCCACTCGCCGTCACAGTATTGGCCGAGGGCGCCTCGCCCACCATCGAGACCGCAGAGCGCCTGCGCGCCAGCATGCGCAAGGAACTGCCGAGCTGGATGCTGCCGGAGTATTGGACCTTTGTGAAGTCCATCGATAAGACTTCCGTGGGCAAGTTCGATAAGAAAGATTTGCGCGCCCACCTGGCAGAGGGCGAGTACAACATCATCCGCCTCAAGGGCCCAGGCGAATCCCAGCGCCTCGATGCCACCAACGCCGCCGATTTAAGCCGGGAAAACTAGGAATAAATTCGCCGTTGCAGCTTGGTGTACCTCGTCCCCTCTCTTAGACTGGCACCAATGACCCCTTCCTCCCAGCAGCCCGTGGTTTCCCTGCCCCTGCCTACCGTGGGCCGAGCGAAACCGCCGGCGGATCTGCCTGCACCGGCCGCTGATGGCACGCGCGCATTGCTGGATCGCTATGGACGCCAGGCCCGTGACCTGCGCGTCTCACTCACGGATCGCTGCAACCTGCGCTGCACCTATTGCATGCCGGCCGAAGGCTTGGAGTGGATGCCCACAGAGCAAACCTTGAGCGATGAGGAAACCATCCGGCTGATCCGGATAGGCGTCGGCAAGCTAGGCATCCGCCAAGTGCGCTTTACCGGCGGCGAACCACTGCTGCGCAAGTCGCTGGAGAAAATTATTGCCGCGACCAAACAGCTGCGCACCGACCAAGGCCGCTCCCCATCCACCGCGCTGACCACCAACGGGCTTGGCCTAGAAAAGCGCGCCGGCGCCCTCGCCGCGGCCGGGCTCGACCGCATCAATATCTCGCTCGACACCATCGACCGCGAGCGCTACGCCGCGCTCACCCGCCGCGACCGGCTCGACCACGTGTTGCAGGCCATCGCCGCCGCGGATGCCGCGGGCCTGCATCCCATCAAGATCAACGCCGTGGTCATGCCCGGGGTCAACGAAGAAGACATCGTTCCACTGGCGGACTATGCCGTCCACCACGGCGCCCAGCTCCGTTTCATCGAGCAGATGCCGCTCGGGCCCCGCGAGCAGTGGCGCCGCGAGGACATGGTCACGGCCGAAGATATCCTCACCCGCCTGCGCACCCACTTTTCCATGGAGCCGGCACGCGAGCCACGCGGTTCCGCCCCCGCCGCCCTGTGGGAGGTCAGCGCTCCGGATGGCACGCGCGGCACGCTAGGCATCATTGCCTCGGTCACCCACCCCTTCTGCGGCGATTGCGACCGCACCCGTCTTACTACCGACGGCGCCATTCGCAATTGCCTCTTTGGCAATTCCGAAACCCCACTGCGAGACCTGCTGCGCTCCGGCGCGAGCGATGAGGACATCATGGAGGCTTGGGCCGGGGAAATGTGGACCAAAAAGCCCGGTCATGGCATTGATGACGAGGGCTTCCTCCAACCAGACCGTCCGATGTCCGCCATCGGCGGCTAACCTGAATCTTATGTCCACGCCCCGCAGCATCTCCGCGCACCTCGACGCCGTACTCGCGCTGGCTTCCACGCCACCGGCCGAGTCCGCGCCCGTCGACGCCTCCCTCATCGGCCGCGTCCTCGCCGCCGACGCCACCGCGCGCTTTCCCGTGCCACCCCACGCCAACTCGGCGATGGATGGCTTCCTCGTCCATGCCGCGGATTTTTCCTCCCCCGGCCCGTGGACGCTCCCCGTCGCCGGCGATGTCCCGGCCGGCGCGGCCCCCATCGCTGTGCCCGCCGGCCACGCCGTTCGCATCATGACCGGCGCCCCGGTGGCCGATACCGCAGGAATGCTCGTCGTTCCCGTGGAAAACACCACCACCCCGGCCGGCCCGGTAGCACTTCCAGACGAGGTCACCATCACGGAGGCCCCCACCAAGTCGCATATCCGCCCCGCCGGCGAGGACATCCAGCCCGGCGCGCCAGTCGCCACCGCGGGCACGCTTATCGACGCCGCCGTCATCGCCGCGCTCACCTCCGCCGGCGTGTATTCCGTCTCGGCCTACCGCCGCCCGCGCATTGCGGTCATTTCTTCCGGCGAAGAACTCGTCTCTTCCCCAGCGCAGCTCGCACCCGGCCAGCTGCCGGATTCCAATGGCCCGATGCTCGCTGCCCTTGCAGGTGCAGACGCACACGTCCACGTGGGTGATGCCCCTGCGGACCTCGCCTCTGCGCTCGATGAGCTAGCCCCCTCCCACGACCTCATCATCACCTCGGGTGGCGTATCAGCCGGCGCCTTCGACGTCGTCCACACCGTACTGGGGCGCACGGATTCCGCGTGGTTCGGGCACGTCAACCAGCGCCCGGGTGCCCCGCAAGGCTACTCCCTGTGGAATGACACCCCGGTGTTGTGCTTGCCCGGCAATCCCGTAGCAGCCTTTGTCGATTTCCAGCTCTATGCCCGGCCACTTATCGCCGCTCTGTCCGGACACCCCGCCCCACGCCAGCGGGTCAACCTCCGCGCCCGGGTGGATTCGCCCCTTCCCGCCTCCCGCGGACGGCCGACCATTGTTCCCGTCACCGTAGACTTTCAGGCAGCGCCCGCCATCACCTCGCACCTGCCCCACGGCAGTCACCGCATCGTGTCGCTGGCCGGCACCAATGGCTTTTGCCTCATTGACTCCGAGCCGCCGGCCATGGGCGAGGACATCACCGTTTATCTGTATTAAGGAGCAACCATGGAATTTACCCACCTGAACTCTGACGGCGCCGCCTACATGGTCGACGTCACCGAGAAGCAGCCCACCGTGCGCACCGCCACCGCCGAAGGCGAGGTCGCCTGCTCACCCGAGGTCATGGCCGCCCTGCGCGATGGCACCGTGCCCAAGGGCGATGTCCTCGCGGTCGCTCGCATTGCTGGAATTTCGGCCGCCAAGAAGGTCCCCGAGCTGCTTCCACTGGCACATACCATCGGCGTGCACGGCTGCGCAGTGGAGCTCACGCTTGCCGACGACCACGTGTCCATCTCCGCCACTGTCCGCACCGCCGACCGCACCGGCGTGGAAATGGAGGCACTGACGGCTGTGAACGTTTCCGCGCTCGCCATCATCGACATGGTCAAGGGCGTGGACCGTTCCGCGTATATCCGCCGCTGCGGAATCGTGGCGAAATCCGGCGGCCGCTCCGGGGACTGGTCCCGCACCCTCCCGGAGTCCTAATGCTCGGCGCGGTCATCCTCGCCGGCGGCCACGGCAGGCGTATGGGCGGCGCCGATAAGGCCTCCCTTTTTGTCCACGGCACGCGCTTTATCGACCGCCTGCTCGCCCAGCTTCCCTACGGCACCCCGACCGTGGCTGTCTCCCCGCATCGCCTCGGCGTGCCCCAGGTGTGCGAGTCACCGCTCTACGGCGGTCCCGTCGCCGGCATCGCGGCCGGCGCCCAGGCGTTATCCCACTGCTCCGAGCTCGCCCTCTTCGCCGTGGATGCCCCCGATTCGCCGCTACTGCTTCCCCGCCTGCGCTCGGCCCTCGCCTCCTCCTCGGCCGATGCCGTACTCACCCGCGCCGCCGACGGCTACCTCCAGCCGCTGTGTTCCCTCTGGCGCGCTCCCGCGCTCCGCGCTCAGCTCGAGTCCCTTCCCACGACTCGGAACGTCTCCGTCCGCCGCCTCATCCGTGGTGCCAACTTCATCGAGATTCCCGGCACCGGCGCTGAACGCGATTACGACACCCGTGCGGAGCTGCGCGAGCTCCCTGCGTTCACTGCCCACACCGGCCTTCGCGCTCATCGGCAGCCGCTGACCTAGCCCACCGCCTCCGCCCGTGAGCGCCAAGGGAAGAAGTCTCCGCCTCCCCGCCCTTCGCGCTCACTGGGAGCCGCAGCAAGCGCGAAATCGCCGCCCCAGTGAGCGCGAGGGGTGGACGAACACAGAAGCCGGCCCTTCGCGCTCACGGTGGACATGAAATGTGACCACGAACGGTCGCTGGTGAGCGCGAAGGGCGGGAGGAGCGGGAGGGGCCGTACCGCTGGAGGGCTACTCGGTAACGATGAACTTGCCGTGCTGGCCCTTCTCGGCGTTAGTCATGATGTGATTGACAAAGGAATAGGTACCGGGCTCGTTGAAGGTCATCTCGACGAATCCGCCTTGCGCCGGGAGGAGGTCCAGGGCTTGCGAGCCGGTCGAGTCCTCATTCCTGATGAGGTAGGCGCCTTCCTTGTAGGCGGTATCGAATTGCTCGCCCACAACGTGGAAGCTCAGCGGCTGGTCGGGACCTAGGTTGGTCAGCCACAGGCGGACGGTATCGCCTACCTTGGCCTTGATAGGCTCTGCGTCATACTGGCCCGGGTAGTAATTGAAGGCCATGAGGTCGAAGCGGCCGTCGGCAACGCGCTGGGCGTCGGCGCCGGTGGATTCCTCGCCCAGGAAGACGTCAGTGGCCATGAAGTTGTACTCCGCGTCCACGGGCTTGAGGTCCGGCGGATCGATGATGACGTTGCCGGCCATGCCGTTAGCGATGTGTAGGGACATGGGCATCGTGGAGCAGTGATACATCCAGATGCCGGAGCGGTTCGCGGTGAACTTGTAGGTCAATTCCTCGCCCGGCTGGATGGATTTCATGGTCTTATCTGGGTTGACCTCGCCGGCGTGGAAGTCAATGGAGTGGGCCATGGAGCCCTCGTTCTTGATGGTGATTTCGAACTTATCGCCCACCTTGCCGCGCAGAGTGGGGCCTGGGGCTTGGCCGTTGAAGAGCCAGCGCATCTGCTTGATGCCGGGGGCAACCTCCACGACTTCCTCGGTCATCGTCCAGGTCTCTTTGTGCGTCTTCGTCTCAGCGGCCGGCTGCAAGGTGGCGTCAAAGGCGGAAAAGTCGTCGCGCTGTGCGCCGAGTTCGGCGGCAGTTGGCACGTCTACGTGCGGATTGCTAGCTGAGGACACCGCATGGTCATGTCCTGCAGCGGCGCCGTCTCCCACGTTGACCTGGAAGGTCATGCCCTGCATCTTGTGGCCGGCGATGGTGCAATAGCCTTCCACGGAGGAGTCGATGACTCCGGCGTCGAGTTGGACGGTCTCGCCGGGGTCGACGCGGCCGGTTTCGGCGTCGCCAATCTTGAGGTCGTGGACTTGGTCGCCGGAGTTGGTGAAGTTGACCACCAAGTGGGTGCCGGGGCCGATATCGATGGACGAGGGGGTAAAGGCCATGCCGTCTACGCCCACGTCAATGGTCTGCGTTTCGCCAGAGGATACCGGTGCCGCAGACTCCGTGCCTTTGCCGGTGGAATTGACCACCGCGAGCGCGATGACCGCCGCCAGCGCGATGCCGATGAGCAGCCACGAGGCCCAGGAGGAATCCTTCGGCGCGGGTTTGTCCGCAGGTTGTGAGGAAGAAACGCTCAGCATTTAACTCTCCAGTCTTTTCTTAAGGTAGATGGCTCGGCCGACGGCGATAACGTTGGCGGCAAGGCCTATCCCCATCATGATAAGCCCGGCCACGGTAGCGCCCAGCAATGTCAGCAGTCCGCCCAGGTTGATGAGCAGCAGACGGGCGTAGCCGGTGCGCTCGGTGGTATCAGGGCGTGCGCCGGTAAGGATAGGAAGCAGGTGGTGAAGGACGCCGGTGACCAACTGCAAGAGGCCGGCACCGAGGAAGGCGGGCAGCAATATCAGGGTGATGGTGCGCGGGTAGGCACCCACCGCTGCGGAAATGGCGTCACCGGCACACAGCGTCAACATCCACAGCAGTCCGGCGATAACAGCCACGGTGGCGGTGGTCAGCCGCGGCGAGCGCCCCATAACGGTGGCAAGCACCGGCTGGATGATGAGTACCGCCGCCAGGACCACGAGCAGTTGAGCCACGCCTGCGGCGCGGGTAAGGCCCACCGCGTACAGCGCCATCGCCAAGGCCAGGCCAACACAGTGCACGATGAGCGCGCGAGTACACCGCGCGCGAGCGGTGGGCGAAATCGCGGTGGCCGATAGCGTGGGGAGCAACGTGACCACCGTGCCGATGACGGTAAGCCACGCGAAGCCCCAGATCATGCCGCGCGAGTGGGCGCCGACAAGGAGGGAATACTCGCCTACCCCATTTCCGCTCAGGATGACCAGCACCACGGAGACAATCATGAACACGGCCGCCGCGATATAAAAGGGCACGGTCACGGCAAAAGAACCAGACAATGAGCCGCGCAGGCGCCGCGCGATGAACCACAGGTGCCAGGTGAGGGCGGCGATGATGAGGGCAGAGGCGGCGTCGGCAAGCGGGCCCCAGTCATACCCCGCCCTATCAATGAGCAGCAAGATAAGCCCGAGCTGCACTAGGCCCACGCGACTGCCGACGCCCCGATAGTCCCCGCCCGCAGTCCGGGTTAAGGCCTCGGTGAAGTGGGTGGAAAAGACGATGATTGCCGTGGTCAGCGCACCAATGGTGAAGGGATGGATGATATCCCACCACACCACCGGAGCGCCCAAGGATGCGGCAATGAGCAGGCCGAGACCGGTAAAGATCCAGAAGCCAATAACGGCGGCGCTCAGGGTATGCCAGCGGCCGCGCGCGGCCAGGGACACGTCATGAATGCGCACGGCGCGCCTCCTTTCCGGTCAAGGCAATGCCGCAGGCGAGGAAAACTAACACTGCGATTATCGTAACCACCCCGCCGGTGCGGAGGGCAGTGGTGTGCTCGGCGCAATCGGCAAGGATGCGCAACGCGAGGCCGCTATGTAAGAGTGCCACCGGCACATAGAGCACTGGGTGGTACGGCAATCGGCGGCGGATGACGGAGGTGAAGATGATGGGTGCGTGCGCAAAAATCATGGACATGACAAAGCCCAAGAAGATGGCGTGCACTGAGGCATCATAGGCAAAGCCGGTGGACTGCCCGTGCAGCAGCCAGAGGTAACCGCCGAGGGCGAGCCAGCCGTAGCCGGCCAGCATGCATGCCGCCGAGTAGCGCGGCAGGCCGTGCGAGCGCACCAGATTCTTGGCTACGTCTACCCGAGCGGTGGCCGCAGCGATAGCAACGAGCACCAAGCCCATGGCGCGATAGCCCACCGCTGGGGCAAGCACGTAGATGACGCTTGCCGCCGCCAGCCCCAGCACCAGGAGGGTCAGGTGGTTTTCGGCGCGGGTTCCGGCCATGGTGACGCGCGCTAGTTCCATACGCTCGCCGATGATGGTGGCCACGGCGTAGAGAACGCACAACGGCATCGCCGCAGCGAACCCCGGGCCCATGGCCCACAGGGCGGCGGCTGCTACTCCCCCGATAACTCCAGCTGCCTGCACCAGGATCGCGAGGCTCGCCTGGCGGCGATAGATGGTGGCGTAAATGAAGCCCAGGACAAGGAAGCTGGCGGCAAAACACACTGCGGGGATCGCACGCGGCAGGCCGGCGAGAATGCCCAGCACGCCGGCGACGTGGCACACGGGCCCGGCCCATGCCCAGGAGGTGTGCACGGCAACGGTGCGCTCAAGGCCGATGGCTCCGCCCACGAAACCGAAAACCATGAGTGGTCCGTGGTCGGCGGCGAAGGACGCGCCAGGGGTGGCCGTTAGCCCCAATAGGGTGGCGCCCGCAGCCAGGCCTACCAGCAGAGATAGGCCTGCGAAGGCGAGGAAGATGAGGCGATGCGCCACGCTATTATTTTGCACGGGTTTTATCGTACTAATATTGGTTGCAGAGCGAAACTCGCATCCCTTTAGAAAGGACCACTCGCAATGCAACTGCCCATTTCCGATGCCAACAAGCCACACTCCATCCCAACTCTGAATGCCTCCGAGATTCCGCACGCTGTTCGCCACGGCGCCATCCACGGCGCGCTGGGCACCCTCAACGTGGGCGAATCCATGATCCTCATCGCCCCGCATAATCCAGTTCCACTGCTCAGGGAGGTCGAGGCTCGCGAGGAGAGCTTCGAGCTGGACTACCTCAAGGAGGAAGAAAACGACTTCCACATCAAGTTCACCCGCGTGAGCTAAACCCTCGCGGGGCGGAGGGCTATCCTGGTTAGGTCACCCTCTCCGCTGTAGAAGGAGCCCTCCGCAGATGAAGAAGCGCGCCGCCGCACTCCTCGCCGCCCTCGCATTCGCCCTTACATCCTGCGCTCCCCCAACGTCAACGACTTCCGCCCAGGACGCGGATGCTGCCACGCTCAATGTCTTGGCTGCATCCTCCACCCGCGTCATCAATGACGAACTCACTTCCCGCGCAGGCTGGCTCGCGCCGCCGGTAAATCTGAACTTTGAAAATGGCGGCTCCTCCGATCTGGTAAGCAAGCTGCGCGAGGGAGCCCCGGCCGATCTTCTCCTCACAGCGTCGAAAAAGACCATGGATAAGGCGGTGCAAGATGGCACGGTTGCCGCGCCCAAGGTGCTTGCCACCAATGTCATGGTCATGGTCGTGCCCAAGGGCAACCCGGCGGGAATCCATTCCGTGGAGGATCTGCCCCACTCCGACCACTTCGTGCTCTGCGATCCCCAAGTTCCCTGCGGCGATATCTCCTCCCAGATCATCTCTGATAAGCGCCTGGACGTCCATCCTTCCTCCCAGGAGCGCCAGGTAGCAGACGTTTTAGGAAAGGTTGCCTCGGGTGAGGCGGATGCTGGGTGGGTCTATTCCACCGACGCCGCCGCAGCCGGCGATGATGTCGAGGTGATTGACATTCCCGGCGCGGAGAAATTCACTAACCAGATCGTGGGCGCGGTTACAGCAGAAGCATCCCACCCCGACCAGGCTCGCGCGGTTCTTGATATCTTGAGCGGCGACTTTGCGTCCACCTGGCGCGAGCGCGGCTTCACGCCAGCGGAGTAAGCTATGTCCGCCCCACAGCCTATTCGCCCCAAAGCCCCGCTTCTTATCGGCCTCATTGGTCTCATTGCGGTAGCGACCATCATCGTCCCCGTTGCCGCCCTTGGCCTGCGCGTGCCGTGGGCGCGCATCGGCGACTATCTCGCGCGCGACGAGATCCAGGACATGCTGCTCATCTCAGTGGCAGCCGCCTTCCAATCCATGATCCTTGCGCTCGTACTGGGCTTAGGACTGGCCCTGTGGGTGCAGCAGCTCGGCCGCGGTAGCGCCGTAGTGCGCCTCTTGGTCTACCTGCCCTTGGCCATGCCACCGGTGGTGGGCGGCTTGGCCCTTACCGCAGCTTTCGGCCGCAAGGGGTACCTGGCCCCGCTTCTCGACGCCCTCAGCATCCACTTCGCCTTCGCCTTCCCCGGAGTCGTTATGGCGCAGACCTTTGTGGCGCTGCCCTTTGTGGTGGTCGCGGTCGATTCGGCGCTGCGCCAGCTGGACCAGGAAATCCTCGCCTCTGCGCGCGGCGTGGGCTTGGGCCGGTGGGAGGTCCTGGGCAAAATCACCCTGCCATCCATCGCCCCGGCCTTGGCTACGGGTGCGGGGTTGGCCTTCGCGCGCTCGCTGGGCGAATTCGGCACGACCCTGACCTTCGCCGGCTCGCAGCCCGGTGTTACCCGCACCATGCCCCTGGGTATTTATTTGGAGCGCGAGGTCGATGCGGATGGCGCATACGTGCTCTCCGCGCTACTTATCGGGTTGGCCTTGGCTTGCCTGGCGCTGGCGGGCTTGCCTGTGCTGCGGCGGCGAAGCTACCAGCCGCAGGCCAGGCGGTTGCATGAGATGGACGTCGATAAGCTCCGCGCCCTTACCCGGCCCACCGATGCGCCGGCGCTGTCCGTGACCGTCGATGGGGTGCGCACGAATTTTTCCCCGCGCGCCATAACGGCCGTAGTGGGCCCGAATGGTTCCGGCAAGACGACCTTGATGGGGCGCGCTGCCGGGCGCCTGAGCGGCGGGGAGGTCTCCCCGGAGTGCGCCGACGTCGTCTTGCTCACCCAGCGTCCTGGCTTGCCGCCGCGCTCGACGGCCCTGCAGGCGGTCGCCATGGTCACCCGCGATAAGACCCGTGCGCAGGCGCTCCTGGCTGCGGCGGGATTGCACGAGCTTGCCGACGTCCCCGTTCCCGCCCTGTCCGGCGGCCAAGCCGCCCACGTGGCGCTCGTGCGCGCGCTAGCCGCACAGCCGGCGGTCCTGATTGTGGACGAGCCCCTGGCCGCAGTCGACGTGAAATCCGCCGAGAGGTGGCGCCGCTTCTTGCACGCGGCCCGCGCAGACCGTACCACGCTGCTTGTTACCCATGACGCGCTCGATATTGTGCACCTAGCGCAGGACATGCTGGTCATGGAATCCGGCCGAGTGCGGGCCCACGGCGCAACCGCGCGTCTGCTTGAGGCACCGCCGACAGGCTTCGTTGCGGCGCTAGCGGGTCTCAACCGCCTCGAAGGAACCGTAACCGAGATCGGCGCGTCCGCCGTCGAGGTCGCGTGCGGCGATATTACCGTTCTGGCGACCACGGAGGATGCTTCTTTTGAGCCCGGGCAGAAGGTGGCGGTGACCTTTGCCCCGCATGCGGCGACAATTGGCGCGGCGCCAGAGGCCTGCAATCAATGGGCAGCGCGCGTCTTGGCCGTCGAGGCCACCAGCCTCGCAGCGGCCCAGCTGCGCGTTGATCTGGGCGGCCAGGAGGCTACAGTACCGGTAGACCGCGAGTTCGCTTTAGACGTCGCGGTGGGTAACATCGTATCCTTAACAGTGTCTAAAGCAAACGTTTTTGTCCACCCCAACTAGTTATTCTGTATTCGCAGACCCCAAGGCGGATTCCCACCATGCCTGATTCACTTCCCCGGTCCACCACCGAACTTTTTCCGGAGGCCCTCAACCTCTCGCCCAAGCAGCGCGAGGTGCTCACCGCTGTGCAGCGCCACCCCGAAGGCGCCAAGGCCGGCACCGTTGCCGAGGAACTAGGCATGCACGTCAACACCGCTCGCGGACACATCGATGAGCTGGTCAACGCTGGAGCCGTCAACGTAGTCTCCGCGCCGAGTAAGGGCCGCGGGCGCCCCTCCCTCATCTTCCAAGCCCGCATACCGGATAATAAAGCGGTGGCAGAGGAATACATCACCTTGGTGGAGGTGCTGACCACGATGCTGGCGAAAGAGAAAGAACTTGATGACGCCGCCTCGACCAAGGCCCTAGAGATCGGGCGACGCTGGGCGCGCGCCGCGGGCGCGGATGCCTCCAATGGTGCGCTCGATACGCTCTTTGCCACCCTGCGCGATATGGGCTTTGACCCCGCCACCAAGCCGGACTCGACCGACATCGAGCTTCATGCTTGCCCCTTTGTCTCTTCGGGTCTTGAGCCTTCGCAGTTCCTGTGTGCGGTACACGCTGGCTTCCTGCAAGAAACCAGCGATGATGACACCTCGATCACTTTGGTGCCGCGCCAGCACCCCAACGTGTGCCGGCTAAAGATTAAGCCTGCGTAAGCTCCACGCGGACGGGGCCGGCCACGGTGAGGTCGATGACGCGGAGGTTTTGCTCGCGGGCGTCGGCAAGAATGCCCTCCTCAATATCCTCGGTGTGCAGCACCATGACGGTGGGGCCGGCGCCGGATAGGTAGGCCGCATAGCCGCGGTTGCGCAGTCGGTTGACCCACTCCGCGGTCACGGGAAGCACATCCGCGCGGTACGGCTGGTGCAAGCGATCGCGGGTTCCCTCCCACAGGAGATCCGGGTAGTTTTGCAATGCCGCCACTTGGACCGCGGTGCGCGAGACGTTGAACGCCGCATCCGAATGCGTCACGTGCGAGGGCAGGACGCGGCGCACCGCTTGGGTGGAGGCGTGGAAATCAGGCACGAGCGCGGTGGCGCGGATATCTTCGTGCACCTTGATGGACGCGGCGCGGTAGTCCGGCAAAGAATGGCCGTCGACAGGGACATTTGTCCACGACACCACGGCGTCGCCCAACACGGAGGCGGCCGCATTATCGGGGTGACCCTCAAAGGCGGAGGAAAGCTGCACCACTTGCTCTTGGGTCAGCGGGCTTCCCGCCAGCGCATTGCCGGCGGCCACGCCCGCCACCGCGGCGGAGGCGGAAGAGCCCAGGCCGCGCGACTGCGGGATATTATTATGCGAGACCACGCGCAGGCCGGGCACGGTGGCGTCGGCCGCCGAGAGTGCGGAGCGAATCGCCTTGACCACCAAGTGGGAGCCATCGCGCGGCAGGTCTTCTGCGCCCTCGCCGAAAATTTCCACCGTAAGGCCCGAGGTGGTGACCTCTACCTCAACGGTGTCATACAGGCTCAACGCCATGCCCAAGGTGTCATATCCTGGGCCAAGGTTCGCCGTGGAGGCAGGAACGGTCACGATGGCTTTAGTGCCGACTTCAACTTCGATGCTCATAGCTATCCAGTCTATTTGGCCGGGCTAGCTGCCGAGGCGGATTACGGAATGAACGGCCTTGACCTCTTCGAGCTCGCCCAAAGCAGCCACAATGGTGTCCAAGGTGGACTCCTTCGCGGCGTGGGTGACCACGATGAGGCGGGCGGTGTCCGCGCCGTCTTCTTGGCGGACGGTGCGCAGGGAGACGTCGTTGTCAGCAAAGACGGCGGAGATGGCGGCGAGCACGCCGGTGCGGTCCTGGACTTCCATATCGATGTGGTAGCGGGTTTCTACCTCACCGAAGTCTGCGATAGGCAGGTTGGCATAGGTATTCTCGCCTGGGGCGCGGCCGCCGTGGACGATATTGCGGGCTGCACCGACGACGTCGCCAAGCACGGCAGAAGCCGTAGGATTGCCGCCCGCACCATTGCCGTAGAACATCAGGGAACCTGCGGCCTCGGCCTCAACGAAGATGGCATTATAAGACTCGCTCACGGAAGCCAGCGGGTGCTCCTTGGGCACCAACGTGGGGTGCACGCGGGCATTGACCGCCTCGGAGCCGTCCTCACGCTGGAGGCGCTCGCAAATGGCCAGCAGCTTGATGGAATAGCCGGCATCATTAGCGGCGGCGATATCAGCGGCGGTGACCTTGGTAATGCCCTCGCAGTGGACGTCCTCGAATTTCACGCGAGTGTGGAAGCCCAAAGACGCCATGATGGCAGCCTTGGAGGCGGCGTCATGGCCCTCTACATCCGCGGTGGGATCGGCCTCGGCATAGCCCAGGCGGGTAGCCTCCGCCAGCGCTTCATCATAGGAAGCGCCCGTGGACTCCATCGCGTCCAAGATGAAGTTAGTGGTGCCATTGACGATGCCGGAGATGCGCTCTACCTGATCGCCGGCCAAGGAGCGCCGCAGCATGCCTACCACCGGAATCGCGGCGGCTACGGCAGCCTCGAAGTAGAGATCTACACCGGCACGGTCGGCGGCCTCCGCCAGCTCGTCTGCGTGCGCGGCAACCAGGGCCTTATTGGCGGTCACCACGGACTTTCCGGAATTGAGTGCGGCGAGCACCAGCTCGCGCGGAAAATCGATGCCGCCGATAACCTCCACCACGAGGTCGATATCATCGCGGGCGACGAGCGCTTTGGCGTCATCGGTCAACAGCTCCTGGGGCACACCCGGGCGCAGCTTATTTTTATTGTGGATGGCGATGCCGCGAATCTCGGCTGGACCACCGATGCGGTGAGCAAAGGCATGAGCGTTCTCCCCCAGCAAGCGAAAGACCTCAGCACCAACGGTGCCGAAGCCCAGCAGCGCGATACCGACGGTCTCGCCCTCGCCCTTGCCGGAATGCTCGTGTGCCTGAAGCTCGCTAGTCGATGCAGCCATAGTCCGTCTCCATTGTGCGGTTGGGGTAAAGGTTTAGTGCCCGCTAATTGCGGATACAGGACACTATACAGAACAAGCTGTCTACTTTCGCCACAAATGGGTCAACAGATAGAAAAGTCCCCGTCACAGGCCCTGAATTAAATTAGGCCTCGTGACGGGGACCGGGTGGCCGGGCTAGTCCACTTCGAGGGAAAGAAGATCCTCGATGGTCTCGCGGCGCAGCATAGGCTTGGTCTGGCCTACGCGCGTGGCGACGACCGCCGAGCGTACCGCACCGTTATAGCGCGAGGACATCATGTACTGGTAGCCACCGGTAGCAGCAAAGGCAATCAAGTCTCCTGGCTGGATATCATTGGGTAGCTCGCCGTCTTCAAGGAGAATATCGCCGGACTCGCAATGGAAGCCCACCACGCGGGAGGGCACCTCTTCCCCATCGCTAAAGCGGTTGACTACGCGCACGTCATAGGCCGAACCGTAAAGTGCCGGGCGGATATTGTCTGACATTCCACCATCGACGGAGATATAGCGGCGCAGCGGCAGATCCGACTTGCCAGTTTCTACATCCTTGACGGTACCCACGCGGTAGACGGTCACCGCCGAGCCGGCAACCAAGGAGCGACCGGGCTCAACCAAGAGGAAGGGCGCCTCGATGCCCAACTCCTCTGCGGTGTGCTTGACCGCGCCGAGCATATCGCCGGCCACGCGCTCGATATCCAGCGCCTCCTCATAAGGCATGTAGGGAATGCCAAAGCCGCCGCCCAGATCGAGCTCTTCCAACGTCACGCCCAGCTCGGTATAAATCTGGCGGTACAGCCCCATGACGCGCTCCGCGGCAAGTTTGAAGCCCTCCGCATTAAAGACCTGGGATCCCACGTGGCAGTGCAGGCCGCTCAGGTGCAGGTTGTCCGCCTCCAAGCAACGCTTGGCCGCAGCAAAGGCTGCACCCGTGGCGAGCGAAATGCCGAACTTTTGATCCTCATGCGCCGTGGCGATGAATTCGTGCGTATGCGCATCAACACCCGGCTTAACGCGGATCATCACCGGCTGGACCTTGCCAGCCTCGCCCGCAATGCGATTGAGCTCTTCCAGCTCGAGCTCGTTATCAATGACCACGTGGCCCACGCCGGCGTCTACACACAAACGCAGGTACTCATCGTCCTTATTGTTGCCGTGCGTGGTGATGCGCTCGGCCGGGAACTCCGCGGCCAAGGCAATCTTGAGCTCATTGAGCGAGGCCGCATCCAAGCACAGGCCTTCCTCATTGACCCAGTTCACGATCTTCTTCGAGATGAATGCCTTGGAGGCATAGTGCACGTGCTCTGGGCCTCCGAAGGCGCGGGCCATGTCCTGGCAGCGGGACCGGAAGTCATCTTCATCGAAGACATACAGTGGGGTCTGGAATTCCTCCGCCAAATCCGGCAGCGGAACACCAGCAATGGTTACTACGCCGTCTTCCTCGCGCTTGGCATTGCGCGGCCAGACGTGGGCCGGCAGCTCATTGAAATCCGCCACTTACATCTTCTCCGGGGTGCTCACGCCCACCATGGTCAAGGCATTCGCCAAGACCACGCGGGAGGCTTGTGCCAACGCTAGGCGGGCGCCGTGGATAGGAGCTTCGTCCTCGCCCGCCTTGGGCAGGACCTGGCAGGAGTCATAGAACCGGTGGAAGACCGCAGCAAGGTCCTCGGCATAGCGGGCGATGCGGTGCGGCTCGCGCAGCTGCGCGGCTTCCTCCACCACGGCCGGGAACTCACCCAAGGTGCGGATGAGGTCGCCCTCGCGATCATGGGTAAGCAAGGAGAGGTCTGCACCGTCCGAATCGATGCCCAGCTCGGCTGCCTTGCGGCCGATGGAGCACAGGCGGGCGTGGCCGTACTGTACGTAGTAGACGGGGTTATCGGAGGACTGGGATTCCCACAGGCCTAAGTCAATATCGATGCTCTGGTCCACAGAGGAACGCACCAGGGAATAACGGGAGGCGTCCACACCGATGGCAGCCACGAGATCCTCCATGGTGATGACCGTGCCCGCACGCTTAGACATGCGCACTGGCTTGCCATCACGCATGAGGTTAACCAGCTGGCCGATGAGCACCTCGACGGCGTCTGCGTTGTACCCCAAGGCCGCTGCGGCAGCCTTCAAGCGCGGCACGTAGCCGTGGTGGTCAGCACCCAGCATGTAGATATTCAAATCGTGGCCGCGGTCGAACTTATCGGCCACGTAGGCAATGTCACCTGCGATATAAGCTGCATTGCCATCGGACTTGACCACCACGCGATCCTTGGAATCGCCGTAATCGGTGGACTTGAGCCACCAGGCATTTTCAGCCTCGTACATATGGCCTTCGGCCTTGAGCTTTTCCAGCGCGGCATCGACTGCACCGGATTCGAAGAGGGAGTTCTCGTGGAAGTAGACATCAAAGTCCACACCAAACTCATGCAGAGACTGCTTGATCTGCGCAAACATCATCTCCACGCCGTCTGCACGGAAGGCTTCCTGAACCTCTTCGTCGCTACCCTCTAGCGCGGATGGGTTCTTCTCCACGACGGCCTGGGCGATGTCCTGGATATAGGCTCCGCCGTAGCCATCCTCTGGAGTAGGCTCGCCCTTCGCGGCAGCCACCAGGGAACGGGAGAAACGGTCAATCTGGCCGCCGTGGTCATTAAAGTAATACTCGCGGGTGACCTGGGCACCAGAGGCCTCCAGCACGCGGCCCAGGGAATCGCCCACGGCCGCCCAACGGGTGCCGCCGAGGTGGATCGGGCCGGTCGGGTTAGCGGAAACAAACTCGAGGTTAACCTTCTTACCCGCAAAGGAATCGTTAGAACCATACTCCTTGCCGGCGCGAAGGATTTGCGCGACGATCTCGCCCTGGGCGTCGGCAGCAAGGCGGATATTAATGAAACCAGGACCGGCAATGTCGGCTTCTGCAACGGCATCATTGTCCGCCAAGGCCTCTGCCAACCAGCCGCCCAGCTCGCGCGGGTTTGCACCGGCCTTCTTGGCCACTTGCAGCGCCACGTTGGTGGCGTAATCGCCGTGCTCAGGATTGCGTGGGCGCTCTACAGTTACCGTTTCCGGCAAAACGGAGGAATCAAGCTCATGGCTTTCCATGACCTTAACGGCAGTTTCTTTAATCAATGTGGCCAAATCAGCTGGTGTCATGTCGCACGATTCTAGTGGACTGAAAAGTCAAGTGTGAAAAGGGCCGGGCCAGAAAACTCCTCTTTGCAGGACAAACGTTTGATAAGAGCTTTTTGCAACATTGATATTGCGAAATAATTGCTGGTCAACAAAGGGACGCATTACGCACGTACTGCTTAAAAGGAGTAGGGTTGTGCCTACCCCCATGTCAAGAATCAACGAGGAGCACCGTATGCGCATTGCGCTATTTTCCACTTGCATTGGTGACGCCCTTTTCCCGGACGTACAAAAGGCAACGGCACTGGTTCTCTCCCGCTTGGGCCACGAGGTGGTCTTCCCGGAGGAGCAGACCTGCTGCGGCCAGATGCACATCAATACCGGCTACCAGAGGGAAACCCTGGGCATGATCCGCTCCTATGCGGATGCCTTCGCAGATCCCTCCATTGACTACGTCGTTGCTGCCTCTGGTTCCTGCGTGGGTGCCGTTCGTGAGCAGCACGAGCGCATCGCCGACCGTTACGGCAGCTCCGCCGACGTCGACGGCGCTCGCAAGACCACCCAGAAGACCCTGGACCTGCCAGAATTCCTGGTAGACGTCGAGGGCGTTACTAACGTGGGCGCATTCTTCCCGCACCGCGTGACCTACCACTCTTCCTGCCACGGCCTGCGCTTCCTGAAGCTGGGCGATCGCCCGATGCAGCTGCTGCAAGAAGTCGAAGGCATCGAACTGGTCACCCTTCCGAATAAGGAAGAATGCTGTGGCTTCGGCGGCACCTTCGCCATCAAGAACGCAGAGGTATCCCGCGCGATGGTCACCGATAAGACTCGCCACATCAAGGAGACCGAGGCAGAATTCGTCACCGGCGGTGACTCTTCCTGCCTGATGAACATCGGTGGCGCCCTGAGCCGCCAGCGTTCCGGCGTCCGCGCCGTTCACATGGCTGAGATCTTGGCTTCCACCAAGGAGCACCCATGGACTCCGACCTCCGCCGCTTACTCCAAGGAGACGATGCTCTAATGACCTCTTTCCTCGATACCACCCCACCGCGCGCGCCGGAAGGCTACGGCAACCTGCGCGGCAGCAAGGCCTTTGTTCCTCTGGCACACGTTGGCCTGAACAACGCCACCCAGCGCCACAACCTGCAGCACGCCACCACTTCCATTCGTGAGAAGCGCTCCAACGCTGTGGAGGAGCTGGACGATTGGCAGGAGCTGCGCGCTGCAGGTTCCGCCATCAAGGAAGACGTTGCCGCCCGCATGCCGGAGCTGCTCGAGCAGTTCGAAGAGGCAGTTAAGGCTCGCGGCGGCGTCGTCCACTGGGCACGCGACGCCAAGGAAGCTAACCAGATCATTGAGGGTCTGGTTCGCGCTACCGGCGAGACCGACGTGGTCAAGGTTAAGTCCATGGCCACCCAGGAAATCGGCATGAACGAGCACCTGGAGGCCGCGGGCATCAACGCTCGCGAGACCGACCTGGCCGAGCTCATCGTGCAGCTGGGCGAGGATAAGCCGTCCCACATTCTGGTTCCGGCTATCCACCGCAACCGCGCGGAGATTCGCGATATCTTCGTCAACAAGATGCCAAATACCGATGACACCCTGCAGGCTAATCCAGCAGAGTTGGCCGAGGCATCCCGCCAGTTCCTGCGCGAGCAGTTCATGCAGGCCAAGGTTGCCATCTCCGGCGCCAACTTCGGCGTGGCAGAAACCGGCACCATCAACATCGTGGAGTCCGAGGGCAATGGCCGTATGTGCCTGACCCTGCCGGAGACCCTCATTACCGTGATGGGCATCGAAAAGCTGGTTCCTACCTTCCAGGATCTGGAGGTCTTCCTCCAGCTGCTGCCGCGTTCTTCCACCGCGGAGCGTATGAACCCGTACACCTCCATGTGGTCCGGCGTTACTGAGGGCGATGGCCCGCAGAACTTCCACTTGGTACTGCTGGATAACGGCCGTACCGCGGCCCTGTCCTCCCCGATCGGCCACCAGGCTCTCAAGTGCATCCGTTGCTCGGCTTGCCTGAATGTTTGCCCAGTCTACGAGCGCGCCGGCGGCCACGCCTACGGCTCTGTCTACCCTGGCCCGATCGGTATTTCCCTGACGCCGCAGCTGACCGGCATGAAGGATCACAACGATCCTTCCGCCAGCCTGCCTTATGCGTGCTCGCTGTGCGGCCGCTGCGACGAGGTGTGCCCGGTGAAGATTCCGCTTTCCGACGTCATTTTGGAAAACCGCCACCAGAAGGTCACCCACGCCACCCCACCAATCGAGCCGAAGCTCTTCAAGACCATTCAGCTACTGTGGAGCAACCCGAAGCTGTGGAACAAGGCAACTCACATGGTCGCCTTGGGCCGCATCTTGGGTGGCACCAACAAGACCATCGAATCCCTGCCACTGTTTATGTCCGGTTGGTCCGAGGGCCGCGACACCGCGGTTCCGCCAAAGAAGTCCTTCCGCCAGTGGTTCGAGTCCGAAGAAGGCAAGGAACTTCTTGCCGAGGCCCGTGAGGAGTCCAAAAAGTGAACGCAAAGCAGGAAATCCTAAGCCGCATCCGCTCCGCCCAGAAGCAGGCTGGTCTCCCCGACCACGTTGATGCCCCGCGCGACTACCACCACGAGGGCACCCTGAACGCGGACGAGCTGCGCGATATGCTCATTGACCGACTCGAGGATTACAAGGCCGAGGTGCACGTCACCGAGGAAGGCGAGCTCAAGCAGACCATCGCCACGATCCTCAAGGACCGCGAGTGCAACGACATTCGTTACGCCGAAGGCATGGACGCCACCCTCTTCGAGGGCTTCGACGCCAAGCCGGACGATAAGTCCGTCGATCCGCGCACCCTGAACGAGACGGACGCTGTGGTTACTTATTCCCACGTCACCTCCGCACAGACCGGCACCATTGTGCTCGAGTCTGATGAGCGCTGCGGCCGTCGTGCACTGACTCTGGTTCCGGACCGCCACCTGTGCATCGTCCACCAGAACGAGATCGTCTACGGTATCCCCGAGGTCATCTCCCGCATGAACCCGGAGAAGCCAGCGACCTGGATCTCCGGCCCGTCCGCTACCTCCGATATCGAGCTCACTCGTGTCGAGGGCGTACACGGCCCGCGTGACCTCATCGTTGTCATCGTCAAGTAGTAATGCGTAGCCCCTCTCCTGCCCCGGCCGGTGAGGGCACCCACCTACTGTGAATATGATGCCAAAGGCATCAAAAAAGCATAGGCTAGGTCTACCAATCATTTTTATTCTGGAGACCTAACCTATGCTTTCTTTTTCTTCTAAGCTTGCGGCCACGCTTGGTGCTGCCGCACTGACCATGGGCATCACTGCACCGATTGCCACGGCCGCGCCTGCACCTGCACCGCTGGAAACCAAGCCCGCTATTTCCTGGGAAGACTGCCCCGAGCAGGTAGACATCGACTCGGCTGAATGCGGACGCATCGAAGTCCCTACCTACTATGACAATCCGAAGGCCGGCACCATCAGCGTCGGCTTCGTGCGGGTGCCCGCAGCCAACCCAAGCGCCCGCCGTGGCGCATTGTTTACCAACCCTGGTGGCCCAAGTGGCGATGCCTATGGTTGGGCCGGCAATAGCGCCATTCCATGGCCACAGGCCGTGCGCGATGAGTGGGACACCATCGGGGTACAACCGCGTGGCCTGCCGGGCTCCACCCCGGTCAAGTGTGATGCCACGGCCACCAGCAATCCGCTCCAAGGCAGCCTCCAGGTAGGAAAGCTCACCCGCGATGCCTGCGAAAAGAATACTCCGGGCTATACCAACTCACTGACCACTGCGAATACCCTGCAGGACTGGGAAATGGTGCGCCGTGCTTTGGGCGAGGAAAAGATTGACATCGCCGGCACCTCTTATGGCACGTACCTCGGCTCTGCCTACGCCACCAAGTATCCAGAGCACACCGGCAAGGTCTTGCTAGATTCGGGTATGAGCCCCAAGCTGGCGTGGAATGGCATCTTTGCTTCCCAACAGCGCGGCTATGAAAAGGGACTGCACGATCTCTTCGGATTTATTGCCAAAAATGATGCGAAATATCACCTTGGCACCACCCCGCTGCAGGTCTATGAAAAGTGGTCGCAGAAGGTAGCGCGTGAAGCAGGTGTACGCCCTACTGTCTTGCCACCTAACGCCAAGATCGGTGACCTACCTCCAGGCCTCGAGTTTGCCGGTCAGCCTGGTGCGGACATTATGACCGCCACTGGCCCGCTGCGGGTGCAGGCGGAGTTTCTCAGCCAGAAGATTCACAACCCGAACGCCGTGCAGGCAGCCTCCCCGTTACTGAACATGACGCGCCTCCTTGTTGTACCGACCCCTTCGCAATGGGATGCCTTTGCCAAGCACCTCAACGGTAGCGAACCTATGGATGCGGAGCAGGCCGATCCGGACGCCTTGCAGAAACAACAGGAGTCCTTCGCGCAAGCAATAAATATGCAAAACCTCATTGTTTGCAATGAAAACACCGTGCCCGGAAATCCGCTGCTGTACCCGAGCTACCTGTGGTCCAACTTCGTCAGCTTTGATCCCTTCACCCAAGTCAACTCTCTCTACGGCTCCGGCGCGGGCTGCGGTGGACGTGCGCCGGTCACTGGCCAGGCGCCTCTCGACGGCTCCAAGCTCGCCACCAAGCCCCTCCAGATTCAAGCAACGGGCGACCCACAAACGCCGTACCAATACCACACCAGCCTCTCGAAGCCGATGCAGTCCCGCGTGGTCACCGTCCACGGCCCTGGCCATGCCCACTTTGCGTCCCAGAATAAGGTCGTCGATGACATCGGCGTGCACTACCTGCGCACCGGCGAAGTCACTACTGCCGACGCCCCCGGGTTGATTTAGTCCCCCACTACCCCATGCGCTAAAATCACATCGTTGGGAATTTTCCCAGCGATGTCTCCGTAGCTCAGCGGATTAGAGCATCGGTTTCCGGTACCGAAGGTCGCAGGTTCGATCCCTGTCGGGGACACATTCACCGCTGACCACCAAGATTTTCTGGTGGTCAGCGGTCTACTTGTTTTCTGGTCAGCTAGGTCTACCTTAGCTGCACACGAGCCTTCTATTTCCACTCCGGCTTGTCGGTATCCACCCCTTGCGCCTTAGCCGCATGCTCAATCGCGTCTGCCAGCCACTGCGCCAACCCCTCCTGCTGCGCCTCATAATGGGCACGGAAGCGTTCATCAGCCACATAGCCGCGCGAGATTAAGAAGTGCTTTGCCGGCGTGACGGGAAAGAAGGCACTGAGTGCTGCGCGGTGCTTGTCGACGAGCCCCTGGGCCTCCTCCGACCCCGCAGCCACACCGCCCGCTACGGCTTGGGCCAGCTCCTTTTCCACCTCAGCGACGCCGGTTTGAGCATCACTCCAGTCATCCTTCGACCAACCGGCCGTGCGCTGCTGATAGATAGACCAGTCCTCGCTCGATCCATAGGCTTCTTCGGCTTCTTGTTGATGCGCGGCGAAGTTGGCATCGCCGACAATCTGTCCTATTTCTTCGGTGGTGAGCTTTCGGTTATTCATTGCATCCTCCATCAAGGTGTCAATTGCTGCCAGCATGTCTGTAAGACTGTCTCGCTGCGCGAGCAGGCTTTCTCTTTGCCTCCGCAAATGCTCCAGATCGGAAGCATCGCCATCTAGCAGCTGTTTAATATCGGTCAATTTCATCCCGGTAGCGCGGTAGATCAGAATCTTCTGCACGCGGGCGCAGTCTTCCTCGGTATACAGCCGGTAATTGGACCAGCTGCGCCACGTGGGAGATAGCAAGCCTTGTGCCTCCCAGTGGTGCAAGGAGCGCACCGTAATGCGGAAAAGCGCTGCTACCTCGCCAACGGTATAAAGAACTTCATCGATGTCGTCCATGGTGACATTGTCGCGCCTAACGTCGCGTCAGGGTCAACCCCAAAGAAAATTTGCAGAAACTGTTGCCAGAGTGTTGGGTTTATGCAACACTTGAATGTATGACAGCAAACGACGCCCCTGTTTCAACAACGATCCGCGCCGAACGGTTCCGCAGGCTCGGCCCCACCCGGGGATTAATCGCGTCAATGTATGGCTGCGTAGCTGTATCCGCGATTTTCCTCATCGTCGCCCTGGCGATTTCTTCTTACTGGGCACTGTTAGGAATGTCTATCGCAATGGTGCTTTCTTGCATTCCCTGGACCATTCTGCGGGTGTCCATTGATTCCAAAGACCGCAAGCCGCTGTCCTCTCTTGATGAGTACGAGGCCCGGGTTCTCGACCAGTGGCGCCGGAAGGCTTTCCAGCTGTCTAACGCGTTTCTTTTTGCCGGCGGTCTTGTCACCCTTCTCGTAGGCAATTGGTTCCTAGGCGGAGGAATTACCGGCACTATTGGCACCAAATATTTGCTTGGAGCTGGCTACTACCTGCTCTTTAGCTACTTCATCTCTGCCACGTTGCCCGCTGTCGGCTACGCACTGACCTTCAACCAGAACTCGGAGGACTAACACATGCCCACCTTGACCATTGACCACCTCAATAAGTCCTTCGGGGAGACTCAAGCCCTGCGGGATATGACCTTTAGCGTTGGTGACGGCGAAATCTTCGGTTTCGTCGGATCCAACGGCGCCGGAAAATCCACCACCATGCGCATTGCACTTGGTGTGCTGGCCAAAGACTCTGGCGAGGTCTACTTCGATGACGCCCCAATCAATGACGATAACCGCCGCCGCATTGGTTATATGCCAGAAGAGCGCGGGCTCTACGGCAAAGAGCCTCTGCTTAGCCAGCTGGTCTTCCTCGGTACACTGCACGGCATGGATAAGCCCGCCGCCAAGCGCGCCGGCACTGAGCTCCTAGAACAGTTAGGTCTGGGCGAGCGCATGGACGATAAGCTCGATGACCTCTCCTTGGGCAATCAGCAACGAGTACAGCTCGCGGCCTCCCTCATCCACGACCCCGACATGCTGATTCTGGACGAGCCTTTCTCCGGGCTGGACCCGGTTGCGGTCAACGTCATGTCAGACATGCTGCGCGAGCGCGCCAATCGCGGCGTGCCCGTCATTTTCTCCTCGCACCAGTTGGACCTGGTGCAGCGCTTGTGTGACCGCGTGGGCATTGTGACGAAGGGGCATATGGTGGCTGAAGGGGGCGTCGATAAGCTGCGCAGCCAAGGCCCTCTCCGCTTTGAGGTCGCTACCCCAGCGCGCGGCTGGTATCCGGAAGGCACGGAGCTGGTGGCAGAAACAGCCGACGCCGTCGTGCTCGAGGCCGATGAAACCATCGATGACCAGGCAATCCTGCAGGCAGCCCTAGCCGCAGGCCCGGTACATTCCTTCGGCCGCAAGATCCCAGACCTGACCGAGCTTTTCCAGGACGTCGTCACCAGCAACCAGAACGAGGAGGCCTAGGCCATGCAGTATTCCGCAATGAAGACCATCGGAGTTGTAGCCAAGCGTGAGATGGCGGTCGCGCTGAAGTCGAAGATGGTGGTGGGCACCATGCTGCTACTCATCCTCGGTGCCATTATCGGCCCTATCGCTATCAATTTCTT
This sequence comes from Corynebacterium tuberculostearicum, assembly GCF_046097255.1. Classification (GTDB taxonomy): domain Bacteria; phylum Actinomycetota; class Actinomycetes; order Mycobacteriales; family Mycobacteriaceae; genus Corynebacterium; species Corynebacterium tuberculostearicum_J. Next base: position 2,017,580 of record NZ_CP175770.1, read on the forward strand.
CAGCGGCGATGACGAACCAGATTCCGTAGCCGTCGTGGGGATGGAAGCGTCTGCTTTTGATGATTCCGGCATCGATGCCACCGCGGCGAAAGACCGCGCAGAAGCCCAGCAGATGGTAGAGAATGAAGACGCCGATGCCGCCTTAGTGCCGGCCGAGAACGACGGCTGGGAACTCGTGAGCAAAGGGGATGCCCCAGCGTCCGTGACCACCACCGTCAACCAAATCGTTGCTTCTCAAGCACAAGCAACTGCGCTGGATACGCTCAATATTGACCCACAAGAGTTAGAAAAGGCTACCCCCTCGACCACGGTCAATCAGGTGAACTTAGAAGAAGAGGACGGCACGGAACATAAGATGGCCGGCGTAGCCACGGTCCTCATTGGCGCAATGGTGGTCGTCTTTTCCGTCATGACCTTCGCCGGCTTGATTGGTGGCCGCGTCACGGAGGAAAAGTCGTCCCGAGTGGTGGAAATTATCTTGTCTTCCGTGCGTCCGGTGGACTTTTTGGCCGGCAAGATTCTGGGCAATACCATCGTTGGATTCCTAGCCACGCTGCTCATTTTGGGCGGCGGTGCTATCTCTCTTGCTACGACTGGATTGGCTAGTGACATCGAGCTGGACTACGGCTTGGTAGCCGTCCTCCTTGTTGGCGAGATTCTCGGCCTGCTCTTCTTTGGCAGCCTCTACGCTGCAGCCGGCTCGATGGTGCAGCGCACCGAGGATCTCCAATCCACGCAGGCACCCATCCTTTTCCTCGTCTTTGCCACCATGTATGTACCGATGTTCGGCTGGATGCACCTAGATGCTACATGGATGCAGGTCATGACCTGGCTGCCGCCGGTATCCATGCTGGTCGCCCCTATGCAGGTGGCCGGGGGCAACCTCAGCTGGCTGGGACTTGCCGCAAGCTACCTGCTCATGGCCTTGGTCACGGCACTTATTATCGTCATCGTTGGCCGCATCTACCGCCGCGCCATTTTGAATAATGGCAGGAAGATGACCTGGCGTCAGGCGCTGGGCAAGTAAAAAATAATCCGGCTTCCCGCCGTCGTGCGGGAGCCGGATTCTTCTATGTGCCGAAGCTACTGAGTAATGAACTCGTTGGTGATCGGCTGAGTGATGTCCAAGGTGCCGTGCTCGATGTAGTACATACCGAAGAACATGGCAGCAACCATTACCAGTGCCAGCAGCATGTTCGGGATCCACTGGACGAAGACGGAAACCCAGCCCTTGCTCTTATCGCGGGCGGCTGCTTCGCGCTGTTCCTGAGCCTCACGCTCGTTCATAATGATAAAACCTTTCGATCCACCGAGGATTAACTACGGATATCTTAACAGTTAAGCGACCAGAAGGCCGCATTCCTCGCACTTTTGATTGACACCAAAATTTGGCGATTAAATTCCTGGGTCCTCATCATTGAGCAGCGCCTCTACGAAGGACTCGCGGTCACCAAGCATGCGCTCAATGTCCTCTTCCGCGCCGACGATCCACAGCTCGGTGTCTTGGTCATAGGTGAGAGCGGAATCTGGGTAGGCCTCCAGTGCCTCCTCCATGGCGGCAACCTGGTCCTCGCTGGCGGCGTCGTCCAAGTGCACCTCTGGATCGCCGATGCGCGGGCTAAGCTCCTCCAACGCGGTGATCCCGTAGGTCTTATACTGCTTCTTCGGGTGCTCGAAGAGCTCTTGTCCCATCATGGAGCTTAATCCTTTCCGTGTAGTAGCGAATCTGGCACGTACCCCTCATAGCCCGGGATGTTATTGACCTGAAGAACTCCGGTGAAAAAGCGCCGCAGCGCCGGTACGTCCTCGGGTTGCAGGTGGTCAAAGACCATACGGCGCACAGATTCCACGTGCTCCGGAGCGGCACGCCGCAGGTGTTCTAGGCCCACGTGGGTCACACACACGTTGATGCCGCGTGCATCATCCTCGTCTGGTTCTTTGGTGAGCAGGCCGCGCTTTTCCATGCGAGTTACCTGATGGGAGGCGCGGGAGCGGTCCCACTCCAGCTGCGTGCACAGTTCGTGCAGGCGCAGGCGTTGTTCCGGTGCCTCGGACAGGGCGACGAGGACGGCGAACTCGGAGGCAGATACTTCGCCGCCGGCCTTGAGCGTTTCCTCCATTCCCCTATCGATCTTGCGCACGGCGCCAAGGAGCAGGCGCCATAGCTCCTGCTCATCGTCGTCTAACCAGCGAGTTTGATAAGGCATGGCACTAGATTACCCCTTTGAGCGCGGCAATGTCGCGCTCACTGCGTCCCGGTACGCGGGAGTAGCGCTCCGGCATGCAGGTAAAGACCAATACCTGGTTGTCCCTTCCGACATGGGAAAAGAGCGTGGCCATAAGTTGCAGGCGGTGTGCATCGGTAGAGCCCAACGCGTCATCCACAATAACGGGAACCGACTCCGGCCCCACCAATTGCGCGATGGCAAAGCGGGTGAGGATGGCCAGCTGCTCGCGGGCACCACCGGAGAGGCTGGCCAGGCTCACCGTTTCATTGTCCTGGGTGCGGGTGGTCACGCGGAGGTCGTCATCGAGCTCGAAAGTGATGCCGCCGCCGTACACGGTGCGGGCCAGCCGCGACAGTGCAGCCACGAAGGGCGCGGCGTAGCGCTGGCGGGCGGCATCGCGATGCTTGAGCAACAGTTCGCGCAGATAGCGGGCGGCTTGCGCACGCTTGTCCACGCTCTCATATACCGCCCGGGCCATCTCCAGCGCCGCGGTGGCCTGTTGGGCGCGCTCGGCGGCACCGGAGTGGAAGTTCACCTCGCTGGAAAGCCGGCCGAGGTCTACCTCGCAGCGTTGGATGCGTTCGGTGAGGTAATCCAGGTGGGACTGCGCGCCTTCTACCAGGGACTGCGCGGTAGCAAGGTCAACGGCTTCCATTTCTTCGAGCTGCCCGCGCAGGTCTCCCACGACGGCTTCTAGGCGGCTGACCTCGGCACGCAGGTCCTCGTCGGCGGCGCGCTCGCGCGCGGAGGTGAGGTCCCGAGTCACGCGCTGCGCGTTTTCGCGGGCCGCGGCAAGTTCGGCATCGAGGCGCACAGCCTCATGGGCCAGGCGGCTTTCGCGGTACGGTACGAGTTCGCGGTCGAGCGCATCGACCTTTTCGCTAGCTTCTTCCTCCGCGGCTTCGGCGGCGGCGAGGTCTAGCTCCTCCCCGTCCGCAAGGTCCGCGATCTTCTCAGCCAGCGCAGTATGCTGGGCGCGCAGCTCGCCCAAATCATCCGGACCCAGTTCCGCGGCAAGGGCGCGGGTGGCAGCATCGAGGGCGTCGTTCTGTGCGCGGTGCGTCTCATGGGCTTCCTCGGCCGCAGCCACTGAACCTACGCCCAGGGTATCGAGCAGCTCGTGCAGCCGGGTGCGGGCCTGTTCCACATCGCGCTGGGTGTCCTCCGCGGAATAGGAACCGGCCGAGAAGCGGGCGGTGATATCGCCGATGGTGATTACGCGGGAGTCGACAAGCTCGACGGCGGTGTCTTCCCCCACCTCGATGTCCTCGCCGTCGACGCGGATGGTGGAGCCAGCAGGTCCGGAAAAATACACCTTGGCGGCCGCGGCCTCGTGCAGGCGCTCGGCCACCGACAGCGCTGAGTCCGCCTTATGCAGGCTGGTGACATCGGCCGCGGTGACCTCGCGACTGCGCTGGGCGATGGCCGCACGAGCCTGGTCTACCTCGGCGGCTAGTCCGTCAAGCGATTCCAGACGGGTGCTGAGCTGCTCAAACTTCTTCTTGTCCTGCAGGCGGCGTGCCTGCTTTAAAGTGCTGCGGGCCGCGGCATAGTCCTCTTTGGCCTCTGCCAGTTGCTTCTCCAGCGATTCTTTGGCCGCGGCTTCTTCTTTCGCCTTGTCCTGGGCGGCGGTGAGCTTGTCCTGGGCGGCCTCGGTGGCCGTGGCGGCTTCCTCGGCCGCGGTGACGAGCCCGGCGCGCTCGGTGACGGCGGCTTTCGCACGGGCAAGGTCATCCGTAGCACGGGCGAGGGTGGCCTTATGGGAGTCCAGGGTGGCCTGCGCGGTGGCAGCTTCCTCGGCCTGGGCTTGTTTCTCTGCGAGGTCGGCGCGGGCGGCGGGAAGCTCTGCTTCGGCGGCGGCTTGGTCGCGCTCGAGTTGTTCGTAGCGCTCGACCACGGAGTCGAGCTCGCGCAGTACGCGAGTGGCCTCAGTGTATTCTTCTTCGGCACGCGCTAGGGCTGCGGCGGATTCCTTGTACTCGCCGGCCGGATTACCCTTCGCCGCGGTGAAGTAGCGCTGATACTCCTTGTCCACGCGGGCCAGCAGCGCAGAATCGTCGCCGGAAACCTCGTCCTCGGCCAGGCCAGATTCGCGCTCGAGCGCGCGGGTCAGACTCGGAATGCCAACGGCAGAGATGGCCTCGCCGGTATCGTCTTGGCGCATAAAAAGGGCGTCGACAAGCGAGCGGTCCAGGTGCTCAGAGAGGATGCGCTCCAGCTCATCGTCAGCCTGGCTGCCGGTAAATTGCGCCGGCCGCGGGGACGAAATATTAAGCTCGCAGGACTTCTTGGATAGCCAGCGCTTGGCAATGCGGAAGCGGTACTCCCCCACGCTTAGCTCGGCCGTAACTTCCGGGGCAACGTCCTTGCCCACCGGCTGCAGGGAGCGAATGCGCTTGGAGCGGCCGCTGTGCTTTTCGGTGAGCACCACGTCGAGCGCCTCCACGATGGTGGACTTGCCAGCCTCATTCTCGCCATGGATGACCACGACGCCGGTCTCGGGCAGCTCATCGAGGACCAGGTGCTCAATGCCGCGAACGTTGGTGAGTTCTAGGCGGTGGATGCGCATTAGGACTGTCCCTCCAAGCGGAATAGCAGGTTGGCGGCGTCGCGGGCGACGGGATCCTCGCGGTTATCCAGCAGTTCATGCAGCGCTTCGGCCGCATAGCCAGAAATATCGAGGCTGGCCAATTCCTCCTCGCTGGGTTCCAAGTAAAGATCCATGGTGCGCTCGCGCGGGCGCAGGGAGGCAAACACGGCCTCGTACTCGTCCAGACCGCGCTGCAGACGGGCGTGGGCCTCGACGCCGAGCGTGCCGCGCAGGCTATATTTCACGGCCGTGCGCACCTTATCGGGGTACTCGCCTAGGCGCGCGAGGAAGCGCTCCACGTCTTCGGCAGAATCCACGGCGGCATCAATGGCCTCAAAGGTCCAGCGGCCGATGCGGCGCTTATCGACGTCCACCTCATCCCCCACACGCACCACCAACGCATTGCCGGAATCGGCCTCGCCGCCACCGGTGCTGGTTTCCTTATAGTCCGTGGTCTCCGGGCTGCCGGAGAACCACACCCGGCCGGTGGTGCCGAGGCTGGCGGTGGAGTGGGTATCGCCCAGCGCTAGGTAGTCGATCACCCCGCGGTCCAGGCAGTCCTCGACGAAGGCAAGGTCGATGGTATCGGCGTCATCCTCGCCGGAGCGGGAGTCCACCTGGCCGTGGCCGACGGCGATGCGAATGCCCGCGGCCGGCTCCAACGGTTCGAGCGCTTGGCGGACCAAGTCGTGGTTTGCGCGCTTGGACAGATACGGTGCGCCGACCAGCTCCACGCCGGGCGCAACCTGGATGGGCTCTGAGTCTGCGATGACGTGGACATTCTCCGCGCTAGTCTTATAAAAGACCGAATCCGCCACCAGCGGGTCGTGGTTTCCCGGCAGGACATAGACCGGCACCGGCAGGCGCTTGAACATCTCCGTGGCGCGGGCGAGGATGTCGCGCGAGAGGGCATTATGCTCGAAGATATCACCGGCCACGACTATGAAGTCCGCGCCCGTGTCCTTAGCCAGCTCTCCCAACCGGACGATGGCGGCCTCGCGGTCATCATTAAAGCGGCCTTGGGCCTCGCCCTTCAAGAACCACCGGGTCATGCCCAGCTGAAAATCAGAGGTATGGATAAACGTGGTAGCAGTCATTAGTGCGAGAGGTGATAGTAGAGGTCTTCAATATCGGATACCGCGCGCAGGAGATCCAGATTGGTGTGTGAAACCGAGCGCATGGCCTTGCGCAACAGGTCCGGATCGGAGTCATCGATGGCCGGGGCGACCTTGGGCTGCGGCAGCTTCGGCAGCTCGCGGCCGTTCCAGAAGATCTCATTCTTTTCTTCCTCGGACAGGTCGCTCGGGGTAAAGCTTTCGCGGCTGACCGTCTTGGCCTGTTCGAGGACCATGCGCTCTAGGCGGGCAAAGTCCAGACCACGCATATTAAAAATGACGGCCGGGTCCGCATCAGCGCGGGTGGCGAGCTTATCGCCTACCGCCACGATGTGCTTGCATACGTACTCGCCATCGGGGCAGTCACAGGTCAGGCGCAGGTCTTCGGCCTCGGGGGCGAAGAGGGTGTCCAAGGCGGCGTCGGAAAGCATGCCCTTGCGCGCGTTGGCCACGGAATTGGGGGTGCGGGCGAATTCGGTGGCCAGCTGGGCAATATCGTCGTTATTGCGGTACGGCAGCTGGATGAGCACCGCAAAGGGCTCGTTCTGGGAGCCGGCCACGCGCCCGTGGATGGCGCCGTTGCGCACCTCGAGGCCCACGACGTGTCCGCCTTCGGCATACTGGCGGCCCCGGGTAATCCTGCCTCGGTCTGCACCATGCGAGGTAAAAGCCGCGATGCGGGAGGCCGTAGTGGACAGGATGCGCCCGCTGCGGTCCACGTGATTGACCTCGGCCGGGGTGCTTACTCGTTTGCGGGTGCCAAAATTAGCATAGATGACGTTGTCGTCGCCTTTTACGGCCATGGATTACTCCCTCCCCCGATAGCTCATGAGTGCGGCCAGCTGATCTGGGTCTAGCTCGGTAAGCCAGCCCTCGCCTTCGCCCACCACGGCGCCGGCCAGCTGCGTCTTGCCGTCCAAGATATCCTGGATGGATTCCTCCAGCGTACCTGCGGTGATCATCTTATACACCTGCACATTGCGGCGCTGGCCAATGCGGAAGGCACGGTCCGTCGCCTGGTTTTCCACCGCCGGATTCCACCAGCGGTCCATGTGTACGACGATAGAGGCGGCCGTGAGGTTCAGGCCGGTGCCGCCCGCCTTGAGCGATAGGATCATCGCCGGTGGGCCGTCCTCGGACTGGAAGTCCTCCACCATCTGGTCACGCTTATTCTTGCTTACCCCGCCGTGGAGGAAGGGGATCTCGCGGCCGAGCTGGTCGCTTAAGTAGGGCTGCAGGATATCGCCAAAGGCCTTGTACTGGGTAAAGACGAGGAGACGCTCGCCGGATTCGGTGGCCTCGTCCACGATGCGCATGAGCTCTTTGACCTTGCCAGAGCGGTGCTTGCCCTTGAGCGTCACCGGAGAGTTATCACCCAGGTAGTGCGCGGGGTGATTACAAATCTGCTTAATGCGGGTCAGCGAGGCCAGCACCAAACCGCGCTTATTAATGCCCGTCGCCTCCTGCAGATCCTTCTTCACCTGGTTGACCAGTGCCTTATACAGGGCGGCCTGCTCGGTGGTCATGGATACGGTGAGGATCTGCTCGGACTTTTCCGGCAGGTCATCGATGATATTCGGGTCCGTTTTGACGCGGCGGAGGATAAACGGCGCGGTGAGCTGGCGCAGGCGCTCGGACATTTCCTCGTCATTATTGCGCTCGATGGCCTTGGCAAAGTGATTGCGGAAGAACGAGGCGGTGCCCAGCACGCCGGGGTTGCAGAAATCCAGGATGGAGCGCATCTCCGAGAGGCGATTTTCCACCGGGGTACCGGTCAGCGCCACGCGGTGTTCCGAGGGCAGCGAGCGCACGGCCTTGGACGAGCGCGTCGCGGAATTCTTAATCGCCTGGGCCTCGTCGAGGACGACGCGCTGCCAGCCGACTTCGCCCATGTCCTTAAAATCGCGGCCCACGGTGCCGTAGGTGGTGATGACGAGGTCACACTCGCTGGCCTCCTTTAAAAAGTCCTCCCCGCGCGGGCGGCTGGGGCCGTGCTGCACCATGACTTTGAAGTCTGGGACGAAGCGCTGGGCCTCGCGGGCCCAGTTGCCCACCACAGACGTTGGTGCCACCACGAGGGTGGGGCCGGTCTGCTCCCCGCGGTCCTTCTCCACCGCGAGGAGGGACAGTAGTTGGAGGGTTTTGCCGAGCCCCATGTCGTCGGCAAGCACTGCTCCAATGCCACTGCGCGACATCCAATACAGCCAGTCGACGCCGCGGCGCTGGTACTCGCGCAGCTCCGCATGGACGGAGGCGGGAATCTCCACGCGCTCCGGGGCAACCTTATCCACCCCGCCGAGCAGCGCCGTGTGCCAGGTGCTGCCGGTGAACTCGATGGGCTCTTGGGTCATGGACTCTAGCGCCAGCTCGCGCAGTTCGGCCACGGTGACCTGCTCGTGCTCCTCGCCGCTCTCGTTGAATTCTTGGCGGCGGCGCTCCACGTCCGCCATCAGGGCTTGCCACCCTGGCTGGTCGAGCTGCTTGGCCATCTCCGCGGAGGCGGCTAGCTGCTCGAGCTCCTTCTTTTTGCGCGCTATGGCCTTCTCCCGCAGCGCGTCCATGTAGCCGGAGACTTGGGAGACGACCTGTTTATCGGCCATGACCCACTTGCCGCGCAGCTGGATGAGGCCGGACTTGGAATTGACCAGGTCTTCCATCTCTTCCTCGGTCAGCTCCACATCGCCTACGGACATGCGCCAGTTATAGTCCACTAGCTTATTCATGCCGATGTGCTTCTTCGTGGCGGCCTCGGCCGGATCGCGAGCCTCGTGGGTTTCCAGCTTGGCCTTAGTCTCCATCTGCGCCCACGCCTTGGGCAGCATGACGGTCACGCCACTGGCCTTGAGCTTATCCACCTCATGGGTAATAAAGTGGGTGAGCTGGTGGGTTTCTAGGTAGACGTCCCAGTCGCCGTCGCCAGGCTGCGGCAGCTGCGCGGTCTCCCCCAGCGTGGGTGCGATGCGCACGGCCTTGCGGTGAGCTTCGCGCAGCTTTTCCACACTCGCTCTATCCAAACTTTGCGCCGACACCGGCCGTGGAGAATCCGTGCCCGAGCGCACCCGCACGCGCACTGGCCACTTGGCCGTATCCGGGTCAACGTCAAGCGGCTCCTCCACGATGTAGACCAGCTGGAGTTCTACCTCGTAGATGGAATTCTTCCACTCGTTGAGCCCGCGCAGCAGCTGCGAGCGCCCTCGTCGGATCGGCCGCGTATCGAGCAGGGCGCGGGCGAACTCGTGCCAGGGCATCGGGCGCGGAGCCTCCGCCACGGGCCGCAGCTCGCGGAAGGCAATCCAGTGGGTGAGCTCATCGGCCATGTCATCTGAGAGTGCCCGGTTATTCACGTGCAAGATGCCCGGCGCGGCCGCCATCATCTCCGCGAGCCAACCGCGCTCGTCCAAGCCCGAGGCCAGCTGCCACATGGGGAACCACTCATTGGCCTGGTAAGCCAGCCGGAAGGTCACGCGGCCAGCGCGCACGAACTTGCATAGGCCACTGTAGGCGTGGATGAGCCACTGAAGGTCGGGCGCAATGGTGGCCGGCGGCTTGTGGTTCAGGTGCTCCATTTGGGCAAGCGCCGCCACGGCCTCTTCGGGGCCGAACATCGCCATGGGCACCATCAGGGAGACATCCTTGCCCTTTGGCGTACGCAGCGATACCCGCGCTCGGTTGCGGAAGGATTTCTTCGCCAGGATGGACTCCACCGCTGGCGGGAAGGTGCCCTCAGGAACGGCATTGGGCATGACGATCTTGTGTCCTTTTACCTGTTCAATCCATAGACCTAGTCCCGTAACGGGGAGCCACAGTCCATGCACTAGGTAAGAAGCCATAGCCGCCAGCATAGCAGCCCCTTTTGGTTTTGTTACAGGCTCGTTATGTTCCACCCTTTTCCCAGTTGAACGACAGAAAATCGAAACGGAGATCTGCGCCACACCTGTATTTTCGCTTGGGTTAACCTTGTGACCCCGTTAACGTGAGAATGTCATCACACACCTACAAGGAGTAAAACGTGCAAGATTCAACTTGGTACGTCATTGCGATGATCGTGTATCTCCTCGCAATGGCAGCCATTGGCTATTGGAGCTACAAGCAAACCGATCAATATGACGATTATGTTTTGGGCGGCCGTGGCCTGCACCCATTCGTAGCGGCCCTCTCCGCAGGCGCTTCCGATATGTCCGGCTGGCTCCTCATGGGCCTGCCTGGCGCGCTCTTCCTCTCCGGCATGTCCGAGCTATGGATGGCCATCGGCCTGCTCGTCGGCTGCTGGGCAAACTGGAAGTGGGTCGCACCGCGCCTGCGCTCCTACTCGGAGATCGCGGCCAACTCGATTACCGTGCCGTCCTTCTTTGAAAACCGCCTGCACGATAAGTCCCGCCTGCTGCGCATCATCTCCGCAGCCATCATCATCTTCTTCTTTACCTTCTACGTCTCCTCCGGCATGGTCTCCGGCGGCCGCTACTTCGAGTCCACCTTCGGTGGCGACTACCTCACCGGCATGCTCGTCATCGCCGCGGTGACCATCTTCTACACCTTCGTCGGCGGCTTCTTGGCGGTGTCCTACACGGACGTCGTCCAGGGCGTGCTTATGTTCGTCGCCCTGATGATCGTGCCAATTATGGCAATCGTCTCTCTCAGCGATCCTGCCTCCATCTTCTCTTTCGCCAGCAATAATGCCTACGGCACCGATGGCATAGTGGAAAATGACAACTTCTTCTCCATGTTCGCGGGTGTTTCCGCTGGCGTCATCATCGGCAACCTGGCCTGGGGCCTGGGCTACTTTGGCCAGCCACACATCGTGGTCCGCTTCATGGCGCTGCGTAAGCCTTCCGACGCCCGCCAGGGCCGCTTCTACGGCGTTACCTGGATGGGCCTGTCCGTCATCGGCGCCATCTTCGTCGCTCTCTCTGGCACCGTTTACTTCACTCAGACCGGCCACAGCATCACCGACCAGGACAACTTCGAAACCATCTTCCTGGATATGGCTCAGGCCATGATGCACCCACTGCCCGCAGGCTTCGTTCTGACCGCGGTTCTGGCCGCCATCATGTCCACCATGTCGTCCCAGATGCTCGTCGTCTCTACTTCCCTCATCGAGGACCTCTTCCTCATCTTTGCTAAGAAGAAGCCCAGCGAGCAGGTCCTCATCAACCTCTCCCGCACCGCCATCGTGGCCATCGCGGTCATCGCCGCTCTGCTGGCTATCAACCCGTCCGATTCCATCCTCGGCCTAGTTGGCTTCGCCTGGGCTGGCTTCGGTTCCGCCTTCGGCCCCATCGTTTTGCTGTCCCTGTACTGGAAGCGCTTCAACTCCACCGGCGCAATTGCTGGCATGGTAACCGGCGCCGTCGTGGCCATTGGCTGGGGCATGTCCCCGCTTTCCGACGTCCTCTATGAGATGGTCCCAGGCTTCTTCCTGGCCCTCCTCGTGGCCGTCGTAGTCACCAAGCTCACCAAGGAACCACAGCCGGAGGTTGTTGCCGAGTTTGAAGAGGCCACCAAGCTGGCCAAGCTCGTGGAAAATAACTCCAACCTCGACTTTGAGGAAGCCGCAGAAAAGGTCACCGATAAGTAATCGGAACCAACGCGGACTCCTCGCAGTCCAATAGGACATGAAGTCCTATTACCTGGCCGCGCTATCATGCATCACCGTCCTTATCGGCGCATGGTATGCGTGGCCTTTTCCGCGTTTTGACGTCACCACTCTCCCCTCCCGCCCCGAAGCCGCCGGCTACAACCGTGAAGACTTCGGCATCTGGCAACCCCACGGCGCCTGCACCACCCGCGAGGTCATTCTAGAAAGCCAATCCAGCGATCCCCTCCACGCCTGCCACGCTCGCAGCGGGACCCTTTATGACCCCTATAGTGGCACCACCATTCCCGCTACCTCGCCCATTGAGATCGACCACATTTTCCCCCTCTCCGCGGCCTATGACCTGGGCGCGTCCGAGTGGGACCGCGAAACCAAGGTCCGCTTTGGCAACGACCCGCTCAATCTCGTAGCCACCAGCCGTGAGCTCAACCAAGAAAAGTCAGACGCCCTTCCCGCGGAATGGCTACCTCCCGCCAACCGCTGCGATTATTCCCGCCGCCTTGTTGACATAGCCCGAAAGTACGCTCTTCCCCTGCCTTCCAAGGACGTGCGGGTGATGCAAAGGCAATGTCGGTTAGCCGTACTCACCGGAAATTGATTAGGGTTGACGTGGCAACTTTCCGCGATTGAAGGGTTCTTTCAATGACTTCTTTCCTTGTATTCCTCCACGTGGCCGCAGCCATTCTATTGATCGGCCCAGTATGCGTATCCACCTCTAGCTTCCAGACCCAGATGGCCAAGGCAGCACAGGGTGACAACGCGGCGCTCGGCTCCGCTCGCGTCCTGCACAACATCACCAATACCTACGGCTACATCTCTGCAATCGTGCCTATCCTCGGCCTCGGCGTATTCCTTTCCGATATCAGCGCTTACAAGTCCGAAGTGAACTTCCACATCGCCATCTTGGTTGCCATCATCGCATGGTGCCTGCTCTTCTTCGTCATTCTGCCAAAGCAGAAGAAGGCAATGGCCGCCCTCGAGTCCACTGAATCCTTCAACTACGCGGCAGCAAAGAAGCCGCTGTCCGCATTCGGCGGCGTATTCAACCTTCTGTGGATCATCTGCCTCATCCTGATGTACGTCAACTTCTAAGTGGCCTTCTAAAAAGCCATTTACTCCTCTGGGACAGTGTCTTCACTGTCCCTTTTCTCGTTTTCTAGCTCTTCCTTCAGCTTTTGCGCATCTTCGTGCGCATTTTCTCGACGCCGCCGCGTCGCCTGCGCCACAGTCTGCGCCCACCTCCGATTCTTCGGCGCGAGCGGCCCGCTGGCTTCGTCATAGACCCAAGTCGAATCTTCAAAGAGCCAGACGACGTCCCCGCTAATCGGGTCCTTGATATAAAACGCCCGCCCATCAGTCTTGATGTTGTGGTGATGTTGACACAGGCAGGTCAAGTTTGCCGCCGAAGTAGGTCCTCCGTCAGCGAAGTCATGCCGGTGGTCCATCTGGGAAGCCATCGCCGGCCGCGTACATCCGGGCCACCGGCAGGTTCCATCGAGCCCTTCCACAAAGGCGCGAATATGCGGCGGGGTGACGTAGTTTCCGCTTTCATCTTCTGCCGCCTTCTCCATGTCGCGCACGGTCGTGGCCCGCGATTGCATGTCATCGGCCACCTCAGGCGAAACCCAACCCAAGCTTTGGACGAAGGCGGGAGCATCCGGCAGATCGCACCGGTACATATTGAGCACCACCTTCGCCTTGGCTTCGGCCTCACCGGTGAGCAACTCGACCGCCGCTTGCGCCAAGGAAATGTCCTTCTCTGTGGCCACACCGCGAATATTTCGGTCAATGATTTCGGCAGTCTCTAAGCCCACGTCGAGACAAACGGCGGCCCACTCCCCGCCCGTAGGCTCAAGGTGATAGGACTCCTTGCGCCGTGGGTCGCGTGCGGCGATGGTCGGATCGAGGCGGACAATGAGCTCCCGAAGCTTTCGCCGCAGGTTGCGATGGGACGGTAATTTTTGGTTGGGGCGTTTGGGGGTGAGGTAGGTGGTTAATTCGGCGTCGATAAGCAGGCGTTTTTCGGCGTCAATCTCGCCTAACTTGGACAGCGTCTGGTCAATAGTGATTAAGCGGTCTAAATCTAAGTGGTAATGCTCTTCCTGCCGGGCTTTAAGGCGCGGCAGCTCCTGTAATCGCTCAAAGGCGAAAATGATATTTCTAATTCGGGACTGGCGCGTTCCGGTGAGATCCGACAGTGATTGGCTAATTATTTCGATATCGTCATCCGGGTCTGGATGCAGGCGTTTCCAAAGGAGGTATTCGGCCTTGCGAATGTCTGTTGCTGCTTGTGATGTGGAATTTGCTGGATTGGTATTGGCAAAGTAGGGCGCATTCATGGACTTCCCCCGCAGAAGTTTCTCTAGAACATGTTTGCGCTTTCAGTATACAAAACGCCTCCGACACACTACCCCCGTTTATAGTAAAATCGCAGGTCAAAGGGCACGAAAAAATGGGCCTCCGAAGAGGCCCATTGAGTCGAAAATGCTAGTCGCGCCAGCGCCCACCGCGCTTGCGTCCGCCGCCGTGATCACGGCGTGGCGGGCGGCCGGTATCCTTTTGAATCTTGATCAGCTGGCCGGAAATGCGGGTATCCTTCAGGCGATCCAGCACTGCCGGGTCGAGGTTCTTTGGCAGGTCAACCAGGGTGTGGCCCACCGCGATGGTGATGCGGCCGAAGTCCTTGGCAGACAAGCCACCCTCGTTGGCAATAGCACCCACGATGGCTCCTGGGCGCACATTTTGCCGCTTGCCGACGTCCAGTCGGTACGTCTCAAAGTCTCCGTCCGGCCGCTTGGGGCCGCGACCCTTGCCGCCGCTCTTGAAATCGCGCTTGCGATCATCGCGGCGGTCGCGGTCACGCTTCGGCTTGGGAAGCGGCTTGTCTTCCATCAGGAAGTTCTTGCCACCCTGCAGCATGACGGCGAGGGCTGCAGCGATGTCATCCATGGCCGCGTTATTGTCCTCGGAGTACTTGCGCACCAAGGTGCGGAAGAAGTCCGCCTGCTTATTGTCCATGGAGTTGGTAATGGACTGCGCGAACTTTTCCTTGCGCTTTTCATTGACCTCATCGACGGACGGCAGGTCCATCTCTTCCAGACGGGCGTTGGTCACGCGCTCGATGGAGCGCAGCATGCGGCGCTCGCGCGGGGTGACGAACAGGATGGCTTCGCCGGAGCGTCCAGCGCGGCCGGTGCGGCCGATGCGGTGCACGTAAGACTCGGTATCGTTCGGGATATCGAAGTTCACCACGTGCGTGATGCGCTCAACGTCGAGGCCACGGGCGGCGACGTCGGTAGCCACGAGGATGTCTAGGCGGCCATCCTTGAGCTGATCGACGGTGCGCTCGCGCTGAGCCTGCGCAATATCGCCGTTGATGGCGGCGGCGCTGAAACCGCGGTCACGCAGGGTCTCGGCCACCTCTTCGGTCTCGTGCTTGGTACGGCAGAAGACGATGATGGCGTCGTAATTGATGACCTCGAGGATGCGGGTGAAGGCATCCATCTTTGCGCGGTGCGGAATGAGGAGGAAGCGCTGCGTGATGTTGTCATTGGTGCGGCGCTCGGACTTCACCGTGACCTCGGCGGGGTTGTCGAGGTACTGCTTAGACAGGCGTCGGATAGCGTTCGGCATGGTGGCCGAGAAAAGCGCCACCTGCTTGCGGTCCGGGGTGTCCTCCAGGATGCGCTCGACGTCTTCTTGGAAGCCCATGTTCAGCATCTCATCGGCCTCATCGAGGACGAGGAACTGCAGCTGGGACAGGTCCAGCGAGCCCTTCTCCAGGTGGTCGATGACGCGACCCGGGGTGCCCACGATAACCTGCGCACCGCGGCGCAGACCGGAAAGCTGAATGCCATAGGCTTGGCCACCGTAGATAGGCAGCACCTCGACGCCCTTGAGGGACTCGGCGAAGGATTGGAAGGAGTCCGCCACCTGCAGGGCCAGCTCGCGGGTGGGAGCGAGCACAAGGGCCTGCGGATGGCGGGCCTTGGTGTCAATCTGCGACAGAACCGGCAGCGCAAAGGCTGCGGTCTTGCCGGTACCGGTCTGGGCAAGGCCGACAACGTCGCGGCCTTCCATCAAGATCGGGATGGTTTCTTCCTGAATGGGGGAAGGCTTGGTGAAGCCTACTTTCGCAACGGCCTCCAGAATTTTCTCTGGCAGGCCAAGATGCGCGAACCCCTGGGAGTTGTCGTTGGCTGAATCTTCGGACTCAGCGCCGGTGTCCTCAGAAGTATTCGCAGCCCTGGTGTCCTTGGTGACACCTTGCGAGTTGTCCTGAGATTCCGACTTATTAAAATCTTCCGGCTCGTTGACGCCGCCGGTGGCGTTATCGGTAATGCTCATTGCTTCACCAACCCTACGCGATTGCAGCCACAAACTCCATTGCGCAGCTCCTCGGCTTTCCTAGCCCAGATTTCCTGCAATGTTCGAAGCAGTTCGAAAACACCGAAGCGTGGCGTCGCGTCCTTCTTCTAAGGTGCAGTTCATGTCTCATCCACGCCCACGGTTCCTTTACGACCAAGCACGTATCCGTGCCAAGCTAAGTTCGTATCCAGGGTTCAGCACGGAACTGGACCCTCCGGTAGATCTTTATCTGTCCTCGCTGTCTACGGGCCTGATCTACCCCACTAGGCGCAGCCGTCGGCCACAGCATGGCGAGTTTGTACACATTACAGACCGCCGCTTTCACCTAAACCCCGTTTTTCGCATAACTAAGGTGGAGGACAATTTTGAGTTTTATGTGGTGGAGCTAGATCCAGTGCGCTTTCACCGCACTGAACACGCCGCACGTCCTAAGCTTCTTAGCCTTGGCAGCGTGGTGGACAACGAGAAAACTACTTACTTTCCGGTGGAGTTTGATTTCGCATCTCGTGCCAAGTTTGTGACTTTTAGTGCTGTTGATAAGCCTAAGGTAGGCCGCCTATACTCCTGCTTTACTTCACGGCCTCGGCACCCTTTATGCCTGCGCATAGAATCCACGGAGGACAACAATGGGCTGGTGCGCGCCCAGGTGAGCGAGCTCTATAGCGACTTTGAGCGCGGAGAAAGAAAAGGACCGCGAAAGGACTACGGCCCCGATAACCTCCCCTACCGGCCACCGGCTATCACCCGCACGGACGTAGAGATAGAGCTAGGGCGCTTCCGTCGCCTCTACGACCCAGAGTCATGGACTGTTCATGGTGCACAAGACGAAGAAACCCTCTTTATGGTAGAAGATCCGGATGGATCGCGGGCGGTCTTTATCGGCAAAAAAGACGCGTGGCTGCATATGACAAAAGAAAAAGGCCGCCGACTATATCAGATAGCGGCGACCTTTCTAGAGGAGCGCTAGGCTCCGGCGATAAAGGTGCGATAGCTCAGTGGCATGCCTGGGCGGTAGGCCAAGTGCACGGCGCTGGGGGCGTCGAGCACGTGCAGGTCCGCGGCGGCGCCCTCCACAATGGTGCCCTTAGCGGGGCGGCCCTGCGGGTCGAGGCCGTTGCCAACGTTGTGGCGGCGCAGGGCGGTCGCTCCGCCGGTGGTGGCGGCGTGGATGGCCTCATCGACGGAGAGGTGTTGCTGCAGGACCGCGGTGGTCACGCAGTAATTCATCGAGGAGGTATAGGACGTGCCGGGGTTGAGGTTGGAGGCGATGGCGAGGGTGGCGCCGGCGTCGAGAAGCGTGCGGCCCGGGGCGAGCGGCTCGCGGGTGGACAGGTCGCAGGCCGGGAGCATGGTGGCCACGGTATCGGAATTGGCCAGCAGCTCGACGTCTTCGTCGCTGAGGTAATTGACGTGGTCTACCGAGGCCGCGCCCAGTTCGACGGCGAGGGCAACGCCTGGCCCCTCGCCCAGCTGGTTGCCGTGCACGCGCAGGCCCAGGCCCAACTTCTTACCGGCCTCCAGCACGCGGCGGGATTGTTCCTCGTTGAAGGCGCCGCGCTCGCAGAAGACGTCGATCCACTGCACGTAGGGAGCAACGCCCTCGAGCATGGGGCCAACGACCTCGTCAAGGTACTCCTCCGCGTCCGCTCCCGGCGGGACCAGGTGCGCGCCCAAGAAGGTCACGTCATCGACGTGGCGGGAGGCTACCTTGGCGGCCTCCACCTCGGACTCGGTATTTAGGCCGTAGCCCGTCTTGGTCTCGAAGGTGGTGGTGCCACCGCGGCGGCCGGCGGCCACGCGGTCCGCCACCAGCTTGTCCAGGCGGTCGGTGCCGGCCTGGCGGGTAGCGTCCATGGTCACGGCGATGCCGCCTGCCTCATAGGAACCGCCGGAGATGCGGGCCTCGAATTCGGCGGAGCGGTCACCGTCGAAGACCATGTGGGTGTGCGAATCTACCCAGCCGGGCAGGACGGCGCGGCCGCCCAAGTCCACCTTCTCGTCGGCGGCCGGTGCCTCGGAGGCTGGGCCGACCCAGGCGATGGTGCCGGATTGGGCGATAATGGCGGCGTCGTTAAGCGTGCCACGCTCGCTGACCGTACGGAGTTCTGAAATGCCGGTAAAAAGTGTGCTCATCTAGTCCCTTGCCTTGAATTCCATCGGAATGCGGACGCCGCGCTCGTCGGCGACCTCCTTCGCGCGAGTGTAGCCGGAATCGACGTGGCGGATAACGCCCATGCCCGGGTCATTGGTGAGCACCGCGCGCAGCTTGGCCGCGGCGAGCTCGGTGCCGTCTGCAACGGTGACCTGGCCGGCGTGGATGGAGCGGCCCATGCCCACGCCACCGCCGTGGTGGAGGGAAACCCAGGTAGCGCCGGAAGATACGGCGGTCATCGCGTTGAGCAGCGGCCAGTCAGCCACGGCATCGGTGCCATCGAGCATGGCCTCGGTCTCGCGGTACGGGGAGGCCACGGAGCCAGAATCCAGGTGGTCACGGCCGATGACGATCGGCGCCTTGATCTTGCCGTCGCGCACCAGGTCATTGAAGAGCAAGCCGGCCTTGTGGCGCTCGTTGTAGCCCAGCCAGCAAATGCGTGCCGGCAGACCCTCGAACTCGACGTACTCCTCGGCGGCGTCGAGCCAGTTGTGCAGGTGCTCGTTGTCCGGGAAGAGCTCCTTGAGTGCTTGGTCGGTGACCTTGATGTCCTCTGGGTCGCCGGACAGCGCGGCCCAGCGGAAGGGTCCCAGGCCCTCGCAGAAGAGCGGGCGGATATAGGCCGGAACGAAGCCCGGGAACTCGAAGGCGCGCTGGTAGCCGGCCTTGCGGGCCTCATCGCGGATGGAGTTGCCGTAGTCAAAGACCTCGGCGCCCTCATCCTGGAACTCGACCATGGCCTGGACCTGGGCGGCCATGGACTCGCGCGCCTTCTTGGTAAAGGTGGTCGGATCCGCCTTGGCCTCGTTGTGCCAGTCTTCCATGGTGATTTCAGAAGGCAAGTAAGACAGCGGGTCATGTGCGGAGGTCTGGTCCGTGACGATGTCTACGGTAAATTCCCCGGCGCGCTGGCGGCGCAGGATCTCCGGGAAGACCTCGGCGGCATTGCCCACGAGGCCGACGGACAGGGGCTTCTTGTTTTCCTTGGCATCCAAGACCAGCTTGAGGGCCTCGTCGAGGTCGGTGACAACCTCATCCAGGTAGCGCTTGTGCTGGCGGCGCTTCAGACGGGTCTCGTCCACGTCCACGATGAGGCAGGCACCGCCGTTGAGGGTGACGGACAGCGGCTGTGCGCCGCCCATGCCGCCGCAGCCACCGGTCAGGGTGAAGGTGCCGGCCAGGCTGCCGCCAAAACGCTTCTTCGCCACGGCCGCAAAGGTCTCGAAGGTGCCCTGCAGGATGCCCTGGGTGGCGATGTAGATCCAGGAGCCGGCCGTCATCTGGCCGTACATCATCAGGCCCTCGTCCTCGAGCTTGCGGAAGTGCTCCCAGTTAGCCCAGTCTCCCACGAGGTTGGAGTTAGCGATGAGCACGCGAGGTGCCCACTCGTTGGTCTTCCAGATGCCCACCGGCTTGCCGGACTGCACCAGCAGGGTCTCATCGGACTCGAGGTCCTTGAGGGATTCAACGATGGCGTCAAAGGCTTCCCAGCTGCGTGCTGCGCGGCCGGTACCGCCATAGACCACGAGGTCCTCGGGGCGCTCGGCAACCTCGGGGTCGAGGTTATTCATGAGCATGCGCAGGGGCGCTTCGGTCTGCCAGGACTTGGCGGACAGTTCGGTTCCGCGCGGCGCGCGTACTTCGCGTGGTTGAGACATGGGCTTCCTTTCGTCGTGCTTGTTCGACGCCTTCCCAAGCCCCCTAGGCCGGTGTCCCGGGGCTGTCCCCGAGGACTTGTTCAGCGTCACATGTCACAAGGTACTGTGACCTAGCTCTGTGTACCATGCCACACGAACCCGAACTGTCTCGTATATGAGACACCCGCGGAGTGATCTACGATGGCCTGCATGCGTCGGTTCATCCCCCTCCTTTCCGTGGCCCTCCTCGCCGCTTGTTCCACCCCCGCCGAGGAACCGCAGCCGCCCCACTATGTGGCGCTAGGAGATTCCTATGCCGCCATGGGCTCGACCACGCTGCCACTGGATCCGCCCAATACCTGCGTGCGCGCACAGGATTCCTACCCCGAGCTCGCGGCCAAGGAGATGGGCGCAGAGCTCACCAATGTCGCCTGCCAGGGCGCTAGCACCCTCGACGTGCTTTCCTCGGCCGGCGAGCACCCCGCCCAGGTGGACGCCCTACGCGAGGACACCGACCTGGTGAGCCTATCCATCGGCGGCAATGACGCCAGCTTCGTGCGCCTTACCCAGTGCGCCACGGACGATATCTGCCAGGCGCAATCCGGCGCGCAGATTGACCTGGAAATCCGCGATCTGCCCCGCCGGCTGGACAAGGTTTACGAGGAGATTCGCCGCCGCTCCCCTAATGCGAAGATCCTCGCCACCGGCTACCTTCCGCTGATAAAGCGCGGGGAGACCTGCCCCTACATAGAAAAAATCCCGGCCAGTGACCGGGAATGGTTGGCAGGCTCCATCGAGCGCATCAACCAGGCGGTGCGCGAGGCCGCCGAGCGCAATGGGGCTACTTACGTGCTTGCCGACGCCGCCCTAGACCACACCGCCTGCTCCCCCTCGCCGTGGGTGGATTTTACGGGCCAGGAGACTAATTCCTTCCCCATGCACCCCACCCACGCAGGACAGGTGGCGATGGCCCAAGCCCTTAGCCGCGCAGCTGGCCGGTAGCGTCCTCGACGGCGTCGATAAGAGCGCCCTCCTTGACTAGGCGTACAGTCTCCTCGATCTCCGGGGAGAGGTAGCGGTCCACGCCGGGGCCTTCGACGGTCTCGCGCAGCTTCTCAATCACCGCGCCGGTTCCCTTGGCCGGGGTGCCCTCGCGCATGTCGATGGCGCGGGCGGCGGTGAGGATCTCTACGGCGAGCACGCGCTGCAGCCCATCAACGGCCTTGCGCAGCTTGCGGGCGGCGGACCAGCCCATGGACACGTGGTCTTCCTGCATGGCCGAAGACGGAATGGAATCGGCCGAGGAGGGATTAGCTAGGCGCTTCATCTCACTAACGATGCCAGCCTGGGCGTACTGCGCGATCATGTGGCCGGAGTCCACACCAGGGTCATCAGCAAGGAAAGCATTCAACCCGCGGTTGCGCGCCGGGTCCAAGAAGCGGTCGGTGCGGCGCTCGGAAATGGAGGCCAAGTCCGCGGTGACGATGGCGAGGAAATCGAGCGCATAGGCCACCGGCGCGCCGTGGAAATTGCCATTGGAGACCACGCGGCCGTCCTTGGTCACCACCGGGTTATCCACGGCGGCGGCCAGCTCGCGCTCGGCCACCTGGGCGGTGTGGGCCAGGGTATCGCGGAACCCGCCGGCAACCTGTGGGGCGCAGCGCACGGAGTAGGCATCCTGCACCTGGTTCTTCTTGAACTCCTCGAGCGCGGCCTCCAGGATCTCCGAGCCTTCAGCCACCTGGAGGATATTCGCCGCGGCATCGGCCTGGCCTGGGTGCGGGCGAAGCTGCTGCAGGTCATCGGCAAAGACCACGAGGGTGCCGAGCAGTCCTTCCACGGTCATAGCAGTAGCGATATCGGCGGTCTTTGCGGCCGCGCGCAGGTCAGTAATGGCCAGGCAGAGCTGGCCGAGCATGCCATCGGTGCCGTTAATAAGCGCAAGACCTTCCTTCTCGCGCAGCTGCAACGGCTCGATTCCGGCAGCGGCCAGGGCGTCGCCCGCATCCTTAAGCTCTCCGTTGACACGCACCTCGCCCTCGCCCAGCAGGGCCAGCGCGCAGTGAGCCAGCGGCGCCAAGTCGCCAGAGCAGCCCAGCGATCCGTACTCGCGCACCACCGGAACGATGCCAGCGTTCAGCGCCTTGGCATAGGTTTCTACCACCACGGGGCGCACGCCGGTACGACCGGTACACAAGGTGGACAGGCGCAGCAGCATAAGCGCGCGGATGACCTCTTCTTCCACCTCCGGGCCAGTTCCCGCAGCATGCGAGCGCACCAGGGAAAGCTGCAGCTGGGCGCGCATCTCCTCTGGGATATGGCGGCGAGCAAGCGCGCCAAAGCCGGTGGAAATGCCATAGACCGGAGTGGGATCCTGTGCCAGTTCTTCCACGCGCTCGCGGGTAGCGGCCACTTCTTCGAGAGCTTCGGGCGCAATCTCCACCTTCGCCCCATAGCGGGCAACGGCAACGACGTCCTCGATGCTCAGCGCACCGACATTGACGGTCACGGTGGATGGGTAAGCGTTAGGCATGGCAAAAACTCCTTGGAGTAGGGATTGATAATCAAAAATGTGTCGCGCGACAACCCAACGCGATAGATGTATGCTACATCACTTTCTTCGATTGCGGTACATTTTCCCCGCCACCTTGTCTGACGCCTCCTGCAGTGCCCGAATGGCGCCATCCACCTTTGCATCTGGCGTCCCTACCGGATACGTCACCGCCACCGCCGCCGCTGGGCGGTCCAGATGGTCCAGAATGGGCACCGCTACAGAAGCCTGGCCACGAGTAATTTCCTCCACCTCTTGGTCCCAACCCCGCGCGGCCACCAACCGCAAGCGCTCCTTCAAAGCAGAAAAGCCACTACCACCCGCAGTATCGAATGCGGCGCGCACCTCCGCGTCAGGAAGATGCGCCAGCATTACGCGCCCGGACGCCGTCTTATGCGCTTGCAATCGCACACCAACCTCGGTCACCAAAGAGATTGCCCCTGCAGCACGGACCTCCTGCAAGTACAAGATTTCCGATCCAGCCATACGAGACAAGTGCCCCGATCCACCCACCAGATCCGCGCACCGTTCCAAGTCCCGAGTAGCCATTCGCACCAAAGGCTGTTGAGTTACATAGGCCGAAGCCATGGAATAGGCCGCAAGGCCCAGGCCATATGTCTTATGTTCCGGCAAGTGCGCCACAAAGCCGGCATCCACCATCTCCGCTAGCAAGTGATACGTAGATGACCGTGGCAGTCCCAGTTCGCCTTGTATCCTGGCAGCAGAAATTGGTACGTCAATCGTCGATAACAACTTAAGAATCTCTAACGCGTGACGGGCCGCTGGAACTCGATTTGTACTCACACTTAGTGATTGTAGGCAGAATTTTCCTGCCATATCCCGCGTTTTTACCTACCCTCGGTAACCATGAACACTGAAGAAGCTGAACTTTTCACCCTCGCCCCCGAATGGTCCGGCCGCTCCGATGGCCCTGGCCCCGAGCATGCCCGCTGGCATAGCGTTATCAATCAGTCCACCGACTCCCCCGCCCCGGTAACCCTGGTGGGCTTTGCCTCCGATGAGGGCGTGCTGCGCAATGGCGGCCGCCAGGGTGCAGCCGCAGGCCCGGCCGCGCTGCGTTCCGCGCTGGGTTCCTTGGCAGTGCACCATGCGCATGCGCTTGCCGACGCCGGCACGATCACCACCCAAGCCGACGACCTCGACGGCGCCCACGATGCGCTCTCCGATAAGGTGCAGGAGCTCGTCGAAGCCGGCACTCTCCCCATCATTCTGGGCGGCGGTCACGAGACCGCCTTCGGCTCACACCGCGGCCTCTACCGCGCGGTGGGCGCCACCAAGATCATCAACCTAGACGCCCACTTCGATCTGCGCCGCGCCGATCAAGCCACCTCCGGCACCCCGTTCAAGCAGATTTCGGAGCTCACCGATGACTTCGACTACACCGTGCTGGGCATCTCCCGCCCCAATAACACCGCAGTGCTTTTCGACGAAGCCGAGTCCCTCGGCGTAGCCATCACCCTTGACGAAGAGCTGGTCAACCTCTCCCCGGCCGAATGCGGCGAGCTTGCCGCCCAAGCCACCGAGGGCAAGGACAAGGTCCACCTATCCATCGACCTCGACGTCCTGCCAGCATCCACCGCGCCGGGCGTATCCGCCCCGGCGTCGCTAGGCGTCAGCTACGAGCGCATCCGCGCCATGGCCGTGGCTATTGCGCGAACGGGCAAGCTAGCCCTGGTGGACGTCGTCGAGCTCAACCCCACCTTTGACATAGATAACCGCACCGCCAAGGCAGCGGCGCGGCTTATCGATGACATCGTCACGGCCCACCTCGGGGCCTAGCGCTTAGCTCAAAACAGCAGGTGGGCAATCGGCGTGGCGATGAGGATGGTCAGCGCCACGCGCTCAAACCAGATGATGACCAGGTGGGTGAGCTTCACCGGAATCTTGGTAGCCAAGATGCACGGCACCAGCGCGGAGAAGAAGATGATGGCGGAGACTGCCACCACGCCGATGACGAACTTGACCACCATGTTGTCGCTGCCTGCCACTGCGGTGGCGGGCAGGAACATCTCCGCAATACCCATGGCCGCGCCCTTGCCGGCCTGGACCGGCTCCGGCAGCTGCACTACCCACGCGAACGGATAAAACAGGTAGCCAATCCACTCGAAGATGGGCGTAAAGCGCGCAAGCAGTAGGCCAATAAGGCCCACCGACATGATGGAAGGCACGATGGCCGCCGCCATGCGCACGCCATCGCGCAGGTTCTCCCAGATGGACTCCCACAAGGACGGCGCGCGCTGCAATGCCAGCATTGCTTCGCGCCACGCGTTCTTGATGCGCGAGCCCTCCACCGGCTTTTCCGGGTCTGGGTGTGCTTCTGCAAAGTACTCATCTGGAATGGTGCGTAGCGGCGGAATGCGCACGGTAATGGCCGTCACCACAAAGGTCACGATGAGCGTGACAATAAAGTAGGTGCCCCAGATTTTCATCAGGTCAAGCTGCTTGGCCACAATGACCATGAAGGCCGCAGAGACCGTCGAAAAGCCGGTGGCAATAATGGCCGCCTCGCGCCCGGTATAGCCGCCCTTTTGGTAGACGCGGTCGGTCACCAAAATGCCCAGCGAGTACGAGCCCACAAATGAGGCCACCGCGTCAATGGCGGAGCGCCCCGGCGTCTTCCACAGCGGCCGCATGATGGGCTGCATGAGCACGCCAACAAATTCCAGCAAGCCAAAGCCAATGAGAAACGCCAGGAAAGCACCACCGATAGGCACGATGAGCCCAACCGGAATCGCGATGGAATTCCACAGGAACGGCACTAGGTCTTCATCGCCCAACACCCACGGCAGCGCATCGATGACCATGAGGAAAGAGATCACCGCACCCACAATGTTGAGCACCGCGAAGACCGCCTGCAGCGCGCTTTCCTTAAACGCCCCGGTGGTAAAGCTGCGCACCGTGCCATAGACAGCAAGGGCAAAGATAATCCACGGCACCGCCGCTGGAATCCCCTCGCGCACCATGGTGACCATGTGGTCCAAAGGAATGGAGCGCTTATCCTGGTACGTCACTGGCAGGAAGAATACGAACGCGCCGATGGCGCTATATAAAAAGAGTTTCCACCGTCCCCCAGGCTGCGGGATTTCCCCGTCATGGCTCTGGTGCGAGGTGTAGACAGATTCGGTAGAAGTCACAGTAAAACCGTCCCCTCAAGCTTGCATACAAAAATCAAGCCCGCGTGACAGCCTTACGCGAACATTGGGGATATGTTATCTAAGTAACAGCTCACTGTCTAGATGTTTCCGAGATCCAAGGCACAATGGAGTCATGTCTAACCCCATTCGCGTCGTTGGCGCCGTCTTCCACGACGGCGAGCGGTTCCTCGCCTGCCGCAAGAAACCAGGCAAGCCATTGGAAGGCCACTGGGAATTTCCGGGTGGAAAGATCGAGCCTGGCGAAACCCCTGAGCAAGCTCTAGCTCGCGAAATTCGCGAGGAGCTCAACCTCATCGCCGAGGTCGGCCAGAAAGTGACGACAACAACCTATGAGTACGAATTTGCGACCATTGAGCTAACCACTTTCTACTGCACGCTTGTCGACGGCGACCTACGCCTGACCGATCACGACGCTACAAAATGGGTTACCTCCACAGAGGCCGCACACCTGGCGTGGGCTCCCGCAGATATCCCGGCAGTAGAAGCTATTGCTTCTAGTCACAGCTGAGAAAAGAAAGATTCTTCCTTTCGTATTTTCCTTCTGCCAGCATGCGGCGGATATCCTCCGCCAAACGCACTACCAATTGCGGATCGGATTCCGCCAACGCTGCGATTTCCTGCGTTGCCTTGCCTCCGTTTGTCGTTTGCCCTTCATAGGAGGGTCGCGCCGAGTAGAGATCAAAGTATTTTCGGCTCACGCCGTTGACATTCCTAAATTTAGGACCTGGCTGGAACTCGTCTCCATACATGACTCCCCTAGCCAGTAGTTTGGAAACCCGAGATATTTCCTCCTTAGGTCCTGTAGCTGGCCATCCTAAACGGATTCCGATTTCGGCGACCAACAGAATCTCATCTCGTAGCCATTTTGGACTTCTCAATCCAGTCTCCAATCAACAGGGATAAAAATTTAGACTGCGGGGATTGCTCTTCTTAATTGAGACCAAAGAACTCTAGTGAATGCCATGCCTCAAAATCACTGAAGGGCAACACCGCCTGGAGAAAAATTACTTCGCCAATCCTTGAATCAGCCAATTTGCATTTCGTAGCATTTAGAATTTGGTCATTATGAGTACTAACCCTGACTCTTCCCTACCTTTCGGCGTTTACGAGACCCCTATTACGGCCCGAATCCGTGAACGCATGAACGAAACGTTAAACCAACATCCTGCTGCAGGATTCGGTATTGGAAGAAGCTCCGATGAAGAAGCTCATGGCCGCTATACCTCGGCGGTTTCACAACACATTGGTTCACTTCTAGAGCGACGGCTATACGGTTTAAAGTCACCCGAAGACCGGGTTGCCCTAATCAACAACATCGCGCTTCTACTGGGTGAAGATGAAGAGATTGATTCCGAAGAACTCCTCTACGCCGTATACAACTCCGGATTGGCGGACCCTCCCCTGCTTCCGGATGTTTCACTCACCAAGAGTGCACTATTCACTAACGCCCAAGGAGAATCTAGTTTAACCAGCGAAATCGAGAGAGAAATCAAAACTGCTGATTCGGTTGATCTGCTCTGTGCGTTCATCAAGAACTCCGGCATCAGCGTTCTTGATAGACAACTCGAGTACCTTCGCGATAACGAGATCCCTTTCCGGCTACTCACTTCTACCTACTGCGGTGCATCCGACGCAGCAGCGCTCAAGCGATTGGTTGAGAAATATCAGGCCGAAGTAAAGATTTGCTATGAGCACAAATCCACTCGCCTTCATGCCAAAGCTTGGCTGTTCCGCCGAAAATCCGGGTTCGATACTGCCTTTATCGGCAGTTCCAACCTTTCCCGATCTGCTCTCGTCGATGGTTGGGAGTGGAATGTCCGCGGGTCCAATACCGCGACTCCTGAAGTAATCGATAAGTTCATCAAGACTTTCGATAGCTACTGGCACGACAGTCATTTCAAGACCTTCGACCCTAATCGCGACATGGAGAGACTCGAGCGGTCTCTTCGCGTCGCCAAGGGTGGCGAAAACTCCGGGGCGCTTCGCCAACTGGAGTTATCTGGCCTTGAGGTAACTCCTTACCCCTACCAAGAAGAGATGCTCGAGGCGCTACGCTCAGAGCGTGAGGTAAAAGATCGACATAGGAACCTCCTGGTTGCTGCTACAGGAACAGGAAAGACGGTAGTTGCCGCATTGGATTACCGGAACCTATGCGAACAATGGAAGCGACGCCCTCGGCTGCTTTTCGTTGCACACCGGAAAGAAATTCTTCAACAAGCCCGCCGGACATTCCAGGAAGTGCTTAAAGATGCGGACTTTGGCGAGCTGCTAGTCGACGGCGCTCAGCCTCGCCGCTGGGACTATGTGTTCGCCAGCGTGCAATCTCTCAGCGCTTCCCGTTTACAAAACCTAAGTAGCAACCATTTTGATGTCGTAATAATCGACGAGTTTCATCACGCACAAGCCCCCACTTATAAAGCACTTTTGGACCACCTCCAGCCACAAGAGCTCCTGGGTTTAACGGCAACACCAGAACGTGGTGATGGAGAAAACGTCCAGAAATACTTTGACTATCGCGTAGCTCATGAACTTCGTTTGTGGGATGCATTGCGTCTACAGCTTTTAGTCCCCATGCATTACTACGGGATTGCCGACGGAACGGACCTTTCCTCATTGACATGGAGCCGAGGCAAAAAGGACTACAACACCGAAGAGCTCTCCGAGTTCTACATCAAAGCGGGAGAAAAGCGCACCCGCTTCATTGTTAACGAGCTAAACCGACGCATCTTCGATCTCTCAGAGATGAAAGCTATCGGCTTTTGCGTCACGATTGCCCACGCAGAATATATGGCGCGGCAATTCCAGCAATTTGGAATCCCAGCGCGAGCTGTCACAAGCGATCTCACCGCCACCGAGCGTGCTCGGGCCATCAAAGATCTGGAGACTGGCGACGTCAAAGTCCTGTTCTCTGTAGATATATTTAATGAGGGCGTTGATATTCCTTCTGTTAACACCCTTCTTTTGCTCCGCCCGACACAAAGCCCTGTGGTCTTTCTACAACAACTGGGTCGTGGTCTTCGTCTATCTCCAGGCAAGGACTCCTGCGTCATTCTCGATTTCATTGGACAGCAGCACGTCGATTTTGATTTTGAGCGAAAATTCCATGCCTTAACCCGGAAGCGGGGCAAGCGCTTAGCTGAAGAAATTGAGCAGGGCTTCCCCACCACCCCACCGGGTTCGCATATCCAGTTCGACCAATCGACGACCGAGCAGGTTCTCCGAAACGTTAAGAAGGTCTCACGAAATTCCTTACGGAAAGTGCGTGCATTGCTCTCTGAAATTCGAACCACGAATCTCAAAGAGTTCCTTGAGGATTCTAACCTGCAACTAGAGGATATCTACCGCCCGTCGAAATATTCGTGGACACGGCTTCTTCGAGAAGAAGGCCTACTAGAGCAAAAGGCCGATGAGACCGAATCATTTCTACTTAACAGAATTCGAGTCTTCCTTCACGTCAACGATCCACACCGAATCGATGCCTATCTGCGCATCCTTTCCACCCCAAGTCTTCACTACGCCGACATGGAGCCGTCCGACCAGGCCTTCACCCGAATGCTCGTACTCGGATTCTGGGCAAACTCAAATTCTCCGCACCCTGGATCCTATGACGCGGCCTTGACGATTTTGCGCCAGCATCCACAAGTTGCTTGGGAATTGGAGCAGGTTATGCGACTGAGCAGTGACTCCTCACGCATCGTTCCACAACATAGCGATAGTTCAGTTTTGGAGACGCATGCGGATTACTCGTTGGCCGAGCTTATTGGTGCTTTAGAGTCGGGAAGCCTTCACCAGCTTGTAAACCTGCCACGCGAAGGTGTGAAATATTTTCCCGATATCAACACTGATCTTTTCTTGGTGACGTTTCAAAAGGACGAGCAAGTCAGTGCCTCCACGAATTACCGAGACTATCCAATAGCACCCGATCTGTTGCACTGGGAATCTCAATCGACAACGACTTTGAAATCAAAGGCGGCTAGGCGATATATCGGCCATCAGGAGCGAGATGGAAAAATTCTCATTGCCTCGCGCTTTACCAAGAAAAACAAAGTAGGGACAGCGAGCGCATATACCTACCTCGGTGCAGTGGATTATGTTTCCCACCATGGAGAAAAGCCAATTCAATTTGAGTGGAAGCTCCAGAGGTCAATGCCCAAGGCTCTCTATGCTGCGGGAAGAACGGTGGCTTAAATCTCCGCTCGAGGAATTGAATTCCTCGTTTTCCTGATACTAGACAGCACTCTCCCTATAGTGATTAGAAACACAATCAATCGAGAGGGTGCTATGAGCCAGACCAGCGAATCGAATTCCGCCCGGCCTGCAGGGGGCAAGCACGACACAGAATCAACCGACCAGACAAGAGTGAAATGGACCCTGGTCGGTCCGGGGCTAGTTGCGGCCGCAACAGGCGTCGGCGCAGCCGACCTAGTTGCCACCATGATTGCCGGTCAACGCTATGGCTACGCACTCCTTTGGGCGGTCATTATCGGAACAATTATGAAAATTGTGCTGGTCGAAGGCGTCGGTCGGTATAGCCTTGCTACCGGAAACACGATGTTCCATGGCTGGCGCGAGTTGGGACGGTGGACTTCCTGGTATTTTGCCCCTTATATCGTTATTTGGGGTCTTGTCTACGGTGCTGCATCGATGTCCGGCGCTGGTCTCGCTCTTAGCGCTCTTTTCCCAGGTACCAGCCTAGAAATGTGGGCAATTATTGCCGGAATATCCTGCTTTACTCTAACTTGGCTTGGGCGGTATCAGCTTTTCGAGAAGCTATCAGCCATCTTGGTCGGAATCATGTTTGTCACCGTGGTGGGTATCGCAGCCATTACGGCCCCGAACCTTCCCGAAGTTATCGGCGGTTTGGTACCGCAGATTCCGGATGGCTCCTTCGTCTACGTGTTGTCCATCGCCGGCGGAGTGGGCGGCACAATCACGCTTGCCGCTTATGGCTACTGGCTGAGAGAAAAGGAATGGTACACACCGAAATGGATGCAGGTCATGCGTATGGACAATGCGGTGGCATACGCAGTTACCGGAATTTTTGTGTTAGCCACACTCGCGCTGGGTGCTGAACTCCTCTACAGCGCCAACGTCGCGGTCTCCGATAATGATCAGGGTCTCGTTGATATGGCGGACGTACTAGAGGAACGCTACGGGACTTTCATGTCCAAATTGTTCATCGTCGGGTTCTTCTCCGCCGCGTTCTCTTCCTGCCTTGGTGTTTGGAACGGTGTATCCCTGATGTTTGCCGACTACATCGGTCACCTCAAAAAGATCCCGCAAGGCGATCCCCGGACCAGTACTGGTGGAAAGTATTACCGCGCTTACCTCATCTGGCTAACTTTCCCACCAATGCTGCTTTTGCTCCTTGGAAAGCCAACCGGACTCATCATCGCCTACGGCGTCCTGGGCGCATTGTTTATGCCGTTCTTAGGCCTTACCCTCTTGGTCCTGCTGAATACCAAACACACCCCGAAACAATGGAGAAACGGCTGGATCGTCAACACCTTGATGGCGGTAATCTCCGTTGCCTTCGTTTACCTTTGCGTTTCCCAATTGGCTGAAATTCTCTAGCCGAGAATAAGTGCCTACTTCCCCTGCGGCACTCGCTTCGGCTTGTTCCCCACCCCGGCGTGCGGGTCGCGGCCGAATGCCCAGGCAATGATGCCGATGAAGGCGATGGCACCGCAGACGGTGAAGGCGAGGGGGAAGCCGGAGGCGTCGGCAAGCAGGCCAATGAGCATGGGGCCCAAGATTTGGCCGAAGTCTCCGGCCATCTGGAAGGTGGATAGCACCTTGCCGCCGGAGCGGTCATTGCCCACGATGTCGCCCACCGCGGCCTGCTGGGAGGGGTTGATAAGCCCGGAAGAGGCGCCGGCGAAGGCGGAGACGAGCAAGAGGAACCACACGCTGGTGGCCATGCCCATAAGCACCATGAAGATGGCGGAGCCAACGAGGCCGATGAGGATAAGTGGTTTGCGGCCGTGGATATCGGACCACTTGCCGGAGAACTGCAACACGATGGCGTTGCCGGCCGCAAAGACTGCGAGCGCCAGGCCGGAGGCGGCCGCGCCATTGTGGAAGATGGAGGCCGCAAAAAGCGGCAGGACGGATACGCGCACGCCCATGTTGATCCAGCTATGGGCAAAGTTGGAGGTCAGCACCGCGCGGTAGGCGGTATCACCCCAGGCCTCCTGCAGGCGCATGGGTGGCAGCTTATCCTTGCTGGCTTGTTTGTGGTTGACGCGGGGCATTTGCCACCAGACGACGAACGCGGCCAGCGCCACGCCCACGCCGTAGATGAAAAATGGCCAGCGGAACCCCAGGAAGGACAGGCTGGCACCAAGAACGGGGCCGGCGACGTTACCGAGCAGGAAGGCAGTGGCGTAGGTGGCAGAGCACTTGCCGCGAATCGTCGGCGGGGACATACGCACGATAAGACCCATGGCCGAGACGGTGAACATGGTCGAGCCAATGCCGGCCAGGGCGCGCAGGGCCACGATGTGCCAGTAGCTTTGCGCAATGGAGACTAGGCCCGTGGTCACCGCGACGGTCATGAGCCCGATGAGATAAACGCGGCGCGAGCCGACGCGATCCACAAGCGTGCCGGACATGGGCGCGAAGATAAGGCGCGAAGCGGCGAAGATGGAGACCACAAGGCCCGCGGCAGCCATGGAGACATCGAAGCTCACCACGAACTGCGGAAGCAGCGGGGCGATGAGGCCATAGCCCAAAGCGATAATAAAGGCAGCCGTGACCATGACCCAGATTTCGCGCGGAATCTTGGGCGCTTCCTCTTGTTCTACTTCCCCACTGCGTGCATTCATCATATCGGCTGCAACTCTAATCCTTGGTGTCAGGGAAAGCCATTTACAGTTTGGGCTCGAACATGCGTTCGTTTTTGGTGGGTCTATGTCCGCGCGGGGTTCTAGTGTGATGGCCATGCACAACGTACAAAAGAAGTTTCCCCAGCCCACCGCAATGAACCTGCCCCAGTCCGCCTCCGAGATTGCGGCGGACTTGCTCTACCACGAATATGACACCATCAATTCCATCGCCGCCATCATTCACCACCCGCGTTCCCTAGCGCGCCCTACTCCCACCTGGCGCCCACCGATAAAGCAACTGCCGACGCCCGCCGGTGGACCGGGCGGAGAGTATTGCATGAGCATTACCCGCCACCGTGTGGGTGCGCGCGTGAAGGCCCGCGTGCGCGGCTTTGGGCAAGACCGCATTCCGGCGTATCTGATTACCATCCGCATTACCGAGAACTTTGGTCAGCCGGTAGATCCAGCTGTGGCCGAGGGCTGGATACGCACGCTCGTGCCGGCAGAGATGGTGGGTGCAGTCCACGAGGTCTCCCGTGGCCCGAATGCCACTTATGTGTGGCTCGTGGATAGCTCCTATCAGCCGGTCCACTCCCCCGAGTCGCTCTTCGCCGGCTTCAGCCAAGCCGCCTAGGCGGTCGCGCGCTGTTGTGTTGACTGCGCAGATGCGTCTGACTCTGCATGCGGGTCAGGCGCGTGGAGCACCTTCCTCATCACCTCGTGGTTGAAGGTCACCGTGTAGTGCCGGGCAATTACCTTTGGCATAAAGCGCAGGACCAAGCAGGCGATGAGGACGGTAAAGACCTTATCCAAAATGTCCGAGGTAAGGCCCTGCAAGATGATGGCCAGGCGCTCGTCTTGGAAAATCATCTCGTAGAACTTGGTGAGGTTTTGTGGCCCCTTGCGCGGGCGACCGCTGAAGGAAAAGATGAGCACGTACACGCTCATCACGCCGCAGCCGATGCCCATTCCGAGGCCGGAGAAAATGATCCACGACAGCTTGTTGAATACCCCGCGGCGAGCCAGCAGGCCTACTGCGGCACCGATAAAGATACCTACGGGCGCAAAGGCGAGATCATAGGCAAAGTACACTCCACCCAATACGGTGGTGGTAAGCCCCGTGGCCATGCCGAGCACGGGACCGGCGATGATGGCGACGATGGCGGTGCCGACAGCATCGAAGAACATCGGCACCTGCGTGCGCACCGTCAACGAGCCCAACAGCAGGTTGATGGAGGCGCCGAAGATCGGATACAGGAGGATGCAGTTAGGCACCAGCCCATGCTGCGAGGTATATAGCAGCACCGCGGCCGCTAGGAGGAGGACCCAGACGCTGGCGGTCAGGTAGGACTCGAAAGTCACATTTACCGTGGAGTACACCCCAAAGACGGTGCAAAACCACGCGGCAAGCGAGAGTGCCACGGCTACTACAACAAGGACGTAGCGCCACGTGGTATCGCGGGTCATCGCCATGGTCTTCTCCTCCTCACAAGGCTAGGTTTAGGGCGGATTTCCAGCTGCAGGCTGGGAATGCCCTAAAGCCTAATTGGCGGCGCGCGAAAGTAGCAACACAAAAGGGCCCCTAAAACGGGAAAGGCCCAGCCTGGCCGCGGGAGGCGGCGGGGCTGGGCTATGGGAAGGCCGGGATTACTTTTCGTCAGCTTCGGGGCTGTCGGATTCGTCGTCCAGGTCGACATCGTCGCCGTCGAAGTAGTCCTCGTCTTCGTCCTCGTCGTCTTCGCCGAAGATATCGTAGACATCGGGCTCTTCGTAGTCTTCGTCATCGAAGGAGACGAGCTGTGCTTCCCAGTCCAGGGCCTGCTCGGAGACGAGGCCTAGGACATCAAAGAGGCGATCGAAGTCGGTGTAGGTGCCAAGCTCAAGGGCCTCGGCGGGAACCTCCACGATGGGAACGTCATCAAACTCGGCGTTATCAAAGAGGGCGAGGCGGTCAGCCTCGTCGAGGTCCTCATCCTCTTCGTCCACTTCCCACGCGAGGGCGACTGCCTCATCCTCCATGTCATCGAGATCGTCTTCGTCGAAGTCGAAGGCGAGGAAGCGGACGATGGCGGACGGGACGCCGTCAATGGTTTCCACGAGTACGCGCAGCTCCGAGTCATTGGCCACTTCAGCCACGACGAGGTGCGGGTTGAGCTCATCTTGGGCAAATTCCAGTTCCGCGATGCGCTCATCGGTGCCCTCCAGCAGGTCCCGCAGGACGGTGACCACCTGATCGGTAGCGATGTGGCGGGACACCGCCTCCACGGCATCGTCTACAGAGAAGGCGACGGAGACAAGGACTGCCTCGAATTCCTCATCGTCTTCATCAACATCCGCCGCGGCAATGTAGACGTTCGCGGCGGGGAGAAGCGGATCGATTTCAATAAATTGGATTTCCAGATCAGAGGTGATTGGAACGAACATGACGTCATCGTTGACGCGGGACTCGATGCCCTCGGCATCCAATGCAGAAGCAATATCTTCGAAAAAGCTCATGGTGGTTTAAAATCCATCCTTCGGAAGCAGAGGTTCCCACGGTAGGCAAGCCGCCGCCCGCGGTCACTGTGGAGTCTACCGTTATTCCCACCCGGATGGTTGGAAGCCCAAAGATCTCACCAGCTCCGGGCGCCCACTTCCCCACTCCAACATGTGGTATCCCTCCCAGGCTTGCCGCTTGAGCTCGTGCGGCGCGTGCTCAATATAGGCCGCGGCATCGAAGATCATGGTGGCGCGGTGGTTGGACCCGTAGCGTGGCCAGCTCATCTCCGGGCGGCCGCCGTGGATAAAGGCGGACCAGTGTTGCTGCATGGTGGCGGTAAGTTCCTCCATCTCCGCGCGCGAGCCCCAATTGGTAAGGAAAGATGCGCGCGAGGAGTAAGGGTCACCGAAGACATTGCCGAGCTCCATCGAATGCATGGCGCCGAGGCCGAGCCATTTGAGCACGGCAGAGGCGAAGTCGAAGCGATACATCCACGTCGGTGCCACTTTTGCATGGGCGGCGGCGATGCGGGTGGAGGGTGCCCAAAAGAGGGCGTCGGCAAGCAGGTGCGCAAAGTCCTCCCGGGCCACCGCGCCGTCATAGGCAGCGACGACCTCGGGGGCGTGCTGGGGATCGAAGGAAGCCAGGAGGCGCAAGGCGGCGCGCTCGCGGGAGCTTTGGCGCTGGAAGAGGAATTTGCCAAAGCTAGCCTCGTCCGAGTTCGTGCCGATGAGCAGCGGAACCTGGTGCTGATGCCCGTTTTCGAAGGCGGCGATGGGGTGTTCCGGAATGAGCTCATCATCCACCGTGGGCGCGTAGCAGGAATTGAGGTGAATGAGCTCGCCGGCCCGCCACATCATGGATTGGCCCGAACGCACCAGATCGGCAAAGTTTTCCTGGCGCAGGTCCTCCACCGAGGTACGCCGGGGCAAGGCCATGCGGTGGACCAGCTCGCGCGCCCACAAGGTGGACTGGGCGCGGGAATGGATCATGGCAATCGGCGGGGACTGGGCAATGGCGCGGTGGAAGAGGCCCTCCGCGGCCGGGCTCGCCATGAGGGTGAGCACCGCCGCGCCACCGGCCGATTCGCCCATGAGGGTGACGGAATCAGGATCACCGCCAAAGGCCGCGATATTGTCGCGCACCCACTGCAGCGCCAGGATCTGATCGGCCACCGCCGGGTTAGCGCTGCAGTCCCCGCCCAGGCTGCGCAGATCCAAGTAGCCCAGGGAATTGAGGCGGAAGTTAATGGATACGTAGACCACGTCCATGCGGGTGGCCAGCTCAAAACCGCGGAGCATGAGCATGTGGGACGAGCCCATAATGAAGCTGCCGCCGTGCAGGTAGACCACCACGGGAAGCTTCTCTTCAGTGCGCGGGCGCACGATGTCGAGGTGCAGGCAGTCCTCGGAACCGATAATGCGATCGGTCCAGGAATACGTGGGCTGCGGGGCCGGTGGGCCGAACTGGCTGCAATCGCGCACACCCTCCCAGGCCGGTGCGGGCTGCGGCGCGCGGAAGCGGTTGTCCCCGGCGGTGGTATCACCAAACGGGATACCGCGCCAGGTAAGCACCGGCCCGGCGCTAATGGGGCGATCGGTGCGCAGGTCTTCCTCTATAACGCCGCGCACCCACCCGGAGGTAGTGCGCACGGTGAGCTCATCTGCCAGGGCGTTTTGGGCCTCTTCGTGCGCGCGGCGGGCGCGTTCGTGCGCTTGTTTCGCTTTAAGGCGCGCCGCCGCGGAAGACTCCTCCAGAGGGAAACCCTCGGAGTCGCGGTTGTTCTCGTGCGGCGTAACCATACCCACTAGCTTAGGTCGCTTGCACGCCCTCGGCGATCTCATTACGGCGCGGCGGCGCATTAATAGAGCCTTTACTATGCTGGGCGCAGATAAGTTTTAGCGAAAGAGAAGGACACATGGGCTTATTTACTAAAGACAAAAAGGACAACTCCACCGAGGTCGACACCGTCGATACCTATGACATCGATCCGGAAGATACCAACCGCTTTACCTCTGCCCTGCTCAATTCCCTGGACCGCGCAGTGGCCGTACAGTCCGGTGTCATCATCAAGTACGTCGAGAACTTAAAGAAGCGCAATAAGGACGCGAGCCCGCAGCAGCTGCAGGAGCTCATTGACAAACACTTCCTCAATATCACCTCCGGCACGGGTGCGGCCGCGGGCGCTTCCGCTGCCATCCCAGGTGTTGGCTTGGTAACCGGCGCAGCTACCATCGCCGGCGAATCCGTGGTCTTTTTGGAGGCGACCGCGTGGTACATCTTGGCTTCGGCCTACCTGCATGGCGATGACATCAAGTCCCCCGAGCGCCGCCGCGCCCTTGTACTTTTGGTGCTGACCGGTTCGAAGGGCTCCGCTTTGGTGGATACCTTTGTGGGTGATCTCAATAGCGTGGCGGGCATGCGCTCGGCCGCTAGCCTGTCCCGTTTCTCCGGCCCGACGCTGTCTGGAATCAACGGCCGCCTGACCAAGCTTTTTACCAAGCAGATCACCAAGCGCCTGGAGTGGGCGTGGATCAGCAAGCTCATGCCCATGGGCATCGGCGCCGTGCTCGGCACTACCGCCAACCGCAAGCTGGCCAAGCAGGTCATCGAGCACGCCAGCGAGCAGCTTTCTCCCCTCACCCAAGCCTAGGGGTAGCCGGGAACCGATAAGTGGGGCAATTGATACCCCTAACATAGTGAGTTTAGGGGTATGACCCGTATCATGTAGGCAGACTCTTTGGCGAGTGACGCATGCGCTCGTGCAAAGGCCGCACTAAAGTCGAATAAACGACCATTTTAAAGCAGAGAAATGAGGCGAATACCTGCCGTGAGCACATCGAATATCTTCGGCCCCAATGCGTGGCTGATAGACGAGCAGTTCCAGCAGTACTCCAAGGACCCTAGCTCCGTAGATAAGGAGTGGCGCGACTACTTCGAAGCAAACGGCGCGCCCAAGTCTGAGGCACCTGCCAAGGAAGCCCCGAAGAAGCCGTCTAAGCCTGCCGCGAAGAAGACTGAGGGTACGACTACCGCCCGCAAGCAGGAGGCCCGCGAGACCAACGTGGATAAGTCCGTGGCCAAGGCGCAGGAAAAGTCCGCTAAGGCCAAGCAGTCCGTGAAGAAGTCCGAGTCCCCGCTCGACCGCATCGAAGACTACAAGGGCGGCGAGGAGCACCAGCTCAAGGGCATGTTCAAGGCCATTGCGAAGAACATGGAGGAATCCCTGGAGATTCCTACCGCTACCACCGTGCGCGATATGCCGGTCAAGCTCATGTGGGAAAACCGCTCCATGATCAATGACCACCTCAAGCGCACTCGCGGTGGCAAGATCTCCTTTACCCACATCATCGGCTACGCCATGGTTAAGGCCGTACAGCTGCACCCTGACATGAACGTGCGCTACGAGGAAAAGGATGGCAAGCCTTATGTCATCCAGCCGGAGCACATTAACCTGGGTTTGGCCATTGACCTGCCGCAGAAGGATGGCTCCCGCGCGTTGGTCGTCGCCGCCATCAAGGAGTGCGAGACCAAGTCCTTCTCCGAGTTTGTTGAGGCCTACGAGGACATCGTTACCCGTTCTCGCAAGAACAAGCTCACCATGGATGACTTCTCTGGTGTGACCATTAACCTCACCAACCCAGGCGGCATCGGCACCCGCCACTCCATCGCCCGCCTGACTAAGGGCGCCGGCTCCATCATCGGCGTGGGCTCTATGGATTACCCGGCCGAGTTCGCTGGCGCTTCCGCGGACCGCTTGGCAGACCTGGGCGTCGGCCGCCTGGTTACCCTGACCTCCACCTATGACCACCGCGTCATCCAGGGTGCAGAGTCCGGCGAATTCTTGCGTACCATTGGCCAGCTGCTTGTCGACGGCGCCTTTTGGGACGACCTCTTCTCCTCCATGGGCGTGCCTTATGAGCCGTTGCGTTGGGCACAGGACGTGCCGAACTCCGGCGTGGACAAGAACACCCGCGTCATGCAGCTCATCGAGTCCTACCGCTCCCGCGGCCACCTGCTGGCCGATACCAACCCGCTGGGCTGGGTACAGCCGGGCCTGCCTAACCCGGACCACCGCGACCTCGACATCGCGACCCACGGCCTGACCATTTGGGATCTGGACCGCACCTTCAACGTCGGTGGCTTTGGCGGCAAGGAGCAGATGACCCTGCGCGAGGTGCTGTCCCGCCTGCGCGCCGCCTACACCCTGAAGGTCGGCTCCGAATACACCCACATCCTCGACCGCGATGAGCGCGGCTGGCTGCAGGACCGCTTGGAGGCGGGTATGCCGAAGCCGACCAACGCGGAGCAGAAGTACATCTTGCAGAAGGTCAATGCCGCAGAAGCATTCGAGAACTTCCTGCAGACCAAGTACGTGGGCCAGAAGCGCTTCTCCCTCGAGGGCGCCGAGACCCTCATCCCGCTGCTGGATTCCATCATCGATACCGCCGCCGGCCAGGATCTGGACGAGGTCGTCATCGGCATGCCGCACCGCGGCCGCCTGAACGTCCTGTTCAATATCGTGGGCAAGCCACTGGCCGATATCTTCGGCGAGTTCGACGGCAACTACAAGGGCGGCCAGCTCGGCGGCTCCGGTGACGTGAAGTACCACCTGGGCTCCGAGGGCCACCACCTGCAGATGTTTGGCGATGGCGAAATCAAGGTCACCCTCGCCGCCAACCCATCCCACCTCGAGGCCGTCGATCCGGTCATGGAGGGCATCGCCCGCGCTAAGCAGGACATCTTGGACAAGGGCCCAGAGGGCCACACCGTTGTTCCAGTCATGCTCCATGGTGATGCTTCCTTCACCGGCCTGGGCATTGTTCAGGAGACCATCAACCTGTCCCAGCTGCGCGGTTACACCAACGGCGGCACCGTCCACATCGTGGTCAACAACCAGGTGGGCTTCACCACCACCCCGGACTCCGGCCGTTCCACCCACTACGCCACCGACCTGGCCAAGGGCTTCGACTGCCCAGTCTTCCACGTCAACGGCGATGACCCAGAGGCAGTTGTCTGGGTAGGCCAGATGGCAGCCGAGTACCGCCGCCAGTTTGGCAAGGACGTCTTCATCGACCTCATGGTCTACCGCCTGCGCGGTCACAACGAGGCCGATGACCCGTCCATGACCCAGCCGGAGCTCTACTCCGTCATCGACGAGCACAAGGCAGTGCGCGAGCATTACACCAACGACCTCATCGGCCGTGGTGACCTCTCCGCCGAAGACGCCGAGGCAGCCGCTCGCGACTTCCACGACCAGATGGAATCCGTCTTTGCTGAGCACAAGGAAGCTGGCAAGGCTCGCCCGAAGGAGCAGACCGGCATCACCTCCTCCCAGGAGCTCACCCGCGGCCTGGATACCTCCATTACCGCTGAGGAACTCGCCGAGCTGGGTGCCGCCTACGGCAACCCACCAGAGGACTTCGAGTACCACAAGCGCGTGGGCAAGGTAGCCAAGGAGCGCGAGAAGTCCTCCCGCGAGGGCGGCATCGACTGGGGCTGGGGCGAGCTCATCGCCTTCGGTTCCCTGGCCGGCGAGGGCAAGGTTGTCCGCCTGGCTGGTGAGGATTCCCGTCGCGGTACCTTCACCCAGCGCCACGCCGTCACCTTCGACCCGCGCAACGGCAACGAGTACAACCCGATGCACGCCATCGCCACCTCCAAGGGCAACGGCGGCAAGTTCATGGTTTATAACTCCGCGCTGACCGAGTACGCCGGCATGGGCTTCGAGTACGGCTACACCGTGGGCAACCCAGACGCCCTCGTGGCGTGGGAGGCACAGTTCGGTGACTTCGCCAACGGCGCCCAGACCATCATCGACGAGTACATCTCCTCCGGTGAGGCCAAGTGGGGCCAGCTGTCCAGCCTGGTGCTCCTCCTGCCACACGGCTACGAAGGCCAGGGCCCGGACCACTCCTCCGCCCGCATCGAGCGCTACCTGCAGCTGTGCGCTGAGGGCTCCATGACCGTGGCTCAGCCTTCCACCCCGGCTAACCACTTCCACCTCCTGCGCCGCCAGGCACTCGGTGAAATGAAGCGCCCGCTGGTCGTCTTCACCCCGAAGTCCATGCTGCGCAACAAGGCAGCTACCTCCGCCGTGGAAGACTTCACCGAGGTCAAGCGCTTCCAGTCCGTTATCAACGACCCGAACTTCGTTGACGTCAACGGCAAGAAGGTCGGCGATACCGACAAGGTCAAGACCATCATGCTGGTCTCCGGCAAACTGTACTGGGATCTGGAAAAGAAGCGCGAGGCCGACGGCCGCGATGACATCGCCATCGTCCGCGTGGAGATGCTCCACCCGATTCCGTTCAACCGCCTGCGCGAGGCATTCGAGGCTTACCCGAATGCCACCCAGGTCCGCTTCGTTCAGGACGAGCCGGCCAACCAGGGCCCATGGCCGTTCTACAACGAGCACCTGCGCACCCTGATTCCGGATATGCCGGAGCTGGTACGCGTTTCCCGCCGTGCTCAGTCCTCTACTGCCACCGGTAACGCCAAGGTGCACCAGATTGAGCAGAAGAACCTGCTGGAAGAGGCCTTCGACATCTAGTCGCCTCTACCCCGTTTAAACCCCAGTGAGGACCTCCTCGCTGGGGTTTACTCATGCCGACGTCAGCATTAGTAAAACTTCAGTTCTTGCTTCTGCCGGAGCACTCCCTCGGCGTTCTTGCCCTCTCACGTCTTTTCTCATCTCCGATTCCTTCGCGCTCACCAGCGGAACACTGTTGTCTTGGCGGTCGCTTTCCCATGAGCGCCAAGGGAGCGGGTTAAGAAGTAACGCGCTTACTCGATATGTCCAATCGTGTCGCGGATGCTTGTCACTCAAACCCGGGAGCAATGAAAAGCACTAGCGTCGGTATTCACGAGCCCAGAATGGTTCCATATCGAGTCACACGTGTCCTTGATCCTGTGGAGGTGTTGGTCTGCCGGTTGCTAACCATCAGGAGCTCCAAGTTGCCAACAAGCCCGGGAAACTCACACAAACCTGCCAACGGTCAAATATTAAGAACCAGTGAGATTCGACCCGCCGGAAGAATCGGAGTCGCCTTCTTCATGGGCGATGTCGCCACCGGAGGAATTCATCCAGGAGCGTACGACCTTCTCCGCGCTGGAGTCGTCATTTTCTACCTCTTCGACCATGTCAGAGAGATCTTTTTGGGTAATGAACTTAGTCAGCGAGGCCACGGCCTGGCGCTCTTCGCGGTCGAAAAGAATCGTCTTGATAGAGCACCACGAAATTCTCTGGCAACTCGGGCTCAGCCTCCTCGCAGCCGCTGGCACCGGAAGGCTCGACCGTGGTGGTATCCGTGGGCAAGCTCGACATGAGCGCAATGTGGGTGCGGGCCAGGTAGTCCTCCCCGCCGGGCTCGGAGGATTTCTGTGCCTTCTTGTAATCCTTAGAAATCGCCCGCGCCTCACCGGGGTTAAGGATATTAAGGAACGCGCCGGTGCAGCCTACATAGAAATTGCCGCCCGGGTTCATGGAACGCCCACCCTTGGTGTCTAGGAAAATGTCTTCCTTCACAATGGACGCCTCGCGGCCCTGCCCCATCAGCTCCTGGCGGAAGATTTCCGCAAGGACAAGCTGGTCGGTCTCATTGGTATCCACCAAAATGCCGATGGGCTCGCTCTGGGGGCTCTTGGCAAAAGGGTTGGCATCGAACTGGGAAGAGCAGCCGGTAAGCAGCGTTGCGGACAGCACCACACCGGCAATGGCGCGGGCGGGGCGGGCAAAGCTGCGCATAGCGATACTCTTCTCCTTTTAGTTAGCGGCGCGTGAGCGTCTAGCTGATTCTACACCGAGGGCGTGTTTACCTCCTGTTGCGGCGTGACTAAGATGGCAAGGGTTATGTCTAGCGTTATTACTGAATCCGCCGTACGCGAGGCACTCTCCCGCGTCGAAGACCCCGAAATCGGCCGCCCCATCACCGAACTCAACATGGTGAAGTCCGTTACCGTCACCGGTAATGACGTGGCCGTGGAAATCTACCTCACCATCGCTGGCTGCCCCATGAAATCCACCATCGAGTCCAATACCCGCGCTGCGGTAGAGGATATCGAGGGCGTTGGAAACGTCACGGTGACGATGGAAGCCATGAGCGACGAGCAGCGCCGCGAGCTGAAGAAGAAGCTGCGCGGTGGCCAAGCCGAGCCGGAAATCCCATTTGCAAAGCCAGATTCCACCACTCGCGTTTTCGCGGTGGCCTCCGGTAAGGGCGGCGTAGGCAAGTCCTCCATGACCGTCAACCTTGCCGCGGCATTGGTCCAGAAGGGCCTCAAGGTTGGCATCGTGGACGCCGATATTTACGGCCACTCCGTACCCAACCTGCTGGGCTGCACCGACGGCCCCACCGTGCTCGATGATGAGATGCTGCTGCCGCCGATTTCTCATGGCATTAAGCACATTTCCATCGGTCAGTTTGTGGAGGGTAATGCCCCGGTAGTCTGGCGCGGCCCCATGCTCCACCGCGCGCTACAGCAATTCCTGGCTGACGTTTTCTGGGGCGACCTCGACGTGCTGCTCTTGGATCTGCCTCCGGGCACTGGCGACGTCGCCTTGTCCGTAGCCCAGCTCATCCCGAATGCGGAGCTACTCATTGTCACCACCCCGCAGGCCGCGGCGGCCGAGGTGGCAGAGCGCGCCGGATCCATCTCCCAGCAGACCCGTCAGCGCGTGGCTGGCGTAATTGAAAACATGGGCGCCATGGTGATGCCGGATGGCTCCACCATGGATGTCTTTGGCACCGGCGGCGGACAGATTGTGGCCGATCGTCTGGGCGTCATCTTGGGCCATGAGGTGCCATTGCTGGCTTCCGTGCCGCTGGATCCCACCTTGCGCAGCGGTGGCGATGCCGGCACGCCGATTGTCCTCGACTCCCCCGAGTCCCCCGCCGCCCAACAGATCCAGGCGGTAGCCGATAAGCTGGCCATCCGCTCCGATTCCCTGGTGGGCAAAAACCTCAACTTGGGCGTGAACTAACGCCTTAGGTCACATCGCCCCACATGCCGCCGCCGGTGGATTCTTCCCCACCGCTCGGCGGCTTTTTCTCGGGCGCGGGCTGCTCCGTCGGCTGGGGGGCTGCGGTGCGTTGCTGCGGCTGGGGCTGAGGCTGCGGCTGCTCAGCGTAGATCTGAGAGTAGTCGAAGCTCGGGCGCTGCTGCTGCGGTTGAGACTGCGGCTGCTCCTCCGGCTCCTGTGGAGCGGTAGCGGTCTTGACGTTTTCTGCCATCTTCTTGGGGTTGAAATCGTCCCAGGCGGAATCGTCGCCGTCGAAAAGCGCCTTGGTAATAGCGCCCTTCGGGCCAAGGCGC
Source organism: Corynebacterium tuberculostearicum (assembly GCF_046097255.1). GTDB lineage: Bacteria > Actinomycetota > Actinomycetes > Mycobacteriales > Mycobacteriaceae > Corynebacterium > Corynebacterium tuberculostearicum_J. The sequence goes on from NZ_CP175770.1 coordinate 2,061,611, forward strand.
GTCCACTGTGCGGCTTGGGTGAGCGGGCCGCGGATATCATCGAATTCCGAGGTAATCGAGCCCATCTCGCCGTTGAGCTCCGCCTTGGCGTTATTGATGGCCTTGCGCGCCGCGTAAATGGCCGCGCGCACGTCCTTGATCACCTCGGGCATGCGCTCCGGGCCGATGACGATGATGCCCAAAACCACGATGACGAAAATCTCGGGCCAACCAATGGAAGAAAACACGGTTAAATACTAGTCCCTCACTCTTAGCCGCGCTGATTGTGCTTGATTGCGCGAACCACCATCTCCACCTTGTCCAAGAAATCCTGCTGCGGCCGGTGCACGGGCGTTGCCGCATCCGGCCCGGGCGCAACCTCTTCGGTGGCAATGCCCGCGAGCTTTGCCAGCAGGGATTGTGGCGCCTTGACCTTAGCGGAATCCGCGCAGTGGCGAACCCACTCTGAGGCATGGCGCTGCTGGTGCACATCCGCGCGGCACTCGGCGCAGTGCACCAAGTGGATGCGCACGCGGTGCATGAATTTCGGCTCCATCTCCCCGTCCACGAAGGCAACGACAGCCTCTGGGCCAAGGTGCCCGATGGTATCGCTGCGCCGCGCCTTGGCTTTCGCCTTATCGCGGGCCTTGGCCTGGGCGGCATCGAATCCGCCGCGCACGCTCAGCGTGGACAAGGTTCGGCGTCCCCGCAGCGAGTCCATCAACACCCTCCTCCACTAGTTGCTTGGCCTTCAGTGACACGGAAAGTCCCCGCCGGCGGCGGGGACTATGCAGTTTCTTTAAAGTTTAGCGCGCGATGGTTTAACGCGTGCGCAGCAGAATGCGGGTTTCCGCATTGGTTTGCGCCTCTTTTTCGAGCGCCGCACGCAGCTGGGAACGGCCACGGTGGATGCGGGAGCGCACCGTACCCATCTTGACGCCGAGGGTCTCCGCAATCTCGTCATAGCTCATACCTACGACATCACACAGCACCACGGCCACGCGGAAATCGGGAGCCAGACCATCGAGTGCGGACTGCAGCGCTGGGTCCAGGTTGGCCACGGTATAGGCCTGCTCCGGGGTCATATCCGTGCCGGGCACGCGCTCATAATCCTCCGGCAGGGCCTCCATACGGATCTTGGAGCGATGGCGAACCATGTCCAAGAAGAGGTTGGTGGTAATGCGGTGCAACCAGCCTTCAAACGTACCGGCCTGGTACTTGTCCAGGGAACGGAAGACACGCATGAAGGTTTCCTGGGTCAGGTCCTCTGCATCGTGCTGGTTGCCGGAGAGGCGATACGCCAAGCGGTAGACGCCATCGGCGTGTTCGGCCACGAGGTCACCCCAGGCTGGCATGTCGGCTTCGCCGGCATCGAACGCCGCGGTACCGGTCAACTCCGCCTCAGGGGTGGCGGGCTGAAGGGATTCGGCATCGCGCTTCGTTGTTGTCATGCATGTCATCTTTCTACACTTCATGGTGAAACTCCAGCCACAGTGCTGATAATTTCCTGTGAGTCCGTCACATTATCCCCACCCACCACAACCTCGCTGGCTAGGCGCGTTTTTGCCACATCGGCAGCCACTTTTCCCTATGGTTTATTACGTGACTACTACCGCATATGAAGCACTGCGTTCTTATATCGAGACCACCAGCGAGCCCTCCGCGGCCCTACGTGGCGCGCGCGACCACGCCGATGAGTACGGTCTGCCAGTTCCAGATGAATCTACGGGCCAGCTGCTCACCACCCTGACGGCCGCCTCCGCCGGTTCCACCGAACGCCCCCAGTCCGTAGCGATCACCCCGGCCGCCAATGTGGTGGGCCTCTACCTGCTCGCTGGCATGCCCGATAATGGCATCTTGACCTGCATCGACCCCGAGGCAGAGCACCAGCGCAGCGCCAAGACCGCCTTCCGCGAGGCAGGCTATGCACCTTCGCGCGGCCGCTTCCTGCCGTCTCGCCCGCTCGAAGTCATGGGCCGTCTGGCTAATGATGCCTACCAGGTCATCTACGCGGACGTCGCCGCGCTCGAGCTCCCCGCCATCATCAAGGCCGCGTGGCCCCTGCTGCACCAGGGCGGCACCCTGGTCTTGGCTAATTCTTTGCTCGATGGCACGCTTGCCGACGCCTCCCGGACCGACCGCGACACCGCCGCCGCCCGCGAAGCAGACGAGTACCTGCGCGAGCTCGAGGGCGCGAACGTCACCCGCTTGCCGCTGGGGTCCGGGCTCACCCTCGTAACGAAGCTTTAGACCTTCTGGTTTTTGCCGACGACAACCACGCCGCCGTCAGAAACCTTGAAGCGCTCCTCATCGCGCTCGCGGTCCACGCCGATAATTGCGCCATCGCTGACGACGACGTTCTTATCGAGGATCGCGCGGCGCACCACCGCACCACGGCCGATGCGCACGCCCGGCAGGATGACCGATCCTTCGACCGTGGCGCCATCGGCCACGTGGACGTCAGACGCCAGCACCGAATTGCGCACCGTGCCGCCGGAGACGATGCAGCCCGGCGCCACCATCGAGGACTGCGCGATGCCATTTTGCACGAACTTCGCCGGCGGGAAATTGGAATCATCCGTGGAGTGAATCGGCCAATTCCGGTTATAGAGGTTGAAGATTGGGTGCACCGAAATCATGTCCATGTGCGCTTCATAGAAGGAATCGATGGTGCCCACGTCGCGCCAGTAGCCATGATCGCGCTCGGTAGATCCCGGCACCTCATTGGCCATGAAGTCATAGACGTGCGCCTGCCCGCGCTCCACAAAGTACGGAATAATATCGCCACCCATATCGTGGGCGGAGTCCTCGTTCTTTTCGTCCTCCAAGAGGGCGTCAATAAGCGCCTGCGCAGTAAAGACATAGTTGCCCATCGAGGCATAGCTCATATTCGGATCATCCGGCGTGGCCGGTGGGTCCGCGGGCTTTTCCACGAACTCCGTGATGGTTCCCATGCCATCGGCCTGGATGCAACCAAAGGCCGTTGCCTCAGAACGCGGCACGCGAATGCCGGCCACCGAGCAATCCAGCCCCGTGGCAATGTGCTCTTCTACCATCTGCGCCGGATCCATGCGGTAGACGTGGTCCGCGCCGAAGACGATGACGTAATCCGGATTCTCGTCATAGATGAGGTTGAGCGACTGCACGATGGCATCCGCCGAACCGTTGTACCAGCGCTTGCCGCGGCGCTGTTGGGCAGGCACCGAAGCAATGTATTGCGGCGTCGGCCCCGCCAAGTTCCACGCCTGGGAAATGTGGCGGTCCAGCGAGTGGGACTTGTACTGGGTCAGCACCGCAATCTTAAGGAAACCGGCATTGACCAGATTGGAAAGGACAAAGTCAATGAGGCGGTAGGAACCTCCGAAAGGCACGGCGGGTTTGGCGCGGTCTTCGGTCAGGGGAAAAAGGCGCTTTCCCTCGCCGCCGGCGAGGACGATGGCTAGGACATTTGGCAGGCTTCTCACGTTTTCAAACCTATCCGCAAATCCCACATTTCGCAGCAGATATATGCACATTTCTACCCCCATCCCGTATTTCTGCACGCGGCACCAGAGATACGTATTCTGGGTGGGCATGAGAGCCGGAATCTTTTCCAAAGAATACCCGCCGGAAATCTACGGCGGAGCCGGAGTTCACGTAGCTGAACTCACCCGTTTCATGCGCGATATCATCGACGTCTCCGTGCACTGCATGGGCTCCCCGCGCGAAGAAAAGGACGTCTTTGTACACGGCGTAGACCCCGCACTCGAGGGTGCCAATGGCGCGCTTAAGACCTTGTCCACCGGGCTGCGCATGGCCGATGCCGCCTCTGACATCGACATCGCCCATTCCCACACGTGGTACACGGGTCTTGCCGGCCACCTCTCCGCCCAGCTCTACGATATTCCGCATGTGGTCACCGCCCACTCGCTGGAGCCGCACCGCCCGTGGAAGCGCGAGCAGCTCGGCGGCGGCTATGACGTCTCCTCGTGGTCCGAGAAGAACGCCATGGAATATGCCGACGCCGTCATCGCCGTCTCCGCCGGCATGAAGGACTCCATCCTGGATGCCTACCCGCGCATCGACGCCTCCAAGGTCCACGTCGTCCTCAACGGCATCGACACCGAGCTATGGCAGCCGCGAGAGGGGGATGTGTTGGACAAGCTGGGCGTCGATAAGCAACGCCCCATCGTTGCCTTCGTCGGCCGCATTACCCGGCAAAAAGGCGTGAAGCACCTGCTGCAGGCGGCGCAGAAATTCGACCCGGATATCCAGCTGGTGCTGTGCGCCGGCGCGCCCGATACGCCCGAAATCGCGGCGGAGACCGAGGCGCTGGTAGATGAGCTGCGCGCCCAGCGCGATGGCATTTTCTGGGTCAAGGACATGCTCCCGCGCAACGAGGTCCAGCAGATTTACTCCGGCGCAGATGTGTTTGTCTGCCCCTCCATCTACGAGCCGCTCGGCATCGTCAACCTGGAAGCCATGGCCTGCGGCACGGCCGTGGTCGCCTCCAACGTGGGCGGCATTCCGGAGGTTGTGGTCGATGGCGAGACCGGTGTGCTGGTGCCTTACGACGCCACCGCTACCGCAGCCTTCGAAGCCGACCTCGCCGCCGCCGTCAATGACGTCGCCGCTGATAAAGAGCGCGCCGCCAATTTTGGCCGCGCCGGCCGCGAGCGCGCCATCCGCGATTTCTCTTGGGCTACGATTGCCGCCCAGACCGTCGATATCTACCGCAGCTTGATTTAAGGAAGGATAGCCGTGACAACTCACCGCCCCGAACTGCATTTTGTCCCTGAAGACGGCGTCCTCGACGCCCCCGCTGGTATCCTGCGCGACGGCGATACCTGGCACCTGTTCTACCAGTACCGCCCCACCGCGGACTCCCCTGCCCGCTGGGGACACACCTACTCCGAAGAGTCTCCCTTTGACTGGTTGGACTGCGACGATGTCCTCGCACCCGTCGGCGGCGAGCTCTCCCTGCGTGCTGGTTCCGTAGCCCAAGGCCCGGACGATATCCACCTCTACTTCACCTCCGTGACCGCCGCCGGAATCGCCGTTCACCTCGCCCGCTATGCTGACGTGGACGAAATCTGCGAGGTCTCCGATGACCCGCAAGCCCTCGACCCCAATGTCGTTCGCTTTGGCGAGGTCGTAGGCAATACCCGCAACTTTGATCACTTCCGCTCCCCCTCCGTGGTGCCCGATTGGGCCTCCGAGGACCGCGATGACGGCCACGACGGCTGGCTCATGCTCGCGCTCACCGGCCACTCCGACGCCCCGGTTCCCGTCATCCTCGAATCCGCCGACGGCGTGTCTTGGCGCCTGCGCGGCAGCCTCAAGTTCGACGGCGACCCTGGCTTCCTAGAGGGCGAGGTCCCCGCTACCTCACCGATTCCCCCGGTCGTCTCCCCGCGCCTAGTCCGACTGCGCGATGAGGTTGACGGCAATATCTACGACGTCCTCTTTGTCACCTTGGAGCGCGGCGGCCGCGACGTCTCCGGCTACCTCGTCGGCCGGCTGGAGGGCACCACCTTTACCGTGGTCTCCGGCTTCCGCCGCGTAGATTTCGGCCACGATTTCTCCCGCCCTCGCAGTACCAACACCACTACCGGCACGCTCACACCGGAGCAGCGCTACGAGCGCGCCGTCATCATCGGTCTCCTCAACGGCAACGGCCGCGGCGATGATGCCACCGCACACGCCTCCTGGGAGTCCGAAGGCTGGGCCAATGCCCTCTCCCTGCCTCGCCGGGTCACCCTCGAAGGAGGCGTCCTCTATCAAGCACCCGCCCCTGGCCTGCCCGATGCCGTCAAGCTCTCCGATTACGCCCGTTCCTGGACCGGCGTCATGGAGGTCCCTTCCGGTTCCTGCGTAACGGTCACGCTTCTCGACGGCGCCGGTGACCCCGCCGCCACCATCCGCCACTCCGGCGATGGCATCAGCCTCGATCGCTCCATGAATAAGGCATTCGACCACTGTTTCGCCGATTCCGAGCCCGCCACGGCCACGCTTGCCGAAGGCGACTCCGATACCCTCACCATCATCCAAGACGGCTCCACAGTCGAGGTTTTCGTCGACGGTGGCCTCATCGCCATGGCATCCCGCGTCTACTTCGAAGGCGGCTGCTCCGGACTGCGGGTCGAGACCTCCGGCGATGCCATCATCGAGCAGGACTGGCAGCGCTCCGGTTCCAAGCTCTAACCCCCCGGCTCTCAACGCCGCCTCACCCGACCCCGTTTCTCCTCACCCCGCCCTTCGCGCTCACCGGCGCGGCCGCCCAGCGCGGTCCCGCCTCCCTTGGTGAGCGGCAAGGGCGGGGTTTTCGTTTTCAGTCCACATCGCTGGGTGGCGCCGCCCCGCGTTCCTCCTCGCACCGCCCTTCGCGCTCACGGGGAGGGGCTGGGGCGTCGGAAAGCGTGTGCCGGTGAGCGGCAAGGTCGAAAACCTCCCCTCGCGCTCACTGGGGAAACGAAAGAACCGCCCCACGCGCTGCCGGTGAGCGCGAAGGGCGGTGGAGGTGGCTGGGGCCGGCCGAGACCTAGACGGCGCAAAGGCGATCCAAGCGTGCGCGGGCGGTGACCGTGAGCGTCGGGGGCAGCGCGGCCATGCGCTCGGCGAGTTCGCCGGCGCTGATGTGGCGCGCGGACGGGCTCATGCCCACCTGAGCGGCCACGGAGGCCTTATCAAGCTCGATGGGGAACGAGATATCCACCGGGTCGGCCGCCTGCTCGAGGAAGCCCTCGGCCTGCTCATACATGCGCTCGACCTTGCCTTCTTCCACGCCGAGGATGCCGAGCGGCTCGCGCAGCTCGTCCAAGTGTCCGGCGCCGGGGGTCAAGACGATGACCTGGCCGCCCGGGGCGAGCACGCGCTGGAATTCGGCGGGATTGCGCGGGGCGAAGACGACGGAGATTGCGTCGACGGACTCATCCTGGATGGGAAGGCGCTCCCACACATCGGCCACGACGGCGCCGACGCGCGGGTGGCACTTAGCCAAGTGCTTCGCGGCGTGCGGGGAAATATCGAGGCCAACGCCACGGGCCTCCGCGATGGAGTCCAGAGTATGGGCCAGGTAGTAGCCGGTGCCGGCGCCCACCTCGAGCAGGGAGGCGGGCGTGGACTCGGCCAGGGAGGCGGAATCCAGTCCGTCCTGGACGGCCCCGGTTACGGCCTCAACGAAGGGCGCGAAGTGGCCCATGGCCAAATAGGTCTCGCGGGCGTTGACCATATCCATGTCATCGCCCTTGTGCTTGAGTCCGGCGCCGGCTGCGAGGGTGACGTAGCCCTGCTTGGCCACATCAAAAGAGTGGCCGGATTCCGAAACGAGGCGAGAGAAATCATCGGCACCAGAAAGCGCGGTGCCATCGTTGGGATCGGCCAGAATGTCGACGATATGAGAAAGCATGTACCTAGACTAGCTAGAAACCTCGGTCAACAGGGAACCGAGCTCGGCGGCCTCGTCCTTGCTCAGCTCGATGACGATGCGACCGCCGCCATCCGAGGGGATGCGCATGACAATTTTGCGGGACTCCTCTACTGCTTCCATTTCTCCGCCCGTCGTGCGCGGCTTCATTGCTGCCATAGTGAGTCTCCTTTAGTTAACTTCTTTTCCTTCCAGCTTAGACCTTTTCTGCGCGGAAGATAGTTGTTCTTCCAGTTGCGCGAGGAGATCGTCTACCTGATCCTGGCGATATCCACGGGGAACTACCTCGAATTTCACCTGGTCAAGGCGGCCTTCGCGGAGGGCGGCGCGGTTATTTTCGCGCACCTTCTGCGGCTCGTCTAGCGGGTGCATGACCTCGCCGCGGCCAAAGATGGAGCCCCATACCCAGGTGCCGATGACGGTCAGGGCGATGAGGACAAGGAGGAGCATAATCCAAGACAGCATGGCTTAAACCTTACCTTTTAGCGGCGGGCGTTGAGCAACGGGAGCGATGACCCCGGCGCGGGCGAGCAGCGTGCGCGCGACTACCTCGGCCATCGGCGCCAGCTCGTGCAGCGGCCGGTTGCGGTGTACCCGCGTGCCCAGGTCTACCTGTGCGATTGTGCCCCGCTTGCCGACGTCCACCATTAGCCCCGCTTCCACCCCATACCCCTCCACGAAGGGCAGTTCTAGGGCGGTGGCGCGGCGCAGGGCGTATTCGCCGCCGAGGGGCTGATCGATGTGGGCGAGCTCGGGAAAGAACTGCTTGATGAGCGGCTTGGCGGTCAGTTCGGTCACGCGGCCACCGCCGGTGGGCTGGCCATTGAGGCTGCGGCGGTAGCGGGCTTTGACCATCTCCACCGCTGGGTCAGCGAAGGGCGCGGCCAAGGCCGAGACCATGCCGGGTGCAGCGGATCCAAGGTCGGCGTCGACAAAGACGACGATGTCTCCCTTCGCCGCGGCAACCCCGCGCCAAAGGGATTCACCCTTACCGGGGCGCGGTTCCTCTGGGAGGATATCGCGCCAATTGCGCACATCCGCTCCGGCGGCGGCAGCGCGGGAGGCGGTGGCGTCGGTGGAATCGGCGTCGATCACCAGCACTTCCAGGGGGTCATCGGCGAGGCAGGCGCGCACGACGTCCGCGACGGTGCCCTCTTCGTTGAGCGCTGGGATGATAACGGAGACGCTCATGCAAGGCCTCGCGTGGCTGCTAGCGGGGCGACCTCGCCTTGGATGGCTGCGGTCATGCGTATGACATCGGCGGTCTCGGCCACCTCGTGGACGCGGAAGGCGGCCACGCCGCGGGCCGCGGACCACGCGGTGGCGGCTAGGGTACCGGCCACGCGCTCTCCTACCCCGCGGTCGAGCGTCTCGCCCACGAAGTCCTTATTGGATAGCGCCATAAGCACCGGCCAACCGGTGGCCACGACCTCGTCGATGCGCCGCAGGAGCTCGAGCCCATGGAAGGTGTTCTTGCCAAAGTCATGCGTCGGATCGATGAAGGTCAATTCCTCCGGGCAGCCGAGGGAGGCGGCGCGCTCGGCCAGTTGGGTGGTTTCCGCGATGACATCGGCCACCACATCGTCGAAGTGGACGCGATGCGGCCGGGTGCGCGGGGTGATGCCGCCGGTGTGCGAGCACACGTAGCCCACGCGGTGGTGGCCAGCGACCTCGATGAGCTCGGGATCCCAACCGGCCCAGGTGTCATTGACCAGGCCGGCGCCGGCTGCGATGGCGGCCTCTGCCACCTCGCTGCGCCAAGTATCGACGGAGATGAGCACGTCCGGGTGGCGCTCGTGTACCTTCTCGATGGTCGGCACCACGCGGTCGATTTCCTCCGCCGCGTCCACGGCCTTGCCGGGGCCAGCCTTCACGCCGCCAATATCGACGATCGACGCACCGGCCGCGATCACCTCATCACAACGGCGCAGCGCCGGGTCAAGGTCAAAGGTTGCGCCCTTGTCATAGAAGGAATCCGGGGTGCGATTGACAATCGCCATCACACGCGCGAGGCTCAACGCGGCTCCCTGATGCGCTTATCGCTCATGACTTGGTGGCGCTGGATGATGTGGGAGAGGGCCTCATCGGGGTCGTCGGTAAGCAGGAAAAGCTCCCGGTCGCCCTCGTTGATATAGCCGCTGGCTGCCAGGGTCTTGTCCATCCATTCCAGCAGGCCGGACCAGTACTCGGTGCCCATGAGCACGATGGGGTAATTGGTCACCTTGCCGGTCTGGACCATGCACATGACCTCGAAGAACTCATCCATGGTGCCCATGCCACCAGGCAGGCAAATGAAGGCCTGCGAGTACTTCAAGAACATTGTCTTGCGGGCAAAGAAGTAGCGGAAATTCAGGCCCAGATCCACATACTCATTAAGCCCCTGCTCGTGGGGCAGCTCGATGCCCAGGCCCACGGAGAGCCCGCCGGCCTCGTGGGCGCCGCGGTTGGCTGCCTCCATGATGCCGGGGCCGCCGCCGGTGATGACGGCATAGGAGTGCTCGGCCAGCTTGCGGCCAACCTCGACGCCCAGCTGGTAGCTCGCATCCTCCGGGGTGGTACGGGCGGAGCCGAAGACGGTAACGGCCTTCGGCAGCTTGGAAAGCGCATCAAAGCCAGCGACGAACTCGCCTTGGATGCGCAGGACGCGCCACGGATCGGCGTGCTGCCACTCATGGTCCGCGCCGGACTCCAAGAGCCGCTGGTCAAAGGTGGAGGCCTGCTCGCCTTCGGTGCGCAGCAGCATCGGACCGCGCAGGGTGCGCATCTGTTCGGGGGTCATTATTATCCCTTCAGGTAGTTCAGGAGGGCGGTGGATACTTCGGCGATCTGCGCGGTGGGGACCTGCTCGTCCTTCTTATGCGCGAACCCGGGGTCGCCGGCACCGAAGTTTACGGCCGGGGTGCCCATTTCGGAGAAGCGGGCGACGTCGGTCCAGCCGTACTTGGCGCGGACGTTGCCCCCGACGGCGTCGATAAGAGCCTTGGCCGCCGGCTGGCCCAAACCGGGCTGGGCGGCCGGCGCGATGTCATCGATCTCGATGGTGACATCTTCTTCCTCGCCGATGATGGACTTCATATACTCCAGCGCCTCGTCGCTCGTGCGGTCCGGCGCAAAGCGGAAGTTTACAAACATCCATGCCTCATCCGGCAGCGTATTGGTGGCCACGCCGGACTCGAGGTGAACGATGTTGAGGCCCTCGCGGTAGGTGCAGCCATCGATGGTGACATCGCGGGACTCATAGGCGGCGATGCGGCTCATAATGGGCGCGAGCTTGTGCGCAGCGTTGGATCCGAGCCACGCACGGGCCGAGTGCGCGCGCGTGCCGTGGGCGGTAACGCGCAGGCGGATGGAGCCCTGGCAGCCGGCCTCCACCATGGCGCCGGAGGGCTCGCCCAGCAGCGCGAAATCGCCCTCGAGCCACTCAGGGTGGTCTTTTTGCAGGTGGCCCAGGCCATTAAATTCAGTGGCTACTTCTTCGCCCTCATAGGCGATGACGGTGAGGTCATGCTTTAGCTCGTCCGCTTCGTGCAGCTGGGCAAAAGCATTGAGGTAGACGGCCATGCCGGACTTCATGTCCACGGTGCCGCAGCCCCACATAATCTCTACCCCGTCTTCAGAGGTTTCCATGTGATGCGGTACATTTTCTGCCAACGGAACGGTATCAATGTGGCCGGCGAGTACTACGCGGGAATCTAGCCCTCGGTTCGTCCGGGCGCACACGGTATTGCCGTAGCGGGCAACCTCGACGTCCAATCCGCGCAGCGCTTCTTCGATGGCGTCTGCGATGGCCTCCTCATGGTGGGAGGGGCTCGGAATATCCACGAGCGCCTTGGTTAGTTCGATGGGGTCTGCATATAGATCTAAAGTCACAAAGCGCCATGCTAGCGCTCCGCGCAGCTCACCGCATTGTGTAAAGTTCACTTCACTGCAAATAATTCGTCCTCCCTAAGGTGATAACAATGGCCGAAGCCACTCAATTGAAATCCCGTCATCTCACGATGATGGGCCTTGGCTCCGCCGTGGGCGCCGGCCTCTTCCTCGGCGTGGGTCTCGGCATCCAGATTTCCGGCACCTCCGTGCTCATCTCCTATGCCGTGGCCGGCGCGCTCATCGCACTGGTGATGTGGATGCTTGGTGAAATGGCCGCCGCCCGCCCCTCTTTGGGGTCATTTTCCACCTACGCCGGCCAGGCCTTCGGCCACTGGGCGCGCTTTACCATGGGGTGGATTTTCTGGTTCATGCTGATCATGGTCATGGGTGCCGAAATCACCGGCGCGGCCGCCATCATTTCCAACTGGTTCGATATTGCCCCATGGATTCCAGCGCTTATCGCCGTGGCGTTTTTCGCGGTGGTCAACTTCGCGGCCGTGGGCGGTTTTGGTGAGTTCGAGTTCTGGTTCGCCATCATCAAGGTTGGCGTCATCGTCACCTTCCTCGTCATCGGCGCACTCATGGCGCTGGGCATCCTGCCGGGCATGGATGTCTCCTTGGCCGGTACCAACTTCACCGATAACTTCCTGCCTAATGGCATGCCTGGCTTCGCCGCCGGATTGCTGGCCGTCGCCTTTGCCTTCGGCGGCATCGAGCTGGTGACCATCGCGGCGGCCGAGTCCGAGGATCCGGCGCACAACGTCGCCACCGCGGTGCGCGCCATCATCGTGCGCATCATGATTTTCTACATCGGCTCCATCGTGGTGATCACCATGGCGTTGCCGTTTAGCTCCATCCAGGACGCCGATGTCGCGGCCGATTCCCCCTTCACCCTGGTGCTCGCGGCCGCCAAGATTCCTTTTGCGGCCGGCTTCATGGAGGCCATCATCGCCCTCGCCTTGCTGTCTGCCTTCAACGCGCAGATTTACGCCACCTCCCGCTTGGTCTTCGATATGGCCAAAGACCACTGCGCCCCGGGATTCTTCCTGAAGCAAAATCGTGCCGGCTCCCCCATCAACGCCGTCATCTTGTCCATGGTCTTCGCCTTCGCTTCGGTGGGCCTGCAGTTCTGGAACCCGCCGGGGCTCCTGGCATTCCTCTTCAACGCGGTCGGCGGGTGCCTGCTGGTCATCTGGTCCTTCATCGTGGCTTCCTTTATCAAGTTGCACCCCGTCCTGCGCGATAATGGCGAGCTGACCGAGATCCACGTACCCGGATTCCCCTGGCTTCCGTGGGTTACGGCCGCCGCCCTGGCCGGACTGACCCTGCTCATGCTCTTTGATCCGGCCGCGCGCAACCAGGTCATCTCGGTGCTCATCCTCGCCGCGGTGCTCGTCATCTTGTCCTTCGTGCTTCCCACCGGCCAGCGCGCGGAGGCGCAGAAGTAGTTGCTAAGCTAGCGGGCATGACTTCTGCATCCGCACGTGGCCTAGCAACCATTACCCATGACGGCACCGTCTTGGACGTATGGTTCCCGGCCGTATACACCGATAAGAACGTAGAGACCACCGAGACCAAGCGCTTGGAAGAGGTTCCCCAGCAGTTCTCCGCGCTGGCAGGCCCGGACGAGGAGCGTGGCGTGGCCCGCGTCGCCGTTGAGACCTCCATCAAGGATCTGGATGACGCCCCCGTCGATACCTACGATGCTTACCTGCGCCTGCACCTCCTGTCCCACCGCGCGGTCAAGCCGCACGGCCTGAATATGGACGGTATCTTCGGCCACCTCAATAACGTGGTCTGGACCAACTACGGTCCGTGCGCCGTGTCCGATTTCCAGATGGTGCGCGGCCGCCTGGCCTCCCGCGGCCCGGTCGTTGTCTACTCCGTGGACAAGTTCCCCCGCATGGTGGACTACGTTGTGCCGTCCGGCGTCCGCATTGGTGACGCAGACCGAGTGCGCCTGGGCGCCCACCTGGCTGAGGGCACCACCGTCATGCACGAGGGCTTCGTCAACTTCAACGCCGGCACCCTGGGCGCCTCCATGGTGGAAGGCCGCATCTCCGCGGGCGTCGTCGTGGGCGATGGCTCCGATATCGGCGGCGGCGCATCCATCATGGGCACCCTATCCGGCGGCGGCAAGGAGGTCATCTCCATCGGCGAGCGCTGCCTGCTCGGCGCCAACTCCGGCATCGGCATTTCGCTTGGCGACGACGCCGTGGTCGAAGCCGGCCTCTACGTCACCGCCGGCACCAAGGTCGCCGTCTTTGGCAAGGTCGCGGAAGCACTGGGCGTCGACAATGGCGAGAACGTCAAGGGCTCCCAGCTCTCCGGTGCCTCCGGCATGCTGCTGCGCCGCAACTCCGTCTCCGGTGCGGTTGAGGCCGTGGAGTGGAAGGCTGAGGCCGTCGCGCTTAACGACGAGCTGCACAAGAATTAACACCCCCGATTCCTATAGCCCAATCGGGCAAAATAAGATGGAGGAGTGACTGATAACTCCTCCACCCTCGGTTCTGGCCTGAAGGTCCGCCACCTGACGATGATGGGGCTAGGCTCCACCATCGGTGCCGGACTTTTCTTGGGCACCGGCGTCGGCATCTCCGCCGCCGGCCCCGCCGTGCTCCTCGCCTACGTCATCGCAGGCTTTCTGGCCATTTTGGTGATGCAGATGCTGGGCGAGATGGGCACCGTTATCCCCGCCTCCGGCTCCTTTTCCGAATACGCCGAACACGGCATCGGCCGCTGGGCGGGCTTTACCCAGGGCTGGATTTATTGGCTAGCCACCGTCGCCGTGCTCGGCGCCGAAATCACCGGCGCGGCCGGCTTCATTGGCTCTTGGTTCAACGTCTCGCCGTGGATTCCCGCCGCCATCTGCGTGGTCCTCTTCGGCATCGTCAACTTGCTGCGCGTGCGCAGCTTCGGCGAATTCGAGTACTGGTTCGCCCTCATTAAGGTCGTTGTCATCGTGGCCTTTCTCATCATCGGCGCGCTGCTCATCCTGGGCCTCCTGCCCGGCCATTCCTTCATCGGCACCTCCGTCTTCCTGGAGGACGGCTTCATGCCCAATGGCCTCGGCGGCGTCGCGGCCGGCCTGTTGGCCGTAGCCTTCGCCTTCGGCGGCATCGAGGTGGTTGCCATCGCTTCTGCCGAATCCGAGGACCCCGAGAAATCCCTGGTCAACGCCGTGCGCTCCACCATCTTGCGCATCTCCGTGTTCTACTTGGGCTCCGTCCTCGTCATCACGTTCCTCCTGCCCTATTCCATCCTGGGCGGCGCCTCCACGGCCGCGGAATCCCCCTTCACCATGGTCCTCGAGCGCGCCGGCATCCCGGGCGCGGCCGGCATCATGGAAGTCGTCATCGTCCTCGCGCTGCTCTCCGCCTTCAACTCGCAGATTTACGCCTCCTCCCGCATGATGCATTCCCTCGCCTCCCGCGGCGAGGCCCCGCGCATCTTCACCACCACCAGTAAAGACGGCGTTCCTACCACCGCCATCGGCCTGTCCGTCCTCCTCTCGGCCGTCATGGTCGCGCTCAACTACGCCGACACCGGCTGGCTCCTTACTTTCATGCTCAACGCCGCCGGCGCCTCCCTGCTCATCGTCTGGGTCTTCATCGCCGTCAGCCAGCTGCGCCTGCGCCGCCAGCTCGAGGCCCTCCATCCCCTCCCCATCCGCATGTGGGCCTTCCCCTACCTCACCTGGTTCGCCCTCGCCCTCTTTGCGGCCATCGCGGTACTCATGCTTACCGACGCCACCGCCCGCACCCAACTCCTCTCCGCCGCCGCCATGTTCGTGGTGCTCGCCATCGCCGGCGTTATCAATTCCAAGGTTCGCGGCATCAACCCGACCTCGACGCTGCCCCTCACCTAGCCCCTCGCCCCTGGAGGCACGGCTCGCCCACTCCCCTTGGCCCCTCCCCGCCCTTCGCGCTCACCGGCACGAGGCGGGGTCTCTCTTTTTCGTCACCTGGTGAGCGCCTACGGCGAGCTCTGCCCACGCCCCTCCCGTCGCGCTCACGGGGAGCACAAATCAGGGCCACCCGAGGCCGCCGGTGAGCGCGAAGGGAAGTTATCCACAGCTATCCAGACCACGCAGCGGAAAATCGCCCCCAACCCCAGGGTTATCCACAGGATGCCGCGACGCGCATAGCTACAGCTCAACACGACCGCTTAGGTTAAGCCCCATGGGGGAATGGACTACCGCGGAACTGCGCGGCCAAGGTTTGAGCAAGGATGCGATTCGTCGCAAGGTTCGCGAGGGGAAGCTCTTTCGCGTGCACAGGGGGATTTATACCGATGAATGGACGCCCTGGGCGGTGGCGCGGGCGCTGGCGCATGGGCTCAGCCGCATCCATTTCACGGGAAAGACGGCGCAGGAGATTTACCTCGGCCGGCAGCTGACATTTCCTCTGGAAGCGGAGGGACCGCGTACTTTGAAGGGAAAGAACTTTCGCGTTTCGCACTCGCGCCTCAGGGCCACACACAAGGTCGATGGCCTACCTGTGGTGCAACCGCTATGGGCTGCACGCAGAATTTCGCGTGCGTGCAGGTCTTTATTGGAAGACTACTACCAAGGAAAGCACGGCCCCGGCCGCCTAGAAGAGGACCAGCGGCGAATGAGGCGCGTCCCGAAGCCTCTAAAAGAGACGATACGACACTCGGCTATAGGCGCAGATAGCCCGCCGGAACGCACACTAAGCAGGCAGCTGCGCGCAGAAGGAATCTACCCCAAGCACAATGTTCTCATCGCCGGCTACCGCTTTGACCTGAAGATTGGCAAGTTGCTGGTGGAAGTTGACGGCTGGGAATACCACAAGCACAGTGTGGCCTTTCAAGCTGACCGCTCCAAACAGAACGCGGCCGTAGCCCATGGTTATACCGTTTTGCGCTTTACTGCCGACGACATCAATTACCACCTCAGCGAAGCCATCCTGCTTATCAAAGCCACTATTGAGGTGCTAAAAGGCCGCAACCCTGAGCTTCCGATCTCAGCAGCTCAGCCCTATTGGAAGTGGCATCTATGTGTCAGACATTTGCCTTAATGACAACTATCCTTTACATTAGGACATGTAAGCAAGACACACAGTAAAGGAGTCCGGATGGCCGACCACCCCAACATGGTCCGCAAGTGGCGCCGCTGGGTCGAATTATCACAAGCCGAACTCGCTGAAAAAGCCGGCGTCTCCCGCCAGACCATTGCCAATATCGAACGGGGAAATTACTCCCCTTCCGTGCACCTCGCGCTGGACATTTGCCACGAACTAGGAAAAACCGTCGAAGAAATTTTTGGAGCTGAACAACATGATTAACGCCATCGCCAATTACTCCCTCAAGGAAATCGATCGCGCAACCCGCGATGAATTCGAACGCGACACGCTCTACAAGGCCTGCGTAATCGGAATGACCCCAATCCCGTTCCTCGAACTCGTCGTCGCCGCAGTTCTGGCCTGGGTCCTTCCGGGCCAGATGTCTATGCTGAGCTTCCTCGCGCTCGTGCCGTCCATCGTGGGCAACTCCATCGGTTCTGCTTGGATGCGCAAGCGCGTGGCCACCCCGCTGGTCAGCCGCAATTGGGCGGCTATCGCCGTCTACCTCATCCCACTAATTGTCATGTTCGCAGGAATTGCCTATAACGCCTATGCGCCTGCCGACGGCCACGACCCCGTTTCCTATCTCATCGGCGCCGCCGTCGGTATCACCACGGTGCTCATCCTCGCCCCCTTCATTCGTCGCCGCCAGCACCGCCGCGACCAAGCTCGCCTCGATGCCGAGCTAGAGGACTAGTCCCACTCCGGCACCTCACCCCGCCCTTCGCGCTCACCGCGGACGGCGGGTTTTCTCTGATTTCGTTCCCCGTGAGCGCGACGGAAGGTACTGTGCCCTTCGCGCTCACCGCGGACGGCGGGTTTTCTCTGATTTCGTTCCCCGTGAGCGCGACGGAAGGTACTGTGCCCTTCGCGCTCACGGGGAGAAAGAAAAATCTCCGCCAGCCTGCGCTGGTGAGCGCGAGGGGCGGAGAGGAAGGAAATACGGGACCTAGCTAGGCTGGCTCGGTTTCTTCGACAAGTTGAGGCGTCTTCGGCTGCGAGCGGAAGGTCCAAAGCTTGTTCAAAATAAAGTTAATCGGCATAGCGACAATGATAGAAATGGCCGATGCCCAGTACACCTTTGTACGCAAACCGGTCGAATCATCCAGAATGTCTGAGGGCAAGTGCAGCGGCGAAGTCGGATTCATTAACAGTGTCGCCACAACTTGACTTACGATAAAAGCTCCAATTCCAGCGAGAAGGAATGGGAAGAAACCGCGCAGCCAAGACACCTTCGCCACCGATCGGAAAGTCCACATGCGATTCAGCTGGTAGTTCCAAGTGTTGGCGACCAAGAACGCAATGGTCAAAAACACATGGTACCAACGGATATGGAAAACAGAGCCGAAGAGATTGATGAAGGGGTCATCCGCCTCGATGCCGCCAGACCACCAAGTAATCTTTCTGCACAAATAGACCACAAAGAGATTAACCGCGGTACCCGAGCCGCCAACAATGCCGAATTTGAGAAACTGCCCAAAATTGGACACAAAGCGCGCGACGCTGAGGTCTGCCATGGGCCGCCTTTCTAGCCAGTGATTAAATAACTACTCGATTGTAGTTCTTAAGGCCTGGGAACTGAAAAATTGACGCTCGGAATGTGATAGAGGATCTATAAAAGTTATAGCCTCGTGGAGCAGGGCGAGCGGAGTTCGGAAATCATAGAGGTCGAGCTCGCGCGGGGTGGGATAGGTATCGTCGCCAAGCAGCGGGTGGCCGAGGTGATTGAGCAGCACGCGCAGCTGGTGGGTATGGCCGGTGCGCGGCCACATGGTCACCTCCCGGCCGGCCGCGCGCACGTACGTGGAGGTGAGCGTGCCCTTGGAAGCGACGAGCACCTGGCGCGCCCCGCGGGGCTTGCGCATGCGCAGGGTGATTTCCCGGTCCACGAAAAGCGGCTGCTTGACGACGCCCCGATACCTCTTCACCGCACTCCCCTCCAGGAAGATGCGCTGGTAGTCGGCGCGGGTTGCGGGATTGCGGGAGCAGATGACAAGCCCAGCGGTCAGGCGGTCCAAGCGGTGCAGGGGTACGATGTCGTCTTCGCCGAAATCCACGCGGAGGCGGGTTTGCAGCGTTTCGTGCTGGAGGCGGCCGTTGGTGGTCGTGGGCAGGAAGTGCGGCTTATCGGCCACAATGAGTTCGCGGTCGGCGTGGACCACGGAGTAGTCGAAAGGAATCGGGGGCTCCGGCGGCACCGCAGGGTGGTACCACGCCGGCACGGGACGCGGAAGCGCGGCGCCGGGCGGCAGCACCGTGCCGGGCGAAAAGGGAGAGTCGCCGGCACGGGCGGCGAAGTACTCCCCTTCCTCCGGCACGCGGCCGCGCAGGACCGTCTTGCGCGGTGAAATGCCCGCGCGGGCGGGAGGCCTGCCCGAATTAGGCACCGGCGAGGCGGTCCACGGCGGCATCGATGCGCTCATCGGTGCCATTGAGGCCGATACGCACGTGCTTCTCGCCTGCCGGGCCGTAAAAGTCACCCGGGGCAGCGAGGATGCCGCGCTCAGCCAGCCAGTCGATGGTCTCGCGGCAATTCTCGCCACGGGTGGCCCACAAGTACATGCCGGCATCGGAGTGGTCGATGGTAAAGCCGGCGTCGACAAGCGCGTGCATGAGCACCGCACGGCGGGAGGCGTAGCGGTTGCGCTGGAGGGCCTCGGTGTCGTCGTCGTTTAGCGCGGCGACCATGGCGGCCTGGATGGGACCTGGAACGATGAGACCGGCGTGCTTGCGCAGCTGGAGCAGCTCGGCGATGAGATCGTTATCACCCGCGAAGAAGCCGGCGCGGTAAGCGGCCATATTCGCGGTCTTGGACAGCGAATGCATGGCGATGAGCCCGGTGTTATCGCCATCGGTCACGCGCGGATCGAGGATGGACACCGGCGGATTATCGTCGTTCCAGCCCAGGCTCATATAGCACTCATCGGAGGCGATGATGGCGCCGTTCTCGCGCGCCCACGCCACGATGCGGCGCAGCTCCTCCACGCCGAGGACGCGGCCGGTGGGATTGGACGGCGAATTCAAAAAGACCAGGGAGGCATCCTGGAAATCGGAATCCGCGCGCAGCGGCGTGGCGCCGGCGAGCAGGGCGCCCACCTCGTAGGTGGGATAGGCCACCGAGGGGAAGGCGACGGTCTCGCCGCGCATGCCCAGAAGCGTAGGCAGCCAGGCGATGGCCTCCTTGGTGCCGACCACCGGCAGGACGCGGTCAACCTGCATGTTATAGCGGCGGGTGAGCGCGGCGGCGATGGCCTCGCGCAGTTCCGGGGTGCCGGCGGTCTGCGGGTAACCAGGGTTCTGCGCGGCTGCGGTCAACGCAAGCTGCACGCCCGGGGATACAGGGTCAACGGGGTTGCCCACCGAGAGGTCAACGATTCCACCCGGGTGGGCCTGGGCCTTCTTCTTGGCGCCGGCCAGCGAATCCCAGGGGAAGTCTGGAAGCGTCTTTCCTAGCGGTGTGCGTGCCATGTCTTACTCCTGATTCTGTGGTGGAAGCGCGGCAATCATCGGGACGTCAAAGTCCTGTGGCCCAAGGGCCGCCGCGCCGCCCGGGGAGCCCAGGTCATCGAAGAAGGCGGCGTTGGCGTCGTTGTAGTCCAGCCACTCATCGGGAACGTCATCCTCGTAGAAGATGGCCTCGACCGGGCAAGCCGGCTCGCAGGCACCGCAGTCCACGCACTCATCCGGGTGGATGTAGAGCATGCGCTTGCCCTCGTAGATGCAGTCAACAGGGCATTCCTCAACGCAGCCGCGGTCCATTACGTCAACGCAAGGCTGTGCGATCGTATAAGTCATGGAGATTCCTTGAAGCTTCCTGATTTCTCGGATTTGGGATGTTTAACAGTATGTCACTTCTGCTTGAAAAATGGCCAAACGCCCCCGCCAATCCCGGCCAAAAGCAGGAGCAGGCTGAGAATATTATTGGCCAAGAGCATGTCTCCTGTCATCGGTACGAGGAGCATGAAGGCAAAAAAGCCCAGGCACCAGACGATGAGCGGGATGGCGCCGACCATCGGCGCGGGGCTCCACAGCCGGGCGGTGCGGGTGAGCACGGAGTTGAACCACCACGCAAGCAAGATGGTGATGGGAAAAGCCACACTCGCCCCATTGGATAGCGGAATGCGGGCGGTGAGGTAGATGACCTCGAGGAAGACCGACAGCAAGGCGCCGATGGCCAGCCACACTAGCCCGGTGACCTGCTCGCCGCGGCTAAAATCCGTACGCATTACAGGCCGCCCAGCAGATCATCGGCTGGATCGCCTTGGCCCAGCTGGAAGTACTCGGCGCGCAGCAGGGGCATGACCAGCAGGTTGGATAGTCCATAGGCTCCGGGCACGTGCTCGGGTTCGTGCAGCGCGGCCACGGCGGCCTCGGGGTTAGTGCAGGTGGTGGAGCCATCGGCCACCCAGATTTGGGAGGCGTGGGCGCGCATGGCGCAGCGCTTGGCGTCAAGGGCGGCGTCGGAAAGAGCGACGGTGACATCGGCGCCCTCGTTGGTGAAATTGTCCAAGTATTCCTGGCTGGGCTTAGTCCACCCGGCCGGCGCATCGAGGGTGTCCAGGCCGGCATAGTTGGCGGCGCGTTCAAAAATGCCGTACCAAATGCGCGTGCTTGGCGACGCCGCCTTCATCACCGCCTCATGCACCGCAATGTGGTCCGGGTGCCCGTAGCCACCATCGGGCCCGTAGGTGAGGATGGCGTGGGGCTGGATGGCCTCGAGCTCGTCGCTCAGGAAATCCGCCGCCTCCTCGATGCGATTGACCAGTGCACGCGGGTTCTCATGCGAGGGAGAGCCCGCCATGCCAGAGTCATGGAAGTGGCCGAAACCGCCCAGCTGGATCCCCTTGACGCCCAGGGCATCGAGGGCATTGGCCAATTCGCGGGCGCGGAAACCGCCGAGCTGATCGTGATCGGCCAGGCCTTGGTAAGGTTCGCCGATGACCTCGCCGTCCTCGCCCAAGGTAAGCGTAATGACGATAACCTCGGCACCGCGTGCGGCCAGAGTTGCCAGGGTGCCACCCATAAAGAGGGTTTCATCATCCGGGTGGGCGTGCACCGCCACCACGCGGTAGCCGGTTAAGTCCTTAGTCTTCATCTATCCTCCAGCGGGGCGCGGTGATAAGACCCTCGTCCCAATCATCAATGCTTTGGCCGGGGCCTACAATACCCTCCCCGAGCGCGTGGATACGCGTCTCATCCACCAAAGGCACATAGAGGGCTTCTTTAGAGTTCACATCGCGAATGCGTCCGAGCGCTTCCTTCGGGCTCATGGCGCCGGATAAAATCTCCTCGCGAATCTCATCCGCGTTCTCCGGGCAGATTCCGGACAGGTCGCCGGCGAGCGGCTGCTTGTCATCGCAGCTGAAGATATTTGCCGCGGCCACCGAGTTCAGGGAGATATCCTCCCAGGTCACTACCGCATCCACCTCACCTTCGGGCAGGAGCTTGGAGGTGATCGTGGTCAGGCGCTCGGACACCACCTCGGCACCGATCCCGTGGGCTTCGAGGACGTCATAAAGCGTATTGGCCGCGGCCAAGGCCGTGGGGCTGGTGGGGTCTACCGCAAAGCGAATCGGCTTCTTACTCGCGCGAGTGCGCAGCGCAGTGAGGTCCGTGTCCTTACTTATAGGGTTATTCCCCGGTTGGAGGTTAGAAGCGCGGCCGGTGGCCAAGCGCGCGACCTGGTCCGTATCAATCAGCGAGGCCAATCCGCGGCGCGCTGCCCTTTCTTCCAGTGCTCCATCCGCAGTGGACATGTGCAGGCGCAGTTGGCGCGGGCGGGTCAGTGTCTTATCGGAAACATGTCCCAAAAGGCCCAGGGCCTCCTGCGAGGTTTGGCCCGGAGTGAAGTCCGCGAAACCAATCTGCCCGGAGCGCAGCATATTAAGCGCCTGGGTGCTATCGCGCACTTCGCGCAGCTGGATGACGTCCACCTGCGCCGGATTGGCACCCCAGAAGCGGTCGTTGCGGTTCAAGGTAATGACTCCGCGGCCGCGGTCCACGCTATCGACGAGGAAGCGCCCGGCCGATGCTGGAATCTTATCGGCTAAGGCAGAGCCAAAGTTATCGTCCTGCAGCAGGTGGGAAGGCAGCAAATTATGGAAAAGCAGGTGCCAATCTTTCACCTTCTGGGAAAAGTCCACGGTGACTACGCGGCCGCCATCGGAGGTATTGACGGCTGATATGGCGTGGTAGCCGGCGGGATCGCGCACACCAGCGGTGGTGGTCATCTGCTTCCACAGGTAGCTAAAGTCCGCGCCGGAAATGGGTGTGCCATCGGACCATTGTGCGGGCGAGGCAATGACGTAGCGCACTCGCTGCGCCACGCCCTTAGGAGCGGTGACCTCAGAGGCAGATTCGAGGATATCGGCGTCCCTTTGCCCATTGTGGAACGCCGAGGGCAGAACTAGTTCTGCGATCTGGTCGACCAGCTCGGAATTATTGGCCACCAAGTGCGGGTTCAATCCCGCGCGCAAGGGGTCCACGCCCACCGAGATGGTGGGGCGCTTGGCGGAGTCGGCATCCTGCGGCTGCTCTTCGTCCGGGGTAGCCGTGGTGGTGGTCTGATCTTCTTGCAGCGCGGAGGAATTTTCCTCCACCACCGGTGGTGGGCCGGGGTTAGCCGCGCAGGCGCTAAGTAGTGCAAGGCTGGCGGTGCTGAGTACCGCTGCGATTGCCGACGCCGCGCGCCTTGGTGAAGCCGGATTCTTTTTCATCGCGGACTACTTTAGTCCCTCTACCCCGCCGAAACGAAGATTATTGGCGCTAGACTCGGCCATAGACCGCAACTTTTAAGGAGGCCCCAATGCTCATCTGCCAAGAAATGTTCCTTCTACTGACCAAGGACAACGGCAAGCAGGAAGACTGGGTGTCCAATAATGAGGCCGCCCTGCGGGCCACCGTACTCACGGACCTGCTGCTGGGCGGTCACGTAGAGATCGGCGAGAAGAAAAGGGTGGAGACTACTCCACAGCGCCCAGAGCACCCCGTCTTGGCATGGGCTTGGGAGGAGCTGCAGCAACACAAGGCCACCAGCATGCAGAGCCTCTTGGAGGCCTCGTGGTTTACCCCGCGGGAAATCATCGCGTTGGATTTCCACGCGAATGGACAACTCGACGTGGAAAAGGCCAAGTGGTGGCAGATAAGCGGCGACCGCTACATCATGACGGACCTGGAGCTAGAAAAGGAACTGCGCGAACGGTTGGTTGCGGTGCTGGAGGCGCAGCGCCCAGCCGCGGTCAATGACGTCATTATTCTCGATATTCTCCGCGAGGTCAGCGGCGCCTATACCCTGCTGAAAAACGATGCGGAGGGAATGAAGCGCCGAGAGATGCGGGCACGCATTCAGGACATCAAAAAAGAGGTGGAGTATGACAAAACCGCCTCCTCTGCGGTCAAGGCCGTAGTTGAGGAGGCGGCAGCGGTTGCGGCGATGGTGGCCACTTCAGCAGCAATCACCATCACCTAGGGTGCGGCTTTTTACTTATTCATCTGCTTCTTGCGAGCAGCAGCACGCTTGCGGTCGGTAGCGGAAAGCTCCACCTTGCGCACGCGCAGGACGTCTGGGGCGACCTCGACGCACTCGTCGTTGCCACAGAATTCCAGTGCCTCTTCCAGAGACAGGGTGTGTGCCTTAGCCAGGGTGACCGTGGCATCCGCGGTGGCGGAGCGCATATTGGTCAGCTTCTTTTCCTTGGTGATGTTGATGTCAATATCCTCATCGCGGTTATTGGCACCAACGACCATGCCCTCATAAGCCTCGGCGCCCGGCTCGACGAAGAAGTTGCCGCGGTCAGCCAGCTGCATCAGCGCGTACTGGGTGATCTGGCCGGTGCGGTCAGCCACCAGGGAGCCGGTCGGGCGGGACTTGATCTCGCCGGCCCAGACATCCAGGCCGTCAGAGATGGAGTTAGCGATGCCGGCACCGCGGGTCTCGGTCATGAACTGGGTGCGGAAGCCGATGAGGCCGCGGGCAGGGACGCGGAAGATCATGCGTACCCAGTCGCCCTCGCGCACGTCCATGGCCTGCATCTGGCCCTTGCGGGCGGCCAGCAGCTGGGTGATAGCACCCTGGTGCTCGGACGGGGAGTCAATGGTGAGGATTTCGTATGGCTCGTAGGTCTTGCCGTCGATTTCCTTGGTCACAACCTGCGGCTTGCCGATGGTCAGCTCGAAGCCCTCGCGGCGCATGGACTCAATGAGCACGGACAGCGCCATCTCGCCACGGCCCTGGACCTCCCAAGCATCGGGGCGCTCGGTAGGCAGCACGCGCAGGGAAACGTTACCGATAAGCTCCTGCTCCAGACGGGCCTTGACCATACGTGCGGTGAGCTTATCGCCGCCGCCCTGGCCTGCCATCGGGGAGGTATTAACGCCGATGGTCATGGAGATGGCCGGCTCGTCCACGGTGATGCGCGGCAGGGCCTCTGGGTGCTCTGGATCGGCGATGGTGTCACCAATCATGACGTCAGAGATGCCGGAGATAGCAACGATGTCACCGGCGATGGCCTCCTCAGCGGGCTGGCGCTCGAAGCCAACGGTGCGCAGCAGCTCGGCGACCTTCACGGTCTTGGTGTGCTGGTTGCCATCCTCGTCGTAGTGGATCCAGGCCACCTGCTGGCCCTTCTTGATGCGGCCGGCGTAGATGCGCAGCAGCGCGATACGGCCCAGGAAGTCGGAGGCGTCCAGGTTGGTCACGTGCGCCTGCAGCGGGGCGTCGACGGTAGCGGAGGGCTCTGGGAGGACGTTGTAGATGACGTCGAAAAGCGGCTGCAAATCGTCGCCCGCAGGGACGTTGCCATCGCCTGGGTTCTCGGTGGAGGCAACGCCGGCGCGGCCGGAAGCGTAGAGAACCGGAAGGTCCAGCAGCTCCTCGGCGGCGGCCGCGGCTTCCTCGTCCTCCAGGCCGGCGGCGATTTCCAGCAGCAGGTCCTGGGACTCGGAGACAACCTCGTCGATGCGGGCATCCGGGCGGTCAGTCTTGTTCACGCAGATGATAACCGGCAGCTTGGCTTCCAGTGCCTTGGTGAGCACGAAGCGGGTCTGCGGCAGCGGTCCCTCGGAGGCGTCGACGAGCAAGACGACGCCATCCACCATGGAAATACCGCGCTCGACCTCGCCACCGAAGTCGGCGTGGCCCGGGGTGTCGATAACGTTGATAATCAGGTCTTGGCCGTCCTTGCCCAGGCCCTTGCGGTGGATGGCCGTATTCTTGGCCAGAATGGTAATGCCGCGCTCGCGCTCCTGATCATTGGAGTCCATGACGCGGTCCGTGTGTTCACCGTGGTCACCAAAGGCGCCGGACTGCTCCAGCATGCCGTTGACCAGGGTGGTCTTGCCATGGTCAACGTGCGCGACGATGGCAACATTACGGAACTCGGTATTACTCACTAGTGGGGTTCTCCTTCGGAGGATCTACAGCGCTTGCGCGCGCGAAATTGATCTTGAACGAGCTCCCACGATACCCCCTTAAAGGGCCAAGTGCAGCATTGGGGATGGCTTTACCCCGTAACGCACCGTATAGGGAGAGCGAAAACTCTTATAGATTGCCAAAATACTTGACACCGCCCTTGCCATCACTATCGTTACTGTAGGTAATATTGTTACAAATGTGACAACTGGGGTTAAACCCCTTCCCGAGACCGCACCCAAGGAATTGATAACGTGAGCCACGCCCGCACCACCTGGCGCCTGTCCGGCCGTACCGGTTATATCGCCGCTGCCACGGCCGCGCTCATCGGCCTCGCCTCTCCCCTCGTCGCCCCTGCGCAGGCATCCGCACCGGATCTTTCTTCCTTAGTACAGCAGGCATCCTCGCATAGCCCACTGGACGAGCTCGGCCGCCCCAATCAGGAAACCCAGGACCGCATCCGCGCTTTTGCGGCACAACCGTGGATTCCCGAGGATGTACGCAACGCTATCCTCTCGGGCCTCGCGTTCTTCGCCGGCGGCGGCGATGGCAAGGGCGGCGTAGCCATGCCAGAGGGCAATAACCCGAACTTCCGCCAGTTCTACTGGCCCACGGTCTCCGCACACTGCATTGGCGGCACCAGCGATGCCATGGGCTCGGCCATTGCCGTTCCTGGCCCCACCGAAATGCCGGCACCGGGCGCAAAGTCCGGCGAAACCGTCTTTCTCTTCACCGCCCTCGGCACCCCACCGGCCGCACGCGAACAAGGCGGGATGAACGTGCAGTGGTTCAACCTTGACACCCTGCGCAGCGGCATCACCCCACTAAATAACAATGGCATCAATCAGGACGGCCCTACCACCTTGTCCGGTACCGCCCAGACCGGCAAGGGCACCGTCATCGCGCTGCTTTCTGGCGGCGTGAACACCCAGGAGTCCCGCTGCAATTTCGCCCCCACCGCCGCCTTCCTTGAGGTGAAGTAGATGCCGGTGGATCTCCATCCGGTCAAGCGCGAGACCTTTAATACCGCCGAGTACACCAATACCGACCCCAAGGGGTTCCTGCGCGAGGTCGACACATACACCGAGACGGATTTCGGCCTTTACATGGCACGCGGCGCCGATCACCCGCGCTTCGGGTACTTGGAATCGTGGCTGCTTCCCGATCTCAACCTGCGCGCCAATATCTTCCATTTCCGCCCCGGTGTAGACGTCCACCAGGACTTTTATATTGATGTGGCCGAAATCCAGCGCGATGGCGCGGTGTGGACCACCCGCGATCTTTATGTGGATCTTGTTGCCACCCGCGGCAAGCCCATTTCCGTGCTCGATATTGATGAGCTCTCTGCCGCGACCTCCGCCGGCTTGATTTCTGCCGAGGACGCCGAGAAAGCGATCGACACTACACTTGCCGCGGTCGAGGGCATTACTCGCAGCGGTGATGATGCGATGGCTTGGTTGGCGCATCAGGGGATACACTTAACGTGGTCCGATAACATCACCCTAACCCCAGAAGGATAATTTATGGCCGGTGGCCTTTTTGCCCTGCTTGACGACGTCGCCCTGATCGCCCGCTCCGCTGCCTCTAGCGTTGACGATGTGGCCGCCCTTGCGGGCAAGACCTCCGTGAAGGCCGCAGGTGTGGTCGTCGATGATGCGGCCGTAACCCCGCAATATGTGGAGGGGATTAAGCCCCAGCGCGAGTTGCCGATGATCTGGCGCATCACCAAGGGCTCGCTTATCAATAAGCTCGTCATCATCTTGCCCATCGCGATGATCCTCTCTTGGATCGCGCCGTGGGCGCTTACTCCCATCTTGATGTGCGGCGGTACCTATCTATGCTTTGAAGGCGCGGAAAAAATCCTGCACCACGTTCTCCCCCACCGAGAGAAGGAAACTGAATCAGTCCAGGAAAAGGGCGCAGACGCCGAAGATAGCTTGGTCAAGTCCGCGATTACCACTGACCTCATCTTGTCTGCCGAGATCATGGTCATTTCCCTAAATGAGGTCATCAACGAGCCATTCTGGATGCGCCTGGGTGCCCTCATCTTCGTCGGTATCTTGCTGACCCTGGGTGTCTACGGCGCCGTAGGCCTCTTGGTCAAGATGGACGATATTGGCATGGCCCTTAATAAGCGCCACGATGGCAAGTCCACGGTGGGCAACGCCTTGGTCAAGGGCATGCCGGTCGTACTCGATATCATCGGCGTCATTGGTACCGCCGCCATGCTGTGGGTAGGCGGCCATATCGTGGTCAAGGGCCTGCACGAGTTCGGCATGGATCAGCCCCACGAATTCATCGCGTCCACGACCGAGAATATCTCCAATGGCGCCCTGGCATGGCTGGCAGATACCGGCATGTCCATGGTCTGCGGCCTGGTGCTTGGCACAGTGGTTGCCACCATCGTGATGGCGGTTAAGGCCTCCTTTGGCAAGACTTCGGCCACTTCTGCCGAGCCGGCGGAAGCTTAACGCTCCGTAGCCCGGCTGCATAGCCGGCTACATAAATAGCATCAGCGAAACCGCCATCACGGCCATGCCGGCAATCAAACCGTAGATAGCGTGATGGTGCTCGCCGGTCTCCTCAGCGGTGGGCAATAGCTCATCCAGCGAGATGAAGACCATAATGCCGGCGATGGCGGCGAAACTAATGCCCATCGTCGCCGGCCCAATAACCGGCATGAGAAGGCCAAAGCCGATGAGCGCGCCGAGCGGCTCAGCCAGTCCAGACAAGGTGGCCCACCAAAAGGCCTTCTTGCGGGAGCCAGTGGCCTCGCGCAGCGGAACAGCCACCGCAATGCCTTCCGGAATATTGTGAATGGCGATGGCCACCGCCACCGGCACCGCAACTTCCTTAGAATCCAGGCCGGATAGGAAGGTGGCAAACCCCTCGGGGAAATTGTGCAGGCCCAGCGCGCAGGCGGTAAATACGCCGGTTTTCATTAGCTTTTTGCGGCGGGCTTCTTCGGCCGTGGTGGCCGGCTCATGGGGGTTAATCTCCTCCGGCACGAGCCGGTCAATGATGGCGATGACGGCGATGCCAGCAAAGAACGCCCCGACGGCGGCCCAGGTGCCGGTGGTTTCCTCGCCGAGGGCGTCGGAAAGCTGCGCAATGCCTTCCGGCAGGATCTCCATAAAGGAGACATACAGCATCACGCCGGCCGAAAGCCCCAGTGCAGCGGCCATAAAAGCCGGCCCCGGCTGGCGCCTTCCCACCGCCAAAGCGCCGCCAATCGAGGTCGATAGACCCGACAGCAGCACCAAGGCGAAGGCAAAGGCAAAGGTACTAAAAGTCATAGCTGGCACCCTACCAGCCAATAATTGTCAAGTATTAATTTTCTTCCTTATCTTCCGGTACCGGAGAGATGAACTCGCCATTCTTGATAGATGGATCGTTGTCCACATACTCGCCTGCCTCATAGTCATAGCCCACGGCGCGGCCCTCTTCGTCCGTGCGCGCGTACCAATCGGTCACCTCTGCTGCAGTGGAGTTAAAGTGCGCGCCCGTTGCGTAGTCGCCGTCTGTCGGCTCAATGGACAGGGCAAAGTTATCGCCATAATCGCGCACGCCCCGCACGATCGCATTAGAGACCGCTTCGTCCTCGTAGAAATGGCGGATGGAGGCAGGATCATGACGCAGCTCGCGCACCAACGCGATGCACATGAGCACGATGATGACCGCGAAAGGCAGGGCCGTCACCGTAATAAGGTTCTGCAGGCCCTGCAGCGCATTGCGGCCGCCGGCGAGCAAAATAACCACGGCAATGCCGGCCATGCATACCACCCAAAAGACCGTAACCACCGGGTTTGGCTTGGGGTTGCCGCGCTGGGTGAGCTGCGAGTTCACAATGGATGCGGAGTCAGCCGTGGTAATGAAGAAGACCACCAGCATGACGATGACGATGGGCGCCATCCACTCCGCTCCTGGGAAGTGATCCAAGACCTTGAAAAAGATGTCTTCTGCCGCCGGCATGGAATCAATGGTGCCATCTGGGGCGATATCGCCATCGCGGCGCTGCAGCCAAATGGTGGTGCCGCCCAGGATGGTAAAAGCGGCAACAATGATAGCCGAGGGAATAAGCAACACACCGAGCACGAACTGGCGGATGGTTCGCCCGCGGGAAATCTTGGCTACGAAGACGCCCACGAATGGCGACCAGGATACCCACCAAGCCCAGTAGAAGGTGGTCCAGGAGGACAGGAAGGCCACCATGTCTTCCCCCTCGCCCATGTTGGCCGAGAGCATCTGTGGCATTTCATCGAGATATTCAATCACTACGGCCGGCAGCATATTGGCCAAGAAGGCGGTCGGCCCCACGACGAAGAAGAACAAGGCCAGCGCCATGGCCAGCACCAGGTTGATATTGGAGAGCCACCGAATGCCCTTGGCCACGCCGGAGACGGCCGAGAAGATCGTTCCGATGGACAGCACCACGATGATCACCAGCGCCGCAGCATTGCCGGTGGTAGACCAGCCGCTAACCAATTCCACGCCGCGGCCGATCTGCAGCGCACCGATGCCCAGCGTGGCGGCGGTGCCGAAGAGAGTGGCAATAATGGCCAGGCCATCGATGATGCGCGCGGGCAGGGAATCAGAGGAGCGATTGCCAAAGAGCGGCATCAGGATGGAGCTCATCAGCGGCACGCGGCCGCGGCGGAAGGAGACGTAGGCCACGCACAGGCCCACGATGGCGTAAATTGCCCAGGCATTAAAGCCCCAGTGCATGGCTGCCTGCGCCATGGCGCCCAGCACCGCTTCATCGCTCGCAGCCTCATAGGCACCAGGGCGCGGCGAAAGGTAGTAGCTCAGCGGCTCGAAGGGGCCGAAGAAGATAATGCCGATGCCAATGCCGGCACCAAAGAGCATCGCGGCCCAGCTCACCGTGGAAAATTCCGGCTTCTCCCCATCTAGCCCGAGAGGGATTTTGCCGTACTTTGAAAAGGCCAAGATGATGAGCAAAAACATCAGGAACGTCGCTAGGGCGGTAAAGATCCAGCCCAAGTTACGCATCACCCAATCGAGCGCTGCCGAAGAAGCATCGAAGACCTGCTCGGGTGCAATCACACCCCAGATTACGAAGGCGACGACCAGTCCGCCGACCACAAAAAGGATCGGTTTATCCACGCCATACTTGACCTTCTGATCCTCAATGGAGACGCCCGGCACCAGCGCGGGGTGGATATTATGCGGGTACATAATGTCCTTTAAGATGCGCTTGGCATTGCGGGTGCGCTTTTTGCTTTCCTCCGAGCTATTTACCCCACGCACAGGGCGGGATGAGGAAGACGATGAAGAAGAGATGGTTCTACTCCTATTCTGTTTTCCGGGTTTCACTTTTAAGAGAGCTGTCTATACATTAATAAAAACTCGCAGGATATAAAGCTGGCGCCAGCCCTTCCCCCATATGCGTAAAATGAGCTACGCATTGTTTACCGGCCTTTAACCTTGGGAGTGACGTTCTATGGCGCTTTACCCGCTCGCGACTAGTTACTTCGGCGTGGAGCATGTTGCGGTCCTCGAGCACCCAGTGCTGGGCACCACATTGAGTATCCCCGGCGTGGCAGAGCACGCTGCGCTTGTCGACGTCTCCCTAGAACCCGATACCTACACCAACGGCTGGCGCGTCCGCTCGGACTTCGGCTTCTTGGGGTTTCTGGACGAGGTCGAGGCGGCGGAGTATCCCGCCTTGGAGCGTTTAAAGGCCTCCTCCGCACAGCCGCAGACGATCGCCACCGTGGAAGTAGTAGACGGCGAGGTTGAGGTTGCCGTGTCACTGGGCCTGTGGCCGTGGATGGTGCCGGTCAACGACCAAACGCAAGGAACCGCACTGCTCTCCGGTGGGCAAGGCGTGCTCATCGATGCCGCCGCCGGCGACCTATCGCCCGCCCAGCTGGAGAGCATGGGCACGCAGCAATTCTTCGTCACGCTGGAAGACCTTGCCGGCACCGCAGTGGCCACCTGCGACGATATGGTGCTCGGCCCCATCGGCGACATTCCTGCGTTCCCCGGCCTGCGCGCCGCTTTCGCCGCGGCCAGCGGCTCTGGAGCGGGGCTTTCCGCCCGCGCCTATGCGAGCCACGGCATGCTTGCCGTCGATATCCCCGCCGATGAGGCCACCACCGCGGAGCTCTTCTCCCCCGCTGTTCCACCGCTGCGCGTGCCCGCGCCACAACCTGCGATTCCCACTGCTGCGCCCGCAGCCACACCGGCTCAACCCGAGGTCTGGGAGCACACGCTTGCCGGCGAGGCCATCGTGACGGCGCTGCCCACCGGCTCACGCCGCCCGAAAGGGCCACAGGCCCAGCCGCCTGCACCCGCTGAGCCAGATGCGCCAGCTCAGCAGCACAATGAGCAATCACAACAACCGCAGGCCAGCGCCAAGCTGGCGGAGTTGGTCTCTTCCATCCCGGGCGAGCAGAATTTCAGCTGGCGTGCGCTGCCGGTAGCCGAAGAACCGGGCCGCTTTTCCTCCGAATCCGCGCGCGTGCGGGCCCGGCGCGTGGCTCGCGAAACCTCTCACCACCGCGGGGGCAATCACCGCAAATAGGTGCGGTGACCGGTCACAGGGGCCTTGTTAGCGCAGGGTGCGTTGGACCCCGTCGCCGAGGCGAGTAATCCGCTGGGCGTCGAGGTATTCCAGCAGCGGGATGGCTACCCGCCGCGTGGTGCCCAGCGCTTTACGGGCTGCCGAAAGCGTAAAAGGCTGCTCCAGTTCGGCCAGCCGCCGGCGCGCTTCCTCCGGCGCCGAGGGCAAGAGCACGATTCCCTGCTTGAGGCGCAGAAGGCGCCCGGCGCGCTCGGCGGCGGCAAGTTCCTTTGGGCCCAGGCCCAGCTCCGTTAGGTCATCTGCCTCGGGTGCCGCAAAAGGTTCTACCTTAAGCCTTTCCTCGATGGCAGCGACCCCGCGCTCCGCCGCGCCGAGGTCCGCCTGCTGTCCGGGAAGGCGCAGCACTCCCTCGCTGCTTTCCGCCTTCGCAGCGGCGATGGCAAGGCCCAGCAAGCCTTCTTCTTGCAGGCCGAGGGCATCCATGGCTGCTTTGCGGGGCATTCCCGGTGCCAGGGGATGTGCGGCGGTGTGGGCATGCAGGGCGTCGGTAAGCGCGTGCTTCCACCGCGTAACTTGGGAGGCCGCAATCCACCAGTCGCGGAAGGCGATAATGCCTTGCGGCGGCGCCGCGGTAGTAAAGCCGTCACGGGCTAAGTCATCCACACGGGCAAAACCGACGCGGCGCAGGTAGGAGGCAGGATCACGGAAAGAGTCCTGGGCACTGAGCTCTTCTGCGCGGCGGCGGGCGGCACCGCGCCGGTTAAGTTCCGGCGGGCGCAGGTCTACTGCCTCTACGCCGGCGACGACGTGCCGGCCGCCGGGGCTACGCACTACGAAGCGATCAAGGAGCTGCAACGGCAACGCATGCGCCAGGCTGATGCGCGCGAACTCGGCAGACAGGGGACGAAGGTAGGCCTCTACCCCGGCGGTACCGGTGTGCACGACGAGGTTATCGGGCAGCCCATCGAGCTCCGCGCCAAAGGTGCGGCGGACATCAAGGTGGTCCACCAGGCGCCACGCACCCGGGGTAAGCAGCACGTCGCCGCGGTGGATATCGGTGGCATCTGCCCCACGCAGGTTGACGGCCGCGCGAGTGACGGGGCCAAGTGAATCCTGCGCGCGGTTTTCACTATGCAGGCCGCGGATTTCCACGTCCCTTTCCCCATCGGCCGTGGCCACCGTGAGGCTATCGCCCACGCGCAGGGTGCCCGCGGCGAGCGTTCCGGTCACCACGGTGCCCGCGCCCTTCACGCTAAAGGCGCGGTCTACCCACAGGCGCACGGGTGCCTGCGCATCGGGAACGGGCGCAGCGGCAAGAACCTTATCGAGCGCCTGCCGCAGCGCCGCAATGCCGTCGCCGGTTGGGGCGGATACGGGGATAATGGGGGCGTCGGCAAGCGGGGTGTCGGCCAGCTGCGTCCGGATTTCTGCGGTGCGGTCCACGGTGGCGCGGTCGCTGCGAGTGAGCGCAATAATGCCGTGCTCTACTCCCAGCGCGCGCAAGGCATCGCGGTGGTCGGTGGACTGGGCCTGCCATCCCTCATCGGCCGCGACCACAAAGAGGACCACCGGGGCCGGGCCCACGCCGGCGAGCATATTGCCTAGGAATTTTTCATGGCCGGGCACATCTACGAAAGCCACATCCGCGCCAGAAGGCAGCGTGGTCCAGGCAAACCCCAGGTCAATGGTAAGACCGCGGCGCTTTTCTTCCTCCCACCGGTCCGGGTCCATCTCCGTAAGAGCCCGCACCAGGGTGGACTTGCCGTGGTCCACATGGCCGGCAGTAGCGACGACGTACACCTAGCCTACCGCCTTAATAGCGGCAATAACCGTGGCGTCGTGGTGGGCGGGAACGCAGCGAATATCCACCAAGCAGCGGCCCTGATGCACGCGGCCTACCACGGGCGGGTCCTGGCGGCGCAGCGCGTCCGCATAGTGCTCAGGCAGGCTAACCGCGAAGCCGGGCAGCGGGTACTCCGGCGCCCCGCCGCCGCCCACGCGGCCATCATGAGGCACCACTTCTGCCCCAACTGCCTGCGCGATGGCTTCCGTGCGCTCGCGGTGGGTCTGGGGATCGAGGTGGAGGGCGTCCTGCACCGCATTCGAGGGCGTTGAAATGGCCGCCTCCAGCGCGTTGAGGCGCAGCTTATCTATGCGCACCGCACGCGCCAGCGGGTGCTTCTTCACCGCGGCAATCGCCTCCTTGGTGCCGAGCAAAATTCCTGCCTGCGGACCGCCAAGCAGCTTATCACCTGAGGCAATGACGATATCGGCCCCGGCGCGCAGCTGGGCCTGGATATCTGGTTCTTCTGGCAGCGCTGGGTCATGGGTGAGCAGGCCGGAGCCCAAGTCCACGATGAGTCGCGTATCGTGCTGCACGGCTAGGCGGTGCAGTTCCTCTACCCCGACTGCGGAAGTAAATCCCTCGATGCGGAAATTGGAAGGGTGCACCTTCAAGATGGCGCCAGTGTTATCGCTCAGCGCGCGCTCGTAGTCGGCCAGGTGCGTGCGATTAGTCGCCCCAATTTCTTTAAGGCGCGTGGCCGTGGACTCGATGAGTTCGGGCAGGCGAAAGCCCGCACCGATCTCAATGAGCTCGCCGCGCGAGATGATGACCTCTTTGCCGGGAGCGAGCGCAGCGGTGGCAAGCAACAAGGCGCTGGCGCCGTTATTGACCACTAAGGCATCTTCTGCACCGGGGCAGGCCGCGAGCAGCGCGGCCGTGGCGCCGGCCCCGCGCTTTTTTGATCGCTTGCCCGAGTCCAGGTCCATTTCCACATCCGTATAGGAGGCAGCGGCCTGCAGGGCCTCTACCGCGGCGCTGGGAAGCGGGGCGCGCCCTAAGTTCGTATGAATGATGACGCCGGTGGCGTTAATGACCGGCTGCAAGGAATGCGCATTCTTTTGTTCCAGGCGCTGCGCAATTTCTGCGGGTATATCACTGACCTGCAGCTGACCGCGGCGCGCTTGGGTGACTGCGCCTTGGAGTATCGCGCGGATGGTGTGCTCGGCTAGGCGCTGGCGGGCAGATTCTACTTCCGGCAGCTGAAGCAGCTCATCCATGCGGGGAATATTCCTGCGGGGATCTGGGCCGGCAGCAGGCGTGGGTGTGGGCACTGTGGCATTCCTCCTTGCGCGCGGGTGGCGGAGACGGACAGGAATCGAACCTGCCAGACCGAGATGCTCGGCCTCACCGGTTTTGAAGACCGGGGCGCCCACCAGGACACGTACGCCTCCGTGTGCTCACCTTACACGGGGGAAGAAATTTCCCGGGATTCTCCGTACAATTAACGTTTTTCTAAGATTCAGGCTAAGATTCTACTTATGTTCCTATCAGGTTTAAGGCGGCGAGAGATTGGCCGGCGCGCGGGCGCCGGTTGCATACTCGGCTTCGCCCTTCTCGCCACCGCGTGCTCCCCTGCCACTTCCCCACCTGCGGAGTCCCCCAACATGACCCGACCAGAGGTGGAGTCGCAGCAGCTGGAAGCCTTCACCGAGGACGCAGCCGGCGCCCCACATGGCTTCACTGCCACCGAGCCTGGCACCCACTTGCGCTATGGCGAGACGGCCTCCGTCCTCACAGAATCTCGCGAGGGGAATATAAGTTATTTTAAGGTTCGGATAGATGCCCCACGCATCGCTGACAGCATCCGCCCTACCGGCTCTTCGGAAGACGTCACCCTCCCTGAGTCCGCCTCCACCATCTGTTTCCCGGTATCGCTGACCTACCTCGGAGCTGCGGATACCTCCGCACCGACTTCCTTTCCAGACCTCGCACCAGCTACAGCTGATGGCTCGCGCGCCAATGAGGTGCCCAACTCCGCCGCGGCAAGCTGCCCCTATAGCCAGGTCCCTGCGATACCCAAGGTGGGCCAGACCTATCGCACCGCACTGGTTTCCTTTACAGAACCTGCCCATGCGGCAAGCGATCCCCACGGGGCACAGTTCCACTTCCATGTGCCCTCCTTCAACCGCCTCGACCACGCGGAGGCAATTTCCTGGGGCTAGTAAAATGGCGCTATGACCCAAGATATTAAGCTCACCTCTTTCGCAGCTGGTGGCGGCTGCGCCTGCAAGATCCCCGCTGGGCAGCTGGAATCCGCCGTCGAAGGCCTCATCGGCAAAGCCGACCCCAACGTGCTGGTCGGCTTGGACGATGGCGATGATGCCGCAGCCGTAAAGATTCAAGATGGCCTGGCGGTTATCTCCACCGCGGACTTTTTCACTCCCATGCTCAATGACCCCTATGACTGGGGGCGGGTGGCCGCGGCCAATGCGCTCTCTGATGTCTATGCCATGGGTGGCACCCCGGTTACCGCCATCAACCTGGTGGGCTGGCCCAATGAAAAGCTGGGCCTGGATGTGCTGCGCGAGGTCCTGCGCGGCGGCATGGATATAGCCACCGAGGCCGGCATCTCCGTAACAGGTGGGCATTCCATCACCGCGCCCGAGCCCCTGTACGGTATGGCAGCTACCGGCATCGTGGCCCCCGACAAGCTCATGCGCAACGACGCCGCCGAACCCGGCCTGCCCATCACCCTAACCAAGCCCATTGGCGTGGGCATCCTCAACAACAAGCACAAGGCCACCGGCGAGGTCTCCCAGGCCGCGGTCGATTCCATGACCACCTTGAACCATGAGGCCGCCCGCGCCGCGGTGGAGGCGGGCGTGCGTGCCGCCACGGATGTCACCGGCTTCGGGTTGCTCGGCCACTTATACAAGCTGTGCCGGGCCTCCGGCATCGCCGCGGAGCTCGATTTTTCCGCCGTGCCCACCATCGAAGGCGCAAAGGAAGCGCTGGCAGAGGGCTTCATCCCCGGCGGCTCTCGCCGCAATCTCGACTGGGTGCGCCCACACCTCGATACCTCCTTGAGCGAGGAAGAGCTAGTGCTGCTTGCCGACGCCCAAACTTCCGGCGGCCTCCTCCTCATCGGCGAGGTTCCCGGCTACCCCGTCATCGGCCATACCACCGAGCGCACCGGCGATGCGTTCATTAAGGCCTAAGATGCGCCGACGCCTCCCCGCTTTCCTCACCCTCGCCTCCACCGCCCTAGCCGGGGCGGGGCTGGTGGGGTGCTCGTCCGAGGGGGCATCGCCAATGAGTACTCCCCCTTCGAGTTCACCGCCGCTGACAGGCGCTTTTACTGCTCCGCCTGGCCGGTCGAAGAGTCAGTGTCTACCACGTGCGTGACCACCGTGGGCGATGTGGCGCTGAACTACTACCTTCACCGCGATGGCCGCGACTCCGCAGCCGAGCAACAACGCATGGAAGACATCGGCGCGGAGCTCGCCCCCGCCCTGCAGGACCTGGACTAGTCCGGGCTCACCACATCGTGGTCGAGGCCCTGCTCGCGCCGGCGCCTTTCCGCCCGGCGCTTCTGCGGCCCGATGGTGGTCTCCGGGTTCTTCACCGCTTCCAAGCCGGCGTTGAGCACGCCAAAGCGCGTGCACGCCGAGCCAGCCAAGAGCGATAGCCCCGCAGCCACCGAGACCGCCCGCGACTTCGTCACCGCAGCCACCGCGCTACCGACACCGCCGGCTGCGATGAAGTATTCCGAAGCCTTCATCAACGCGCCCGGCTTACCCTGGTGCAGAGCTTCGCGCGGCTCCGGCTCCATGCCTTCCTCCAGCACCTTGGTCGCTGCCAGATCACTTGCTGCAGCGGCCATGCCCAACACACGGGCCGGTCCCGCGTGCTCGACCGGAGTGGTCACCATAGCCAGGCCTGACGACGCCGCACCTGCCGAGGAAACGAAGACATACGGCAGGTGCTTTTTCATGTCATTCCACACCGGGTTCGAGGTATTGGACAGCAATACCGCGGTATAGCCTGCGAGCGGACCACCGAGTACACCCGCGACCGCGCCCGCCGGCCCGGCCGACTTCTTCAGCGCCGTGCGCACGAATTTCGGCAGCGGCAGCTTGTGGCCAGTCGCCGCGTCCACTTCCGCCGCGGCAGGCAGCGCGGCCGCGCTGGCAAAGCCCGACAAAATCCACGAGCCCATGGACATTGGCGAGGTCACCTTGAAGACGCGGAACATGTTCAATGCGCGTTCCGGGCGGCCCAAATCCAGAATCAAAAAGACCGATCCCACGGCCGCCGCGCCAAAGGCAGAGATCCGCGTGGTGCGACGCAGCGGCGCATTGCCCACGGCCTGTGCACCAGCGGCTAAGAGACCTGAACCGCCACTCACGCCGCCCAAGAAGAGGTAGGCGCCGATGGGCCATTCCCACGGCGGAGCCTTGACCACTGGGCGGCCGTAGTAGGACGAGAACTCGAAGTCCTGCGCCATGCGCTCCTCTTTGGAGCCGTCCTGCGCACCCGCGCCTGGACGCTTCCGCTTCTTCTTCGGCTTCGTACCATCGAACTTCCGGTAGCGATTGCGGCGCTCCGGCTGCGGTGGACGGTATTCATCAAAGTTGCTCATTTGCGTCCCCCAATCAGGAAGGAACCGGCCACGGCCAGCGCCATGCCGCCGATAGCCTTGGCTGCGGTCTTATACATCTGCGGTAAATCGGCCGTCGGCACGCGCGGGTCCGGCGGCAAACCGTAGACCTCAGGTGAATCCAAAAGCAGGAAGATGGAGCCGGTTCCGCCCACGCCATCGTCCTGGTTGGCGCCGTAAAGGCGGGCCTCGGTAAGCCCTTGCTCGTGCAATACACGCACGCGTTCCTTGGCCGCGGCCACCATCTCCTCGTACGGGCCGAACTGAATGGAATCGGTAGGACAGGTCTTAGAACATGCTGGCTGCTCTCCCTGCTTCAGGCGGTCGTAGCACATGGTGCACTTTTGGGCCACACCCAAATTCTTAATCGGCATCGACTCGCCTGGCGTGTGGTCCGGCCCCTGCGGGGCAAGCTGCTTAAGCTTTTTCAGCACGTTCACGCCGGCATGGGAATTATCCACGTAATCCACCGTGGCCGTCTTGTCGTACTTCAGCGCCACACCGCCGTCATCGCGGCGCTCGATGACGCCAAACGGGCAGCCGGCCACGCAGGTACCGCAGCCATTGCACACATCATCTTGGACCACAACGGTGCCAAACTCGGTGCGGAACAGCGCGCCGGTAGGACACACGTCCAAGCAGCCCGCATGCGTGCAGTGCTTACACACGTCCGAGGACATGAGCCACCGGAACGTATCCGTATCCGGCGGGGTGGTATCAA
The DNA here is from genome assembly GCF_046097255.1 of Corynebacterium tuberculostearicum. GTDB lineage: Bacteria > Actinomycetota > Actinomycetes > Mycobacteriales > Mycobacteriaceae > Corynebacterium > Corynebacterium tuberculostearicum_J. Next base: position 2,101,072 of record NZ_CP175770.1, read on the forward strand.
CCTCTGGGGCCTGCGCCCCTACCGAGGGCATACCCAGGGAAATGAGATTCTTTCCCTCCTCGCGGGCTTGCTCGATGCGGTCATTGTTTTGCTCCACAAAGGCCACGTGCCGCCAGGTATTTGCTCCCAGTGCGCCGGTGTTGTCATAGGAATCACCCGTGACGTCATAGCCTTCTACCGGGTTGCGGTTCCACTCCTTGCACGCCACCTCGCAGGCCTTACACCCGATACACACGGAAGTGTCGGTGAAAAAGGCCATGCGGCGGTACTTGTCGTAGCCATGCCGGCTGGCGTTTTCGGTCAGAAGATTTGTCATTTACTTACCTTCTTCGCTTTCCTCGCCCTTTTCGCCGTACTCATCCACATCCGCGGGCTGCTGCGGCTCTGGGTTATAGGTGAAGGAATCATCCACGGTGAGCAGATCATTGCCGGAATCCAGGTTCAGGTGCGCGCGCTTCTGATATTCCTTGAGCATCTCCACACGAGCCTCGCCGCGCGGGCGACGGCCCGGCTGGATATCGCAGGCGCCGATCTTGGAATTCTGGATGAATACGTTCGGCTCCAACGTAAGGCCCAGCAAATCATTGGCACCATCGCCTGCAACGGCCGTGGAATCGGACTCGCCATAGTGATACGGCAGGCCGATCTGGTGGAACTCCTCGCCATTGATCTTCATCATCTGCATGCGGTCAGTGACCAAGACCTGTGCCTCAATCACGCCGCGCGGCGAGACGATGGTGGCCCACTTGCCGTTTTCCAAGCCACGCTTTTCTGCCAAGGCCTTATCGACCTCGCAGAAAAGGCCCGGCTGCAGCTCCGCCAAATACGGCAGGCGGCGCGACATCGCACCCGAGGTATACATCTCGGTGAGGCGATAGGTGGAAAAGACAAACGGGAACACCTCGGAGCCCGGCTCACCAGGTTCTGGGCGCGACAGGTTGTCTGGGCGCTTAATGGTCAGGCGCGTCGGTGACTGCTGCTGCTTGTATAGCACATTGTGCACCGGGGACTCGTGCGGCTCATAGTGGGTGGGCAATGGGCCGTCGGAAAGCCCGGTCGGTGCAAAGAGCCAACCGCGGCCATCTGCCTGCATGATGAAGGCATCGGTGCCATCGAGGGCGTCCGGGCCCACGGCGTCGACCGGAGCCTTGTAGTCCGGGGCCTTAGTAGCCGGGAAGTCCGGCACGTCATCGCCAACCCATTGACCCTGGTCAGCGTCCCACCACACATACTTCTTGCGCTCGGACCACGGAGTGCCGTCCGGCTTCGCCGAGGCACGGTTGTAGAGCAGGCGGCGGTTGGCCGGCCATACCCAACCCCACTCGGGAGCTACCTCGTTTTGCTCCGACCCCGGTACCTTGCGCGCGGACTGATTAATGCCGTCCTTAAACACCCCGGTATAGATCCAGCAACCGCCCGAGGTGCTGCCGTCATTCTTCATCTCCACGAAGGCAGGCAAAAGCTCGCCCTTCTTCGGGCCCTCGAGGTAGTAGCCGTTGATCTCCTTGAGGACGTCCTCAGAATTCGGCTCGCCTTCCTCGGTTTCCACATAGTCCCACGTGACCTTCTGCAGAGGAATATCTCGCGGATCGGTGGAATCGCGCAGGCGCTCCTTGATCTTCTTGCCCAGCTGGTAGAAGAACCACAGGTCACTCTTGGCATCCCCTGGCGGCGGGGCTGCCTGGAAACGCCATTGCAGCATGCGCTGCGTCTGGGTAAAGGTTCCCGCCTTTTCCACGTGGGTGGCCGCCGGCATCAAGAAGACCTCGGTGCCGATGTCCTCGGTCTTAAGCTCGCCGTTTTTAATCTCCGGCGAATCCTTCCAGAAAGAGGCGGTCTCAATCTCCTGGAAATCGCGCACAACCAGCCACTTCAGCGCTGCCAAGCCGCGGCGCTGCATGCCGCCATTGGACTGCGCGACGGCCGGGTTCTGGCCAAACACAAAGTAGCCTTCCACCTGTTGATCCAACATGGCCATGAGCGTTTCATAGGTAGAATGCGCACCAGAAATGCGCGGCATGAGGTCATAGCCCCATCCATTGTCCTTGGTTGCCGCATCGCCCCAATAGGACTTCATCAGCGAGACTGCGTAGTTCTCACCAATCTGCCAGAAGCCCTTCTGCGACTCGTTACGGATTCCATCAACGAACTCTGGCCAGCTTTGCTTATCGACGCTCGGCATGGGCAAATACCCCGGCAACGAGTGGAACAACGTCGGGATATCGGTAGAGCCCTGAATCGAGGCGTGACCGCGCAACGCCATAATGCCCGAACCTGGGCGACCCACATTGCCGGTGAGAAGCTGCAAGATGGCGGCGGTACGAATGAACTGCGCACCCAGGGTGTGCTGGGTAAAGCCCAACGCATAGGCAAAGCAGGTGGTGCGATCCGGCGTAGAATTCTGCGCGATCGACTCCGCTAGGTAATAGAAGTCCTCCTGCGCAATACCGCAGGTCTCCTCCACTACCTCAGGCGTATAGCGCGCGTAGTGCCGCTTGAGAATCTGGAAAACCGAATTCGGATGCTCTAGCGTCTCATCGCGTTCCACATTCCACGACGCACCCTCCGGTTTCTGTACGTACTGCCACGAATCCGTGACGTACTTACCGGTCTCTGGGTCATAACCAGAGAACAGGCCGTCCAGATCTTCGGTGTCCTGGTAGTCCTCCGAGATGATCATCGGCGCATTGGTATACGCCACCACGTAGTCATGGAAGTACAGCTCGTTTTCCAGCAGGTAGTTAATGACTGCGCCCAAAAGCACCACGTCCGTGCCGCCGCGAATGCCAATGTGGCGATTCGCAAAGGCTGACGTGCGCGTATAGCGCGGATCCACGTGAATGATGCGGGCACCACGCTTCTTGGCTTCCACCACCCACTGGAATCCCACTGGGTGACACTCGGCCATGTTAGAACCCTCAATGACGATGCAGTCCGCATTCGCCATATCCTGCAGCGGTTGGGTTGCGCCGCCGCGGCCAAACGAAGTTCCTAGACTAGGAACGGTGGCGGAGTGTCATATGCGCGCCTGGTTCTCGAGCTGAATCGCACCAGCGGCGGTAAATAGCTTCTTGATGAGGTAATTTTCCTCATTATCCAAGGTCGCACCGCCCAAACCGGCGATGCCCATCGTGCGGTTGAGCGCACGACCTTCATCGTCCACATCCTGCCAGCCATTGCGGCGGGCTTCCAAGAAACGATCCGCAATCATCTCCATCGCGGTATCTTCATCAAGGTCCTGCCACTCCGTAGAGTGCGGCGCACGGTACTTAATCTTGGTCAAGCGCGTAGCGGAGTTGATCAGCTGCTCCGACGCAGATCCCTTCGGGCACAGGCGCCCACGGGAAATAGGCGAATCCGGATCGCCCTCCACCTGGATGACGCGGTCATCTTTGACATATACGCGCTGCGAGCAACCAACCGCGCAGTACGGGCACACCGACTGCACCACGCGGTCCGCTTCCACGGTGCGCCCATGCTTATCTTTACTCTTTTGAGACTGCGTATTGACGTCCCTTCCGAAGGGATCGCCACTGCGCAGCTGGCGCACAACCGGCCAGTTGAGAGGGCTAAAGCGAGACATGTCCTTTAATCTATATTTCGCCGGTTAAAAAAGCCACAAAGGCTACCCTAACTAGCTTGCACCGCCCAGAGTGCCCGCTTAATCCCCTCAACGATGTCCGCCAGCTCCATCATGGGCTTATCCGTTTTCTCCTGCTCTGTAATGAGTGGAACGTGGACGAATCCGGCGCTTATCCCGGTGCCCGCGAAGTGATGCAAGAGACCATAGAGCAGCTGGTTACACACGAAAGTCCCGGCCGTATTCGACAACCGCGCCGGAATATCCTCCATTGCCGCAACCATTTCCTTTACCGGCAGCGTAGAGAAATATGCCGCCGGGCCGCCTTCCACTACCGGCACATCGACCGGCTGATAGCCCGCATTATCAGGAATACCGGCATCCATAACGTTAATCGCGACCCGCTCTGGGGTGATATGCGCCCGCCCACCGGCCTGGCCCAAACATACAATTGCATCGACCGCCGAGCCTTGCGCGGCCTCAATTGCCCGACGCAGCGATTCCCCGAACTTCGTCGGGATCACTAGCTTGACGAGCTCCGCGTCTCCAATGCGATCCGGTAGTTGCTGAAGAGCTCGTTCCGTGGGGTTTATGCTCTCTCCGCCGAAGGCGTCGAATGCGGTTACGAGGATTTTCATGCTGCCAGTATTCCAGATCCCCGGGCCCTCCCACCCTTCGCGCTCACCGGCAGCACCTGAATGGCGCTTCCCCCTGGTCTTGGTGAGCGGCAAGGGTGTACGCCAGATTCTCCCCCTCCCCTCACGCTCACCGGGAGCCATACTCAAAGCACTCAGGGCCCTGCCCGTGAGCGCGAAGGGCAGGCTGCCTAACCAATCTGCTGCTTCGTAGTGCAGTCAATCTTCGCGTAGGAACGCCCTTTCTTATCCACGGACGTCAAGGCATAGTTTCCGCCATAAGCTCGGCACCCGGTGTAGTTGTCGACCACCGGTGCCGGCTGAGGTGCCGGCTGCTGTTCGGGAGCTTGGTATTCAGCCGCCTCCTCATGCGTTGGCTGCTCCGCTACCTCTACTTCCGGCGCATCGTGCTCCTGCTGGCGATTCTCTTCTTGCCGCTCCTCTGCACGGCGGCGTTCTTCTTCCTGGCGCTCCTTCTCGCGCTTCTCTTCCTCCTGCTTTTTCTCTTCCAATTTCTCGAGCTCTTCGCGGGCTTGTTTCTCCTTCCCCTCAAGCTCGCGCTCCTTCTTCGCGGCAATCTCCTTGGGAGCATCCGGATACGCTGCTTTCTGGAAGGTGCTTCGATCATCTTTGTGGCGAGTCAGAACCGCCAATCCGGCCTTCGCAGCTGCTGACTTGTCCAGTACATCCTCGTACCCTGCAATATCAGCTTCCCCGGAAGCTGCAAATGCTGCCGCTGCAGCTTCAGCGCCGCTAACCGCCTCGGCCATGTTCTTATCGCTGGAAACCTTGCACTCGTCTGAGACCCCAAAGATCCCTTCGCCGGCGTCTTTAGGGCCGCGTTCGGCATTGCGCACTTCGTCATAAAACTTGTCGTTTCCGCCAAATACAACCGCCGTGGCTAACCCTTCGGCCGCGACATCCGCGTTAATGAAGTCATCGTCGATAAAGACACCGGCAAGAGTGCGGCCGTACTTGTCGGTCCGCTCGGAATCATATTCCAACCGAACCTCGGTCCCCTTGGGCAGCCGTCCTTCTAAGTACTGCTTCGCTTCCTCCGCGAGGCACTCACTCGGTTCGCCGTTATGGCCGATTTCCGGCGTATCAATATTAAGTAGCCGGACGCGGGTATTTTCGCCGTCTATGTCGACGTCAATGGTGTCGCCATCGATCACTCGGTTGACCACCACAGTATCTTCATCGCCGCCGCCTAAAGCAACGGAAGCCACTGCGCCAACTGCGAAAATGCCAACGAGAGGTTTAACCCAGCCCATGAATGTTCCTCCTGAGAAAGATAGAGAGAGTAGCTATCTAAAGTTAGCAATGGGACACACGTGGTAGTTCAAGGTCCCTTCCCTTCGCGCTCACCGGCGTCGAAAAGCAAGCACAAAACCACCTCTCCGTGAGCGCGAAGGGTGAGGTTGCGGCCACTGCATATAACTCGCACTTTGTGCCTATGGACGCAGAAGGAATAAGCTGAGCGATGTTGAAGTTGAACAGGACAGTATCTGGAAAATAGTCCGATCTGTCCATTTTTATTTTCAAAGGAATCTTTATGTCTCAACAAGAATCTTCGCGCTCCAAGCTTCCCGGCTGGGCCACGGGATTCGGTGCTCAGGTCATCGCGGGCCTCATCATCGGCCTCATCCTGGGCTTCATCGCCTCTGGCATGGATACCGACCCAGATAACCCGGGCTGGTTGACCACCCTGCTCACGGGCGTCGGCAGCGCCTACGTCCAGCTGCTCAAGGTGATGATCCCGCCACTGATCTTCGCCGCTGTTGTTACCTCCGTCGCTAACCTGCGCAAGGTCGCCAACGCCGCGTCCCTGGCAATTTCCACGCTTGTGTGGTTTGCCATCACCGCATTCTTCTCCGTCTTGACGGGCATCATCGTCGCCGTCGTGATGAAGCCGGGCATCGGCACGAGCATCGATGCTGCCACCGCGCAGGATCCTTCCCACGTCGGTTCGTGGACCGCGTTCTTCGAACAGCTTCTGCCCCAGAACTTCGTGGGCCTTTCCGCCTCACTTTCCGACGGCGAAGTATCCCTCAGCTTTGGTGCCCTCCAGCTCCTCGTCATCTCGCTGGCCATTGGTATCGCCGCCGTCAAGACTGGCAAGTCTGCCGAGCCTTTCCTGCGCTTTACCGAGTCCTTCCTGAAGGTCATTCAGGTCATCCTGTGGTGGATTATCCGCCTTGCCCCGATTGGCACCGCGGCCCTCATCGGCAAGGCCGTAGCTACCTACGGCTGGGATGCACTGGGCTCGCTGGGCAAGTTCGTCTTGGCCATGTACGTCGGCATGGGCCTGGTATTTGCCGTGGTCTACCCGGCAGTGCTGAAGTTCAACAAGATCCCGGTCATTGGTTTCTTCAAGCGCGTATGGCCTGTGACCTCCCTGGGCTTTGTCACCCGTTCTTCGATGGGCGTCATGCCAGCTACCGAGCGTTTCAGCGAAAAGGCTATGGGCGTTCCCTCCGAGTACGCTTCCTTTGCTATTCCGCTGGGCGCAACTACCAAGATGGATGGCTGCGCTTCCGTATACCCAGCCATCGCTGCCATCTTCGTCTCCCAGTTCTATGGCATCGACCTTGACTTCACCCAGTACCTGCTCATCATCTTCGTGTCCGTTATCGGTTCCGCCGCTACCGCAGGCACCACCGGCGCAACGGTGATGCTCACCCTCACGCTTTCCACGCTCGGCCTGCCGCTGGCCGGTGTTGGTCTCCTGCTTGCCATCGAGCCGATCATTGACATGGGCCGTACCGCACTGAACGTCACCGGACAGGTGCTGTGCGCCACCATCGTGGCTAAGCGCGCCGGCATCCAGGACAAGGCAACCTGGGATGCTGCCGAGAACGGCGTCAAGCACATTATGGATTCTGACTCGGCTGAGGCTATCGGCGTCAAGGCTTAAACCAGTCTCCTAAATAAGGCAAAAGAAACGCCCGCAAGGTATTCCTTGCGGGCGTTTAGCTATGCGCTTTTACTTCTTGAGGCCGTCAACACCATCGGTGTCGATCTGCTCCTTGCGCAGCTCCTCGGTGTGAGTCTCGGTGTCGCGAACGGTGTCCTTCTTCAGGTTGATCTTCTCAACCGGAACGGTTTCCTTGTTCACGTTTACGCGCTCCTCGTGCAGGGTGACGGAAGCTTCCTCGGAGTCACCGGAGATGGTGCCGTTGTAGTTCTTGGCATCCTCAGCGCTGATCGGGGTGCGCTCGACGCTAACCTCTTCACGCTCAACCGGAACCTCAACGGTCTCGGTGTCGGTCACAACGTACTTGCGCAGGCGAGCCTCACCGGTAGCCACGCGCTCCTTGTTGACGTTGAGCTGCTCCTCGGAACGGATGAGCTCGCCATCGTTGTTGGTGCGTGCAGCTGCAGCGTCATCAGCTACGCCAGCCTTGCGCTCGGTAGCAGCGGCGTCGGTGGTGTGGGTAGCTGCCTTCTTCTCGTCAGCGTGTGCACCAGCAGCGCCTGCACCTGCAACACCTGCGCCAGCACCAGCAGCGCCGGCACCTGCGGTCAGGTTGTGATCCTTGTCAGCGCCAGCTTGAGCGTCGCGCTTGGAGTCAAGGTTGGAATCCTTGTAGTCGGTAACGTCGTGTGCGTTATCCAGACCGTAGTGCTTGAAGATATCGGACTGTGCCTCAGGGGTCAGCGGCTTATCGGAGTCGAAGTCCGGAGCATCCTTGATGCGGTCCTTGGAGAAGCCCAGCTTCAGGTCATCGCCGGAGAAGTCGTGGCCGCGCAGCGGAACCAGGCTGGAGTTCATGCCGAACAGGCCGTGGTTAACCTCAACGAAGGTAGGCTGGCCGGACTGGTCATCAACGAATACCTCGTTAACGTCGCCCAGCTTCTCGCCGTTCTTGTCGTATGCGGTTGCGTTAAAGAGGTCCTTAATGTTCTTACCCATTGTCAGTAAATCCTTTCTGCTATTGGTATAGCTATCTTCAACCAAACAAAAGGACATTTTCTACCCCCGCCACGTGGAGTATGGGGGTGAAAATCTCCAATTGATTGCTGTAACAACCACCATACGGAGAAATCAAAATTTTTTCGACCGGCAGACAAAAATTTTCTAAATTTCGTTCACCGAAATCAGTCTTCGTGCAGCTCAGAACGTTTGGTAACAGTTCTATAACATTGGAAAATCTGCACCATAAGCACCCGAATCGGGGAAACCGGATGTCGATTCTCTCGCCCGCAGCGCCCTAGACACATCCCTTCACGATCTCCAAATCGTCCACTGTTCACCACACCCCGAAATGCGGTGACAACTACCCCACAGGATTCTTTAACGAGGGTGTACTTTTTCTCCCAGTGTCCACAGGCGGTATACAGGCCCGTACACCCGAACGGGCCTACACACATATTGGTCTAGTGCGCATACACCACAGTGGTCGGCAGGAAGCTGAGAAGATTAAGTCTTAGGGGAATAGGTACGGGCGTCGATTTTCCAGGCCGGCTGGTTCCACATGAATGAACGCACTGCAGCCTGGGTAGAGCTCGTCGAGGGCAATTTCCACTGCGTCTGCAACCTCGTGGGAGTGCATGACGCTCCACTCCCCTGGCACCTCCATGGTCAGGTACACCAACCGCTGGCGGCCAGAGGCCACGGTGCGACGATCCGTGAAGTTTACAGAGTGTTCCTTCTCCAGCCGGGCTAGCAGTTGCCTAATGTGTTGACGCTCGTCGTCGGGAAGCGCCTCAGAAAGCAGGCTACTCACCGAATCGCGCAGGAGGCTATAGCCTGTCCACAAGATATTGATGCCCACTGCGAGCGCCACTACAGGATCCAGCCACCACCAACCAGTAAGGAATACGGCGGCGATGCCTATAAGGACGCCTACGGAAGTCCAGACGTCGGTAAGCAAATGGTGCCCATCCGCATCCAAGGTGGCGGACCGGTAGCGCTTACCTGCACGGATGAGCGCGATGCCCACCGCGCCGTTGAGCACGGAGGAAAGCGTTGACAACGCCAAGCCCCAGCCCGGCTCTTCAATCGGCTGCGGAACAAAGAAGCGTTGGATCGCCGTGTACACGATCATGCCGGCCGCAATAAAAATCATTGCGCCCTCTACCAAGGCGGAGACGTACTCGGCTTTGCCGTGGCCAAACTGGTGGTTATCGTCGGCCGGCTTAGAGGCAATCCGGAGGGCATAAAAGCCGGCGACGGCCGCGACGAGATTCACGATGGATTCGAAGGCATCGGAGAGGAAGCCCACCGAGCCCGTAAACCACGCGGCCAAGGCCTTGAGGAGGATGGTAGCCACTGCGGCGGCGATGGATAGCTGCATGAAGCGCTCAAGAATGCGCTGTTCTGAGCCCATGGAGGACATAGTCACTTCTCCCTTCGGTTCGGTTGCGGACCGAAGGTCTCGTTCACGGCCGCGGGCACTGCGGGCGCTGGCTGGCCGGGCTAAACGCCAGTATGTCGACCAGTCATCTCAGAATTAACCGAGGGAACTACTCCCCTTCAGGAAACCCCAACTTTATAGGGCAGGTGACACCGGCGCAAGATCGAAAAAGCCACGGGAAACTCCCGTGGCTTGAATTCGTGAAGCTTTAGTGCTGGCCCTCTGCAAACTCTTCTACCAGCTTGGCGTTAAAGGCTGGCAGGTCATCTGGAGTGCGGGAGGAGACCAAGCCCTGGTCGCAGTGAACTTCCTCATCTACCCAGGTGGCACCTGCATTGCGCAGGTCGGTCTGCAGGGACGGGAAGGACGTCAGGGCGCGGCCCTTGAGGGCTTCAGCATCAGCCAGGATCCAAGCACCGTGGCAGATAGCGCCGAGCGGCAGATCCTTGCTCATGTGGTTGCGCACGATTTCCACCGCGGCCTTATCCAAGCGGATGAGGTCGGCGTTATCGGTACCGCCAGGCAGAATAATGCCGTCGAAAGACTCGCCAGTGGAGTCGCCGGTAGCGGCGTCTACGGAAATCTCCGTGCCGTTTTTGCCGGTAATGGTGCCGGCCTTTGGAGCGAGGACACGCACGGTAGCGCCGGCGTTCTTCACGGCCTCTAGCGGGGAGGTCAGCTCAGAGTCTTCGAAGCCATCGGTAGCGATGATGGCAATGGTCTTATTATCTAGTTCAGCCATGTTGCAGCCTGCTTTGTTCGAGTACGCCGCCCACGGTAACGCGGAAGTTTCGTCTTCGCTACCTTCTCTTGCGCGCGAGTGGGCGGCGCCTTCTCCCTCTGACAAAGGGCCGGTTCCAAGCGGTGTGGAATTAGCCGCCGATCTTAAAGTCGCACACGTCGCCGTCCTGCATGATGTAGTCCTTACCCTCTTGGCGGACCTTGCCATGCGCACGAGCCTCAGCCATGGAGCCAGCGGCTACAAGGTCATCGAAGGAAACGATCTCGGCCTTAATGAACTTCTTTTCAAAGTCGGTATGGATGACTCCGGCTGCCTGCGGTGCGGCAGAGCCCTGCTTAATGGTCCACGCACGGGCCTCCTTCTCCCCGGCAGTGAGGTAGGTCTGCAGACCCAAGGTGGCAAAACCTGCCTTAGCCAGGGTGGCTAGGCCCGGCTCATCTTGGCCTACAGCCTCGAGCAACTCGCGGGCTTCGTCTTCTTCTAGCTCGAGCAGCTCGGTTTCGGTCTGCGCATCGAGGAATACGGCCTCAGCCGGGGCGACGAGCTGGCGGAGTTCTTCCTTCTTAGCGTCGTCGGTAAGCACTGCTTCATCCGAGTTAAAGACATAGAGGAAGGGCTTCGCGGTCATCAGGTGCAGATCGCGCACGAGGGAGAGGTCAATCTCGCCTTCCTTCGCTGCGGCGAAGAGGGTGCGATCATCTTCCAGGATCTCCTGGGCCTTCTTGGTTGCTTCCACCTCGGCGGCCAAGTCCTTATTCTTGCGCGCATCCTTTTCCAGGCGCGGCAGGGCCTTTTCGATGGTCTGGAGGTCCGCAAGAATGAGCTCGGTATTAATAACGGAGATATCGTTGCGCGGGTCCACCTTGCCATCGACGTGAATGACATTGTCATCAGAGAAGGCGCGCACTACCTGGCAAATGGCGTCTGCCTCGCGGATATTGGCTAGGAACGCGTTGCCCATACCTTCACCCTGCGAAGCGCCAGAGACGATGCCGGCGATGTCCACGAAGGACACGGTGGCAGGAAGGATGCGCTCAGAGTTAAACATCTCCGCCAGTTGGGTCAAGCGGGAATCCGGCAGCTCCACCAGGCCCACATTGGGCTCGATGGTGGCAAACGGGTAGTTCGCCGCCAGGATCTCGGAACGGGTCAGGGCATTAAACAAAGTGGACTTGCCCACATTGGGCAGGCCGACGATTCCTAGTGTAAGACTCACGGGGCCAATCCTAACGCACCCGCCTTCTTTTAAGGCAAGATGGTGGGGTGAATTCTGATAGCCAACCGCTGCCCGATGACCCCCAAGCGGGCTTGGGCGATAAGTTTGATGAAAGCTTTGACACCAGCAAGCTGGAGGATGTGTCCCCACATCCACCAGGTGATCAGGTAGACCGCTCCGTCATCGCCGGCGAGGTGGTTAAGGCCGCATCTCTATGGGCCGTTCGCCTGCTCATCATCTGCGTATTCCTCTACGCCCTCTACCGTTTGCTGGGCAACTTCTGGCAGGGCCTTTTGCCGGTTCTTTTGGCCCTGATTATCTGTACCGTTCTGGCACCGGTAGCGAAAAAGCTGCGCAATATTGGCCTTCCCGCCGCGTTGGCGGCCGCCGTAACCATTTTGGTTTCCTTCACGGCCGTCGGCGGCCTCATTGCATTTGTCACCCCAGACTTCATGCGCCAATCCCGGTCACTGTATTTGCAGACGGTCTCCGGCATCCAAAGCCTGCAGCTCTGGGCCCAGGGCCCACCGCTCAACCTTGATAGCGATGACATGAGTAGCTACATCGACGAGGCGGCGTCCTGGCTGCAGCAACGTGCCGGCGCCATCGCCGGATCGGTCTTTACCGGCATTGGCACCGCCACCTCCATCTTGGTCACGCTCTTCATCGTGTTGGTGCTGACCTTCTTCTTCCTGAAGGACGGCGCTAAGTTCCTTCCCTGGCTGCGCGATGCCACGGGCAAGCGCGCCGGCTGGCATCTGACGGAGCTGCTTACTCGCGCCTGGAATACGCTGGGCGGCTTCATTCGCGCGCAGGCAGTGGTTTCGCTTGTCGACGCCGTCTTTATCGGCGTCGGCCTCGCCCTTATCGGCGTTCCGCTGGCCATGGCGTTGGCGATCATCACCTTTATCGCGGGCTTCATCCCCTTCGTCGGCGCGATCGTGGCCGGCGCCCTCTCCGTCACCATCGCGTTGGTCTCCCTTGGCGTAACCAAGGCTCTTCTCGTTCTCGGCCTGGTGTTGCTGGTCCAGCAGTTGGAGGGCAATGTCCTCTCGCCCTGGCTGCAGTCCAAGGCCATGGACCTGCACCCGGTCATCGTCCTGGTTTCCGTGACGGTAGGCTCGGCTCTCTTTGGCCTGATAGGTGGCTTCCTCGCGGTTCCCGCGGCCGCTATGTTTGCGGTGGCCTACCGCTACGGCCAAGACATGATGAAGCTACAGTCAGGCGAAAAGACCGCCGCGGATCTGGACTTTTCTACCGTGGCTGGTTATCTCATCGGCCGCTACACCGAAGACCAAGGGCGTTATAAGCGCGAGGCATGGCTCAAGATGCCGGACTATGCAGCCCCAGAAGGCGCGTTTGCCGACGTCTCCGCGGACGGCGATTCCAATTCCCTCGACGCCGCCCTCAACGTGGAGTCCACCCCCAAGAAGCATGAAAAGGCCGGCATGCGCGCAAACCTGCGCCGCGCCCGCGACGCCTTCGAAGGCCTTTTGAACGGAGATTCGAAAAAATAGTGGGTCGTGTCGGCGGCGCGTGCCATGCTGGAAACCATGACTTCCACTTTGCCCGTGCTGCTACTTTTTATCGGCCTCATTCTCGGCGCGGTAATGGGCTGGTTAGCACATTCCTACTCCGCTACCCGCTCCGCGCCGAGCGCCGAGCACCGCGCGCTGCAAGACTCGCAGCGCCGCCAGGCCGAGCTCCAGCCGCTAGAAAAGGCCATGGACCGCTTGGGATTTCAGCTCCAAGAAATTGAGGAAGACCGCACCGCGCTGCTCGCCTCCCTCTCCAGCCAGGTGCAGGCGGTGACCCGCACCTCCTCCCGCTTGACCGAACGCACCGACAAACTTGTGACCGCTCTGCGCTCACCCAATGTGCGTGGCCGTTGGGGCGAGGTGCAATTGGAGCGCGTGGTTGAGCTCGGCGGTATGACCAAGCATGTGGACTTTGATTGCCAGGTCTCCGCCCCATTGGGCGGGCGCATCGTCCGCCCTGACATGCTCATCAATTTGGCCGGTGGCCGCCACATCATCGTCGATGCCAAGGTTCCTTTTACCTCGTACCTTGACGCCCTAGAAACCGATGACCCGGAAGAACACGCCGGCTTCCTCCGCCGCCACGCGCATTTAATGCGCGGCCATGTCCAAGCACTATCGCAGAAGGACTATATTGAGGCGTTTCAACCAACGCCCGAGTTCGTCATCCTCTTCGTTCCCGCTGACCCTTTCCTTGATGCCGCGCTATCGGTGGATCCGGAACTTATCGAGTACGCCTTTGAACGCAATGTAGTCATCGCCACCCCCAGCTCGCTTTTTGCCCTCCTGCGCACGGTGGCCATGGGGTGGCACCAGGAAGACATTTCCGCCAAGGCTAAGGAGGTCCAGCGCTTGGGGCGCGAACTGTATACGCGCCTAAATACACTTTCTGATCACTACGGCAAAGTGGGCCATAACCTGGAAAAGGCAGTCGAGGCCTATAACGCCACGCTTTCCTCGCTTGATTCCCGCGTGGGCGTCACCGCCCGCAAACTGCATGAGATGGATATCCCGGGCCGCACGGACCGCACCCCGCGGGAGCCATTGCCTATTGATACCTGGCCGCGCGGGAATTCAGCACTATAAATCCGCCGCTTTCGTGCGTGGAAATAGCCATGGGCCGGCGGCAACCGGTAGGATCTTCCGACGTGTCACAAGCCAAGCAAAGAAAGTCCTCCGCCGCCCAAAGCTCCGGTCTCCCCAGCATCTCGCTGGGCAAGGGCCTTGGGCTGCTCGCGGCACTCTTGCTCACGGGCGCGTTGATTTCCATCCTGATGGGTTCCATCGGGTGGGCTTACCTCGCGTTCCTTGTCATCGGCTCGCTGCTGGTGGCGCTCATCGTAGAAGAACGCGGCCTCTTCCTCACCGTGGCTTCTATCCCCATTGTGTATGCCATAACGGTGGGCGTGGCCGGTTTCTTTATCACCAAGGCCAACTTGCCAGACGGCGCATCGGCGTTTTCCAAGACGGCGATCGTCACCGCGGCGTTCCCCCTTGTCCAGAGGTTCCTGTGGCTCCTCATTGCCTTCGTGGGTGCGGCAATCATCGCCTGGCTGCGCTGGGCACGCTATCGCAAGACGGCCAAGCGCACCGCCGCAATGGAAACCGCTTCCCGCCGTGCCGACGCCGAACAAGACCGACGCAACCGCGAGGAACGCCTATCGGTTGCAGACTTGATGGCGCGCGATAAGCCGGCAAAGCAACCTAAGAAATCGCAAGCCGCACCGCAGCGCGCCCGCGCCTCGCACACGTTAAAGAAGTCACGCCCCGCGCCCAAGGATCGCCTGCGTGGGCGCGACCGTGAAGAGCGCCGCCGAATGCAACAAGAGGAACGCGACAATCCGCTGCGCCCGGATCCAGCCCGGCGCGCTGGCGATTCCGTCCCGGCGTCTCAGCAGGAGAAGGAACAGCCTAAGCAAGGCTGGGACGATAACCTCTACGACGAGGATTAAAGCAAAAAGAAAGGCCCGTTTCCGGGCCTTTCTTTCGTTTTCACCGCCGTATAGGCGAACGCTACTTAGGTGCGTGCTGGGCGCAGGTCGCGCGGCAAGGCGAAGGTAATCGTCTCGGTAGAGGTAGTTACCTGCTCTACGTCGCTATAACCGCGCTCGTCCAGGAACTCCAGTACTTCGCGTACCAGCAACTCAGGTACCGAAGCACCACAGGTTACGCCGACGGTCTGGACGCCTTCCAGCCAGGCTTCGTCGATTTCCTTGGCAAAATCCACGAGGTGGGAAGCCTTGGCGCCTGCCTCCAGCGCCACCTCAACCAAGCGCACCGAGTTGGAGGAGTTCTTAGAGCCCACCACAATCATCAGGTCGCACTGTGGCGCAATGGCCTTGACGGATTCTTGGCGGTTTTGGGTGGCGTAGCAAATATCGTCTGAAGGCGGGTTCTCTAGGTGCGGGAAGCGCTCGCGCAGCTTATTGACGATGGTGATGGTCTCATCCACCGATAGCGTGGTCTGGGACAGCCAGATAAGCTTCTCATCCTGCAGGGACTCTGGCAGCTTGGCGACGCCCTCGACGCCATCTACGAGGTGGGTGACCTCGGGTGCTTCGCCGGCGGTGCCTTCTACTTCTTCGTGGCCTTCGTGGCCAACCAAGAGGATGTGATAGCCATCGCGCTGGAAGCGCTGGGCTTCCTTGTGCACCTTGGTTACCAATGGGCAGGTGGCGTCCAAAGTAAGCTGCTTGCGCTGCGTTGCTTCTGCGCGCACGGCTGGGGAAATACCGTGGGCGGAGAAGACTAGGTGGGCGCCTTCTGGTGCCTCAGAGGCCTCGTCGACGAAGATGACGCCGCGTTCTGCCAGAGATTCTACGACGTAACGGTTGTGCACGATTTGTTTGCGTACATAAATGGGCGCGCCGTACTTTTCCAGCGCCTTTTCTACGGTCTCGACCGCGCGGTCCACGCCCGCGCAGTATCCGCGCGGGGCCGCGAGGAGAACATTTTTACCATCAGTCATGGCTCCCAGAGTATCGAAACACTACGCAAAACAATAGTGGGGCCTAACGTCACCTTTCTGGCTACCCCGAGCGGGGCAATAGACCGCACTGGCCCCTAAACTAGACGGAAGAACACGGCAGACTGAAGAAAGGGAGGCTGTGTGAATCAACCAGCAAATACTCCGGATACTCCCTGGCCCGTTGGCAAGGTCAATGACCAAGTCAAGGGCTGGATCGAGCGCCTGGGTTACCTGTGGGTAGAGGGTCAGTTGACCCAAATTAACTTCAAGCCCACCTGGAAGCTGTCCTACCTCACTCTGCGTGACGTACAGCAGGAAAAGTCCGTGCAATTGACTTGCCCATCATCGATGTTGCAGTCATTGTCAGCACCGCTGAAAGATGGCGACCGCGTCATTGTCCACGGTAAGCCCGCCTTTTACGCTGGACGCGGATCCTTTTCACTGTGGACCACCGAAATTCGTCATGTGGGCATTGGCGATCTGCTTGCTCGCATTGAAAAGCTGCGCCAACAGCTAGCTGCTGAAGGCCTTTTCGATCCCGCACGCAAGCGTCCTCTCCCCTACCTGCCGCACAAAATTGGGCTGATTACCGGCCGTGGTTCTGCTGCAGAGCGGGATGTGATGGCGGTAGCCCATGACCGCTGGCCGGCGGTGCAGTTCCGCGTCCTCAATACCGCGGTTCAGGGTGCGAATACCGTACCTGAGGTTATTGATGCGCTCCAGCAGCTTGATGCGGATCCTGAGGTGGACGTCATCATCATCGCCCGTGGCGGCGGCTCCGTGGAAGATCTGCTGCCCTTCTCGGAAGAAGCACTACAACGCGCAGTGGCAGCGGCCGGCACCCCGGTAGTCTCTGCCATTGGCCACGAGCCGGACAGCCCAGTGCTCGATAATGTCGCTGACCTGCGCGCCGCCACGCCTACCGACGCCGCCAAGCGCGTCGTGCCCTCTGTGTCCGAGGAGCGCGCCATCGTCGCAGAGGCTCGCTCCCGCATGGCGGCCGCGCTGCGCGGCTGGGTGGAAAGGGAACGTCGCGGCCTCGACAATATCCGTTCCCGGCCTGTCATGGCGGACCCGATGACCCCTATCCGCGCGCGCCACGAGGAGGTGGAGCGCACCCGCGCCACCATGCGGCGAGAAATTGAAGTCATGGTGGAGCGAGAAACCCGCCACGTGGAATCGCTGCGCGCCCGCGTTTCGGCCTTGGGTCCGTCGGCGACTCTCGCCCGCGGATACTCCATTGTCCAGGTAGTGCCCAAGGACGGTTCCGGGCCCGAGGTCGTCACCTCTTATAAGCAATCCCCGCCTGGCGCTCAACTGCGCATTCGCGTGGGCGATGGATCTATTACCGCAGTTTCTATGGCCTCCCAGGCCGCCGATTAATCACCAACCGAGGAGAAAATCATGTCCGATGACACCATTGGTACCGGCCAGCCAGGCCAGGATGCTTTTACCCCAGTAGAAGAATTGAGCTATGAGCAAGCCCGCGATGAGCTCATTGAAACCGTTAAGATTCTCGAGCTTGGGCAGATGGGCTTGGATGAGTCGCTGAAGTACTGGGAGCGCGGCGAAGCCCTTGCCCGTGCGTGCGAGGCGCACCTCGACGGCGCGGCGAAGCGTGTGGAAGACGCGCTCGATAAGGCCGAGGACGCAGACGCTGAAGGAGACGAGTAGTGCAGATCTATGGTTATCCAGGCGAGCGCGTGGATTTTGTGTCGAAATCCGCGGCCGCCGGTTCCATCATGGCGGGAGATTCCCGAGATTTCGTAGAAGAATTCTTCGGTCCTGCACACACCCGCGACGATAATGAGGTGAGCTACTTCTCCCGATCCGTGGTGCTGCGCTTTACGGACGACAAAGTACGCGAAATCGCCGTTTATCCGCAGCGCTCGCAACGTGAGCGCGTCGATGTCTTTGTAGGAAAGACACGCCTCAGCGGCCTGGATGCGGAGGCTTTGGCGGAGGTTATTGCCCAGGCCGGCGACGGTCTTAGCGCCACCGCCGCGGAAGAAGGCTTGGGCGAGGTTATTTTTCGGCTATAGGTGCGGCGTCGATAAACGCAGCGGTAGCAGCCTCAAAGTCACTGTCGTCCGCGGCGCCGGAAATGATGAGGCGGGCATCGCCCAAATCCGTAACCCACAGGCGGCGCACGGAATCATCGTCGCTTTCTAGCACCCGCACTTGGTGCCCCTTGACCTCGCGGGCGGATTCGATGCCGCGGTAGTTGGCATCGTACGCCTCGCCTGCCTTATCGGCCGCGACCTGCGTTTGCGTAGATTCCACAAACCCTTGGTCAGCGGTCACCCAACTGACCACGGTGGCGTTCTCGCCGCCCATATCTACGCGGCGGGCAGCATTGGCCTCCCAGCCCTCCGGCATTTCGGGATTGCGAATTGCACCGACCCCTGCGCGGGCTTGGGTGTCTAGGAAGGTTTGTTCATCCACTTCCTGCACCGCTCCCTGCTGAGTTTCGGAGTTAATTGAGCACAGGCCGGTCGCTCCCACGGCGAGCAGCATCATAATCACCACGACGGCGAGGGACAGGGAAATGTCCTTCGCACCTTCAAAAATCTTTGGTCTTTCTTCTGCAGCCACGCGCCTTAGTATCGCACGGCCTGCTTTCAAAAAGCCACACGGCCCCTTTTGCCCCGAAAGATCTGTCAATCCCCCACAAATGGGGCGCAAAATCGAACCCATTAGAGCAAAAAAGTGCGAGAATGGAAAGGTAGAGCATCAAGGGGAACACCCCTCGATGAGAAAACTATGGAAGGCAACCACTACACATGTCCGAAAATACGTCTTATCTTCCTGACCGCAACCTGGCAATGGAACTGGTTCGTGTCACCGAGGCAGCAGCACTCGCTTCCGGCCGTTGGGTAGGCCGCGGCCAGAAGAATGAGGGCGATGGCGCGGCGGTCGACGCCATGCGCAAGCTCATCAATTCCGTAGCGATGAACGGCGTCGTTGTCATTGGTGAGGGCGAAAAGGATGAGGCCCCCATGCTCTTTAACGGCGAAGAGGTCGGCACCGGCGAGGGTGCCGCCATGGATATCGCCGTAGACCCGGTCGACGGTACCCGTTTGATGGCGGAAGGCCGCCCCAACGCTATTTCCGTCATTGCGGCTGCCGAACGCGGAACCATGTATGACCCTTCCGCAGTCTTCTACATGGAAAAGATCGCCGTTGGCCCCGAGGCAGTTGGCGCTATCGACATCAACGAGTCTGTGGAGTGGAATATCCAGTCCGTGGCAAAGGCGAAGAATATTCGCCCCTCCGATCTGACCGTGGTGGTCCTTGACCGTCCTCGTCACGAACAGCTCATCTCTGAAATTCGCTCCGCAGGCGCGAAGGTCCGCCTCATCATGGATGGTGACGTGGCCGGCGCCATCGCCACCTGCCAGGATTCGAACTCCATCGACATGATGATGGGCATCGGCGGCACCCCAGAGGGCATCATCACCGCCTGCGCGATGCGCTGCATGGGCGGCGAGATCCAGGGCAAGCTGTGGCCGAAGGATGAAGAGGAAGCAGAAAAGGCCCGCGCCGCCGGCCATGATTTGGACCGCGTCCTCAAGACCAATGATCTAGTCTCCTCTGAGAACTGCTACTTCGCCGCCACCGGCGTGACCAATGGTGACATGCTGCGCGGCGTTTCCTACCGCAATTCCGGTGCTACGACCCGCTCGTTGGTCATGCGCTCCAAGTCCGGCACCATCCGCTACATCGACTCCATCCACAAGCTGTCCAAGCTGCAGGAGTATTCCGTCGTGGACTACGAGACGCCAACCAAGAAGTAGGGCTCACCCCCGAAGGCGGCCCTTCTTTTGGTTCTCCGCCATACTGGAAAGCACACACTACCCAATTAACTGAGGTGATCTTCACATGACTGAATACCGCATTGAACATGACACCATGGGCGAAGTTAAGGTTCCTGCAGATGCCCTGTGGCGTGCACAGACCCAGCGCGCAGTGGACAACTTCCCTATCTCCGGCCGTGGCCTGGAAAATGCACAGATTCGCGCCCTTGGCCTCCTCAAGGCAGCCTGCGCCCAGGTAAATAAGGATTCCGGCAAGCTGGACGCGGACAAGGCCGATGCCATCATTGCTGCCGCCACCGAGATTGCCGAGGGCAAGCATAACGATGCCTTCCCCATCGACGTATTCCAGACCGGTTCCGGCACCTCCTCCAATATGAACACCAACGAGGTTATCGCCTCCTTGGCACATAACAATGGCGTGGAAATTCACCCGAATGACCACGTGAACATGGGCCAGTCCTCTAATGACACCTTCCCCACCGCTACGCACGTAGCCGCTACGGAAGCTGCCGTTAATGACCTCATCCCGGGCCTGAAGGTCCTCCATGAATCCTTGACCAAGAAGGCCAAGGAATTCGCCGATGTGGTCAAGGCCGGCCGCACCCACCTGATGGATGCCACCCCGGTTACCCTGGGCCAGGAATTCGGCGGCTACGCCCGCCAGATCGAGCTGGGCATTGAACGCATTGAGGCCACCCTGCCGCGTCTGGGTGAGCTGGCCATCGGCGGCACCGCCACCGGTACCGGCCTGAATACCTCCGCTGACTTCGGCGCCAAGGTGACCGAGGAGCTTAAGAAGCTCACCGGCGTGAAGGAACTGAAGGAAGCAGAAAATCACTTCGAGGCACAGGCTGCCCGCGATGGCTTGGTGGAATTCTCCGGCGCCATGCGCTCGATTGCTGTATCCCTCAATAAGATTGCCAATGACCTGCGCATGATGGGCTCCGGCCCGCTGACCGGCCTGGCCAAGATTCACCTGAAGGACCTGCAGCCGGGTTCCTCCATCATGCCGGGCAAGGTCAATCCGGTTATCCCAGAGGCCGTCACCATGGTGGCGGGCCAGGTGGTAGGCAACGACGCAGCCGTAGCCTTTGGCGGCGCCCAGGGCCACTTCGAGCTCAACGTCTTCATCCCGATGATGGCGCGTAACGTACTCGAGTCCGCTCGCCTGCTGGCTAATGCTTCCCGCGTCTTCGCCGATAAGTGCATCGATCACATCGAGGCCAACGAGGAGCGCATGAAGCACTTTGCGGAGTCTTCCACCTCCATCGTGACCCCGCTTAACTCTGCTATTGGCTACGAGAACGCAGCTAAGGCAGCAAAGCACGCCCTGCACGAGAAGATCACCGTCCGCCAGGCCGTTATTGACCTAGGCTTTGTCGACGGCGAAAACCTCACCGAAGAGGAGCTGGATAAGCGCCTCAACGTGCTGAGCATGACTAACCGCGACCGCGATAACTTCTAAGTAATCGCCGCACCGCCACCCCGCCCGGGCAGGACTCGGGCGGGGTTTCGCATGCCTGGGGTAAGGGGGCGTCGGCAAGCGCTATGGCATAGCACACATTAGTGGAAACGCACCTCTAAAATCACCACTTTTGCACTTGGTGCAAGTTTGCACCGAGTGTAAAGTTGCATGGCGTGCAAGAAGAATTATCACTACGCGAGCAGAAGCGCCTCGAGACGCGCCTGCGCATTGAGGATGCCGCCACAAGGCTGGTGGATGAACAATCCTTTAGCGCGGTCACGATTGAGAGGATCTGCGAAGTAGCCGGTATTTCTCGGCGCACCTTCTTCAATTACTTCGATTCTAAGGAATCCGCCGTACTAGGTGCTCCAAGCACCGAGTTTACGGAGGAGATGCGGGAGTTCTTCCTCACGGAGCCAACAACCAGCATGGTAGGACTCGTCCTCCAGTTGGTCAGGCGACATATGGAAGGCCACCACATCAACCCGACCATCCGGGACCGCCGCAAGCGCATCTCTAATGATCCTGATGCGGCCGCGGCGGCAATTAGCCGGAAGCGGGCAAAATCCGTTGAGCTTATCGACCTCATTGAAGAACGCCTCACCACAGAACCGGAGCTTCGCGTCCTCGATAACTGCTCCGCAAGTACCGAGGCGATGCTCATCGCTGGCCTCGTCCGCGAGGCACTGTGGCTCGCGATGGCATCCCCCGATGCGGATTGCAGCAAGGACCTCCACGCGCGACTCGATACTTCCCTCACGCTAATAACAGATTTTATGAAAGGAATGCGATGGTAGATACGGCCACTAAGGCCCCCACGCAGGGCCAATCCCGAGCCGATAACCTCGGGCTTATCTTCTCGGCTTTGATGCTCACCATGCTGATGAGCTCTTTGGGCCAAATGATCTTCTCTTCTGCTCTTCCAACCATCGTTGGTGAGCTTGGCGGCGTCGACCACATGAGCTGGGTCATCTCCGCCTTCCTTGTCACCATGACCATCGCCATGCCTATTTCCGGCAAGCTGGGTGACATGCTAGGCCGCAAGTGGCTCTATATCGGCGGTATCGCCACCTTCGTCGTGGGCTCTACCCTCGGCGGCTTTGCAAACTCCATGACACTGCTGATCATCGCCCGCGCTGTGCAGGGCTTTGGCGCAGGTTTTATGATGATTTCCTCCCAGTCCATCATCGCCGAGGTCACCTCCTCCCGTGAGCGCGGCAAGTTCATGGGCATCATGGGCGGCGTCTTCGGCCTGTCCTCGGTTCTCGGCCCCGTCCTCGGCGGCTGGTTCACCGACGGCCCAGGCTGGCGCTGGGGCATGTGGATGAACATCCCGCTGGGTATCCTCGCCATTATCGTGTGCACCCTCGTGCTGCACCTGCGCGTAGGTGATGCCGATATGAAGCGCTTTGACTGGCTAGGTGCCACCTTCATCGCCATCACCACCGCCTCCCTTATCCTCATGACCACCTGGGGCGGCACCGAGTACGAGTGGGGCTCTTCCATGATCCTCACCTTGGGTGCCATCACCATTATCGGCGCCATCATCACCGTCTTTGTGGAGCTGCGCGCTAAAGAACCGCTCATCCCGGTTCGCCTATTCAAGAACCGCAACATGGCCCTGACTACCCTCTCCGGCGTGGTACTTGGCCTGGCAATGTTCGGTGTTCTGGGCTACATGCCTACCTACCTGCAGATGGTGCACACCCTGACCCCAACCAAGGCGGGTCTCATGATGATCCCGATGATGGTTGGCCTTATCGGCACCTCCACTGGCGTGGGCTTTATCATCGCCCGCACCGGCCACTACAAGGTCTACCCCATCATCGGCCTGGCGATTACCGCCGGCGCCCTGTTCTGGATGTCCCACCTCTCCGTAGAGACTTCCCTGAAGCAGCTGGGCTGCGAGTTCCTCGTCTTCGGCATCGGCCTGGGCATGGTTATCCAGGTCCTCGTGCTCATCGTCCAGAACTCCTTCCCGCTGTCCCAGGTGGGTACGGCTACCGCGGCGAATAACTTCTTCCGCCAGATCGGCTCCGCACTGGGTGCTTCCCTGGTTGGCTCCATGTTCATCCACAATATGAAGGATGAGATGGCCACCCGCTTGCCAGAGGCTTTCCAGAAGATGGGACCGGAGGGCGCCGCCTACGCGGAGAAGTTCGGCGACGCCAATGGCGGTGCCAATAGCCTCACCCCGGATTTGGTTGCGTCCTTCCCCAAGCCCATCGAGGAAGCAATCCTCAACTCCTACAATGACGGACTGACCCCGGTCATCGCCCTCATGGTTCCGCTGGTTATCGTCGCCCTCATCCTCCTCCTGCCACTGCGCGAGGAGCGACTGAAGGAAACGATTGACTAATATCACCTTCACCTGCAGAAATACAGGCCACTAGCCGGGAGCTGCATGCCCTGCGCGATGCACTCCCGCTTGCCGACGCCCCCATTGAATCCGCCCTCGGCTATGCCCCCGGCGGCCTCCAAGCGGCGTTACAAATCCAGGCCGGTCCCATCGAAGTGTGGCGCAAGCCCGCGCGCACGGTGGGCCGATATGCCCCGCCCTAGGCGGGGCATTTTTATTGCCGCTCCCCTGGTTGGCGGATTCTAGGGGTCGTTGCAACGATGATGGTTAGTTTGGTTTGATGCTACCGGTTTGTGTGAGGGCGTTGGTCATGACTTCGGCTGGGGTGCGCCAGTTGAGTGCTTTGCGTGGTTTGTGGTTGTGAATGTTGGCGATCATTTCTAGGTCCTCGGCGCTGTAGATGGACAGGTCGCTGTTTTTGGGAAGGTTTCTTTTAAGCCTGCCGTTGGTGTTTTCGTTGCTGCCGCGTTCCCATGGTGATCCTGGGTGACAGAAGTAGATGGGAATGTCAGTGGCCATGGTAAAGGCTTTATGACCAGCCATTTCGCTTCCTTGGTCCCAGGTAATTGATGACCAGATAGCTTTATCGATTCCTGCAACTGCCTTGTGCAGGGCTGTGAATACTTCTTTGCTGGTATGCCTTCCCGGTAGGTGGCCAAGGACAACAAATCGGCTAACGCGTTCTACTAGCGTGATTACCGCTGATTGGTTGTTTTTACCGAGGATGAGGTCGCCTTCCCAGTGGCCTGGCAAAATACGTTCACTTACCTCATCTGGTCGGTCGTCTATGAGGATCATGTCGTCGACGAAGCGTTGCTGGGCAGGTGTGCTGGAGCGGGTTTGGCGTTTCTTGCGTTTCTTTCTACCGGTCGGCAAGTCCAGGCCAAGGTCTTTGAGTCTTCCTTTGGCCTGCAGGTAAAAGGCGTCATAAATCGTTTCGTGACTAATGCGCATGTCCTTATCAGTGGGGTAGTCGATGGGCAGGCGATTAGAAATCTCCTCAGGTGACCATTGTGCCCGCAATTGTGCGCATACATAGTCCCATAGTCTTTTGTTGGCTAGTAGTTTCGGTATTTTCGGCCGTAATCTGCGCGCACAGGCCTTTAACTGGGCTGTTTCTGCACGATACGGGCCTTGAGCACTGTGGTTTCTGCGTACTTCACGCTGAATTGACGATGCACTTCGCCCTAAACGGCGCCCAATCTCACGCAGCGGCACATCTTCGCGGAGAAGATCGGCGATAATGACGCGTTCTTCGAAGCAAATGTAGCGATTGCTGATGCGTTTATACGGATCCACCCCGCTAGGTAAGGCGGGAGGGGCAAGCCTTCCGGATTCGATGACATCATGGCGTTGGCGGGTCAAGTCCTGGGTAGTGGTGTATCTGTTTTTCGAATCTGGAGTTAGTTTCATGGCGGTGGTTTAGGGGCCATCTCGGGGATAAGGGGTGAGGGTATTCACGCGGCGATCTCCTGGTTGTTGTCGCGGTCCTCGTCGATGACCCCAGCGGCGATGATCTCTTTGGTCTGTGCCAGGCTGGTCAGTGACATATAACGCTTCTGTTGGATCCAGTCATCGTGCTGTTCGGCCAAAACCGCCCCAACAAGGCGCACAACAGCGTCTCGGTTTGGGAAGATTCCTACGACATCGGTACGCCGGCGGATCTCCCTATTGAGCCGTTCAGTGGGGTTATTCGACCAGATTTTGGTCCACACCGCTCTCGGCGCAGCGGTAAACGCCAACAGCTCGTCGAGACACTCCTCGAGGTAGGTGGCAACGTGAGGAAATTTCTGCTGGCAGAATTCAATAACCTCACGAGCTTGGGCCCACACACTAGCGGCATCGGGTTGCTGAAAGATTGTGTGAAACATCGCTGACAGAGTCGGCCATTGGGTTTTGGGAACCTGGGCCGAGAGGTTCTTCGCGAAGTGCGTTCGACACCGCTGCCAACTAGCCTGCGGCAGGCAGTCACCCACGGCTGCTTGAATACCAAGATGGGCATCACTAGTAACGAGGAATACCCCGGTCAGGCCACGGGCGATGAGGTCCCGAAAGAACCCGGTCCACGACGCGGTAGATTCCGCGGTGGCAACCTGCATGCCCAAAAGCTCTCGGTAGCCGTCAGCGTTGACACCTGTGGCCAGCAACACGCTGGTCTTTACGACACGTCCTCCTTCCCGCACCTTCATTGTCAGCGCGTCGCAGGAGACAAAGTGGTAGGGGCCTTGGTCAAGCCGGCGGGTGCGGAAGTCATCGACCATGTCATCGAGTTCTTTGGCCATCTGGCTGACCTGAGACTTCGACAAGTTGTTGATCCCAAGGGTGGCCACCAAGTCGTTCATCCTGCGAGTGGAGACTCCTTTCAGGTAACAGGTGGCGATGACTGTGGTCAGGGCACGCTCGGTGCGGCTGCGGCGCTCTAGCAGCCAGTCAGGGAAAAATGCGCCGGTGCGTAGCTTCGGGATTGCCACATCAATGCTGCCGACTCGGGTATCAAGTTGGCGATGACGGTAGCCATTACGTGTGTTGGTGCGCTCGGCTGACACGGTGGCGTAATCAGCCCCGCAGACGGTGTCTGCTTGGGCGGAAAGAATCTGGTTGATGAAGTCAGTGAGCATTTGGCGCATCAAATCTGGGGACGCTTGAGTCAGTAGCTCTTCGAGATACGCGGTCGGATCGATATGATGAGGGTCAGCGGCCATCGCAGGGTACTTCCTTTCGAGGATAGGTAAGAGTTGATTCGAAAGGTACCCGCGATGGTCGCCTTCATGCACACCGGCACAAGACTTACCGCGGGCTACAGATACACCACGTTAGGGGACGCAACCCGTTGGCGCAGCGCTTTCATAAGTCTGTTATACGTGCTGGCGTCTTCGCCGACGGGTATGAACTCTTCTCGTCGACCCTGGGATTTGGTGAGTCCTTTTTCGAAATCTAAACACAGTCGACGATCAATTCCTACTGCCGCGCCAGCATCACCACCAGGCAGGCTCGCCAGCCGAAGGCGCAAGTATTCCACTCTTAACTGCGTCTGGCGGACTTTCCGAGCATACTGACTCAACCGGATATGGCACCCAGCTTCCGTAGCTACGGCATACGCAGCGGTAAGATGCATCCCACATCTTTTAGCAGCTTGGCGTACCGACAGTCCGCTTCGGACTAGCTCCACAAGCTGGAAAGCCTGGCTGCCGCGGCGATCAACTCGTTCGGCTTTATACACGACTGGCAATCCAAAGGCATGGCAAAAATTCAAAGCATGCCCGTAATGACAACCAAGCTCACCAGCCGCCGAACGGACACTACGCCCACTGCCAACCAAGGCAACTAAGCCACGACGATCCGATTCAGACAACGAATGAAACGGGCCAACAACCCCAGACACAACAACACCCTCCTAAGGGAAAGTGTTGCAACGACCCTCTGAACTCAAGGTTCTAAGGCCTAAACAAAAAGCCCCTGCCATCGTTACCACGAGTGTGGTACGAGCAGGGGCTAGTATGCGCCGGGGAAGCTACCGCTTCTTTTCCTCCGGCTTGGGCAAAAGCAGCTCATATACGTCGGTGTCGCGCCACTGGCCCGCAAGCTCGCCGTAGGTCATCTTCGCCATATGCGAGTAGGTGCCCACCTTCACGAAGCCGCGGGACTTGTGCAGTCCCGCAGAACCTGCATTTTCAGGGAAAATCCACGAATGGATGGCCCACTTGTGCAGGTCCTTGCACACCTCAATCAGACGATCCAGAAGTGCGCCGCCAATGCCGCGTCCTTGTGCCTCGGCACCTAGGTAGATGGAGTCCTCCACTACTCCATGGAAGACGGTGCGGGTAGATACAGGGGCCGCAGAAACCCACCCCAAGACCTTAGAGTCATCATCTGCTTCAACGGCAACATGCACCGAAGGTATAATCTTGCCTGCTTTGAATTCTTCGAAGGTCAGGGAGCGGGTCTCATAGGTGGCGTGCCCAGTATTGAGACCCTGTTCATAGATCTCTCGCATCTGCGGGTAGTCCGCCGCGGTGAAGGGACGGATGCGGAAATCTTTCTTCTTATCGTCCGAAGACGTCTGCTTGGCGTTCTCGCTCATATACAACATTATTACTGGGACATGCCCAGCTTCGCCACGCTGTACACATAAAGATCGCCCAACGCGAACGAACTTGGCCTAGTTGCCGCCTTCCAACAGGTCAGTGACGAGCTCCGCAATGGCAGAGCGCTCCGAACGCTGCAGCGTAATATGCGCAAAAAGCTCATGTCCCTTGAGCTTTTCAATCACTGCCTGCACTCCGTCGTGCCGGCCCACGCGAAGGTTATCGCGCTGCGCCACATCGTGAGTAAGAACTACTCGCGAGCCCTTCCCCAACCGGGAAAGCACGGTAAGTAGGACGTTTCGCTCCAAGGACTGCGCCTCATCCACGATGACAAAAGCATCATGCAGCGAGCGACCGCGAATATGCGTCAGGGGCAAGACCTCGATGAGGCCGCGCTCGTGCACCTCTTCCATGACGTTGTCAGACACCAAACCCTCCAAAGTGTCATAGACCGCCTGCGCCCACGGGTTCATCTTGTCCGATTCCGTGCCCGGTAGGTATCCCAGCGACTGCCCGCCAACCGCATACATCGGGCGAAAGACCACAATGCGCCGGTGCTCGCCGCGCTCAAGCACCGCCTCCAAACCGGCGCACAGCGCAAGTGCCGACTTGCCGGTGCCGGCGCGGCCACCGATGGAGACAATTCCTACGTTTGGGTCCATCAGCAGGTCCAAAGCGATGCGCTGCTCCGCGGAGCGTCCCTGAAGGCCAAAGGCATTGATATCACCACGTACGAGCTCGACCACGCCATCAGCACTCATGCGACCCAGCGCGGATTGCGCACCCGCAGCCAAGGTCAAGCCGCAGTGCACCGGCAGGTCCTCCACGGCGGTACCCTTTTCCGTTTCGACGCCGTCTAGCATGACTTCCCCATCACGATAGAGGGCATCGATGACATCCGAGCTGGTTTGCACCGTCGCCATTCCGGTATAGCCGGTCAAGACTACGTCCTGGGCGTGATACTCATCCGCCTGCACGCCTACCGCACCGGCCTTCACGCGCAGCGGCACGTCCTTCGTGACCAACACGGTGTCCTTCCCCTCGTGCGCAAGGTTAAGCGCGCACGCCAAGATGCGGTGGTCACCTTCTGGTCCGCGGAACGCGGTAGGCAGCAAGGATTGGTCTTGATGGTTCAATTCCACGCGCAGGGTGCCGCCATCGACGTTGACGGGAACCGGCTGGTCTAAGGCCTCATAGGTAGCGCGCAGCTCCTCCAAAAAGCGAAGAGCTTGGCGGGCGAACCAGCCAAGCTCCGGGTGATGACGTTTTCCTTCCAGTTCAGAAATAACTACAACGGGAAGGACCACGTCGTGTTCCGCAAATTTGCGCAGGGCCCAAGGGTCAGAAAGCAAGACCGAGGTATCCACTACATAGGTCTTGGTAGCGACGGTGTTATCAGTAGCGGCAAGCGGAGTAGAAAGTACAGAGGGACGAGACATGATGGCAGGGTTCTCCCTTAGTGTGCGGTAGATCAGACTTCTTCCGAATCACCCCGGATCCACGGGGTTGCCACCCAAAGTAGGCACCGAAGGTTGAAATTACATGGGTGCAAGATGAACATTAAGAAAACGAAAAATCCCTCCGCAGCACTTGCTGCAGAGGGAGAAGCTCTAAAGGAGCTTTTTACTTCTCTACGGAAGAGGTGAACTTACCGCTCTCGTCCTGGATCCAGGAGATTACGCCATTGTCGAACTGCTGGGTCCAGCCCTTGCCCTGAGCAGCCTTCTCCTCAGCAGCCTTAGGCAGGCCTACCTCAGAGTCCAAGCCGCCCTGCTCTTTCCAGGTTTCAGCAATCTTGCCGACGATAGGCTGAGCGCCCTCATCGTCGTCGAAGGTCAGCAGGTTGCCGTTATCGAAGTTAGCGAGGAACTCATCATCGTCACCCTGCTCGATGCTCTTTACGTCGCCCCACTCAGCCTTCTTCTCTTCAATAGCGGAAGCGAAATCAGCCGGAACGTCTACGTCACCGTTAGCGGTAGCGATGGACTTGGTAGCGCCGCCCTTGTCGTCAGCGTCGTCCTTGTCGTCGGAAGCATCCGCACCTTCGGAAGCGTCCGCATCGTCGGCGTCATCCTTGGAAGTAGCCTCAGCAGCAGCGGAGCCAGCAGCGTCGGTAGCGTCTGCAGCTACGGAGCCGGCGGTATCCTTAGCGTCGTTAGCTGCATCCTCAGCATCGGAGCACGCTACGAGAGCAACGGACAGGGTTGCGGCTGCAAAGCCACCTGCGATACGACGGGTCATCTTCTGCATTACTGCATCATCCTTTCATCGAGAAAGTAAGTTAATTCTAAAATTATTGTTAAATCACCCTTTATGGCGAACAACGACCACCGTAACGACGACTCCCAGCTGGCGCCACCCGTCCGGACAGGAAGTAGACAGCAAACAGTAAAGGCCTACCTACGTTTGCGCTGCTTAGGGACCTTCTTTTTCTTTTGTAACGAATTGTTAACGTTTCTCCGCGCCTGCTTCGCCTTCGCCTTTTCCCTGGCGCTGCGCTTCGGCTTCTCTTGGCGGGAGGAACGAGCCGTACGGCCCTTAGCGACGCCCACGAAGTCCTGGATCGCCTCCCCATCCTCATCCTTGCGCCACACCAACGCAATCTCCGTAACCGGCACGGACTCGTCCTTAAGGCCCAACGGCACCACCTGCTTTTTGCTCAGGACCTTCAGCAGGGGCCGCGGCGCAATCGCGATACCCACGTTGGCCGCCACTACCTGCAAGGCGTCGCGGACTGCGGGGACATCGACAAGCCCGGAATCGGCGACGCGGTAGTTGAGGTGTTCATCGGCGACGTCGGCAAGCGCAAGCTCCTCGCCCACCTCCGCATAGACCGAGTCTTTGGGAACGGCAATGCCAGGGGCCTCTTTATAAAGTCGCACCACGTGAAAGGTGTCATCCACCCGCGGATCCGGCAAGCGCGCAAGAGCTAGGTCCACCTCGCCGGCTACCAGCGGGGCAAGCGCATCATCAGCATCAACGGTGTACAAGCCACCATGAGCAGTATTTTCCTCGAATCGGCGGAACCACTTTCCGGGTTCTGTACCGGTGGCAAAAGCTAAGCGCAGCATAGAGGACAGTCTACTGAAAGTGCTACGGTAAAAGCGTGACTGAAGAACAAAAGCAACCATCCGGCACCGCCATGCGTGCCCAAACCGCGGCGAAGAAGCTAGGCATCTACCTGCCCGCCGCGCCGGACGAGTTCCAAAATAGTGCCATTAGCCACGAAGAGCTGCGCGAATTGCAGCATAACCCACCCGAGTGGCTGCAAACCTTGCGCCGCGAAGGCCCCCATCCCCGCCCCGAGGTTGCCCATAAGCTGGGAATCTCTGTTACCACGCTCAAGAAGAACGATATGGATAAGCCGCTGACCACAGCGGAAATCAATCAGCTCCTCCAAGAGCAGCCGGAATGGCTCCAGCAGGCCCGCGCTACCATGGCGCAGGCCCGTGGCCATGAGGTGAAGGACTAAACCAGCTTCCAGTCCTCGAGGCCCTCATACAGCGGGTAGTGCTGGGCAATCTTGTCCACGCGAGCACGCAGGGCCTCCACATCGGCATTCTTGCCCTGGACCAGGGCGGTGCCGATAATATCTGCAACCTCGGTGAAGGCCTCGGCATCGAGGCCGCGGGTTGCCAGCGCAGAAGTACCAATGCGCAGGCCGGAAGTGACCATCGGCGGACGCGGGTCATTCGGTACGGCATTGCGGTTAACGGTAATGCCCACCTCATGCAGCAGATCCTCTGCCTGCTGTCCATCCAATTCGGAATTGCGCAGGTCCGCCAGGACCAAGTGCACATCGGTGCCGCCGGTCAGCACGTCCACGCCAGCCGCCTTGGCATCATCAGCGGTAAGGCGCTCTGCCAGAATGCGAGCACCCTCCAAGGTGCGCTCCTGGCGCTCCTTGAATTCCTCGGTAGCAGCAATCTTCATAGCAATGGCCTTGGCAGCGACCACGTGCATCAGCGGTCCGCCCTGCTGGCCCGGGAAGACGTTGGAATTGATCTTCTTGGCATAATCCTGCTTGGCCAAAATCATGCCGGAGCGCGGGCCACCCAGGGTCTTATGCACGGTGGTGGACACGATATCCGCGTGAGGCACTGGGCTCGGGTGCAGGCCCGCCGCCACAAGACCCGCAAAGTGGGCCATATCTACCCACAGGTAAGCGCCGACCTCATCAGCGATTTCACGGAAGGCCGCGAAATCCATGGTGCGCGGGTAGGCAG
The DNA here is from genome assembly GCF_046097255.1 of Corynebacterium tuberculostearicum. Taxonomy (GTDB): domain Bacteria; phylum Actinomycetota; class Actinomycetes; order Mycobacteriales; family Mycobacteriaceae; genus Corynebacterium; species Corynebacterium tuberculostearicum_J. The sequence continues at coordinate 2,133,064 of NZ_CP175770.1, forward strand.
ACCAGCCGCCGATAATCACCTTCGGCTTTTCCTTCAGCGCCTGCTCGCGCAGCTTATCCATGTCCACACGCATGGTCTCTGGATCCACCTCATAGGCTGCGACATCATAAAGCTTGCCGGAGAAGTTCAGCTTCATGCCGTGGGTAAGGTGGCCGCCGTGAGCCAGGGACAGGCCCAAAATCTTGTCGCCCGGCTCAGCGATGGTGGAAAGAACCGCGGCGTTCGCCTGCGCGCCGGAGTGCGGCTGAACATTGGCGAATTCCGCACCAAAGAGTTCCTTAGCGCGGTTGCGGGCTAGGTCCTCAACGACGTCGACATGCTCGCAGCCGCCGTAGTAGCGGCGACCTGGGTAGCCCTCGGCGTACTTGTTGGTAAGCACGGAGCCCTGTGCCTGGAGCACGGCGCGAGGCACAAAGTTCTCAGAGGCGATCATTTCCAGGGTTTCGCGCTGGCGGGAAATCTCTCCCTGAATTGCGCCGAATACGTCCGGATCGAGGTCGCGGAGGTCAGAGGTAAAAGAAGCCATAAAGGTGTGGTCCCCTTCTCAAAATCAAGCGGTATGGGATGCTGCATATCTTATCGTGCCATGCTCCCTAAGGGGGCATACTTTTACCCGCAGATTATGCAAGTGCAACAATGGAGCCATGGCGCGCACATTGGATTCGAGTCCCTACCTAGATTTTGACCGCGAGACCTGGCGTGAACTGCGTAAATCCATGCCTCAGGTGCTCACGGAAACCGAGGTGGAAAAGCTTCGCGGCCTAGGAGACCGCATCGACCTAGACGAGGTAGCTGACGTCTACCTCCCCCTCTCCCGCCTCATCCATATGCAGGTTATGGCCCGCCAGCAGCTCACCACGGCTACCGAATCCTTCTTGGGCAACCCTCCGACGCACGTTCCCTTTGTCATCGGTGTGGCCGGCTCCGTGGCAGTGGGAAAATCCACCACCGCCCGCCTCCTTCAGGTACTCCTGCAACGCTGGGACTCCCACCCCAAGGTCGCGCTCGTGACAACCGACGGCTTCCTCTTCCCCACCGAAACCCTCAAGAAACGCGGCCTCATGCAGCGCAAGGGATTTCCAGAATCCTACGACCGGCGTGCACTCCTTCGCTTTGTCACGGACGTAAAATCAGGAAAGCCTCTGGTCAAGGCGCCGCTTTATTCCCATATCTCCTATGACATTGTGGACGGGGAATATCAAGAAGTTCACCAGCCCGACATCCTTATTCTGGAAGGGCTCAATGTACTACAAACGAGCCCCACGTTGACCGTGGCGGACCTCTTTGATTTCTCGGTATATGTTGATGCCCGCACCGACGATATCGAGCAGTGGTATATCGACCGCTTCCTTACTCTGCGCCACACCGCTTTTCGCGAGCCCAACGCCCACTTCTCTGCCTTTGCAGACATGAACGATGAGGAGGCCCGCGACCAGGCCCGCGAAATTTGGCAGTCCATTAACCTGCCGAACTTGGTGGAAAATATCTTGCCCACCCGTGTGCGAGCCTCCCTCGTGCTGAAAAAGGGCTCGCATCACCTGGTAGAACAGGTGCGGATGCGCAAGCTCTAGCGCCTACTTACCAAAGCGGCGCGAACGTTGGGAGTAATCCCGCAAGGCGCGGAGGAAGTCCACCTTGCGGAATGCTGGCCAGTAAGTATCCGTGAACCAGATTTCGGAGTACGCGGCCTGCCAGAGGAGGAAGCCCGACAGGCGTTGTTCACCAGAGGTGCGGATAACCAAGTCCGGGTCTGGAAGACCCTTGGTGTACAGGTGCTCACCAATAGACTCTGCGGTAACGCGGTCCGCCATTTCCGCTGCGGTAGTTCCCTTTTCCGCTTCCGCGCGCACCAAGTTCTGCACTGCGTCCACGATTTCTTGGCGCCCGCCATAGCCCACCGCCACATTGACGATGACCCCGGTATTGTCCTTGGTTTCTGCCGCCGCCGTCACCATGCGCTGGCGAATATCGTCCGGGAGCAGATCGAGGTGGCCAACCAAGCGCACCTGACAGCCGACGTCGCTATGGGATAGGTGTGTGACCACGTCCGAGATGATGTCAAAGAGCAGCTCTACTTCCTGCTCGCTGCGCTTCAGGTTCTCCGTGGACAGCAAATAAATGGTGACCACTTCGATATCAGTATCGCGGCACCACGAAATCATCTCTCCGATTTTCTTCGCGCCTTGGCGGTGACCATGGCTGATATCGGTAAACCCAGCCTCACGCGCCCACCGACGATTGCCATCGGCCATGATGGCGATGTGCTTAGGCTGCGGCTTGCCCTTGATCAGGCGCGCCAGACGGGCTTCATAAGCTGGGTAAGCCAGCTGCTTGAGAGAACTCACGCTCATTAGTCTATCCGCCTAGAAAATGGACTTCTTGCGGTTATCGTAAATGCCGGCTTCCTTCATCGCCTCATCCACGGCTTCCTCATCGAACGGATCGATTCCGTGATCTTCCGCAAACATCATGCGGCGGCGAAAGCGAGAGTAACGGCGATGGAAATTCCAGCCCGCAAACAACACCGCAACTCCCATAAGCGCCAAGATCAGCAGGCCAATGGGCGAAGCTTTGCCAAATTCAGGGCCCATTGGGCCGCCTTCGGCGCCCTCGGTTCCTTGGGCGAGTACAAATACGTCATGTGCGGCAAGCACGAAAGAACCATACATGCTCATATCTTAAGCCTCCTCTTCTTCCTCTTCGATGCCGGCGAAGAGGTCATTTTCTGGCAGGGAGGTAGAAACGCGGGTCTTCGCCAGCTCGAACTCCTCGGTGGGCCAAAGGCGCTGCTGTACCTCCACCGACGTCGCCAAGAAGGCACCCGCCGGATCGATCTGCGTAGCGTGCGCCCGCAAGGCCTCCTCGCGATTGCTAAAGTAATCCGCGCATTCCACCTGGGTGGTTACACGCGCCATGATATCGCCAAAAGTGGTGTCCCAGCGCGCCAGCATCGGCCCATAAGGACTGGTATTCCCCTCTTCTAACAGCAGATCATGGAACATCTTCATGCGCTGGTAGACGAAACCGTGCGAGTAGTAAAGCTTCAGCGGCTCCCACGGCTTACCCAGCTCAGGGTGATACTCGGCATCGCCCGCCTTCTCCCACGCGATCATAGAAGCTCGGTGCACCATCAGGTGGTCTGGGTGCGGGTAGCCACCATTTTCGTCATAGGTAACAATGACGTGTGGACGAAATTCGCGGATAACCTGGACGTATTCCTGCGCTACGGTGTCATCGCCCAGCAACGCAAAGCAGCCCTCCGGAAGCAATTCCTCCATAGTCTTGCCTTCAACCGGGTCGGGCAATCCGGAATCAACGTGGCCCAGCCAGCGGTGTTGTACGCCCAGCGCCCGCGCAGCGTTAGCCATTTCTTCCCGGCGCACCTCGCCCATCTTTTCCTTGATTCCCGGGCGATCCATGGCGGGGTTAATCACATCGCCGCGCTCGCCGCCGGTACAGGTCAGCACCAAAACCTCATAGCCTTCTGCGGCATAGCGCGCGGTGGTTGCAGCACCCTTCGATGATTCATCGTCTGGGTGCGCGTGGATAGCTAGTAGGCGAAAATCGCTCACTGAAAATCCATCCCCTTATTAATCTAGGTTCTTTGAACAGATGATTATCCTAGTAGATAATTGGAAAACAGTGGTCCTCGGCTAGAGTGGAAGCTATGACTTCCGCCGGAAACTCTCGCTCAGTCGCCCGCTACGGCTCCCGCGGCTCCTCTGAAAAGAACTCTGGTAGCTGGACTAATAAGGCGCTGGTGTTGATCTTTGTCGCCATTTTTATCGCGCTTATTTTCTTCGGATTCCGGTACTTCCAGGAAAAGGAGCGTGTGAACGCACAGGTGTCCATCGTGACCCAGGAGGTTTTGAGCGATGATTCCACCCGCGTTTGGGTCGATGTCACCCGCAATCACACCGATGAAGATGCTTATTGCATTGTCCAGGCCTTTGACTACTCCAAGTCCGAAGTAGGCCGCCGCGAGTTCCCTGTTCCCGCGGGCGGAAACGAAACTCAGCGCATTGCTGTCGACGTCCCGACCAACGCTCGCGCCGTGGCAGGCGGGGCCTATGGTTGTTCCGGCAATATCCCCGAATACTTGGATATGGATAACCCTGACTACGCGGAAAGCCGCTAGCCGCGTGTGCTAGGATTTGTAGCGCCTAGAACTGGGCATATGCCCGGTTCCACTTTTACTTATAGCCCCAAGGATTAGCAGGGGCTTTGACCACAATTCCTATCTACGGAAGGTTGCAGAATGGCTGAGCAGCAAAAGCAGTACATCACCCCGGAAACCAAGGCAAAGCTCGAGGCCGAGCTGCAGGAGCTCATCGACCACCGCCCAGTAGTCGCGGCTGAGATCAACGAGCGCCGTGAGGAAGGCGACCTCAAGGAGAACGCCGGTTACGACGCCGCACGTGAGATGCAGGACCAGGAAGAGGCCCGCATTAAGCAGATTTCTGAGGTTCTTGCGAATGCCACCACCGAGCGCGGTGCCGTTCAGGAGGGCGTCGCCCACACCGGTTCCGTAGTTCACGTTTACTACAACGGTGACAAGGACGATAAGGAGACCTTCCTCATCGGTACTCGCGCCGCTGCTTCCGATAACAAGGACCTGGAAACCTATTCCGAACAGTCCCCGCTGGGCGCTGCCATCCTTGGCGCACAAGAAGGTGAGACCCGCGAGTACACCGCTCCGAATGGCAAGACCATTTCGGTCACCATCGAATCCGCAGCGCCGTATGATTCTGCTAAGGCCGCTGCTCCACGCGAGTCCTAAACTTTTAACCACTTACCACTCTGGAGAAAGAGCACATCCCCATGAAGAAGTTCTCCCGTTTCGCCGCCACTGGCCTGGTCTTCACCGCTGGCCTCTCCCTCGCTGCTTGCCACCCACCGAACCAGCAGGATTCTGATTCCAAGGTAGAAAATGCCTCCACCTTCACCGGTGAGGCCCCGATGCAGAAGGATGCTGAGACCAGCTCTTCCGCACCCGAAACCGTTATTGAAGAGGAAGCACCTGTAGTCGAGTCCGGTGTTCCAGAAGAGCCGGCACAGCCGCACTTGAACGGTACCGCCACCGAGCTGCCACAGCAGTAATAAGGCTTGAAGGGCCGAGGGATTTCCTCGGCCCTTTTTTCATGCTATTTTTCTGGGTCCACTTCCCGCACCCAATCCCCGATGACACCGGGTACGACAGCGGGCGGCTCCCCCAGGAGGTCGCGCTTATTGGGGTCCCGTTCCACCTGCGTGGTGACGGACTTTACGCGCTTTTTCTCACTGTCTTTGCCTCCGCGCATCCCCATCATTGGACCATAAGCTCGTGCCCCTCCGGTTGAGCGGCCGGCATTGCCACCGCGTGCTGCCGCGGCACTTTCACTGCCGCCCGTTCCGGAAACTAGGCCGCCACCCACGCTGGGCCGCATGCCCGCACCAGCACCGTTTCCTGCACCGCTGCCAAGACCAGCGCGCATGCCCGAACCGCCGCCGAGTGCATTGCTATGGCCAGCGCGCACGCCTGAACCGACACCGGCGTAGGGCGCTCCGGCTCCGCGTCCAAGGTGCAGGCCCGACTGCGCCCCTTTTCCGGCACGCGCAATATCGGCGCCGCCACTTACACTTCCTGCAGCGGATCCAATTCCGCCTCGTAGCGACTGACCGCCGAGTACGCCACGGCCCGCATCCGCAGGCCTTCCAGCTGCCATCATCGGCGCCATCCCAGAAGTAGCGGATTGCGCTGTAGCTGTCGGCGCCATCGCACCACTGTTATTAAGCGCGCCAGCGTTTGCTCCTGCGGCAACCGGATGCGCCGTGCCACTAGGAACCTGCCCCATCGCCCCGTTCGGCGCAGTTACGCCCGGCATGGATGCACCTTGGGTGGACACGTCATTGCCGCCGATGGCTACGTGGTCTCCTAGGCCCAGCTTTTCCAGCGCATTCCTGCCGCTAGTATGCATCTGCTGGTGAAAATCAGTAATTTCCTGTGGGCTCATCCCCACTGCTTCTAGCCCGTCCACATTGCCATTGACGACGTCGAAGTTCCCCGGCCCCAAATCTCCTCGCGCTATCGCTTCCGCAATCTTCTTTGGCCATACCACAGCATCGGTGGTGTAGCGCTGCCCATCACCGTCAACTCCGGCGAGGCCGGCCTCAACGCCGCCGCCTCCCGACGCCGGCGATTGTTCCATCAAAGCGTGCTGGTACGGCATTGCCTCTACCGCGAAGCGCTGCAGGTCAGGTTGCAACGCGGCCAATGCGGCCTTTTCCGCAATCTCGCGCTCCACCGGTTCTGGAATGGCCATCACTTCCATCGCCATGGCCATCGCAGTCGGCTGCATGCCCATCAACTTGGCGTGGAATCCGGTCAGCTTCTCCCCTATGACCTTGGCATTTGCTACAAAGTGGCTTCCCGACGCCGCCACTTCCCTAATCTTTGCCGCCGCCCTCGACGTTGCCTCACTGTCGTTCTCGCCTTCCAAAGACCCGGCTGCTTCCTGTAACCCGCTAACAATATCGTCGACTTCCGACGCCAACGAGCTCCACCGCGCATTCGCCTCTGACACATTCCAAATCTGCGTCGACATCAGGTCCGTAGCCAGCTTCACAATGTCCGTACCGACATTCACCACCGGCATGGAAAACCCAAATGGGCTGTACCCCGGCTCAGGCTGGTTCATAATCGGCATCGACTCAATGCCGATATCCCCACCCGCATCCGCGATCTCCATTCCCCGACTATTCGCGTCTTCCTGTGCCTGAAACCCTCGAGCCTCCCGCCCGAGACTGTCGTACAACCATTCTAATTGCTCTGAAAAGGTCTTGATTGATTCACACGCAGATCCCGGGTCAGTCTCAAGAACCCTCTGGTGAACCGCACCTACATGATCAATTCCATTAACTGAAGAAAATCCTGCATTAAGTGGAGAATTTATCCCCGCTCCTACTTCACTAATTCTTGATTGAAATTCATTAATTGCCATAGAATTCAGCTCAAGATTCTGACTATTCAGCTTCATTGCTCCCCCGATTTTTATTTACATTGTAAGGTCTTCAAATATTTGCTCGGCATTTTCGCAGGTAGTCTCTACAGAACCTTCTTGAAGATTGGAAAAGCTAACTTTCACTGTTCCACCTTTAGTCTCTAGAAATGCCGAACAGTATCGGCCCAAAGGACCATCTTCTGGATAAGCTACGAGAGGTAGATTCTCGCCAGTCAAAATTGGTTCACCGGTAAATTTGATTGTTTCTTGATCAATCCCCAAATTCTTTGACGCCAAAGTGATAGAGGCTTTTCCATACCTCGCCTCAGAGCCACGAAATCCACAGAAACTCCATCCTGACTCCCGATGAACCGAAATAGGCTCAGGATGTATCCCAGAAGCTTCTAATCTGCCGTACGGAATCTCCGTACACGGATCAAAAAGCTCGAAACTCGGGTCTGCCGGATCGAATTCCCCCAGTGGCGGTAGGACGCCGGAAGTGTCTCCCGACCCCGTGGCGCCGGCCTCCCCCGGTTGGCCGGCGCCGTCCGCATTCTCCCCGCCATTAGTGTGTGCCGATTCCCCCTGATTGTCGTCCGCATCATCCCCCGGGTCCCCGTTGGTTCCCCCTGCACCGTCGGCCGAACTAATGCCGCCAGCCTCGTCCACCTTGGTGGTCTCCTCTGACGCGCTCCTCGTACCGATGTCCGCAACGCAGCTACTCAGCATAACGGTGCTGCTGACCATCAACGTTGCTACGGTGACCTGACGCTTCACAACAATCCTTCGCGCACTCACTTCCTGACGAGAGGAACAGGAAAAGTGAAACAGAGAACTTTTCACTTCGTATTTCCCGTTCCGGTACACAGCATGCATGAGGCCCCAAGAATTTTCTATGCAACCGCAAAGGTTAACGGCAATTTAACAAAATTATTTGCCCCATATGTCACATCCATAACGTCTAAAGGGCGAAATTTCCTGCTCATTAGCTGTACCACCCCGGGGAGTGGTTTTGTAGACCAAATGAAGGCTAAACCCGCACTTTATCCCCCAGAATTACCCCAGAAATTACACGTTTGTAAGCGATTTTTGGCAACAAAAAGGCCCGCACCGAAGTGCGGGCCAATGCAAAAGAGTCAGTTAGTCTCGCTGGAAATAGCTCAGCAGACGGAGGATCTCAGTGTAGAGCCAGACCAGGGTCACAGCGAGGCCAAGAGCTACGCCCCAAGCGTTCTTAGCAGGAGCACCAGCGCGGATCATGCGGTCAGCCTGATCAAAGTCGGTCAGGAAGGACAGGGCACCCAGAACGATGCAGACGAGCGAGAAGATAATGGCAATCGGGCCACCATCACGCAGTGGGTTGAAGTCAAAGAAAATCGCGCCCAAGAAGTTAACAAGAGCCATGACAGCAACGCCAGCAATCAGGCCGAAAAGGATCTTGGTGAACTTCGGAGTCACCTTCACTGCGCCAGTCTTGTACACAATCAGCATGCCAATGAATACACCAATGGTGCCGACAATCGCTTGGCCAATGATGGCCATGCCGCCCTCGCCCTGGAAGTTGACGTTGGAGAACATCAAGGAGAAGCCACCGACAAATAGGCCTTCAAATACGGCATAAATCAGGGTGACTGCAGCAGAACCCCACTTCTTGCCAAAAGAGGCAACGAGCACGGTAATGAAGCCACCGATACCACCGACCAAGGTCAAGGCCATGGCGATACCTGGGCTTACTAGCATTCCCAGGGCGAAGTTGATGGCTGCGGCGACGATGATGACGCCGAGGGTAATGCCCGTCTTGGTCACTACGTCATCCACGGTCATGGGACGAGTAGATACGTCCTCATAACCAGAGTTTTGGCGGCTACTATTTTCGGTCAGAGAACTCATTACCGGATTGCTTGAACGCACGGTTGTCCTTTCTAAGAGAGGTGCAAATTAGCTATCTCACCCCATTCAACGAGACACCACCCCATAAAGTTCCACATTCTTTCCATTTAGCTAGAAGTTTTGTGTGCAACTTCTACATCAACCCTGTGAAGACCTGTTAACGAGAAAAGTCTCGAGACACCGACCGGAACGATGTCTCGAGACTTCACATGGTGCCCCCAGTGGTGTCTGGTTCGGAGACATCGTTCCGCATGTTGTCGATTTGGGGTAGTTGGTACCGCGAGTCTGCGTAGTTGGTACCGGTGTTCCGCGTACCCGGTACTGCAAGGGGTTTTCTTTCATAGTTGATGTTGGCGACACCACAATCCGCTGGTGTTGCGTCAACTTCTACTTGGAAGGAGCCGGTCCTTGTGGCTAACTTCAAACAGATCATCGCGATGTGCCTTGATGGTGCTAGCTACGCGCAGATCACACATGCATTGGGATGTTCACGACGAGAAGTATCCCGAGCAAAGAAAGTCATCAACGATGAGGCACTAACTCCAGAGCGTTTCCGTCAGCTCCCACCGGGATGGTTCGATGATCGATTCAGTGATGGCCGGAGTAAGCGGTCGTTGCCCTACGACCAGCCTGATTTTCATGCTCTTGCACGCAAGCTGAAAGGTACGAAGCATGTGACCAGGCATAAGCTGTGGATGGACTACGTGTCGAAGCCTTGTCCGACGGATAAGACAAAGTACCAGTACTCCCAGTTCTGCAGTGGGCTCAATGAGTTTCTGCGTGCCAACGATCTCGTCGAAGTTATCACCCATGAGCCAGGGCAAGAGCTTTATGTCGACTGGGCCGGTGACAAAGTGCCTGTAGTAGATCAGGCCAGTGGTGATACCGTGTTCAAGGCGTCATTGTTTGTCTCGGTCAGCCCGTACTCAGGGCTGATGTACGTTACTGCTGCTGCGAATGAGAAGATGTCGGCGTGGATTGAGTGCCATGTTAAGGCGTTGAATTATCTTGGCAAAGTACCAGCAATCATCGTGCCAGATAATGCTTCTACGGCGACTTATCGGCCGAAGAAGACCTCTACATACCGGATGGTCACTGACCGCTACGCAGCGTTTGCTGACTATTACGGGGTCACGATTGTGCCGACTAGGCCCGGCAGGCCTCGTGACAAGGCAGCGGTAGAGCGTGCCGTGAAAATCGCCTACACCAAAATCCTGGGTTACTTTAGCAACGAGGTCTTCTATAACCTTGATGAGCTTAATGAGGCGATCGCTTGCCGTCTTGCTGTTATCAACGGCGCAATGACGCGGCCTGATGGCTCAACACGGCAGATGCGCTTTGATAAAGAAGAGGCACCAATGATGCGGGATCTTCCGCCGACGCCGTTTACGGAAGTGTCTTATAAGCGGCTTAAAGTCGATCGCAACTGGCACATCACCTGTGACTACCAGTACTACTCAGTGCCATTTCAGCTGGTAGGAGAGTCGGTAACAGTCAGGCTCACCCCGCAACTGGTGAGCGTCTTCAACGGGGAGCAGCTTGTTGCTGAACACACGCGCCTTCACGGATTCAAATACCGGTATTCCACCAACCCTCAGCATGGGCCGCGTGGCGATGATGAAGGCCACAAGGCGCTTACCCGTGATGAGCTTTTGGCCTGGGCCTCGTCGTTTGGGGCAGCAACGCACGCAGTCATAGCGATGATCCTCGACCGCAATAGTGCCGCCGTACCCCGCGGACTCATCCAGGCACGCAACGTGTTGGCCAACCTGGGCAAAAAGCACAACAAAGCCACCCTGGAACCTGCCTGCCAGCAGGTCGTGGACAAGAAGCTGGCCCCAACGATGGCAGTGATCAAACGCCTCCAGACTGACATTGCCCACGCCCAACAACATCCCGGGGAACCAGGGCCAAAAACACAGCCTGTGGCCAAGCGCCAACCACGCCCAAGTACCCCGCTTACCGGCGACGTGGCCGATGCCGTCTTTATCCGGCCTGCTGACCACTACGAAAACTAGAAGGAGTGTGAAAAATCATGAGCAGCATCGACGACGAGATTGTGCGGGCAAAAATGCGCAAGCTTCGTGTATCAACCTTCGCTGACATCTTCTACGAGGTTGTCAACGACGAGGCCTATGCGGATGCGCTACCAGAAGACATCTTCCTCGCCGCAGTCGAAGAAGCCTACACACAACGCCAACAGCGCAATATCGCCAAGGCCATCACCCAGGCACAATTCCGATACCCGGATGCAAGCCTGGCTGAAATCACCCGGGCAGAACAACGTGGTATCAACATGCGCCAGCTGAAACGAATCGCAGCAACCAACTGGCGGGAAAACCCGACCAACATACACATCCTCGCACCGACCGGAACAGGCAAGACATACATTGCCTGCGCCATCGGCATCGCCGCATGCAAAGCCGGATATTCCGTGGCGTACTACCGGCTGGATCAACTTGTAGACATGCTGGCGGTCTTCTCACCGACTGACCAAAACTACCTCGATAAGATGCGGAAACTGATCAACGTCGATGTCCTTATCATCGACGACTTTATGACCATCAGCATCAACCAGCGCGGGCAAGAAGACCTAGCCAAGATCATATTCGACCGCGACGGAAGGCTCCCAACACTGATCTCTTCCCAATCAGCTGCCGCCTACTGGGTTGAAACACTGCCAGACAGAGTCGGAGCCGATTCACTCGTAAGCCGCCTCAACAACGGCCACCGAATCCATATCGGAGACTTCGACATGCGTAAAGCCACCGCCCCGACCACCCCAGACGACTAAGACTAACGGCCCGGGCCGACGTACCCCTCGGCCCGGTACCAACTACCCGGAACACGACAGTACCGAGTCCCCAGAACACCGGTACCAAAAACTCGCATCTGACACGCATGTCTTATGAGATAGTTCCGGTCTAACCAGCACTAATGTCTCATTACATCGATCCGGTAGAAAACTCTGAAGTTAAATTTGCCCGGCCGCGACAAAAAGTGAGGTTACCCTCGTTTAGTGGACACCCTATTTGTGCGGATCTTGTGTCCGTAGGAGAGGATGTTCATTGTGAGTCAACAGCGCAAGAAGTACACGCCGGAGTACCGGCGTGAAGCCGCGAACCTTGTAATCGAGTCAGAGCGCCCGATCGCTCATGTGGCTAAGGAGATTGGCGTCTCCGCCGGGCTTTTAGGCCGGTGGGTCAAACTCGAGCGTGAACGCCGAGGGGCCTCGGATGGGATGAGTGAGGCTGATCTTCGTGCTGAGAATGCTCGTCTGCGCCGTGAGTTGGCGGAAGCCAAGATGGATAATGAGTTTTTGTCAAAAGCGACAGCCTTCTTCGCCGCGAAGCAACGCGAGCAGAAAAGTTCGAATTGATGCAGCAGGAGAAGGCAAACTACAGCATCAAACGCATGGCACGGCTATTAAAAGTGTCTCGGTCTGGATACTACAAATGGGCTGATACGCAGCAGAAGCGACTATCTGGCGAAAATGATCGTGCTGCATTTTACGATGGCGTTGACCGAAAGATTCATCAGATTTGGAAAGACTCCGATGAGGTTTATGGTGCTCCGCGGATCACCGCAGAACTTACCGAGCGCTACCAGATCACCCTGAATCGCAAGACTGTGGCTAAGCGGATGCGCATGATGGGCATTGAAGGGATTTCACCGCGTGCCTTTGTCCCGGTGACAACGATTCAATCCAAGCGTAAGTCAGCTCTTCCTGACCTGGTCAAGCGCATGTTTGATACTGGTGAGCTCAACCGAGTGTGGATGTCGGATATTACCTACCTACGCACCAGCGAGGGATGGTTGTACTTGTGTGCGGTCCGCGACGGCCATTCCCGCAGGGTGCTGGGATGGGCAATGGATAGCGTTCAAGATACATGCCTGGTCGAACGGGCCCTGCGGATGGCACATACACTGCGCGGTGACGTTCCTAATGGGCTGGTGTTCCACGCTGACCGCGGAACGCAATTTACCAGCGAGAAGCTCTGGGAAGTCTGCCATAACCTGGGCATTGCTCAGTCTGTGGGGCGTACTGGTGTGTGCTTTGATAACGCGATGGCTGAGTCGTTCTGGTCGACGCTTAAAACCGAGTTCTACGACCGTAAGCGTTGGCCTACCCGCGATGCTGCGCGCAAGGCCGTTGCCTACTGGATGGAAGTCGTTTACAACCGTCGGCGCCGGCACTCTGCACTAGGAATGGTCAGCCCCGTCGACTTCGAAAACCACATTGGTCTAACCACCAGTAGAAAAGAAATAGCTGCCTAAACACTAGGTAGCCCCACTACGTGTCCACGATTTGCGGGCAACCCCACAGCTCAAAGTCTCGATGAACTCAACTCTCAGCTAAAAGAAATCATCGAATACTACAACCACAAACGCCCCCATAGAGCCCTAAACAGAACCACCCCCGCAGAAGCCTACACAGCACTGCCCAAAGCTCTCCCAGCAGACATCAAACCAGACCACGACTACCGCCTACGCACTGACAAAGTAGGCACCAACGGCAAGACAACCCTGCGATGGGGTGGCAAACTACGCCGCCTCTACATCGGGCGCCGATGGGGCGGCGAACCAATCACCATGGTCTGCATCGACAACCGCGTAAGCATCAAAATAACCACCACTGGGGCACAAATCGCCGCCTACACACTCACCGAAGAAAAAATCTATTACAACAAGAAAGACAACGAACTTGACCCCCAACAGGGCAACTGAAAACGAAAAATCTCGAGGCATCGACCGGAACGATGTCTCGAGACTTCACATGGTGCCCCCAGTGGGACTCGAACCCACACTGAATCGATTTTAAGTCGACTGCCTCTGCCGATTGGGCTATGGGGGCAAGGGCAAGGAATATTTTAGGCCACCTCACCCTGCGGGAGTTAACGAGGGGTACCCTCCGCAGCCAGACCAGCGATAATGCCGTCGAGAATGTCCTTTTCACTGATGAAAAAGCTGCGCGCATCGCAATTGCGCTCGATAAGCTGCATGATGCCTTCGACGGCCACCGCCCCACCGCCAATGACGTCGGCACGGCCGGGGTGAATGACGGGGTTGAGGGCGCGGACGTCGGAAGGCAGGCCAATAAGCTGCTGCAAAAGCACGCGCAGGGCATCGAAGCGGAGCTCAGACCCGTGAATGGCATCGGCGTCGTAGCGCTCAAGGCCCTGAGCCAATGCAGAAAGAGTGGTAAACGTGCCTGCGCAGCCGACGATGGTACGGGCCTTAGAAATAGGTACTATCTTCTCCACTTCCGCCGTACGCTCGCCGACGTACTCAGAAGCGATCTCAATCTCCGACTCGGTAGGCGGATCTGTACGCATAATGCGTTCGGTTAGCCTGACGCACCCCATGCGGGCAGAGTGGGTGCCCAAGATATCGCCATCGGCAGTGCCGACGACGAACTCGGTCGAACCGCCGCCCAGGTCGATGACACAGAATGGCCCACGGTCTGGCTCCACATCGGCCACGGCGCCATTAAAGGACAGCAGAGCCTCTTCCTCGCCCGAGACGACCTCGGCCTGTGCGCCAGGCTGAATTTGGCCGAGCAATTCAGCGGTCATGTCGAAGAATTCCTGCTGGTTCTTGGCATCGCGAGTAGCGGAGGTAGCGACCATCCGCACGCGGGTGACCTTCTCAAACTTCATCTGGCGTACGTAGCCTTCCAAGGCCACGCGGGCGCGGTCTAGGGCCGCAGGGGCTATTTCGCCAGTGGCATCGACTCCCTCTCCCAAGCGGATGATTTCCATGGTGCGGGTAATATCGCGAACCTTGCCGTCTTCCTGAATCTCCGAAATGAGCAAGCGAATCGAATTCGTACCGCAATCAATCGCAGCAACGCGAGTCATAGCAGCCCTCCTATTCCGCGTTAGAGAAATCGAACTGGGCCAAGTCAATTCCCAGATCCTCGACGCTGGGCCAATCTTGCGGGATGGCAGAGCCTCGAAGCTTGCCGTGGTCAGCAGCCATGGCAACCGCTTCAGTTCCCAAACGGAAATGCTGTGGACCTTCAGCAAGCGCGTATGCGATGAGCACATGCAGACACTTGACCCGATCGGGCATGCCGCCACCGGAGAAATCGGTGCCAAGGTCTTCGATGTCATTGCGCTTGGCCAAGAAGTATTCGTGGGCGCGCTGATAGTCGGCAGCCAATTCCTCGTCCTCACCCAAGCGGGCCTCCATCCACTTCATAACGTGGGCAACCTCCAAGCGTGAGGCTTCGGCAGTAAGCCGTGGGTCGGTGAGGTAATAGAGGGTGGGGAATGGGGTGCCGTCGGCAAGCTTGGGCGCCGTCTTAATTACCGAGGGCTGCCCATCCGGCGTGCGATAAGAAACCTCAAGGACCCCGCGCGGGGTACGGCCCAATTGCTCAGTTACTACAGCGATATCTGCATCAGTGACGGTCATGCGGACAATTATCGCACATCTGGATTCTCTTCCGGCGCAGGCTCAATCGGAAGATGATTTACCTGCTCGGATGGAGCTTCCTCCTCAGGGGGCTCAGCCACGGAGTCCCACAAAACCTCGTACCATTCGCGGGAATCTTCTTCCTTCTGACCATCTGTAGTGAGCTGGTCATCCGGCTTTATCTGCGGGTCAATGATGCGATAGGCGGTCTCGCCCTCATCGACGACCCCGAATCGGCGCCGCGCCTCCTGCTTGATGTACTCATCAGACTTATATCTATCAATCTTTTCCAGCAAAGCAGCCTTCTCATCCTGCTTGGCGGCGATTGACTCATTGAGGCGGGCAATTTCGGACCGGCCGTGGTAGTAATTGCGCAGCGGAATAGCGATAGCAAACAAAACCACGAGCACGATAGCTACGATTACGCCTACTCCGGCAATACTCATCCGGTCCGGCTTCTGTTTCTGCTTCAGTTGTGCACGCTGAGCTTTGCGGATATCCGCAGCACGCGACGCCACCGGAACCCTAGTGCGGCTCCGGTTTCGCTGCCTCTTCTTTTCGCGTGCCATAGGCCTCTAATCCTAGCGCCGTCACTCCTGTAACAGGGACGTGGCACGCGCAATTTGGATACACTAAAAGAAATTCTCCCTCCCAGGAAGGAAGTTTCATGTCCCTCAAGCGCCTCCTCCCCGTTCTCACCGCAACCCTATTCCTTGCCAGCTGCAGCCCTTCCGCCCAAGACGGCGAATACCCCGTCTACGGTGACGGCTACGACCTGAACACCAAAGACGGCATGGCCGACTATCTCAAGGAGTACAAAACCCTGCCGGATGATTACATCAACCACGATGCTGACCAGCTCGAGGGCGACGATCAGCCCGAGACCTTTGAAACCAACGCAGATTCCGTGAAGAAGGCCGGCGAAGCTACCTGCAAGAATGACGAGTTGCTCGACATTTCAAAGGAATATTTCCGAGGAAACACCGACAAATTTGGGGAAGCTGTTATGTCATCAGTCAGCGGCTCTGATGATAAATACAGTGATGTTTTTGAGGCACTGAACATCCCCGATGACGCACCAGACAATGACAAGATCATGGCTGCAGCGATGACCTCACTCGGTGCCGTGATGGCTTGCGGCGATGAATTCAGCGATGAAGAACTGGAAAAAGTCGCTGAGTCCATCCATTCCAGCTAGAGCTTCGAACCAGATTCCCTACTTAAGGAATAGCTATGCCCCTCAAGCGTCTCCTCCTCCTAGCCGCCGTAGGCACCCTACTTACCGGGTGCAGCTCGACCGACCACAAAGAAGAAGCAGCCACCAAAGCGGAATCCCCCACTAGCGAAAGCCCTACCAGCAGCGAAACCCCCACCACCACAAGCAGAAAGCACGACCTCAATACCAAAAGCGGCTTCATTTACCACATAAAGGAATACGGCACGATCCCGGACTTCTACCTAGATGTGTTCGGCGCTGGGGCTTCCGAAGAGGAAGACGGCCCTACAAGCTACGAGGTCAATGCCACGACGCTGAAGAAGGCTGGATTTGTTGCCTGCGAGAATGAGCAAACCCTGGACGACGCCAAGTATTTGCTAACCCATGGCGACAGCGCATTTGAAGAACTCGTCCCTAGCCTTGAGGAGTTCGATAGGAAATACGCTCCCGTCTACGAAAAGCTTGAAATTTCAGCGGCTTCTCCCGTCCTAGACAAGCTTTTTACCATGTACATGGCTGGCGTGGGTTCCCTCGCCACCTGCGGTGACAAATATGACGATAAGGAACTCGAAGCAGTAGCTGACAACGTTTTCAGTTACTAACCCCCGGAATTTCGCACATTTTTTCGTTTTACCCCTTGCGCACGCCGGAAAGGCGGCTTATACTAGGGGCAGAAATTCGATTGGGTGTGCGATTTATTCCAGAGGGGGAACTTTCCGTGACAGCCAGCGACGCACCACCAAAGAACGCCTATTTTTCTACCAATAACCTCGACGATACGGTTTGCGTTTTGGGCATGCTCCAACGCATTCAATCCTGGCAGCTATACCAATCCGTGCTTCCGCGATTAGAAAACGATGTCGAATGCACTACCACTGCTTTAGCTAAGCGGGTGGGCTTGAGCTACTGGCGCGTCTTATCCGCACTGCGCTCTCACCTGCGCATGCGTGAGTTGCCGTTAACCACGGCGGTACAGACCGAACATTGGATTCTTGACCTCCCGCGGCTGCACGTCATTGATGCCGAGCTTGCCCCGCTTGGCGACGACGCCGAGGGCATCCAACTAATCGATGCCGCCCTTGCAGACTTCCTCACCCCAAAGGAACCTGCCCAGCATGTACCCACGGAATCTGAAATCCGTAGATTCTTGCGCGACTACATCGACGGAATTCTCAAGCCAGAAATTGAGAAGGAAATCGAGCGATCCGTTTCCATTTCTTATTCCAAAGGCCAAGCCACCATCACCCTGAAGACGGATAAGGCTACCGCCAGTGCTATTTCACGACACATCGATAAAGCAGCGCGAAAGAAGAACATCACCAAGCCAGAGGCTTTGGAAGCGCTGATTTTTAATCGCACCCAGACAAAAGTAGTTATAAACACCTATGCAGCGGGTGACGATGCTTCTCGGGTATACATACCTTCGGCGGGATGGTGCGTTCTTACGGAGCATTTAAGCAATTACTCGATGACTCGCGAGTTGTGCCCAGAAGAAACTTCCTCCTACGTCCCCACCGAGCAAATCAGGACATGGGTCCACGGTCGCGATGCCACGTGCCGTTGGCCGGGGTGTTCCATGCCGGCGCATTACTGCCAGCTTGATCATCGTGTGGAGTATGCCGACGGCGGACCGACGAGCGTCGATAATCTTGTCACTCTCTGTCAACACCACCACAACGTGAAGACCGATGGAAGGGCACGCTACATCATGGATCCCATCACTGGGGATGTTGCCTGGCTCTTTTCGGACGGCACCTTCGAAATTGACCGTGCTCAAGGACCTTTGGCGCCGCGAACCGTGAATTGGAAGCAAACCTGGCAACAATACCTAGACATGCGAAAGCGCCCCCGCGGCAATGCAAGGGCGCTACGAAGGGAGGCGGTTAAGCCTTAAAGCGCGGGAAAGCGGAGCGGCCGGCGTAAACTGCGCCGTCGCCAAGCTCCTGCTCGATACGCAGCAGCTGGTTGTACTTAGCTACTCGCTCGGAACGAGCCGGTGCACCGGTCTTGATCTGGCCACAGTTTAGAGCAACAGCCAGGTCTGCAATGGTGGTGTCCTCGGTCTCACCGGAGCGGTGGGACATCATGGTGCGGTAGCCGTTGCGGTGAGCCAGCTCGACTGCGTCGAAGGTCTCGGTCAGGGTACCGATCTGGTTGACCTTAACCAGCAGGGCGTTGGCAGCCTTCTTTTCAATACCCTCCTGCAGACGAGCAGGGTTGGTGACGAAGAAGTCATCGCCGACGATCTGCACCTTTTCGCCAATCGCGGCGGTCAGGGCGGTGTAGCCATCCCAGTCGTCTTCCTGCAGTGGATCCTCGATGGAGACGATCGGGTACTGGTCGATGAGGTCCTCGTAGACCTTGGACATCTCTTCAGCGGTGTGCTCGCCACCCTCGAAGTGATACTTGCCGTCCTTGAAGAACTCGGAGGAAGCAACGTCGAGTGCCAGGGCTACGTCCTTGCCGGGCTCGAAGCCGGCCTTCTTGATGGCGTCCACGATGACGTCAAGAGCAGCCTTGGTGGAGTCAACGGAAGGAGCGAAGCCGCCCTCGTCGCCCAGACCGGTGGACAGGCCCTTGTCCTTTAGCACTGCCTTCAGTGCGTGGTAGACCTCGGCGCCCATACGCAGAGCCTCGGCGAAGGACTCCGCACCAATCGGAGCGATCATGAATTCCTGGACGTCCACGCCGGAGTCAGCGTGTGCGCCGCCGTTGAGGATGTTCATCATTGGCACCGGCAGTACGTGTGCATTCGGGCCGCCGATGTAGCGGTACAGAGGCAGTGCAGCGGACTCTGCAGCGGCCTTGGCTGCGGCGATGGAAACGCCCAAGATAGCGTTAGCGCCGAGCTCAGACTTGTTATCGGTACCGTCCAGCTTAATCAGTGCCTGGTCAATGAGGCGCTGGTCGTCGGCTTCGAAGCCAGCAATTTCGTCGGCAATCTTCTCGTTGATGTTCTCAACAGCCTTCAGAACACCCTTACCCTGGTAGCGCTCGCCACCGTCGCGCAGCTCGTGAGCCTCGTGCACACCGGTAGAAGCACCGGAAGGAACGCCGGCAACACCGCGGGCGCCGTCATCAAGGAAGACCTCGGCCTCGACGGTTGGGTTACCACGGGAATCAAGAATTTCGCGGGCGAAAGTGTGGATGATGTCAGCCATGCTGTTTTTCACTCCTCATAAAAAAGTTCGCTCTGGACCAGCCGGCCCAGCTACGTTGTCAATTGTTGCAGAAAACTTTACTGTGTGACACTACTTTGCACTTTGCGGAACCGAGTAGGCGTTGGCGGCGTGTGCAACTTTATGCAAATACTCGCTGGACTGATTGTAATTTAGGATTGCTTCCTCCCACTGTTCTGGGTTAGAGAGATCTCTATCACCAAAACATAAAAGTCCGGCGGCGCCAACTGCGGCGTCGTCAATTTGATTGGGATCTGCCTTGCCATCGCCGTTGGCATCAGCGCCCACCGATTCCCACGTGGTCGGGATAAACTGCATCGGGCCGACGGCGCGGTCATATTCGGAGTCCCCATCGATGTCGCCATTATCGGTATCTGGGGTGTGCGCCGTATTGTTCAGGCCATCGAGGGCGATGCCGTTGATGGGTGGTTGGGGGTAGCCGGCGTCGTCAAGCTTGGAGGGCTTAAACCAATTGCCGTTGTAGGTGCCATGGCGGGTCTCCACGTAGCCCAGCCCGGCAAGGGTATTCCAGCGCAGATGACAATTCGGCCATTTTTGCTGAGCGATGAGTTCGGCGTTGCCATAAGCGCGCAGGGCAGCCGGCGGGATGCCCGTCTGCTCAGCTAGGTCAGAGGCCCAGTAGGTAAGCTTATCCGCGGTGCGGCCGGGGGCATTGACGTCAATGTGCGCGACCTCTTTGCCTTCAACGGGCGGAATGTTCTCCGGTACGGGCTCTTGGGAAGTGCCGTGCCCCGTCAACAGCCATGCCACCAACGCGATGATCACGGCTACGGCCACCCCGCAGCCCCCGAATATCTGCAGCAGCCTCTTCATGAGAAGCCATCCTACATTCCCTTGCCTTCGCGCCACAGCCTCTCTTGCGTGTCAACGTCGACAATCTCCGTGGTGCCATCAAATAGGTATGGGGCGCGGGC
Organism: Corynebacterium tuberculostearicum; assembly: GCF_046097255.1. Classification (GTDB taxonomy): domain Bacteria; phylum Actinomycetota; class Actinomycetes; order Mycobacteriales; family Mycobacteriaceae; genus Corynebacterium; species Corynebacterium tuberculostearicum_J. The sequence goes on from NZ_CP175770.1 coordinate 2,153,684, forward strand.
GCGCATTTTGGTGAGGAAGCTCTGGGCGACGTCGTCAAGCGAAAAGGTGGAGATTTCCGCATGGAAAAGTACTTGGAGGAAGATATCCCCCAATTCCTTAAGCATCTCGCTTTCCGGTTCGCGGCTGCGCACGGCCGCGGCGAATTCGGCGGACTCCTCCTCGAGGTACGGCAAGAGGGAAGTATGGGTTTGCTCGCGCTCCCACTCCCCGATGCGCCGCGCCGTGGCCATGGTCTGGCGCGCCTGCATGATGGGATCTGCAAGGGATTCGGCGCGAATGACGGACTCGCCGCTAGCGAGGCGGGCGCGAGTGTCCGGATCGTGTTCGTCGGTGCTTACCAAGGTGCCGGTGGCGTCCTCGCCTACCAGCAGATCGGAAAAATTCCACCGTACGGACACGGGTACCTCACCCGTGAAGTGGACGGGGCCACGCAGCTTCCCGTATGCCTGCATGGGGATCATGGTGGGCCAGCGTTCATCGAGCAACAGCACAGTCATGTGCACAAAGTCTAGCCCGAGTTCCCATTATGGGGCTATTCAAGGTATTTTAGGCCAATGACCTCCAGCCAGAATAGTTCCCACTCCGTGACGCTGTGGACCCTCGTCGCGCTGATTATCGGTTCCACCGTGGGCGCGGGCATTTTCTCGCTGCCCCAAAACATTGCCTCCGTTGCCGGCCCAGGCGCGATGCTCATTGGCTGGCTGGTAGCGGGCATCGGCATGCTCTCCGTGGCGTTTGTTTTTCAAATTCTGGCCCGCCGAAAGCCGCACCTTGATTCTGGCGTTTATTCCTACGTGCGGGCCGGCCTCGGCGATTTTATTGGTTTTACCTCCGGCTGGGGCTACTGGCTGGGCTCCGTTATGGCGCAGGTGGGTTATGCCACCCTCTTTTTCAATACCTTGGGCCATTACCTGCCGCTTTTCGACGCCGACCACTACTGGACCTCCGCCATCGCCGTCTCCCTCCTATCCTGGGGCATTTTTGCGGTTCTTGCGCGCGGCATCAAGCAGGCCGCGTTCATGAACCTCATCACCACAATTGCCAAGATTGTGCCCATCCTGGCCTTTGTGGTGCTCATTGCTTTCCTCGGGTTCAGCTGGGATAAATTCACCTTGGATTTCTGGGGACGCGCTTCAGAGGCCAGCGTCTTTGAGCAGGTCCAGGGAATCATGCTCTTTACCGTGTGGGTCTTCATTGGCGTGGAGGGCGCATCCGTTTATTCCAAGCAGGCTTCTAAGCGCACCGACGTCGGCCGCGCGACCGTCATCGGCTTCTTCTCCGTGCTGGCACTGCTGGTTTCCGTGTCTACCTTGAGCTTTGGCGTGATGAGCAAAGAAGAACTAGCCGCATTGCCAGATAATTCCATGGCCTCCGTACTCACCGAGGTCATCGGCCCCTGGGGCGGCGCGCTGGTGTCTATTGGACTGTGCTTGTCGGTTTTGGGAGCCTATGTGTCCTGGCAGATGTTGTGCGCCGAGCCCATCGTGATGATGGCCATCGACGGCCTCATTCCCCGCCGCATCGGAACCATCAATGTGGCGGGTGCGCCGTGGGTAGCGCAGCTGATTTCCACGATGGCCATCCAGCTATTCATCATCGTCTTCTACCTCAACGAGGCGTCTTATAACGCCATGGTGCAGCTGGCAACCATCATGTACTTGCTGCCCTATATCTTTTCTTCCTTGTACCTATTGCTCTTGACGCTGCGGGGCAAGGGGCTGTCTCACCCGCAGGCGGGTATCAAGTTCGATCTTTCTGGACCAGAGGTAGGCCGCAAGGATAACCGCAAGCACTTGGTCATTTCTTTGCTCGCGTTTATCTACTCCCTGTGGCTAATTTATGCGGCCGACCTCGTCTACGTCCTACTCGGCGCATTGGCCGTGGTACCGGGACTTATTCCGTATGTCGGCACCCGTTTGTGGAAGAAGGAACGCATCTTCAACACCTTTGAGTGGTGCGTGGTGGCCATTGTCTTGGCCGGTGCCGCCACCGCCATTTGGGGCTTGAGCACCGGCTGGCTCACCCTCTAGCTACTCCCCTACGCTGACCACGTTCGAGGTGGGCTGGGCGCCGCTGACGTTGATGGGGTCGACGTCGAAAAGCGCGCTTAGGAAGTCCGCCGCCCACTGAATGAGCTCGGTATCGCGCAGCTTCGGGGAGGTGACATTGCGCCCTGCCTTGGGGAACGGCACGTTGATTGCCTTCGCCGCCGCACGGAAGCTGGAGCCCGGATATAGGCGCTTGAGACGCACCTGCTTGGAATCCGGCAGCTCCACGGGGTGGAACTTGACGCGGGTGCCCTGAACGGTGATATCGGAGATGCCGGCGCGGCGCGCCTGGTGGCGCAGGCGGGCAACGGAAAGCAGGCGCAGAACCTCCTGCGGCAGCGGGCCAAAGCGGTCTTCCATTTCCTCGATAACGGCCTTGAGATCATCGTCATTCTGCGAGGCCGCAAGCTTGCGATAGACCTCCAGGCGCAGGCGCTCGGAATCGATATAGCCTTCCGGAATATGCGCATCCACAGGGAGATCGATGCGGATTTCCTTCGGGCCCTCATCGGTAACGGTGGGGGCCTCGCCGCGGGCGAGCGATTTAAAGGTCTCGACCGCCTCGCCCACGAGGCGCACGTAGAGATCGAAGCCCACACCGGCAATGTGGCCGGACTGTTGGGCGCCAAGGACGTTGCCGGCACCGCGCATCTCCAAGTCCTTCATGGCTACGGCCATGCCGGCACCAAGGTCATTGTTCTGAGCGATAGTGGCCAGGCGGTCATAGGAAGTTTCCGTGAGCGTGGCCCCCTTGGGGTACAGGAAGTAGGCATAGCCGCGCTCGCGGGAGCGGCCCACGCGCCCGCGCAGCTGGTGCAGCTGGGACAGGCCCATATGGTGGGCGTTTTCCACAATGAGGGTATTCGCATTAGCGATATCCAGGCCGGTTTCCACGATAGTGGTACATACCAAAACGTCATACTCGCGATCCCAGAAACCCTGGACGGTCTGCTCGAGCACCTCCTCGTTCATCTGGCCATGCGCGACGACGACGCGGGCCTCCGGTACCAGGTCTCGCAGCTCGCGGGCCTTCTTTTCGATATCAGAGACTTTGTTGTGGATGAAAAAGGTCTGACCATCGCGCAGCAGCTCGCGGCGGATGGCCGCGGCTACCTGCTTGTCCTCGTAAGCGCCGACATAGGTTAGCACCGGGTGGCGGTCTTCCGGCGGGGTCAGGATGGTCGACATCTCGCGGATGCCAGCCATGGACATCTCCAAGGTGCGCGGGATAGGTGTCGCGGACATGGTGAGCACATCCACGCTGGCCTTGAGCGCCTTGATGTGTTCCTTGTGCTCCACGCCGAAGCGCTGCTCCTCGTCCACGACGATGAGGCCGAGGTTCTTCCAGTGCACACCGGTCTGGAGGAGGCGGTGGGTGCCGACGACGATATCGACGCTGCCATCGGCCAGGCCCTTGAAGATGTCCTTCGCTTCCTTCTTTGAGGTAAAGCGCGAAAGCACCTCAATCTTGACGGGGAAGCCGGTCATACGCTCGCTGAAGGTATCAAAATGCTGCTGCGCCAGCAGCGTGGTGGGCACGAGGACGGCCACCTGCATGCCGTCTTGCACGGCCTTGAAGGCGGCACGGATGGCCACCTCGGTCTTGCCATAGCCCACATCGCCGACGACGACGCGGTCCATCGGCACCGTGGACTCCATATCGTGCTTGACGGCGTCAATAGCCAGCATCTGGTCTTCGGTTTCGACGAAGGGGAAATTATCCTCCATCTCCGCCTGCCACGGATTATCCGGGGAGAACTGGTGCCCCGGCGCGGCCTGGCGCTTGGCGTAGAGCTCGACCAGCTCGCCGGCGATTTCGCGTACGGCGGCGCGCGCCTTCTTCTTGGTGTTCTTCCAGTCGGAACCGCCCATCTTGGACAGGTGGGGCGATTCGCCACCGGTGTACTTGCTGAGCAGATCCAGCGAGTCCATGGGAACCCAGAGCTGATCGGCGGGCTGACCACGCTTGGAGGGCGCGTACTCGAGCACGATGTATTCGCGGCGGCTGGTTTCATCGCCGGACTGGATGGTGCGCTCGGCCATCTTGAGGAACTTGCCGATACCGTGGGTCTCGTGCACCACAAAATCGCCCTGCTTGAGGGCAAGCGGGTCAACCTTATTGCGGCGTTTGGCGGGCCGGCGCTTCGCTTCGGCGATATCGCCTACGCGGTTACCGGTCAGATCCGTCTCGGTTACAACGACCAGTGGGAGGGCCTCGGCATCCTTGGGCTTTTTCACCTTGGGAAATACCAGGCCGGCGTGGCTTAGTGCTTGGTAGAGGGTGACTTCACCGGCGGTGGGCTCCCAGCCAGGGGTGGCCACCTTGGTGCGGATGCCTTTTTCTGCAAAGCGATCCACCATACGCTTGATGGCACCTTGCGCCGGCGCGATGAAGGCTGCCCGGCCGCCGGCATTGGTGTGCGCGAGGAGTTGGGCCATCATGGCATCGATTTCTTCGATATTGCCGCGCGGGGTGGGCCCTGGCTCGAATTCGAGCGGGAGGGTCTCCTCTTCCGGGGCGGCGAGCATTCCCGGTGGGGAGAAAGTCCACAAAGGCAGGCTGGACTCGCTGATGGAGACCTCGAGCGACTCATAGGAGCGATAGCTGGATGCCTCGGTATCGAGCCCTTCGGTAGCCAGCGGGCCATCGGCACCCATGGCCGCGGCCTCCCAACCGGCAGCGAGGAATTCCGCATCGGTCTTTTCTAGATCTGCCACGCGGCGGCGAATCTTTTCCGGGCCGACCATCACCACGTGGGTGGTGGGGCGCAGGAATTCGGGGAGGGTGATCATGGGGGCGTCGGAAAGCGCGGGCAGGAGCGCCTCCATGCCTTCGGCCGGGATGTGCTCGCTTACCTTGGTCAGCAGCTCCACCAAGGCGGGATTGCCGGGGTGCTTAACGGCGAGATCGGCCGCACGCTTGGCAATGGCGTCCGTAATAGGCAGCTCGCGGGCCGGGAAAATGTCTACGCGGCCCACCTCGATTTCCGGAATGGTGCGCTGGTCAGCCACGGAGAATTGGCGGATATCGGTAATCTCATCGCCCCAAAACTCCACGCGGACCGGATAATCCAGCGTGGTGGGGAAAATATCGATGATGCCGCCGCGCGTAGCATACTCGCCGCGCTTAGCCACCATGTCTACGTGCTTATAGGCGCGGAACCCGAGCTCGCGGACTACCTCATCAAAGTCATATTCATGATCTTCTTCGAGGTGGACGGGAGCGCGGCCCTCCACCTCCTGCAGGATGGGCTGGGACAGGCCGCGGGCGGCGGTGACGATGACCTGCAGGCTATCGAGATTGTGCAGAACTTCAGCGCGGCGGCCGATGATGTCTACGCCGGGGCTCAGGCGCTCGTGCGGCAGGGTCTCCCAGGAGGGGAACATGGCCACCTTCTCCCCCAGCATCGCCGTAAGCTCCGCCGTAAGGTCCTCAGCCTCGCGGCTCGTAGCGGTTACCACGAGCACTGGGGCATGATGAGCCAAGGTGCCCAAGGCCCACGGCCGGGACTGATCCAAGCCTGTGATGTGGAGGTCGTCGCCCACATGAGAAATCATGCCCTTGAGCTTGGGATCTGAGGCCGCTACCTTGAGCAGGCCGGCCAGCATTGGGGTCGCCATTTATTTGCCTCCTAGCTTGGGCTTTACTTCCATACCGGACAAACCATTCCAGCATAGATTGACAATATGCGTGGCGACGACTTCTTTGTCCGGGTTGCGCTCATCCAGCCACCATTGCGCGGTGGTCGATACCATTCCCACCAGCGCTTGGCCGTAAATATCCGCCAAATCCGGGTCAATACCGCGGTGCTCGAACGCTTCTCGCAGGATATAGGAAACCTGGCCCACCGCGGAATTCAACAGCGTGGAGAAGCTGCGCTCGTCACCGGGCTTGGCATCGCGCACCAGGATGAGAAAGCCATCAGTTTCTTCCTCAACATAGGTCAAAATGGCCATGACGGCCTGCTCGATGCGCTCGCGCCAGCTGCCGGTCTCCAAGGAATCAGTAATGACCTTTTCCAGGGCCAGCATCTCGCGGTCAACGACCACCGCGTAGAGGCCTTCCTTGCCCCCGAAGTGCTCATAGACTACGGGTTTGGATACCCCGGCGCGTGCCGCGATCTCTTCGACGCTGGTTCCTTCAAAGCCTAGTTCCGCGAATGCGGCGCGTCCGATGGAAATGAGTTGTTCGCGGCGTTCCCGGCCGGTCATCCTTTGTCGAGCCATACCTTCTACCCTATCCTTTGCCCCGCAATTTGTGATTTACCCGGGGGCGTCAGGTACGCTATGCCTACAGCTTTTGCTGTGTTTCCCCATGGTGTAATCGGCAACACTACGGTTTTTGGTACCGTCATTCTAGGTTCGAGTCCTGGTGGGGAAGCTTTTTAGTTTTTCTTCCTGCCGCGGCGAAAGCCTTTGAGCTCGGCTTTCTTCGCAATAGCCGCCACTTGGACGGCCGTGTAGTTGACGGGGGCTACACCGGCGCGGGGCAGGACCCAGCCGCGCCAATAGGACACGATGGCCATGCCACTGCCGACGATCGGCGCGACCACCATGCCGAGTGCAAACTGTCCGTAACCGGCAAAGGTAACCATGACGATGCCGGTGAGGATAGAGGGCACGGCATACAGGGGGCTGCCGCCAAAGATGGAAGGGATTTCCCCGGAGGCAATATCGCGGACCATTCCCCCGCCCACTGCTGTCAGCACGCCCAGAAAGACACAGGGAATAAGTGGCATGCCGTGGGTGAGCGCTTTAACGCAGCCGGTGGTGGACCACACGCCGAGAATGATGGCATCGCCGTGTTCGCGGAATAGCTCCCACGCCTTGCCCTTGAGATCGATAAGAAACGCTATGAGAGCACCGCCGCAAGCCAGGCCGAGGTACCACGGGTCTGAGATCGCTGCCGCTGCTCCATCCCCGATGAGCATGTCACGGATCATGCCACCGGCCAGCCCAGAAAAGAGGGCGAGGAACACGAAGCCCACGATGTCGAATTCGCGGCGGCGGGCAAGGGTGCCGCCAATGATGCCGTTCAAAACTACGCCGAGAAGATCGAAGGCTTGGTAGAGCGAATTGATGAGGGGATCGACATCGTGCATGATTCTTAGGCCTCCTGCCGCGCGGGTAGAATTTCGGCGTGACTGCGGCCGTCTTTTACTCTCCGGCGTGTCAGCATGGCTCTTATTTAACCAACTCGTTTCTCTGAAAGATCGCATTTCTCATGTCTAAATCCAACGCCCGGTATTTCATCTGGTCCAATGGTCTGCAAAATTTGGGCGATCAGATTGTTGCTGCCAAGACGGTGCTGCCTGCGCTCTTTAGTGCGGCCGGAGTGCCTGCCTTCTTTACCGGTCTGCTCACCCCTATCCGCGAGTCCGGTTCGATGCTCCCGCAGGCGGCGCTGACCCCGTGGGTGACTACCTATAGGGCCCGCAAGCGCCTGTGGATTATCGGTTCGCTGGGACAAGCGGTATCCGCCGCGGTCATCGCGCTCGCGGCATTTTTACCCGCGGGGCGGTATTGGGCGTGGTGGTGCTGGTGGCCTTGGCGGCGCTGTCCCTCTTCCGCGCGCTGTGCTCGATTGCGGGCAAGGACGTGCAAGCGCGCACGATTTCTAAGGGCGCACGCGGCCGAGTGACCGGTAGCGCGGCAGCCCTCGGTGGCGGTGCCACTTTGCTGACCGGCATTATCCTTTACTTTCTCGGCGAGCTCAGCATTCCCATGATGGGCACGGTCCTCGCCGTTGGTGCGGCCACGTGGGCCATTGCCGCGTGGGTCTTTTCGCACGTGGATGAGCCGGTGCCAGAGGAAGCCGAAGGGGGCATCGATAAGCGCTGGTGGCAAGATACCTGGCAGCTTTTTACCAGCGACGGCCAATTTCGTAACTTCGTCATCGTCCGCGCGCTGCTGCTCGTTTCGGCGCTATCGACCTCTTTTATTGTGCTGCTCAGCAGCAACCTTTCTGGGCTCTACGGATTCGTGCTAGCTTCCGGCCTAGCCTCCCTGGTGGGCGGGCGCATCTCCGGCGTGTATTCGGATAAGTCCTCTAAGAACACCATGGCCGTGGGCGCGGCCGTGGCTTCCGTCGTGCTGGTGCTTTTGGTCGCCAGCTCGCACTGGGCACCGGATGCGGTCAATGCCTGGGTCATGCCGATTGGCTTCTTCGCCGTGAACCTGGCGCACACGGCTATTCGCGTGGCGCGTAAGACCTACGTGGTGGATATGGCCGGCGGCGACAAGCGCACCCAGTATGTGGGTGCGGCCAATACGATGATGGGCGTTATCTTGCTTATCGTCGGTGGCATTTCCTCCGTGGTGGCACTGGCCGGACCTGAGGCGGCGCTGCTCTTCCTTGCCCTCATTGGTTTCCTCGGTGTGTGGCGCGCCCGCGGCCTGAAAGAGGTTTCTCACACATAAATCGCACTTGGGCTATAGGATGTAGTCCGGATAAGAATCAGACTCGACCCCAGGAGTTCAATAACCCGTGGTAGCAACAACCTCGTGTGCTGTCGTCGTCCTTGCGGCTGGCGCCGGCACCCGCATGAAGTCCACTAAGCAGAAGACCTTGCATGAGATTGGCGGTCGCACTTTGCTCGGCCACGCTCTGCATGCTGCGGCCGGGATCAACCCGGAGCGCATCGTGACGGTGGTGGGCCACCAGCGCGATCAGGTCTCCCCCGCCGTGGATGCCATCGCCCAGGAGCTGGACTGCGAGGTACTGCAGGCGGTGCAGGAAGAGCAGCTGGGCACCGGTCATGCCGTGGCCTGCGGCTTGGAGCCGATTCCGGACTTCGAGGGCACCGTCATTGTCACCAACGGCGATGTCCCGCTGCTTACCCCAGAGACCATCGAAGGCCTGCGCACCACCCACACCGAGCAGGGTAACGCGGTCACTGTGCTCTCGATGCGCCTCGATGACCCGACCGGTTACGGCCGCATCATTCGCGCTGAGGACGGCAGCGTGTCTGCCATCGTGGAGCAAAAAGATGCCACCGAAGAACAGCGCCAGGTCAATGAGGTCAATTCCGGCGTTTTCGCCTTTGATGGGCGCGTGCTTGCCGACGCCCTCCAGAAGCTCGACTCCAATAACGCCCAAGGCGAGCTATATATCACCGATGTGCTGGAGATCGCCCGTACCGCTGGGCACGGCGTCGGCGCGCACGTAGCAGCAGATCCGGCCGAGCTCGCGGGCGTCAATGACCGCGTGCAGCTTGCCGCTGCCGGCCGTGAGCTCAACCGCCGCATGGTAGAAAAAGCGATGCGCGGTGGCGCCACCATCGTGGATCCGGAAACCACCTGGATTGGTGTCAACGTCACCGTGGGCTCCGATGTCATTATTCACCCAGGCACGCAGCTGTGGGGCGCTACCAGCATCGCCGATAACGCCGAAATCGGCCCCGACACCACCCTGACCAATATGCAGGTGGGCGAAGGCGCTTCCGTCGTGCGCACCCATGGCAGCGATTCTGTCATCGGCACCAACGCTAAGGTCGGCCCGTTTACCTATATCCGCCCGAAGACCGTGGTGGGCGAGGACGGAAAGCTCGGCGGCTTCGTAGAGGCAAAGAACGCCCAGATTGGCCGCGGCTCCAAGGTTCCACACCTGACCTATATCGGCGATGCCACCGTGGGCGAGCAGTCCAATATCGGCGCTTCTTCCGTCTTTGTAAACTACGACGGCGTAAACAAGCATCACACCACCATCGGCAGCCACGTGCGCACCGGTTCTGACACAATGTTTATCGCTCCGGTCAATGTCGGTGATGGCGCATACTCCGGTGCGGGTACAGTAATTAAAGACGATGTTCCTGCGGGAGCACTCGCAGTCTCCGGTGGCAAACAGCGCAACATCGAGGGCTGGGTTCAAAAGAAGCGTCCGGGTACGCCCGCGGCTGATGCCGCAGCCCGTGCGCAGGACAACGAAAAGTAAGGGGCATATTCTCCCATGACTGGCAAGGTAACTGGTAGCAGCAAGAACATGAAGCTCTTCTCTGGGCGTGCACACCCAGAGTTGGCAGAGGCTGTGGCTAAGGAGCTCAAGACTGATCTGGTTCCTACGACCGCCCGCGACTTCGCCAACGGCGAAATCTTCATTCGCTTTGAAGAGTCCGTGCGTGGCGCCGACTGCTTCGTAATGCAGTCTCACACCCAGCCGCTCAATAAGTGGCTGGTAGAGCAGCTCATCATGATCGATGCTTTGAAGCGCGGCTCCGCTAAGCGCATCACCGCCATCCTGCCCTTCTACCCATATGCACGCCAGGATAAGAAGCACCTGGGCCGCGAGCCTATTTCTGCCCGCCTGGTGGCAGACCTTCTGCAGGCTGCCGGCGCGGACCGCATCGTGTCCGTGGACCTGCATACCGATCAGATCCAGGGCTTCTTCGATGGCCCGGTCGATCACATGCACGCTCAGCCCATCCTGACCGATTACATCAAGTCCAAGTACGCCACCGATAACATCACCGTGGTTTCCCCGGATGCTGGCCGCGTGAAGGTGGCAGAAAAGTGGGCCCACGACTTGGGCGATGCCCCGCTGGCCTTCGTGCACAAGACCCGCTCCAACACTGAGGCCAATAAGACGGTGTCCAACCGTGTGGTCGGCGATGTAGAGGGCAAGGACTGCGTGCTTCTCGACGACATGATTGACACCGGTGGCACCATCGCCGGCGCCGTGCGCGTTCTGAAGGACGCCGGTGCGAAGAAGGTCATCATCGCCTGCACCCACGGCGTCTTTTCCGATCCAGCCCGCGAGCGCCTGTCCGAGTGTGGCGCGGAGGAAGTTATCACCACCGATACCCTCCCGCAGTCCACCGAGGGCTGGTCCAACCTCACGGTGCTGTCCATTGCACCGCTGTTGGCACAGACCATCCACGAAATCTTTGAGAATGGTTCCGTAACCACCCTCTTCGATCGCGCCTAAAGCGTATGGCCGCCGAGATTTCCCTCGGCGGCTTTTGATTTGCTTCTGGTGCACGTGCTAATCTAACTCAGTCTCGGCGAGGGCGACCTCAGGATGAGGAAGCCGTTATCGACGCGATTGAAGTTAGAGCATGTTGCTTTTTATATACGCCTGCGATGACTCGTCCAAGACGTCCATCGGCAGGCTTTCGTCGTTTTTATCGCGTTGGCCGCGCCGCACTACTTTAACTAAGGAGAATGAAGCATGGCACAGCGCCCAGTAATTAAGGCTGAAGCACGTACCGAATTTGGCAAGGGTGTCGCACGCCGCCTGCGTCGCGAGTGGAAGGTTCCAGGCGTCATCTACGGTTCCCACCAGGAGCCGGTCCACTTCGCAGTTCCGCTGCTGGACATCCAGTCCCTCGTCCGCAACAACGGTGTTAACGCCGTTCTGGAGCTGGAGATTGACGGCGAGCAGTACCTGACCATGGTTAAGCACGTTGACCAGAACGTCCTGACTTTCGACATCGACCACGTTGACCTGCTGGCTATTAAGCGCGGCGAGAAGGTTGAGGTTGAGGTTCCGGTTACCCTGACCGGCGAGCCAGCTGCAGGCACCATGCACATCCAGGATGCTGACGTACTGCTGGTTGAGGCAGACGTACTGAACATTCCGGAGGAGATCGAGGTTTCCATCGAGGGCCTCGAGGACGGCGCAGTTATCACCGCGGGCGACGTCACCATGCCGGAAGACACCACCCTGGTGGCAGAGGAAGACACCGTTATCGTCTCCATCTCCCTGCCTGAGGTTGATGAAGAGCTCGAGGAAGCAGCCGAGGCTGCTGAGGAAGGCGGCGCTGACGCTGGCGCCGAGTCCGCAGAGGATTCCGAGGAGTCCGCTGACTCTGACGAGGAGTAATCCCCTCCCCTTCACACGCATAGGCCGCCGTGAGATTCGCTTCTCGCGGCGGCCTTGCCGTTTTCTCTCTGCCTATGAGACAATTGAGCGCGTGACTCCACTTCTCGTAGTAGGCCTTGGCAACCCCGGCCCCAAGTACGCAGGCACTCGACACAATATCGGCTTCGATGTGGCAGATGAACTCGCAGGAGAGCTCATGAGCGGTTTTTCTGTACACAAAAAGACCAACACCGAAGTCGCCGAGGGCATAGCTGGCGGCCGCAAGATTATCTGCGCAAAGCCACGGTCCTTTATGAACCTTTCCGGCGGGCCGATCAAAGCTTTGGCCCAATACTTTCATCTCTCCGCCGCCGACATCATCGTTGTTCACGATGAGCTAGAGCTCGATTTCGGCACCATTAAGCTCCGCCAAGGCGGCGGCGACCATGGCCACAATGGGTTGCGTTCAACCACAAAGTCCCTGGGCACCAAAGACTATCAGCGCCTTTCGGTAGGAATCGGGCGCCCACCGGGGCGCATGGACCCTGCTTCGTTTGTGCTCAAGCCTTGGGCAAAGCAAGAAAAGGCAGAAATCCCCATCCTTTGCGCCGACGCGGTCGAGGAAATCTTGCGCGTAGGATAGTCGCCATGAAATTGGCTACCCTACGCACTGGCTTTGGAACTTCCGCTATCCGCATCGACGGCGATAACGTGGGAGTTGAGTTGGATTATGAGGACGTGGGCCAGCTGCTGCGCAGCGAAGATTGGCGCAAGGCCGCCCAGCTTTCCGGCGAGCCCGTGGTCTTTGACCACGCTGATTTGGAAGCCGTCGTGCCAGCTCCCGGCAAGGTCATCTGCGTGGGGCTCAATTACGCCAAGCACATCCGCGAGATGGGACGCGAATTCCCCGAACATCCCACCTTGTTCATCAAGTTCGCCGACGCCCTCACCGGCCCCTATGATGATGTCTTCATTCCCGAATATGGCACACAGAAGCTGGATTATGAAGGTGAGTTGGCGGTCATCATCGGCGAGCGCGCCCACCGCGTCTGCCGCGACGAGGCGCTAAATTATGTGGCGGGCTACGCCATCATGACTGACTACACGCTGCGTGACTTCCAACGCCAGACTAGCCAGTTCCATGCCGGTAAATCCTTTTATCGCACCGCCGGCTTCGGCCCTTGGCTTACCACCGCGGATGAGTGGTCACCGGGGTCCGGAGCTGTGCTCACCACTACCGTAGACGGTGAAGAGAGGCAGCGCGATAATACCGATGACCTCATCTTTTCCGTAGCTGAGCTCATTGAGTTCTGCTCGCAGCTCTATCCACTCAATCCGGGCGACGTCATCGTTACCGGCACGCCAGAAGGCGTGGGTTTTGCCCGCACCCCGCAGCAATTTATCGAGGATGGCCAAAACGTCACCATCGCCGTCGAAGGCTTGGGGCATATTTCTAATACCACCCGCTATGGAGAGCCCGGCTGCGGCCCCGGCTGTACTTGTTCCTAAGCTGTGCCCAGGTTCTCACTCCAAAGTGGGCGGTAGCGTTTTCATCCCAGCCGCTTGCGCCGGTTAAGCTGTATTAATGAGCACAAAAAGCAGTAAAGCCCCTAAGAAACTCAACAAGAAGGCCTACGAGAAGGAGCTCGAGCGCCTCCAAGCAGAGCTCGTGGACATGCAGCAGTGGGTCGTTGAAACCGGCGCCCGCGTAGTCATCATCATGGAAGGCCGCGACGCCGCCGGCAAGGGCTCCGCGATTAAGCGCATCACCCAGTACCTCAATCCGCGAACCTGCCGCATCGAGGCGCTGCCCGCACCGAACTCTCGCGAACAGGGCCAGTGGTACTTCCAGCGCTACGTGGAAAAGCTGCCCACCAAGGGCGAAATCGTCATCTTTGACCGCTCCTGGTACAACCGCGCCGGTGTCGAGCGCGTCATGGGCTTTTGCACCGATCAGGAATACGTCCGCTTCCTGCACCAAGCACCCACCTTTGAGCAGATGCTGGTAGAAGACGGCATCATGCTGCGCAAGTACTGGTTCTCTGTCTCCGATGAGGAGCAGATCAAGCGCTTTGAATCCCGCCGCAACGATCCGCTGCGCCGTTGGAAGCTCTCCCCTATGGATCTGCAGTCCATTACCCGCTGGGAGGACTACTCCCGTGCCAAGGATGCGATGTTCATCCACACCGATACCCCAACCGCACCGTGGTACACCGTGGAATCTGAAGACAAGAAGCGCTCGCGTATCAACGTCATCTCGCACCTGCTGAGCACCATTCCATACGAGAAGATCGAGCGCGAGATGCCGGAGATCCCGCAGCGCCCAGATTCCGATGGCGAAACCTATGAGCGCCCCGCCCGCGAAGAGTTCCGCTACGTGCCGGACGTCGCTGCCAAGCTGGAGCGTAAGTCCGAGCAGAAGACGGCAAAGAAGACGTCCAAGAAGGGCAAGAAGAAGGATAAGAAGAAGTAGCAGCAAGGGCTGTATTACTATCTTCCTTTATGAGCACTGACACCGTCGCGCAAGCGCGCTTAGGGGATAAAATCCTCACCGCGGTGGCGGTGCTCATTGCGCTGTTTTATGTGATTTCTGCCGCGAAGAATCCCAACATAATTGAGATTATTCAGGCGGGACTATCGTTGCTATTCCTGCCATTTATGTGGATCTGGCGGAGCCGTCCCGTGCTCAGCGCCACGGGCTTTATTGTGCTGCTCGCGGCATGGGCCGTGGCTTGGATGAGCCAGCTGCCCACCAATCTAGGGCTTACCCCTTGGGCCCTGACTGCCCCCATGGCGGTGTATGCGACCTCCCGCTACGTGGAGCGCCGCATTATTCCCCGCACGGTGCTGGCGCTGACGATTCTTGGCTCCTTCATCTCGCCCGTCATGTGGCGCATTGATCCGGAGTCATTCCTGCTGCACTACCAGATAGACCGCCGTTATCTGGCCATGGTGGTGGTGCATTGGGCGGTTTTGGGCAGCACCTACTTCATCGCCGCACGCTACTTTGACTTGGCGCGCCAGCGCGAGCGGCTAGACCAGGAGCGTTTCCACCAAGCCCAAGAAGAAGAGCGCCTGCTCATTGCTAGGGAATTGCACGATGTACTCGCGCATTCCCTAACTTTGATCAAGGTTCAGGCGAATGCCGGGATCATTGCCGGGCGTGTAAATAGTGAGGCTGCCCAGGATGCTCTGGCCGCTATCCGTGATGGCGCGGATTCTGCATTGGAAGAGGTTCGCGGCATCGTCACGGCACTGCGGAGCACCGGTCCTTCCGCTCTCAAGCCGACAGAGCAGCTTGAGCACATCGAGGGCATTATCGATGGGTTCCGCGCGGCGGGCTTAGAAATTGCAGCGGACTTACCGGAGACCTATGAGACGCCTGCACTGACGCAATTGGCCTTGGTACGCATCATTTCTGAAGCCTTGACCAATGCACTGCGTCACCAAGGCCCCGGCACGCAGGTAGAGGTAGAGCTCGCGCTTGCCGACGCCGCCCGGATCACCCTAACCTCTACCAATCCCTCCCCGACTCCCAGCGAAGTTACTGGCAGCGGAGTTGGCCTCATCGGCGTCGAAGAGCGCGCCCACGCGCTGGGTGGAAGACTAGAGTGCTCGGGTGATGCAACAAAGTTCATCCTGCATGCCGAACTACCCTTGTAGAAGGAAAGCCGTGTCTAAGATTCGAGTCCTACTCGCCGATGACCAAGCGATGCTAGTTGCCGCATTGTCTACCATCCTTAACGCTCAAGATGATATTGAGGTCGTGGCCACCGCAAATACCGGCTCAGAGGCCGTAACCGCAGCGTTGAGCCACCGCACTGACGTAGCCATCTTGGATATCCGAATGCCCGGTATGGACGGCATCGCTGCGGCCCAAGCGATCCTTTCCCGCGTCCCCGAATGCCGAATCATCATGCTCACCACGTTTAATGAAGAAGAATTGGTGGCTCAATCTATCGCCGCTGGCGCGCATGGGTTCCTTCTCAAAGATGCAGATCCGGAGGTGCTAGTGGGAGCAGTCCGGGACGTCGCCAAGGGCGAATCGGTGCTGGCCTCTCAGGTCACCGGACCAGTTTTGGAGGCCTATCGCACCGCCCTTACCCGCGGCCAGTTGAGCGCGCAGGAGCGCCAAGGGCTCAGCCTGGTGACCCGGCGCGAAATGGAGGTCCTTTCGCTCATCGCCCGCGGGGCCACCAACGGGGAAATTGCCCGTGAAATGGTCATCGCGGATACGACTGTCAAGACACATGTTTCCTCTCTGCTTTCCAAACTGGCTGCACGCGACCGCGTAGCTCTAGTGCTCTTGGCGCAAAAGGCTGGCATCGCCTAAGCCTCCTACCGTGGTAGGAGAACCTCGCTCGAAGGTCCATAGCCTAGGCGGAGGTTATTGCGGCGCTCTGCCGCGAGACTAGGCGGTATGAGTTTTGAGATCTCCTTTGAACGCGTCAGCAAATCCTTTGGCTCCCACGCGGTACTGCGAGATGTGGATTTTCGTATTGCCCCTGGCCGAGTCCACGCCTTGCTTGGACGCAACGGGGCCGGAAAATCAACTCTCTTTTCCATCTTCCTTGGCCTGCTGCCGGCAGATTCCGGAATAGTACGCGTGGCTGGTGCTCCTTGGTCACGTGAAGTACTCGACCACGTGGGGGCATCCGTGAACGGGCCCGCCTTCTACGGGCATCTTTCCGCCGCTGCCAACCTGCGCGTACATACCCGCTTGCTAGGTCTGCCGGAGTCTGAGGTAGAGCGTGTTTTAGCCATTGCGGGGCTCGCCGAGGTCGGTTCTAAGAAAGCCAAATCCTTTTCCACCGGTATGAAGGCCCGCTTGGCATTGGCGCAGGCTTTATTAGGGGATCCGGAAATTTTGCTGCTGGATGAACCTCAAAATGGTCTTGATCCACAGGGCATAGTGGAGCTGCGTACTTTGCTGCGAGACTTGGCAGCAGCCGGCCACACTGTTGTGGTCAGCTCTCATCAGCTTGGCGAGGTCCTTCATTTGGCCGACGACATCACCATTTTGTCTCAGGGCACCATTCGCTATTCCGGGTCCTTGCAGGAGCTTGCCCCCAGCGGCCAATTGGAGTCCGAGTTCTTCCGCCTCACCTCCCTGGGTGGTGAGTCTGATGTTTAAGCGCTACCTTTCGGCAGAGTTGCTGCGCAGCCGTGGCAGCGCTGTGCAGTGGCTACCTCTTCTCGCCTTACCGCTTGCGCTAATGACCATAGTCTTTTCTGCTATCGCTTCCCCGGCTAAGGATGCTACCGGTGTTCTCGGCTGGCAATCTATGTTTGTCACCGGCATGTACGCGCCGCTCGTTGCGGTATTTGCCGCGGTTACAGAGCGCCGTGAGGTTCTTGCCCGTGGCGGCGGCACCTTGTGGCGCCGCCTCACTACTCGTTACGAACACATTGCCCGCTTAGTTGTAGTGCTCGCCAGCCTGGGCGCGTTCCATCTCCTCAACTTTGGGGTGTCCTGGGCAGTAGTGTTCGCACAAGGCCGCGAACAGCACCACCTTGTGGCACTCGCCGGGCTGTATTCCGCCCTCGGTGCTATTGGCATTGCTGGTCTTGCTTCTGCCTGCTCGCGGCGCTATGGCCTTGGCGCGACACTAATACTCAGCGTT
Source organism: Corynebacterium tuberculostearicum (assembly GCF_046097255.1). Lineage (GTDB taxonomy): Bacteria > Actinomycetota > Actinomycetes > Mycobacteriales > Mycobacteriaceae > Corynebacterium > Corynebacterium tuberculostearicum_J. The sequence goes on from NZ_CP175770.1 coordinate 2,171,156, forward strand.
ATCTGGCAGGTTTCAAGCGTGACCTCCAAGGTCGTCGAAGGCCTTACGTGGTGGGCTTTTCCACCAGCTTGGCCCATGCGGCTAATGCTTCATTCACTGCACATTCATCAAAATTCCGTGCCCTTGGATCCAGGCGATCCACTCCTGCAAGAAAGTCCGCTGCCGGCCCTCGCTCTGACGCTACTTCTCGCAGCAGTGGGCGTCTATGCGGCCATCGTCACTCCGCGCCGCCTGCGCCGTCTCGCTTTACCTCGCCGCGGCCAGACGACCGCTGTCTCCAGCGGCACCACTGCCACGTGGCGCCCGGCCACAGCACCGCGTGCCACCGCCCGCCCCCGCTTGGTAGGCGCGCTGGTTGGTCTCCACCGAGCGGCGTGCAGCCCAGCGGTTATCGCCTGCTTGGCGTTAAGTGCCTTGGCACTGCTATTTCTTGCCCTTTTCTACCCTCCGACTTATGTCCAGGGCTTCTTTATTTTTCTGCTTCTCCCTGTAGGAGCGGGTGTGTTACCGGTTGTGGTGTGGCCATTACTCGCGCCGGTATGGCCACTCAGCCACATTGAATCCCGCCATTGTTCCAGCGCGCTCCTCTGGTGGCTTTTCGGGATAGTATCCACAGTATGCGTGGGCGCTTCGCTCGCACTTAGTGCTTCTGGCAGCTCAGCTTCGGCGACGGCCGTCCAACTGCCCCTAGCCATTGGGGTGGGATATGTTATTTCGGTATTCTCTCTTCTCATCGTGATTCGTCTGGGCATCATGAGTGGCCTGGCACTGTGCATCGTCTGCACTATCGTCTCCGTGACCTTGGGCGGAGACGTCCTCGCTAGAACCCCGCTGTGGTTGATCGCCTTCCCCGCATGGCCCATGAACGCGGATTCTCCTGCCCGCTATATTCTTGCGACGGTGCTGATAGGAATCTTCGCCACGGCTGGTACGTGGATGGTGATCCGGCTGCTTAAAACTAAAGCGCTGCGGCCGGCTAACTAAGCCTCGCAAGAGTATCGCTCTGCTAACGGGTTGACCTGGCACCACCATCAGGAGACTGGAAGAATGCAGCTAGTTGAAAAAGGCGCACACAGAACACCTCACAAAGGTGGATTTAGCCTTTGGGGCAAGAAAGGATAAATAAATGAATGAAGTGCCCCGAGTTTTGTTCCTAGGCATTTGCCTTGATTTCTATTATTGCTTGTGGCGGGTTCTGCTTCCAAAATTCGGTTTCCACCTCGACCGGGGTTCGGTATCCCAAGCTTTGGTGGAGCCTAGTCTCGTTCCACCATGACACCCATTTGAGCGTCGCGATTTCGACCTCGACAACATCATCCCACCTGCGGGTATGGATCAGCTCGTTCTTGTAGGAGCCGTTAACGTTTTCAGCAAGAGCATTGTCATAGGAGTCACCAACAGTTCCGGTGGAAGCTGCAATGCCATGCTGGGTAAGTCGCTCGTTGTAGACCACGCTGACATACTGCGACCCGTGATCCGAATGGTGAATGAGACCTGTTGTTTCCTCAGCACACACGATTGCCTGGTTGAGAGCTTGCAGCGGCAACGCTTCGGAGCGCATGGAGTCTGATAACGCCCACCCAACGATCCGTCGAGAATAAACGTCGGTGACAAACGCGGCATACACAAAGCCTTTCTTCGTGCGCACATACGCAAATGTCAGCCACCCACAGCTTGTTCGGGCCGGGGGCTTTGAATTCACGCTCGACCAAGTCCGGGCGCAGATCAGGCACGTTAAGCTTTTCGGGTTGTGATAGGTGATCCGCCTTTGCCTTTGCCAGAAACACCGGCCAGGCGCATTAAACGGGCGGTTTGTTCACGACCGATATCAATTCCTTCACGGCGAAGAGCATGCCACATTTTCCGTACACCGTAGACGCCGTAATTATCCCGATGAATAGCACTAATGCGTTCGACCAGCGCAGCATCGCGAAGGCGACGAGCACTTAGTCCACGGGCCTTGGACTGGCGATACCCACGCGAGGTGATAAGCCCACCAGCGCGGTTATTCTTCAACGTCTTACAGATGAACTCGACAGAAAAACTACTCCGGTATTCATCGATGAACCGGATCATTTCCGACGTTTTGGACCTGGTTCCGACGCGAAAAAAGCTGAGGCAGCCTTCAGAAGTTCATTGCTCTCGCGTAGCTCTTGATCTTCACGGCGTAGCCTCGCGTTTTCGGCGACCAAATCTTCAGGCACAGACTCTGGGATGTTTCCCGAACGCCGGGCAGGCTTAAGTCCATTGACGAGCTGTGTGCCACGAGACCCCAGCTTTGGAGCTACTTCCTGGCACGCGGCTTGCATCGACATGTTTTCCGCCAAGATGCGATCTTCCACGAGACGGACCACACGGTCCTTTGCATCCTGGTCAAATTTCCTTGGCATGTTCCAGATTTTCCCATCTACTCAAGCGGAACAAAACCTGGAACACTTCACACATACGTGTCCGTTCTGTTAAAACGTAGTTGTGCCATATGCCTACACATATGTCCTGCCATACGGCATGTACTGTGGGGCGTATATTCACCCGCCCCATCGCGGTAGCTATGCGTTTTCAACGCCCGATACACCGTAGGGCTTGAACGGAATTCGCGTAGGCGCAATCAGGGGCTATAAAGTATCGCATTACTTGCATCCCAACCTGTACATTCAGAGAATTGCCTTGGACTGGCGGTAACAGGTACCAGATATGCGTTCGTAAAATTCGCGCGCGTTAATGTCGCTCCACGAAGGTCTGACTCGCTAAGAATTGCGTTCGTAAAATCTGCGTCGGTGAAATCCGCCGATTTCAAGTTAGCCCATGCCACCATGGAGCCGCGAAACGAGCATCCTTTGCATATGCTTCCTTCGAGATTGATATCCGTCAGGTCATAGTTGGACATATCTTTCCCGGAAATGTCTTTCCCAGCGAGCTCCGTGGCCCACGATTGAGGCATCGTTTTGTACATTTGCTATTTAATCTGCGGTGAATTGATAATCCATTGCGGGCAACGGCCTTGGTAGCCAAGGCAGTGGGTGGTTACAACTCCGTAAGGTTTGCCGTCCCTTATCTTGTTGAAGCCAACCACCGTTAATATGTCTGTGGTTTCAACTTTCCGGCACTTCTTAAAAGGTCCCCAACCTGAGCAGGAAATATGATCCATGGGCAGGCGATATTCATAGCGGTCGCCGGAGCGCTTAATTTTTGGCGCATATTTTGTTGAAGCTTGTGAAGCACGAATGGATAGACCGTGTTTGTTCTGGTTTTTCGCCCGAGCCTTTTCCCGAAGGTAAACCAGCTTTCCATTTTTATCCGTCCACTGCGACACGATAGTGTAAGGGCCTTTATTTCCAAAGAAAGATAATTCCGAGTCGACAGAAGTGTCGAGGTTCTTCGAAGCGGCAGCTTCTGTCAAGATTTCCTCCGCTGTAGAGTCATAGCTTTCCACTGTTCCTGGGATTACCCCGAAATCTTCTGTAGGGGCAGAGGTAGATGCATTGGCAGCTGGTTGAGACAAATTAGCCATTAGAAGTAGAGCAGCCATTGTCTTGCCTAGTGCGTTTTTGGTCCAGTATTTCCGCACGATAGAGTCTCCCACTTGTAGAAAAGCACTTATCCTAAAAGTACCTTCTCTAATTAACGAAGGGAATGCTCATATGCGTGATATGAAATACAAACTGGATGAGTGGCCGATCTGTATTGCGAGGGTTTCATAACAGGAGAACAATCTGTGCGGAATAACTTCCCTACATATCGGGCATGTGCCAAGAGGGTGTTTTAGCGTATTTTCTGCCGTATGGCGGGACTGACAGGTGCGCAGATTTACCGATACGGCTGCACCGCTCTAGGCGTTTTTCAACGCCCGATACACCGTAGGACGGGTAACTCCAAATTCCCGCGCTAATGCTGCCTTTGACTCCCCCGCCAGTGTGCGTCGCTTAATCTCCGCTACTTGGTCGGGTGTGAGGGCGGGTTTGCGGCCTTTGTACTTGCCGGCCTTTTTCGCCAACGCAATACCTTCCGCCTGGCGTTCACGGATAATGGCCCGCTCAAACTCCGCAAACGAACCTAAAATGCCGAGCATTAAATCCGCGCGCGGATCCGTGGTGCCTTTCGCAAAGATAAGATTCTCATGCAGGAAGGTAACAGTCACACCTTTGCCGGTAAGTTCATCAACAATCCCGCGCAGATCTGTCAGCGAGCGGGCGAGGCGGTCAATCGACGACACGACAAGCTCGTCACCGTCGCGCACATACGCCATACACTCCCTCAGTCCTGGGCGGGCAGTCTTGGTGCGGCCGGAAATCTTATCCTCAAAGAACCGGTCAATCCTGCCGGAAGCATTGAGTAGTTCTTTCTGGCGCTGATTATTCTGCTCCACTGTGGAAACCCGGATATAGCCCACCCGCTGCCCACGCGAACCAGAACTTTTGGCCATTAGTCTTCGCCCCGCGAGGGTGTAAAGGCAGCATTCTCCTGGGCGATGACCGCATCACGATACGACTCGATTGCATCCGAGAGGGCATAAAGCTGAATGCCGTCGAGAGCATCAGCGTCAGCAAGTAAAGATGAAGTGCCCCAAGCAGCATAGCTAACCCCCGACGTGTCTACTTTCCGGGGTCGGGCCCCAGCTACACCGGCTGGGGTGCCCCAACCATTCAATCAGCATCCAAGAAGACCAAATCTAACCCCACCAACACGCTGAATCACAAACGTTTAGCCCTAAGCCCTGGAAAACGACTTAAGCCCGCGGATAACCGCGGGCTTTAGACCACTGAGCCTTAAAGCTCAGCAGGAGATACGCGCTTCGGCAGAACAACCGGGCGGGTACCCGCCAGTTCTTCTACGATGCGTACTACCTGGTTGGAGTAGCCATACTCGTTGTCGTACCACACATAAAGCACGAGGTGCTTGCCGGAGGCGATGGTAGCAACGCCGTCGACGATGCCGGCGTGGGTATTGCCGATGAAGTCAGAGGAAACGACCTCTGGAGAGGCAATGTAGGAAATCTGCTGGCGCAGGTCGGAGTGCAGGGAAACGTTGCGGAGGAAGTCGTTGACCTCATCGCGCTCTACTTCCTTTTCCAGCTCAAGGTTAAGCACGGCCATGGACACGTCCGGGGTAGGAACGCGGATGGCGTTGCCGGTGAGCTTACCCTCAAATTCCGGCAGGGCCTTAGACACAGCCTTAGCAGCACCGGTAGCGGTGAGCACCATGTTCAGGCCCGCGGCGCGGCCACGGCGATCACCCTTGTGGTAGTTATCGATGAGGTTCTGGTCATTGGTAAACGAGTGCGCCGTTTCCACGTGACCGTGGGTTACGCCGTAGCGGTCGTTGATGACCTTGAGTACCGGGGTGATGCCGTTGGTGGTGCAGGATGCGGCGGAGAGGATCTGATCCTCATCGGTGATCTTTTCGTTATTGATGCCGTAGACGATGTTCTTAATATCGCCCTTGCCCGGTGCGGTCAAAAGCACGCGAGAGATGCCCTTGGCCTTGAGGTGCTGAGACAGGCCCTCGCGATCGCGCCACGCGCCGGTGTTATCCACCAAGATGGCGTTGTTGATGCCATAAGAGGTGTAGTCAATCTCGGAAGGATCGTTAGCGTAGATCATCTGGATCTTGGTGCCATTGGCCCAGATGACCTCATTTTCCTCATCCACGGAGATGGTGCCGTTGAAAGCGCCATGGACGGAATCGCGACGCAGCAAGGAGGCACGCTTGAGGATGTCCCCATCGCCCTTCTTGCGCAGGACGATGCCACGCAGGCGGACTCCACCATAAGCTGCCTCGCGGGCGACGAGCAGGCGGGCCAGCAGGCGGCCGATACGGCCGAATCCGTAGAGCACGACGTCGGTGGTTTCCAGATCCACGCCAGCACCGACGATCTCGCACAGCTCGCCTTCCAGGTACATGCGGAGGTTTTCCTCGTTGGACTCCTCCCAGCCCAGAACCAAGCGGCCCAGATCCACGCTAGCGGCGCCTAGGTTCATGTCTGCCAATTCCACCAGGATTGGCAAGGTCTCCGCCGTGGACAGGTGGCGCTGCGCAATGCGGCGACCGTAACGGTGAGACTTGATGATGTCGATATCGGTCTGCCCCACCAGCGGGCGGCCGAAGATGGTGGTGACAACGTTATTGTTGCGGTGCAGCTGGTGGATGAGTGGAATCATCTGCTGCGCCAGCTCAAGGCGCTCGTTCCAATCATCATGGCCAACATGTGCGTTCGCGGTCACGTAATTCATTCCTTTTCTGTCACGGGGGTGGCATTGAATCTACAAACATAAATATTAGCGCCTACTAGTGTGGGTTTTGGCATAGTCGGTTAAGGATGTCGGCCACAGTACCCCCGTTAATTTTGGCTACCTCTTCACCTACGAGGCAGTAGGCCACGGCATCATCGTGCTGCGCACGGCGTTTCTTTAGCACCGGATTCAAAAGTGGGTAGACCGGGGGCAAGTCAGGGTGTCTCCGGGTGTACTCGGTCTCCAAGCCGCGGGCGAAGCGGCCTGAGAAAGCACGTGTGGACACGGTCTTTCCACCACGGCGAAGAAGCTGCCGGTTATAGTCGCTCGTGCCGGCCTCTGCGGCGAGCAAAAAGGCGGACCCGCAAGAGCAGGCGGCAACTCCACTCCAGGACATAGCGTTGGCTACATCAGCCGCGGTGCGCATGCCACCTGCTGCGATAAGGGGAAGTTCAGGCACAGCGGCATGCACGTCGGATACTAGCTCTTCCAACTGCCTGGAATCAGGAGTCACGGTTATATCCCACGTGCCGCGGTGACCACCGGCGGCGGGCCCTTGGACGCAGAGCACGTCGACGCCGCCACGTGCGGCCGCAATTGCCTCCGTAGGGGTGGTAACGGTGGTCCATGCCTCTGCTCCTGCGGCATGAATTTGCTCTACGTGATCAGCGTTAAAGGTTCCAAACATGGACCACACCACCCGGGCGCCGCCGCGCAGGGCTAGCTCCAGCTTTTCTGCATAGTCAAAGGAGTAGTCGGGCTCGGGTAGCGGCTGGTTTTCTGCTTGAGCCAGCTCGCGTGCAGCTGCCAAGTACGGCTCGGTAAGTGGATCTTGAGGGCAAAAGAGGTTCACCCCGAACGGAATTCCGGCGCACTGTTCTATCTGTGTGCGAGCAGAGTCGATGCTGGCAGAGCCCAAACCTAGGGTGCCGAAAGACCCAGCCGCATAGGCTGCGTGCACTAGTTCCGGGGTGGTGGGACCGCCGGCCATGGGCGCGGGAATTACGCTACGGGAAAGGGAGCTAATAACCTGACTCATACCACCCCACCCTACCGAGAGAGGAAGCTAGCGCAGTGGCAGATTTAGGAGATTTTTTCGCGCGGATCTTTGGCGCAGGAAAAAAGACGCAACCGGGGCTCAATCCGAATGACCTGGAGGCAGACTGGCTTATCGTGGGCTTGGGCAACCCCAGCGCGAAGTATGCCGCTACCCGCCACAATGTGGGCTATATGGCCATCGACGATCTACTGGCTGCAGGCGGAGATGTCCTCGAACCGGTGCGCGGGCTAGATCTGCAGGTAGCTTCGCTTAATTGGGAGGGCCACAAAGTACTTGCCGTGCGTTCGGGCACCTTTATGAACCTGTCGGGGGATCCTGTGGCACCGCTAGCGCAGCAATTAGGAATCGCTCCAAACCATGTGATTGTCCTCCACGATGAGCTCGATCTGCCGGCCAATAAGGTCCGGCTCAAGCAGGGTGGCAATGAAAACGGGCACAACGGGCTAAAGTCCCTCACCGAGCGCTTAGGCACGCGCGACTACTTGCGTGTACGAATTGGCATTGCACGGCCGCCCAAGGGCTCGTCGATTCCAGACTATGTATTAGGCCCGGTGGATACCGGCGCGGACTTTGATGACGCCATTGCCACTGCAGCTAAGGCGGCTCGGCTCATCGTGACCGAAGGGCTAAGCAAAGCCCAAAACCAGATCCACTCGCGTTAACCACTCGCGCTAGCACTGGGAGAATTTCTCTAGGGCCTGGGGACTGCCGGCGGCGACGATGAAATCGGTGGGGGCAAGTTCGGTGGCGTCGGCAAGCGGGGCCCATTCCCCTTCCGCACAGCGCACCGAAACCAATTGCACGCGGTGGGTGCGCCAGATGGCGGAAAGGTCGAGCGGTCGGCCCACCAATGAGCTAGGAACGGCCATCTGGGTCACGCCGTAATCGGTAGCGATCTCCGCGAAATCACGGAAACGCCCGCCCAAAAGGTAGGCCACACGGCGGCCGGTATCGCGCTCCGGACGGATGACATGGTGGGTGCCTATCTGGCTCAAAATGCGCGCATGCGCCTCCGAATCTGCCTTGGCCCAGATATCTTTCACCCCCAGCTCCACCAGGTTAGATGCGGTAAGAATGGAATCTTCTAGGTGAGAGCCGATAGCGACGATGACGCGCTCGACCTCTTCCACGCCCAGCTGGCGTAGGGCTTCCGGGTCAGTGGTATCTGCCGCAATGGTCTCGGTAAGGTATGGTGCCTCTTCGCGCACGCGCTTTTCGCTGGAATCAATGCCAAGGACCTCTACGCCATTGGCCATCAACTCATGGGCTAGCGAGGAGCCAAAGCGCCCCAAGCCGATGACGACAACGGGTGGAATATCGATGCCGGCGCGGGTGCGGCCCAGCGCCTTGAGAATATTAGCCAAGGAACGGCCTTTCTTCGGGATAGCTAAAACGTCGACTTACGGTTTTTGCAGCCAGCGCCGCTACCAAGGTGGTTGGGCCAACACGGCCCAGGTACATAATGAGGCACAGCACTATCTGCGAGGGTGCAGATAGGCTCGCGGTAATTCCGGTGGACAAGCCCACCGTAGCGAATGCGGAGAGCACTTCGAAAGAAACTTGGTCACCGCTGAATTCTGGATCGAAAAAGCGCAGGGCCGCCACGCCGAGTGTGACCACCATGACTCCGGCAAAGCTCAAGGCCAGGGCCTGGCGGGTCACCGAGCGCGGAAGGCTGCGGTGCCCGATGGTGGTGGTTTCGCGCCCGGTGAACTCTGCTGCCATGGCTGCCAGGAGCACGCACGCGGTGGTGACCTTGATGCCGCCGGCGGTACCGGCCGAGCCACCACCGATGAACATCAAGATATCGGTGCCCATCAGGGTAATGGGGTGAGCCTGCCCGTAGTCGATGGCATTAAAGCCGGCCGTGCGCGGAGATGCACTGGCAAAGAAAGAGTTGAGCAGTTTTTCTCCCAGCGACATGGACGACAACAGTCCGGTCCATTCCATGCAGGCGAAAAAGACCGCACCCGCTACCAAAAGCATGGTCGTAGCCACCAAAGTCATGCGCGCGGTAATGGAGATGCGGTGGACCACGTAACGGTTGCGGCGCACGAGGCGTACCAGCTCCGCCCATACCGGAAATCCCAAGCCGCCACCAATCAGCGCGGCGGCCAGGGGCAGCAGAATCCAGGCATCTGCAACAAAGGGCACCAGGTTATCGCTATTGGTGCTAAAACCCGCGTTATTGAATGCAGAAATGGCGTGAAAGATGCCTTCCCATACCGCGCGCGGAAAGGAATGACCATAGCCAATCATCAACCGCGCAGCCACGATGACAGCGATGATGATCTCTGCCACGGCGGTAAAGGCAAAGGTAAAAATCAGCGTCTTGCGAATTCCGCCAGGAGCAATGGGGCGCCCCTCATAGGCACCCGTCTTGCGTGCTTTGAAGCTAATCCGGCCGGTAAAAAGCAGGCCGGATAGCGAGGCCAGGGACATGATGCCCAAGCCACCCAGTTGGATGAGTGCCAAGATGACTACTTGGCCGGCCGGGCTCCAAAAACTACCGGTATCCACCACGATAAGTCCGGTGAGCGATACCGCAGACGTAGCGGTAAAAAGGGCAGACAGAAATGATGCACGGGCGGTGCCGGCCTCGGCGAACGGCAGCATGAGCAAAACCGTTCCCAGCAAAATGAGCAAAAGAAAGCCGGCTGCGGTTAAGCGCGCCGGTCCCCAGTGCCGTATGGAAAACAGATGTTTCACGAGCGGAAGTATAGACCTGCTTGGGGTGCAAGGAAACTGCTAGCGAGCACCACCCCCGCCTCGAAGTTAAGATTGGGGCTATGACTTCGCCACATAGCACTGCCAAGACGATTGTGATTACGGGCGCATCGGGCGGGCTGGGCGCCGCGGCCGCACGCCAGTTGCACCGCACCCGCCCGCAAGACAACCTGGTTATTATTGGCCGCAACCCGGAAAAGACTCGCGCGGTGGCACAGGAAGTGGGCGGCCAGTACTTCCTTGCCGATTTCGAGTCTTTGGGGCAGGTGCGCCGCCTGGCTGGAGAGTTGAGCGAGCTGGAGCATATCCATGCGCTAGGCAATAATGCTGGCGGCATTTTCGATGGCCCCTCCACCACTGCTGATGGATTTGAGCGCACCTGGCAGGTCAACGTGGTTGCACCTTTCCTGTTGACCTCATTGCTGCGCGAGAAGCTGCGCGCAGATTCCGCCAACGTAGTCCAGACCGCTTCGCTGGCCAATTTCCTCATGTCCAACTTTGACCCGAACGATCCCGATACTGTGGAGCGCTTTAGCCCCGAGCGTGCTTATGGCAACGCGAAGTTGGGGGATATCCTGCTTACCCGCTATTTCGATGCCCACGGGCTTAATGCAGTCTCTTTCCACCCGGGCGTGCTGGCCACGGACTTTTCCAAGTCCTCGACGGGCATGATGTCCAAAATGTATTCCGGACTGATCGGCAAAACCTTTGGCAAGCCTGCAGACGGCGGCGATAACCTCGCCTACTACCTGACCGGCACGGAAGGCATCCACTTCAAATCCGGCGAATACTACAACGACAAGCGCAAACCCGGCCTGCAGCGTCCCATTGCGAAGAAGCTATCGGTAGCCCGCCGCGTCTTTGATGATTTGGGGCGCCGCCTCAATGTGGAGTGGTAGCGCAAACCCACTAGACTATGCCGCATGAGTTCTGTCGTTTCTGAGGCCTCGCGCCGCCGCACGTTTGCCGTTATCGCCCACCCCGATGCTGGTAAGTCCACGCTGACGGAGGCGCTGGCGCTGCACGCACACGTTATTAATGAGGCCGGCGCGGTCCACGGCAAAGGCAACCGCAAGTCCACCGTGTCTGACTGGATGGACATGGAAAAGGACCGCGGTATTTCCGTGGCTTCCTCAGCGCTGCAGTTCGAGTATGCGCCCGAGGGACACGAGGGCGAGCCCTACATGATCAACCTGGTTGATACCCCAGGCCACGCGGACTTTTCGGAAGATACCTACCGCGTGCTCACTGCGGTGGATGCGGCAGTCATGCTTATCGACGCCGCCAAGGGCCTCGAGCCCCAGACCCTCAAGCTCTTCCGCGTGTGCAAGGCCCGCGGCTTGCCCATCGTCACCGTGATCAATAAGTGGGACCGTGTAGGCCGCGAGCCCTTGGAGCTCGTCGATGAGATCGTCAACGAAATCCAGCTGCAGCCCACTCCGCTGTACTGGCCGGTGGGCATAGCCGGTGATTTCCGCGGTCTGGCGCATATCAATGACGACGGCGAGGCGGATGAGTATATCCACTTCATCCGCACCGCTGGCGGTTCCACCATTGCTCCAGAGGAACACTTCGACCCGGATGCCGCCGGTGAGAAGGAAGAAGAGGTGTGGGAGACCGCAGTGGAGGAAGCCGAGCTTCTTGCCGCCGATGGTGCCCTGCATGACCAGGAGCTTTTTGAACAGTGCGTGACCTCCCCACTCATCTTCGCTTCTGCGATGCTGAACTTTGGTGTGCACCAGATTTTGGACACCCTGTGCGCCATTGCCCCGGCTCCGCACTCGCGCGACTCCGATCCGAAGGCAGTTGAGGCTGCCACCAGCGCCATTGATGAGGTTCGCGAGGTTAGCGATGACTTCTCTGGCGTCGTCTTCAAGGTCCAGGCAGGCATGGACCAAAAGCACCGCGATAACCTGGCCTTTATGCGCGTGGTCTCCGGTGAATTCGAGCGCGGCATGCAGGTCAACCACGCCCAATCCGGCCGCAGCTTTTCCACCAAGTACGCCCTGACTGTCTTTGGTCGCACGCGCGATACCGTGGACACCGCCTATCCGGGCGATATCGTAGGCTTGGTCAACGCCGGTTCGCTTGCCCCTGGTGACACCATCTATTCCGGCAAGAAGGTGCAATTCAAGCCCATGCCGCAGTTCGCGCCGGAGGCCTTCCGCATTCTGCGCGCGAAGTCGCTGGGCAAGTACAAGGCCTTCCGTAAGGGCTTGGAGCAGCTGGCGGCCGAGGGCGTGGTCCAGATTCTCAAGAACGAGGCGCGTGGCGATGCCTCCCCGGTCATGGCGGCGGTGGGCCCCATGCAGTTCGAGGTGATGCAGGCCCGCATGGAGTTCGAATACAACGTGGAAACCGTCACCGAGCCTATTCCCTATTCCGTGGCTCGCCGCACCGATGCCGAATCCGCCCCAGAGCTCGGGCGTCAGCGCGGCGTAGAAATCTTCACCCGCCAAGATGGCGAGCTCATCGCGCTCTTTGGCGATAAGTGGAAGCTCGCCTTCATTGAGAAGGAACACCCGGAGCTCACCATGGAAACCCTCGTGGCGGATTAGAAACCACACAGCTTCACACGGCAGAGAAAAGGGCCGCTTCCCGTTCAGGGAAGCGGCCTTTTCCGTTGCGTGTTAAACCATCAACATCACAGGGACAACGGCAATCTTGACCACCTGCCCCACCACAATGGTGGCCGCATAACCGGTCATGATGCGCGAGTCGGAGCTCAGCCCCGTGGCGTAATTGACCACGGCCGGCTGAGCGAAGATGCCAGAGAGTCCGCCAGAGGTACGGGTTTCGGACTGCCCCATGAAGCGATTCGCTACAGCGAATAGGACCGAAACCACCACGGTGACAATGGCGGCGAGGATCATGCACTTCAGACCCATCCAGGAGAAGGCGGTGGACAAGAACGCCTCGCCGGATGAGAGGCCCACAGACGCCAAGAAGATGACGAGGCCCCACTGCTGGAAGGCGGTATTAATGGAAGCCGGCACCTGCCATGGAATGCGGCGGGTGCGGTGCAGCGCACCGAGGATAAGACCGGTAATCAGCGGGCCGAGCGCGAAGCCCAGCTCGAAGGATGCGCCACCCGGCATCGGAACCACAACCTGGCCCAGCAGGTACCCCAAGAACAGGCCACCGCCCAAGGCCACCCAGTTCAGCTCGGAGTAGGACTTAATGGAGTCGCCGAAGTAATCCTGGATATCGCCCAAGCGGTCAAACTTCACAATGAGCTCGAGGGTATCGCCGGAAGCCAAGTGGGTTTCATTATTGGCCAAGAATTCCTCATCGCCGCGCTGCACGCGCACGATGCGACCGCCATAGCGGGAGAACAGGTTGAGCTCCTCAACGGTACGGCCGGCAATATCTTGGTTAGAAATAGCCACGGTTTCGATGACCAGGCGCTTATCCACGAACGGAGTTTGCGGCTGGCGCTTGCCCAACATCTGTGTCAGTTCACGGGCCTTAGCCTTGGTGACCATAACGCGCAGGATATCGCCCTTGTGCAAATCGGGGCGATCGCCGGCAACCCGGACCTTATTACCGCGGCGAATGGTAGCGATAACAAAGTGATCCTTGAACTGTTCTTCCAAATCATCGTAGTTCACGTCTTTGGTAACGCGAATGGTGCGGGAGCGGAAGATCTTGGAGGCAGAATTGTCCTTATCGTGCTTGGCGGGCCAATTCTGCTTGAGCAGGAATGCCACGACCAAAATGGCCACCGCCACGCCCACGGGATAGCCCAGCGAGTAGCCCACGGCGGGTAGCTCTTCACCGGTTTGTTGCTGGGCAACTGCCAGCGACGGCGTCGAGGTCGTGGCGCCGGCAAATACACCAACGGAAGCCAAGGTATCCAGCCCCAGCATGCCACCAAAGAGGATGGCTGCGCCCGCGGCCACCACAATCGCAATGGCCGCCGTGAGCATGTGCTTCATCTGCTTGGAAAAGCCCTTGAAGAAGCGCTCACCGGCGGACAGGCCTTGCATATAAATAAAGAGTCCCAAGCCCAGCTCTTGCAGGGAGCTTAAGATGTCTTTATCTAGGTCAATAAAGGAGCCGAAGGCCAAGCCCACAAACAGCGTGCCTGCCGCGCCAAAGCGCAGCGGACCGAAGGGGATCATGCCAAATAGCGTGCCGAGCAGCACTATGAAAAAGATGCTCAGCCATATATTTCCATCAAAAATTGCTAACACGCTGGAATATTTTAGGCATTTCCCCCCAAAGTTCCACGTGAAAGGCACATTCTTTAACGACCACCAATGGCATCGCTACTGCTTAGACCCTTTTCGTCCGGGGCCACCCACCCCCAGCAGCGGCACATCTCACAGCTAACGCCCATAGTGAACTAATCGAGGAGGAATTCCTTCCACCGTGGCCACTCCGTGTAGGTCTGGGCTTTCCCTGCCTGATAGTTCGCCCGCAGCTTGTGTACGTTGCGTTCGGTGGAGGCCACCTGCATATCTTCCGGGAAAAATAATTGCGCCTTCCCTTGGCGCTCCAACTCCAAAAGCCGATCTTTGGCTGCGTTATAGAGGGCAGGGCGGGCTATAAGGGCGTCGGCAATAGCGGGGTACCTGCGGAAGATGCGGCGGACGAAGGCTGGGCGCGCGACCTCCGGGCGCACATACCCGCGCGGCTTAGTACCAATAAACAGGAACCTTTCGTATCCGGCCTCTTCTGCTTGCGCAATAGTAATGCCACCGGAAGAGCCCAAAGCACCGTCCACGTACGGCGCGCCGTCGATAAATCGCATCGGCATAATCAGTGGCAGCGTGGAAGAAGCGCGCACGCGCACGAAGAGATCTTCCGGGGTGTGGATGTCCTGGCGAGTCCAGTAAACAGACTCGCCGGTATCGGCGCGCGCTGCAGCAAGCACCATATCGGCCGGATGCTCGCAGTAGGACTGCCAATCAAAGGGCAAATCCCTGTCTGCTGCGCGCTCATAGATGTACTCGGCATTGAAATACCCGGTGCCACGCACCAGCGAACCCACGCCACCGAAGCTAGGGTTTTTAGCAAAGTCCGTAAAAGACTCTTCGGCGCGGCGGGCATCGCGCGACAAGTAATTAACGGTGTGCGATGCCCCGGCAGAGACGCCGCCTACCCAGCCAAAGTCCACGCCCTCTTCGATGAGTTTGACCATACAGGCGGCCGTATAGGAATTGCGCATGCCGCCGCCTTCAATAACGAGTGCGGTGTTGCTGGCGTCAATCATGGTGCCCCATACTACGCTGGGCCCAATGAAACGCATTTTCCGGCAATTGCTCGCGGACGAAGAAGGCACCTTCGATATCGAAACCGGCCAGCAACCCCGCACCGGGTTCGCCTATAACCCCACCGGAAAGGCGCTCCTGCGGGTGACGGAGCCTACCCCAGCCGCGGTGAGCAAGGCCTTGGCCTTAGCCAAGGAACACGGCGCGCGGTATCTCGGCACATGGCGCCAGCCCGATGGTCCACTCGTCTTCCTCGCCACGGCCGTAACCCACGATGAGGCCGTGGCCCGCGAGCGCGTTGCCGCCACCGGCCAACGTGCCTATTTCGACCTGGAGCGCTGCCGCACCATCACCGTGAGAGCTCACTAGACTGGGCTCCCATGGGATTAAAAGATGCACTTGCCCGGCTGACCGGCGCGCAGTCCCCGCGCCTGGCGCGCCCCGATTCCGCCTGACTTAGGCCATTTTAGTGCGGAACAATCCCACCCCACCGCCAAATACCACCAGGTAGCAGTGTCAAGAGAAACGTTACTCACCCACACATGACCTAAGTCGGGAAGCGCCAGCTAACCCCGTAAGTATTCGGCCGCCGCGGCGGCAAGTTCCTCTGGGGCCTCGCTGACATCCAGCACGGTGCCCGCTTCCCCCGGCTGCAGTTCCTCGAGTGTCTCGAATTGCGAGTCCAGAAGGACGACCGGCATGAAGTGCCCAGAGCGCTGACTCATGCGCTCCTTGAGCAGCTCATAAGAGCCGTGCAGGCCCACAAAGATCGTATCGATGATGTCGCGGTAGGAGCGCTTGAGCGCGGAGCAGCCCACAATGGCACCGGCGTCCTAGTCCGCGAGAAAGCGGCCTAAGGACTCGAGCCAGGGCTTGCGGTCGGCGTCGTCAAGGGCCTGCACCGAGGCCGTCTTCTAGATGTTCGCCGCCGGATGCATATCGTCCCCATCCCGAAAAGGCAGGCCGGTGCGCTGCGCCAGCAACTCCTCGACCATGGACTTACCGCAGCTCGAGACTCCCTTGATCACCACGTGCTTGCGCATCATCCCTCCTTGCAGCATTCCACCAAATCGTACGCGCTGCGCACTGCCTGACGCAGCGCTATTCAACGCAACATGACGCAACCACCGTGCGGCTCGATAAAGCGCGGTTTAACCCAGCGGCGCGTACATGAGGTTCGCGCGCTGCACCTCGCCGCGTGTGGTCGGGTCAAAGGTCGCGCACAGGGCAGCCGCCACGTAGCGCACGCCACCCACCGGAGCAGAGGAGCCGACCCGCTCGGCGCAGTTCTGCAAGGCCGGCAGGCCGATGTCGTCGCCCGGCGAAGTCATGGAGAAGAAGGACGCGGCCATCATGGTGTCACCATCGGCACGCACATACTCGGAAGAGCCCTTGATGGCCTGCCAGGCAATCGCGCCAACGGGGTCGGTACGGAATTGGTCCCGCTCAATCTGGGTCAACTCGGCGTTGGCGGCGGGTACGGACAGAGATGCGACGAGGAACGCAGCGCATGCTGCGAGGAAAGAAGACTTTTTCATAGCAATATTGTATCCCCCATGCATTGGGGTTGTCCTGGTATTCCTTCGCTATTGTCCAGAGGAACCGCTTGTTGCGCGAAGGATGGAAGCGCGCAGCTGGCGTATCTCAGTGGACCCCACGCGGCAGCACCCGCCCAGCAGGCTAGCACCGGCAGCCACGAGATCCGTTACGGCCTCAGCCAGGCTCGCCGCGCCAACGGGGGCTGGCCGCCAATCATGGGCGCCGTTGTCCCCAGCCGAGTCTTGTGTCCAGATCTGGCCGTGGGCGTAGTCTTCACCGGGTTTTCCCGCCGCCAGGTTTCAATCACCTCAGGCACGGTGGAGGTTTCACCGACAAAATGTAGTGCAGACCTGCATCGATGAGTGCTTGCTTGTTCGCCGCTGAAACCATGCCCGCATCAGCAACGACGGTAACCTCGTCGAGCTGGTAGGCATCTTGGAACCGTGTGATCATCAGTAGCATCGTGTGGGTTTATGTCGAGTTGCCAGCAAACGCACCCACATGCAGTGGAAACCCGGTGGCATCAGTAAGCAGCCCGACAAGGTTTTGTGGCTCCACACGGCGTTCTTTGGAAAATAGGGGTTTGCGAAGCTCATCAGGAGTATCGGCTTCAAAGTACAAGATGGTCACGTCGTACAAGATAAATGCGCTTGGCCCAATACCTGCATGATGGGCCAACGCTTGGGTTTGTATCTCCCCGAACGATTCGGTGGCGAAGGAGGAAAGACGCCTCTGGATGGTGCGGTAGCTTGCGCTGGTGATGCCAACCTCGGCAAGAGTCTCGATGGAATCCAGCTTTGAGCTGGGATGGATGTTCCGGGCACGCACCAGAACACGAAGCACCGGATCATCGCCGCTTGCTGCTGCAAGGCCTAACTCGTTGAAACACGCATCAATACAGTCCAGCAAGTATCCAACCCGCTGACCGGCTACCGGCAGCGGGTTGGAAACACTGCCTGTTGCCGGTGGGGTGTGTAACCTCGCCGAAGTCCATTGCGAGTTGGTCACCATCGACGATGCGTTGAGCCTCAGCCCGCAAAAGCACAAGCTCAGACTCTGAATGCGCTGAGCCGATATGCTTCATTCTTTTCGCACTTTTGCGTTCAGAGAACACCACGTGCACCGCTATCGCTCCTGAGGCGGTCTTGACGGTGCGAATATAAGGACTCACCAAAATCAGACTACTGAACACCCCGGAACTACCCACTTAGTGCGGAAAAATCCCACCCCACAAACAAAACCACCAGGTAACAGTGTCAAGAGTGACGTTACTCACCCGCCCATGACCTAAGTCAGGTTAGACTAAGGACTTATGGGATTAAAAGACGCCCTCGCCCGACTTACCGGCGCGCAGCCCCCGCGCTTAGCTCACCCCGATTTCACCGCCCCTACCGCGCGGGTAGAAAAACTGGAAATCCACACCGCCGGCCCGCTTATCATTGTGGTCACTAATCAGCCCGGCGCGGAAGTGCTCTGCGAGGTAGCCCGCGCCCGCGAGTCAGCCACATTGGCCTCCCCCACCACGACGGTGCATTTTCCCGCCGCGAAAAAAGATGCCTTGCCCATCAAAGATCCCCGGCGCGGCTGGGTCATTCCGATAACGCCCGCGCTTGCCGACGCCCTCGTAGACAACCTCCCCTACCCCGGCGACTACGAGCTTTCCTCCGCCGTAGCCGTGGTGGTGGAATAGTTTCCTTGAAAGGACTGACATGCTGCTTTTGCCTTGTGCTGGGAAGAAGCCGCGCATCCACCGCAGTGCGTGGATTGCACCCACTGCCATCATCATTGGCGATGTAGAAATCGGCCCGGATTCCTCCGTCTTTTATGGCAGCGTGCTGCGCGGCGACGTGGGCGCGATTCGCATTGGTGCTAGGTGCAATATTCAGGACAATTGCGTCTTCCACGTAGAAGAGGACACGCCGTGCGTACTAGAAGATGATGTCACGGTAGGACACATGGCGATGGTCCATGCCGCGCATGTGGAGGCCGGTTCCCTGGTGGGTATGTCCTCTTCGCTGCTCTCGCGCTGCACTATCGGTGCGGGCTCGCTTATTGCTGCCGGCGCCGTGGTGCTAGAAGGCACCGAAATCCCGCCACGGAGCCTTGCCGCAGGTGTGCCAGCCAAGGTGCGCCGCGAGCTCGGCCCAGAGGAATCGCAAGCCTTCATTCCGCATGCTGCCCGGTACGTGGAGTGCGCTCGCAACCAATCCGATGTGGCGTTGAGCCTGGATGAGGTCACCTTTGATTAAAGGGAAAGCACGCCCATGAGGATGAGGAAGACCGCCACGAGGTAGCCGCCAAAGAGCGCCACCTGGGTGCTATTGGCGCGCGCCGCGGCAAAAAGACGGCCGGCGGCCGATTTGGGATGGGCGCGCACCACCGCAATAAAAAGACCACAGATGGTGGGCAGGGACAAAGCCAGGCTGGCGTACCATACCAAGCCGCCGTACTGAGCGGCCGGAGCGATATTTTCGGTAGCCAAGTGCATGAGCCCGTAATAAAACGGCACCGAGGTCAGCGATTGCACCACACCCATTACGAAGCCGATGAGTGCGGTAATCGGTGACGGCGTGCGCAGCGGCTCTAGCAGCCGATTGACTAAGGCATTGGGCTGGCCTTGAGAGCGCCACGCACCGAACCCTACCGCGATGCCGACTGCGACAAGTACCCAGCCGGCAACAGGCGAGTTTAAGATGGCCTCGATCTGGTCTTTTACCCCTAGCAAAACAAACATCACCACGGCCGCCGCGGCGAGAACGCCAATCCAATCTCCTACCACCACCAATGCAGCAATGCGTCGATACTTGCCGCGGGGCAAGATGATACCAATGGCCACGAGGATGCCAATGAGTAGCGCATTGACGGAATCCAAGAGGGCAAAACTAACGGCGTGGAGCATGCCGGTCAGTCTACCGCCCCATACCGCCATCGCCGATACGCCCGAGGGCACAAGCCGTATATCTCACGAGCAGCTTCCTATGGTCCACCGCACAGATCTTTGCACACATTCCGCAATTTTGCGTACACTATGCAATGTTTCGCACGGGGTGCAGACTTCTCCCCGCGGATTCCATATTCACTGTCACCCGCGCGCAGAGTATTGCACGCATACTGCACAAGAAAGCACATTTTATGTCTAAATTCCTCTACCGGCTAGGTAGCTGGTCCTACCGCAAGGTGTGGCCATTCCTCGCCTTTTGGCTCATCGTCTTGGTGGCCATGGCGGGACTTACCGCCGGCTTTGCCAAGTCCCCGAACCCTAATTTCTCCATGCCGGAGATGGACTCCACCACCACCCAAGACAAGATGATGGAGCGCTTCGGCCAAGACACCGATGCTATGAGTGCTCCCGAAGGCACGGTGGTCATCCAAGCACCGGAGGGCAAAACCCTCACCGATAAACAGGTAGCCGGCAAGGTAGATGACCTCCTTAACGAGCTCAAAGACACTGGCGCACTCAAGGACCAGGACAAACTGGTCAGCCCGGTGATGGCTGCAGCCGGCATGGAAAAGCAAATGGGCGAAAAGATGAAGGCCCAGCACATGCCAGACGAGCAGATTCAAAAGAACCTGCAGCAGCTCTCCCCTCTGAGCGAGGATAAGTCCACCGGCACCGTCACCATCAACTTCGATGCGGACAGCGTCATGGATATCCCAGAAGAGGACATGACCAAGGTCACGGACGTCCTCAACAAATACGACGAGGGCGATCTCACCGTGAAGTACCAGGGCAACGCCTTTAGCTCCGCGGGCCAAGAGATGGGTGGCAGCGCCGAGATTATCGGCCTCATCGTCGCCGCAATCGTGTTGCTGATTACCTTCGGTTCCTTCGTGGCCGCTGGCATGCCGCTAATTTCCGCCATCATTGGCGTGGGCATCGGCATCCTCGGCGTACAGGTATCCACGGTCTTTACGGATACCGTCTCCGATATGACCCCAACGTTGGCTTCCATGATTGGCCTGGCCGTCGGCATCGATTACGCGCTGTTTATTGTCAACCGCTTCCGCAACGAGCTCATCACCTCCTCTGGCCTCAACGATCTTTCGCCAAAGGAACTGGCCCAAGAGCTCAAGAAGATGGATAAGGCCACCCGTGCCCACGCCATGGGCATGGCGCTGGGCACCGCGGGCGGTTCCGTTGTCTTCGCCGGCACCACCGTTGTCATCGCCTTGGCCGCGCTGACCATTATCGGCATTCCATTCCTGGGCACCATGGCCATCGCCGCCGCGGCAACAGTGATCATCGCCGTATTGGTTGCCAATACTTTCATTCCCGCCCTGCTGGGACTTTTGGGCATCAAGATCTTCGCCGGCCGCGTGCCTGGCCCCAAGGTTCCAGACCCAGAGGACGAAAAGCCCACCATGGGCCTGCGCTGGGTACGCCGCGTGCGTGCCCACCCGTGGCTGCACCTTATCGCGGGCGTCGTCTTGCTAGGCATCCTGGCTGTACCTTTTGCCCAGCTGCGCCTGGCCATGCCTACCGATGGCACCGCAAAGCCCGGCACCCCGCAGCGCGAAGCTTATGAAATCACGGCAGACGCCTTTGGTCCTGGCCGCAATGCGCCGATGATCGCGTTCGTTGATGTGGCCGACGTTCCCGAGCAGGACCGCATGCCGGCCTTCCAAGACCTCCTGCAGGAAATCAATGGCAATGACGGCGTAGAAAACGCCCAGATCGTGCAGACCACTGACAACGGTGATGCTGCGCAGATCATGATTACGCCCACCACCGGCGCGACCGACGAAGAGACCACCGAGACCCTCAACCACCTGCGCGATTACCAGGGTGAGTTTGAAAAGACCGGCGGTTCCTACGGCATTACCGGTATCACCCCGATCTTCGATGACATTTCTGAGCGCCTCAATAACGTGCTTATCCCATACGTAGCCATCGTGCTGGGCCTGGCTTTCATCGTCTTGATGCTGGTCTTCCGCTCCATCTGGGTACCGCTCATCGCTGCTGCTGGATTCGCACTTTCGATGGCCGCCACCTTCGGCATCACCGTGGCCATTTGGCAAGAAGGCATGTTCGGCATCGTCGACGACCCACAGCCGCTGCTTTCCTTCCTGCCCATCATGCTCATCGGCCTGACCTTCGGCCTGGCTATGGACTACCAGGTCTTCTTGGTCACCCGCATGCGCGAGGGCTTTGTCAATGGCAAGACGGCCGGCAACGCCACCTCGAATGGCTTTAAGCACGGCGCCCGCGTGGTCACGGCCGCGGCCCTCATTATGATTTCCGTCTTTGCCGCCTTCATCTTGATGGACGAGCCATTCATTAAGACCATGGGCTTTGCCCTGGCTGCGGGCGTGCTTATCGATGCCTTCGTGGTCCGCATGATGATCATCCCAGCCACCATGTTTGTGCTGGATAAGAAGGCCTGGTGGTTCCCGCGCTGGTTGGATAAGATCACGCCAAACATGGACATCGAAGGCGAGGCCTTGCACTCTGACCGCGAGGACCTCCTGCGCGCCCAGCGAGAAAAGGTAGGCGAGACACACCGTGGCTAGTCTGCGCGAAGAAAAGAAGCGAGCTACGCGTCAGGTCATGGCCGATGCGGCAGCGCGCCTCGTCCTCGACGGCGGCGCCGAAGCCGCTACGGTCTCCGGCATCACCGCGGCCGTCGGGGTCTCCCCGCGCACTTTTCACAACTACTTCTCCTCGGTGGCTGATGCGCTACTGTCCTTTAGCACCGATGTGCTTGCCAAGTTTTCCAAGGAAGTTCCCACTGTCTTTCCTAATTCATCCATTTCTGAATTCCTCGAACAGGTAACGCTCGATGCCACCGAAAACGAGGGCAAAGAGCTACATTCTTTTACCTCTCTTTTCACCATTGGCGAGGCTTTAGAAAACTTGAGCCATACCTCGAAAGAGCGCCAACAATTCCAAATCGTAGCTGACCAAGTTTTGGAAGCTTTCCACCAACGCGTCCCAGATAAGTCGCGCTTTGAGATCGCGGTCATTCTCCAAGCGTGTGCGGGTGCCAGTGCGATGAGCATGAAAGAAATCCACCGCCGCTCCCAAGCCGAAGAATCACTGGACGCTCACACAAAGCATGAGATAGTTCGCACAGCCTTTGCCACCGTGCGCGCCATCGACTAGCTAGCCTAATGGGCGCTTTAATCCGTATGCTCGGCAATAGTTATGGATAAGAAAGCCCCTATATCGAGCACCGCGCAAAACACCCGCTTCATTCAAGCGGGCGTTAATGCCGCATTTCAAGACCGCATCGGGGAGGCGACCGACGTGGAATTTAATTTCCTCGGCCCCTCCACTGACGATAAAGACAACTTTGTCACCGATCAGCTAGTGGAGGCGAGGATAAGTTCCGCGCGGCACGTTTCTGATTTCCGTGGCGTGCGTCTCGCCGTCATCGCCGCAGGCACCTGGCACTGGACTACCGCTGCGACCGAGCACTTTGCTGACCTTCCGCAGTCAAGTACGGCCACCGCAGACATTGACCGAATGGTTGCTTATGCCTCCCTCATCGTGGGCACCATGCCGGTACTGCGCGCCCAGCAGGGCGAGCACGTGGCCATTGTTGCGGTAGATTTCCACCCTTACCTGGACTTTCGCCAGACCTTGCTGCGGGGTCTCCAGCACAGCAGCGCGGAAGCGGACGAGAAGGGGCCGACCCTCGCACTCGCCCGCTACCTGGACATGGAGTCCACCGAGGAAGAGCCCTACCTGCATTTTTCTGATGGCACCACAGTGCGTTTTGAGCAGGCAAGCCCCGAAGTACACAAGATTTCCGGCATCACCCCTGGCTTAGCGGCCGCGCGCGTCCTAGAGGATGCTTTTTACTTAAGCACCGAAAACCAAATGTTTTTCCAAGGCAGCTTCCCAGATGCCACGGTAGAACTCGATGTGGATAAGGCCACCGCCACGGTGTCCTATCGTGGCGGGCAGATGACGGCCAATGCGGTGCTTATCGCGACCATTTCGGACGAGGAATTCACGTGGGCTTGGGCAGATCCGCAGCTCAAGGACACCACGGCGGCGCGGTTGGCAGGAAACCTAGCGCGCTTCGGCATCGACGAGGCCGTGCCTGAATTGGTGCGCCCGCACCTTCCGCTTCAGCTGGCGCGCGAGCACCAGCTACCGCACCTAGCTTTGCCCATTTTGGGGATCTGGACGCTGGCGGGCACTACGCTTGCCGACGCCCGCGTGGGCCTCGTCCTGCTCGACGCCCCACAGCTGCACCTTCCGGAGCCGACCCCAGCCGCCACCGACGCTACTTTGGCGGTTCCCCCTCCTTCATGGATCAACGCCGATCGCGCCCGCGCCGCTTATGGATCATTTCGCGGGGTGGAGGTGTAGGGCGCTGCGGAGGGCGTCCACGTCGACGTCGGCAAGCGCGGCAGGCTCAAATGCCGCATCATTGGTTTTATCCACCAAGATCGCTCGCACGCCCTCGGCAAAGTCCCCACGCCGGTACATATAAGCGCCCAGGTTGGTCTCCATATCTAGGGCCTCGCGGATGCTGCTGCACTCCTGCTCGGCGTGGAATAGCTCCATGGCCGCCACGATGGAGGTCGGGCACGCCTGCGCGGTCAGCTTTTCTACCTGTTGCTTCAGTTCTGGGTACTTTTCTAGGGCCGCAGAAATGTCTTGCCAGGTGTTGTGGGAAAAGGCGTCCTCGATGGCGTCGATAAGCTCGGCCAAGGGGGCCTCGCCGCTAGGTGCGGTGGCGTGCTGGGCTAGCGCCGTGGCTAGTCCATGCTCGATAACCGCACTAGCAAAGGCCTCGCCGTCCGCCACATAGTGGGTGGCCAGCCCGCTCCACAGAAGGTCTGCGGCATACATGCGGTAGCCGGTAATCCCCCAGAACTTTGCAAACTCGGCCGAGGCCTTCCCTCGCGTTCCCACCGCACGCTGGGCGGCATAGGCCATGCCTACGTCCGTGACGTAGCCAATATTCATCTCTGGCATGGAGGCAAAGGTTTTCTCCGTAACCACGCGGTGGGACCCATGGGCAGAAATGCCGAGACCGCCGCCCATAGCGATGCCATCGATGAGCGCCACGATGGGCTTGGGATACTCCGCGATATCACCGTTCAACGTGTATTCGGTGGCGAAGAAAGCATCGACCTCATCCACCTTGCCCTCCTTGACCCCTTCGCGGGCGTAGCGAACATCGCCGCCGGCGCAATATGCCTTGGGACTAGTCGAGGTAAACAGCACCTGTTCCACCTCATCATTGTCGCGCCACTGCGCCAACGACTCCGCAATGAGGTGGATCATTTCCGGGGTGAGGGAATTGAGAGCCTTGGGGCGGTTGAGCTCAATGACTCCGGTATGGTTACGGATTGAGGAAACGATAGGTGCAGTATTAGTCATAACCCCTAGTGTGACACAGAACGCATGCACCTATCCACCATCAGCTAATTCACAGTTAGGTTCGGAATTTTGCTCCCACAGCTCATCGCCCTGGATATGGACGGCACCCTACTGGACGGCAACGGCCAGCTTCCACCAGATTTCGCCGCGATCAGCACCCGTGCCCACCAGCTCGGCGTCACCCTAGTACCCGCCTCGGGCCGCCAGCTCGCCACCCTGCAAGAGATGTTTCCGCACGAAGACACCTTCATCGCCGAAAACGGATCCGTGGTCGTCCATGACAATCGCGTCATTAGCGCCACTACCCTGCCCAGCGCAGCCGTGCGCGCCGCCATGGCCGCACTTCATTTCGTTGAGACCCCGCATACCGTAGTGCTATGCACGCCGGATACCGCCTATGTACACAAAGGCGCCAATGAACAGGCCCGTGCTGAAATTGCCAAGTACTACAGGTCAGTGGAATGGGTAGATGACCTCGATGCGCTACTGGATGCAGACATCATCAAAATCGCCGCTTACTGTGCCGACGGCAGCGAAAAGCACCTCCACCAGCCCCTTCTTGCGGCCGTCCCGGAACACAATATCGCCATCTCTGGTGCCGTATGGCTCGATGTCATGGCCGCTGGAGTCAACAAGGGCGTAGCACTACACACCATGGCCGAGCTCCTTTCGGTCCCCATGTCTCGCACCGCCGCCTTTGGCGATTTCCTCAATGACTACGAGCTCCTCCGCGAGGCGGGCACCGCTATCGCCATGGAAAATGCGCACCCAAAGTTGAAGGAAATCGCCGATCGCATCGCCCCACCCAATACCGAATATGGGGTCATGACAGTTCTGCGTCAGCTTTTTGACAGCGAAGAGTCCTAGACTCGAATTTTCGCCTCCGCCCCGCGCGCCGCACCATAACTCCCCCGCATGGGGAGAAGTGCTGGTGCGCAGGCTAAAATAGTCCGTTTAGAAAATATACGTAGTGCTTTGGGAGTTTTTGTGAAGCAAATTTTGCGCTCACTGCTGGGGAAGAAGAAACCTGGGCGTTCGAACGAACCACGCACACCGGTCTATCAGCCAGTACAGCCCAAAGCTGGCTCTACCAGTGCGCCCCAGACCCCTAATAAAAAGGATTCTGCGCCCCAGAAATCAGCCAACACTGAATCCACCACGGGTGCACAATCCACCGAGCCGAAGGGCAAGCCCCAGGACCGCACCGCTAAGGACAGCGAGTCCAAGAACCAGGCTAAGCAGGCACCCGCGCGCAAGCCCACCCCGGCGAAGGCTGCACAGGCTTCCGAATCCAAGCCTGCTACTGCGAAGCCTAAGGATGCGAAGCCTGCCGTCAAGCCCGCAGCTAAGGGCACCACTCGCCCCAGCACTGAAAAACCACAGGCAAGCAAGGCCACTCCCGCAAAGCCGCAGCAGCCTAAGTCGACCTCGCCATCGCCTGCCGCCAAGGCGCCGAAAGCCAAGCCTGCAGCCCAAGAATCTTCCGCTAAGCCAACCGCCGCACAACAAAACAAGGCAGAATCCTCCCCCAAAGCAGCTGTTAAAAAGCAACCAGACTCGCCCGCTCAGGCCAAGAAGCCACAGCGCAAAGCGCACGAACCGGTTCAGCAACCGCGCCGCGGCGCAAGCTTTAGCACTACCCCGTCTAAGTCCTCCCCAAAGACTCCTTCTGCCCGCAGTAATTCCCCGAAGCCGGCCGCGAAGCCTGTCACCCAACCCTCTCAGAAAGACGCGGTAAAGCCCGCACAGCAGGCTCACCCCACCGCCCAGAAGCCGAAGCAGACGCCCAAGCCATCCTCTTCTTCCAGCGCGAAGAAGGCTTCCCCGCAACCGGCCAAGCCGCAGAAATCCCAGCCGGCTAATTCGAAGCCGGCCACCGGCCAGCAGCAAGCGCAGAAGCCTGACTCTCCCAAGCGCGTACCGGCAAACTCGGCAAAGAAGCAACCACAGCCGCAACCTGCGCCGAAGAAAAATGCGCAGCCGCCTAAGCCCTCGCAACCGTCCAAAGGCCAAGGCTCAGCGCGTACTCCTGAAACTGCAAAGCAAAAGGCTGGCCCACAGGCCTCGACGCCTAGCGCTCCAAAGCCGAAGAAGGGCACCACTGCCCCCAAGCCGAAGGTGGCTGCGCCAAAGACTGCAGCCGATGCTTCTCAGCAGAAAGCTCGGTCGACGCAGAACAAGACTGCCGACAATGAAAACAAGGTAGTCCAGCCGAAATCGCAGCAGGGCGCCTCCTCTAAGGACGAAAAGCCCAAGCAACAGGCACAGAAACAACAGCCGCAGCCGAAGGCAAAGGAGGCAACGCCTCAGAACGAGGCCAAGAAGGTAACCGGGCGCCGCCCGCAGGTTAAGCCCTCCGATATCAGTCGCGGATTGGCCCGCAAATCACAACAGGTGGGCACTCCTTCCGCAGCGCAGCAAAAGCCGTCGCGAGCTGCCCAAAAGCCCAAGGCAAAGCAGCAGACTGAACAGCCCCAGCCAAACAAGGCCGAGCCTCAAGCAGCTCCAAAGACGCCGCCTGCGCAGAAGGGAAAGTCCGCTGCTACAGGCGCTGTAGCAGCCGGAGCGGGTTCAGCCGCTGCCGCTGCTGCCGCAGAGAAAAAGCGGGAGAAGGCACAGCCGTCGAAGGAGCAACATCCAGCCCCTGAAAAGCCACAGGAAAAGGCCGCACCGAGCCAGCCACAACAAGCTGCGCAGAAGCCAGCATCACAGAAGGCCTCGGCAACGCAGGTAGATACTAAGTCTAAGTATCCGCTACAAAAGCAGGCCAAGGACCCTGAAGCGCTGGCTACGCCGCCTGAGAGCAAGGTCGTTAAGAAGAAGCGCCACGCCCGCCTGCGCCAGGTCAAGGGGCTGGATGGACTGCGCGGCCTCGCGGTTATTGCCGTGGTGTTGTACCACTTCTTCCCTTCCCTGCTTCCCGGTGGTTACTTGGGCGTTGACCTCTTCTTCGTCCTTTCTGGATTCCTCATCACCTCGTTGCTGGTGCGCGAATTCCGCACCTCCGGCACAATCAGCCTGAAGGACTTCTGGGTGCGCCGATTCCGACGCATCCTACCGGCCGCAGTATCCGTCTTGGTCATGTGTACCGCTTTGGTGGCATGGATAGGCGGGGACCTCGCGGTCGGCTTGCGCCAGCAGTTCTTGGGAACTCTGTTCTTTGTCAATAACTGGACCCAGATCGCCACCTCCCAGTCCTACTTTGCGGACAATGAGATTCAGGTCTTTGCCCACTATTGGTCGTTGGCCGTGGAGGAGCAGTTCTATGTCATCTGGCCGCTTCTTATCACTGGCGTTTTCCTGATTTCTCGCCGTAAGCCGCGCCGGCTTCCCATCCTCGTAGCCGCAGTCTTAGCTATCGGTTCCGCCGTGGCCATGGCGCTTCTTTACGTGCCGGGTGAAGACCCGACGCGCGTCTACTACGGCACCGATACCCATGCTTTCGGCCTGCTCACTGGCGCCGTGCTGTCTTTGCTGATGACTTCTACCAAGTCCGATCCACAGGCGGACTCGTGGGCGGCGGCAGGCAAAGCCGAATCGCGCATCGCCGGAATCATCGGCACTTTGGCGCTCATCGGCTACGGTGCCCAGCTATTCCTCATGCCGGATGACGCGGAGATCACCTACCGGGGTGGGCTCTTCCTCACCAGCGTGCTTGGTGTCCTGATGGTGTGGGGCGTGGTTCGCGAATACGGCCCGATGACCCCGCTCTTTAGGACCAAGGTCATGCGCTGGTTTGGCCAGCGATCCTTCTCGCTGTATCTCTGGCACTGGCCGGTCATCATGATGCTCAAGGCGCTTTTCGAGGGCAACCAGAACTCCGATAAATCCTGGATCCTGGGCCTTGTAGCCGTGCCTATTTCACTGCTTCTGTCCGAGATTTCCTATCAGTTCATTGAGAATCCTTTCCGCCGCGGCGGCTATAAGAAGACGTGGAAGACCTACTGGTCCTCCCGCCCAGGATTTAGCGAATTGCGCGATGGCTTTGGCAAGACCATGTGGCCAGTAGTTCCGTTCTTGGTCATTGCCTCTGTAGCCGGCGTGGTCTACGGCGTTGTTAATTCCAGCGATAAGACCGAGTTGGAGCAGCAGCTGGAGCAGCTCCAGCAGCAGAACCAGAGCAGCAATAATGCCCCGGCGCAGCCGAATGATGCTGCCCCACAGCCGCCTGCTGAGGACAACGACGATAAGGCTGCCGCGAAGGATAAGAAGACCCGCCCGATGCCGCAGGGCAAAGACATCACCGCTGTCGGCGACTCCGTGATGCTGGGTTCTAGTGGCGCCCTCAAGCAGCGCTTCCCGCAGATTTACGTCGATGCAGATGTATCCCGCCACTACACTGCGGGTATCCAGATTCTGCAGCAGCTCAAGGATTCCGGCCAGCTGCGCGATACCGTCTTCCTCGGGTTTGGTACTAACGGCCCTGCCTTCCCGGACCAGATCAAGGAAGCTCTAGACATCATCGGCGAAGACCACACCGTTGTCATGGCTGTCCCCTATGGTGACCGCGAATGGATGGCCCAGTCCCAACAGGATGTCCTCGACGCAGCCAAGGAATACGACAACGTATATGTCGCGGACTGGTGCGGACATGCACAGAGCGACCCCGCAATCCTCTATTCCGATGGTGTTCACCCGATTCCGGAACGCGCTGGCGAGTACTCGGATGCCTTCTACGATGCTCTAAAGCAGTACTCGAATGGCGACAAGACCGTGTCTTCGCAGTGCGTGCCGCAATAGAGCGCAGGCGGGCGCGAGGAGGGGCGTCGGAAAGCGCTTAGCTCCCTCCCCTCCCTTCGCGCTCACCGGAAGGTGTGTGCTCCGCTAGCAGCATCATCCGCAGTGAGCGCGAAGGGCGCGGGTGCGCCTAGGCATAGAAAAAGCTCGCCCTCTACATCGCAGTAGAGGGCGAGCTTTATTCGTTGGGATTAGTCGACGGAGAATTCGCCCATCTTGTCCCAGCCGGTGCGGCCTTCGATGTGAACGTTAATGATGTCCGGAGTTTCCACGAGGTACTTCGGGAATTCCTCGCAGGAGCGCTGGAAGTGCTCGCTCTGGACGTGCTCTACGTCCTTTCCATCTGCGTAGGACTCCAGCAGCAGGAAGCGCTGACGATCTTCCGGATCGCGGAACCACTTGAAGTCGATGCAGCCCGGCTCTGCATTGCAGGCCTCGGTGTACCAATTGATTTCATCGAGGAAGGTTTCTGCGTATTCGGGCTTGACGTGGAACTGTACGTTGATCAAAATCATGCCCCGATTCTACCGGCACCGTGTAGCTTCGTCATCGTCGCAGATTAAGACCACGAATGCGGTGAAATCGGGGCTAGGGAAAAGCGGTTTAGTTGAGGAAGAACTCCGCAACGTAGATGTAGGTTCCGTCATAAGCAGTTGCTACGCCGAAGCCGTGCGGGGAACCAGCATTGACTGGAACATCGCGGTTGAACCAGTTCAGGCGGTCTTGTGCTTGCTGCTCGGTGAGGCGGTGAACGGAACCTTGGCCTTCGTCCTTGTGATTCAGGCCGTGGGCTACCCCGCCCTTGTAGTCAAGCTTGCCGGCGGCACCCTGGTTGGCCCATTCTTGGGCGATGGCGGTCGCGCGGGCGTCCTTGCGGTGCCCAGCCTTCTCAAGGTGGGCGGTGGTGGCGGCCCCCAACTCACCAGCCACCTTGGGCGCGTGGCCCACCGGCTTGGCCAGGAATTCTGGCAGCGAGATATTGTACTTCTCGGCCAGCTCATAAGCCTGCGGTGGCAAGGTGAGGCGGAAATCCTTGACAGCGGCGAAAGGATCAGAAGAAAGCTGCTGAGCCTGCGAAGAAGCCTGCTGAATCTGCGGCGGCAAGGCCGGCTGAGCAGAGGCCATGGTGGAAGTAGCAGTAATGACAAGAGCGGTGGACAGGGCGGTTACGGTGGCACGGTGAGAAAGCTTCATGCCCTCCACCGTGCCATAAGTGGCCGGCAGTCTGGAAGGAGTTTCCGGGCTGCGCAGGAAATTCGATACCACTTTGTTATGGTGCCTGTGTTCTTGGAGAAATACGGATGGTGGGACAATATCCTCACCGCGCATTTTTGGAGTACTGCGAAAGGTTGTTGACTGTTGCTGGACGTATTGACCGGGTTTGCGATCATTTTCGTAGTCATCGGCGTCGGGTTTGTACTGGCCCACAGGGGTGTCATTGGCAAGGGCGAGGCGCGCTTGCAATTCAATCGCACGGCCTTCTGGGCGGTCACGCCGGCGCTCATCTTTTCCAGCGTGGCTACATCCGATACCTCCGCGTTTGCGTCCCCCCGTGGTGGCCGTCATTGCCGCCGCGTCCGTCGCCACCATGGCCGTGTACTGGCTGTGCAGCCGGCTACTCTTTCCACGCAGCGGCGCCGAAACCATGGCGGGTGCCGCGGCGGCGAGCTACTACAACTCGGTCAATATTGGCCTGCCCATTGCCACCTATGTCATCGGTGATGCCACCTACGTCATCCCGGCATTGGTTCTCCAGATGGCGGTGCTCTCCCCTTTTATCATTGCAGGGCTTAATGCGCAGGGCACGAGCCTGCGATCGATATGGAGCTCCGTGGTCTCGGGGGTTACCGCGCCGGTGGTGTTAGCTGCGGTGGCGGGATTTATTGTCTCCGCGGCGCAGTGGCAGGTACCGGATGTGGTGATGAAGCCGCTGGAGATTCTGGGTGGCGCTTCCATTCCTATGATCCTGATGAGCTTTGGTGCCTCGTTAAAGGGCGACGGGCTGTTGGAGGAGGACCGTCTGCCCACCATTACCGCGACGATATTGAAGTTGGTGGGCATGCCCGCTGTCGCGCTGGCCGTGGGTGCAGCGCTGGGCCTTAATGGCGCGGAGCTATACGCGGCGTTGATTTTGGCGGCGTTGCCCACGGCGCAGAATGTGTATAACTATGCCGCTACCTATGAGGTAGGAGAAACCGTGGCTCGAGATACGGTCTTTCTCACTACATTCCTGTCGCTTCCTGCGATGCTGGCCATCGCTGCCCTGTTTGGCTAAGGAGCGCTCAGTAGATCCCGACGTCGAGCGCGGCAAATTCGCGCTGCAGCTCATCTGGATCGATAGCTCCTGCCACGTCTGGACCAGCGATGGCGGCAAAGCCGTCGAGTACCGATGCCCCGTAGTTATGACCGTGTCCATCGGGTACCTCCTTTGCGCCGGGCAGATCGGCGGCTACTTGGAGGGAGGAGATGATGGGTATCCACTGCATCACGCGCTCGGCAGAATACGGGGTCCGCTCGCGCATCCAATCCGGCTCCTTAAAGGCCATCTGTGGCGACCACCAGGCCACCGGGTCCGAGGGGTGTTGGATATAGAGCATGCGGGTGCGTCCCCACTCCTCTTCTGGGACCGTGCCCCATTGGCGCACCTGCGCGTCATCGTTGGCAAAGCGCACGACGAGGCCGCCGGCGTATTCAGGGGAAATCTCAGAGGAGCCAGGGTCGCGGCGCTCCACAAACTGGGTACGCAAGCGATTAAAGTGCGGCGGCCCCGTCAATAGGATGCCGTCGACGGAATTGGCGATATCGCGCACCCCGGAAAAGGCCGCTTCAATGCCCGTGGTGCCCAAGGATTCGCCGTACAGGTAGAGCTTCGGGCGCTTCTCCTCCGGCAGTCCGTTCCACCAGTCCACGATGGGATTGATGAACTCCTGCCCGGCGCGCTCTACCTGACCACCGCCGGACAGGAAATGCAGGGCTGAGGGCATGGCGGAGTATTGGGCGGCCGCGATGGCGGTGTCGCCGCCGTAGAGCAGCTCGAAGGCCTGGGCGGAATAGGACGACACCCATCCCGTTCCGGTGGTCATAATGAGAAGCAGGGCCTTGCGGTCTTGGGCATGGGTGCGCTCGAGTTCGTCGATAAGCAGCTGCGCTCGCTCCTCATTGGAGGCGCGATTGCCCAGGCCGGCATAGGCGCGAATGGGTTCTTTAGCGGGCTTTCCGGTTACCTCTTCCAATTCCGCGCGGTGCGCACCGGAGGAGAGGAAACGCGAGCCCTGCAGCCCCACCCCATTCCAGTCCACGCGGGAGTCTGGGGAGCCACTGCGCTCAGCAGACGTGGGACGCTGCGTTGCGGGATCAGGCTCGGCGTTTTGGGCGGTAAAGATCCTCTCGCCCACGCCCACAATGGCGCCGGGGATGAGGTTTTCCACGGTATAGGTGCCCACCAAGGCCACGATGATTACCGCGCCCACAACGCGGTAGGCGGCGCGGAAGCGCTGGGGGAAGTGACTAGAAAGCCAGCGCACGCAAAAGCGCAGCACGCGCAGGATGAAAAGGAAGGCGGTAAATACCGCAAGCGCCAACGGAACCACCAGCACGTAGCTGGCAATGGTGGGTGCCGGTGCGGACAGGGTGTCTGCGAGTTGGCGTTGCCACCGCACGGCAAAGATCGCGAAGCCTATCATCCACACCACAAAAGCGGCGGTGGCGATGCGGGAGGCTAGGCGGTAGCGCCGAGCTGGCCACGTGGTGGCATCAAGCCAGGCATGCCGGGGCGCCACATAGCGCACCACCAGCCGGTACCACACGAGCTTGAGGGCGATGCCCAGCGTATAGCCGAGCCCTGCGGCAATGCCGGAAACGAGCCCTTGGTAGAGCCAATCGCGCGGCAGAATGGATGGGGTAAGCCCCAGGGTAAATAGCGCTGCGGCGCCGATAATGCCCCACAGGTCGAGGTGGCTGACAATATCGGCGATGCGGGCTTCTACCCTTCGAGCTTCTCCCCCAACTCCAGCCATTCCATCTCCAATTCCTCGTAGGCGCTGCGGTTTTCCTTTAGTTCTCCGTCCAGTTCGGTCAAGGCCTGGGTATCAACCTTTTCCGCGGCGGTGGCCATCTTCTCATTGATCTGCGCGGCCGCCTTTTCCAGCTTCTGCATCTTGCGCTCGAGCGCGTTCATCTTCTTGGTGATTTCGCGCTCTTGCTGGGACGAAAGCTTCTTTTCTGGTTTCGGTGCAGCGTTGTCTGTCTTCTTTTCTCCCAGGTTGAGCACTCCGGAGCTCTGCTGGGCCTCAAGTGCGGCGCGCTTGCGCAGGTACTCGTCGATGCCGCCGGGAAGGTTGGTGAGCTTGCCATCGCCAAAGAGCGCGTAGGTATTATCCGCGATGCGCTCAATGAGGTAGCGATCGTGCGAAATGACCACCAGGGTGCCCGGCCAGGAGTCCAGGAGGGACTCCAGTTCCTGCAGGGTATCGATATCGAGATCGTTGGTGGGCTCGTCCAGCAGCAATACATTGGGCTCGGCCATCAGTACGCGGGTGAGCTGCAAGCGGCGGCGCTCGCCACCAGAAAGGTCGCCTACCGGGGTGCGCTGACGCTTGGCGGAAAATCCTAGGCGCTCGGCCAGCTGGGAGGCGGAAAGCTCCTTTTTGCCGAGCTGAACGTAGGTGGCGACGTCCTCGACGGCGTCGATAAGCCGGCGCTCCGGATCTAGGTCATCGAGTTCCTGGCGCAGCCAACCGAGGCGCACGGTTTGGCCCTCGATGCGTTTGCCCGCCGCCAGCTCGTACTCGCCGGCCAAGGTGCGTAGCAAAGTGGTCTTGCCGGAGCCATTAACGCCCACCAAACCGATGCGCTCGCCAGGGGCTAGGCGCCAGGTGAGGTGATCTACCAAGGTGCGACCGTCCGGGGACTTGACCGTGGCATCCTCAAGTTCGATGACCACGCGGCCTTGGCGCTGCTTGGAAAAGGCCATGAGCTCGACCTTATTGCGCGGCTCCGGTACGTCAGAGATCAGCGCCTCGGCGGCCTCAATGCGGTAGCGCGGCTTGGAGGTACGCGCCGGTGCGCCGCGGCGCAGCCAAGCCAGCTCCTTGCGGGCGAGGTTTTTGCGGCGCTGTTCCATGGCATCGGCCTGGCGGGCACGCTCGGCGCGGGCAAAGGTCCAATCGTTGTAGCCACCCTCGTAGGTATCGACCACGCCATCGTGTACCTCCCAGGTCCACGTGGCCACGGTATCGAGGAACCAGCGATCGTGGGTGACCACGACCACGGCCAGGTTGCGCTTGAGCAGGTGGTCCGCGAGCCACTGCACGCCTTCCACGTCGAGGTGGTTGGTCGGCTCGTCGAGCACCACGAGGTCCAAATCCTGCACCAGCGCGGCGGCCAGGTTCACGCGGCGACGCTCGCCACCGGAGAGCGAACCCACCGGAGTATCGAGCCCAAGATCTACAATGCCCAGCCCGCCTAAGACATCGCGCACCTTGGCATTGGAGGCCCACTCATAGGTCTCCAATTCCAGCGGCTCAATAATCACTTGCGCGATGGTCAGCTCATCGGGCAGGTCAAAGCGCTGCGTGACCACAGCCATGCGCAAATCAGAAGTATGGGATACGCGGCCGGCGTCGGGCGGCTCGATGCCTGTGAGTACCTCCAGCAGGGTGGTTTTGCCACCGCCATTAACGCCGACGATGCCGATGCGATCGCCGCTTTGCACACCTAGGGATACCCCGTCTAGCGGGGTTTTTAATCCATAAGTTTTGCTGACTTGCTCGAGGTTAATCAGGTTTGCCATAACAAGTGTCCATCTTAATACCTCCCTGCACATACCCCCGCATTTCTCCAAACTATTGCTATTGATTTTCACGTCCAATAGTGTGCCTATGTATGAAGCACTACACACTTTCTCTCTGCGCCGTGCTATCCGCTGCGGCGGTAGCCATCGCTTCCTGCTCTGCTCCTACCGAGGAAGAAAAGGACTCTCTGCACTCCCACGAGCACGCGCACAATGAGGATGACCACGACCATGAGCATGACCACGAGCACGGCCATGACCACGCCGGGCACTCGCACGAAGGCTTTGAAGCCGAAGAGGGAGAAACCGAGGTAGCCCAGCTGCCCACCCGCATCGTTATCTCCCATGCAGACGGCTTGAACGCTTATGACGCCAAAACGGGCAAAGTAATCGGCGAGGACAAGATGAATGCCTTCCTTCGTCTCAACGATGCCGGCGATAATCGCCATGTCATGGTCACCAAAGGCGATAGCTTTCTTACCTACGACACTGGGCGCATTACCAAGGGCCACGGCGATCACAACCACTACTACACCGCAGAGCCCTCGCATGGCGACGCCCCTATCAAGGCCCCGCATGCAGGCCACGTGGTCCACCACGACGGCTTTACCGCACTGTTTTCTGATGGCGATGGCGTAGCACGGATTTACAAGACCGAAGACATGGGCAAAGACGATGCCCAGCCGGTCAATACCGTAGATACGGGGGCCGCACACCACGGCGTTGCCGTACCACTGAAGGATGGCTCGGTAATTATCACCAAGGGGACCGAGGACGAGCGCCACACCATCCAGCATCTGGATAAGGAGGGCAAGGTCCTTACTGAAACCACCAAGTGCCCTGGCGTGCACGGCGAGGCCGCCGCTGGTAACGGCAATATCTTCTTCGGTTGCGAGGACGGCCCTGTAGTCTTCGATGGCACAAAGTTCCACAAGGTGGACGCTTCCGCCTATGCCGGAGCAGGCGGCTACCAGCGCTCCGGCAATGCTGCCGGTTCGGAGGAATCCGATGTCATTCTGGCCGATAATAAGACCGAAGAGGATGCAGAGCTCGAACGCCCCACCTCCGTGACCCTGGTGGATACCAAGGATTTTTCCGCCAAGAAGGTTGAGCTCGATGCTTCCTATTGGTTCCGCTCCCTGGCCCGCGGCCCGCTGGGCGAGGCGCTGGTGCTCACCACCGACGGCAAACTCAACATCATCGACCCAGATTCCGGCGAAATCACTTCGCAGATCGATGCCATCTCCAAGTGGAAAGAAAATAAGGAGTGGCAGCAGCCGGGGCCCATCCTGCAGGCTGCCGATGGCTACGCCTTTATTACCGACGCCCAGAAGAAGCAGCTCGTGGTCATCGACCTCCTCCAAGAAAAGGAAGTCAACCGCTTCGACCTCGACATCGAGCCCACCGAGATGACGGTGCTCTAGCTACAGCACCACGGCGCCGCTAGCGGGTCCATGGGTAGCCACGCCCTTGGTTCCGGGAATTTCCACCGTCACTTGGGAGACCACTTCCCTAGCCTCCTCTGCCCCGGCGCAGAGGAAGGCACAGGTCGGACCACTACCGGAGACGATGCCCGCGAGGGCTCCGGCGGCCACACCCGCCTCCAGCGTCTTGCGCAGGTCCGGGCGCAGGGAAAGCGCCGCCGGCTGCAGGTCATTATGCAAGTGCTCTGCCACCCGGTGCGGGTCGCCCGAGATCAGTGCCTGCGATACCGCCGCGGTATCCATGTGCGGTTCGCCGCCGCGACCCTTTTCTCGCATCTCATCCAGCTTGTGAAAGACCTGCGGGGTAGAGAGCCCGCGGTCCGAGGCGATAAGCGCCCAATGGTAGGTACCGCGCGCCATCATCGGGGTAAGCTGCTCGCCGCGCCCCGTTCCGAGCGCGGTGCCACCCAGCAAGGTAAAGGGAACATCCGAGCCCAACGCCGCGCCCAGCGCGTCCAAGATCGGCTCACCCACCGAGTCGATGCCGTAGTAGCCGCCATAGCAGCGCTCGGCTAAGCGCAGCGCGGCTGCCGCATCAGCAGAGCCGCCCGCCATGCCTCCGGCGGTAGGGATGGCTTTGTGGATTTCCAGCGCTACCTCCGGCAGCGCCTTCGGCCCACGGGTGGT
This sequence comes from Corynebacterium tuberculostearicum, assembly GCF_046097255.1. Taxonomy (GTDB): domain Bacteria; phylum Actinomycetota; class Actinomycetes; order Mycobacteriales; family Mycobacteriaceae; genus Corynebacterium; species Corynebacterium tuberculostearicum_J. The sequence continues at coordinate 2,208,908 of NZ_CP175770.1, forward strand.
GTATAGGTACTGCATGATGCGGTTTACCGCAGTCCACGCCAAGTTCGTGTAGTCTTCTGGCACACCCTGTGCATGAGGACCCGTAACCTTTAAGCCTTGAATGCGCGGCTTATCCACCTCGGGGTTACCCAAGTCCGTGAGCGTCACGGTGTCATGCAGCTCCAAAGACTGAAAGACACTGGCAAGCTCATGGAACCCATCCTCGCGCGGTTCCTCCACGCCGAGGTGGATATTGACCTTGGAGTGAGCGCGGGCGGTGTAAACGAATGGTTCGTTATCTAGCGGTGCACTCATTTAGATTCCTGCCAATCGTACGAAGTCCTCCACGGCGAGCTTCTCGCCGCGCTGCTTCGGATCGATGTCCGCCGCTCGCAGGGCCTCCTCAGCGGCGGCACCCGAACCAAAGTGGCCGGACAATGCCGCGCGCAGGGTCTTGCGGCGTTGGGCAAAGGCGGCGTCGATAACCGGCCAGACCTTAGCCCGCGACTCATCGGTGATCGGCCAAGGAGCATCTTCAAAGACGTCGATGCGCACCAGCCCGGATTCAATATTGGGCGCCGGCCAAAAGACGTTCTTGCCAATCGTGCCGGCCTTGGAGACCTTGCCGTAAAAGCCCGCCTTGACCGAGGGCACGCCATAGACCTTACTGCCGGGCTGGGCGGCGAGACGGTCCGCCACCTCCAGCTGGACCATCACCAGCACGCGGCGAATGGAGGGGAAGGTCTCCAGCAAGTGCAGCAAAACCGGCACAGCGACGTTATACGGCAGGTTGGCCACGAGGGCAGTCGGCTCCGTGACGTCAGAATCCGTCACGCGCAACGCGTCCTTTTCCACTACACGCAGGCGCTGCGCATACTCAGGGGCGCGCTCGGCCACGGTATCGGGCAGCTGCGCTGCCAGGCGGGAATCGATCTCTACCGCGGTCACGTCCCCCACTGCCTCTACGAGGCCAAGGGTCAGCGATCCCAGTCCGGGGCCTACCTCGAGGACGCGATCCGTGGGATCCAACTCCGCCGCGGCGACGATGCGCCGGATGGTATTCGGGTCATGCAGAAAGTTCTGCCCCAGCTTCTTGGTGGGCACGATGTCGAGCTTCTCCGCGAGGGCGCGGATCTCTACGGGACCCAAAAGCGCGGCGCCGGTGGAATCAGTCATGCCTTCTAACTTAGTAGAAGAGACAAAAAAGCCGCACACCACAGTGGGTGTGCGGCCAAGAAGCGCTGCGGTTTAGCGCAGGCCCAGCTTGGAAGTACATGCCGGCCAAGCGCCCCAGCCCTGCGCTGCCTGCACCTTTTCTGCCACGGCAATCTGCTGCTCGCGGGAAGCCTGCCATGCCTCCGGTGCATACTCGGTGCCGCCGAATGCCGCCCAAGTGGATGGGGTGAACTGCAGGCCGCCGGAGAAGCCGTTGCCGGTATTAATGGCCCAGTTACCGGTTGCCTCACACTGTGCAATGGAATCCCAGACGGAGCCATCGGCCACCGCCGGAGCAGCAGCACCGGAGTTGCCGCCCTCCTCCGGCTTTTCTTCCTCGGCCTTCTTGGTGCCGCGGGCGATGGTGGCAGCCTTAGGCTCGACGGTCACCTTTTCCTTGATGACGTCATTGGATTCTTTCGCGCCGTCCTTCATTACCAGCTTGTGGGTAATAACGCGCTTGCCCTTAACGCCTTCCTCGCGGACCTCTTCGGTGCCCTCTTCCAGCTCCGGGTCATCGACAAAGTTGGGCTCAGCGTCAAACTCTTCTTCCGAGTCATAGGTAGTGGTGGACACCTGGTCCACCTTGATGGACATGCCCTCGGTAACCTTGGTCTCCTTGGACGGGAAGACGCGGTCATCGTCATCAACGTCGATATTGCGGGCCTTGAGGACGTCCTCAACGGTCTTAGCGGCAATCTTGGTGTAGGTTACCTTGCCGCCATCATTAATCTTGACGATCTTCGGGGACACAACCTCAAGGTCCATGCCCTCTTCCAGCTGGGCGTCCTCGTCCACGTCAGCATCACCGGACTTCACAGAAGCACCCTTGACTACGCCGTCGAGGTTACCCAGCAGGTCAGAAACGGTGAGGTCGGTGGTGGACAGCTGCTGCTGCACGCCATCGATGGTCACGGCTACTGGCTTGGCGGTGCGCACGGAGATCTCATCGCCATCACCCACGGACTCGGACGGGGCCGGGGAGACGATGTCCTCCTCGCTCACCTGCACGCCGGCTGCCTCCAGCGCGCCGTCGACATCCTTGGCAAAGGTAGCCAGCTCCACCTTGTCGCCGTTGATGTCCACGGTGACGTCCTTTTGTGCCGCAACGGCTACCACGCCGCCGACGGCCAGGGTGCCCAATACGCCACCCGTTGCCAGACGCAGTGGCAGCGAGCGGGAGTTATTGAGGCGCTTGATCTGATGAGGTGACATGCTGAATGAATCTCCGGTAGTGCAGGTTTCAACAATTACAAGAGTTTAGGCCAGCAGAGTTGTCCACGCAGGCGTTTGCCCTACTAAGATCCGCTGCTGCCGCACCGAGGGTGGCGCTGCAGGATCCCAAAACCTAAACGAACGATTAATAACGATACGATAACAGCACCACAAAGTCGAGGACCAATCCACCACACGCCTCACTGGACACACAACCGCCACACTAAGCACCCCCGCAACTTCTGACCAGCGGGTTTTATTTTTGTGAAAACCGTCACCTAGGCATTAGCGCAGGCCGTAAACGCGATCAAAAGTGTCGTTTACCTCCGCTGCTAGCGCCTGCACCGTCTGGTGGCGCACGCGAGCGATGCATTCATATGTGTGCCCGATAAGAGCCGGTTCATTGCGCTGGCCCCGGTAAGGCTCTGGCGTCATATATGGCGCATCGGTTTCCACCAGAAGCTGGCCGGCCGGTGCCTTCGCCGCCGCCTGCCGCAGCTCGGCATTGCGCTTGAAGGTGACGTTGCCGGCAAAGGACAATACGTAGCCGCGCTCCAAGGCTTCCTCGGCGACTTTCAGCGGCGAGGAAAAGCAGTGCAGCATAACGGTGTCGGGTGAGGGGGCGTCGGCAAGAATGCGCAGCAGGTCCGCATCCGCCTCGCGGTTGTGGATCATCAGCGTCTTGCCATGGCGCACCGCAAGGTCAATATGCCAGCGCAGGGATTCCTCCTGCTGGGCCATGGTCGCGGTGGTCTCCGGCTCGTGGTGGACCCAATAGGCATCGAGGCCGGTCTCTCCCACTGCTACGCAGCGCGGATCCGCCACCATCTCCTCCAGCGCCACCTTCGTGGGTGCATCCAACTCATTGGCGCGTACCGGGTGGATGGCACAGGCGGCATAGACATCCGGAAAGACATGCGCGGTAGCCAGCGCCGCTGCTGATTCACGGCGGTCATCGCCCACCGTCACCATGCGGCTAATACCGGCGGTGCGCGCGCGATTAACCAGAACCTCATCGGTGTCCTTGTGAGAAAACAGGTGCGTGTGCGCATCGATGAGGCCGCTTAGGCCCGGTGCCGGAACGGGAGTGGGACGTCGCTTCTTTTTAGCCATACGGGCAATTGTAATATTGGCTGCCATGTTGATCAGACCCGCCGGCCTTGCGGATGTGCCCGCCATGACCGAGACCCTCAACTGGGCCATCGAGCACACCGACGTCATCTTCCGCACTACCCCGGCCAGCATCGCAGAACGCGAGGCCTACCTGCGCCACATCTGGGAAGAGGGCTGCCCGTGCTTCATCGCGGAGTCCGATTCCGGTGCCTACCTAGGGTGGGCTCTCTACCATCCTTACCGCGATCCGCAGGTGTGGACCGGCTGCTATGAGACGACCATCTATCTCTCCCCCGCCGCTCAGGGCCAGGGCGTGGGCACCGCGTTGCTGGGTGCTTTGGTAGATGCGGCCCGCGCCGATACAAAGGTTCATTCCCTGCTCGCCCTCATCGTTTCCACCAATGCGGCATCGCTAAAGTTGCATGAAAAGTTCGGGTTTGAAAACGTGGGTACTCTTAAAGAGGTTTGCTACAAGTTCGATCACTGGTTGAGCCTCACCCACCTACAACTTCTGGTGTAAAGGAATTTCTATGCATATCCGTCCTGCTGAGCTTGCCGACGCCCCCGCACTCACCGCTATCTACAACGCCGGCTCCGCAGCGAAACCCGCCGCTAACCTGGTCACATGGCAAGAAGATGTGTCTGACCGCGAAGAGTGGCTCAAGGAGATGTTTAAGGCTGGCTCCCCAGTCTTTGTAGCCGTGCACGATGATGAAGTCATTGGCTGGGCGGCCTACTTCCAGTTCGTCACCCCCGCCATCTATTACGGCACCGTGGAAGATTCCGTCTACATTGCGCCCTCCGCTCAGGGTAAAGGCGTGGGCTCCGAGCTTCTCGACGCCCTCATGGACGTCGCCGCCGACGACGCCTACGTGCAGACGATGATCACCTATATCGTCGATACCAACGAGGGTTCTATCGCCCTGCACAAGAAGTTCGGCTTCACCGAGACCGGCCGCATGCCAAATATCCATACCAAGGATGGCGTCCGCCTCGGCCTGGTGCACCTCCAGCGCGATTTCGAGCGCTAAACCACCCTTCCTGGCAAGGATTCGGGTATTTCGTACTCCTTCCTTCCAGACCGGAATACAGAAACGGCCGCGTTACGCCCTTTTCTCTGTTGGAAAAGAGGCAATAACGCGGCCGTTTTAGGTGCTATTACTTAGTAACAGGCGCCCACTCCGGGCCAGTCTCGCCCAGCTCTGGGTCAAGCTTAGAGATGAGCGGCTTCGGCTTGGCCAAGGCGGTGCCCGGCTCTACCTGGATGCGCTCCCACTTTGCCTGCTGCTGGGTGTAGTCACCCATGATGACCGGATACTCGTGGCCCTCTGGCGGCAAGCCAGCACCGACGAGCTCTACCGGGATATCGTCCTTGACATCATGGACCTCCGGCTGGGCCGCCCACACGCCCTCGCGGCCCAAGGTTTCATGGACCTTCTGCGCGGTAAACGGCAGGTACGGCGTGAGCATGACATTGCAGTCAGAGACCACCTGAAGAGCAGTCCACAGCACGGTAGCTAGACGCTCGCGCTGGGTCTCATCCTTGGCCAGTTTCCACGGCTCTTGGTCTGCAATATAAGCGTTGGCTTCGCCGACGACGTGCATGATGGCGGTAATCGCCTGCTTGAACTTGGACTGTTCCAGCAAAGAACCGGCGGTCTCGAAGGTCTCTTCCGCCAGCTGCAGGATTTCCTTATCCTTTTCTTCCAGCGCTGCTGGTGCTGGAACCTCACCGAAGTTCTTAAACGCCATAGAAACGGTGCGGTTGACCAGGTTGCCCCAGCCATTGGCCAGCTCATTATTGATACGGCGGACAAACTCATCCCAGGTAAAGTCCGTGTCGTTATTCTCCGGACCGGCCACGGCGATGAAGTAGCGCAGGGCATCTGGGCCAAACTCCGCCAAGAAATCCTTGACATAGATGACAACGCCCTTGGAGGAGGAGAACTTGGAGCCAGACATGGTCAAGTACTCAGAGGAGACGATTTCCGTGGGCAGGTTCAACTCGCCGTACTGGTGGAGTTCACCGCCCTTGTTGCCCTTGCCGGCATAGCCCAGAAGCTCGGCCGGCCAGATCTGGGAGTGGAAGGTGATGTTGTCCTTGCCCTGGAAGTAATAGTGGCGTGCCTCCGGGTTCTGCCAGAAGTCCTTCCACGCCTCAGGCTGACCAGTGCGGTATGCCCACTCGATGGAGGAAGACAGGTAACCGATGACCGCATCGAACCACACGTAGAGCTTCTTGGCGTTATTGTCCTGCCAGCCCTCAACCGGGATCGGAATGCCCCAGTCAATATCGCGCGTCATGGTGCGCGGGCGCATATCCTCCAGCAAGTTCAGGGAGAACTTCAAGACGTTCGGGCGCCAGTCCTCACGGGTGGACAGCCATTTTTGCAGCTCGTCCTTGATGGAGGGCAGATCCAGCAGGAAGTGCTCGGTTTCAATGAACTTTGGGGTCTCGCCGTTGATCTTGGATACGGGGTTGATCAGGTCCACCGGGTCGAGCTGGTTGCCACACTCATCGCACTGGTCACCGCGGGCGCCATCCGCGCCGCAGATAGGACAGGTGCCCTCAATATAGCGGTCCGGCAGGGTGCGTCCGGTAGACGGAGAAATAGCGCCCTGGGTGGTCTCTTTGAGCATGTAGCCATTGGCATACAGGCCCTTGAAGAGTTCCTGTACCACGGAGTAGTGGTTACGGGTGGTGGTACGAGTAAAGAGATCGTAGGACAGGCCGAGGTTGGCTAGGTCAGTGACGATCTGGCGGTTGTAGCGGTCTGCGAGCTCGCGAACGGACACGCCTTCTTTGTCCGCTTGAACCAATAGCGGAGTGCCGTGCTCGTCCGTACCGGAGACCATGAGTACGTTGCGGCCACGCATTCGCTGGAAACGTGCAAAGACGTCAGAAGGAACACCAAAGCCGGCCACATGACCGATGTGGCGCGGGCCGTTGGCATAGGGCCAGGCAACATTTACTACTACAGACTCAGTCATGGGTTCTACTGTATCGAAGCCGGCTCTTGTCCACACGATCAGGGCAGACATTTACTCCGCAGGTGAACCGTATTTTCAGAACAAAGCGCCCACCGCTTCCCCACTGCTGAGGAAACGATGGGCGCTATGAAAGCAACCGCAAAGGGCGCTAGCTACTTGCGCTTCATCGGGTGCTTGAGACGCTCGTTGCGGCGCTTCTTGAGTACCTGCGTGCGCTGGTACTCGCGGTGCAAGCGGCGCTCGCGGGCCATCTTGCGCTGGAACTGCTGTGCCTCGCGGTACTCGAGGTAAATAACATCCTCGCTCAGTGCCTTGTAGATGGCGAACATCAGGCCAACGACAATGAACAAGAATGGCAGTGCAGCAACGATGGTGACGTTCTGCAGGTTAGACAGTGCGTCCTCATTAGCCAGAAGCAGGGTCAGGCCTACCAAGGCAGTCAGTGCGCCCCATGCCGCGGATAGCCACGGCTTAGCGGTAGAAGCACCATTTTGGGACATGGAGCCCATCACCGTGGATGCGGAGTCCGCAGAGGTGACGAAGAAGGTAGCCAGAAGAATTGCTGCAACAATACCGGCAATGAAGCCGCCGGGCATGGACTGCAGGAGATTGAACAGCTCTTCCTCAGCAGACTCGCCGGTGATGGATTCGCCGTTTTGCTCCATGTGGATAGCGGTGCCGCCGAAGATAGCGAACCACAGGGTGGATACGCCGGCTGGAATAAGCAGGACGCCGAGGCAGAACTCGCGGACGGAACGACCGCGGGAGATGCGTGCCAGGAACATGCCCACGAATGGGGACCAGGAAACCCACCATGCCCAGTAGAAGATGGTGTAGCCGGACAGCCACTCACCGGCGGCGCCGTTTTCGGACTCGGCCGTGCGGCCAATCATCTCGGTGAAGTAGTTGAGGTAGTTACCGATGGAGCCAGGAATCTGGTTGAGGATGGTAACGGTCGGGCCCAAGATGAACACGAAGATGGCCAGCACTGCGGCGAGGACCATGTTTGCGTTGGAAATGTACTGAATGCCCTTGCCCACGCCGGACATCGCAGACAGGAGGAATGCGAGGGTAAGGACCAGAACGATGCCAATAACCACGGAATTGGTGGGGTTATCGATGATTCCGGATGCCTTCAAGCCGGCCTGAATCTGCAGGGCACCCAGGCCCAAGGAGCAGGCGGTACCGAAGACGGTGGCGAAGATGGACAGGACATCGATGAACTTGCCCACCGCACCATTGGCGTTACGCTCGCCGATAAGCGGCACGAAGGCCTGGCTCAATAGCTGCTTGCGGCCAATGCGGAAGGTGGAGTACGCGATGGCCAAGCCAACGATGGCATACACCGCCCAGGGGTGCAGCGTCCAGTGGAACATGGCATAGGCCATGGACGATCCAACGTTGCCAGTGCCCTCGCCCGGGGTGCCGTCACGGTAGTTAGCCAGCGGCTCGGAAGCGCCGTAGAACATCAGGCCAATGCCCATGCCGGCGGCGAACATCATGGCAATCCAGGATGGCGTGGAAAATTCCGGCTCCTCATTAATGCGGCCCAACTTGATGGAGCCGAACTTGGAGGCGGCAATAAAGACAACGAACACCACGAAGACGGTGCCGAAGAGGATATAGGCCCAACCGAAGTTGTCCACAACCCAGGTCAGGGCCGAAGAGGAGAAGTTGGCAAAGCTATCCGGGGCGGCCAAGCCCCACACAACGATCGCGGCAATCAGCACGCCGGCGATGCCCACGATGGACCAATCGATAGGCATATTGTCACGATCGGCCGCGATTTCCACCTCAGGATCGTCATAGCGCTCCGGGTGGAAACCATCGGAGTGAATCATATCCTGAAGCTGGCCGGTGGCAGATTGTGCGTCCAGCTGTTCGTCTACAGTCTGATAATTCTCAATAGGCTGCCCGCTCGAAGAAGCAGAGGCCGGCTGCGCCTGTGCGCCGACCGGTTCCTTTCCTTCTTCTGGCACGCCTGTGCCCATGTTTTCCGAGTTTGTCATGAGCTATACAGTGGTGCGGAACTACTCAATTATCAAACGAAGCACGTAGAAACTTCGCTGCTCAACGCCGTTTCCCAGGGATTTTCCACGATAATTTAAAAGGTTTTTACGCTTCATTTCCCCATGTAAATACCGCTTTAAGCCGCCTACACGCCCGAGCACTATAACAATTCAATTACAAAGCCCCGTTAGTGAAACCGTCTAGGAACGATGCGGGGTGTGACGTAATCGAAACGACCGGTGAGGCTAGGCCTTGCGTGCGTCCAAGGCGGCGTCGTAAAGCTCGCGGTTGGAAACCTCAGTACCTTTGGCTACCTGCTTGCACGCGTCCTTCAGCCGCATCCCCGCCTCCGCTAGCTCGAGCGCCTTGGGCACCAAGTCTGCGGCGGTAGCGGCAGCGGCTGTACCGCCCTCGATCACCACGGTGATCTCTCCCCGAGCACCGTCTACTGCCCACTCGGCAAGCTCACCCAAATTGCCGCGGCGGATTTCCTCATAGGTCTTGGTCAGCTCCCGGCACAACGCGGCCGGGCGGTCGGCGCCGAGAATTTCCGCTGCCTCGGCCAGGGTTTCGGCCACGCGGTGAGGAGATTCGAAGAAGACGATGGCTCGCTTTTCGTTGCGCAGTGACTCCAGCCACGCCTTGCGGGGACCGGGCTTGCGAGGAGGAAAGGCGTCGAAAAGGAAGTGCCCCACGCCCAGGCCCGAAAGCGCCAGGGCCGTCGGCACCGCGGAGGGGCCGGGAAAACAGGTCACGGGAATATCGCGCTCGGCTGCAGCGGACACAAGGGACAGGCCCGGATCAGAAATAATCGGCATTCCGGCATCGGTGACGACGAGGACGGTGCCTGACGCGGCGGCGTCGATAAGCTGCTGGGCCCGGTCCTTTTCATTGTGGTCAAAATTGGACACCACTCGCCCGGAAATCTCGATCCCTAAGGCCTGGGCCAGATTGCGCACGCGCCGGGTATCTTCGGCCGCGATGACGTCCGCATGCTGCAAGGCATGCATTAAACGCGCGGAGGCATCTCCTACGTTTCCCAACGGCGTGGCGGCGAGGATTACCCCGCGCGGTAGTGGATCCAGACCTAAAACAGACATGCCTCTAGCATTCCATACTCTCTAATGCGCGGTTGCGCTACGTTGTCGCCTAGACTCAACCAAGTGACTATTGCTACCGCTGCCCCATCGCGCCCCACGCACGACACCGTGGCTCCGCCAGCACCCCGCGCCTATCAGTGGGGCAAGGCTGACTGGATAAGCACTAGCGTCGTCGGCGTCCTTGCGCTCATTACCCGTTTTGTCGGACTTACTGCGCCCGTTTCCAAGGGCACGCCCGTCTTTGATGAAAAGCACTATGTTCCCCAAGCCTGGGACATGGTGCGAAGCTGGGATAACCTTTTTATCGGCGGCATTGAAACCAACCCCGGCTACGGGCTGGTGGTTCACCCACCGCTGGGCAAGCAGATCGTGGCACTTGCCGAATGGATCTTTGGTTATTCCCCAATGGGCTGGCGTTTTATGACGGCGCTTTTCGGAGCAGCCACCGTGCTCTTGACGATGTCCCTGGCCCGCCGAGTCTCTTCATCCTGGCAGGTAGCAACCCTAGCTGGCCTCATCGCCGTATTTGATGGCGTGCTCTTGGTCTCCTCCAAGTTCGGCATGCTGGATATCTTCCAGGTCTTTTTCGTGGTAGCCGCCGCCTGGGCGCTCGCCCGCGATCATAACCAGATGCGCGAGCGCCTCCACAACGCGTTTGTGAAGGACCGGATGGGCTCGTCCGCCTTCGGCCCGCGCTTTGGATTCCGCTGGTGGCGCCTCCTTGCAGGCGTCTGTCTTGGCCTTTCCCTGGGCGTGAAGTGGTCCGGGCTGTACTTCATCATGTTCTTTGGCCTGATGTCCGTCTTTAGCGACCTTGCCTTGCGCAAGCGCTATGGGGTACGCCGCTATATCCTCGGCACCCTGGTGCGCGATACCCCTGCTGCCTTGGCCTCCCTTGTGCTCGTGCCGGTACTGCTCTACGCCTGGACCTGGCGGGCGTGGTTTTCCTCCGAAACCGCCGTGTACCGCCATGCCAAGGTGGATGGCACCATCGAGGATGGATCGTGGCTGCTGAACCTGCCCGATTCCTTAGCCGGCTGGTTCTACTACCACTCCTCTGTCCTGGAATTCCACGCCAGCCTGACCTCCTCCGGCGGCCATCATCACCCGTGGGATTCCAAGCCTTGGGCCTGGCTCGTTGCCGCCCGCCCGATCTTGTACTACTCCTCCACCGACCTGCAGTGCGGTGATGGCAGTAACGAATGCCGCAAGATGCTCTACCTCTTTGGCACCCCGGCCATCTGGTGGCTGGTCATCCCGGCCGTGCTGTGGGGCCTGTGGTCGCTCATTATTCGCCGCAACCGCGCCTTTCTTATCCCCTTGGTGGGCTTTGCGGCAGGCTTCTTGCCTTGGCTCGCGGCCTTTGACCGCCAGATGTACTTCTTCTACGCCACCGCTTTTATCCCCTTTGTCATCGTGCTTATTGCGTTAGCTTTAGGCCAGCTCATCGGGCATGGCAGGCCTGTGCGGTGGGGATGGCTGAAGAGCTTGGCCGGCGGCCCCGTACGTTGGGGCACCATCGCCGCCGTGTTCTACCTAGCCCTGGTAGTGGCGATGTTCTTCTACTTCTCCCCCATTTTGTACGGCTACAAGATTCCAGATTCCTGGTACCACTCCATGATGTGGCTGCCTAGCTGGACTTAACCTGGCCAGAGCGGAGTTTATTGCGGCTGCGCGTTGAGGGACTTCCACCACGCGCGCACCAGGTAGCCCTTTTCCGCCGCCCAGGCCCACGCCAGGCTCAGAGTTGCCAGTGCGGTGGCGATAAGGAAATACACCTGCTCAATGGTTACGGTACCCAGCGCTATATCGCGCATGCCAAAGCCGAAGAGGAAGGCAAACATGGTCGCTGAGACTGGCAGCAGTCCGGTGACCGCGGCGGGGCGCCAGGCGCTGAAGAATAGACCACAGGCCATGCCGAAGCGCACTGCCGCGCCCTCCATCAGCAGGTTGGCTCGCTCCGGATCCGCAGTAGGATCCAAAATCTTTCCTTCCGCGCCCAACGGTACGAGCCCGGAGGCGTGCACAATGAGCACCACTGCCCAGATCGCAAAGATTGCACCCATAACCACCATGGCGGCGCGTGCGACCGTGAGGTTAGCTTGGCGCGCGCTCGAGGTACGCCGCCATTCCGGCTCCACACCGGCCAAGATGACATCAGAAAGATCCGTGGGCGGCGCCATGCCGGAATCCGCAGGCTCCACAAAGCTCAATGAACGCGATAGCGCGGCCGCCTTGTCGCGGAAAGCGCGGCATTCGGTGCAGCTTTCCAGGTGGGTATCAATGACGTCCTGGGACAGATCGGAGTGCTCTCCATCCATGTGCGCGGAGATTGCCGCCTGGACCTGGCTATGCGTCAACATTGCTGAGCACCCCGTCCATGCTGGCTCTACCGGAGCCAAAAATTACGATCATCAGCAGGGATAGCAGCAATACCAGTGGGTATTCGATTCCGCCGTCGGCAGCAAAAAGCCCGTGGCCCAGGTGCACGAAATAGAGGGCACACCCCATGAGCAATGCGAGTGCCCCGGCGACAAAAGTGGTGAGCAGACCAACGACGAGGAATGCACCGCCGGCCATCTCCCCGATGGCGGCGATATAGCCGGAAAGCTGTGGCTGCGGCACCCCTAGGGCGGAAAATTGCCCCACGGTTTCATCCATGCCGGTCATAAACATCTTGTCCACGCCGTGTGCGATAAAGATTAATCCGAGGACCGCTCGAAAAATAAGCAGTGCGGCATCGCGTACGGCAGGTCTATTCATGCTGAACAGATTACCCTGAACCCCTCACCCGATGCGAAGGCAATGGACTACACCCATACTCCTGGGAAATTCACCCTTTGGCGGGGGAAGGAAAAGAACACGGCCGCGCAGGCTGTTTCAATGGAAACCACGCACAAAAGATAAAAGGAGAACACCATGAGCGAACCAACTACGCAGTCCGAAGAGCGCACCACCTTGGTCTATGACGATGATGGCCTGGGCCGCCCGCCTTGGGCGATGTCCTCGCCGATGTTAAAGGAGTATTACGACACCGAATGGGGCCTGCCCATTTTCGATGAAGCTGCACTCTACGAGCGCTTGAGCCTCGAATCTTTTCAGTCCGGCCTTTCTTGGGCGGTGGTGCTCAAGAAGCGCGAGGCCTTCCGTGCGGCCTTTTGCAACTTCGATCCGGACAAGGTCGCCCAATTCGACGAGGCGGACGTGGAGCGTTTGCTTGGCGACGCCTCCATTATCCGCAACGAAACCAAAATCCGCGCCGCGATTAATAACGCCAAGGCGACCATCGCTCTGCGCGAGGAAGGCGGGCTGGCGGAGTTCATCTGGGCCTACCAGCCTCCGGAGAACCTCTACCCCACCGTGATGGAAGATATTCCGAAAAAGAGCTACGAGTCGAAGCTCATGTCCCGCGAACTCAAGAAGAAAGGCTTTCGCTTCGTTGGACCGGTTACCTGTTTCGCCCTCATGGAGGCCATCGGCATGATTGATACGCACCTTATCGGCTCCCATCGCCGCGGTACCTCCGGCGTGTGGCTGGAGAGCGGCGTGCCGAATTATGGCCTAGCGCAGGAATACAACGCGCTCGCGAACTCGCAGACAGCGGGCGCTGACGAGCTTCACGACGCTGCTAGCTAGTCCGCCTCGCGCGCTTATCCAGCGCGGCGGGCCGCTAGGTCATCGCGACGGCCATAACCATCGGGCCCGGCGTGCGGGCCGTCAAAGTCGCCGTCCTCACCATCGCTATAGCTCAGCGGAAGGTGCACGAAGTCCGGGCTCTCATCGTCGATTTCCACAACCACGGCGCCCGGGCGGCGCAGGTTGCGCGGAATCTTTAGCTCTTCATCCTCGGCGTTGCGCACGCCCAAACGGGCGCGGCGCAGGTGGCGCACACGGCGGCGCATCAGTGCCTGTTCCTGGCGTACCTGAGAGCGAAGGGCGATCAAGTAGGCCACGGTGAGCACGCCAGCGACGGCAGCCAACCACCAAGTCCAGCCACCGACCACAATGCCCAGGGCTACTGTGAGCACCACGGCCACAGCCAGCCCCAACAGGGTGCGCTGACGTCGCTGGTAGCGCGTTGCAGACTTTTCCTTTTCCGCTACCGGATCCCAGCCACCGCGGCCCAAGCGACGCTGGGCAAACTCGACCTCGTCCTCGGACAGGTCAGTATCCATGCCGGCTTCGTCTGCGTCCGCGGCCGCTGCTTCGTTCTCGGAGCCCTCAGCCTCGTCTGCCGTCTCCACGCCGGCGGGATCTGCGGAGTCATTCTCACTGGCCTCGGCCTTGTCAACGGCTCCCGGATACATGAGGTCTACCGGCGAGGTATAGGTTTCGTCGTAGGCATATGCATCGCTCGCCACGCTTGAGACAGCTGGGGCGCTAAAGACCTCAGCCTCGGCGGCGGCAACATCGGAGGCTTTGTCCTTAGTGGGCTCGTCCGCGGCGTCGTCCTCGTCCTCAAGGAGCACGTCATCGACATCGTCCGTCTCTGCGGTGTTGGCTTCCTTGTCCGCATCAGCCTGCTGAGAGGCAGGAACCGCAGTTGCCTGAACCGCAGCTGCCTGGGGCTCGACTGCAGACGAGTCTTCTTCTGCAATCGCTTCTTCCACCAATTCGCCGTCGATAGTTTCTGCCTGTTGCGTGAATTCTTCACCGGCGGTGGAAGCGGATGCAGCAGTAAACGCCCGGCTTCCGCTACCGAAGGGCTGGGACTTGGCCCGGCGTGCGGCACCGGCAATGGTTACGGAGCGCGACGAGGACTTGGTGGCCTCGGTATCGGATTCACTGTCGGCAGCGTCTGCAGCCTCGACGACTTCGTAGTCCGCCTCGTCCTCATCGTCACGGCGGTGGACGTCGCCGGCACGCAGGCGCGGACGACGCCGGCCGGCGACCTTGCCGGAATCTCCTTCAAAGAGGACCCGGGTATCTTCAAAGGCCTCACCGGTATGGCTCATTGGGCGGTTATTCCTACCCAGTAGCCACGGTGCGAGTACGAAGAGCCACACCACGATGATCGCGATAATCGGCACAGCTGTCGACACGAAAAGGACCTTCCCCTTGAATACAGATGATTACTCCACCTTAAACGGTGAAACCGCACCGTAGCACCCCAAATTCGCGCAAATTACAATGTTGTGACTTATGTGAAAAATGAGGTCGGATTCCCAGCGATTGGGACGCTATTTCACGCCAACCGTCCAGCTTGGCGGAGACGCTCCACCGCCGTAGAGGCAAAGTCTTCTTTCACCAACGCCACGTAGTGGTGGTCCTGCCACGCGCCGTCGATATGCAGATTGCGCCGCAAATACCCCTCATGCCGGAATCCGTTGGCGGCCAAGACGCGACCCGAGGCCGGATTGTGCTCCAGATAGGTGGCGGTCACGCGGTGTAAACCCACTCGCCCGAAGGCGTGGTCCACGCCCAAGGCGGTGGCCGCCGTAGCCACTCCGGCGCCATGAACCGCGGAATAGACCCAGTAGCCAATCCAGCAATCGCGAATGCTGCCATGCTGAATATTTCCTAGGGTCACCTGCCCGGCGAACTTTCCCTCCACCTCAATGACAAGCGGGATCACCAGCGCCTCACGCGCGGCGGTGCGCAGGTACATCAGGTGATTCCACCACGCCTGCTGGCTATGCGCCGCCGCCCACGGTGCGGCTTGGGTCGGCTCGACCGGGCGGAGGGAGCATTCATCGTCGATGCGCTGACGCCGCCACTCGTGGCCGTCGGAACGCAGCAGGGGGCGCAAACGCATCCGCGCCCCCGAGGGAAAGACAGAAGAGGAGGGAAGCTGGACAATAGGAGTGGATTCCGGCCACCCCGGATGCATGTCATCGGTGGGGCCGGTAGCAGGATGGCGGAACCTATCCGCCGCGTTGCCGAAAGGATCGAGCATTAGCTGCGCTGGGTCAAAAACAACACATCAACCACATCGCCCGGGCGGATTTCCGTGACCTCTTCCGGCACGCGAATCATGGCGTTGGCCTCTGAGAGGCCGGCCAAGAGGTGGGCTGGGGCACCTGCGGCACCGCCGAGGCCTTCTACCAAATAGTCCGCAGTTTCGGCATCGCGCATCAGGCGAGCACGGATGAAGCCGCGCCGGCCGGGGCGGGAATCGATGTGGTTCAACGCGCGCGCACGCACCACGCGGCGGTGCGCATTGCGCTTGCCCAGCGCCAAGCGGATGAGCGGGCGGATATATACCTCAAAGACCACAAGCGCGGACACCGGATTGGACGGCAGCAAGAAGGTAGGAATGCGCTCCTCTCCCACCAGCCCAAAGCCTTGGACGGAGCCGGGGTGCATGGCCACGCGGGAGGTATCGACATCACCAAGATCGTCGAGGATCTCGCGAATGGCCTCGGCGCCAGCGCCGCCCACTGCGCCGGAGATAACCAGCACCTCGCTGCGGGCAATGTGCTTTTCCAATGCTTCGCGGATGCGGCGCGGCTCGCCCTCGGCAATGCCCACGCGGTGCACCTCCGCCCCGGCTTCGCGGGCCGCGGCGGCCAAGGAATAAGAGTTCACGTCAAAAACCTGGCCCAGTGCCGGTTCTTGGTCCAAGTCAACCAACTCGCGGCCAAAAGAAATAATGGTAATACGCGGCCGCGGGTACACCAGCACCTTTGAGCGGCCTACCGCGGCTAGAAGGCCAATCTGAGCTGGACCCAAGACGGTGCCGGAGGATACGGCGACATCACCAGGCTGGATATCGTCGCCCACTCGGCGCACAAAGTCACCAGAGCGCACCGGGCGGTGGGCGGTAACGCGCTTGCGACCGCGGTCGGTCCACTCGAGGGGCAGGACGGCGTCGGCAAGCGTGGGCAAAGGCGCACCCGTATATACGCGCACCGCTTGCTTAGGTTGCAGGCGCAGCGGCTGCTTGGAGCCGGCCGGAACCTCACCCACCACGGGCAAGGAACGCTCTACCTCCGGCTGCGGGGAATCCGCATCCTCTTCGCCCTCGGCGGACTGTTCTTCCTGGTCCTTGTGGCGGCGCACCCGCAGGCCCCGCTCGCCACCGATATCCACGGCGCGCACCGCGTAGCCGTCGATAGCCGCCTGCGGGAACCCCGGCAGGGGTTGATTAGCCTGTACCTGCTCGGCGCACATCAAACCCAGCGCGTTGGAAATACCGATGCGCACCGGCTCCGGCGTCGTCGCCGCATCCGTTACCAGCGCCAACTGGTCATCAACTGAACGCATAAGGTCTATGCCCGCCCTTTCTTCGCTTCCACGTCCTTGGCCACTGGGAAGAATCCCTAGGCTAGGCCGTGCTCGTCCTCATACTCGGCCATGATTTGCTTAATCGCTTTATACAGCGTGGGACCATACTTTTCATCGCGCAGGCCAAAGTCCACGTTGGCGGGGATATAGCCGCCGGGATTGCCCAAATCATGGCGCTTTCCTTGGTGGACTACCACGTGGACGGGCTCGCCTTCCTCAATGAGGAGCTCGATGGCGTCAGTCAGCTGCAGCTCGCCGCCCTTGCCCGGCTTAATGCGGCGCAGGGCATCAAAGATCTTGCGGTCCAAAAGGTAGCGGCCGGTGGCCACGAGGTTAGAAGGAGCATCCTCTACCGCTGGCTTTTCCACCATGCCCACGACCTTCTTCACGCCAGGGGCATCGGTATCCTCCACGTCAAAGACGCCGTAGTTGTAGGTCTGCTCGCGCGGGACCTCGAAGGCGCACAGCACGCTGCCGCCCAATGCCGCGCGCACGCGCGCCATATCCGCCATGACGGTGGCGGGCAGCACAATGTCATCAGGGAGCATGACGGCGAAGGAATCCTCGTCTTCCCCAAGCACCTCTTCGGCAAGGCCCACCGCGTGGCCCAAGCCCAGCGGCTTTTCCTGCTCCACCGCAACGGGGTGAATGATCTGGTTGGCGCGCTTGACCTTGGCCACCTGCTCGTCCTTGCCGCGGGATTCAAGGGTCTCTACCAGCTCGGGGAAAGCCTCGAAGTGGCGCATGACCTCTTGCTTATCGGGCGCGGTAATCACCGCAAGGCGGCGCGCGCCGACAGAGGCCGCCTCCTCTGCGATGAGTTCGATGCCGGGAGTATCAACAACGGGCAGCAGTTCCTTGGGAACCGTCTTGGTGGCGGGCAAAAATCGGGTGCCCATACCTGCCGCTGGAACTACAACCGTGGTGATTCCGCGGGCGGAATCTTCGCGTTCTATAGCCATGCACAATAGCGTACAACGCCACATTATTTTCCCGTGCACCGCTACGCCGCGGGGTTATGATTTATTTATGACCTCTTCCATCACCGCCAAAAACGAGCTGCGCGCCCGCTTGGTCCAGGCCCGCCGCGAACTTTCCTCCGAGGACCACGATGCTTTCACCGCCGCCGTGCGCAAGCATCTCGAATCCGAGCTCACCGAGTCCATGACCGTGGCCGCCTACTGGCCTTTGGGCTCCGAGCCCGGCGGTGCGGACTTTGTGCCGTGGCTCAAGGCGCATGTCTCCCGCGTCCTCCTGCCAATTTCCGGCGAGAATGGCACGTTGACCTTTGCCGAATACCGCGGCAAGGAAGCCATGCACACCAGCCCACTGGGATTGAATGAGCCCCAGGGCCCAAGCTTTGATAGCAGCGTGCTGGCCGAGTGCGACCTGGTGCTCGCCCCTGCCATGGCAGTAGATGCCAAGGGCAACCGCATGGGCAAGGGCGGCGGCTACTATGACCGCGCGCTAGAGCCGCTTCCCCACGGCAAGCCGCCGGTTTTCGCCATGGTCTACCCCTCCGAGTTTGTAGACGAGCTGCCTACCGAGGACCATGACCGCAAGGTTGATGCCGCCGTCACCGCAGAGGGCATCACCCGCTTCTAGTTTTTAGGGTGCGGGAACCATGCGCGGTTTCGGGCAGTCTAAAAGAGTATGCCCACTTCGCGTATGCCCCGCCTCGTTTCCACCCTTCGTACCCCTGGCCACCGCCGCGGCGTTGTAGTGCGCCGCGCCATTGCGGTGGCCCTTCTTATTGCCGCGCTGGCTTCGGCCTTATCTGCGGCCAAGGAACTGCCGCGCGTTCCCGTCTTTAGCCGCGATCTGCCTGCGGGCGCGGAGCTGGCGCTTGCCGACGTCGACTTGGCCCGCCTTCCTTCCTCCTCCATCCCCGATTCCGCGGTAGCGGCAAAGCCAGAAGAACTCACCGGCCGCGTTATTACCGCCGCAGCCGGCAAGGGCGAAGTGATTACCGATGCTCGCCTTCTAGGAGAAGAACTTGTCTCTAGCTTGGTGGGCGGCTCCGAAGACGCGGCCGCGCGGATGATCCCGGTCAAGCTCGCCGAGCCAGACATCATCCCCCACCTACACCATGGCGATACCGTGGACGTGGTAACCGCCGTCGATGCCGCCTCCTCCCCTTCTGATGTTGGAGAGGGCGAGGCGCCCACCGCACCCACCGCGCGCGTTATCGCCACCGGCGGGCGCGTGGTGTCAACCTCCAGCGCCGAAGGCGAGGCCTCTTCCTCGACCGTTTTGCTCGCGCTGCCCCATGACCACGCCAATGATGTAGCCGCGGCGTCGTTAAGCCAACCACTCACAGTCGTTATTGTGGGTGACCGCGCCCACCCACAGCAGAGCTAGACCTTTTCAGACACAGCAGTTGTGGTTGGTTACCGGCTGCACTAATGTTTCGCGGTGTCCATGGTTTTTAACTACCCTTAGTTATTCCCAGAAAGGTTTGTGCATATCACCATGCTCAAGGGTTTCAAAGACTTCATCATGCGCGGCAACGTCATCGAACTTGCCACCGCAGTCATCATTGGTTCTGCCTTCACCGCAATCGTCAAGTCCGTCACGGACTCCATCATCCAGCCGATCATTAACTCCCTCGGCTCCGCTGAGGTTGGTGCCGTTGGCTTCCACATCACAGATGCCGAAAACACCTTCGTGGACTTCGGCGCCGTCATCTCCGCAGCGATTAACTTCCTCATCATCGCCGCAGTGGTCTACTTCCTCATCGTCATGCCGATCAACAAGCTCACCGAGGCCGCTAAGCGCCGCCACGGTGTGGACCCTGAGGCCCCTGCCCCAACCTCCGAGGAACTGCTCGCGGAAATCCGCGACCTGCTCGAGGCCCAGAATGTCTCCGATAAGGACATCCCGGGTACCGGCATCGACGGTTCCACCCGCGGTGCTACCGACGCCGATTACGGTTCTACCGGCGGCGGCCGCCACCAGGCCTAGTTCCCTTCGCTGCCTGCGCAGCACAGAGCCCGTGGTTTCATTCTTCGGAAGAAACCACGGGCTTTTGTATACCTCTGTAGCTACCTACCTGCGGCCCGCCCTAAGCACTAGCCGCCGTAGTGTGGGGGCTGGTTTTCTCGGTAGAACTGTTCATCGCGCTGGCCAGACTCCCCCTCTGCCGCCACCGAATCCGCGTCATCGACGGTAACGATTCTCTCTTCATCAACACCGTGGGAAGCGGGTACTCCGGGCTTATCAGCACTACGGTCATAGCCGGCAGCATCGGATTGGCGGAATACTCGCCGGCGATTTCTCCGCGACGTCATAGAAACTGCCCTGCGATTACTGCACGCTCGATTGCTGCAGCTGGTCAATCAGGTGGTGCACCAGAGGCGCCAAGGTAGCCATGCCATCACGGACCGCAGCACGCGAGGAAGCAAGGTTGACCACGACGGTAGAACCCGAAACGCCCGATAGGCCGCGAGACGTGCAGGCATCCACCGCGCCGCAGGCTTGGCCAGAAGAACGCAAAGCTTGAGCTACGCCCGGCACCATCTTGTCGATGACAGACCGGGTAGCCTCCGGAGTCTTATCGCGCGGGCCTACACCGGTACCGCCCACGGTGAGGACCACGTCCACGCCACCGACCACGGCGGTCTCAATGGCCTGGCGGATCTTGGATTTCTTGGAACGCACCACGATGGCGCCATCAACGCGGAAATTAGCTTCCGCGAGCAACTCGCTTACCAGCTGCGAAGTGCTATCGGATTGCTCACCAGGATGGTCAGTGACAATCACAATAAGCCCACGGCGCGGGGCAGCAAGGCTATCCTCCTGCTCGCTTGCCAGCAGGAAGGCATCATCGGGTTCGGCTACATCCATCAAGGAATCGCGCATATTCGCGCTGTCGGGCTGCGCGGAGTCGGTCACATCGTGCTGCGAATCTGGCATTTTTCTCCTTAAGTTAAGGCAGTACGGCCTTATGGCGGGGTGAGGTACGGCGCATTCAGCACCTAATGAGGTCTTGCACAGTAATTTACTCGCCTGAGAGGGTTACCTCTACCTGACGAGAATCATTCGAGTCTTCGCGGGTAACCTCCAAGGTCACCGTCGCGCCAAAGTCCTGCGATCGCGCCGCCGCGATGAGCGCATCAGCGTTTTCAATCAGGCGATCGTTGACGCGGGTGACAATGTCGCCATCCTTCAAGCCCGCCTTATCTGCTGGACCGCCCGGCTCCACCTCGGCGATGCGGGCACCATTGCCGTCGTCACGCGCCAGCACCTTCACGCCAAGGGTCGGGTGGGAAACTTTGCCGTCATTAATGAGCTCATCTGCCATGCGCTTGGCAAAATTGGATGGAATTGCAAAGCCCAAGCCAATGGAGCCGCCCTCGCCGGAGGAGTCATTAGACAGCGAAGCAATCATGGAGTTCATGCCCACGATATTGCCGTCTCGATCCACCAGCGGGCCACCGGAGTTGCCAGGGTTTACCGCAGCATCGGTCTGAATGGCGTCAATCAATGAGGACTCGCCACCCTCCTGGGACGCGCGCACGGGACGGTTCTTTGCCGACACGATGCCCGAGGTCACGGTAGCGTTCAGGCCCAAAGGTGAGCCCACGGCCACCACCTCTTGACCCACGGCAACGGAATCGGAGTCGCCGAACTGCAAGAAGGGCAGGTCCTTGACGTCCTTGATCTTCACGATGGCTACGTCCGTATTCGCATCCGAGGCCACCACGTCAGCTTCATGCTTGCTGCCGTCATTCATGGTCACCTGCATCATGCCACCGTGCTCAGCACCGGCAACCACGTGGTGGTTGGTCAGTACATAACCATCTGGGGAGATGACAGAACCGGAGCCTTCAGCCCCACCAGTACGAGTCATCGTCTGGATAGAAACCACCGCCGGCAAAACCTTAGAGGCAACTTCTTCAACGGAACCCTGCTCCGGTTCCTTACCGGTGCTATTGTTGGCCGGCTCAGCCTTGAGGGCTTCATTGACTACAGAGGTATCGTTATTGCCTCCCCCGGAACTCATACCGACCACAGCACCGGCAATCGAGCCTGCGGCGATGGCGGCAACGGCCGCCAAAGCGGTGGCGGCACCCAAGCCGATTTTCTTCTTTTGCTCCGGCTGCGGAGGCAGCGGGGTGACCATCGGGCCTTCCTGCCCCTGACCGCTAAAGCTTTGGGTCTCCGGTGCATTAGGATAGGGGCCCAGCGAACCTAGCGTTCGCGGGTCATCACCTTCAGCACCGCCGCGCGGCTGATTCCAGCCCTGCGAATAGGAACCGGTCTCATACGCCTGCGCACCGACGCCACCATAAGGACCAGTGCCATTGCTGTAGGGGCCAGCATTTCCGGCACCCGCATCCGGCTGTCCGGTCTCCCCAAAGTTCGGACCACCCTGAACCGGCTCGGCCCTACCCGGACCTTCCTGGGATTCTCCCTCTGGGGAGTTTCCATCAAAGCCGCGGTAATCGTCATTCCTCATGTTCATGAGAAAACTATGCCTCACTTCGCTTGGTCAAGACTGATACTGATCTGCCAACCTACTAGGAATTCCTGAAAGGTTGCTGCATTACTTCACCAGTATAAACGCTTATACGCTAGCCCTGGTTAAACCAACGCTGCGCAAAGATTTCACCCCGGTCGCTTGGGTCTTCCTTACCACCCGGCAGCCCCTCATGCGGGTCTGCCAAACCGTCCACGTAAATCTCACCCGGCACAGGCTTGCCCGGCAAGATGACTTCCATGCGGGTGCCACCATCATTAGACTCGCGGATCTTGATCGTGCCATCGTGGCGTTCAATTACCGATTTCACAATGGCCAAGCCCAAGCCCGATCCCGGCATGGAACGCGCTTCCGCCGAACGGTAGAAGCGTTCAAAGACCTTCTCCCGCTCCTCCGGTGCAATGCCAGGCCCAGAGTCATCAAAGCGCAGGCGCACCTCGTGGGAGGATAGCTGCTCCATAGATACACGCACCGTGCCAGTTGCCGGCGACCACTTAGCCGCATTGTCCATGAGGTTAAGCGTGGCACGGCCCAATGCGAAGGGGTCGCCGTCCAGCTCCCACGGGATAAAGCGCACCAAGAACTCAACATCGGGACGGCGGCGGCGCGCACGCTCCAGCGAAGCCATCATGACTTCACAAAGGTCAACCGGTTCCGGTTCGCGCTCATTGCCGTCCTCGCGCGCCAAATCAACGAGGTCTCCAATCAAGGTGGAGAGCTCATTCATCTGGGACATGACGTCATCTTCGAGGTCCTTGCGGTCCTCATCGCTCATGCCAAAGCCACCACCGGCGCGATTGAGCATCATCAAAAGCTCAATATTGGTACGCATAGAGGTCAGCGGGGTCTTTAGCTCGTGTCCAGCATCGGCTACGAACTGAGACTGCTGCGAACGGGATTCCTGCAGTGCCTCCAGCATCTGGTTAAAGGAGGTGGTCAACTGCGCCATCTCGTCGTTATTGGAGACCTCAATAGGACGCAGGTCGTTGGTCTGCGTCACGTAATCCACCGCTCGCTTCAGCCGGGCGATGGGTTGCATACCGGTTTTGGACACGATGAGGCCTGCAAAAATGGCGAGCACGATACCAAGGGCAACGATAATCAGTAGCACCGTGCCCAAGATGGCTATGAGCTCTTGCGTAGATGCGAGAGACTGAGCGACGACCACGGTAGAGCCGAGATCATGACGCTTGGCCAACACCCGCTCGCCGCCGACGGTACGCACGGAAGTTTCCGTGTAATTCTCCGTCCGGTGGAAGTCCCCGCCCACAGGAATGGTGTCGCCGTAGGAAAAGCTCATGGAGGGCGGTGATAGGGCTACACGGGTGCCAGGGTTATAGGACTTAAAGTCCTCGATTTCCTGGTCCACGTTATCCATGAACCGCGGGTCTTGGCTTTGCCGCAACAAGACATCGGCCTTGGCCTCCAAGCGGTCATCGACGGAGGCGGTAAGGGACATAGAAACTACCCAATACGTTGCCAACGTCATCAAGGCAACGGCTACGGCCACCACAAGGCCAGTAACAGTAGCAAGGCGCCACCGCAGTGGCGCCCGTGAAGCCCAACTCCCCTGACTATCAGAGAACTCGGTAAGAGGGGTGGACTGTGCTTTCCCGGAAGCCACCGCAAGGGAAGCGGGCTTCCTTAAAATCACGGATTAGACTCCCTCAAAACATAGCCCACACCACGGACGGTGTGGATGAGGCGAGCGTCGCCCTCGCCCTCGGTCTTCTTACGCAGGTAGCCGATATAGACCTCGAGAGCATTGCCGGAGGTAGGGAAATCGTAACCCCATACCTCTTCCAGGATCTTGCTGCGGGAGAGAACCTTGCGGGGATTTTCCATCAGCAATTGCAGCAGCGCAAACTCGGTGCGGGTCAAGGAAATGGCGCGGCCACCGCGGCTTACTTCGCGGGTATCGGCGTCAAGCTCAAGGTCCTCGAAGCTGAGCTTGCTTTCCACCGGGGCTTCAGCCGCGATGGAATCTGCAGAGGCACGCCGTACCAAGGAGCGCACGCGGGCCAAGAGCTCTTCCAATGCGAATGGCTTTGGCAGGTAATCATCCGCGCCGGCATCGAGGCCAGCCACACGGTCCGAAACACCATCGCGCGCAGTCAGCACGAGGATTGGACGGTCCCAACCCTCACTGCGCAGGGTGCGGCATACCTCAAGGCCATCCATGTTGGGCATCATGACGTCCAGAATCAACAATTCTGGATTCTCAGCGCGCACCGTCTCGACGGCTTCCAGGCCGTCGTTAGCGGTCAGCACTTCGTAGCCGTTAAAACGTAGGGAACGGCGTAGCGATTCGCGGACGGCTTGTTCATCATCCACCACAAGGATTTTCATAGTCCTAATTATTACTGATGGCAGTCAACTTCATGAAGTTAAGAGAAATATTTACCCCCCATAGCCCCCCAAATACGGTTAAAACATGCTTATAGGAGGTTTCTAAAGCTAAAAAATCCCCGCCCAGCCCTCTAAGGAGAGCGGACGGGGAGATTTAAGAGCCAGCTTAGAACTGCTCTACGTCAACCAGGCCCAGCTTGGCAGCCTTAACCAGGCGGCGCGGGATGCGAACGGTCTGGCCGTCGATGGTGACTTCCTGGAGGGCTACGTTGTCAGCCTTCCACTGGGAACGGCGTGCGTGGGTGTTCGCACGGGACTTCTTAAACTTAGGAGTTGCCATTTTCTACTCTCCTCCTTACGCGTTCTTCTTCTTGCGGCGTGCCATGCCACCGAAGCGCTGGTTGAAGCGCTCGACGCGGCCGGCGGTATCCATAACGCGCTGTGCACCAGTCCAGAACGGGTGGGACTCAGCGGTAACGTCAACGACGATCAGGGGGTACTCGTTGCCGTCTTCCCACTCAACGGTGCGGTCGGAGGAAGCGGTGGACTTGGTCAAAAAGGAGTGACCGGTACCAGCATCGCGGAAGACTACCGGGTGGTAATCCGGGTGAATATCTTTCTTCATATATATTCCCTCAGGGTTGGACTACGGGTCGGTTCCACACGCTTAGTGAGGATCGTGCCCGAGTTGGGACGTACAAATTTCACTCTGTTAACCGCGCGCCGCGTGGCACGGGTCAACAACCTGAATTATCCTACAGTCAACTAACCCATATACGAAATCCCCGACCAGCGGCGACCACACATTTCACTCACGTTTCTTGCATCACGCTTGGCGGCACCCCACAGGCAAACACCACCCCAGCACGGCAAACGGCTCACTTGCCACAGCAAGATAGCGATTAGGTAATTCGCGTCCGAGGCTGTAAGATTTTCCCTTGCTGTTGTCAAAATATACGTTTTACGCCCCGTCTACTGGTGTTTGACAATGGCGCCGCACCCGCTCACACCTCACTTTTGAGCACTGCCACCCTCACACGGCAGTCGGCGCTTCATTGTCTATAGCCATGATGTGGGCGGCTAGGAGAAAGAAGACCCATGTCGGCTATTTGCCAGGTAACGGGCCGCAAGCCGGAATTCGGCAAGCAGGTCTCGCACTCGCACCGCCGCACTTCGCGCCGTTGGAACCCCAACGTGCAGCGTCGTCGCTACTACCTGCCCTCTGAGGGCCGTACCATCACCCTGAATGTTTCCACCAAGGGCATGAAGATCATCGACCGCGATGGCATCGAGTCCGTTGTGGCTAAGATTCGCGCACGTGGGGAGAAGATTTAAGTATGGCACGTAACGATATCCGCCCAATCATCAAGCTTAAGTCCACTGCGGGCACCGGTTACACCTACGTGACCCGTAAGAATAAGCGCAACAACCCGGATCGCATCACCTTGAAGAAGTTCGATCCGATTGCCCGCAAGCACGTCGAATTCCGCGAGGAGCGATAATCAATGGCTAAGAAGTCCAAGATCGCTAAGAACGAGCAGCGCAAGGAAATCGTCGCCCGCTACGCGGAGCGTCGCGCTGAGCTCAAGAAGATCATCAAGAACCCGAACACCCCGGATGAGGAGCGCCTGGAGGCTCAGTTCGAGCTGAACCGCCAGCCTCGTGACGCTTCCCCAGCCCGCGTACGTAACCGTGACGCTGCCGATGGCCGCCCACGCGGTTACCTCCGCAAGTTCGGCCTGTCCCGTGTCCGTATGCGCGGCATGGCTCACCGTGGTGAGCTGCCGGGCGTTCGTAAGTCCAGCTGGTAAAGGGGTAATTGCACAATGGCTAATAAGCGCAATAACCAAAAGAAGTTCCGTATGGAGCAGAGCCGTCGCCCGAAGAAGAACCCTTTGAAGGCTGAGGGCATCGAGAAGGTGGACTACAAGGACACCAAGACTCTGCGTCTGTTCATCTCGGATCGTCACAAGATCCGTTCCCGTCGCGTCACCGGTCTGACCCCGCAGCAGCAGCGTCAGGTTGCTACCGCAGTCAAGAACGCACGCGAAATGGCTCTCCTGCCGTTCACCACCCGCTAAACAGTAGCTGGGTATCAACAGCGCACTTTTGCCGCTGGCAAGTGTGACACGGTAAAAGAACCATAAACTTTCGCCGCCTCCCTCCTCGAGGGCAGGCGGCGAAAGTCGTTTTGGCCTCCCACTCCTTCCACCCGGCCCACATGCCCGGATCACAGAACTGAAGTGTTAGATTGAAAGCATTCGTGCACCCCGCAGCCGGCGGGGAAGCACCGGCCCCGCACTAGTGAAAGGCAGTGAGCAATGGCCCTGCACCAATCCCTACTCGATCTTTCCGAGCTCGCCCCGCACTGCCAGTCCCGCGCTACGGCCCGCGGACTGCTCGCAGAGGCCCAAGATATCTTGCGCAACGCGGTCGCCCACCAGGACAATGAGATTGAATTGGCCCACTGGTATTCCCGGCTGATTACGGATATTGTTCGCTCCCCGGGGGTCAACTCCCCAGTCCGCCTCAGCGGCGCTGCGGCCCGCGGCGACCAGCTGCCGTCCATGCCTGTGGAGTGGATGGGCGACGATGCCGATCTCCAAGACGTCTTCGCCGATGTCGGTCTCCAAGCTCACGCAGCCGCCGATTCCATCGCCGCGCGCGTCGACGCCGGCCTGCCCCTCGGAAACGGCGGAGAACAAGCACTACTGGAAGAAGCCTTGGCCCAGCGTCCGCCTGCCCTCAAGATGGTCGATGGGCTGCCGGACCGCGATGCAGCGGTAGACATCAAGGCCACGCTGCTCTCCCCCATTGCAGCTATCGCGCGCTGGGCGGCACCGGGGCCGCGCCCGACGGTGGATCGCCTGGCGATTGGCGTGGAACGCGATCTCCTCAGCGCCGCAGACGCAGAGTCTTTGGACCTAGCGTGGCGCACCGGTTATGCGTTAGAGTTGCGCCGTTGGTATGAGGGCGTTAGCGATCGCCCGGCCACGCTGCGCGATCTCCCCCCGTTGGACCGCACTGCTTATGGCTCCGCGTGCCGCATTGTCTCGGCGGCGTTTGAGTCTATTTCCCGGCGGGCGGAAGAATATAAATAGTCTCTACGGTGCGGATTCGGAAGCAGTACCTAGTCGGGCATAAGATTGTACAGTTGATTATTAAAAGCGATTTCTCTTTTGTGAAAGGAGGCGTCCCACCGCATGGCAGGCAATGTCGGTAGGCCGCGTAAACACAGCCCGCGGCGCAGGGGCAATAGCGCCCGTGAGGAGATTTTGGACGCCTCCTCCGAGCTTTTCACTACTCAGGGTTTTGCTACCACGTCCACGCACCAGATCGCAGACGCGGTAGGCATCCGTCAGGCGTCGCTGTACTATCACTTTCCGTCCAAGACGGAGATTTTCCTGACGCTGCTCAATTCCACCATCGAGCCTTCCTTGGAGTTGGCCGATGAGTTGGCGGGCACCGACGCGGACCCGGCACAGCGCCTGTGGTCTTTGGTCGCCGCGGAATCGCGCCTACTGCTCACCAGCGGCTGGAACGTGGGCCGCCTGTATCAGTTGCCGGTGGCCAATTCCCCGGAGTTCTCCGAGTATCACGAGTCACGCGACCGCCTGCAGAACCATTTCCGCTCCACCGCCGCCGCCATCGTGGGCGAGGATGACCCCCGCGTGGAGCTGCCCTTCCACATCGCGCTGTCCGTTATTGAAATGCGCCCCAATAACGGCACCCCTCCGTTCGACGCTTCCCAGTCGGTTCCGGAGACTGCCGCCATGCTTGCCGACGCCGCCTTGGCCGTCCTCGGCGCCTCCGTCCCCGAAAACGCCGAGGAAACCACCTTGGAGCTGCTGAAGAATCGCAACGACTCCATCTCTGCGGCCGCCGCAGCGGCGGCCGACCGCAAGAAGAAGTCGCGCTAGCCCCTCGCTTTCCGCGTTAGCGCTGCCACGACTCCGTGAACTCGCCCGTGGCGGCCAATCCGCCACCCTCGCGCACGCTTACGCCACTCGGCGTCACCACAATGATCGACGGATCCGCATTGACGTAGTAGTTGTTGCCGTCTTGGGTAACGTCACCCGATTCAAACTGGCCATCAAACATCGACGAGCGATAGAACTTGTAGCCACCTCCGGTCTCGCAAATGATAACCCTGCCGTCAGGACCAGACCCAGCGAACAAGGCACGCTCAAAGCGCTGACAGTTGGCGTAGCCGCCATCGAGCCATCCGTACTCATTGAAGTCAGAAATGTAGTTTCCCACACCAGTCTTCTGACCCCCACCGGTGGACGACGGGGCCTCCTGCTTTTCCGTCTGCGTGACCGTGACTACCGGCGGTTCCTCTGGGGCTTCCTCTTCCTTGGTTACGGTCTTTTGGGCGGCCGTAGTTTCCTCAGCGTTCTCCTCTTCTTTGTCGGAGTTATTCACCGTGGTCATGCCGCTACCCTCGCCTTTGAAGCTCGGGGCGTTTTCGTCCGTGGAGTCGCTGCAACCGCTCAGCGCGAGGCTGGCGGCCACGAGCGGAACGACGCCTGCGGCAATAATCGGGCGGAGGCTTAAGCGAGAAGTCATGAGTTTTCCTTTCTAC
This sequence comes from Corynebacterium tuberculostearicum, assembly GCF_046097255.1. Taxonomy (GTDB): domain Bacteria; phylum Actinomycetota; class Actinomycetes; order Mycobacteriales; family Mycobacteriaceae; genus Corynebacterium; species Corynebacterium tuberculostearicum_J. The sequence continues at coordinate 2,238,174 of NZ_CP175770.1, forward strand.
TGACAGGCTTAGCAGGCGGGGCTGGGCCACTGGGTTTCGGCCTGCGCTAGGGCTTCGGCCATGGAGGTAAGCACCGTTTGGGTGGAGGCGTACTGGCCATCAGGAGACGAGGCAATCAGCGCCACGGCGACGTCGTGCCCGCCCAGCTGCACAATGCCCATCTGCCGCACGTCGTAGGCGCCGGCGGGGCTCGGGCCCCAGCCGCCCTTCATCAAGGCGCCCGGTAGGGTGCGCAGGCCGTAGGCTTGGGCGGGATCGGCGACACCCATGGCGTCGATAATCGGCTGGGCTCCTTCAACGCAGCGCACCCCGGCCATGAACTTTGCTTGGTTACCCACGCTCCACATGGTTTGGCCAAAGGCCGTAAATTCCGGACGGGTGACCTGGGATTGAACTTGGGTGGCGGTATCGCCCGCCTCCGCGATGACGCTTTGTGCGGCCTGCGCGGCTGCGGTGCCCTCCCCTAGCCCCGCCCACGCGGCCTTGGCGGCCTCGTTATCGGAGTAGGTGATTGCAGAGGACACTAGCTGGCTATCGGCCGCACCCGTGCGATTCGCCGCGATGAGGACGGGCACCTTGGAGGTTGACCACGCGGCTTCGGGAGCGGTGCGCCCCGCTTCAATAGTGGTCGTGCCATCGGAGACCGCGATGCCCACATCGCCGTGTTCGGCCACGATGCGGTCAAGCACGGCTTGGACGTCTCCGGAAGGCGCCGCGGCCGATGGCTCCGTAGAAACGGCCGGCGCAGACGAGGCGGCTGGTGCTGCGGATGAGGCCGCGGGCGCTGCGGACGTGGTCTCTTTTCCGTAGAGGGGATCGGCCGTGCCGCGGGCCTCGGTGTTGACAAAGGTAGGGGAATTATTCGCCGCGTCCTCGTCACCGCAGGCGCTTAGGGTGAGCGCGCAGGCGACGAGGGCGGCTGCCGGGCGCAGGGCCCGGCGGATAGGGAATGTCATGGCATTTAGCTTAGGCTAGTGCGCGAAGTGACGGGTACCGGTCAGGTACAGGGTAACGCCGGCTTCCTTTGCGGCAGCGATGACTTCTTCGTCGCGGATGGAGCCGCCGGGCTGGACAACGGCCTTAACGCCGGCGTCGAGAAGCACCTGCAAGCCATCGGCGAACGGGAAGAAGGCGTCGGAGGCGGCGAAGGAGCCCTCGGTGCGGTTGGCGCCATCGGCCAGGGTGTTGGCGCGCTCGACGGCCAGCTTGGCGGAGTCAACGCGGTTGACCTGGCCCATGCCCACGCCCACGGTGGCATTGTCCTTGGCCAGCAAGATGGCATTGGACTTCACCGCACGCACGGCGCGCCAGGCGAACTCGAGCTCAGCCAAGTCGGACTCGTTGAGGGCCTCGCCCGCAGCCAGGGTCCAGTTGGCCGGGTTATCGCCCTCGGCCTGGTAGGTGTCTGGCTCTTGGGTGAGCACGCCGCCGGAGATGTACTTGCGCTCCTCGTGCTGGTCTTCGTGCTCTGCCTGCAGCACGCGCAGGTTCTTCTTGGCCTTGAGCACCTCGATGGCGCCGTCCTCATAGGAAGGAGCGACGATGACCTCGGTGAAGATCTCCTTGACCTGCTTGGCCATCTCTACGGTGACCTCGCGGTTGACGGCAATCACGCCGCCGAAGGCGGACATGGGGTCGCACGCGTGCGCCGCGCGGTGGGCGGCGGCGATGGATTCCTCGGACACGGCAATGCCGCATGGGTTGGTGTGCTTGATAATCGCCACGCAGGGGCGCTCGTGGTCCCACGCGGCGCGCCAAGCGGCATCCGCATCCTGGTAGTTGTTGTAGCTCATCTCCTTGCCATTGAACTGGGTGGCATTGGCAAGGCCCTTGGAGCCGATGCGGGTAACGGTGGCCGCCTGGTGAGAGTTCTCGCCGTAGCGCAGCGGGGTGGTTTGCCCCTCCTCGCTGAGCTGGTCCACGAACCACGCGGAGACGGTCGCATCATAATCCGCGGTGTGCAGGAAGGCGTCGCGCGCCAGGCCGCGGCGCTGCTCTAGGGTAAAGCCACCGTTGTTCACGGCCTCCACGGCCTCGTCGTAGCGGGCAGGATCCACGACAACGGCAACAGACGGGTGGTTCTTGGCGGCCGCACGCACCATGGATGGGCCGCCGATATCAATCTGTTCCACGCAGCCATCAAAGTCCGCGCCCGAGGCCACCGTCTCACGGAAGGGGTACAGGTTGACCACGACGAGCTGGAAAGGCTCCACCTCGAGCTCGGAGAGCTGGTTGAGGTGGTCGTCCTTGCGAGTATCGGCCAAGATGCCGGCGTGCACGCGCGGGTGCAGCGTCTTGACGCGGCCTTCCAAGCACTCCGGGAAGCCGGTGAGCTTTTCTACCGGAGTGACCTCGATGCCAAGGTCCGCGATCTTCTTCGCGGTGGAGCCGGTGGAGACGATTTCCACGCCTGCCTTATCGAGGGCGCGGGCTAGATCCTCCAGCCCGGTCTTGTCGTACACGCTGATAAGGGCGCGCTTTACCTGCTTGCGGTCTTCGCTCATGAGGAGGATTAAGCCTTTCGAAAAGTCTTAGTCTGCGAGTTGAATAGTTAGTTTCTCGTCGTGGACGTTAGCTGCACGCAGCACCTCCACGATGAGATCGCGCTCTACTTGTTTAATGCGCTCGTGGAGGGTGGACTCGTCATCGTCGGCGTTAATGGCAACGGGGCGCTGCGCGATGATGGGGCCGGTATCCACGCCCGCGTCCACAAAGTGGACGGTAGAGCCAGTGATCTTCACGCCATAATCCAGGGCGTCGCGCACCGCGTGCGCTCCCTTGAAGGCAGGCAGCAGCGCCGGGTGGGTATTGATGGTGCGGCCTTCGAAGCGGCCCAGGAATTCCTGGCCCAGGATCTTCATAAAGCCCGCAGAAACAACAACGTCTGGCTGCGCAGCATCTACTGCGTCAACCAGACGTTGATTCCATTCGGCGCGATCCGCACCCAGCGCCACAACCTCGGTATCAATACCGTGGTCCTGTGCGCGCGAAATACCGTGGCATTCCTTATCCGCCACCACCTTGACTACCTGGTAGTGCCCGGCCTGGGCATCCACGATGGCTTGCAGCAAGGAACCCGTTCCAGAAACGAGCACCACCACTCGGAGGCGTTCAGGGTCAGCGGTATAGCGCGGAGGCATCGGTGAAGTCACGCGCTATAGCCTAGCCCCTCTCCCCCTCCTCGGGGGAATCTTCGCCCGCAGAGTCCTGCTCACTCTCCCCCATTTGGTCCTTGAACTGTTGGCTCAGCGGCTTGGCGACGCCCCTTTCATCGCCCTCCTCAGCCTCTTTTTCCGGTTCCTCTTCCGGCTCCTCCGCTGTTTCTTCGGCTGGAGTGCCCTTTTCTTCCTGCTCTTCTTCCGGTTCCTCTACGACCTCGCCAGGTGCGGAATCCTCGGGCTCGTCCTCGACTACCTCGGCGTCCACGATTTCCGGATCGGTGATGGGCTCGCGCTCCGAGTCGGTGGGAGCCTCGTCGGTTTCGGCGGCGGCTACATCGGTTGCCTCGGTAGTGACATCATCGGCGGGGTCCGCAACTGGTGCCGTGCGGGCCGCGCGCCAGGCTACGAAGGCGAAGCCTGCGGCAACGGCGCAACCAACGACGGCCATCCACAGGGCGGTAAGACCTGCGGCAGTCCACAGCTGCGGGCCGGTCGCGCCATAGTAGCCAAGGTCACCGCTGACGAGGTAGCAGGCAGCCAGCATGATTACTGCGGCGGCCACCGTAGCTACTAGTACGTCCTGAAAGTTCGGACGCTTCTTATACAACGAGTAGATTGCAGCGCCGAGGGGGACGATTAATAGCGCCACCGCCCAGCTGGGCGCGGATGCTGGAATGCCGCCGGTAATGGGCAGCGGCGGCAGCGGCACGAGGTGGGCGCTAAAGAGGCTTACCGAGCCTTCACCTACGGAAAACTCCGAGCCCACCAATACCGCCGCGGTGCTCACGATGGCATTGGGAATATACAGCAGACTCAGCAGCACGAGACCAGCAATGCCTAAGCCGGAAACCGCGGGATAGTCATTCATCATCTCACCCTGACGGGAGATGTTGACCAGGAATACCACCGCGAAGACTACGGCTGCGCCGATGGCCAGGTAGGCGAGATAGCGAAGGGCGATCTGGGTGGCGTCGACAAGCGGGCGCGGCACACCATAACGCTTGGCCAACGCCCGCCACAAGCGCCAGCCCATGCCGGCCACCATGGCGGCCAGATGCAGAACAATAACGCGCAGCAACGCCTGCGCCAGGTTTGGCGGGGAGACGTCATAGACCTTGCCCGCATCCCACAGCATCAGCCACGCAATAATGGTAAATACCACCGGGACCCCAAGCACACAGGCCAGAAGCGTCAGCAAGTCGTTGACGCTAACCTTATGTTTTACCGCGCTGCGCACCCGAACCGCCACCACCGCGGCAAGGATAAGCGCTGGCAAAGCCGGCAAGAAGGAAATATTCACATCGGCCGCAGAGACCGGGGCGAGGTTAAAGACCATCCAGGCCTCCGCCACGATGGTGTACCACCACGCCATGGGAGAGCCGGCGAGCATGAGACCGCCCAGCGCGATGACCATAATGATAAGGACAATAACCACGTTGGGTACTGCCGCAGTGATAAGCATGCGGCGAATGCGCCCGGCTTTGGTCAACGGCGCGGGGGTACGGCGCGCCTTGGCCTTGGAGCCGGCTTTGCGGGCGACGCGCTGCGCCGATCCAGAGGACTGGCGTGACCCACTGGGATGAGGCGCGCGTGGGGTGCGCTCCGCGCGCACCGTACGGCCCCGCGCCTGGCTACGCGGGCGGGGCGTTGACCGAGATTGGGGGCTGGTGTTTTTGTTCATCGGCGTCCACTTTGCCACTTTCCGGCAGCAGATCTGGGGTGGCGCGACGAGGTAGCCATAAAATCACCGGTGACACCCCTGCACCTTGACCACACATATATATTAGGAGTATAAAATCTACCCTGGTTTCACACCTTTAACTCTGGCTGCAGTAACATGAATGGAAAGTCATCGGTTTTATATGACCCACACGCAGCCCGAGTGGGATCTTGGTCGCAGTAATAATATGCCATTCGGATTATGTTGCCTGCTCGTGGGCAATTCCCTCGAGCAACGCCTAAAAATTTCTTAATTTGGGTTGCTGTTATCTTTTCGAGACGCTACTGTTACATCTCGTTGGTAACAAGAAGGTCACAATCTCGTAACTAACTCGGCGGGGACGTAACACCCGTTCTGCGCAGATTGTGAAAATAACGAAAGAAGACCTAATGCGAAGCAAAGTTCAGCGTGGCGCCGGCCGCCATCGCAAGATTGTCACCTCGCAGACCGCGAAGGGCCGCATTGCCGTAATGACGGTTGCGGCAGGTGCAGTTTCCACGGCCGGCGTTGGTGGCGCAGCCGCTGCAAACATCCAGTCTGATGACGCGGCCACCACCAAGACGCAGTCCGTTGACTTCGAGCTCGCTTCTGATTCCACCCAGGTTGAGGACGCTGCCGAGGCCCCCGTTGATACCACTCCGCAGATCCTCAACGTTGCTGAGGCTAAGCCGGTTGCCGATCTGACCGATCAGCTCAACAAAGCCATCCAGGCTTCTGAAGAGCGCGCCGCCGCCGATGAAGCCGCTCGCGCACCATCTGTAGCCCGCCCTGCCGAAGGCGCATTCACATCTCCATTCGCTATGCGCTGGGGCACCTTCCACAAGGGCGTCGACATCGCCAACTCTCCCGGCACCCCAATCCTTGCCGTCATGGATGGTACGGTCATCGACTCCGGTCCAGCTTCCGGCTTTGGCCAGTGGATCCGCATCATGCACGACGACGGCACCATGACCGTTTATGGTCACATGCAAACTCTTGACGTGGCCGTTGGCGAACACGTGCATGCCGGCCAGAAGATCGCCGGCATGGGCTCGATGGGCTTTTCCACCGGCTCCCACCTCCACTTCGAAGTTCACCCGAACGGTGGCGAGGCAATCGATCCGCAGCCTTGGCTGGCTGAGCGAGGCATCGACCTCTAAGGCCCCTACCCCAACACCTTCTTGTTAAGCGCCGCAGTGGCTTTCCTGCGGCGCTTTTTCATGTCCACAATTGCCCTAAAGACACCAGCGCCGGCTCCCGACCACCGCGGCTGCAGCCAACCTTCCCCAAGACGACTCAAATGCGTCCCAGCCTTCCCATTGCGCCTCCAACAAAAGGCAAGCCCCGTCAAGACAAGCGCTCCACCACCGGACCCTAGACACAAATTGCGCCGCACAGCCAAGTCCAGTACGCAGCCTTGTCGCAGGTAAATACACATTTACACTAATCACTGGGCTTGAACGCAACACGCCATTTCCAGAGCGGCACGCCCACCCCCAAAGTCTACCCCCAGACCCTAAACCAGTACTTTACAGACGCCACTCCAATCACATTCGTAACACGCGCAACAAGCTGGCATGTTCGAATGATTTCGAAATATTTCCGCCGCTACCAGCGTTTTCTAAGATTGCGCGGGCCGTTGGAGCGGGCTAACTTTTAACTCGTTGCCACGAGCGATTACGAGCGCAAGCATTTCGGCTTTCGGCGTGTCGCGGTTGGCAGTTGAAAGACGCCGCCCCCTCCAGGGTGCGGGCGTCCCGAGACCATGCACAGCCATGAAAAGGACTTTAACTATGAAGCGCATGAACCGCGCACGCAAGAACGTGGCGCTGAGCATCGTTACGCTTGGCACCGTACTTGCTACCGGCACCACCGCTTTTGCTGCAGAGCCAGTGGCTAGCGTGGACGTATCGGACGGCTCCTCCGAGCCCACCGCTACCAATGTAGATAACGCCGGCGTGGTCGACGCCCTTGTTGGCCTGGCCACCACCACCGTTGGCGTATTGAACGGCGAGGCTACCCCGCAGGTAGATGGAAACGAATCCGGCGGCGTCAATATCGTCCTAGACCCGGGCACTGTACCGGGCCTGAAGGAAGCTTTCGCACCGCAGGGGAATCACTCGGGACTCACCACGAAGCGCGGCACGGACTCCGCGGGCAATACCGTGGTCTTTCCTACCTCCGGCACGCTTACTTCTGGCTTCGGCCCGCGCTGGGGCACGATGCACAACGGCATCGACGTAGCTAACCCGGTGGGCACCCCGATTCACGCGGTCATGGACGGCACCGTCATCAACTCCGGTCCAGCGCAGGGCTTTGGCAACTGGATCCGCATCCAGCACGATGACGGCACCATCTCCGTCTACGGTCACATGCCGGCAGACCTGCTCAAGGTAAATGTGGGCGAGCGCGTGACCGCGGGTCAGGAAATCGCCGGCATTGGCAGCGAGGGCCACTCCACTGGCCCGCACCTCCACTTTGAGATTCACCCAGGCGGAGGCGCCGCCGTTGACCCCGTTTCCTGGTTCAACGAGCGCGGCATTTCGGTCTAAAGCTTTTCCATCGGCACTCCGCCGATGAGCATCAGCCGGACCTTACCGGAAGAACCAAAGTCCACGGTGACCGTGGCGCGCTTGCCGGAGCCGGACGTCTCAATGACAGTTCCGAGCCCGTACTTGGCGTGATTGACACGGTCACCCACGGCTAGGTTGAGGTTATTGTTCTTAGGCATCGAGGTCGCCGCCGGCTTGCTGGTGCGCTGCGATGGGGAAGACGCAGCGCGCCCTGCACCGCGCGACCCGGACCGGGAACCACCACTGCCCCACCCGGACCAATCACGGCCGTAGGAGCGACCATATTGGTAGTCGTCCTCGCCCCACGCTCCGGTCAGGGAGCTATCGGAGTCTTCTCGCCGCCAGTTGATGAGGTCTTCTGGGACCTCGCCGAGGAAGCGGCTGGCGGGATTAGTCACCGGATTGCCCCACGCCGAGCGCAAAATGGCGCGGGTAAGATACAGCTGCTCGCGAGCCCGGGTAATGCCCACATAGGCGAGGCGGCGCTCCTCGCTTAATTCCTTCGGCTCACCCAGTGAGCGCATATGCGGGAATTGGCCATCCTCCCAGCCGGTCAAAAAGACCACGGGGAACTCGAGGCCCTTGGCCGTGTGCAGAGTCATCATGGTGACCACACCAGTCTCAGAATCCGGGATCTGGTCAGCATCGGCCACCAGCGACACCTTTTCCAAGAATGCCTGCAACGAGCCGGGCGCAGCTTCGCCCTCCTCTACTAGCTCGGAGGGGTCCACTGCATCCGCACCGGATGCAGCAAGCTGGTTAGCCGCCTCCGAGGTGAATTCGCGGGCCACCGATACCAACTCGTTGAGGTTATCCAGGCGGGCACCGTCCTGCGGGTCATTCGAATTTTCCAATTCCGCCTTGTATCCCGTGGCATCCAAAATGGCGGAAAGCAGCTCGCCCAAATCCGGCTGGCCGGTAACCTCATCGCGCATGGACGGGATCTGATTGCGGATGCCCTCCATCATGTCGTTGAATTTGGTGACAGCGTTAATGGCCCGAGTGCCCAGGCCAGGGACGTCGCCCCGAGGGACATCGGCAAGCGCCTTGCCAAAGCTAATGCCGTGGTTTTCCGCATGGAGGGCAATATGCCCCTGCGCCTTGTCACCAATGGCACGCTTAGGCACGTTGATAATGCGGCGCAGGCTCACCGTATCGTCCGGGTTATCCAAGATGCGCAGGTAGGCCACCATATCGCGGATTTCGCGCCGCTCATAAAAACGCGTGCCGCCCACCACCTTGTACGGAATTCCGGAGCGGATAAAGATATCTTCCAGCGCACGGGAGGCGTTATTGGTGCGGTACATGACCGCGATATCGGAATAGCTGCGGCCTTTATCCGCCAAGGAGTCGATTTCAGAGGCGATGAACCGCGCCTCATCATGCTCATTATCGGCAACATAGCCTACGATCTGCTCGCCCTCACCGTGGGCGGTCCACAGGTTCTTCTCGCGGCGATTCTCATTCTTGGCGATCACGGCATTGGCCGCGTTGAGAATGGTCTGCGTGGAGCGATAATTCTGTTCCAGCAAGATCGTGTGCGCCTGTGGGTAGTCGCGCTCGAATTCCTGAATATTGCGGATGGTGGCCCCGCGGAAGGCATAAATGGACTGATCGGAATCGCCCACTACGCACAACTCGGGGGCATCGGGGCCGAGCTCTCCCCTGCCCACGAGCGCGGCAACCAGCGCATACTGGGCGTGGTTGGTGTCCTGATACTCGTCGATAAGCACGTGCTTGAAGCGCCGGCGATAAAAATCCACCACCTGCTGGTGCTGGGTGAAAATCCGCACCACCTCACCGATGAGATCATCAAAGTCCACGGCATTGGCCGCGCGCAGGCGGCGCTGGTATTCGGCATAGACCTGGGCCACGGTGGTTTCAAACGGGTTCTTCGTCTGCTGTGCCTTTTCCAGTGCGGATTCGGGACCGATGAGCTCATTTTTGTGATTAGAAATCTGATTAGCCAGCACGCGCGGGGTGTACTTCTTCAGATCCAGCTGCATATCCTTAGCAATCATGGACAATAGCCGGCGGGCATCATCGCCATCATAAATGGTGAAATTGGTATTAAGCCCCGGCACCAGCTGCGCATTTTGGCGCAGGATGCGCACGCAGATGGAGTGGAAGGTAGATACCCACATGCGCTCTGCCACGGGGCCGACCAGCCCGCCCACGCGCTCCTTCATTTCCGCGGCGGCCTTATTAGTAAAGGTAATGGCGAGGATCTCCCACGGATTTACCCCGCGATGGCGCATGAGATAGGCAATGCGGCGGGTAAGCACGGCAGTCTTGCCGGAACCAGCGCCGGCCACGATGAGTAGCGGGCTGCCCGAGTGGGTAACGGCCTCAAGCTGCTGTGGGTTGAGGCCGTCGGTCAAAGCATCGGGGGATTCGGATTGCGGGCTCGCTGCGCGCGGTGCGCCGAAGCCGCTAAAGAGGCTAGGGTTCGAGGCACCACCGGTGGACGGGGAAGGGCTAAAAGGAGAGTTTTCGTTCATAGTGCCTTCCAACCTACTAGCCCCACCGGACACGACCCGTTTCCGCCGTGCGAGCTGCTATTTCCTTTTGCGCGGGCGGGTGGCACAATATGGTCTTATGACCGCAGAAGATAACAAGGACATCGTCGATAACGGCCTGGACATCCGCACGCCTTCGGGTACGGATGATCCCCTTTCTGATGCGGAGATCCAGCAGTATCGCGAAGAAATCAACCGCATGGACCGCATCATCTTGGATGCTGCCAAGCGCCGCACAGAAGTCTCCCAGGCTATTGGCCGCACCCGCATGAGCTCTGGCGGCACCCGCCTGGTCCACACCCGCGAGATCGCCATTTTGAATCAGTTCCGCGATGAACTTGGGGAAGAAGGCCCCACCATCGCTTCGGCGCTGCTACGGATGGGCCGCGGCCGGCTGGGCTAGCCGTATAATTACTGGCCAGCCGATACTATGCAGTACCCTGAATTAGCATGAATGCAGTTCTCGTCGCCGTCATAGTCATGCTCGTGCTCGCCCTCCTGCGCGTGCATGTAGTGGTAGCGCTCTTCCTAGGAGCCATCGTCGGCGGGCTCCTGTCGGGCATGGGGCTTGATGCCACCATGGTCGCCTTCCAAGACGGCTTGGGCGGCGGCGCCAAGATTGCGCTGAGCTATGCCCTTTTGGGAGCTTTTGCGATGGGTGTGGCCTCGGCCGGGCTGCCACAGGTCCTGGCTAATTTCCTCATCCGCAAGCTCGGCGGCAGCGGCGAAGCAGATCCCAAAGCGGCCCTGGCTACTAAATGGATGCTCATCCTCGGGCTCATTGCCATGTCCGTGATGAGCCAGAACCTCATCCCGGTCCACATCGCCTTCATTCCGCTCATCATCCCGCCGCTGCTGACAGTGATGAATAAGCTGCGCCTGGACCGCCGGCTGATTACCACCTGCCTGACCTTCGGCCTTATCACCACCTACATGTTTATTCCGGTGGGTTTTGGCTCCATCTACTTAAATGACATCCTGCTCTTTAATATCCAGCAGGCGGGGCTTGATACCTCCGATATCAATATCATGCAGGTCATGGGCGTGCCAGCGCTCGGCATGCTCGCCGGCCTACTCATCGCCATCTTCTTTAGCTACTGCAATCCGCGCGACTATGAAAACTTGCCCATCACGGCTGAGGAGCACCAGGAGGCCCCCTCGGCCTATAAGGTGTGGGTGTCCGTCGTGGCCATCATTGCCACCTTTGCGGTGCAGATTGTCATGCAGGCTCTCGACTTCGAGTCCGATGGCCTCATGGTCGGCGCGCTGACTGGCTTGGGAATTTTGCTGCTTACCGGCGCGGTGGATTGGAAGCACGCGGACGATGTCTTTACCAATGGCATGAAGATGATGGCGCTCATCGGCTTCATCATGATCACCGCCCAGGGGTTCGCCTCGGTCATGACGGCCACCAATGAAGTCGGCCCACTGGTCGATGCCACCGCCAACCTCTTTGGCACCAATAAGGTCCTCTCCGCCGGCGCGATGCTGGTGGTGGGCCTCGTGGTCACCATGGGCATCGGCTCGTCCTTTTCCACCCTGCCCATCATTTCCGTTATCTATGTGCCGCTGTGCATGTCGCTGGGCTTTAGCCCCGCGGCCACCGTGGCGCTCATTGGCACTGCAGGCGCGCTTGGCGACGCCGGCTCTCCCGCCTCCGACTCCACCCTCGGCCCCACCGCGGGCCTCGGCGCGGACGGCCAGCACGACCACATCCGCGACTCGGTCATTCCCACCTTCATCCACTTCAATATTCCGCTGCTTATCGCCGGCTGGACAGGCGCGCTCATCCTCTAAAAGGCCCCGACGCGGTGGCGCTTTCTGGACTACGGTGGGAGGGGTACATGTTGCCAATGCGCTAGTTGCCAGAAAGGCCTACCACCATGGATATCACCGCATCTGCCCAGTGGAGCGAGCTCGCGAAGGTATATGAGGACAAGAAGGACCTCAACCTCCGCGAGCTTTTTGCCGCCGATGCAGACCGCGCCCGCAACTTCACCTTCGACGCCGCCGGGCTGCACGTCGACCTGTCGAAGAACCTGATCGACGGGGACATCGTCAAGCAGCTGGTTGAGGTAGCCAAGGCCGCTGACCTTGAGGCCCGCCGCGAAGCCATGTTCGCCGGCGAGCACATCAATAACACCGAGGATCGCGCCGTGCTGCACACCGCGCTGCGCATCCCGGCCGAAGATGACTTGAGCGTTGATGGCCAGGACGTTGCCGCCGATGTCCACGAGGTCTTGGGCCGCATGCGTGATTTTGCCACTGCGCTGCGCTCCGGCGCCTGGCTGGGGCATACCGGCCACACCATCAAAAAGGTGGTCAACATCGGCATCGGCGGCTCTGACCTGGGCCCGGCCATGGCGGCGAAGGCACTGCGTTCCTATGAGGTCGCCGGCATCTCCGCCGAGTTCGTCTCCAACGTGGACCCGGCCGATATGGCAGCCACGCTCGATGGCCTCGATGCAGAATCCACCCTGTTCATCATCGCCTCCAAGACCTTTACCACCCAGGAGACGCTAACCAATGCGCACGCCGCCCGCCGCTGGCTCATCGAGCAATTCGATGGTGATGAATCCGCCGTGGCCAAGCACTTCGTCGCCGTATCCACCAACGCGGAGAAGGTAGCCGAGTTCGGCATCGATACCGAGAACATGTTCCCGTTCTGGAACTGGGTCGGCGGCCGCTACTCCGTAGATTGCGCCATCGGCCTGTCCCTCATGTGCACCATCGGCCCGATGGACTTCATGCGCTTCCTCGAGGGCTTCCACGCCATGGACGAGCACTTCCGCACCACCCCATTGGAAGAAAACGTCCCCGCACTTATGGGCCTCCTCGGTGTCTGGTACACCAACTTCTTCGGCGCCCAAACCCACGCCGTGTTGCCCTACTCGCAGGACCTCGGCCGCTTCCCGGCCTACCTGCAGCAGCTGACCATGGAATCCAATGGCAAGTCCGTGCGCCGCGATGGCACCGCGGTTACCGCCCCATCCACCGGGGAAATCTACTGGGGCGAGCCGGGCACCAATGGCCAGCACGCCTTCTTCCAGCTCATGCACCAGGGCACGCACCTCATCCCGGCGGACTTCATCGGGTTTGCCCGCCCGAAGCAGGACTTCCCCACCGCCGATGGCTCCGGGTCCATGCATGACCTGCTCATGGGCAACTTCTTTGCCCAGACCAAGGTCCTGGCCTTTGGCAAGACCGCAGAGGAAATCGCGGCCGAAGGCGTAGACGAGGCCGTCGTGCCGCACAAGGTCATGCCGGGCAACCGCCCGACCACCACCATCCTGGCCGAGGAGCTGACCCCCGCCGTGCTCGGCGCGCTCATCGCCCTCTACGAGCACATCGTGTTCACCCAGGGCGTTATCTGGGATATCAACTCCTTCGACCAGTGGGGCGTGGAGCTGGGCAAGCAGCAGGCCAATGACCTGGCCCCGGCCGTCTCCGGCGCTGAGGCTGCCGACTCCGGCGACCAGTCCACCGATGAGCTCATCGGTTGGTACCGCTCCAACCGCTAAAGGCCCACTTTGAGCCGCGTTATCCCCTCCCACCCACTCGGCGGGGCGGATAACGCGGCTGCTTTATGGCCTCGCTCGCCCCACGGCGATGTAAAACAAGCACGTTCTGCCCCAAATCAGCGCGAAATCGGGCGAAACGTGCTTGTTTTGTCAGTGGTCCGCGGAGCTTAGAGCTTAACCATCGGCTCCCAGCCGAAAGGAATCTCCTCCGAGTTCACAATCCGGCGGCCGAACGGGAAGCAGGTCACCGGGATCATCTTCAAATTGGCCAGCGCGGCCGGGATGCCCACGATGGTCACTACCTGTGCCGCTGCGGTGGTGACGTGACCAATGGCCAGCCACAGGCCGGCGACGAGGAACCAAACGATATTGGAGAAGGTGGACATGGAGCCGCTTCCCTTTACCGGCTGCACCACCGAGCGGCCAAATGGCCACAGGGCGAAATTAGCCATGCGGAACGACGCCACGCCCGCGGGGATAGTAACGATGAAGATGCAGGCAATGATGCCAAAGATGAAATAGGCCAGGGCGAGGAGGAACCCGCCGGTGATGAACCAAATGATATTGAGAAGGGTACGCATAACCCCCACCCTAGCGGCCTAAACCTAGGAATGAAGCGGCTGGCAGTGCGGGCACCACCAGATGATGCGCTCGAGTTCACCTTCGTCGCCGCCCTGGTCCACACCGCCGAGCGCGCCCTTGGTGATGAACGTGCCGCAGCGGCGGCAGCGCTTGCGGTTGCGGCCGAAGACATAGGTGGTCTCCCCGGCGCGGCGCACGCCGGTGGTTACGCGCACCGGGGAGGTGCGGTTGGCCCACATGATGCGCCGAGAGATATCGAGGATGCGGGCGGTATCGACCTCGGCTACTGGCGTGGCGGGATGCACGCCGGCCAAGAAACACGCCTCGGCGCGGTATTCATTGCCGATCCCGGCGACGACTTTCTGATCGAGCAGCGCCGCACCAATGGCGCGCTGCGGCCAGGAGTTCAGGCGGCGCAGGGCCTCCTCGCGGTCCCAGTCGGGGTCGAGAATATCCGGACCGAGGTGCGCGATGCGCTGATGGTAGTGGTCGGCGGGATAGATGTCCACGAAGCCCAGCTGGTGGCCGACGATCTCTATATCGCGCGGGGTGTTGGCCAGCTGCAGCACGATGCGGGCGGTATGCCCAGGCTTGCGCCAGCGATCGCCTGCGTAGTGGATGGCCCAAGTGCCCTCCATCTTGAGGTGGGTGTGCACGATGGTCTGGTCGAATTGCATGAATAGGTGCTTGCCGTAGGGCCAGACGCGCTCGCACACCATGCCTTCTAGGTGCACGGTGGCATAGCGCGGCACGCGCACGGAGCAGCCGGTGACTTCGCGGCCGGCCATGAACTGCAGGCGGTTGGATAGTTGCAGGACGGAATCGCCTTCGGGCATAACACCTCCTGTAGATCTTTAGCGACGGTACCCGCCGCGCGGGCGGAAACCACCATTATTGCGCGAAGCGGGCGGCGGATCATCAAAGCTGAGCTCTTCGATGGCCTCGCTGGCCCGGCGGCCTGCGCGTGGGGCGCGCGGGGCGGCTGCGCGAGCAGAGATGCGCACGCCCTTAGGCGTAATCCCGGCGCCGGCTTCGCGCAGATGGGCCGCCGCATCGGTTTTATGGATGGGGCTGCCATTGCACTTTTCGACGACCAACGGGGACAACACTCCCCCCGCCACCATGTCTGTGAGCGCGGAAACCAAGCGGGGATATACCTCGGCGGGGTCGATGCCATCGGGCAGCGATTCGAGGAAGGTGGTGAGAGTTTTGCCGCCGCGGGTGAGGTGGGCGATGGGCAGGCCGTCGATAAGCACTACCAGCGCACCGGCCGAACGGGTGGGCCCGCCGGTGGCTTTGCCGTCGGCATCATCGCGCTGCGGCCAGGGCAGGGCCGCGCCGTATGGGTTGGCCGGGTCGCAGGCTGCGAGGACGAAGGTCTCGGGCTCGGTGGTGCCAGAGGGCCAGCCGGTCACATCCGGGGAATCGGCCAGCCCACGCAGGCGGTCGATGATGGCGGGCGTGGAGAATTGCGCGGCGCCGAGCCCATCGATGACGTAGCCGCGCATGGCCTTGCCGGATTCCTCGAAGCCGGAGAGCACCTTATAGGCCAGCGCGAAACCGCCGAGCACATCCTCGGCCACGACAGAGCCACGGGTGAGCACGCCGTAGCGGTCGAGCCAAGCTTCGCCGTGGGCAACAGACCGGGAGGTGGCATCGGTGGCGGCAGACACAGCAAGGGACCACCGGCCCATGACATCGGGCGGGGTCCCCGCGCCAGCGGCGTTCTGCGCCTGTGCGAAGGAGGTGCGCCCCATGCGCAGGCGAGAGCGGGTGGGCCGCCGCTTCGAGCGATGCGCGGTGCGGCCCGAGCGCGAGCCGCCGGAAGACAGTCGGGTGCGAATAGGCGCGAAAGAATCGGGACTCACCAGGCCCATCTCCACTAACCCCCAGAGGGCCTCGCGGGTTTCCTCGGTGGTACCGGGGGCCTCGGCGGCAATATCGGCAAAGAGGAAGCCACCGCCACGGCCTAGGACATCGAGGATGGAGCGCTGCACCATGCTGACCCCCTCGGCATCCGTTTCCGGGGCGAGTTGAGCAGCATAGTCTGAGGGCAACAGCATGATCCAGGGGTCGGCCGCGCCGGCCTTGCCAGCACCCACAATGAGCACCTCGCCATTGGAGGTGAGCTCATCGAGCATGGTGGGTGAATAATCGCCCACCCGGGCGGGCAGGATGAGCGATTCCCACGCGGAGGCGGGCAGGCGCACCCCGGCGAGCTGCTCGATGACGGAAAAGACGCCATCGGTACCGCGCAGGGCCGGGCGCTTTCCGGCTGGTGCGATGCTATGCCACTCCGGCAAGAAACGGGCGAAGGTAGCGCCCGAGACCGGCTCGGTAGCAGCCCGCGCGGCGGCGAGCGAGCGCGAGCGAATGGTCTTCAGCACCGCGGCGGCGCAGTACTCCTGCTCCTCCACTCCCTGTCGGTAGCGGCCTTCTACTACCCCATCGAGCGCGCCGAGGACGGTATGCGCGGCGGAAACAGATATGCCGAAGGCCTCGGTGAGATCGCGCAGCACAAACGGTCCGCGGGTGCGCGCCCACCGCGAGACCAGCTGCGGCAGGGCATCGGAAATGGTGGCCACTTGGGCGGGGATGCCGGGAGGAATGGGGATACCCAGGGCGTCGCGAAGCAGGGGTGCGTCCTGAGCCTGGGCTAGGTGCTCGCGCCCGCCAATGCGCACGCGCATAATCCGGGTGCCCAGCTGGTCCAGGGCGGATAACGGGACGTCGGTGTGCTCGCCCAGCTCGTCGACGGGAATCGGTCCCAGCACGCGCAGCAGGTCCGCAACCTCCTCGGTGGTGCGGGCCCGGCGCGAGGGATCGGTGCGCTGCAGCTGGGCATGGACCTCGGCGATGATCTCTGGATCGAGCAGCTCGCGCAGCTCTACCGTGCCGAGCAGCTTGGCTAGAAGCGCTGGGTCGAGGGCCAGAGCGGCCGCGCGCTTTTCTGCTAACGGGGAATCGCCCTCGTACATAAACGCGCCGGTGTAGTTAAAGAGCAGCGACGAGGCAAAGGGCGAAGGTTGCTCGGTGGTGACCTCCGCGATGCGGATGCGGCGATGGCCCAGCTCCCGCATGACCTCCGTAAGCGCCGGCACATCGTAGACGTCCTGGACACACTCGCGCACCGTCTCCAAGATGATGGGGAAGGACGGATACTTGCGGGCGACGTCCAAAAGCTGCTCGGCGCGCTGGCGCTGCTGCCACAACGGCGCGCGCTTGCCGGGATTGCGCCTGGGCAAAAGCAGCGCGCGGGCGGCGCACTCGCGGAAGCGGGAGGCAAAGAGCGCGGAATTGCCCACTTGCTCGGCCACGATATCGGCGATCTCATCGGCATCGAAGGCGAAGATGGACCCATCGGGCTCGGATTCTGCCTCCGGCAGGCGCAGCACGATGCCGTCATCGCCGGCCACCGCCTGCGGGTCCATGCCGGTGCGCTCGCCCACCCGGGCGCCTACCGCAAGCGCCCACGCGGAGTTCACCGGCCGGCCAAACGGGGTATGCAACACCACGCGCCAGTCCCCCAGCTCATCGCGGAAGCGCTCGAGCACCAATGTCTTTTCATCCGGAATAACACCGGTGGCCTCGTTTTGCTCCTGCAGGTAGGCCACGATATTGGAGCGCGCATTATCATCGGCATCCGCGATAACTTCCGGCGAGCTAAAGACCTCGCGGCGGTACTCGCCCAGTGCCTTGCCCAGCTCATAGGGGCGACCTGCGCCATCGCCATTCCAAAATGGCAGGCGGCCGGTATGCCCCGGGGCGGGAGTGACCAGTACCTGGTCGCGCGTGATGTCCTCGATGCGCCAACTGGTCGCGCCCAGGGTGAAAACATCGCCCACCCGGGACTCGTAGACCATCTCTTCATCCAGCTCGCCCACCCGGCGCGGAGCACCACCGGAGCCCTCGCCCGAACCGGTATAGAGGAATACCCCAAACATTCCCCTATCCGGAATCGTGCCTCCACTGGTCACGGCCACGCGCTGGGCGCCAGGCCGCGCGGTCATCACTCCCGTCACACGGTCATAGACCACGCGGGGCTTGAGTTCGGCAAAGTCCGTGGACGGATACACACCGCTTACCAAGTCCAGTACGGAGTCGTAGACCTCGCGCGCCAGATCGCGGTAGGGCCAGGCCCGGCGGACCATCTCGTACCACTCATCGGCATCGAGCCCGTCCTCGCCGGCCGCGGCCACGGCCGCCACCGTCTGCTGCGCCAGCACGTCCAACGGGTTGCGCGGGGTATGCATTTCCTCAATGAGCCCGGCGCGCATGCGCGCTACCGTCAGCGTGGACTGCACCAGATCCGCGCGATGCTTGGGATAAAAGGAGCCGTGCGACACCGCGCCCACAAAGTGCCCGGCGCGGCCCACGCGCTGCAGGCCCGAAGCCACGGAGGGCGGCGATTCCACCTGCACCACCAGCTCCACGGCACCCATATCGATGCCCAGCTCCAGCGAGCTCGTGGCCACCACGGCCTTGAGCGTACCCTCCTTCAGCATGGTCTCGGTCATCGCGCGCTCGTCCTTGGACACCGAGCCATGGTGGGCGCGGGCGATGACTGCCGGGGCCTTGCCGGCAACGTCGATCTGCTTCATCAGCTGGGCCGGGTCGCGCCGAGTCGCCGGCGAGAGCGATTCCGGATCGTGCTCGGCCGCATAGAGCTCATTGAGCCGGCTGGTCAGCCGCTCGGCCGTGCGCCGAGAGTTGACAAATACCAGCGTGGAGCGATGAGCCATGATTTCCGTATAGAGGTCATCCTCAATAAACGGCCAGATGGACTTGGCCGTGGGCAGCGCGGACTCATCCATGGAAGGAGAGCTGATGCCAATCGCATCATCCACCGTCATCTCCCCAATGGTGGAGCCTTGCTCCGGTGTGGGCAGATCGGACATATCCTCCACGGGCACGTGCACGTCCAGCTGCCACTTCTTCTCCGCGGCCGGCGCCAAAATTTCCACCGGCCGGTTGCCACCCAAGAAATTCGATACGGCAGACAACGGCCGCACGGTGGCGGAAAGGCCGATGCGCTGGAAGTCTCCTGCCACCTGCTGCAGGCGCTCCAAGGTCAGCGCTAGGTGCACGCCGCGCTTTGTACCGGCCAAGGCATGGATCTCATCGATGATGACGGTATCCACCGTCTTCAAAATCCCTGCCGCCTTGGAGGTCAGCATCAAATAGGCCGACTCCGGGGTGGTGATCAAGATATCCGGCGGCTTGCGCACCTGCCGTGCGCGCTCGGCAGACGGCGTATCGCCCGAGCGCACGCCTACCGAAATATCCGGCACGTCTAGCCCTAGGTTTTCCGCGGTGCGTGCGATGCCGGTCAGCGGGGCGCGCAGGTTATTTTCCACGTCCACGCCCAGCGCCTTGAGCGGCGAGATATACAGCACCTTCACCCCGGCGGCGGAACCAGTTGTCCCAGAGCCCACCGGCAGCGCCAGCTGGCCCTCGCGCTCGACCAAATTATTCAGCGCCCACAAGAACGCAGCGAGCGTCTTACCGGAGCCGGTAGGAGCCACCACAAGGGCATGCTCACCGCGGGAAATCTTCTCCCAGGCCTGCGCCTGCACGGCGGTGGGGGCAGCAAATACATCCTGAAACCACTGCGCTACTTGGGGGCGGAAGCGGTCGAGGATGTTTTCTGGCATGCCCACACTCTAGTCCGCGTTGTAATGTGGGCACCATGACCGTCGAGATTTCTGATTCCCGCCTGACCAATTCCCTCGCCCAGGGCTGCGGTGAGATCCTGAAAGGCGTGCGCAACGGGGGCCTGCTACGGGGCCTTTCGCTTGGCGACGCCGGCGATGAAGCCGCCCAAGAATGGATCGCCCGCGTCCTCGAGCAGCACCGTCCCCAGGACGGCATGCTCTCTGAGGAAGCCTCCGATGACCTGGCCCGTTTGAAGAAGGACCGCGTGTGGATCGTGGATCCGCTCGACGGCACCAAAGAATTTGCCACCGGCCGCCAGGACTGGGCCGTGCACATCGCCCTGGTAGAGAACGGCATCCCTATCCACGCGGCTGTGGGTCTGCCGGATCTCGGCGTTACCTTCAAGTCCTCGGATGTCAGGGCGGTCACCGGCCCACTGTCTAAGAAGTTCGTTGTCTCCCGCAACCGCCCACCCAAGGTGGCCGACTATATTGCGGAGAAAATGGGCTATGAAGTCGTGGGCGTCGGCTCCGCGGGCGCCAAGGCCATGCACGTGCTGCTGGGCGATTATGACGGTTATATCCACGCCGGTGGCCAGTACGAGTGGGATCAGGCCGCTCCGGTGGGCGTCGCCCAGGCGGCCGGCCTGCACTGCTGCCGCCTCGACGGATCCGAAATCCGCTTCAATAATGAAGACACCTTCATCCCGGATATCCTCATCTGCCGCCCCGAGCTCAAAGACGAAATCTTGGAGCATGCCCAGGCCTTTGCCGCAGAGCACGGCGGATTCTAAACTAGTGCGCATGATTGAGACCCCGTACGAGGATCTGCTGAAGAAGGTCCTAGAGACCGGCACGCCCAAAGGCGATCGCACCGGCACCGGCACGCGCTCCATCTTTGGTGCGCAGCTGCGCTATAACCTGGCCGAGTCCTTCCCGCTGCTAACCACCAAGAAGGTCTACTTCCATGCGGTTTTGGGCGAGCTTTTGTGGTTCCTCAAGGGCGAGTCCAATATCAAGTTCCTGCAGGACAATAAGGTCCGCATCTGGAATGAGTGGGCGGATGAGAACGGCGAGCTAGGCCCGGTCTACGGCGTGCAGTGGCGCTCCTGGCCCACCCCGGATGGCCAGCACATTGACCAGATCCAGCAGGCGCTCGATACTCTGAAGAATAATCCGGACTCGCGCCGCAACTTGGTCTCCGCATGGAACGTCGCGGAGCTGGACAAGATGGCGCTGATGCCCTGCCACTTGCTCTTCCAGCTCTACGTGGCCGATGGCACCTTGTCCATGCAGGTCTACCAGCGCTCGGCCGATATGTTCCTAGGTGTTCCCTTCAATATCGCCTCTTACGCGGCGCTGACCCACATGTTTGCCCAGCAGGCCGGCCTCAAGGTGGGCGAGCTCATCTGGACCGGCGGCGATTGCCATATTTATAACGACCACGTGGAGCAGGTCAAAGAGCAGCTTTCCCGCGAACCCCGCCCGTACCCGCAGCTCAACCTGCACAAGGCGGAAGACATGTTCTCTTATGACTTCGCCGATTTTGAGATTGAGGGCTACGACCCCCACCCCACCATCAAGGCGCAGGTGTCCGTCTAATGTTGGGCGCAATCTGGGCACAGTCCCTCGATGGAATCATTGGCGATGGCGAACAAATGCCCTGGCACGTTCCGGAGGATCTCAAGCACTTTAAGGACGTGACCATGGGCGCGCCGGTCATTATGGGCCGGAAAACCTGGGAGTCCCTCAACCCCAAGTTCCGCCCGCTTCCCGGACGCGAGAACTACGTACTTTCCTCCCGCACCCCCGGCCAGTGGTCTGCCGGCGCCCAAGTCCTCACCGAAATGCCCTCGCTTTCCGACGCCTGGGTTATCGGCGGCGGCCAAATCTACACCGCCACCTTGGACCAAGTGGACCGCATTGAGGTCACCCTCATGGGCGTTAATATCGGTAGCACCTACGGCGAAAAGTCCATCTACGCCCCCGACATCCCCGAGGAATTCGGCCTGGCCCACAGCACCGACTGGCTCACCTCCGCCAAGGGCCACCTGGCCCTGCCAGATAAAGAGGCCAGCGATCTCCCCATCAAGTACCGCTTTTTAACCTACGACCGAAAGGATGCAGCCTAATGACTGTACAAACCCCCGAAACCACCGCTGACGTCACCATTTTCTACGCGGACTGGTGCCCTTTCTGCGCCAAGCTCATCAAGAACCTGGACCGCACCGAAACCCCGTACGCGCTTGTCGACGTCGAGGGCGACAACACCGACGACATCAACGCCTGGATTGAATCCGTCAACGACGGCAACCGCATCATCCCCACCGTCCTCTACTCCGACGGCACCCACGAGACCAACCCGCCAGCCTCCTCCGTGCGCAATAAACAGAAGGAATTGGCCGAAAGCTAACCCACGCCCCAGCCATTTCGGGGCGCTCCTGCCCCACTGCTATGATTAGCCAAGTTGCACACGCAACCCCGCCCCAGTAGCTCAGGGGATAGAGCACGGCTCTCCTAAAGCCGGTGTCGGTGGTTCGAATCCACTCTGGGGCACCATGTGAAGTCTCGAGACATCGTTCCGGTCGATGCCTCGAGATTTTTCGTTTTCAGTTGCCCTGTTGGGGGTCAAGTTCGTTGTCTTTCTTGTTGTAATAGATCTTTTCTTCGGTGAGTGTGTAGGCGGCGATTTGTGCCCCAGTGGTGGTTATTTTGATGCTTACGCGGTTGTCGATGCAGACCATGGTGATTGGTTCGCCGCCCCATCGGCGCCCGATGTAGAGGCGGCGTAGTTTGCCACCCCATCGCAGGGTTGTCTTGCCGTTGGTGCCTACTTTGTCAGTGCGTAGGCGGTAGTCGTGGTCTGGTTTGATGTCTGCTGGGAGAGCTTTGGGCAGTGCTGTGTAGGCTTCTGCGGGGGTGGTTCTGTTTAGGGCTCTATGGGGGCGTTTGTGGTTGTAGTATTCGATGATTTCTTTTAGCTGAGAGTTGAGTTCATCGAGACTTTGAGCTGGTATTTTGCTTGCTAGGGCTAGTTTAAGGGTGTAGTGGAAGCGTTCAACTTTTCCTTGTGTCTGGGGGTGGTAGGGTTTACCGGGTCAAGTCCTGGGTAGTGGTGTATCTGTTTTTCGAATCTGGAGTTAGTTTCATGGCGGTGGTTTAGGGGCCATCTCGGGGATAAGGGGTGAGGGTATTCACGCGGCGATCTCCTGGTTGTTGTCGCGGTCCTCGTCGATGACCCCAGCGGCGATGATCTCTTTGGTCTGTGCCAGGCTGGTCAGTGACATATAACGCTTCTGTTGGATCCAGTCATCGTGCTGTTCGGCCAAAACCGCCCCAACAAGGCGCACAACAGCGTCTCGGTTTGGGAAGATTCCTACGACATCGGTACGCCGGCGGATCTCCCTATTGAGCCGTTCAGTGGGGTTATTCGACCAGATTTTGGTCCACACCGCTCTCGGCGCAGCGGTAAACGCCAACAGCTCGTCGAGACACTCCTCGAGGTAGGTGGCAACGTGAGGAAATTTCTGCTGGCAGAATTCAATAACCTCACGAGCTTGGGCCCACACACTAGCGGCATCGGGTTGCTGAAAGATTGTGTGAAACATCGCTGACAGAGTCGGCCATTGGGTTTTGGGAACCTGGGCCGAGAGGTTCTTCGCGAAGTGCGTTCGACACCGCTGCCAACTAGCCTGCGGCAGGCAGTCACCCACGGCTGCTTGAATACCAAGATGGGCATCACTAGTAACGAGGAATACCCCGGTCAGGCCACGGGCGATGAGGTCCCGAAAGAACCCGGTCCACGACGCGGTAGATTCCGCGGTGGCAACCTGCATGCCCAAAAGCTCTCGGTAGCCGTCAGCGTTGACACCTGTGGCCAGCAACACGCTGGTCTTTACGACACGTCCTCCTTCCCGCACCTTCATTGTCAGCGCGTCGCAGGAGACAAAGTGGTAGGGGCCTTGGTCAAGCCGGCGGGTGCGGAAGTCATCGACCATGTCATCGAGTTCTTTGGCCATCTGGCTGACCTGAGACTTCGACAAGTTGTTGATCCCAAGGGTGGCCACCAAGTCGTTCATCCTGCGAGTGGAGACTCCTTTCAGGTAACAGGTGGCGATGACTGTGGTCAGGGCACGCTCGGTGCGGCTGCGGCGCTCTAGCAGCCAGTCAGGGAAAAATGCGCCGGTGCGTAGCTTCGGGATTGCCACATCAATGCTGCCGACTCGGGTATCAAGTTGGCGATGACGGTAGCCATTACGTGTGTTGGTGCGCTCGGCTGACACGGTGGCGTAA
The DNA here is from genome assembly GCF_046097255.1 of Corynebacterium tuberculostearicum. Classification (GTDB taxonomy): domain Bacteria; phylum Actinomycetota; class Actinomycetes; order Mycobacteriales; family Mycobacteriaceae; genus Corynebacterium; species Corynebacterium tuberculostearicum_J. Next base: position 2,262,176 of record NZ_CP175770.1, read on the forward strand.
TCAGCCCCGCAGACGGTGTCTGCTTGGGCGGAAAGAATCTGGTTGATGAAGTCAGTGAGCATTTGGCGCATCAAATCTGGGGACGCTTGAGTCAGTAGCTCTTCGAGATACGCGGTCGGATCGATATGATGAGGGTCAGCGGCCATCGCAGGGTACTTCCTTTCGAGGATAGGTAAGAGTTGATTCGAAAGGTACCCGCGATGGTCGCCTTCATGCACACCGGCACAAGACTTACCGCGGGCTACAGATACACCACGTTAGGGGACGCAACCAGCATGGAGGATCGATGTCTCGAGACATCACTTTTTGTCGCGGCCGGGCAAATTTAACTTCAGAGTTTTCTACCGGATCGATGTAATGAGACATTAGTGCTGGTTAGACCGGAACTATCTCATAAGACATGCGGAACGATGTCTCCGAACCAGACACACTCTGGGGCACCGTGTCATGAGTCGCGACATGTTTGACAGATGAGTCGCGACGTCGTTGACAAACCGGCATCTCAGTTGCTTTTTGTTCTGGGGTGTCGGTTTCTTCGATCGGACGGACAGTGCAAGGGGCCATTGTTCCAAGCAGCAGTATCAAGACGCTGTAAAGAACACTTACGCCCAACAGTCGGGGAACTTCTCTCTCGGATTTTAGAAAGGGCCTTAGGTCCTAAGTGGCCACACTTTGTGTCGACGCCACCGGGCTGCAGTATTGATGGCGTACAGCTTTGACGATGACCCTAGTGCGGTTGGGACTATTCATAGTGTCAAACATGCCCCGACTCACCAGTCAAACATCACCCGACACGGTAAGGTATCCCTAAGCGTCAAATATGTCGCGGCTGATCTGTCAAGCATCACGACGAATCCCTCAGGCACAGACTGTCAAATATGTCATGAACTCAGACACACTCTGGGGCACCATCTGCCGCCCTGAAGCATCATCTTCTTGGCGCATCAAGACATTCTGCGCGCAAATTTTTCACGCTAGCCAAACGCGTGATTATAGCGAACAGCCCCCTCGGGGGTCTCTTGCCCAAACGGCAGGACAGTAAAATACTCCGCCGGCGCGCCAGGAAAATGCACTCCTGGTACTTGCTTGAAGCCGAAGCGGCAGTAATACTCCGGATCCCCTAAAACAACTGCGCCGGCAGCACCAGCCTTCTTTAACTGGTCTAAAGCGGCTTTCACGAGCTCACTGCCGATGCCAATTCCCTGCTGGTCCGGCAGGACTGATACGGGACCAAGACCGAACCACCCTTCCGTGGAACCAAACGTAGCTGGGGACGCTGCGATATGGCCCACGACTTGCTTATTCTTCTCCGCTACTAGGGACACGGTCAGCGCGTTATCATCGCGCAGTCTAGCGACAACATCTTGCTCCGTATGATCCGAATGCTCGACTGGGCGAAAGGCCACTTCAATCACTCGGTGGATGGACTCTATATCGTCACAGGTTTCAGGGCGAAGGGCGACCATTAGTTCTCCATTCTGAGTCTTCGTCTTGTGCTGCAGCTGCTCGCTTTGGTCATTGAAATACCGCTTCGAGACTACGCTAGGCCTGTTTGTGTTTTCTGCGGCCCGGGAGTGCGTCAAATATGTCCCGACTCACGAGCGTGATGCTCCTATGTTGTGTCAAGCTGATTTGAGAAGTTCTTCATAAGCCAACCTCAACTCCGGCAAAGGGCGCTTGCCGGTTTCGATATCACTGATTCTCGCCGGGGCACACCCGAGTTTTTCAGCAACCTGGGCTTGCGATAACTGCCTCTCGATCCGTCGAGCTTTGAGTTCATCAACCTCTACCTGGCCCGTTGGAAGAACGGCCTGACCCAAGCACAACACCCGGTAGACCTCCCTGACAATGGCGCGTTTCAGACACCGTAAGATCTCCTTTTTCGACAATCCTTCCTTGGTGCGTTTGGCTACGTAGTCCCTGGTGCGTTGGTCATGATGCATCCGCACCAACGCGATCCGATGCAACGCAGAATTCGCCCGACGATCACCACCCCGGTTGAGACGGTGCCGATGAGTCCGTCCAGAACTAGCCGGAATCGGTGCGGCCCCGCACAGATGAGCTAATGCTGCCTCGGAGTGAATCCGGCCTGGATTATCCCCCACACTGACAATCAGATCAGCAGCCACCACGGAACCACACCCAAATATCGAGGTCACATGCGGATTGATCATCTCAACCAGGATACTGATGTGTTTTTCCAGCTGCGTACCCTGTTTCTGTAAATCACGATAGGTGGTGGCTAATGTCTTCAACGCGAGGAGCACCCCATTTCTGGGGTCGGCCAGGTCAGCTGATGGTCGGCACCGGGACAAGGCCTCCACCATGACCAATGTGGACATCGCACTATAGCGGCGTCGAATCTCATCGGGTGCTGTGACCAGCAACGATTTGATCGTTGTCATCAGTTTCGCTGCTGTCATCACGAGCTGACGGCGGGTGATCTGCAACCCACGGAGGGATTCCACTGGCCCGGAAGTGTCTTTCGGGATGCTTAAGGCTTCCCCGGTGAGCACCTGGCGGGCGGCAGCGACAGCATCAACGGGGTCTGATTTGCCGTCCCGGCGTCGGACGGCCCGGGTAGGGCGTAAGACTTCTACGACTGAGTATTTCTGGGTGCGAAGGTGGCGTGTCAGGCCTGCTCCATAGGAGCTGGTTCCTTCCACACCGACGGTGGTGACACCGTAGGTTGCCATGAACTCTGAAATCGCCACGTAGCCAGGGTTGGTGGCGGGGAAGGTGTCGGTGGCGATGTGCCGGCCGGTGTCCGAAATAACGGCAACAGTGTGGGTATCGGTGTGGGTGTCGATTCCGGCAACGGGGCCGGTGGGGCAGTCGAAAGTGGTAGACATTGGGGATCAGGTCCTGTCTGTGAGCAAACGTGCGGGTGACCCGCGATCCGGGGTTTCCGGGCAGACAAGACGCTGATGGGACGACTACACTAGACACCTGCCGGGGTGGTCACGGTGGAGACGTCACGCTCCTATAAGGTCATGGGCGGATTCACCAGATTGCGGTACAGGGTCGGAACTAACATGGAAGACAGATCACGCTGAAGGCACATGAGGAGATCATGGCCAGTCAAGAAGTGGGTCATTCCACGTGGTTCCGATCCTGTATTCCCATTATCAGCGTCAAGTTGTTTGTGTGTGTGGGGCTAGGTTTATAGGTATTTGTCGAAGCGGTCGGGGTAGGCCACGGCCATTTGGTTGATGGCTTGTTTCCAGCCGGAAACTCGGGCTCCTTCCATGAGTCTGCCGGCTGTCGCTGAGACTCGTTTGCCCTGCTTCGCCCTCTTGGCAGCTCGTTTGTCCTCGATATTGCAGATCATCAGCCACAGCGTCTTGAGCGCTGATTCATCGTTGGTGAAGTGCACCCTGTTGCGGGTAGCTTTACGCAGTTCATTGTTGAATGATTCAATCGAATTCGTCGTATAGATAACCTTTCTGGCCGCTGGTGGGAACTGCAGAAACGGTACGAAACGCGCCCAAGTATCTCGCCAGACCTTGACTGAGCGTGGATACTTTTCTCCCAATTCAGAGGCTTCAAAATCGTCTAAAGCAGCCTTAGCTGTGGGTTCATCCGCGGCGGTGTAAATCTTTTTCAACGCGGCCGATACACCCCGGCGATCCCCATAGGCTACCCACCGGTTAGCGGCACGAATCAGGTGCACGATACAGGTTTGCACCATAGAGTTCGGCCACGTTGCCTCGACTGCTTCAGGCAGGCCTTTAAGCCCGTCACAGCAGACGATAAAGACATCTTTGACCCCACGATTGGAAAGATTGGCGGAGAGTGTCTGATGTAGAACCTGACCCGTTAGGCCCGAGCATCGTAACTCAACAGCCTCCCCTATTGCAGTATTCCTACATTGACTACAAATACACGAGACAGATCTACCCAAAATTCGTGCCCCTGAGATGTGTGAAAAGAATGAGGACTGCTGATTGAAGCAGATCACCAAGCCCTTTACATAAAGACTGAGAGGTCCCTACAAAGCCAAAGTCCCGAAAAATCCGCCCAGACTAAAATTAATGCACAGACACAATCGTCCTTGGCCAGAGTTCAACTCCTTTTAGAAAGATGCAACTCTCAGATTTGTTTTAAAATTCCTTATCCGGTCAACCAAATCCTTCTCACGGTCGGAATTTTTCAATCCCTCTCTCCTTCATTCAAAGTGGTCAATCTACTTTCGCACTCTTCCTTTCGCTGATTCATTCGCTGAATGTAATCAAGAATCTCAAAATATCGGGATTCGGCTCGGGTTTTAAGTTGCCTCTTTATCCCCACTATGCAATTCGATTTTTTGGAGGAAAGAAAATGCTGCACCCACGCGAACAAGGCTATTAACGACAGCACACCCCCCACGAATAACGTTACAGCTATTTTCTTGTTTGTAATTTCTAATACTTGATAATTAAAAGCGATTAAGGCCAAATCTACTAAAACGATAACCAGTAACAGCCAAAAGAGAAACAAAATAATTGCAACGTAGATATCAAAATCGCGAGATTTTCGGGGAGAAATTCTCCAGCCGATCCTAAGTAATCTAATATGATGAATTAAAATACCGGAAAGTACTATAATTAGGATCCCTTCACAGACTACACTGCGATTCAGTTGCGATGACGATTCGACTTCACCGCGGATACTAGGATCGAACACAGCTAAGCCCAGGTAAAATACCAGTAGACCTACAATTGCACTAACCGACGCTTTAAACGTTTGACCTTTTGGTCGCTTTACTGACTCCCAATCTGCATCGGCTAGCTTCAGCGTTCTCATAATTGGCGAACTTAGAAAGTTATCTTTATCAATCTCGGCCGAACGAATACTATCCTCAATAGACGAAAGCTCGATTTCGAGCTCTCCCCTACTATCCGGCAGCACATGCTCCCAAAGAGCCGGCACAAGCACCAAAATCATTAAGACTACAAAATGAGGTATCCATTCTGAAGTAAACAAAAGGGCTGGGTTCTCTACCCCTATGCTCGAAAAGCTTCCCTCAAGGCCATAAAAAGTCCTAAACCCGCCCTGTAATTCAAAAGCTCCTGAAATTCCTGCAAATACTGGCGCAGCCCGCAACAGAGCCATCTTGCAATTATGAGCAAGAATTCGGGCGCTTTTACTACCCCTATCTTCAATTATCTGAAGTACAACTGGCACCAAAGCTAGTACCCCAATCAGCGTCGATAAATCTAGAGGATTCGAATGCCGCTCAAACATTTCCTGAGACTTATCTTCGGGAAAGATGTTCAGGAAGAATGAATCAACGAACGCTAAGGCAAAATAGGAATATATTGTACAGGCAAAGAACAACGCCAAATCCCGGCTTATTTTCTTTTTCATCATTCTCACCCTTCGAAACAGTCAATTCCCTTGACGAAGCAGGGTTTGCCCAAGTCTTCAGTAGTGCCTGAAGATAAAACTCAAACAAATCCTTTCCACACACGACCAAAAGACCGATGCTAGCCAGTGCGCAAAACGTCAACGTCAAGCAGTTAAGATTTTACAGGAAGTTACCTAGCCCTAAGATAGAAGGACCCTGCAAAGTGAGCACCGCCGAGCTAAATCAGTCCGTCGTGTGGAACACCGCCGACAAGTACCTGCGCTCCATCGTCGAGCCTGAGGACTACGGCGATTACATCCTGCCGCTAACTGTCCTGCGCCGCCTCGAGTGCATCTTGGCTCCCACCAAGGACAAGGTCGTAGAACTGGCCACCAAGCTCAACGCCGAAGGAATGAGCGAGGCCTACTTGGATTGGGAAGTAGAGTCGCAGTTCGGCCTGTCCTTTTACAACACCTCGCAGCTAGACTTGACCCGCATCGCGGAAACCGACGACCACGTGCTTGACTCTCTCATGGATTACGTAGCTGCGTTTTCTCAGTCCGTGCGCGACATTTGGGATGCGTTCGACTTCGAGGTAAAGATGCGCACCCTCGATCAGGCTGGTCGTCTGTGGCCAGTGATTAAGCACTTTTCCACCATCGACATGTCGGTCGAAGCGCTGCCGGACGCGCAGATGGGTGACCTATTCGAGCACGTCATGTACCGCGCCTTTAATACGAAGGGCAAAGCCGCGGGTGCCTTCTACACCCCACGTGACGCGATCCGCCTCATGGTGGACATCCTGTTTGCCTCTGATGACCTTGGCCTGACTTCCCCCGGCGCGTCGCGTACTGTTTACGACCCCACCGCGGGCACGGGCGGCATGCTGCTCGTAGCAGAGCGCGCGTTGAAGGAACTCAACCCCAACATTGAGGTTAACCTCGCAGGCCAAGAGCTAATGCCCACCGGCTATGCCATCGGCAAGGCCGACCTGCTTATTCAAGGCGGTGAGCCGGACGCAATCCGTCACGGTGATACCTTGCTCACTGACCTGTACGAGGGCGAGCAGTTCGAGTACATCCTCTCCAACCCGCCGTTTGGCTCCGACTGGTCTGTACAGCAGTCCGCAGTCAAAGAGCAGGCCAAGGTGCCTGGCTCCCGCTTTAGTCATGGCCTTCCCACCAAAAGCGATGGCCAGATGCTGTTCTTGGCGCACGTGGCCGCCAAGCTCATGCCTGCAGGTGAGAACGGATCCGGTGGTCGTGGCGCGGTGGTATCCAACGGCTCGCCGCTGTTTACTGGCAGCCCTGGTTCCGGTCCTGACCAGATCCGCGCGTGGCTGCTAGAAAACGACCTAGTGGACGCAATTATCCAGCTGCCCACCAACATGTTCTACGGCACGGGCATTTCCACCTACGTCTGGATCCTAGACACCAACAAGGAAGACCACCGTAAGGGCTTTGTACAGCTTATCGACGCCTCCGAATGCTGGTCTGTCCCAGACAAAGGCCTTGGCGACAAGCGCCGCGAGATGCGCGAGGCCGACCGAAACAAGGTGCTGCAAGCCTACAGCGACTTTGCCGATAGTGAGATGTCCAAGGTCCTCACTCCAGACGATTTAGGTTTCCGTGATGTGAAGGTCACCAAGCAGGCACGGCTAGGAGTTCAGGTCACTGACGAAGCAATTGATGAGGTACTAGCACACAAGCAGGCCGTTGATGCACACGCCGACGTAGTGCGCGCGGTGGCTGACACTTCCTACAACGACCTCCCGGACGCGCTCAAGACTGCGGCCAAGGAACACGGCGTGAAGATGCCCGCCACGCTTATCGACGCCATCTCCAAGGCCATCGCCGTCTCCTACTCAAACGCAGAGCCAGCAGTAGACCGCAAGGGCAACCCGGTTCTTGACCCGTCGTTCACCATGACCGAACGCGTTCCTCTTACCGAGGACATCGACGAGCACATGCAGCGCGAAGTAATCCCATTCGCGCCCGAAGTCACTTGGGATGCGACCAAGGCTGTTACCGGCTACGAGATCCCGTTCAAGCGCGTGTTCTACACCCCAGAGCCGGTTCGTCCCCTAGCCGAGATTGATGCCGACGTAGCCGAGGTCATGGGTCGTCTCATGGAGAAGTTCGGGCAGGTGAGGAAGTAATGGACGAGACTAACCGTCTGGCACCGCTTTGGAAGTTCGCGGAGGTATCACCACCTACCCCAGGGTTCACAGAACTCACACGCAACGACGAAGTGACCTTTATCCCCCTAGAAGATGTTTGGCCGACGCACACTGCCGAAAACTTTCAAACCGTCGGCTGGGAGACTCGTCTGACGGGGTACACGCCCTTTAGGCGCGGAGACCTCCTGTTACCCAAGGTCACACCCACGGTGACACACGGTCGAACCATGATTGCCGACATCACCACCAATCTGGGCGTTGCTTCCACTGAGGTTTATACAGTTAGAACCCGACCGAACACTGACCCACGCTGGCTAGCTTATGTGCTGGTAGAGACTGAATTTCTGGGACTCGCAGGGGCTTCCGTACAAGGCACCGGAGGTTTGAAACGTATCAGCACACAATTCGTGGAGTCTTATCCACTTCCCGATGCCACGCCAGATGAACAGCGCGCCATCGCTGACTACCTCGACCGTGAAACCGCCGAGATTGACGGGATGCGCGCCGATTTGGACGAGATGGAGCGGCTACTGACAGAAAGAAAGCAAACGACCGTTACTGAGTCCATTGCGGTTTTAGAAGGCGACCCTAACGGTAGAAAGGCCAGTCTGAATTCAGTAGCCGAGCTCATTTCATCAAACGTGGACAAGAAAAGCCGCAAGGGTGAAAAGCCAGTTCGCCTCGTCAACTACACCGATGTTTACTATGGCGACATCCTCACAGCTGATGAAACGTACATGGCGGCAACCGCTACTGCGGAGCAGATTCAGCGTGTCGGTGTAAAAGACGGAGATGTAATCTTCACCAAAGATTCCGAAACTGCTAATGATATAGGTATCCCAGCGTTAATCAGCAAGCCTGACCCTGACATGGTATGTGGCTATCACCTCACTATTGCTCGCCCACGTACCTCGCTTGTTTATCCCCGATTCCTTTACTGGGCGTTCATGTCGGGGCAAACCAAAAGGTATTGGGAAAAATCAGCCAACGGTGTAACTAGGTATTCAATCGGCTCTACCGTGACGGCTGGTCTCCGCATCCCCCTACCTCCCCTCGCCGAACAACGCAGTATCGCGGACGAAATCGACCGTGAGACCGCCGAGATTGACTCGATGTTGTCAGACATCACGAAGTTGCGGGACTTGCTGGCGGAGCGTCGCGCAGCGGTGATTTCGGCAGTGTTGATTGGCCAGATTGATATTCCTGTTTCCCCTACCCACAAGGACGAAGCCCATGCCCAATCGTGACATTATGCGTGAAGAGCGCTTGGAAGAAACTATCTGCGAATCGCTTCAGGCAAGCGGCTGGATCTATGAGCCAGGGATGAAGGACACTGGCTGGAATCCGCGTCTTGGTCTGTTTCCGGCTGATGTGCTGCACTGGCTGGAAACCCAGTATCCCGAGGACTACGCCAAGGCCGTGCCGCAGGACGCGACCGAAGCAACGCGGGAGAACGCACAGAATTTGCTGCTGGAATACGTCGCCAAGCGGCTAGAGTCCGCAACCCGTAAGGACGCCCAAACCGGGCGCATCCGCGGGGGTTTGTTGGGAACGCTGCGCGAGGGTTTTAAGTACGCGCAAACTAACGCACGCTCGGCGACCTTCGGCCCAATGGTGGCATTCCCACCGGCAAATCCATTGAGTGTAACTGCAGCCAAGCGTGCGGAAGAGAACCGTCTGCGTATCATCCGCCAGGTGCATTTCGAGCCCGGCAGTAACAAGACGCTCGATCTCGTTGCTACGGTCAACGGCATTCCGGTGGCCACGTTTGAGCTAAAAACGGACAACACCCAATCCGTGGCACAGGCAATGAAGCAGTATCGCAGCGAACAACGCAAACCTTCGCAGAAACGCCGTGTGCTGCAGCCGGGCCGCGCGCTAGTCCACTTCGCGGTCTCGAACGACGAGGCTTACATGACCACGGTGCTCAAAGGCGAGGAAACTGACTTCCTGCCGTTCAACCAGGGACATGACGGAGCAGGCGGTAACCCTCCAATTGCGGGCAAGTCCGCGACTTCCTACCTGTGGGAGCAGGTATTGCAGCCTCGGCTCCTTCTACGCATCTTGAGCGACTTCGCTGTGTGGGAACCGGATTCACAGGCCGGGCGCGGAACGCAAGGCAAACTTATTTTCCCGCGCTTCCACCAACTGCGTGCGGTGGAGCGGGTGACAACCGACGTCGCCAAGCGCGGTGCTGGCGGCCGCTACCTCATCGAGCACTCCGCGGGCTCTGGCAAGACCAAGACAATTGCGTGGCTGGCCCATCGTTTGATTAGGCAGGTAGCCGATGACGGAACCAAGACGTTTGATTCCGTCATCGTCGTTACTGACCGCACTGCGCTGGATACCAATATCCGCCAAGACATGCAGGCGCTCGCCGCTTCACGCGGCCTGGTGGTCTCCGTAGGTGAAAACTCCGGCTCGAAGTCACCCCAGCTGCAGCAGGCGTTGGTAGAGGGCGGCCACATCATTACCTGTACGTTGCAGACATTCCCGTATGTACTCTCGCTCCTTGATAGTGACCCGGATATTCAAGGACGTAACTGGTGTGTGATTGCCGATGAAGCACACTCCTCACAAACCGGTTCCTCCGCCTCGGCGCTGCGTGAACTGCTAGCAGAAGTCGACGTGGATGAGACGGAAGAATACACCGCCGATGACCTGCTTGAGCTGCGCCAGGAGGCAGTAGCTAATGCTTCCAATATGACGTTCGTGGCGTTTACTGCCACTCCCAAGGGCAAGACCCTGCGCCTGTTCGGTTCGCGGACCCCGGATGGCCACTACGTCGCTTTCGACACGTATCCCATGGGCCAGGCTATTGCCGAGAACTTCATCATGGACGTGCTTACCAACTACTCCACTTACACCATGTGGGCGGAAGTCCGCGATGAACTAGGCCGAACCGAGGAGGTAGATCAGTCTGCCGCAGTCACGGACATGGTGCGCTTTGTCCGCCTGCATCCGACCTCCATTGCCCAAAAGGTAGAGGTGGTTGTAGAGCACTTCCGCCGCAATGTTGCCCACCACCTTGATGGCCAGGCCCGGGCCATGGTGGTGACCTCATCGCGCAAGGCCGCAGTGCACTGGGCGCGTGAGATGAACCGTTACATCACCGCGAAGGGCTACGGGTTCCATTCGCTGGTGGCCTTCTCCGATTCTGTAACCATGGAAGACGAGCCAGAGCCTGTTACCGAGGTAAGCCTCAACGGCGAGTCCGACGTGGAACGCGCGTTTAAGGATGATGGCCGGCCTTACCGCGTGCTCATTGTGGCGAATAAATTCCAAACCGGCTTCAACGAGCCGCGCCTATGCGCGATGTACGTGGACAAGCACCTCTCTGGTGTGGCAACGGTACAAACTCTATCTCGCCTGAACCGAATCTATCCGAAGAAGCCCGCTCCGATGGTGGTCGATTTCATCAATGATCCCGAACTCATTGAGGCCGACTTCAAGCGCTACTACCAAGGCGCTTCGATTGATACCGACATTGACCCAAACTCGCTGCACACGCTCGCCGATGAACTCGATACCTCCGGCTATTACGATCCCGACGAGATGAACAAGGTCGCCGAAGCCTATATGGCCGGCGAAGACCCGGAAAAGCTACGCGGTGCCGCTGATGCCATCCTTAGCCGCTGGCGCGAAGACCGCAAGTCAACCGACAAGGACACCGTCGAGCATGCGAAGGACTTTAAGGCTCACGTACTAAAATATCGGCACGCCTATGAGTTTCTCTCCCAGATCATTGCTTACGCAGATGCCGACGTCTCGCGCCGTGCCATGTTGTGTAGCGTTCTGGAGCCGAATCTGCACATAACAGAGGACGTCGAAGACGAAGATTTCCTGACTGGTGTCACATTGGCTGGCGTTGCCATTGCGCAAGGTGAAGTCGAAGAAGATCACCGCGTTTCCGATACCGAGCCAGAGCCGCTCAAGGTACCGGAGTTCACGGTCCGCCTCGGTGAGCCCCAAACTCCGTTGCGCAGTGCATTCGACGAAGCCGTTGAAAAGGTCAATGACCTGTTCTCACTCGCGGGTGTCGACGTCGATAGCAGCGAAACCGGACAGATGATTGTTGCCGCATGGGGAACCCTCTCCAAGCAGCCGGTTGCGGTAAAGCTCGGCAAGGAAAATACCAAGGAGCAGCTAAAGCGCTCCAAGAAGTTCAAGACCGAAGCCACGCGTGCGATCTTTAGCGGCATTGAACAGCGCAAGCAGCGCGATGCTCTGGTCTCTAGCGACCGCAACGTCCTCGAGAGTCTGGTCGATGCCTTGGCTAACATCATGGCGTCGGCGAACGAAACTGGGCAGCTAGAAGAAGGCTAATAGAAGGAGTGGCCTTGCGGAAGTATCCAAGCGTGAACTTTCAGCCGGGCCGGTCGCCTTTCAAGCGTCAAAGCCAGTCTACTGATTCATCCCTCCGAAGACGTCGATGTTGCTGGAGGCTTCGTCTATTTAAGCGATCCGCGCTCTGCAGCATCGCCCTGACCCGCAGCATTGCGTACTTGCAGAGCACCAACAAACCCCAAAGCTAGGAATGCGGACGCAGCAAGAAGGGAGTAGACATCGGCGTCAGTATGGTTGCTGGCAGTGCTACACCATGCCGTCCAAGACGATAGCACCGAGGCCGACGGAGAGAACCGCGAGATCTATCCAGTCTCGCCGAGTAGGCGCTACGCCCTTTTCAGTGTCAGCCTCGGCCATCGTTAGTCGCCTGCTACAGCTTGAGACTTTGCTTCTTGGGTCTCGCTAATGGCATTGCCAAGCGCTGCAATGAATGCAATTAGGCCCACCGTGATGAGAATGTGTCCAAGACCAGCGATACCAGAACTCATTGCAGAGGACTCCTCCCCTAGTACGGTCAGACATCCGTGCCAGATCATGACACCAACGGTAACGACCACACCGACGTTATAGAGCCAGAAGAATGCGTTGAACTGACCGCGGCTGCGCGACAGACTAAAGACTTTCTCCAATACCAAAAAGATAAGGCTCATCATGAAACCGAGCGCTAGCAAGTGAGTGTGCGCCACGCTGAGCTGAGTGAACTCACCCGCGGGGAAATCATTGGCACGCGTGAATTCACGGTAGAATACGCCAGCACCCAAGCCCAACACGAGGTAGAAAATAGATGCCCAATACAAAGCTTTCATGGTCATTCTCCTTCCCAACCGTTGCCACGGCTGGATTAGCGATGGATCAAATACTCTAAGGACTCATCTTTCTGCATTCGTCCCCATTTTGAATCACAGGGCTGGTTGAAGCTGCAATCAACCAGTCGGTTGACTGTTTGGTCCATTAGATAAAGAGGAGGCCGACCCTCATTAGGGATTTCATCAATAACCACCGCATCCTCCAAACACCCGCTCAAGGGTCCTAAAAATTTACTGCACGTTTACATCGATCCCAAGTTTTCTTAACTTCAGTACAGTTAGATTGATGTTCCTGATCACTACTCTCTCTGGAGGAACTCCCACGATGAAGTCGAAGCACACTTCTCTCTCTGCCATAGCCCTTGCTTCAACCGTCCTTCTTACTTCGTGCGGCGAGCCTGCGTCCGACCAAGAAGATTCACAGGCAACCAGCGATTCAACCTCCATAACCGTCTATACCTCCGAACCAGAAGAAAAGGTCGATGAAATCAATGCGGCCTTCAATGAGGAATACCCCGATATCGAGGTCAATGTATACCGCGCTGGCACTGGTGATTTGAACGCCCGCATCTCTTCAGAGAAGCAATCTGGCGACATTGAAGCAGATGTTTTCTGGGCGGCCGATGCGCCTACCTTTGAAAATTACGCCGAGGATGGCGACCTCATTGAGCTGGCCGATGTCGATTCCGATGGCATCATCGACGAAGCCAAGGACGACGAGAATTTTTATGTTGGCACGCGCATAATCCCTACTGTAATTGCTTATAACACCGACGAAATCGCAGAAGGGGATGCCCCGACCTCGTGGGCGGATCTCACCGATCCGAAGTACAAGGACAAACTCGTCCTGCCGAACCCAGCGGTCTCAGGTGCAGCGGCTTTCAACGCCTCTGCGTGGAAGAATAATTCGGATCTCGGAGAAGCGTGGATCGAAAATCTGGGCAAGAATTCCCCGATGATCGCAGAGTCCAATGGCCCTACCTCCCAGGAAATCGCCTCCGGTTCCAAGCCCGTGGGCGTGGTCGTCGATTACTTAGTCCGCGACCTGGCGGATAAGGGGTCCCCAGTTGCCCTCGCCTACCCCACCGAAGGATCACCGTATATTTCTGAGCCTGCGGGCGTATTCAAGGACTCCAAGGAACAAGAAGCAGCACAGAAATACATCAACTTCCTGCTTTCAAAGAAGGCACAAGAAATCGCCGTCGAGCAGTCGTACCTCCCGGTGCGTGAGGACGTGGGAACCCCAGCAGGCACCCCTGAACTCACAGACATTGAGCTCATGGACCAGGACTTGGGGAAAATCACCAAGGATAAAGACGCCGCCGTCGAGGTATTCCAAAAGGCAGTGTCTTCCTAGTTCTTGGTGGCCCACTTGTTGAAAAATCCCTCCGTATCCGCGCTACGCGTTGGCGTGTGGCTGATTGCCATTGGCCTGTTCATCGCGCCTTTGACCCTTGTTGTCTCCCTTGCACTGGGCGGAAACCAAATTCCCGTCTTGCTAGAGCAAGGGCTCGGCATCGCCACATGGAATTCGTTATTTACCACGGCGCTTTCGGCTCTCGCTGCCGTCATCATCGGCACCGTTATTGCCATCGCGCTAGACCGCACAGATATCTACGGCTCTTCGGTACTGCGCCTATTCTTGCTTTCGCCTCTCTTGGTTCCGCCATTTATCGGAGCGATCGCCTGGATTCAACTCTTCGGCCCGAATCAGGGCTTGAATAAGCTTTTTGAGTTCGAAATATGGAATATCTACGGCGCAGACGGGGTCATTGCGCTGATGACTATCCATTCTTTTCCCACGGCATATGTCATCATTTCTTCAAGCTTGCGCTCCATCTCCCCCGATTTTGAGCTAGCCGCCCGAGTATCTGGGGCTTCCGTGATGACAGTTCTGCGCACGGTCACCCTTCCACTCCTGCGCCCCGCGCTATTGTCCGCGTTCACTCTCACAGCAATTGCTAATCTGGCTGATTTCGGCATTCCCGCTATTATCGGCTCGCCGGCTCGGTTCGAAACGCTCGCGACGATGATTTACCGGTTCATTGATTCCGGCACCGTATCCAACCCCTTACAAGTGGTCTCGACCATCGGCGTTGTCCTCTTATTTTTGGGAATCGGCGCAGTAATCATGGACTATCTCACCTCCCTGAAAAACTCGTCTTCTACACATGACTCCGGAAGTCCGGCGCGTTTCGCACTGCATTCGGCGCGCTGGCCGGTCACGATCATCATGTGGGTGTGCGGGCTCGCCATTTCCATTGGCCCAATTCTCGGTTTGGCCTACCGCGCATTGCTGCCAGCTCCTGGGGTTCCATTTACCTTAGAAACCATCTCGCTGGCGAACTTTAGCAGCGCTTTATCCAACCCGCGCGTCATCGACGGACTCAGTAATTCCGCATTTCTGTCAATAACCGCCGCGATAATCTGCGGGGTTCTTGGTTGGGTCATCGGAATTCTAGTGACCCGGACTCAGGCACGAGGAAATACGCTTTTAACCCTTTCTGCGCTGCTACCGAGCGCGCTGCCTGGGCTTATCATCGGTGTCGCCTGGCTGATTGCCGGGCGCTATACCGGGCTGTATAACACCATTTGGATAATCCTTATCGCCTACGTCTGTGCTTTTACCGCACTCGTTGTCCAGGCCGTGCGTGCCCCGCTAATAAGCACCCCGGTCACCGTGGAAGAAGCAGCGCGCATTTCCGGCGCCACGCCGCTTAAGGCGCTATTTACTACCACCGGCGCGATGACCATTCCAGCGGCGATATCCGGTGCGGTGCTCGTAGCGGTGACCGCGATTCGAGAACTTACTATTTCCGTACTCCTCGTCGCACCCGGAACGACAACACTGGGTGTCCAAGTCTTCAACCTGCAACAGGCAGGAAATTATAACCAGGCATCGGCACTCGCCCTGCTCTTTGCGCTACTTGGCATCATTGCCGTCGCACTGACTATCCGTGCTCCCAAGGTAAGGACTTAATAATGGCGAAAATTGCAACTTCCCACCTCACGGTCACTTTTCCGGACGGAACCACCGGCCTGCGCGATATCAACCTCTCCATCGAACCTGGGGAACTCATTGCACTCGTTGGCCCGTCAGGCTCCGGTAAAACCACGCTCTTGCGCACCATCGCTGGTTTTATTTCTCCATCGTCAGGTGAGCTTTACATAGATGGCCGGCAGATGACTGCTATTCCTCCCGAGAAACGCAGCATCGGCATGGTCTTCCAACAGCACGCGATCTGGCCGCACATGTCTGTTAAAGACAATGTTGGCTACCCGTTGCGCCAGGCGAAAGTAGCAAAGCCCGAGCGCGAAGAGCGCATTTCTGAGACTTTAGCTCTCGTGGGCCTGCCAGGATTCGAGAACCGTACTCCGGACAGCCTTTCTGGTGGGCAGCGCCAGCGCGTTGCGCTGGCCCGGGCGATCGTTGCTAATCCCAAGGTTTTATTACTGGATGAAGCTCTTTCAGCCCTCGATGAACCATTGCGCGATAATTTGCGCCGCGAGCTGGTAACCCTGACGCAAAAGCAACGCCTAACCACGGTGCACGTCACCCACGATCGCGCCGAGGCGCTGGCAATCGCAGATAGAGTCGTGGTTCTAGATGGCGGCGAAATCCAGCAGATTGCTACCCCACAACAGCTGCTGGAAAATCCCGCAAGCCCGCTGGTCGCGGGATTTATTGCGGATGCCACAATAGTCCAGGCCGCTATCTCAGGAGGCCGCGTCGAGTGCCCAACCCTTGGCATTTCTTGGCCATTGAGTGAAGTCTCCGTGCGGGGCGAAGGCACTAAGGCCGCCATCTTACCGCACCACGCAACAATCGTGGAGGAAAACCATCCAGGTGCCACGGTTCCAGCAGTAGTTGACTCTGCCATTTACGAAGCCGGCCACTACTCCGTTACCGCCACCCATGGATCGGGAACCACATTCCGCACCACCGCGGACGATAAGCCAGCGATGGGACAAACGGTGCGCATCCGCTTCGCGCCGCCCTTGGTTTTTTAGATCACCACCCCGCAAGAACTATGACCAGCTCAGCGATTGCACGGTGCCGCCGTTTTGCAGCGGTTACACCCGCCGTCTTAAGCATAAAATTTTAGGCTAATACCGATCACAGCCGACACGGAACGCTGGTTATCACACCCATCTTCATCACCATGCTCTCGGAAGGCAGTGTCGTATATTGTCTGAATCCGCTTGAGCTCTAAGCCATAAGTGAGAGCACTAAGCAATCTTCCATTGACCTTAACGGCGTGGAAATTTCGGTATATCCGCGCCTTCAATCCGGATGACGCCAGCATCCCGCTCGTCCGCCGGGAAAGGCTAGTTATCGTTGGAGGGGCACATGCTGGCGGCCGTCGCGGGGTCTTCCGAAGTGGAGGCAGACGTCGTAACATCCCAGCGCGCGGAGCCAGAGGCGTTTGACGTGCACGTAGAGGGCGACCGCATAAACGAGGATGGCGCATCACGCCTGTCGGAGGTGCGAGTGGGCTTCGATCTATCGTTCCCGGATACGCCGGAAGGCAACCAAGCGCGCAAGCTGGTGGACAATCTGATCCGCATCTCCCACGAGTAGGACTGCACGGTATCGCGCACGGTTGAGAACCCCACGCGAGTGCTGTTTAGCAATGACTCGAAATAGCTCCCTCAAAGTAAATGTTCGACATGCGGTTTCACTCCGGGGATAATTCCAGACCCCTTGCTATGGTGCAGTTGTTAACTACTGTGACAAATGTGATTACTGCAGGAGCTCAACATGTCACCATCTTTCTCCCGTCGCGGCCTATTTAAGGCCGGCGCTCTCGCGCTGACCGCAGGCGCCATCGGTTCTGCTGTTCCGAATGCAGCGGCACTCGGACCGGTGCGCGGCACCATCATCGATTTCTCCGCCGGCGTACCTTCCCCGCAGGCAATTAAGAATGGCGGCCATATGGGCGCAATCCGGTATGTCTCCGACAAGCGCCCCGGCGCTGCGTGGATGACCGGCAAGCCGGTAACCCTCAAGGAGACTAAGGCCAATGCGGCAGCGGGTCTGCCCACTGCGTCGGTATACCAATTCGGCCGTGCGGAAACCGCCGATTGGAAGCAGGGCGCAGCGGGCGCTGCAATTCACGCACCGAAGGCGATTGCGCTGCACAAGAAGGCAGGCGGTCCTACCAAACGCCCGATCTACATCGCGATCGACGATAACCCCACCCGCGAGCAGTACACCCGCCAAATCCGCCCCTACCTGCAGGCATTCTCCAAGACGCTAGAGCTGGCCGGCTACCAGACGGGCATCTACGGCAACTACAACACCATCGAGTGGGCGATACAGGATGGCATCGGCAAGTACTTCTGGATGCATGACTGGGGTTCCAACGGCAAGATTCACCCGCGCACCACTATTCACCAGCTGCCGCACGGCAAGCAGCAGACCATTGGAGGCGTCATCGTTGACGTCAATGAGGTCTATGCCGAAGACTGGGGACAGTGGACGCCTGGCAAATCCGCGGCACCTGCACCGGCAAAGAAGCCGACCACCAAGAAACCACAGCCAAAGCCGCAGCCGCAGACCAAGGCCCCAAGCAATGGCTCGTCCGACCTAGTCAATCAGCTGAGCTCACAGCTACAGAGCAAGCACCCAGAGCTACCGGAACTGCCCCAGGTCACCGCCAATGGCGTGACCTTTAATGGCAAGACGTTGAGCAACGATCAGGTTCGCCAGCTGGCGAAGATCGTCGCAGAAACGGTCTCTAAGGCGCGGTAATACTATTTCTTAGAGGGCTCGGAGGTTTTCTCCGAGCCCTTCTTTTTGTCTGCGGACTTCTTTTTGGACGTGGTGGATTCGCTAGTGGGCTCCTTGGATGAGGTCTTGTCCTTCTTGTCCTTCTTGCCCTTGCCGGATTTCTCGTCCTTGTCTTTCTTACTGGAGGAGGTAGTAGAGGTCTCCGAGGTGGAAGTCTCAACCGGTGGGACGTCCTCGCCATCTTTGTACTTGAGGAAGCGCTCAGTGGCCTTGCCCAGATTCTTCCCCGTCACCTCGTCCTTGACGTAGTCGGTGAGGTCATCGGATGAGCCGGTGATAGAGGCTGCGGCGACGAAGTTCTCACCAAAGGAGACCGAGGAGTTAATGGACTTGTCATTGGACCAACCCCACTTGCTGCCCACCACGTTGGAGAGCTTGGCGGTGCCGTAATCCTGGCGGTAGCCGTCCTCTGAGATGGGATCGGCATGCGCCATGGCTACGAGCACCGGGTGGGTTTCATCGCGGTCAATGAGCTGCGAGATGAAGCTGGCTACGTCATACGTGGAGGTTTGCGAGTAGCCCCACTTCTCGCCGGCCTTGGTGGATTCGAGGTTGAATTCATCGGCAATCACGTCGATGGAATCCGGGTACTTGTCAAAGAGGTCTTCGGCAGACTTATCGGAGGAGCTGGCGATCATATCCAGCGCCTCATATTTGTCCTCGTACTCGCCCTTTTCCATAACGTAGGTGGCGATATAGAGCTTGATGAGGCTTAGCGCCGGGCGGGCCTCGTGCTCCGAGGCAGAGCCCATGTGCATGCCATCATGCAGGCGGATATAGGTAATTGAATGACCCTCATCGCCCTCCAGGAACTCATTGGTTTCCGGTGGGACATCGCGGTTGGTGTCTGGTGCGGCCGAGGGGGCGTCGGCAAGCGCGTCGCTTTCACGCTCGCTATTGCTGCACGCGGTGGTGGTCAAGGCGAGCATACATACGGCCAAAGCGGCACCAGCCTTAACTGATGCCGCCTTGCGGGTCACAGACGTTCTAAGCACGTCCAACCACATTACCGGGTCTGTGCACTTTTCAAGCAATTAATGCTGCACGGGTGCCTCCACGCCCACGCCAGTAAGGGAGCGAACTTCCATCTCTGCGGAAAGCTCCTCAAAGTTATCCGGCTTGGTCATGATGGACACCAACCAGCCAACGAAGAAGGACAGCGGAATGGAGACCAAGCCCGGCGAGGAAAGCGGGAAGATGGCCCAGTCCGCGCCTGGGAACATGGAGCTCTCAGAACCGGAGACTGCCGGGGAGAAGAAGATGAGCACCAGGCAGGACACCACGCCGGTGTACATGGAGGCCACCGCGCCCGCGGTATTGAACCGGCGCCAGTACAGGGAGTACAGGATGGTCGGCAGGTTGGCGGAGGCCGCAACCGCAAACGCCAGGGAGACCAAGAAGGCCACGTTCTGGGTCATGGCCAGGATGCCCAAGATGATGGAGACGATGCCAAGGATCACCACGGTGGCCTGAGAGACGCGAACCTGCTCAGCCTCGGTGGACTCGCCGCTGCGGATAACCGCGTGGTAGATATCGTGCGCAATGGACGCAGAGGCGGTAATGGCCAGGCCGGCAACCACAGCGAGCACGGTAGCGAAGGCCACGGCGGAAATAATCGCCATGAAGATAGAGCCGCCAATCTCCATTGCGAGTAGCGGTGCCGCAGCATTGGCTCCGCCCGGCGCGGCCAAGATACGGTCCGGACCCACCAGCGCAGCTGCACCGTAGCCCAGGACCAGGGTCATGAGGTAGAAGGCACCGATGATAACGATGGCCCAGGTAACGGAGCGGCGCGCCTCGGTGGCGGTGGGCACGGTATAAAAGCGCATCAGCACGTGCGGCAGGCCACCCACGCCGAGCACCAGGGAAATGCCCAAGGAGATAAAGTCCAGCTTGGTGGCGGTGGTGGCGCCGTACTTCAGGCCTGGGGCCATGATGTCTTTAGCCTCGTAGCCCTTCTCCTTAATCAGCTCGGAGGCGGCGTGCATGTCGATGGCGTTATTAAACAGGGTGCTGAAGCCGCCGCGCAGGGCGATGAAGACCAAGAAACACATGATGACCACGCCGGCTACCAGGAGCACGGCCTTGATCATCTGCACGTAGGTGGTGCCCTTCATGCCGCCGACTAGGACGTAGACAATCATGAGCACGCCCACGATGCCGACGACGAGGGCCTGCCACTTGAAGTCGTGAATATCTAGCAGCACGGCCACCAGCGAGCCGGCGCCGGCCATCTGCGCGATGAGGTAGAAAAGCGTGACGAAGAGGGTGGCGATAGACGCCGCCACGCGCACGGGCTTCTGCTTCAGGCGGAAGGACAGGACGTCCGCCATGGTAAAGCGGCCGACGTTACGCATGGGCTCGGCAACGAGCATGAGTGCGACCAGCCAGGCAACGAAGAAGCCCACCGAGTACAAGAAGCCGTCGTAGCCGTTGAGCGCCACCGCGCCGACGATGCCCAGGAAGGAGGCGGCGGAGAGGTAGTCACCGGAGATGGCCAGGCCGTTCTGGCGTCCGGAGAAGGTGCCGCCGCCGGTATAAAAGTCCGAGGCCTTCTTCGTGGTCTTTCCGGCGCGCAGCACCACCGCCATGGTGATGATGAGGAAGATGGCGAAGATGGAGATATTCAGGATGGGGTTGCCGGCGGAAGTCTCGGCGGCAAGGGTGGTGGTAGTCATTAGTTGCCCTCCAATTCTTCACGGATGGCGGCCGACTTCGGCTCGATATTCTTATTGGCGTACTTCACGTAAATCCACGTGATGATGAAGGTGGTAAGGAACTGAGCAAGGCCAAAGACGAGGCCGATGTTCCAGCCACCGCCGAGCTCGGTTGCCATGAAATCAGGGGCAAACACGGCGGCAAGAACGTAAACCACGTACCCCACGAAGAAGGCCACGGTCATAGGGAAGGTAAAACTCCGGTAGGTGCGGCGCAGCTCGCCGAACTGGGCGGAGTCGCGCATCGCGATGAACTCGCTGCCAGTGGGTTCACGGCGCGAGACAGGAGTTGCAGCTACGTCACTCATAGAGCATCGTCTCCTTGGCTGAGAGGAACTTAGGTCACACGAGATAGTGTGTTACTGCTCACTATCCACGTTGATCTGTAAGTTACAGAACATTTTCTGCAAGGTTGTAAACTCTGCCAAGAAAACCTTCCACTCTCCCACCCTTTTAACCCCATAGGCTTCACTGAACTGGAATAACATCTTTAGCAAACTACCCCCGAAGGAAGAATTTTTTACCCCTTGTAAAGATTGTTAACAGCCGCTTGGCAAAAGAAAAAGCCCCCGTGAGGGGGCTTAATCTGCGATTGATGTTACTCTTCGTTGCCTGGGAATTCGCGCGGGTCATTGAACATGCGGCCAAAGCCCTCCTGGCCCTCAAGGGCGTCAATGGCGGATTCCTCCTCCGCGGTGAGTTCCAGCTCGGTGGCGGCCAAGTTTTCCTTCAGGCGCTCGGTGCGCGCGGACTTCGGGATGACGGAGATGCCCTTAGACATAAGGTACGACAGTACTACCTGTCCCTCGGTGGCCTCGTGGTCAGCAGCAGCCTGCTCAATCACAGGGTTATTGAGCACAACGCCGCGCGCCAGCGGGGCCCATGCCTCGGTAACGATGTCATTATCGTGGTGGAAGGCGCGCAGGCTGGACTGGGTAAAGCCCGGGTGGATCTCCACCTGGTTGAGCACCGGAGAAATGCCGGTGGTGGAAATTAGGTCCTTGAGCACGTCCTCGTAGAAATTAGCCACGCCGATGGACGCAATCTGACCCATACCCTGCAGGCGGGCGATAGCCTCAAAGGTCTCGTTGTACAGGCCACCCTGCGGCCACGGCCAGTGGATAAGATACAGGTCGAGGTAATCTAGCTGCAGATCCTTCAGCGACTGCTGGAATGCCCCTTCCACCTTGTGCGCACCGTGGTGGGAATGCCATACCTTGGAGGTAATAAAGAGCTCATCACGGGTGACGTCGCCGGCATCCATTGCCTGCTTCAGGGCGGTGCCTACCGCCTCTTCGTTCTTGTAGAGCGTGGCGGTATCGAAGTGGCGGTAGCCCAAATCGATGGCCTCGCGGATGACGCGGATGCATTCCTCGTCATATAGCTTGTACGTACCCAAGCCCAGCTGGGGCATTTCGCGGTCATCATTGAAAGTTACGGTTGGCACTGTCATGCCCTCCATTGTGCCGCAGTTTTTCTGACCGCGCCGAAAACGACGAAACCCCAGGGCAAACCCTGGGGTTGAGCGCTTTTAGTCGGCGCGGATGAGGTCAATAATGAAGACCAAGGTGCGGCCGGACAGCGGGTGCGCACCACCGGCGGGGCCGTAGGCCTTTTCCGGCGGGATGATGAGCTTGCGGCGACCGCCCACCTTCATTCCCGGAATGCCCTCTTGCCAGCCGGCGATGAGACCGGTCAGCGGGAACTCGATGGACTGGCCACGGTCCCACGAGGAATCGAATTCTTGGTTGGTCTCGTATTCAGCGCCGACGTAGTGGACCTCCACTACGGCACCAGGCTGCGCCTCAGCACCGTCGCCGACGACGATGTCTTCTACGACAAGGTCGGTCGGCGCTGGGCCAGACTGGGCTTCAATAACAGGCTTATCCATGGGGATTATTCTCCTTGGGAAATCTAGTTTGTTCGTGCGGTCGCATTAAAAACCGAACCGAGCTGCACCTATTATAGGTGCTACCACCCGATTCGGCTTAATTAGGCTGACCGCGGAGCGCTTTAACGCTCGCTACGCGGGGTGACCTTACGCAGGGACTCGCCGGTGTAAATCTGGCGCGGACGGTTGATCTTGGTGTTGATTTCCAGCTGCTCGCGGTACTGTGCAATCCAGCCTGGCAGACGGCCGATAGCGAAGAGGACGGTAAAGAAGTCCGTCGGGAAGCCCATAGCGCGGTAGATCAGGCCGGTGTAGAAGTCCACGTTCGGGTAGAGCTTGCGGGAGACGAAGTAGTCGTCATTCAGCGCAATATCTTCCAGCTTCATGGCCAGATCCAGCATTGGGTCGCCGCCCAGGTGCTCAATGATCTCGTGCGCGGTCTCCTTAACGATGGCCGCGCGTGGGTCGTAGTTCTTGTACACGCGGTGGCCAAAGCCCATGAGGCGAACGCCCTTTTCCTTATTCTTCACGCGGTTCATGAAGTCGGTAGCGTCACCATCGTGGTTGTTCTGGATATCTTCCAGCATCTCCAGAACGGCCTGGTTTGCGCCGCCGTGCAGCGGACCGGACAGGGCGTTGATGCCGCCGGCGATGGAGACGAACATATTGGCCTGAGCGGAACCAATCATGCGCACGGTGGAGGTGGAGCAGTTCTGCTCGTGGTCAGCGTGGAGGATAAGCAGCTTATCCAGGGCCTTAGCTACAACCGGGTCCACCTCGTACTCCTCGGTGGGGTAGCCGAACATCATGCGCAGGAAGTTCTCGCGGGCGTTCAGGCTATTATCCGGGTACATATAAGGCTTACCCTGAGAAGCGCGGTAAGCATACGCAGCCAGCATTGGAACCTTGGCCAGAAGGCGGACGGTGGCCTTATCCAGCTGCTCCGGGTCCAGCGGGTTGAGCTGATCCTGGTAGTACGCGGAAAGGATGTTAAGGGAGGAAGCCAGCACGGCCATTGGGTGCGCGTTGCGCGGGAAGATATTGAACGCGGCCTTGAAGTCCTCATCCAACAGGGTGTGGTGGCGGATTTCGCGGTTAAAGTGACTGAGCTCTTCCTCGTTAGGCAGATGACCCTTGATCAGCAGGTAAGAAACCTCATTGAACGTGGCGTTTTCCGCCAGGTCCGCGATATCGTAGCCGCGGTGGCGCAGGATGCCCTCTTCACCGTTAATGAAGGTGATCTTGGACTCGGTGGAACCGGTGGAGGTATAACCAGGGTCGAAGGTAACGAGCCCGGTCTCGTTACGGAGCTTGGAAATGTCAAAGCCGGAGTCGCCCTCGGTGGACTGCTTGATGTCCATCTCGTACTCGCCGCCTGGGTACTGGAGTACTACCTTGTTGTCTTCAGAAGCCACGGAAGTTCCTTTCTCTATGTGAAGAGTCACTATTAAGCACTAACTTAAGGAAGCTAGCTTGATACCTCTTCACACTTTAGCAAACTTTGTGACGCCGCCAACAGGATTTGGCCGGCTAAAATAACTGCCGTTCGACCGGAACTGTTCTACACTGACTTACATGAGCACACCCGAACTTACGCTGCCTGCCGACCTCCTGCCTGCCGACGGCCGCTTTGGCTGCGGCCCTTCCAAGGTTCGGCCCGACCAGCTTGCGGCCATTGACCCCGCGGTCATGGGCACCTCTCACCGCCAGCCGGCGGTAAAGAACCTCGTAGGTTCGGTGCGAGAAGGCTTAAGCGCTCTCTTCTCCCTGCCAGAGGGCTACGAGATTGTCCTTTCCCTAGGCGGCGCCACCGCCTTCTGGGATGCTGCCGCCTTCGGGCTTATAGAGCGCCACTCCGCCCACCTCACCTTTGGCGAGTTTTCCACTAAATGTGCCAAGGCCGCCGCGGGTGCACCCTGGCTCGATGCCCCATCCATCGTGGAGTCCCCCACGGGCACTGCGCCCGACCCACACGAACTCTCTGCGGAAGCGGACGTCGTCGCTTGGGCACACAATGAAACCTCCACCGGCGCGATGGCAGAAGTCACCCGCCCGCACCCCCGCAATGATCAGCAGCTGGTGGTCGTGGACGCCACCTCCGGCGCGGGTGGTCTGCCCGTGCACATCTCCGATACGGACGTCTACTACTTCTCGCCGCAAAAGTGCTTTGCTTCCGACGGCGGCCTGTGGCTCGCCGCCATGTCCCCCGCCGCACTGGAGCGGATTGAGAAAATCAACGCCTCCGAGCGCTATATCCCCACCTTCCTCAACCTGCAGACGGCAGTAGATAACTCCCGCAAGAACCAGACCTATAACACCCCGGCAATCGCTACCCTGCTCATGTTGGATAACCAGCTCCAGTGGATGAATGCCAACGGCGGCCTGGACGGCATGGTTGAGCACACTACGGAATCCTCCACCACGCTGTATAGCTGGGCCGAATCCCGCCCGGAGACCACTCCCTTCGTCGCGGAGCCGGCGTCCCGCTCGCTCGTGGTGGGCACCATCGACTTCGCCGAGTCCGTCGACGCCGCAGCGCTCGCCGCCACCCTGCGCGCCAACGGCATCCTGGACGTGGAGCCGTACCGCAAGCTGGGCCGTAACCAACTGCGCATCGGCATGTTCCCGGCTATTGAGCCGGCCGATATCGCCAAACTGACCCAGTGCATCGATTACGTCTTGGATGCGAATTAACGCATCACCCCCAACATGCCCCGCCGCCTCGCAGGCCGCGGGGCTTTTTCGCGTTATAGTTGAATGCATCACAGATATGTCCGCCGTCGATAGGCAAAAGGAGCGCCCTATTATGCGCGAGCTGTTCCCAGTTGACAGCGAGTCGACCGAAACCTCTTTGGTGCTGCGCACCGAAGACGGCGAAGAGTTTTTCCTCTCCATCACCGATGAGCTGCGCGAGGCCCTGCAGAGCGAGCAGGAGGAAACCCCCGAAGAGGAACCGGCGACTCCGGCCATCAGCCTGGCCAAGCCCACCAAACCGGAACCGGTGGAAGAGACAAAGATTCGCCCGGCGGAGATTCAAAACCGCATTCGCGCCGGCGCCTCCGCGGCGGAGCTGGCGGAAGAAATGGGCGTGACCGAATCTCGCATCGAGCCTTTCGCCTACCCGGTCATGCTGGAGCGCAATCGCATCGCGGAGATTTCCAAGCAGGCACACCCCGTCCGCGAGGACGGACCGGCCAAGCTCACCTTGTGGGAGGTTCTGGCCACCGCCTTTGCCGCCCGCGGCCACTCGCTCTCCGAGTCCACCTGGGATGCCTACCGCCACCAGGGCGAGGCCTGGATCGTGCGCGTGACGTGGAAGGCCGGCCTGTCCGAGAACGAGGCCGAGTGGTACTTCAAGCAGTCCATGTCCTCGCCTGCCACGGTGGAGGCTCGCAACTCGGTGGCCGCGGACCTGACGGACCCCGATTTCGTGCAGCCGGTGCGCTCGCTGACCTCGCTGGGCAGCGGCCGCTATGACGAAGCTATCGACGGCGACCAGCCCAGCAACGTCACGGACCTCACCGCGCCGACCACCCCTCCGGAAGAGCCGGAGGAAGAGGAGTTCCTGCAGAACCCCTCGCCAGAAGAAAAGCCCACCAAGCGCCGCCGCAAGGCCGTCACCCCGCATTGGGAGGACGTGCTGCTCGGCGTTCGCTCCAATACCAAGCGCCCTAGGGACTAATCGTGGACATCTCTCACGCAGTACTTACTCTCTGGTACATCTCTCAGCCCAATGCGGAAGAGGTGTTAAAGACCGAACCCAAGGCGGATCGGGGCTTTGGGCGGAAATTCCTCGCCCAACTGGACCCGACCTTCCCGGTCACGCCGATTGGGCAATTCCCGCTCAACCGCTCCGCACAGACGGATCCGAACGAGTACTACATCGGCGGCTACCCCGGCATCACCGTGGTGCAAACAGTCTGCGAGGGGGATTCTGTTCTCCTTTCCCAACTGCCAGAAACGCTCCTGAATGCGGTGCCCGCCCAGCGCGTCATTGCGCTGGCGAGCAATGAGAAAGAAGGCTACGCCGGCTTCGCCCTGTGGGAGGGCGGCGATCTCAAGCGCTGCCTGTGCGCTACCCGCGAGCACCTCTACGAGGACACCGGCCTGCCCGAGCCCTTCGAGGCGCCCTACTGGGCGGGCGAAAAGTATGAGCCGCTGGGCGGAATCTCCCTGCCTTTCGAGCCGCAGGGCATCATGGAAGCGGCCCAGGAATACTGGCTCGGCATCAAGGTGGGGCACGATGGCCCGGACCTAGACGTTGTGGGCTACGCGGTCGACGGCCGCCCAGAGCCAAAGATCGACCCGCCGAAACCCAAGCGATCCGTGGGGGAACTAGCCGCACAGTCGGCCAATAAGCTGGGCCTGAACGACTATGACGACTACGAGGACCACAGCGCCGAGCCGGAATCCACCGGCGAGGAAATCATCTCCACCGCCAAGCACTTGGGATCGCTCATTGGCAATTGGAGCGCTCAGACGTTTAAGTCGCTCAAGGAGCGCTGGCGCTCATAAAAGGAAATGGCGGCGGCGGTCGCCACATTAAGAGAATCGGTGCCAGGGGCCATCGGTATGCGTGCGCGTATATCGGTGGCCTTCATTGCGTGTTCGGTAAGGCCGGGGCCCTCCGCTCCGACGAGCATCGCCACCTTATCCAGGCCATGCATGGCCTCGGCCAAGTGCACCGCCTGGGGGTTGGGGGTTAAGGAAATGAGGGTAAAGGAGGCGTCGGCAAGCGCCTGCAAGGAACGCTGCCAGGTAGTAAACCCGCCCTCTAAATGGACAAAAGGCAAGCGCAGCACGTGCCCCATGGACACGCGCACCGAGCGACGATAGAGCGGATCCGCCGCACCGGAGCCCAGCAGCACCGCATCCACGCCCATGCCGGCGGCGTGCCGGAAGATGGCGCCGATATTTTCATGATCGCCCACGCCCTCGAGCACGGCGATGGTCTTTGCGGTCTCTAGAATCTCGCCCACCTCCGGCTCCGGGGCGCGGTCCGCGGCGGCGACCAGCCCGCGGTGCATATCGAAGCCGGCCACCTCCGCTAGGGTCTCGCGAGAGACCTCGTAGATGGGGCACTCGGGTTCGCCGTACTCGGAAAAATAGGCCTCCACCTTTTTGGGAAAGCCTACGAGGCAGCGCATGGGAAACCGGGACTCGGCCAGCCGGGAGACCACCAGCGGGCCCTCAGCAATGACGAGACCCTCGCCGGACTTATCGGATTTGTTGAGGTTCCGAATATCGTCTAGGCGAGGGTCTGCGGGGTCAGTAATCAGCATGCCCTTAGGCTAGCCGATGGCATTGGAAATCGGATCCATGCCAAAGAAAATCACGAAGAGGCCTGCCAAGAGCCACATGATCCAGTGCACGTCCTTGGCCTTGCCGGCGAAGGTGGACATGAGCGCGAAGGAGATGAAGCCCACGCCGATGCCGTTGGCAATGGAATAGGTAAACGGCATGGTCACAATGGTCAGGAAGGCGGGGATGGCGATCTCCATCTTGGTCCAGCGGATCTCGGTCAGCTGCGCGGCCATCATTACGCCGACGATGACGAGTACCGGGGAGGCGGCCTCGATGGGCACGATCTCATAGAGCGGGGTCAAGAACATCGCGGCGAGGAACAGCACGCCGGTCATGAGGTTGGCCAGGCCCGTACGGGCGCCATCGGCAATGCCGGCGGAGGAATCCGCAAAGACGGTATTGGAAGAAGCAGAGCCCAGGCCGCCGGCCACGGCGCCGAAGCCTTCGACGACGAGGGCCTTTTTCATATCGGGGAGGTTGCCGTCGGCGTCGACAAGCTTGCCTTGCTTGCCCAGGCCGGTCATGGTGCCCATCGCATCGAAGAAGTTGGTAAGCAGCAGGGTAAAAATCAGCAGCACCGTGGAGACCACGCCGATCTTGGTAAAGGCGCCCACCAGGTTCACATCGCCCACGATGGACAGATCCGGAATGCCGCCGAGCGCCTCCGGCTTCACGGGCGCGGCCATGCCCCAGTCCTCGGAGCCGGTAAACGCCTGGATAATAAACGCGATGATGGTGGTAAGCACGATGGCGATAAAGAGCCCGCCCGGCACGTTCCGGATGACCATGAAGGAACAGATAATGAGGCCGATGACAAAGACCAGCGCGGGCCAGGTAGAAATCGAACCATTGATGCCCAGCCCCACCGGCACGGTGGTGTGCGCGGCGTCCGGCACGCGGGTGACAAAGCCACCATCCACGAGGCCAATCATGGCGATGAACATGCCGATGCCCACGCCCATCGCCGCCTTCATGGACTGAGGGATGGCGTCAAAGACGGCGGTGCGGAAACCAGAGATGGCCAGCAGGACGATAATGATGCCCTCGATGACCACTAGGCCCATGGATTCCTGCCAGGTCAGCCCGCTAGTGGCGACCATGCTCACGCCCACGAAGGTATTCATGCCTAAGCCTGCGGCCATGGCGAAGGGATACTTGGCAATGGCGCCGAAGAGAATGGACATGACGCCGGCGACCAGCGCGGTGGCGGCGGCGACCTGTGGCACGCCCAGCGCGTAGCCTTCTGCGTCCTCGGTTGTACCGAGGATGAGCGGGTTCAAAAGGATGATATAGGCCATGGCGAAGAACGAGACCGTTCCCGCGCGTAGCTCGGTTCCAATGGAGGAACCACGTTCAGAGATATGGAAGTAGCGATCGAGAGTGGCTTTCAACGCCTGCGCCTTTCACGTACAGCGAGTCTTACGCCATAAGTGTGCTGCCTTAATCCTCGATTTCAAAATCCTGGAAGATGGGCTTTTCATCATCGAAGGCCACTTCCGGGGCCTTTTCTTCCCGCACGCGCGTCTGCGAATGTGCACCGCAGCCATAGCGCGAGTGCACCACCCGGCCATCCGCCGAGTACTCATTGGCGCAGACGCCATAGTTATCCAACAGCTGCACATAAAACGCACAGGTGCGGCATTGCAGGCGCGCCTTGGCCGCCATATCCGTATTGGGGCCGAACTCGGTGCGCCAGCGCTTCTTGGCGTCTTCCAGGCCGGATTTGGACAAAGTTTCCCCATCCAGGCGGGAATCATCCACGGCCGGTGGCATTAGGTCTCCGGGCCCGAGGTCGCCTGGCCGCACACGGTCCTCATAGGGCACCCATTCCGGCGGCTGCAGGGCCTCCCCTCCCGGCACCAGCGCCACCTCATTGACGGTGACGTAGCGCGATCCCTCCGCGCAGGCGAGCACCGCCTGCCATTCCCAGCCAGGGTAGCCAGGCATTTCTGCTTCAAATCGGTGGGTAGCAACGTTTCGGCCCATCCCGGCGACGCCGATATGCTTGCCGACGCCCCCTTCCCCCACCTCATCCAACGCCTCGCGCGCGATGCGCACGGCGCGGGAATCGATCAACGGATTTGCTTTTCGCTTACTCACGCCCCTCATTATTCATTATGGAGCGCACGCGGTGGTACATATGGTGCATGTCGTTTCTTTCCCGCGCCGCCTGCATTCTCCTCCCCTGCACGCTCGCCGCCTGTTCCTCTACACCAGCAGAACCCGAAGTAGAACACCTCTCCGTCGAGGTTCTCGGCACCGCTTCCCTGCCGCCCAACTCCTTTACGCAGGGCCTCGAAACCGATCCGGACGGCAACCTGCTCCTGGGCACCGGCCAATGGGGCGAATCCCGCCTGGAGCGCTTCTCCCCCGAATCCGGCGAAACCTTGGCCGAAACGCGCCTGGATAGCCGCTACTTTGGCGAGGGCATCACCCAAGCCGGCGATTCCATCTGGCAGCTGACTTGGAAGTCCGGCCAAGCCCTGAAATACGACCGAGACCTACGCCAGGTAGATACCGCCACCTACTCGGGCGAGGGCTGGGGCCTGTGCAATACCGGCGAGGAGCTCCTCATGTCCGATGGCTCCGCGACCCTGCGGCACATGGACCCAGAGACCTTCGCGGAGCGCTCCACTACCGACGTCACCCTGGAGGGAAAGCCCCTCGAAGACATCAATGAACTCGAGTGCGTGGGCGATGCCGTCTACGCCAATGTGTGGATGGATGACAACATCTACCGCATCGATCCCTCCACCGGCCGAGTAACCGCCGTCATCGCTACCGACGCGATTGATAAGTCCCGCTATACCGACCCCGATGATGTCCTCAACGGCATCGCACACATCACAGACGATGAGTTCTGGCTTACCGGCAAGCGGTGGGAAGAACTCTTCCACGTTCGAGTAAGGTAAAGGCCCATGGCAACCCGTAAGGAAGCAAGGAAAAAGTCGCTGCTGCAGATCTTGGCCCTCATCGTGGTCGTGGCGGTCATCGTCGCCGCCGTAGTGATCTTCCAAAACTGGTGGAACCAGCGCCCGGGTCCCGATCCCCGCGACATCAAGGTCACCGCCTCCGTGGGCGATAAGTCCATCGACGTCGCCCCGTACATTGCTTGCGAGCCCGGCTCCGAGTGCCCGGAAGGCGAGGTCCCGAACCTCACCGTGGGTGATGATGACACCCTCAAGCTGGATATCCCCGAAGAAATCTCCGACCACGAGTGGAAGATTCTTTCCATCTACGATGACCCCGCCGCCAACGATGAAACCGCGCACGGCGCGAACGAAACCACCGAGGTCTCGATCCCCGGCTCGGTAGACCCCATCAAGGCCTCTACCGGCAAGCGCCCCCGCCTCAAGGTGGTGGAGATTTCCTCCATGATGATCGGCACCGATGACAACGGTGACGAAACCCCTTTGGCCACCGTGTGGTCCCTGACCACGATGACCGATAAAGAACGAGAAGCCTCCGCGGAGGAATCCACGAAGGCTTCTAATTAGCTATCCAAATCCTTCGCGATTGCGCGGAGGATTTCTGCTACCTGGCGCCCAGTCTTGCGCTCCGGGTAGCGGCCGGAATTGAGCACCGGCTGAATCTGCGACTCCAGCAAGGTCATCACGTCAGAGACCATGCTGCCGAGTTCTTCCGGCTTGCGGGCCGGGGTGCGGCGACGCGGCTTATCCAATACTTTGACCCGCAGCGCCTGCGGACCGCGGCGCCCGGCCGCGAAATCGAAGTCGATGCGCTGGCCGGGGAACAGTTCCTCTACTCCCTTGGGCAGCACGTTGCGGCCAACATAGACGTCTTCATCGCCCGGGTTGCTGACGAAACCGAAACCTTTCTCGGCGTCATACCACTTCACTTTGCCAATAGGCATAGGTACCCACCTCTTCTCTAGGGGAAAATCTTTATTTTAGCCGCCTGGTCAAAACAACAGAAGTCGCGCACTCTGCCGCGACACACCCGCGTTACATGACATAGATCACAGATTATTGCTTACCTGGGAAAATGTCCCCTCACCCACCACATTTGTCCCTTTTCTTTCCCGTTTAGTGCCCATAACGTGACACTTTCGTTATAAACCGCTACGCTGTCCCCCAGACACTTAAGAGCCGTTAAGAAAGTTGCCCTCGCCCGCCCTTTCTTTTTGGTACATATTCTTTGCAGTTAATGCGGGCACACAGAGAGGACTAACTACATGGGACGCCACTCCGCTAAGAACCGTATGGCCGCTAAGTTCACCGCCGGCACCGTCGCCTTCGGCGCCGCCGCTGCCATCATGGCACCGACCGCTTCCGCTGCTCCGGATTCCGACTGGGACCGTCTGGCACAGTGCGAGGCCGGCGGCAACTGGCACATCAACACTGGCAACGGCTACCAGGGCGGACTGCAGTTCAACCCGCAGACCTGGCAGGCCAATGGCGGCGGCCAGTTCGCTGCTACCGCTGACCAGGCTACCCGCGAGCAGCAGATTGTCGTCGCTGAGCGCGTGCTTGCTTCCCAGGGCTGGGGTGCATGGCCGGCTTGCTCCGCTTCCCTCGGCCTGAACTCCGCTCCGACCCAGCGCACCGCTCCGTCCGCTGCCCCTAAGGCTCCGGCCCAGGCACCGGCTCCGGTCAAGCAGGCTGCCGCTCAGAAGTCCGACGAGCTGGCTGTTGATGCTCTGTACAACACCATCAAGAACGCCGCTAACTCCTACGGCTTGGCACTGCCTGCACAGTTCACCGAGCTGTACAAGGCTAACCGCCACGACTTCAACAACTTCTACTCTGCCAACCGCAACATCATCGACCCGATTGCGCAGATGATTGAGAACATCACCCGCTAAGACATAGCGATAAAGGGCCCATTGCAATAGCAATGGGCCCTTTTTGTATGAAAGAAAAATCCCCGCACCAAGGCGGGGACATACTCTAGCGATTGATGCGAGTATAAGGGTGAACGTAGTTCAGCTTCTCTGCCGGCATCGGCAAGATCAGAATCATCGCCGTAGGGGCTGGACGCACCAGCAAAAGGCGCAGAGATTTCCGTGATTGCGTGCTCGCGATTTTCGTTCTTCGGCCAAGCCGGGGAAACGTGACCCTTCTTCTGATTCGACATAGCCCTTATTATTTCAAACCTTGCGCAAAAACGTAACTCAAACGATAACTAAACTGGGGTGACATCATGACTCAGTCTTCCCACCTCCCGCATTTCCGCACGTGGCTCGCCTCCCTTGAGGAAGAAGAGCTCGCCACCATCCTCCGCAACCGGCCGGATGTGCTCAATCCGCTACCC
This sequence comes from Corynebacterium tuberculostearicum, assembly GCF_046097255.1. GTDB lineage: Bacteria > Actinomycetota > Actinomycetes > Mycobacteriales > Mycobacteriaceae > Corynebacterium > Corynebacterium tuberculostearicum_J. The sequence goes on from NZ_CP175770.1 coordinate 2,295,817, forward strand.
CCGAGCATCGCCGCGCTCGCTACCCGCCTGCTACTGCGCACCTCTATCGCGCGGGCGCTCATGAACTGCACTGCACGGCAGCTTGCGGAAATCGAAGACATCGCGCGCCGCGGAGGGGAACTCGAAGAAGTAGAAGACCTTAATCCGGATATCACCCGCCAGCTCAAGGAGCGCGGCCTAGCCTACGGCAACATCCTCATCCCGCCCGAGGTCATGCCTGCTCTTCCCACGGGCTGGTCCCTCCTCGACCAGGTCCAGGTTAGCCTGGAGGACATCGCCGAGCTGCCGGACGAAGAGCGGAAGGTCCTCGAGACCCTGTCGCGTTCCAATGGCCTGGGCACCACGCGGGATGCGGCCATCGATGCGGATCCGGCCCGGCCGATTCCGCGGCTCATCGCCAAGCAGCTGCTCCAACGCGTGGACGCCACCACCGTCCGCCTGCCGCGCGCCGTGCACCTTGCGCTCAACGGCAAGCCCACCGCACCGATCCCGGTGGAGGGAGTCACCGAATCCCCCGCTCCGGATTCCAAGGCCGATGATGCCGGTACCGCGGCCGGCCTTTCCGCCGTGCGTGGCATGCAGCGCGTGATTGACGCGCTAGGCGCGCGGCCGATAGAGCTCCTCAAGGACAAGACCGTCGGCGTTCGCCAGCTCACCAACCTGAGCAAAACCCTCACCATCGATGAAGGAGAACTGCGTCGCCTCATTGAGCTCGGCATGAGCGCCCGCCTGCTCAGCCGCGGCGAGCCGAAAAACTTCGAGGGCAATTTCCTCGCGCCGACGGAGCTCGCCCAGGCTTGGCTTGATGCAAACCTCGCCGAAAAGTGGCAGGTCCTGCTCGAGGCCTGGACTGCTTCCCCATGGACAAAGGAAGGCCGCACGCTAGCGCACACCAATGACCGACTTCCTGGCTTCAGGGACAAAGTCCTGCAGGTCTACCTGCGCGGCGCGAAGCCCACCTTCGAGGAGTCCCTGCGCTTCCACTTTCCGCTCTTTGCCACGCACACTTCGGACGAGACCATCGCCGAACTCCGCGCGGAAGCCGAGTGGATCGGCGCCATTGCCCTTGAGCGCCCCACCAGCGTGCTTATCGACGCCCCCGACGCCGCCGCCCGCCTCACCCCCGACACGGTCGATTACTTCCTCATCCAAGCAGATATGACCGTCTTGGTTCCCGGCCCGCTCGATCCGGAGACCCACCAGCGGCTCGAAGCAGTCGCTGACCTCGAATCCCCCGGACTGGCCAGCGTCTACCGCATCTCGGACGCTTCCCTGCGCCGCGGGCTCGATCGTGGCATGACTGGGGAGGAAATCCAGGCCTTCTTCGCAGCCCACGGGGAGGTACCGCAGACGCTGGAGTTCCACATCGGGGACGTCGCCAAGCGCCATGGCACCCTGCGCTCCGGCCCGGCGCTGTCCTACCTGCGCAGCGAGGACCCGGCTCTCCTCCAGATTGCGCTCAAGGCAGCGCCCTTGCGCCTGCTCGCGCCCACCGTCGCGGTGTCCCAATTGCCGGTGCATGACCTGCTGGAGCGCCTGCGCGAGCACGGACTTTCCCCTGCCGCAGAGGACGAAAGCGGCGCCAGCCTGAACGTCGCGCCCGAACCAGCTACCCTGCCGACCCCGACTGCCCGCCGAGCTACTGCCTCCCCGGATATTGCGAAGGCCATGCGCACCCTGCGCGACGACGCCGCCCCTACTACTCCCAGCCTCGACATAGTCCACGCCGCCGCGCGCACTGCCCGGCCGATCACCATCGGCTATGCGGATAAGAACGGCAACGAAAAGAAACGCACCGTCACCCCGCTGACCGTGGCGGGCGGGCAAATCGACGCTCGCGCGGCCGATGGCTCTACCATCCGGTTCCCCTTGCACCGAATCACCTCCGTTACGCTGGAGCCATGAATGGACCATTGATTGTGCAGTCGGACAAGACCGTCCTGCTCGAGGTGGATCACGCCCAGGCCGCCGAGGCCCGCGCCGCGCTCGCTCCCTTTGCGGAGCTGGAGCGCGCCCCCGAGCACGTGCACACCTACCGCATCACCCCGCTCGCGCTGTGGAATGCCCGCGCGGCCGGCCACGACGCCGAGCAGGTCGTCGACGTCCTAGAAAACTACTCCCGCTTCCCAGTCCCCCAAGCCCTGCTTGTCGACGTCGCCGAAACCATGTCCCGCTACGGCCGCGTCCGCCTCCACGCCCACCCGGCCCACGGCCTCATCCTCGAGTCCGACGATCCGCCCATCCTGGAAGAACTTACCCGCGGCGCTACCGGAAAACTCCTCGGTGCTCGCATCGATGAGAACTCTATCGCCGTCCCGCCCTCCGAGCGCGGCCGCCTCAAGCAGGCCCTTCTCAAGGCCGGCTGGCCGGCCGAGGATCTCGCCGGCTACGTCGATGGCGAGTCCCATCCGATCGCCCTCAATCACGACGGCTGGCAGCTGCGTGACTACCAGCAGTACGCCACCGAGGCCTTCTGGTCCGGCGGCTCCGGCGTCGTCGTACTCCCATGCGGCGCTGGCAAAACCATCGTCGGCGCCGCTGCAATGGCCAAGGCAGAATCCACCACGCTCATCCTGGTTACCAATACCGTCGCCGGCCGCCAATGGCGCGACGAGCTCCTGCGCCGCACCACCCTGACCGAAAACGAAATCGGCGAATACTCCGGCGAAAAGAAGGAAATCAAACCCATCACCATCGCCACCTACCAGGTGGTCACGCGCAAAACTAAGGGCGAATACCGCGCCCTCGAGCTCTTCGATTCCCGCGACTGGGGCCTCATAATCTACGACGAGGTGCACCTCCTTCCCGCCCCGGTGTTCCGCATGACGTCGGATCTTCAATCGCGGCGTCGACTAGGGCTTACCGCTACCCTCGTGCGCGAGGACGGCCGCGAGGGCGACGTCTTCTCCCTCATCGGCCCCAAGCGCTACGACGCCCCGTGGAAAGAACTCGAAATGGCCGGCTATATCGCCACCGCCGAATGCATCGAGGTCCGCGTGGATATGGACGCCGAGGAACGCATGCTGTACGCCACCGCCCAACCTCGCGACCGCTACCGCATCGCCGCCCAAGCCGCCGCCAAGCTCCGGGCAGTGGATAAGATCCTGGCCCGACACCCACAGCAGGCGCTCATCATCGGCGGTTATGTCGACCAGCTCAAGGAGCTCGGCGCGCATCTCGACGCCCCCGTTATCGACGGCTCCACCTCCACCGCCAAGCGCGAACGCCTCTTCCAACAATTCCGCGAGGGCACACTTCCTGTTCTCGTGGTGTCCAAGGTGGCCAATTTCTCCATCGACCTTCCCGAGGCAGCCCTAGCCATCCAGGTCTCCGGCACCTTCGGCTCCCGCCAAGAAGAGGCCCAACGCCTCGGCCGGCTGCTTCGCCCCAAGGAAGAGGAAGCCCTCTTCTATTCGCTGGTCACCCGCGATAGCCTCGACGCGGACTACGCCGTGCACCGCCAGCGCTTCCTCGCCGAGCAGGGATATGCCTACCGGCTTATCGACGCACTAGACTTGGAACAATGAAAATCTTCAAGTTCGACGTAGACGAGTCCTTTGCCAAGGCCAATAACGAGCTCTTGCGCGATTCCAACCGCCTTCGCATCTCCGGCCTCGTGCTGGGCATCCTGCTCATCATCGGCGGCGCGGCCATCTGGTGGGGATTTTCCTGGGGCATTACCATCGGCCTCGGCATGATCCTTTTCGGAATCATGGTGGCTATCGTCGGCTTCGCCGCCGCACGTAAAGTTGGCACCGCCCAACAGCTCTATGACTCCTATCCCCTTGCTCCGGCTGTCATCGCTGAGGTCAACGAACGCGACATGGTCCTGCTCGCCCTAGTCAATACCAATGTGGATCCTTCCCTGCCTCCCCGCTGGGCCGCTTGCCTGCGCACCGTGACCGCTATTCCCGGCACTCAGCGCACCGTAGGCACCAAGGTTCCCGTCGCCGCTGTGTCCGGCCGCGCGGACAACAACCACTGGCAGCAAATCACCCCTATGCCCATCGCATGGGGCACCCCTGACGCCGAAACCGTCACCATTGCCCGAAAGTCCATCCCCCAGGAGGAATGGCAGCGCCTCGAGCGCGCCCGCAAGCGCCTGTCCGACGTGAAGGCCACGAAGTTCGACCTTCTAGTTCTCTAGGGCTCCACAAACCTTTCTGGATACAGCATTACTTCTAGGAGCGGGTCCGGCCACTTGTTGAGAACTATCTGGGCGACCTCTTCCTCCCTTTCGGGGAAATGATCCCTCGCTAGTTCCACCCAGAATTGCCCGCAGGACCGCGCCTGCCAATCTGGTTCAGATTCGGTACCACGCTTCGCGTACTCCCACGCAGCGTCATACTCACCGATTTCTTCTAAGGCTTTAGCTGCCTCTTCGAAATAAACCGCGTAGCTACCCTCAGCCAAGTGTGTACGAATAATTGCTTCGACGTCTTGATCTAAAACCGCAAAGCGCTTCTCCATATACTTACGGCGGATAACATCTGCGTTTTCCGCCCAAGCGCGCACCCGAGCCAGGCCGTCTTCTCCGAGGACCGTTGAATATGCAACAGGGTCAAGATCGAAGTAATCAACCTCGTTGCTCTCATGGAAATCAATGAACCACTCGGCCAGCTCCCTTGGCGCAGGCTTGGCGCGCTGTGCGCTCTTAGCGTGGAGCTCGATAAGCTCTTCAACAACCTCACTTAACATACCAAGTGAGTCATCCGCATTGGCTATCACATCTACGGCAATCTTCAGCGCTTCTTGCACAACCGAGAATACTTGGGCTGGATCCTCCGAAGGGTCCTCCACGGCAAAATCGAGCACGCCAATTCCATCTTGCATTTTCAGTGCACGTCTAGCTGCCCGATCCTCATCAAGAAAGGATCGGGTCCTACTCTGAAAAAATGGCAAGGCGATGGCAGCCAGTGAGCTCATCAGTTCGGCCTCCTCGGTAGGCTGTCAGCCCATTTTAACGGCGTCCCCTACCCTTTGGAGGTCTTCCTTTCTGTTCGTTGTTGTTGGTGTGTGAGGTATTGGGCTGAAGCGTCGGGCCTGACCCCCGGAAAGTGGACACGTCGGGGGTTAGCTATGCTGCTCTAGTCAGTGTAGCTGAATTCTCGGCTTCAAAGACGTCAGGAGCTGAAAGATTGCACCAGGAGTGCCGTCGGCGTGTGTTGTAGCGCATGCACCACCGGAAGACTTCTTGGCGGCAGGAGATCGGATTGTCAAAGACTTTCCTGTCACGCAAGATTTCCCGCTTGAGCGTGGCGTTAAACGATTCTGCTAGGGCGTTATCAGCACTCGTTCCTACCGCTCCCATAGACTGGCGCACACCCAACGACGAGCAATAGTTCCTAAAGGCTTGTGAGGTGTACACGCTGCCGTGATCAGAATGGAAAATTGCCCCTTTAAGGCTTCCGCGGACTTTCCTGGCATGGGACAAAGCTTCGATAACCAGTGATACCCGCATGTGATCGGCGAGTGCATGTCCGACAAGTTTGCGCGAGTAGACGTCGATGACCGTGGCCAGGTACATGTTCTTGCCGCCCTTACACGGCAGGTACGTAATGTCGCCTACATAGACGTGGTTTGGCCTGTCAGCTGTGAATCTGCGGCCTACTAGATCTGGCATGACGCGGTGACCAGGCTTACGCCTGGTAGTGACGCATCGGCGGCGTTTGGTAAAGCCTTTAAGTCCCATGGATTTCATGATTCGTGCGACTTTCTTGTGATTTATCGGGCCAAAGCTCGTATCGGCTTTAAGGCTTGCAGCGATGCGTTTAGCACCATAAAGCCCGTATTCATCATCGAAGATGGTCTTGATTCTTGCACCAATAAGAGCATCCGAACACGTCTTTAACCTGCGTTCTTCGCGGGTTTGCACCCATTTGTAGAACGAGGAGCGATTGAGCTTTAACACCTGGCACATCCGCTTAACCGAGAATTCGGTTCGGTGGTCATAGACAAACTGGAAGCGGATCACCAGTGAGTCTCTTCGGCAAAATATTTCGCGGCCTTGCGCAGGATGTCACGTTCTTCGCGCAGCTTTGCGTTCTCTTTTTCTAACTGGCGGATCCGTTCGGAATCATTCGCTGCTTGGACCTTGTCGCGCATGCTTTTTGTGCGGGCACGTTTGCCGGTGCCGTACTTCTTGATCCAAGAATGCAGCGAGGCACGGTTGATACCGAGCTCTGCTGATGCTGAGTTCAGTGAGAGGTCCTCATTGTTTTCGTAGAGGGCCACGGCATCGCGTTTGAACTGTTCGGAGTACCTGGACATGGTGGTAGATTACCTTTCTTCCAGCCCGACTGGGCTGGATATCAGGTGTCCACCAAACAGGGGTCAGGTCCGTCCTGGGTTTAGTTCCTACCTCAGCTAAGGAAGGATTGAACTATGCCTAGAAAGTATTCCGTCGAGTTCAAGGAGAAGGCGGTCCATCAGATCATCGAAATGGTCCGCCTGGAGTCTTGCTCACTGCAACGCGCCTACACAGAGGTCGGTGAGCTGCTTGGAGTATCTCACCACACGTTGCGGGCCTGGTACCGTGACAGCGCCTCAGTACGCGATAATTCTGACGCTTCAGGCGGCGAAACAATGGAAGAAGAACTCAGGCGTCTGCGCCGCGAAAACCGCGAACTGAAACGAGCAAACGGGATTCTTAAAACTGCTTCGGCTTTTTTCGCAGCGGAACTCGACCGACCCACGACCAAATGATCTCCTACATCGACGCGTACAAAGATCAATTTGGGGTCGAGGCCATCTGCCGAGTCCTTAAACAAGCAGATCGTGGATTCATTACTTCACGCGGCTACCGCAAAGCCACCACACGTGTTCCCAGCGCAAGAGCCTTAAGCGATAGCCTGCTCATCCCAGAGATACAGCGTGTGCATGCGGAGAATTTCTCGGTCTACGGCATCCGCAAAATGTGGCACGCGATGAACCGCGAAGGCTTTCATATTGGTCGCGACAAGACCGCACGTCTGATGAAACTTGCAGGTGTTTCTGGCCGCAGACGTGGGCGAACCCCAATAACAACGGTAAGCCCGAAGACACCGGATCATCGCCCGGACCTAGTGCGCCGAAACTTCCGTGCGCAGGCACCAGGCAGGCTTTGGGTTGCCGACATTACCTACGTTCGCACCCTGTCAGGATTCGCCTACACCGCGTTTGTCGTGGATGTCTTCAGCCGAAAAATTGTTGGTGTTGCTACACGCTCGACAATGCGCACCGATGCGCTGCCCATGGAGGCATTGGAACATGCGTTAACGACTGCAGGACGAATCCATGGAAACCAACTAATTCACCACAGCGATCGGGGCAGCCAGTACGTGTCACTGAAGTATTCCACCGCGCTAGCTGAGTCAGGAATCCGCCCGAGTGTGGGAACAATCGGCGATTCTTACGACAATGCACTAGCCGAAACAGTCAACGGTCTCTACAAGGCGGAACTGATTCATGCCCAGGGCCCGTGGACGTCGGTCGGAGAAGTCGAACTGGCCACCTTGCGGTGGGTGCATTGGTGGAACACTAAGCGACTTCACGAAGCATTGGACTACGCCACCCCACAGGAAGTAGAAACCGAGTACTATCTCACCCAGCCCATCAACACAGGGCCGTAAAAGAAGCGGAACTAAACCCAGGACGCTTCAAAGCGACTAAACATATCGCAGCCAACGCTTGCCCGATGGATTAGGCAAGCGGAAGATGAGATAGAATACAAAGAACGAGGGTAATCCATTCTCCAAAATAGTGAAATCCTGTTCAAGGCATACTTTTACGCGATTGAACTAGATCCAATGTTCTATTAGAACTTGGCTATTCTTTCAGTGTGCAACCACAGGTTATTCTATTTAAAGGGTTACTCAGGAAATGAAAAATAGCTCCTCAAGGGGAGTCGAGGAGCTATTTGTTGTTCATATGTTTACCTTTGGAAACTACTACCTAGTAAGAAGTAGATTCCCTTACTTCAGCGCTTGCTCTTGTTCGGAATATCTCCAATAACACTAGTAAGAAATGCTAGAGCTAGTACAACAAGGGAAAGTGTAGGGAAGCCAACGTGGGCTATCGCCAACACGATGCATATTATGCAAAGCGCAATACTTATATATGTTGAAGCTTTCTTCATGGAGTACTTTTAGCACTTCTCTTGCGCAGTGCCGATTCCCGTTAGCTCTGCGGCTAGGGAGAGTAAGCCATTTTTCATAGACTCAGCCTTAATGGAGGCCCCCTTAGTGGCCACGATCTTCCTGATGCCACCAGCCTCTGATATTGCTTTGCCGACTTTGCTTGCGCCGCCCAATCCGCGTACAAGCTTAGCGATCTTAACCGCTTTCGATATTGGAACTATTGTGCCGGCAATGATTAGGGTGATGGCTCCTGCACATTCCCAGGCATTATAGGTGGTGACGGGAGGGAAGTACTCTTTCGGGGCATGGCTAGCGATATAGGAGGCAAGATCCCTGTCGTTCTTTTCCCTAACCACGTCTTCAGGAAGTGAATCAACGTAGCTAATTAGCTCCTGCATCGATTCCTCAGTTACTGATTCGGAAGCAGAATCAGCGGCGGCACGAACGGTTGGTTCGGTAGACGCAACTGCATTAGGAACTGCGGAAAAGGCGGTGAGGACAACCAGAGATGCTCCCCAGAGGGGCTTTTTAAATTTCATCATCTTCTCTTTCGGGGGCTGGAGTGGTGAAGCAAGCGTTTAGTACCTGCAAGCATAAATATTACATAGAGATTTACTATTTTTCTATCTGAAATATCGTGTAAAACTCAGGGATTGAGTAGGTTTACCTAGGAAAGGGTCTCCTTTAGCTGTTGGCTTGCTTGGCGCTTGTGGGCTATTGACAGATCCTTTACTGAGGATATGTTCTCTGAACTCCTTTGGCATGACCTGTTCGATCCTGACCATTTTTCGACGAGTGTCAGATCCCTGTTTATTTGGACGGGCCAGACTATGGAAATTTAGCCTTCAGGATGCTCTTTTGTACCCTGCTTCTAATCTGTAGATTAACCTGTATAAATGTAGAAGTGTATAGCTGTAAATATGTAAAGTGACAGATGTAAGGATTTGTTTATCTAGGAGAAGCCATGATCATTACTGCCATTAACGTCAAGGGTGGCGTTGGCAAGACCACTACAACGATGTTTCTCGCTACGGTTTTCGCCCACCGAGGAAAGACCGTGACAGTCACAGACTTAGACCGACAGGGCTCAGCTCTGGAATGGTCGGAACGCGCGGAAGACGGAGGCGACCCTTTACCGTTTGAGGTCGAGCTGTCCATTCCCAAGCGCGTTGATAGGCAAGCAGCACTCGTCGGAGACGATGAGTTCATGTTCATCGATGTACCGCCAGGAGACGAGAACGCTATCGAAGCAGCAATCGCTGTCAGTGACCTCATCATTCTTCCGACCCGTTCTGCTGCCGCTGACCTTTCCCGCGTGTGGGAACTGCGCGACGCAGTTAGCGGAACACCACATGCAGTCCTGCTGACGTTTGCCAGGAAAGGCACCAGTGCCCTTGATGCTGCACGAGAAGCGCTTGATGCAGAACAAATGCCCCACTTTAAAACCGAAATACCGCTACGCGAGGACATGCACCTAGCCTTCGGTTACTGCCCAGGCCCAGACATGCACGGCTATGAACAGGTCGCAGACGAACTCATGGAGATGATGAAATGAGCACCAGCAAAGAACGCGCCAGAGCACAGCAAGGCCCGCGAACCTCGACAAAGAAAACCGCAAAGCCGACCCCGGCAGTGGAGAAGAAAACAGTACGAGGTGCATTCCACCAACCCACCGGCCGCGACTACGTCAAGAAGATGACCGTCGAAATTGACCGAGAACTTCACTCAGAACTCAAAGTCATCGCCGCGCAAAAAGGAGTGACCATACGCGAGATTGTCAGCAACTACCTCGAAGAATACGTGCGCAACAATAAATAAGGGTTTACAGGAATACAGGTTATGTAAAGATGTATTCCTGTAAACCCAGCAGTTCCACATGCGTCATCCCCACCGCAGTGACGGTAAATATGCGCACGAGAAAATGGGGAAGTAGATCTGCAGACGAAAACAGTTACACATGGAAAGCCATGCGTAACTGCAGGTAAAAGGCACATTTTTCGCGTGTCATGACTACTAAATGACACTGGTGTCATTTAGAGTCGGTGGGAGACAGTGAAAACGAAGAAAGCCACCGGGCGGCAACCCAGTGACTTTCGCTTATCACCCAGCTCATCTCTGGGAGAAAGCATGGCCATGAGTCTACAGGCTTACGCGCAAAACGCGCACATTAAAACACCTACCCGTGTCGAACCAGATCGTGGCGGGCTGGATAACACCCCAGCATCCGCCAGTGACCGCGACTTGCTCCGCGCGCATTTAGGCCGCGAGGTGCTCCACGGGTCTGTTGGACGGGATTTTTCCAAGTCTTATATGCGTAATGCTGACGGTACGAACTCGCCGCGCATGTATCGCTTCGACACTGAGGCTTTAGGACGGTGCGAGTACGTCATGCTTACCAGTAAGCAGTATGCCGCCGTCCTGGTTGTTGACGTTGACCAGATAGGAACAGCCGGTGGTGACCCCGCAGACTTAAACCCTTATGTACGTAGTGTGGTGCGCTCACTTATTTCGCACACCATCGGGCCGGCTTGGGTGGGAATCAACCCGACTAACGGGAAAGCTCAGTTCATTTGGCTTATTGATCCCGTCTACGCTGACCGGGGTGGTAAATCAGCGCAGATGAAGTTGCTGGCAGCAACCACACGCGTACTAGGTGGGACCTGGCCCCCGTTAGGTAGACACCTGATATCCAGCCCGGTTGAAGCGTCCTGGGTTTAGTTCCTACCTCAGCTAAGGAAGGATTGAACTATGCCTAGAAAGTATTCCGTCGAGTTCAAGGAGAAGGCGGTCCATCAGATCATCGAAATGGTCCGCCTGGAGTCTTGCTCACTGCAACGCGCCTACACAGAGGTCGGTGAGCTGCTTGGAGTATCTCACCACACGTTGCGGGCCTGGTACCGTGACAGCGCCTCAGTACGCGATAATTCTGACGCTTCAGGCGGCGAAACAATGGAAGAAGAACTCAGGCGTCTGCGCCGCGAAAACCGCGAACTGAAACGAGCAAACGGGATTCTTAAAACTGCTTCGGCTTTTTTCGCAGCGGAACTCGACCGACCCACGACCAAATGATCTCCTACATCGACGCGTACAAAGATCAATTTGGGGTCGAGGCCATCTGCCGAGTCCTTAAACAAGCAGATCGTGGATTCATTACTTCACGCGGCTACCGCAAAGCCACCACACGTGTTCCCAGCGCAAGAGCCTTAAGCGATAGCCTGCTCATCCCAGAGATACAGCGTGTGCATGCGGAGAATTTCTCGGTCTACGGCATCCGCAAAATGTGGCACGCGATGAACCGCGAAGGCTTTCATATTGGTCGCGACAAGACCGCACGTCTGATGAAACTTGCAGGTGTTTCTGGCCGCAGACGTGGGCGAACCCCAATAACAACGGTAAGCCCGAAGACACCGGATCATCGCCCGGACCTAGTGCGCCGAAACTTCCGTGCGCAGGCACCAGGCAGGCTTTGGGTTGCCGACATTACCTACGTTCGCACCCTGTCAGGATTCGCCTACACCGCGTTTGTCGTGGATGTCTTCAGCCGAAAAATTGTTGGTGTTGCTACACGCTCGACAATGCGCACCGATGCGCTGCCCATGGAGGCATTGGAACATGCGTTAACGACTGCAGGACGAATCCATGGAAACCAACTAATTCACCACAGCGATCGGGGCAGCCAGTACGTGTCACTGAAGTATTCCACCGCGCTAGCTGAGTCAGGAATCCGCCCGAGTGTGGGAACAATCGGCGATTCTTACGACAATGCACTAGCCGAAACAGTCAACGGTCTCTACAAGGCGGAACTGATTCATGCCCAGGGCCCGTGGACGTCGGTCGGAGAAGTCGAACTGGCCACCTTGCGGTGGGTGCATTGGTGGAACACTAAGCGACTTCACGAAGCATTGGACTACGCCACCCCACAGGAAGTAGAAACCGAGTACTATCTCACCCAGCCCATCAACACAGGGCCGTAAAAGAAGCGGAACTAAACCCAGGACGCTTCACAAATCAATAGATTTGGTTGCCACCAAAACGCCCCACCCGTGATATGAGACTTCCCTACTTAGAACCTAAAAGTACTCACCCAAATAAACAGCTCTCAGTAACTGGCAACTCAACAGTGTAAAAACTCTGAATTTAGTTCATTATCACATTGTAAGTTTGCTCTCTTCTTATCTTTCCTAACTAGATCTAAAATCAAAAATGTTTGTGGACATCACCTTTAGAAAGGAAAACAATGAGAAAAACCGTGGCGTTTTTGGTTGCCGCACTCCTTAGTTTTACCGGCGTAGAGGCTCACGCGACACCGGCTCCTATGACAGCTCAGTCAAAGCATCAATCTGTGCCCAAGAATTCTGAAGATACTTTATTTTCCGAAGGCTCTAAGATTCAAAGGCTTTCAGGAAGTCAATTCCAAGTATCGACCCCAGATCATCAATATCAAGTCACGGTTGATAAAGCTGCAGGCACAGCGACCGTAATCGATGAAAACAACAATGAACAAACATTTAAGATTCCAAATACGCGAGGAAATTCGGAACAGGGAAAACCTGTTGTTACTCCATATTTTAATTGGTCCTCGGTGCCTTGTGCGATGCTACTTTGGGCAGTAGGAATAATTCATCATGTCGGTTGGACAGCAGCAGCGGGAATAATCGCAGCCGAGGGACCTGCAGGGGCAGCACTAGCCGCCGCTATTTGGGCTTATGGAGTCGATGCTTTCTTCGCTCTTGTGGGCAGCCAGTGCTAAAAGCAAGTGCTTAATTTTGGAAAAGAGATCATGCACGTCACTCGAATAGAACTCGGCATAATAGTGTCAGCACTAACATGTGTTTTCGCGTTTTTTCGCCAACTTCCTTTGAGTATTGGAATCGCAGTCATTGGTGCCTTGCTGCTTGTTCTCCTTCCAGAGAGACAAAGATTAGATCGAAAAGCTCAGCAACGGGGAATACGCCGGTTTGGTTTATTCACAATGTGGATTGGACTCTGCTTTAGCATCGCAATCTTTGTACATGATTTTTTACTCACACAGGATGTGTATTTTCCCGCGCTAGTAGCTACGCTAGCTGTTGCAGCGGCAGGAGGCTCTCTGGTACGCACGAAGAAACTTCTGTAATGAAATAAAGAAATCCATTCTTGAGCTCACTACCGCATGGCCCAACGCCGGCATTACAGCAGACACGAACGGTGTGACAGTCACTAAAACCGCCCCATCAGTTCAACAGAAACCACCACGCCCCGAACTCGACTAAACCGAACACGAAAGACTAGCGCCCTCCGGGGCGCTTTCTTTTTACCCCAAAAGCAAGCTGCGCATATTTACCGTTAAAGGGCTAGTTACCCACAGGGGTTTACCTGCGGGTTTCTCTATTTTCCCAGGTGGCTTATAACTATATCCCTGTAGATCTATATCCCCAGCCGATCAACCAACAAAACCGTTCACTACGGGTTACGGTTTATGCTCCCGCCTCGCCTGACGGCTCGTTGGGCTGCCGCCCAAATCAATAGATTTGGTTGCCACCAAGACACCCCACCGCAACTACACACCTTATTGCCCTTACGGGTAACCCCACAGTATTTACAGTCAGCACCCGTACCTTGCGCGAGAGGACCTGACCCCCTGGTGGTGGACACGCTGAAACCAGCATGTCGCTGGGGAAGTGAGGTACCTTTCCACCATGCCACGCAAGACCTACACCGAGCGGTTCAAGCGTGACGCAGTCTCGTTGTACGAGTCGACTCCCGGAGCAACGATCAACGCGATCGCCTCCGATCTCGGGGTCAACCGCAACTCGCTGCGCAGCTGGCTCGATGCCTTCGGCACACGCACCAAAACCAATGCCAACGGTGAGAAAGTCGCCAGCCTCATCGCCGCGTCGGACTCCGCCACCGCTGCCTCAGGACTGTCGGACGCCGAGCGCATCCGCGTACTGGAACGCGAAAACGCCAAACTCCGCGAGGAACGAGAAATCCTTCGTAAGGCGGCCAAGTATTTCGCGGAAGAGACGAACTGGTGAACCGCTTCCGGTTCGTTGACGACCATCGAGACCTCTACGAGGTCAAGCGGTTATGCCAGGTCCTGAAAATCAATCGGTCCTCTTACTACGCCTGGAAATCAGCTGCCCCTGCTCGCCGGCAACGCCTCGTCGATGACGCGGTGCTGGGAGCGCAGATCAAGACCACCTTCAACGCCGAGAACGGCTGCTACGGCGCGAAACGAGTGACTGCGGCGATCAACTCCGATCCCGTCAACGACCGGGGCAAGGGCGGCCGTCTCAATCACAAGCGCACCGCCCGGCTGATGCGGCAGATGGGCCTTTTTGGTTTCACCAGGAAACGCCGGGTGAAAACGACGACGTCGAGTAAACGGGCCCCGAGGTTTCCGGATCTGCTGCAACGCCGGTTCACTGCGGACAGGCCGAACGCGGTCTACGTCGGCGACATCACGTACCTGCCGATCGCGGACGGGTCGAATATGTACCTGGCCACGGTTATCGACTGCTATTCGCGGCAGTTGACGGGGTTTGCGATCGCTGATCACATGCGCACCGAGTTGGTTGAAGAAGCCCTGACGATGGCCCGGAAGGTTCGCGGGAGCCTAGACGGGGCGATCTTCCACTCGGATCACGGCAGTGTTTATACCTCTGATCAGTACCGGAGACTATGCGTGCGCTTCGGTGTCACCCAGTCGATGGGCGCGATCGGGACGAGTGCGGACAACTCGTTGGCGGAGTCGTTCAACGCCTCGTTGAAGCGGGAAGTCCTGCAGGATGAGTCTGTTTTCACTAGTCAGTTGGCCTGCCGCCAGGATGTGTTTCGGTGGTGCACGCGGTACAACACCAAACGATTGTATTCATGGTGCGGTTACCGCTCACCGAACGCCTTCGAAGACGCCGGGTTAGCTACACTTACTATCGCATCGTGATTAAATCCCCGTGTCCACTTTCCGGGGTTCGGGCCCATTGAGGGAGATCCCCGCGTCGTTGAGCGCTGCCCGCCCGGCGGGAGTGAGACGCACGGCCCGGGTACGACCCCTGCGGGAAAGCCATTCCTTATCCAGCAGAGTCTTGCAGATTCCCGTGCCGAGAGGGCCGGCGAGGTGGAAGCGGCGTTCGGTGGAGTCCATGCACGACCTGCCCGTGTCGAGCATCTTCGGGGGCACACCCCACTGTATGAACAAGCGATGACCTTGATTAGTGACCTGACAGTGCGAGTCGATGAACTCGTGCTCTTCCAGTTGTTCAGCCAGGCGCACCCCGAGCTTACCGGCGAGGTGCTGATAACAGGTGCGGCCTTCACGTAGGTTCGCATTCGCCCGTGACGCGCTGAGGCTGTGAGGAGTGGGCAGGGGCGAGCGGGCGACCACGCCAAGGCTCTCGACCACTCGTGCGATGTCTTCCCCGGCCAGGCGAATGTAGCGGTGCCGGCCCTGCCGAATGTCGTGGACGAGACCGTGGGTGACGAGCACGTCAACATGCTCGCTCGCCGTCGACCGGGCCAGGCCCGCGTACCTGCCCAGTTCACCAACCGTCCAGGCCCGCCCGTCCATGAGCGCAGCACACATGGCCGCCCGCGACGAGTCAGCCAGAGCCGACGCGACTGTCGAGATATCCGGGACCGCTTCAGGAAACACGCGCGCAACCATGCCTCCAGTGTGCACCCGGAACTGTTCGGTGACGACCGAACAATCGCAGGCGTAGTCTGAACTCACCAGATTCATTGCATCAGGAGGCGAAGGGAGCGATCGCGATGAACGGGGACCGCCAACGGCTACGCGGGCACTTCGATCTGGTGCTGCCGACACTGCTGGACCGGTCCTACCGGACCTGGGATCAAGACCTGAGCAAGCGCACCTACTTCGGCCACCCGCCCGCCGAGGCTTCGCTGGAGTCTCGCGTATGACCGCGCATCGGCTCACGGCGCTGGTCGCGACCCTCCTCGGTTTCTTCATCGTCATGCTCGATACGACCATCGTCAATGTCGCCCTCGCCGAGATCGGCACTGACCTCGACACGACGGTGGGCTCACTGCAGTGGGTCGTCGACGCTTACACCCTCGTGTTCGCCGCGTTCCTTCTCACAGCTGGGGCCGCATGCGACCGTCTCGGGGCCCGCAGGGTCTACCTCGCTGGCCTGGTGGTCTTTGCTGTGCTCTCGGCCGTGTGCGCCCTCGCTCCCACAGGCGGGTTCCTCGTCGCTGGTCGCGCCGTCCAGGGCGTGGGCGCGGCAGCGATCGTGCCGGGCTCTCTGGCATTGCTGTCGGCTGTGTACGACGATCCGAAGGAACGAGCACGCGCCATCGGGCTGTGGGGCGGCGCAGGAGGTGTTGCCGCCGCGATCGGACCGGTCCTGGGCGGAGCGCTGGTGTCGACGATCGGGTGGCGGGCGGTGTTCTGGGTCAACCTCCCCATCGTCGCTATCGGCTGTCTGCTCACCTTGTGGGCAATTCCCGCGCTCACGGGCAGTCGCGCGAGACGGGTGGACCTACCCGGACAGGTGCTCTCCATGCTCACGCTGGTGGCAGTAACCTATGCAGTCATCACCGCAGGCGAACACGGATGGTCACCCTGGCAGGTAGCCGCGCTGATCGCCGGGGGCGTCTTCCTCGCCCTGTTCATCATCGCAGAGCGACGACACCCGGACCCGATGCTGCCGATGGCCTTGTTCACTCGTGCCCGGTTCTCCGTGGCCGCAATGGTAGGGCTCGCGCTCAACATCAGCTTCTTCGGACAACTCTTCGTGCTCTCCCTCTTCTTCCAGCAGTACCTGGGATACGAGCCGTGGCTGGCAGGCCTCGCGCTGGCACCACAGGCGTGCAGCGCCGTGATCGCGTCACCGCTGGGCGGCCGTGCCGTCGCCCGGTGGGGCGCGTTCCCCACCATGCTCACCGGCCTGGTAGTCGGCACGATCGGCTTCAGCAGCCTCGTGCTGCTCACCGCAGAAACCCCTTACGTGGTGGTCGCGGTGTTGACCTTCACGGCTGGATTCGGGATGGCCTTCGCGATGCCGGCCGCGACCTCGGCCGCAGTGGCCTCGGCCCCGCCGGAACATGTCGGCATTGCAGGAGGAGTCATCAATGCCGCCCGCCAGACCGGCAGCGTCGTCGGCGTCGCAGTCCTCGGCGTAATGGTCGCCAGTGGAGCGTTCCTCACAGGCTTCCACACAGCCGTCGCGGTCGCCGGTGGAGTCTTCGGTGCCGCAGCGCTCGTAGTTGCTGCCACCATCATCAGTCACCTACAGGAGCCAGTTACACCTGAAGTTTAGAATCATTGTGTGATGAAGCACCATCGGAGGAGGTCGAAGAAGCCGCCAGTCGAACGCGTACTGTGCTCCGAAACTGGTAAACGCGAACACGAGCACTATGATGACGCCGTGCATGTAGCACTGAAACGGTCGCGACGGGCAGGGCCGCTGCGGATCTACGAATGCCCTCGTGCGGGTCGTGGCACCTAACCAAGCGCCCTGACTGGGGCAAACCACCGGCGAACTAATGACACTGTACGGGTCTGTCTCGGCGAGGAACGCTCCGGAGCGCGTCTTTCCTGGACGCTCCAGGAGTTTCGTTCTCATGCATAGGCAGCCGAGGCGCGCTGCAAGGCTTGTAGCCCTGAGGCCAGTCGCCTAGGGCTTTGTACCATGAAACTAGGCGCGCCAGCGACCATAGGCCATGGTCAGAGAGTATGAACACCGGTGACCAGATAGCAGGTCGCTTGTGTCAGGCAATGCGCCGGCGCATTGCCTGACCAGTATGAGCAACAGAGCGCGCTCAAAACGTTAGGGCGCGCACGCGCAAAAGAGAGCAGTCCCTTTTCGTAGTCACCTATGCTCCTCAGCCCACCGGGGTATGCACACAGCGCTCATACACTAAAAGAGTCACACCGAGAGAAAGGACCACTGTGACGACAGCAGTTATTTTCAACCCCACCACCAATGAGGAGTACTTCACCACTCCATGCTTCAGGACTCGCGCCGAAGCCTGGGCATGCGCAACCGGGTTCATCTTGGCACGCTATAGCGGGGAGTAGGACGCCGCAGTAAGAGGCAACCTCGCAGACGCCACGCTGAACAAGGAATACGAGTTTTACTCCACGATCGACCTACGTCAAGCATCGCTCTACGGCCCTCCAGTCTCGATCGTTCTCAACGACTAACCCCAGCAAGACAAACAAAGGCGGCACCCTTCGAAGCGAGTTCCTTTTACCTAAAGCACCTGCGCAAACTTACTACTTATTGCTTAATTGATGAATCTCAGTTCCTTTGCCATTAGCATTGAAGGCGAGCAACTTAACTACGATGCCTAGTCGAGGTGGCCAGTGTGAAAGTCCGCAATTTAATCACCGCTTCAATGGCAGCTTTCCTTCTCTTGTCTCCGAATTCAGCTGTTGCTGCAGAACCTGCCCTATCTTCTGCTCAACCAGTAGCTGCAATCCCTTATGGGTGGACAAAGGTCGATGGACATCCAGACGGCACGCCCAAAAAAGAGTGTGGTCCATCCAACGATGGGGAAATGGTTGAAACCGAAGACGCCGAGGGAGGACGACGATTCTGGTCGTGCAGGCACATAAACCCCATTTTCAAGGATCCGTACTGGGAGTGGAGCGAAACTGTATTACAGTAGAAAATTAACTTAACCATGGAACTAACACCTAGGGCACAAGAATGCTTCGCGGTTGCCGCTTCAATCGCAGAACAAGCTGGTGTAGACAAAATAGGCGCCGAGCATCTGCAACTAGCTCTCCTACAAGATGAGGACTCAATTCCTTATCAAGTTCTTGACGCTGAATATGATGCTGACATGTTCCGGAGAAATCTATCCTCCTACTTAGAAAAGGAAGGATATAAACAACCGACTAATCGCGCTTCTTTTCTTCCACGTAAAAACTAATTTGATCATTGATCAAAACATGATCGCCACTAACTTCGCCACCAAAGCATTAGACTCCACCCAAGGAATGGCAGGAGTGGCGGCTGTAGGCGGTGTGTCTATAGGTAAATATTGCGCCGGTGGCCGACATCGATGATGTTAATGATTACGGTGTCTTCGTGGATAGAGGAAATTACTCGGTAGTCTCCTACTCTCCACCGCCACAAGCCGGACTTGTCTCCAACAAGTCCCTTACCGCGTACATGTGGATCGTCTAGCTCTGCTACCTCGCGGAGAAACTTACTGATGTGTTTTTGTACAGGCTTATCAAGCTTCCGGAAAGATTTCGCAGCACGCGGAGTAAACCTAATCGACCAAGCCACACTCGTCCTCTAGTTCCTGGAGCGAAATTGTCTCTAGCTCGCCGCGTCGAGCTGCCTCAGCTTCTGCTTCAAGAATGTATACGTACTCAAGTTGATCTAAATAGGAATCAAGAGCCTTGCGAAGATAAAACGCCCCAGATCGCCCTGTTCGAGAAGCAAGCGCATCAAGGCGCTCCTTTTGCTTGGAATCAACGCGCAAGCTAATTACCGATCCACTCATGTAAACATGTTTACACCAGGTGAAACGATTTGTACACCTGTAGCGCTATTTTTCAAAGTAAAGTCCACCACGCTAGGAATGTCCCCTTTTCCAAGAAACCCCCTTCGGCCCCCCAAAGCGCCTTCGCAGAACTGTACTCCCCCTTTCACACGCATGGTGGAGAACGCGCATATCACGCTTGCAGGGCGTCTCTCATTCCTTGATTAATCTAGAACCCGCAGGTAGAACTACACGAAGGTCTCAGTGCGGCTGTCCGTGATTGTTTAATGGGGTATGCGTTTTATACATCTCGTCTAAATGTAAAAATGCGCCAAAATATCTGAAATCTATAGATGCAGGTGAAGGACTTTGATAGTCTGTGGCTGACTAAGGGAAAATCCCTATCATTTGCATAGCAATTTCGCGGCGGATAACCCTTACCCTTCTTGCAACCGCTCTCCTACTTGAAAGGTCTATCTCTATGAAACTTACCTCCACAGCTCGTTCAGTTTTAACCGCAGCAGTCGTCTTGGCGTTGCCATTTGGAATGGCTCCAGTTGCTCAGTCACAAACTCCAAGAGTGGAAGGAACAAACACTGCAACGACGGAATCCCCGCTTAGTGACGCAAAGCAGGAAGCAATTTCCCAAGAGATTTCCCAAGGATTCGAAACCCTTTTCACAGAGGTTGTTTATGAGAATGCTCCGGGTTCTTGGTCCGTCGACCATGCCGCAGCTGAACGGGAAGGGGTTTCTCTAGAGGAAGCGGAAGCCCTAGCAAAAATCATGGAAGCTCCGGTGCCAAGCGAAGACGAACCATCTGTTTCGACTCGCAGCCTGAAAACATATGCGGAATGTGTGGTGTGGAATTTTGCTCCGGTTCCTATGTCCCCGCAAGATGCATCGGCCATTGGAGCTTTGTTGAAAAATAAACAGTGGAAAGCTGCTGCGGACAAGATCGTCCAAGTAGCCTCTGTTAATGGTGCAACGGCCGCCCTTGACTACGGAATTAGTGCAATTGGTGGGCCCGTAGCGTGGGTTGGAAAGATTGCACTTTATGCGGGGTCTTGTGCTGTCAGCGAAAAGTTGGGCTAGAAGGAGGTTATAATGGGCTTCGGAGGGGCTTTACGTAAAACCCAGAAAAATGGAAAACCGTGGATACCTCCGTGGTGGTTTTCCTTTATTGTACTACCGCTAATGGTTATCGCTGGCTTCTACGTAAGCCAAGTGACCGGTTGGCGTGGAGTGTCCTCATCAAGCGTAGAGGGGGTTTCATGGAGCGAAGTAAGTTCTGACGGTATATTTCTTCATGTAGTGGGGTATATGACTTTTTACTTCGTTTTAGTGTTGCCTATCTTCTTGATTCGTAGATATTTATGGGAGAAACAGCGAAGGCAGGGGAGCATACAAGACGAGAATAGGGGAAATGGGCAACTCTAGCTAGAGGTGGATAGGTATAAACCTATTCCTATTGATGAGTCTCTCTAGCTAAATAAGCCAAAGAAACTTATTTCCTTGCAGCGAAAGGACATAGTCCCCAGTGCGGGAGTATTGCGAAACCTCCGCGCGCGCATTAGCCTAAAACACGACAGCACAGTTCACCTTTGAATTGCCGCTGCACAATAAAAAGGGCCCCCAACGAGTGCCAGCTCGTTGAGACCCTCGGGTCTAAAGACCCACGTGAAGCATCACCGCGATGAGCCTCACGGTAGCGGTCACAACGTTGAGGACTCCGCTCACCAAGTTAAGGATTGCAGCTCCTTTGGTGGCGGGGTCTTTTCTCTTGTGACCGGGTGTATCCAATGAGTGTTTACCCATTGTCTACCTCCCTTTACGTCGTAGGGTTGTCCGCTCGCCTGAAAAAAGGGCGCGCGGGACAGCCCACGTCACGCGCGGGCCTTACCGCGCACCGACGAGGAAGCCACGCACACACCCCACCACAGGTGGCGGGGCGTGATTGTGAACCAGAAATAACGTTAGCAGCCGCACCTGAGGGGGCTCAGTAGCGTAATTCCGCCCTCCCTTGTAAAAGTCGCTCATGAGGGGAAACACACAACGAGATACACGTATCCGTATGCTGTTTCATCAATCTTGCTGCACAGAAATATGAACGCAGAGCAACTTTGCCCAGTTCATACTGTGTCCACTCCTGCGTTCACCACTATGTCTGCGTATTGCTTAGAACAAAGGAAAGTTGAACGGTGACGGCTGATAAAGCGAGAATGCTAAACCATTTGTGGCAGGAAGAATACTGGTCTCTTACCAAGACGCCTCAGAAAGCGGAAGCTTAGTCCCTTGTCAAAGTAGTGAATTATGTCTATGACTATGTCCAACATCAAGGTACTTGAGAATAGTCAAGTGTTGAAGTGTCCCGGGTTTTGTTCCTAGGCATTTGCCTTGATTTCCATTATTTCTTGGGCCGGGTTGGTTTCCCAAAACTCTGACTCAACCTCAGCTGGCGTGCGATAGCCGAGACTTTGGTGAAGCCGTACCTCGTTCCACCAATTAACCCATTCAAACGTCGCGATCTCCACGTCAACTACGCTGTCCCACGACCGCCGATGAATCAGCTCATTTTTGTAGGAACCGTTGACGTTTTCGGCCAAAGCATTGTCATAGGAATCTCCTACTGTCCCGGTAGAGGCAGCAATTCCATACTCAGCCAGCCGTTCGTTGTAGACAATGCTGACGTACTGTGAGCCATGATCTGAATGATGAATCAGCCCCGTTGTTTCCTTCGCGCTGACAATCGCCTGATTAAGCGCCTGCAGCGGCAGCGCCTCGGTACGCATTGAATCAGATAGTGCCCACCCGACGATCCTTCGGGAGAACACGTCGGTAACAAAAGCGGTGTACACGAATCCTTTTCTAGTGCGCACATAAGTAATATCGGCCACCCACAATCGGGCCGGTGCCGGGGCGTTGAACTTGCGATTAACTAAATCAGGACGCAGATCTGGTCCCTTCGGCTTGCGGGTAGTAATAGGAGACTTACCTTTACCTTTGCCTCTGACTCCAGCAAGACGCATCAGGCGTGCGGTCTGCTCACGGCCAATGTCGATTCCTTCACGGCGCAGAGTATGCCACATCTTACGGATGCCGTAGACGCTAAAATTTTCTTCATGGACCTCGGCGATGTGCGCGACTAGAGCAGCGTCACGAAGACTGCGGGCACTCATACCACGGGCTTTTGATTGGCGGTATCCACGGGACGTGATGAAACCGCCAACACGGTGGGTGTTTAACGTCTCGCAAATGAACTCGATGGAGAAACGATCCCGATACTCATCGATGAACCGGATCATTTCCGACGTTTTGGGTCGAGTTCCGACGCGAAAAAAGCCGAGGCAGCCTTCAGTAGCTCATTGGTGTCGCGTAGCTCTTGATTTTCACGGCGTAGCCTCGCGTTTTCCGCGGCCAAGTCTTCAGGCACAGGTTCTGGGATGCTTCCCGCACGACGGGCCTGCTGGGTCCACTGACGAGCCGTGTGCCATGAAACCCCCAACTTTGGAGCTACTGCCTTGCACGCGGCTTGCATCGACATATTTTCCGCCAAGATACGGTCCTCTACAAGACGGACCACACGGTCCTTTGCATCCTGGTCAAATTTTCTTGGCATATTCCAGATTTTCCCATCTACTCAGACGGAACAAAACCTGGGACACTTCAGGTTTAGTGGATACGAACTTTATTGGCTCGACTACGGGAACTATCGTAGACGACGGTAAAACTTACACTGCGACTGTTAACACTAAACCGTTTAGAGAAGCATGCAAGGTTTAATAGGTAGAACTTCAGATAACAGCAACCAGGCTAGAATCTTTGTGCTCTTTGCGCGTACGGAAGCTACGTATGACGAGGAATTCGTCGGAATAGCTTTAACTAGGGAGCAGGAGCGTGCCATGGGCGAGCATGTTGATTCTTCAGATATAACCTGTTGGACTGAAGAAGTTCCCCTTCAAGGCTGGAGAGGGAAACTAAACAAGGGTCATTTCCCGAGACTTGTTTATCTCGTTTTTAGGGAAGGGTATGCGCAACATTCCTCCGTGCGCCACCAGGAAATAAGCCCAGATATACTAGCTGCGTTTACCACGCGTGAAGCAGCTCAAGCTGATGTCGTTTCTCGGCAGAAAAAGGAGCCTACATTCCTGCCGAGTGAGTTTCATATATGGGAAGTCGAATTCGGGTGCTTGACCGAAAACTTCCGTGGCCAAGGTCCAGAGATCCCCATGTACTGAGCAGTCCGTCTCAGCGGCTTTAGACTCTGTTGCAGGACGGTTTTCCGCCTTCCACTGCTCAACGTGGGAAATCCACCGGAGTTTGAATTCGGTGAGGTTGTGGCGAATGGTAGCGCGGTCAAAAACAGTCGTAGGGGCCATAACCACTAAGCATATAAGCCTACGAGCTGCCTGCCCGGGCAAGCAGGCACTGTAGACCACTTTCCCGCCCGAGAGGCTGCATGCCATCTACCGCCTATGGCCCCTGATTCCTGGGAATTGCAGCTCAAAGACCGTGCACACCCTCCCGATAGGATAAGCATCAACCCCAAAAAGGGAGAAGAGGAATGTACACGACCCTCGCCCTCGCCGCACTCGCAGTAGTTTTAGTCCTAATCATCCAGGCCATCCGCCGCGAACAGCCACAAGACCGTATGTATTACGCCGCGCTTGGAGGCAGCATAAGTGCAGCAATAATCCTTGTCCCCTCTTTCCTTTTGCCCACGCTGGACTCTCGTAGGAACTGGTGGTACCGCTCATTTCCTTTGGTCTATTAATCCTGTGGACTAGCATTTTGGGGTCCGGTTCAATGCAGGAACCAGCAGGTAAAACTGCATACAGTCGGACATATGGAAGGGCTGACGACTGCGTATAAGTTTACTGCCTTGACGACAGCAAATTTCAGCTTTACTTTAGTATAAGTAAGGTGTTTCTTATGGTTAGGAAAACTGTGAATAAGACTAAGATGTTGAAAACTGCCGCTTCCCTTCTATCTGCCTTGGCTATCCTTCCTGTCTTGTCTGGAACCGCTCAAGCAGAAACGACACAAGGAAAGCAGGAAGAGTCCCAAACGATTATGGGCGGAAACTACCAAAGTACTGATCCAACGGCCTACAATTACCTTCCTGAAGGAAGTGATCCAGTTCCGAACACTGCGGATAGATCAGCATTCGGATCGGCCCAAATCAGCGGCTTTGGATTTACGTTTCAAGGGCATGACTTCAAAGTTCCCGTAGTGAATCTTGAGCATGCAATTAAGGGTAAAGGCGGTCACATAGACTCCGAAAGTGCATCCGTGACGTTCACTAACGGAACGCTGTGTAACTGGAGAGTGGACTACCAAAATAGAGACGAGAATGGGATTCATGCAACTCGTAAGGGGGCAACCCACAATGATTGCTCTCTTGGGCATGCACATGATGCCGGATTCAAAAACTTCGATGTTAAAAGCAATGCTGAGTGTGCACGTCTATTTGTAATGGGAGAATTTAAGGGAGAGCAGTGTCACGCAATTCATCCCTAGTAGCTCTGATGAAGATTGCGATTTTTATATCGTTATCGCTTTGTCTCGGGTATCTTATTGGCGGTTTAAATGCGATACACGTTGCTAAGGCTTTGGCTGAGGGGAATTCAACCTCATTAGCCGATATTTCTCGTAGATTAGAAAATGGTTTTTTCTACTTTAGAATCGCTGGAGTCTTTGCCGTCATTTTTCTCGTCGGAACTTATACGGTTTGGCGCAGGACCAAAGTCTCCCCTTAAATGAGATCTATACGGGCATCAGTTATTTATCCTATTTGGGTATGTGTGACACATTCGTGGGCCTTATCTTAGGCCTCAAATTCCCCTTCTGAATCGAGCAAACGAGGGCATTCCCGCTGGTGGGAGTGCCCTTTCCTATTTATTACTGCTGTCGTTTAGACGTAGACAGTGCGGGTAGTG
Source organism: Corynebacterium tuberculostearicum (assembly GCF_046097255.1). GTDB lineage: Bacteria > Actinomycetota > Actinomycetes > Mycobacteriales > Mycobacteriaceae > Corynebacterium > Corynebacterium tuberculostearicum_J. The sequence goes on from NZ_CP175770.1 coordinate 2,321,316, forward strand.
GCGCATTCTCGGAAACATATATTTTCTATGTGCTTAGCCATATGTCCTGCCATACGGCAGGCACCGTGGGTGCGCAGATTTACCCTCACGCCGCCGACGCTTAGACGTTCTTCAACGCCCGATACACCGTAGGACGAGTGACCCCGAATTCCCGCGCCAAGGCTGCTTTCGACTCCCCCGCCAGCACGCGCCGCTCAATCTCCGCCACCTGTTGTGGGCTAAGGGCGGGTTTGCGGCCTTTGTACTTGCCAGCTTTTTTCGCCAACGCAATCCCCTCCGCCTGGCGCTCGCGGATAATGGCCCGCTCAAACTCCGCGAAGCTACCGAGAATGCCGAGCATTAAATCCGCGCGCGGATCTGTGGTGTCTTTCGCAAACGCGAGATTCTCATGCAGGAAAGTAACAGTCACACCTTTGCCGGTGAGTTCATCAACAATCCCGCGCAGATCTGTCAGCGAACGGGCGAGGCGATCAATCGACGACACGACGAGTTCATCACCGTCGCGCACATAGGCCATACACTCGCCAAGCCCAGGGCGCGCGGTCTTGGTGCGTCCGGAAATCTTATCCTCAAAGAACCGGTCAATCTTGCCAGAAGCATTGAGTAGTTCTTTCTGGCGCTGATTGTTCTGCTCCACCGTGGAAACTCGGATATAGCCCACCCGCTGACCATGCGAACCAGAGTCATTGCCCATTAGTCTTCGCCCCGCGAAGGTTTAAAGGCAGCATTCTCTTGTTCTATGACCGCATCACGATACGACTCAACCACCCGCGCCAAGTCAGACAACTGCGCCCCGTCGAGACCATCAGCGTCAGCAAGCAAGGATTGCACAATCTTGCCCAACGCCTGCTGCCCCGACGACAACCCACCATGCAGATCTTTCACCCGTGTCGATTTGGGGTAGTTGGTACCGCGAGTCTGCGTAGTTGGTACCGGTGTTCCGCGTACCCGGTACTGCAAGGGGTTTTCTTTCATAGTTGATGTTGGCGACACCACAATCCGCTGGTGTTGCGTCAACTTCTACTTGGAAGGAGCCGGTCCTTGTGGCTAACTTCAAACAGATCATCGCGATGTGCCTTGATGGTGCTAGCTACGCGCAGATCACACATGCATTGGGATGTTCACGACGAGAAGTATCCCGAGCAAAGAAAGTCATCAACGATGAGGCACTAACTCCAGAGCGCTTCCGTCAGCTCCCACCGGGATGGTTCGATGATCGATTCAGTGATGGCCGGAGTAAGCGGACGCTGTCCTACGACCAGCCTGATTTTCATGCTCTTGCACGCAAGCTGAAAAGTACGAAGCATGTGACCAGGCATAAGCTGTGGATGGACTACGTGTCGAAGCCTTGTCCGACGGATAAGACAAAGTACCAGTACTCCCAGTTCTGCAGTGGGCTCAATGAATTTCTGCGTGCCAACGATCTCGTCGAAGTTATCACCCATGAGCCAGGCCAAGAGCTTTACGTTGACTGGGCCGGTGACAAAGTGCCTGTAGTAGATCAGGCCAGTGGTGATACCGTGTTCAAGGCGTCATTGTTTGTCTCGGTCAGCCCGTACTCAGGGCTGATGTACGTTACTGCTGCTGCGAATGAGAAGATGTCGGCGTGGATTGAGTGCCATGTTAAGGCGTTGAATTATCTTGGCAAAGTACCAGCAATCATCGTGCCAGATAATGCTTCTACGGCGACTTATCGGCCGAAGAAGACCTCTACATACCGGATGGTCACTGACCGCTACGCAGCGTTTGCTGACTATTACGGGGTCACGATTGTGCCGACTAGGCCCGGCAGGCCTCGTGACAAGGCAGCGGTAGAGCGTGCCGTGAAAATCGCCTACACCAAAATCCTGGGTTACTTTAGCAACGAGGTCTTCTATAACCTTGATGAGCTTAATGAGGCGATCGCTTGCCGTCTTGCTGTTATCAACGGCGCAATGACGCGGCCTGATGGCTCAACACGGCAGATGCGCTTTGATAAAGAAGAAGCACCAATGATGCGGGATCTTCCGCCGACGCCGTTTACGGAAGTGTCTTATAAGCGGCTTAAAGTCGATCGCAACTGGCACATCACCTGTGACTACCAGTACTACTCAGTGCCATTTCAGCTGGTAGGAGAGTCGGTAACAGTCAGGCTCACCCCGCAACTGGTGAGCGTCTTCAACGGGGAGCAGCTTGTTGCTGAACACACGCGCCTTCACGGATTCAAATACCGGTATTCCACCAACCCTCAGCATGGGCCGCGTGGCGATGATGAAGGCCACAAGGCGCTTACCCGTGATGAGCTTTTGGCCTGGGCCTCGTCGTTTGGGGCAGCAACGCACGCAGTCATAGCGATGATCCTCGACCGCAATAGTGCCGCCGTACCCCGCGGACTCATCCAGGCACGCAACGTGTTGGCCAACCTGGGCAAAAAGCACAACAAAGCCACCCTGGAACCTGCCTGCCAGCAGGTCGTGGACAAGAAGCTGGCCCCAACGATGGCAGTGATCAAACGCCTCCAGACTGACATTGCCCACGCCCAACAACATCCCGGGGAACCAGGGCCAAAAACACAGCCTGTGGCCAAGCGCCAACCACGCCCAAGTACCCCGCTTACCGGCGACGTGGCCGATGCCGTCTTTATCCGGCCTGCTGACCACTACGAAAACTAGAAGGAGTGTGAAAAATCATGAGCAGCATCGACGACGAGATTGTGCGGGCAAAAATGCGCAAGCTTCGTGTATCAACCTTCGCTGACATCTTCTACGAGGTTGTCAACGACGAGGCCTATGCGGATGCGCTACCAGAAGACATCTTCCTCGCCGCAGTCGAAGAAGCCTACACACAACGCCAACAGCGCAATATCGCCAAGGCCATCACCCAGGCACAATTCCGATACCCGGATGCAAGCCTGGCTGAAATCACCCGGGCAGAACAACGTGGTATCAACATGCGCCAGCTGAAACGAATCGCAGCAACCAACTGGCGGGAAAACCCGACCAACATACACATCCTCGCACCGACCGGAACAGGCAAGACATACATTGCCTGCGCCATCGGCATCGCCGCATGCAAAGCCGGATATTCCGTGGCGTACTACCGGCTGGATCAACTTGTAGACATGCTGGCGGTCTTCTCACCGACTGACCAAAACTACCTCGATAAGATGCGGAAACTGATCAACGTCGATGTCCTTATCATCGACGACTTTATGACCATCAGCATCAACCAGCGCGGGCAAGAAGACCTAGCCAAGATCATATTCGACCGCGACGGAAGGCTCCCAACACTGATCTCTTCCCAATCAGCTGCCGCCTACTGGGTTGAAACACTGCCAGACAGAGTCGGAGCCGATTCACTCGTAAGCCGCCTCAACAACGGCCACCGAATCCATATCGGAGACTTCGACATGCGTAAAGCCACCGCCCCGACCACCCCAGACGACTAAGACTAACGGCCCGGGCCGACGTACCCCTCGGCCCGGTACCAACTACCCGGAACACGACAGTACCGAGTCCCCAGAACACCGGTACCAAAAACTCGCATCTGACAACCCGCGCCAACGCGGGCACAGAGTCAATATGACTTTCAATATGGAAACCATCAGACGATAACACCACACTCACCACTTTCTGTAAACATAAGGCCTAGACCCCGCTAGACACGTGTAAAACAATGCTAGGAACGGCCCTATTTTACAGGAAACATTCTTCCTGAGACTGGCGTAACAATAGGGTGTACCCCAGGTGCCCCTACCAGCGCCCGCAGTTGAAGGCTTCACCTACCAAATGGTAAAGTTAGCTATATGCGAACCAGTCAGCGCTCCGAGATCCTGGAAGCTGCCCTCCGCGTCATGAACGCAGCGGAGGGTGGCGACATTACCCTTGACGCAGTGGCCCACGAGGCCGGGCTCACCAAACCGGGATTGCTATATCACTTCCGCAACCGCGACGTACTGCTCGCCGCGATCGTCGACCACGCTGCGGCTAACGTCGAGAACGACATGACTGCCACCCTTGGCAAGCCCCTCGAGAACGCCAACGCCACCGAGCGGCTCCTGAGCTACGTTCACGTCGCCGCCCACGGGGTCGCCAAGCGCGCCGAGTTCATCATCTGGGGCCAAGCGACGTACCGGCCCGAACTCACCGAACCGTGGACTACGCGGATGGGCCGCTGGCTCGAACTCCCGGACGATCTCGACGCCGCCACCCGAGCCAGGCTGACCACCGCCCGACTCGCCGCCGACGGACTCTGGGGCGCCCAGGCCACAGGTGTGTCCACCCTCCACGGCGCGGATCTCGAAGCCGTCGTCTCCAGCATTCGCTCCCTGATCGAAGGAACAACCCCATGAAGCAGTGGTTCCTGCTCGCTGGTGCCATCACTACCGAAGTGGCGGCGACGCTGTCTCTCAAGGCGGCGCTCAATCACCCATCCTGGTACATCGTGGTTGCTGCCGGATACATCGGCGCTTTCGTCTTCCTCACCTTCTGCCTGCGCGAAGGAATGCAGATCGGCGTCGCCTATGGCATCTGGGGAGCCAGCGGGGTCGTGCTCGCCGCTGTGCTATCCGCCGCGATTTTCGGTGAACCTCTGACTGCTGTGATGGGTCTTGGAATGGTTGCGATCATCAGCGGTGTCCTCACCGTCGAACTCGGCTCCCAGAAAGCTCAGCAAACCGCAGCCCAGGAAGCAGGAGTCAACTCATGAGATGGATCTTCCTCGCAGGCGCCATCTTGTCCGAAGTCGTCGCGACCATGTCGCTACGAGCCTCCGACGGTGGCCGGGTGAAGAAATGGTTCATCGGCGTCATCGCGGGGTATCTCGTGGCGTTCGTCGCCTTAAGTCTCGCCTTGGCCGACGGCATGGCCCTTGGCGTCGCCTACGGCATCTGGGCAGCATCCGGCGTAGCTCTCACCGCGATCCTCGCCCGGGTCATCTTCCACGAACCCCTCACCCGAACCATGGCCCTCGGCATCCTCCTCATCGCCGTCGGAGTTCTCACCGTTGAACTCGGCGCCAACTTGGCGAACTGACGCATTTCCGCAGGTAAACCAGGCAGATTGGTGTGCCCCAGGTGCACCACGAGGCGCACAGACAAAGGCTCCCCAATGAGCGCCTGTGGGCCTAGCGTTGTGGATGTGATCACCTGTGTCGTCCACTACACCATCGACCCCGACCAGATCGCAGCCTTTGAACAGTTCGCCCGCGCTTGGATGCGGCATGTCGACGAACACGGCGGCACCCACCACGGGTACTACCTACCCGCGGAAGGTGTGAGTGACCGTGCGGAATCCCTGTTCAGCTTCCCCAGCCTGGCTGCCTACGAGCAGTACCGCACCTTGTTCGGCACCCACTCGGACTTCATCGCCGCTGACCGGATTCGAGACGAGTCCGAGTGCGTCCTGCGGTACGAGCGCACCTTCATGCGGCCGCTCCTACCCCAGGGACACTGAAAGGGACTCCGGCAGCACGCTCGGCACAACCCACAACGCCGCAGGTCAGCGCGTACAGATGGGTGTACGAGGAGATACATGCTAACGGATTTCTTACGAGATCAAGCATTCGCGGTCGCCTGGTTGTCCATGATGGCCGCTGCATGGCTCGGGTGGTCCCAGGAAGACCCCAAACCTCGGCTCCGAGGCGCCCTCGGTACGGGTTCAGTGCTGGGAATGCTTATCGCGATAGCTGCCGGGCTCCTCGTATGGCGCAATTGGACAACACCAACTGCTCTCGAGGGTCGCTATTGGGTGTTTGGTCTCATTGTTCTTGCTGAAGCTGTGCTCATCGGTGTCGGATGTATTTTTCTCGCCCGGCGGGGATTGACTCGCTGGTACGGGTGGTGGATCGGGATATGTGTGGCGTTGCATTTTATTCCCCTGGCATGGATATTCGAAGACTGGTCCTACCTTGTGCTCGCTGTTGTTCAAGTCGCCGGTCTCGTCACCATGTTTCCACCTCTGAAGCGTGGTACGTATGCGACCAGCCGCTGGGCATGCCCCTGGATTGCTTTGACGTTTCTCGTCTTCGCGATTGCGTCCGGAATCATCTTGCTACTTCGCTACGGATACCCCGTGTAAGGCAGTCCTGTACCCGTAAATGTGCAAGACGGCTCCTAAGACTTCAACCAACTTTCCAACTCCGGATCCCACAAGACCGCCGATGACTGTGTGAGAGTCGTTGTCTCGCCCCCAGAAGGCCGAGATCGTCTTTGACACCGTCGTTCGACCGAAGAGAGGTAGACCATCATGTCAGCCCTGGCCGCACCTGGCCTCAGCGCTATCCGTGACTCACTCCGGTGCCCGATCTGCGCCGGTCGCCTCGAACTGACACCGGGGGCACTGCGTTGTCGTCAGCGACACACCTTCAACATCGCTCGGCACGGCTACGTCAGCCTACTGTCTGGGACTAATGCGATCAGCGGGGATGATGCGCCGATGATCCAAGCTCGAGAACGTTTCCTCGCGACCGGCGCCTACGAGCCGATACGCCGGGCCGTCTCGACGATGGTGTCTCATACGATCCCTCGTGATGGCATAGTTCTCGATGTTGGCTGTGGTACCGGCTACTACCTCGCCGGTGCGCTCGACAAAGTGACCGGGGCTCGCGGCCTGGGGCTTGACTCCTCGGTGCGTGCGCTGCGGGTCGCTGCGCGCGTCCACGAGCGAGCAGCCGCAGCGAGCTGGGACGTGTTCCGCCCGTATCCGTTGGCCGACCAGTCGGTGGATGCTGTGCTGAACATGTTCGCTCCGCGCAACCCCGGCGAGTTTCACCGGGTCCTCCGCCCGAACGGCAGCCTGATCGTGGTGCGTCCGACGGTCGACCACCTGGCCGAGTTGCGCCGCGATGTGCCCGACTCGGTGACTATCGATGTTTCCAAGGAGCAACGCCTGCATGACGCCCTGGCACCGTTCTTCGAACAGGAGCGAGATCAACACGTCGGCTACATCGCAGAGATTGAACCGCAAACGGCTCGCGATCTGCTCGGAATGACGCCGAGTGCGCGGCACATCACCCCGGCAGAGGTCTCGGACGACGACCTGCCCGAGCGAGTCACCATATCCGTGCTTGTCAGCTCATACCGGCTACGGGAGACTTGACTGGTGGCAGAGCGATCCCGTCGCATCGGGATGGCACCTTAGCGCGGTTATCGAGATCGCCGTGAGGCGCATGTCTCACGGATCATCAGGAGGGCGCAGAGAACGTAGAGCGCTGCGGCGCAGATCCAGAGGGTGCCGTCTGCATTCGTTCGGGTGAGTGCGAAAATGCCGGTGAAGGTGACCGGGCCGATGATCGAGGTGAGGCTGTTCAGGCTTGCAAGTGTTCCCTGCAGGCGTCCCTGCTGCTGCTCGGGCGCGCGTCTCGAGAGCAGCGTCTGCAGTGCGGGCAACGTGATGCTGCCGAGTCCGAGCGCTGCGAGGATCGGTAGCATCGCCCATGTGCTGGCGATGAGGGCAAGGCCGATGAGCCCAATGGCGTCTGCGGCGATACCGACGAGGATCGCCCGGGTCTCGCCGATCCGGGACACGATGCGTCCGGTCAGTGCCGCCTGCACGAATACTTGCACCATTCCGAAGATGGATAGCGAAACGCCGACTTCGACGGGGTTCCAGTCGAGGCGCTGCTGCGTGAAGAGCACCCAGGTGGAGCCTGGTGCTTGGCCGATGAACTGCACGATGCCGAAGACTGCGAGAAGGTTAAGCATCCCCGGCACTGCGGTTCGCTTCGCCGTACCGGGTTGCTGTGCGTGCGAGCCGTTGCTGCCCGGTGGCCGCGTCTCACGCAGAAGACTCGCGCTGAGTACGAGGGTGATTCCGGCGAGCGCGGCGGCGACGAGGAATGGCAGATGCGGTGAGACCCCGCCGAAAAGACCGCCAATGGCGGGACCCGCGATCATGCCACCGCCGTAGCATGCGCCGAGCCACCCGTAGCGTTTTGCGCGCTGATCCGGCGGAGTAATGTCGGCGATCACCGTCGCGGTGACGGCGTTCGTGGCGCCGGTAATGCCTGCAACCGCGCGGGCGAGGTAAAAGACCCACAGCGTGTCCGTCAGTGCGAGCACGAGGTAGTCGATCGTCGCGCCTGCGAGGGAGGCGACAAGCACGCGGCGGCGTCCGAAACGGTCAGAGAGTCGGCCAAGGATCGGGGCGCAAAGAAACTGCATGATCGCATAGAGCGCTGTCAGTAGTCCGACGTGCAGTGGGATCATGTCGTCGGGGGCACCGACCTGGTCGAGAAGGGTAGGCAAGATCGGCATCACGAGGCCCAGCCCTGCAGCATCGAGGGTCGCCGTGATGAGCACGGCTGTCAGGATTCCACGATGAGAGTAGCGAGCAGTCAGATGAGAGTAGCGAGCAGTCACTTTATCTAAGATAAAGTTATCGATGATAAAGTGCAACTATGACTCACCACCGGAAGCGTCTCGACCGCACGTCCGTGTTGCTCGGGGCCCGGCAGGTGCTCGACGAGACTGGGCTCGATGGCTTCACCACTCGCGCGCTGGCGGCTCACTTACAGGTACAGCAGCCCGGCCTCTACTGGCACTTCCGCACGAAGGCCGAACTCCTCGCAGCGCTGGCGAGCGACGTGCTTGACCGAGAGCATCACGCTTCCTTCCCCGAGTCCGACGAGAAATGGGACGCATTTCTCTTGCGAAACGCAAGAAGTTTCCGCCACGCACTACACGCGGTCCGTGACGGTGCGCGTCTCCACGCTGAGCACCACCGCAGACCATCCGGCGACGACACCGACGAAGGAGCTGAGGCTTCCGGTCAGCAAGTCGGGCTTCTCGTGTCTCAGGGATTCGATGAACAGACAGCCATCAGCATGCTCATCGCGGTCAGCCGATACACCGTCGGTGTCGTACTGGAGGAGCAAACCGCAGAGGTCGGCAATGCGAGCGTTCCTGAACGCGACCGGGAATTCGATTTCGGCCTGACAGCACTGATCGACGGATTCTCTCACTCCCGCACAGCGTCATTGACCTCGAGCGAATCGTGACCTCATTCGACGCTCAGCGGGTTCGCGCGAGACGGGAAAAGATCCCGTCCACCATAAGCGCCAGACCGCGCTCATAGGCACGATCAAGATCGAGGGCATAACCGGGTTAAGGGTCAAAAAGTGTGTCCGGAATCGCGGATTTTCACGGATTGACCTGTAGGTTTCCGGAAAGTATATGCTCCGGAAGCATATATCTAGCCCCCGACGGGAAATCCTCGGTGTGGCAGCCGTGATGTGCTATGCGCGGCGTGGTGTGGTGTCGCAATGTCGAAGAACCAACCACGCTGCCACTGCGGCGGTGAAATGAAACGCAACGGCACCACCAGCAAAGGCACCACCAGATGGCGCTGCAAACAATGCGGCGCCTCCAGCGTCAAACGTCGAAACGACATCACCAACGCGGCAGTGTTCACCCAGTTCATCGAGCATTGCACCACCGCAATATCACTCGACGACCTAGCCAAACGAAACGGTGTTAGCCGCGCCACCATGAAGCGGCGCTTCAAGTGGTGCTGGCTCGTTGATGTGCCTGACCCCACCGCCGGCCACCACAAGCGGATCTACGACCAGGTATTTCTCGATGGCACCTACACCGCCGGTGGCTGCCTGATCGTCGCGGCGACCATCGACCACGTGATCGCCTGGCACTGGTGCAAACACGAAACCACCCGCGACTACCAACTGCTGCTTGAACGCATCGAAGCCCCACTCATCGCCGTCATCGACGGCGGCCAAGGCGCATACAGCGCAATCAAAAAGTGCTGGCCGACTACGAAAATTCAACGCTGCCTCGTCCACGCCCAACGCGTGGTCCGCCGCTACACCACCACCAACCCACGCACCGATGCCGGGCGCACCATCTACCGACTTGCGCTGAAACTGACCCGGATCACCACACTGGATGAAGCCGCCGCGTGGGGTGTGCAACTGCACGAGTTTTCAACGATCTACCGGGAATGGATGAACGAGAAAACCATGATCAAAGACCCCAAAACAGGTGCATGGACCCGCGTGTGGACCCACCACAACGTGCGCAAGGCCTACAACAGCCTCAACCATCTTTGGCGGTCCGAGATGCTGTTTGTCTACCTCAACCCGCCAGCAGGAGTCCTTGCGCCCGAGCGGATCAAATCCACCACCAACAGCTTAGAAGGCGGCATCAACGCCCAGCTCAAACTGCTCGCCAGAACCCACCGCGGCAGATCAGGCGAACGACAACGCCGCATGCTGGATTGGTGGCTCTACTTAAAAACGGAACTGCCTGACGATCCAGTACGAATCGCCAGGCAGTCCGACTGGGGCCAGGGCCAACTCGCCAAAGTATCCACCCTGACCCAAACCGAGAACCAAGCCGACCACGAAACAGGACGCCCAGCCCTCTACGACAACGCTATCGACACCGACTACACCCACTCAATCGGCATTCAAAAAGGCCAAATCTAACCCCCGCGACACGCCGAGCCAGACACACATTTTGACCCTTAACCCTTTAAATGGATATAATTAGACCCATGTTGATTTCAGGTACCGCTTTCTTGCGGTTGCGCACCAACCGCTAAGGCGGTTTCCTACCCCGTAGGTTAAAAACCGCTCCGGTCCTTTAGCCGGGCGGCTATTTGTCATGCCCGGCTCCCTTTCAAATCCAAGGAGCACACCTGATGTCTGCATACGGACACGGCCGTCACGAGCATGGCCAAAATTTTCTCACCAACCACAAGATCATCAACTCCATCATCGACCTTGTGAAACAAACCTCCGGCCCCATCATTGAGATCGGACCAGGAAGCGGTGCCCTCACTCACCCGATGGCCCACTTGGGGAGGGCGATAACGGCAGTTGAAGTGGACGCAAAACTAGCTGCCAAAATCACACAAGAAACCTCCTCGGCGGCGGTCGAAGTGGTCCATGATGATTTCCTTAACTTCCGGTTACCCGCCACTCCCTGCGTCATTGTGGGAAACATTCCCTTTCACCTCACCACTGCCATTCTTCGAAAGTTGCTGCATGCGCCAGCATGGACTGACGCTGTACTCCTCATGCAGTGGGAAGTCGCTCGCCGCCGGGCCGGGGTAGGCGCAAGCACGATGATGACGGCTCAGTGGTCCCCATGGTTCACATTTCACCTGGGTTCTCGGGTACCAAGGACTGCTTTCCGGCCACAGCCAAACGTTGACGGGGGGATCTTAGTGATCCGCCGGGTGGGTGACCCGAAGATTCCGATAGAGCAGCGCAAAGCCTTTCAGGCGATGGTGCACACCGTTTTCACTGCCCGGGGACGCGGGATAGGGGAAATTCTCCGAAGGGCAGGGTTGTTTTCATCACGTTCAGAAACACAATCATGGTTGCGCTCGCGAGGAATCGACCCCGCGACCCTACCTCCCAGATTGCACACCAACGACTGGATCGATCTCTTCCAGGTGACTGGTTCCTCTCTACCTCACCATCGACCCATTTCACCATCGGGAAGTAGTCAACGACCTCCTCAACGGAAAAACCGAAGCCGGCGGCGTTAATCCCCACCAAAACCGAAATCCACCAGTAGTACTAAAAGGGCTCTTCCGGTTTTAGAGTGCATTGATTAGTTCGCCGGGGGTTCGGGCGTGGCACAAGATATTGGGGTCCTTGGCTTTGTAGGAAAAAGGTATCTAATCCATCCGTACAAAACTAAGGACCTACTGTGCAGCCTAACGGAAATGTCATCGTCGATACCATCTGCCGCACCGCAAAACTAGGAACTACTATCACCGGTGCCACAGAAAACGGTGACGTCACTGTTATTGAAGCCGAACCCGTCGAGCCGATCAATGAATGCCCTACCTGCGGGCAGCCTGGAGTATTCCGCGACCACGTCATCCGCAGCCTGGTCGATCTGCCCATCGTCGGCCACCCAACAACTTCATGTGCGCCTTCCACGCTACCGGTGCACCAACAAGCGTTGCTTGCAGAAGATCTTCCGTGCTGGCCTTGCCTGCGCGCCCGACAATTCAAAGACCACGGACCAGGTGACCCACTGGATCCTGCAACGACTCTGCCTAAATCGGATGAGCGTTGCCGCTGCACCCAAGTCATTAGGCCTGGGGTGGGATATGAAGTGTCCCAGGTTTTGTTCCGTTTGATGAAACCCGTTTTTGAAACAACGTACGGAGCACAACGCACGCCGATGCCAAAGCTTCCGCAACATCGACTACCTCATCAAACCCACGACAGTGGGATTCGGACCTGGCCCCCGTTAGGTAGACACCTGATATCCAGCCCGGTTGGGTTGGGAAGAAAGGTAATCTACCACCATGCCTAGGTACTCCGAACAGTTCAAACGTGATGCTGTAGCCCTCTACGAAAACAATGAGGACCTCTCACTTCACACGGCTTCAGCAGAGCTAGGAATCAATCGTTCTTCACTTTATTCCTGGCTTAAGCAGTACGGCACCGGCAAACGTGCCCACTCGAAAAACATGCGTGATAAAGCTCAGGCGACGACTGATTCTGAGCGGATCCGCCAGCTAGAAAACGAAAACGCAAAGCTGCGTGAAGAACGCGACATCCTGCGCAAGGCCGCGAAATATTTTGCCGAAGAGACACGCTGGTAATCCGCTTCCAGTTTGTCTATGACCACCGAACCGAGTACTCGGTTAAGCGGATGTGCCACGTGTTAAAGCTCAATCGCTCCTCGTTTTATAAGTGGGTGCAAACCCGCGAAAAACGCAGGTTAAAGATGTGTTCCGATGCCCTTATTGGTGCAAAAATCAAGACCACTTTTGATGATGAGCACGGGCTTTATGGTGCTAAACGCATCGCTGCGAGCCTCAACAGTGATACGGATTTCGGCCCGATCAATCACAAGAAGGTCGCACGCATCATGAAATCCATGGGGCTTAAAGGCTTTACCAAGCGCCGCCGATGTGTCACTACCAGGCGTAAGCCTGGTCACCGCGTCATGCCAGATTTAGTGGGCCGCAAATTCACCGCTGACAGGCCAAACCACGTCTATGTTGGCGACATTACGTACCTGCCGTGTAAGGGTGGCAAAAACATGTACCTTGCCACGGTCATCGACGTCTACTCTCGCAAACTTGTCGGTCATGCACTCGCCGATCACATGCGGGTATCGCTGGTTATCGAAGCTTTGTCTCATGCCAGAAAGGTCCGCGGAAGCCTTAAAGGGGCAATTTTCCATTCCGATCACGGCAGTGTGTACACCTCACAGGCATTTAGGGACCACTGCGCTCAGCTTGGTGTGCGTCAATCCATGGGAGCAGTGGGAACGAGTGCCGATAATGCCCTAGCAGAATCCTTTAACGCCACCTTAAAGCGTGAAGTACTGCGTGATAGGAAACTCTTTGAAAGTCCAATCAGCTGCCGCCAGGAAGTCTTCCGATGGTGCATGCGCTACAACACGCGCAGACGGCACTCCTGGTGCAACCTTCTAGCCCCCGATGACTTCGAGGCGCTTAATTCAGCTACACTGACCCAAGCAGCATAGCTAACCCCCGACGTGTCTACTTTCCGGGGGCCAGGCCCTTCACACCCTCAATCCCCACGCGTGCAAAACCATACCGCCTTACAGCGCGCCCGCAACCGGAGCGAAAAATAGGACAAACAATTACTTGCTTTGGACATAAAAAAGCTCCCAGGCATCCCCGGGAGCTTGTCTCGGGCATCCCCGAGACGTCGGAATAACCGAAAGGAATCAGTTAAACACTCGACACGATTGATCGTAGAAAACGTAGCCGAAAAAAGCAACAAACTCCCACGTGAGACGTAAAATCAAAGCTCCCAATTAAACATATGCCAAGACATATGTTTAAGCATATGGCTTAACATATGGCAGAACATATGCTAATATGAAACCCACAGCTCAAAGGACACTTTGAGAACACAACACTCGACACCTAAAAGGAGCAGCCATGCCCGTAATTTCCTGCCTCAACGCCAAAGGCGGAACCGGAAAAACCACCAGCGCAATCAACCTCGCCGCCGTCGCCGCCTACCGTGGATACACCGTCCACGTCCTCGACGCCGACGCCGAACAAGGCACCGCCTCCGAATGGATCGAATACGCCAACGACGCCTTCGAAGAAAACCCCAACGCCCCCCACGTTGACGTCGAAGTCGAAGCCGTCAACCGAGGAATCCTCGCGCGCAAGGTAAAAAAATACAGCGACGACCTTGTCATCATCGACGGCCCACCCAGCAATCACAGCATGTCTGAACTCATCATCGAAAACTCAGACTTCGTCGTCATTCCCACCACCGGCACCCACACGGATATGGCACAAACCTGGAAAATCATCGACGTCATTCCAGAAGGCAAACACTACGCCGTACTGCCCACCATCTGGGACAAGCGCAAAAGCACTGCCGACCGCGCCCGGAAAGTCCTTGAAGACGAAGGAATCCCAGTCATTTGGCCCGGCGTAGAATCCCGCGCCTACTTCGACCGCCAATTCGGACACTGGCCCCGCAACAGCGCCAAAGAACTACACGGCTATCCCGCAATCTTTGACAAAATCATCGCCCAAATCACCAACTAACCACACCTTAAAAAGGAGCAACCATGAACGACACCCCAGGACTGGCACGCCCGAAAAAGAAGCAAACCGACGCCCAAGGAAAACCCACCCTCACCAAAGACACCGGACTTAATACCACCAAGGTCACAAAGGCCACCAAGAAAGAAAAGCCCCACCGCACCACCGTCAACCTGCCCTACTCCATCTACAAAGAACTACGCAGAAACTGGGCAGAAACCAGCACCCCTATCTACCGCCAACTTCTAGAAGCCTGGGAGCTAATCACCGACCATGGTGCGGACTACCAGCCCGCAGACGCGACCTATAACACCGACGAGCTCACCCGCACCACCACCGTCTACATCCCCAAAGACACTCTCAAAGCCATGCAAAAAATCCGCAGCAAGCATGGAGCCTCCATCGCCGACCAACTCATCTCCTCCTGGGCTCAACAAACCGGCTGGGAAGGATAACCACCCGCGACGGACCTGACCCCTGTTTGGTGGACACCTGATATCCAGCCCGGTTGGGTTGGGAAGAAAGGTAATCTACCACCATGCCTAGGTACTCCGAACAGTTCAAACGTGATGCTGTGGCCCTCTATGAAAACAATGAGGACCTCTCACTTCACGCGGCTTCAGCAGAGCTTGGAGTCAATCGTTCCTCGCTTTTCTCCTGGCTTCAGCAGTACGGCACCGGCAAACGTGCCCGCACGAAGACCATGCGCGACAAGGCCCAGGCGACGACTGATTCTGAACGGATTCGCCAGCTAGAAAAAGAAAACGCAAAGCTGCGCGAAGAACGCGACATCCTACGCAAGGCCGCGAAATATTTTGCCGAAGAGACACGCTGGTAATCCGCTTCCAGTTTGTCTATGACCACCGAACCGAGTACTCGGTCAAGCGGATGTGCCACGTGTTAAAGCTCAATCGCTCCTCGTTCTACAAATGGGTCAATACCCGCGAAGACCGCAGGTTAAAGATATGCTCTGATGCTCTTATTGGTGCAAAAATCAAGACCATCTTCGATGATGAGCACGGGCTTTATGGTGCTAAACGCATCGCTGCAAGCCTCAACGACGATAAGGACTTTCCTCCGATCAATCACAAGAAGGTCGCACGCATCATGAAATCCATGGGGCTGAAAGGCTTTACTAAGCGCCGCCGATGTGTCACTACTAGGCGCAAGCCTGGTCACCGTGTCATGCCAGATCTAGTAGGCCGTACATTCACAGCTGACGAGCCGAACCGCGTCTATGTAGGCGACATCACCTACCTGCCGTGTAAGGGCGGTAAGAACATGTACCTTGCCACGGTCATTGACACCTATTCACGAAAACTTGCAGGTTATGCACTCGCAGACCACATGCGTGTCTCGTTGGTCATTGATGCTCTAGCCCACGCACACGGTGTGCGTGGCAGTCTTGACGGGGCTATTTTCCATTCTGATCACGGCAGCGTGTACACCTCACAGGCTTTTCAAGACCACTGTGCCCAGCTTGGCGTGCGCCAATCCATGGGAGCAGTGGGAACGAGTGCTGATAATGCCCTGGCAGAATCATTTAACGCCACCTTAAAGCGTGAAGTCCTGCGTGATCGGAAAGTCTTTGACAGCCCAATCAGCTGTCGCCAAGAAGTCTTTCGATGGTGCATGCGCTACAACACCCGCAGACGGCACTCCTGGTGCAAACTTCTAGCCCCCGATACCTTCGAAGCACTCACATCAGCTACACTGACCCAAGCAGCATAGCTAACCCCCGACGTGTCTACTTTCCGGGGGTCAGGCCCACGTCCAGCGCAACACTTTCGCTGATATCAGCCGCAACCCGATTCACCCAGCCCATAAAGCAATCCGGAAACTGGGCTACATGCTCGTCCAGGTACACAACCGTGAAGATGCTGCGCGGTTTACTGCTGCAGTCCACCACACCCGCATCACCTTTGCTGATTGGCTTAAACAGCGCACCTACCGCAGTGCTATACCGGCAGGCCAAGTACCGAAATGGGTCAGCCCCAACCAGAAATGGTGGTACACCCACCGCAACGCCCGCAGGGCTCTAAAACGGCTAGAAAAACTCATCCACGCAGGACACCTATTTACCTTCCTTGACCCGCCTGAAGGTGTCACACAGGACTTAAAAGCCACCACAAACCTGCTGGAAGGCGGCATCAACAAACAGCTCAAAGACTTAGCAGGAAACCATCGTGGCATGTTCGATGAGCATCAGCGCATCACCATGGACTGGTGGCTCTACACCCACACCGAAGACCCGGTAGCGCCACTGGAGTTAGCCAAACAACAAGACTTCGGACGCCAAGGAGAAAAAGCCGCACGCGCAGCCTGGGCACAAGAAGAACGTAAACGACGCGGCCACCCCGACGGGCGACCTGCCACATACGACACCGGCATCGACAACGAATGGAACCCCAGCTTAGGCATAAGAAAAGGATGGGCCGGACGCTCCTAAATCCACACGAAATGTCCCTTAACGCGACACGCCGCAAATCCACACGAAATGTCCCTTAAGCCCATAAACTAAACGCTGGGGTCAATGCGGATACCGACGCACCTTTCTGTGCTCGAACCAGGCCCAAATCAAAGAAGCCAAGAACAACAGTGGCGTAACCCACGCCAGACGATGCCACCAATGTGCTCCAAAGTATGATTCATCAGCACTTAGGCCTGCTAGATAATTGATTACAAGCGTTGCGATGAACAGCACTACAACGACAGTAACGCTCCACCAGTAGGCTGCACTTTTCTGTTTACGCCTCAATGCCGTCCTCCTCAATACATGTTTGCTGTTTTAGCGCGAGTTTGTGTGGTTAGTCGTCTCCCCCACCCGGATTGCATCGTGCGGCTATTGTTCTAGGAAGTCCAACATCCGGGCGCCAATCCTCCAAGTTCCAACTAGACTTAACTCGGGCGACTTGAGATAGCGGGTGACACACAAACTGGTTGTGGAGGCTTCCGGTATCCGCAACCCCCTTGGATTTTGCTTCATTCCAACCTGTAGTTTCAGGGATTGGTGACCGCATTGCCCTTCCCAAGACCGTAGGAAAGACCTTGTATCGCGTACCTTCGGGCTGTTTTACAATGTCCACACGGTCGATTAGGGACAGTCCAAAAGCAGCCCTGATTGGTTCATCATTACTTTCGGCGGCTGCACGCTCCGCAACTTGGTTGGAGGGAAGATCAACGACCGTCACCACAGTGTCTTCGACCTCAAATTCAAGGCCAGCTGGTGCGACTGCGTAGAGCCCCACTTCACCGCCAGGTTTTACTACTTCAAGGAAGTTGGAATCGCCCAGCAGGTTTACTTTGGTTCCGGCTGGCCCCTCAATGCGAAAGCTATCCCCCGCCTTCAGTTGCGCCTCTGTTTCGCCACCACTGGAATCGGTGTTAGCTCCAATCACTGACACATCGCTCCCCTCTACGGGAACGTATTTGTTTACCTCATCTGCGGAAGCCTGCACTGAAAATGTCGAACTCAGTGCAAACAATGCCGTGGCGCTCACGCACGTCAGCCCCTTTTTTAACATGATGACCTCTTTTCCAGATTTCCAAGATGCCCGGCTCGTCACCGGCTTACCTCAAACCTACGGCTAATGAAAAATGTAGTCAATAACTATTTGCTAACAATGATCATTCATCTGCATAAACATCATCTGCATAAACACTGGTCACGCTTTTGTGACCTAATTCATTTTCGTAAGCATTAGTTCCACTTGTACATGGAGCACCGTTACGCATCCGTACATTCGTAGAGGGGAGTGGATATCGAATTGGGGCGAGTGGCAGCCTTTTGAGGTGGGCCTGACCCCCGGAAAGTAGACACGTCGGGGGTCAGGCCCCTCCGAGACTTCGGGACGTTCAGTAAACTCCCCGACCTCTAACTCCGCCGCCGCTTACACGGCGGCTTACACGTTTTCCATCGCTTCCTTACACACCCCGCCACGCACCCCGCCACGGAAACCCGTACCGACCCTCGCCCCGTCTTCCGCCTCGACAACCGCACCGAACCCCGCAACGCACCCCGCCCCGAGGAAGTCTCCTTCCTTGGGCAACGACTACCGCGTTTTACAGACCCGTTCCGGCCCTCGTCCCGAAAGATCTGAACCGCCTCTCGCGCCACGCCCACCGCCTCGGAACCCCGAAGCGCACCCCGCAACGGAAACCTCGTATCGAGCCCCGCCGCGACTTCCGAACCGGACCCCTCAACGCGCCTCGCTACGGAACTCGTACCGAACCTCGCTACGGGAACCCCGAAGCGGACCTCGCTACGGGAACCTCGGGGCGAGACCCGAACCGCTAACCGTCACGTTCTGCGTCACGCTTACCGCCTCGAAAACCCGCAGCGCCTACCGACTCCCGTACATCACCCGCTACCGGGAACGTTGTTTTACCCCGGATCGGCGTAATGGCATGCAGGTGTTCTCTTACAAACCCCGCGAGGGTGCGGAGGAGGAAATCTACGCCGCGATCGCCGACATCACCCTGTCCATGCGCACCACCGACTACCTGGATTTGCCAGAGCTGACGGTCACCACCCAGGAGGTGGACCTGGCCCCGGCCGAGCGACGGGTGTACGACCAGATGGTGCGTGACATGGTGCTCGACCTGGACGGGCAGGTGGTGGATGCCGTCAACGCCGCAGCCCTCTCGGGCAAGCTCATGCAGTTGGCCTCCGGCGCGGTTTATGACGACGCCGGGGAGAGCGTGGAGGTTCACGCCCGCAAGCTCGACGCTTTGGAGGACCTTGTTGAGGCTGCGAACGGGCAGCCGCTTCTGGTGGCGTACCGGCACAAACACGACGCCCAGCGAATCTGTCAGCGCTTCCAGCAGGGACGTATGTTGACCACCTCCGACGACTTCACCGCGTGGAACGCCGGCGACATTCCACTGGCGTTGATCCACCCCGCCAGCGCGGGGCACGACTTGAACCTCCAATCCGGTGGGCACCTGCTGGTCTGGTTTTCGCTCACCTGGAGCTTGGATCTTTACCAGCAGACGAACGCTCGGCTGCACCGGCAAGGCCAAACCCAACCCGTCACCATCACCCACCTCGCCACCGCCGGCACCATCGACGAGCAAGTCCTGGCAGCCCTGGAAGCGAAGAACACCACGCAGGCCGCGCTGATCCAGGCCGTGGCCACCACCCTCAACCCCGAAAGGAAGTAACCCTCATGCACGTGATGAGCAAATACATTGACACCTATCGTGCGACGGTGGCCGCATTGGAGGACTACGTGGCCATGCAGCACATCCTTCAGACCACCGACCAGGCCATCAAGGACAAAGCCGAGAAACTCTACTGGTTCAACATCCCCGCCCCGGAAGGGATGCCGCCGGTGCGAAACCCCAAGGCTGGTGAAGACCGCATCGCCGCTGGCACGGACCGGGTGGATGCCTACCAGCAGCGCTACGCCCAGGCACGGGAGTACATGGACTGGTTCCTGTCCTCATGGGGCACATTGGGCGAGGATGACAGGTTCGTGTTGGACACGTTCTTTTTCGCTGCCGACGATGTCTCCCAAGAGGATCGGTTGCGGGCGGTGGCTGACCGGTTCTTTGTGGAGCGCACCACCGCTCACGCCAAGAAGTCTCGCGCGGTACGCAGACTCGCCTCCGCACTCTACGGATGAACCCACGCGTTTGCGGGTATCGCAAAGAGCGGATAATTTCGACGCTTGCACCCTCTACTGTGGTAAGCAGTCGGTAATCAGGTCAAGCCCCCAGTAGGATTCTGTTGAGGGCTTTGCCATGCATGCGAAGGGTGGTGAACAATGTCGAAGTGTCCAGCAAAGCCGTGCCGGTATCCCGGCTGCCCGCAGCTCACCCACGAGCGCTACTGCTCGGTGCACGCGAAAGTTGAGACTGCACGCTATCGCAAGTACCAGCGCGACCCAAAGATTAACCGCCGCTACGACAAGGCGTGGAAGCAGGTACGCAAGCGGTATCTCGCGGCCCACCCGTTGTGTGAGGACTGCCAGAAAGCAGGGCGGGTCACGCCATCGGCCGAGGTGCATCACATCCAACCACTCTCGAAGGGTGGTACGCATGATGAGAGCAACCTTAGAGCGTTGTGTAAGCCCTGCTACTCTAGGCAGTCCGCGGTGGATGGTGACCGGTGGCGGCAAGCCCCACGCGTCTACACGCATTAGCAAAGTGTGGCTCACCACACATTGTCAATAGGGGTGCGATCTGGCAGATACTGTGTTACGGTTTTGTCATGGTGCAATCTCAAGCAAAAGATCCTACGTTAAAACGCACGCTCCGAACTCCGATTGTCATCACCGCCTTGGCTCTCACGTTCGGCCTCGGCACAACACCAGCATGGGCTGAAGAAACACAAGATGCTAACACGCAACCCACTTCAGCAAGTTACTACTTGACCACAGACCAGCTTCAGAGGTTCAGCCTTGACGCTCTTGACGTCGGCGAGTCGCAACCTGTCCGACCGGATGAGTTCACCACTTACGGATACTATCCTGGTGGGCTGAACGGTGCAGAAGCTAGGTTCTGCGCGCAACCCTGGAACATGGGTAAATGCGCATCCGCTAAATCGGCAGCAGATGATGCACTTGCAAGATCCCAGGCCAAGTTCGGCAGGGATTCTCTGTATCAGGGTAAGGGTGACGCTTACCGCCACTGCTATTGGAGTGCCAGAATGACCATCGACATGGGCGTGGGAGAAGCTCAGGGGTTCGGTGATCGCCATGAAGCTGAATCTTCTGGCCGTGATAAGGAGATGGATCTCGCTAACAACGCAACTGGTCGATCAGTTGGTCAAAGCTATCGCACCTATGATAGCGCCTCCAACCGTTGTGAATGGCTTGCACGCAACAACCGGTTGGTGACGTTACGGTAGCTGACCAGAGTCCAATGAGCCGTGACAATTGGGAAGCCTTGCACCAGAGTGGTTCTAAAGGATTACTCTGGCGTAAGGCTATGTTTGTTTGCGGGATTGTGTTGGGCTGCTTTTCCTGTATTGTGGGGCTATTCCCACAGTTTGGGGTTGCCAGATCGTTGAGCGTCTACCCTCCCTTCGCTCAGGTGCTAGCTTTCCCGCAAGCACTGGGGCTGGTGATACTACTCCTTGGCGGGTGTGCTACCGGTGTCGGTTGGCGGAGGCGATGGTCAAGACTTGCCCTAACTTCTTGTTTAGTGTGGATTGTCGCGGGAGCAGGATTTTTGTTCGCTCCGAATGGTATCCCACATCAGGTCAGCGGCCAACAACATTCCACCGTTACAGAGGGGAACCTGACGGTCGTTACGTTTAATACGGGATCAATGCTGACCGCCAGCGATTTCCAACAACTTGTCAGTACATGGGATCCCGACATCATTGTTTTGCCCGAAACGTCCGGCTATGAGCTTCGTGAAGCGATAGAAACGTCAAAATATGACGGGCAGCTCTTTGAAACTCGTAATGATGGTCTTCCGAACACTTATACAGGGCAAATCGCCCCCACGTCAGTTGTAGTAAATAAAAGGCTTGGAGCAGCGCACTTTACACGAGGCCCGGTAACATCATTCGGAACAGTTGCCATCGAGTTTGACGATGCTCGGCTTCCTGTGATTCTAGGGCTACATACAGCACCACCGTTGCCTAGACTTATGAATCAGTGGCGGGATGACATCAATCGTGTCGTTGAGTTTGGTAACTCGATACAAAAACCGCTTATAATCGCGGGCGACTTTAACGCCACTCTTCGCCACGGTCCTCTTGCCACTAGAGGCAGGCTTATTGATTCGCAAGAGCTCTGTTCAACCACCCCCACTGGTACTTGGCCAGCTGGTGCGCCCAACCTTTTAAGATCACCCATCGACCATATCTTCGTAACACAAGGAATAACAGCCCACTCCTGTCAAGTGCAGCAGATTGGTTACTCCGATCACCTCGCTTACAAAACTCAAGTAGCTGTTCAGTGAGTGTTTTAGCACTGCTTAAAGTTGATGCCTCTAATCATTTCCGCAGCGTAAAACGCGTTGCAAGCGATTCTGAGCGCCTTAGGTTCTCGGTGGCGGTTTGAGTCGTTTTTCTTCTGTTCGACGCTCTGCGGGGCCTACAGACCCCGCAGGGGGCATGAAATCTCTAGTGCCTAGGCTATGGGCTGGCGGGCTAGGCCCTCCGCGCACAAAAGTCCCGAATCAAACCCCGGACTGACCTATCAAACCCAGGAAGGAGGTGGGCTCGCGGCCAAGGACGGTACCAACTGCGGCGGCAGACGCGTCCGCGCCGGCGCGAAACCCAATCCCCTCAAGGACAAGCTCGAAGTCGGCAAACCCGCCTCCAGGCTGCTCGAACCCGCCGACCTGGACCCCTTCGGCCTGGACGGCGTGGACATGGGTGAAGGCGCTGTACTCGACGGGGAATACTATGCCCGAACCTTCCGCCTACCTGTCCGCGACACAGCGCTCCCGCCCCGAGACTCGTCTCGGTGTCCGGTGGGGTTCGCTTCGGGCATCGTTGCGTTATTCGGCCCGGGTGCCGTTTCGGGCACGTCCTCACGCTTCGGAGTCCGACACGTTTGCCGGAGCGCCCACCGACACGGAAGCGGGGTGCGGGTCGAGGCGGGGTGCGTTGCGGAGGTCGGGGGCGCGGCGAGGGACGTTGAACGTCCTGCGTGCCTGGTGTCTTTCTGCCTTCGTCAGCCCTTGTCGTGGCGTTCGAGCTCTTCTTCGCACCGGTCGCCCAAGTCGGTAAACGTTTCGATATGTGCCGAAACGAGGCTTGTTGTGACGAGCGCCGACTCGAACAAGTCGCGAAGGGTCTGCGGCTTGCCCATATTCCACTGGTCGGCAAGTGGGGCCTAACCCCCGACGTGTCTACTTTCCGGGGGTCAGGCCCAATCTAGCCCGCCTGGGGTGTGCACACCCCACCGATACAATCAGAACCGTCCTCGAAATTTCAGCCGAAAGGAACCTGCCATGGTCTTGCAATACGCCCTCGCCCTGTTTGTCGTCGCCGCTTTTCTGGCCCTGATCGTCCTCGCCTTTAGCGAGCCTGGCGAGCGCAAACCGACCGCGCTTATCGGCCTGGGGGTCATCATTGCACTATGGGTATTCCCCACCCCGTGGTTTATGGTGGCAGGCTTTTCTTTCCCCGCTATTGCCGCCATTATCGCCCTAGCAACGGTGACTTTCTGGGCTCTCGCGGCCACAGATCAACTTCGCCAAGCATTCGCATAGGCGCAGCTTATAGACTATAAATCGCACCGCCCCTCCTGACATATGCTTTAACATACGCTAAAGCATATGTCCTAACATATGTCTGGACATATGTTAAACTAAAGGTGCGCCGCACGGAAGAGACATCTTCCACCACACACGCGGCACCACTCGACACCAACCGAAAGGAACGCCAGACATGGCAACCCAAACCACCACCTTCTACACCCCACAGCAACAGCTCCACATGGACGCCTTCGAATGGTGGAGCAAAAAGAACCACGGCTTCGTCGTCGACTACGCCTACATCGACACCACCGCGCCCACAAAGCACATCCGCCACGAAGCACGCGCCTACCTCGGCGAGATCACCATCAACGACCACCAGGCCGCCGAAATCTGGAACGAACTGCAAAACTGCCGCGCCACCCACCTAGAGCACTTGGGGTTGCCCGCAAATCGTGGACACGTAGTGGGGCTACCTAGTGCTTAGGCAGCTATTTCTTTTCTACTGGTGGTTAGACCAATGTGGTTTTCGAAGTCGACGGGACTGACCATTCCTAGTGCAGAGTGCCGGCGCCGACGGTTGTAAACGACTTCCATCCAGTAGGCAACGGCCTTGCGCGCGGCATCACGGGTAGGCCAGCGCTTGCGGTCGTAGAACTCGGTTTTAAGCGTCGACCAGAACGACTCAGCCATCGCGTTATCAAAGCACACACCAGTACGCCCCACAGACTGAGCAATGCCCAGGTTATGGCAGACTTCCCAGAGCTTCTCGCTGGTAAATTGCGTTCCGCGGTCAGCGTGGAACACCAGCCCATCAGGAACGTCACCGCGCAGTGTATATGCCATCCGCAGGGCCCGTTCGACCAGGCATGTATCTTGAACGCTATCCATCGCCCAGCCCAGCACCCTGCGGGAATGGCCGTCGCGGACCGCACACAAGTACAACCATCCCTCGCTGGTGCGTAGGTAGGTAATATCCGACATCCACACTCGGTTGAGCTCACCAGTATCAAACACGCGCTTGACCAGGTCAGGAAGAGCTGACTTACGCTTGGATTGAATCGTTGTCACCGGGACAAAGGCACGCGGTGAAATCCCTTCAATGCCCATCATGCGCATCCGCTTAGCCACAGTCTTGCGATTCAGGGTGATCCGGTAACGCTCGGTAAGTTCTGCGGTGATCCGGGGAGCACCATAAACCTCATCGGAGTCTTTCCAAATCTGATGAATCTTTCGGTCAACGTCATCGTAAAATGTTGCACGATTATCTTTTCCGGATAGTCGTTTCTGCTGCGTATCAGCCCATTTGTAGTATCCAGACCGAGACACTTTTAATAGCCGTGCCATGCGTTTGATGCTGTAGTTTGCCTTCTCCTGCTGCATCAATTCGAACTTTTCTGCTCGCGTTGCTTCGCGGCGAAGAAGGCTGTCGCTTTTGACAAAAACTCATTATCCATCTTGGCTTCCGCCAACTCACGGCGCAGACGAGCATTCTCAGCACGAAGATCCGCCTCACTCATCCCATCCGAGGCCCCTCGGCGTTCACGCTCGAGTTTGACCCACCGGCCTAAAAGCCCGGCGGAGACGCCAATCTCCTTAGCCACATGAGCGATCGGGCGCTCTGACTCGATTACCAAGTTCGCGGCTTCACGCCGGTACTCCGGCGTGTACTTCTTGCGCTGTTGACTCACAATGAACATCCTCTCCTACGGACACAAGATCCGTACAAATAGGGTGTCCACTAAACGAGGGTAACCTCAGTGGCGCTATCGCAGGTTAGCGTTAGTGTGGTGGTGTTATCGGGGTTGTAGTTGATGCGCAGTCGTGGTTCGGGTTGTTGTTCTTTGTCTTCGGGGCGCAGGTGGGTGTCGATGAAGGTGCGGATGAAGCGGCGAAGGTCGGCGTCGGTGGGGACGGTTTGGTTGGGTGTGGTGGGGGTGAGGAAGTCTGCGAGTGCGGCGTCGATGGCTTCGAGGTGATCTGGATTGTTGTCTAGGCGGGTGAGTTCGCGGTCGATGATGCGCAGTTTGGTCAGGTCGAGTATCCAGTGCTGGCCTTGGACTTGCGTAACGAGGGGTAGTTGGCGCATGCGGAAGTGAGCGCGCAGGAAGCCTAGGAGCTTGTGGTAGGAGATGCCGAGGTCTTTGGCGAGGCTGGTGAGGCTCAGGTCGACGTCGTCGTCTAGTTGGGGGAGGATGGCGCGGTAGAGGAACCAGGAGGTTTTGCGTGTGTAGGTGCCGGCTTTGCCGATGTGGTTGCCGGGTGCGTTGGTGGTGTAGAACGCTTCCGGCACATCACCATCGTCTAGGGCCTCGGTGTCGGGGTGGTCACCTATGAGGAGGGTGTCTGGGTAGTCGAGGGTGGTATCTGGTTCGGGCGGGGCAAGTGTGGCAGTCATAAGCAGGACACTCCAGAAGAGAAGAACAGAGTTCGTATATGTTTTCTAACGAGTGCCTTCATAGTATCCCGACTGGTGGACATGTGACCCCTGTGGGGGTGTTTGTGTTCGAAAAGGGTGCCCTAAATCTGCAGGGATCCCCAGAGTCACACCACAACCGGCAGCGGGGGTAAAAGCAAAGGTTTAGGGTTGGGCGGCGTCGGCAAGCTGGTTGCGAATTTCAGGGCAGTCAGCAAACTTCCGCTGTAGGCGATCTAAAAAGTCCTCAAATAAAGCCGGCTCAGCTGCTTTCTGAACTTTCCCGAGCAACTCATACGCTTGGTCGCGACCATAGACATCTTGTGTTTCCAGCTTGTCCTCAATGAGTTGCATGAGAACGGGAACGGTCTGGTCCGGCAGGTGCGGAAGAAGTAGTTCTGCCACATTGCGTTGGAGCCCGGCGTCCGAGGCTGTCGCCCATGCTCGTTGCGGATCGCGTAAGCACTGATACTGAAACATTGCAAGATCCCAGGGCTTATCGCGCAGCCGAGCCTCGATGTGCTCCACTGCGCTATCCCCCACCGCCGCAAAAAGACCTTCCGCTGTCGAAAGCCATGGAAACGCGTCGAATACTCGCTCATTGACGTAAGGGCTGCGGTGAGGAAAGTGGACGTCGGTAATCGCGGCCCAACCACCAGCAATGTTGAACGTTTCCTCAGCGGGGAGGATTCGCATCGCGTCTTCCGAGTACGCGTAAGCAAGGTCGAACCGGCCGATCTCCGAAAGCCCGCTAATGAGCTGCTCGTATCCGTCCGTGTGGGTACGAAATACCTCCTCGACAGAACCGGAAAGCACCGCTAACCGACGACCGACATACTCACCCTGCGCACGCTCGCGCAGCTCTTTGAGGCCTTCAGGTCCTAAAGCCTCCGCGTACTGTACGGGGTCGATATCAACCTGCTCCGCATACGGCGACTCAAGAACGCCCAAGAGCCACTCGGCTAAGCGCAGCCCGTCAACCTGGGCCAATTGGGCGGCCGGAGGTAGTTCCTGGGCCAAGCGCCCCGCGCACCAGACCACGGACCCAACCGGATCATTAACCAGCGGCAACTGTAGCAGAACCTCTTCTAGCGCCCGTTGCGCGACCGGAAAGACGTCGCAAGGCTCTATTGACTTGACGCCTTCGCTGGTCAGGTGTTGAGGCTCATCAATTGCCACATTCAAAAGCACACCCGCCTGCCACACCTGGTCGGCATACGCCCGTGAATCGTCGGGGTCAGTCAGATTCAAACCTGAGGGGTTTACAAGGCTGTTGGTTGCTTCGTCAAGCGTCTGCACTACTTCTGGCATTCCTTTAGATCCGCGAGAAACTCCTTTAGCGTTTCCGTGAGCTCCCATATTTGGTTACGCTCCTCCTCAAACATGCGGTCAACCAGGAAATCCACGCCGGCCAAATCATCCGGATGCAGGCTGTCCAAGTAAGCCAGCAGCTTATCGACGCCTTCGAGGCCAAGAATTCCTTGCTCGACCTGGTCCGCCACATAAGAAATTTGCTTTTGGTCCATGGTGAGGAGAATAGCAAAACACAAAAAGAAGGAGACGGTGTCTAACCGTCCCCTTCTTAGTGTTGGTGTATTTAGTTATGTTTTTGTTGTTTGGTGTCGGCGGTGACTTACTCTCCCACAACCTCCCGGTTGCAGTACCATCAGCGTGTGCAGGCTTAGCTTCCGGGTTCGGAATGGGACCGGGCGTTTCCCTGCAGCTATTGACCACCGACAAACATACGAAGCAAAAATACCCTTTTTGGGTGCCCTTTTGCTCTGGGTGTTGTGTCAGATACTGCATAGTGGACGCGGTCACGACAGTGACTGTTTCTTCTTCTCTTGTTGTTTTGCCAGTACACGAATGTGTGTTGGTGTTTGTTGTGGTCAATTAGTACCAGTAGCCTTCACACCTTACAGTGCTTCCAGGTCTGGCCTATCTACCCTATCGTCTTTAGGGGACCTTAACGAAACCTCATCTTAAAACAGGCTTCCCGCTTAGATGCTTTCAGCGGTTATCCCTTCCGTACGTAGCCAACCAGCGATACCCCTGGCGGGATAACTGGCACACTAGAGGTACGTCCGTCCCGGTCCTCTCGTACTAGGGACAGCTTTCTTCAAGTTTCAACGCGCGCGGCGGATAGAGACCGAACTGTCTCACGACGTTCTGAACCCAGCTCGCGTGCCGCTTTAATGGGCGAACAGCCCAACCCTTGGGACCTACTCCAGCCCCAGGATGCGACGAGCCGACATCGAGGTGCCAAACCATCCCGTCGATATGGACTCTTGGGGAAGATCAGCCTGTTATCCCCGGGGTACCTTTTATCCGTTGAGCGACACCACATCCACAAGTAGGTGCCGGATCACTAGTCCCGACTTTCGTCCCTGCTCGACATGTCTGTCTCACAGTCAAGCTCCCTTGTGCACTTACACTCACCACCTGATTGCCAACCAGGCTGAGGGAACCTTTGGGCGCCTCCGTTACATTTTGGGAGGCAACCGCCCCAGTTAAACTACCCACCAGGCACTGTCCCCAACCCAGATCATGGGCCAAGGTTAGATGCTCAATCCGATCAGAGTGGTATTTCAACAACGACTCCACCACCACTAGCGTGATAGCTTCCAAGTCTCCCACCTATCCTACACAAACCGAACCAAACACCAATACCAAGCTATAGTGAAGGTCCCGGGGTCTTTTCGTCCTGCCGCGCGTAACGAGCATCTTTACTCGTAGTGCAATTTCACCGGGCCTGTGGTTGAGACAGCAGAGAAGTCGTTACGCCATTCGTGCAGGTCGGAACTTACCCGACAAGGAATTTCGCTACCTTAGGATGGTTATAGTTACCACCGCCGTTTACTGGGGCTTAAATTCTCAGCTTCGCAGTCAAAGACTACTAACCGGTCCTCTTAACCTTCCAGCACCGGGCAGGCGTCAGTCCATATACATCAACTTAACGTCTTCGCATGGACCTGTGTTTTTGATAAACAGTCGCTTCCCTCTATTCTCTGCGACCCCACAACGCTTCCAGCCGTAAAGACCTTCACGTCGTAAGGCCCCCCTTCTCCCGAAGTTACGGGGGCATTTTGCCGAATTCCTTAACCACAGTTCACCCGAACGCCTTAGTATTTTCAACCTGACTACCTGTGTCGGTTTAGGGTACGGGCCATACACACACATCGCTAGAGGCTTTTCTCGACAGTACAGGATCACCACCATCAACCCCAATGGGTCTACGCATCACGTCTCAACCACAATGTGCGGCGGATTTACCTACCACACGATCTACACGCTTACACCACCAATCCAATAAGTGGCGTGGCTACCTCACTGCGTCACCCCATCACTTGAACCACACATCAGGCCCCACGACATCAACACCACCAACACTCAAAGAGTCTTAGTAGTGCATCCGCGGTGGTTAGTATCAGTGCTTTATCATGGGCGCGCATGTACGGGTACCAGAATATCAACTGGTTATCCATCGACTACGCCTGTCGGCCTCGCCTTAGGTCCCGACTCACCCTGGGAAGACGAACTTGACCCAGGAACCCTTAGTCATCCGGCGGATAGGATTCTCACCTATCAATTCGTTACTCATGCCTGCATTCTCACTCGCACACAGTCCACGCCTCCTTACGGTAACGCTTCAACCCATGCACGACGCTCCCCTACCCAAACAAAAATTGTTTGCCGCGGCTTCGGCGGTGTACTTGAGCCCCACTACATTGTCGGCGCAGAACCACTCGACCAGTGAGCTATTACGCACTCTTTCAAGGATGGCTGCTTCTAAGCCAACCTCCTGGCTGTCTTCGCGATCCCACATCCTTTTCCACTTAGTACACCCTTAGGGGCCTTAACCGGCGATCTGGGCTGTTTCCCTCTCGACTATGAAGCTTATCCCCCACAGTCTCACTGCCGTACAACACAATTAGTGGCATTCGGAGTTTGGCTGACATTGCTAAGATTGTAGTCCCGCTCAACCAACCAGTCGCTCTACCTCCACCAAGCTATAATACGACGCTGCACCTAAATGCATTTCGGGGAGAACCAGCTATCACGGAGTTTGATTGGCCTTTCACCCCTACCCACAGCTCATCCCCGCAGTTTTCAACCTACGTGGGTTCGCGCCTCCACAACCTCTTACAGCTGCTTCACACTGGCCATGGGTAGATCACCCCGCTTCGGGTCCAGGACATGCCACTATACACCCCATTAGGATTCGGTTTCCCTACGGCTACCCCACACGGGTTAACCTCGCGACATGCCGCTGACTCGCAGGCTCATTCTTCAAAAGGCACGCCATCACACACAAACGGTGCTCTGACGGATTGTAAGCACATGGTTTCAGGAACTATTTCACTCCCCTCCCGGGGTACTTTTCACCATTCCCTCACGGTACTCATACACTATCGGTCACACTGAGTATTTAGGCTTACCGGGTGGTCCCGGCAGATTCACAGCAGATTCCACGAGCCCGCTGCTACTCGGGCAACCCAACAACCCACATGCCATTGTCTTCAACTACAGGACTCTCACCTTCTCCGGCAGGCCATTCCAAACCACTTCACCTAACAACAACACACGAGCGGACCATCAGTAGCTAGTCCACATTGGGGCCCACAACACCGCACACACAACCCCTACCAGGTATCACATGCACACGGTTTAGCCTCATCCACGTTCGTTCGCCACTACTAGCAGAATCATTATTATTTTCTCCTCCTACGGGTACTGAGATGTTTCACTTCCCCGCGTAAACCCCCACAACAGCTATGAATTCACTGAAGGGTAACCCCACATAACCAGGGCCAGGTTTCCCCATTCGGACATCCTCGGATCAACGCTCAATTGACAACTCCCCGAGGCTTAACGCAGCCTTTCACGTCCTTCATCGGCTCAGCATGCCAAGGCATCCACCATGCGCCCTTAATAACGAACACACAAACCACCACACACAAACATGCGGGTGGCCACACAAGTGAACTTGACAAAAATTGATTAAAGAAAAAAGAAATCACACAAACACACACAAACAAACCACAAAAGCAGCCTATCTAGTGTGTTTAATGCTCGCGTCCACTATACAGTTCTCACACAACACCCCAACCACACCCTGCCAACACAAAAAATGTCAACAAGCCTTATGGTCAGGCACAAAAAAGGGGATAATGCCCCAGACACCCAACAATGCACCAACATACAAACAACAATTACTTTTCACTGTGCACGGACAACGTGTGTCACAAAGCGCCATTCAAACACTTAGTTCGTCTCTTGAGCGTGTGTTTCACCCGGACAATTTTCAATAATAAAAGTTGGCAGCATGACACTCGCATACTCAACCAACCACAGGGTGCAACTGCACCCGAAAAATAAAAGCTCCTTAGAAAGGAGGTGATCCACCCGCACCTTCCGGTACGGGTACCTTGTTACGACTTCGTCCCAATCGCCGATCCCACCTTCGACGGCTCCCTAACAAGTTTGGGCCACCGGCTTCGGGTGTTACCAACTTTCATGACGTGACGGGCGGTGTGTACAAGGCCCGGGAACGTATTCACCGCAGCATTGCTGATCTGCGATTACTAGCGACTCCGACTTCATGGGGTCGAGTTGCAGACCCCAATCCGAACTAAGGCCGGCTTTCAGCGATTCGCTCCACCTCACAGTGTCGCTGCGCGTTGTACCGACCATTGTAGCATGTGTGAAGCCCTGGACATAAGGGGCATGATGATTTGACGTCATCCCCACCTTCCTCCGAGTTGACCCCGGCAGTCTCTCATGAGTCCCCAACCAAATGCTGGCAACATAAGACAAGGGTTGCGCTCGTTGCGGGACTTAACCCAACATCTCACGACACGAGCTGACGACAACCATGCACCACCTGTACACCAGCCACAAAGGGAAAGACTATCTCTAGCCCGATCCAGTGTATGTCAAGCCCAGGTAAGGTTCTTCGCGTTGCATCGAATTAATCCACATGCTCCGCCGCTTGTGCGGGCCCCCGTCAATTCCTTTGAGTTTTAGCCTTGCGGCCGTACTCCCCAGGCGGGGCGCTTAATGCGTTAGCTACGGCACGAAAGTCGTGAAAAGACCCTCACACCTAGCGCCCACCGTTTACGGCATGGACTACCAGGGTATCTAATCCTGTTCGCTACCCATGCTTTCGCTCCTCAGCGTCAGTAACTGCCCAGTAACCTGCCTTCGCCATCGGTGTTCCTCCTGATATCTGCGCATTTCACCGCTACACCAGGAATTCCAGTTACCCCTACAGTACTCAAGTTATGCCCGTATCGCCTGCACGCCCGGAGTTAAGCCCCGGAATTTCACAGACGACGCGACAAACCACCTACGAGCCCTTTACGCCCAGTAATTCCGGACAACGCTCGCACCCTACGTATTACCGCGGCTGCTGGCACGTAGTTAGCCGGTGCTTCTTATCTAGGTACCGTCACAAAAAGCTTCGTCCCTAGCGAAAGGAGTTTACAACCCGAAGGCCGTCATCCCCCACGCGGCGTCGCTGCATCAGGCTTGCGCCCATTGTGCAATATTCCCCACTGCTGCCTCCCGTAGGAGTCTGGGCCGTATCTCAGTCCCAATGTGGCCGTCCACCCTCTCAGGCCGGCTACCCGTCGCCGCCTTGGTAGGCCATTACCCCACCAACAAGCTGATAGGCCGCGAGCTCATCCTACACCGAAAAAACTTTCCAACCATCACACTAAAAATGGCTCCTATCCGGTATTAGACCCAGTTTCCCAGGCTTATCCCGAAGTGCAGGGCAGATCACCCACGTGTTACTCACCCGTTCGCCACTCGAGTACCCTGCAAGCAGGGCCTTTCCGTTCGACTTGCATGTGTTAAGCACGCCGCCAGCGTTCGTCCTGAGCCAGGATCAAACTCTCCACAAAAAAATTTCAGAACAAAAATCCGAAACAGGCCGTGAAAAGCCCGAAACCCAACAAAAGAACAAACCACCACAAACCACAAAGCACAAACACTTCGCAATCCATGCTGGCGTCCAAAAAATTACTACAAAGAAAAAATAAACAGTTCCCTCAACCCGACGGGGTCAAAAAGAGGAAACCAAAAAGTTGAACACAATCACATGCCAACCAATCCATCTCAATGCAGCCGAAACACCAAACAGCATTCAAAAGAGTACGTGTTCCACATACCCAACCGGCACACACCAACCAACAAACCACTAAGCCTGCTGGCAGACAAACCAATCAACACACAACCATGCACACTAAAAATAAAAAGTACATTGGCACACTATTGAGTTCTCAAACATCATCCGCACACCACAAGAAAATTAACCTACCGTTAACCTCTCGTTGGCGGCTCGTACAAACTTACTCAACTCAATGAACACTGTCAAATCCTTGAACAAAGTCCGTACGAAATTCGCTCAAAAGTAACCAACCGGCTACCTCGCGGCGACTTGGATTAATGTAGTCCAACCCCACCAACAATGACAAATCCCCAGCACAGTCCGGATTTCCCGCACCACATGCCAGAGCAACTCCGCGCCCGAAGGCAGGATTCGGTGGGCAACTTAAGCTATATAGAAAGCCCCCAACTCCACTGCGAGACTGCCTCCTCTCAGTGCCGCAGGAGAGGGTTCGCAGATCTAAAAGCCATTGCATGGAAAAGGCCCCCGATTTCTCGGGGGCCTACCGGTGGAGCTGCCGGGAATTGAACCCGGGTCCTTCGTCACCTTGCCAGGGCTTCTCCGTGCGCAGTCCGCACAGAATCTCTGCTCGGCCCTCCGGATCGGGCGAACACGTCCGGATGATGGGCCCAGTCACCAGTAAGAGTCCCGACTGGTCCTGATGACCCGGCCAGCCGGCTAGTTCCTTAGTCGATGCCAGGTTCTAGGTCAGGAACGAAACCTAGGCTGACAGACACGCGTCGCTGTAATTAGGCAGCGAGGGCGTAGTCACGCTGAGAGTTCTTCTCTGCGTTTATTGGTTGCTACGACGCTTATACGGTGGTCGTTAGCCTGCACCGGCACGCTTCCCCTGGCGCAGTGCACGAAGTCGAAACCAAATCAACCCCATGCTGTAGGGACGGGATAGTGCATCTTCCCTACGGTTCGTTCAACACTACCCCACCCGCTTTTATTTCCTCAAGTGCTCCTCTAACCACTCCTTGAGGACCACCGCATGGTTGACCGTGCGGTTGGCGGCGGCGAAGAGGAGGGTGGCGTCGGCAAGCGCACGCAGCTGGGCGAGCTCGTCGGAGTCATTGTTATCGAGCTCGGCCTTGTAGCGGCGGGCAAACTCGTCGAAGCGATCCTCGTCGTGGTTCCACCACTTGCGCAGCTCGGGGCTCGGCGCGACGTCCTTGAACCACTCGTCGTAGGCTAGGTCGCTCTTGGCGACGCCCCGGGGCCACATCCGATCCACCAGCACCCCAGTGCCTTCGATAGTGTCCTCGCCCTTGACTACGTCGTGAACCTTCGCCGTCTTAAACATTGATCCCCTTTACGCGGCGGCCGAGCTCGCGGGAGATTTCACGGTCTTGGTCGCGGCGCTTAATATCCTCTCGCTTGTCATAGTCCTGCTTACCTTGGGCCAGCGCGAGCGAAAGCTTCGCGTAGCCATTCTTGAGGTAGACCTTGAGCGGGACCAAGGTCTTATTGCCGTTGCGCACCTGCCCGTAAAGCTTGTCGATCTCGCGGCGGTGCAGCAAAAGCTTGCGGGTGCGCCGCGGGCTGTGGTTCGTCCACGAGCCCATGGAGTATTCCGGGATGTGCAGGTTGCGCAGGTATACCTCGCCATCATCGATGGTGGCGAAGGCATCATTGAGCGAGATTTTTCCCTCCCGCAGGGATTTGATCTCGGTGCCGAGCAGGACGATGCCGCACTCGTATTCCTCGAGGATCTTGTAGTCATGCCGGGCCCGGCGGTTAGTAGCGAGTGTTGCCTCGCCGGACGCCGCCTTCTTATTCTTCTTGCCCTTCTTAGCCATAATTATGGCAGTGTAGTGCCCTTTTAGCCGGCCCGGCAAACGGGCTATTTGCGCACATAGGACCGCAGGGTGATATGCGCCGTGACGGCGGTAACCACCAGCGCCAGCAAGGCCACGAGAGGCAGGGCAATCCAGAGGTCGCCGGACTTCATGGGGGCGAGCAGCTGGGATTCATACAGGCCTTGCAGGGATGGGTCCACCACTTGGGATTTTCCTAGGAAGATACCGGCACCACCCAACACCACGCCGATGAGCGAGGCCAGCACTGCTTCCACCACGAACGGCGCCTGCGTCATCCATCGGCTCGCGCCCACCATGCGCATGATTTCCGTTTCGCGGGTGCGGTGGAACGCGGCGATCTGCACCATGTTGGCCACCAAGAAGATGGCAGCCACGGACATCACGACGGCCAGCACAAAGGTGGCATTGCGGATGGAGTCCAGGTTGCTTGCGGCATCGCGCACTTCCTGCTGCTGGTCGACGACATCCTCTACCGCCGGATTATCCCTAATCGCATCGATCGCAGAAGCGTCTTCTGGATCCTTCAGGCGCACGTGGAACGCTGCCGGCAGTGCGTCGGGCGAGGTTTGTTCCACCATGACGGGGTCGGTGTCTTGGAAAAGCTCCTTGAACCGCTCATAGGATTCTGCACGGTTGCGGTATTCCACGGACTCGACGGAATCATCCGCCTCCAACTGATCCTTGATATCCGCGCAGGCCGGACTCGTACAGTCCGGGTCGCCGGCGGAAATGTCCTCATTGAGCTGGACCATGACCTCGACACGGTCGAGATAGATCTCCTTGGTGTCCTTGGTCAGGTTGGTCACCATGATGCCGGCGACAACGAGGCCTACGGCAATGGCGGTGGTGATGATCATGGCGATGGTCATGGTCAGGTTGCGGCCAAGACCCTTGGTGGCCTCGCGGAAAATAAAACCTAGCTTCATGCTTCCCCCTCGTACATCGCCTCGTGCTCGTCGCGCACGAGGACTCCATTGCGCAGTTCCAGCACACGCTTGCGTGCCCTATTGACGGCGCGGGCATTGTGGGTGGACATGACCACGGTGGTGCCACGACGGTTGATGCCCAGCAGCAGGTCCATGATCTCGTCGGCGGTGGAGGGATTGAGGTTGCCCGTGGGTTCGTCGGCAAGCAGGAGCTTCGGCCGATTGACCACCGCGCGCGCAATAGCCACGCGCTGCTGCTCGCCACCGGAAAGCTCGTGCGGATACGCATCGCGGCGATCCTCGAGGCCCACCAGGTCCAAAACCTGCGGGACCGAGGTAGAGATCCGGTACTTGCTCTTGCCAATAACCTCCAGCGCAAAGGCCACATTTTGATATACCGTCAGCTTGGGAAGCAGGCGAAAGTCCTGGAATACATAACCAATGGACTGGCGCAGCGCGTTAATCTGCTTGCCCGAAAGCTCGTTGACGTGGAAATCATCGAAATAAATATCGCCCTTGGTCACGTTGCTATAGCGCACCATAAGCTCCAAGAAGGTGGACTTACCGGAGCCGGACGGACCAATGAGGAAGGCGAATTCACCATCCGCAATCTCGAAGGACACCCCGTCGAGCGCTGGGCGAGACGCGGCGGAGTAGGCCTTAGTCACGTTGTCGAATCTAATCACGCGAATCACTGTAGCAACTAAAGTTGACACCACGCTGTGAACTGTATTTAAGTAATGTGGTCTAAGACACTAATTTGTTCCGAGCGATCGACAGAAAGTGCCGATACAATGGCCGAAACCGAAACTAAAGAAAAACCACGTTCTGCAAGCGGCTTCCTGGGCACTGTAGAAAAGATTGGCAATAAGCTGCCGGATCCATTCTGGCTCTTCGTCATCCTCGCAGCCATCGTCGCTGTGACTTCTTGGCTAGGACACCTCGTCGGCATGACCGCCGAGGACCCCAAGACCGGCGATACCATCGAAGTCGAATCCCTGCTGACCACCGAGAATATCTCGCGCATGGTTACTGATGCAGTGGAGAACTTCACCAGCTTCCCGCCGCTCGGCGTCATCCTTGCCGTAATGCTCGGCGTGGCCGTGGCGGAGCAGTCTGGACTGCTTTCCGCGTTGGTGCGCGCGATGGTGACCAAGGTCAGCGCCAAGATGCTGACCTTCGTTGTCGCCTTGGCCGGCGTGACCGGCTCCGTGGCCTCTGACGCCATCTACGTCATCCTGATCCCGCTGGGCGCAATGGCCTTCCACGCCGTGGGCCGCTCCCCCATCGTGGGCGCGATGGTGGCCTTTGCGGCATCGTCTGCTGGCTTTAATGCCTCGCTGATTCTCAATATCACCGATCTCCTGCTGGCGGGCATTTCTACCCCGGCCGCACAGTTTGTGGACCCAGAATATGAAGTCAGCCCGCTGGCCAATATCTTCTTTGTCATCCCATCCGCCATCGTGCTCTCGCTCATCATTACCGCGGTCACGGAATTCCTCATGGTCAAAAAGGCCCGCGAGCTGGTGGACCACGACCACATCAATTACGAAGAGGTGTCCTTTTCCAAGGCCGCCGGTGGGGCCGGCGCGAATGCAGAGGAGGATGAGGAGTACGACTTCACTGATGATGAAGAGGCAATGCGCATCAAGCCCAACGAGCAGCGCGGTTTGGTTGCTTCCGGCATCGCGCTCGCGCTCTTCCTTGCCGCCTTCTTTGCACTCCTATTTATCCCTGGCTCCCCGCTGGCGAGCCAGGAGGATAGCTTTATGGAGTCGCCACTCATTAGTGCCATCGCGGTGCCGATTGCCCTGGCTTTCTTGGTGTGCGGCATCGTCTACGGCCTAGCGGCAGGCACCGTGAAGTCTTTTGCTGATGTACCGGAGTTTATGGCCAAGGGCATCGAGACCCTTGTCCCCATGCTGGTCCTCTTCTTCGCGGTGGCACAGTTCCTCGCCTGGTTCGAATGGTCGAACTTGGGCGTATGGACCGCCATCAAGGGTTCCGAACTGCTCCAACACTGGTCCTTGCCACCGCTAGTCATGTTTGCGGCACTGGTGGCCATGGTCGCACTGCTTAACCTCTTCATCACCTCCGGTTCCGCCCAGTGGGCGCTGATGGCCCCGGTCATCGTACCGATGATGATGTATGTGGGCGTCTCACCTGAGGTTTCCCAGATGCTCTTCCGTATCGGTGACTCCCCGACGAATATCATCACCCCAATGTCGCCCTACTTCGCCTTGGCTCTGACCTTCCTGCAGCGCTATTACAAGCCAGCAGGTGTGGGTACCTTGATGTCACTGGCGCTGCCCTATTCTCTCTGCATGATCGTGGGTTGGTTCGCCTTCTTCGTCATCTGGTATCTCATCGGCATTCCGCTGGGACCAGGCGCGCCGATGGACTACGCGGGTTAGGTCCATAGAGATCAGGCCGAACTGAGGAGATTCTCCCCTCAGTTCGGCCTTTTCGCGTTCAATTCAGCCCGATCAGTATGGACCTAAGCTTGATCTTCTTGTTGCTGCATACGCCAGCGGATACCGGATTCAAGGAAGCCATCGATATCGCCATCGAGCACCTTGGAGGGATCGCCCACCTCAAAATTGGTGCGTAAGTCTTTGACCATCTGGTACGGGTGCAGCACGTAGGAACGCATCTGATTGCCCCAGGAGGCGTTGCCACCGGCGCCCAACGCATCGAGCTCAGCTTGTTCCTCTTGGCGCTTGCGCTCCAGTAGCTTTGCCTGCAGCACGCGCATGGCCGAGGCCTTATTTTGAATCTGCGACTTTTCGTTCTGGCAGGTCACTACAATGCCGGTGGGAATGTGAGTCAAGCGCACCGCCGAGTCGGTGGTATTGACGGACTGACCGCCCGGACCAGAAGACCGATAGACATCGACGCGCACGTCATTATCCGGGATATCGATGTGGTCGGTCTGCTCCACCACCGGCAGGACTTCTACCTCGGCGAAGGAGGTCTGCCGCCGGCCCTGGTTATCAAAGGGCGAGATGCGCACTAGGCGGTGCGCACCCTGCTCCACGGAGAGCTGGCCATACATGTATTCTCCGTGGACCACAAAGGTCGCAGACTTGATGCCTGCTTCTT
Organism: Corynebacterium tuberculostearicum; assembly: GCF_046097255.1. Lineage (GTDB taxonomy): Bacteria > Actinomycetota > Actinomycetes > Mycobacteriales > Mycobacteriaceae > Corynebacterium > Corynebacterium tuberculostearicum_J. The sequence goes on from NZ_CP175770.1 coordinate 2,360,423, forward strand.
CCGCATAGGAGATGTCATAGACATCCACCTTGTGACCGTGCTTTTCCGCCCACCGCGTGTACATGCGCATGAGCATCTCGGCCCAGTCGGCCGCGTCCACACCGCCGGCACCGGAGCGGATATTAATAACCGCCTCGCGCGGGTCATACTCACCAGAAAGCATGGTGGTGACCTCAAGGGATTCAATGGCGGATTCCAGGGAATCGAGCTCATCGTCCGCCAGCGAGGTATCCCCTTCTTCTTCCGCGAGTTCGTACATCACGGGCATGTCCTCCAGCCGTCCGCGCAGCGATTCCAGCTTGCGAACCTTGGCCTGCGCTGCGGAAAGCTCGGAGGTGACCTGTTGCGCGTGGGCGGGGTCGTCCCACAAGGACGGGTCGCCGGCCTGGGCCTCTAGTTCCCGAATTCGGGCAGCCAAAGCCTCCGGGTCCATGACCTTCTCGATGGTGGTCAGGGTGGTTTCCAATTGCTTGAGCCGTGCTGTTACTTCGGGACGCATAGGCCCCAATCCTACCCACCCGGCCGGCATAATTAGCCATCGGCCGCGTTTAGGGTGACAATGGTGGGCATGGATCAAAAGCCGAGCTTGCAGGAGATGATCGACGCGGTCATCAAGACCTTCATTGTCGCGCACGCGGATGACGGGGATGCGCACCTAGCGCAGGCCCTTGTCTATAACGCCGGCCGCCTGGCCTGGCGCCTGCGCGAGATGGGCGTCGACGTAGAGCAAAAGACTTCTATCTCGGACGTGGTTACGGATGCAGACAGGGCGGCCGAGCGCTTCGTTGCGGGCGTGCTCGAGGCAGTGCGCCCGGAAGACGGCATCCTCGGCGAAGAGGGTGCGGCCCGCGAGTCCCAGTCCGGCCGTACCTGGGTCATTGACCCGGTCGATGGCACCTACAACTTCTCTTCCGGCTCCGATTATTGGTGCTCTGCCCTCGCGCTTACCGACGCCACGGGGATTACCCTCGGCGCCGTCCACCGCCCCGCCATGGGGTATACCTGGTTCGGTGGCCGGGACTACCCCACTTCCCTCGACGGCAAGGAAGTAGCTCGCCTGCAGGAGAAGCCGGCCGACGAAATTTCACTATCCACGTATCTGCACCCAACCTCGCTGGCGGATGAGGATATCCGCGGGGCATGGCAGCGCGTGGCGGAAAACTTTGCTACAGTCCGTATGCTCGGTGCCGGTTCTGTTGACCTGTCCTCCGTGGCCGATGGCACATGGGGCGCATGGATGCAGCATTCGGTGGCGGATTGGGATTGGTTCCCCGGCAAAGCCCTCGTGGAGGCAGCCGGCGGTGCTGCCCGCAAGGTAGAAGCCGGCGGCGTCGAATGGTGCCTGGCCGGCAATAAACAGGTAGTGGATCAGATGGAGGATTGGCTCCGTGGGTAAGTTCAAAGAAGACTTGGGCCTCGCGCTCGAGCTGGCCGGCCATGCCGATGTAGTGACCATGCATCGTTTCGAGGCCTCGGACCTTTCCGTCAAGGAAAAGCCAGACATGTCCCCCGTATCGGATGCGGATCTCACTTGTGAGAAGCAAATCCGCGAATCCCTCAAGCGCTCCCGCCCGCGCGACGAAGTGTTGGGTGAGGAATACGGCGGCGAGGCCTGCTATAAGGGCCGTCAGTGGGTCATCGATCCCATCGACGGCACCAAGAACTTCGTGCGTGGCGTACCCGTATGGGCCACGCTCATCTCCCTTTTGGAAGATGGCGAACCAGTAGTCTCGGTGGTTTCCGCACCCGCCCTGCGCCGCCGTTGGTACGCCGCCAAGGGCGCTGGTGCCTTCCGCGTTTTCGGCGGCGAGCCGAAGCGCTTGGGCGTATCCCACGTGGAAAAGCTCGCCGATTCTTCGCTGGCCATGAGCTCGCTAACCGGATGGGCCGAACGCGGCCTGCGCGATCAGTTCCTCGCACTCACGGACAAGACCTGGCGCCTGCGCGGCTATGGCGATTTCTGGTCCTACTGCCTCGTGGCCGAAGGTGCGGTAGATATCGCCGCCGAACCCGAGGTGTCCTTGTGGGACCTCGCCGCGCCCTCCCTCATCGTGACCGAGGCCGGCGGCACATTCACGGATCTGGACGGAAACCCCGGCCCACACGGCGGATCCGGCGTCGCCTCCAACGGCCTGCTCCACAAGCACGCCCTAGCCGCACTACAGGGCTAGGAATTTCTGCGCAGCTGAAGTAACACGCACCTGCCACCCTGCGGCCGATCTGTACGCATACACTCGGATTTTTCGCATCCGGGTTAGCGGCGGATGCGTGTCAATAAGGACGGCTGCACTATCGCGCGGCTCTCTGACTGGCTTCTGAATATGGCTCGCAAGTAATTCACGCTATACCCGATTGGCTGTGGTTTTAGCACCAGCCAAAGATGCACAAAGCCCGCTCCCCCAGGCTGGGAAAGCGGGCAAAGGTTTGGCGAGGCTAGTCCTCAGGCAATGTAAAGCCAGCACCTACGCCACCGCGACGGTTCATATCCGCCAAGACTGCATCCATGGTGTTTGCGGCGGTTGGGTTATGAACCGGCCCCTGCAGCGGGGTGCGGCACGGGAAATTCACCGGCAGGAAACCGCCGGTAATCGAGCCAATGAGGCGGCCGTTGGCCAACAGCGGTGCACCGGAATCGCCCATCATGGCGCATACCTGGTTAACCTGAATCTTCTTTGCCTGCTGATAGGTCACACCGCAGGTCTTTCCGGTGGCAACGCCCTGCTTGCACACCTGCTGGCCCGGCTTAACGCCGCCGCCCAACTCATTGACGGTTACGCCATTGTAGGAGCGGGAGACCTTGGCCTTAGAGCCGAACTCAATGACGGCGTAATCCAGGTCCTCATTCTTGGACACCACGGTGCCCGTCGGGCCAATCTGCTCCGAATCGGCGGAGGTGACCGAATCCCCCACGTTGCCGCAGTGCGCAGCGGTAAGCCCAACCTTGCGGCCAGCATTATCGTTGCCCGCCACAGTCAGGGTGCACATCATCTTCTCATCGACATAAACCGGGGTGCCGGGGCCATAAAGCGACTCGCCCTCATTCATGGCCGCAACAGATTCTTCTGGAATGCGTGGGGCATCAAAGAACGAGCCCGGCACGCGGTGCAGCACGTAGTCAGCCTGTGGCTTGCCCGCAGCTACCTTGGAAAATCCATCATTTTTCCACTTATAGTTTGGATTGGTTCCCTGCGGTTTAAACTCCGGCTGGGTGGCCCGCTCCGCTAGGCCGATGGGATTCGGGTTAGTCATCGGCTCCGCGTACTGCGCCTCCTGCACCGTGTGCTGCACGGCTTGCTGCGCGTTGCGCACAGAGGAATCCACGGCGTCGGTGACGTTCTTATCCACCTGCGGGGTTTGGATGCCTACCCCAGCCAGGCCATCTCGGACTTGGTCAATAATCCCTGCGGAATCGAAATCCGGTTGGGGCAATTCCTGGGCGCCTGCGGCCGGGGATCCCAGGAAAACGCACCAGCGAAAGCCGAGCCCACCAGGACTTTCTTAAGGTGCGGAATGCGAAGCATCAAGGTACCTACTTTCAGTTGTCAACATCGTGCAAGCTCGATACTGGCACGAAAAAATTGTGGAATCAGCAAACTCCTGTGACTGTGTCCAAGCCGTTATATTTCTTCCAGAATTCGGGGGTAATCACCCCTCCCCTATCATTGGGCGCATGGCCACACCGCTGTCTTATTCCGATACTTCTGGCTTCCCGCAGCTGCACATGTCACGAGTCATCGACGCTGATTTTGATACCGCCGCACACCGGCTATTCCGCTGGTCAATCCAACGCAGCGGCCTTTTCCGCGTGCACCCCACCCATGAGGTGGTAGAGCTCGGTGCGGAAGTCACCATGGGCCTCGGCCCGTGGGATTTTCGCTGCCGCGTGGTCGATGTCTTCCACGAAGACGGCCGCTGCGGGTTCACCTACGGCACCCTCCCTGGGCACCTCGAGCGCGGCGAGGAAACCTTCACCCTTGAGCGCCTGCGCGATGGTCGCACGCTTTTGCTTATCGACGCCGCCTCCGAGCCCTTCCTCCCCTTCCTGCGCCCACTTGTGGACGTGCCAAGGTGCCTGCTGATTAGCCGACTCTACCTTCACGCCTTGGACGATTAGCAGGATTGTATATACGACAAAAGCCGCCTCCCCGACCCCGGGAAAGCGGCTTAGACTCAGCGCTGGTTAGTTCTTGCGCTTGTCCTCAATAGACTCGCGAGCATCACGGACAGCGCCCTTGACGCGGTCAAAGAAGCCACCCTTCTTCGTGGACTCCTCTTGGTACTCGTGTGCCTTGTCCTCTACGAAGCCCTTAGCGCGCTGGAAAGCATCGCCGACGGCGCTACCAGCCTCAGATGCCTTGCCCTTTAGCTGGTCCAGGCGCTCAGAGGACTGCTGACCGTTAACGTTGTCCTGGTTCGGCGCAGTAGCAACGCGCTCTTCGTTTGCTTCACCTACGATGTGCTGGCTTGGCGCGTAGTCCGAGTTATCCTCGTCCAGCTTCTCCTGCAGGTCCGGCTGCTGCGGGGCGGAGCCGATGTGCTCTTCCTGTGCCCCACCTACGATGTGCTGGCTCGGTGCATAGTCCGAGTTATCCTCGTCCAACTTCTCCTGCAGATCCGGCTGCTGCGGAGCCGAACCAATGTGCTCTTCCTTCGCGCCGCCTACAATGTGCTGGCTTGGCGCGTAGTCAGAGTTATCCTCGTCCAGCTTCTCCTGCAGATCCGGCTGCTCGGAGGCAGAGCCTACATGCTCTTCGTCGGCGCCAGCGACAACGTGATTCTGCGGCTCGTACTTGCTGGCGGTGGATTCTGCATTATCCGCAGCCTGCTTGCCTACCGGCGTGGATAGGCCCGCTGCGCCCGCGGCGCCTGCCGCTGCAACACCTGCACCCGCTGCAGCCGCGCCGGACTGAGCGGAGGCGCCCGACTTAGCTGCCGAAGACACAGTGTCCTCAGATGCCAGGTACTTGTATTCGTTGCGGTCCAGGTCAACTTCGTGGCCTAGGTTATTCGCCATTGCTGCGTACTCCTTTAAATAGATTTATCTTCTCCCCTCTAGGGTTCCAGAAAATTCAGGAGCGTGCACGGAAATGGGTATGGGAAAGCGTCGACCGGTGGAGGGATCAGTCATCTCTAAACACTCAACATGGAAGGTTTCGCGTACGAGTTCAGCAGTCATCACCTCCTCGGTGACCCCTTCGGCCACAATGCGTCCCTCACGCATGGCTACGATTCTATCGGCGTAACGCGCGGCGTGGACCATATCGTGGACCACCATGACCACTGTGGTCCCGGCACCATTGAGGTCTCGGATGAGCTCCAAGATGGACAGTTGGTGCGCAGGGTCGAGGTAAGTAGTCGGCTCGTCAAGCAAGGTAATTGGTGTTTCTTGGGCCAAGGTCATGGCGAGGAAAACACGCTGGCGCTGACCGCCGGAAAGGTTTGCGGCGGAGGCATCGAGAAGCTCGCTCACCCCAGCACGCGAGGCAGCACGCTCAACCGCTGCATGATCTCCGGCCCGCATCGTCGCTAGCGCTCCTGTATAGGGATAGCGGCCGTAACCGATGACGTCGCGCACTAATACCCCTTCCGGGGCCACGGGATGTTGTGGCAGAAAAGAAACTTCACGGGCAAAGGCACGCGAGGAATACTTGCTGATATTTTGGTCCGAGAGGTACACCGCACCTGCGCTGGGCGTAAGTTGGCGGCCCAATGTCTTGAGAAGCGTCGACTTGCCGCAGCCATTCGGCCCGATCAGAGCGGTTACTTGACCGCTGGATAAGTGAAGATTTACGTCCTTGACCACATCGGGTCCACCGTAGCCCACGGTTAATCCGCTGCACGTCAGTGTCATGTCTAGCCTCCGTTTCGCACTCGGGTCAGCCGAGTCAATAGGAAAATGAAATACGGTGCACCGATCAGCGCGATGAGCGCGCCTACGGGGATTTCCGTGGGGGCGAAGGCCCAGCGACCGAGCGTATCGCATGCGGTCACAAGGACCGCGCCGCCTAGGGCCGCCACGGGTATTTGCCAGCGCAGGTTCGCACCAACAACCAAGCGAGCAGCATGGGGGACGATGAGTCCGGCGAAGCCCAAGACCCCGGCCGCGGCGACTCCCGCGGCACCGAGGATGACGGCTAAGGCTACTGCTATCAGGCGCCATATCTTGGTGCTCACGCCGATGCCGGCCATGGTGGAATCATCCAGCGCGAGCATATCCAGGTGTTTTGCCACCACCATCGCGACGGTTAGGGCGAGAAGGATAAAGGGGGCGACAATGGTGGCATCGCCAAGCGAGCGGGCGTAAAGCGAACCTTTCAGCCATGTCATGGCCGCTCCTGCCTCTGGCGCGGCGCGCACCAAGAGCAGTTCAGTGATGGCACCCAGCCCGAAAGATACCGCCACCCCGGTAAGGGGCAGGCGCACCGGATCGCTTACCCCGCGTCCAGCAAAAAGGAGAACCATCCCAGTTCCAGCCAACGCGCCGATAAAGGCGATAAAGGTCAGCAGGTGGGCCGGCAGGGCGCCTGCTCCCATGAGTACCGCAACGGCCGCGAGTCCACCGCCGGAGGTAATACCTACCGTATCTGGTGCGGCCAAGGGATTGCGTAGCGCGGATTGCAATAGACAGCCAGAAACAGCCATGGCACTGCCCGCGCAAATACCTACCAAGATCCGCGGTGCGCGGTACTTCCAGATGAGCGGATCTCCGGTAAAGAAGCCAGTGGTCACCTCACCCGGCGATTTCATCACCGCACCGACGCCCATGCCGATAACTGCGCTCAATACCAACGCCAGGATGAGTCCTACCAGAACCCCTACAAATCTCTTATGCCGCATGCCTCCCCCTCCCTAGAGCATGGACGGACCACAGCACTAAGGGCATGCCAGCCAAAGAAGTCACGATGCCCACTGGGGTCTCGGCCGGCGCCCAGATTGCCTGCCCAACCGAATCTGCCACCAGAAGCACCGCTGCTCCTACAATTCCAGCCACACACAGCCCCATGCGGTGGTGCGAGCCGCACACTCGCCACGCTACGGTCGCGGCCATCAGCCCCAAAAATCCAATCGGTCCGGTTGCGGCTACCGAAGGAGCAATGAGCACTACCGCCGCCGCAATGGCAGCCAACCGAATGCGCTCCGGCTTCGCCCCCACAGCACCGGCCACGGCATCGCCGGCTACGAGCAAGTCCAGCGTTTTCCCACCGATTAAAGTCAAGGGAACCACGATCAGCACAGCGACCAGCGCGGGCATAATATCGCTTAGGCGTACACCGGCAAGCCGGCCAGAGAGCCATGACATCACCGTCGCCAGTTGAGCTTCATCCACCACCAGGAAAATGGAGGTCAAGGCGCTACACAGTGCGGAAACGGCAACACCAACGAGTACCATGCGCTGGATCGCACCGCTCTTGCCGACGCCCACCGTCACCCCCACAGCAATCCCCGCACCCAGCAGCGCACCGGGCAGCTGGTCAACGCTCGAGGTTTCGCTTCCTAAAAACATTGCGGTTGCGACTGCACCGAGTGCCGCACCGGAGTTCACACCAGTGATGGACGGATCGGCGAGCGGATTCGCGGTTGCTGTGCGCAGCAATAACCCACCTACACCTATTGCAATACCGACCACCGTGGTAGCAAGGAGACGGTCAAAAGCCACGCTATGCAGCTCTTCTTCTAACCACGGGGTATCAACTGGCACCTGAACATGGCGGAGCCGCCACCACCACACAAAGGCAGCGGCAGCGGTTGCAAAGACCAAGCAGACGCTGGCTTTAGTTCGAGGTGCCACTACTTTTCAGCGGCGATAATGTCATCGAGCATATGCTCGGCAGACAATGGCCCGCGGGCGCGCGACCAGATATCTTGGTCCACCTCTACGATGTCACCGCTGCCCTTGGCATAGGGCGTCTTTTTAAACGCTTCGACGTCCTTGTACATAAAGACTCGGTCAGCCTTCATTCCAGGGAGCTTATCGCCGGTCAGTTCCGCTACATCAGTCTTAGATTCGATAGAAGACTTCTCGCCTTCGAAGGCATAGTCATAGCCCACTTTACTCAGTAGCGACTGAGGGAAAGAGGGGTTGACCCAGGTATAGAGCATCTCGCTAGACCAGCCAGCCACGACAGCACGACTCCCCGGCTTTACCGCGTCCTTGGTCTGAGCAATCTTGTCCTCGATGCGCTGACGGACTTCTTTAGCCTTTTCCTCTTTGCCGAGTTTGGCCGCGATCTCATCCATCGAGTCCAGCACGTCCGAGTAGGTTTCATCTGGGTAGGATTCCGTCTGCGCAATCTCTTCCAGCTGCGGCATGATATCAGCTTGACGGGTAGGGCTAGCCAAAATCAGATCTGGTTCCAAAGACTGGATAACCTCCAAGTTCGGCTGCTTGGCTTGGCCCACGGAGGTCGCCTGACCTAACTGGCCCTTCAAAGTAGTTGGTGCCTCCGACTTGCCGATTTCTACGATTCCCACAGGGTCCACATCGAGGGCCTTGAGAATTTCCTCATAGCGCCAATCGAGCGCCACAACTCGCTCGATTTTCCTATCTTCACCCAGTCCCTGAGAAGAATCAGAAGAACACGCGGCAAGGCCCACGCCTAGGGCTAAGGTGGCTACGAGTGCGATAACCGCACGCGTTTTAGTGAAGTCTTTCTTTTGCATAGGCTTACCTTAGCTTTATAAGGGTTTACTGTCTAGAGCCTGATTGCTTCCCTCTCCATGACAGACCATGCAGCCACAGGATGAGTTCCATGAGGGATAGCGGTGAGGAGCGGAAACCGAAATCCGCTCTAGCCACGATCATCTACAGCCTCTGCGAACGAACTCCAAACTGCGGTCTTTGGTGTTCATCTTTCGAATGCTCTAGCCCTTGAGCACAGCGCGGGAAACGATGACGGGGGCGTCGCTGAAAGGATCGTCCCAGATTTCTACATCGATACCGTAGGCTGCGGCTAAAATATCCTTCCGCAGTGCTTCCTTGGGAGTCCCCCGGGCTATGACCTCGCCGTTGTTCATAACCGCCCTGGTGTCGGAGTACTGACCAGCCAACATGTGGTCGTGCAGCACAACAACGACTGCCTTACCAGCGCGGGCTTGCTTGCGAACGGGCTCCAAAACACTAATCGCGTGGGCGGGATCGAGGAAGGTCGTAGGCTCGTCGAGCAGCGGCACCGGCGCGCCCTGAGCCAGAGCCAGTGCAAGCCGTGCCCATTGGCGCTGGCCGCCGAAGAAAACGAAAATGGCCCTCATCGGCGAATGGGGAGCAGTTCATCAATCTAGAGGGGCTAACTGTAATTGGCCTTACAACCGTTCCATATCTATAGGCTATGCGAAGTTTCCATAGCCAGAAATGGTGCTCACCCATAAGAACGCGGATACGACGAAAGCCGCGGCGAATGTGAAGGCAAAAGCACGCCATGATCGGTCGCTAAGCCGATCCTTTTTCAACATGTAGACAGATATGGCTAATACACCCAACACCACCAATGAAGGTAGAGGTAGCCCATAGAAAACGAAAGGTATTGGAAGCCATGTGGACAGGAGCACTCCGCCATGAAGGGTTACGACACCCAAGACAATTCCAAAAAGTATTCCCGGAATGATCGTTCTTTCTTTCACAACAAATTCCTTACCAATCAGTTTATCTTGATCAGGCCACCGTTTTTAGCCTGCGCATGACATTCATGGGCCTGACCCCGGAAAGTAGACACGTCGGGGGTCAGGCCCCCAGTTTTCTATCTCCAAAGTAAACAGAACCAAACCGCTTTTGAGTGGCAGCTAGATGATCGGTGATTGTGAATTGTCGAGCCAGGCCACGATGTGGTTTTCGGCTTGTCTCGCAGACGGTAGTTTGTCGAGGTGGCGGTCTCCGTTATGGTTCGTGAGAAGAAGCGGGAAGTAGTTTCCCTTGGCATTGAACTTGACCTGGAGGGTCTCGCCTTGCGAATTCTGGTACGTAACGAAGCCAGCGGACGGAGTCTCCGACAAGTGAGTCAGCCACTTAGGTACGGCTTTGGCAGAGGCGTAACGTTGCTCGCCCAATACGGTAGACGAGGTGGAGATGTCAGTGGTTTCGTCGCCTTCCAAGATCGGAATGCCCAAATGCGGGACCGAAATGGCGATGCCCTGGTGGAGGCCGAGCGCTGAAAGTTTTCGGGCGTCGCTCGAGAGATTTTCCGTGGGGATGTCGATTTTGGCTTGGCCGGGAGCTGGTGGTTCAACCTGCGCCAACTGCGCAATTGCGTCGAGTGCCGCCGTAGACTGAGGTGTATCTTCGAGGGCGATGATGGCCAAGTTGAGAGACTCGCGCTGCGACGTACTCGCCGTGTACAACTCGAGCGAGTCGGACTGATTCACTGAATCCAGCAGGATGCCGAGTATTTCGCCTTGGTAGGCGTAGATGGCCTCATCGATGGCGGTGGTGTCATGAATATTGCTCAACAGATGGTGGAGGTGCTCGGCGGCATCCGAGTCCATGGATTGGTCGTAAACTTTCGCATACAGTCGTCCGATGAGCAGCAGTGCGGAATCGCTATGCATAGTCTTTCGCTCCGTAAAAGTCGAAGGGGTACGGGTGGCTGGTCTTCCCGGCGAGGGGGTTTCGATCCTTTGGAGCGGAAAGCCATCCAGTGATGGCGCTGAGCACTTCGGCAGGCAGGCGCACTTCTTCTCCTTCTGCTGCAGCGAACCTGTAGCTGAGGGCGCCGGTTTTGTCAGCGTTTCCGTCAAGTCGCTCGGCCAGCTCGAATATTGTCAGCGCAGTGATATCTGCAACGAATCTGATTGCGTCATCAGATGACAGGGGCCCTGTTTCCTGGATTCGCGTGTGAAGCTGTTCAATGGTTGGCGTGACGACGTCTTCGAGGTCCGATTGAAATTGCGTCAGCTGTTCGTTGGTGGGCTGCGTTAACACTCTTATAACACTCCAGGGTTCCACGGGATATTTGTAGGTTGAGACAAGCCTTGTTGCTTGAGCTGCTCGATACCATAATCGGTTAGTGCTTCCGCTTCAGATTGGCTGAATCCGACCGAGGTGTGTGCCTTTACCTCGATGGCTCTCACGTCGTTCCAAGTATAGGTATCGACGTCAGGATCGAAATTCTTGGCAAAATCATCATATCCGCGTCGTTGTACTGCAGTGATCTCTTTGTGAAGCGCAGATCCGGTTGCGGGATTGCGCGGTGCAGGATTTTGAGCCTAGTGCACCAAATGGCGATTTCAGCATAAAACGAAAGAGACCCCTACCAGCGTTTCCACTGGTAGGGGCTTGGAAGTTGGTAGCGGGGGCAGGATTCGAACCTACGACCTCTGGGTTCTCACCCTCATGTTCGAGCCACCTGCAGTTATTGCCCTTTTACCTGCTGTTTAGAGAGGTATCAGTATACTGGCGCCTACTGGTCTTTACCGCAGATTACCAACTCTTAAGTCCCGTTTTGAGTCCCACTTTCTTCACCGAGATTCAAGGCGCCCCGCATAGCGTCTACATCAGTCCAATCCGTGTAGTTGCGCGCGTTCACGTCGACGTCATGCCCGAAATAGGCTGCACGCACCTGGGCGGGTACCCCTCGCGCGATGGCCCGGTGGACCTGACCCCTGTTTGGTGGACACCTGATATCCAGCCCAGTCGGGCTGGAAGAAAGGTAATCTACCACCATGTCCAGGTACTCCGAACAGTTCAAACGCGATGCCGTGGCCCTCTACGAAAACAATGAGGACCTCTCACTGAACTCAGCATCAGCAGAGCTCGGTATCAACCGTGCCTCGCTGCATTCTTGGATCAAGAAGTACGGCACCGGCAAACGTGCCCGCACAAAAAGCATGCGCGACAAGGTCCAAGCAGCGAATGATTCCGAACGGATCCGCCAGTTAGAAAAAGAGAACGCAAAGCTGCGCGAAGAACGTGACATCCTGCGCAAGGCCGCGAAATATTTTGCCGAAGAGACTCACTGGTGATCCGCTTCCAGTTTGTCTATGACCACCGAACCGAATTCTCGGTTAAGCGGATGTGCCAGGTGTTAAAGCTCAATCGCTCCTCGTTCTACAAATGGGTGCAAACCCGCGAAGAACGCAGGTTAAAGACGTGTTCGGATGCTCTTATTGGTGCAAGAATCAAGACCATCTTCGATGATGAATACGGGCTTTATGGTGCTAAACGCATCGCTGCAAGCCTTAAAGCCGATACGAGCTTTGGCCCGATAAATCACAAGAAAGTCGCACGAATCATGAAATCCATGGGACTTAAAGGCTTTACCAAACGCCGCCGATGCGTCACTACCAGGCGTAAGCCTGGTCACCGCGTCATGCCAGATCTAGTAGGCCGCAGATTCACAGCTGACAGGCCAAACCACGTCTATGTAGGCGACATTACGTACCTGCCGTGTAAGGGCGGCAAGAACATGTACCTGGCCACGGTCATCGACGTCTACTCGCGCAAACTTGTCGGACATGCACTCGCCGATCACATGCGGGTATCACTGGTTATCGAAGCTTTGTCCCATGCCAGGAAAGTCCGCGGAAGCCTTAAAGGGGCAATTTTCCATTCTGATCACGGCAGCGTGTACACCTCACAAGCCTTTAGGAACTATTGCTCGTCGTTGGGTGTGCGCCAGTCTATGGGAGCGGTAGGAACGAGTGCTGATAACGCCCTAGCAGAATCGTTTAACGCCACGCTCAAGCGGGAAATCTTGCGTGACAGGAAAGTCTTTGACAATCCGATCTCCTGCCGCCAAGAAGTCTTCCGGTGGTGCATGCGCTACAACACACGCCGACGGCACTCCTGGTGCAATCTTTCAGCTCCTGACGTCTTTGAAGCCGAGAATTCAGCTACACTGACTAGAGCAGCATAGCTAACCCCCGACGTGTCCACTTTCCGGGGGTCAGGCCCGCCCGGTTATTGAGCACCGTGCGCCAGTCATGGGATCTCATTAAAGCGATGTGGTTTTCCTGGAGCTGCGCGCCTACATCTTTAAACAGAGCCGCTGACGCTTTCACGGCGTTGTCGGTGCGCCAGTGCGCCTTCTTGTCTCCTGGCGAAGGGATCAGTGGATCGGTCGTTTCTAGTCCGTCGAGCCGGTTTAACCAGAACTTTTCGACACGCTTGTCCAGGAACGGGATAGAACGGCCTCTGTGCGTTTTGGATTGCTCAGATGTAATGCTGATAGCGATCTGCCCATTAGCGACTTTTACAGAATGCCTCGTCACTGCCAGTGCCTCGGAGATGCGAAGTCCCGTCCCCGCTTGCAGTAGTGCCAGCGCGACCACGTTGTCATGTTTTGCGATGGAGCTTGCTCGTCTGTCCGTGCCCGGTGGTAACGGTCTGGCGGTATCGCGTGCAATGAGATGGTCTACAACGGCGTCGTATTGGGCGTTCGTCAGGGCGTGACCACCTTGTGGTTTATTGCCCTTCTTGACCTCGCCGAGGTCGATGCTGATTCCGCGTAACGGGTTGTGGTCGATAACACCCTCGCGGATGAGCTGATCCAGAATGTACTTGCTCACGACGGTGCGGGCCTGCCGTGCAGATTCCGACCCGTTTGCGGTGGCGATGGCCTGCAATGCGTGTTCGAGAGTTCGGAATTTCACAGCTTCGCCAATGGCGTGTTTTCCTAGCTGTGCTTCGGCCTGCTTTAATGCGAGCTCATACCGGGCGCGCGTGTTCGGTCGCAGACGTGCCGCTCGGATGGCCGGCTTAGAGACGTCGGTAATGAACGCCGAGAAGTTCTTGCTCTTATCCCAATTGGTCCACGTCGAGTTGAGCTTGCTATCCCGCTTCTCGACGGCAATTCGCCGGAATTCCCCCTTTGTCCTTGCCCGGATTGTCGGGCGGTAAGTCGTTCCGTCCCATAGTCGGACCGTGATTTTCGCTTCGTATGGACCTCGCGGCGGTAAAGCATCAACGACGCGGTCGATGGAATCTTCCCCAAGGCTTAGTTTCGTTCTGGCGGCACGTATTTGCTTGGACATACACACCACTATAGACCCACTTTTGCAATAGGTTCGAATTTGTTATCATTGCTGGTATGGATCCTTCAGAACGTCTTCCAATTTGGTCTACCGATGACGTCGCGCGCAGACGCCAGGAAGTGTTGTGCACGTTGGTTGACGATAATCACCCGCTTTATGTTGACGCTCGCGAATTGTTCACTCCCCCACTTTCCCGCGAGGAGGTCACACAGCTCTTGCTTACCGCCCTTGAAACCTACTGTGAAATCCGCGCGGTAGCTCGTGAACTAAGGTATCTGGACCCCATTGTGAAAAATGATACGAAAGGTCGTCAGAAGCGACACCCGCGTCTGCACGCTGTCCGCAAACACCTCCAGGCACGACTCGAGTTTCTGGAGAACGAAGCTGATCGAACGTTGCCGTTCACCTTTTATCGGCCTAACGCAGGACGACGCTTCGCCGCAGGTGAAGGACTGACGATGGATCTTATCGACCCTGTACCGGACAGTGTCGTGGCTACGATGTTTCCGCCGGTCTTTGATTTTCCCTCACAAGTAGGCTAAAATATAATCAGCCGTACCTGCGACGGTTGGCCACCGAGGCACCGGGTAGAATAAGAACCCAAGGTTTGCAACTCGGATATGCAGGCCCCCAAAGCGGATAACCGCTAGGCCGGGGCCCTTTCAGCATGTCTGGAGCAAACCTTGAAAGGCGTTTCTAATTTAAAACTGGTCGATCATGCCGAGCCTATTGCGGTTAAAAGTTCGGTAGCGGCATCCCTGATCGGAATTGCCCCTCAAACTCTCAACAACTGGCGTGTTCAGGGCAAAGGGCCCAGATACGCCAGCGTGGGTACCAACCTCGTCGTCTACAGAATCGCTGATATTGAGGCGTGGCTAGATGAGCATGTTGTCGGTGGTGAGAAGCCATGACAACAGCGAACGAGGCGTGGAGCATAGAGATCTCCCCCAAGGACGCGCCCGACACGGTGCGTCACGAGCATGAACTCATCGAGCTTGGCGTGAATGGCACCGAGTGGCAGTCACGCCTCGTCGACACTTCCGTCGACGTTCCTGGGCGTTCTGCCCCGTCGTACTTCACTGTTTTGGTACGTCGTGAACCTCGATCTGTGGCTAAGGTCTCCGAGACCTTAGCCACGATTTCGGGCTGTTCTGCGGACGTTCCTGCTGGTCAAGACCCTAATGTCAATTCAGGCCAAAAACCCCTAGGGGAGAGGCAGAATGGCCGGACCGGAGAGTCCGGCCATCGTGACTCCGGCCACCGTGACTCCGCAGCAGCAGCAGCGGTGGAAGCCGCTGCGGTTGCAGGGGTTGATGCCGGTGTCGATGTTAAGAGTTTCGGCCAGCTACCAACTGTGAGGTCGATGGGTAGTGGCGGTCGCCGGGCTCAAGTGATCGGGTTTGATACTGAGTTCACCTACCGCGAAGATGACCCCGCTAAGCGCGTCATCGATAGCTATCAGTTCGCCTGTACTGATGCTCTCGATGATGGTGTTCTCGTACAGGTGGTTGTGTTGCCTCTGGCGGGTGATCGCATCTACCTTGAGGATGCTCTCTACATCGTCAGTCTTGCAGCTGGTCTGCATGTCCTGTCACCCTCTCGGGAGCCTATCGATCCTCGTGGCGTGCTCGTCCGCGATGTAAGGAAACTCAACCCTCTGGGGAAATTTGACTACTCCGCCACGCGAGATGCGGTGTTCAAGGCTCGCATTGCCGTCGTCCTGGCGTGTCATTTCGGCAACGCCGATCTGACCGCTTTTCGCCGCCCTCCCGAGCAGCGCAATGGTGGGGAAAAACATTATGACATCCTCCGTCGTGTGACCTCTGCTTCGGGGGGCTTAGTTTCGCTGCAACCTGCCCGCTTCATGCGCAAGTCTGGCAAAGGCTCCAACAGCTATCGCTGGTTACCGTTCTCTGTGACCGTTCGTGACACGATGTGTCAGGCTGCACCCGGTCATAAGAGTCTCGCTGCTCTTGGCGATGTTTGCGGTGTTCCCAAGCTTGATGTTGGTTCCTCAATCGAGAATATGACCTCAATGCGTCGTGACGATCTGACGACGTTCCTCGAATATGGGGTGAATGACGCTGTCATCGTTGTTGAGTACCTGGCGTTGCTGTGGGGTCTCAACATCGTTCCGCCTGTCACCCTTTCGGGTGCGGGTGCCAGTGCTGTCCGCGACGGAATCATGCGTTACATGGGCGACAAGGCGTTGAAGGACTTCCTCATCAACTTTCGTGGTCTCGTGCGGTTGACGGACCCTGAACCGTTTTTAGACCATGACCATCTTTCGTATTACACCACACGAGAGTTGGTACCCGTGGACGGCGATGCCAATCAATCCCACACTGCGTGGAAAATGGCGTTTCACGGTGGCTGGAACAGTTGTCTGTCTCCTGGTCATCATCCTTACCCGACCTTCGATCACGATATTCAATCTGCGTACCCGTCTGCGATGGCATCGGTGATTGATGTGGATTATGTGGGCGGTTGTATCGAGGAGGTTGTGAAGGACCGGGTACTTACGCTGGACGACTTTCCGTTAGGTCCCATTACCCCGTTGGTTGCCTACGTGAGTTGGAAGTTCCCGGATGATGTTGTTGCGCCTTGCTTGCCGGTGGTCGTCGGTGACTGCGTGTTGTATCCACGAACGTCTGCCGGTGCTGGAGCCGCGCAAGGTGACGATGTTGGGGGGTATGACGGGTTTCATGGTGCTTGGTGCGCTGGACCTGAGTTGTACCTTGCGTTGAAGCTGGGGGCGACGGTGCGTGTTCAGATTGGCTATCGCATGAGGTTGCGTATGCATTCTGGTAGTACTCCGTCCCGATCACTGCGCTTCGCCCTCCGACAGATGGTTGAAGATCGTGCGACTGCGAAGAAGATCTTCGGCAAGGGGTCGCTGGAAGAGCAGACTGTCAAGGTTGCGACGAACTCCGTCTACGGGAAGCTGGCTCAGGACGTCTCCGAGCGTAACGGGTGGGGTGCATGGGCTGAGGAGATGGAGTCTATTGGTGGGTCGTCCGTAACCTCTCCCTATCACGCGTCGATGACAACGTCGCTTGTTCGCGCTCTCCTTCTGGCGATGGCCAATACGATTCCGATTCTGTCTGTCACGACTGACGGCTTCATCACGCCTGTTGAAGAGATTGAGCACTTTGATTGCTTTGGCATCGCGAATGTGTTCCGTGCCGCCCGTCGTGCGTTGGTAGGTGATCCGACGGTCTGGGAGATCAAGCACTACCAGGACGATCTAGTGAATTTCTCGACGCGTGGCAATGTGTCCTTGCTGGAACACGGTGTGCTCGCTAAGGCTGGGTTGAAAGTTCCTGAGGAGGTTGAACGTGGGACCGTCGCGGAGCGTCGCTGGTTTCGCGATACCGCTCTTTCACTCCTGGGAAAGATACCTAACCCCTACACGTCTTTCCCAACATTTCGGGAGTTGTCGCGGTCCGTAAACCGGTTGGACTTCCACCCGGTGGATCGCACGCCTGAGGTCTCAACGGTGGACTTTGACCTAAAACGGCAGCCTCTACGTGGCACGCTCCGGGTTGATGTGATTGACGGCAACGAAATGGCGGGGTTCGACACTTGCGCGTGGGACTCAGTCGACGACTATAAACATGCACGTGGGATCGCTGGTCACATGCAGTTGGTTCGGTATGGGACCACAGGTGTTGACCGTCCTACTGGGTGTCTGCGCACGGGTCATGATTGGGAGACCTGGTTTAAGCGTTTTGAGTCTGCTCGGGGTCGTCGTATCCGTACGGCTGACAGTGCCCTACTCACCGAACTCGTTGCCGCGCATAAGGCTGGTCTTGTCGTCGTTGACCGTTTGGCTGTTCGCGTTTCCGTGGCTCAGAAGGTGGGTTGGTTGTCCTCTTTGGGGATGGGTGAATTCACCCGGGCGCAGTGGGATCACATGAGCAAGAAGGTTCGGCGTTCGACGGTGCTACGCGATGCCGATATGGATGCTGTTCGTGCCTTTGCCGATGAGCTGAATCGCGGTGATGGCTATGTCTAGCACCCCTCCCCCTAGTCGGTTTGGTATGAAGCTTTCTCGCGGCCCTCCTATAGGCACTTTTATCGTCACAGAGACGCTAACCATGCAAGCAACAGCACCCCAGCTAAGTCTTGAACCATCGGGTGCTTAGACCGAGTTCCCGATGGCACCAATACACCGCAACCCAAGATAAGGAGGAACATATGGAGCCACAATCGCCCCGAGCACCACGGATGCCGAGCGCCCCACGAGCGCCGCGCAGTGGAGCTAAAACAGGCGCGGAAATGGAGGAGAGCAGGTACGCAGCGGAGGAGTCTGCGAAGGGGCTTATCGCCGGTTTGGTTGGTCTAGACCGCGCCGATATTATCCGTCGTTCCAACCGAGTCCAGGAGATTCTGGACGATTTTGCCCAGCACGCCCCAAAAGAAGAAGTGTCTTTGGAGCAGCTTAAAGCGGAGGGAGAAAAGGTTGACGCTGAGCTTGATCAGCTAGAGCAAACCCTCGATGAGCGCGCTCAGTCGCGGCGGAAAAAGCAGAATCAAGGTGGCTACCCACCGCAGCCGCCGCGGAAAAAGAAGCCTCGTGTCCCTCGGGTCAAAAACCCGCGATTCACCCCACTTTTCCAGAATGAACCAGAAGCAAAAGACACCAGTAAAGGATGGGAACCAGAACTATGATTACGAAGTCTCAGACCGCTTCGTCGGTAAAAAAGATTGAAGCTCTCCGCCAGGAGCGGGAGCAAAAAGAAGCCGAAGAAGCCAAGAAGGTTGAGGAGTTTAAGCGTCAATTAGGCGAAGTTCTCTACGCCTGCGCTTATGAGCCTTCAAGCAAGTGGTCCAAATTTCGCGGCGGTTCCGTAAGGGAACTGTTCGCAGAAATCGGTATACGGGAGGCCCCCTCCCGTGAAGCGTCCGAGGGACACGAGGGCGCACCTCGCGGCGGAACGCAGGAGCCGATAAAGGCTCCGCAGTCGATTCAGAGGACTCCACAGAGTCAAATGAATCCCGCCGCAGGCCCGAAGCACGCGGGCCAGAATGGCCCGCAAGCGTAGGGCCAGAGGGTCGAGGGAGAGAATCTCCCTCGCCAGCGCCACGAGGCACCGGAGGTGCCCGAGTGGCTTGCTGGCCGCCTGTTTGTGAGGGCCGTCTTTGACGGTGGCGAGTACGCCTGAATCTGCCCCGCAGATTCAGGGGGCCGACACCGGAGAAGCGTGACCCTTACAAACAGACTGTGGCCCTGGCTGCATCAGCAGTCGGGGCCACCCTGCCACAGTAAGCACAATGAGTAGGAGGTGGATATGCGAGACAAGTTCTCGACATATTCGCGCACCACCGTGCGCCTCGATAAGGATTTAGACCGATTTGTCGAGGAGGTCGCACGGGTTGCAGGTGTTCAAAAAGCCGTCGTTTTCCGGGAAGCTCTCTACGTCCTCGCAAAGGAGGAGAGCGTACTAACGCAGAAGCGTTTGGCCCCGGACACGCTGCGCCGCCTGGACGAGATGAACGATCAACTGCGCCGGATTGGTGTCAATCTAAACCAGTTGGCTCGCCGCGCGAATATCGACGGCGTTGCACCCGTGTCTGAGTCTGTAGAAACCATTGCTGGCGAGGTTTCTTCTCTTAAAAAAGAGGTGAAGGACTTTGTCCACAATCAAAATTAACTACAGCCAGGACATCCGCGCGGCAACGGTCTACGCCGTCTATGGAACGGCAGACAATGCCCGCAAGGGTCAGGTGCGAGCTGATGCTTTATGTACGGTTCAACCAGGCGCTGAATCGTTTTCGCCACAGGCTACAGCTGGCCGTTGGTCGGGTGTGGACTTCATGGAGGCCAGTGTGGAAGAAATGGAGCGTTATGCTCCGGCTCAGCGCACCGATGAAGCAATTATCTATATCCAATCGTGGGCTAGAGACGAGCTAGATAAAGACGATCCAGCGGATGTAGCTCGGGCTAATGCAGCAGGCTCTGAGTTGGCGATGCGGCTTACGCGGGACACGGGAGTTCCGTTTACCGTTGCCACGCACACCGACAGTAAAAGCGGCTGCGTCCATAACCATATTGTCTTTGCCAACCATGACACTCGTACAAAGAAGGCTGCGCCGAGGGACATGCGTAACTGGTACAAGTTGCGCAATATCAACGACGAGTTGATGCGCGATTTGGGGATGCGTGTCTTAGAACGTGAGCCAGAAATATCGCTACTTCCTGCCGAGCGCAGGGCACACAAAGAAGGCAAGTCCACAGACTCGACCAGCTTGAAGGTGGATGAGTTGACCGCAAGCACGTGGGCGGATTTCGCGCGTAAGCGCATGGATGAACTGTGCGCGGATGAACGGGTGGCCGATGCTAGCGACCCACTGGAGAAGGCGATAGAGGTTGCTGGCGATTACAACCTGTCTCTAAAAGTGCAGCCCAATTCAAAGGCTGAAGGCGAGTCGTTGACCGTGGCCCTGGTCGGCGATGACGGCGAGGATGCCTACTTCACGAACACCACGAAGGCCGGGCGTACTCGAAAGCGTAAGGCAGCTAAAGCTGGCTCAAAATTGGGCCGCAGCTACTCGCTAGAGGGCGTGACCGAGCGCGTTAACGAGGCTCAAGCAGCCCTTCTTGCGCGGCAGCTTGCAGCACTTCAAGCCAATTCAACTGATGATGACCTGGAGGCGAAATACGGCTCCAGCCTTCTCGATGACGAGGAGGAAAACTATTACACCCAGGAGGTATTAAATCATGGTCTCAGTGACCCAGATGACGGAGTTAGCCCAAGCAGCGGCGAAGGGCAAGATGGAAAACGTCTTGAAGGTTCTCAGCCCGCGCCTGGACAAGGCGGAGAAGGCTATCAAGACGCTGCAGGAGAAACTGAAGAGTCTGCCGGAGGATACTGGGGACATTCTCAATTCTCTGCCCAGCGACTTCTCGACGAGGTTGACGCAAGCGGAAAGCGAATTAAGGAACGTAAAAAGCAATCTCGCCGCAAACAAGAACTACGTGAGCAGCAGTCACTTCCAAGTAACGATGATGGAAGTGCAGCAGATGATCACGGGTCTGATCAAGAATATCGAGGATCTGCCCAACGGCCTGGAGGGTGTGAAAGGGTATCTAATCGAGATAAGCGAGCAGATGTCGCGCCTGACAAGGATGCAACGACTGGTGCTCAAAGCAGCCGAAAGCCCCATCCATCTCGACAAGGATTCCAGCCAAGCAGTAGCCCAGAGCCTGAATGCTCAGATGACTTCGAGCCTGACTTCTAGCCTGGAACCGCTGGTAGAGGTGGCTGTATCTGAGGCAATGTCGAAAGAGTCTGAAAGCCTGCGCGAGGCAGCAAAAGCCTCTAAGAAGGCTCGCAACGCTCTGCTCCAGGAGAAGGAGGCCAACGAAAAGCTGCTGGAGGAGATACGCGCAGAACGCAAGCAGTATAACGACGACATGGAAAAATCGAACACGAACTTTATTAAGGCCTGCCAGTCTGCCTCGTGGATTGCAGCCAGTGTCCTCGTCGTTGCTATCGCGCTCGTTGCCGTTGGAGCCTTGGGGAAGGGGCTACTGAGTATGCTCGGCATACCCGACGGCGTGTCTGCCTTGTGGGGTCACGTCCAGGAGGCCAGCGGTATTGGCCCAACACTGGGCTGGTTGGCTCTCACCCTTCTCGTTATAGGGCTTGTCGTAGGGCTTATGGGCTGGATGTTGTCTCAGGCTGCGCCGGGTATTGCTCACTTGGTCGAGGAATACCGTCGCAATCACCCGAGGAAAGAAACGAACCACTAACTAGAACACGTGCACCGTAAAAAAGTTAAAAGCCCCACAACACAGCGTAGCGGTTAACCGCTACGCTTCTTTTATGCTCTCTCTGGCGCTGTTGCAAAGTTGGGGTAGTAGGAAGGGCGACGTGAAATAGTCACAGCCATGGGTGTCTTCTCCGGTTGTCATTTCCCCTCGTGGCATCATTCTGTGGGCGGTGCGGTGGTACTGCCGCTACGGGGTGAGCTACCGCGCTCTGGAGGAAATGATGACCGAGCGGGGCGTGCCAGTCGATCACACCACGATCTGCCGCTGGGTCCAGAAATACACCCTTGAGCTGGACAAGCAAACACGGTGGTACCGGCAGGTGAAATACCTCAACAACATCCTGGAAGGCGACCATGGTCGGCTGAAGCGGATCCTCGGGTCGAAAGGCGCGTTTAAGAACCGGACATCTGTATATCGGACGTTGAAAGGGATAGAGGCGATGCACTCATTGCGGAAAGGGCAAGACGCGATGTTTGCCAACAAGCAACCGAACCCGGACGCGGTGATCGTCAACCGAGTCTTCCAGAATATCTAAGCAGGCTGGACCATAATGCTGGCCAGGCGACGAAGAAAGGAGTGTTCGCGGTTCTCCACCCAACTTTGCAACAGCACCGCTAAAAACAATCGCGAAGCCTACAGCTTCACCTGGGATATGATCGCCGACAACTTTTCGACAAAAAATCGACTACTGCGGTAGAGCGAAGAAACTTACGCTGTCAGATGCGAGTTTTTGGTACCGGTGTTCTGGGGACTCGGTACTGTCGTGTTCCGGGTAGTTGGTACCGGGCCGAGGGGTACGTCGGCCCGGGCCGTTAGTCTTAGTCGTCTGGGGTGGTCGGGGCGGTGGCTTTACGCATGTCGAAGTCTCCGATATGGATTCGGTGGCCGTTGTTGAGGCGGCTTACGAGTGAATCGGCTCCGACTCTGTCTGGCAGTGTTTCAACCCAGTAGGCGGCAGCTGATTGGGAAGAGATCAGTGTTGGGAGCCTTCCGTCGCGGTCGAATATGATCTTGGCTAGGTCTTCTTGCCCGCGCTGGTTGATGCTGATGGTCATAAAGTCGTCGATGATAAGGACATCGACGTTGATCAGTTTCCGCATCTTATCGAGGTAGTTTTGGTCAGTCGGTGAGAAGACCGCCAGCATGTCTACAAGTTGATCCAGCCGGTAGTACGCCACGGAATATCCGGCTTTGCATGCGGCGATGCCGATGGCGCAGGCAATGTATGTCTTGCCTGTTCCGGTCGGTGCGAGGATGTGTATGTTGGTCGGGTTTTCCCGCCAGTTGGTTGCTGCGATTCGTTTCAGCTGGCGCATGTTGATACCACGTTGTTCTGCCCGGGTGATTTCAGCCAGGCTTGCATCCGGGTATCGGAATTGTGCCTGGGTGATGGCCTTGGCGATATTGCGCTGTTGGCGTTGTGTGTAGGCTTCTTCGACTGCGGCGAGGAAGATGTCTTCTGGTAGCGCATCCGCATAGGCCTCGTCGTTGACAACCTCGTAGAAGATGTCAGCGAAGGTTGATACACGAAGCTTGCGCATTTTTGCCCGCACAATCTCGTCGTCGATGCTGCTCATGATTTTTCACACTCCTTCTAGTTTTCGTAGTGGTCAGCAGGCCGGATAAAGACGGCATCGGCCACGTCGCCGGTAAGCGGGGTACTTGGGCGTGGTTGGCGCTTGGCCACAGGCTGTGTTTTTGGCCCTGGTTCCCCGGGATGTTGTTGGGCGTGGGCAATGTCAGTCTGGAGGCGTTTGATCACTGCCATCGTTGGGGCCAGCTTCTTGTCCACGACCTGCTGGCAGGCAGGTTCCAGGGTGGCTTTGTTGTGCTTTTTGCCCAGGTTGGCCAACACGTTGCGTGCCTGGATGAGTCCGCGGGGTACGGCGGCACTATTGCGGTCGAGGATCATCGCTATGACTGCGTGCGTTGCTGCCCCAAACGACGAGGCCCAGGCCAAAAGCTCATCACGGGTAAGCGCCTTGTGGCCTTCATCATCGCCACGCGGCCCATGCTGAGGGTTGGTGGAATACCGGTATTTGAATCCGTGAAGGCGCGTGTGTTCAGCAACAAGCTGCTCCCCGTTGAAGACGCTCACCAGTTGCGGGGTGAGCCTGACTGTTACCGACTCTCCTACCAGCTGAAATGGCACTGAGTAGTACTGGTAGTCACAGGTGATGTGCCAGTTGCGATCGACTTTAAGCCGCTTATAAGACACTTCCGTAAACGGCGTCGGCGGAAGATCCCGCATCATTGGTGCCTCTTCTTTATCAAAGCGCATCTGCCGTGTTGAGCCATCAGGCCGCGTCATTGCGCCGTTGATAACAGCAAGACGGCAAGCGATCGCCTCATTAAGCTCATCAAGGTTATAGAATGAAGCGTCCTGGGTTTAGTTCCTACCTCAGCTAAGGAAGGATTGAACTATGCCTAGAAAGTATTCCGTCGAGTTCAAGGAGAAGGCGGTCCATCAGATCATCGAAATGGTCCGCCTGGAGTCTTGCTCACTGCAACGCGCCTACACAGAGGTCGGTGAGCTGCTTGGAGTATCTCACCACACGTTGCGGGCCTGGTACCGTGACAGCGCCTCAGTACGCGATAATTCTGACGCTTCAGGCGGCGAAACAATGGAAGAAGAACTCAGGCGTCTGCGCCGCGAAAACCGCGAACTGAAACGAGCAAACGGGATTCTTAAAACTGCTTCGGCTTTTTTCGCAGCGGAACTCGACCGACCCACGACCAAATGATCTCCTACATCGACGCGTACAAAGATCAATTTGGGGTCGAGGCCATCTGCCGAGTCCTTAAACAAGCAGATCGTGGATTCATTACTTCACGCGGCTACCGCAAAGCCACCACACGTGTTCCCAGCGCAAGAGCCTTAAGCGATAGCCTGCTCATCCCAGAGATACAGCGTGTGCATGCGGAGAATTTCTCGGTCTACGGCATCCGCAAAATGTGGCACGCGATGAACCGCGAAGGCTTTCATATTGGTCGCGACAAGACCGCACGTCTGATGAAACTTGCAGGTGTTTCTGGCCGCAGACGTGGGCGAACCCCAATAACAACGGTAAGCCCGAAGACACCGGATCATCGCCCGGACCTAGTGCGCCGAAACTTCCGTGCGCAGGCACCAGGCAGGCTTTGGGTTGCCGACATTACCTACGTTCGCACCCTGTCAGGATTCGCCTACACCGCGTTTGTCGTGGATGTCTTCAGCCGAAAAATTGTTGGTGTTGCTACACGCTCGACAATGCGCACCGATGCGCTGCCCATGGAGGCATTGGAACATGCGTTAACGACTGCAGGACGAATCCATGGAAACCAACTAATTCACCACAGCGATCGGGGCAGCCAGTACGTGTCACTGAAGTATTCCACCGCGCTAGCTGAGTCAGGAATCCGCCCGAGTGTGGGAACAATCGGCGATTCTTACGACAATGCACTAGCCGAAACAGTCAACGGTCTCTACAAGGCGGAACTGATTCATGCCCAGGGCCCGTGGACGTCGGTCGGAGAAGTCGAACTGGCCACCTTGCGGTGGGTGCATTGGTGGAACACTAAGCGACTTCACGAAGCATTGGACTACGCCACCCCACAGGAAGTAGAAACCGAGTACTATCTCACCCAGCCCATCAACACAGGGCCGTAAAAGAAGCGGAACTAAACCCAGGACGCTTCAGAATGAAGCGTCCTGGGTTTAGTTCCTACCTCAGCTAACGAAGGATTGAACTATGCCTAGAAAATATTCCGTCGAGTTCAAGGAGAAGGCGGTCCATCAGATCATCGAAATGGTCCGCCTGGAGTCTTGCTCACTGCAACGCGCCTACACGGAGGTCGGTGAGCTGCTTGGAGTATCCCACACACGTTGCGGGCTTGGTACCGTGACAGCCTTCAGTACACGATAATTCTGACGCTTCAGGCGGCGAAACAATGGAAGAAGAACTCAGGCGCCTGCGTCGAGAAAACCGCGAACTGAAACTGAACTTGCCCCCGAAAGTTGGACTAGGGGTAATCCTACCCGGCTAACGTCTTAAGGGCCTTATCCCGGTATTTCATCGGGGTGCAACCATCAAGTCCCAGCTGGAGTCTTTCCGCGTTGTACCAGTCGATGTACGCGTCTACCGCAGCGGTAAATTCTTTGACAGACCCGAACTTCTCACCGTGATACATCTCGGCTTTCAAGTGGCCAAAGAAGTTTTCCATCACGGCATTGTCATAACAATTACCTCTCCGCCGGGGAACCATTTCGCAGACACTGCGCATATTTACCCTCACTCAAAAAGAGGATGCGCATATTTACCCTCACCGACCCAGTTATCCACAGGGTTTTACCTGCACGTTTATCTATTTTCCCAGGTGGCTTATAACTATATCCCTGTAGATCTATATCCCCACAGGGGATCCATCAACCAACACCGCCAGAAGCTTAAGACCGAAAGGCTCCCGCCTCGCCTTCGGCTCGTTGGGCTGCCGCCCAAATCGCAAGCGATTTGGTTGCCACCAAAACACCCCACCACAACCGCAGTCCTATGACCCTCCACGTATCCTTGTGTCTTCTAGACTGTCTTGGAAAAGAAAAGAGCGGCAAAGAATCAGAAAAGGTAACTAAGTGCCCCAGGGGCGCTACACAGAAAACAGTGCTGCCGTTATGTTCGATAGCGTTTAGGCTTCCATGTCGGTATGGGCCTCTAGGCTTGGGGCCATGGGCTTTTTAGAAAACCTCCTCAACCGCTATACCCCACGTATGTCAGGCAAGCCGGTCTTTGCCGTTATTGACACCGAAACCACCGGCTTTAACAAGCGCTATGACCGCATTATTGAACTTGCTGCCGTGCGCGCAGACGCATATTTCAACCCCGTCGACTCCTGGCACACACTACTGAATCCTGACGGCAAAGCTATTAAAAACTCCCACATTCACGGCATTACCAACGACATGGTGGCTACTGCTCCCACGTTTAATGATGTGTATGGGGGCTTCACTAGCTACATCGACGGTATGCAGCTATTTGCCCACAACGCCCCGTTTGACTCGAAAATGATAGTTGCTGAGTTTGACCGTATGTCCGGCGTCGACGATGATGAGGGCGAGGACGAGTTCTTTCCGTTCATTGACACCATTGACCTTGCCAAGCAAATGCTTGACCGTGGCCCCTACAACCTGCCCGCACTCCTTGACCGCCTGGGACTGGACAATCCGGACGCGCACGCGGCAGTAGCCGATGCGACCGCCACGGTGAACATGCTCCACTCCCTGTTCGGGTTCAAACGCGGCGAAATTGGACGCAAGATTTTGCGCCAAGGTCAAGCATTCCGCGCCACCAACACCTGGCGGGTAAGCCACGCCGCCCCACTGCTCCCCCGCGAAATATAGAGCACTCACCAGCACACACCAACCATGGCAGTCCATGCGGGTGGACATATGCTTTAGTATATGGCGGAACATACGCTATAACATATGTCCCGCCATATGGCAAGACATATAGCGGATCTGATGTGTGCGCTGATCTACCATCATTAGCCGATCAACCAACACAACTATCAAATACGGGTTGCGGTTCTTGCACCCGCCTCGCCTTGCGGCTCGTTGGGCTGCCGCCCAAATCAATAGATTTGGTTGCCACCAAACAGGGCGGTTTCAAGTGGTGGATGCATCACTTGAATAGTTCTTGTATCTTCTCTTCGGGTTTATACCAGTCGAGGACTTTTCTAGGGCGCCCGTTGAGAAGGTCTTGAATATGTTGGACATCCTTGTCGGTCAGAGTACTAAAGTCGCTTCCTTTAGGTAGGAAGTCTCTGACTAGCCCGTTGGTGTTTTCGTTGGTAGGTCACTGCCACGGCGAGTGCGGATCGCAGAAGTAAACGGACCTGACCCCTGTTTGGTGGACACCTGATATCCAGCCCAGTCGGGCTGGAAGAAAGGTAATCTACCACCATGTCCAGGTACTCCGAACAGTTCAAACGCGATGCCGTGGCCCTCTACGAAAACAATGAGGACCTCTCACTGAACTCAGCATCAGCAGAGCTCGGTATCAACCGTGCCTCGCTGCATTCTTGGATCAAGAAGTACGGCACCGGCAAACGTGCCCGCACAAAAAGCATGCGCGACAAGGTCCAAGCAGCGAATGATTCCGAACGGATCCGCCAGTTAGAAAAAGAGAACGCAAAGCTGCGCGAAGAACGTGACATCCTGCGCAAGGCCGCGAAATATTTTGCCGAAGAGACTCACTGGTGATCCGCTTCCAGTTTGTCTATGACCACCGAACCGAATTCTCGGTTAAGCGGATGTGCCAGGTGTTAAAGCTCAATCGCTCCTCGTTCTACAAATGGGTGCAAACCCGCGAAGAACGCAGGTTAAAGACGTGTTCGGATGCTCTTATTGGTGCAAGAATCAAGACCATCTTCGATGATGAATACGGGCTTTATGGTGCTAAACGCATCGCTGCAAGCCTTAAAGCCGATACGAGCTTTGGCCCGATAAATCACAAGAAAGTCGCACGAATCATGAAATCCATGGGACTTAAAGGCTTTACCAAACGCCGCCGATGCGTCACTACCAGGCGTAAGCCTGGTCACCGCGTCATGCCAGATCTAGTAGGCCGCAGATTCACAGCTGACAGGCCAAACCACGTCTATGTAGGCGACATTACGTACCTGCCGTGTAAGGGCGGCAAGAACATGTACCTGGCCACGGTCATCGACGTCTACTCGCGCAAACTTGTCGGACATGCACTCGCCGATCACATGCGGGTATCACTGGTTATCGAAGCTTTGTCCCATGCCAGGAAAGTCCGCGGAAGCCTTAAAGGGGCAATTTTCCATTCTGATCACGGCAGCGTGTACACCTCACAAGCCTTTAGGAACTATTGCTCGTCGTTGGGTGTGCGCCAGTCTATGGGAGCGGTAGGAACGAGTGCTGATAACGCCCTAGCAGAATCGTTTAACGCCACGCTCAAGCGGGAAATCTTGCGTGACAGGAAAGTCTTTGACAATCCGATCTCCTGCCGCCAAGAAGTCTTCCGGTGGTGCATGCGCTACAACACACGCCGACGGCACTCCTGGTGCAATCTTTCAGCTCCTGACGTCTTTGAAGCCGAGAATTCAGCTACACTGACTAGAGCAGCATAGCTAACCCCCGACGTGTCCACTTTCCGGGGGTCAGGCCCAACTGCTAGTCCACGTGCGATGCTCAGCTTGTCGACTTGGGCTAGTTCTACGCCTTGGTCCCAGGTCAGCGTTTTGGTGATGTTGCGTATTTTGCCGGTAAACATCTCGATCAACTTATCGACAGTCGTGGCGGAATCATGAACATCTAGTTTGCGGATCATGGTGTAGCGAGTACTGCGTTCCACACAGGTTACGAGTGCAGTTGTGCCTCCTTGGCCGATGATGAGATCGCCTTCCCAGTGTCCTGGAACAGCGCGGTCTTCAACGCTGGCAGGGCGCTTGCTGATGCGATAGTCTTCACCAATCCAGCTTCGATTACCGCGGGCTGGCAGGCGTGATTGTGGTTTTCGTCCGGTACGCCCAGAACGCAGGGCTTTTTCTACCTTCAATTCCTGGCGTAAAGCGCCTTTGGCTTGGATGTAGAGAGCTTGGTAGATGGTTTCATGGCTAATTGACATATCCCCACCTTTACCGAAGCAGCGGGCAAGATAGTTCGAAATCTGCTCAGGTGACCACTTCGTGTTCAATCCCTCGATGACCAAGGCACGCAACTGCGGGTTGGTATCGAGTTTGCGGGGTTTAGGCCTGGCTAAGCGGTCCACAGCCCGCTTTTGAGCTACGAGGGCATCGTAGCCATGCTCAGTCATCCCACGGGCGATTTCCCTGCTAATCGTCGACTGATTACGTCCCAGCTGGGCTGCAATCTCACGGTGAGTATGGCCCTGTTTCAGCAGGTAGGCTATCTCTATTCGGTCATGTCGGATAAGACGCTTTCCGCGTCCTACCTTCGATTCAGATTCAGTGGGATGATCATTGAGTATCAAACGCCCAGACTTGTGATCATGGTGCCACGCTTTGACCGTGTCAGCGCTGCGATCAACCACCTAGCCTGCCTGCTTATAGCTTTTGCCAGCATCAACCAGCTTTAGAGCTTGGGCAATGCGATCCCGGTCATGTTGTGCCGTTCCACCGCGATTGCCTCGGACGAGCTCCAACCCGTCCTGAGCAAGGTAGCGATAAGCCAGACTTTGAGGAAACCCGACCTCTTCAATTGCGCTGAGCACAGATCGGCCACTCTCAACCAGAGCGACAACTTGTTGATACTGCTTGTCAACCAAACTCCGCTGACGCCGAGCACGGTTAAGCCCCTCGCTTTGGCGCCATGCCCTCGCCTGAACCTTCGAGACGCCCAACTCCTTCAGGATCACTGGCACCGGACGCGCATCATGCAGATACGCCTCCACAAACCGCTCACGTAGCTTCTCATCACCTGACATCTACACAACCTCCTAGCTGTATAGATGCATTCACCACCTGAGCCCGCCCGTCCATTCATCCCCCTTTTTCCCCAACAAGTGGGCATCGACTAAAATTATTGTACTTCCTTCTTTCAGTAGTTGACTCAACAGAAACAACCCCCTCAAGGCCGTTTCCTTTCCAACTCTCTGCACAAGCATGGTCGTCGCCCCGAATTCTATCTGGCCTAACCATTCTTGCGGTGAGGTTGCACCCACGAGCTGCAAGGCTCCGTCACTACGTTCGCAAAGACGTCTTTGGCCCAGGCAGGTTCAATGTATGCGCTAGGTGCCTCACCTTCTGCTGGACGTACTAGAATGTGTCCGCTTGGAAGCTTTTCAAGAAAGGAATCTGAGAGCTCAAAAGAAAGTTCCAAAGGGGCCTCTCCATCACTAATGCTAACTAGCTGGTTGCCATCTTCGCGCTCTATTAACTTTGTCTTTGTTCCTGCGTTCTTCGATGGCGCCGGAGTGGTTATGCTGTCCTGCTGTGGAAGCAAGGATCCTTCGTTTATTTTTAAGCTTCCACAGCAGGACAGCATCACTTCCAAACCGGCTTAAGTGACAAAATGCCATCGCTAAAGTCCCGATTTGAGTCCCAGGACGTGCTCTTTAAGAGAAATAACTAAAGCCCCTACCAGCGTTTCCACTGGTAGGGGCTTGGAAGTTGGTAGCGGGGGCAGGATTCGAACCTACGACCTCTGGGTTATGAGCCCAGCGAGCTACCGAGCTGCTCCACCCCGCGTCGAGATGACTTCCATCATCTGCGCTTGAACAGCACGTTAACACAAAGTGTATTCGCTCTGTCCTGGCGACTCATGTAACTATACATAGGGAAAGGCACCTACCCAAATCCGCTGGGCAGATGCCTAATTCATTGCGGTTATGAGCCGAGACTACTTCTCCGTCGACTGGTAGGACTCGACTGCCTTGTCGAGCTCATCTAGGGCGCGTCCGTATTCCTCGAAGGATCCATCGCGTGCATCCTCAAGGCCTTTCAAGGCCTTGTTGATGTCATCGATGGCGCCAGCCTGATCAGACGAAGACGGAGCAGAAGCTGGAGCCGAAGGCTTATCGTTCTTGGACTCGTCCTTGCTCTTCTCATCCTTGGCGCCGTCCTTGTCCTCAGAATCGCCGTCGACTTCCTCGATGTTCTGGGCGGACTTGGCGTCGATTCCCACCTGCTCGAGGGCATCGCCGATGGTCGGGGCATAGCCCACGCGGCCCTTATAGGACACGAGCACGCGCAACAGCTTCGGGAAGGCAGAAGCCTGGTCCTTGCGCTGCGAGTAGATCGGCTCGAGGTACAGGATTTCGCCGCCACCTACCGGCAGTGCCAGCAGGTTACCGTTGTGCAAGTCATTGGTGCCCTCCCACAGGGTGCGGTCGCGGGCGACCTGGTCGGAGGACATCATCGCATCCTGTGCCTGCTTCGGGCCCTGGGTCTGTGTATTGGTGGGCAGCACGCGCACGGTGATATCGCCGTAGTTTTCCGGTTCGGAGGATACGGCCATGTGCGCAGACAGGAACTCGCGGTTAAGGCCACGGTAAGAGGTGGTCAGCTGGAAAGTCGGCTTGCCGGTCTCCGGGTCAGCGGCCATCACGTAGTACGGCGGCTGATTGAGCTGGCGGGATTCCTCCGCGGTGGGGTCATTCGGCACGGACCAGAAGGCATCGTTATTGAAGAAGACATTTGGATCATCCACGTGGTAGCGAGCTAACAGGTCACGCTGCACCTTGAACATATCCTCCGGATAGCGGAAGTGCTCGCGCAGCTCATCGGAGATCTCAGCCTCAGGCTTAACGACGTCCGGGAACACACCCTCCCAAGCCTTGAGCACCGGGTCATTCTTGTCGAACTCGTAGAGGTCCACAGTGCCGTCATAGGCATCGACGGTGGCCTTGACCGAGTTGCGGATATAGCCGACCTTGTCATTGACCAAGCGCTGGGTGGTGCCATCGGGATTGAGGGTGTCCTGGGTGGCGTCGGAAAGCGAGGCACGCTGGGAGTAAGGCAAGGATTCCAGGGTGGTATAGCCATCCACAATCCACTTCAGGCGGCCATCAACCACGGCCGGGTAGGTAGCAGAATCGGTGGTCAGCCACGGAGCAACCTTTTCCACGCGCTCGCGCGGGTCTCGGTCATACAGCAGCTTCGATTCGCTGCCGACGCGGTCCGAAAGCAGGAAGTTCAGCTCGCGATACTTGGCGGCGTACATGGTGCGGTCAAAGATATTGCCGATGCCAACGCCGCCCTTGCCGTCATAGGTGTAGGTGGAGCTATCGGTGTCATACTCGACCGGGTTATCGCCAGTCTTGCCGGTAATCGCATAATCCATGCCGTCGGCCGCGCCGGCAATAACCGGGCCGTAGTAGATGCGCGGCTGATCAACCTTAATGCCAAGGGATTTCTCTGCGTCCTGGGTCTCGCCTTCGCCCTCGGACTCGCCGGCCTGAGTCTGTAGGTCAGACACGGTAAAGATGGGGAAGCCACCGCGGGCGGAACCTGCATCGCGGGCCACCTCGTCGACCTTATTGGCCTGCGCTGCCACAAAACCGTTGCCGTGGGTGTAGACGGTGTGGCGGTTAATCCAGTCCGACTGATTCTCTCGCAGCTCGTTCGGATCCAGCTCGCGGGCGGCGACGACGAAGTCGCGCTTCTTGCCATCGATCTCGTAGCGGTCCATCGACAGCGTCTCTGGGAAGCCGTAGAAGTTCTTCAGCTGCTGCATCTGAGTGAAGGTAGGAGAAAGGATCTCCGGATCCAGCAGGCGGAGGTTATTGATGGTGGCGTTATCAGAGGCCACCTTGTCATCGGAGACATCATCCCCGCCCCAGTTGTCTTCATAGGTGACGTGGTCATCAGTGAGCCCATAGGCATAGCGGGTGGCCTCGATATTGCGGGCGATGGATTCTTCTTCCTTAGCCTGGCGATTGGGCTGTACGGAAAAGCGCTCCATCAGCAGCGGCCATGCCTGGCCAATGACCAGCGAGGACAGCAGCATCAGCACCACGGCCAGGCCGGGGATACGCAGGTCCTTGATGACAACGGCCATAAACAGGGCCACGGCCACAAAGACGCCAATGATCATCAAGATGATCTTGGCCGGCAGGTAGGCGTGAATATCGGTATAGGAACCACCGGTAAAGAGGTCGTGCTGGGTATTAAGCAGCTCATAGCGCTCCAACCAGTAGCCGATGACCTGGACTACCATCCACAAGCCGGCGGTAATCGCCAGCTGCAGGCGAGCGGGGTGGGAGATGGAGCCGCGCACACCGGCGGCCTTATTGCCAATGCGGATGCCGCCCAGCACGTAGTGGCCGAAAAGCGCAATAAGGAAGGCCAGGATCAACAAGATGGACAGGGTGCTGACCACCATCTTTAGAACTGGCAACGTGAAGGCATAAAAACCTAGGTCGTGGTGGAACTGGGCGTCTTGTTCGCCGAATTCCTGGCCGTTGAGGAAGAGCAGGACCGTGCGCCAATTGGACTGGCCGATGAAACCGGCGATGATGCCCACGATGGCGGGGATGACCTTGAAGAAGACACCCATGGACTTCTCAATGGACTTGCGGTACTGATACACCGGCGAGTTCAGGTCTCCCAAGTCGAGCGAATCCGGGCGCCCGCGCCAGGCAAAATAGCCGGCGGCCCACACCACTGCAGCGGCCACAAGACCGAAGATGATAAAGAGGACTATCCGCGCAATAATCGCGGTGGTGAAGACGTTCCGGTATTCAATCGCACCAAACCACCTCCAATCCGTGTACATGCCCACGAGCATGGGGCCAAAGAACAAGAGGACGGCAATGATGGCCGCAATGATTGTCGCGACCCGCGGGGGCCGCTTCAACGGGGCGGCTGGTGTGGATGACCCTAAGGACAACGCCAGCTCCAATCAACTAGTGCGAATTTAAAACCTGTAGACTTCTTCCAGCTTAAGGAAGCAATACACAGATAACGAATAAGGATGTTCATGAGTTCCCCCGAATTATCACAGCCAGCTTTAAACCGCGCGATGACCGAAGCCGTGGAATTCGTCCACGCCGAAGGCTGGGACGCCCGCCCCACCATCTTCGCGCTGGTTCCCACCCACTTGGTAGCCGATCAGCTTGCCGCACTCGATGAGGAGGACGCGGCGCCGCTTACCCTCATCGTGCAAGATAACGTGCCCGAAAACATTGAACCTGGTTCGGAGCAGCTGGCCGATTATGTCTCCCGCCTGGCCTGGCCGCGAGAGGTTGCTGGCGTCATCTTGGCCCAAGAGATTAAGTTCCGCGATACCTCCAGCGAGGACCCCTCCCCTCGCCCGGCGCGCCTTTATTCCGGAGCGCTGCGCGAGGAAGGCATCGAAACCACCTTGCTGCAGCTGCGACCCACCGAGGAGGAGCTAGAAGCGGCCGGACCGTTCGCAGAGGATGACATCCAGTTGCGCGGCGGCCCACAGGTAGCACCGGGGGTTATTGCGGCCTTGCGCTATGGGCTGAACCAAGACCCGGATGAGCTAGATTAGACTGAAGTGACAATTCTCGCCTGCGACTAAGGAGCATTTTCCTACCGTGCGACGCACTACTCTCACTCGCCTGACCGCCACCCGCGCCACCGCAGCAGCGCTTCTGCTGGGTGTAGGCGTGAGCACTGCCGCTTGTTCCTCGGACGATGCCGCGCCTGCCGACGCCTCCGTGGAGACCACCACCGCCGGCGCCGAGTCCACCGCCCCTGCGGCGGATACCGCTGAGGAAACCAGCACCGCCTCCAGCTCTCCTTCCACCGTTGCGTCCAGCGCGGAATCGAGCGCGGCGGAAAGCTCGGGGGTGTCTGAGGGGGCGTCGGCAAGCAAGGAGCCCGGTAGCGAAAAATTGGAAAAGTCGGTGGCCAAGGCCTATGACATCTTTGCTCCGGTAGCACCCAAGGAGCTCTTCGCGCACTTCGACCGCTGCGATTCCACGGGCGGGGACGATTCCTATAATTGCTCTGGGCCGGAGGTAGGCCAGTTCCAGTTCTTCCGCTCGCATTCCAAGGCCAAGCAAACCACGCAGGTGCTTACCGAGCTGCGCAGCTCGCAGGTCATCGAAGATGACGGCGACCGCGTCGTAGGCTGGTCCACCTTGGGAACCACCGCGGTCATCACCGTGGTGGACAATAAAGAAGGCATGGTCATGCAGCAGATGATCTCCTCCGACCAGGAAGACCCGGAAGAAAAGATCAAGGAGCTGGGCCTAGCTAAGTAGGCCGGCTACTGGCAGGTTTTAATATCCTTGCCGTCCGCGAAGTCCTTCATCGTGGACACTGCCTCATCCAAGGTGGAAACTTCCGCGATGGGCATATCGCCGTGGTCGCTCGCGGCGGCCTCGGAGCAATTATCCTTCGGCGCGAGGAAGAGCTCCGCGCCCGCCTCGTGTGCTGCGGCGATTTTATGTTGGATGCCGCCAATGGGGCCTACTTTGCCATCTTCCTGAATGGTGCCAGTGCCGGCCACGAACTTGCCGCCGGTGAGGTCTTCCTCGTTGAGCTTATCGATGACCGCCAGGGTAAACATCATGCCGGCGGAGGGACCGCCAATATCCTGCAGGTTGTATTTGACCTTAATATCATCCTGCGGGACCGAGAGCATGGCGATGCCCAGCATTGCCTGCCCCTTCTGCTTCGGGTTCTCCCCTAGCTCGATTTCTTCTTCTTGCTCCTTGCCGCCCCGCTGGACGGTCAGCGTGACCTTATCGCCAGGGCTTTTCTGCTTGATGACGTCTTGGACCTCGCCCGGCTCCGAGACCTCCTTGCCGTCTACGGCGGTAATGACATCGTCCTTTTTCAACGTGCCCTGCGCCGCGCCCTCATCCAAGACCTCCGCGATGGTGATCTTTACCGGCAGGTGCAGGTAATCCATGGCCGCCACGGTGGCTGCAGACTCGGACTGGGTAAAGGCCTGCTTATTGGACTCTTCTACCTCTTTATCGCTCATATTCTGCGGAATGACGGTATCGATGGGCACGATGGTGTCATCGGTCATCATCCAGCGGCCCAGCGCCTGTGCCAGGGTCATATTGGTGCGCACAGACACCGTGGTCATGTTGAGGTGGCCGTCGGTGTCATAGGTTTTCGGCGCCTGGACATCGACGACCTGGGTGCCGTCGACCTCACCCAATGTGTCCACCGTGGGTCCTGGGCCCTCAGCGGCATAAGGCACGGTCAAAGACACATCGGTGCCGGGGATATGGTCAAGCGATACCAACGCACCGGTGAGGACGACGGGGATGGCACCCCAGGCGATGGTGCGGACGCGACGGCTAGCAGGAGAATTCACGGATCAATACCCTACAACCTTTGCCATAGTGTTCGCTGTCAGCGTAGCGGGGATCATGGAAAGTAGCCGGACGGTGCCGGTAGATTAGGACGCATGAGCAACGGATTCGGTTTTTCTTTCCCCAATAACGATGACGACGATAATGACGGACGTCGTGACCAGAACCCGTTCGGCGCATTCGGCGGCGCTAATGGTGGCGGCCTGGGTGACATGCTGAACCAGTTCGGTCAGATGCTGTCCGGCATGGGCTCTTCCATGAACTCGCCGGAAAACTCCGGCCCCGTTAATTACGACATGGCTAAGCGCATCGCCCT
Organism: Corynebacterium tuberculostearicum; assembly: GCF_046097255.1. Taxonomy (GTDB): domain Bacteria; phylum Actinomycetota; class Actinomycetes; order Mycobacteriales; family Mycobacteriaceae; genus Corynebacterium; species Corynebacterium tuberculostearicum_J. The sequence goes on from NZ_CP175770.1 coordinate 2,397,243, forward strand.
GCAGCAGATCTCGCAGTCCAAGGCGGTAAGCGCGGACGATACCAAGGCCGTAGAGGAGTCCGTCCGCTTGGCGGAGCTCTGGCTTGACGACGCCACTTATTTGCCCACCGCCTCCGGCACGGCCAAGGCTTGGGATTCCAAGCAGTGGCTGGAAGAGACCATGCCGGCGTGGCAGCGCATGGTCACCCCGGTGGCAGAGCACATGAATGATGCTCAGCTGGACTCCATGCCGGAGGAGGCCCGCGAGATGATGGGCCCTATGACCAAGATGATGAACCAGATGTCTGGCATGAACTTTGGCATGCAGCTCGGCCACGCCTTGGGCGATTTGGCCTCCCAGGCGCTGACCGGCTCCGATTTCGGCCTGCCCATCGCCCCAGCCAATACCGTGGCACTGTTGCCACAGACCATCCAGAAGGTCGCCCGCGAGATTAATGTTCCTGGCCAGGAGGTGCTAGTTTATATTGCCGCCCGCGAGGCTGCCCGCCAGCGCCTGTTCAAGCACGTGCCCTGGCTGGTAGAGCGCATCGTCTCCTCCGTGGAGGAATATGCCATCGGCCTGGTTATTGATACCTCCCACCTGGAGGAAGTCACCCGCGAGCTCAACCTCGAGTCCGGCGATCCACAGGCAATCCAGGACGCAATGAGCAAGTTGCAGGGCATGGACCTCTCCCCGCGCATTACGTCCAAGAACACTGCGGCCGCATCCCGCCTCGAGACCCTGTTGGCACTGGTGGAAGGCTGGGCCGAGCACGTCGTTACTGAGGCACTGGGCGAGCGCATCCCGTCGACCTCGAAGCTGACCCAGGCATGGGCGCACCGCCGCAGCACCGGCGGTTCCGCCGAGAAGGCCTTTAGCAAGGTGGTCGGCATCGAACTCAATGCCCCTAAGGTTTCTGAGGCCGCTGAGCTATGGCGCCGCGCCACCGTCGCCGTAGGCGCGGAAAAGCGCGATAAGGCCTGGGATCACCCAGACTTCCTGCCCACTGCGGAGCACCTCGATAATCCGGCCGCCTTTATCGATTCCCTGCTGGACGAAGGCCCGGATGAAGGCTTTGAAGAAGAGTTTGCCAAGCTGGAGGAAATGCTGAAGAACGGCGAGGATTCCTCTGCGGCGCAGGGCGACGAGTCCAAGGAGTCCGAGAAGCCGGAAGACCAAGACGACAAGAAGGACAAGGGCAACGAGGACGAGGAGAACTAGCAGCCCCAGCGCTGATAGGCCTCAAGATAGCCCTTCGCCCGCTCAGCGTGGGGCGCCCTGTCCGCCCACTGCCAAAAATCCCGCCCATGGCGCGGGATGAAGGTGTGGGTGAGCTCGTGAATGATCACTGAATCCAGCACATAGTCCGGCACCTGTTGTAGCCGGTCGCTCAGCCGAATATCCGCGGTGGAGGTAGTACAGCTACCCCACCGCGTATTTTGATTGCTCACCCACCGAATAGAGCCAATAGTCGCGCGGCCATCTAAATACGCCGCGTTGAGCCGCCGCGCACGTTCCTCAAGCTGGGAGTCCGTGCGGCGGCCACTGCCCCGTTTCTTTTCCACCCGCGCCAACATGTCCGCGACTGCTTCGCGCTCATCGCGCGCGGACATCCACGCGGGAATGCGCACCTCGAGCACCCCGGATACCATGCGCGCCTGCACGGTTTTCTTCCGCTTGGCAGAGCGAATGACTTTAACCTCTGGGCGCTGCGGTGCGGTTGGCTGCATGCTCGACATGACAGGTGATTGTACCTGTGGTGCAATGGAGACCACATACTTTGGGGGAAGGGGTTAAAGGAGTGGGGATTTCTGCCACCCAGGTGGTCTTGGCGCCAGGCAGCGCAGTATTTTGCCGCGAGGAAACGGTGATCCAATTTGGCATGGATGCCACCCGCGTCGGGGTTGCGGAAACTGGAAGCGCGCTCGCCGTCGCGACGGCTTTCAACACCGCTCGCGAGCCAGTGTCCCCGGAGGACTTGTCCCACCGGCTGCGTGCCGCAGGGCTTGAGGAGGCGGCGGCGCTGAGCCTCATTGAAGACGCACTGGACTATGGCATCCTCTGGCCGCACAGGCAGGCCGCCGAAAAGACAGACACCATTGTCCTCATGGGAGAATCCACCCTGGCGGAGAGGCTCCGCGCACGCCTAGAGGCGGACGGCTTCCAGGTGCGCATCCCGCTGGAGGAAGACAATGCCTTTTCCTATATCCACGACCTCGACGGCATGTATCCGGTGCTCGCCGTGGACCAGCTGCACTGCCCGCTGGATTGCGCGAATGCACTCGCGGGCACCGGAACCACGTGGATTCCGGTATCTTTGCTGGACAATCGTGGCGTCATCGGTCCGGTACGGCTGCGGGGCCAAGGACCGTGCCCCTTGTGTGCGCACTTGGCGCGCGTGGATATGGACCCACTCTGGAATATCATCAGCACCCAGCTCACCCGCGTGCGCCGCACGCCAGAAGCCGTGGTGCTCGATGCGGTTGCGGCGCATACGCAAGTGATTATCCGGCGACTGATGGGGCGGCCGCTGCCGCCAGGCGCGCCAACCGCTAAGCCGCGCCCCGGGCAGCAATGGGAGGTCGATATCTACGGGCACCACCAGCAGCGCACCGTCATTGCGCATCCACGCTGCCCGGTGTGTTTCGGCGGCAAGACCAACCTGGCTAGCTACGAACCGAACGAATAACCTCTAGTACCTGGGCACCGTAGCGCTCCAGCTTGCTGGGGCCTACGCCGGAGATGGAAAGCATCTCTGCCTCATCGGAGGGCAATTCCTCCGAAATCGCCTGCAGGGTGGCATCGGAAAAGATGACATACGCCGGTACCTTTTCCTGACGTGCAATCTGGGAGCGCCACGAGCGCAAGGCAGCAAAGACCTCTTCGTCGCCGCCGCCCTCACAGTCTTCATGGCGGCCGATGACCTTTTCCGCCGGTGTTCCCAACGGACCAGAGCACACGCGGCACCGCTTCGGGCGGCGCGAGCGAGATCCACCGCCGGAGGCATCTTCGGCCGCTGGGACGATGCCATCGAGGAAGCGGGTGCGCTCGCGCGAGGCACGCGAGCCGGTAGTCTTCGCCAGCGCCCACGACAGCGCGAGGTGCTCACGAGCGCGGGTAATACCCACGTAGAAAAGGCGGCGCTCCTCTTCTACCTGTTCGTCGCCGGCCTTGATGGCGTGGTTGATGGGCATGAGCTTTTCCGTTAGCCCCACGAGGAATACCGCATCCCATTCCAAGCCCTTGGCGGCGTGCACGGTAGCCAGCGTCACGCCTTCCATAGCTGGGGCCTGCTTATCGGTAGAGCGCCGGCGCAACTCCCCCAGCACCCCGTTGAGATCGATGCCAGGAGTTGATTCCACAATCTTTTCAATGAGCCCTACCAGTGCATTAAGGGACTGCCAGCGCTCGCGGGCCTGGGCGCCCTGCGGCTCGGTGGAGCTCAAACCCAGCTCGACAAACGCGGCCCGGGCAATCGCCACCGGGTCATCCGGCAGGTCCTCACGGCGGGTCGCGGCGATGAGCACGCGGATGGCCTCCAGGATTTCCGGGCGGCGGAAAAAGCCCTCGCCGCCGCGGACTTGGTAGACCACTCCGGCGTCGGCAAGCGCTTGCTCAAACTGCTCCGACTGGGCGTTGATGCGGTAAAGGATGGCAATCTCGGAGGCCGGCACACCCTGATCCAGCAGAGTAAGGACCTGGCCAGCCACCTCTTGGGCCTCAATTTCTTCGGACTCATAGGCCTTGAAGGTGGGCTCTGGGCCGGGCTCGCGCATGCCCTGCAGCTCCAAGCGCGTGCCCGCCGCGCGGCCGGTGGCCTTGCCAATGACCCGGTTGGCCAGGTCCGTTACCTGCGGCGTGGAGCGGTAGTCGCGCTGCAGCTTGACCACGGTGCCATCCGGATACGTGCGGGAGAAATTAAGCAGGTAGTCCGGGGAAGCACCGTTGAAGGAATAAATGGTCTGGTTAGCATCGCCCACCACAGTAAGGTCATCGCGCTCGCCCAACCAAGCGTTGAGCACCCGCTGCTGCAGCGGGGTAACATCCTGGTACTCGTCGACGACAAAGGTGCGGTACTGCTCGCGGAAGGTTTCCGCAATCGCCGGCACATTCTCGATGGCACCTGCGATGTGCATGAGGAGGTCATCGAAGTCCAAGTGCATCATGTCCGGCGTGGCCTTGGACTGCTCGTAGCGGCGGAAAGCCTCTGCCACCTTGGCCGGATCGGCCGGTGCACTGCGGTCCGTATTGGCGATCACGGACTCATAATCTTCGGCACTGACCAGCGCGGACTTAGCCCACTCGATCTCCGCCAGGACGTCTCGAATCATGTCCTTGGAATTATCTAGCCCCACCGAGCGCACCGCGCGGGCAACTAGGGGGAATTTATTATCCAGCAGTTGCCACGGAAGATCTCCTGCTACCTGCGGCCAGAAATACTTCAACTGGCGGCGCGCCGCCGCGTGGAAGGTCTGCGCCTGCACGCCGGCCACGCCCATGGTGCGCAGGCGATCGCGCATTTCTCCGGCCGCTCGCGCCGTGAAGGTCACCGCAAGTACGCGCTGCGGGCTCACAAAACCCTGGTCCACCAAGTTGGCAATGCGATAGGTAATAGTGCGGGTCTTGCCCGTACCCGCGCCAGCCAAGATGCACACGGGCCCGCGCGGCGCCGTGGCCGCGCGCAGCTGATCTTCATCCAGCAAGGACAAATCCGGCTTAGTCACCGTGGTACCACTCCATAATCATCGTGTGTGCAATTGAACCCGGACGAGGAAGCGAAAGCTCAGGCAGTTCGGCGCGCTCCACCCACCGGATCTCTTCCAATTCCCCATCAGTATGGCAGGTGGGGTGGACATCAGCCGTGTGCGCACAAAAGCCCAGCATAAGAGAACCACTCGGCGGCCACGCCTGCGAGCCCCAATAGCGGATATCCTCCACCCTACGCCCGGTTTCTTCCAGGGCCTCGCGTGCAAAAGCAGCCTCTGCGGTCTCGCCCGGCTCAACGTAGCCGGCGATCAGAGAAAAGAAGCTAGTGCGGCGGCGATTGCGCGCCAGCAAAATCCGGTCGGTGCCGCTGAGGCGAATGAGCCCGATGACGGCAGGATCTAGGCGTGGGAAGACCATCCGGCGCTCGTCCAAAGGATCGCGCCCAACGATTCCCGGTGCTGGGTAGTCCAGCTTGTGACCGGTGCGCGGATCAAAGCGCTGCTCGCGCCGATTGCGGATCAGCGCAATGGCTTGCAAAATCACCGGCTGGTCCGCAAAGAACGTCGCGCTTTCTAGCCGGCCCAGCTCGCTAGCACCGTCTTCCGGATACGCGCACGCCTGCAGGGTACCTAGGTCCACTACTGCGTGCTTGCCGACGCCCCCGGGAACCTTCTCCACCAGCACCGGCTCCCCCGCTGCCGTAACCGGTACCTGGCCGTGAGGGGTTACTGGGAGGAACACTTAATCCTCATCATCATCGTCCATGACCTCAATGGGTTGCTCCATCTCATGCTTGATGTAGAGCAGACGGTCGCCCGGCTTCAGCGCGGAGGCATCCGCAGTATCCACGCGGTGCAGCTCGTTATTGCGCAGGACAGCCAGCACGATATCTGCCAGGTGGCGTGGGTTGGAGCCCACCTCGAATTCGCGCACAGCGCGCTCGGCTACGGAGAAACCCTCGTTGGGTGAGAGCAGGTCTTCCATCATTTCCACCACCGTCGGGGTCACGGTGGCTAGGCCCAGCAGTCGACCGGCCGTCTCAGCGGAGGTGACCACGGAATCTGCACCGGATTGGAGCAACAGGTGACGGTTTTCGGACTCGCGCACCGACGCCACGATCTTGGCCTTGGGCGCAAGCTCTCGCACGGACAGGCAGCACAGCACCGCGGTATCGTCCGTGGATGGGGTAACGACGATGGAGCTGGCGTTCTCTACCCCAGCGATCTTTAGCACGTCCTGCTTGGTACCGGATCCAAAGATGGTGACCAATCCGTGGTGCTCGGCGTGAGCGAGGGACGCACGGTTGGTATCGATGACCACGATCTGGGAGGACGGAACATCATCGGCCAGCAGCGCGGCCACGGCTCCGGCGCCCTTGGTGCCATAACCGATAACGACGGTGTGGTTACGCAATTGCTTTCTCCAGTTCTGGATTTGGAAAGTACGGCGGGCTTTATCCGTCAGCACGGACAAGGTCGCGCCAACCAATAAAACAAGGAAGATCAGGCGGGCGGGGGTAATAAGCGTTAAGTTAATAAACCTGGCCTGCGGGGACACGGGCACGATATCGCCGTAGCCCACGGTAGTCAGCGACACCGCCGCATAGTAGGCAGAGTCCAATAGCGACATGTCCTCGCTATACCCACCGCCGTCTAAATAGACCACGACGGTCACGAAGACAACGATGCCCAAAGCCCACAGCACACGCTTGCCCAACTGACGCCACGGGCTGGAATTTTCATCCCTCGGCACCGTAATGACATCAATGAGAGCGTGGTCTGGCTGCGAGGACAGCTCGACCTGCGGCAAGAAGCGACTTCTAAAGCGTGACTTCATTGCCTGCGCACGTTTTTTGGCCACTAGCCCAGCCTTCTTTTCTGGTCTCGAATGATTGCTCAAGAGATTGCGCGTTTACGCAACCGCCCACATACCTTAGCCCTTGTGGTACTCAACTGACGATTCAAGGAGTTTCTTCAGCTCTTCCCCACGCGGCAGGCGGGCAGGCTCGAAGGTATAGCCATCGTGCACATAATAAAATGCGGCACGAATCTTTTCCCCGCCGTGGATGCGGCGCCAGGCCTCTGCATACACCGCTAGCTGTATCTTGGCAGCATCCATGGCTTCTCCCTGGGGTGGGCGGCCGGTCTTCCAGTCCACCACCATCCAGGTGCCATCCTCCAAGCGGAATACCGCATCCATGCGCCCGCGCACCACGGACTCACCAATAGTGATTTCAAAGGGCGCCTCCACGTGCTCCGGCTGGCGCTCGGCCCACTCGGAGTTCAGGAAGGCCTCCTTGAGCTCTTCCAAATCGAAGTCCTCCGGCTCATCAATACCTGGAAGTTCTTCCTCTCCCAATAGTGCCGGGCTGCCGAAGCGGTCCTCCAACCACGCGTGGAAGGCGGTACCGCGCTTGGCATAGGAATTCGGCTTAAACGGCACGGGGCGGCGTTGCCTGCGGGCAAACTGAAGCGGGTCTGCCCGCAGCGCAACCATGTCAGAGGCGGTCAGCTCGCTGGGTAGCTCAACGTCTACCACCGGCTGTTGCAGCGCCTTGTACTCCTCAATGAGCGCGCCAGCTTCCTGCTCCCACAGCTCAAAGGTTTCACCGCGGCTCAAATCTGGGAGCTCCTCCATAGCTTCAAGTACCAGGTCCGCACCGGCGACTGCCTCTGGGCTGGCCTGCAGCGCTGGGAATTGGGCGCTCTCCCCAAAATCATCCTCGGAAGGCTCGTCGGGGACGGACCACTCCACCACGTACTGCGGGAATTGCTCTTTCAGGCGCTCTAGATATTCATAGGGAGCCTTCTTGTTCTTTCCATTGAGGTTATTGGTGCCCGAACCGGTAATGGTCAGGGTGGATTCGGTACGCGTCAGCGCCACATAAAAAAGGCGCGCCGATTCTTCCGCCTTGATGGCGCTATCTGCGTTCTTAAACTCCTCGCAGGCGTTCTGGAAATGCGAGCGCTTTTGGGCATCCTCCGGGACCTCAATATAGTCATCGTCTCCCGGGACCTTATCGATCCTGGTCAGGAAGGTCTCTGCTTTCGCACTATAGCTAGACGAATCCGCATGCACCACGCAGACGTGTTCCCATTCCAAGCCCTTGGCCTTGTGCGCGGTCATAATCTGCACGCGGTCAGTGGCCGCGGGAACCTCGCCAAGGTCTAGGCCATCTTCCTTTTCGAGCGCTAACGCAAAGTAGTCCAAAAGCGCATACAAAGAATCACCGTGGAAGCCCGCGACGATATCGGCAAATTTATCCAGATGTGTCGCACCCCCTGCGCTTCCACGCGCAAGGACTTCGGTGCGGATATTAAACAATGCTTCAATATCGGCGAAGATATCCACCAGCGGTTTGGACAGAGAATAGGTGCGCAGGTGTCGCAGTTTGGCAGAAACCTCTTCCATTCGGGCGAGGCCTTGCGGGGTATAGCGGTCTCTCTCACCTAGATCGGCCAGGGCGTCGGCAAGGCCGACGCGCTGATCCGGCTCCTCAGCGGTGACGTCTTCCAACTGCGCACGCAGGTAGTCTTCTGGGTCCATCCCCGGCTCCCAGCGCAAGCGCTCCTCCCTCGCGCCGGCCAGGTTTCGTTGGCGAGAAGCAAGCGCTTGTATATCGCTAATTCCCAGGCCACAAATGGGGCCCGCGAGCAGGCGCACGGCCGCAGGCAGATCTTCTGGGCGCACGAGCATGGTGGCAATAGCTACAAGGTCCTGGATTTCTGGCTGCCACAGCAGGCCACCGAGACCAATGATTTCATTGGGTACGCCCGCTTTGTCCAGGGCCGCAGCGATGGGTGCGGAGTGCCTATTTTTACGCACCAAAACCGCCGCACTGAAGGTATCTCCCTCGCGCTTTTCCCACTGCTCCTTCAGGTACTCGGCGACGAACTCGCGCTCGCGAGCTTCGCTGTCAAAGTAAGCCAGCTGAATCTCACCTTCGCCCTTGTGCGGTGCGGCTGAGAGCGCATCTACGGGGCGTTCACCTCCCTCGAATACCTCCTCAGCCACTAAGTTTGCCAAATCCAGCGCGCCAGAGGGGTTGCGCCAAGAGGTGGTCAACTGGTCCTTCGGGGCGGATGTGCCCGGCGCAACTGGGAAGTCTTCCACGAAGGCAGTGAGATTTTCAGAGGTCGCACCACGCCACCCGTAGATGGCCTGCATTGGATCGCCCACGGCCGTAACCGACAGGTCCTCTTGGTCCCCTCCGAACAGGCTGCGGAGAAGCACGCGCTGGGCATAGGAGGTGTCTTGGTACTCGTCTAGCATGACGACCTTATAGCGCTGGGACTGCTGCTTTCCCACCACAGGATGGTCGCGCGCGACGCGCGCGGCGACGGCCATTTGCTCGCCAAAGGTGATGACTTGTCGCTCGGATTGTTCCTTTTTCAGGGCCTCCAGCAGCGGCACGTACTGCACGCGGCGCTCCTGTATTTGGATATATTCCAGCAGCTTTTGCGAGTATTCGGGGCCATTCTTTTGCGATTTGTCGAGGTTATCGATGTCCGCCCGAAAATCGCGGGCGTGCTGGGCGATGTGACTCGTGTCTTTGAGCCCGTTATCGATATCTTGGCTAAATTTCAGCAGGGTCTCGGTAATCGTGGCTAGGGCGCGATCGTCTTCCAGCTGGCCGGTGTAATTGCGCACCACATCGTAGGCCAAGGAATAGCGCTCGGCCTCGGTGATGATGCGTGCGGTGGGCTCTACTGGAACCAACAGCCCGTATTCGCGAACGAGTTCTCCCGCATAGGAGTCATAGGTAGCTACCTTCGGCGCAATGTTTTCTAACGCTTCTGCCACCTCGCCGCCTGGTGGGATGAGGCCGGAATCGCGCAATTTAATCAGCTGCCGCCGGATGCGCTGCTCCAGCTGTTGCGCGGCCTTACGGGTGAAGGTCAGGCCGAGAACCTGCTCCGGGCGCACATAACCATTGGCCACCAGATACACCACGCGCGAGGCCATGGTTTCTGTCTTTCCGGCACCAGCGCCGGCAACCACGAGTTTGGGGCTAAAGGGGCCTTCGATGACATGGGCTTGTTCCTCGGTAGGCGGAAAGTTCTTGCCCAAGGCTGCAGCAATCTGCTGTGGGGAAAAGTTGCTCTTAGGCATCGGTGGTCATCCTTCCTTCTTCCTGCACGGGGCAGATGGAGCGAATTGGGCATTTATCGCAGTCTTTATTGGTGCGCGCAGTGATGCGCGGGCCCCGCATCTCCTCCACCAGCGGGGGCAGAAGTGCGGCGAATTCTTCCAGGGCTTCCGGCGACTTATCGCTTTGCCAAATCTCACCAATCTTCTTGGTGGTCGCGCCCGGATACACCAGCACACCGCCCTGGCGCGGCATGCCTTCGCCGTCGTGAACCTGGTGGCCGTCAAATGCGCCATGGGCAAGCGCAAGCTGATAGGTCATCAGCTGCACATGGTCCTCGCCCTCTTTCTTAGCCGGCTTGCTTCTGCCCGTCTTGAGGTCCACCACCAGGTAATTGCCCTCTTCATCGCGAAGCAGACGGTCCATATAGCCGCCGATGCGCACCTCCTCGCTGACACGTACGCCTACGGGGATTTCCACACCGGCAAGCTCTTGATTGACCTCGGATTGGCACGCCCATTCCCGGGCGCGGTCCAACAGGGTGGAAAACTCATCGAGTTTGAAACGCAATTGCCACTGCGGTACGTCCTGAATCCGCTCGAAGGCTTCCATCACCAATAGCTTGGCCTTTTCCGCGTCCATGCCGCGGCCAAGGGCTTCAAAGAAGGCGTGCGCCAAAGTACCGCGGAGCAGGTGTTCCTCGGTGCTTGGGTCCTCAGCCACATTGCCGAGCACGGCCTTGAGTGGACAGTTGAGCAATGCTTCCACACGGGAAGGCGACAAGCTACCGCTGGTATGCAGCGGCACTTCAGCCGCAACGGAGCGCGCAGACCACCATTGCTCCGGGTGGGCGCCAGGGATATCGGCTGCTGCTAAGCGGGCGAGCTGGCGCGCTGCTTGTTTGCGCTCAACCTCACTGGATTCCGGATTGGTAACTACGCGGCGCAATTGTGCAACAAAGGCTGGCACGGACAGCACCGCCACATCGAGGGGATCCACCTCGAGTCCATCGCGCAATGACACGGGTGCGGGTTCGGGCACATCGAGGCCCAGTTCGCGCGGGAGTTGGGTGCGGCGCAGCGCCCGCTTTGCTTGCCGACGCGCAGCTTGACCAGGCACGTCCACGCCACGGCCAGCGAATTCGCTAATGAAGCGCGAAGGCTCAGAGACCGTATCGCCCTCCGGGTTTTCCACAGCGGCAATAAGCAGGCGCTGTCGGTGGCGGGTGGTAGCGACGTGGAAGAGTCGACGCTCCTCTGCCAAACGGGAGGCAACGTGGCTGACGGGGGTATCGGGATCAATATCGTGGTCGAGGAGATCGATGAGATCTTCCTGCCCAAAGATGGAGCCAGTCTCCCCTAGCGAAGGCCAGCTTCCCTCCTGTGCGCCGGCCACAATGACGGTATCCCATTCACGGCCCACGGCGCCGTGTGCAGTCAGGATCTCTACTGCCTGCGGAATAGCGGTGCGGCGGTCACGCACACCGGTGGGAAGTTCCTGTTCGGTGATATGCGTCAGGAAGGCGCGCAGCGAGGAATCAGGGCGGCGCTCGACGTAGTCGCCTGCGGCGTCAAAAAGCGCCATCATTGCATCCAAGTCGCGGTCGGCCTGCGAGCCGGTCGCACCACCGCGCAGCGCCGAAGCCTGCAGGCGGTTATCGAGCTCGGTTGCACTCCACACGGCCCAGAGGGTCTCCTCTACCGAGGCGCCAGAGGCGAGTGCGTCCCGGCCGGCGCTTAGAACCGCGCGTACACGCTCCAGAATGGAGTATTCGCGCTCAGTAAGTTGCCCATTAAAATCTGGGAGCTCGCCATAGAGAAGACCGCGAAGGCTATCGATGCCCCGGGTGGTGGAATCCCAGCGGCGCAGACCACGGATAAGGCGGCGCAGGGTGACGGGATCGGCGCCACCCACGGGGCCGGTGAGCAATTCTTCCAACTCCGAGTTTGATAGGTCTTCCTCCAAGGCACGCAGGGCGAGCAGCACGGCGGAAACCAAACGCTGTTCGGCCAAGACGACGTCGGTAGGGCTAATGTGCACGGGCACGCCGGCGGCCAAAAGGGTGCGGCGCATCTGCCCGATATCACCGGTTGAACGAACGATGACGGCGATATCCCGCCAAGGCACGCCGTCTTCTAAGTGACGGCGCCGCACGGTATTGGCTACGACGTCACGCAGACTGCCGTCCGAATCCACAATGGAGATGCACGCCGGAGCGGGTGTGCGGTGGGGCTCGGTGAGCTCGATGTCGTGGTCAGCTGGGAAATCCCGCAGGAAACGCGAGCTAGCACCGCGGAAGGCAAAGACGGATTGATCGGCATCGCCGCCTACCACCACGAGATCCGCCTGCGGGGCCATGTCGCGAATGAGCTTGCCTGCGGTGGGGTCGAGCAATTGCGCATCATCGACAATGATGGTGTGGAAGGGGTGCTCGCGCAGTAGCTGGGGGCGCTGAAGAACCGCGGTAACCAATTCCGCAGCGGAATAGGAATGGGCGCGGGAAAGGAGCTGCACGCGTTCGTACTCGCGCAGGAATTCACCCGCCGCGGACCACATGGGGCGGCCGTGCTCGGCACCGAGGCGCTCTAGGTCGCCCGGGCCCAGGCCGCGTTCAATGGAGCGCAAAAGGAAATCGCGCAGCTGCCGGGCGAAGCCCACATATTCCAGTGCGGGCCGCATCTCCGCGGGCCACGAGCCATGCCCGTCTTCTGCTTGGCCAGTGAGCAGCTCGCGGATGACGGCGTCCTGCTCCGCACCGGTAATAAGTCGCAGCTCCTCCTCGGCCGCTGTGCGCAGCAACGCGAATGCTAGGGAGTGTACGGAACTCACCATGGAGGTCTGTGCGGCGTAATCCTCGAGCCGCTCAGAGAGCTCGCGGCGCAGCCGGGCGCCGGATTCCTTCGAGGGAGCGATAACCAGGATGCCGGAGGGATCCGCGCCGGTCTGACGGGCTTTATCCAAGGCATGAATGACGGTATCGATAAGGAAGCTGGACACACCGGTACCGGCGGCACCGGTTACCTTCCAGGTACCGGATTCGGGCAGGTCAACAGGCCAACTGCGGGTCGTGGCGGACTGGGTACGGGGAACAAGGCGCACCTGCGGGGACGGTGGAAGGACCACTCCCGCACGCGCGGTGGAATGGGGGTCGTAACTCACCGCTCCAGTATGGCAGATGCCCGCGACACCAGATGCTGCTCCACCCGTTCAATATGCGAACGCGTGTTTGAACGCGACGCGGAGTGCAGGTCATTGACATAACGGCGATACGACACAGCGCGCAAAAGCAATTCCGGCATACCGGGCACATGACTAAAGCGCTGACAGATCCCATCATCGACCGCTTGGCCAATAAGCCCATCCACAATAACCAAAGCGGCCGTCCAGCCGGCTGGGCGCGGGGATTCGCTCGGTACAATGTCCACAATGCCCGGCGGGTTGGAGCCGTGGTAAACCGTGGTGGTGAGAAGAGCGGTGTGGGCGGGGATAAGGGGGACGTCGGCAAGCAGGGCTGGGCGATAAGCCTCGCCCGTTTCCTCCCAGGCGGCGCGCTCGGCGCGGGCGAAGGCATCGCTGCGCTGCCCGTTGGGAAGGGGTACTTCGGCTATAGCCGCATCCAAGCGCAACGCCATCTGTGCGGTTTCATCAATTCGCCCGCGTACTTGGCCAGGAATAAACTGGGTAGCCTTCCACCCTGCAGCCGTGTGCCGACCATCGCTCGACAGTACCGGCCGGGAAACGCGGGCCCCCTGCACGCTGAGGCGCTCGCGCACCTTAGCGGACCAGGCGGCAAACGGACCGGCCTGGGAATAGACCACGTCGCCCACCTTGATGCCGTTATCCCACACCGGGCCCAATTGATCGCCCTGCGCGCGGCGGGTACCAGTGGCACCGGTTTCCGCGTGGAAGGCGCTTAACACATGCTCTGGGGGAAGCGGCATCCTTAACTCCTATTCGGGTTGGTGGGGATCCTTATTATCCGGATTCGGATAAGGCCACGGGTTTGGTGAGCAGGTCACGTCCTCATCAGGATAGACCTCGCTGGGATTGCGATCGTGCAATTTCTTGTTGTTAAGGTCCAAGGTCTGCTGCATCATGACCGGCGCCAGCTTGCCTTGGCCGCCACACGGCTGGTGGGCCGCATAGCCAATGGCATGACCCAACTCATGGTTGATGACGTACTGGCGATAATTGCCCAAATCGCCTTCAAAAGGCGTGGCGCCGCGTACCCAGCGGGCCTCGTTGATAATGGTGGTGGACTCGCCCGTAATGGTGGTGTGGCAGGAGGTTTCCGTTTCAATCTTCTCGCCACAGCGCTCTGCGGCGGTGCCGAGCGAAGTCAGCTGGATGCGGGTATCCGGTTCCGCATCAGTGGCCACGTGCTCGAACTCGAAGTCCTTATGCGCGGTCCAGCCGCGCGGGTCAGACAAGGTGGCCTCCACCATGGCGGCAAAAGACTCATCGCCCCCATACGGTGCGGTGTTCAGGCCATCTTCCACCTCGATGGAATAGCGCACCTTGTGCTCGCCACCCTTACCCGCGACGGCGCCAGGCTCGCCTACCTCGTGGAAGGTGCCCTTGCCCTGCTTGGTATAGGAGCCACCGGGCGGCATCTCGCTGATTTCCCGCTTCACCGCTGCAGCGTCAGCAGGATCAGGGCCTACCTTTTCCGTACTCGTTGGGGCAGCCTCGCTAGTGACTTCCGCCTTTTCTTCAGAGGAAGAGGCCGTGGCGATATCGACGATGAACCAAATGGTCAGCGCGATCATGAGGGGGATAGCCACCACGCGCCACCAGCCATATTGACGCGCAAACCGGACCACCGCATTGGGGTGGTCCGGCGTATGGCCCTGGCTCCGGTGAGCGTGGCGAGTCTCCCTTATTTCCATGGGGTCTTAGGTTACCCGCTTGTATTTAAAAAAGCTGAATCAACAGCCCTATGCGCTCGCCTTAGGCGCCAGCGAATCCCACGGCGTGCTTTTTGGCAATGCCGACCTCGACGTAGACCACGCGCTCAGTGCGCACGAGGTACTTGCGGCCCTTGTCATCTTCCAATTCCAAGGTGGAGTTATCCGCCAGGGCACTGTTGATCTTCTGCGTCAGCTCGGCTTGGTCACCTGCAGCGCTAATGACCAGCTCGCGAGCGGTATCTGCGAAGCCAAACTTGATATCCATGAAGATTCCTCCTCTAACTAGAGTTTTATTGTCAATGGCCCCACTATAACCATCCCGGCTACTATCAAGGTGTGTCTGACATAAAATCCCAGCCACCGAGCTTCGCGGAACTCGGCGTTGCGGCCGAAATCTGCGATGGTCTCGCCACTCGTGGCATCACGCGTACTTTTGCAATCCAGGAATTAACCCTGCCCATCGCACTATCCGGCCAGGACTTGATTGGCCAAGCGCGCACTGGCATGGGCAAGACCTATGGCTTTGGCGTGCCGCTTTTGGACCGCGTTTTTGATGACGCCGATATCGACGAGCTCGATGGCACCCCGCGCGCCCTCGTGGTGGTCCCCACCCGTGAGCTTGCCCAACAGGTCACCGAGGACCTGCAGGTGGCTGCCGCTCACCTCCCCGTGCGCTTAGCCTCCATTTACGGCGGCCGTCCCTATGAGGAACAGATCAAAAAGCTCAACAAGGGCGTCGATGTCATCATCGGCACGCCCGGCCGCTTGATCGATCTCCACGAACGCGGCAATCTACAGCTAGATCGCGTGGCTATCTTGGTGCTCGATGAGGCCGACGAGATGCTGGATTTGGGCTTTTTGCCCTCGGTGGAGGCTATCCTCAAGGCACTCGATGGCAATGCCCACCAAACCATGCTCTTTTCCGCTACGATGCCGGGCGCAATTTTGACGCTCGCCCGCCGGTTTATGGAAAAGCCCATCCATATCCGCGCCGAATCCGGCGAGCAGGATTTCACCCATTCCTCCACTCGCAAGGTCACCTTCCAGGCCCACCGCATGGATAAGGTTGCCGTCGTCGCCCACGCCCTGCAGTCCTCCGGCCGCGGGCGCACCATCATCTTCGCTCGCACCAAGCGCGCGGCCGCCCAGTTGGCCGATGATCTTGCCCGGCGCGGCTTCCACGTGGGCGCGGTCCACGGCGATCTGGGGCAAAAGTCGCGCGAGAAGTCGCTCCATGCCTTCCGCACCGGCCAGGTGGATATCTTGGTCGCCACCGATATTGCCGCCCGCGGCATCGACGTTGATGATGTCACCCACGTCATCAACTATCAGGTTCCGGATGATCCGATGACCTTTGTCCATCGCATTGGCCGCACGGGGCGCGCCGGCCATACGGGCACCGCTATCACCATGGTGGGCTATGATGAGCTGGGCAAATGGCAGGTTATTAATGATGAGCTGGATTTGGGTGAGCCGAATCCACCGCAGTGGTTCTCCACGTCCCCGGAGCTGGCCCAGGCTCTAGACATCCCCGCGGAGGTAGAGGAAACTGTCGGCCCTGAGACCAAGGTCGTGGGCCAGGTGCCTGTCCGCGAGAAATCCCCCACCCGTACCACCGCGCGCCGCGGCAGCTCCCGGCGCCGGCGAGGAGGCCGCCGATGACTAAAGCTCCCATTTTGCGCTCGACCCCCGCCGATTGGAAGGCTACCGGCATTATTGCCGTGGTCTGCGCCATAGCGGTCGGCGGGGCGGCTATTACCGCCAATATTAATCAAGCGCATCTCAGCCAAGCGGCCGTTCCTGGGGATAAGGATGCACCCGCGCTTGCCGACGTCCCCGAGGCCCTCCACGAGTCCTTCAGCCTCCCCAACGAACCAGTACCCGGCCAATACCGGGCGGTTTCGGCACATGGCCTGACCATCACGCACGCCGATCACACGCTCACCGCCACGAACCCGGACGGCTCCGAGGCGTGGACTTATGAGCGCACGGACGCGGATCTGTGCTCGCTGTCAACAGCGTGGGGCAAAATCGTGGCGTCGTATAAAACCGGCGTGGGCTGCGGGGATACCGTGGCAATTGAGGCTGCGACCGGTGAGTATGACAGCACCCGCAGCGCCGTCAGCTCGGAGGAGGTAGTACCCGTTTCCTCCAATGACCGGGTAGGAACGGTCTCCACCGACCGGATTGATCTGTGGCGCTCCGATATGGTGCGCACCGTGGAATACGGTGATGTGGAGGCCAAACAAGAGCCGGACAAGCAACCGCATGAGGACTGCTCGATTAGCTCCGCCCTCACCCGTACCGAGAATTTGGCACTGACCGAATCCTGCCCCGATAAACCGGGCACCACCTGGTTGCGTTTCCAAAACACCACCCCTGATGATTCCCGTGAGCCCGATATCGCTGCCGATGTGGACATAGCCACCGACGGCGCCCGGCTTGTCGCTGTGGGACAAAAGGCCGCCGCCGTCTACCGCCCAGGACCGCACCCCACGATCGAGTCCTATAACAATAAGGGCGAAAAGCTGGACTCTACTTCGGCGGAGCCTTCTGCAGACATTGACGCCGGCGCCTCCCCGTTCGCCCCGGCAACCGCGGATCTTCCGCACCATATGACGTGGTTTGATGGCTCCCGGCTCTATCTCTTCAAGCCGAGCGACCTCGCAGTGGATCACGTAGTAGAAGATGCCATCGGCACCCCCATCGCCGTCGACGAGCACATGTTGGTGCCTACCCAAGAAGGCATTGCTGTCATGGATTGGTCCACCGGCAAACCCCTGCGAACCATCCCGGTTGATCGCGGCAGCTACCACGGCCCCGTCTATCTCACCTTGGCGGGCGACACCATCGTGGAAACCCGCGGCGATCAGGTCGTGGGCCTAAGCGCCGATTAACACCCTCCACTACAGAAAGGGCCGCGCCTTCCGGATTTACCCGGGGCGCGGCCCTTAGTGTGCGTGGCAGCGAATTTAGAAGTTTGCTGCCGCCCACTCGGTGGAAGCACGAACGAACATCAGCAGGAAGATGACTACGGCGGCGCTCGCCAAGGTCACCGCACCAAGTAGCGGCGATCCTCCGCTAAACATCTGGAAGGAGCTCGCTGCCAAGATGAGCTCGACCAGGATAATGGCTCCCCTACCCCAGCGCTTTCCCTTGACCATGGCCCAAGCACCGACAATGACAAAGCCAAAGACAATAAAGATAAATAGTGCGGTGCCCAGCCCCACAAAGCTTCCGGAGCCCGAGTCCGACACCATGGAACCATTTTCTGCGCCGGTCGCCTCGCGCACGATCAGGAAGATACCGAAGCAGATGACGGCAATGGACTGAACCACGGCGAGCGCTGCAGCCACGAGGACCGGCTGTGGCGCGCCCTGCTGGGCCTTCTCCTCACGCGCCGGCTGCGCGGAGGAAACACTTTGCTTTTTGTTTACCTGCTTTTTCTTCTGCTTAGACACAAACCCACAGTCTACTCACCGGTCAAGGCCATTTCCTTGTGCGCCACTCAGGTTTCGCGGGGGCAGGGGTTAGCCAGGTAGATTTGACGCTTCTTCAGTCACCGCACTCAATGTTTTTGGGACAATACGCCAGTTCAGCGCGTTTCTCACAGGCTTCTTTCAACTCATACGTCGACCTAAATGACCCCCACACTAGTTTCATTCACGTGAGGTTGACCACAATTTCGCCTCTACCCCTAGCGGAGTCTGAGTAAACATGTCATGATTCTGGGGTAGCAAAAAGAAAGAGGACGTAAACCTCTTCTTAACTTGAAGGAAACTTCAAGTAACCACAATGTGAACCATTGGCGGCGGCGACGCTGGCCCGACCTCGAGACCGGGCCCCACTGCACGCAGACCAGTTCACACAACCACCCACCCTGGCATTGGTTGCTTTTCATTTTCATGAAAAGCGCTTGTGCTTACTGCTGTCGAATTTTTGTTAGGAGATATCAATCATGGATTGGCGCCACGAAGCTGTTTGCCGCGACGAAGACCCCGAGCTGTTCTTCCCAGTAGGCAATTCTGGTCCTGCACTTACCCAAATCGCTAAGGCCAAGCTGGTCTGCAACCGTTGCCCTGTTGCCTCTTCCTGCCTGAAGTGGGCACTGGAATCCGGCCTAGACGCCGGCGTCTGGGGCGGCCTTTCTGAAGAGGAGCGCCGCGCCCTCAAGCGTCGCCGCAACCGCGGCCGTGGCCGCGCCCGCGTTTCTGCTTAATAAGCAGCCCCCAATTTTCGTTTCGGCGCCCTTAGCCGCTACAGTTGAATAAAGTTCAGATACCCTCAACGAAGGAGTGCGCAATGAGCAAGCGTGGTCGCAAGCGCAAGGATCGCCGCAAGAAGTCCGCTAATCACGGCAAGCGTCCTGGCGCATAACGCACAGCATTACTCAAAGCCCGGTTCCCTCGGTCACTTCGACCGTAGAACCGGGCTTTTGCTATGTCAGACGCACATCGATGTCGTCTCCTAGCTCCCCGCTTGACCTCTCCGTGCCTTAAGTCCAATGTGATCGGGCCGAATTGAACACATTGGGGTCTCAATTCGGCCCTTCCGCCCTCAATTCGGCCCGATCAGTATGGACTCAAGCAAAAAGTTGGAAGATCATGAGACCAGACCCCACCACAGCGGGTGAGCAACAGTGCCTACCACGCCGTGTCGATGCGGGTGATCTCTATCGAAATGCGGCGGCGCAGCGCCTGCGGCGCCTTGGCCTGGCCGTTACAGCAGTTGCGCACCAGGGAGCGGATAATCTCCTCGCTCTCGAGGCGCTGCTGACAGAAATCGCACTGGGCGATGTGCTCCCGGATAGCGAGCGCGCGGGCATAGGTGGTCGATTCATCGAGAAGCTCGCACAGGAGGGCCTGTACCTCTGGGGAGCTACACGCACCACAGTTGTGTTCCGTTGCGCGGTCCATTACTTCTCCTCCATGTCTGGGTGTTCTAATCCAATGCCTTGTTCTCGTGCCACGTCTTTCAACGCTTTCCGGAGCAATTTTCTTCCCCGGTGCAACCGGGACATCACCGTGCCCAGCGGAGTATCCATGATTTCTGCAATCTCTTTATACGCCAAGCCCTCTACATCCGCGTAGTACACCACCATCCGGTAGTCATCGGGCAGGTCATTCATGGCCTCTGAAATGGTGGCGTTTGGCATGTCCTTAAGCGCAGCTACCTCGGCGGATTCCAGGCCAGTGGAATCGTGTCCCGCGGTGGTATAAAGCTGAAAATCGCTCAGGTCATCGGCCGAGGACTCCGTGGGCCGGCGCTTCGCCTTGCGGTAGGAGTTGATGTAGTTATTGGTCATGATGCGATACAGCCAAGCCTTAAGGTTTGTACCTTCCTTGAAGGAATGAAAGGACTTATAGGCCTTGAGGTAGGTCTCCTGCACGAGGTCCTCAGCATCTTGCGGGTTGCGCGTCATGCGCAGGGCACCGCCGTAGAGCTGGTCTAGCAGGGGCAGCGCTTCCGCTTCGAAGCGGCGCTGCAGCTCCTTTTCGCTGATTGTTTCTTTAGCCACAATTTCTATCCTAACGCGTAGCGTTAGAATCCCAGTCATGTCCAAAAAGTCCCCGCATGCAGCCACCCCAGCGCTCAAAGTCATGGAAGACGCCGGCGTAGACCACCATGTGTACACCTTTGAGGCGGGCAAGGATCACTTCGGCGATCACGCCGCGGCGGCCCTCGAGGTAGAGCCGGAACGCGTGCTCAAAACCCTGGTCATCGATTTAACGGCAGGCAAAGGGCCCAAGCGGAAGTTGGCGGTGTGCGTAATCCCTACCACCCACCACCTGAGCCTCAAGAAGGCCGCGGCCGCCCACGGCGTTTCTAAGGCCGCCATGGCGGATCCGCATGACGCGTCCAAGTCATCCGGATATATTCCCGGCGGCATTTCCCCGCTGGGCCAGAAGAACGCGCTGCCCACGGTCATTGAGGAAACCGCCGTGCTTTTCGATACCGTCTTTATTTCCGGCGGGCGCCGCGGGCTGGATATCGAGCTCAATGCGGAGGACCTCGCAGAGCTGTGCTCTGCTAGCTTTGCCGATCTACTCGCCGAGTAGCTCCGGATAATCGTTGGATACGCTGCCCACAGCCTTGTCGGCGGGGTGGGTGTGAAAGCCACGCAGTGGCGTCGGCAAGAGCAGCTCAGCGGCCTCTTCGGGGCTGCCCTCCAGCCAGGTACGCATTTCTTCGGCCGCCAAGAACCGCGGCAGGCGGTGGTGCAGCCACTCCATTTCTTCCGTCGCTGCAGTGGTGACAATCGTGGCGGACAGGCGGTCTAGGCCGGTGTCCCACAGGCCCGCCGCCCACAACAGGCCCTCTTCCGCGCGGACGTAATAGGGCTGCTTGCCGCCTTCTTCTTGATGCCATTCGTAGTAGCCGTTCATGGGGATAAGGCAGCGCTGCCCCTTAAAGGCATGCCGGAAGGAGGGCTTGCTGGCCACCGTCTCCGCCCGGGCGTTAAACAGCGGCGGGCCGTCCAGGTCCTTCTTCCAGTGCGGCAGCAGTGCCCACCGCGCAGGGTCGACCTGGGCGAGGCTTTCGCGCACGCGCACTATCGCCACCGGCTGGGTGGGCGCAATATTGTAGCGCGGGCCTGGGGTGCCTTGTGGGGCGTGGACCTCAGTAACTCCGGGCAGTGCGCCCACTTCATCGAGAAGGGACTCGGTAAAAAGAACGAATCTTCCGCACATGCCCTCTATTATGGACGATATGTCTCAACCTTGGTCCGCCCCGCAAGCGGCAGGCCCCATTACGTGGGCCCAGCACGTACCGGGCTCGAAGTCTATTACCAACCGCGCCTTCATTCTGGCGGCGTTGGCCGATGGCCCTTCTACCCTGCGCGCGCCGCTCGTCTCACGCGATTCGCAGCTGATGGAAAAAGCCCTGGAATCTATGGGCGTGCGCTTCGAGCACGAGGGCGAGGATATCCACGTCGCCCCAGGCCCGCTTAAGGGTGCCACGGTGGACTGCGGCCTGGCCGGCACCGTTATGCGCTTTATCCCGCCGGTTGCGGCCCTGGCGGACGGCGCCGTGCTTGTCGACGGCGACGAGCAGGCCTACGCCCGCCCCATGTCCACCACCCTGGACGCACTGCGCCAGCTTGGCGTCGAGGTGGACGGCGATAGCCTTCCCTTTACCGTCCGCTCGCACGGGGTACCGGAAGGCGGCGAGGTTACTATCGACGCCTCTGGCTCCTCGCAGTTCGTCTCCGGACTCCTGCTGGCCGGTGCGCGCTTTGCCAAGGGCATCACCGTCACCCACGAGGGTGGCCCCCTGCCGTCCATGCCGCACGTGGAGATGACCGTAGGCATGCTGCGCCAAGCCGGCGTACGCGTGGATTCCGGCGAGAATACCTGGACCGTGCATCCTGGCCCGATTGCCGGGCGGGAATGGGCAATCGAGCCGGATCTCTCCAATGCCACGCCCTTCCTTGCCGCCGCTGCCGTCACCGGCGGCCGGGTGACCATTAAGCGCTGGCCTGCCAATACCACCCAGCCGGGCGACGCCATTCGCCATATTCTGGTGGATATGGGTGTCATGGTCACCCAAGAGCCGGGCTTTGTCACCGCGAAGGGCACCAAGGGCGGCGCGCTGCAGGGAATCGAGCGCAATATGGGCGATATTGGCGAGCTCACCCCCACCGTCGCGGCATTGTGCGCCCTGGCGGACACCCCCTCTACCCTGACCGGCATTGCGCACCTGCGCGGGCACGAGACCGACCGTTTGAAGGCGCTGGCGGATAATATCAACGCCCTCGGCGGCAAGGTCACCGAGCTTGCCGACGGCCTACACATCGACCCCGCCCCTCTCCACGGCGGGGAGTGGCCGTGCTACGCGGATCACCGCATGGCCACCGCGGGCGCGATTATCGGCCTGCGGGTACCGGGCGTAGAGGTAGAAGACATTGCCACCACCGCGAAGACCCTTCCCGGCTTCGACCGCATGTGGGAGACGATGGTGGACCCCGAGCAACAGGAGAGCAATGGCTAGGCGTTTCGGTTCTTTCGATGAATCCGATGTGCGCGTGCGCCCCGGCAAGGGCTCGCGGCCGCGTACTAAGGACCGCCCCAAGCACAAAAATGCCAAGTTCGGCATGGTTATCACCAAGGACCGCGGGCGCTGGGGCGTAGCGCTAGACGACGGCCCCCGCGTCACCGCCATGCGCGCCCGTGAACTGGGCCGCACCGCCATCGAGGTGGGCGACCGCGTGGGCGTCGTGGGCGATACCTCCGGCAAGAAGGACACCCTAGCGCGCATTGTGAAGCTGGAAGAGCGCACCTCCGTCCTCCGGCGCACGGCGGATGACACCGACCCTTATGAGCGCATCGTGGTGGCGAATGCGGACCAGATGCTCATCGTCACCGCCGTGGCCGATCCGCCGCCGCGCTCCGGGTTTGTCGAGCGCGCCTTGATCGCTGCGTTTGTGGGCAATATCCACCCCATCCTGTGCCTGACCAAGACCGATCTCACGGATCCTGCTCCCTTCGCGGCCGAGTTCGCCGACCTCGACGTCACGGTGGTGGAAGCCGGCGTCGAAGACGGGCTTGAGGCGGTGCGCCAGCACATCGACGGCCACGTCACCGCGCTCATCGGACATTCCGGCGTGGGTAAATCCACCCTGGTCAACCGACTGGTACCGGATGCGGATAGGGAAACGGGGGAAGTATCGGGCGTCGGCAAGGGCAGGCATACCTCCACCCAATCGGTGGCGCTCCTCCTCCCCGCCGAGGATGCATTCACCGGCGGCTGGATTATCGATACCCCCGGCATTCGTTCCTTTGGCCTCGCGCACGTGGATGCCGATGACGTGCTTGGCGTCTTTGAAGACCTTGCCGCCGCCATCGAGGACTGCCCCCGCGGTTGTACGCATATGGGTCCCCCTGCGGACCCAGAATGCGGCCTCGATGACCCTGCGCTTATCCCCCCTGATACCGCCAGTGCGCGGCGGCGCGACGCGGTGCGCGGCCTACTCGAGGCCCTGCGCACCAACGTGGAGTGGGATAATTAGAATTGGAAGCCGGTATCGGCCATAACACCCAAAATGCCATCCACGATGCCGAAGAATACATCGAGGATCTGGCCCCAGGTGCCCTGGGACGAGGTCTCTAGCAGCGCCAGCCACGGGGTGGTGGGCACGGCGTCGGCAGCCGCATCTGCAGCTGGGGTGGTATCTGCCAGGGCGGCCGGCGCGGCGATGAGGGCTGCGCCTGCGGTAACGGTGGCCGCAGCGAGGTTCTTGAAGCGCTTAGTCATATTTTCTCCTTGAGTAATTAGAGCAGTTCTACGAGGAACGGCAGCTCGGTGGGATGATAAAAGGCCATGAACTTATCCAGTGCATCGCCCACGGCCAGCTCCGCATCCTCATCGCCCAAGTCTGCGGTATCGATAGCCTCGATGGCCTTCGCGGTGGTTTCCTCGGACTCCGCAATATCCACGTGGATGGCCGCTAGGTCGTCCGTGCTGAACTGCGCCGGATTGAGCTCTACCACCGGCTCGCCCATATCCGGGCGCGGGGTGAGGACAGAATCATCCAAGTCTACCGAGATAACCACGCGGCGGTGCGGGAACTTCTCTTCATCGCCGATGGCCAAAAGGCGCATGGAGGCCATTGAGGCCTCGAGGAATGCCGAGTAGGCAACTTCTTCTTCATCGCCCTCGGTATAGAACTCCTGCAGCGCAGGGGTCACCATGAAACCCCAGCCGGAGCGCGCGGACAGCGAGCCGGTTTCTTCCAGCTCCGCCAGCATGGCGTAGGTAGCAGGGATGTAAACGCGGGCTTTAGCCACTAAAACTCACCTTCAATATCGAAGACTGCCTGGATTTCAACGGAGACGCGGTCAAAGCTGGTGTACAAAAAGCCCACCATGC
The DNA here is from genome assembly GCF_046097255.1 of Corynebacterium tuberculostearicum. Taxonomy (GTDB): domain Bacteria; phylum Actinomycetota; class Actinomycetes; order Mycobacteriales; family Mycobacteriaceae; genus Corynebacterium; species Corynebacterium tuberculostearicum_J. Next base: position 2,421,799 of record NZ_CP175770.1, read on the forward strand.
CGGATTCCACGGCGGCGCGCACGTTGAGGATGGAATCATCAACCATGACACAGTCATTGAGCGGCAGCTCTAGAGCATCTGCGGCCGCCTGAAAAGCAGCGACCTCAGGCTTTTCCGCCCCCACCTCTCCGGAAAGAATGACTGCGTCGACGTTTCCGCGGTACTCCCACTCGCGGATGTGCTCCGCGCCTGGTCCGCCTGGGTCATTGGACAGGATGGCGGTTGCTGCACCATTTGCCTTGGCGGCGGCCAGCAGCGCCTTCCAGCGGCGGTTGTCTTCTTCGGTGCCGTCGAGGACGCCGACATAGTCAACGATTAGACCACGCATGTACTTAAATCCTTTGGTTACGATTCTCTTTAACTCCCCGAGAGTATAGCGAACCGCGCGCTCATTCGCGCCCACGCCTTTCAGGAAACCCTCAGAAATGGCGGGGTTGGGGCGGGCATGAGACAATTATCACGCGTCCGCCTCCTGCCCTTATTCAGGAGTACTACTTCCCCACCATGTACGAGCCCATTCCTGGCTACTCGCACCTCAAACTCTTCATTGCACCCCACCGCGTGCACTATGGCCGCTTGCCGACGTCCGCGGAAGTCGCCGCCCAACACCGCATCCAAGGCTGGGTAGTCTTCGCGCTCGAGGTAGCCGCCGGCTATCGCCCGCTAGCCCATCTCAATTCACCGCGCTATTCGGATGCCATCCGCCTGCACATTGGATCGTGGGTGCGCCGGCGCACAAGCCCCTATGCCACGGACAGACTGCAATTGACCAGCCTGCACGCGCGGCCCAATGGCGAGTACTTTGGTTCCGCCCACATAGGCCAACAGCAGCATGCATTTACGGGTTCGGCGAGCCCCACCGGTTTAACGTCGTTCCGCTTGCTCTAACTCAGCGGGCAGGGCTTGGCGCCTAGGAGAAGAACTGGCCCAGGTGAGAAAGGATTTCGGACCAGTCGAGCGCGGACCATCCGAATCCGGCAGCGCTGGTCAGCGCCGCAATACCGGTGGCTAGGAGGCCACCTTCGAAGGCGGATAGACCGGAATGCTCATTCGCCGCCGCATCCTCAGGCACGGTTCCCGCATCACGGTGCGAGACGGCGGCCTGCTCCAAAGGTGCATTGACCTGCTTGGTGATGGTGACAATATCGCGCAGCGCCGCCGCATAGGCAGGGAACTCATCCGGGAAGGCGGAGCCAGTTTCCCCGATGGTCGGCAGCTGGCCACTTTGAGAGGTCACCGCGTTGCCGACTGGGGCCTGCGGCAAGTCCTTGGTAAACTCACCCAGCTCAGCGCGAATTACCGCCTGGGCATAGTTGGCGCCCAGCATGTCGAGGTAATCCAGTACGGCCGCTTCGGTGTACTGCTTGCCGTCCAGGGATTGCGTCCGCTCCTCTGGCTCCCACGGGAAGTCCAGCGGCGTGGAATAGATATTGCCATCGGTGCGCGCGGTATTGAGCCGGGCCTTGCCAAAGTAGTACTCGAAGGCGGCGTCCGCTTTGTCCTGAGACAAAATTCCATCGGCCACCAATGCTTCCTTGCGCTGGGTAGCAATAGCCAGGATGGCCGCAGCCGCATTATCCTGCTCAATTTTTTCGCCCGAATCCAAAATGATGCGCAACGAGGTGGCGGAATCACGCTGCATCTCATAGGCCACGGCCGGGGTGGCGCCACCGAGCAAGGTAGCAGACAGGAGCGTCGTAATACCCAGACGCAGAGAGCGGCGGCGCATCGTCAGTGGAGCTCCTCACAGGAAATAAGCAGAATGGACAGGTTTCTTATATTCTACTCATTTTTTCCTGAAAAGAAACCCGCCCCGCTCCCACTCTCACGAGCGGGGACGGGGCAGGTTCGGAGGAAGGACGCCGAGGCCTAGGCCTCTACGGTGCCCTCACCGTTGCCGGAAGCGGTAGCAGCTGATTCGCCGGCCTGCTCCTCTTCCTGCTGCTTGAACTGCTTACGCAGCATAAATAGCTGGCGGACGGTCTCTTCCTTCACGCCATCGTTCATGGCGTTGAACATCTCGCCGCCCTCCTTCTGGTACTCCACCAGCGGGTCGCGCTGCGCCATCGCGCGCAGGCCGATGCCCTCCTTGAGGTAGTCCATCTCATAGAGATGCTCGCGCCACTTCTGGTCGATGATAGGCAGGATGACCATGCGCTCGGTATTGCGCATCTGCTGCTCGCCGCCGATGGCGGTCACAGACTCTTCGAGCTTGTCGTACTCATTATTGGCGTCCTGCACCAGGGCGTCGCGAAGCTGCTCAGCAGAAAGCTCACCCGGGGAACCATATTCGGAGCCTTCCACCAGCTCCTCATGGGAAATGGTGGGGCCGTAGAGGGAATCCAGCGCATTCCACAGCGCGTCCAAATCCCAGTCCTCCACATAGCCGGTGGCGGTAGCGCCAGCGACATAAGCGGACACGGTGTCATCGATCATGCCGCGAATATTGTCCTGAATATCGCCGGCATCAAGGATGTCGTGTCGGGTAGCGTAGACCACCTTGCGCTGCTCGTTGAGCACCTCGTCGTACTTGAGGACGTTTTTGCGCATCTCAAAGTTCTGGTTCTCCACCTGCGCCTGGGCGCCCTTGATGGAGTTGGAAACCATCTTGGCCTCGATGGGGACATCGTCCGGCACGTTGAGGCGGTTCATCATATTCTCCATGGACTGGCCCACGAAGCGCACCATCAACTCATCGCGCATGGACAGGTAGAAGCGGGTCTCACCCGGGTCACCCTGGCGGCCGGTACGACCACGCAGCTGGTTATCAATGCGGCGGGACTCGTGACGCTCGGTGCCCAGCACGTAGAGGCCACCGGCCTCGCGCACCTGGTCACCCAGCTTCTTGGAGCGCTCCCTCTCGGAATCGATTTCTGCTTCCCAGGCCTCCTGGTACTTCTCTTCATCCTCGAATGGGTCTAGGCCGCGCTCGCGCAGCTTCTCATCGAGGATGACTTCGGGGTTGCCACCGAGCACGATATCGGTACCACGGCCGGCCATATTGGTAGCCACGGTGACGGTGCCGGGGCGTCCCGCACGGGCGATGATCTGACCCTCTTCTTCGTGGTGCTTAGCGTTGAGCACGTTGTGCTTAATGCCGCGCTTAGACAGCAGCTGGGACAGGTACTCGGAGCGCTCCACGGAGGTGGTACCAACCAGAACCGGCTGGCCGGACTCGACGTGCTCGGCAATATCGTCCACCACTGCGGCGAACTTAGCTTCCTGCGTCTTGTAGATGCGGTCAGAGTGATCGGCACGCTGGTTCGGCTTATTGGTAGGAATCGGCACCACATCCAGGTCATAGATGGAGTGCAGCTCGGCGGCCTCGGTTTCTGCCGTACCGGTCATGCCGGAGATCTTCTCGTACAGGCGGAAGTAGTTTTGCAGGGTAACGGTAGCCAGGGTCTGGTTCTCGTTCTTGATCTCCACCTGCTCCTTGGCCTCAATAGCCTGGTGCATGCCCTCGTTGTAGCGGCGGCCGGCCAGCACGCGGCCGGTGAAGCCATCCACGATCATGACTTCGCCATTGCGGACGATGTAGTCCTTATCGCGGGTGAACAGCTCCTTCGCCTTCAAGGCATTGTTCAGGTAGGACACCAGCTGGGAGTGCTCGGGGGCGTAGAGGTTATCGATGCCGAGCTGATCCTCGACGTATTCCACGCCCTCTTCCAGCACGCCGATGGTGCGCTTCTTGTGGTCCACCTCGTAGTGGATACCCTCGCGCATGCGCGGGGCCAGCTGCGCGAAGACGCTATAGAACTGGGAGGAACCATCTACCGGGCCGGAGATGATGAGCGGGGTACGGGCTTCATCGATAAGAATCGAGTCAACCTCGTCCACGATGCAGAAGTTGTGGCCGCGCTGGACCACATCGTTGAGGGAGCGGACCATGTTATCGCGCAGGTAGTCAAAGCCCAGCTCGTTATTGGTGCCGTAGGTAATGTCGCAATCATAGGCAGCCTTGCGCTCTGGCGGGCGCATCTCGGACAGGATGACGCCCACGGACAGGCCGAGCCAGCGGTGGACACGGCCCATCATCTCGGCGTCGCGCTTTGCCAGGTAATCGTTAACGGTGACGATGTGGACACCCTTGCCATCGAGAGCATTGAGGTAGGCCGGCAGCAGCGAGGTCAGGGTCTTGCCCTCACCGGTGCGCATCTCGGCGACGTTGCCGAAGTGCAGGGCCGCACCGCCCATGATCTGCACGCGGTAGTGCTTCTGATCGAGGACGCGCCAGGCAGCCTCACGGACGGTGGCAAAAGCCTCGAGCAAGATGTCATTCATCTCTTCGCCGTCTCGCAGGCGAGTCTTGAACTCGTCGGTCTTTGCCTTAAGCTCGTCGTCCGAAAGCTCCGCGTACTTATCCTCAAGGGCAATTACATCGTCTGCCATTTTGCCCAGGCGCTTGACCGTACGGCCCTCGCCCGCGCGCAGCAGCTTGGAAAGTCCAAACACGGTTAGTTAGTCCTTCTAGTCGCGACAATAAAGTTAACTCGTCGCTATTGTACTCACTCGCTTTCACAAAGCATCTCCCACCTAGCACATAGGGCAGGCGCACAGCCTCCGTTCAGCCTGTATAAGCCCCGGCACCTGCTTGCCGACGCCCCCTCCCCTAACCACACATTCGACCCCGCTGCATACTCGCAGCAGGGTCGTTAGCTAAGAGAAGTAGAAGCTTCTTTAAGCTTCAGCGTCTTCCGACAGGGAGATAATGCCGTAGTCGTAGGCGTGGCGGCGGTAGACCACGGACGGCTTATTGTTCTCCTCGTTGACAAAGAGGAAGAAGTCGTGGCCCACCAGCTCCATCTCGCTCAAGGCATCATCCACGCTCATCGGGGTAGCCGGGTGTTCCTTGGTACGCACGATCTGGCCGGGGCGAACGTCCTCCACGGTCTCAGCATAAGGGTCAACGTAGCGCTCTTCCTTGGCGCGCTCGGCTTCAGCTTGGGCCACCATCTCAGCGGCAATCTCGCCGGTGCCCTTTTGTGCACGGTGACCGCTCTTGACGTTTTCGCGGCGCACCTTCACCTTGCGCAGGGAGCGCTCCATCTTGCCCAAGGCGGTTTCGAGCGCTGCGTAGAAGGAATCTTCCTTGGCTTCAGCGCGGGCAATGTGACCCTTGCCGGTAGCGGTGATCTGAAGACGCTCCGCTTCGGAGTCACGGCGTGGGTTTGGTTCGTGCTGTAGCTCCACGTGGAAGAAGGTCAGGGTGGGGTCAAGGCGTTCAATCTTGGCCAGCTTGTCATTAACTCGCTCTTGGAAGTGCTCGGGGACCTCGACATTGCGGCCCGTAATCGTTACCTGAGCTTTGTTCGGCTGGGACATTGAGATGCCTCCCTTGAGTAGTGGGGACTAGAATCAATCACAGTAACTATCTCTCTGTGACACTCCTCATGGTAGCACTGGTTATGACCTTTGCGGGAGATTTTTAGGCAACTCCCCTACCTCGAGGGTGGGCGCCACCCCTATCTAGGCATCCGCAAAGACCAATGCCCCGCAGACTTCCACACCCACGGCCTGCAGGGCGGCGATGCTCGCGGCGAGGGTGGCACCGGTGGTAATGACGTCGTCGGCAAGCAGCGCAGGGCCCTGCGCAATTGGGGCGCGCACGCGGACTCGGCCCTGCAGGTTGGCCCACCTATCCTGGGCGTTGAGCTCGGACTGGTCCGCGGTGGACTGGCCCATTGTGAGCGCCGCGCACACGCCCACGCGCTGGTGCTGCGCCGCGGCGTGACACACAGCGGACACCGGATCGCCGCCGCGTGCCCGCGCCGAACGCGGCCGAGTAGGCGCGGGAACGAGGGTGTACTCGCGCGGGATATCGCCGCGGGCGCTCAAATGAGCCAGCCCGGCCGCGAAGACGGCCCCCACATACTCGCGCACCGGCCGATTGCCACGCTCCTTCATGCCAATGATGATGCGGCGGCGAATATCGGAATAGGGGCCGAGAGCATAGACAGGCGCGCCCAGCAGCCGGGGCCGTGCCACCATGTAGGGCGGCTGCCGCAGGTGATCGCGGCACGGTGGGCACAAGACCTCACCCGGCGCGCCGCACCCAGCGCACGCACGCGGAAAAATAAGCTCCCCCAAGCCCATAATCGCCTCTCCCCAGCCGCGCAGGCCCTCTGGCGGCTAATTAGAAACGATAGGGGAAGAACGCCGACCCTGCAGGCCGGAGACCTCGCGCCAGTTGGTTTCGTCCATCACGGTGGAAGGAAGCTCCAGCATGGCGTGCGAATCAGTAATAAAGAGCTTGGTAGGCGAGGTTGCCACGGCCACCACGGGGGCGGTGATATTGCCGGTGGGCATGGTCGAGGCTGAGGAACCATCCTGCTCGATGCGCCATACGGGCGACTGGCTCGAGGAAGTACCCACGATAAGCGAGCCATCCGCATTCCAGTCCAGCGATAGTGCCGAGCCAGATACTTCGGGGCCTACCTCGCGGGCATTGACGATGCGCTTATCGCCGCTGCTGGATTGGGCAACGGCCGCAATGTACACGTGGCCATCAATAATCATGGCCACGCGCGCACCGCTATGGGACAAGCGGATAACGGAGATTTCGCCCTCAATATCGTCGATGCTGCGGGCATCCACCTCGGATTCGGAGATGCGGCCCGTGGTCTTGGAGCGCACCACGCGCACGATGCGATCGCCATCGACCACGGTCCAGGCGGCTTGCCCGTTGTACTCGAAGGTGGGCCGTGCCAGTGTGGGGCCATCCACTGAATCCTGCAGCTGGCCGTCAAGCTCGCCTATCTGCAGCGAGAAGTCACTATTAGACTTGCGGCGCACGGCCGCAACGAGGCCGCTATCGGCAACATCCACGGATTGCACATCGCCGCTGCTGCCCAGCGTGGACTTGACCGGCTCGGCCACGCCATCGTCTACCTCCAGCAGGTTGCCCTCATTAAGGGCATAGAGCTTAGACAAAGAGGTGCTGCTTTCCTCCGGGTTATAGTCCGCGAAGTCATCCACGCTGAGGCTATCCATGCCCTCCACCAGGTCACCGCCATCGGCTTTGACCTTGAAGGGGCCGGTATGGCCGGCTTCCGTGAGCGTCCACACTAGCTGGGCTGCAAAGAGCGTGCGATCTTGAGCGTCTAGGTCAGCAAGGCCCTCGAATTGGTAGCCCTGTTCGCGATCGTAGCCAGCGAAAGTGACATTCTCCCCCGCTGCCCGCCGGGTAGCGGGCGCAATGCTAGCTGAAGGTCCCTCCATCAACAGCGTAAGGAGCGTCGACTCCGATTGTTCGCCACCCTTATACAGCCAGCGGCGGTCTGGAACCAGCACATCGTTGCTCTGCTTAAAGAAGTACAACGATTGCGGGGTGTAGTGATTGCGCATTTCATTGCGCTCCATTACTACCCCTGCCGGCAAGCCATCGACGCGCCATCTATCGTCTTGCTTCTTCATGTAGATGACGGCCTCGTAGCCCTCATTTTCCGGCACGTACGCACCGCCGGATTTCAGGCGGCCGATGATGGTGCCGCGCACCGTGAAGGCGCGCTCATTATCCCTCGAGCTTTGCTTACTAGCGGGCGCGGTAACGATGTCCAGGCTATCGACCACCATCACGTCACCGCTGGCGTCCCAGGCTTCCCGGGCGTTATCCGTCAAAAAGCCGCGCGCGACCTCATGGTCGTTTCCCGGCACGGCAGAAGCCTGGTAGAAATCACGCAACGTCAAGTCCGGATCATCGCCCGGTTGCGGTGCAATGACTTCTTCAGGGCCGTCCTCTTGCTGTTGGTAGGTTCCGACTACTTGCGGGCCGGTGTTATTCGGCAGCGTGGAACAACCGCTGACGAAAAGCACGGCCGCTGCGGTGCCGACAACCGCAATCTTGCGATAGTTCGCTCTCAACACGCTTTACTTCCTCCTACCCTCAAAGTCCGGGGCCTTATAGGCGCGCCTGTCTGGAGCGGCCGCGCCGCGGTTAAGCTCGCGTTCCGAAGGCCAGAGGATGCCATCGCCGTCGGCCTCGCCATCGCTGCCTTTTTCGCTCTTGTCGACGTGCGGCGAGCTCATGCCCGATGAAATAGCCGGCGTTGCAGAGGCAGGCCCAGCGTCCGGCTCGGCGGCGCCAGTATCCTGTGCTTCTGTAGCTTCAGCTTCGGGTTCTGCCAGTTCGCTACCGTCCGCAGTGCTGGTGACGGGTGCGCCGGGAATCTCCACAGCGATGGGATCCTCGCCCACCTCGGTATTCGGGGTGCGCGGAATAATGAGGCGGAAGCGAGAACCAAAGCCCTCGTAGCCGGTGGCATCTAGCGTGCCGCCATGCAGGACGGCGTCCTCGCGGGCGATAGCCAGGCCCAAACCAGTGCCGCCGGAGTGGCGCTTGCGGGAAGAATCCGCACGCCAGAAGCGGTTGAATACCAGCTCTTCTTGGCCCGGTTTTAGGCCCACGCCATGGTCCGTAACGGTAACGCCCACCGCAGTGTCCGTGGCAGCAACGTCGACCGCCACCGGATTGCCTTCCGAGTGGTCAATGGCATTGGCCAGCAGGTTGCGCAAGATGCGCTCGAGGCGGCGTGAATCGGCCTCGACTCCGATGCGCTCCTCCGGCAGGTTGAGTTGCACCTCCACGTCGAGCTCGCGGGCCAAATGCTCCACCTGCCCGTAGGCCGCCTCCACACAGGAGCGCAGATCAATGGCTGCCGTCGACAAATCCGCCACGCCAGCATCGTGGCGCGAAATCTCCAGCAAGTCCGCGAGCAGCTCCTCGAAGCGGTCCAGTTCGCTCGACATCAAGCGGGAAGCGCGCTGGGCGCCTTGCGGCAGGCTATCGCTTTCCGCCTCAATCATGTCCGCGGCCATACGCACGGTGGTCAATGGGGTGCGCAGCTCATGGGAGACGTCGGAAGTAAACTGCCGCTGCAAATCGCCGTACTCCTCCAGCTGCGCAATTTGGGAGGACAGCTTATCGGCCATGTTATTGAAGGACGCGGCCAAGCGGCCCATCTCATCATCGCTATCGACGGCCATGCGCTCCTTCAAATGACCCGCCGCCAGGCGCTGTGCAATGCGCGAGGCCGAGCGAATCGGCGTAATTACCTGCTGGGTAGCCAGCCAGGCAATGCCCACCAGCAACACCACGACCACCACGCCGGCTGCCGAGAGCAGGCCGCGCATCAACGCCATGGTGGACTCTTCCGATTCCATGGACAGCGCCAGGTAGACCTGCGTATGGGGAATATCGGTATCGGTAGGCGTGCCTACCAGCAAGGCGTTGTAGTGATCACCATTCTCGCGCGGCGCTGGGAAATACTGCTGCGCAATCTGGCCTTGATCCACCATCTCTCGCAGCTGATCCGGCACGGGGAAATCCTCGGGCGAAGTGGTAACAGAGCCATCCTGGTTTTCCACCACGATGACTGGCTCATAGACCGCTTGGGCATCGCCCTGTTGGGCGGAGAGCTGGCCCAACGCAGCACGCGCGGAGTTAATACGTACCTGGACGGAGTTAGCAGAACTGGTGGCATCAATCTGCTGTTCCACGGCTGTGCGGGCGCGCTCCAGCTCCTGTTGGGCCACGTCTTCTTTCTGGCTGACCAGGCGCTGGGTGAGCACGGACACCAGCGCGTAGGCCAAGATGATCATGACCACCGAGGAGGCGACCAAAATCATGCCAATGACGCGCGCCTGCAAAGAGGTGCGCCACGTTGTAATGAAGGCGTCTCGAATGCGCCTTAGACGCTCAATGATGCCGATGGTCCTTACTCCCCGGCGCCGGCCTTGCCGGTCTTATAGCCCACGCCGCGCACGGTCAGCACGATCTGCGGGTCTTCCGGATCGTGCTCGATCTTGGCACGCAGGCGCTGGACGTGCACGTTTACCAGGCGGGTATCAGAGGCATTGCGATAGCCCCACACGGATTCCAGCAGCGATTCACGCGTATGCACCTGGCCGGGGCGGCGCGCCATTTCCAGCAGCAGGTCGAACTCCAGCGGAGTCAGGTTCAGCTCGGTGCCATCGGTGCGGCGCACTGTATGCTCCGGCACGTCAATGACAAGGTCCGCAACCTCCAGGATTTCCGATTCCGCAGAATCGGTGCGACGCAGGCGCGCACGAATGCGTGCGATGAGCTCCTTGGGCTTGAATGGCTTAGTGATGTAATCATCCGCGCCGGATTCCAGGCCAAGGACCACATCAACCGTATCGGTCTTGGCGGTCAGCATAACGATGGGCACGGAGGATTCACGGCGGATGGCACGGCAAATATCTACGCCATTCATGCCCGGGAGCATGAGGTCCAGCAGGATGAGGTCCGGCTCGTGCTGCTCAAAGGCAGGCACGGCGTCATTGCCATCCATGACCGGAATGGGCTTGAGTCCCTCGGACTCGAGCACAATGGTCAGCATCTCTGAGATAGCCGGATCGTCATCGACAACCAAAATCTTGGGCGCCACGTTTTATTCTCCTACAAGGTCTTTTATCGCTGAAATAATAGTATCCGCATCGGCGGTAGCGATCCAGCGTCCACCCCAGCCCGCATCTGCTAGGCGCCGGTAGGCCGCGGCGGTGCGTTCTTGCAACCCGCCATCGCGTTCGTAGCGGTCGCGTTCCCGGCTGGCGTCTGCCTGGGCTCGTGCCTGCGCTCTTTCCGACGCCACCTCTACCGCAGTATCCAAATACACCTGCAGGTCCGCCTGCGGCAGGCCGAGGGTGCCAAATTCCAGATCGTGCACCCACTCCATCACCGCATCGTCTTCGAGCCGTGCCGCCGAATACGCCGCGTTGGAAGCCACGTAACGATCCAGTAGCACCACAGTGTCGGATTCCTTGGCGCGCTGCAGCTGATCCTTTACGCCATAGCGATCCAACGCGAATAGCGTCGCCATGGCATAAGCCGAATCCGTGAGGTCGCCCATCTTTCCGTAGAGCGCCTTTTGCGCTAGTTGCGCGTGAATCGAATCTGCATAGCGCGGAAAGGCAATAACCTCCACGGGCCGGTCAAACGACTCCTTGAGTGCGGAGACCAACGTATTTTTACCGGCACCGTCGATGCCTTCAATGCTGATCAGCATAGGTGTGGGCTATCTTCCCTTCTGTTATTTCACCCGCGGGGCCGCTCTCGCGCGGCCGCTGCCGCGGGCAGCAGGTTCGGCTTAGGACAGGGCCTCAATGAATGGTTCGAGGTCATATTCTTCCTCGACGTTTTCGAGCACCTCGAGCGCATTTTCCGTCAAGGTCTCGCTGCCAGAGCCCACCAGTTCCCTAATATAGGGGTAGTCTTCGACAACTTCGCCCGCGCTAAACGGCGCACCAGCCCAAATGGCAGCAATGGTGGCCGCCGCTTGAGCATTCTGCTCTTCTTCTTCGCTGAGTTTTGGCTTGCTGTGTGCGACCTCGCAGGCATCCTCGACGGCGCGAATTACCCCTTCTTCATCGAGGTTTGCCATCTCATCCAAGAAATCGATGTTGAGGTCCGTGCTGAAAATATTTTCGTCCCAAGTACTCACTTTTGACTCCTTCGGTGCTTTCAGCGCCATTTATACACGCTTTCTTGATGAAAGAAAGCAGACGATGAAAAGGTTTGCATGGCCTTCTACGCCCGTGAACTGCCTTTTTGTTTACTTATCACAGAAACGCGACGCCGTCGCAATGTTTCCTAAACATGATAGCCTCGTTACCAACTTGTTACCGGGGCACTGTATCGCCCTCCCCCTTGGGCTGAAACCGCCCGCCTCATAGAAAGGACAGCCACGATGAAGCCAGATTCGCGCCGCGTCTACGTGTTCATTGTGGCCGGACTGATCGCCGCGGTCGTCGTCGGAGTCGCCGTCTGGCGCATGAGCTCGCCGAGCGCCAACTATTCCAATGCCGCGGATCAGTCCGCGACCACCTCCGTCTCCCCGACCCACACCGCAGCCGAGGAGACCACCACTTCTTCCACGGACCATTCCCCCTCGAAGAAGCACTCCTCGCGCACCACGAGTTCTACCGCCTCGTCCGGCGATGCCAAGCACCAGCAGCCGCACAACAACGATCCGTTTCTCGCCCCTAATGCGGTAGTGCGCCCACAGGCAGCAACCCAGCCCACCAAGGTCTACCGTCCAGAAAACATCTCCCCGCAGGGCACCGCCTCGCAGGGCAATACCACCACCCAAGGTGGTCAAGGTACCGGCCAGGGCAATCAGCGTCTGACACCCGATTACCCGAGCAACCAGAACGGCTCGCAGTCTACTGGCGCTCCACAGAACAACCAGGGCGGCACCACCCCGCCGGCCACCTCTGGTCCGTCCACTCCACAGCCCTCACCTGAGGCACCTGCCGCGCAAGATAACTCGGGCAAGGCTTCCGACGCACCGGCCCAGGAACCAGCTGGTACGGAGCGACCCGAGGCCGAGAAGGCGGAGCAGGAACAGCTCACCGGCCATGCCGCTGCAGAGCGACCCTCCGCCGATCAGAACCAGGAGCCTACCGACCTGGTACCAACCAAGCAGGCACCGGCCACGGCCCAGCAAGCTCCGAGGGAAGCGGCACCTTCGCGCTAATCCGGAGCCGGTTCTCGGCGTAGACGAACAAAAACAAGCACGTTACCTCGATCCTGAAGGCAGAAATCGGGGAAACGTGCTTGTTTTGCATGCGCAGGAATGCGGTAGTTACGAAGCAGCCACAATATTCGCCTGAAACTGGAAGGAAACGGCCGAAACGCGGCCGTAATGAAGCCCAAAAAGCACGCTTCGCCTGAAACCGGAGGACGGCGGCGAAGCGTGCTTGTGTGGCTTAACGCGGACTAGGCGCGGGCGACGAAGAGGTCGGCGGCGTCGGATGCCGCTGTAGCGGTAACGAGGCCCTCGGAGGCTGGCAGCCAGACGGCCTGGCCTGGGGTCGCGGTGAGGGTCTTGCCCGCAGCATCGGTAAAGGTTACGGAACCTGCGGTGCACAGGGCGATGGTCGGGCCATCGTAATCGAGATCCACAGAAGACGAACCGGTGAGCTCCACGCGGTCCAGCAGGAATTCCTCGATGGGTACCGGGTACGACCATGCGGCGGCATCGTGGACATTGTCTTGGGCGGACTTATCTTGTTGCTGCACTCGCGGCTCGTCGGCAGCGCCATAAGTCAATACCTTGACCAGCTCTGGAACGTCCACGAACTTAGGCGTCAGACCACCGCGCAACACGTTATCGGAGTTCGCCATGATCTCCACGCCGAGGCCAGAGACATAGGCGTGAAGCTGACCGGCATCTAGGTAGACGGCCTCGCCGGGCGAGAGCTCGATGTGGTTGAGCAGCAATGCGCCCAGGACACCGATATCGCCTGGGTAGCGCTGGTTGAGATCCAGCACCGTGGACATGACGCGGGACTTCCAATCGGTCGGGTCCGCGGCTATCAGGCGCTCGCCGGCGGCAACAATGGCGGAAATGAGCTCCTTGCGCTTGGCAGCCGGAATGGTAATCCACGTGGTGAAAAGGACGCGCAGGTTGGCGGACTCGGTGGTTGCCGAGGGGTCGTCGTCAAGCATGGCAACGTAGTGGTCCAGCTCAGGGCACTCAAGGGCGGCAAAAAGCTCGCGGGTGCGCGCCAAGGGGCGGAAGCCGGCCATGGCATAGAAATCCGTGAGCGCGACAATGAGCTCAGGCTTGTGATTATCGTCCTTGTAATTGCGATTAGACGCGGTGAGCTCGATGCCGGCGGCGTTTTCGCGGGCAAAGCCCTCTTCCGCCTGCGCCTTTGACGGGTGGGCCTGCAAGGACAGCGGCTCCTCGGCCGCAAGCACCTTGAGCAGGAAGGGCAGGCGCTCGCCGTACTCGGCAGAAACGCGGCCACCTAGCTGCCCTGCCGGATCCTCGGCAATGACCTCATTGAGCAGGCGGCCATCCACCGTGGAAGGGTCGCCGGGATGGGCGCCGAACCACAGCTCTGCGACGGGCTTGTCGGAATCGGGCTGGCCCTGCAGGTGCGGGATAAGGGTACGCGAGCCCCAGGAATAATTGCGAGTGGCGCTGTGCAACAGCTGCATGTGTTTCTATCCTTTAGAAATCTCGTAGGCGGTCGCGGCAAAACTCCGCGTAATAAGCTGCAGTGAGCGGGCAAGATGCCCCATGCCCGGTTCCGGGTCGATGCTGCGGACTGCAAGCGAGTTGGGCAGGTTCGCCTCTTCCTGCCCCCAGAAAACTACCTTCAAGGGTACCAAAGCGCCCTCAGCACCATCGCCATCAATGAAGGGGTCATAAAAGAGATCAGTGGCCGGGGAACTATCGGAGTCCCGGTCGAGCGCGCGGCGCAATTCGGCTGGGTCCACATAAGCGCTCGGTAGGCCGTGTACGGCCCAGATGGTCGCGGCCATGCGGGCCACGAGGGCGTCGAGCTGCACGTGCTCGCGACGCTCAGAATAAGAGTACGGGTCGAGCACACAGGAATGGATGACGCGGGCGCCGTCGATAAACTCGCGCAATTGGCGGCCCGGATTGGTGGTGGCATCGCGCTCGGGAGAAAGCTGTGCAAGCTCGCGGTCCACGGCCGCAGCGAGGCCCTCGAGGGTCTCCTTCACCGCGGCCGGGCCCTGATAGAGCAGGCAGCACAGCGCATGCAGGGCGGCAATGCTGCGCGCGGGCGAGCTGCCCTCGGCCGTCGGCAAGCAAGGGGCGACGAGCGTGTCTTCCGGGCAGTCCTCCACCAGCGAACCCTTGGCCGGCCCGATGAGCACGGTGGTGGCCCCGCGCTGGCTGGCGGTAATGAGGGCGCGCGACGCCCAGTCGCACTCGCCGGGTTCGCCGACGACCACGACCACGTCCAGCGCCCCCACGTAGCGCGGGAGCGATTCGGTCACCACAACCGGGATTCGCAGCGGCTCGGCTAGGCCAACGCCTAGGTGGGAGGCTTGGCGGGCAATCGCGTCGGTGGGGATAATGACCAGCGAGCGGGGATTGAGCCCGCCGAGCGCCTCGCCCCAGCGCTCCACTTCTCCGGCCACCAGGCGGATTTGGGCGCCTTCGTGCGCCACATCAAAAAAGCGCACGGTTTCGGCATCATAATTACCGGTATCCATGTGGCCCAAGCATAGTCGGGCGCCCACTAAGATGAAGTCCTATGACTTCCGCACAGATCCATCCCGTAACCCTGATTGGTGGCGGCCCCGGCGCGTGGGACCTCATTACCGTGCGCGGCATGCGCGCCCTGCAGGATGCAGAGGTTATTCTCGCCGATCATCTGGGACCTACGGCGCAGCTCGATAAGCTGTGTGATATTACTTCCAAAGAGCTTATTGACGTCTCTAAGCTCCCCTATAAGAAGTCAATCTCGCAGGAAAAGATCAACGAGCTGCTTATCGAGCACGCCCGTACCGGCCGCAAGGTGGCACGCCTTAAGGGGGGCGATCCCTTCGTCTTTGGGCGCGGTTTTGAAGAGGTGCAAGCGCTGGCGGAAGCGTCTATTCCCGCCACGGTCATTCCGGGCGTGACCTCCGCCATTTCCGTTCCCGCGGCCGTGGGCATCCCGGTAACTCAGCGCGGCATTGTCCACGGATTCACGGTGGTCTCCGGCCACCTGCCGCCCGGCCATGAAAAGTCCTTGGTGGACTGGGCAGCGCTCGCCCGCTCTGGCGCTACGCTCGCGGTCATCATGGGTGTGAAGAATGCCCCGGCGATTGCCAATGCTCTTATCGACGCCTCCCTCTCCCCCTCCACTCCTTGCGCCATCATCCAAGAGGGCACGCTTTCTACCGAGCGCGCCTATCGCTGCACCTTGGGCACCCTGGCGCAGACGATGGCCGAGCACGAGATCTCCGCGCCGGCGGTCTACGTCATCGGCGAGGTGGCCGGGCTGTAGCACCCCTCGGGGCCTTCAGGGGCCGCGAGGCCAACTTGTGGCCGCGCTCTACCCCACCGCAGCCGGGCTTTGGCCCGTATCGTGGCCAAAGGTCGCGGCGGAAGGGCTACGCACGGTCAGCGGCGGGGCTTTCGGGCGCCTTATCCTGCACGATGGTTACGCCAGACTTGCGCGAACCGTGGGCGCGGTGGGTAGCAGCGACGCGCTCCGGATAATCCGGGGCATGGAAATCCGCGTGGGCGGCTTCCTCGGCGTTTTCGGCTTCCAATTCCGCCGCACGCGCACGCCTGGTGCGCAACGCGCCACGAATGGTGGCTGCAACGCCGGCCGCGACCACGACCGCGATGGCAACGGGAGTAACTGCTGCAGGCACTGCCCAGCCAAAGTATGTCTCGGCACCACCGATAACTTTGCTGATATTCAGGCCCACGATGGCCGTGCCCACCAGTCCGCCGAGCAGGACGGGGTTGATGCGGGAGATGAGCCACGCGGCGATGGGCGCGGTGATAGCGCCGCCGATGAGTAGGGCAATGACTGCGGCCAAGTTGGCGACGATATCGTGCCAGAGCCCGACGATAAAGCCTGCGGTGGCGCCGAAGGTCACTAGGAATTCAGCGGCGTTGACCGTGCCGACGATGCGGCGCGGCTGCTCGCGGCCGATGGCCATGAGCGTGGAAGTCGACACCGGGCCCCAGCCGCCGCCACCGGTGGAATCGACGAATCCGCCCACAAGACCAAGACCGGCGAGAAACGGCGTGGAGTGGGAGCGCTTATAGGCGGAGCCACGGCGGCGCGGTTGGGAGAAACGCCAAATGAGGTTCGCGCCGATGCCCACCAGGATGAGCGCGGTCACCGGCGCGGCCGCCGCGGTGGAGATATTCGACAGCAACGTGGCACCTAAAAAGGCGGCGATCCCGCCCGGCACGCCGAGTCGGACCACGGTTTTCCAATCCACGTTGCCGAAGCGCGCGTGGCTCAGTCCGGAGATGGCCGTGGTACCAAGCTCGGCGGTGTGAACTACGGCTGAGGCCTGCGCGGGGCCAAGGCCGGCAAGAAGCAGTATGGTGGTGGACGTGACGCCAAAGCCCATGCCGATGCCACCGTCCACGAGGTTGGCGGCCGCACCGGCGAGCGCGATGAGGATGAGGGTTAGCATGGCGCGAACACCTCCTGTGCGGCGCGACGGGCGTGGTGAAAGCGATCTGCAACGAGGCCCGCGAGATCAGTGCCAAGAGGGCGGTCGACGGTCGCGGGAACGCCCGCCAGCCGGTCAAGGAGCAGGCCCTCGGTCACGAAGAGCGGAATCACGCGCACGCGAGAGGGGTCTTGATGCTCGCGGCACAGGGACACGATCCCTTCGCGACCACCGCGGGTGGCGAATTCCACCGTCGTGGGCACGCCGGTGAGCGCGAAGGGGCGGTGGGCGAGTTCTCGGATGGCGTCGTTGGCTGCTGTATCAGAGGAACCTACGGAGTAGATGACCACATGGGCATCGTCAGGCCGGGTACGGGAGGCGAGCACGCGGGCGAGGTCCTCGCCGGTGCCGAGCCCAGGGGCGAGGTGAAGGGAAAGGTGGGAGGTTGTGGAGGCGTCGGCAAGCGCGCGCGGGACGTCCACGCGCTGGTGGTAGCCCTGGGTAAAAAGCAGCGGAACTACAATTGCCTCGGTCTCCCCTAGCTGGGCGAGCTCGAGCGCGGCCGTGGTGAGGTTAGGCTCGTTGAATTCCAGATGCGCCGCGCGGGCTGGGCGCAGACCCGTGGCCTGAGTCAAACGCTCAATGCCGGCCGCGGCGCCCGGGTGCCGCGAACCGTGGGACAGGGTAATAAGTGCGGGCATGGGGACATCCTTAAGCCTTCGGCGCCGTGGTGTGGCCGCGGCGGGCAAGCGAGCGCTTCAGTGCTTCGTTAGAGGACACAGCCGGTGCGGGGGCTACCGGGGCATCGTCTTGGCCATGGAAACGCACGGAGAAAATCCGCAGGCACTCCTGGCACTTCCAGGAAAAGTCATCTTCCTCATCCGGGAAGAGGTCGGTGCCGGCGCAATACGGGCAGAAGCTGGGATGGTTGCGGTTGGGGTTGGGCTGGCGGCGAAAATTCACTGCAAGTCCTCCTCCTTGGCACGCAAGACCCAGTGGCGGAATTGCTCGCCGTCCTCGCGCTGCTCTTTGTATTTATTGACCAAGCGAATGACGTACTCGGGCACCTCATCGGCGACGACCTTGTGGCCGCGCAGTTTGCGGCCCCAGTCCGGGGACAGGCCAAGGGCGCCGCCAAGGTGGACTTGGAAGCCCTCGACGCGGTTGCCCTCGGAATCGGTAACAATCTGGCCCTTCAGGCCGATGTCCGATACCTGCGAACGCGCACAGGCATTGGGGCAGCCGTTGAGCGCGATGGAAATCGGAACGTCCAAATCGCCCAAGGTGTCTTCCAAGATGTCTACCAACTCGATGGCGCGGGCCTTGGTGGTCACGTGCGCGAGCTTGCAGAATTCCAGGCCGGTGCAGGAAATGACGCCGCGGCGGAATTCGGACGGCTGGGAGTAGAGGCCGGTCTCATCGAGCGCGCGGGAGAGCGCCGGAATGTCTTCTTCCTCCACATCAAGGAAGAGCAATTCCTTCATCGGGGTGGTGCGGATGCGGCTGATGCCGAACTTTTCGGCCACGTCCGCAATGGCGATGAGCTGCTCGCCGGTGGCGTGGCCCACGGTGGGCTTTACGCCAACGTAGAACTTGCCATCCTTCTGGCGGTGCACGCCCAAGTGATCGCGGGAGCCGGGCTCGACCTCCAGTGGGATACCATCCAGCAGTGGCTTGTCTAGGTATTCCTCCTCCAGTACTTGGCGGAATTTTTCGATGCCCCACTTGGCTACCAAGAACTTCAGGCGGGCACGATTGCGGTTGCGGCGGAAGCCGTAGTCACGGAAGATGCCGACCACACCGGCCCAGACCTCCGGCACGCGCTCTAGGGGAACCCAGGCGCCGAGGGACTGCGAGAGCATCGGGTTGGTGGACAGGCCGCCGCCAACGAAGCAGTCGAATCCCGGGCCGTACTCGGGGTGGTTCACGCCCACGAAGGCAACGTCTTGAATCTCGTGCGTGACGTCCTGGCGGGAGTTGCCGGAGATAGCGGTCTTGAATTTTCGCGGCAGGTTATGGAATTCCTCGCGCGGCAGGTAGTTATTCTTAATCTCTTCGATGGCTGGGGTGGCATCGATAATCTCGTCCTCGGCCACGCCGGCAACCGGAGAGCCCAAAATGACGCGCGGCACGTCGCCGCAGCCCATGAGCGTGCTCAAACCTACCGACTCGAGCTTGTCCCAAATGGTGGGCACATCCTCGATTTGAATCCAGTGCAGCTGGATATTCTGGCGGTCCGTAAAGTCCGCCGTGGAGCGGGCATAATCGCGCGAGATCTCACCCACGGCGCGCAGCTTGGCAGGATCGGCACGGCCACCGTCGAAGCGCACACGCATCATGAAGTACTCGTCCTGCAGCTCGGCGTTGGACAGCTTGGAGGTCATCTCGCCGCCCAAGTTCTGGTTGCGCTGAGTATAAAGGCCCAGCCACTTGAAGCGAGGGGCTAGGTCATCGGCCAGAATGGAGGAAAATCCCTGCTTGGAATAGATATCGATGACGCGCTGCTTGGCAGAAAGCCCGCCGTCTTCCTGCTTAATTACCTCATCGTTATTGAGGGGCTCGGTGCCGTCAATCTTCCATTGGCCTTCGGGCTTTTTGGCGCGGGACGTGCGCTTGGTATTAGTCGCGGTGGTCATGGTGTAGATCTCAACCTGCCTTTCCAAAGTATTGAAAGACAACGTACCCGTCTAAAATGACCAGACAAAGCGGTCTTTTTTATTTTCAACTAAAAAATCGCCCTGAACTGCATGAAGAGAAAAATATTTTTAGAATCTAATTCAACTCCTTGCCACAACCTAGACTAAACGGTTCAATTGCCAGAAAGATAAGCCACAGAAAATGAACCTAGCGGTCTAGACCCCGCGATAGAGAGAAAGGCATTCACGCAGCATGAATCAGCCCTTGAAGGTAGCCGTCATCGGCGCAGGCCCGGCCGGCATTTACGCCTCCGATATCCTGGTGAAAAAGACCGGCGGCGAGGTACAAATTGACCTCATCGAGCAGATGCCCGCGCCCTTCGGTCTCATCCGCTACGGCGTAGCGCCGGACCACCCGCGCATTAAGGGCATCATCAAGTCCCTGCACCGCGTGCTCGATACCGAGCAGATTCGCCTGTTGACCAACGTGCATATCGGCCGTGACATCACCGTGGACGAGCTGCAGCAGCATTACGATGCCGTGGTCTTTGCCACCGGCGCCGTGGGCGATCGCCACCGCGATATCCCTGGCGCGGACTTGGACGGCGTGCATGGCGCAGGCGAATTCGTGGGCTTTTACGATGGCAACCCGCGCTTCGAGCGCGACTGGGACCTCTCCGCCAAGGAGGTCGCAGTCATTGGCGTGGGCAATGTGGGTCTGGACGTCTCCCGCATCTTGGCCAAGACCGGCGATGAGCTCAAGGTCACCGAGATCCCCGATAATGTCTACGAGTCCCTGGCTAAGAACCAGGCAGAGAAGGTGCGTGTCTTCGGCCGCCGCGGCCCGGCGCAGGCCAAGTTCACCCCACAGGAGCTCAAGGAGCTGGACCATTCCGAGTCCATTAATGTTGTGGTCTCCCCCGAGGACATCGACTATGACGAGGCCTCGCTGGCCGCGCGCCAGGAGAGCAAGTCCACCGACTTGGTGTGCCAGGTGCTCGAGCAGTACGCGATTCGCGATCCAAAAGAAGCGCCACACACGCTGCAGATCCACCTCTTTGAGCAGCCGGTAGAGATCTTGGGCGAGGACGGCAAGGTCAGCGGCATCAAGACCGAGCGCACCGCGCTCAACGGCGATGGCAGCGTGCACGGCACCGGAAAGTTCACGGAATGGCCGGTGCAGGCGGTTTACTTCGCCACCGGCTACCGCTCCGATGCGGTCGATGGCGTGCCCTTTAATCAGGACAAGAACGTCATCAATAACGATGGCGGCCATGTTATCGATGCGGCCGGCGCAGTGGTACCGGGCCTCTACACCACCGGGTGGATTAAGCGCGGCCCGGTGGGCCTGATTGGCAATACCAAGTCCGATGCCACGGAGACGATTGGCATGCTGCTTGCCGACGCCGCTTCTGGCACCCTCCCCTCCCCCTCCAGCGCCGCGGATATCACCGAAGTCTTTGCCGAGCGCGGTATCGATTATCTGACGTGGCAGGATTGGCAGCGCTTGGACGCGGCCGAGCGCGCCCTAGGCGAGCGCGAGGGCCGCGAGCGTAAGAAGTTTGTGGAGTGGGAGGACATGGTCTCCCACTCGCGCGCCGAAAATTAGCGGCGAATGATGGCAAGGACCTCGTCGACGATGGACTGCACCTCGTCGGTGGTCTTTGCCTCTACATTGAGGCGCAGCAGCGGCTCCGTATTGGACGCGCGCACGTTGAACCATGCCTCGGTTCCCTTGAGCTCGACGGTCACGCCATCGAGTTCATCGACGGACTCAATCTTATCCGCCAGCTCATCCAGTACTGCCTGGGTAGCGGCCTTCTGGTCCTCCACGGTGGAGTTAATCTCGCCGGAGGCCTCGTAGCGGGAGTATTCCGCCATGAGCTCGCTCAGCGGCTTGTCGGACTGGCCCAGTGCGGCCAGCACGTGCATCGCAGCAAGCATGCCGGAATCAGCGTTCCAGAATTCCTGGAAGTAGTAGTGCGCGGAGTGCTCGCCACCGAAGGCAGCCTTGTGCTCGGCCATCTGCGCCTTGATGAAGGAGTGGCCCACACGGGTGCGCACCGGGGTACCGCCCTTTTCCTTAATGAGCTCCGGCACGGTCTTGGAGGTAATCAGGTTGTGGATGATGGTAGCGCCGGGGAACTTCTCCAGGTAACGCTCAGCCACCAGCGCACAGATGGCAGAAGGAGAAACCGGCTGGCCCTTTTCATCCACCACGAAGCAGCGGTCCGCATCGCCGTCGAAGGCCAAGCCAATATCGGCCTTCTGATCCACGGTGAACTTCTGCAGGTCTACGAGGTTCTTCGGGTCCAAGGGGTTAGCCTCGTGGTTCGGGAAAGTGCCATCGAGCTCGAAGTACAAATCGCGGACGTCGAAAGGCAAGCCATTGAAGACGGCCGGCACGGTGTGGCCACCCATGCCATTGGCGGCATCGACAGCTACGACGAGCGGCTTGGAATCCTCTAGCGGTACCAGCTTGCGCAGGAAGTCGGCGTAGCCGGCCAGAATCTCCTGTTCGGCAATTGCACCCTCGGTGCCGGTGAACTCCGGGGTGCCGTCGATAAGCATCTGCTTAATCTGCTCCAGGCCGGTCTCCTGGCCCACCGGTACCGCGCCGGCGCGGCAGAGCTTAATGCCGTTGTACTTGGCCGGGTTATGAGAGGCGGTAAACATAGCACCCGCACACTCCAGGGAGCCGGCGGCGTAGTAGAGCTCGTCGGTAGAGGTTAGCCCCAGCAGGGTCACGTTGAGGCCCTGTGAGGTCACGCCCTCAGCAAAAGCGCGCGCCAGAGACGGCGAGGACGGGCGCATATCGTGGCCGACTGCTACGGTATTTTCGCCTTCTTCCCGCAAGATGGCGGCAAACGCGGCGCCCGTATCGCGCACGAAGTTCTCATCGATATCTTCGCCCACCACGCCACGGACGTCATAGGCCTTAATTACTGCATCAAGATGCTCACGAGTTCGCATAACCTGCAATAGTACCCCCGCCGACTGGGAAACTACCGCACCACGGGGTTCGTGTCAGTCCTGTTCCGGTTCCGCGGGCGTCGTTTCATCGGGCACGACGGAAAGGTGGGCGCGGCGCGCCTTTTTGGCATACGCCACGCGGCGGGTGCGAAAGACCGGGTGATTCGAATTGGCAGGGTCTGCCCCATCAAAGGTGGCGGAATAGTCAATAGGGTCTGCACCGGAGCCGGCGCTGCGGTCATCGACCAAGCCGGTGGTCACACGGCCGTCTTCCTTGACGGCCTCTGCCAGGGCCATCAGGTCATCTTCCTCGTCCAGCTCAATGCGGTCCACTCGCACCAGTTCCCAGCCCACTGGGGCGGAGATGCGGTCACGGTGGGTGGCACACGAATCCCAGCTGTGTGGGTTCTCCTCTTCCGCCAGCGGCCCAACGACGGCCGTCTGGTCCGCGTAAGCGTAGGTCAATGTCGCCACGGCGGGGCGGCCGCAGCCTGGGCGGGAGCAATGGCGAGAAATAGTCACAGCGCATAAGTCTAAACCCTTAGTTGAGATTTAGATAGTCTTCGCCCCGGCGTGGCTCCGCTAAAACCAGCCCGCCAGGACCCTAGAATCAAGGTCATGACCGCCGCTCGCCCGCATATCCGCCCCGACCGCGACCGCCACGGCCACGGCATGCGCGGACCTCTCCTCCCCCAGCAGACCCCGCGCTACCGCAGCGCGCGCGAGCACTTCGACATGGCCGTATTGGAGGCCTATGCCCCCATCCAAAACGCCTTCGCGCCACAATTGCGGGGCCTCGACTTGGCTGTAGACACCATCCCGCGCATGCGGCTTTCGCCCGATATGACCGTGCTACCGGATGAGATTATCGCCGATGGTCCAGTTCCCCTCGGCCGCGTGGTTCCTGCCGGCGTAGATTCCGAGGGCCAGCCCACCCGCGCACGCTTGGTCATTTTCCGCATGCCCATCGAGCAACGCGCCTCCACCCCGTCCGAGCGCTCCGAGCTCCTGGGTACCGTTATCACCGCGCTGGTGGCCAACTACCTCAACTTGGACCCCGAAGAAGTGGACCCGCGCTATAGCTGGTAGCCCCGGTAAATTTCGCGGCGCAGCAGAAAAGCCCCTGGCCGCACATTGCGTGCTAGCCAGGGGCCTTACTGGACACCTTAATTATCCAATCTCGCGCTTGAGGCGGCGGCGCTCACGGTCAGATAGCCCGCCCCAAATACCGAAGCGCTCATCGTGCTCCAGCGCGTACTCCAAGCATTCATCGCGCACCGCGCAGGCCTGGCAGATTCGCTTGGCCTCGCGGGTAGAGCCTCCCTTTTCAGGGAAGAATGCTTCAGGGTCGGTCTGCGCGCACAGCGCCTGGTCCTGCCACTCCTGCTCGACGGCACCGAAGAGTTCATCGAGCGACATCTCTGCAGCAGCACCGCCACGGAGAATGGCGTTGTTATTAGCCATTTTGTCCACGCCTTTTCCTTTCTCCGAGGTTGGGTAATTCTCATCAGTGCGACCGACTGTACACCACATTCTCTTTGGGTAGCCCCGCCGGGATGGTGTGGAAGTAACGGCGCCGGCCGCTGTTTCTTTCACTGATGTAATTTCACACCGGATCACTAAATATCGTCAACCCGAATTGGCGGCTTCTTCGCGCTTTCCGGCAAAAACGCAGCACACGATCCCCATCCGTCACATCCGTAACAACTGATCCCCTGTGGGGGTATAGGTAGGGGGTACTACATGTAGTGGTGCCCTGTTTTTCTGTCAACAATTTTCAGGAAATCCCGGCGTGTCGCGCGCACAACCCCGCAAAGAAGGGATCCATGCGCTTCACATCTATGAAGATTCCGCACCATGTCGGCCGGTTCGCCTAGGCGCAGCGACTGGCCCCATAAAAGAAAGGTCGAACCGAGGCTCTATTTTCCTCAGTTCGGCCTATCCCATCTGGGCCTAGTGCAGTGCCTTGGCCACGGCGGAAGCGTTAAGCATCGGAGCTAAAACGCACGCCGGCATCGGGGATGGAAACGCCAGGGAAGACACGCATGCCGTCGAGAAGCTCGCAGCGTGCGCCGATGTGGGCGCCTTCACCAATGACGCAGTTCTCAATGACCGCGTTGGCGCCAATGTGGGCACCGGAGGCAATGATCGAGTTGTGGATGATGGCGCCTGGCTCAATGCGCACGCCGTCGAAGACAACGGTGCCCTCCAGGCGGGAGCCCGCGCCCACCTCGGAGCCACGGCCCACTGCGGTACCGGACAGCAGCAGCACGCCACCGGCGATACCGGCGGAGGGATCCACCAGGGACTCACCGGTCTTGCCCTCAATCAGCGGAGAAGGCGCGATGCCGCGTACCAGGTCGGAGGAACCACGGGTGAAGTCATCCGGGCGGCCCATATCGCGCCAGTAGGAGTTGTCTACGTGGCCGACAACCAGGCGGCCTTCAGCCAAGAGCCCTGGGAAGGTTTCGCGTTCCACGGAAACAACGCGGTTGGCCGGAATGGACTCGATGACGGAACGCTTGAATACATAGCAACCGGCGTTGATCTGGTTGGTGGGCGGATCCTCGGTCTTTTCTAGGAAGGCGGTAACTCGACCGTTGGAGTCGGTCGGCACGCAACCAAACGCACGGGGGTCAGCCACGTTGAGCAGGTGCATGGTGACATCGGCGTCCTTGTCATGGTGCGTGGTGAGGATGCCTTCCAGATCCATGCCGGAGAGCACGTCGCCATTGAAGACCATGACCGTGTCATTGCGCAGCTTGTCGTAGACGTTGCGGATGCCGCCGCCGGTGCCCAGCGCGGTCTCTTCCACCACGTACTCGATCTCCAAGCCCAGCTCGGAGCCATCACCGAAGTACTCCTCAAAGACCTCGGCCTTATAGGAGGTAGACATGACGACGTGTGTGATGCCGGCGGCCTTGATGCGGGCGAGCAGGTGCTGCAGGAACGGGTAGTTTGCCGTCGGCAGCATCGGCTTCGGCGTACCGATGGTTAGTGGGCGCAGGCGGGTGCCGCGGCCGCCGACGAGAATCACTGCATCCGTGCTGGCACCGTGGGTGGTGGCTGCTTCAGTCATAGTCTTCCTTATGTATGCGGACAGTTTTATTCTGTGATTTTCTGAGGGACAGTGTAGAGCGTATGGCGCGCAATCCAGGTCAACGGCACGCGCACCGGTTCTTAAGAACGTGCCGAGGCTGAGGCAATCAGCCCGCGGACTCGCAGCCCCAGCCACAACGCGCCACGCAGCGGGGCCTGCCACCATGCGGGGTGGCGGTCTGCCTGAAAGCGATAGGCGGAGTTGTGGTGGGCGCGCAGCATCGCTCCGGCGTGCGCTTGGGTGGAATGCCCCTTGGCGTGGCTGATAACGGCCTCCGGGCAGAAGATGTTTTGGTAGCCGGCGCGCGTGAAGCGATCTCCTAGGTCCACGTCTTCGAGGTACATGAAATAGCGCTCATCAAACCCGCCGATGGCGTCGAAGGCCTCCCAGCGCACAAGAAGGCAGGAACCGGATAACCATCCGGCCGGGCGCTGAGCGGTCATATCGGCTTCATCGCGGTAGGCGCGCGACCATGGATTGGACGGCCAGATAGAAGAAAAGAGTGCGTGCCCAATGCCGGTAGCCACGGTGGGCACGGCGCGGGCCGAGGGATAATTGCTGCCATCCGGTTCCACGATGCGCGGGCCCACGGCCGCAGCATCCGGCCACTGGCGGGCGCACTCGATGAGCTGGTCAATAGATCCCGGGGTAAAGGTGACATCGGGATTAGAGATAAGGAAAAATTCCTCATCCACGTCACCGTGCTCGCGGGCGAAGCGGGCACCCGCATTCATGCCAGCGCCGTAGCCGATATTCCCGCCGGTATCGAGAAAGTCCACCCCGGCGCGTTCGCGGGCCGCGGCCTCGGGCACGCCGTCGGTGGAGCCATTATCCGCAAGCACGACCTTGGTGCCGCGGGCGCAGGCGCCCGGCAGGGAGTCCAAAAAACTACCGAGGTATTCACCGGGACTATAGGTCACGGTGATCACGGCCAGCGGGGATTGATTTGGTGTAGTCACAATGGCCCCGAGCTTAGTCACAGGCGCTCCTCGCACTGGGCAGGGACACTGCCCGAACACGCGAAATCGGACGCGGATCACTAATTTTTGGCTTTTCTGCCCTAAACTGTCTCCAGATCCCCACCAATCTAGAAAGCCTCCACTTGTGACTTCTGAGAACACTCGCCGGGCGCGCACCATCCAGCCGGCCCCCTCTGCCGCTAGTGCGGTAAAGCAAAAAGGTTCCACGGCCATCAAGGCGATCGTGGCACTCCTGTCTGCCTTGATCCTGGTCGTATCTGGCGTGGGTTATGCCACCGTGGGTCGGCTGGATAATGGCATGTCTTCGGCCACGGACTTGTCCCTGGACGGCCAAGGCTTGTCCGGTGACTCGCTCGATGGCGCGGTGGATATCTTGCTGGTGGGCAAGGATTCGCGTACCGATGCCAAGGGCGACCCCCTCTCTGAGAAGGAATTGGCGGACCTGCACGCCGGCGTGGCCGATGGTGAGGAAAATACCGACACCATGATGCTCATCCGCGTTCCGGAGGACGGTTCCCGCGCTACCGCCGTATCCATTCCGCGCGATACCTATGTCAAGGATCCGGACTACGGCAATATGAAGATGAATGCCGTCTTCGCCTCCCACAAGAACGCCAAGGTGGAAGAGCTGGAGCAGGAGAATGCCGAGGCCGAGGCCAAGGGCAAAAAGAAGCCGCACTCGGATAAGGACATCGAAAAGCAGGGCGTCGAAGCCGGCCGCGAAGGATTGCTGGCCATGGTGCGCACCCTGACCGGTGTGTCTATTGATCACTACGCCGAGGTAGGCCTGTTGGGCTTTACCCTGCTGACTGATGCCGTCGATGGCGTAGATGTCTGCCTCAACGATGACGTTGATGATGACATGTCTGGCGCTAAGTTCAGCAAGGGCAAGCAGACCCTCGACGGCGCCAAGGCCCTGGCTTTCGTGCGCCAGCGCTATAACCTCCCGCGCGGCGACCTCGACCGCATCGTGCGCCAGCAGGCCTACATGGCGTCCCTGGTCAATAAGATCCTGGACAATGACACCCTGGCTAATCCTTCCAAGCTGTCTAAGATTGCCAAGGCGGTAGAGCGCTCCGTAGTCATCGATGATGGCTGGGACATCATGGGCTTTGTCACCCAGCTCGCAGGCCTGGCCGGCGGCAATGTCACCTTCACCACTATCCCGGTAACCTCCATCGACGGCCAGGGCGATTATGGCGAATCCATCGTCACCATCGATGCCGCCGAGGTCCACCGCTTCATGGATGACCTAGCCAAGACCCATGATGAAGCCACCGATGAGTCCAAGGCCGAGGATAAGGACAAGCAGGAGAAGGCAGAGAAGGACAAGGACGTCGATCCGAATATCAATATTCACGTCCTCAACGCTGGCAATATTGATGGCTTGGCCGCCGGCATCGGCTCCTGGCTGGAGGGCAAGGGCTACACGGTAGAGCGCTCCGCCAATGCGCAGCCGGGCATCTACAGCGAGTCGCAGGTCGTCGCCGCCGATCCATCGAGCAAGGAAGCTAAGGCCCTGGCCAAGAAGCTGGGTGGGCTGCCAGTGGCAGAGAATCCGCAGCTCGATGGTGACACCCTCATCGTGGTTGCTACCGATGATTACCAGGGGCCTTCCGATGAGGAAGCCAGCGACGAGCAGCCGGAGGAAGACACCTCCAGCCAGCCGGTAGGCACCCCAGGCAATGACTTCGGTACCGCCAAGGTTTCCCCGGAGATCGACGCTGGTGGCGACGGCCCGCGCTGCGTGAACTAGCACTTCTCCCCTACGATGGGCGGGTATGGAACTACTCGCCCATCTTTTGCGTGCCGACGCCGCCTCCCCGCGGCTTACCGTATATAACGAGGCGACCGGCGCGCGCATGGATTTTTCCGCGCAAACGCTCGACAATTGGGTGGCCAAGATCGCCAATATGCTGGAAGAAGAGCTCGACTTAGAGCCGGATTCCACCATCGCCATCGATCTTCCTTCCTCGTGGCAGGCGGCCGTCGTCGCCTTGGGCACCCTTGCTGCTGGCCCTTCCTATAGCTTTGGCGAGTCTGCCGCGCTTGCCGACGTCGTCTTTACCTCCCCCTCCCGCTACTCGGCCGCCCACGAGCGCCAGCCGCAGGCCGACATTGTGCTCATTAGCGAGGACCCCTTTGGCCGCGGCGTCGTAGAGTCTGGCGGGGAGCTTCCCGCCGGCGCCATCGATTTTGGTCCCACCGTGCGCTTCTACGGTGATCAGTACTTTGGCGAAACCCAACCACTGCCCCAGCTTGTCGATGCCCCCGCATCTGCCGAGCGCCTGCTTTCTACCGGCTGGTCCGATAATGAGTCTTTCTCCCGCGCCGTACTCGAGCCCCTAGCCGCTGGCGGTTCCGCGGTTATCGTTGCCGGCATGTGCCCGGCCGAGCGCTTGGAGGAAATCGCCGTCAATGAGAAGGCCACCGCCCGCCTCTAATAGTTTCAGAATGCAGACTGGGCCCAGATACACTTAGCCCTCGTTATGTTTCTGGGAATCTCTGTAGACGCATGGTCCTCTATCTTCATCGGCGTTCTCATCCTCGCTGGCACCATTACTCAGGGCACCATCGGTTTTGGCTTAGGCACCATTGCCACACCCATAATCGCGCTCATTCGACCTGAGCTCGTGCCGACGCTCATTCTGCTGCTCGCGCTGTGCATTTCCAGCTATACGCTCGCGCGCACCTACCGCGAGACGTCCTGGCGCGTTGTGGGCATTTCCTCCCTAGCCCGCATTCCCGGTTCCCTGGTGGGCGCTTGGGCAATTGCCAGCCTCTCTCCTGATGGGCTATCCATCTTTATCGGTTGTGCCGTACTCCTCGCTATGACGTTATCCAGCTTGGGATGGAGCCCTCGCCCCACCACCGCCAATACGCTCATCGCTGGCGTAGCCTCCGGCATCCTGGGCACCTCGACCTCCATCGGCGGCCCGCCCATGGCGCTGATCATGAAGCGTTTTGATCCCAACCGCACACGCGGCACCTTAGCGGGCACCTTTGTCCTCGGAACCTTAATTTCTCTTATAATTCTGACGTTCAATGGGCAGATCAGCGACACCCAGGTCACCACCGCGGCGGCCTATTTCCCCCTAGTCGTCGTTGGGCTCATTGCCGCCAACTACCTCAATCGATTTATAGATAGGCAGCTCCTCAACCGCATCGTCATCATCGTTGCCATCTCTGCGGCCCTCATGCTGATTGTCGAATCGGCCCTACTCTAGCCCACGCGCTACCCCTCAGCAGAAGACCCCAACAGGTTCCTGTTGCGAAACGCACCAACCTCTGCCATGTAAACGCCTATAACTTATGTCACGTAACATTCATGGCAAAGCATTTTATTACCTTCCCCCTACCCGCTTAAATGCAGCGTATGACACATATTGTGACGTGTCCACAACCTTTTAACGGGACCCCAAACCCCTTCCAGGGGCCGCCAAATCACCCCCACATAGGGGCCCACTCCCTTCGTGTCGATTCTCGATTGTATAGACAATCATCCATCAATATTTTTGCACGTACTATCAGCCGCTTAGCGGGAACAAACACCAATAAACAGCTTGGTCTATATAAAAAATACCCACCCGCCGAGGTGGCACATATATAGACATCTAAGAGATGAATTAATTCTGAGCCTGTTTTAGCGTTTTCTTAGCGCAACATTGAGAGTTGCTGGATTTCATTCATAAGTTCATTCATTTTCTACCTACCTAGGAGAAGTTCTATATGTCGATTCGTCGTCGCATGACCGGCCTGACCGCCGGCCTCATCGTCGCCGGCACCGCATTCGCGGCACCGCTGGCTGGCGCAGCTACCCAGACCGAGTCCTACCCGGAGACCCCGGCCCTGAACCCGGACCTGCCAATCATCCACACCACCCACGGTTCCGACCACATGAAGGCGAACGTCCTGAACCCTCGCCCGGTATGTAACCCGTGGGAGGACCACCGCACCGTGGTCTACAAGGTCTCCGATCGCTTCCTGCCGGCCGGCACCATCTCCACCACCAACCAGACCAAGAAGGACATCCCGCTGCAGCAGGATCTGTCCAAGTCTCAGTCCATCTCCCTTTCCGTCAACGGTGACCGCACCGAGACCACGTCCATGAACCTGGGCGGCAAGGGCTCCAAGAAGGGCGCTGAAGGCTCCTTCGGCATCTCTCACGAGATCGCTACCAAGATTGGCGCTAGCGCTTCCTACTCCCTGTCTTGGGATGCTGGCCAGTCCATCGGACCATACGACGTTCCGCCAAACCACACCGGTGAAGCTACCTACGGCTTCCGCGTGCTGAACATGACCGGCACCCAGCAGTACTGCAAGCCAAACGGCACCTGGTCCACCCCGACCGCATGGAACGCAATGCAGCCGGTAAAGAACGAGGTTCGCGTCAAGCTGTACGACAAGCTGTCCGACTCTTACGCTCCTAACAAGGACGCTCAGAACACCACCGACGTCAATGACCCGAAGGTTGTTGAAGAGGACAAGAACCTCGAGGCTGATGCAGAGGTCGTCAAGGAGTCCGAGGGCAACGCCAAGGAAGCAACCGAGAAGGTTTCTGAGGCAGAGGGCAAGAACGAAGAGGCTGCTGACAAGAAGAAGCAGGAAGAGGTTGATGCCAAGGAGGGCAAGAAGGACTCCAAGCACAAGCTCGACCTCGAGCCTTACCTGACCGTGTCCGGCGCTAAGCACGCTGGCTTCGCAGGCACCGTTGCTCTGCGCGCTAAGAACGTTGGCTCCGAGCGCTACTACGGCGAGTTCCCAGCTACCCAGTTCCGCGTGGACGTGAAGACCGCTAAGGGCCCGAAGGGCGTTGACCGCCTCATCACCCCGCGTTCCTCCAACGGCGCTCACATCCGTGACCTGGGCTTCAACGAGAAGACCTCCACCCGCTCCTTCGAGGTAACCCTGGCTAACCCGATTAACGCTGGCGAAGAGGCCCGCATCGCTAACCTGGACTTCGGCGACGGCAAGACCAAGGAAGGCCGCCTCATCAACAACATCGAGGTAACCCAGACCTCCCGCATCAAGGGTGATGACTCCAAGCACAACGACCAGAACGTTGACTCCCGCGAGCACACCCTGAAGGACACCGGCAAGAAGGCTGAGGGCCTGTTCTAAGAACTCCCCACTTCTGTCCTAGGGACACAGTTTCCTAGCCAGTCACTTCAAAAGGCCGCTGCACCATCAAACGGTGCAGCGGCCTTCCTTCATGTTCCCCCTCCCCATACACGTCATCACTCCGCTCCAGATGCTCCCACCGAGGCCCTGGACGAGCACCCAGAAATTGCAGAGCTCTTCGATCCTCTTTCGCAGCTGCTTACCGACGAAAAGATGCAGGCACTTAACGCCCGCGTCGACGTCGACGGCGAGGACTACACCACCGTGGCGCTGGATTTCTTGAAGGAAGAAAACCTGATCGCGGACTAGCTGCGACACCTTAACAAGATTCCCAATAACCGCTGCACCACCCTTGGTGCGGCGGTCTTTTACATTTATTTAACTTAGATCATAAATTTGCTTTCGTTCTCCATAACCTTCAGATAGATTGTGTATGTTGTCTCGTTCACAAAAACTGGAGGATGAATTCTATGTCTCACACGACTGCGAATGCGCCTGCTTCACCAGCCAGCCCACCCACCACTGGCGGTGCAGGTACTTCACCCAGCGGCCAGGTGACCACTAATAAGGCCGTCAACAGCCAATGGACCATCACGCTCTTCGGCACTGCCGTAGGCGCAGGCATTCTCTTCCTGCCGATTTCGGCCGGTAGCTTCGGCTTCATCCCGCTGCTGGTGGCTACCCTGCTCATCTTCCCGATGACTTACCTGGCCCACCGCGCGTTTTCCTGGATCATCAGCTATTCCCCGCTGCACGGCGAGGACGTCCTCGCGGTACTCACCCACTTCTTCGGCCGCGGCAATGGCATCATCCTGGCAATCATCTACTGGTTCACCATCTTCCCGGTGGTGCTCATCTACGGCGTATCGATTACGAATACGGTCGATAGCTTCATCGTCAACCAGCTGGGTGGACCGGAAATCTCTCGCTACATCCTAGCGCCGCTGTGCGTGGGCCTCATGACGCTCGCACTCGCCTTTGGCAACGCCATCATGCTCAAGATTGCCCAGTTCGTGGTCTACCCGCTCATCGTGGCGCTCGCAGCGGTATCGCTCTACCTCATCCCACAATGGGACTTGGGCTCCTTCCTGGAAGCCGGCGACCACAGCGCCGGCGGCGTCCTCAAGGCCATCATCCTCATCCTTCCAGTCTTGGTCTTCTCCTTCTCCTTCGTCGCCGCCATCTCCCAATTCTCCCTGGGCATGGAGAAGGAATACGGCGCGGACCACCACGCGCAGTCCGATAAGGTCATCCGCAACTCCGCCATCCTGCTGACCATTTTCACCATGTTCTTCGTCTGGTCCTGCGCCCTGGCCATGGGCGCGGACGGCATGCAGGAGGCTAATGACAAGAACCTGCCGGTACTCTCCTACTTCGCCAACGAAACCGGCACGCCGTTTATGGCCTACATGGCGCCCATCGTCGTGATCTGTGCGGTGGCCTCCTCCTACTTCGGCCACGCCCTGGGCACCATCGAGGGCACCCAATACCTCTTCAACCTGGCCGCGCCAAAGGCCACGAAAAAGATGTCTACGCGCACGCTCGACCTGTGGACCTACCTCTTCATCTTTGTCGCAACCTCCCTGGTGGGCATTTTCAACCCCTCCATCCTGGATATGATTTCCGTCGTAGGCGGCGTCTTCTTCGCTTTCATGACCTACCTGTTGCCCATCTGGGTCATCTACCGCGTGGAGGCACTGGCGCGGTTCCGGAGCAATAAGACCAACTATTTCGTGGCGATCATGGGTCTTATCGTGCTCTTTGCCACCATCTGGGGAATGTTCCAATAATCCCACTAAAACATGGTTCGACAAGGCCTTTTCCTCTCTGGCAGGGTGGGAGACATCATGTCAGAACAGGAAAGGACCCCGACCTAAAGATAAAGCTCGGGCAGAACAACGAAATCAAAATTAAAAACAAGTACGAGACGTTTTCTATCGCCAATGACATCGCCATCTCCGTGGTCTTCATCCTTGGCTCGGTGCTAACACTTGCCGGTATGTCAATGGTCGCCACCGTCTTCTACCTTCTCGGCAGCCTGGGCATGGCAGCCCGCCCGGCCATCCGCTTGAAGCGACGTACACACCTGCAGCGCATTGGGGCAGATGCCAATACCGCCGAAAGCTACGACTACTAGGCGCAATGGGTAGACGCGGCTAACAGTAAACTTTCAGCAACTGGCAGCGACCTATCAGGCGCAATCCATCGCAGTAGCAGCCCCGTACCCCATACTTAAATCATGCGTTTGAGAGAGCGCATACGAGAGAGATAGAGAGAACCCCTCAGTTTCCAGAGGGCGGCTTTAAGCCGATACATGGAAACACCTTGTAGAAGAGACGCCTGCGGCCCTCGGAACCATTTAGGTTCCGAGGGCCGCAGGCGTTTTGGACTACCGCAAGGTACTACTCGTGCAACTTATTCTTCTTTGAGGCGAAGAGAACCGCGATGCCGGTCACCAGTGCTGCGGCCACCAAGTAGAAAGCGGGGGCGAGCTGCAGACCAGTGACGTCGATAAGCCAGGTGGCAATCATCGGTGCGGTACCACCGAATACGGCGTTGGCGGTATTAAACGTCAGCGCGAAGCCAGACAGCCGCACATGCGTGGGGAATTGCTCGGAAAGGAAGGAGGGCAGGACGCCGTCGTTAAGCGCCAGCACCCCACCCAGGCAGACCTGGATGATAATGACGAGGAAGAGCCCGGCGCCGTCGAGAAGCATGAAAGCCGGAATGATGGTCACGCCCATGAACGCGGCCGCGCACAGCATAGTCGTGCGGCGGCCAAGCCGGTCCGAAAGCATGCCGGTCAGCAAGGCAAAGCCCACATAGAACGCGGAGGCCACCGAGGATGCGATAAACGCCGGGGTCGCGGCCATGCCCAACTCCTCCGACAGGTAAGTGGGCAGGTAGGTCAAGATGACGTAGAAGCCAATGGCATTGAGCACCGCGCCCGCAAAGGCAATGGCCAGGGCCTTGGGGTACTTCAGAACCTCGCGCAGCGGGGATTCTTCCGGCTCATCTTGGTCCTCAAAGTGGGAGGACTCCTCCGTGTTGCGGCGAATCCACAGGCCATACAGTCCCAAAGGCAGCGCAATCAGGAATGGTACGCGCCAACCCCAGGATTCCAGGGCGGCATCATCAAGCACACCAGTCAGCAATGCCGCAATGAGCGAGCCCAAGAGCAGGCCCGAGGCCGTCGCGGACGGCACCACCGCCGAATAGATGCCACGCTTGCCGGCCGGGGCAATCTCAGCCAGGTGCGTGGCCGCGCCCGCATACTCGCCAGCGGCGGAAAAGCCCTGCACCATGCGGCACAGCAATAGCAAGATGGAGGCGGCAAAGCCGATGGTGGCATAGCCCGGCAGGAAACCAATGCACGCTGTTGCCACCGACATCATCACAATAGACACCGTCAGTGTATGGATGCGCCCGTATTTATCACCAAAGTGGCCCCACACGATGCCACCCACCGGCCGCACCAGGAACGACAGCGCGAAGAGCGCAAACGTCATAATCAGCGCGCGGCGTCCTTCCATCTCTGGAAAGAACACCCGGGAGATAATCGCGGACATGTAAATATAGGCCGCATAGTCGAACCACTCGATGAAGGTGCCAATAAACGCCGCCTTAATGGCCGAGCGATGTTGGTGCCTGGTTTCCTCCGTATCCTCGACCTGCGCCGCCGCGGCGTCACTGGCTGGGGGTTGGGCTGTGAGAGGAGACATGCTCCTCACCTCGATTCTGTAGCTCTACAAGCAGGTGAAACGGCGCAGCCTGACTGCGCACATATCTTCCACCCTACAGAAACACACTATGTTCTACGTCACTTGCGCGCTTCAATGTTGCACACCTCTACCACTGCCCCGCTTTCCGACGCCCTCCCCACCCAATTCCCAGCCACTAACAGCAACCCAACAGCCGGACCCCATGGCCGCTACAGCCCAGTGCCCCATACTGAGATTGTGCGTTTGAGAGAGCGCATATGAGAGAGATAGAGAGAACCCCTGGCAGTTTCCACAGGGCGGCAGATGCCGATACATGGAAACGACATGAGAGACGCCTGTGGCCCCCAGCTCCGAAAGGAACCGGGGCCACAGGCGTTTCCCTAGCTAAAGTCTCGGCATCATGCGGAAGAAGGCCGTTGCGGAAGCTTTTTATCAAAATCAATGAGGCGGCCCAAGGCCCAATCCTTATCAGTAAGCAGGCGAGAAAAGACCAAACCGGCACCAATAGATCCAACTACCATCATTCCGGTCGCGACATTGGCCAATGCTTGATCCATTTGACCATCATTCAAATAAAACACCGCCCGGAACATTGTCACCCCTGGGATCATAATCACCGCGGCCGGAACGGTGGTTGTAATACGAGGAAGACGCGCCCTTTTAGAAGCTACTGCCCCCAGCAACCCGATGATTAATCCACCCACAAAGGCTGCAAAGAAAATGGTTGTTCCCGCGTGAATTAGAATCAAACGAAGCTCATTTGCCACGGTTCCAACGCACGCCGCTACTAAGACCATGCGGCGAGAAGAGTTAAAAAGAAAAGCAAACCCAGCAATGCCCAGAAAACTTGCCAGCGGCGCCAACAGAAACCATTGCATATCCTGTGCAGGTGCAGGCGGGTCGGGGCTAAGTTTAGTCAGCCAGCTAACCATAGAGACCGTGAAAGCGGCCGTAAATATAACGGTAAAAGCATACCCCAGCCTGACAATACCCGCATCAAGATCAAATCGCGCTATGTCAATCAAAGCAGAGAAAAGTGGAAACCCGGGAATCAGGAATAAAACGGCCGCCACAAAACCCGAGGACAGTTCACTCGGTTCCACCGAGCCTATAGCCCCGAAAAATTCCGTCAACAAGAAGAAAACTATGCTTGCCGTCGCACCACCAGCAATCACTCCTCCAATTTGATGAACGTGACGGTGGAGAACTGTATAACGAACAAACTGGCCCGCAAACGCCGCCAAAGCAACCAACCCCACTGCTTCCAGCGGGAAAAAATTAAGATACGCAAACGCCGCACATGCGATCGCGGCAGCGAAAGAAAGAGTTAGACCGCCCCAGCGCTTTTTGACATTATGCTCGATAGTATCCAGCATCGCCGCTAATTCCTGAGCGGTGATCCCTGCGTAGAGGCGATTGTGGGTTAAATCTTCCAAGGCTTCAATCCGAGAGGCATCAACTGCGGGCGAATGCTGCCGAGCAATGACCGTCCGGAAGTATTCGCCGCGGTGAAACGTACAGGTAATCTGCGTCAGACCCACTGTGGCATCTAGATGGTCAAACCCCAATGCTCGCGCACTCCGTTTCATCCCTCTAAGTACGCGATAACCAGAGGTGCCGGCCCCCATTAGGAGCATTCCCACCCGCAATACAACGTCCGCCTCGACACCCATTTGCCGATGCATCTCCGGATCAAATTGTTGTGCCATCTCTCCTCCTCTGACACTGCTCTTGGCGCACAATTAAAGACTTGTCGACCCCAACCCGATAGCGCGCTTGTAGTTTCCCTAGAATCTTACGCAAAAGAAGCCTCTTGTGAATCAGGCTCATCGATCCAAAAGCCTCCACCTTGATACCCGTAAGCTGATTGAGCTATTTTTTATCCTCCGCCTAATGATTGCCACTATATTCACAGGAAAATACCAGACCTATGGCAGCCTAGCGCGTTATCTTTAATTTACGTGTTCGAGAGAACGCAAGAGAGATAGAGAGAACCAGTTCCAGCGCCCTGTGGCCCCAAGCGAGGCCCGGGCGTTGGAGCTGTTTTAGGGGTCTGCAGGTTGGGGCGTGGGGGAAGGAGAAGGCGTCGGAAAGCGGTGCATGCCTCAGATTCGCGGTTATTGATCCTGCGGACTACTCCCCCGCCACCTCATACAGCGCGCATGCCAAAAGGAATGGCCGCACGCACCATGGGACCGTGCGGCCGAATGCTGCGTATCGGTTAGCTGTTTCCTAGGTAGCTCATCGCAGCAGCGATAAGGGCTTCGGTGCCGGTGAGCAGGGTGGGCTGGAGCAGCGGGGCGAAGTGCGGGCTGTGGTTAGGGACGTCCTTTTCTTCTTCCCGGCCGGAAAATACCCAGAAGCAGTAGGGGACGCCGAAGGCGCGGGCAATGGTGGAAAAATCCTCGGAAGCAGTGAGGGGTGCGGCGTCAAGGACGCGGTCGGGGCCGAAGTAGGCAGTAAAGGCTTCCTGAAGGCGCTCCGTGGTGTCCTCATCATTGCTGGTGAGCGGATAGGAATCGTGGTAGCTGAACTCGGCAGGCTGCGGGCTACCGGCGGCCTGGCACTCGGCAGAGACGATGCGCTCGATGGCGCCGGTGATTTTATCGCGCACCTGCTCGCTATAGGCGCGCACATTGATCTTCAGGTTAGCCTCGAAGGGGATGATATTGGCCTTCGAACCGGCATTGATGGCACCCACGGTCAGCACGCCGAATTCGGAAGGGTTGAGTTCGCGGGAGATGACCGTCTGTAAGCGCATGACAATGGAGCTGGCCAGTACCACGGGGTCAACGCTGAGGTGCGGCATGGAGCCGTGCGAGCCTTGACCATAAACCTTGACGTCCATACTTACCGCGGTGGACATGAAAGGACCGGAGGCCAGCGCCACGGTGCCGGCGGGAAAGTTGCTGGCAAAGACGTGTTGCCCAAGTACTACGTCGGGCGTGGCGACCTTGTCCACAAGTCCGTCATCCACCATGGACTGGGCACCGGCGGCAATCTCCTCGCCCGGCTGGAAAATGAGCTGTAGGGTGCCGGACCACTGGTCAGTGGCCTGCCCCATGAGCGCGCCCATGCCCAGCAGGCTGGCCACGTGGGAATCGTGGCCGCAGGCGTGCATGACGGGGACCGTGTTTCCTTCCTGGTCAACGGCGCTATCGGTAGAGGCGTAATCCAGGCCGGTGTCTTCCTTAACCGGTAGGCCATCGAAATCCGCGCGCAGCATGACGGTTGGCCCGGCACCGTTTTCTAAAACACCGACCACCCCGCCGCCTACTTCAATGTGGTGGAAGCCGAGATCGGCAAGCTTGTCCTTGATGATGCCCAGCGTGCGCTCTTCCTGCATGGATAGCTCCGGGTGCTGGTGCAGATCCTTATAGAGGGGCTCCTGCCAAGCTTTGACGGAGTCATAGTTGCTGCAAACGGTACGGACAGACATTGCTTCCTCCTGGTGGGCCCGTGGTGGACTATGGGGGCCAGTGTAGTGGGGTGGTGGAAAGGTGGGCGTCGGCAAGCGGGGCATCTTTGTAACGGCAGACATAGTTGGGCAGCGGAGCGACCAGCGCCATAGGGGGTTACGCTGCGGCTTTATAGAATCTTTGATGACGCGTCTACCTTTAACTCATTGTCCTTGTTTTATTCATCAGATGTTTGTTTTCTGTGTAGCTGGGCGTCACCTGCCCGCCCTAGATTGACCGAGTGACTTTTCAGGAAGACTCTCCCGGTGCCAGTGGCGCCGGCACTACAACCGCATCTCCCGCACGCGCGGAAAGCCCCGGTGATTCCGCGGCACTTGTCCGCAAAGCCAAGCGCAACCGCCACAAGGAATGGTTACTGGCCGCGGCGCTCTTAGCGCCGAACCTTATCTTGCTGGCCGTCTTTACCTACCGGCCGCTGCTGGATAATATCCGCCTTTCCTTTTTCAATTGGAATATCTCCAGCCCCACCTCCACCTTCGTGGGTCTAGATAACTATGTGGAGTGGTTTAGCCGCGATGACACGAAGACCATCGTTCTCAACACCTTGGTCTTTACCTTCTTCGCAGTGATTGGCTCCATGGTCATCGGCCTAGCGCTGGCCTTGCTGCTGAACCAGAACATTAAGGGCCGCAACTTTGCGCGCTCGGTGGTCTTTGCCCCCTATGCCATCTCCGGCGCGGCCATTGGCATTGCCTTCCAATTCGTCTTCGACCCCAACTTTGGCCTCATCCAGGAAATACTGGGCTGGTTCGGTGTGGACTCCCCCAACTTCTACGCGGTACCGGGCTGGGCCATGTTCATGGTGACCTTTACCTTTGTGTGGAAGAACCTGGGCTATACCTTCGTCATCTACTTGGCAGCGCTGCAGGGCCTGGACAAGGAATTGGATGAAGCTGCCGCTATCGACGGCACCGGCCGCTGGCGCAAATTCTGGCGCGTGACCATGCCGCAGCTGCGCAATACCACCTTCTTCCTGTCCATTACGGTGCTGCTTAACTCCGTGCAGGTCTTCGACATCATCAACGTCATGACCCGTGGCGGCCCGCAGGGCAATGGCACGCAGACGCTGGTCTTCCAGATCTACAACGAGACCTTCGTCAACTTCCGCGCCGGCTACGGTGCGACTGCCGCCACCATCTTGTTCCTCATCCTGCTCATCATCACCCTGATCCAGGTCCGCATCATGGATAAGCGAGGTTAACCCAACATGGCTACTTCTACCCTTCACATGGTCACGGATGAATCCCCCGCTACCCGCCGCGCTAAGCTCATCGGCGGCTACCTGGGCATCCTGGCGGTCTTGCTGCTCATTGGCCTGCCGTTGTTTTGGATCCTGATGACCTCGTTTAAGGCCAAGGGCGATATTTATACCGACCCGGTCAATTGGCTCCCACCGGTGTGGGAGACCGAGAACTACTCCGATGCCACCACCCGTGTGCCGTTCTGGACCTACCTGCGCAACTCGGTGCTTATTACCGCGGTGCTGTCCATCATCAAGATTGTGCTGGGTGTCATCTCCGCCTATGCGCTGGCCATCCTGCGTTTCCCGGGCCGCCACCTGGTATTCCTGCTGGTTATTTCCTCGCTCATGGTGCCGAGTGAAATCACCGTCATTTCCAACTACGCCCTGGTCAATTCCTTGGGCTGGCGCAATACCTTCGTGGGCATCATCGTGCCGCTGGCCGGCGTGGCCTTCGGTACCTTCTTGATGCGTAACCACTTTCTGTCCCTGCCCTATGAGCTGGTGGAGGCCGCCCGCATGGACGGTGCTGGCCCCATCCGCCTGCTGACCAAGGTGCTGCTACCGGTTTCGTGGCCTACGCTGACTGCATTTTCCGTCATCACCATGGTCAATGAATGGAATACCTACCTGTGGCCCTTCCTCATGGCGGATACCGAGGACGTCGCCCCGCTGCAGGTGGGCCTGACCATGCTGCAAAACAACGATGGCGTGACCAACTGGGGTCCGGTAATGGCCGCCACCATCCTCACCATCATCCCGATGGTCATCATCTTCCTAGCCTTGCAAAAGTACATGATTCAAGGCCTCACCACTGGCGCCGTGAAGGGTTAGAAGGCTTCTTCCCCACCCACGCTCGCCGTTTCCGCTTGCTTTATTTTCCACCCCTTAACCACGCTTTTTAAGGAGAACTACATGCTACGCCGCAAATTCCTCGCCCTGGCCTCCACGGCCGCTTCTGCTACCGCACTTGCCGCTTGTGCCGGCACCTCGTCCACCAACCCGCAGGGTGGCAACGACAAGGGCGGCGACGGTGAAGTCACCGAGCTGACCTGGTGGTCCAACCACCCGGGCACCTCCAAGGACATTGAAAAGGAGATCATCTCCCGCTTTGAAAAGGAGAACCCGGACATCAAGGTCAACCTTGTTGATGCCGGCAAGAACTACGAAGAAGCAGCGCAGAAGTTCAACGCTGCGCTCACCGGCCAGGACCTGCCGGACATCGTGGTGCTTTCTGACGTCTGGTGGTACAACTTTGCCATCAATGGCCAGATTGCCAACGTGGACGACCTTGCCAAGGAAGCAGGCATCGACCTGTCTACCTACGTACAGCCGCTCTACGAGGACTACAACTACGACGGCGGCCACTTTGCCCTCCCCTTCGCCCGTTCTACGCCGCTGTTCTTCTACAACAAGGACGCGTGGAAGAAGGCTGGACTGCCGGACCGTGGCCCCAAGTCCTGGGATGAGATGGATGAGTGGTCCAAGAAGCTGGCTGAGGCCGATTCCAAGATGAAGCCTTTTGGCTGGGGCGATGCCGTGGATTACCTGGGCTGGATCTTCCAGGGCCCGCTGTGGTCCAAGGGCGGCGCTTACTCCGATGAGTGGGACCTGAAATTCACCGATGACAAGACCATCAAGGCCGTCGAGTGGCTCAAGGACATCACTGATGAGAAGAAGGGCTACTCCTACGTGGGCAATGACATGGCCATGGAGTTCGGCACCGGCCGCGCCGCCGCCACCGTC
This sequence comes from Corynebacterium tuberculostearicum, assembly GCF_046097255.1. Lineage (GTDB taxonomy): Bacteria > Actinomycetota > Actinomycetes > Mycobacteriales > Mycobacteriaceae > Corynebacterium > Corynebacterium tuberculostearicum_J. Next base: position 2,463,708 of record NZ_CP175770.1, read on the forward strand.
CTGTCCACCGGTGACCTGGCGGGTCTGACCGATACCGCCAAGTTCGAGCTCGGTACCGCCTTCTTGCCTAACCCGACTGGCGACGGCGCCTGCCCCACCGGTGGTGCCGGCCTGGCCATCCCGTCTGGCATCAGCAAGAACCGCCAGCTAGCTGCAATCAAGCTCATTGACTTCATTACCAATGAGGAAAACACCTGCTACTGGTCTCAGAACGTGGGCTACATGCCGGTGCGCTCCACCGCGGTAGACAACGAGGACCAGAAGAAGTTCATGGAAGAAAACCCGAACTTCGAAACGGCTATCAAGCAGCTGCCAGAAACTCGCCCGCAGGACAATGCCCGCGTATTCCTGCCCGGCGCGGACCAGGAAATCGGCGGCGCCTTCGAAAAGATCGTCACCAACCGCGATGACGTCACCAAGGTGCTGACCGATCTACAAAAGACCCTGCAGTCCATCTACGACAACCAGGTTAAGACCGTCATCAATAAGTAGGCTCTCGCAGCCCCTCCCCTTCCCCACTAGTTTCTGAAAGGTAACCATGGCTACTGTCACCTTCGATGGCGCAAGCCGCATTTACTCTAAGGACGCGGAACGCCCCGCCGTTGATCGCCTCAACCTGGATATTGCCGATGGCGAATTCTTGGTCCTCGTTGGCCCATCCGGGTGCGGCAAGTCCACCAGCCTGCGCATGCTGGCAGGTCTCGAGCCCACCGACCGCGGCTCCATCCGCATCGGCGGCAGGGACGTCACCGGGGTTAGCCCATCGGACCGCGACGTGGCCATGGTCTTTCAGAACTATGCCCTCTACCCCAATATGTCCGTGGCGCAGAATATGTCCTTCGCGCTAGAAAACCGCAAGGTTCCGAAGAACGAGATTCAATCCCGCGTGCACGAGGCCGCGAAGATCCTGCAAATGGAAGACCTGTTGGACCGCAAGCCGGCTAATCTTTCCGGTGGCCAGCGCCAGCGCGTGGCCATGGGCCGCGCCATCGTCCGCGAACCGGCCGTATTCTGCATGGACGAGCCGCTGTCCAACCTGGATGCTAAGTTGCGCGTTTCCACCCGCGCGCAAATCTCTAACCTGCAGCGCCGCCTTGGCACCACCACCGTATATGTCACCCACGACCAGACCGAGGCGATGACCATGGGTGACCGCGTCGCCGTCCTCAATGCCGGCGTCTTACAGCAGGTGGATACCACCCGCACCATTTATGACCGCCCGCAGAACGTCTTCGTCGCCGGTTTCATTGGATCCCCGGCGATGAATATCTACGACCTCACCCATAACTCCTCTGAGCTCACCATCGGCTCTACCCGCATCAATCTGGCAAACTACAACTTTGAGGGCGTGGAGACCGTTACCGTGGGCATCCGCCCGGAAGACTGGCAGCTAAGCGATACCGGCAATGGCGGGGCGAAGTTCACCGTCGCGCACGTCGAGGAGCTGGGCAACCAGACCTATGTCTATGGCGAGCTTAACGACGCCGCCGGCAACAGCTCCGCCGACGGCGTGCTCAAGTCCTCGACCCGGATGGGTGGCCAGACCGGCATTCTGGTCGATGCCCGCGGCCGCTATGCGGTGGGCGATACCTTCTACGTTTCTCCCGACCCAGACCGCGTGCATTTGTTTAGCACCACCACTGGAGAGCGATTGAACTAAAAGGCGGTAAAGAGGCAGTAAGTTCCGCAGTTTCTTATTTTTCCCTTTGCAGACAATAAGAAACTGATATATGCTCACACGCATAAGATACCCCCACAAAGCCGTTTACCACGGATATTGCTGGGAATATCACACTCTGCGAACCTTAAAATCAACCGAAAGGTAACTCACTGCCTATGCCTTCTTTCAAGAAGCTTTCTGCCGCCACTCTGGCCGCTTCCGCCATCCTTGGCACCGTCGCCGCACCGGCCGCAAGCGCCAAGAGCGATCCAGTTCGCTCCCTAATTGATCCAGGCACCTGCAAGACCATCACCCAGCTGGCTAACGATGGCAAGCCTGTTCCGGATCCTTCCATCCTGCACGACGAGGACTCTGTAAAGCCGTATTTTAAGGATGGCGTACTGGAGTACAAGGTGGTCGAAGGCTTCCCCTACCGCAAGCAGCTGGATGCCGCGGTTGCCGAGTGGAACAAGGCGCTAGACGGCAAGGCTTCCCTGAAGGAAGTTAAGCCTTCCGAGGCTGACGATGACACCGTCGCCATCATCTTCAAGCCGGACCCAAATGGCTACGTCCAGGGTGCCGCCTACCCGGACCACAAGATGGTCTTCATCAAGATTCCTAATGCCCAGTACCCAGAGGCAGTCCAGGGCACTATCGCCCACGAGCTGGGCCACATGATGGGCGCGGGCCACTCCTGCGCCGGCGCGCTTATGGCCGGCGCTAACCAGAACCCCATCTCCTACCACGTGACCCCGCTGGATGCGGCGGCTGTCATCCAAGGCCAGTTCGACTAAACTGCCTGCACCTCCCCTAGGTTCCTGCACCGGCACCTAGGGGACTTTTATATACCCCGCCCCTTGGCGGATTCTAGGGGTCGTTGCAACGATGATGGTTAGTTTGGTTTGATGCTACCGGTTTGTGTGAGGGCGTTGGTCATGACTTCGGCTGGGGTGCGCCAGTTGAGTGCTTTGCGTGGTTTGTGGTTGTGAATGTTGGCGATCATTTCTAGGTCCTCGGCGCTGTAGATGGACAGGTCGCTGTTTTTGGGAAGGTTTCTTCTGAGCCTGCCGTTGGTGTTTTCGTTGCTGCCGCGTTCCCATGGTGATCCTGGATGGCAGAAGTAGATGGGAATGTCAGTGGCCATGGTAAAAGCTTTATGACCAGCCATTTCGCTTCCTTGGTCCCAGGTAATTGATGACCAGATAGCTTTATCGATTCCTGCAACTGCCTTGTGCAGGGCTGTGAATACTTCTTTGCTGGTATGCCTTCCCGGTAGGTGGCCAAGGACAACAAATCGGCTAACGCGTTCTACTAGCGTGATTACCGCTGATTGGTTGTTTTTACCGAGGATGAGGTCGCCTTCCCAGTGGCCTGGCAAAATACGTTCACTTACCTCATCTGGCCGGTCGTCTATGAGGATCATGTCGTCGACGAAGCGTTGCTGGGCAGGTGTGCTGGAGCGGGTTTGGCGTTTCTTGCGTTTCTTTCTACCGGTCGGCAAGTCCAGGCCAAGGTCTTTGAGTCTTCCTTTGGCCTGCAGGTAAAAGGCGTCATAAATCGTTTCGTGACTAATGCGCATGTCCTTATCAGTGGGGTAATCGATGGGCAGGCGATTAGAAATCTCCTCAGGTGACCATTGTGCCCGCAATTGTGCGCATACATAGTCCCATAGTCTTTTGTTGGCTAGTAGTTTCGGTATTTTCGGCCGCAACCTCCGCGCACAGGCCTTTAACTGGGCTGTTTCTGCACGATACGGGCCTTGAGCACTGTGGTTTCTGCGTACTTCACGCTGAATTGACGATGCACTTCGCCCTAAACGGCGCCCAATCTCACGCAGTGGCACATCTTCGCGGAGAAGATCGGCGATGATGACGCGTTCTTCGAAGCAAATGTAGCGATTGCTGATGCGTTTATACGGATCTACCCCGCTAGGTAAGGCGGGAGGGGCAAGCCTTCCGGATTCGATGACATCATGGCGTTGGCGCAGCGCTTTCATAAGTCTGTTATACGTGCTGGCGTCTTCGCCGACGGGTATGAACTCTTCTCGTCGACCCTGGGATTTGGTGAGTCCTTTTTCGAAATCTAAACGCAGTCGACGATCAATTCCTACTGCCGTGCCAGCATCACCACCAGGCAGGCTCGCCAGCCGAAGGCGCAGGTATTCCACTCTTAACTGCGTCTGGCGGACTTTCCGAGCATACTGACTTAACCGGATATGGCACCCAGCTTCCGTAGCTACGGCATACGCAGCGGTAAGATGCATCCCACATCTTTTAGCAGCTTGGCGTACCGACAGTCCGCTTCGGACTAGCTCTACAAGCTGGACAGCCTGGCTGCCGCGGCGATCAACTCGTTTGGCTTTATACACGACTGGCAATCCAAAGGCATGGCAAAAATTCAAAGCATGCCCGTAATGACAACCAAGCTCACCAGCCGCCGAACGGACACTACGCCCACTGCCAACCAAGGCAACTAAGCCACGACGATCCGATTCAGACAACGAATGAAACGGGCCAACAACCCCAGACACAACAACACCCTCCTAAGGGAAAGTGTTGCAACGACCCTCTGAACTCAAGCTTTGGGGGGTATTGGCTGGGTCGCATTTGGAGGAAGGGGGACGTCGGTAAGCGGGGCTACTGCTAACGTTGCCGTTATTCAAAAGTTTGCATAAGAAAAGGAGCCCGCCTTATGGATACGTGGGAACCCACTCTGTCGACCGGCCCGCTGCTGGGCATTGCGGTGGCCGCCATCGCCGTAATTTTGGTGCTGGTCATCTATTTCAAGCTCCACGCTTTTCTCACCCTGCTGGTGGTCTCGGCGCTCACGGCGCTCGCTGCAGGCATTCCGCTCGAAGGCATTGTGCCCACCATGACCGAAAGCTTTAGCTCCACCCTTGGTTCGGTGGCATTGCTGGTGGGCCTGGGCGCAATGATCGGACGGCTCGTTGAGGCCTCCGGTGGTGCTAAATCGCTTGCCGACGCCATGGTCCGCCGCTTCGGCGAATCCAAAGCACCCCTTGCACTCGGCCTGGCTTCGCTGATTATGGGCTTCCCCATCTTCTTCGACGCCGGCCTAATTGTGATGCTTCCGGTTATCTTCGCCGTAGCGCGCCGCCTAGACGGCCCCGTGCTTGCCTTTGGCCTGCCCGCCGCCGGCGCGTTTTCCGTCATGCACGTTTACCTGCCACCGCACCCAGGCCCCGTTGCAGCCAGTGAATTCTACGGTGCCGACCTCGGCCTCGTCCTGCTCGTCGGCCTGCTGCTTGCGCTTCCTACCTGGTATATTTCCGGCTACCGCTTCGGCCTGCTCTCCGGCAAGAAATTCCCGATCAAAGTAACCGATGCCATCGCCGGCCCCATCCTTGCCGAGGACGAACAGCCCCATAAGCCCGCCTCGGCTGCCACGGTGATTTCCCTCCTGCTCATCCCGATGGTGCTCATCTTCTTCAACACCGGCCTTAATGCCCTAGCGTCCTATGGCACCATCGATGCCGACGCCGCGTGGGTGCGGTTCTTTGTCATGCTGGGCCAGACCCCGATCGCGCTGCTCATCACCGTGCTCATTGCACTCGTGGTCCTAGGCCTGCGCCGCGGCGTAGAAAGGACCGCGCTGGAAAAGCTCGTCGATTCCTCGCTCGGGCCCATCTGTTCCGTTGTGCTCATCACCGGTGCCGGCGGTATGTTCGGCGGAGTACTGCGTACTTCTGGCATTGGCGACGCACTGGCCGATTCCCTCTCCGGCCTTGGCATCCCCGTTATCCTGGCTTGCTACCTCATCGCCGTGGCCCTGCGCCTAGCCCAAGGCTCGGCGACCGTTGCACTCACCACCGCTGCCGCCCTTATGGTTCCCGCCGTGGAAGCCGGCGGCTTCAACGAGCTACAGCTCGCGCTTATCGTGGTTGCCACCGCCGCTGGTTCCGTCTTTGGCTCGCATGTCAATGACTCCGGCTTCTGGCTTGTCGGCCGCCTGATGGGCATGGATACGGTCACCACACTGAAGACCTGGACGGTCAATCAAATGCTGATTTCCGTCATCGGCTTTGCCCTAGTCTTGGTGCTCTACGCAGTAGCAGCGCTCTTTTAGGCCCCAGTCTTAATCCAAGCAGCAGCCTTTTGAGCAATCTCCTCGACTGGCCGCGTCACATCAAAGACGCGGCCAGTTTCGTCTTCTTCCAGCGGTTCCAAGGTATCGAACTGCGACTGCAAGAGCGATGCTGGCATAAAGTGCCCCGGCCGGTGCTGCATCCGCTCATGCAGCACATCAAAGTCGCCGTGCACGTGAACGAACACCACGGCTGGGCAGTACTCGCGAATCAAATCCCGGTACTTGCGCTTCAGCGCACTGCAGCCTACCATCGCACCTTCTGGTCTATCCGCCAGCCACTGACCAATCTGCTTCAACCACGGCTCCCGGTCCGCATCATTGAGCGGTGTACCTGCAGCCATCTTGTCGATATTGGCCTGCGGATGCATATCGTCGCCATCGCGATACTCCAGACCTACCAACGGCGACAGCGCCTCCCCCACCGTTGTCTTTCCCGAGCCGGATACTCCCATCACTACGATGTGGCGGAAACAGTGCTGGTTCATGGTGGCTCCTTGGGTTGGGGGTCTTCCCCTCGAGTTTATCCTCCTGAGGTTCCCAATTGAGACGCGCCCATCCCCTGTGAATCGTTCTCCTACTATTATGAGAACGCCCCCTGCTTTGACTTCTAAGGATGCTTTGATGAGTAACCGACAGCAATCTTTTTCCTGGAGAACCGTTCTTCCCGTCGTCTTAGAAACGATGCGGGGTATGTCCGTAGTCGCTTACCCTGAACTATTTGAAGACGTTCAAAAAATTGCTGAAGCGGACTTTCCAGGACAAGCTCACCGCCAGCTCAAAAGCCGATCAGTTGTGGAAGACCGGACGCGATGGGCAGTGTTCTATGCAAGGAGATTAGGCTTTGTCAGCTCCTCTAAACCGGGGTCCTTTTCTTTGACCGCCGAGGGCGCCACTTGGCTTGCTTCCAACCCATACCCTTTAGGCAAAGATCAGATCCGAGAAATCGACGACCTTGTCTCTAAAGCGCATAAGCAACGAGAAGTCGATTCGGGCCCGCAGGAAGAGGTTCCTGAAGAATCTAGTGCGGATTTTTTCTGGGTACTTCGCGCGGGCCGCCAGGGCGAGCGCGAAAAGAAAGCTTTAGAGTCCAACCTAGGCATCCCCGGCATGGACTATGGCCCAGAGGTGAACAAGCAAAATACCTTGGACTCTATCAAGGCTGCGATGGTCCGAGAGCACCCAGATCTCAAAGCACAAACATCCACAAGCTACGCTTCTCAACTCAACCGGTTTAAAAACCAAATGCAGGTAGGCGACCTGGTTCTGATGCCGAGCAAGTTGCACAAAGGGCGAGTTTATTTTGGCTACGTCTCCGGCGATTACGAGTACCGCCCTCATGAGCCGAAAGAAATGCGGCACGTCCGACCGATCAACTGGTCAAGCGATTTCTTCAATCGCGATGACCTAGGAATAGACCTCCAACGATCTCTAACTTCACTGCTTACTATCTGCCAGGTTTCACGCAATCATGCTTACGACCGAGTAGAATCCGTCATCCAAGGCATGGGAGATCCTGAATTTTCCTCTGAGACTCCATTGTCACCGTCGTTTGACTGGCCGGAATTTTTCGAAGAACTCGCCACCAAGCTACTCGCATTCAAAAATAACCGCGCGGAGCTACTCGAAAAGCTAAAAGAGACCGCTGAAATCTCAGGACGCCCGCTCCGGTTCAAGCACCTATGGAATTGGCACATAGATGATAAAGAAGTGCCCGCTACTGATATGGATCCTTTTACCATCCTCGGCGTTGCTAACCGGCAAATTTCGGCATCTAATAAGGTGGCAATTTGCCAAGCCTTTAAAACCGTCTTCGGAATTGAAGCCCCAGCACCAACGGATTTTTCGGGATTACCCCAACTAAATAACCTGCGTTCGTGTTTTGCCACCAAGCCGTCAGATGTTAAAAATCCAGAGTTTTGGGATAACAGCTGGAGTCTTTTCGCTTCGGCCCTCGCGGTGAGCCAATCAGATACGCCCGAAAATCGAGCTCAGTTCATAAGCGATTTCGACGTGATGACCAAAGACCGCCAGATCACGGCATACACCATGGCATTGTTCTGGGCACGTCCCCGGTATTTCCTCACTTTCGATTCGGTCATCACCAAGTATCTTGCCCAAGACTCCGCGCTTGGAATCAATATTCAGAAAAATGTTTCGACGGGTAAAGATTATTTGCTTACGCTCGATGAAATCCGAGACTGGCTTACTACCGCCGAGATCGAACCGGCTAATTTTCCGAGATTGTCATATGAAGCTTGGGGTTTTAACCAAGAACCAACGGATGCTACTGCCCAAACCGTAGAGTCCTCGTCGGAAGAAGACCTGTATACCATTTCTGGACTTATCGAAGACGGCTGCTTTATCTCAAAAGACTATATCGAACTAATGCTGGAACGCCTGAAGGAGAAGAAGAACCTAATTCTCCAAGGCCCACCAGGTACAGGCAAGACTTGGCTTGCTCGCCGCTTAGCTTATGTCTTGTGTAAATCAGATGCGGAAGATGTCGTCACCTCCGTTCAATTCCATCCATCTACGTCTTATGAGGACTTCGTTCAGGGCTTTCGCCCCAGCAGTAATGGAAAGCTGGAATTGAAAGATGGACCGTTTCTCCAAGCTGTGGAAAAGGCTAAAGAGGACTCCAATCCACACGTAGTAGTGATTGAAGAGATTAACCGCGGCAATCCCGCGCAAATTTTTGGCGAGATGCTCACCCTCTTAGAAGCTGACAAGAGAAATCCAGAAAATGCACTCACCACGCTATATAGCCAGGAAGGAGAAGCAGTTTTCTTACCTGATAACTTCTTTGTTATCGGTACGATGAACCAGGCAGACCGATCCCTCGCCATGGTAGATATGGCTTTACGACGCAGGTTTGCCTTCATAAATCTCGAACCGCAGTTGGGTTCTACTTGGCGAAATTTCTGTGTTGCCCAGCGCAACCGCAATGACCAAGCTCTCAGCGAAATCGCGCGAAGAATCGAAGAGATTAATCAATTAATTCGAGACGATTTCAATCTCGGTGATGACTACCTAATCGGACACAGCTTTGTTACTCCACGCCGAAAGCTAGCAGACAGTTCCTTCGATGCAACTATGGAATGGTTTAACCAGGTAGTAGCCTCGGATCTCAAGCCGCTCATAGGAGAGTACTGGTTCGACAATCCTGCGAAGCGAGAGCAGGCTCTCAATGTCCTCATCGGCTAATTCGCTACAACCGGAAGACATATACGTTCCTATCCGTAGTATATGGATGCTCCAGTTATACGCCTCGCAGTCTTTCGTTGATGGGCATATATCTAATTCCGCGGTGGAAGACGCAAGCGTTGAGCTTCCAGAGCTCATTGGAACAATGCTGTGTGACGCTGTAGAAAAGCGTTTCCGGAGAGAATTAAGCATCGGATTTACGCTGACCGAACGAAATATAACTCGGGTGCGAGGCCGAATTAACATGTACGAAACTGCCCGCCGCCAACTCCTTGAGAAGGGGCTTATTGCCTGTGAGTTCAATGAGCTCACCATCAACAGCGAAGTTAACCAATTCCTTCGATACGCCCTCGAATACGCAGCGCAACTACTGTCCAGCGTGGACAGTGACGCCAGTGCCCGACGGTGTAAGGTGCTTTCTCGAAGGCTTTCTCAAATGGGAATTTCCGAACCAAAGTCGACGGTATTTCCTCACTCCAGGCTATCCCCTGCAGACAAGAAACCAGTTGCCGTAGCTAGATTGCTTTTAGAATTTGCCGTCCCCACGCGCGGGGACGTTGCCCTTTCTCTGTTCAGCAGAAAGCACTTCACGCAGCACGAGATCCGCAAGCTTTTCGAAAAAGCTCTATTTGGTCTGTTCCAATACCATCTCTGCCCTTTAGGTTGGAAAGTAAGTAGCGGCGAATGGCTGTACTGGAATGCTCAACAGGTGCCCAAAGAATTACCGAGCATGCAAACGGATATCATTTTGCGATCACCAGTAGGTGAAATTTCCATTATCGATGCCAAGTTCACGCATATGCTCATTGAGAACCGAGTAAGAAACGAATCCTTAAAAAGCCCGCACCTTTATCAGCTTTACGCCTACTTACGCAGCCAAGAAATTCTCGGCGAAGAATGGAAAACCGCAAAGGGCATCATGCTCTATGCTTCTTCGGGCCGAAACCAACAGGATGAGACGATCTCATTCCTTCTCGACGGACACCCTGTAGCTTTCGCTAGCGTCGGTCTCGAGACCTCAATTCGCGAGTTTCGCCAGAAAGTGCTTCATCTTGTGGCCCCGAATCTCGAATTTCCCCAGGAAGAACCTCACGATATTCCTTAAAGAATCTCCAAGGTACGCAAGCCTAGAAGAGGTGAAACATAAGGGCCAAAGCAGCCACGTTGCCTCCTCTAACTGGTGGTTCAGGAGCCATAACGTGGCTGAAAGTTGGGTTCCCGCGCGGCGGAGGCGAGGCGAAGCGAGGGTGGCCTACGCGAGGTTTTTGAGGGCGTCGGTAACTAGGCGCCAGAAACCGGCGTGGTCGAGGGTCGTGGCGACTTGGGTGTGGCAGGAGGCGTCGGCAGGCTCGCGCAGATCGGTGACGGTCATGCCGGTGGTAAGGGCGCCGGCGAGCTCAACGTGGACGGGGGCTTTGCGGGTCTGGACGATGTCCGGATCGATGAGGTAGGCGATGGTGCACGGGTCGTGAACCGGTGGGTTATCGAAGCCCTGGTTGGCCTGGTAGGCCTTGCGGAAGAAACCGAAGAGGCCCACGACGAACTCCGAGACAGGAGTATTTAATGCCTGGATCTCGGCTTCGACCTCCGGGGTGGCAAGCGCCTGGTGAGTGAGAATCGAGGCCCACCATGGTGACGGGCCAGGGCTCTTCGAAGACGATGTGGGCGGCCTCAGGATCGATCTTGATATTGAATTCGGCGACTGGGGACCAATTGCCCTCGTGGTAACCGCCGCCCATGAGGATGACTTCCTTGACGCGCTCGACGATGCGCGGCTCCTTGCGCGCAGCCATCGCGATATTGGTAAGCGGGCCGGTGGGCACCAGGGTGATGGTGCCGGGCTCATGGGACATGACGGTGTCGATGATGAAGTCGATAGCGTGGGCGTCGGCAAGCGCCGTGCTTGGCTCCGGAAGTTGGACGCCCTCGACGTCCATGCCGGTGGAGCCGTGGATAGCCTCGGCAACCTCGACGGGGCGCACGAGCGGGCGATCGCAGCCGGCATAAACCGGAACCTCCGGGTGCCCGGCGATTTCCTTGACCACCAGGGCATTGTGGGAGACCTTATCCAAGGTCTGATTGCCGCCGACGGTGGTAATGCCCAGCAGGTCGATGGTGGGGTTGCCCATCGCTAGGAGCAGGGCCACTGCGTCATCGTGGCCGGGGTCGCAGTCCAGAATGATTTTTCGCGTCATGCCACGAGCCTACTTTCGGGCGTTGACGGCCGCCACGGTGTCATCGATGGACTCTGGGCGAGGAATGAGGAAGGACAGGGCAAGAGCCGCAAGGAGAATAATGACGCCGGCGATCATGCCCGCGCGGTAGCCGTGCTCGAAGGAACCGGAAACCGCAAAGAGCACGGCGAAGGACAGGCCCGCGCCGAGGTTGAAGGCGCCGGCGTTCATGCCGGGAAGGTAGCCCTGGTTATCGGCCGGCGAGAGCACAATGCCCAGGCCGTTGAGCATGATGTTGGCAATGCCGGCGTAGGTTACGCCCAAGAAAATGGAGACGAAGAGCAGGGTCCATGCGTTCGGGGCGCCGACCACGAAGATGGAAATAATCAGGCCAACGACGGTGCCGATGAGGCCGGTCTGCAGGACGTACTTATAGCCCATCTTGGAGGCCATCCAACCAGCAATCGGGCCGAAGACCAGGCCGGCGAGGGCGTACGGAGTAAGGGTGACCCAGGAAATGGTGCTGGCGGAAATGCCGGCACCGGCGTCTGGATCCTGGCCGAGGTTTGGAATGAGGCCGTTCATTACTGCAAAGACGCCGGTCATGGTGAGCAGCGTGGTAGAAAGCAGTGCCCACGTGCGGCGCTGCTTGAGGTAAGCCACCGGCACGAGCGGATCCGCGACCTTCTTCTCCACATTCCAGAAGGCCCAGAAGCCGGCGGCGCCGATGAGAAGAAGGATAATGACGAGGAACCAATTGGCCTCGGCAAGCTTGCCGGCCTCGTTGAATGCGGTGAGAACGCAGCCCAGCGCCACGGCTAGGGGCAGCACGCCCGCCCAGTCCATGCGCGGGGTTTCGGTGGCCGTGGATTCCTTGGTAAATGCCTGGACTGCTACTACCGCGATGGCGCAGAGTACTGCCATGGTCCAAAAGACCGAGCGGTAGCCAAAGTTGCCAGCCAGCCAGCCACCGGCCAAAGCGTCAACACCCGCGATACCACCATTTACCGAGGTCACAATGCCTAGCAGCAGCGCATACTGCTTCTCATTGAGCACCTGCTGGCGCAGCATAATGAGGCACAGCGGGACGGTCGGCCCGGCCACGCCCTGGATGATGCGGCCGATGAGCAGCACGGCGACGTTGGGCGCGACGGCGGAAGCCACGCAGCCCAGCGCAGCAACCGCCATCATGCCGACGAGAACCTTCCTGCGCCCGATGAGGTCGCCCCAGCGCGGTAGGAAGAGCGAGAACAATGCCGCGGCCGTAAAGAAGGCCGTCTGCGTTAGGCCAATCTGTGCGGTGGTGGCACTCAGCTCATCTTCCATCGTCGCCAAGGCAGGCGAGAGCATCGACGCATTGAGCTGGAAGGCAAACACTGCCGTCAGCAGTGCGAACATTAATGGGATATAGGAGCTGGGCTGGAGCTTTGGCGGCTCGGAGGTGGTGGAAGTCATGGCTTTAAATGTAGTTGATGAATCCTGCGCTCCATAGCGGGGAGCGTGGGTTTATTTCTCGTCGTTGCGCACAAACCCACACTTAGCGCCACCAGCTATTTTCTCATTGTCTACTATCCATAGATTATGAAGACTCTCTCCTACATCGTCGCTGTCGCAACGGTGATACTTTCTTTAGCTTCCTGTTCCTCTCCGGAGACACAGACGGAAGAAACGACGACGCCTAACACCTCCAGCACGGCCGATAGTTCAACTATCAGCTCTAGTTCCACAAGCTCTGCCCCGGAAACGTCCTCTTCGGAGCCACAACCGGCAGCGGAATCTGAGCCTTCGCTTGCCGACGCTCCCCTAACGAACACTGCCGAATCCACCGCAGAACCCACCCTTACCGAGTGTGTCTATGGCGGTGGTAGCTGGACCACCAACGGCTTGTACAGCGATGGAACAATCCGCTGGGCTCAAGAATGTCAGAACCTCCACGACGAGCAGATGGCAAAGTACCCCTACCGGTGCCCGCAAACGGATCACTACGTCTCCGATCCGTCTCAGTGCTCCTCGCCTATGGGCAGCGGGACCAGTGATTCTGATTATGATCCCAGCATCCCTGCGTACATGACTCGATCTGCTGAGGTCGAGCAGATGCGGGCTGAAAACCAGAAGTGGTGGTTTGACTGTCAGGCAGAACATTCGGCGGAGTTCTGTCTTGCGAATGATCCATGGGCTCAATAGATTTCACGCTGATTTAACCAGCGATTCACCGCGGCTACTTAGGCTGGAAAAGTTCCTTTTAAACCCTCTGTGGAGCTTTGTATGTCTGATTCAAATAGTCGTTCCTCTTTTAATCGTCGAAATTTCCTGCAGATTGCAGGCGTTTCGGCCGCGGCGGTGGCTGCGGGAATTAATGCACCCGCCAAGGCGGGTGCACAGTCGAGCCTGAGTTCATGGGGTTCCTCGCAAGGTGGGGATCATCCGCAGGATTCGGAGCTTTTTGGCCTAGGCGTAGCGGCGGGTACGCCGCGGCATGATTCGATGATCTTGTGGACCCGCCTGGCCCCAGAACCGCTGGCCGAGGATGGCCACGGTGGAATGACCGGCGGCGATGTCCGCGTGGGTTGGGAAGTTGCGAAGGATGAGGGGTTTGGGGACGTCGTCAAGCAAGGCGAAGCTCTAGCTCAACGAGAACTGGCGCACTCGGTGCACCCGCAGGTGACTGGGCTGGAGCCTGCAACTGAGTATTTTTATCGCTTCCGCGTGGATGGCAAGGTGAGCCCAGTAGGTCGGTTTAAGACTCTGCCGTCACCAGATGCGAAGGTGGATGATTTCACCTTCACCGTCGCTTCGTGTCAGGCGTGGTACCACGGCTATTTCACCCCGTGGAAGCATATTGCGCAGGAACCGGACCTGGATATGACGATTTTCGTGGGTGACTATATCTACGAATACGGCATTGTGGAAGGCGATAATCTCTGGCGCCAAGGCGCAAGCGTGCCCGACGTTTTCAAGGCAAAGGTGGAAACTCTGGAGCAGTATCGCCTGCGCTACTCGCTCTTTAAGTCCGATGAGCACCTGCAGGCCGCGCACGCACGCGCCGCGATGGCCATTGTGTGGGATGACCACGAAGTAGAAAATAACTACGCCGGTAATTGGTCCGAGATTGGCACCAAAACCGAGCACTTCCTCTACCAGCGCGCGGCTGCTTACCGTGCCTTTTACGAGAATCTGCCGGTTGCCCCGCCCGCGCTTCCCGATGGCCCCAATAACCGCATCTATGATTCCTTCGACGTGGGCACGCTTATGCGCTTCAATCTGGTCGATACCCGCCAGTACCGCGAAGAGGCTGCAGAAGACGCCAGCATTTTGGGCGCGGAGCAGGAGCAGTGGCTCAACGATAAGCTCGCCACTTCCCCAGCACAGTGGAACGTGGTGGTCAACAGCGTGGTCGTCGTACCGATTGCCGATAGCACCGACCAATGGGACGGGTTCCCCGCGGCGCGCCGCCGCCTTATCGAATCCCTCTCTAAGGTAAGTGACCCCGTTGTCTTCACCGGCGATATTCATCAGCACTGCGCTGCGGAGATCCAAACAGACTCCGGCCAGCCTGTAGGCGTGGAATTGGTCGCCACTTCCATTGCTTCCGATGGCGATGGCTTCGCCGGCTCCAAGAGCACCGAGTGGCTAGAAAAGCCCTATGTGAAGGCCATGGACAAGCGCCGTGGCTATATCAAGGTGCGCGCTACCCGTGAGCACCTCGATTCCGAATTCGTCGTCGTGCCCTGGATCGAGCGCGATGATACCGCCCCGCGCGAGACTGCTTTCTCCTTCCGCACCAATGCCGGCGAGCACACGCTGCGCTCCCTCTAAACCCCGAAAGGACAATTCAACATGGGACTTTTTAGCTCGCTTTCCTCTTCTTCCTCTCGCCGCGGTTCTTCCCGCAAGAACTCTTCTGACCAGGATTCCTCTACACCAGCCCCTGGTGCGGTTGCTGCTCCGCCAGCCGCAACCGGTGTTCAGGCAGAACCGCAGCTCATGGAAAATTACGTCACCTGGGAACCTGCCTCCTGGGACGTCGTTTTGGATCACTACCGTGTCATCGGTACTGATCCTAATGGTGTAGACGTGCTGTTGGGCAAGACTATCTTTCCCTTCTTCCGCCACTCCCGGCGCGATATCGCCGGTGAAAAGTGGACTTATTACGTCAAGGTAGTCGACGCTGCTGGCGCTGAGTCCTCTCCTTCTGGCAAGGCGACGTCTACCTCCCTGCCTTCGGTCACTGCTGGCACAGCGCTAGCTACGATTGGTTCCTTTGACCGAAAGGGCACGGAGTTTCAGTATTCCCCAAAGGATTACAAGAAGATCGTCACCGCGCACCCAGACCAGACAATCACGGCTGGACCGGATGCTAAGCCTGCCGACGTCCCTTATCTCCTCCCGGGTCCCGGCGATAAGTGGGCGGGAAGCAAGGCATACACGCTGAAGTGGACGGTGAAATTGGATAAGCCTACCGCGAAGGCGGCACTGGCGTTATGGCTCATTGATACCACCAAGCTCGGCGGTATTCTCGACGTCACGATTAATGACTTTCATAAGCAAGTGGAACTCCCACAGGGCGCAACGAAGGGTTCGCGCCAAGGCAATGCCAGCGGGGAGCCGACCTCGCTGCGCCCCGCAGCAATCGAATTTGCGCTCCCAGAGAACACCTTGCTAAAAGGTGAAAACGAGCTGGTCTTCACCCTCCGAGCAGGTGGCTGGCTAGCCTGGGATGCGCTGGGGATTTTTGCTTTTTGAGAATTCGCCATTTACTAGAATTGGCGGGAGCGCCTTAAAGGCACGAGACCAGACAGTTGTCGTCGTTTAGGAAGAAAAGTTCTCTAATACCCACCGGTAGTGTGGGTAGAGAGTATTTTTAGCCTTCTCCGTGAGGTTCTTCAACCCAAGAAGTTCCAAAGTTGCCCGCATTACACTATCGCGATCGCGAACACCTGCACGAAGATATCCTCTAGCAGTATGAATCCGCAGCTCTTCGTAAGGAACATCATGGAGCACTCGAGAACCTAGAGTACGTACCTCCACTCGGGGACAATCAGGGAGATAGAACGTACTCTTCCCGAAATCTTCGATGTCTGGCCTCTTGACCATCATGACCGAACCGTCTCGGACTAAACGATTCAATACTGGTATAAGGATCGTACGGACAGGCTTAGTAACACGAACGCCGCCACTGGATTTTACGTAACGAGAGAATAGGAAGTCGCCCAACATTGGGCCTTCAGCTCTCAAGATCTCAAGAAGTCCTTGAGCGACTTCAGCATCAGTTGCGATATTTGTCGCTACAGTCGTTCCTTCGAAAGCGGTATATTCAGCTGGGGCTTTAGTAAGCTCCGTACCGTGAAAAGAAAAGTCGAGATGTGTTTCTTCTCGAAGATCGCTGTTCTCAAAACCCTGCGTGAAAATCCCCGAACCTTGTTCTGCCATCTCTAGATCATGTTTATCATGGGCTTCTCCAGATTCCGCAAAACCATCTTCAAGGTCCTCTTCGGCTGAGAGGAAGACCTCTACTCCACTTTGTACTTCAATGGGATTATCTTCTGCATAGACGTCCTCGACAATCTCGACGTTGTCGGAAGTCTCAAAGGTTGGCGCATCTGCCTCGAATGGTTTGATACCCAATTCATCTAGCGCCACCCAGACCTTTTGCATCTGTTCGTCCGAGTCTAGATAGAAATCAGATTCAAAAATTCGGACGAATGTCCAGCCGAGACGCTCCAGTTCGCGTTGCCGATGCTGATCCTGCAAAGCATTCTGATCACTGTGCCAATAGTCACCGTCGCATTCAACTGCAAGCCGTCCTTGCGCACCTTCAACGACGAGGTCAATGCGGTATCCAAACTCTTCGAATTGCGGAATTACCTTGAATCCCTTTTCGATGATTCTGTTATATACCCTTTGCTCAAATAGCGAATCAAAGGGCTCAACCCGTTCATCGTTCGGAACTGCTAAACATTCTGTTTTCTCTGGCTGCTTCTCCGCAATGCTGTAGGCATACTGCAACAACTTGGCACGAATATCGAGTGGCTTCAATTCCTCGAAACCAATAGAATGGAACAACCAAACTTGGTCTTTCGCGCGACTAACTGCAACGTTATAACGCTGCAGGGATTCTTTCTTAGTCAACGTTGACGTGCGTTCACCCGGCGTATACGGCTGAACCATCGAGAGGAATATGACATCTCGTTCAGCACCTTGAAAGTCAGCAGGGCTTCCAACCTTTAGCTCGCGCTCCTCCCACACCTCGGGGGGAACTTTTTCCAAAAGTCGTGCCTGGATATATTTCGCCTGGCCGGAAGTACTAAGTAGCGAAATGACGCCAATAGTCTTTCCTACATATTGCGAATCATCCAAGACAGAAAGAAGACGTTCCACCAGGACATCTGCCTCGGCTGTATTAGTTTTTCTTTTCTTCGCTCCGGTAAAGAATGCATTAGGAGTCTGAGTAATCTTGAACGGTGCAAGCCGGTCAGATTCAACCTCCCTCACTGGTTTAAGGGATATGTTTTCGGGCTCATAGATAAACTGGTTCGAGAACCCGATGATTTCCGGAACACAGCGCCTGTGCTCTTCTAGTGTGATCCGTCCTCCGTAGCGCATATTAGCTTCATCAAAGAGTGAGCGAGCTGGATCCGACCAAGAATCTATCTTGTCGAAGTCCCACAAATACTGCTGAGCTAGCTTTCCAATTTCTTCCAAGTCGTGGAAACTGGTTGGTGAAACCTGCTTGTCATCACCGATAACTACCATTCTCGGAGCCAAATACTGCAAGAAAATGGCATCGACACCCGACTGTGATGCCTCATCTACGATAACGACATCAAACATGTTTTCTTCCAAGTCGAACTGCTCAACGACCTTGTAGATCGGCATGATCCACACTGGAACCGCGGAACGACAAGCATCTAAGTGCTTACGCACATCTCGCTTACGTCGATCAGCATATTTTCCAGTTCCCTTTCCCAGGCGAGTAACTGCTTGGCTATACGCTACAAGGCTCGATTGAGTTGCTGGATCGATTCGGTCTTTTCCTACAGCCTTAGACCAAGCACGGGCCGCGGCGAGCTCCGCGATCGTCTTTGAAATTCTTTGATCAATAAATCGAACTGAACGCGAGATTTCCTGAGGATCCGCCTTTGTTCGGGCAGCGATTCTTTCTCCTGCCAATGCCCAGTACCGAGCTTCTTCGATATTTTGAACACGGTGCCGCCACAACCCGAAGTCATTGGAGTCCTTTAGTGCTTGGACAAGTAACGCAGACCAACCTTTCGCTTTTTGGGAAAGCTCATTGCGACGGCGAATTGCACCAGAATACGAGGCAGCAGACTGTGCTGCCTCAAGAGCAAGTTCATATTCAGAGGCATTTTGCTGGTCCAGCGCTGCTTCTAATCTGTCTATCCATTCCACGGCATCCGAATTCTGCTTAAAGTCGCGAATGGTTGCCATTCCCATGGAAATGAGGTTAGAAAATCGTGCAGCAGTGGCTTGGACTCCTGAAGCTTTTCGAAGCTTTTCAATTCGATTGGATAGCGGATTTAGCTCTCCTAAATCGGCCCTGAATCCAAAGTTTTCGATTCTTCCCAAGGCATATCCGAGCTGCTCGACTTGGGAAATTGATTCCGAGAATTTCTGAAGTTCGCCTCTCCAGAAGCCTAGCTTCTCCATAGGAGACAAATGCTCAGCCGGCCGTGAATACCTCCACGACTGTTGTAGTGAGTAGAGCGCCCATTCAAACTCCACATACTCTAGGTAAAGGTTCACTTCGGCCAAGCCGGTGGGCGGCATTCCGTTTATTCGAACTCCTTCAAAAAACGGTGCTGCTTCTTTGATTATTGGCTTTGTAAGTAGACCAGTCTTTGGAAGACCGTCCGCCTTCGTCTTAATTTGACCCCCATTCTGAAGGAAAGTCTGCACTGACCTCGCCAACGGTACGAAGGAATTAATTTGGCCGGAAATCTCAATGTGCCGGAGAGCAGCCAGGTTTCCACCTGACTGCTGGGCTCCATGAAAATCATTGGCAAGAGAATCTAGTTTATGTTTCCACTGCGCAAGATTTCCGTTCATTGAATCACGGAGTAGGTCGTCCATCCACGGTGCGGAAATTTGCTGAATTTTCGCCAATTGATTTATGGCTTGTTCGACTGATTGTTCAAGATCGACTCGGGATGACTCATCAAGATTGGCCCAAGCCGCCCGTTCACTAACCGGTGTCTCATTTTCGATCCAGAGGTTCACGGCCTCTTCACCAGCTTTGGCTTCGATTGCCTGCGTGAGCTCATCTACGGTGGGAATTGCACCGAAGTCGAAGGAATCTCCGGTGGAGCTCACTCCACCTTGAGCGAGCTCTGGGGAAGCCAAAAGTGAGAACCATTCGTCAATTTCCTGTGCGTCCAAAGGAAATGGCTGCTCAAGATCAGGAACCTGTAAAGCTTCGATCCACCCATAATCCTCTTTGCTGTCCACCCATTTCGCGACAGCTCGAGACATTTGCGTGTCGTAGCCTAATACACCAAGCGAAGCCTTCTCAGAGTCCATTAGCGAAGTCCAACGTCTCAACTCTGCGGTTCGCTCTTCACGGAGCTGATTTAGCCTCAGCTCCAGATCTCGGATCTTTCGAGAAGATGTTACCTCGTCATAATCACTTGACCGTCGGTTTATTGTATCGACGGCTACTTTCAATTCCGCTAAGTCAGACTGTCCAGAGCTAATCACGGAAACAGCAAGCTCACGAATCTCCTCAGGTAGCTTTCCTCGTAACTCGTATAAAGCACGATCCGCTTCTGCTGTTACTAGGACACGCTTGCCTTGAGCCAACAGATGAGAAAGCAAGGCAGCTGCCATGTGTGTTTTTCCAGTTCCCGGAGGGCCTTGGACGATGGTTTGAGGGTGAGAATCTACTCGATTCAAAACCTGCATTTGCTTCTCATTGAGCGGTAGCGGTGTGAAGACCTCTTCGTTTGATTCAAAAGTCGCACCCGGCTCATTCGATTTTGGCAGCTCCGCTTGCGAGTTGGGATCGATCAACGGCGCCAGCCCAGTCGGAATTTCCTCGGATTGTTCAATAGCTACCGCAATATCTTTGAGCGCAGTTGCAAAGCCTGTACGTTGGCGTTTACGCAAAATGATGGTTGGCTGCCATGCCAACACAGCTTTCTCCGAGGGAACTTGGCGCTGCCATTCGGAAGTGTATATCGCATTGGTATCTAACCCATTTGCAGTTACCGCGCCTAAACCTGCGAAGGTTTCAGGATCCAGGATGTCGCCTTCTATCGCGGCAACTTCTCCTTTTACATCGGTCAAAAACGTACTGTCATCCAACTTTTGTGCAGGAACGGGTTCCATTTCAACTTTCAGTGCCCCCTCTCCAAGCTCAAGATGGATATCGCCGGTCCTTTTATCCAAATCCATTGCCAAGTCGACTGAGAATAGCTGCCGGTCTACCTTTTCCTCTTCACTCACTTGCCAGGCAAGGTTTCCCAATCCCAGAATGAGTTCGAACTCGTCCGCTTGTTGGTTTGCACTCGTCTGGATTTCGAAGGCCTTTTGATACGCCAGAGCATATTTCTCAGCAACAGCCCAACGGCGCCACTGTTCCAGCCATCGTTGAAATTGCCCAGCTTGCTCGTCCGATATCTGAGTAGCAGTAACTAGCTGTGGCTCTTTGAGAGGATCATCAGTTGTTCCATCGACCAGATTTTCTATCCCACTAGGAAGATCTGGAAGATTAACCGGCTCGGGCTTTTTGAATACTGCAATTAGATTTGGGTTGGATCCATCATCAGCCAAGAATTTCTCATCTAATTGGAGGGCTTCTTGAATGTACCCGCCAAATTGAATGCGTCCTGACTCTTCTGCAACTTCCTTTAGACGTTCTAGCCGGAGCACTTTCCCGCCTTGCTTATCGTATTTTGCAGTAGAAAGAACGACTTCAGATTTTTTCTTCTGCATAGCGGAAAAGAACATAAAAAGGCGCGATGCCTTATCAGCGTTTAACGGCACAGGTCTTACTCCATACGTGAGGAAAGAAAGTAGAAACAACTAATTTCCCATAGGGAACACTGATACCTTACTACCCATCTGACCCCGTATTACACCCAATTTATTAGGCCCCGAACGGACAGCTTTCTGCCCTGCTGAAGGAAGGTCAGAGTTCAACTGCCTCAGAGCAAAAGCCCATTGACCAACCCCTGATGTACGGTAGTAACATCTGCATCCTTCTATTACATCGTTAGCATCAAAGGACGCCGACGTTGAAAGGACTTAGCCTCCGATATGCCTACTGTTTCTGATCGCCTGCACCACGCCCAGCAGGACTTTAATGCGGTGATTTCCGTCATCCCGTTTGATGAGCACGCGCTGGATGAATCGCCCACGCTTAAGGGACAGCCGGTGGCGTTCAAGGACATCGTGGATGTCGCTGGGGTGTCTACCACCTGCGGCACCGAGGTGAATGTGGGCCGCACTCCGGTCAAGGATGCACCAGTGGTGCAGCGCTTGACGGCGAAGGGTGCCCTGCCGGTGGCAAAGGCGAACCTGCAGGAGTTTTCCTACGGCATTTTGGGCGATGCCTCGGCTTATGGTCGCGTGATCAATCCACGTGATCCGGAGGTGTGCGGCGGCGGATCGAGCTCCGGTTCGGCGGCGCTGGTAGCTTGCGGGGCGCTGCAGCTTACGGTGGGCTCCGATAGCGCCGGCTCGGTGCGCGTGCCGGCCGCATGCCAAGGCGTGCTGGGGTTCAAGCCCACCTTTGGGGTGATTCCGGTCGAGGGCGTCTTCCCCTTTGCCCCGAGCTTTGATTGCATTGGTTTCTTCGCCAGCTCGATTGACCTGATTGAGCAGGCTTTTATTGCCACTGCGGAGGAGGAACCGGCCGCGGCGCAGGACGTTTCTGCTGTTGATGTCACGGCCCTTAAGGCCAAGGGCGAGCGCTTCGCTAATCTTCTGGCCGCGCTGGAGCGATCGGACTTTGAGCTCACCGAGGGCGCGGACTTGGAAGACACCATCGCCGCCACGGCCGAGCTCTACGAGCCGATGCGCTTGAAGGAGGTCTACGACGTCCACCGGCCGCTGCTGGACCAGCGCGAGAAGTACCAGGACGTGATTCTGCAGCGCGTCCTGGGCGGGGAAAATATCAGCCAGGAAGATTACGACGCGGCCGCACGGGGCGTAGAAAAGCTGCGCGAAGACGCCCTTGCCCTGCTTGCCGACGCCCCCATTATCCTCACCCCTACCCTCGATTCCGGCCCCCTCAAGTGGTCCGATATCACCCCGGACAATACCGCGGAGTCGGCCGCGAGCCTGCGGCGGTGGACCGAGCCGTTCAATGTGCTCGGCTGGCCAGCCATTACGGTGCCGCTGCGCGGCGAAGAGGAAGAAGGCGTGGGTGATGCGGTGCAGGTCGTCGGCAAGCCGGGCGAGGACCTGACCGTCCTGCGCGTTGCCCGGGCCCTACGCGCTTTACTCTAAGCCCCTGCTAGAAGGGTCTTTTCCTGCGTGCGCGGCCGCCAATAGGCGGCCTCGACGGCGGTAAGTTCCTTAAAGTGCGCTGAGGTGAGCTCGTCCATCGCTTGGATATAGCCGGGGACCTCTTCACGCGGCAGGCGCAAACCCATGGTCAGGTGCGGGGTCCAGCGCGGCCCGCGCCCGTCCGGGTTTGCGGCGCTGATTTTTCGCGCGGCGATTTCTAACTCGTCGGTAGTCTCCAGCAGCCAGGCCACCGTCTGTTTACGCTTGGTGCCAAAAATAACGTTTCCTACCCGCCGGAAATCCGCGGGGATAACGGCCGGCAGCAACTGGGCCGCCAAGTCCACCACTTCCGGCTGCATGTGCGGCGAAAAGGTGACCGTAATGTGCGGGCGTTGCTGCTGGACAGGAAAGCCGCGCTCAGCTAGGCCCGCAAAGATGTCGCGCACCTGATCTTCCTGCTTTTGCGGCAGGTAGAGCAAGATATTATCCGGCGATGCTTTACTCACGAGCGAGCGTTCCCTTTCTGTTGCGAAGTGCCTCCAGCGTACCGTTCATCACAATGAGCGAGAAGCCCCTTCCCCCTCATTAAAAAATCATTGCTACTTTGCAATGAGGGTTTTATAATGACGCCATGGGTTGGGATGCAATTAGCCTCCGTGAGGCACTTGAGCAGCTGCGGCTTTTTGGCGATGACCGCACGATGCTGGAATGTAAGCGCTCCTTCCTTCGCGCACCGCATGATTTGGCTCGCACCATATGTGCTTTTGCAAACATGCCAATGGGCGGTGACATCCTTTTGGGCGTCGATCAGAGCCTCAACTTTGCCGCCACCGGCGTCGCGCACCCTGCACAGGTAGAAAAGGCTGTGGCGGACCAAGCAAGAACGCTAATAGAACCTGCGCCCCAGCTCTCTTTTACCCACATCAGCATCGATGAAGCGGTAGTAATCGCAGTGACGGTAGCGCCCCTTTCACCCATGCTTAAACCAGCCCGCATCAAAGGAGAGGCCTACCTACGGCAAGCGGATGGCAATTATGTGATGGGTCCTAACGACTTGCGCATCCTCGAGGTGGCGGCACTCCACGCATCTGAGCAAGAATTTTATGACCAGCAACCAGTGCCTGGCAGCGGCCTGCGGGACATGGATGAAAGCATTACAGCAGAGGCGCTACGCACAGCCCGCTCACGCAGTAGGCGTCTATCCACCATCGCGGAGGACAAGCGCCTCCTCGAGGTACTTGGCGCAACCGTAAACGGGCAACTGACCGTAGCCGGAAATTATGCCCTCGGCTTCTTGCCGCAGGGAAAAGTACCTGCCCTCGGGGTAACCGCGGCGGTGCAGCTTCCGCGGGAGCACGCCGCGCGCACGCGGAACCTCACCCATTTCGACGGCCCTCTACCCGCTCTCCTCGATGATGTGGTGGATTGGCTGCGTGCCAATCTGCAGGCCGACCTGCGCTATGCGGAAAGCGGTCATATGGAAGAGATCCCGGAAATTCCGCCGGCCGCCCTTCGGGAGGCTGTAGCCAACGCGTTAGTGCACCGGGATTTAGGACCGCACACGCGAGGCGTGGGAAAAAGAATTGAGGTTCGCATCACCCGGCAGGCAGTGATCATTACTAGCCCTGGTGGGCTGCGAGGGGTCTCGGTCTCCCAATTGACCAGCACCACCTTATCCAAAGCTGCAGTAAATCAGCGCCTTTATGAGCTTGCCAAACTAGTTCGCACCAGCGAAGGACACCCGGTCATTGAAGGCGAGGGCGGAGGAATCCGAGAGATGATTCGTGCCTGTTTAGATGCAGGCCTAGCTGCACCGCGCCTTATAGATACCGGCACCGAGTTTCGTGTCATCTTCCCCCGCACCAGGCCGGATAGCCCGCATCGAGTTTCTGCCCGCCCCACGGTTAGAGCAGTGGAAGCCAACGTAGAGGACGAGCTTCGTCAGCTAGGCAAAAACGTTCCGCAAGTTTTTCACAGTATGCAGCTCGGCGCGGAGGCGGACTATGCTCCCGCCTTAAGCCTTCACGAGATCGCGGAACGCACCCAACTCAGTCCCGGGCAAGCGCGCTACGCGCTCAAGGCCTTGGAGAGGAAGGGCTGGATTGTCATGCGGGGCCAGCGTGGCTCGCAACGCACGACTTACCAGGTCCGCAGAGAATAGACGCACCGGCTCTTGTGCCAACGCAAACGATTGCCGTTTAATGAGAACCATGAGCACTACAGAGTCATCGCCCCTCATCCTCGCCATCACGGCGTGTCCGACGGGCATCGCGCATACCTATATGGCGGCCGAGAACCTCGAGGCCGCAGCCCAAGAACTGGGCTACCGCATCAAGATTGAAACTCATGGTTCCATCGGCGTCGAGGGAGCCTTTAGCAAGCAAGACATCGAGGAAGCCGACGCCATTGTCATTGGTGCCGATACGGTCATTTCCAAGGACCGCTTCCACGGCAAGCGACTCGAGGCCACCGGCGTGGACGAGGCCATCAAGCACCCGAAGGAACTCCTCAGCAGGTCCTTGAGCGCCTCGCGCTGGGAGGGCTCTTCCGAGAAGACGGAGGAAGAGGCGCCTCGCAAAAATAGCGTGGGTCAAACCTTGTACAAGGCACTGATGAACGGCGTCTCGCACATGATCCCATTCGTGGTCACCGGTGGCCTGCTCATTGCGGTGGCACTGTCCATCGGCGGCACGCCCACGCCTGAGGGCATGGCGATTCCAGAAGATAGCTTCTGGAACACGGTCAATGAGCTCGGCGCCCTGGCGTTCTCACTGATGGTCCCGGTGCTCTCCGGCTACATTGCGGTGGGCATCGCGGATCGCCCAGGCCTTGCCCCTGGCCTTATTACCGGACTCATCGCCACCACCGGCTCCCTTTACGGTTCTGAGGCAGGTGCCGGATTCTTGGGCGGCATTGTCACCGGTATTTTGTCCGGTTATGTGGCTCTTGCCATTAAGAAGATTCCGGTGCACAAGTTCATCGCACCGATTTGGCCCATCATCGTCATCCCGATTTTCACCACGCTCATCGTGGGACTCATCTTCATCTTGCTCATTGGCGCACCGGTCTCGGCCGCGTTCGAGGCAATGACCAACTATCTCGCTGGAATGCAGGGCTCCTCCGTCATCGTGCTAGGCCTTATCCTGGGCGCCATGATCGCCTTCGATATGGGTGGTCCCTTCAATAAAACGGCTTTCCTCTTCGGCGGCGGCATGATCGCGGCCGGCAATGCGGCGCCGATGGGCATGGCGGCATGTGCGATTGCCGTACCTCCCCTCGCCGTGGGCGTAGCTACGCTCCTGCGCCGCCGCTGGTTTACCAAGGCCGAAAAGGATGCGGGCATCGCCGCGTTGTTCATGGGATTCTTCGGCATTACCGAGGGCGCCATTCCGCTCGCGGCTGCACGCCCGCTACAGGTCATCCCCGCCAATGTTGCCGGTGGTGCCGTAGCCGGTGCGCTCGCCGGTCTTTTCGGTGCACAAGACCACGTCATGCACGGCGGCCCGATCGTCGCGGTGCTCGGCGCGGTAGATAACGTCGTTGGCTTCTTTATCGCCATGCTTGCCGGCATCGTTGTTTGCGCTGGCCTTATTCTCCTGCTGGTGGGATTGACGCAGCGCAAGGATAAGCCACTTGTTGCAGTCGATACGATTAGCCTCGATAAAGATCTGGGTTCTTCTAGCGAAGAGGTCATTCGCTCCATGGTGAAGCTCACCTCCGCGCGCATGTCTGATGCCGAGGCGGTCGCTAGCGCCGCATTGAAGCGCGAATCTACCCGTTCCACTGGTGTGGGCCACGGCGTGGCCATTCCGCACGCTCGGTCTGCCGGAGTGAAGGTACCAACGCTCGCCTTCGCCCGCCTGCCGCACGGCGTCACGTGGGCAGAGGGCGAAGACCCGACCACCTTGGCCTTCCTTATTGCTGTTCCGGATAACGCTGGAAAGCAGCACCTCAAGCTGCTGTCCAAGCTGGCGCGCAACATCATGAAGGAGGACTTCCGCGCACAACTCCACGGCGCGAAGACCCGCAAGGAAGCTGCCGACATCATTTCCCAGGTACTCTCCCCTGCACCAGCGACTGACAAGGCGGCCGCAACCACTCAGGCCTAAATAGTCTTGCAACTGCAAGCGCTCAGCGATTTCCCCGCTGGGCGCTTTTCTTATGCCAATATTGCGCAGGGATGGGGCGGAGGGACGGTTTCGAGGGAGTGGTAGCGGCAGCGCGGCAGGCTCAAGCAAGATCACGGATCACCCTGGTGCCCTCTTATGATCCTTAGACAGCCAGAGAACCACAAGGTTTCTCATAGGCTCTATCAAGAAACTGGCCAGTTTTGCCAGAAGGGGACTTAAAACTAGGCCCACATACCTTAAAACAATCTCATTTCCCTGGGAACCTGAGATATTGGTTGAAATCTACCCCCGTGGGGGCGGGGAGCTGAGCGCCATCACTGAGGGAATTTAGGGGTTTCCTAGCTCAAATCGAGAAATAACTAAGAGGCAATTAGTTTTGCGCGAAATCAACTTCAAGAATCCTAATATTTGCTGGTCAGCTGGATTTTACCCGGGCAGAATTGATTAACTTTTAAGTGAAGGGGAACGGAAGTTAGCCGTTAACACTCCAAGATCCCCGCCTTATAGATTCCCGCTAGGTTCCAGTAGAAAGGTACCGCTCATGTTCACCCCCAAAGTTCACTTCTCCGCCAAGAAGTTCGTCGCTCCTGCACTCGCAGCAGCCGTCGCACTCGGTGTTGGCGTAGCCCCTGCAGAGGCATCGAGCTCTTTGAGCAGCTTCGGTCGCGTGAACCTTCCGGTACCCTCCGTCAACCTGCCTGCCGCTCCGGCTGCCGCCGCAAAGCCAGTTGCTCCGGCCTCCAACCGCGTACAGAGCATCATCAATCACACCAACGCTTACCGCCAAGCACACGGCCTGCGCCCGGTTCGCGCCAACGCCGCACTCAATGGACTGGCTCAGGATTGGGCCAACCAGCTGGTTCGCGCCAATAAGCTCAGCCACCGCCCACAGCACTGGAACTACTACCCTTCCAATATCCCGGCCGGCGGCGAGAACGTACTGCAGGCATGGAGCGACTACTCCGATGCACAGCTGGTTAAGCTCTGGTACGAATCCCCGGGCCACCGCAAGATCATGCTCGACCCGCGTGCCAAGACCATCGGCGTTGGTGTTGCCGTCAACTCTGAGGGCAAGCTCTACGCTGTCCAGAACTACGGCCGCTAAAGATTTCACAA
The DNA here is from genome assembly GCF_046097255.1 of Corynebacterium tuberculostearicum. Classification (GTDB taxonomy): domain Bacteria; phylum Actinomycetota; class Actinomycetes; order Mycobacteriales; family Mycobacteriaceae; genus Corynebacterium; species Corynebacterium tuberculostearicum_J. The sequence continues at coordinate 2,491,568 of NZ_CP175770.1, forward strand.
GCTAGGGCCTTCGGGCCCTTGGGCTCTAGCGGGCCACGCCGCTTCCTCCCGGACCTCTTACCCGGGGCGGGGCGGTTTTCTCGTACCTAGGTGGGGGTGCGCACGCGGGTAAATGAAACGTAACCGCCTTCACAAATGGCAGTGGCGAGGGTTACACTTAATGACATTCGAATTGTTCAACAATCTTAAGGACGGTGTTGAATGTCCTCGCTCCATATCGATCTCAATGCGGATTTGGGAGAGACTACTGCAGGCAACCCGGTCGCAGATGACGCGGCAATGCTGGAGATGGTGTCCTCCGCAAACGTGGCCACCGGCTTCCATGCGGGCGACCCGCACTCGATTGCCTGCACCCTCAAGGCGGCAGCAGAAGCAGGCGTGACCGTAGGCGCGCACGTGGGTTATAACGACGCCGCGGGTTTCGGCCGCCGTTTTATCGATTACAACCCGGACGAGCTTGCAGACGAGGTGACCTACCAAATTGGCGCGCTCGACGCTTTGGCCCGCGCCAATGGCACCAAGGTTTCCTATGTGAAGCCACACGGTGCGATGTATAACGCAATCGTGAAAGATGAGGCGCAAGCAGAAGCCGTCATCAAGGGCATTAAGGCCTTCGGAGACTTGCCGGTGATGTTACTGCCAGGGGGTGTAGCGGTGGACGTCGCCAAGCGCAGCGGGCTTAACGTCATCCGTGAGGCTTTTGCGGACCGCAACTACAACCCCGATGGCACGCTGGTCTCGCGCAAGGAGGCCAATGCGGTGCTCGGCAGTGCCGATGAGGTGGTACAGCGAGTGCTTGAGGTGGCGCAGACCGGCTCGATCACGGCCGTGGATGGCACGAAGTTAGAGGTGGCTGCTCAATCTGTGTGCACTCACGGTGATTCGCCCGGCGCGGTGAAGCTGCTGCGCGGCGTGGTTGAGCGCCTGAGGGAAGAAGGCATCGAGATTCGGAGCTTTATCTAATGCACATTAATTTTGTGGGCACGCGCGCGTTGCTCATTGACCTGGATGGATTGAACCAGGTCATGGATTGGCACGCGGCGCTTTCTGCCAAGCCATTGAAGAATCAGGTGGACTGCATCGCGGCCGCCACCACCCTGCTGCTGACGTTTGAAGCGCCGGATTCGGCGCGTGATGCGGCCGAATTCCTGCAGGACTTCTCCCCCGCCGCCGCCACGGCCGCGGAGGCCCGCACGGTAGAAATTGATGTGCTCTATGACGGCGAGGATGTGGACGAGGCCGCAGACCTGCTGGGTCTTTCGCGCGAAGCGCTCATTGATTGGCATACCTCTACCGAGTGGACCGCGGCATTCGGTGGCTTTGCCCCGGGTTTTACCTACTGTGCGCCGTCGGACCCTTCCCAGGCGCGCGCGGTGCCACGCCGCTCCAACCCCCGTACCGCGGTGCCGGCCGGTGCTGTGGGTATCGCGGGCGAGTTTTCCGCGGTGTACCCGCGCGTTTCCCCGGGCGGCTGGCAGCTGCTGGGCACCACCAATACGCCAATGTGGGATTCCAATGCCAACCCACCGGCGCTAGTACAGCCGGGCGACCGCGTGCGCTATCGCAGCGTGGATAAGCTGCCTGAGCTTGTTGATCACTCTGCCCGCTCGAAGCGCGCCCCTGCCCGCTTGCCGCGCATGGAGGTTATCGATGCCGGCCTGCTCACCCTCTACCAAGACCTGGGCCGCCCCGGTGTGGGCGATCTCGGCGTGACTCCCTCCGGTGCTGCCGACCGCGCCGCCGCCGCGACCGCCAATGTGGCCGTGGGCAACCCGCGCGGGGCAACGGTGCTGGAGAATATCGGCGGCATTAAGCTCCACGCGCTCACCGATACCGTCATTTGCGTCACCGGCGCTACCGCGCGTGTGCGCCTCGGCGAGATGCCGGTTCACCTCGCCCGCCCAGTGCTGGTCACGGCCGGGCACACCGTCTCGGTGGATCCTGCAACGGTAGGCATGCGCAATTACGTGGCCATCCGCGGCGGCATCATCGCCGAATCCGAGCTTGGCTCCGCGGCCACCGACGTCCTTTCTGGCCTTGGCCCGGACCCGGTCACCACCGGCGATGTCATTGGCGTTCTACCGCGCTCTACCGGCATGACCGATGCCCAGCTTTCTAATCCATTGCGCGTGCGCGAAAGCTCCGACGGAAAAACCCGCGCTACCTTGCGCTGCGTGCTCGGTCCCCGCGATGACTGGTTTGGCGATAATGTCTCCGCTTTCCTGGATACCGAGTGGACCGTCACCTCAGATTCCAACCGCGTGGGCCTGCGCCTCGATGGCGAAGAGCCGATTGAACGCGTTAAAGACGGTGAGCTTCCGTCTGAGGGCATGGTCGCCGGCTCGATCCAAATCCCACCCAATGGCAAGCCCGTGGTCTTCCTGCGCGATCACGCTGTGACCGGCGGTTACCCCGTCATCGCCACTGTGTTGGAAGAAGATATTGATATTGCCGCGCAGCTGCCACCCGGCGCACGCGTGAACTTTGAACTCGTAGCACCCCAAGCCTTGAACACTGGAGATAAAAATGCAGATTAAAACCGTCCTCATTGCTAACCGCGGCGAGATTGCCGTGCGTATCGCTCGCGTCGCCCGCGACCTGGGAATTAAGTCCATCGCCATTTACTCCGAGGCAGACGCTGGTGCCTTACACACCCAGGTAGCGGATGAAGCTTATGCGCTGCCGGGCAATACGGCCGCCGATACCTACATGAACGTGCCCGCGCTGCTCGATATCGCGGTGCGTGCCGGTGCTGATGCTATTCACCCAGGCTATGGCTTTTTGTCTGAGAACGCCGACTTTGCCCGCACCGTCACTGAGGCCGGCATGATCTGGATTGGCCCTTCGCCCGAGCATATTGAGTTACTCGGTGACAAGATCGCTGCCCGCCGCGTAGCCGAAGAGGTCGGCGCACCACTGGCACCTGGTACTTCTGATCCCATCGATGATTGGCAAGAAGCCCGCACCTTTGCCGAAGAGCACGGCCTGCCCATTGCCATCAAGGCCGCTTATGGTGGCGGCGGACGCGGCTTGAAGGTCGTGGACAATATGGAAGAAATCGAGGGCGCGTTCAACTCCGCCGGCCGCGAGGCCATGGAGGCTTTTGGCCGCGCCGAGTGCTATGTGGAGAAGTTCCTCACCCACCCGCGCCACGTCGAAGCCCAGGTATTGGCCGATACGCACGGCAATGTGCGCGTGCTCGGCACCCGCGATTGCTCCACCCAACGCCGCTTCCAAAAGCTCATTGAGGAGGCTCCGGCGCCCGCGCTTTCCGACGCCCAACGCAACGGCATCATCGAAGGCGCCCGCTCCATTTGCTCCAAGGTGGGCTACACCGGCGCCGGCACTGTGGAATACATCGTTTCCGAGGACGGCACCATTTCCTTCCTGGAGGTCAATACCCGCGTCCAGGTCGAGCACCCCGTTACTGAGGTAGTCACCGGTACCGATATCATCGCCGAGCAGTTCCGCATCGCGGCCGGGGAGCCGCTGTCCTTCGATGAGGATCCGCAGTCCCACGGCCATGCTTTTGAGTTCCGTATCAATGCTGAGGATATCCTCAATGGCTTTGCGCCGTGCCCCGGCACCATCGTCTCCTTCGAGCCGCCCACCGGCCCGGGCATCCGCGTGGATTCCGCGGTGCGCTCTGGCTCTATCATCCCGCCGTACTATGACTCCCTGATTGCCAAGCTGGTGGTGTGGGGACCGACCCGCGAGATCGCCCTGGCCCGCGCCCGCTTTGCCCTACGCGAGTTCACCGTCACCGGCGTGCGCACCGTGCTGCCGTTCCACCGCGACATGATGGATGAGCCTGCACTCATCGGCACCGCCGCCCCAGCAGACGATGCCGCTGCCGCCGGCGCCTCCGAGATCGGCGTGTTTACGGACTGGGTGGATCACAACTACCGCCCGTCTGCCGCCAACCAGGTGGAAAAGGTCGAGGCTATCTACACCCAGCGCCGCAATGTGGCCGTAGAAATCGACGGCAAGCTGGTCAACGTCGGCGTGCCCGTGGACTTCCTCGCCGCGCCAGGCGCCGCCTCGGCCGGCGGTTCTGCCTCCACCGCACCATCTTCGGCCGGCGCACAGTCTACCGATGACAACGCGGTCACCTCCCCGTTCGAAGCAAACCTCGTGGCCTGGAACGTTGCGGACGGCGATACCGTGGCCGAGGGCGATGCCATCGCCACCGTCGAGGCCATGAAGATGGAATCGGCCATCAAGGCTCCGCGCGGCGGCACCATCAAGCTCCTGGCCGCCGAGGGTGACCGTCTGGATTCCTCCAAGGTCATCGCGACCATCGATTAGCGCTCACGCCACCCTTTTGCACCTCATCTCCAATGTGAGGTGCATAACTTTTTAGTACAGTTGTGGTCATGCTTTCCCAGTCTGTCGCCTCCGAGCTGCGCGAGGCCATCTCCGCCGGCGAGTTCCAGCCGGGCGAGCAGCTCAGCGAGGTCAAGGCGGCCGAGCGCTTTCACTGCTCGCGCAATACCCTCCGCGAGTCTTTCACTAGGCTCGCCGCGGAGCGCATTGTCGAGCGCATCCCCAACCGCGGCGTCTTCCTCGCCACGCCGGACGCAGACTATATCCGTGACCTCTTTGCCGCCCGCGCGGCCATCGAGCCCGCGGCGGTGCGGTGGGGCGCTTTTGCCGACGCCCCCTCGCTCGTCACCCTCACTTCCTCCGCCTTCGACTACGCAGCACGCGGCGAGCACCAGGAAGTCTCCGCCATCAACCAACGCTTCCACCGCACGCTGGTGGCCGCGCTGGGCTCGCCTACGCTTAATGAGCAGATGGATAACCTGCTCGCCCGCATGCGGCTCACCTTCCTGCTAGCCATTCCTCGCTATCCGCAGCTGCATGCGGACCACATTCAAGGAAACATCACCTTGGCCACGCTCATCGCGGATGGAAAACGCCGCGAGGCCGCCACGCTTGCGCATGACAGCCTCATGAATACCTGCGAGAAGATCCTCGCCGTGCTGGACGATTAAGGAATGAGGAAATCTTGATCGCGGGCGTTGGTCACGAGCATCTGACCCGGCGCGTGCGTAATGGCTAGGCACGGCTTCGATTCCATCACGATGGCCTGCGGAGTCACCCCACAGGCCCAAAAGACCGGCAGGCAGCCCTTCTGGCACTTCGCCCGGATCACCAAAATCGGGGCGGGACAGATCCTCAATACCAATGGCCGCCGGGTCACCCACGTGAACCGGGGCGCCGTGAACAGATGGGTAACGGGAGGTAATCCGCACGGCATCGGAGACCTGCGCGGCCGGAATCGGGCGCATGGAGACCACCATGGGACCGGAAAAGACACCGGCCGGGGTGGTGGGAATCGTGGTTTTAAACATCGGCACATTGCGCTGCTGAGCAATGTGCGCGACCTCAATGCCGTTATCCTGCAGCGCAGTCTCGAAGGTAAAAGAGCAACCGATAAGGAAGCTGACCATGTCTGGGGTGTAGTAGGAGGTGGCGTCGGCAAGCGTGGCTGTATGCTCGCCGTTTTCAAAGACGCGGTAGGCCGGAATATCGGTGCGGATGTCCCCACCCGGCAGTAGCTCGGAGGTGTACTGACCGGCTTCCAGCACGCCCACAATCGGGCATGGCTTGGGATTTCGCTGGGCAAAGAGCAAGAAATCGAAGGCATATTCCTGCGGCACGGCCAGCAGGTTAGCCTGCATGAAGCCGCGGGCATGCCCGGCGGTGGTGGCCATGTCATGGCTGCGCGCATACTCGCGCACCTGCTCCGGAGTCTGCATTATGCCCACAGCTCGGTAATGCCGGAGAAAGCCTTGAAGCCGATGAAGATGGTGAGCACCCACGCCAGGGTGCCGATAATCAGCAACCACTTGGGATACTTGTATCCCTGCAGGAGATCGCGGCGGCGCCAGGCTACCCACATCACGAGGGCGAAACCGATGGGCAGGATCAGGCCGTTGATGGCGCCGGCGAAGATGAGCAACTTCTGCGGCGCGGAGTTGATGGCCACAAAGACTACCGTGCACACCGCAATAAAGATGATGGTGAGGATATTGCGGGTGCGCGTCGAGGTGTCCTGGGAGGTCACGAAGGATACCGAGGTATAGGCGGCACCGATAACCGAGGACAAACCGGCCGCGAAGAGGACTACGCCGAAGGCGCGCAGGCCAAACTCGCCGGCGGCATTGTAGAAAGCATCGGCCGCGGTGTTGTCGTCCGAAAGCGCCACGCCGGTGGCCACCACACCGAGAACCGCCAAGAAAAGGAGCATACGCATGATGCCGGTGACCACGATGCCGCTTACCGAGGTATAGGTAATGTTTTTGACGTTTTCCACGCCGGTGTGGCCGGAATCGATGAGGCGGTGCGCGCCGGCAAAGGTGATATAGCCGCCCACGGTGCCGCCGATGATGGTGGTGATGACGAAGAAGTCGATCTCGCCCGGCGCGACGGTATTCTTGAGCGCCTCCCCCACCGGTGGCTGGCTGACCACCGCAACGTAGAGCATCAGCAGGATCATGACCGCGCCCAAGACCGCGACGAGACGGTCAAGCGCCATGCCCGCCTTTTTGGAGAGGAAGATGAAGATCGCGATGGCCGCGGCAATGACGCCGCCGATGCGCGAATCGATGCCCAGCATCGCGTTAATGCCCAGGCCAGAACCGGCGATATTGCCAATATTGAAGACTGCGCCGCCGATGAACACGAATACGGCAAGCACCCAGCCCAGGCCAGGGAGCACGGTATTGCCCAAGGTATTGGCGCGCATGCCGGTCACGCAGAGAACTCGCCACACATTGAGCTGGATGGCGATATCAACGAGGATGGACAGCATAATCGCAAACGCGAAGGACGCACCCATCTGCACGGTAAAGACCGAGGTCTGGGTCAAAAATCCCGGACCGATGGCGGAGGTGGCCATGAGGAACATGGCACCGGCCATGGCGCCGAGGCCTTTGGGCGGGGTCTTGTCCCCTGCCTGCGCCGGAGCGGCGTGTGATGTCTCAGCACTCACTAGATTTCACCTTTCGTGATGCAGGTCGCATTAATTTGTGATGCGCATCATCTTAAAGGTTGCTATGCCTTTTGTTCAACAACTTTTATGCGTTGTGGGGTGGCGCGGGGGTGATCTAGGCTACTTTTCTGCCACGTTTTCCCAGGTGGCTAGCGATTATCCGCAATGCCTCGTCCGGCGCTTTCATATCGCTGGGGCCAAAGCGCAGCACCACGTATCCGCGGTTTTCTAGCGCTCGCTGCCTCTTTATCTGCTGCTTGACCACGTGGGCGGGTGCCTCGCCATAGGTGCCGTCATACTTGGCATCGCCATCGACCTCGAGTACCAGCCAGCCATCGAGACAAAGATCCGCCCGATATTTCCCGAGCAGCGATTTCTGGGGCTCAATTTTCACCTGCGGGAAACGCTCAATAATAAGGGCTCGCAGATAGGACTCATAGGGCGATTCCGATCCGCCGTACGCGTGCTCGATAACCTTACGCATGGCTGCTTGTCCCCTCGTGCGCTGCATTTTTGCCAGTTCTTCGCGCAGGTCGTATGTAGTGACGTCGTGTCGGCCGAGGGCAGAATCGGTAGCTACCAGGCCATCTGGGAATCCGTGTAGCCGGGCGATTTCGAGGCAGGTGCGGGCGGGATTCGTGGCGCGCACACCCGCTATCGACACCGTGGATTCTTGAAGGGACTTTACTCGGCGGTACCGGTAGCCTTTCGGGGTGAGCCTGCGTGGGGGAACGCTTCCCGAAGGCACCGCTAGCTCCACCTCCTCCCCTTCCCCGGAAATTACCCACATTCCCCACAGCCGCGCGGCCGATTTGCCGATGAGGACGGCGCGGTGGGTGCTCCACCCGGCAGCGACTACTTTGGCGAATTGTTGTTTATGGCGAACCCATTGCCTCCAGGTGGCCGTGGGAACGGCGACCCAGGGCGCTATCTGGGTGAGCTCACCGCGCTGGAGGGCTAAATGGTGCGGACTTTCGGCTCCGGCGTAACGAAGGTTGATGAAGTGATCTGTAATCATGGTTTCATCTTCGCGGCTGGCGGGGCGGGGCACGCGTCATGAGGCTCAGGAAGGTGAATTTCCGAGGACCTTGAGTGAGGGTCGGAATATTAGGTCCAAGGTGATCGGGCCGAATTGAGGGCGTTGAGGCTGAATTGAGGGTGGGTTGTACTCAGATCGGCTCGATCACATTCGACCTAAGGAGAAGCAGTTCACAGCGGCGGTGTGGGGGATAATTCAGCAGCACGGTTAACCGTGCTTTACTAGAGATAATGGAACCCATCGAGCTCTCAGAACTAACCGGTACGCAATCGCGCACCTACGGCACCCGCAAGATCACCTCGGATATGGTCTCGGCACCAATCCACGTTGCGGTCGCGCTCTGGGACGAGCGTTGGGATTCCGCCCCCAACGGCACCATCGAAGGCTGGGTCATCGCGGTCAATACCAAGCAGACGCGTTTTGTGCGCCGCGGCCAAACGAAGAAGGGCGATATCGTCGATATCGCCGTGCGCGAGGTCAAACGCGTGCTCAAGGGACTCGACGGACGAGTGTGGATTGTCACTGGTCGCAGGCAAAATGCATTGCGAGCGGCACTCACGGCCGACGGTTTCACGGTGACGGGAAGCTTTGCGGAAGAAAATAGGGCTTCGAAGAGCGCGAGCTCCGTGCGCAGAAAACAAGCCGGCATCACCGCACGCAAGGCGCGCAAGATGGGTGAGGCGCCGAAAAAGAAGCAAGCGGCACAGGTAGAGACGCCGAAAGCACACTGGTGGCCGAACTTCTCGCGCGCCTCCTCGTGGGCCGAGGGCGACGTGGTGCGCATAGCCACCGATGCTTCCTCCGATACCGTATTCAAGGGGTCGATGTGCTTCGTTGCGGGAAACGGCGACTACCGATTGCGAACTCGAGAAACCAAGGCGAGCACGGATGAGCTTGAGCTCGAAGCACTGACGCTTGCGCTGAAATACCTGCTCAAGGTGGGTGCTCGCAAGGCGGTTATTGAGTCAGATTCCGTAGCCGCTTTGGAGGCGGTCGAGCAGATTGTGCATAAGCGCGGCTCTAAAGCATCACGGCCGGGGCGCACGTGGCGAGGGGTGTCTTCGGGTGCGCGGTCCCGATTCCAGCAAGCTTGGGGCGATATCCAAGGCCAATGCGAGGTCGACATTCGCCGTGTGCTCGGGCATGCGGGCGATCCGCTGAATCGGGCGGCCGACCAGATTGCGTACATGGGGTTGCGCGCGATTGCGCATCCGATGAAGCAGTCTCGCGAGACGCTGCGCGAGGGGATTCAGAAAGCTCTCTCGGCGTTGTGATCCGAACGCTTAGGGCTTTGGGACAGGCTTAGGGCTGATCTGATCAGGCCGAATTGAGGGAGTTAGGGCCGATCTGAGGCGGCCCAGCCTTCAGATCAGCCTGATCAGTATGGACCTAACGACAATAGGCGCGCTGGGAGGGGCGCGACTGAGCCGAGCCGGCCTGCGGAGCTTAAGCCAAGCGGCGGGCGCCGTCTCCCGGGCGGGCCACCAAGAAGGTGGGCTCTGGGAAGCCGCGGGATGCTGCAGCGTCGTAAATGGCCTGGGCGGTGGACTCCACGGCGGAGCGCGGGATGAGCGCGATGACGGCGCCGCCGAAGCCGCCGCCAGTCATGCGGGCACCGAGTTCGCCAGCCGCGGTGAAAGCGGAGTCGAGTTCCGGAGTGGTGACTTCATACAGGTCGCGCAGGGAAAGGTGGCTTTCGCGCATGAGGCGGCGGAACTCTGCCAGGTCGGATGAGGTGAGCGCGGTAGCGGCGGCTAAGGTGCGCTCAGTCTCTTCCGCCACGTGGCGCACGCGGCGGCGGTAGAGTTCAGCCTCCTGGGGGTTGACGGTGGCGGCAAAGGCGACGGCATCCGGGATTTCGCGAATGGTGTGGCCGGCGGCAGACTGGACGGCGTCGATGATGCCGCGGCGGGAGGCATATTGGCCGTCGGAAAGCGTGTGCGGGGCATTGGTGTCCGCGATAAGCAGCACCATGTCCTGGGCCTCGATATTGAACGGCACGCGCTCGACGGCGCCGGTGGAGAAATCCAGGAAGAGCGCCTTGCCGCGCTGGCCGAAGAGGCTGGCGTTTTGGTCCAGGCCGCCGGTAGAGGCGCCAACCACCTCGTTTTCGGCGCGGATGCAAGCCTGGGCCAGCTGCGCGCGGGCGGCGTCATCGGGAGCTTTGCCGTGGCAAAGCTCGTAGGCGGCCACGGCAACGGAGCACTCGAGGGCGGCGGAGCTGGACAGACCAGAGCCGACGGGGACATCGGAGACGATGGCAATATCGAGGCCGGCGCAGGTCAGAACGTCCGCGGCAGTGGCGGCCCAGACGGTGCCGGCGACGTAGCCGGACCAGTCGGAAGGGTGGCCAGGGCGGACTTCGGAGAGTGGGAGGCTGGCCTGGGCAACGCTGCCGTCGTATTCGGAGGCTATCCGGAGAAGGCCATCGGTGCGGGGTGCGACGGCGACGGCGGTGTTTTGTTCCAGCGCAAAGGGAATGGAGGCGCCGCCGGCGTAATCGATGTGCTCGCCGATGAGGTTGACGCGGCCGGGAGCGGCCCACACGCCGGCGGGCTCGGGCGCGTCCGGAAAGGAAGCGGCGAAGAGGTCGCGGGCTGCGGCGGCAAGCTCGTCATCGCTGCGGGTGTCAATCCAGTTAAGCATCCCAGATCTCCTTGAAGCGGGCGGCGATGCGCTCCGGGGTGGTGTCATTGATCCACACGGCCTGCGAGGACTCGGAACCGGCAAGGTACTTCATGCGGCCGGGCGATCGCATGAGCGAAAAGAGCTGCAGGTGCATGCGGATGCCGGGGCGCAGGTCCGGATCCACCGGCGCCTGGGTCCAGCCGGCGATATACGGGGTCTTGTCCACGCCATCGAAGAAGCGGTCCACGGCGGAGTACAGCTTTTTGAGGAGGGGTGCGAGGTCGGCGCGTTGGGCGTCGGAAAGCGCGGCGAAATCGGGTACTTCCTCGTTGGGCATGACCATGGCTTCCAGCGGCCATTTGGCGGCGGCGGGAACAAAGACGGTGAAGTGCTCGGTCTCAGCAATGATGCGGGTACCGGCGGCGCGCTCACGATCGAGGAGATCCTGAAAGAGGTCGCCGTCGTAGGCGCGGGCGGAATCCACGATGGAGCGCAGGCGCGGCGAGAGGAATGGATAGGAGTAGATCTGGGCGTGCGGGTGTTGGAGGGTCACGCCGATTTCCTCGCCGCGGTTTTCAAAGGGGAATACCTGCTGCACGCCGTCAATCTGCGATAGCGCGGCGGTGCGGTGAGCCCAGGCCTCGATGACGGTGCGGATGCGCGATTCCGGCAGGTCCTTGAAGGATAGGGCTGGGTCCTCGGTAAAGCAGACCACCTCGCAGCGGGCGCGGGCAGGAAGGCGCGGCACCATGCCGAGCAGGTTATCTTCCTCCGGGTGCTCGATCTCCGCGGCGGTGGCAAAGGACGGGAAGCGGTTTTCGAAGACCACCACGTCATAGCTGGGGCTGGGGATCTCCGTGGGCAGCTGGCCTTCGCGCGTGGGCGCCAGCGGGTTCTCGTTGGCCGGTGGCAAGAAGGTGCGGTTCATGCGGTGGGCGGCAAAGGCCACCCAATCCCCCGTTAGGGGATCCCGGCGCATTTCGGAAGCGGGGGCAACGGTGGGGATGTCGCGGGCGTCGACAAGCACGCGGTCGGGGTGGGGCTGGTCGTCGAAGTAGAGGATCTCGCGGCCGTCGGCAAGCGTGGCAGAGGTAATCTCAACCATTAGTTTTCTCCTGGGATGGTGATGGGCTTCAGGCGTGCCCACAGCACAAAGGCAGCGGCCACGGCCAGCAAAGCAAGGCTTGCCCATAGGTTATCGGTAGCGTTCTTCGCCTGCCCGGTATCCGGGTTGATGCCTGGGTCAAGGAAGAAATAGCAGCCGAGCAAAATCAGGCCGTAGAGGCCGAGGAGTGCGGCGATGACGTTGCGCAGGTCGAATGCACCCGCGCGCTTTTTCTCAGACATGTTGGGCTCCTTAGGCGAAGATGACGTTGAGGGCTACGGCCATCACCAGGCAAATGATGCCCAGCGGGACGGTCTGCTGGTACCACGGCAAGGACTTTTCGGTGTAGTCCTCAAAGTGGTCCTTGGGGGTCACGGAAGAGACGAAGCCAACCAGCTCGCTATCCGGCTTAGGCTGGGTGAACAGGGTGACCACGATGGATACCAGGATATCCACCACGAAGGCCACACCGGCCGCCACGAAGGCCGTGCCCTGGCCCGGCAGGTTGATGAGGTCAGTGAAGGACGCGACGTACCAGAAAGCGATGGCGGAACCGGTACCGGCTACCAGGCCCGACCAGCCGGCGTGCGGGGTCATGCGCTTCCAAAACATGCCCAGAATGAAAGTGGCAAACAGCGGCGCATTGAAGAAGCCAAACAGGGTTTGCAGGTAGTCCATGATATTGCCAAAGTTTTGCGCGAGCAGCGCGGTAAAGATGGCAATAGCGGTGGCGATAATCGTGGCGATGCGGCCGAACTTCAGGTAGTAGTCATCCTCGCGGTCCTTGACCACGTAGGTCTGCCAGATGTCATAGGAGATGACGGTATTAAAGGCCGAGATATTCGCGGCCATGCCGGCCATGAAAGAAGCGAGCAGGCCGGCGATCGCCACGCCCAGCAGGCCATTAGGCAAAAGGTCGCGCATGAGCAGCAGGATGGCGTCATTCGGCTCCGCGCGCTCCTCCATCAAGTCGGCCACGGAAACGGAGGCAACCATGCCCGGAATGACCACGAGGAAGGGAACGAACATCTTGGGGAAGGCGCCGATGATCGGAGTCTTGCGGGCGGCCGAAATGGAATCGGAGGCCATGGCGCGCTGCACCTCGACGAAGTTGGTGGTCCAGTAACCAAAGGAAAGCACGAAGCCGAGGCCCAGCACGATGCCGATGACGGACCACACTGGGTTCTCAAAACCGGAGATGTCCGTGCCCGGCCACGTGTGGAAGTGCGAATCCTGGGCCACCGCGTCCTTCAACCCATTCCAACCACCAACGCGGTTCAAACCAATGATGGTCAGCGGAGCGAGGGCGGCGATGATGACGAAGAACTGGAGGACCTCGTTATAAATGGCGGCCGAAAGGCCACCCAGGGTGATATAGGACAGCACGATAAGGCCGGCCACAAGGAGCGAGACCCACATCTGCCAGCCCAGCAGGGCCTCCACGATGGTGGCCAGCAAGTACAGGTTCACGCCGGCGATAAGCAGCTGGGCCACGGCAAAGGAAATCGCATTGACCAGGTGTGCGGCATTGCCAAAGCGCTTGCGCATGAACTCCGGTACCGAGCGCACCTTGGAACCGTAGTAGAACGGCATCATCACAATGCCCAAAAAGACCATGGCCGGGATGGCGCCGATCCAGAAGTAGTGCATGGTTTGGAAGCCATACTCCACGCCATTGGCGGACATACCGATGATTTCCACCGCACCCAGGTTGGCCGAGACGAAAGCCAGGCCGGTCACCCAGGCGGGCAGTCCCCGGCCGGAGAGGAAGAAGTCGATGGAGCTAGACACTCGAGCTTTGGCGGCCCAGCCGATGCCCAGCACGAAGAGGAAGTAGATGGCTACCAAGAAGTAGTCCACCCAGGAGGCATCGAGCCTCAATACGGATTCAGCAGTCTCCATGGCTGACCTTTCTAGTTATTGTTCTCTGCTGCAAGGCGCAGCGTGAATCTCTGCGGTTTCTGAGCGCTCAGGCGCGCGAGGTCTTCCCCGCTGCGCAGCGCATTCGGCGGCGCGCTCATGGGCTCCACGGCTAATGCCTTGCCGAGGCCGCCCGCCCGCGGGAAATCGGCCGGGGTAAACATCTGCACCCAGTTCAGGCCTTCGCCCATCTCCAGGCGCACGCCCTTTCCACCGGCCGAATACACGGCCGTCAGTGGGCCTTCGCCGTGGAAGCAATCGTCCCAGTCCACCTTGGCGATGGGCTGATTAACAATGCGCACCTGCTCCGCCTTTCCCGTAGGCAGGTTGCGGGCGCCTAGCAGGTAGCGCTTGCCGACGTCCACACTGAGCACCGCCTCCTCCGCCCCAGCTCCCTGTGGGGAGAGGTAGAGGTGCAGCCCATAGGCGAAGGGAACCTCGCCGGGTTCCGCGGTGCGGGCGGTGAGCTGGTGGTGCAATCCCCGCTCATCGAGGGCGTAGGTGGCCTCTAGTTGAATCGCCCACGGCCAGCCCTGGTGCGGCTCAATATCAAAGGCAAGAGCCACCCGGTTGTCCGAGCGTTCCGTGACGCGCCACCTATCCACCGCGAATCCATGGATGGCGTTATTGCGCTCCGGCTCGTTGATCTCCAACTGGTGTCCGGTCCCCTGCCATTCAAACCAGCCATCTTCGGTGCGATTGGGCCACGGCGCCAGCACCACTCCGGCCATCAGCGGCGGCTTGCCTTCGTAGCTTTCTACTAAGGGCGCGCCGCGATAGGTCAGCGCTTTGAGTGCACCGCCGAATAGACCGATCTCAGCCGCATAATCGCCGTGGGCAAGTGCGACGCTGGGGTAGTCGGCGTCAGGGCCAGCCGCTCCTCCACTGGTCATAACAAAGACCTTTCTGGCTATAACTTTCGTTGGATTTAGCCTAGGAGTACGGCAAAGCACAGGTCAATCGTTTGCATAACTACCCGCGAATACCTTCTATTTCAGCTGCTCACCGCAGTAGAGTTAACCGCTTGTTAACCTCTTTCGGGGCTGGAGGCACCTATGGGCCGCGAGCCGCCACACCGAGGCAGGAGCGCTATCCCCGCATCCGTCGCCACACTATGCGCGCCGCGGAGTGTGGCGTGGCCAGGACTTCGCGCAGGTAATTGCGCGGCCTCAACCGCCACGGGGTGCGCGCGGGATGCAGGCGCACGGCAATGCCGAGGTGCCAGGCCCACAGCGCCGTGCGCAGGATATGAAAATCATTGGTCACCACGTGCAATACGGCATCCGGGGCCAAGCGGTGGGCATTTTCTAGATTTTCATTAGTGCTCGTGGCTTCCGGCTCCACCACTACCCGCTCGGCCGGCACGCCGCGTTCAATGAGGTATGTAGCCATGGGACCCGCCTCACCGCGGCCGGAGACAATAATCTGCTGACCGCTATAGAGCGCCAACGCCTTGTCTAGGCGCGAGCGCAGCATGGCGCCGGGATAGCCGTGGGTTACGCGGGAGCCCAGGACGAGGAGCGGGTCAGACATGGATACCAGCATAGACTTGCCAGCTCTTGACAGGAAGATGGAAATAGCCGTACCTTTAACTCAAATGTGCAATCGATTGCACTCAGGAGGGCCAGAAGCCGGCCCACACGCCTAAACCAAGGAGGACAGCATGGCCGGAACCACCCTCAAGGACGTGGCCGCTGCTGCTGGAGTATCCATTTCCACCGCGTCCCGTTCGCTCTCGGGGAACCCAGCCATCTCGGAGCCCACGCGCCAACGCGTCAAGGACACGGCCATCAAGCTCAACTATAGGCCCAATGCCCAAGCCCGAGCATTGCGCAGCTCCCGATCTAACGCCATCGGCTTGGTCATCCCCAGCCTAGATAATGCCTACTTCGCCGCAATGGCCGCAGCCATTGAAGAGGCCGCCGATAAGCAGGGACTCGCCACGATGATTACCAGTTGCGGCGAGGAACCGCAGCGTCTAGTCAAGTCCCTCGATGCCCTGATGGAACGCCAGGTAGACGGCATTATCGCGGTACCTCTCGAAGGCGCCGAAGAAGCGCTGGAGCAGGCACGCGCTTACCGCCCGCTCGTGCTCATTGACCGCGCCCTGGGCCAGATTCCAGCAGTGCTATCAGACCCCCACACGGGCATGAAACAAGCCGTGGAACAGCTCAAAGAGAAGGGGCACACGCATATCGGTTACCTTTCCGGGCCGCAGGAAACCTCCACCGGCCGCCAGCGCCTCCAAGCCTTCAAGGCCGCCACCCGCGGCATGCCTACCCATATCCACCACGGCAGCTACCGCCACCGCGAGGGCTATAAAGGAGCCCTCGCACTCCTACAAGAAGGCGTCACCGCGCTCATTGCCGGCGATTCCATGATGACGGCCGGCGCGCTGGAGGCCTGCCATAATGCGGGCAAGCGCATCGGAGAAGAAATCGCGCTCGTCGGCTTCGATGACTTCATCTACCTGCGCTTCCAACCCTCCCCTATCTCAGTGGTGGACCAGGATGTTGCCAGAATGGGCGAGACCGCCACGGCCAAGCTCATCGCGGCCATCAATGAAAAGCACCAACCGGAAGGCGAGGTGCTAGAAACCCGCTACATCCCGCGCATGTCCACCGCCCACCAACTCGATGGAGCCACGCCATGAGTGACTGCGTGTTGCGCCTGGACAATGTCACCAAATCCTTCGGCCCGGTGGAGGTCATTAAGGGTGTAGACCTCACCGTCCGCCGCGGCCAGGTGCAGGCCTTGTTGGGTGAAAATGGCGCCGGCAAGTCCACCCTCATCAAGATGATTGCCGGAGTGCACGAACCAGATTCCGGCCGCATCCTGGTAGATGGCACAGAGGTAAAAATCCCAGATACCAAGGCCTCTGAGGCGCTGGGAATCGCCACCATTCACCAAGAGCTCAACCTTGTGCCCACCATGTCCGTGGCCGAGAACATCATGCTTGGGCGCACCCCACGCCGCTTTGGATTGGTCAATCGCAAGCACCTCAAGGCACAAGCCCAAGCGGCACTGCACCTTATTGGCTTGGACGTGGACCTAGACATGCCGGTGGGTGAGCTGGGTGTGGCCAAACAGCAGCTCGTAGAAATCGCCAAGGCGCTGTCCATGAACGCGCGCATCCTCATCTTGGATGAGCCCACGGCCGCGCTCACCGGCAAGGAGGTTGATGCACTCTTTGCCGTGCTCGAGGAACTCAAGGCCAAGGGCGTGGCCATGGTCTTTATCAGCCACCACCTGGAGGAGCTGGCGCGCATTGCAGAAACCATTAGCGTGCTGCGCGATGGCTCTTTCATCGCCGAGGTCCCAGCCGATACGGACGAAGACGAGCTGGTGCGCCTCATGGTCGGCCGCGAGATTGAAAACCAATACCCGCGCGAGGTTCCTCCCGAGCGCGGCGAGGCCCTGTTGGAGGTCTCCGAGCTGACTGCCGACGGCGCCTTTCACGACGTCACCTTCACCGTCCATGCCGGCGAAGTCGTTGGCCTCGCCGGGCTCGTGGGCGCCGGCCGCACCGAAATCATTCGCGCCATCGCGGGCGCTGACCCATACGATTCCGGCACCATTCGCGTTGGCGGCACCCAGCTGCGCAGCGGCGATATTCGCGCCGCCATCCGTGCCGGCGTGGGCCATATCCCCGAAGACCGCAAATCCCAAGCACTAGTTCTGGACGCCTCGGTGGGCGATAACCTCGGATTCGCCACCCTCTACCCCACCGCTAAGGCGGGGCTGGCAGACCGCAGCGGCCAACGCCGTCGCGCCAGCGACGTAGCGGAGAAGCTGCGCATCCGCATGGCCGATCTCTCCCAACCCATCCGGAACCTATCCGGCGGCAACCAACAAAAGGCGGTCTTTGGCCGCTGGGTACTGGCCGGTTCCAAGGTCCTCCTCCTCGATGAGCCCACCCGCGGCGTCGACGTCGGCGCCAAGGTGGAGATTTACAACATCATCAATGAGGTCACCGCTGCCGGGGGCGCCGTTCTCATGGCCTCCTCCGATCTGCCCGAGGTGCTCGGCATGTCCGACCGCATCCTCGTCATGTCCGGCGGCCAACTCGCCGGCCAGCTCCCTAAGGACTCCACCCAAGACGAGGTCATGGCCTTTGCCGTATCCAATGTGACCTCTTCTACCTCTGCCTCTGCTGCCGCGCCTGCCGGCACTAACCCCAAGGATGAAGCATGACCAAGAATCGAGTAGTTAACTGGGCCATGAATAATGGCGCGCTCGTCGGCCTCATTGCCCTGTGCATCGCGCTGTTTATCGCTACGCCGTACTTCCTCACCGTGGCGAACCTGCTCAATATCGGCATCCAGGCCGCCACGGTGGCCATCTTGGCCTTCGGCATGACCTTTGTCATCGTCACCGCCGGTATCGACCTCTCGGTGGGCTCGGTCGCCGCGCTCGGCGCCATGGTCTCTGCCTATATGTTCTCCACCGCTGGACTGCCTGGCTGGCTCACCCTGCTTCTCGGCCTGATCGTCGGCGCGCTGGCCGGCGCCATCTGCGGCATGGCCACCGCGTGGGGCAAGATCCCCTCCTTCATCGCGACGCTAGCCATGATGTCCATCGCCCGCGGCCTCACCCTGGTCATCTCCCAGGGCTCGCCGATTGAAACCGCCCCGTCCGTCAACGCCTTTGGCGGCGATATCGCCGGCTTCCCCGTGCCCATCATCATGATGGTCATCGCCGGGCTCATCTGCTGGTTCATCTTGGAGCGAACGGTGCTAGGCCGTTCCATGTACGCCATCGGTGGCAACCTGGAGGCCGCCCGCCTCTCGGGCCTGCCGGTCAAGCGCATCCAGATCGCCGTCTTCGCACTCTCCGGTTTCTTCGCCGCCTGGGCCGGCATGGTCATGGCCGGCCGCCTCGAATCCGCACAGCCGCAGGCCGGCACCGGCTATGAGCTCGATGCCATCGCGGCCGTCGTCATCGGCGGCGCCTCGCTCTCCGGTGGCCGAGGCAAGGCCACCGGCACCCTGGTCGGCGCCATCTTGCTAGCGGTCATCCGCAATGGCTTGAACCTGCTCAACGTCTCCTCTTTTTGGCAGCAGATCGTCATCGGCCTGGTCATCGCGCTGGCCGTCGGCTTCGACGTCATCCGCAATAAGACGGCCAACTAAGGAGCACCCGCCATGAAAAAGCTCATCGCCACCCTCCTCGTACCTGCCCTCGCGCTGGGCCTTGCCTCCTGCAATCGCTCGGAAGAAGACCGCAACCGCATCACCCTAGCGCTCTCGACGCAGACCAACCCCTTCTTCGTCGAACTGCGCCACGGCGCACAGGGTAAGGCCAAGGAACTCGGCGTTCCGCTAGACATCCAAGACGCTTCCGATGACCCCGCCCAGCAAGTCAATCAGTTGGGCAATGCCACCTCCATGGGCGCCAAGGTCGTCGTGGTCAACCCCACCGATTCCGATGCCGTTGCCCCGGCCGTTCGCGGCATCAAAAATGACGGCGTGCCCGTCATCGGCGTGGATCGCGATGTCAACGGCGTAGAGCTGGATTCCATGGTGGCCTCCGATAACGTCGCCGGTGGCGCGCAGGCGGCGGATAAGCTCGCTGAAGCCATTGGGGAAAAGGGCGATATCCTCATCCTGCAGGGCACCGCTGGCACTTCGGCCTCGCGGGAGCGCGGCAAGGGCTTTGAAGAGCAGATTGCGAAGTACGGGGACATTCGGGTCGTCGGCAAGCAATCGGCGAATTTCGACCGCACGGAAGGACTCAACGTCGCCACCAACTTGCTGCAGGCCAACCCGGATATCAAGGCCATCTTTGCAGAGAACGATGAAATGGCGCTCGGCGCGGTCGAGGCGTTGGGCTCGCGCGCCGGATCTGAGGTCAAGGTGGTGGCATTTGATGGCACCTTCGATGGCCTCAAGGCGGTCAAAGATGGCAAGCTGGAAGCTACCATCGCCCAGCAGCCCGCAGAGCTCGGTGCCCGCGCCATCGAACAAGCCGCAGCGCTCCTGCACGGTGGCGCGGCGGAGAAGAACGTCCCCGTCGAGGTCATCACCGTCACCCGCGACAATGTGGAGGATTTCCAATGAGCAAGCTAACCGTCGTCGGTTCCATCAATGCCGATCTCATCGTGCACGCCGAGCGCCACCCACAGCCCGGCGAGACCCTCCTGGGCTCTGGCGGCGACATCTTGGCCGGGGGCAAGGGCGCTAACCAGGCTGTCGCGGCCGCGCAGCTGGGCGCTACCGTGGCCTTCGTGGGCGCGGTCGGCTCCGATCCCTATGCCGAGCCCGCCATGCACTACATGCGCACCTCCGGCATCGATCTGAGCGCCGTGGAGCAGGCCGATACCAATACCGGCCTCGCCGTCATTACTGTCTCGGCCGATGGCGAGAACACCATCGTCATCTCCCCCGGTGCCAACGCGCTTGTCGACGCCCCCTTTGTCTCCTCCCGCGCCTCCACCATCGCCGATGCCGATGTAGTCCTCCTCCAGGGCGAAATCCCCGCCTCCGGTTTCCAGGCCGCGGTCGAGGCGGCCCAGGGCCGAGTGGTGGTTAACCTCGCGCCCGTGGTCGAGGTCGACCGCGACTCGCTCCTGCAGGCCGATCCCCTGCTGGCCAATGAACATGAAGCAGGGCTCATCCTGGACCAGCTCGGACTACCTGCAGAGGGTGCCCCGCGCGAGCTCGCCCACCGCCTGGTAGAGGCCGGTTTCCGCTCTGTTGTACTCACCCTTGGCGCCCACGGCGCCTACGTGGCCACCCCGGAGGGCGGCACGGACATCCCCACCCCGCGCGTGACCGCCGTGGATACCACCGGCGCCGGCGATGCCTTCGCGGGTGCGTTCTGCGCCCAGCTCCTCACCGGTGCCTCGCTTGTCGATGCCGCCACTTTCGCCGCCCGCGTCGGCGCCTTCGCCGCCACCGGCAACGGCGCACAGCCGTCCTACCCCACCACCGAATCCGCCCTGCCGGAGGTCACCGATGCGTAAATCCGGCCTGCTCAATCCCGCGCTCACCAGCGCCGTCGCCCGCTTGGGCCACACCGATACCTTCGTTATCGCCGATTGCGGCCTGCCCATCCCCCACGCTGTGCCCGTCATCGACCTCACGCTGACCTTCGGCATCCCCACCTTTGCCGATACCCTGGCGGCCCTCCTCGATGAGGTCGTGGTCGAAGCCGCCACCATCGCCGATACCACCCCGCCCGAGGTGCGCTGCCTGCTTCCCGCAGTACCGCTTACCGAGGTCTCTCACGACGACCTCAAGCGCGAGGTCGCCCGCGCCTCCTTTGTCGTGCGCACCGGTTCCACCACGCCGTTTGCCAATGTCATCCTGCGCTCCGGCGTGCCCTTCTAGCGCTTATAAACGCTTCCGCGTGCCCCTACGGTAAACACTTCCACCAGCACTTCTTGCTCCTCAACGGAGTACAGCACGCGGTAATTTCCCACCCTTATTCTTCGGCCACTCCTGCCGGACAAAGCGATAGATCCTGGTGGATATGGGTCTTTAGCCAGTCCACCGATCGCGCGCTTAATCCGTTGATAGTGCTTTCGGTTTCCCCGATGGATTTTTTGTAACTCTCGCTTAGCCTGCCGCGTAAACGCGATGTTGTAGTCCATGACCTCTTAAAAAATTGTACTCTTTGCTAACTTAGTACTAGTAGTACTTTGATGCATTAGGAGCTTTCATTGTCTTTGCCACTTTCCGAACTCCGCACCCGCTTAGGCCAGGTCATTGACCAAGCCCACTACGCAGGCACCCGCACCGTTGTCACCCGCAACGGTAAGGAAGCCGCAGTTATCATTTCGCCTCAAGAACTAGCATTCCTTGACCGCCTCGAAGCCGCCGCAGATGCTGAAGCCCTCCGCCAAGCCCGCGCAGCCGATACCGGCGAACGCTTCTCTTTTGAGCAGGTCACGGAAGAAATTGAAGGGCGCTAGCCGTAAATTGCCTCGGCTTCAAACCACTGCGAACCACTCACGACATGCCTGTAGGCAAATTTCAGAGGAAAGGTCATCTCCTTCTTGGAGTACAGCTGCACCGCAGAGCTGCCTGAAAGCATGATTCCAGGCCACCGCTTGTGTAGGATGCGAGCTACCTCCATGGCAGTCGGTTCCCGCCACGTATAGATCCCGCGGCCGATTCGGATTATCTTTCCATTCGCTACATGAGTTTGCAGTTCTCCCCTGCTTAGGCCTGAAACCAGTACTTCTTCCATGCTTCCCCCTTTGAGCATTATCCCCCTGCCCGAAAGCTTAGAGCACGCTTCCTCACGCCGCAGGCTACAACGATGCACAGCAAGCACGTTTTATCCTTTTCCTCCGCGAATTTTGCCCAATCGTGCTTGTTTTGCATGTTGGCAAGGGGCGACGAGAACTTCGCTAAAGCTTAGGAGACAAAACAAGCACGTTTTGCCGAAAAACTACGTGGTTTTGGCTAAAACGTGCTTGTTTTGTTTGGCCTTAGACCGGAGAACTACTCTCCCAGCAGCTTGTCGCGCAGGTTCTTATCCTTCTGCTCGACTTCCTCGGCCATCTGCTTTTGGTAGTCCACCATCTTGTCTTGGATGGCGGGGTCGTCAGCGCCGAGGATGCGGGCGGCGAGCAGGCCGGCGTTCTTCGCACCACCGATGGAGACGGTGGCTACCGGCACGCCACTGGGCATCTGCACGATGGACAGGAGGGAGTCGAGGCCATCGAGATCCTTTAGTGCGCGGGGGATACCGATGACCGGCAGCGGCGTGGCCGCGGCGACCATGCCGGGAAGGTGCGCGGCACCGCCGGCGCAAGCGATAATCGCCTTCAACCCGCGGGTATGGGCTTCCTTGGCATAGGCCAGCATCTTTTCCGGGGTGCGGTGGGCGCTGACCACGCCGACCTCGAAGGGGATGCCAAAGTCCGCGAGGACCTGAGCGGCGGGTTCAACGGTGGGCCAATCGGAATCGGAGCCCATGATGATGCCTACGTGCGGTTGCATAGTGTCCTTTCTACAGGAAGGAATTTAAGCCCATTCGGCGTGCACGAGGAAGTGCGCGGCCTGGCGGGCGATGGTCAGGGTCTCGTCGGTATCTTCACCGGTGACGTTGACGTGGCCAATCTTGCGGCCTGGGCGGTGGTCCTTGCCGTAAAGGTGAATCTTGGCCTGCGGGTAGCGCTGCATGACCTCGCGGACGCGCTCCGGCATAGGCATGGTGGGATCTTCGTCAGCGCCCAAAACATTGGCCATCACGGTGACGGGGGCGAGCGCGTCGACTGCGCCCAAGGGGAGGTCGAGCACGGCGCGCAGGTGCTGCTCAAATTGGGAGGTCACGCAGCCATCCTGGGTCCAGTGGCCGGTGTTATGCGGGCGCATGGCCAGTTCGTTGACGGAGATATCCTCGCCTTCGGGGCCGTCGAAGGCAAAGAGTTCGACGGCCAGCACGCCGGTCACGCCGAGGGATTCAGCGATGGACAGGCCCAGCTCGGAGGCGCGCTGGGAAAGTTCCGGTGTAAGGCCAGGGGCGGGAGCGATGGCCTCGGCGCAGATGCCGTTTTCCTGGCGGGATTGGGTAATCGGCCACACCTTGGCCTCGCCGGAAGGACGGCGGGCGACCAAGATGGAAAGCTCGCGGGTAAGTTCCACCTTTTCCTCTGCCATCAGCGGGGTTCCGGCCTCGAGCAGCTCGGAGACCAGCTCAAAGCAATTATCGGCGGTGGGGAACCATACGCCCTTGCCGTCATAACCACCGCGGCGGGCCTTGAGGCACACGCGGCCATCGACGGCGTCGAAAAAGGCGCGGGCATCGGCCACCGAGTCGATGGCGGCAAAGCGCGGCACGGGAGCGCCCAGCGCGGCGAGCTTTTCGCGCATCTTGAGCTTATCTTGCGCATAAATGAGGGCGGTGGGCTGGGGCTGGACGTTAAATCCGGCGTCGATAAGCGCGGCGGAGTGCTCGTTGGGCACATGCTCATGCTCGAAGGTAATGGCATCCGCGCCCTCTGCCACACCGCGCAGCTCCTCCAAGGAGGTGTAATCCCCCAGCACCACGTCCGGGGTGACCTGCGCGGCGGAGGAATCCGGCTTGCTAGCCAGAATCCGCAGGTGAATATCGAGTTCCGCGGCGGCCGGCTGCATCATGCGAGCCAGCTGGCCGTCGCCACAAACAGTTACAATAGGCTTTAAGTCACTCACGTCCCCCAATACTAGCCTGGATACTATGTTCACTCGTCATACCATCTTCCAAAATTCCCTCATGTCCGCTTTGCTGGACGGCATTTTTGACGGCGAAATGACCATTTCGGAACTGCTTGGTAAGGGCAATTTTGGCCTCGGCACCTTTGATGGCCTCGACGGAGAGATGATCATTTTGGACGGCACCTGCTACCAGCTGCGCGGCGATGGCTCCGCGCAGATTGCAGACCTAGACCAGCGCACC
The DNA here is from genome assembly GCF_046097255.1 of Corynebacterium tuberculostearicum. Taxonomy (GTDB): domain Bacteria; phylum Actinomycetota; class Actinomycetes; order Mycobacteriales; family Mycobacteriaceae; genus Corynebacterium; species Corynebacterium tuberculostearicum_J. Next base: position 2,515,649 of record NZ_CP175770.1, read on the forward strand.
CCCTACGCGGTGGCCACGAACTTTGTCCCGCGCATTACTGCCGACGCCCCCGCGGGCCTGCGCCGCGATCAGCTCTCCGCGTTCATCGATAAACTCGAGCCTTCCGCCAACTATATGTACGCGGTGCGCATCGTGGGCACGTTCAAGGAGGTGACCACCCGCACGGTGGTCAAGCAAGAAAAGCCCTACCCGCCAATGTCAGAAGCCGTGGGCGGCGATAAGGAGCTGCATTTTAAGGACGTCGAGGGCGTCATCGGCGGCTTCCGCACCCCCGTTTATGAAAAGGGAATCTCGGTACCGGGCTGCCACGTGCACTTTATCGACGCCGCCCGCACCTCCGGTGGCCACGTGCTGGACTACGTAGTGGATGAGGCAACGGTTGAGCTCTGCCCCGCCTCCGACCTAGAACTGCGCCTGCCGCTGACGCAAGAATTCAGCCGGGCCAACCTCTCTCCCGAGGATCTGGATAGCCAGCTGCACACCACGGAGGTTAAAACCAAGGGCGATCGTTAATAATCTCAGCCACGCGCTTGGGCCTGGCCACGTTGGGAAAATACATGGCTCGGTCCCAGCCGTGAATGGCTAGGGACACCCCGCCCCGGCGCTTGCGGGCGCCGCGGATATCCTGCAGTGGAATCGAATCTATATTGCGGCCCTCGCGCGCGATGACGCGCCTATTAGTCACGATGAAGCGCTTGCGGCGGGCCTTATAAAGAGGAATGAGAAAGCGCCAGATTCCCAGCAGCGCCCACACCGCGACGAGGCCATTGCGCAGCATCGGGTCTACTGCTTGGACATCGCACCAGCCGATGGCAATCCACAGCAGGCCGGTGATGAGGATGAGCTCGAGGAAGGGGAAAATCAGCGCGCGAAACGGCGCGGAGACATCCGCACGTTTGACCTCTCCTTGGCCCATCTTCATTAGTCCCATAGCTATGGATGCTACCTCGCGTGTCTACCGTGTAGGTCTACTGCTGCGGGCGCAGGTGCGTGACATCACCCGCGGAGTAGTACTCGCCGGCGACCATGATGCGGCCGTCCTCGCCGATGTCATCGACGTGTCCGGTGACATCGCCGGACGGGGTTTCCAAGCGCACCTCTTGGCCAAGCGAAGAACAGACCGCACGGTAGTCGCGCAGGAGCTGCGGATCTTGGTTCTCCCACTGCACGATGCGACGGCGCAGGTTCTTCAGCACGGTAATGGCCAGCTCGGTTCGGTCAGTATCACGGCCTTCGAGCTCGAGCGAGGTCGCCTTTTCAATAGGTAGGTCCTCACGCGTCAGGGTGACATTGATGCCCATGCCCACGACGACGCGCGCGGATGGTGCGGCGCCACCTACTGCCTTATTAACCTCTGCCTTGTTGACTTCGGCCTTGCCTACCTCCACCTTGGTGAGCTCGGTCTTTGGCGCGGCCTTGAAGGCTTGGCCCACGGGACCGGCCTCGGCGAGGATGCCGCACAGTTTATTGCCGTCGATGTGCACGTCGTTTGGCCACTTGAGCACGGTACCCTCGATCGAATCGGTCACCGCAAGGCCCGCGGCCAGCGGCAAGGTGCCCAGCTGCTCGAGGGATTCCGGCAGCAGGAGCACGGAGAAGATTACCTGGGAGCCGGCCGGCGCGGTCCAAGTGCGGCCGAGGCGGCCCTTGCCGGAAAATTGCTCGTCGGCAAGCAGCACGGTGCCATCCGCAACATTGGTGGCCTGCATCAAATCGGTATTGGTGGAGCCGGTCTTTTCCACGAAATCGATGGTGGTGAAATCGTTCGCCAGCGCGGTGCGAATACGTTCCAAATCAAGTGCAGTCATAAGCTTCAAGGATACCGGCCACCAATGGTGCTAGTGTGTTGCGCATGGCAAAGGTCACTTTTGAAAAGGTCAACATCACCTACCCCGGCGCGAGCGCGCCCACGGTAAAGGACTTGGACCTCGATATCGCGGACGGCGAATTTCTGGTACTCGTTGGCCCTTCGGGTTGCGGCAAGTCCACCACGCTGCGTGCCTTGGCGGGTCTGGAACCTACATCCAACGGCCGCATCACCATCGACGGCAAGGACGTGACCAACCTGGAACCAGGCGATCGCGATATTGCCATGGTTTTCCAGAACTACGCCCTCTATCCGCACCTGACGGTGGAGGAGAACATGGGCTTTGCCCTGAAGCTGGCAAAGCTTCCCAAATCCGAGATCAAAGCCAAGGTGCACGAGGCGGCGGAAACGCTCGGCCTGACCGAGTATCTCAAGCGCAAGCCCAAGGATCTTTCGGGTGGCCAGCGTCAGCGCGTGGCCATGGGCCGCGCTATTGTGCGCGAGCCGAAGGCCTTCCTTATGGACGAGCCGCTGTCCAACCTGGACGCCAAGTTGCGCGTGCAAACCCGCGCGGAGTTGGCCAGCCTCCAACAGCGCCTGGGCACGACGACGGTGTATGTCACCCACGACCAGGTGGAGGCTATGACCATGGGCGACCGCGTGGCGGTACTCAAGGACGGCGAGCTACAGCAGGTAGCCCCGCCGCGCGAGCTTTACGACGCCCCCGCGAACGAATTCGTCGCCGGTTTCATCGGCTCGCCGGCGATGAATATCTTTGATTACAACGGTTCCCGCGTGGGCGTGCGCCCGGAAAAGATGTTCATTAATAAGGGCCCGGTGGGCTTCCAAGGCGTCGTAGACATTGTGGAAGAGCTGGGAGCCGAGTCCTATGTCTACGTCACCGTTGGCGACAATCGTCTAGTTGCCCGCGCCGAAGGTACCCCACCGCAGCGGGGTGAAGCGGTGGTACTGACCTTCAACCCACGCGAGGCGCACCGCTTCGATCCAGAAACGGGCCGTCGCATCGCCTAGGACTAGCTGAACTAACCGGAGCGGTAAGTCAAACGTGAAAACGGCGGCTGGTCTCCACACGCAGTGTGGGGACGATGCCGGTTGTAGTAATGCAGCCAGGCGTCGAGCTCACCGCGGCGTTCGGCTTCGGAAGTATACCGGTGGGCGTTGAATCACTCGCCAACCCCACCAGGACCGCGGTGGCGGTGATTGCGGTTTCGCCATCGTGAATCTCGGCGTAGACGAGGCAGAAGTAGTCGTCGATGACGGCGTGGACGTAGACCGTGCCTATCCACGGGTCGTAGGGCTTGCTCCGGGGTGGTCATGCTCGTAGCGCGGCCGACGCGAGTCAGCCGGTTGAAATGGCAAGACGAGAGGATACGGTCGGCCATGAGACCTGGAAGCGGGCAGCGACCTCGCTAATCGGCCATCCGTCGTCGACGAGGAGTTGGGCGACCTCCGAGCGGTGGCGAGGTGTGAGGATGGCGTTGGCATGCATTAATCCTCTCCTGCCTCGACAAGCGTCTTCTGCGGCATCTTGAGTTGTCCCAGGGCTGCGAGGAGTGCTCCCGTGGCCAGTGGCACTAGTCCGGCGGCGATAAACAGAGTTCTGATGTCGATGTGGCGGCTGAGGAGTCCGGTGAGAGCGATGGACAGAGGCATGAAGGCGATGGATATAAAGAAGTCGAGGCTGGCGACCCGGCCGAGCATCTCCAAGGGGACGTGTTCTTGGAGTACTGCTCCCCAGATGACCATTCCGATCCCGATCAGCGCCCCGTAGAACGCGAGGCCTGCGCCGATGGCCCACGAATTGCTGGTGAGCGCCGGGATGGACAGGGGCAGGCATCCGATCACCCAGGCACCGACCATGGCCGGCAGGAAGCGTTCCGGTGTGCGCCACGACCCAGCTAGCAGAGAACCCACCACCCCGCCCGCGCCGAGGGCAGCCAGGACGGTGCCGTAGAGTGCAGGTCCGTTGTCATGCGATGAGCGCATGAGGGCAGGTAGGAGGACTTCGAGTGGTCCAGTCACTACCAGTCCCATTACGGCCGCGAACAGGACACTGGAGCGGACCCAACGTGTGCGGGAAACGTAGCGGAAGCCGTCGAGCAGGTCGGTGATCAGTGAGTCTTCCGCACCGTCGGTCTCGGGCTCGGCGCGGGTGGGGGCGGGAAGCTGCAGAGCCGCAAGCAGGGCAAGTCCGAGTGCTGCTGCGATGAGGTATCCGCCAGCGGCGGGCATGCTGGCACCGATGACCGCTCCGACGGCGGCGGGCGCAATTGCCTGTCCGACCAACGGGCGGGCGGCACCTTCGAGGCCGTTGACGGCCATTAAGTCGTCACCGTCCACCAGGACTGGCACCAGCGCCGTGTAGGCGGGGAAGAAGAAGGCGGTTGAAGTGCCAATAATGAACGCGGAAACCGCGAGCATCCAGAAGGTAACAATGCCGAGGATTGCTGCCGTGGACGTCGCGGTCGCGATAGCGAGGTTCAGGGTGAGCACGCCCACGATGACGGACTTATTGGGGATCCGGTCTGCAATTACGCCAGCTGGGAGGGATCCTGCAAGCAGGCCAATGCCGCTCCAGACTACGACACCCGACAGGGTGGCTGGCGTGGCGCCCAGGTCGAGGGTCTGCATGGCAAGGTAGAGGGCCCAGGCACCCTGGGCGAAGATGGTCAGCACCATCGCTGCGAACAGCTGACGGTACGTGGTGATGGTCAAGGGGTAAAGCGGGTTCATGGCATGTCCTTCAGGTCAAGGTTCAGGTGGGGCCAGTCGGCCAGGTCGTGGAGCATCTGCCGGTCATGCGTGGCAACGATCACCGCGCAGGAGGTCTGCAGCAGCTCGGTGGTGATGTCATCAACGAGGATCGAGGACAGATGATTGATGGGCTCGTCCAGGAGCAGCAGGTCTGGATCCTGGGCCAGACACATGGCCAGGTGGAGACGGCGTTGCTGTCCTTGCGACAAGCGCCCCACCGGCGTGCCGGTTGCGGAGGCTTCCAGCAGCCCGAGCGAGCCGAGGGACGGCGCCTGAGCTCGACGGCCTAGCTTCGTCAGGTACGCCTCATAGACCTCGTGTGCGGGGCTGGAGCGGTCCCAGTCGGGGACCTCTTGGGACAGCAGAGCGATGCGCGCTCTCGGATTAACTCGCACATGTCCCGTGGTGGGGGCCAGCCGCCCTGCGAGAAGTGCCAACAGGGTGGATTTTCCCGTGCCGTTCGGTCCGGTGACCACCAACCGGTCACCGCCGTTCACGTCGACCGAAACCGGAGCGTCCAATCGGTCCTTCACAGTAACCTGGGTGGCGTTCATGATGCTCTGTCCGGCACGGGTTGCCGAGGCGGGCCACGCAAGACGCAGTGGCGGCGCCGGGACGCCGATTTCATGACTTTTCAGGTCTTCGATACGTCGGTTGAAGGCTTGGACCACTCCAGCAGCGCGTGTGGCGCGTTGGTGCTTGCCTGTGCCCTTTTCAGGTCTCCATCCACCCTGGGACAGGCGGGAGCGCGCCTCGGCTGCAGCGCGTGTCAGTTCCTCGTGTCGGGCAACCTGGGCGGCGTGATCCTGTTCCCACTTGAGGCGTTCTCGTCGGCGGCCTTCAATCCAGCCTTTGTAGCCGCCCGAGTAGGTTCGCGGGACACCATCTCGGGTCGGGTCGAGATCCAGGAAGGTCGTCGCCACATCATGCAGCAGCGCGCGGTCGTGACTGACCAGAGCCAGGCCACCAGGGTGGTCACGCAGTTGCTCGGTTAGAAAAGACAGTCCTTCAGCATCCAGGTGGTTGGTGGGCTCATCCAACAGGAGCAGGTCGGGGGTCGATCCAAGTGCGACGGCGAGCCGGACCCGGTAACGTTGTCCGACCGACAAGGTCGACAGGATGCGAGCGCGGTCGCTGCAGGCGTCAAGGCCTGCCAGTGCGATGTCCACCCGCCTTTCTGCGTCCCAGGCGTCCAGTAGCGTGGCGGTCTCGAGCGCTGCGGAATAGGCATCGGCCGCGTCGTCACCCGCGGCGAGTGCAGCGCTCGCGACGTCAAGGGCCTCGAGCGCAGACCTAGAGGGAGCAGTCGCTTCGGCGATGAGGTCGCCGACGGTGCGGTTACCCTCGGCAGACATGTCCTGCTTAACCAAGACGCGGGAACCCATCTGGGTCACTACTCCCGAGTCAGGGGTCAGGAGCCCGGCCAAAATGTGAAGCAAGGTGGTCTTGCCACGACCGTTGTCCCCGACGATCGCCAGACGTGAGCCGGCGGAGACGGTGACGTCCAGCCCGTTCAGGAGGTGCCTGTCCCCCAAGGTGATGTGGATTGATTCAGCGCGGATGTGTGCGGCGAGCCCTTGGGGCGTTCCACTCCACACACATGACCGCAAGGTTGGTGTGTTTGGCATTGCATACTCTCAGCTCGTCATGGAGCCGGGCAGCACAAGATGGCCGCCCGGCAGATGGCCAGGACGGCAGACGAAAGATCAGAAGGGGTCCCGCCGCCGTCAGCGGGCGGAACGCAGCTTCATGGAAGCGATGCCTGAGTACATGCGGCAGAGTCTACCCAGCGGGGCGGATCTCGGCAAACCAATTAACATCTAAGGTCAATACAACTAGCACCCACGATTCCCCACGGAGGAGACTTAGCCGCGAAGGCAGCTAGGCCGTCGTAGAACAGGTACACGGCCAAGCCAGCCACATCCCCCTTTACTACCCCCATTTAGAGTTAAATAGGCCAAAATTATCCACCTTTTGGTTTCCGTATTTTAGGTTTAAAGAACCGAAAGTTTTCCGAAAGGTGAATTCCATGAAGAAATTCTTGCTTCGCACCACCGTGGCGACAACCGCAGTTTTGGCACTGGCCGGCTGCTCTTCTTCCTCCTCCGATTCCGCTGCGGGCGGTTCCTCCGAGGGCGGCGCGGATGCGCGCGGCCCCATCACCTTTGCCATGGGCAAAAATGACACGGACAAGGTGACCCCCATCATCGAGAAGTGGAACGAACAGCACCCGGACGAGAAGGTCACCCTCAAGGAGCTGGCCGGCGAGGCCGACGCCCAGCGCGAAACCCTGGTGCAGTCCCTGCAGGCGGGCAGCGATGACTACGATGTCATGGCCCTCGACGTAGTGTGGACCGCGGAGTTCGCCGCCAACCAGTGGCTCCAGCCGCTCAATGGTGACTTTGAAACCAATACGGATGAACTGCTGCCGGCCACCGTGGAGTCCGCCACCTATAACGATGTGCTCTACGCCCTGCCGCAAAACACCAACGGTCAGCTGCTTTTCCGCAATACCGAGCTCGCGGACAAGGCACCGGAGAAGTTCGCGGATCTTAAGTCCGCCTGCAAGGCGCTGGACAAGGGCAAGGACTGCCTGACCACCCAGCTCAAGCAGTACGAGGGCTTGGCGCTCAACACCGCCGGCTTTATGGAAGGCTGGGGCGGCTCCGTCCTGGATAAGGACGGCAACGTCACCGTGGACTCCAAGGAGGCCAAGGACGGCCTGCAGGCCATGGTCGATGCCTACAAGGAGGAGACCATTTCCAAGGACTCCACCGCCGCTACCGAGGAAGAAACCAATATGGCCTTTACTGAGGGCAAGACCGCCTTCGCCATGAACTGGCCATATATGTACTCCAACGCGGTGGATGCCGGCATCGACGTCGAGGTTCAGGCCCCGCTGGGCAAGGACGGCGTAGGCGTGTCCACGCTGGGTGGCTATAACAACGGCATCAATATCAACTCCAAGAATAAGGGCACCGCGCTCGACTTCATGAAGTTCATCATCAACGAGGACAACCAGAAGTCCTTCGCGGAGCAGTCCTTCCCGCCGGTCTTGGCTTCCATTTACGATGACCCGCAGCTGCAGCAGGAATTCCCGTACCTGCCGGCGCTCAAGGAGTCTCTAGAGAACGCGGCACCGCGCCCGGTTTCCCCGTTCTACTCGGCGATTTCTAAGGCCATCCAAGACAATGCCTACGCTGCCTTGACGGATGGCAAGTCGGTGGATGATGCCACCGCCGATATGAAGGCGGCCATCGAATCGGCTTCCCAGGGCTAAGCGCCCAATCCGGGTGAGGTAGGCGGACACCCCGCCGCCTCACCCTTTGTGGTTTTCACTCCCCTAATGGGGATAGAATCTAGCCAATACTTAGCATTTCTTGAACAGAAAGGCGGTCCAGCGTGGCTATTGCTTCGCCGACTGCGTCCAAGGGGGCGCCGAAGGGGGCGTCGGCAAGCGTGCCGAAGCCCCAGCGCAAGAATTATGGGCGCGTGGCCGGGCTGATTGCTCCGGCGCTCATCGTGCTCGCCGTCATCATCGGCTACCCCATCATCCGCGCCATTTTTCTGTCCTTCCAAGGCAATAGGCACCTCAACCCGCAAACGGGGCTTTTTGAGGAAGGCGGCTTTGCCGGGCTGGAAAATTATCTGTACTGGATTAATAACCGGTGCGTTTCCGGCACTGGTCAGATTTCTACCTGCCCGCCGGGCGTTATCGCCACGGACTTTTGGCCGGCGGTAAAGATTACGCTCTTTTTCACCATCGTTACCGTGCTGCTGGAGACCATCCTGGGCATACTGATGGCGCTCATTATGAATGGTGAGTACCGCGGCCGCGGCCTGGTGCGTGCTGCGGTTCTTATCCCGTGGGCTATTCCTACGGCCGTCACGGCCAAGCTATGGCAGTTCATGTTCGCCCCGGAGGGCATCGTTAACTCGCTGCTTGGTGCGAACATTGCCTGGACCACGGACCCGTTCTACGCTCGCCTCGCCGTCATCATCGCGGACGTATGGAAGACAGCACCATTCATGGCGCTGCTCATCCTGGCCGGCCTGCAGATGATTCCCAAGGACGTTTACGATGCCGCCCGCGTGGACGGCGCCAACCGTATTCAGACTTTCTTCCGCATCACGCTCCCGCTGGTGCGCCCGGCGCTCATGGTGGCCGTGCTCTTCCGCACCCTGGATGCGCTGCGCATGTATGACCTACCGGTCATCATGATTTCTAGCTCCTCCAACTCCCCCACCGCGACCATTTCGCAACTGGTGGTAGAGGACATGCGCCAGGGCAACTTCAACTCCGCCTCCGCGCTTTCCACCCTTATTTTCCTTCTCATCTTCGTCGTCGCCTTTATCCTCATCCGCTTCCTTGGCGCGGATGTCTCCGGCAGGAAGGCAGCTAAATAATGCGTAAATTCGGACACTACGCCGGCATCATTTTCATCATGTTCTGGGGCCTAGCGCCCTTCTACTGGATGCTGGTGACGGCGCTGCGGGATCAGCGGTTCACCTTCGACACCACCCCGTGGCCCACCCACGTCACGCTGGATAATTTCCGCGATGCCCTGGCTACCGATAAGGGAAATGACTTCCTAGCCGCGCTCGGTAACTCGCTGCTTATCTCCCTGGTTACCACCGCTGTGGCCGTGCTCATCGGCGTCTTTACCGCCTATGCACTCTCCCGATATGACTTCCCGGGCAAAGGAATCGTGACCGGCATTATCCTGGCCGCCTCGATGTTCCCGGCCATTGCCTTGGTCACCCCGCTCTTCCAGCTCTTTGGCAACCTGGAATGGATTGGTACTTACCGCGCGATGATCATCCCCAATATTTCCTTCGCGCTTCCGCTGACGGTTTATACGCTGCTGAGCTTCTTCCGCCAGCTGCCTTGGGAACTAGAAGAAGCAGCCCGGGTGGATGGTGCCTCGCGCTCCCAGGCTTTCCGCCTCATCCTCCTGCCTCTGGCAGCACCGGCGCTATTTACCACCGCGATCATCGCCTTTATCACCACGTGGAATGAGTTCATGCTGGCCAAGCAGCTGTCCACCACCGATACCGAGCCGGTGACCGTAGCCATTGCACGCTTTTCCGGCCCGTCCGCTTTCGAGTACCCGTATGCTGCAACCATGGCCGCCGGCGCATTGGTGACCATCCCATTGGTCATCATGGTGCTCATCTTCCAGCACCGCATCGTCGCCGGTCTCACCGCAGGTGGTGTCAAGGCCTAATGCGCCGGGCCATGCTGTGGGATACCGCCTTAGGTTTCCTCGGTTTCTTTAGCCTCCTCGCGGTTATCCAAGCTGTACTCAATCTCTTCCACGACTCCCCCGCCTTATGGCCCGGCCTCCTCGCCGGCGTCTTGTGCCTCCTTACCTACCTGACCTGGCGGGCGAAAAGAAAGGACCTTTCATGAGCTGGTACCACAATGCCGTCTTCTACCAGGCCCTCGTCGGCTCCTTCAAGGCCGATGGGGATAAGGAGGTAGGCACGCTGCGCGGGGTCATCGATAAGCTGGATTACCTGCAGTGGCTCGGCGTGGACTGCCTGTGGCTCTCGCCGTTTTATGCCAGCCCCTTGCGCGATGATGGCTACGATATCGCGGACTACTACTCCATCCATCCGGATTACGGCACGATGGAGGACTTTGAAGAGCTCATTGCGCAGCTGCACCGCCGCGGCATGCGCATTATGACGGATCTGGCGCTCAATCACACCAGCTCCGACCACCCGTGGTTCCAGGCCTCCCGGACGGATCCCACCGGTCCGTATGGCGATTTCTATGTTTGGGGCGATGACCCAGAGCGCTACCCCGAAATCCGTGTCATTTTCACCGACGTGGAAACCTCCAATTGGACCTGGGATGACCAGCGCGGCCAGTACTACTTCCACCGCTTCTACTCCCACCAGCCGGATTTGAACTACGATAACCCGGCCGTGCAGGAGGAAGTGTTCAAGATCTTGTCCTTCTGGATGGACAAGGGGTTGGACGGCCTGCGCCTTGATGCTATTGCTTACCTCTTTGAACGCGATGGTCTGGGTGGCGAGTCCCTGCCGGAGACCATCGAGTTTGTGGAGAAGATTCGCTCCTTCATGGACACCCACTACCCGGACGCGGTGCTCATCGCGGAGGCCAACCAGCCTCCGGCCGAGACCATGCAGTTCTATGGCAAGGGCGAGCGCTTCCACATGGTCTTCAACTTCCCGGTTATGCCGCGGTTGTACCAAGCATTGGCGCTTGGCGACGCCACCCCGGTCTACTCCATCCTCGACGAACTGCCCCAGCTTCCGGAAAGCTGCCAATGGGGTACCTTCCTGCGCAACCACGATGAGCTCACTCTGGAGATGGTGGACGATAATGTGCGCGAGCTGATGTATGAGGCTTTCCTCCCCGATGATGAAATGCGCGCCCATGTGGGTATTGCCCGCCGGCTGATGCCGCTGATGAACGGCGATCGCCGCAAGGTGGAGCTCATGTTCTCACTGCTGATGACCCTGCCGGGCGCACCGTTTATCTACTACGGCGATGAGATTGGCATGCTCGATGACACCACGCTCCCGGACCGCTATGCGGTGCGCACCCCAATGCAGTGGGACGATTCCGAGCACTCTGGTTTCAGCACCAACGCACCTTCCCGCCTTCCGGTTGTGGGAGGTACCTCCGTGGCCGCCCAGCTTGATGACGCCACCTCGTTGCTCAACACCGTCCGCTCCATGATTGCCGAGCGCCATGCCCATCCGGATCTCGGCACCGCTCCGTGCGAGCCGGTCGAGACGGGCGAGGAAGCCGTCCTTGGCTATCAACGCGGCGATCTGCTGTGCCTGCACAACTTCAGCGATCGCTCCATCGACCTGGGCCCAGTAGAGCTCGGGCCGTACGGCTACGCCTGGCTGCCAGCCTAAGCCTGAGCGCGCAGCTGCAGCCTCCTCTCCTACTGGCGCACTGCGCAACCCACAGAGAAAAGCGCCCTGTCGGTCCTTATGGGCCGACAGGGCGCTTAATAGTTGTGGTGGCCTAGTTCCACTCAGGCGCGTCTTCGAGGCGCAGCTCGGAGTAGCGCGCTTCTGGCACAGAAGCCGAATACGGCTTGCCCTGGGCTTCCCACTGCTGGTCGGAGTTGCAGCGCACGTCCTGACCGTCAGTGTCGAGCATGGTAAAGCCCCATACCAGCTTGCCCTGCGAGTTCGCAGGCAAGGTGTACGGGCCAACCACCTGGTTTAGCTTCCAGTGCTGCTCGCTGACGTAGTTGAAGCCATAGGTCTTGGTCAGCACCTTGGCCAGCTCGCCGGTGCCCTCAACGGATCCGGAGACCTCGATGGTCTGCGTGCGAGCCTGGGTAACAGTGTGCTTGACCGGTACTTCCTCGGCGTTGCGGTTTGCCACGCTAGTAGCGTCGGTCTGCTTGAACCAGCGGCGCTTTGCGGTGACGTAGGTGCCGTTTTCACCTGGCGTCGAGCAATGCGTGCCTGGCTTGTAGTCGTCGTTCCAGCGCTGGGGCAGCTCAAAGTCCCCACCGAAATCAGCGGCGTGGGCAACAGGAGCGGCCACCAGGCTCAGCGCCGCGAGGGCGCTAGCGATGGACGTCTTGCTCACGTTTAGCCCCAATCGTTGTTATCGCGGGTGGAGACCTCGATGTGGCGCTCCTTCGGCAGGGTGGCGGTGAAGGTGCCGCCGTTGGCCTGCCACTTGTGGTCGGAGCCGCACACGGTCTTCTGGCCTTCGAAGTCAGAGACAACCCAGCCGGCGCGCAGGACGGCGGTCTTGCCCGGAGCAATGTTGTACGGACCAACCTGCTCGCCTACCTCGTAGGACTGGCTATCGGTGTAGCTGGAGGAGAAGGTGAAGTTGATGAGGTCCATCAGCTTGAAGTCAACGCCGGCGGAAACATTCCAGGTCTTGGTTTTGGTTTCCTTGATAGAACGGGTAACGGGCAGCGGCTCATCGTTGTAGTTGGACACGGTCCAGGAACCGGCGGAGCCATCGAAGTAGGTGCGCTTGATGTCAACGGTCTGGCCGGTATCACCCGGGTTGGAGCAACGCTCACCGATGGTGGTCGGGTTGGCCGGGCCGAGGTCGCGCTGCGGCAGGGCGTTAGCGGCCGGAGCGAAGATGAGGCCGGAAGCAACGGCAAGAGCCGCGGTGGTAGAAGCAATCTTGGACTTGAACATGGAACTTTCTCCTTGTGTAGGTGTGGTGGGGTTTAGTAGATGGTTTGGGTGGAAACCGGCAGGTCACGGAAGTCGTCCGGAGTGACGTCCTCGGTGCGGGTATTGCCGGCCTTATCGGTGATCTTGGCCTCTGCCCAGAAGCCGCTCGGGGCGGAGGTCTGCTTGTAGTTAGAGGTGAGGTCGTAGTCTCCGCTCTTGCCGCAGTGAATCTCGCGGTAGTTAATGCGGGTCATGGTGGTGCCATACTCCACACGCACGCGCTCGCCTGGCTTGAGGTCGACGTGCTTGAGCTCGGTGCCGACCGGCATGTAGGCGCGCTTTACGGCACCGACGGACTCCAGCCAGCCCTTCGGAATATCGCCGCGGTTGCCCTGCCAGTTGGTGTATGGGGCGTGCTCGGCGCCAACGACGAAGTCAGTTACCGGTGCAAACTCGTAGTCACCCTTGGACCAGTTGAGGAAGTCCGTGGAGTAACCAGCCTTGCGGTAGGTCGGCTTTACAGCGGTGATGTCCAGCGGGTACCAGGAGCTATCGCCGGCTTCACACTTATCGCCTTCCTTAGGCCAGGAGGGATCGCGCTGCAGATCCGCAGAAGGCTGCATGATCTCATCCTTCTTCGGATCGGCGATCTTCTCTAGGCTCGGGCCGGATACGGAGGTGTAGTTGCCCTCGATGGGCTTGGAGTTTGCACCCGGGGAACGGGATGGAATTTCCATGGCCAGATCAGACACGGAGCCGTCCGCCTTGATGATGTAGGCAAAGGCGTAGCGCTCGGCCGGGCCCTTACCGCGGATGACGTTAGAGCCTGGGATATTTTCCAAGCGGTCATCGTTGCAGCCTACGAACATGGAGATGAAGTCCTTTTCAATCACGCCGTACTCGACGCGGAAGGACTCACCCGGCTTCAGCTTCACTGGGCCGAAGGTTTCTTTATCGCGCCAGCCGTTGGTCATCTTCAGACCGATATCGGACTTAGCGGTGGTGTCCCAACCGGAAGGCAGCTTGGCCTTGGAATTGGCTTCAATCTCGTGATTGGTACCAGTTTCTACCTCGGCGGTGTAGGGCACTTCTTGGTTGGTGGTGTTTTTAAACTGCAGGGTGCCGTCGCTCATGTAGCGGCGGCCGGTTTCTGCAAAGCGCCATTCGCGCTCTGCATTATCGCCGGCGGCACTGCAGCTCTTGTAGAGGTTGGAAATGGGATATGCCTGCGGCATCGGGGGAACATCTCCCGCGTGTGCCACTGGCGTGAAGAGAGCCGCTACGGCGAGCGGTGCGAGCAAACGCAGTCCCTTTTTAATCACCAGAAGACCGTCCTTAATAGATCGTTAAAATCAGGGGAAACATTCATGAAGACTCAGGCAATCATAAGGGCTTACGGGGCACACATCAATAGTTGAATGAAAATCTTTCTAATGCTTTTATCCACCTTGAGGTGCAATAATGGGCACTCACCTGCCCAGCACCGTTAAATGTTTACAGTGGGAACCACCCCCAGATTAGGGCCCTTTGGCCTAGTGCCACCCAAGGAATTCCCAGGTTTTATGCACCGCCCACACTGTGGTGGCATTTGCCACCCAATCATTTTCCGCACCGCGTCCCCGCAGCGTTCCATTCCGCATTGACCGGGGTGCGCTAGTAATGTGGGGGCCTATGACTGACCTGAAAACCACCGCCGGCAAGATCGAGGACCTGGACGCCAAGCTCGCCGAGTCCCGCGCGCCGCTGGGAGAAGGCGAGCCGGCCGCCCGCACCCGCGTGACGCAGCTGCTCGATGAGGGCTCCTTCGTGGAAACGGACGCGCTAGCCCGCCACCGCTCTACCGACTTCGGTCGCGAGCATGACCGCCCTTATACCGATGGCGTGGTCACCGGCTACGGCACTATCGACGGCCGCCGCGTGTGCGTCTTTAGCCAGGACGGCGAAATCTTCGATGGCACGATGGGTGAGGTTTATGCCGAAAAGCTCACCAAGATATATGACCTCGCCATCAAGACCGGCGTGCCCATCATCGGCATCTATGAATCCACCGGCCCGCGTGTACAAGAAGGCATCGTCACCATGGCCGGATACGCCCGCCTCATGGCGCGTGTCTCCCAGGCTTCGGGCCTCATCCCGCAGATTTCCGTTGTCGCAGGCAATACCAGCGGCATTGCGGCGTTCGCGCCAACGTTTGCCGATGTCCTCGTAGTCACCCAGGGCACCGCCCTCCACCAGGCCGCCAGCCACGTGGCCGGCGCGGAGCCGGAAACCTTCGGCGGCGCCGCAGCCCACGCGGAATCCGGCACTGCCCACTTGGTGGCCAGCGATGACAAGCAGGCTCTGTCCCTCGTGCGCGACGTTGTGGCTTACCTACCCGCCAATAACCGCGCTGAAGCGCCGCGCGTGGAGGCCGGTAGCGTCGCGGACTTCGATCTCAATAGCGTCATCCCGGATACCGCCGCGCAGGCTTATGACATGAATGATGTCATCAAGGCTGTCGTCGATGAAGGCTCCTTCTTCGAACTTTCTGCCGAGGCGGCACAAAACATCGTTACTGGCTTTGCCTACATCGATGGCCGCGCCGTCGGCATCGTTGCCAACCAGCCGCTGGCACTCGCCGGCGCACTGGATTCCGCCGCGGCAGAAAAGGCCGCACGCTTCGTGCGTACCTGCGATGCCTTCAATACCCCCATCGTGGAATTCGTGGACTCCCCAGGCTTTGTGCCTACCCCGGAAGAGGAAAAGGCCGGACTGCTGCGCAGAGCGTCGAAGTTTGCCTATGCGCAGGCTGAAGCGAGCGTCGGCAAGCTCACTGTGATCACCCGCAAGGCCATTGGCCCGGCCTACGTATTTATGGGCGCCAAGGACCTCGGCGCGGACCTGGTCTACGCATGGCCCACCGCGGAAATTGCCGTCACCCAGGCCTCCCAAGCTTCCCTGGCCATTTATGGCTCGGAGGACAAGGAAGAGGAGATGGACGAGCTCTTCTTGCACCCGTATGCCGCAGCAGAGCGCGGGCTGGCCGATAATGTCATCGAGCCAACGGCAACCCGCCACTACCTGGTAGAAGGCCTGCGCCTGCTAGAGCGCAAGGCCGTAGCCCAGGTACCGAAGAAGCACGGAACCGTTTAGGAGGGCACATGTCTGCACCTGAAATCAAGGTAGTAAAGGGCAATCCCACCGAGGATGAGCTCGCGGCCCTGCGCACAGTCTTAGCGCAGATGAGTGCAAAACACTCGGGCGCTACCGGCGAGCGCAATGAATGGGGCAACCCAGCCGAGCGCTTCGAGCGCTTTGGCGCGCAGCGCGTCTACAACCCCTCCGCCTTCCATACCGTGCGGTACTTCTAATGCGGCTTATCCTTGCCTCCCAATCACCCTCGCGCGCGTCTATCCTGCGCGGCGCGGGCGTGGAGCCCGTTTTAGAGCCGGCCGATATAGACGAGCGCTCCCTCGAAGCCTCGCTTGCGGGCCACCCACCGGCCGATATCGTGGCAGCCTTAGCCACCGCCAAGGCCGAAAAGGTGGCCGAGCGCTACCCCACCGAGCCCGTCATCGGCGGCGATTCCATGCTGCTGCTCGACGGCGAGCTACAAGGCAAGCCCCATACCGAGGAAGCCACCATCGAGCGCTGGCACCAGCAAGCCGGCCGCACAGCCGAGCTGCTTACCGGCCACTGCCTCATCTTTGGCAATAAGCGCCATGTGGAAACATCCACCACCACGGTGCACTTTGCCCAGGCCAGCGAGGCCGATATCGCAGCATATGCCTACTCCGGCGAGCCTCTCCACTGCGCCGGTGCCTTCACCTTGGAAGCAATGGGCGGCTGGTTCATTGACCGCATCGAAGGCGATCCTTCCTCCGTTATCGGTTTGTCCTTGCCAGTGGTGCGCCGCGCGCTCTACGCCTTTGACCTGAACGTCTCCGATTTCTGGTAGCCGCGCGTCGGCGCCGCTACAGTGGGGTGGCATGGAAATGAAAGACATGCTTGCCCCGAAACCCATTGAGCTGCCGGCCGATCCCGGCGCAGAGTCCACCTCAGACCTCGCCGCCGGCATTGTTGCCCACCCCGATTCCCCGCTGCTGTGGGCGCTCCTAGCGGAGCAGGAACTCAACCAGCAGGAGGGCTCTGAGCCGTCCGCTTTCATCACGGCCTATGCCTACGCTCGCACGGGCTACCACCGCAGCCTCGATCGCCTGCGCGGTAATGGTTGGAAGGGTTGGGGCCCTGTCCCCTTCTCCCATGAGCCGAACCAGGGTGTCCTGCGCGCCATCGCCGCGCTCGGACACGCAGCCAAGGCCATCGGCGAGGACGACGAGTATGACCGCATTCGCCAGATGCTTTCCGACGCCGACCCGGAGTCCGTCGCCACCCTCCTAGACTAATCCTGGAGTTCCCGCATGCCTGCCGTGACACCGCGCTACCTACGCCGCTTCTCTGCCGCCGTATTGCTCACCGCTGCCGTGCCGCTCGCGCTGAGTGCCTGCGGTGCTCAGGAGGATTCTTCTTCCTCCCATCAGCCGGTCTTTTCCAGCCAAGCACCTGCCGAAGATGATTCCGCCGGCGGGGACGATGCGGGTTCCGCTGCAGCACCCTCCCCGTCGGAGTCCACCAATAAGGGCGAGAAGTCAGCCACGCAGCAGCAGGATAAGAGCGAGGACAGCGAGTGCACGGAGCTCCCCAACGACCCGCGCAAGGTCTACGCCTCTGGAACGGCACCTGGGCGCATGCCCGCTGATGACGGCAGCGATTTCAATTACTGGATCGCCGATATCGATAACTCCTATGACCCGTGCGCCACGATTAGCTGGATCATCTTCCGCGGCTCAATGGGCGATTTAAACGGCCCGGCAGGCACCGGCGCCTCGATTACTGATGGCATAGCCTTCTACGTCAATGGCGCCCCGGCCAAGGACATGTCCATCTTCCACAAGGTAGAGAGCGTCACCCCGGTCTCAGACAACGAGGTCGATTTCACGTGGGGAGAGCGCAGCCGCACCACCGCAGAGGGTATTACCGCCCACCACACCGTGCGCCTGCGGGCACAGGGCGATTCCCTCGAACCGGTATCCGGCGAAGTCGCGGAATTCAACAAGATGTGGGTTGACCTTCCCAGCTACCAGCTTGGCACCTACGACTAACTTTTAGGCCGGCACTTAAACGTCTCTGCCTGTAACAAAGCGCGCCCCAGCGGAATCCCGCCGGGGCGCTCGCCTTTGCTCGCTTAATTGCGCAAGCAGCTCATTACAGCGCTAGTCCATCTTGTCCAAGATGTCGCCGGTGTTTTGCGCAATGCGCACGTTAGCCACCATGGCTTCCAGGAACAGCCTGATGGTGACCATGATTGCGTAGTAGATGACAGTGCTCAGTACCGCCAGGAAGATGAAGGCAAAGATGCTTCCGAAGATGGCGGACGCGGAATCTTCCTGAATGCCATAAATGCCCATGCCGGTGGCGAAAAAGAAGGCACCGAGGAGGTGAAGGATCCACATGATGCCGCCAAGAATCATGGCAACCTTGTAGATTTCCTTCACGTGGGTAAGTGTCAGGAAGTGCTTGAACTCGAACTCAAAGAGCCCGCCCAATAGGCCGTCCTTCTTGCCCAGGCCCTTGAGAGCGTCACTCATTTGGCTCTTCTTATCACCGAGAGTCTGGCCGGAATCGGCAGGAGCATCGCCTGCTTGCGGGAACTGTCCGAATCCCTGGCTCGTGCCCTGCTGTTGGGTGTAGCCGCCGAAAACCGGCTGATCGCTAGCGGACTGGGCG
Source organism: Corynebacterium tuberculostearicum (assembly GCF_046097255.1). GTDB lineage: Bacteria > Actinomycetota > Actinomycetes > Mycobacteriales > Mycobacteriaceae > Corynebacterium > Corynebacterium tuberculostearicum_J. The sequence goes on from NZ_CP175770.1 coordinate 2,534,142, forward strand.
GAACCGAATTGGTTGCCGTTCGCAGCAGCATCCGACGATGCCGAATCCGTAAATGGATTATGCGCACGGGAGGCAGCGCCCCCGCTTGGGGTGGAGGACTTCGAGGAGGCCCAGAAGTCAGAGGAGTTGCCCTCCGCGCTCGGCTTCGGGGAGGAAAGGTAACTCGAATTTCCAGGCTCACCAGGCTTATCGGTGTGGCCGAAAGACTTCGTCTCCTTGGCATCGGTAGAGCCGAATTCCTTAGTCTCATTCACCTCGGAGGCACCGGCGCCTTCGGCGCTTTTCGCAGCGTCCTCGGCGCGGTGACGCGGGGTTTCAGAAAAATCGCGCGGAGAAAAATCCTTCGGAAACCCGTCGGAGTTGAAATCATTATCAGCCATAATCTGGTCCTTAGAAAATGCTTTAGGGGGATGGTAGGAAAATGCCCCACGGTCACCCGTGGGGCCACTTGGCAGAATACAGCGTGCGCTAGGCGTTCGCGTCCTGAACGCGACGAATCGCCTCGGCGGCAACCTTTTCTTGGATGCCCATGTCTAGCTCGGAAGTGAAGCCAACACAGGAGCAGTTGATCTCGCCGAGGACATAGGTGTCGGTGCCATCGGGGGCATCGTCAAGCATGAAGTCCGCGGTCCAAATTAGCGGAACGTCCTTGGTATCGCCGAGCTTCTCTGCGATAACGGGGCGGGCCTTCTTAAACATCTCCAACAGTTCCGGCCAGGATTCCGGCTTATCGTAGGTGTACTTTGCGCCGGAGAAGAGCGTGGCAGAGAAGTTGTCGCCGCCTTCCGCTGGCTTCTTGTGCACGATGAATACCGGCTCATCACCCACGAGGAGAATGCGGATTTCACCTTCCACAATGCGCGGCATAAAGCGCATGTCCACCAGCATGCCGTTATCGCCCTCAATGTACTGGTCACAGAAATCCATGAAGGAGCCCAGCTTATAGTCGTGGGTCTGGTTGTCTACTGCCTCGGTACACTTCAGGGCGGTATCAAGCGGGAGCGCGGTGCCCGGTTCCACGGATTGGGCAAGCTCCTGGTCCGCGAGGCGCACGCGCCAGATGCCTTCACCGGTGGAACCGCGGTTTTGCTTGAGCACCCGCTCACCATAAGACAGCGAGGTGGGGAAAGTATTATGCAGCTCTTCTACCTCGTAGTACGCGGCGGTATCGTCCGGAACCAGCGGGGTGTCATTGAGCTTGACCAGTGCATCTTTGGCGCCGTAGGCCATCATGTCCGCTGGAGTGGACATGCCTACCAGGCCGGCGTCTGCTAGCTTGGTGAGCAATTCGAAGTAGCCCTTCTCGCCACCGGGGATATTGCCTGGGTTCACGCGAGAGATATAAGCATCAAAGTTTTCAGAAACCTGGGCGTAGATCTCTTCCGCCTTGTCTGGGTGGAAGTAGATAACCTCAGCTTCCCAGCCCTGTTCCTTGATCGCGTTGACGATCGGCATGGTGTCCTTACGGTGACCATCTGCGCCCTTATCGGAGCCGCCCTCTACCTCAAATACAACGATTGCCTTGTGCACTAGCAATTCCCTTCTTAGGTGGTGTTCATAGCACGTTGTCGCACCATATCCGTAGTTTATCCCAGCTTTTCCTCCCCCGCGCGGCCAACTGCCCCCTCTGCCTAGCCCCGCCGGCCGGCGCCCCTATTTCCCGGCCGAGCCCTGTATCGCACACCACAGGAATGATCCCCGAGTGATCACTACGGGAAAATTCGGGTTAAAGTGGTGGGAGCGAAATACTAACCCTTATCGGAAAGGCAGGCGGACAGTGGCTGACGTTGATCCCTATCCTCCATTTCAGGAATACGCACACCCCGAGCGCCTCGTGTCTGCACCGTGGCTGTCCGCACGCCTAGGCGTCAAGGGCCTGCGCGTCATTGAGGTCGATGAAGACTCGCTCCTCTATGACATTGGCCATATCCCCACCGCCACCCGCATCAACTTCCGCACGGAACTACTGAGCCCACTTACTCGCGATTTCATCGATGGCAAAGAGTTCACTGCCTTGATGCGAGACAAGGGCATTAATGCCGACGATACGATTGTCCTTTATGGCGATAAGTCCAATTGGTGGGCCGCCTACGCCCTGTGGGTATTTACCCTCTTTGGCCACAAGGATGTTCGCCTGCTCGATGGTGGCCGCAATGCCTGGATGGCCGAGGAACGCGATACTTCCTTCATGGTGCCGGACTTCCCCGTATCCGAATACCCCGAGGTAAGCCGCGATGACTCCGTCCTGCGTGCCTTCGTAGACCAGGTGCGCGAGTCCGAGGGAGCGCTCGTGGATACCCGCTCCCCAGAAGAGTTTGCGGGCGAGGCCACCGAGCACGATCCCAATGGCGATTCCGCCTACGGCACCACCATGCGCCACGGTCACATCCCGGGTGCCATCAACCTCGAGTGGGACCGTTCCAACTATCCCAACTCCTGCTTCCGCTCGGCCGAGGAGCTCAGGGTTAATTACGGAATGTTGGAGCCTGAATCTGCAACGATCCTCTACTCCCACGTGGGCGCACAGGCCGCACACACCTGGTTTGTGTTGACGCATCTTTTGGGATTCACAAAGACGCAGGTCTACGATGGTTCGTGGTCTGAGTGGGGCAATATGGTGAAAATGCCGATTGAGCGTTAACTTTTTCGGTTTCGCCACATAAACCCATATCCGGCAGGGATGTGGGTTTATTTTTGTTCAAAAACATCCCCACTCGCGTGCGTGAAAATTAACTCATGTTTTTGTGTGCAAGAATAGATTGCGTATTCAACCTAATGTGTTCAGGAGGTTGCTGCCGTGGCAGTAGAAACCAAAAAGATCTCTAAGGTTCTCGTGGCGAACCGCGGTGAGATCGCCGTTCGCGTGATCCGCGCGGCCCGCGACGCTGGCATTGCCTCCGTCGCCGTCTACGCCGAGCCAGACGCCAAGGCACCTTTTGCCTCGCTTGCCGACGAAGCCTTTGCCCTCGGCGGCACCACTTCTGCCGAGTCCTACCTCGTCTTTGACAAGATTCTGGACGCCGCAGAAAAATCCGGCGCCGATGCCATCCACCCCGGCTATGGTTTCTTGTCTGAAAACGCCGACTTTGCCCAGGCCGTCATCGACGCCGGCCTGACTTGGATTGGCCCCTCCCCCGAGTCCATCCGCGACTTGGGAGATAAGGTTACCGCGCGGCACATCGCCGAGCGTGCCGAAGCCCCCATGGCACCGGGTACCAAGGATCCGGTAGCGGGCGCCGATGAGGTGCAGTCTTTCGCCATGGAATACGGCCTGCCCGTAGCCATCAAGGCTGCCTTTGGCGGCGGCGGCCGCGGCATGAAGGTGGCCTACTCCGCAGAGGAGATCCCCGAACTTTTTGAATCCGCTACCCGTGAGGCAACCTCCGCCTTCGGTCGCGGCGAGTGCTTCGTAGAGCGTTACCTGGACCGAGCCCGCCACGTCGAGGCCCAGGTGCTGGCGGATAAGCACGGCAACGTAGTCGTCGTCGGCACGCGCGATTGCTCCCTGCAGCGCCGCTTCCAAAAGCTGGTCGAAGAAGCCCCGGCTCCTTTCCTCACCGATGAGCAGCGCGCCTCTATCCACGAGTCCGCCAAGCGCATCTGCCGCGAGGCCGGTTACTACGGCGCAGGCACCGTGGAATACCTGGTGGGCGCCGACGGCCTCATTTCCTTCCTAGAGGTCAATACCCGCCTGCAGGTGGAGCACCCAGTTTCCGAGGAAACTACGGGCCTCGATCTCGTGCGCGAGCAATTCCGTATCGCTGAGGGCCACGAGCTCTCGCTCAAGGAAGACCCCACCCCGCGTGGCCACGCCTTCGAGTTCCGCATCAACGGCGAGGATGCCGCGGCGAACTTCATGCCAGCCCCTGGCACCATCGTGAAGTACTCCGAGCCAGCAGGTCCGGGCGTGCGCGTTGATTCCGGCGTCGTCCAGGGCTCCGTTATTGGCGGCCAATTCGATTCCATGCTGGCCAAGCTCATCGTTTGGGGCCCAGACCGCGAGACCGCGCTGCGTCGCTCCGCCCGCGCCCTGTCCGAGTACACGGTGGAGGGCCTGCCCACCGTTATCCCGTTTGACCAGGCTGTCGTTGCTGACCCCGCCTTCGCTGCAGAAGACGGCAACTTCGGCGTCTACACCAAGTGGATCGAAGAGGAATGGGATAACCAGCTTCCCGCCCACGATGAGTCCACCGATGCCGAAGCCGCCGACGCAGAGCCTTCCCAGGTGCACACCGTGGAAATCGACGGCCGCCGCATCGAGGTTGCCCTCCCCGCCTCCTTCGGCGCCAATGGAACCCCACGCAAGAAGAAGCGTAAGGGCTCCGGCGCCAAGGCCGCCGTATCCGGCGATGCCGTTACCTCCCCAATGCAGGGCACGGTCATCAAGGTCAATGTGGAAGAGGGCCAAGAGGTCGCCGAGGGCGAGGTCCTCCTCGTGCTCGAGGCCATGAAGATGGAAAACCCCGTCAAGGCACATAAGGCCGGCACCGTTACCGGCTTGGCAGTGGAAGCAGGCGCTTCTACCACCAAGGGCAGCGTACTGCTGGAAATCAAGTAGCCTGCCCCGCTAGCCTTGGAAGAATGACTGATTCTTCTCTCGGCGTGCGCTTGGCCAAGGAAGAGGACCGCGACTATCTGGCGAGCCTCTTCCCTTCTTCTATCGCGGACTGGTCCCCCATCGTGGACGGCGGGGTCATCGCCCTGCCCATGACCGCCAACGAGGACCCCACCGTTGCTCCCCGCGGCGCCGCGCTCCTGCGCTACTACCCCGCCGCCGACAAAGGCCCAGCTTTCTTGGGCGATCCCTCGGCGCACCCGCTTGACGACGCCACCTGGCTCACCCCCTTCGACCCCGAAGACATTCCCGAGCTCATCGTCTCCAGCGATGACCCCGCCGCCCGCGAGTTGCTTATTGCCAACGCCATCGACCTCGCGGCCGAGCAGACTGCCCCCGGCATCTCTTCCGCTGAGCCCTTGCCCGGATTTGAAGAGCTCACCCCCGGTAAGTTCTTCCGCCGCTTCTAGCTCGTCCCTATGCTCGGCCGCCCTCCTGCTAACCTAGCTACGATGCTGAAAATAGATGCAACTTATGGACATTCCACCGCTTTGGGGCAGCTGAGTCGCACCTTCGACGCCGGGCGCGTATACGGCTTGAAGGGCCCCAATGGTGCGGGTAAATCTACGCTGCTGCAGACCTTGAGTGGCGAAATTGCCCCGCTGAAAGGCACCGTCTCCATCGACGGTGCCGCACCCGGCAGCGCAGAGGCCGCCGGCTCCGTCATCGCAGTTTCGGATCCGGTCTTCTTGCCCGACCTCACCGTCGGCGAACACTTCACCCTGCTTTCGCGCCGCTCCGGCGTGGACTTTGCCGAGGTCCATGAGCTCTGGGCTATCGACGACGCCATCCGGAACTCCGCGGTCAGCGACCTTTCTTCTGGCCAGCGCCAACGCGTCTACCTCGCCGCCCAGCTCTATCAGCCGGCCAAGGCCCTGCTTATCGACGAACCCGAGCGCCACCTTGACCACACCTGGACCGCCTTCTTGGCCGAGGAGCTGCGCCACCTCGCCGCCGAGGGCCGCTGTGTAGTGCTGGCCTCCCACTCCCCGGCCATCTTCGATGCCTGCGACGAGGTGGTGGAGATTTCATGAAGCTTCTGTCCACAGCCTCCTCAGCCCTCTATTACGCCTTTATAGCGGCGCTCATCGCGAGCGTCAGTGTTTACGCTTGGCAGAATGCCGCCGAGGTTTTGCCCTCGCTCGCGCAGCGCACAGCCGCGGCCCTGCCCGCCACCGCGACCATCGGCGCTGGGGTCGGCTCCCTCGCCCTCATCGTTCTTCTTGAAGCGCTCTATCCGCTGCGCAGCCTTTCGCTCAGCCGGTGGGTCTATGTGGATAGGCCGCGGGGGCGTATGCGGGGCGTCGATAAGCTGTCCATTGCCCAGCTCGCCGGCGTGAGCCTCCTCGGCCTCGCCCTGTGTACGTCGCTGCGCCTTCCGCTCTATGCGGCGATGGCCCTCCCCTTGCTGCGCATAGCGCTCGGCTGGCGTTCCTTCGACCTCGCCTCACTTCTTCGCTCGGGCCGCACCCGTGCCGTCGGCTCGTCCTCCTTTGGACTGCTGGATTCTGAGGTTTCTGCCGATGCCATTGCCTCCCAGTCGGCGCGCCTGCGCCCCAGCTCGCGCGCCACAACATCGCCCGGCCGTCTCTTTTTCCGACGCCTATACCGCCGCTGGTACATCCCGCTCGGCGCGGTAGCTGTCATCGGCCTCACCCTAGGCCTCGTCCCACAACTCGGCAGCCTGGCGCTCATAGGATTCGCTGCCGCATGGACCATCGTCGGCGCCGCCACCGGCCGCGCCGCATCCTTTGGCCGCATCATCGACGGAACCTGGCCTGACTGGGGTCTTCCATTGACCGCGACAGCCGGTGCCGCCGTTCTCGGTACCACCTTCATCGCCGCCGTGTGGAAGCTGCCTGTACTCGTACTCGCCGCGTGCTGTTTAGGACTTACCTACGCCTCCTTCAAGCGCTCCCGCCCGGCGCGGGTGACCACCATGAACATCATCGACACCGGTGGCTTCGGTGCTTCGTTCTCCCCCGAAGTCTTCGGTTACTTCCTGCGCGGTGGCTACGGCATTGCGGCCATAGCTGTAATCCTCTTTTTCTAGTCGCCCTGCGCTTTCCCCAGGTACGTCACTTCAATAAGTTGCACATACCTGGGGATTTCTTTTGAGCTTTGTTCTGTATTACTTCACATAACACAGTTTGTGTTACTATAAGTAATATAGAATAAAGATTGGAGGTGACAGATGTTCATTAACCTCAACCCCGATTCAGATGTCCCCGTCTTCCAACAAATCCACGATGAATTAGTACTGGCCATAGCTCGCGGCCAGCTCTCTGATGGCGACAAGCTAGACCCTGTCCGCCGCGTCGCCAAAGACATAGGCATCAACCCAGCCACCGTAAAGAAGGCGTACGACCTCTTGGTCTCTGACGGCCTCGTTGAAACTGCCGGGCGTTCCGGCTCCATCGTCAGACCCGGCGCTCACACCGAGGCTCAAGAAAGGCAACTAGCTGAGCAATTAGGCCGAGTAGTCGCGCTCGCCCGTGCCCAAGGCTTTAGCCCAGATGAGCTCCACACCCACCTCAGCTCCACTCTTAAACACTTGGAAGTATCCTCATGATTTTCGCCCTTTTAATGGCCGCCACAACTCTCGCAATTACTTGGATTATGGCCAAAGCCCCTTCCCTTGCCTCGCCCGGCACACCGCTCGGTGTGCGCGTGCCAAAGGCCTACCTTTCCGATAGTGCAGTTACCTCCGCCCTTGCTGGATACAAGGTCCGTACTTGGGGCTGCGGCATCGCGGCAACAATCCTGTCCCTCTTTGCCTGGAAAGTGCCCCTCCTCGCCGCTGTACCGTCCCTCTTGGTAACGCTCGGCGGCTTGTGGGCCTACATCTCTCAACGCCGCCGCATCATCGCGGCGAAAAAGACCGGCGATTGGTTCGACGAGGTCGAAACCACCATCGCTGCTCGTGTTTCCACCACCGCCAATGGCACACCCGAATTCGCAGGCATCCCCACGCCGACTTTTCCGTGGATAACAATGCTCGCCTCGCTGTTGTGTATCGCGGCTGGTGCCATCATCGTCGCTTCCCACTGGTCCGATATTCCTGACCCCGTTCCAGTGCACTGGAATTCTTCCATGGAGGCGGATAATTGGAGCGAAAAGAATATCGGCAGCGTATTTTCTATCTCCTTCATCACCTTAGGAACGCTCTTACTTTTCGCCATCATCTGCTCTTTTATCGCACATAGTGAGGTATCCCCACGTTCAGAACGCAGCATTAAAGCTCGGCTGCGCAACGAGGCCAACCTCGCCTTCACGAATACCGTCATGGGAGTTCTCACCCTGCTCATGTGTGCCGGCATGGCCTTCACGCAAGTAACCGGCCCTGTACCGCAATTTCAGCGGTTTAATGGCGCCGCCATTATCACGATGTTGGTGCTTACCATCGGTGGCAGCATCGGACTGGTTGCGCTTCTTCTCTACAAGCAATCTCAATTATCCGAGCAACTGCGTGGAATCCGCTTTCCCGATGAAGACAAAGAATCACCGGACAATGACCACCTCTATAAATGGGGCGTTATGTACTACAACCCGGAGGATCCGGCGGTACTAGTGGATAAGCGCTTCGGCACCGGCATGTCGTTCAACTTCGCCCGCTGGCAGGCCAAGGCATTCCTCATCATCACGCTTCTGGTTCTAGTCGGCTCAATAGCGCTACCTTTCCTACTAGGCTGAAAATTTTAGCCCTCCCCGCTGAATCAAGATTCTCGTCCATATAAACCACCGATTTCGTCGACGGTTTTGGTGGTTTATATGGACGAAAGTCGCGAAAGCCGCCTGCAGATAGCACAGCG